>NZ_CM142678.1:0-3599139 GCF_054889245.1 Glutamicibacter sp. X7
GTGAGCAGCGATGAGACCAACAGCATCGGTAGCTCATGGCGCCAGGTGATTCGGCGCATCGAAGACAACGACCGGGTTTCGGCACGAAACCGGCCCTTTGTGTCCCTGGCTAAGCCCCAGGGGCTCATCGGAAAGACGCTCCTAGTTGCCGTTCCGAACGAGTTCACCCGAGACATTCTGCAAGGTCAGCTGCGCGAGCCTCTTGATGAAGCACTCCGTGAAGTGTTCCAGGATGAGATCTCCTGCGCAGTCAGCGTGGACTTGTCGTTAGCTTCCTCTGAGGACGAGCGAACTATCGAAGCGGCTCAGCCAAAGCAAAGTGCAGCTGAGGAAGAAATTGCCGAACCTGCACCCGGGCCGCGACTTCAGCCGGCACCTCAGCCGACTCCCCCGTCGAATTCACAAGAGTTCGGGCGTCTAAATCCGAAATACATCTTCGATACGTTCGTTATCGGCTCGTCGAACCGTTTTGCACATGCAGCAGCCGTAGCCGTTGCCGAAGCGCCGGCAAAGGCCTATAACCCTCTCTTCATTTATGGCGACTCCGGTCTCGGAAAAACTCACTTGTTGCATGCCATCGGCCACTACGCCCGCCACCTCTACAAGGGCATCCGTGTCCGATACGTCAACTCGGAAGAGTTCACCAACGACTTCATCAACTCAATTCGAGATGACGAAGGTGCGAGCTTCAAGCAGACCTATCGAAACGTTGACATCCTGCTCATTGACGATATTCAGTTCTTGGCTAACAAGGATGCGACGCAGGAAGAGTTCTTCCACACTTTCAATGCGTTGCACAACCACAACAAGCAAGTAGTCATCACCTCGGATCTGCCCCCGAAGCAATTGCAAGGATTTGAGGATCGTATGCGATCCCGCTTCGAATGGGGCCTGCTAACGGATATTCAGCCTCCCGAGCTCGAGACCCGCATTGCGATTTTGCGTAAGAAAGCTGATGCGGAGAATTTGTCCGCACCTAGCGACGTGATGGAGTACATCGCTTCCCGCATCTCAACGAATATTCGCGAGTTGGAGGGGGCGCTCATTCGTGTCACCGCTTTTGCGTCCCTCAATAATCAAAGCGTCGATCTCGCCCTAGCTGAGACTGTCCTCAAGGACCTGATCAGTGAGGATGGCGCCCAGGAAATCACCCCGTCGACCATCATCAAGCAAACCGCGGAATACTTTGGGCTGTCTATCGACGAACTGAATAGCAAGTCACGCACGCGCACGCTTGTTACTGCTCGGCAAATTGCGATGTATCTCCTGCGCGAGCTGACCGATATGTCACTGCCGAAAATTGGTGCCGAGCTCGGCGGACGTGATCACACCACGGTCATCCATGCAGATCGAAAGATTCGCGAGCTCATGGCAGAACGACGTGCGATCTTCAATCAGGTCACCGAGCTTACCAATCGCATCAAACAGAGCCAGCGCGAACTTTAATGCGATAACCACACCTGTGGATAATTTTGTGGATGATCTGGTGAGTACCTGCGGATAAACCTCAAACTCCGTGTGGATGGTCGTTAGGGTGAAACTGAGTATCAACACGCTCGTGAGACTCAGTCCCACTTTCGATCACAGATTGTTCACATGCACAATCGAGCTCGGATATGGGCTTTAACCGCTTCTCCACAGATTCCACAGGGGTTATTAACACTCCCACCTTTTAACCTTTTGCCTGCCAAATAACGAGACCACCACCTCGCGTGCCCGTTTCGAACGCCTCATGAGCTAACAACTCGTTAGCAAAACCACGTCTCGGCCACTTGCTGGAGCCATCAGGACAAAACACGAATCATCCAATGAGCCAATTGGCACACAGTTTGGGAACCAGAAGGATCAGCTACTCAACGCCCATGGCAAGATTGGATGAGTGGAGTCATTCGTATCTGCTCTATGCTTAAGAACTTGCCGGTGTGCTACTTATCGGCATTGACAACGACCAAAGGTTCCGAAAGGCGGATTGTTCGTGAAGTTCAGCGTTGAAAAGGATGTACTGGCCGATGCCGTATCCTGGACCGCTAAATCATTGGCACAGCGTCCGCCATCGCCCGTACTTGCTGGAATTCTGATTACGACCCATAACGGAGTCGTTCAGCTCGAAGGCTTTGATTACGAGATCTCATCTCATATTGAATTTGCAGCTGACATTGCCGAACAAGGTTCCATCTTGGTTTCGGGCAAGCTACTTGCAGAGATCACCCGCAGCTTGCCAAACTCCACAGTTACGTTGGAAACCGAAGGTGCCAAAGTCTTTCTGAGCTGTGGACGTTCACGCTTCAACTTGGCCACCATGCCCGTTGATGAATATCCTTCGCTACCTTCATTGCCCGAAGTATCTGGACGTGTCGATGGGCAAGTCTTTGCCGAGGCTGTAAGCCAAGTTATCGTTGCTGCGTCCAAGGATGACACGCTGCCCGTTCTCACCGGTATCAAGGTAGAGATCGAGAATGACCTCATTACCTTCCTGGCAACTGACCGCTATCGGCTAGCTATGCGCGAACTTCACTGGACTCCGAATAATCCAGAAATTTCTACCAGCTTCCTGATTAAAGCCAAGACGCTAAATGATGTTGCCAAGTCCTTGTCCAGCGCCGGTGATCTGGAGATCGCCATCAGCCAGAACGGTGAACTTGTCGGCTTCCAAAGCGCCAACCGCCGCACTACTTCCCTGTTGGTCAACGGAGATTACCCCAAGATCCGATCGTTGTTCCCCGATTCAACCCCAATCCACGCAACCGTTCGTACAAGCGAACTAATTGAAGCGGTCCGACGCGTTTCTGTTGTCGCTGAACGAAACACTCCAGTTCGATTGGCATTTGTCGACGGTCAAGTAACCCTCGATGCTGGCACCGGTGATGATGCCCAAGCTGAAGAGTCGATTGTTGCTGCCCTCCGCGGTGAAGACATCACTGTTGCTTTCAATCCGACCTACCTCAGCGAGGGTTTGGGAACCTTCAACACCGATTACGTTCGGTTCTCGTTCACTAGTGCACCGAAGCCTGCGATGTTGACCGGCCAGAAACAGATCGATGAAGACGATCAAAGCGAGTACCGCTATCTGGTCATGCCAGTTCGACTTCCAAACTCCAACTAACTAGTGGCCGCGGCAGTAATTGCGTACTGCCGCGGCACTTCAGGAATCTAAGGTGTTCATTTCTCAGCTGTCCTTGACGAGCTTCCGCTCTTATCAGCACGCCGAAGTGCAGCTAGTCGATGGCACAAACATTCTGATCGGGCCTAATGGAGTCGGTAAAACTAATATCGTCGAAGCCATTGGATATCTGGCGAATCTCTCTTCTCATCGCGTCAGCAATGATGCCCCACTGCTAAATTTCGGGGCACAGCGAGCACTTGTCCGCGGTACGGTTCACCGTGGTTCTCAACAAACGACGCTCGAGGTTGAGATCACCACAGGCAAGATCAATCGCGCACGGATCAACCGTGGTAACCCGGTCCGAGCCCGTGAAATTCTAGGGATTGTTCGCACAGTTCTGTTCGCACCCGAAGACCTAGCATTGGTTAAAGGAGACCCAGGTAATCGTCGACGCTTCCTTGACGAACTCTTAGTTTCTCTTCGCCCTGTCGAAGCAACAACCCGAAATGACTACGAGCGAATCGTGAAGCAGCGAAACGCCTTGCTCAAATCAGTTCGTGGGAAGTCGAAGCTCACTGCCTCGCAAGAAAATACCCTCACGGCTTGGGATCTGCAGCTAGCCTCCTGTGGCGCTCGGCTGATCCGAGGGAGGCTTGATGTTTTAGACAAGCTACAACCGTATCTCCAGGCGGCATATGCCGATCTTGCTGATGGCTCGAAACTAGCCAGCGCAAGCTATCGCAGTTCCTTGGTCGAGGAGAATTCAGAGAACTTGGCGCAAGATCTCAACACTCTCGATCAAAATCAGATCGAAGAGTTACTTCTTGAGGCACTCGAATCGAATCGATCCCGCGAACTGGACCGAGGCATCACCCTGTTCGGCCCACACCGTGATGATTTAGGTTTGCAGCTAGGGCTCACACCAGCCAAAGGTTATGCCTCACACGGCGAAACCTGGTCATTCGCTCTCGCCTTGCGTCTAGCTGCTTATCGGGTTTTCTGTGACGATGATCCGCGTCCCGGCTCGGGTCCAATTCTGATTCTCGACGACGTTTTTGCCGAACTCGATGCCACACGTCGAGCTCGACTGGCCCGAATCGTAGCCGGTGCTGAGCAGGTGATCGTCACCGCCGCGGTTCCCGAAGATGTTCCCGAAACACTTCAGGGACACTATTTCCAGGTCAGTCCGGGACAGGTCGCCGATGTTTGAGCAGGAACTTGATCCCGCGCAGGCATTGCTGAACCGGATGCGGAAACTAGCCGAAGAACGTGGTGAAACCCGTATGGACGCGGCGCGTTTAGCCCGGGTTCAAGCGCGGAAAAAACAGCGCGGCGGCCAACAATCAGGTTCGAGCAAAGATTCAAATGCTCCGGACCGGGATCCGCGAGCCATCGGTGATGTGGTGTCCCGCCTGTCCAAGTCTCGCGGGTGGAATACTCAGGTCGCGGTCGGATCCGTATTGGGTCGCTGGGCGGAACTTGTCGGAACCAACGTGGCCGAGCACTGCAAACCCGAATCCTTTGAGGATACGGTGGTTGTTGTCCGTTGTGATTCAACTTCGTGGGCTACGCAAATGCGCCTACTCAGCCACGAAATTCTCAAGAAATTTGATGCCGAGTTGGGACCGGGGATCGTGACGGTAATCCGGGTGCTTGGACCTAACGCTCCATCGTGGCGCCACGGTGGTCGTTCGGTTGCTGGCCGCGGCCCCCGCGATACCTACGGGTAGAAATCGCTGACGCTGCCTACGCCGCGTGAACGCCCCTGTCGGGTGCATCCCCCCTCAGCGACCAAGCGAGAAGCTCTCAGATCATGGTTTCTGTGCGTTCTATCCGGTGTTTTAGCTCGCCAGATCCGTGAAAAATACACATGACACGGTAGACTTAAGGTTACGTGTATTGTCGCAGCCTGAGCTCCGCTCGGGCGCATAGCACCCGATATTGGCAATCCTTAGGGGCCGCACTCTGGCACCGCGGGGATGTCGCGCGCAAATTTTGAGGAGTTCGTAGCACCAGTGTCTACTGAAAACACTTCGCCGCAGGAACCCGGGCAGCCCACAGAAACGGCCGACTCGATGACTTCAAAGGTCGAACATACCTATGGAGCCGAAGACATCACGGTGCTGGAAGGGCTCGAAGCCGTTCGCAAGCGTCCTGGCATGTACATCGGCTCTACCGGGCCGCGTGGTTTGCACCATCTGGTCTACGAGGTCGTAGATAACTCGGTTGACGAGGCGCTGGCAGGATACTGCGACACCATCGATGTGACCCTACAGGCCGACGGCGGCGTTCGCGTCGAAGATAACGGCCGAGGAATCCCCACCGATATGCACGCAACCGAAGGCAAGCCCGCGGTAGAGGTCGTGATGACGATCCTGCACGCCGGTGGTAAATTCGGCGGCGGCGGTTACGCCGTCTCCGGTGGCCTGCACGGCGTGGGTATTTCCGTGGTGAACGCGTTGTCGCGCCGTGTCGATACCGTGGTCCGACAAAAGGGGCATGCCTGGCGCATCTCGTTCGCCGACGGTGGCCGCACCACGATGCCGCTGACCAAGGGCGAGGAAACTCAGGCCACCGGCACCACGCAGACCTTCTATCCGGATCCGGAAATTTTCGAGACCGTCGAGTTCGATTTTGAGACGCTACGCGCGCGCTTCCAGCAGATGGCCTTCCTGAACAAGGGCCTACGCATTCGCCTGACCGATGAGCGTACTCATGAGCAGCCCGAGGTCGAGGTAGAGGACCAGGACGAGAAGGCAATTAAGCCTCGCGTTGTGGACTACCTCTACAAGGACGGTCTGCTCGACTACGTCAAGCACCTGAATGCTGCCAAGAAGGTCGAACTCGTCCACCCCGAGGTCATCGCGTTCGAATCCGAAGATAACGACCGCGGGATCAGCGTGGAAATCGCCATGCAGTGGACCACCGCTTACGCAGAGTCCGTGCATACCTACGCGAACACCATTAACACCCATGAGGGCGGTACCCACGAAGAAGGGTTCCGTGCCGCACTGACCGGCCTGCTCAACCGCTATGCCCGTGAGAACAAAATCCTGCGCGACAAGGACGATAACCTCACCGGCGACGACGTGCGCGAGGGTCTCACCGCCGTCATCTCGGTTAAGCTTTCCGAGCCGCAGTTCGAGGGCCAGACCAAGACCAAGCTTGGTAACTCCGTGGCGCGTGGCTTCGTGCAGGGCGTGGTCAACGACGAACTCGGTGACTGGCTCGGGCGTAATCCGATTCACGCCAAGGACATCATCCGCAAGGCACAGTTGGCCTCACAGGCACGCATGGCCGCGCGCAAGGCGCGAGACAACGCCCGCCGCAAGTCGCCGATGGAGTCCTTCGGCATGCCGGGCAAGCTCTCGGACTGCTCCTCGAAGAACCCCATCGAGTGCGAAATCTTCATGGTGGAGGGTGACTCCGCAGGTGGTTCGGCAAAGCGCGGACGCGATCCGCGCACCCAAGCGATCCTGCCGCTACGCGGCAAGATCCTGAACGTGGAACGTGCACGTTTGGACCGCGCGCTGGGTAACGCCGAAGTGCAGTCGATGATCACCGCCTTTGGCACGGGTATCGGCGAAGAGTTCGATATGTCCAAGCTGCGCTACCACAAGATCGTGTTGATGGCCGATGCCGACGTCGATGGACAGCACATCACCACGCTGCTGTTGACCCTGATCTTCCGCTTCATGCGGCCGTTGATCGAACATGGATACGTCTACTTGGCCTCGCCGCCGCTGTACCGCATCAAGTGGTCCAACGCAGCCCACGAATACGTCTTCACCGACCGCGAGCGCGATGAGGCTCTGGTTCGTGGGCAGGCAGCCAACAAGCGTCTTCCCAAGGAAAACGGCATCCAGCGTTACAAGGGTCTGGGCGAGATGGACTACTCGGAACTGTGGGACACCACCATGGATCCCTCGCACCGCACGCTGCGCCAGGTGGCGATGGACGATGCGGCCGCGGCCGACGAGGTCTTCTCGGTGCTCATGGGCGAGGATGTCGAATCCCGCCGCACCTTCATCCAGCAAAACGCCAAGGACGTCCGGTTCCTGGACATCTAGCCTCGACTTAGGGAAATAATGAGCGACGAGCAGAATCCGCAAGACAACCTAGAACCACAGGACGTAACCGCAGACGGGCCGGTGCTGGACCGCATCGATCAGGTGGACCTGCAGACCGAAATGCAGCGTTCCTACCTGGACTATGCAATGGCCGTGATCGTCGGCCGTGCACTGCCCGACGTGCGTGACGGCCTGAAGCCGGTGCACCGCCGCGTGATCTACGCAATGTACGACGGTGGCTACCGCCCGGACCGGTCCTACAACAAGTGCGCCCGCGTGGTCGGCGAAGTGATGGGTCAGTACCACCCGCACGGTGACTCGGCCATTTACGATGCGCTGGTCCGCCTCATCCAGGACTGGGTGATGCGCTACCCGCTGGCCCTGGGCCAGGGTAACTTCGGTTCGCCGGGTAACGACGGCGCGGCCGCACAGCGTTACACCGAGACCAAAATGGCCCCGCTGGCCATGGAAATGGTCCGCGACATCAACGAAGACACCGTTGATTTCCAGGACAACTACGACGGCAAGAACCAGGAACCGACGGTGCTGCCGGCGCGTTTCCCGAACCTCTTGGTCAACGGTTCCTCCGGTATCGCCGTGGGTATGGCCACCAACATTCCGCCGCATAACCTGCGCGAAGTGGCCGAGGGCGTGCAGTGGGCCCTCGAACACCCAGAGGCTAGCCGCGAAGAGCTGCTGGCCGCACTGATGCAGCGCATCAAGGGCCCCGATTTCCCGTCGGGCGCCATGATTCTGGGCACCAAGGGCATCGCCGACGCCTACCGGACCGGTCGCGGCTCGATCACCATGCGTGCGGTGGTCAACGTCGAGGAAATTCAAGGCCGCACCTGCCTCGTGGTGACCGAGCTACCGTACATGGCCAACCCGGATAACCTTGCGGTGAAGATTGCCGAACTTGTCCGCGACGGCAAGATCTCGGGCATCGCCGATATGCGCGATGAAACCTCGGGCCGTACCGGCCAGCGCCTGGTCATCGTGCTTAAGCGCGATGCCGTGGCCAAGGTCGTGCTGAACAACCTGTACAAGCACACGCAGCTGCAGGAGAACTTCTCGGCCAACATGTTGGCCATTGTGGACGGCGTGCCGCGCACCCTGCCGCTGGATGGGTTCATCCGTCACTGGATTACCCACCAGATCGAGGTCATTGTTCGGCGCACCAAGTTCCGCCTGAAGAAGGCCGAGGACGAGGCCCACATCCTCGAGGGCCTGCTCAAGGCACTCGATGCGTTGGATGAGGTCATCGCCTTGATTCGCGCCTCGGCCACGGTCGAAGATGCTCGCGAGGGACTGAAGAGCCTGCTGGAGATCGACGACGATCAGGCGCGCGCCATCCTCGATATGCAGCTGCGTAAGCTCGCCGCGCTGGAACGCCAGAAGATTCTCGACGATTACGACCGCCTGATGGCGATGATCACCGAGTTCAAGGCGATCCTGGCCTCCGAATCGCGACAGCGTGAGATCGTTTCCGAGGAACTGGCCGAGATCGTCGAGAAGCACGGGGACGAGCGCCGCACCAAGATTCTCATGGGCTTCGACGGTGACATGAGCGTCGAGGACCTCATTCCAGAAGAGGAAATGGTCGTCACCATTACCCGCGGCGGCTACGTGAAGCGCACCCGGATCGATAACTACCGCTCGCAAGCGCGCGGCGGTAAGGGCATCAAGGGCGCTTCCCTGCGCGGGGACGACGTGGTGGAGCACTTCTTCGTCACCTCAACGCACAACTGGCTGCTGTTCTTCACCAACCACGGCCGCGTCTACCGCGCCAAGTGCTACGAACTGGCCGAGGCCGGTCGCGACGCCAAGGGGCAACACGTGGCCAACGTGATGGCCTTCCAGCCGGATGAGCACATCGCCCAAGTGCTGGACCTGCGTACCTACCAGGACGCCGAGTACCTGATGCTGGCCACCCGCAATGGTCTGGTGAAGAAAACCCGCCTGGCGGATTACGATACGAACCGCACCGCCGGTTTGATCGCGATCAACCTGCGCGAGGACGATGAACTGGTCTCTGCGCAGCTGTTGCACCCTACCGATGATGTGATGCTTGTCTCGCGCAAGGGTCAGTCGGTGCGCTTTACGGCTACCGATACCGCGATGCGCCCGATGGGTCGTGCGACCTCCGGTGTGACGGGCATGAAATTCCGTGACGACGACACCCTGCTGGCCGCCGACGTGGTACGCGAAGACTCCTACGTTTTCACCGTCACCCACGAAGGCTACGCCAAGCGCACCGAGGTGGCCGAATACCGCGTTCAGTCCCGTGGTGGTCTGGGCATTAAGGTCGCCAAGCTGGCCGAAGAGCGCGGCGAATTGGTCGGTGCACTGATCGTCGAGGAGACCGACGAAGTGCTCGTGGTCATGGAGTCGGGCAAGGTTGTTCGCTCCTCGGTGAGCCAGGTTCCTTCCAAGGGCCGCGACACCATGGGCGTGATCTTCGCGAAGCCGGATAAGAAGGATCGCATCATCGCCGTCGCTAAGAATTCGGAGACGGGGCTCGAAGAGAACTCCGAGGAAGATGGCGTAACGTTAAACGAAGAAAATACGACCACTGAATCATCTGACGTACCGGCAACACCAGTTCAGACTGCGACGGATGAAACCAACGACGGAGGTAACGCATGAGTACGCCCTCGACGCCTCGCCCAAACGGTAATCCGCCCCAGGCAGGTGCCCCGCGCGCAACTCAGGTGAAGCGCCCAACCACCCCTGCGGGTAACAACCCGCGTCCGGCAGGCGCCTCGGGTGCACGTCCGGCCGGGGCACGTCCCGCCGGCGCGCAGCGCCCGGCCGGATCCTCCGCACGTCCGACCGGAAGCCAGCAGCGCCCGTCCGGCAACCAGGAGCGCCTGGTGCGCCCTGCCCCGAAGGCTAAGGTGCGTAAGGCACGCCTGCTGGTATCCAAGGTCGAGCCCTTCTCAGTGCTCAAGCTTGCCTTCCTGCTTTCGGTCGGCTTTGGTGTGCTGACCGTGGTGGCCGGCGTGGCGATCTGGGGCGTGCTGGATCTGACCGGCACCTTCGATGTGTTCAACCAGCTGATGCGTGACGCGATTGGTGCGGACAGTAGTTTCGATCTGCGCACCGCCATGTCGCTGGGTCAGGTTGCTTCGTACTCGACCATCATTGCCGTGGTGAACGTCGTGGTCATTTCCGTGCTTTCGATGCTCGGTGCGGTGCTATACAACATCGCAGCCTCGCTGGTCGGCGGTATCGGCGTGACCCTGACCGACGACTAATAGTCACTGGTCGAGCCCGGGAAAAGTGCTGTGACGCATGACACCCGGGCTCGATTTGTGTCTGTAGCCAATCACCGGTAAAGTTTTATTTCGTTCCAAAGAGAACGGAACAGGTAAGGGCGTATAGCTCAGGCGGTTAGAGCGCTTCGCTGATAACGAAGAGGTCCCAAGTTCAAGTCTTGGTACGCCCACGGAAACCTTGCCTAATGGAAGGGATGGAAGAATGAAAAAGCTTCTACTCCTGGGAACCCTAGCTGCGGTAGCGGCTGTGGTTTACAAGAAGGTCAAGGCTTCTTCGGAAACCAAGGTTACCTGGCAAAAGGTAACTGACACGGTATCCTAACCCTTACGGGGCCTTAGCTCAGTTGGTAGAGCGCCTGCTTTGCAAGCAGGATGTCAGGAGTTCGAATCTCCTAGGCTCCACAAGAAAGAAGAACCCCGGACATTGTCCGGGGTTCTTCTTTTTCTCCCTCCCTTTAGCGCGGTGCGCTAGCCGCCGCCTGGGAGATGTGCCGTGGGCCGATAGGTCAACTCCACGATTCGCCCGTCGAAAACCCGCTCGGAAACGAGCTCGAGGTCGAAATCTTGGACCGCAGTGAAGATCGGTCGGGTCCCGGTGCGACCGGTGAGCACCGGAAACATGGTGACCTGAACATAATCGACCAATCCGGCGTTTAACAGGGCGCTATTTAGCATCAAACTGCCATGGGAACGCAGCGGCCGCTCAGCGTGATGCTTGAGCTCGGTGACTATCTCGACGGCGTCACCGCGCGCCACCTGTACATCCGGCCAATCCAGCGGTTCGTCCAAGGTTGAAGATATGACGGTCGTGGGCTGAAATTTCATCCGAGTGTTCACCGGGTCGCTGGCCTCGGAGTCCCGGCTCAGTGCCCCAAGGAATTTTTGAAACATCCGAAAAGTCGCCGCTCCAAGTACCAGTTGCATTTCGGCCGCGTACTGCTCGGCTCGATGCGCGAGGAATTCCGGACCTTGCTTACCCCAATAGCCACCCCAGTCCCCTTCGGGACCGAAAGATCCGTAGCCATCGAGGCTACAGAGAACGTCGAATGTATAGCTGGCGGGCATGAGAACCTTCTCTCTGGCGTGGCGATGACATGGAGCCTACAGCCGCAGACCCCGAGATTGAAGAGCCCGAAGTATTGCCACCACTTCGCACGAGGTGCCACGATGGAGACAAACAGCGCCATCACATGGCGGTTCGTCGACTCGCGAGGGGATCCCAATGCACCTCGAACGTCGTGCCCGCAATGTGCAGTGGCAATCCGTCGCCCGCCGTCACCTCACGGAGCCTGGAACATGATTGAGCAGTGCAGGGCCGACGAAGTAGGCGAAGGCTACCGAGAAGATATCGCCGGCGTTCTCGCACACGGCTTCGCCGAGGATTTTGCCTTCTTCTCCCCCGATCCTGCGCGGGTGGCCGCTGCCTTCGCCCACATGCTGATCCTTGAACGCTTCTACGTGGCCCTCGTCGATGGGCACCCCGCGGCCGTGGCCTCGCTGACCACCGGTGAGCAAGAGTGCTTTGCACTGGTCGCCGCCGAGCTCCGGGCGCATCTGGGAGCGATTCGCGGATCGATCAGCTACCAGATCGTGCGCAGCCAATTTCTCGGGGCGTACCCCGAGCCCAGCCCGGATCTTGCGGAAATCGGCTTCGTTACCACGGCACCGGGCTTTCGACGTCGTGGCCTGGCTAGGGCGCTGATGCAGCATCTGGTGAGCGACACTGGCTTTCAACGCTTTGTGTTGCGAGACATCAAGGACACTAATCAGGCGGCACTGCAGCTGTACCGGGGTTTGGGATTTCGTGAGTACGAACGACGTCCGGTGCGTTTCGCCCGACGAGCGGGATTTCACGAGTACCTATCGCTGCGCCTCGAGACCGACAGCGCGGGCGATTCATGAACGTACTATTGACTGCCGGGAGATGAAATGAAGCTAACCCTGACACAGTTTGTGACCCTCGATGGCGTGAGCCAGGGCCCTGGCTCCCCTACGGAGGATCAGAGCGACGGATTCACCCGAGGCGGGTGGTTTGTGCCCTTCATTGATGACGACTTCCTGCAACAGGCCTCCCAGTGGCTCGACGCCGCGGATGGGTTACTCTTTGGGCGGCGTACCTACCTTGCCTTTGCCCGCGACTGGCCGCAGATTGAAGAACCAGATCCGTTCACGGTGCGCATGAATACGTTGCCAAAATACGTGGTCAGTAGCACCCTGAAGACGGGCGAGTGGAAACCGACGACGGTGCTTTATTCGAATGTCGTGGCGCAGATCAGTGCGTTGAAGGGAAAAGCCGGAGACGAACTACAAATCCACGGTAGCTCCGTTCTTGCAGCCTCGCTGCTGGATGCCGGGCTGATCGATTCCATCCGACTGGCTGTCGCCCCGGTAGTACTGGGCCAGGGCCGACGCCTATTTACCGGGCACCGTGATTCCTCCTTTGAGCTCACCAGCCAACGCGTCACCTCGACAGGCCTGACCCTCCTCGAATTTTCCTATGCCGGCGCGGTTCAGACTGAAGAATACTCGGGGGTTGTGCCCCGCGACTGAACGCTACGCTTAGCTGGCGGCGTATGAGCGGCACACGCTCCGGTAATGGGTCAAGAGCCGGTCCCCGATGGATTCCCACGAACGGCCTTGTACGGCCCTCTGAGCGGCCTGCCCGAAGGCCAAGCGTTTTGCATCGTCATAGGCCAGATCGACGACACGGGCGCGTAGATCATCGAGCGCACCGGGTTGGTACAGCCAGCCGGTCCGTGAAGAATCAACGAGGTCCAGTGGTCCCCCGCGTCCCACCGCCACGACGGGAACGGCACAGGCCATGGACTCCTGAATGGTTTGGCAGAATGTTTCGGACTCCCCGGTGTGGACGAAGACATCCAGCGAAGCCATCACGGACGCGAGCCGGGTCCCGGAGAGGAATCCGGTGAAGTGTGCTCCGGGAAGTGCCTGACGCAGGCTCGGTTCCATGGGGCCGGAGCCAACGATGACCAGCCGCGTATTCTCGAGATCGTTGAGCACACGCAGATCCTCGACCTGTTTTTCGGCGGCCAGACGGCCAACGAAACCGATCAGCCGCTCACCGTTCGGCGCGATGGCCTTGCGGAATGCGGCGTCTCTGCGTGTGGGCGTGAACTGCTCGGTGTCGACGCCGCGGCCCAGCAACGATAGGCGTTGTACACCGAGGGCGGACAACTGATCTCGGGAGAAGCTGCTGGGTACGAGGGTTAGATCCGCGCTGCTGTGCACCGTGCGCACGTGATCCCACAAGCGCTGGGTGAGCCACGGCATCTTGTACCGGTTGGCGTAGTTCGGTACTTCGGTTTGATACATCGCCACGGTGGGTATCCCCAACTGCTCTGCAGCGCACTGTGCCTTCCAGCCCAGAACAAACGGACTAGCTAAGTGGACGACATCTGGCCGGATATCGGCCAGCAACCTGCGCAAACGAAGCGTACTGACGGTGGCCAGACGCACTGCCGGATAGGTCGCCAGTGGCACAGAAGGAACCGTATGCACGGGGAAACCATGAGCAGACCCTGGCACTCCCTTGCCGCGTAGTTCGTCTAGCCGAGCGGCCGCCGGGCAAATGACAACCGCCTCGTGCCCTCGCGCCGCAAAATGCTCCAGTGCACGTAGCACCGAGTTCGTGACGCCGTTGAAGTGTGGAAGAAATGACTCTGCGATGATTGCGATCTTCACAGCACCAGCATGCTGGTCGAGGGTAACTTCCCCATGAACACGATTCTGGCAGTGGCTTAACAACATATGCCGATAGTTTTCGTCGGAAGGTCCGCGTGGCAGGATAATCAGGTGCCGGATAAAAACTCGAGCGTGGCGTCAGCTGACACCGAAACACGCAATTCCTATATCGCCGTACTGCTGTTCCCTGTACTGATTCTTGCCGGTGGCGCGCTCGGTGCTCTCATGCCAGAGCCTTTCCTCCCACTTTCGGGACTGATCAATCCCATGCTCATGGTGATCATGTTCGGCATGGGGCTAACTTTGACCTTCCCGGACTTTGCACTGGTCGCGAAGAATCCCTGGCCCGTCGCTGGCGGAGTTCTGGCACAATTTTTGGTCATGCCACTGCTGGGATGGGCGGTAGCCGTAGCGCTTCAGCTCGATCCGATGCTCGCCGCGGGCATCATCCTCGTTGGGTGCGCACCGGGCGGAACGGCCTCCAACGTGGTGTCTTATCTGGCCCGCGGGGATATCGCGCTGTCGGTGGCGATGACTAGCGTCTCCACCCTGCTGGCTCCGATCTTTACCCCACTGCTCACGCTCTGGCTTGCGGGCCAGTACCTACCGGTGGATGCCGGATCCATGGCCCTTAGCGTGGTGCAGATCGTGCTCATCCCAATCATCGGCGGTCTGGTGGTTCGGGCGCTGTTCCAGAAGCTTGTGCAACGACTGGTACCTGCGCTGCCATGGGTATCGGTGCTGGCCATCGCCTTTGTGGTCACGATCGTGGTGGCCGCCAGTGCGCAGACGCTGTTTGCCGCCGGGTGGCTTGTCCTACTGGCCGTAGTGATTCACAACGGACTTGGCCTATTGTTGGGTTATGGCATAGGTCGTGTGTTGCGGCTACCTGAAGCCTCACGACGAACTGTCTCCGTCGAGGTAGGAATGCAGAACTCTGGACTGGCCGCGGGCTTGGCAAAACAGTATTTCGCCCCCGAGGCTGCGCTGCCCGGAGCAGTATTCTCGGTTTGGCATAACTTGTCTGGCGCATTGGTTGCCGCCTACTGGCGCCGCAAAGGAATAACCAAGTAAAAGGTGTTTGACTTGGTTATATGCTCTAAATGAAATCTATTGTTAGTGCTGAGTTTGGCGCAGCGGAAGATCGGTCAATCGGTCCGTGAAAATACGGATAACCTTAGAGCGTGACCATTCTGTTGGCCATTGTCGGAGTACTGGGAATCTCCGCCTCGGGCCCCATTATTGCCGCTTTTCCCACCGTACCCGTGCTGTCCATGGCTCTCTGGCGCAATGGCTCAGCCGCCGTTCTGCTTGCAGCTCCCGCACTGCGGAAAAACCGCCGCATATTCCGTGAGATGACGCGACGCGAATGGAGCATCGTGGTGGCCTCTGGAGTGGCCCTGGCTCTGCATTTCGTGTGCTTCATGTATGCGGTTCGTATGACCAGTGTCGCGGCCGCCACGGCCTTAGTCTGTATTCAAGGCGTTTGGATCGCGCTGTTTCAGATGTATCGAGGCGTGCGCTACCAACCGATCGTACTGATTGGGATGGGTCTTGCGATCTGTGGGGTTGTAGCGATCACCGGACTCGATCTAGGCCTAGGACGCGAGGCGCTCATCGGTGATCTGCTGGCGATTATGGGCGGTATGTTGGCCGCGGCCTACACCTTGGCCGGTTCTGCGGCCAGGCGCACTCTGGGCACCGGTACCTATGCATCTACCTGCTATGCGGTAACCGCCGTCATATTGCTGGTGCTGTGCCTCGTTACGGGGCAACCGCTGTGGGGATTCGACGCCCTCGGATGGATTGGCATCATCCTACTCACGGTTTGCGCCCAACTACTTGGGCACACGGTAATGAACCATCTACTCAAGGTGCTGGGCGCTTTGACCGTATCGACACTGATCCTGCTAGAAATTCCAGGGGCCGCCCTGCTCGCTGCACTTTTCCTTGAGCAGGTTGTCCCATGGGGCACATTCGTCGGGCTGGGCGCAATCCTAATTGGGCTATGGTGTGTTGTCCGCGGACAATCACGCCTGGTTAGCGGCTAGTTTGCTTCCTCATCCCGAGCGAGCTCACGGATCTCGTCCACGCTGGCCTCTCGTGAAGAAACCGGTTCAATGGTGTCGGGTTGAGGACTCTCCGAGGACCAAGGATCGGGCACCGGCTTTGATGCCTTCCACAACGCCACCAACACGGCGACAACTCCCGCAATTGCTGCGATGAGCAAAAACTTCCCGCCAGTACTCTTGGTGCAGGCCATCTGGAACCTCCTGAAATTAGTCGTTAGCTGTCTCTTCCAGCCTAGGACGGATCCCGTGCGCACAGGTGCCGTTGGGCAGTATTCATGAATGTTTCACTGACCGCGTACCCGTAGCTTGGCGGTCAGTCATTGCAACATGGGAGAATAGCGCTATGACTGCAAACGCAACACACAAAGCAACGATTCACACCAGCTTGGGCGACATCGTTGTTGAACTGTTCGGTAACCACGCTCCGAAGACCGTGAAGAACTTCGTTGGTCTTTCGACCGGTGAGCAGGAGTGGGTACACCCAGAGACCGGCGATCAGAAGACCGGCACTCCCCTGTACAACGGGACGATTTTCCACCGCATCATTGCTGACTTCATGATTCAGGGCGGTGACCCGCTGGGCCAGGGCTTCGGTGGCCCGGGTTACCAGTTCGACGACGAAATCCACCCAGAACTGGACTTCACCGCTCCTTACAAGTTGGCCATGGCCAACGCCGGTATCCGCATGGGTCGCGGAACCAACGGTTCCCAGTTCTTCATCACCACCACCCCGACCACTTGGTTGCAGGGCAAGCACACCATCTTCGGTGAGGTCACCGACGCGGAATCCCGCAAGGTTGTCGACGCGCTCAACACTGTGGCCACCGACGGCCGTGACAAGCCGCTGGAGCCGGTGGTTATCAACTCCATCGATATCGAAACCCTGTAAGTTTCGACCTACTCAGTTGAAGGCTCCGGGAAGCGCATTGAGCGTTCTTTCCGGAGCCTTCGTGCATCCCCGTCCACTTTGAACAACCACATTTAAGGCGCAGGAACAGAATGTCATACGGGCAAGTATCCCCCTCAGGCCACGGCGAGCCGAGATGTTACCGGCATCCGGATCGAGTGTCGTACGTTAGCTGCGCGAGGTGCAACCGGCCGGTTTGCCCAGAATGTCAGGTCTCCGCCCCGGTGGGTGTGCAATGCCGCGAGTGCATCCAGGAAGCTAATCGTCAGATGCCAACCCAGCGCACACAGTATGGCGGTGCCGTGGCGACCAAGCCCCTGGCGACCTACACCATCATTGCGCTGAATATTCTTGCCTATCTCGCGCAGTGGGCGCTGCGCGGAACCACTCAGGCCATGATGCTGGTACCGGGGATTGCCATTTATGAACCGTGGCGATTGTTCACCAACGCCTTCGCCCACTCCACTGGATCGATCTTCCACATCCTGATGAACATGTACGGTATCTACATTTTTGGGACGCTGCTCGAACCACGTATGGGAAGACTTCGGTTTATCTGGCTCTACATGCTCTCACTCTTTGGTGGCACGGCCGGCATCATGTTGTTGAGTCCCCCATTAAGTGGAACGCTCGGAGCTTCCGGTGCCCTAGCCGGTCTCTTCATCGCTACACTCGTTGCACTCCGGGGAAACCGTGGAGTCCTCAGTCAGCTGGGCATTGTGCTGGTACTCAACATCGTGCTGAGCTTCACGGTGCCAAACATCTCGTGGCAAGGCCACCTTGGTGGCGCCATTGTCGGCGGCCTTGCAGCCCTGTGTATAACTTTGGTGCCGCGTGGCCCGAAGCGCAACATAACCCAACTCGGGTTGTTGGGTGCCTTGAGTGCCGTGCTAGCCATTGTGCTTTTCATCAGCACCACAAGCGCTGCCATGCCCCTGGTGTAAATCGAAGATGTGGGCCGTGGATATCCACACGCGTTATCCACACTGTTAATAACTTATGCACCGGCTGCATAAAGGGCGTGGATCGACTCAAGATCGATCCACGCCCTTGTTTATGGGCATTGGTAGACACGGCAGTGCATTTTGCACAGAGTTCCCCACAGTTGTGGATAACTTTTTAACAGTCCCTGTAGATAGCTGGATCTGCGAGTGAGTGGGGCCGGCTAACTCGGTCTTCGAATAAACTTGCGAAAAGCGGCCGCCATCTGGCGGTTTGTGAACAAGTCGCGTTATCCACATCTACTATCCACAGTGTTAATAACTTACAAGCGTGTGATTCCAGGTATGTAATTCCGGGGTTGATCTGGGCATTCCACTAGGGCCTCCTCATTGAGGGCCATTTACCCACAGTTGTGGATAGAGTTGTGAACAAGAGTGCGAGCATTTGATGCACACCCCTGTGGAAACGCCTGTTTAAATGTGGATAGCTCGACCTTCTGTTATCAACGGGAGAAGCAGCAGCACGGCGAAATAGCTCATCAACAACGCAATGAGCCCATCCAGAATGCGCCATGCCAGGGGTCTAGCAAAGATAGTGGATAGGTAGCGTGCCGCAAAGCCCAAGGCACTAAACCAAAGAATGGAACCCAAGACGGCGCCAAAGCCAAAGGCCCATCGTCCACTTTCTCCCTGCGCAGCTCCCAAAGAACCTAGAAGTAGAACGGTATCCAAGTAGACATGTGGATTTAGCCAGGTGAGTGCCAGCGTCGTCAGCACCACAGCCTTGCGCGAGGTTCCTCCTGATCCGGCCGACGCGTCGAGTGATCCCGGCGCTATGGCGCGACGCAGTGCGAGTACCGCGTAGCCGACAAGGAACGCTGCTCCCCCAAGGCGCGCAACGATAAGTGCCACGGGCGCGCGTTCGATGAGATATCCGATGCCGCTAACGCCGGCCGTGATCAAGACCGCATCTGACAGCGAGCAAATCAGCACGGTGGTCAACACATGCTCTTTGCGTATTCCTTGGCGTAGCACGAATGCGTTTTGTGCGCCGATGGCAATGATGAGACTTAGGCCAGTAGTGAGTCCAAGAAGGGCGGTATGAAGCATGAAATAAAGCTAGGTGGACGCTCTCTATGGAGTCCAACTTAATATTCTTAGTCTCCATTAGAGTTCCTAATGTGAATGTAGATCTGGCCCAACTGCAGACCCTCTTGGCGATTGTCGATGCAGGAAGCTTCGATGATGCCGCGATTGATCTCGGTGTTACCGCTTCGGCAGTATCGCAACGCATGAAATCTCTCGAATCGGCGGTCGGAGCAGTCCTGCTAGTTCGTGCGCGACCGGTTAAGCCCACGGAACATGGGCGACGCCTTCTGCGCTACGCGCGGCAAATTTCACAGTTGGGTGCCGAAGCCGAGCGGGAACTTCGGGCCGATACGAAAGGCGCCGAGCGGATGACCCTGACTATTGGAGTCAACGCGGACTCGTTGGCGTATTGGTTTGCGCCGGTATTCCGGGAGCTAGCCCGCTGGCCCGAGCTCTCCTGCGAATTCGTGCGGAGCGACGAGAATCTATCGTTGAGCCTGCTTCGATCCGGGCGGGCGAGCGGTGTGATCACCACCAGCGCAGAAGTAGCTCAAGGTTGCACGAGCACGCGGTTAGGAAACCTGCGCTACCACGCCGTTTGTTCAGAATCGATGTATCACGCGGTATTCGAAACGGCAGACAAGAGCACGGCTATAATCACCGCACCCATGGTGGCCTACGACCGGGATGACTCATTGCAGCATGTCTTCCGCGAAACGCTCACCGGGGAATCCTCGTCCCCGCCGAGCATTTCCTACATTCCGGAATCTGAACAATTTGCTGTTGCCATCGCAGCCGGATTGGGCTGGGGGCTAGTTCCCGTTGCGCAGATGCGCTCGTTACCTCAACTACGCACCATCGATGCGAACTGGCACGTTGATGTTCCGCTGTACTGGCAACGCTGGTCAATACAGTCACCGGCCCTTGATCGACTGGGTGCAATTCTTGCCACAGCGGCCAGCGAATCGGGGCTAACCTTGCTATCCTCAAAATAGGTAGTGTACAAGATCTACCTCCGGACGAGGGAGCCGTACCCGGATCGCACGACAAGACGGCCAGAAGGAATCTGGCATGCATTGGATCGTGTTGATCATTTCAGGGCTGTTCGAAGCCGTATGGGCCGTCGCACTTGGTCGTAGCGAAGGCTTCTCCCGCCTCGTACCAACGCTAATTTTTATCGGTGGAATGCTCGTCTCCATGGCGGGGCTCGCCTATGCAATGCGCGAAATCCCCACCGGTACCGCCTATGCGATATGGGTGGGGATCGGAGCGTCACTGACGGTTATCTATTCGATTATCACCGGAGACGAGCCATTCTCCGTGCTCAAGGTGGTGTTCATTCTCGGCCTGATTGGCTGTGTCATCGGTTTGAAGGCGGTCAGCCACTAAACGTGACTGGCGCTATTTCCAGCCTGTTGTCATGAAGAAGCCAACCATGGCAATACCGAAGCCAACGACAATGTTCCAACCTCCGATATTCGGGATCGGGAACAGCGTCTGCGAAACGTAGTAGACGATAATCCACAGCAGACCCAGTAGCATCAGGCCAAACATGACCGGCTTGTACCAAACTGGCATGGGCTTATCAATGGCGTGGCTTCCCTGCTGCTGGGACTCGGACACCTTGTTCTTGCGACGTGACTTCGATTCAGGCACTGTTTTCTCCCTCGGCTTCGTCCAATAGCTGGAATCAACGGGAGACTGAAGGATCTTCCCGGTAACCTTATGTTAGGGATTAGACGTATTTCACGTTCTTATCCCGTGTTGTTTCCATTTTAGCCATAACGCCGCAGTGAGATGGGTACCCATGGAACCGCGCGCCGAAGGAGTAAATCCACCGTGAACCGAGTCGCAACTGCGCCTGGGCGCAGAATGACCAGGCAGAAACCGAGCGCCGGTAACCGGATTTTGGGCGTTTTGGGTGAAATCCTGATTACTCTCGGCATCCTGCTCATGCTCTATGTGGCGTGGGAACTGTGGTGGACGAACATCGACTCAGCTAATGCACAAAAGCAGGTCACCCAAAACCTGGTGCAGAACATCGGTGACGTCAAAATCGGTGATGATAGCGAGGAAGATATCGACTATGGCCCAGCGCCCGTCGCGGAAGTCAATCCGGGGGAAACCTTTGGCATCATGTACTTCCCGCGGTTTGGATCTAATGGTTCGCACCACCCGGTGACCTACGGTGTCGGGCGTGACGTCATCGACAACCTCGGCATCGGCTACTACCCGAGCACCCAATTACCGGGCGAAAAGGGAAACTTTGCTGTGGCCGCTCATCGCCAGACGCACGGCCAGGTTTTCTGGGATATCGACAAGCTCCAGAAGGGCGACAAGATCTATCTGCAAACCAAGGAAGGCTATTACACCTACACCTGGTACGAGACAGAGATTGTTCAACCCTCCAACGGTGACGTGCTCTTGCCGGTCCCCCACGAACCCGACGCGGAGCCGAAACGTTCGATTCTGACGATGACCAGCTGTCACCCACCCTTCACTACGCGGTTACGTATCATCGCCTACTCGGAATTGACGGACTGGCGGCCGCTTGAAGCCGGGCCACCCAAGGAAATTCGCGAGATGGTCAAGGACGCTACGAGCTAGGAGGCTTGAATGTACGCATGGATATTCCGGAATCTGCCCGGACCCATTTGGTTACGAATCATTGAAGCATTGATCCTGATCGCAGCGATCGTGCTATTACTGATGATGTATGTTTTCCCGTGGCTGAGTCAGTTCAGCCCATTCACCGAATCAACGATTGGTCTCAACACACCGTGAGCACGTGCAAGATCCTCGTCATCGACAACTATGACAGTTTTGTCTATACCCTCGTTGGTTATCTGCAGGAGCTTGGCGCCGAAACCACGGTGATTCGCAACGATGCACTTAGCCTTGAAGAGGCTACTGAGCTCGCTCAGGGATTCGACGGGGTACTGGTCTCCCCCGGGCCTGGAGACCCGCAGGGGGCCGGCGTCAGCATTGGTTTGATTCATTGGTGTGGAGAGCACGCCAAACCCATGCTCGGCGTCTGCCTAGGACACCAGGCGCTCGCCGAGGCTTACGGCGGAACGGTCACCCACGCCGAAGAGCTCATGCACGGCAAGACCTCATTGGTCAACCATGAAGAGCATCCACTCTTTGCGAACGTCGCCAATCCTTTTACGGCGACGCGCTACCACTCGCTGGCCGCCGTGCGGGAGACCATCCCGGACGAGCTGGAGATCACCGCACAGACCGCTGGAGGCGTGATCATGGGGCTCGCACACCGAGAGAAGCCTCTATGGGGCGTGCAGTACCACCCAGAATCCGTGCTCACCCAGGACGGTTATCTTATGCTGGGCAACTGGCTAGAATCGCTAGGGATGGGCGGCGCTGCCGCGCGTTCAGCCCGGCTCAGCCCGCTTTTCAGCGGCGAATAGCCGAGCGCCCCGGCCGCGCTATCAGTTGGCGCGGCCAGGGGTCGTTGGATTCAAAACCGGCGGTTTCGATGACCCCTGAGGGCTTTCGGAAGGCTCGTTAGGTTCTTTAGACTCTTCGGGTTCTTCGCTAGGCGTCGGTTCCTCGGGCGCTTTTGCCACGGTCAGCGTAATTAGTTGACCCGGAGTGACTTCCTGCTTGGGCTCGGGATCCTGCTTGAAAACCTTTCCTTCGGTGTACTCCGATGTCTCTTCATCAATGAACTGGACCTTGAGGCCTAGATCTTCGGCCGTGAGGGTCTTCTCAGCTTCTTCCTTCGACATCCCTGTTACGGAGGGGACGACTACCTTTCCGGTGGAAAGAACCAAGTCAACAGTGCTTCCAGCTTTCACGTTATCGCCGAGGTTTGGGGAGGTTGAAATGACCCATCCTTCCGGAATTGTGGCGCTGTGTTCGTGGGTTACTTCGCCCACTTCAAGCCCGACGTCCTGCAATGTCGCGCGAGCCGTTGCTTCGGAGGTATTGGCTAGAGATTGCGGAATGGTGCGCTGTTCAGAACCCTGAGATATGAAGAGCTTAACGGTCGATTCCTTGGCGATACTCTCTCCGGCGCCAGGGTCGGTGCCGATGGCTTTGCCTTCTTCGACGTTATCGTCGAATTTAGGCTCGACATTCACGTTGAACGTAGCATCACGCAACAGGGTGGTAGCCGTTCCTTCGTCCATATTCGTCACCTCGGGAACCGAAACAGGAGCTCGTCGCTCCTGATCGGCCTGGTACCACGTGTAGACGAAGTAGCTGGCGATGGCGACTGCCGCTACGGCAATGATGGAGAGCAGCCATAGCATCCCCGCGTTTGTCCCCGTTTTCTGGGCCGCGGCGCGAGAATATTCCTGCGGGGCAAAGAGCGGGTGCTGGTCGGTCGCGGGGTGTTCTTCTCGTCGCGTGGGCGTTGACTCTTGGGCATAGATCGCCAGAGCCGGGACCGTTGCGTCAGCTTCGTCCTCGACGAAAGGAATGCCGTTTTCGGCATCCCGTAGTGCCGCGGCGAACTGTCCGGCTGTGGCGAAACGTTGTTCACGATCTTTATTCAGCGCCTTGAGCAGTACGGCGTCAAAGAGGTCGGGCAGGGCGGAATCAACCTGACTGGGAACCTCGGGTTCCTCACCGACGTGCTGGTACGCCACGGATACCGGAGAGTCACCCATAAACGGCGGGCGTCCGGTCAGCAACTCATAGGCTAAACATCCGGTTGAGTAGATGTCTGAGCGGGAGTCCACGGCTTCTCCGCGCGCCTGTTCGGGGGAGAAATACTGTGCGGTGCCCACTACCGCGGCTGTCTGTGTCATGGTGGCCGAGGCATCGACGGCTCGAGCGATGCCGAAGTCCATGAGCTTGACGTGGCCATCATTGGTGACCATCACGTTGGCCGGTTTAATGTCGCGGTGCACCACGTTCTTCGCGTGCGAATGATCCAGAGCGGCGCACACACCGGAGATAATCTCGATGCTGGTGCCTATATCCAGTCGTTCTTCGCGCACAATCTGGCGCAGCGAATGGCCCTCAACGTACTCCATGACGATGTAGGGTAGCGGCTCCTGTCCCTGTTGCACGGGCAGATCGCCAGTGTCATAGACGGCCACGATATTCGGGTGGCTCAGTCCCGCGACGCTACGCGCTTCCCGGCGGAATCGATTGAGCACCATTGGGTCATTGGCTGTGTCCGCGCGTAGAAGCTTTACAGCTACCGGACGGTCCAGTACATGGTCGGTTGCAAGATAGACATCGGCCATGCCTCCCCTGCCGATTAGCGACAGCATTTCATAACGGTCGCTAATCAGCGTGGGCACGCCCGGCGGAAGTTGCGTCTCATTCATCGCCCTGCGCCGTTTCCTTAGGGATGCTGGAGGTCGTCGGAGTACTCGATTCGGTAGGAGTTTGCGACGGCGTGGTTGGCTCCGGACCGTTGGATACGACGATATCTACCTCATCACCGGGTTCGAGCATGGCACCGGCATTTGGGCTTTGGCTGATGACCGAACCCTTGGCCACCGAATTCGAGTACTCGGTGTCGACATCGCCCACCTTAAAGCCAGCCGATTTCAGCGTGGACTCGGCCTGGCTGCGGCTAGCTCCAGTCACCGAGGGCACCGGCTGTTGTTCCGGAAGCTTGGTGTAGGTTACGGTCACTGTTGAACCTCGGGCGACATCGCCGTACGGCTGGATGTCGGTCACCGTATCCGGAGCAACGTCGGGGTCTTCAACGACCTTCTCGGAAACGGTGAGTCCTAGGCCTTCCAACTGCCCGCGCACGTAGTCAAAGGATTGCCCCACGAGCGCTTCGGGATTGACGTTTACCGTCGATTCGCTCTCGCTTGGCGACTCGCTGGTCGGGGTTTCCGACTCCGACTCGGACTCACTAGGGCTTGACGACTCGCTCTCGCTTTCCGAGGGTGACTCGGACTCCGTGACTTGCGTGCTCGGCGGGTTGGACGGTGTTTCCTGAGGTTCGCTTGCGCCGGTAAATTTCGGAATCAACCATGCGCCGAGGGCGACCAACAGCGCAATTGCAATGATCGCGATCAAGGGGATCAGCCACGGGTTGCGCTTTTCCTCTTCGTCCTCTGGATGATCGCTCCCATCGGCATCGAAGCCTCCGGGGGCTTCTGCGCCGCTCGAGCTAGCCGAGAAACTCTCGTCCGCCGGGGCCACCACGGTGGGCATGGCATTGGTCATCGGAGCCGAGGGGTTCGCCGTAGTGCGGGGTACAACCTGCGTGGCATCTGAATCATCAACATTCAGCGCCTGCGTGGCGGCATCCTGAACACCGGTGGCCAGCATGCCAGGAACGGCGATGACTGCAGTGTTCGTATCGCCGGCCCGCAGGGCATCGGCGGCCTCGGCTAGCGCCGTGGCATCCTTGGGACGGTCTGCGGCCTCCTTGGCGAGCATAGACATGATCAGCTGACGGACCGGAGCGGGCAGACTTTCAGGCAGCGGCGGCGGTGCGTCGTTGACCTGAGCCAATGCAATAGCAATCTGAGACTCGCCGGTGAATGGACGTCGTCCCGCAAGGCATTCGTAGCCGATAACGCCGAGGGCATAGATATCCGAACTACCGGTTGCCTGCTGGCCGGTGGCCTGTTCCGGGGCCAGGTACTGGGCGGTGCCCATAACCTGTCCGGTAGCGGTCAGCGGGACCTGGTCGGCGGCGCGGGCGATACCGAAATCGGTAATCTTCACGGTGCCCGAGGGCATGACCAAGATATTTCCCGGCTTCACGTCTCGGTGCACTAAGCCGTGGGCATGGGCCGCGGCCAAGGCCCGGGCGGTTTGCGCAATGAGCGAGAGGGTACGGTCCACGTCGAGCTTGCGTTCCCGCTCGATTATGCTGGACAGCGGCTGGCCGGGGACCAGCTCCATGACGAGGTAGGCAGAGCCGCCCTCTTCGCCGTAGTCGAAGACGCCGGCAATGCCTGGGTGGTTCAGCAGGGCGGTATGGCGCGCCTCGACGCGGAAGCGCTTGAGGAAGGCTTCGTTGTTGGTGTATTCCTCTTTGAGGATTTTGATGGCCACGAGACGACCAAGTACTTGGTCGCGGGCCTTCCACACTTCGCCCATGCCGCCGATCGCGATGCGTTCGGTCAGCTTGTAGCGACCTCCCATGGTGGTACCGATTACTGGCCTCACTGGGTGAACACCGCCTTCGTCATTTCTTTCATAAGTGCTCCGGCCAGATTATGGCCCTTGTTGTAGGGAACGCGTTCTACATTTACTGTGATGGCGTACTGTGGGTCGTCCCCTGGTGCGAAACCGGTGATCCACGAATTAACGAGGCCGGTATTGCCGATCTGTGCCGTTCCGGTCTTAACCCGCAGATCCACCCCAGGAACTCGAGTATTCATGGCGGTTCCGGATTCCACCGGCCCCTTCATCAGTTCGGCAACCTGTGCGGCCACCTCAGGCGTGGTCGCGGTCGAGAATGCTTTCGGTTTTGGTTCATCGACGATCCGTAGGTCCGGGGCGATCACCTTTTTGATCAGGTTCGGTTGCATGATCACACCCTTGTTCGCAATGCCCATGGCGACCATGTTCATCTGTAGTGGTGTGGCCTTAGTATCAAACTGACCGATGACTGCCATTGCCAATTGCGAAGGTTCCATATCACGTGGAAATTCCGATGGAGTCACGCGCAATGGGATATTAAGCTGTTGTCCGAAACCGAAACGCTCGGTCACGTCTACGAAGGCACCTTCGCCAAGATCCTGGCTCATATTCACGAACGGTGTATTGCAACTTTGAGTGAAGATGAACTCCAAGGTGGCGTTCGGGCGGCTGGAACAAATGCCCGCGTCGAAGTTACCCAATTGCGTGTTGGTGCCGGGCAATTTGATCTTCGATGGGTTCTCAAGTTTGGTGTCTTTGTTGTACTTTCCAGACTCGATGCCCGCCACGGTGTCTAGGATCTTGAATGAAGAACCGGGGGACACAAGATCGTTGATCGCCGGGTTTCGATAAACGCTGAGACCATCTGTCGCATTGATTTTCTTCAGGTTATCGGCAGCCTTCTTCGTGGAGTGCACGGCCAATTGATTCGGATCATAGCTGGGCTTGCTCACCATGGTCTTGATGGCGCCGGTCTTCACGTCGGTTACGACGATCGTTGCCTTGGTTCCATCGTTAGGGATTAAGTCATAGGCGGTCTGCTGCAGCTTTCCATCGATGGTCAGCTCAACCGAGGCACCTTCGGATTCTTGGCCGGTGAACATGGCAGCCAGACGATCGAAGAGCAAGTCGGAACTTGAACCGGTGAGCCATCCGTTGAGTTGCGACTCGAGGTGCGTGCTCCCGTTGGCCAACGAATAGAATCCGGTCAGGTGCGCATACACCTCTGGGTTGTTGTACTTGCGCTGGTAGGTGAACTGACCCTCGTCGGTGGCGACCGATTCGGCAATCGACTTACCGTCGACCAGAATCGCCCCACGCGGCAAATCGAACTCACGGTACAACTGCCGTTTGTTCATCGGGTTGTCGGCAAGGGTCTGCGAGGCAAAGAACTGAATATAGGTGAGTCCGCCGATGCAGATGAGGAACAGGGCGGTTAGCGCGATCCATACGCGTCGAATTGCGTGATTCATGAGGATTTCACCGCCTTATGAGTAGCTGAGGGAGTGGCAACGACATCGGTTGGGGTTGCTGTCTCGTCCATTGGGCGTCGAGCGTTGTGGGAGATCAGCAGGAGAATGACCACGATGATCCAGTTCGCCAGCAGGGACGAACCACCGGCTGCCATAAAGGGCGTGGCGAGACCCGTGAGAGGGATCAGTCGGGTGACTCCTCCGATAATGACCACGCATTGCAATGCCAAGGTCACCGACAGGCCGGTTGCCAGTAGCTTTCCAAAGGCATCGCGTGAACCTAGCGCGGTACGCAGCCCACGGCTGATCAACAGCATGAACAGCAATACGATGGCGACAACACCGATCAGCCCGATTTCTTCACCGAACGAGGCAATGATCATGTCGGAGTTGGCCAGTGGTACCCGGTAGGGGGAACCAGCGCCCAAGCCGGTGCCAAAGAGTCCACCATCGGCCATGCCGAACAGTCCTTCGACGATCTGCATACTGCCGCCGGCGGCCTGATACACCTCGGGGTCGAACGCGTTGAGCCAGGTGTTCAGGCGACGGGTCACGTGACCCATGGTCGACCCGGCGAAAACGCCGCCAACGATCACCAATAGGAAGCCGATCAGTACCCACGAAATTCTGGCAGTTGCCACGTAAACCATGACGATGAACATGCCGAAGAACAGGATCGAGGATCCGAGGTCACGTTGGACCACGAGCACGCCTATAGACATGAGCCAGGCCAACACCATGGGGGCCATATCCCGCATACGCGGCAACTGGAGCGGGCCGACCTTGCGACCGGCCATGAGGATCAAGTCGCGATTCGATGAGAGGTAGGCGGCAAAGAAGATCGCCAAGGTAATCTTGGCCAGCTCGCCGGGCTGCATCGAGTAGCTACCTACGTGGATCCAAATGCGTGCACCGTTGATCGTGACGCCTAGCCCAGGAATCATCGGTAGAACGAGCAGAATTAAAGATGCCGCAAGCGATATGTAGGTGAAGCGTCGCAGGGTTCTGTGATCTCGAATAACCCACAGAGCCACCGCCGCAACGAGCACGGCAATGACCGTCCAGAGCAGCTGACGGCTTGCCTGGTCGGTAGATTTTGCCATGTCAATTCGGTAAATCATGGCCAAGCCCAGGGCATTGAGAGCCACCGTGATCGGAAGTATTACCGGATCGGCATATTTGGCGAAGATGCGCAGGAGCACGTGAATAATCAGCCCCAGAACGCCTAGGACGCCGATCTGCTTCACGATCACCATAACGTCGGTGGCCTCCGTGGTGACGCCGACCAGATAGAAGGCCGAGGCACCTACGGCGAGGGCCAAGAGCAACAGGAGCAGTTCGAGATTACGGCGTGAAACCGGTGCCGTTTGCACTTCGGTCATCGCAGAATCTCCTTGCAGTAGTCTGGCAGGTCTCGTTGCTCATTTTCCTTGTCATCGTCGCCGGGAGCCTGCACGGGGCAGTTCTGTTTGGCGGTGACCAGAAGTTCTTGAACCATTGCCCGGGCGTGGTCCAGATCCTTGGCATGAATGCTCGATTGCACGCGCTGGCGTGAATATTCCGGTAACGCGTCCAGCGGCACATTACTGACCGAATCGACCTCGGAGAGTGAAATCGGCCCCAGTTCTTGCGGAACGCCCTTGAATATCGCGACCCTGTTATCCACCGACCCAACGTAGTACTGGGTTTGTGTCCACAGGTAGCCCCACGCACCCACGACCACGATCAAGATGGTCATCATGGTCAACAGGGCGGAGAGGAACCAGCGGCGACGTGGTCGCTCCGGCTCCACGGCCGGATCGAGAATCTCGCTGGCCTCGGGGGAGCGGTGGGTCAGTAGGGCCGCCGCGCGGCGTTCGCCCGTGCTCTGCGTGACCACGGGTATCTGCCCGGTTTGAGTGGCCAGTTGGGCGGCACCAACCAGTAGATGCGGGCGCTGTGAAATCTCATGGCGCAGCAAGACCGCGCTGGCTTCAACATCGCCTTCGGCGGCAATGGTCAGCTGTTCGGTATTCGGCGCCGGCTCGTAGGGGTCGGTGACATCGGCGTTTACGTCGTCGGATTCGACAACCTCGAAAATCACCACGGTAACGTTATCGGGTGCCCCGTTTTGCAGGGTGGTTGCGACCAGGTCATTGACCGCTTGATCCAGATCCTTGGTTCCGCGCAGGGTCTGTTCGATAACCGGCTCCGGGACAACGTCGGTCAATCCGTCGGAGCAGAGCAACCAGCGTTCGCCGGGTGCTGCCTCGTGTTGCTGGATATCAAGTTCGGGAGAGGCGTCTGAATCGCCCAGAACGCGCAAGAGCACGTTCTTATGAGGGTGACTTTCGGCGTCGGTAGGGGAGATGCGCCCCTCTTCGACGAGTCGCTGCACGAAGGTGTGATCCTTCGAGACTTGCTCAAAGACCCCGTCCTTGAGCCGGTAGGCCCGAGAGTCGCCAATATGGGCCATGTACAGCGTGCTGCCGGAGAGTAATAGCGAGGTGACGGTGGTGCCCATACCCGAAAGCTTCGGATTGGAGGCGACAAGCTCATTGAGCACAAGATTGGCCGCCTGAATCTCATCGGGTAGCGCATTTTCCGGCTCGGGGGTATGTGGGTTATCCAGATGGATTAGATCGAGGACGGTCGAGGCACTGGCGACGTCGCCGCCAACATGACCACCCATGCCATCTGCCAGCACGGCGAGATTCTGCCCAACATAGGCAGAATCGTCATTCTTTTTTCGGACCCGTCCAACATCAGACTTGGCCGCGAATTCAAGCTTTAGAGCCATAGGCTAGGCCTTCAATTCCAGAACGGTCTTCCCGATGCGAATCCGCTGACCGGGTTCGACAGCCTGCGCCCGAGTCAATTGCGTATCGCCCACAAAGGTGCCATTGGTAGACCCAAGATCCTCGATGAACCAGCGTGAACCCTGCGGGAAGAGTCGGGCGTGTCGGCCCGAGGCATAGTCGTCCTCCAAGACGACGGTGGCGTCCTGGGCCCGTCCGAAAAGGATCGGCTGGCCCTGGAGCTCAATAACGCGTCCGGCCAGTGGGCCGTCGGTGATTTCCAACGTGCTGGCGGCCTTGCGCGAGGTTGGCTCCGGCTCGGCCAGCTCGGGATGCTTGCGAAGCGTGCGGGCACTGGGGGTGCCGGTGCGGGCTTTGCGACCGATCGAGAGGTCAAGGCGCATTGAACCTACGATGCCAAGCACCAGTAGCCAAATCAAGGCTAAGAACGCGAGCCGGAAGATGTTTAGTACTAGGTCGTTCATGCAGCACCTCCCTGCTTGGGGGTGATTAATCTGAAGATGATTTTGGTTTGCCCGATGGTGATCACCGTGCCGTCAAAGATTTGCGTGGCTGAGGAGATCTTCTTGCCGTCGATGTAGGTGCCATTGGTTGAACCCAGATCGGTGGCGGTGAATTCTTCGTTGGCGTGCGTTTCGATGCGCACGTGCTGGCGTGAGACGCCCGCATCGTCCACGGGGATGTCGCTGCTATTCGAACGTCCCAGCACGATCGAGTGGTGGTGTACCGCGTAGCGTTCACCGGCGACTTCTACGATGGCTTGTTTAGCGACCGGGGCTGCCGGGGGATGCGGCACCGGCCGCGGCTGAGCGACGGTCTGTGTCGCCGGATGCGCCGATGGTTGCGGTGCTGGCTTGGCGGCCGGGCGCGGTGCCGGAGCTGGGTTGCCCGCAGGTTTCGCGGCGTCCTGGAAGTCGGCGGAGATTTCTCGTTCACCCGGGCGCAACTCATCGTCGAGCGTGAAACGAATACGCACCTCGCCCTGAAGGTTGTAGCCCTGGCTCGAGGCGTGGTCGGCGGTCACCGTCGCGATTTCCTGAACGATAACCGAGCTCCAGCTCTTGGCCGTGTCAAAGTCGCGTTGGTTCAACGCCACGGTGAACGAGTTCGGTGCCAGGCTTCGGCCCTCGCTAATGGCGAGGATCGAACGATCCATCTGATTGCGTAGCGCGGTGGTGAGCTCGACCGGCTTGATTTCGGCGGTGCTGTTGCCACGGAAGAAGCCGGTGACGACCTTTTCGAGACCACGTTCGACGTTGTCGAAAAAACCCATAGCGCGTGCTCCTTCCCTTGGTGGTTATGCCCGATACATTGCAATGAAATCCGCACCCAAACGGCGTCGGGTACGGAAGCTCAAAGTCGATCTTACTGTCACCAGCTGTGGAATCACCGGAAATAGGTGGCCGCAGAAGGTGCCAGAAAGGCAACGATTTGGACTCAAAACTGGTTCCGTTGGTGTTTGTCGTCACAACCATCCCATTCGATTAGGCGATCGCAAAAAGTGTGTGTAAGCTATTTCTTGTTGCCGCGAGAGTGGTGACCAAAAAATGAATATGCGCGAGTGGCGGAATTGGTAGACGCGCTGGCTTCAGGTGCCAGTGATCGCAAGGTCGTGGGGGTTCAAGTCCCCCCTCGCGCACAAAACAAAAATGGCCCTTGACCGGGAGAAGATCTCTGGTCAAGGGTCATTTTCGTATTTCTGGGCGTCGTATGAACCCCGGACGACGCATACTCCTTATATATAGGAACAGTTGCCACTCGCGGCACACCGGCCGAAGGCCCTGTGCTTGGCCAACGCCCCAGCGTAGGATCGCCGTGTTAAGGAGTGTGGACGATATGCAGGTCATAACCCCCGGCGGTTGCGGGAATTCTCCGCGATCGCAGTTAACGGTTGAACTTTTTGAGCAGTGGGTGCTGGGAAACGTGGCTCCATGGTTGCCGTGGCTCGCCAAGGACTTCGAGTGGTGGCGCGCGGGAGAGGGGATCGCGCAGGGTCCCGAGAACGTCACGCGAATGTTTCCGGGATTCGAAGCGGAACATGCCGAAATCAGCTCGGTGATCACCCACGGTCGTTTCGCCTCCTGTGACGGATTCCTCCTCGGTGCGGGGGTGCGTCTGGATTTTAGTCATGTTCTTCGCTTCACCGGGGCCGGTAAGACTGCAAACATCGCCCAGGTGCGAAGCTATCTCATTGAATCGAGTGCCGAACGACCGGCGCCTCGCTAGCCGTGGGTGCTGCCGCTAGGATGCCCCTATGGCAGTCGAATCACATAGCTTTGAGCTCCACGGAACCGTTGACGAGGTCGCGGGCCGTGCGATTATCCGTTTTGACGAAGTGTCCAGCGCGAAATTGCCAAGTCGAGGGCAGGTGGCGGTGGATACCGAGATCAAGGGCGAACCGACGACCCTGGTGATCGAACCGGATGGGCGTCGCGGGCACTGGTTGCCGGTCCCCGCGGCGTTGCGCGGGTCGGTGAAATCCGGCGATTCCGTGTCTTTGCCGGCGTCGGTAAGCAAGGTCTGGCCCGAGGTGGAGGTGCCGGAGGATCTCTCCGATGCGTTGAAGCAGGCCGACGATCTAGCGGAGACCTGGACTTCGCTGACACCCATGGCGCGTTGGGAATGGGTGCGCTGGGTTGGCGCGACGAAGAACGAGCAAACGCGCGAGCGCCGCGTCGAAGTCAGCATTTCGAAACTACGCGATGGCAAGCGACGCCCCTGCTGCTTTGATCTGTCGTCGTGCACCGATCCCGAAGTGGCCAAGAGCGGAAAACTCATCGAGTAGCCACCGCTGGGTGCGCGATAGTCTCGTGACCTTCGAGAATCTTTAATGTTAGTCTGTGCGCATGGATGCACATAACAAGCGATGCGGACTGGATCCCGAGTCCGAATACATCGAACTCGCGGCCGAGGTCATGGGCATACTCTCCGATGCCACGCGCATCAGAATCATCCTTGCGTTGCGCAAGGCCGGGGAACTCTCGGTCAACGCCCTGGCCGAAATCGTCGAGAAAAAGCGCGCCGGGGTGTCCCAACACCTAGCGCGCCTGCGCATGGCGCGCATGGTCACCACACGACAGGAGGGCACCAGTGTGCTCTACCGGCTCACCGATGAGCATGCCGCCAAGCTGGTCATTGAGGCGGTAAAACAGGCCGAGCACGCGGTGGCCAATGGCCAGGCGCCGCCACACCACCACGCCTGAGGGTGATCACGATGTTGCGCGTTCTCAGTAACCGGCAGTACGCAAAGCTTTTCACGGCCCAAATCGTCGCCCTGCTAGGTACCGGCCTACTGACCGTGGCCCTAGGGCTTCTGGCCTACGACCTGGCCGGCGCCCAGGCCGGGTCGGTGCTCGGCGTGGCCCTGAGCATTAAGATGCTCGCCTACGTGTTCTGTGCTCCGCTCATCGCAGCCTGGATCGCCCGCTTACCGCGCAAGGCGGTCATGATTACCGCGGATCTGCTGCGGGCCGCTGTGGCGCTCTGCCTGCCCTTCGTGGGTGAGGTGTGGCAGATCTACGTGCTGATCTTTGTCCTGCAAAGCGCATCGGCCACCTTTACCCCGACCTTTCAGGCCCTGATACCGTCTATCCTGCCCGAAGAGCAGGACTACACACGGGCGCTGTCGCTTTCGCGCTTGGCCTACGATCTCGAGGCGCTACTAAGCCCGTTGCTCGCCGCCGCGCTGCTGTCGGTGCTCAGTTACAGCAACCTATTTCTGGGGACCGTTGCCGGGTTCCTGCTTTCGGCGATCCTCGTGACCGCCACCAACTTCCCGCTCCAGCCTGCTACGCCGCCCGGCGGATTTGTGCACCGGCTGACCCGCGGAATTCACCGCTTCGGGCGCAGCAAGGAACTGCGCGGACTTCTCGGCCTTAACTTAACCGTCGCCGCGGCCTCCTCCATGGTGCTGATCAACACCGTGGTACTCGTACGTGGCAACCTAGCGCTGGGGCAGGTGGATGTCGCACTGCTACTGGCTGCCTATGGTGCCGGATCCATGTGCATCGCCTTGAGCATGCCCGGATTGTTGGGGAGGTTCACGGACCGGCGGGTCATGCTGCTCTGTGCTGGCGCGCTTCCGGTGTTGCTGCTCGCGGCGGCCGCCGTCATCGGTTGGGGCCGAGGTAGCGAGCAGTGGCTCATTCTCGTCGTGCTCTGGGTTTTGTTCGGTGCGGCGACCTCTGGGGTGTTGACCCCCTCGGCTCGGCTCTTGCGCCGCAATGCCTCAAGTGATGAGCACCCAGCGGTGTTCGCGGCGCAGTTCTCGCTGTCTCATGCGTGTTTCTTGCTGTGCTATCCACTGGCCGGGGTGCTGGGAGCGCGCATCGGGCTGTCGCAGGGCGCGCTGGTACTGGCGGTGTGTGCGCTACTCGGGGTCGGATTTACGGTTTTCGCCTGGGCATCGCTTAGTCGATCGCGACCGCCAGTAGCGTCTGATTCAACGCAGGGTCTGCGTCCGGGTGAGGCTCGGTAAGATACTGCTCCCAAGCGAGACCCGAGGGCGTGAGCGAGCGCTCGCCGATCCACCGAAAGAGGTAGCCATAGGCATCGGCCAGTTGCGAATAGTCCCCGGTCACCAGCAGGGTCGCGGTGCGGCCGGCCGGGAGGGTTTCACCGATGACCTCGCCGGTGGAGGTAAATGGGTCGGCCACCGGAATGGCGGCCGAAAGGTCGAGTAGTTCTCCGGGTTCCCCGTGCGTAATTCCCATAGGTGCCGCCGAAGGGCTTACTCCCGCTGCGGCAAGGGTGCGCGAAATCAACGGGTAGGCCCGGTCGTAAAAGGCGGGAATGTTGGCCAGGGCCACCGTATCGCGCACCGCAGCGGTGTGGATGGCGGGTCGTTGAATAATCTCTGGTTCGGCGTGGGGCATGATCATTCGCCTTCCGGGCGCGGGGCTAGTGCACGTCAGTATAGTTTCGTTCGGCCCAAGGCGCACGCCTCTTACCGGCGGTGAGTTGGGTTAGTCCACGGCGCTTGAGCCACGTACGACCAGACGGCTTGGCCAGATTAGCTGGCTTTGCTCGATGCTCGTATCGCTTAGCAGGTTGCGCAGCATCGTTGCCGCCTGCACGCCCACCGCGTCCGCGGCAAGGTTGATACTGGTCAACCCGGGGTTCATCGATGCGGAGAACGGTAGGTCATCGAAGCCTGTCACCGCTAGGTCGCGTGGAACCTCCAATCCGGCGGCGCGGGCCTCCTGTAAGACACCATAGGCTTGAGTATCCGTAGCGCAGACCACCGCGCTGGCCTGTGCCGCGTGCATTTGCGGCCAGGCGGCGGTAAAACTAGCGCCCGCGGCCGCAATGTCGATGGTGGTGGCCACGGGCAGATGCTGCAGCACCGTCATCCCCAGGCTTGTCGCGGCGGCCATAAAGGCCTCACGGCGTACGCGCAGCGTTGCGGTGCCCGTGGCGGCATCGAGGTAGGCAATGGTGCGGTGGCCGCGGGAGTGCAGATGCTCGGCAATGAGCCGGGCGCCCTGACTAACGTCGAAGTTCACCGCCGGTACCGTCTCGGGCGCATCGGGGGCATCGACGGCCACCACGGGCACATGCGCGGGCACGCCAGCTAAGAATTTGGGGTCCGGGGCATGGAGGATCAGTCCGGCCGGACGCTGGCCAAAGAGCCGTGAAACCTCGGTGAGGCTCGGACGTTGCCCGGGATCGCTGACCGAGAGCAACAGGTGGTAATCCGAGGCCAACACCTGACGCACCCCGGAGATGAGCTGGGCGAAGAACGGGTTTGAGATATCCGGGGCCACCAGAATGATGGTGGAGCTCACGCCGCGGGCCAACGAGCTGCCCACCGAGTCCAATACGTAGCCGAGCCGATCGATGGCCTCGCGGACGCGCTGCTCATTGGCGGCCGAGACTCGTCCGGCCGTTTTGCCGTTGACCACCAGTGACACCGTTGCGGTGGAAACCCCGGCCTCGGCCGCAACCATGGCGGCGGTCACCCGCCGGGTCGGCGAGTCGCTGCGCGGGTGTGGTGCGTTGCTCATGCCATTCATCCTAGCGAAGGGTGGCCGCGATAAATTCGCCCAGATGTGACTGTAATCAATGACGAAGTCACCGCCGTGTGCCTACACTGAGAGCGCAGTTAATCGTTACCTGAATAGGGAAGTCAATGGCTGAAAAAACCCCGCACCAGAATGTCTCTTTCGCCTCCGGCGAGCAGAGCGCTCACGGCTATTTAGCGATCCCGGAGTCGGGCCGTGGACCGGGGGTCATTGTTGTTCAGGAATGGTGGGGCCTGACCGACCACATCCGCGACGTGGCCGATCGCTTGGCCGCCGAAGGCTTTGTGGCGCTGGCCCCGGATCTGTTCGGCGGATGGATTACCCACGACGGCGATGAAGCAGCCGAAATGATGTCCAAGCTTCCCGAAGCAACCGGCGCCCGGCTCCTGGCAGGTGCCGTGGACTACCTCTTGGGGCGCGAGGAAGTGACAAGTCAGCGCGTGGGCGCCATCGGATTCTGCATGGGCGGCGGCTTTGTGCTGAACCTCGCCGCGCAGCAGGGGGAACGCATCAGCGCCGCGGTGCCCTTCTACGGTGTGGGCCAGGGCGTGCCGGAGGATTACAGTTCGGTGCGCGCTGCGGTACAGGGCCACTACGCCAACTTCGATGACTTTTACCCGGTTCAGCAGGCCAAGGCGCAGGAGCAGCAGATCCGGGAGCAGTCCGGCGCCGAGGTGCAGTTCTACTACTACGACGCCGCACATGCCTTCCACAACGACGAAAACCCGGCCGGCAATTACAACGCCGAACTCGCCGCGCAGGCTTGGGGGAGAGCGGTCGCTTTCCTGCGCGAGCACGCAAACTAACGCAAACTGTGACCTCGGTCACCAATGGATGTAAGCTACCAAACGAACTCACTACTGACATAGAGGAGAAAACATGTCTGAAACCATCATCGTTGGAGTCGACGGTTCGGAAACCGCCCAGCGCGCCGCCGTTCGTGCCGCTAGCCTGGCCGTGAAGCTGGAGGCCGAGCTGGTCGTCGTGACCGCTCACGCTTCGGATAACACCGAGGTTGTCTCCATCGGCTCCGACACCTGGATCTTGGACGACGCCGAGCAGGCCCGCAAGCTGGCTCAGCGTGTGGCCAACGACGTCAAGGAGAAGGTGGCTGGCGTGAACATCACCGCAGCTGCCGGTCACGGCAAGCCGGGAGATGTGCTGATCTCCGAGGCCGAGAGCCGCAAGGCCTCGATGCTCGTCGTCGGCAACGTAGGCATGAAGGGCCTGGGCCGCGTGCTCGGCTCGGTTGCCTCCTCGGTGGCACACTCCGCCCCGTGCGATGTGCTGGTTGTGAAGACCGACAAGTAGGTCCCAGCGGCCTACCAGGGCACCGCTTCCCCTCGGGAGGCGGTGCCCTGTTGTATCCGTGGGCGCGTAGGCTTAACGCGTGCTGCGAATTTTCTACACCGCCGGGGTCACCCCGGGTAAATGGTTGACCCGGTTTGCCGAACGCTATCCGCAGGTCGAACTGCACGCCGAACGCTACGATGCGGACAATATCCTCAGCCTGCTCGGCGATGACCTGGCCGACGCGGTGTTCCTGCGCTTTGTCCCGGGCCAGTCGCCCAAGGATGACACCCGGCATGTCATTCCGCTCTATGAAGAGCTCGAGGTGGTCTGCGCAGCACGCGATCACGACGTGGAGTATTACGACGAGAGCATCCCCGTCGCGGAACTCGAGCAGTACCCTCAACTGGATTTGGCGGACTTCCCGCCGGAGGCCGGGGGAGTGGACGCGGCCATGGAGCTGGTAGCCACCGGCGCCTTCATTGCGCGCATGCCGATGAGCCTGGCTCGCCTCTTTGGCCGCAAGGACGTGATTTCCCGCGAAATTGCGGGCGGGGAGCCGAGCATGATCGGCATCTGCTGGCCGGTGGACTCCCCGGTGGCCGAAGCCCTCGAAGAGTTTATTGGCGTGGTGCGCGGGCGCGGGGCTAGTTCCTCGCGGCAGGCCTCGGTGCGCCAGGCGCAGCAACAGCAGTCCAAGCCCGCCGCGCGCCCGGCCAAACGCGGCGGTGGACCCGCCCGCGGCGGCTCCCAACGGCCGCGGCGCCAAGGCAAGGGGCCGAAGAAACGCCGTTAAGCCACGACAGTGGCCCGGGCCACAGTCGTGAGAAAGTGGGAGCATGGAGCACTTTGAGACCCTGACCCTAGAGACCCGCGAGAACGCCCTGATCGTCACCATCGATCGGCCCGAATCGCTCAACGCGCTAGCCCTCGAGGTCGTTGCGGACCTTGAACGACTGGTGAACTGGCTAAGCGACAGTGGCTTTAGCTACCGCGGCGTCGTCCTGACCGGCGCCGGCAGCAAGGCCTTTGTGGCCGGTGCCAACATCGTGCAGATGAACGAGATGAGCCCCGAGGAGGCCCAGGCCTACGGGCAGCGCATGCACGCGGTCACTCTGGCCCTCGAAGAACTGCAGATCCCGGTGATCGCCGCGGTCAATGGTTTCGCCCTCGGCGGTGGCTGCGAATTGGCGTTGGCCTGCGACTTCATCTACGCCGCCCAGAACGCCAGTTTTGGGCAGCCGGAGGTCAACCTGGGCCTGGTGCCCGGCTTTGGCGGATCGGTGCGTCTGCCGCGCCGAATTGGCGCCGGGATGGCCCGCGAATTGATCTTCACCGGCCGCCGCATCGACGCCGCCGAGGCACTTCGCATCGGACTAGTCAACCGCGTCGTCCCGGCCGAAGAACTGCTCGATAACGCGGTGCAGACCATCACCGACATCGCCAAGGTGGCGCCCACCGCGGTGGCCAACGCGAAACGGGCCATGGTGCGCATGGAGGGCCAGGACACCGCCTCGGCGCTCCAGATCGAGGCCGAATCCTTCCGTGAGGCCTTCACCACCGCCGATTCGGTGGAGGGACGTGCCGCCTTCGTGCAGAAGCGCACCGCACAATTCGAAGGCAAATGATCGTGCACTACGGGGAACACCCCGACCAGCAGCTGCAGTACTTCGCCCCGGCACACCCTTCCCTGCCCGGGGCCGCCCTGATCATTCACGGCGGCTACTGGCGGCAGAAGTACACCGCCGAGCTTGGCGTCCCGCTGGCCAAGGACCTGGCGGCCCGCGGCGTGCCGGCCTACAACCTCGAGTACCGGCGGGGACCCGGTAGCGCACAGCTGATGCTGGACGACGCCCGGGCGGCGCTGGCGTTGATCGAGCAGCCGGGACCGATCAGCGTCATCGGCCACTCCGCCGGTGGCCAGCTGGCCTGCCTGCTGGCCGCCCATGAGCCGCGCGTCAGCCAGGTCATCTCGCAGGCCGGGGTGCTGGATCTGAGGCTGGCCCGCGAGCTGGGGCTAAGCCACGATGCGGTCAACGAGCTGCTCGGCCCGTTGGATCTGGCGTCCTACGACCCGGTGCAATTATGGCCCGTCGCGGCCCGTGTCATACTCTTTCATGGACGCACCGATCAGGATGTTCCGGAGCAGCTACTGAGCAGCGCCGTAACCCGTGCCCAGGCCGTCGGCCAGGAGCACCGGTGGGAAATGTTTGAGGGGGACCACTACACGTGGATCGACCCGACGAGTGCGCAATGGGCCGCCTGCGTACGCGAGGTGGTCAGTTTGCATGGGGGATAGAGGAGCATGATGAACCCGACCGTGATCGGCGAGGCGCTAGTGGACGTACTGGCCTCCGGCATTGCACCGGCTCAGGAATTCGTCGGCGGCAGCCCGCTGAATGTGGCGGTATCGCTCTCCCGGCTCGGTTACCCCGGCACCCTGATTTCCCGGTGGGGCGACGACGAACACGGTGCGAAGATCGAGTCCTATCTGGCCGCGAATCAGGTCAAGGTGCTCGGGGGACGCGACGAGGAACCCACCGTGATTGCCCATGGCATTCTCGACCCGGCCGGTGGTGCGGCCTTCGCCTTCAATGCCTACTGGAAGCTGCCGCATATCGGCGCGGCCCTGCCGGAAGACAGCGAGCTGGTGCACACCGGCTCCATTGCCACGCTCTTCGGGCCCGACGAGCTGCTCCCGCTGCTCCAAAAGGCCCGGGCACACGCCACCATCAGCTACGACCCGAATCTGCGCCCCTCGCTGGTAACCAGCCACGCGCAAACCGTCGCCCACGTGGAGCAGTTCGTCTCCCATTCCGACGTGGTGCGCGTATCCGGTATCGACCTGCGCTGGCTCTACCCGATGCGTTCGGTGCAGGACTCGGCGCGGGCCTGGCTCGATATGGGCCCGGGCATCGTGGTGACCTCCTCCGGCTCACGCGGCTGCTGGGGCGTGGTGCGTGCCGGGGACGCCGAACACGCCTCGCCGGTGGTCGAGGTCGTCGACACCGTCGGCGCCGGCGACACCTTCACCGCCGCGCTATTGTGCTGGTTGGCCGAGCACCAGATGCTCGGGGCCGAGAACCGGCAGGCCCTGCATGAACTAAGCGTTCCCGAGCTGCGCCAGGCGCTGGACTTCGCCTCGCAGGCGGCAGCGGTCACCGTATCTCGCGCCGGGGCCAATCCGCCGCATCGGACGGAGCTTGCATGATTCGGCTGATCGCTTCCGATCTCGACGGCACGATCATCACCCCCGGCGGTACGATTTCCCAGCGCACCCGCGAGGCCTTCCTCGCCGCACGGGACGCGGGCATCGAAATCGTCTTCGTCACCGGACGGCCCTACCGCTGGCTGGACCCGGTGATCGAGGCCTTCGGCGGCCTGGGCTCGGTGATTTGCTCCAACGGCGCCGTGCTCTATGACCTGGCCAGCGGCGAGATTCTCTTCTCGCGCACGTTGAGCGCCGCCACCGCGCGCACCGCAGCACAGATCATCCTCGAGCACGAACCGCAGGCCAGCTTCGCGGCGGAAACCACTAAGGGCCTGCATCTGGGCCCGGGCTTCACCGATCCGCACCGCCCCATGGAATGCCTCGGTGAGCTGGACTTGAACGGGCCGGTGCTAGACAGCGAGGGGATCGTGAAATTTCTGGCCCGCTCCCCGCACCTGCCGATCGACGATTTTTATGGGCTGGTCGCCGAGCAGCTGGGACAGATGCTCTCGGTCACCCATTCGGCCTTCGACATGTCGCTTTTGGAGATGGCCCATGTGGAGATCGATAAGGCGCAGACCCTACGGGTCTATGCCGAACGCCTGGGTATCGCCCCGGAAGAAGTTATGGCCTTCGGGGACATGCCCAATGACCTGCAGATGCTTAGCTACGCCGGACACGGCTACGCCATGGCCTCCGGGCACGCGCTGGTCCGCCAAACCGCCGAGTATCTTGCCCCGCCGTTGCTCGAGGACGGGGTGGCCCAGGTGATCGAGGGGATCCTGAAATGACCTACGCCTTCTCCCACCGCGGGGTGCGCACCGGCAGCGAGGAAAACACCCTGCTGGCCTTCGAACGCGCCTGGCAGGCCGGCATCCGGCATTTCGAAACCGATGTTCGCGCCAGCAAGGACGGTACGGTCTACGCCTTTCACGACGACACCCTCGACCGGGTAACCGACGCGCGCGGCCCCATCGCCGAATACACCGACGCTCAGCTCGCCGAGGTGCGGGCCAACGGCCAGCCGTTGTGCCGGCTCGAGGAGCTGCTGGATGCCTTTCCCGAGGCCATGCTGAATATCGACGTCAAGGACGAGGCGGTCATCGCCCCGTTGGCCTGCCTCATCGACCGTCGCTCGGTGCACGAACGCATCGCGCTGGCCTCCTTCGACGACAGGCGATCGGCCGCCGTGGCGCATCTGCTCGGGCGCCCTGTGCGGCGCTCGCCGGGTCAGCGCCAGATGGCCCAGATCTACGCCTGCGCCCAGCTCTTGGGCCGGGTGCCGCGCGGGCTGCTCAGACCCTACTGGGCGGTGCAGATCCCCGCCACCTATAAGGGCCTGCCCGTGGCAACCAGGCGGTTGGTGCGCGCGGTGCAAGGTGCGGGCACCGAGGTGCACGTTTGGGTGGTCAACGACGAGGCGCAGATGCGCCAGTTGGTCGAGCGTGGGGTCGACGCGCTGATGACCGACCGGGCCCCGACCCTTATGCGGGTGCTACGCGGCTAACTTGCCCGCCAAAGCGCCGGCGGTAGTCGGTGGGCGAGATCCCGAAGCGGGACGCAAAGAGCTTACGCAGGTTTTCTGCGCTGCCCACACCGGACTGCTCGGCCACCCGCCCCACGGTTAGATCGGTATTTTCAAGCAGTTGCCGGGCGACCTCGAGCCGTTCGCGCTGGATCCACGCCGCGGGCGTGCACCCGAGCCGGGCGTGGAAGAGACGGTGGCACGAGCGTTCCGAGACGGCCAAGGCTCGGGCCAGTGCGCGAACCGACCAATCTCGACGTGGATCATGACGTACGCGCTCGGCGAGTTCGGACAGGGGCGAGGCCGTTTGGCCGGCGAGCGTGTGATCAACGAACTGTGACTGGTTTCCCGCTCGATGCAGCGGCAACACCATGGACTTGGCGATTTGAGCGGCCACGGACCGCCCGTGGAATTCGTCGACTAGATGCAACAGCAGATCCGCCCCGGCGCTGACCCCCGCCGAGGTCCAGAACTCGCCGCTCGCTACGTAAATCTGGGAACTTTGCACCGAGATCTGTCGGTACCGCTGCGCCAGGAGGTCGGTGTAGCGCCAATGTGTGGTGGCTTGCCCGCCATTTAGCACCCCGGCTTCGGCCAGCGCGAAGGCACCGGTGCATAGGCCAGCCACCGCTTTAGTCGGGTGCGTGGCGCGTGCAATGAGCTCGAGGTCGGGCTCCACTAGCCGACCCAGGAGCTGCTCCGAACCGGGCACGACCAGGAGATCATAGGCGCGCGAGTGGTGGACCGGGGCGATCTGCAGTCCGGTGTCCAACCGAACCGATTCCCTCGGTGCGCCGGAGCAAAACTCGACGTGCATCGCCGGTAGGCCATGGGCGGAACGGTCTGCGAAGATTTCGGTCGCCGTAACCACGTCATAACTGCGCGCCTGATCAAACACCAAAATACCGACACGGAAATTAGGCATGGCAGAATCCTACCGGTTACTGGCGTATCTGCCACTGGTGGGCGGCTGCGAACGACGATGCAATAGAACCATGAACGAAATGATGCCCCTGAACCCGAGCAATACCGCCCTCATCCTCATCGACATGCAACGCGGCTTCGAAGACCCCTTCTGGGGTGAACCGGTGGACCTGCCGGGCTGCCGCGCCGCGGTAGGCACGTTGCTGCGGGACTGCGAACGAAACGGGGTTCCTGTGGTCATCGTGCAACATGACAGTGTCCACGTCGATTCGCCGCTGCACCCGGCCAACCCCGGAAATCGGCTCTTCGCGGAGGTAGCAGCGGTGACGCCGGAGCTCATGATCCGGAAACACGTGAACTCGGCCTTTTTGGGCGAACCCGACCTAGCGGCTTGGCTCCGGGCCCGTGGCATAACCACGCTCATTGTGGCCGGCATCCAGACGAATATGTGCGTAGAAACCACCTCGCGCATGGGGAGCAACCTAGGGTTCCAGATCGTTCTGCCGCTAGATGCCACCACGACCTTCCCCGTGGCCTTGCCCAGCGACGCCGAGGTGCACGCGATCCTTGGAGGAGGTGCGCAGGTGCTGAGCGGGGAAGAACTCATGCGCGCTACCGCCGCCAACCTATCCGGCGGAGGCTTTGCCGAGGTGACGACCGTGCGCTCGGTCAGTACCCGGCTCAGCGCGCATTAGCCGATGTACAGGGTTTCGAGCACGTGTTCGGCGTGCTCGGCCACATCCTTGTCGTCGGCCTCCAGCAACAGCCGCAGCCAGGTCTCATGCTGCGCCAACGGGGCGATCATGCAGGCCGGACCGATCAAATCGAAGAGCTCGTCGGGCGTCCCGTAGTCGGAGAATTGGCCCAGGTAGGCGAAGAGCACCCGCATAACGCGTTCGTCGTCGACGGTGCAATCCCACTGCTCCTGCATAAGCGCCAAGGGGCGGGCCAGCGAGGAGAAGGGGTGCGCCCAGTGCGCCGAACCGAAGTGCACAATGCGGCCCTGCTGGCCGACCTCGGCCGGGGTGATGACCTTGTGCAGATCGAAGGCCCCGTGCTCCAGCGAGAGCGGCACCGGCCCGGCGTGCAGCGCAGTGCAAGCCGCACGCAGTTCGCCCAAGCGGGAATGGAGCTTGTCGGCACGCGCCGGGGGAAGATGCAGCGGGTGGTTGGCGTCCATGGAGACATGGAGGGTCAGCGCCTGCTCATACTGCTCCGGCAAGAACTGCGGATCGACCACGGTCAGGCCGGCGTCGAAGAAGGCATCTTGCTGGCCCATCAGGGAGACCTGGAGCGCCGCCAGCGAGGCCATGGCCAGTTCCCAGCTCTCCACGCTGTCGCTCACCTCGCCCAGCGCGTGCCCGAAGTCGGGGCTGAGCATATAGCCGGCGACGCGGTCGATGGCTAGCGGCATCACCACGCGGTCCGGTACGAGCTGGCCTGCGGTCACCGTCACCGCCGGCTCGGCCGCCAGACCCGGCGCATTGGCGGTAAACACCAGATGGGCGGCGTCGGTTTCCACCGCGGCGCCCACGCTACCGAGGTGGGTGGGCCAAAACTCCGGCTCGGCGGTGCGTTCGATGCCATACGCATCGCAGGCGGCATCGATCCATCCAGCCGTTTCGGCGCGCCAGTCGTCGCTGTTCCATAAATCTATCCACTGAGCCACAAGTCCATCGTAGTATGTCGTCGCAAGGGCGCTAGCTTGCTACCGTTGGTGGAAATTGCACCTCGAGATAGGACACCGCTCGTGACATCCTCCCGACCTGCATATCGCCACCGCGACTTTAAGGCCGTGCTGTTCGACCTTGACGGTGTGCTGACGCCGACGGCGCTGGTGCACCGCACCGCATGGCGCGAACTATTTACGGACTTCCTCGCCGGGTATCCCGGCGTTGCCCCATACACCGAAGAGGACTATTTCGCCCTCATCGATGGACGGCCACGCTACGAGGGGGTGGCCGCCCTGCTGGCCTCCCGCGGCATCGAGCTACCCGAGGGGACACCCGGTGATTTACCGGGCGACTCGACTATATGCGCCCTCGGGAATAAAAAGAACGCCTTGTTCACCGCGATTTTGGAGCGCGACGGGATCGAGCCGTACGCCGGGTCGCTGAACTATGTGCGACAAGTGATCGACGCCGGACTCGACGTGGCAGTGGTCTCCTCCTCGCGCAACGCCCACCAGGTGCTCGAACGCGCCGGGCTTGCCACCTACTTCGCGACCGTTATTTCCGGAACCGAGGCTGCGGCACGCTCGCTAGCGGGCAAGCCAGCACCCGATACCTTCCTCGCCGCGGCCGCGGATCTCGGCTGGCGCCCCGAAGAATGCGTGGTCGTCGAGGACGCCACGAGTGGGGTAGCGGCCGCCGTCAGCGGCGGCTTCAAGGTCGTTGCCATCGACCGGGAAGATAACGCGGACCAACTTTCCGCGGCAGGAGCCCACGTGCTGGTCACGGATCTGCAGGAGCTGATCACCGAGCAGGCCAGTGACGCGCTGAATTATGACCCGTGGTCGATCGCCCGCGAGGCGCAACGCGACGAGAGTGGCGCCCAAGACACCGTCTTCTCGCTCGGCAATGGTTTCCTCGGATGCCGCGCCGCACAGGTGGGCGTCGCCGAACACACCGCCGGCACCTTCCTCAACGGTTTGCATGAGACCTGGCAGATCCGCCATGCGGAAAGCGCCTTTGGTCTAGCCGAGACTGGGCAGACAATGATCAGCGCTCCGGACTTCCGCACCCTGCGCGTATTCATCAACGACGAGGCACTGGAAATCGGTCGTACCGAATTATTGCGCGACGACCTGCGCCTCGACTTCCGCGACGGAACGCTGAATGCCACCACGCTGTGGCGCACCGCGGAGGGCAACCGGGTGGCCGTCACCGCCCGCACCATGGTTTCCTTCAGCGACCGTCACCTGGCCGTGCAGGATCTGCATGTGCGTCTGCTCGATGCCCCAGCCCATGTGTTGGTGCAATCCTCGCTGATTGGCGAACCCACCGAGCGGGCCGTGCCAAGCCCGATGGAAATGGACTCCGGGGTGAAGGCCGACGACCCGCGAAAGTCGGAATCCGCGTCGCAGAACCCACTGATTGCCGCCGGGAATACCCAAGACGGCTCCCGCCTCGGGCTGAGCTACTACGTGAAGGGCTCGGGCATGTCGGTGGCGGCCTCCGTCGAACATCAGGTGACGCTGACCGGCGGTAGCAAGCAACCGGTGCGCACCACGCGCCAGGTCAACGCCTCGCGCGCCGACGAGGTCAGCTCGGTGAACCTGGGCAAAGGCCAGGGGCTGCGTCTCTCGAAGTTCGCGGTCTACCATGCCTCGCGGCGGCACAGCGCCGAGGAGATGCTCACCCGTTCGAGCCGCGCCCTGGATCATCTGGTGCCGTTCGGGATCGATGAGCATTTCCGTGCCCAGCGCGCCTTCATGATCGACTACTGGCGCCGCAGTGACGTCGTGGTCGACAGCGACGACAAGCAACTGCAGCGCGCCATCCGCTGGAACCTGTTCCAGTTGGCTCAGGCCTCGGCACGTTCCGATGGTTTGGGGATTAGCGCGAAGGGTGTGTCGGGTAACGGGTACTCGGGGCATTACTTCTGGGACACCGAAATCTATGTGCTTCCGTTCTTGACCTACACGAACCCGCAGTGGGCCCGAAACGCGCTACGCGCGCGTGTCTCCATGTTGCCCGCGGCCACGCGCCGGGCGCAGGTGATGAACGAGGACGGCATTCTCTTCCCGTGGCGCACCATCAACGGCGAGGAAGCCAGCGCCTACTATCCAGCGGGTACCGCGCAGTACCACATCAACGCGGACGTGGCCTATGGTCTGAACCGCTACCTCAATGCCTCCGGGGACGAGGAGTTCCTCACCGCCGGCGGTGCGGAGATCATGGTCGGCACCGCCCGCATGTGGACGTCGCTGGGCTTCTGGCGGCATAGCGGAGAGCAGGAAACCTTCCACATCCACGGGGTCACCGGACCGGATGAGTACACGGCCGTGGTGAATGACAACCTCTACACCAATGTGATGGCGCGCTTTAATCTGCGCCGTGCGGCCGAAATTATCACCCGCCTGGCCGATGAGTACCCAGATTACTACCAGCAGCTGGTCCAGCGCCTCGACCTGCAGCCCGAGGAACCCGCGATGTGGGTGCGTGCCGCGCACTGCATGCACATTCCCTACTCGGAATCCGTGGAGATTAACCCGCAGGATGACCACTTCTTGAACCGCGAGATTTGGGATGTGGCCAACACCGATCCGGCGAAGTTCCCGCTGCTATTGCACTACCACCCGCTGGTGATCTACCGCTTCCAGGTGATCAAGCAGGCCGACACGGTGCTGGCCATGTGGTTGCGTTCCTCGGACTTCTCGGCCGAACGCAAGCTCGCGAACTTCAACTACTACGACCCGCTGACCACCGGCGACTCGACGTTGTCGGCCACCGTGCAGTCGATTCTGGCTGCCGAGGTGGGGTACCGGGATTTGGCCTATGACTACTTTGAGCATGCGCTGAACGTGGATCTGCACAACTCCCACGGCAATACCGCCGACGGGGTGCACGTGGCCTCAACCGGAGGGGTCTGGGCCGGATTGGTCTACGGCTTCGGCGGGCTGAGGGATGATGAGCAGGTCCTGCGTTTCGATCCGCGGCTGCCGCGCGGGTGGCGTTCGATGAAGTTCCGGTTGACCTGGCAAGGCGCCCAAATCACCGTCTGCCTACGCCCGGAGTCGATTTCTTTTGATCTCTGCGGCGCCCCGGCGCTGTCGGTGCAGGTGCGCGGGGAGACCATTCAGTTGATCGAAAACGAGACCTATACGGTGCCGTTGGCCGACCAGGGTCCGGTGCGCGAGGGGCGGCCAAGTATCGAGCACGTCCTGGACCGGCAACGCGAGAATAACCGCGATCAACTTCGTCAGGCGTGGCGTCGCAACGTGTAAGACGCCAAATTGCTAAAACGAAATATCAGCGTATGACATGGCCTTATGCGCTGATATTTCTTTTAACTATTGACGGGTAATTCACATCACATCTAGGATCTGTCAAGTGAACCTGACACGTGTTAGGAGATGTGGATATGAGTTCAGGAATAACCCGGCGTGCGCTGGTGACAGCGGCGGCTCTCGGGATCGCAGGGGTGAGTGTTGGGGCGTGGCCTCGCCTGTCCGGCGCCGATATACCCGGGCGTCACGCAAAAGGACTGCGTGTAGCCATTTTGGGTAACTCTGCGGACGCAGAGGCCAGACGCGGAATCGCCGAGGCTTTCATGCGAGAGCATCCGAATATTCCGGTGCACCTGCAGGCCATTCAGGGTGCAGATTGGAAGGATTTCTTCGCCAAGATTCTGACCATGGTGGCCGCAGGTAATGCTCCAGATGTGGTCTATGTGGCTACCGAAGGGACGCAGCTATTCGCGGAGAAGCTCGCCGAGCCCCTCGATAGCTATGTGCAACGCGACGCGCAACAGGTAGCGGAGTATTTTGCCGACGTGCACCCGTCACTGATCGAGGCGTTTATGTACCGCGGCAGTCTCTATCAGATGCCGCTGGACTTTAACGCCGCGAATATGTACTTGAACTCGTCGACCTTGAGAAGGGCGGGGCTTGAGTATCCTCCCGCAGAGTGGACGTGGGACGACTTCGAGTCCATGATGCGCGGAATGAAAAAGCGCGAGGGCAGGGGCTTCACTCCGTACTACTGGACCAACCGCTTATTCGGCGGTGTTGTGCCATGGCTTTACACCAATGACACATCTTTCCTTACGGAAACTAGGGCTCAGGGCGGTTCGTGGCTATGGGATGGCTTTTACCCGGGTGAAGCGACGAAAACTCCTAGGAGTGGCGGCTACCTGTGGGAAAACCCGAATGCCGAAGATCCGAAGGTACTGGAGACCTTCGAATTTCTCCGCGACCTCGTTGGCCAAGGTCTGGCTGTACGTCCCGAGGGTGGAGGAGGGAATTCGCTGGTGGGACTCTTCGCGAATGGAAAGATCGGTGCGGCACCTGCCGGAGGCTACTGGGTCGACGGATTGGTTCAAGGTGGGATGGGCCCCAAGGATTTCGATGTGCAGTTCTTTCCCGGACAGCGCAGTCAACGCCACCAATTCGGGGCGGCAGGTTACGCCATCATGCGTGATTCCAAGCTGAAGGACGAGGCCTGGGAGTGGGTCAAGTTCACCGCGCGGCGCGATCAAATGCTCACCATGTTTGATAGGCCCAACACCACCCCGACGCGCCGTTCGATGGTCAATGAAGCCTTCTACGCAAAGACCGGGCCGCAGCACTGGAAAGTCTTCTATGACACCTTGGATCGTTTTCCAACCTCCGGGCCCATTCCGGCACCGCCGCAACAAGCCGCCATCGAAACTGCACTGATGAAGAACGTCACCAACGCCGTAGGCGGAAGTAGAGCTCAAACACGACAAACATTAGGAGCTCTCCAACGTGACCTGGAACTTGCGATGAGGAGCGTGTAATGGCGCGTGTTACCAACCTTGCGACCATGACGCCAGCCGGGCGAACCCGATCATGGCGCACCTTTGCCTGGATTTTGATTGCGCCCACGGTGCTTGGCATGTTGCTGTTCACGGTGGTGCCTATTATCGGGTCATTGCTCCTAGCGTTTTTTCGCTGGGACATCATTTCCGCGCCAGAGTTCGTTGGTTTGCAAAACTTTGCCGAGGCGGTCAGTAGCCCTACGGTGCGAGTCAGCTTTCTGAACACCATCGCGTTTGTCGTGGTTGCTGCGACCCTTCAACTGGGCATCGCCTTGATGCTTGCTGTCCTTGTGCAAGAGAAAATGCCGAACTGGTTACGAGTGTTCTTCCGCTCAGTCTTCTTCTTTCCGTTAATCCTTTCGGCTGCCAGCGTCTCCATCTTCATGAGTTACCTGTTCAACGAGCAGTTCGGAGTCGTGAATTGGTTACTGTCACTGGTCAACATTCCTGCGGTGCCGTGGCTTACCACCTCTTCGGGTTCCGCGGCCGTGATCATCTTGGTCTACGTGTGGCAGAATTTCGGCTTCTCGTTCCTATTGTTCCTCGGCGGGCTTTCGTCCATCCCCAAGGACATGTACGAAGCTGCTGAACTTGATGGTGCCGGAGGATGGGGCAAATTTGTTCACGTAACCATGCCGCTTCTGAGCCCCACCACACTGGTGGCCTCCGTGATGGCCGTGATCAATGCCCTGCAGGTGTTCGACCAACCCTATGTGCTTACCCGCGGAGGTCCGGGAGACAGCACACGCACCGCCGTGATGGTCATTTTCGAGTCAGCTTTCCAAAAACTGGAGTTCGGACTTGCATCCGCCATCGGGCTGATCCTGATGATTCTGATCATGTTCGTTACTTATATTCAATTCCGGCTCAGCCGCCGCTTCGTCTTCTATCAGTGAGGTTGGAAATGACAACCCTAGTTACTTCCAGAAAGCAACGCCGTGAACGTCATTCGGGATCGATCGGCCGTGTCATCTTCCTGTTAGCGTGCGCGCTGTTAACGCTTGGACCGGTGCTGTGGACTCTGTCCACATCGCTGCGGCCACCAGGAGAGGCCTTTGATCTACCTCCGCAGTTCCTTCCGTTGAACCCGGACTTCAGTTCTTATACGGGTGTGTTTGAACAGATCGACATGCTTCGGTTGGTGATCAACTCGGCTCTAGTTACAGGCCTTATCGCAGTGGGTCAGATGGTGTCCGCGGCAATGGCCGGGTATGCCTTCGCTCGGCTAGAGTTCCGCGGGAAGAAGTGGATATTCGCGTTGATCCTAGCAACAATGATGATTCCGGTTCAGGTAACGATTGTTCCGGTGTTCATGCTTGTTCGCGGAATGGGTCTGGCCGACACACTGCTGGCCCTAATCATTCCCGCGATCCCCACCGCGTTCGGCACCTTTCTAATGCGCCAGTACTTTATGGGTATCCCGGCCGAGCTCGCTGAAGCCGCCCAGATCGACGGGGCCAGTCCGTGGCAGACGTTCCGCAGTATCTACCTCCCCTTGGCCATGCCGGGCATGGCCATCGTCGGAGTGCTTGCCTTCAACTACCACTGGAATGAATTCTTCCGGCCGCTGATCATGACCATCTCGGAAGAAAACTTCACGCTGCCTCTTGGCTTGGTGACACTGCAGGGCAACATGGGAACAGGTTCGATATCGGTGGTGCTCGCCGGCGTGATCCTCTCGATGATCCCGGCCTTTATCGTCTTCCTTTTCGGGCAGCGTTCGCTGCGCGAGGGCTTGACCGCGGGCGTCAGCAAGTAGACAGCATTCAAGGTGACTGCCCCGCTGGGTTCCGCGATTCCCTCGTTCAGTTTTAACGGGCCGTGCCTGGCCCCACCTCGTTGGACTCATATGCGCACAGACTGCAAGAGATCACCGTGAAGTGATCACTAGCTGAACCCGGCGGGGGCGGGGCCTGTCGAATCTCGGAGGGTCAAATGGCAATGGATCATGGCACCGTTGGTTGTCGATTCTTGGCCATCGAGCAGGTTGAGAACATATTCTGCGGCCTGACGGCCCATTTCGAAATGGGGTAGTCCCATCGTGCTCAGCCCGGGAACGGTAGCTTCAGCTAGGTGCGGTTGATCATCGAAGCCGAGGATGGAGAGATCTTGCGGTACACGTAATCCAAGCCCTCCCGCGGCTAGCAGTACGCCGGTAGCGACGCGGTCATTTGCCGCGAAGACGGCGGTCGGTCGTTCGGTGCCTGTCAGGACAACTTGCGCGGCGGTAAACCCGTCGTTGATTTCCCATCCTGCCGCAACGCGGGGCAACGGTTCGAGCCCAGCGGTGGTCATCGCGGCGTGGTAGCCGGCGAGTCGGGCTGGGATCGCATCTTCGTCGTCGCCTCCGCCGATAAAGAGAATACGGCGATGTCCCAGTGCTGTCAGATGTTCAGTGGCTCGCTGGGCTCCTTCACGCTCGTCGGCGATAAAAGCCGCGAGTAACCCTTCGGCATCACGGCAATTGGCCATTGCTGCTGGCAGTGTGAGTAACGGTTTGGGAACACGAAGAGTCCGTAGGCCATTGGTAGCCAGAATAAGCGCGTCCACTCGTCGGCGAATCAACTGACGGATGGCGTGTTCTTCACGGACGGTTCCCGGACCGGCGAATGCGGTCTGGCCGATATCGGAGATGATGCTCAGATAGCCGCGATCGGCCGCGGCACTATTTACCCCACTTATGAGTTTGCCGGCGAAGGGAGACGACGCGATTTCATCGGTGACGATGCCGATGATGCCGGTTCTCTGCTGCCGCAGCGACACGCCCAAAGGGTCAGGACGGTAGTCAAGTGCCCGGGCCGCTTCGCGGATGCGCTTCTGAGCGGCCGCCGAAACGTTACCGGCCGCGGTCCCGTTCATCACCATTGAAACGGCGCTTCGGGAAACGCCTGCACGTTGTGCCACATCACGGGCCGTGGGACGAGAAGTGGACATAAATCGATACTAGACGCTGTGGTGGCGCAACCGGGTGATCGTCGTCATCACATGGAAGACCACGAGCGTAGCGATCGTGCCCATGGCAATACCGCCAAGCTGAATTGGGCCGTAGCTAATCTCTTCGGTTACCGCGATGGCGATGATCAGACCGGAGCCCGCGGTCATCAGGTTGATCGGGTTCTGGAAGTCGACTTTGTTCTCGATCCACAGGCGTGCGCCGATGATGCCGATCATTCCGTAGAGCACGATGCCGGCGCCGCCGATCACACCGGCCGGGATGGTGGAGATCAGGGCGCCGAACTTGGGGAGGAAGGCCAGAGCCATGGCCGCGATCGCTGCCACGAAGTAGGCGGCGGTGGAGTACACCCGGGAGGCGGCCATGACGCCAATGTTTTCCGCGTAGGTGGTGGTCGCCGAGCCGCCACCGAAGCCGGCGATCACGGTGGCCGCGCCATCGGCCATCAGCGCCCGACCGTTGTAGCCGCTGAGATCGGTTTTGGTCATCAGGCCCACGGTGCTCACATGACCGATATTCTCGGCCACGAGCACGAAGACCGCCGGTAGGAACATCAAGGCCACGGAGAAGTCGAAGACCGGGGTGGCGAATTGCGGCAGGCCGATCCACGGGGCCTCGCCCACGGCGGAGAAATCCACCTGGCCTTGGACCATGGCCAGCAGGTAGCCGGCGACCAGCCCGACCAGGATCGAGAGGCGCCCGAGCAGGCCCTTGAAGGCGACGGTGGCGATCACAATGGCCAGCACCGTGCCGAAGGTGGTCAGCGGCACTGTTTTCATCGGGGTCAGGGTGGCCGAGGCCAAGTTCAGCCCGATTAGCGCGACGATGGTGCCCATCACCACCGGTGGCATGAGGGCGTGGATCCAGCCGGTGCCAGATTTCTGCACGATGGCACCGACGAGCAACAGCAGGGCACCAGTCATCACGATCCCACCCAGTGCCGGCCCCATGCCCCCGCCGGTGGTCATGGTGGCACCCACCGGTGCCAGTAAGGCGAAGGAACTGCCGAGGTAGCTGGGTACCTTGCCGGCCGTGATCAGCAGGAACAGGATCGTGGCGAGCCCGGTGAAAAACAGGGTTGTGGTCACCGGGAAGCCGGTCAGGGTGGGGACCAAGATGGTTGACCCGAACATCGCCAAGATGTGCTGGGTGCCAATCGAGATGGTCTGCGGCCAGTGCAACCGCTCATTCGGGGCGACAACTTCGCCCGGGGTGATCGATTTGCCGTCGCCGTGTACTGTCCAGCCCACCTATGTTCCTTCCGCCATGGCCGGAATTGGCCTCGCCTATTCTACGCGGGCGGCCGCCTGGGCGAAGAAGTACAGTTCATGGCGGCTTGAACGTTCGAAGGCGAGCCACATGCGCTGACGGGTGGCCGCATCGGCGCGTCGCCATGCCGCGCGGACCAGATTAATCGCCTTGGTGGTGGCCGCGTCGAATTCCGGGGAGGAGTACTCGGCCAGCCACGCCGCATAGGGGTGCTCCGGATGGCTGGCGGCCGCCAGACGTTGGCCCACGTCCTGGTAGATCCAGTAGCAGGGAAGGATGGCGGCGATCAGCTCGGAATAGTTGGCGGTGCAGCTGCTGAGGTGGTTGACGTAGTTCAGCGTGGTTTCCGACGGCGTATCGCTGAAGTGCGGCAGGAAGCCACGGTGCAGTTCCATTTCCCCGTCCAGGATTCCCGTGCAACCGATGGCCCAGAAGCGTTGGGCCTCGATATCGCTGGAGATCTCACTGGCGCGGGCCAGTACCTTGGCGTAGGTGCGTAAGTAGAGGGCATCTTGGTTGATGTAGTAGTCGAAGTCCGCGCGCGGTAACGTGCCATTGGCGAGCTGGCGGATGAACTCAAGGTCGTCAATCTGCGCCCGAATATCCGCGATACGCTCCCACCATTCGAGCATCGGATCGCCCGGCTGCGAACCGGCCGCGCGGTGCAGCGCGCCGAGGTGATCCACCGGGCCGTGCCCGGAGCCGACCTGCAGGCTCGCCGCCCCTGAGATGGCTTCGGCGAGGTAGCTTTTGGCCATCTCCAACGCCTGCGACCAGTCGGATGTCGCGGCGTAGTAGGTGGCCAGCGCGGAGGAAAGTGTACACCCGGTTCCATGCGTGTGAGTTGTATCTATGCGCGGAGAAGAATATTCGGCGAGAACGCCATAGGCCCCTACAAGGGCATCCGGGCAGCTACTGGAGTTCAGATGGCCACCCTTGGCCACGACGAGCACATCGTGGCGATCGGCCAGCTGCCGCGCAAGCTCAATAACTTCTTCCCACCGCTCTGGGACGGGTTGGCCGCTGAGAGCGGCCAGCTCGTCGATATTCGGGGTCAGCACCGTGGCGCGGGGAAGCAATTGTTGCAATGCCGCCGTGGCGTCCGCGTCGAGTAGCGAGTCTCCGCTGGTGGCGATCATGACCGGGTCGAGCACCACCGGCACCTCGATGTGAGCCAGCCAGTCGGCAACCTGCGCGATGACTGCGGCATTGGAGAGCATCCCGATTTTCACCGCATCGATCCGCACGTCCTCGCTGACCGCACGGAGCTGCTCACCGACGAACTCTGGCTCGATGGCATGGACAGACCGTACACCTTGGGTGTTCTGGGCGGTCAGTGCGGTAATGACGCTCATGCCGTAGCCGCCGCAGGCGGCGATGGTTTTCAGGTCGGCTTGGATCCCGGCGCCGCCCGAGGGGTCGGATCCGGCAACAGAGAGAATATTCAGGCTCATCGGGCGGACTCCCAAGCGTCGATCAGTTCACGGGTTGCGGTTTCGGGGCTTTGTGCGGCGCAGATTGCGCGAACCACGGCCATGCCGGCGGCTCCGCCTTGACGCAGGGCGCTGGCGTCCTGCGCGGTCAGGGCGCCGATGGCGACGCAGGGAAGATCTACCCGACCGGCAGCACGCAGGAAGCCATCGATCCCAATAGGTGTTGGGTGGTCTTTTTTGGTTGGTGTGGCTCGGATGGCTCCGACGCCCAGATAGTCGATGGCCTGCGCATCACGCGCGGCTTGGGCCAGCTGATCGTCGGAGGAGGCGCTGAGCCCGATAATGCCTTCGCCAATCAGCGTGCGGGCCACCCGAACCGGAAGATCCTTCTGCCCGATGTGGATACCGGTGACCGCGGCACCCGCCGCACGGGCGGCCAAATAGACGTCGATCCGGTCGTTGATCAGCAGTTCGGCTTTGCCCTCGGTCAGTTCGGCGGCCGCGATGGCCAGCTCATAGAATTCCCGCGCGGTTTCCTCTTTCGCGCGCAATTGCACCCACTGAATGCCACCGGCGACCGCCTGCGCGATCACTTCAAGGGTGCTATGCGGGGTGCAGCTTGCCGTATTTGCCACTAAGTAGGGGCCAAGTTCACGCATTCAACAGTCCTCTAATGCTTCTCATGTCGTACGAAGTCGATGTCACTGGGCGTTACCTCGCCCAGCTCATCTAGAAAATTCACTGCAAAGCTTCCAGGTCCGCGGGAACGCGACCACGCACGTTCGGCGGCTAGTCCATACCAAGCGTGGGCGGACACGGCCGCTTCAAAGACCTCGTCGCTGGCGGCGACCATGGCGGCCGTGAAGGCTCCGAGGGCACACCCGCCGCCGGTAACCTTGGTCAGCGCCAAACCATCGGTATGAACGAGGGTGATGCGGTGGGCCTCGATGATGGCATCGGCCGGACCGGATATGGCAACGACGCTGCCGTAGCGGCGCGCTAGGTCGGTCCCGGCATCCATTGCGGCCGTGACGCTGTCGGTGGAATCAACGCCGCGGCCGGCGGATTCAAAGCCGGCCAGTGCGAGGATCTCCGAGGCATTGCCGCGGATCAGGGTGGGCCGAGCTGGCAGCAGGCTGCGGGCAAAATCGGTGCGCTCGCCAAGGGCACCGACGGCCACCGGATCAAGAATCCATGGGGTGTTTGCCTCGTTGGCCCCGGCAACCGCCTGCTCCATGGCGCGCATTTGTTCGGTGGTCGGGGTGCCGAGGTTGACCAACACCGCGGAGGCCACCTTGGCAAATTCGCGGGCTTCCCCGGGCAGATTGGTCATCGCGGGGGCCGCGCCAGCGGCCAGCAATACATTTGCCGTGAAGTTGCTGACCACCACGTTGGTTAGACAGAACACCAAGGGTTGTTGCGCGCGCATGCGTTCGGCAACGACAGATAGTCTCATGCGACATCCCTCCGCTAGTTTGACCTAGTTCAGGTTCAACGGGTCTCATCTCAGTCGGCGGCGCCGACACCCCGTGTCACTCGATGCGAGCGTACGTAACCTCGCGGCAGATCACAAATTCATGACCGGCGCCGAATAAGCGCGATCAGTGTGGTCTCATCGACGCCTTGGGCTCGTGCCAAGGCAAGTAGGTCATCCACGGCCTGCAGGATATCCCGCTCCATATGCGGTTTAGCGTGACCGGCGGCCACCACCGTGCCGGCCCGTCGCCGTGACTGCACCAGGCCTTGAGCCTCGAGTTCCTTATAGGCGCGCGCGACGGTGCCGGTTGCCACGCCTAGATCGGTGGCCAGCGCGCGAACCGTGGGGAGTCTGCTCCCCTCGGGTAGCTCGCCTAAGGCGATGAAGGTGGCGACCTGGCTACGGATCTGCTCGTAGGGAGGTAACGCAGCATCCAGGTCCACGGTAATCTTGGCGCTCATCGAATCCCTACAGAGCTGGATCTCTGCATCTTGGGGGTTGCCGGGCGCTGCAAGGCCAGCACGGCGGGTGCAAAGCAGATCACCACGCCGACTAATCCGAAATCGTTCAACAGTTGATACCCCAGTAGCAACATGGACACGATGGCCCCGGTCACCACGCGGAGCGAGCGGAATTCCAGAACCTGCCGGTACCAGATTTCTTGCTGCGCGGTGACGTTCCAGGGGATCTTTGTTGCACGGATGAGCGCACAGAAACCCGCATATGCCGCGACAAGCGCGCTAACTAAGACGAGCGGGATCCACCAGGTAGGGGTGACAAAGCCCCACAACATATCTAGCGGGGGATTTAGCAGGAAGTAGAGGGTTACTGCCACAGCAATTCCGGCGCTGATATAGGTCCATCGGGGCAAGGGGGCCGATGGCCTGGCCAGATGCCCCAGAGTTCGCGTCCGAATGATCATGTAGAGCAGGTACGCGGCGTTGATCAGTAGATACAAGAAGGCTACTGCCGTGATGAGGAGCAAAATAGCCGTGGTGCGTTCAGCCGTGGGCATGCTTGCAGGTCCGGTGCTCGGCAACATCTGCCAGAAGGCGGCGGCTACCAGTAGAGCCAGCGTAGCGCTCATGTACTGCACCGCGAATAGTTGTTCACGCAGCCGTCCGAAGGGGGAGATTGCCTGGCGGCGGCGCGCCTCGAAGTTCGTTGGTGGGCGCCAGAGCAACATGCCGAAGGAGATGGCCAGGACGGCGTAGTTCGCCGTTTCGTCCCAGCGGCCGGCAACGCTCTCGAGCCGATCCATATAGTCGATTCCGCCGCCGAGCCCGTCGAGGAACTCTGTAGACCGGTCGTAGAGCCACCGCGCCTTGTAGTGCAAGGCCTGAGCGGCGGTCGTGGCCAGAAGCACGGTCACGGTGCGATACAGCCGGTTGAGCCAGGTGATGCGCAGCAGCCGATTATCGTGTTCGGTGATTCCCTCCAGTGGCTTGCGGCGCAAGATGACCAGTGTGGCGATCAGTGCAACCACCAGAAGCGCCACGAGACTCAATAGCAGGTAGGGCAGCAGCTCCGCGGAATCGCGTAGGCCGGGCTGGGCCGAGTGGGTGATGGAGTAGTTTTCTCCATCGCCCTCGGTGATTTCGGGTCGGGGCGCTAGGCCCGGGACATCACGCACGCTGTGCAGGGCGACGAGGCCGGCGGCAAAGACGCTGAGCATCACCGCAACCAGGGTTTTGGGGATCAAACCCGAGAGCGTGCGTGGTTCGAGGGAAGCGGTGCGTTGCGGAGCAAGCTTGCGGGGCCAGGTGAATTGCCCGGCGAAGTAAAGAAAAGCCACCCACAGTGCGGGGGTGGTGGCAACTCCCACGGCCTCGGGTATACCCAGTGGCTGAGATTCATGCAGTTGGATGCTTTGCAGCGCGTCAAGCGAATTCGCTGAAGTGCTGGCAAAGAAGCCGATCGTTGCGCACCAGAAGGCGTGCCGTCTGGCTAGCTCCAGACGATCTGTGTTCCTTCCCGTCGCTAAGCCGCGCAGAATCACATAGAAAATCAATGCGGCAACGGCAAAGCTACCCAACTGAGCGCTCAAGGGATTAGTCATGGATCCACCTTTCCCCAATTAATGTATCAACAGTTTGATACAAAAGACAGGTTGCCGTCCGCGCGAAGCCCGTCCGGTGCCGTACTCTCATGTTTATGGGCTTGTTTACCTCTACTCCGCTTCCCGAACCGGTGGGCGATCACGCCCCGCCGGTCGATGAACATCCGGCGCGCATCCAGCAGGTCATCGCGAGTTTGCGCCAAGCCTCGGACGCTCGGATCACCCACCCGCGACGCTTCCGTGCACAACAACTGCGCGGCTTGGAAAAGATGCTTCAGGAGCGCGAGGTTGATTTCCTCAGCGCCCTCGAGCAAGACCTTGGCAAAAGCGTCACCGAAGCGAAGTTCACCGAGATTGATGTGGTCAAATCCGAGATTGACTACGCGCAGCGGCATCTTTCCGAGTGGATGGACTCAAGCACCGTCAAGGTTCCGTTGCCGCTGCAGCCAGCCATGGCCAAGGTGGAACCGCGGCCCCTTGGGGTCGTGCTCATCATCGGGCCGTGGAACTACCCCTTGCAGTTGGTGTTGGCGCCGTTGGTAGCTGCTATCGCCGCCGGCAATGCGGCGCTGATCAAACCTTCGGAGGTCGCCCCCGCCACGAGCGGGGCACTGGCCAAATTCTTGCCGCTCTACCTCGATCCGCGGGTCTACGCCGTGTGCGAGGGTGGCAGTGATACGGCCAGCGAACTACTGAGCGCGCGCTGGGATCATATTTTCTTTACCGGCGGCGAGAAGGTTGCACGTATCGTGGCCGCCGCCGCGGCACAACATCTCACGCCCACCACCCTTGAGCTCGGTGGTAAGTGCCCGACCGTAGTGGATAACCACCTGCTGCCCACGGCCAAGCGCATCGCCTACGCGAAGTTCATGAATGCCGGACAGACCTGCGTGGCCCCGGATTATGTCCTGTCCATCGGGGATACCGACGCGTTGGTGGATCGCTTGGGCAAGGCGATCACCTCCTTCTACGGCAAGGAGCCGCTCGCACACCCGGATCTCGGGCGTATTGTGAGCGATCGTCATTTCCAGCGCCTGCGAGGACTATTGTCGATGGGCACCGTGGCCCACGGTGGCACCTTCGATGAGGCAACGCTACGCATTGCCCCGACGATCTTGCGGAACGTCGAGCTAGACAGCGAGCTGATGCGCGAGGAGATATTCGGGCCGATCTTGCCCGTGATCGAACTATCCTCCTTCGAAGAAGCCTTGGATTTCATTGCCGCTCGGCCCACCCCGCTGGCGGCCTACCTAATGAGTGAGAATCCACGGCTGCAGTCAATCTTCTCGGATCGGGTGCGCGCAGGTGCGATTGTTCATAACGCGCCCATGGCGCAAACGATCATTCCGGCACTGCCCTTCGGTGGGGTCGGTGCCAGCGGGATGGGCTCGTATCACGGTCGGCATGGATTCGAGAGGCTTTCGCAGATGCGGCCAGAACTGAGCAAGACCACGGTCATCGACACCTTCAGCACAATATATCCTCCATATTCATGGGCTAAGCGAAAGATTATTGATCGCTTGTTGTAGTGCGCCTCATATCCTTCGGGCCGACTCGAGTGGTTAGCTTGCAGAGGTCAAAAACCTAGGAGGAACTTAATGAGCCAGTCGGCGCCGCAACAGGACGGCCTGCATCGCGGACTCAAAGCACGTCATATGCAGATGATCGCCATCGGCGGTGCGATCGGTACCGGGCTATTTGTGGCATCGGGCGGAACCATTGCGCAGGCTGGGCCGGCCGGAGCGTTGACCGCCTATGCGCTGATTGGCCTGATGGTGCTGCTTTTGATGCAGTCGCTGGGAGAGATGAGCGCCCGCCTGCCCGTGGCTGGCTCCTTCCAAACCTACGCGTCGGTGTTCGTCAACCCGTCCTTTGGCTTTGCCATCGGGTGGAACTACTGGTTCAACTGGGCGATTACGGTGGCCGCGGAACTCGTAGCCGCCGGAATCGTGATGTCGTACTGGTTGCCCGACGTACCCGGCTGGATCTGGGCGGGAGTCTTCCTTGTGCTCCTGACGGGTTTGAATGCGCTCTCGTCCAAGGCCTTCGGTGAGGGTGAGTTCTGGCTTGCGGCGATCAAGGTCACCACCGTGGTGGTCTTCCTGATCTGCGGTGTGTTGATGATCGTCGGAATCCTCGGTGGCCAATCGCCGGGCTTCAGTCACTGGAGCGAGGGCGATGGGCCCTTCGTCGGCGGCTGGCTGTCGATCGTTTCGGTGTTCATGATTGCCGGCTTCTCCTTCCAGGGCACCGAACTGATTGGTATTGCCGCGGGTGAGGCAGAGAACCCGCGGCGCGATGTGCCGCGCGCCATCAAGGCCGTGTTCTGGCGCATTATGCTCTTCTACATCGGCGCTATCTTCATCATCGGCACGCTCATCAGCTACACGGATCCCTCGCTACTCTCCTCGGGCGAGGCCGATATCGCCTCGTCGCCCTTCACCTTGGTCTTTGAGCGCGCGGGCATCGCTTTTGCCGCCGCCCTGATGAACGCGGTGATCCTTTCGGCCATTCTGTCGGCCGGAAACTCCGGGCTTTATGCCTCCACGCGTATGTTGTACTCGATGGCCCGCGACGGCAAGGCGCCGAAAATCTTCGGTCGCGTCAACCGTCGTGGTGTGCCGATTCCGGCCATGCTGCTCACCGCATCGGTAGGGCTCTTCGGCTTCCTCACCGCCGTGGTGGGGCAGGGCGCGGCCTACACCTGGTTGCTGAACGTGTCCGGGCTTTCCGGATTCATTGCATGGGTGGGCATCGCGGTGTGCCACTACCGTTTCCGGAAGTCCTACATCGCCAGTGGCCAGCCCCTGAAAGACCTGCCGTACAAGGCCCCGTTCTTCCCCTTTGGCCCGATCCTTGCATTTGCCATCTTGATCGTGGTGATCGCCGGGCAGAACTACGAGGCGGTGGTCTCCGGACACGTTCTGGAGGTGGTCTCCAGCTACATTGGCTTGCCGATCTTCCTGCTGCTCTGGTTGATCCACTGGCTTGCCACACGCCATAGCGTCCGCGCGGCCTTCGACCCCTGGAAGCTCGAGGTTAACTAACCTCTAGCTCTCCAGCGCCGCATCGACAATACGTTTCGCCTCGCTGAGCACCTCTTGCAGGTGCTCAGCCGAAACCCAGGATTCGGCGTAAATCTTGTAGAGGTCCTCGGTTCCCGATGGGCGGGCGGCGAACCATGCGTGCTCCGTGGACACCTTCAAGCCACCGATCGCAAAACCGGCTGCCTCGGTAGCCTTGGCGGTGATTGGATGTCCCGCCAGCTCGGTGGCTGGGACATCCTCGGGCGAAAGCTTCGAGAGCTTTTCGCGTTGAATGCGCCCGGCCGGGGCATCAAAGCGGGCGTAGTGGCTTGCCCCGTACTCCGCCACCAGCTCGGCATGACGCTGGCTCGGCGTTTTGCCCGTCACCGCGAGAATCTCGCTGGCGAGCAGGGCCAGCATGATGCCGTCCTTATCGGTGCTAAAAGCCTTACCCTCCCGATCCAGGAAGCTAGCTCCGGCCGACTCCTCACCACAGAAGGCCACTTGCCCCTGAGCCAGTGGTTCGACGAAGTACTTAAAGCCCACCGGCACCTCATGCAAGGTTCTCCCGAGTCCGGCGACCACGCGGTCGATGAGCGCGGAGGACACGAGGGTTTTGCCGATGCGCAGACTCTGATCCCACCCCGGTCGGTGGGTCACGAGGTAGTCGATGGCCACGGCCAGGAAGTGGTTCGGGTTCATCAGCCCGGCATCCGGGGTGACAATACCGTGACGGTCGGCATCGGCGTCGTTGCCCGTGGCGATATCGTAGCGATCACGGTTACCGACCAAGGAGGCCATCGCATAGGGACTGGAGCAGTCCATGCGGATTTTGCCGTCCTTATCCAAGGTCATGAAGCCAAAGCGGGGGTCCACAGACTCGTTCACCACGGTCATGTTCAATCCGTAGCGTGCGGCGATTTCACCCCAGTAGTGCACCGAGGCACCGCCTAAGGGGTCGGCTCCAATCCGAATTCCCGCTGCGGCGATGGCCGGAAAGTCGATGACCTTGGCCAGGTCGGTGATGTAGAGCTCGCGGAAATCGAAGGGCTCGAACGTCGCCTGAGCGCGCTTGATCCCTGCCGGGTCGGCGAGAAGCTCATTGGCGCGCGCCGCAATCCAATTGGTGATATTTGATTCCGCGGGACCACCATGCGGCGGGTTGTACTTGATGCCGCCGTCGGCCGGCGGGTTATGTGACGGGGTGATGATCAGGCCATCGGCCTGCGCGTCGCCACGCTCGTTGTGGACCAAAATGGCGTGGCTGACCGCGGGGGTGGGTGCCAGGCCGTCCTCGGCGAGCACCTGCACGGAATTGCCGGCGAGCACCTCCAGAGCGGTGGTGAAGGCTGGGGTGGAGAGCGCGTGGCTGTCCTTACCCACATACATCGGCCCGGTGATCCCCGCCCCAACGCGGTAATCCACGCAGGCCTGGGTAATAGCCGCAATATGTGCCTGGTTGAAGGTGCCGTTCAGGGAGCTTCCGCGATGCCCCGAAGTTCCGAAAACTACCTGTTGATCTGGGTTATTAGCGTCCGGAGTGAACTCGTCATAGGCGGCGAGCACCGCCTCTAGATCGATGAGGTCTACCTCGAGTGCTAACTGTCCTGCGCGTTCGTGTGCCATGCGGCTCCTTCGGGCTCGTGCATTTTGCAACAGTTCATAGAAGAATAGCCGGTGATGAGTTACTACCCATACCTCATGAACCAGCCGCAGCGTCCGGAGCCCACCGGTCTGTCGGTGGCTTCCTTGGTGCTCGGACTTGTGTCCATGGTGGGGCTCTTTATTATCATCCTAGTGCCCTTGGCCGGAGTGATTACCGGACATTTGGCCTACCGTCGGGAGCCAGCGGGTCGCTCGCTGTCGCTACCCGGGCTGATTACCTCGTGGGTTGGGGTGGGCCTAGCGCTGTTATGTTACGCCTTCTTCATCTGGATGTTCTGGGCGATGTCCACGACCTTCTTCGATTTCCTCGAGTACTACGACGATTACGAGGGTTACTACCAGTATGAGGATTATGGTGCGGAGTATTCGTTCCTCACCTAAAGTGCTTGTGGTTCTCTGCTCGTGGGCGTATCCTTCACATCGAGTAGCATAACGATTATCGATATGGGGGCGCGCCATGGTCATCGGTGGACTCTTTCTGGGCGTCATCATTCTTGTTCTCACGCTTCTGGTCCTTGGCCTGTCGTCGCCGTGGCCAGCGGAACGTACGGTGCGCTGGATAGCTCGGCTGTCGCTCGTCGCCGCCATCGGTACCGTCATTCTGGTCGGCTACGAGATAATCGACCTTCTACTTGGTGTGCAGTCGCGTGTGCACATTCCCGTCATGGACTTCTGGCCTGCGAACCTGCCCGAATATGGGCTGGAATTCACCGGTGCACCGGCGACGCTGGATTCAGCGACGATCAGCTCGGCCGACATTCAAGTAACCGGGCTTAGCTGGTCGACCACCCTTGTGTTGGTGGCCGGGCTGTTGGGCAATGGACTCGGGGCTTTCGCCGTCGCCCTAGGCATGCGTCGTTTGGCTCTGAAGATCAACGCCGGAGAGCCCTTTGCCGCCTCTTTGCGCCGGACCGGTCGTTGGGTGGCAGCTTTGCTCCTGGCGAGCTCGATCCTTGGACCGTTGCTCTATGGAATCGGTGCGGCGCGAGCCAGCGACGAAGCCTTGAGGTTCACCGGTTGTTCCGCGACGAACATCAGCTGCATGGATTATCTGCCGCGGCCGGGACTGGGCATTGAATTTTCCTTCGCAGGCCTGGTGTCAGCCATGGGAATCTTGCTGGTTGTGGAACTTGTCGCCATTGGAATGCAGAAAAACGCGGAGAATCTGGCACTGAAGAACGACCTCGACGGGCTTGTCTAGCGTGAGCTCCGTACGCTGCCATCTTGATGAACTACTCGCCGAGCGCGCGATGTCCCTGGTGGAGTTGAGCCAACGCATCGGCATCAGCGTGGCGAACCTGTCGGTGCTCAAGAACAATCGCGCGAAAGCGATCCGGTTCAGCACACTGCTGGCGATCTGCGAGGAACTGCACTGCACAATCGGTGAGCTACTCGACATCGACGAGGACTAAAAGCGCCGCTGGCCGCGATCCCCGAACGGGAATCGCGGCCAGCGGCGCACTCATGCAGGATCTTAGCGAACCGATCCCATGAGCTTCTTCAGTGCGGGAGTTGCCGCCATCATGCACACACCCAGCACGATCGCCGTGCCGCCCATGGCAATGAAGTACGGAATTTCATTACCGGGGGTGTAGTAGCCGGCCAGCACACCCGAAAGCGTGGTGCCCAGGGAGACCGACAAGAAGAACAGTGCCACCATCTGCGTGCCAAAGGCCGCCGGGGCCAGCTTGGTAGCCACTGCCTGCCCAATGGGGGAGAGCAGCAGTTCGGCCACCGTGCACAGGAACAGGATGCCCACGAGCGCCAGCAACGGAGTCATCGTCAGCGACTCAAGCGGGATGAAGCACAGGAAGGCGGATCCGACGATTACGAGGGAGAGGCCAAACTTCACGGCGGTGTGCGGCTGACGCTTGCCCAGCTTGGTCCACAGGGCCGCGAAGGCGCTGGCCATCAGGATGATGAACACCGGGTTGATCGACTGCACCCAGCTCGGTGGCATCTCCCAGCCGCCAAGGTGACGGTCGAGACGCGTATCCGAGTATGCGGCGATAAAGGTGAACTGCTGCTGGAACAGTGCCCAGAATCCCGCCGAAGCGATGTAGAACGGGATGAAGGCCCAAACGCCCTTACGCTCGGTCTCGGTGATCTGCTTACTGCGCAGGATCAGGAAGAAGTACAGCGCGCTGGCCGCGATGACCACGTAGGCAATGACCTGAGCCAGGTTCTCGGGGGTCACCAGGCCGGAGAAGAGTGATGCCAGAATCACCACGAGGATGCCAGCCAACAGCAGGGCGTAACGCTTGCGCTGTGCCGCAGGTAGCGGGTTAGCCACGTGGCGCACCGTATCGGGCAGGTTCTTGCGCCCCAGAGCATAGATGGTCAAGCCCAGCGCCATGCCCACGGCCGCAGCGCCGAAGCCGACGTGGAAACCAAATTCCTTATGCAGCAGCCCGGTCAGTAGCGGGCCGATGAGGCCACCGATGTTCACGCCCATGTAGAACAGGGAGAAGCCCGCATCGATGCGCGGATCCTCTTTGTCATAGAGCGAGCCAACCAGTGAAACGGCATTGGCCTTCAGGCCGCCAGAACCGATGGCCACGAAGATCAGACCAACGCTCAAACCCACGAACCCGGGCAGCAAGGCCAGCGCGATGTGGCCGATCATGATGCCTACTGCGGAGAGGAACAGTACGCGTTCCGGGCCGAGCAATCGGTCCGAGGTCCACGCGCCGAGGATCGTCGAGAGGTATACCGCACCACCGTAGGCGCCGACCAGGGAGAGGGCCAGTGACTTGTCCATGCCGAGGCCGCCGTCGGCGACGGAGTAGTACATGTAGTACGCCAGTAGCGCCTGCATGCCATAGAAGGAGAAGCGCTCCCACATCTCGACGCTGAACAGGTTCGCCAAAGCTCCGGGATGACCGAAGAATGTTTTACCCGTTCGTTGGGTGTTGGAAGTAACAGTAGACATGCGTTACATTTTTCGCCTTATTGGTTGCAAATGCCTACTTTTGCGATGAAGTTCACAGGAGCAGCTGGTGGGCCAATCCCAGGAGCAAACCCTCGTCCCCGCGCGGAGAAATCAGCTGGATAGACATTGGCATGCCGTCGATAGAAGTACTAACCGGAACGGAAATTGCCGCCGCCGAGGAGACGTTGACCATGGAGGTGTATGGGGTGTATTGGCACTGCAGGCGATAGTCGGTGTCCGCATCATGCGCCGTGTAGTAGCCGATGGGTGGCGGAGCGCTGGCCATGCCCGGAGTGACCACCACATCAAAGGCTGACCACTGCGTAATGAAATCGGCCCCGATCTGGCGGATGCGCGTAGCCGCCTGCAGACCTTGGGCCAAGGGGCGAGCCATGGAACGTCGACGGAACTCCCGGGCGAGGGTCCCGAGCAGGGACTCATCGCAGACCGGCAGGCTCTTGAGGGAATTGGTCCACACCATGGCAAAGGTCTGCGGGTAGTCCTCGGCATAGTTGAAATTGGCAGGTTCCACCCGGTGCCGTTCATTCAGGAGCTTCAAGCCCCGTTCGAAAGCCTGGCGTGCGGCCGGCTCGAGGCTAATTGGGTAAACCGGGTCGAAGGGGGACTGAGCCGAGTACCCGATGTTCAGATTGCGCAGCTTGTGCGCATAACCACCTTGCAACTTTGGCAGGTAGTGGTCCACCCCGAGCATCGCGTCGAAAAACATGGCGGCATCGAGGGCATCGTGGGCCATCGGCCCGGAGACCGTAAATTTGGGGGCGCCGAAGGAATCGTTATAACCATCAACCACGTCGCTGGGCACCCTGCCCAGAGAGGGTTTCAGCCCAACCAGCCCACAGGCTGCCGAGGGAATCCGTACCGATCCGCCGCCGTCACTTCCGGCCCCCACCGGAATCATTCCGGCCGCAATGGCAGCGGCCTGTCCTCCCGAAGAGCCTCCGGAAGACAGCCTCGAGTCCAAGGGATTGCGCGAGGGGGCGGCGACCAGATTCTCCGAATAGGTACTCAATCCGAATTCGGGCACCTGCGTTTTGCCGACAATGACCGCGCCCTCGGCACGCACCTGGGCCACCAAGGGGTGATCGGCCATGGCGATCTGTGCTTGCATCGCCTTCGACCCGTAGGTGGTGGGCATGCCCATCACCTCGTTGAGGTCCTTGAAGGCGGTCGGCAGCCCGTGCAATCGCCCGAGATCACCCTCCGCAAACCGTGCGTCGGCCTTATCCGCCGCTTGCAGGGCGCCCTCCGGGTCGACATAAACGAAGGCTCCGAGCGAATCCAGCTGTTCGATCTTATGCAGGAATTCCTCGGTGACCTCGCGGCTGGAGCGCTCGCCGGAGGCCAGCTGGTTGCGCAAGGCTAGGGCGGATCTCGTCGTCATGTCGGCTTTCGGCGTATGGGTAGTTAGTCTTAACAGCAAACACCCAATGCGAGAGGAACGCCAGCCATGAGCGATTTTGAGACTGTTTCGGTGACCCAGGTACCGAATGGCGCGCTGATCCTGGATGTACGCGAGGACTTCGAATGGGAGGCCGGGCACGCCACCGGTGCCAAGCACATCCCGTTGACCCAGCTACCCGAGCGCGTCACCGAGCTTGACCCGGATACCGACACCTACGTCATCTGCCGTACCGGTGGCCGCTCCGCGCAGGCCGCGGCATGGCTGACCGGGCTGGGCTACACCGCCTTCAACGTTGCCGGTGGCTCGGATTCTTGGCTTGAGGCCGGGTTGCCGATGGAAAGTGAGAACGGACAGGAACCCACCGTTCGATGAAATATGCCTATCTAGGGCCCGCCGGCACCTTCACCGAGGCCGCCCTGCTTCAGGTGCCGGGCGCCGATCAGTCCGAGCGACTGCCCGCAGCCAACGTCAATGCGGCGCTGGATGCGGTGCGCTCGGGCGAGGCGGACGCCGCCATGGTTCCCATCGAAAACTCGGTGGAGGGCGGAGTTTCGGCCACGCTCGATGCGATTTCACGCGGTCAGCGTCTGCAGATCGTGCGCGAGGTGCTCGTGCCGATTACCTTTGTGCTGGCCGTGCGCCCCGGGATTACCGCGCTGAAGCAGATCCACAAGGTCTCCACGCACGGGCACGCCTGGGCACAGTGCCGCATCTGGGCACAGGAAAACATCCCGCAGGCGGTCTTCGAGCCGGCCTCCTCCACGGCGGCCGGAGCCATGGGGCTTTTGGACGACGAACAGCATCATCAGGCGGCCTTCTGCTCGCCGCTGGTCGCCGCCGAACGCAACCTGAGCGTGCTCGCCGAGGGCATTGAGGACAACGCCGGGGCCGTCACCCGCTTTATTCTGGTGACCCGGCCCGGGGAGATCCCGGAACCCACCGGAGTGGATAAGACCACGCTGGTGTTGCCGTTGACCGAGGACCGCCCCGGTGCGCTGATGGGCATTTTGGAGCAGTTCACCGCGCGCGGGGTCAACCTCTCGCGCATCGAGTCCCGCCCCACCGGAGCTGGGTTGGGACGCTACTACTTCTCCGTGGACGTCGAAGGCCACCTGGCCGAGGAACGTGTGGCCGCGGCGCTCACCGGCCTACACCGGTTGTGCCCGAGCCTGCGCTTCCTAGGCTCCTACCCGGCCGCCGAAGGCCAGGCGCCGTCGGTGGACTCGCATAACTCGGACACCGCCTTTGTGCAGGCGCGTGACTGGGTCTCCAGCCTGCGCGAACGGCTGTAGCTAACGGGCGCGCAGGCGCAGTGCCGAATGATTCACCCAGACCTCGAGCTCGTTGACCTCACCGGTGGGATCCCCATCGATCTGGGTGTTCATCGGCTCGGCACAGCGTAGCGAAACCGCGGTGGTGGGGTAGATGCTCATCACCGGGATCTTGTTGCGCGCCCGGAACACCGTTTTCAGCATGATCCAGGTCCACCCGGCCATGGAGCGCGGGGAGAGCACCACGGCATCGAGCACGCCGTCGTCAATCCGGGCGTCGGGCACCAGCTCGAGGCCCTGCAGCTTGCCGCAGTTGGCGAAGAGCACCGAGCGCACCTTACGCGTCTGCCACCCCTCGTCGGACATTTTGAAGGAAACGCGCTTGCGGCGGCCCGGTAGCTGGCGCAGCCCGGCCTCCGAATAGGCCAGCCAGCCAACTTTGGCTTTGAGCTTTTCGTCGGTTTCATCAAAGAGGTCCGCGTCGGTGCCCACGCCGGCGATGACCAAGAACGCATGGTCGGTCACCTCGCCGTTCAGTAGGTTCAGCTTCATGTGCCCGACGTCGATGCCGCGCACCTTGCCGCGCACCGCGATTAACGCGCAGGTGTGCAGGTCGTCGAGGGGGATATCCACATTGCGGGCCAGCAGATTGCCGGTGCCCAGTGGCAAGATCCCCAGCGTCGCCTCGCTGTGCTCGATGACCTCGGCGGCCGCACGGATGGTGCCGTCGCCGCCCGCGGCCACGATGGTGTCGCAACCGGCATCCAACGCCTTCTGCGCCGCATCCTGCCCCGGGTCATCGGGCGTGGTTTCGAGAATAAGCGGGGGTTCCAAACCAGCTTCGGAACATACGCGGCGGACCGCCTGAATGGCTTCGTCCGCCATTGACTTGGCTGGATTAATGATCAACGCAACCTTGGTTGCATCGCTTTGATCCGCGTGGAGCGGTTCAACGGTGGCGGGTCGGTTGGCCAGCGAAAGCTTGCGCACGGAAAACCAACTGACGCCTGCGGCAATGGCCGCAGCGGCGGCCGAACTGATAATCACTACGCGCTTTGTGTGCATGATGCTCTCATCCTACTCATCGTTGTTACGCTTAAGGGGTGATCGACCTGAAAATGCTCACCGAGAATCCCGAGAAGTACCGCGCCTCGCAGCGAGCCCGCGGTGCCGATGAAACGCTGATCGACCAGCTGCTCGAAGCGGACGTAGCCCGCCGCGAAACCATTGCCTCCTTCGAGTCTCTGCGTGCCGAACAGAACGCATTCTCCAAGAAGGTCGGCAAGGCCAAGGGCGAGGAGAAAGCCGCGCTGCTGGCCGAAGTCAAGGAACTGTCCGCGCAGGTGAAGGCCGCACAGGCCGCCGCCGACGAGGCTGCCGAACGTTGCCTGCAACTGCAGCGTTCCATTCCGAACTTGATTATCGACGGCATTCCTGCCGGCGGCGAAGATGACTTTGCCGTGCTCAAAACCGTGGGAACCATCCGCGATTTCGAGGCCGAGGGCTTCGAACCGGTGGACCACCTGACCTTGGGTCTCAAGCTGGGTGCCATCGACATGGAGCGTGGCGCCAAAGTTTCCGGATCGCGCTTCTACTTCCTCAAGGGGATTGGCGCGCGCCTAGAAATCGCCATGATGAATATGGCGCTGGACCTGGCCTTGCAGCATGGCTTTACGCCGATGATCACCCCTACGCTGGTCCGTCCCGAGACCATGCAGGGCACCGGTTTTGACGTCGCGCACGACGACGAGATCTACAAGCTCGAGCGCGATGACCTGTATCTGGTCGGCACCTCCGAGGTGGCGCTGGCCGGTTACCATGCCGACGAGATTCTGGACCTCTCCGACGGCGCGTTGCGTTACGCCGGTTGGTCCTCCTGCTACCGCCGTGAGGCTGGTGCCGCCGGTAAGGACACCCGCGGCATCATTCGCGTGCACCAGTTCAACAAGCTCGAAATGTTCATCTACACCACCGTAGAAGAGGCCGAGGCCGAGCATGAGCGCTTGCTGGGGTGGGAAGAGGAAATGCTCGGGAAGATGGAGCTGCCGTACCGAGTCATCGACACCGCCGCCGGTGACCTCGGCATGAGTGCCGCCCGTAAGTTCGACTGCGAGGCCTGGGTGCCTACGCAGCAGACCTTCCGCGAACTGACGTCGACCTCGAACTGCACCACCTTCCAGGCGCGCCGCTTGAACATCCGCGAACGCGAAATCGTGGACGGCAAGCCGGGCAAGACCCGTGCAGTGGCTACCTTGAATGGCACGCTCGCCACCACCCGGTGGATCGTGGCCATTCTGGAAAACCACCAGAACGCCGACGGAAGTGTGAACGTGCCAAAGGCGCTGCAGCCTTACTTGGGTGGTCTGGAAGTCATCTCCTAACCACGTACCGTCAATGCATTACGGGGCGCCGATTTCGGTGCCCCGTTTGCTTTAATTCGCCGCTCACGATGCGGTAATTCATCAGGCGTTCATGTCACGGTGTGCCGTGGGTCATCGATTAACCTCGTCGTGGGTGGTTCACTTAGTTCATGACTGTATTGACAAAAACCGGCATCGAAGACCGGCTAGATAACGTTCGTCGACTCATTTGCCTCGACGTGGATGGCACCATCGTCGACCACCAGGGGCGGATGACCGACAGGGTGCGCGAGGCCGCCCGAGCGGTCGTCGCCGCGGGGCACGAAGTAGTTGTTTCGACCGGCCGCTCACTGGGTGCCGCCCTGCCGGTGATGCGTGAGATCGGCATCGATCATGGCCATCTGGTGGCCAGCAACGGCGGCGTGCTCGCCCGCGTCAGCGGAGACAAAGTAGAGGTCACGCACCGTGAGGTCTTTGACCCGTCTCTGGTGCTGGCGGCGCTGCACCGTAATCTACCCACCGCCAAATATGCCGTGGAAACCGAAACGGGAGCCTTCCTGTCCAGCGATATCTTCCAGGATGCGAGTTTTGGCGCCGAAACCAAGGTGGTCGAATTTGAGCGGCTACTGGAGAGCCGTGCGGTTCGCGTGGTGGTTTTCTCCACCGATGCCACGGCCGAGGATTTCGGCACGGCGGTACACGGCCTGGGGCTCTCCGGCGTGACGTACTCTGTGGGTTGGACCGCCTGGCTGGATATTGCCGCCGAGGGAACCACCAAAGCCAGCGGTTTGGAGCGTTTGCGTGGCACGCTCGGTTTTGATTCCCGCCATACCCTTGCGGTCGGCGATGGGCGCAATGATATTGAGATGTTGCAGTGGGCCGGGCACGGCGTAGCCATGGGTCAGGCCCCTGACGAGGTCAAGGAAGCGGCCGATGCGGTTACCGCCGGGGTGGACGATGACGGTCTGGCGCTAGTCCTTGAAGGGCTCCTGTAGCGTCTGCTGAAATTCCTTGGCGCTCAACCGTAGTTCCGGGCCGGTGGCCGGTGGGGCTAGGGAGCGGAAGGAAATGCCGGCCGGGGTTGTGATTTCGATGGTGTGCGGGCCGTCGCGCACCGTTCGTTCGCGCCACCCGGGGCTTTCCTTCGCGTAATTGCAGTGGGCGCACCGCCAATCACCATTGTTGAAGGTTGTTTCCCCGCCCAGCCACCATTCGAAGACGTGGTCCAGATGCTGTGGCCGATTGTTGCAGTATGGGGTGCGGCAGCGTAGATCTCGAACGCAGATGAGTTCCTTGAGCCCATCGGGGAAGGTCCGAGCCTTGGAATCCATCGCCACCAGCTCCTTATTACCCGGGGCGGTGTAGATCCGTTGAAGTTCGGGGAATGAACTGAGTCGACGTGCCAGCTCGCTGCGGTCGGGGATGATCGCACCATCCTGGGCATATTGCCGCCGCCGCGTGGCCACCAGATTTCTGGCATATTCGGCCGGGATGACGCCGTAGCCCTCCAGATTTGCCGGTTCGCTATCCCCCTGAAAGAGCGCCCGATCGGTCATGATGACCTTGAGGTCCATGAATATCGGCAACGGGAGCCCGGCCGCTTCATCCCCGCAAATGGGGCGGCGTACCAGTAGATCGGCCATAAGCTGTTCGAGGGTGCGTGGGTCGCCCTTGCGCCGTAGGGCATGCGCCTGGCGACGCAGGCACTTTTCGAGCATGACGCCATCTTCGAGTGGCAACCGTCCGGAAATGCTGATGCCGTCCTGATCGGCATGAAAACGAACATAACGCCGTTTAGCGCGTTCGTGGAGCCGATCGGTTTGGGCTCCGGCGTCGATGGAACAGGTGAACTGGCGGACCAGGTCCTGAAGCCGCTTGGTGCCGGCGCCCTCGTAGATTTCCGGGCTACAGGCTAAATAGGCGTCGAAGTCCCTGCGATGCTCGGCATCTACGTCGGCTAGCGTGGCGAGGATGATCATGACCTGCTCCTCGGAGAGGTCGCCGCGTTCAAAGCGTTGCGCCAGTCGCGGTAGGTCTTCGGCCAGCATGCGGCAGTTTTCGAGGTAACGCCGCGCCCCGTGTTGTCCGCGCCTGCGCGCTATGGCCACCGAGGCGGCACAGCCGCGGCCCTGGTCGTTTAGGTGCACACCGCGAAATTCGTGATCCTCGACGGTGCGCTTTTCGAGTTTGTAGGCGAGTTTGGTTTGCAGGGCCGAATAGGCGGCCTTGGCCCGTTCGAGCTGACGGATGGCGCGCAGGCATTCCTTGGCGTCGCCCATTTCCAGCAGATAGTCCATGCGCGTACTCAGCTCCGCGACCAGGTCGCTGAACTCCGCGTGGCCGCAGCGCTGAGGGCGCCGGTACGGCTTGATCTTTCGTTCGAGTTGTTCTCGAGCGAGATACTCTTTATCGAACATGCATTCAGGATAGGGCCCGAGTCCGACGGTTTGGCGAGGTCCGATGCCTACTGTGAATCGGCGAGCTCGAGAAGGCGTTCCACGCCGCCGCGCGCCCGCATTTCGTCGTCATATCCGGCGCGGACGATGGCGGCCGAGACCGCTTGCGGGGTGATATCCAGCGCCTCGGCGATGGCGCGCTGTTGGCCGCGCACCCCCGGGGTCAGCAGGTCGACAACTGCCCATTCGGCGCTCGTGCGGCTGCGCACCGACTCGCCAAGTAGGCGCAACAGGCCCTCGAGCTCGCTATCGCGTTCGGTATCGCCGGTGGAAACGCAGATGGGCACGCGGCCGCCGCGATGCCCCGCACCCTCCAGGGCGCCCAACGCGCGGCGTTGCGCCCTGCCCTCGACCAGTTCGGCATCCTGTGGCACCGGTTCATAGAGACTGCCGACGCCCAAGCCGATATTGCAAAAGTCCAACCGTGCACAGCGCAGCACCGCATCCACGGCCGCCGACGCATCGCGCGGCACCCCGAGCACCAGCTGCCCGCTCAGGGCCGTGAAGGGTGCGAGGGTCGGGACCCGGTCGAGCTGGGCCCAGAGGGCCTCGGTGGCCGCGGCGACGTCGGTGACCGACCGTGGTTTGGGGCTCAGCGCAAGGATGAACATGCCCTTAGTATGTCGCGGATTGCCGCGCTTGTCTGCGCAATCGGTTAGCTCGCGAGCCGAATTGTGGTGAAACGGAAGAAGAATTGCGTGGCGGGACCGATGAGCACGGCGTAGGCCACGGTACCTAGGCCCACCGGTCCTCCCAAGAGCCAGCCGATGGCGAGGACCGACACTTCCAACGCGGTGCGTACCAGGCGTAGCGAGAGTCCGGTGCGCAGGGCGATGCCGGTCATCAGTCCGTCGCGCGGACCTGGTCCGAAGTGGCTGCCGATGTACATCGCCCCACCGAGGCCATTGATGGCGATGGCGCCGAGGAGGACCAGAAGTTGCAGGGCCAGGCCGTGGAATTCGGGCAGGATGCGCAACCACAGGTCCAGCGCGATGCCGAGCCATAGGGTGTTTGCGATTGTGCCGATCCCGGGCCATTGGCGCAGCGGGATCCAGCAGAGCAGAACGACGACGCCGACGAGGATGACCAGGGTGCCCAGGCTCAGGGGCAGGCGGGTGGCGAGGCCCAGGTGAAAGACATCCCAGGGGTCGACGCCGAGCCCGGCGCGTACCAGCAGGGCCATGGCCAGGGCGTAGAGCGTGAGGCCGAGGAAAAGGGCGGTGAAGCGCAGTGGCAGGCGACCGGCGGCGAATTGTTCGCGCGGGGTCAGGTTCGTGATGGTCATGGCGTTAACTCTGGAGTAGATTGGCCTTGTAAAAAATAGCCAATTTAAAGGTTGTGGCTTTATGAGGCGGATCACTGCAGGTCAGCTGGCTGGGATGCTCGGCGCCCGAGAAGATGGCGTGCCCGCCTACCGCTGGTTATCCGCGGGGCTGCGCTCGCTGATCGCCAATGGGCGGGTGCTGCACGGCACCACGCTGCCCAGCGAACGAGACCTCGTCTCCGCGCTGGGCCTTAGCCGCACCACGATCACCCGTGCCTACCAGGTGCTACGCGAGGCAGGCTACGCCGACTCGGCGATCGGTTCGGGAACTGTGGCGCAGGTCCCCGGCGGGCTCGTCGACGGCGGCGGTGAACCGCTGCCGCTGGGCGGGTTTGGGAGCAATAACGCGCGCACCGATTTGAGCTGTGCCGCACCGGCGGCCCCGCCGGGCATCATGGAGCACTACGCGGCCGCGCTGGAACAATTACCGGCCTACACCGCCGGGATGGGGTACTTTCCGCTGGGTATTCCGGTGCTGCGCCAGGCATTGGCCGACTACTACACGCATCGCGGGCTACCCACCGACCCCGACCAGATCATCGTCACCGCCGGGTCGCTGGCGGGGGTGGCCGCGGTGGCCCGAACCGTCCTCTCCCGCGGGGCCTTGGCCGCCACCGAGACACCCAGCTACCCGAACTCCGTGCTCTCGCTCAAGGCCCAAAAGGTGCGTCTGGCAGCCCTGCCCATCGGCCCGGAAGGAACGGACCTACCGGGAATCGAAGCCCTGCTCCGCGAGGCCCGGCCGGCGGCCATGCTCTGCCTGCCGGACTTCCACAACCCGGTGGGCACGCTGCTGGATAATGCCGGACGAGAACGTTGGGCCCGGGCACTGGAGGCGCATGGCACCGTCGGAATCGTCGACGAAACCTGCGTCGACCTCTGGCTGGATGAGGAACCCGACGTGCTGCCCATGGCCGCCTTTTCCTCCTCGCTGGTCAGCGTGGGTTCGGCCAGCAAATCCCACTGGGGTGGGCTCAGAATGGGCTGGATTCGCGCCCCTCGCCCGTTGATCGGCGCCCTGGCCACCGGCCGCATGGTGCTCGATTTGGGCGCCCCGGTACTCGACCAACTCGTGCTGGCCTCGATGCTCGAGCGGCGGCAGCCGCTACACGGACGCGCCGACCTGCGCGCCAACCGGGACTGGCTGCATGCCGAACTGGCGCGGGTGCTGCCCGAATGGACGGTGCGCAAACCCTCCGGCGGGCTGAGCCTCTGGTGCCAATTGCCGGCACCGCGCTCCAGCGCGCTGTGCCGCACCGTGCGCGGGGTGCAGCTCGCCCCCGGATCGACCTTTGCCGTCGACGGGCACGGGCTGGAAACCTGGCTGCGGCTGCCCTATGCCCTGCCGCGGGAGGATTTGGCGGCGGTGCTGCCGCGGATCGTCGAGGCCTGGCATGCGGTGGCCTAAGACGTCCGGCTAAAGGGCGCCGAGGGCTGTCCGCAAGCCGTCGCTGAGCCGTTCGAAGCTGTATCCGCCGTGCCCGGGGTTCCGCGGCGCGGAATCGGTTTCGGCGCCCACGGTGGCCATGCCGCTGGTGCGCACCGCGGGCACGTGGATAAAGGCTCCGGGTGCCTCGGCCACCAGGTAGGCCACCTGGTTGCAGAGGAAACGCCCGGCATCTTCGGAGAGCTCGGCGGCGAAGCCCGCCTGCTGCAAGGCGTTGACCATGGCGCGGACATCGAGGCCCGCGCCCCTGCGGGCTGGCCCGTCGTCGATGGCCGTCGCACGCGGTTGGGCCCCGTCGTTATCCGCAATCCGCGCATCCTGCTCGTTGACGCCCCAGAGTTCCGGGGTAATGGCGGTGCGTCCGCCCGCCTCGCCGACCGCCACCACGGCCTCTGCCGCGCTGGAGACGATGAGCTCGTCGAGTGCCGCTTCGACCCGGCCAAAGGACACCGGTAGCAACCCGGTGACGATCTCATGGGCGCCGATGCGCGCCGGGAGTCGACGCACCGCCTCCCAGCTGGCGTTCTCGGTGTCTTGGCCAAAGGGCTCGAAGCCGGTGACAAGTATGCGCATGCACCCATTATGTCGGTTCGTCGGGATATAACTGCCGCAGGCAGAAACGAACCGTTAGGAAGTGAACGATGGACGCGCTACTTGTGGTCCTGATACTAGTCAATCTCGCAATCTCCGCCTTTGCGCTGTGGATGCTGCGTGCGGCGGGTGGTCCCGGCTTGGCTCAGCGCATTCAAGATTCCGTGCGGTTGGGCAATGCCGAGCTGCGCCAAGACCTCGGCGGGCAACGCAGCGAACTCCATCAGTCGATGCAGCGCGTGAGTGAAAGCAATGACCTGCGGCTCGAACGGATCCGCGAATCGGTGGATCGTTCGCTGCGCGAAAGCGCCGCGGCGCAGCGCGAGCTACAAAAGGTGCTCGCCGCCGAGCTGGAAAAGCTGCGTCAATCCAACGAGAGCAAGCTGGAGAAGATGCGGGAAACCGTCGACGAAAAACTGCAGGGCACCTTGGAGAAGCGGCTGGGAGAGTCCTTCGGGTTGGTCAGCCAGCGTTTGGAGCAGGTGCAGCAGGGCCTGGGGGAGATGCGCTCCCTGGCCGAGGACGTTGGCGGGCTCAAGCGCGTGCTGACCAACGTGAAGTCGCGCGGCACCTGGGGTGAAGTGCAATTGGAGCGCCAGCTGGCCGACGTGCTGACCAGCGAGCAATACCGGCAGAATGTGCAGATCGTGCCCGGAAGCAGCGAACGCGTGGAATTTGCGGTGGTGCTGCCGGGGCATGAGCAGGAAGTGCTGCTGCCCATTGATTCAAAATTCCCGCAGGAAGACTATGAGCGGTTGCTCGATGCTCGCGACGCGGGAGATAAGGCCAGAGTTCAGGCGGCCGGCAATGCGCTGGAGCGGGCCATTCTGGAACAGGCCAAGTTGATCTCCGGTAAGTACGTCGCCCCTCCGTACAGCACGGATTTTGCCATCATGTACCTGCCGACCGAGGGACTCTTTGCCGAGGTGGTTGGGCGCTCCGGGCTGGCCAGTCGCCTGCAAAATGGCCATCGGGTGCTGATCACCGGGCCGACGACGCTCATGTCGCTGCTCAACAGCCTGCAGATGGGATTCCGCACGCTGGCCATCGAAAAGCGCACCAGCGAGGTGTGGCAGGTATTGGCCGCCGCCAAGGCGGAATTCCGCAAGTATGGCGATGTGTGGGACAAGTTGAGCAAGCAATTGGCCACCGCCCAGAACACGGTCTCCGAGGCCGGGACGCGTACCCGCGTGCTGGAGCGCAAGCTCAAGGATGTCGAAACGCTGGAACCCGAACAGACCGCGTCGCTGGAAGACGTGGTGGGGCTGCCCTAGACGCGGTATTTGAACCCGGTATGCGAGGCGGTGAAGCCCAACCGCGTGTAGAACCGGTGCGCATCGGTGCGAGCGGCATCGGAGGTCAACTGGACCAACGAAGCGCCGCAAGCCGCGGCGGCCACATCGATGGCCCAGCGCATCAGTTGCGTGCCGATGCCCAGCGAGCGGTGGTGAGAGGCGACCCGGACCGCCTCGAGGGTCAACCGGCAGGAACCACCCCGGGCCAGCCCCGGGGTGCGTGTCACCTGCATCATGGCCACCAGTTTGCCGTGGTGCTCCACCACCAGCTGGTCGTTGGCTGGATCGCCGATGATTTCCTCCAGCGCCGCCGCGTAGGCGGCACGCTCCATATGATCCTTCGCGTCACCGCGCGCCGCGCTGATCGGATCGTCGGAGAGCAACCGCAGAAGTGCGTCGAGATCTTCGCTTACCGCGCGGCGTAGCCGCAGCTCATTCTTCGGCAGGTCTACCGGCAGGTCGAGGTGTGCGATCATCGCGCGTACTCCAGGGGGTCGATCCGCGGCGGCAGCTAAGGCAATGCCACCCATCACCTCAACTATAGGCGGCTGTTGGCTACCGCCGCGGGCCACCTAGCGGATGCAGACCACGGTGCGCGGCTGTGAACCGGAGGCCTCGGTCATCCCGTGGGTGAGCGTTTCGAATCCCGGGAATTTCGCATTGAACTGCTCTTCGAAGCGTAGGTAGCCCATGATGGTGGAGTTGATCCGTTCGCCCGGGACCAGCAGCGGGATGCCCGGCGGGTAGGGGGTCAGCAGCACCGCGGTGATCCTACCTTCGAGACGATCCAAGGGCACGTGCTCGACCTCGCCCGCGGTCATGGCCGTCCAGGCGTCGGTCGGAGTCATCTCGGCCTGTACCGGCGAGGTGTAAATTTCCGTGGTCAACCGGGCTACGTCGTGGGCGCGGTATTCCTCGTGGATGCGCTGGCACAGATCGCGCAGGCCTGTGCCCGCGTAGTGAGGGTTCTCGGCGGCGAACTTCGGCATGGCCCGCCCCAGCGGCAGGTTCGCATCATAGGCTTCCTTGAAGCGATGCAGCTCGGAAATCATGGTGTTCCAGCGGCCCTTGGTGATGCCGATGGTGAACAGGATGAAGAACGAGTACAGCCCGGTCTTTTCCACCACGATGCCGTTTTCGGCCAAGTAGTGCGAGAGGATGTTCGCCGGAATACCGGTTTCCGAGTACACGCCGTTGACGTCCAGGCCCGGGGTCATCACCGTGACCTTGATGGGATCGAGCATGGTGAAGCCGTCGTCGACGGTCTCGAAACCATGCCAGGACTGTTCCCCGTTTAGCTCCCATTCTTCGCGGGCGGCCAGCCCTTCGCGGGCCGGGGTGTCCGGCCCCCACACGTCGAACCACCAATCCTGTTCCTCGCGGATGCGAATGATCGCGCGACGGAACTCCATGGCCTCGGTGATGGCCTCCTCGACCAGGGCGTGCCCGCCGCGGCCTTCCATCATGGCCGCCGAGACGTCGCAACTGGCGATGATCGCGTACTGCGGGCTGGTCGAGGTGTGCATCAGGAAGGACTCGTTGAACACCGTCTGGTCCAGCTCACGGGCCTCGGGTTCCTGCACCAGAACCTGCGAGGCCTGCGAGAGGCCGGCCAGCAATTTGTGGGTGGACTGGGTCGCGTAGACCATGGTGTCCTTGGCGCGCGGACGATCCTTCCCAATGGCATGCATACCGGAGTACAGCTCGTGGAAACCGGCATGGGGCAGCCAGGCCTCATCGAAGTGCAGGGCCTCGACACGGCCATCCATGGCGTGCTTGATCTCTTCGGCGTTGTAGATGATGCCGTCGTAGGTGCTCTGTGTGATCGTCAGGATCTTGGGCTTGCGCGTCTTATCCGTGATGAACGGGTTGGCATCGATCTTCGCCTGGATGGCCTCGGCGGTGAATTCACTGCGCGGAATGGGGCCGATAATGCCGGCGAGGTTGCGGGTCGGGGTCAGGAAGATCGGGATGGCCCCGGTGAGGATGATCGCATGCAATACCGATTTGTGGCAGTTGCGATCCACGATCACAATATCGCCGGCGCCGACCATCGAGTTCCACACGATCTTGTTGGAGGTGGAGGTGCCGTTGGTGACGAAATACAGGTGATCGGCGTTAAAGGTGCGGGCCGCCCGCTTTTCCGACTCGGCGACCGGGCCGGTGTGGTCCAGCAGCTGTCCGAGTTCTTCCACGGCGTTGCAGACATCCGAGCGCAACAGATTCTCCCCGAAGAACTGGTGGAAGAGCGTGCCGGTGGGGCTCTTGAGGAAGGCCGTGCCGCCGGAGTGCCCCGGGCAGTGCCAGGAGTAGGCGCCGTCGTTGGCGTAGCGCATCAGTGCGGAGAAGAACGGTGGAGCCAGCTGGGCCACGTAGTTCGCGGCTTCGCGGGCGATGGAACGCGCGACGAACTCCGAGGTGTCCTCGTAGGCGTTGATGAACCCGTGCACATTGCGCAACACCTCGGAAGGGATCACGCGTGCGGTCAGGCGCTCGCCGAAGAGAAAGATCGGCAGGTGCTCATTGCGTTCGCGCACGGCGTCCACCAGCGGCTGTGGCTCGTCGTCCGACACGATGACGGCCGAGACGCGGCTGGTCATCGAGCTGATGGTGCCTTCATGAGCACTGGGAACATGCACTACCTCGAGATCGAGGGCGGTTAGCGACTCCGAGAGCTCGGCCAATGCGGCAGACCCGGCATTCGACTGCCCAGCCTGATTGGACACGATCATGATGGGGAATTCGAGCTTCACTCAACCACTCCTGAACTGTGGCCCGAGAGCCTCGGGCGGCCTGATGACCAGATCATTGTGCCAGCGCGGTCACGGTCTAAAGTTGTTGGATCGCGCGGTGAGTGGCGGATGCTTTCGTGGATTCCTACAAGTCCTGGTGGAGGGCCACCACTTGAAGTTGGGTCCATGCCATCAGCCGCTGCTCCGGGTTCTCGAGCTGCAGGTTGAATTGCTCCGCGGCGCGGCGAAGCCGGTAGCGCACGGTGTTCTCGTGCACGTTCAGATCCCGCGCGGCCTGGGCATAGTTGCCATTGGCGCGCAGCCAGGCCAAGACATTGCGCGCGAAGTCCGTGCCCTGCCGGTTGTCGTGTTCCAGGAGCGACTCGATTGGTTCACTGCGGAGCCACGACGTGTGGGCCAGGGTGCGTTCGATGGCTCGCAGCATCAAGGTGGGGCGGGCTGACTCGGCGCTGACCACCGGTTCCTGTTCGGTGGCAAGGTGGGCGTCGAGAATCTCATCGATCTCCGCGCGGGCCGTGGCGAAATCCGCGATATCGGCCACCGGCGAGCCCAGGGCCGCGCTGAGGTTCTGCCCAACGGCCGCGTGCACCTGATCGACGGCCATCCTGGCCAGACGGGCCGGTAACTGATGATCGCGCGGTTGGCAGAGGGCATAGAACCTGTGTCCGGCGGTGATGATGGTGGTGGCGCCCAGCATGGCGGTAAAGGTGCGGCTGAGCAGGGCCCGAATTTGGTCGATGATCAGTGGTGGCACGGCGGCCGAGAGCACCTCGAAGGCCAGTAGGCGTAGGGGTGTGCCGGGCTGGATACGTAATTCGTCGAGTTCCGCCGAACTCAATGCCTCGGTGCTCAGCAACTTGCGGATGGCTTCGCTGCGGGTGCGGTTACTTTCGGTGCTGCGCCGTGTGGACTCCATGATCAATCCCGCGGCGGAGACCGCGGCGGCGCTCAGCGCCCGATGGTCCTCGTCATCTAGCGGTGAGTCATTGGTGCGGATCACCCAGATGCTGCCCAGATTAATGGTGCCGGAGCGTACGGCAATGGCCGTGCGGGGTAGCTGGTTTCCATCGCCCGGGAAGCACAGTGGTCCGTCGGCGCGCAGAACTTCCCGGTAGCGCGCATTGTTATGGGGTGAATCCGTGGCCTGACGGCTCAGGATGCCTTCGGTGCGCAGCGGGTCGATCAATTGGCCCGGGTGCGTGGAATAGGCCAGTATGGCCCGCCCAAGATCCTCTATGGAGACCGCCCCGCCGAAGTGACTGGCTAATGAGTTGACCAGATCGTGCAGTGAGCCGCTGCCGTGCCCCATGGGCCGGCCCTGCCAATCGCGTTCCCCTAGCGCGCCCGAGATCATCGCATCTAGGTACCGCCACGGAATGGAGTCGGCTAGCAGGAGGATCGGCACTCCGGCGCGTTCGCCGAGCATGGCTAGCGTGGGGATGTCTTGGGGCGGCGCCTTGAGTCCCACGGCGCTGGCGTTGGCTGCTGCGGCGCGCTGCAACATGTTATCGAGCCCGCCACCGACGCTAAATCCTAGGGAGTGGGCCGAGGCGATATAGAAGAGCATGCCCGGATCGGTGCCCAGCGGTGCCGAGGTGTCGGCGAACTCGGTGCCGGTAACCACCGGGTGACCAGTGGTTTGCGGGTTCAGCAGTTGCACATTGTCATGCCCCAGGGCGGCGATGAGGTCGGTGACGGTAACCGGCGCCCCGGCGTCATCGTGGGAAGCGCTTGGTGAATTCCATGAACTCATGAGTTGAGTTTAGGGGAAAGCTACAAAATGAACCACATACATTTAACCTAGGCTGACTGCTGACCATTCAGTGACTCGCATCACCACGATCCGAAGGAAAGGCCCGCACCCCATGAATGACTCCAGCCCACGAGAACGGACGCAGCCCGCACGCCCGTCTGCCTGGCAGACCGGCGAAGACCGCGGCTACCAGCACGGGCTCAGTGCCCGGCAGATCCAGATGATCGCGATTGGCGGTGCCATCGGTACCGGACTGTTCATGGGCGCCGGCGGGGCGCTACGCACCGCCGGACCGTCGATCATCATCACCTACATCGTGTGCGGTATCGCCGCCTATGCCATCCTTCGAGCCCTGGGCGAGCTCGTGGTGTATCGGCCGGCCAGTGGGTCGTTCGTCTCCTACGCCCGTGAATTCTTCGGCGAAAAGGCTGCCTATGCATCCGGCTGGCTGTACTGGATGAACTGGGTGATGACCGCCGTTGTCGATGTCACGGCGGTGGCCCTCTACATGGACTTTTTCGGAACGTACTCCGCGGTTTTCGCCGCGATCCCGCAGTGGGCCTATACGCTCATCGCGCTGCTTCTGGTGACCGTGTTGAACCTCGTCTCGGTCAAGCTTTTCGGCGAGATGGAATTCTGGTTCTCGGTCATTAAGGTGGGCACCCTGGTCGCCTTCCTCGTGGTGGGCATCTGGATGGTCATCTTCGGCACCCCGGTCGAGGGCCAACAGGTTGGTTTCTCGCTGATCACCGACAACGGCGGGATTTTCCCCACCGGCCTGCTACCCGGGCTGATCGCCGTGCAGGGCGTGATCTTTGCCTACGCCGCCATCGAGCTGATCGGCACCACGGCCGGTGAGACCAAGGACGCGCGCAAGTTGATCCCGCGCGCGGTCAACACCGTGCTGCTGCGCATCGGCGTCTTCTATGTCGGATCGCTGGTCCTGCTGTGCCTGCTGTTGCCTTTCACCGCATACAAGGCCGATGAATCGCCCTTCGTTACCTTCTTCGCCAGCACGGGCATTGAGGGCACCGACATCATCATGAACCTGGTCGTGTTGACCGCCGCGATGAGCTCGCTGAACGCCGGCATGTATTCCACGGGGCGTATTCTGCGCTCAATGGCCATGGCCGGCTCCGCACCGGCCTTTGCCTCGAAGATGACCAATCAGGGCGTGCCCTACGGTGGCATCCTGATTACCTCGGCGGTCTCCCTGCTGGGCGTCGTGCTCAACGCGCTGGTCCCCGAACAGGCCTTCCTCATCGTCTTGAATCTGGCCTCGGTGGGCATTATCGGCTCCTGGGCCATGATTGTGATGTGCCAAATGAAACTCGTGTGGCTGGCACGCCGCGGTCTGGCGCAGCGTCCGGATTACCGGTTGCCCGGAGGGATGGTCACCGGGTGGGTCGTGCTCGGATTCCTCGCGCTGGTCCTGGTGCTGATGGCTTTCGATAACCCGATCGGCACCTGGACTATCGTCGCCACGGTGGTCTTGCTCGTTCCCCTCATGATCTGGGGTTGGTACGGCTGCCGCGGCCGCGTGGCGCAGCTGGCGGCCCTGCGGGAGCAACAAGGCAATTCGGATCTTCCGCTGGTGGATTCTCACTGAGGCTACTGGCCGCTTAAATAATTCAGGGCGACACCCGTTTGGGTGTCGCCCTGAATTTTGTCCTTAGCCCTTGAAACGCTCGATGGAGCGGGCCAGCTCTGCCTCGGCAGCCTCGCGGCCTTCCCAGCCCTCGGCCTTGACCCACTTGCCCGGCTCAAGATCCTTGTAACGGGTGAAGAAGTGCTCGATCTCCTTGATCAGCCACTCGTCGATATCCTCGAGTTCCTTGATGTGGTCGAAGCGCTTATCGGCCGGAACGCAGAGTAGCTTGGCATCTCCACCGCCATCGTCGGTCATGTTGAATACGCCGATCGGGCGGGCCTCCACGACAACACCCGGAATCAGGTCCACACCCGGGATGTACACCATGGCGTCCAGCGGATCGCCGTCCTCGCCCAGGGTGTTATCGAAGTAGCCGTAGTGAGTCGGGTACTGCATCGGAGTGAACAGCACACGGTCCAGGCGCAGGCGGTGGGTTTCGTGATCGATCTCGTACTTGACGCGCGATCCGGTGGGGATCTCGATGGTGACGTCGTGGCTCATCTAAGCGCACTCCTCTACTAGTCTTAGGGGTATCCGTCGTTAAGATTATCGCTGATTCGTACTCCGCGTTGCCCGCCGGGCGCTGAAAGGGACCCATGAACACTGCCGTTGAACGGGCGTTAACACTGTTGGCGGCCGTCGTGGCGCTAATTGCCATGATCACGGCCATGGTCCTGACGCCCCGCATGTTCACCGGAGAGCCGGCCGGCGCGTTTACCGCGGCCAGCGCAGCCCTTCCCGACACGCCGAGCACGCAGGTCAAAGACCTGGACCCGCAGGCTCCGAAACCGGATCAAGCGCTGCTCACCGCGCAACTCGACGCCATCTTGGCAACCAAGCCCGACAAAACCTCATTCACCGCGCAGGTGGTGGATGTTCCCAGCGGTGAGGTGCTGTACAACCGGAACGGCGAACAGCCCGGAACTCCAGCCTCCAGCCTGAAGGTGGCTACCGCGATCGCCGCCTTGGACACCCTGGGCGGACAGCGCCAACTTGCGACCACCGTGACGCTCGAGGGCAAAACCCTGGTCTTGCACGGCGGCGGCGATGTCCTATTAGGTGCCGGCGTCTCCGATCCGGCGCATCCTAAGGGTTACGCCGGATTGCAGACCCTAGCCGAACAGGTAGATCAGGTGCTTGCCGACCGTGGAATCGGCGAGGTGGAGCTGGTCTTAGACGACTCGCTCTTCGGCACCGCGCACACCAATAAGGATTGGGATAAATCCCTGTTCACCTCGAACAACATTGCCCCGGTGTATCCCATTGCGCTCTACGCGGGCCGCGCCACCGAGAACACACGATCGGCCTATTCGCAGGATGCCGCCGCTCGGGTGCTGGACAGTTTCGCCGCACAGCTCAAAGTGAAGGTCCACCGCGGGGAACGTGGGGCCCGCCAGGGCGGTGAGGAAATCGCTCGAGTGCTCTCCGCGCCCTTGCGCGAACAAATCAACTACATGCTGTTGGTTTCGGATAACTATCTGACCGAAACCATGGGCCGGCTTGTGGCCGTCGAACGCGGAATGGACCCAGCCCAGGCCGGAGCCGCCGTGCAGGCGGTCGCTGCCGCCCATGGGGCCAGCGAGCTTAGCCTCGTCGACGCCAGTGGACTAGCGGCCAAGAACAAGATTTCCCCGGCCGCGCTCACCGCGTTGTTGCGTGCGGCGGCCGTTAGCCCAAAGCCGGAGCTGCGTGAATTGGTGTATTCGCTGCCGGTTGGCGGCTATAACGGCACCTTGCGCCAGCGCTTTACCGACGACGCCTCGCAGGGGCAGGTGCGTGCGAAGACCGGCTCACTGGCTGGGGTTGCTACGCTGACCGGAATGACCCTGACCGCCGACGGGCGCTTGCTGGCCTTTAGTATTTTCGCCGCACATCCCGACGGAGCTCTGGCACCGCATAAGCAGACCATCGACCAAGCCGTAAGGGCGATACATGCCTGCGGCTGCCGACCCTAAGGAGTAGCTATGACGCAGTGGATCGACTGGGAGCTGGCACTGAGAACCGCCAAGGGGCTGATTCCCGCGGGCCCCAAGGTGAGCGCCACCGAGGCCGCGCAGATCGTCGCCGACTTGCGTGAGGCCGCGCAGACCGGGTTGCAGCACGCCGAAGAGATCTCCCGGCTGCAATCCACTGGTCAGGCGCAGACCCTGGTGGTCGACCGGGCCGGCTGGGCCACGGCGATGAGCCAGAATATTCAGGCCATGCTGCCGCAATTGCCCAAGGTCCCACCGGCGTTGCCGGTGATCGCCGGGGCCGAGGTCGGGGCGGTGATCTCCGTGCTCAGCACGCGCGTGCTAGGGCAATTCGACCCCTTCAGCGGCCCACGCCTGCTGCTCAACGCCCCGACCATCACGCAGATCCGCGGCGAGCTGAACCTCAACGCGCGGGACTTCTACCTGTGGGTGGCGACCCATGAGCAGACCCACCGGCTGCAGTTCGAACACGCCCCATGGATCCAGTCGGTATTCACCGAGGCGCTGGAGCAGGTGTTCGAGGGCATCGGCTCCGGAACGCATTCGATGGCGCAGCTGGCCGAGAAGGCCAAGCAGATCTCCTCGGAGGTCGGGGAACTCACCTGCATTATGTCGGTGCTCGAGGGGCACGCCATGGTGGTCATGAACGACGTAACCACCATTGGCAGCATCAAGACAATCCGCCGTCGCTTTGCCGCGCGTGGGCAGAACCGTTCGCCGCTGGCGACGTGGATCGGTAAGCTCCTGGGCCTGGATGCGAAGGCCCGGCAATATGAGCGTGGTGCAAAATTTGTGCGTCATGCGGTGGACGAGATGGGCTACGAGGGGTTCAACCGGATCTTCGCGGCCCGCGAAAACTTCCCGAATGCCGCGGAGCTCGACGATCCACAGCGCTGGCTCGAGCGCATGTCATGAGCCGCCCGCTGGATCGGGCGCGCTCGGCCATCGCCCGGCTTTGCGCCGGTGAACCGGCGCTACTCGGGGTCTCCGGCGGAGCGGACTCACTGGCGTTAGCGGTAGCGGCGAGCGAACTGGTAGCCGCCGGCAAACTCCAGGCCGGCGCGGTCATCGTCGACCATGGGCTCCAGGCGGGCAGCGCCGAGGTCAGTGCCCGGGCCGCCGAGCAGTGCCGGAGTCTGGGGCTGGACCCGGTCTCTACGGTGGCGGTGCACAGCGCGCCCAGTGAGGCGGCGGCCCGCACGGCCCGCTACGCGGCCTTCGATAACGCGCTCAGCGAAAGCGGGGCGGCGCATCTATTGCTCGGACACACCCGTGATGATCAGGCCGAGCAGGTGCTGCTGGGCCTGTTACGCGGCTCCGGGACACGTTCCCTGGCCGGCATGCCCGAACGCCGCGGCCCCTACGCGCGCCCACTGCTCGGGCTGAGTCGCGCCGAGACCGAACAGATCTGTCGGCGCGCGGGCCTGGACTTCTGGGTGGATCCGAGCAACGCGGACACCGGATATCGGCGCAATGCGGTACGGCACGAGGTGCTACCAGCCCTGGAACGTTCGCTGGGCCCCGGGATCCGCTCCGCGCTGGTCCGCACCGCCGAGTTGGCCGCCGCCGACGCCGAGGCCCTCGAAGAGTGGGCCCAGACCGAATTCGCGCGACTGACCCGCAGCGAGGGGATCGACTTCAAGCAGCTACGCCAGTTACCGCTGGCGGTGGGGACCCGGGTGCTACGGCTGGCCGCGGTGCACGCCGGTGCACGCAACCTCGGGCACGAGCGCACCGCGGCGCTCGCCGGCCTGGCCGGTGTGGGGGTCCGAGCCTCCCGTTCGGCCGGTCCGGTGCAACTCGAAGGCGGGATCAGAGCCTGGCGTCGAGGTCCGGTGATTGTTTTCACCGAGGGCGGCTAAACATGCGTGGAGATAATGTGGCACTCTAGTGGAGTACCGCACCACTATTTCAACGGGAGAACGCTCGTGGATTCGAACGCAGTCAACGCCGATCTGGCCTCCGTGCTTTACACCAAGGAAGAAATCCAGTCCCGCATCGAGGAACTGGCCGCGCAGATCGACAAGGACTACGAGGGCCGCGACATCCTCGTGGTGGGCGTCCTCAAGGGCGCCGTCATGGTCATGGCTGACCTGGCCCGCGCACTGAACTCGCACGTAACCATGGACTGGATGGCGGTGTCCTCCTATGGTTCGGGTACTCAGTCCTCCGGCGTGGTGCGCATTCTCAAGGACCTGGACTCGGACCTGATGGGCAAGCATGTGCTGATCGTCGAGGACATTATCGACTCCGGGCTGACCCTGTCCTGGTTGAAGTCCAACCTCGAGTCGCGTGGCCCGGCCAGCGTCGAAATTTGCGCGCTGCTACGCAAGCCCGAGGCGGCCAAGGTAGAAATCGACGTGAAGTACGTCGGCATGGACATCCCGAACAAGTTCGTGGTTGGTTACGGCCTGGACTGGGCCGAGAAGTACCGCAACCTCGATTGCGTTGGCGTGCTCGCCCCACATATTTACCAGTAGGGAACTTTTCGCGCCCCACGGGCGTTGAAGCTGTCAAAAGGTGGCGTTGCCCGGACGTCTGATGATTGCGTGAGGGGGATGCGGAGGTACGGGGCCCTCCGGATCAATGAAGACCAAGAAATTTTTTAATAGCTGGATCGTGTGGGTCATGTTGGGTGTGGCCGCACTGTTGATCTTCCTGCCGATGCTCTTCAACCCGGGCGCCGCCCGAGTCGACACCTCCGTGGGTATGAACCAGCTGACCAGCGGCAACGTTACCGAGGCGCGCGTGTTCGATGCGGACCAGCGCGTCGATCTGTTGCTGCGCGATTCGCTCAATGTCGACGGCGTCGACAAGGGTAAGCGCGTCTCCTTCTACTACTCCGTGGCTCGCGCCGATCAAGTGATCGACGCCATCAACGGCGCCAAGTTGAACAAGTACACGGATCAGCCGGTACAGAACAACTGGTTCCTGTCGATGCTCGGGGTCATCATCCCCTTCCTGCTGATCGCCGGTATTTTCTGGTTCATTCTCGCCCGTTCGCAGGGCGGCGGCTCGAAGGTGATGCAGTTTGGCAAGTCCAAGGCCAAGCTGATCACCAAGGATATGCCGCAGGTGACCTTCACCGACGTGGCCGGCGCCGACGAGGCCGTCGAAGAGCTGCACGAAATCAAGGAATTCCTCCGCGAGCCGGCCAAGTTCCAGGCCGTGGGCGCCAAGATCCCCAAGGGTGTGCTGCTCTACGGCCCTCCCGGTACCGGTAAAACCCTGCTGGCCAAGGCCGTGGCCGGCGAGGCGCAGGTGCCGTTCTACTCGATTTCCGGTTCGGACTTCGTCGAAATGTTCGTCGGCGTCGGCGCCTCGCGCGTGCGTGACCTCTTCGAACAGGCCAAGAACAACTCCCCGGCGATTATCTTCGTCGACGAAATCGACGCGGTGGGACGCCACCGTGGCGCCGGCATTGGCGGCGGTAACGATGAGCGCGAGCAGACACTGAACCAGCTGCTCGTGGAGATGGATGGCTTCGACGCCACCACCAACGTCATCCTCATCGCGGCGACCAACCGCCCCGACGTGCTGGATCCGGCCCTGCTGCGACCGGGTCGTTTCGACCGTCAGATTCCGGTGGAAGCACCGGACCTCAAGGGTCGCGAAGACATTCTGAAGGTGCACGTCAAGGGCAAGCCGGTGGATGCCTCCGTGGACCTAAACGCGGTGGCCAAGAAGACCCCGGGCTACACGGGTGCCGACCTGGCCAACGTGCTGAACGAAGCCGCGCTGCTGACCGCACGCTCCAACGCCAACCTGATCGATGACCGCGCCCTGGATGAGGCGATCGACCGCGTGATGGCTGGCCCGCAGAAGCGCACCCGACTGATGGATGAGCACGAGCGGAAGGTCACCGCGTACCACGAAGGCGGTCACGCCCTGGTGGCCGCGGCCATGAACCAGACCGCGCCGGTCACCAAGATCACCATCCTGCCGCGCGGCCGCGCGCTGGGTTACACCATGGTGGTGCCCGAATCCGACAAGTATTCGGTGACGCGCAACGAACTCCAGGACCAGATGGCCTACGCCATGGGTGGCCGTGTGGCCGAGGAGATCGTCTTCCACGACCCCTCCACCGGTGCCTCGAACGATATCGAGAAGGCCACCGCCACCGCCCGCAAGATGGTCACCGAATACGGCATGAGCGAGAAGGTCGGCGCAGTGCGCCTCTCCTCGGCCAGTGGCGACCCGATGTATGGGCAGGCTGGCTCGCGCGAATACTCGGACGAGATGGCACATCTGGTCGATACCGAGGTGCGGCAACTGATCGAGCAGGCGCATGACGACGCCTACTGGGCGTTGACGACCAACCGTCACGTGCTCGATCGCCTCGCCCTGGCACTTCTTGAACGTGAAACGTTGAACCAGAAGGAGATCGAAGAAATCTTCTCCGACCTAGTCAAGCGCGATAAGCGTGAGGTGTGGTTGTCCAATGATCAGCGTCCGGTGCACCCAGAAGGCCCGGTGTTAAGCCCGAAGGAGCGCGCGGCGCAGTCGACCGACTAGGATCGAAGCCGTGAGTACAGAGCAAGAGATGACTATCGACCAGCCGCGCATCGCAGCAGCCGTGCGCGAAATCCTGCTGGCCATTGGTGAAGACCCGGATCGTGAAGGGCTGACCGAGACCCCGAGCCGGGTCGCCAAGGCCTATGCGGAGTTCTTCGCCGGGCTCCACCAGGAACCGGCCGAACACCTGTCGACGACCTTCGATATCGGCCATGACGAAATGGTGCTGGTCAAGGACATTCCGTTCTACTCCACCTGCGAGCACCATTTGGTGCCCTTCTACGGAACCGCCCACATTGGCTACATTCCGGGCAAGGGTGGCAAGGTCACCGGGTTGAGCAAGCTGGCTCGCCTCGTCGAGGTGTACGCCCGTCGCCCGCAGGTGCAAGAACGCTTGACCACGCAGATTGTCGATGCGCTGATGGAACACCTCAGCGCCTCCGGCGCCATCGTGGTCGTCGAATGCGAACATATGTGCATGTCCATGCGCGGGGTGCGCAAGCCCGGCGCGAAGACCGTCACCAGTGCGGTGCGCGGTCAATTGCGAGAATCGGCCACCCGTGCCGAAGCCATGAGTCTGATCCTGGGAAGGTAATTACATGTCACTCGGCGCGATCCCCGGCACCGGTCCGGCCACCAGTCCATTGAGCGTAGTGCGCAAGTCCAAGCGCAAGAACTTCGAGGATCTGCCCACCGGACGCACCCTGGTGATGGGCGTGCTGAACGTGACGGAGGATTCCTTCTCCGACGGCGGCAAGTACCTGGACGTGGAGGATGCCATCCGCCACGGCTTGGCGCTGCTCGAAGCCGGCGCCGAGCTGATCGACGTGGGTGGCGAATCCACCCGTCCGGGCGCCGACGAGGTTGACCCGGAGCTCGAGATTAAGCGTGTTGTGCCCGTCGTGGAGGCGCTGGTTCGCGCCGGCGCCGTGGTCTCGGTGGACACCATGCACGTGGCTACCGCCCGCCGCGCCCTGGCCGCCGGGGCGCACCTGATCAACGACGTCTCCGGGCTGACCTATGAATCGGGGATGCCGGAGCTCATTGCCGAGACCGGGGTGCCCTATGTGCTGATGCACCGCCGCGGTACGGCCAGCGACATGCAGTCCCACGCCGAATACCAGGACGTTGCCGCGGAGGTCGCCGCCGAATTGAGCGAGTTGCGCGATACCTTCCTGGCCGCCGGCGTAAAGCCAGAGCAGATCATCCTGGATCCCGGGGTGGGCTTTGCAAAAACCGCCGAGCAGAACTGGGAACTACTGGGCAACCTCGAGCCCATCGAGGCGCTGGGGCATCGCGTGCTGATCGGCACCAGCCGCAAGCGCTTCCTAGGCAAGCTGCTGTCCGTCGACGGCGTCGAGCGCGCCCCAGAGGAGCGCGACGCGGCCACCGTGGCCACCAGCGTACTGGCTGCCCAGCGCGGAGTATGGGCCGTTCGGGTGCACGATGTGCGCGCCAACCTCGACGCGCTGGAGGTGTTGCGCGCCCATGGATCGCATTAGCATCCAGGGTATTAGTGCGACCGGTTACCACGGGGTATTCGACCACGAGAAACGCGATGGCCAGATCTTCGTTGTCGACGTGGTGCTACACACCGAAATCACCCGCGCCGCGCTGAGCGATAACGTCGCCGACACTGTGCACTACGGTGAGGTCAGTGAGCTGGTGGCCGCCCAGATTCAGGCCGGCCCCTGGGATCTCATTGAGAAGCTCGCCGTCCAAATTGCCGAGGCGATCCTCGTCGGATACCGCAGCGTGCGCACGGTCGACGTCACGGTGCATAAGCCTCAGGCACCGATTCCGGTGCCCTTTAGCGATGTAGCCATCGAGATCACCCGGCACCAGCCGGTGCACACCGCGATTATCGCGCTGGGCTCGAACCTGGGCGACTCGCAGGCTACCTTGGCCTCCGCGGTGCAGCGTCTAGGGGACTTCGTGACCGTCGAAGCGGTCTCCCCGCTGGCGCAAACCAAGCCCGTCGGTGGCCCCGAGGGGCAGGGTGACTTCCTCAATCAGGTGGTACGCATCAGCACCGAACTCGGGCCGCATGAGCTGCTGGACATCTGCCAGCAAATCGAGACCGAGCATGAGCGAACCCGCGAGGTGCGCTGGGAAGCCCGCACCCTGGACCTGGACCTGATCACCTATGACGCGCTGCGCATGGAGGATGAGCGGCTGACGCTACCGCACCCACGTGCACATTTGCGTGGTTTCGTGCTGGCCCCGTGGAGTTGGATGGACCCCGACGCGGTACTTGGCGGACAGCTGGTGACCCGGTTGGCCGACGCGGCCGAAGATACCAAGGATATTCGCCGACTATGACGAAATTGCGCGTGGGACTGTTGCTGCTCTGCCTCGGCGCCGGGGCGCTGGTGGGGTGGGCGGCCCTGCAGTGGCTGACCTCCGCGGGCCGGTTGGCCCCCGTGCTGGATTACACGGCGCTGTTTTCCATGGGTGCGGTGAGCGTCATCGTGCTGGTGCTGGGCATTCGCATTAAGCGCTCGACCTCGGGATCCGGGCATATCGATCCGATAGCGGCCGCCCGCACCCTCGTACTCGCCCAGGCGGCGGCCTATGCCGGGGCGGTTATCGCCGGCTGGCATTTGCCTGCGGTGCTGATGCTCTCCCTGGCAAGTGGCTCGAGCCCCACGCTGACCCGCGCGCTAGTACTCGGTGCCGGAGGGGTCGCGATGGTGATCATTGGCTATATTGTGCAACACTTGTGCAAAATACCCCCGGAAGATCCCGAGGAGAATGCCGATGGAACCGTTACCGAATAACTTTGTCGCGGTTGACCCGCGTTATCTCACCGTGCGCACGATCAGTTGGGCCTTGGCCAGTGGTCTTGTTCTGCTGGTGGCACTGATTCCGGCCCTGCTGGGATTGTTGGGAGCCCCCATTCCGGGTTGGTTGCGACTTACGCTGCCGCTGGTGGTGGTTCTTTTCGCCCTGCTGGAACTGGTTTTGCTACGTCGCCGGGTCGCCGCCATCGGCTACCTCGAACGCGACGAGGATTTGCTGGTGCGCTATGGCCTGTTGGTGCGTAACCAGCGTGCCGTGCCCTACGGGCGGATGCAATACGTCGAGCTGAAAAGCGGTCCGTTGGAGCGCCGTTTCGGACTCTGCCAGCTCGTGCTGAACACCGCCGCTTCGGCGGCGACGGCAACTATTCTCGGGGTTCCGGCTGCCGAAGGTGAGGCCCTGCGTGAACGGCTCGTCGCGGCCGGGGAAGCGCGGATGATGTGAGTACCGAGGATCCGCAGGCACCGTGGCTGCGGGTGCATCCGGCCAGCCCCTTCGTTCAGGGTTGGATCGCCATCCTCGGTCTGATCTTCATTTATCTGCAGAACACCCGCGAGCTGTCCTTTGCCGAGCGTTTTGCGCAGGAGCGGTTGCCGATGACCGCGCTGATCGGCGGCGGTCTCTTATTGGCGATTCTGCTGGTCTACTTCCTGTCGTGGTACTTCACCCGCTACCGGATCACCGCGACTCACGTCTACGTAAACACCGGAATGATTTTCCGTAGCCAGAAGCAGGCACGCATCGATAAGGTGCAATCCATCGAAATCGCCCAGCCGCTGGTGGCCCGGCTGCTGGGCTTGGCCGAACTACGCTTCGATGTGGCCGACGGGTCCTCGTCGGTGTTGCGCCTGTCCTACCTGAAGAAGGAAGAGGCCGCACAGCTGCGGCGGCAGATCCTCACGCTGGCCCACGGCCAACAACCGGCCACGGCCGCGTCGGTCGAATCCGTCGATACTCCGGTGCCCGATATCGAGGATGAACGGCAACTGGTTCGAGTGCCCCCGGGTCGCCTAATTGGTTCCTTCCTGCTCCGACCGGGAGCGATCATCGGCGCGCTGCTGACGATCACGCTCCTAGTGCTCACCATCGTGGGCGTGGGCGGGTTCGCTGCCGGTCTGCTTCCGGCCCTGCTGGGTTTCGGCGGCTGGTTTTACAAGGAACTCAATGGCGGCTGGAATTTCACCGCCAGCGTCACCGACACCGGACTGCGCGTGGCCTATGGACTGACCGACACCAAGCAGCAATCGGTGCCGGTGCGTCGTGTGCAGGCCATCGAGATTTCGCGCCCGTGGCTCTGGGGATCGCTGGGATGGTACCGCATGCAGATCAACGTGCTGGGCACCGGGTCCGGCGACGACGGTTCCGAGTCCACCACCGTGGTGCTCCCCGTGGGGGACGTGCATGCGGTAGCCCAGATCATGGGAATCCTCCTGCCGAATCTCGGCGTCGCGGAACAACGTGAGGTGCTGCTCACCGCCTTGGAAGGCAGCGGAGAGCAGCGCGGGTTCACCGTTTCGCCGCGCGCGGCACGGATCTTCTCGCCGTGGGCTTGGCGTGTGCAAGGCTTCGCCGTCACCCCCACCACGCTCATTACCCGGCACGGCCGGTTGGGTCGGCGGGCCACCTTCACGCCGCATACCAAGGTGCAGGGCACCAGCTGGCGGCAGGGTCCGCTCGACCGGCGTCGCGCCTTGGCCACGGTGCGGGTGCACAGCGCAGGTGGTACGGTGCTCGGTGAACTTGAACAGATCGACAGCGCGGTGGCCGCGGAGTTCTTCGAGGCCCAGGCGCAGCGCGCCAGCGAAAGGTAAGTATGCAGGCTCCACGACTAGGCATCGGCGTGATCTCCGCGGGAAAGGTCGGTGCCGTGCTCGGTGCCGCGCTCGCGGCGGCCGGGCACCGCATCACCGGGGTCCACGCGGTCTCCGAAGCCTCCTTGGAGCGGGCCGAGCTACTGCTACCCGGGGTCCCGGTTCTCGGTGCCGACGAGATTCTTCGGCGGAGCGAACTGGTGCTCTTTGCGGTGCCCGACGACGTGCTGGCCGAGCTTGTGGCCGGTCTAGCTGCCGGCGGCCACTTCCAGCCCGGTCATTTGGTGGTGCACACCGCCGGCCGATACGGAACGTCGATCCTCACCCCTGCGCTTGAGCATGGCGCGCTGGGCTTAGCCATCCACCCGGCGATGACCTTTACCGGGATGAGCATGGACTTGGCCCGGTTGACCGACTGTGTCTTCGCGGTGACCGCCGATGAGGCAATACTGCCGGTGGCCCAAGCGCTGGTCGTGGAGATGCGCGGAGAGCCGGTCACCGTGGCCGAGGCAGACCGACCCACCTACCACGCGGCCTTGGCCCACGCCGCGAACCACCTCAACACGCTAACCGCGCAGGCCTCGGACATGTTGCGTCGAATCGGGATAAGTGAACCCTCCGCCACCCTCTCGGCGCTCATGGGCGCCAGCTTGGATAACGCACTGCGTTCGGGTCCCGGCTCACTCACCGGCCCGGTGGCGCGCGGAGATCTGGGCACGGTACGCGCCCACCGCGCGGCCTTGGCCGAGGAACCGGAGGAAACCAGCTCCAGCTACCTAGCGTTGGCGCGTGCCACCGCACAACGTGCGGCTACGCACGGGCTGATCAGCGACGAAAAATATGAGCAGCTTCGCGAAGTCCTAGAATAGTGGGCGTGAAAACCCCGCAGATCGTCCGTACCCGCGCGCAGTTACGCGACGCCCTCGACACCGCCCGCCCGGAAAGCACCGGATTCGTACCCACCATGGGCGCGCTCCACTCCGGACATGGTGAGCTCTTCGCCCGGGCGCGAGCCGAGAACGACTTCGTCGTCATTTCCATCTTCGTGAACGAACTGCAATTCAACGACCCAGGAGACTACGCGAAGTATCCACGCACCCTTGAGGCCGATGTGGATCTGGCCGCCGCCGCGGGAGTGGACCTGGTGTTTGCGCCCGATGCCGAAGAGATCTACCCGGACGGCGCCCCGCTGATTGCGGTGAGCTCCGGAAAGCTCGGCGAGCTCTATGAGGGAGCCTCTCGGCCAGGGCACTTCGATGGGATGCTGGCGGTGGTTGCCAAGCTGCTCAATCTCGCCGATCCGCGTCATGGCACCTACCGGGCGTACTTCGGGCAGAAAGATGCGCAACAGCTCCTACTGATCCGGCGCATGGTGGCCGACCTCTGCTACCCGGTGCAGATTTGTAGCGTACCGATCGTTCGCACCGAGCAGGGCCTGGCGCTCTCTAGCCGAAATGCCTTGCTCGATGACGATCAGCGCCATGCAGCACTGGTGATCTCGCGGGCCATCCGCATGATCGCCGAACGGGCTGCCCACCACGAGCCGCTGAATATCGATGATGCGATCGGGCTCTTTCAGATGGAGCCGCTGGTGGAGCTCGATTACTTTGTCGTCGTCGATCCGCGCACGCTCCAAGAACTCGCCTTCAACTGCCAAGACACACCATTCACGGGTGAAGGGCTCATACTCGTTGCGGCCGTGGTCGGTGGGGTGCGGCTGATCGACAATCAGCCGATCTAGCTGAAGCGCTGCGCCGTGTGCGCCAGCACCTCGCGGAACTCCGCCAGTTCGGCAATGACCTCTGCGGCTGTTTCGGTGTGCCGCACGAATTCCACCGATTGCCCGGCATAGACCGGTGCCATGGTTACGTCGGCCTCGGTCCGTGCGCGCACCATCTCGCGCCGCAGGGATTCGTCGGCCTTCTCTTCGAGAGCGGGGACACGATCGGCCCATCGGTCGGAGAAGGTATTGCGCACGGCTCGTCCGCCATAGGCAGGATCCCAAGGCAGTTGCTGGGCGATATCGAAGGCGCGGGTATAGACGGTGTCATCCATCCCTGCTTGAAGGGCCCGTTCCTTCAGTCGCTGGTGGGCGCTGGATTCACTGCAGGCAAGAAAGCGTGTCCCGACCCATACTGCCTCGGCCCCGCCAGCCAGCGCAGCGGCAACTCCATGCGCGGTGGCGATCCCGCCCGCGGCGATGACGGGCTTTCGGGTTCGTTCGATGGCGAGCTGTAGTAGCGGCAAGGTGCCGATCTCGTTGCGCCCGTGTCCACCACCTTCGGCGCCACGAACGATCACCACATCGATGTCATCCTCGAGGGCACGGTTAAGCTCGGCGGCGTTACCCACCTGCATGGCCGTGCTGACGCCAGCCTCATGAGCCAAGGCGGCCCCGCGTGTGGGATCACCGAAGCTGATGCAGATCAAGGCGGGGTCGTAGCCAAGGAACCACTCCAAGGCCGAGAGGTCCCGCTCGAGGGCCCAGCCCATAAACCCAGCGCCCCAGGGAAGTTCTAGGTCGCATACCAAGCGGGCCTGCTCATCGACCCACGTCTGTGTCGTAGCGGCCGGGACACCGATCATGCCCACACCGCCCGCCGTGGCCACCGCTGCGGCTAGGGCCCCTGAAGCGGCACCGGCCATGGGGGCATTAAAGACCGGTTCGCGGTAACTCAATAGCTTCTGGAGGTCGCTCATAATTGAAGCCTAGGACAGTAAAAAGGCTATGACGCAGAACACGGCCCAGCGATTTGCATGGCCCCTAGAAAGTCCGTATAGTTTTTATCTGTCGCCGGAACGGCCACCACGGATTTCACGAGGTGTTCACCGGTTGATGAGCTTCCAGTCAGGAACTGCTCACCGGTTCGGATTTGCGTCCGGAGGGTGGCGGTGGTAGGCTAGGAAAGTTGCTCCGAAGCGAAGCAGTCACCCGTGATAGTGGGTGGGTGTGGTGTCGAGAGTGTTTGTTGTTTGAGAACTCAATAGTGTGCCAAGTTTGTTGATACCGAATGTTTATTTATTTGGTGAATACATAACATTTTGCTTGGAATGATGCACCCCCGTGTGTTGTTCCGAGTGTTTTTTATTCGCCAGGATGTACGCTGGTTCGCCTTTATTTTCCGAAGGGTTCTAGCGGCTTTTTATTTTTTTATGGAGAGTTTGATCCTGGCTCAGGATGAACGCTGGCGGCGTGCTTAACACATGCAAGTCGAACGATGAACCAGGTGCTTGCACTTGGGGATTAGTGGCGAACGGGTGAGTAACACGTGAGTAACCTGCCCCTGACTCTGGGATAAGCCCGGGAAACTGGGTCTAATACCGGATATGACTGTTCACCGCATGGTGGGTGGTTGAAAGATTTATCGGTGAGGGATGGACTCGCGGCCTATCAGCTTGTTGGTGAGGTAATGGCTCACCAAGGCGACGACGGGTAGCCGGCCTGAGAGGGTGACCGGCCACACTGGGACTGAGACACGGCCCAGACTCCTACGGGAGGCAGCAGTGGGGAATATTGCACAATGGGCGAAAGCCTGATGCAGCGACGCCGCGTGAGGGATGACGGCCTTCGGGTTGTAAACCTCTTTCAGTAGGGAAGAAGCGAAAGTGACGGTACCTGCAGAAGAAGCGCCGGCTAACTACGTGCCAGCAGCCGCGGTAATACGTAGGGCGCAAGCGTTATCCGGATTTATTGGGCGTAAAGAGCTCGTAGGCGGTTTGTCGCGTCTGCCGTGAAAGTCCAAGGCTCAACCTTGGATCTGCGGTGGGTACGGGCAGACTAGAGTGATGTAGGGGAGACTGGAATTCCTGGTGTAGCGGTGAAATGCGCAGATATCAGGAGGAACACCGATGGCGAAGGCAGGTCTCTGGGCATTTACTGACGCTGAGGAGCGAAAGCATGGGGAGCGAACAGGATTAGATACCCTGGTAGTCCATGCCGTAAACGTTGGGCACTAGGTGTGGGGGACATTCCACGTTTTCCGCGCCGTAGCTAACGCATTAAGTGCCCCGCCTGGGGAGTACGGCCGCAAGGCTAAAACTCAAAGGAATTGACGGGGGCCCGCACAAGCGGCGGAGCATGCGGATTAATTCGATGCAACGCGAAGAACCTTACCAAGGCTTGACATGTGCCAGACCGCCTCAGAGATGGGGTTTCCCTTCGGGGCTGGTTCACAGGTGGTGCATGGTTGTCGTCAGCTCGTGTCGTGAGATGTTGGGTTAAGTCCCGCAACGAGCGCAACCCTCGTTCCATGTTGCCAGCACGTAATGGTGGGGACTCATGGGAGACTGCCGGGGTCAACTCGGAGGAAGGTGGGGATGACGTCAAATCATCATGCCCCTTATGTCTTGGGCTTCACGCATGCTACAATGGCCGGTACAATGGGTTGCGATACTGTGAGGTGGAGCTAATCCCTAAAAGCCGGTCTCAGTTCGGATTGGGGTCTGCAACTCGACCCCATGAAGTCGGAGTCGCTAGTAATCGCAGATCAGCAACGCTGCGGTGAATACGTTCCCGGGCCTTGTACACACCGCCCGTCAAGTCACGAAAGTTGGTAACACCCGAAGCCGATGGCCTAACCACCTTGTGTGGGGGGAGTCGTCGAAGGTGGGACTGGCGATTGGGACTAAGTCGTAACAAGGTAGCCGTACCGGAAGGTGCGGCTGGATCACCTCCTTTCTAAGGAGCTAAACCATTATGGTTGCCTGTTTCTGTCACGAGTGTTGGCAGGCGGGTTGCTCATGGGTGGAATATCAATGAATCGCGGCATCCTGTGGCGCCCCGTTGGTGGGGTGGTGTGGGGTGTTGGCTGTGCTTGGTGCTGTTGGTTGATGCGTGCGTAGTACGCCGTGCCGTTGCTTCGCTCCACTGTGGTGGGGTGTGGTGGTGGTGTGGTTGGAATCGTGGTGTTGGCCGGTGGTGCTGGTGTGGTTTGGCATGCTGTTGGGTTTTGAAGCAACAAGCCTTTGGGTTTGGTGTTTCGGTGTTTCCTGTGTCTGTTGGACGCGTACCCCTTGGTGGGTGTGTGGTCGGTGGGTGTGGGGTTGTTGTTTGGGAACTGTATAGTGAACGCGAGCATCTTATAAGATGACCCTTTTTCCTGCCCCCTTTGTGTGGGTGGGTTGCTGATGGCACTGTTGTCCTGATGGTGTTGTTGGTGGGTTGTTTTGTGATTTTGTTGATTGTTTTTGTTGCTCATTTTTGAGGACTTTGATTTGTGTTGAAGTTTTTAAGGGCGCACGGTGGATGCCTTGGCATCAGGAGCCGATGAAGGACGTGGGAATCTGCGATAAGCCTGGTGGAGTCGATAACCGGACGTTGAGGCCAGGATTTCCGAATGGGGAAACCCCGCACCATGTTATGTGGTGTGACCTGCAGCTGAATGTATAGGCTGTGTGGAGGGAACGCGGGGAAGTGAAACATCTCAGTACCCGCAGGAAGAGAAAACAATAGTGATTCCGTTAGTAGTGGCGAGCGAACGCGGATGGGGCTAAACCGGTTGGTGTGTGATAGCGGATAGGCGTTGCATCATCGGTGTTGTGGGGTCCGCACGTTACCAGTTCTATCTACGCTGGTGGGATGAGGTGCAGGCGTATAGGTGAATCGGTTGGAATGCCGGACCATAGAGGGTGATAGTCCCGTAGGTGTAATGCGTGCTGCCGTTCTTGTGTGGATGCCCGAGTAGCACGGGGCCCGTGAAACCTTGTGTGAATCTGCCAGGACCACCTGGTAAGCCTGAATACTACCTGATGACCGATAGTGAATCAGTACCGTGAGGGAATGGTGAAAAGTACCCCGGGAGGGGAGTGAAATAGTACCTGAAACCGTGTGCTTACAATCCGTTAGAGCAAACTTGTTTTGTGATGGCGTGCCTTTTGAAGAATGAGCCTGCGAGTTAGTGCTGTGTCGCGAGGTTAACCCGTGTGGGGTAGCCGTAGCGAAAGCGAGTCTGAATAGGGCGTTTGAGTGGCACGGTCTAGACCCGAAGCGAAGTGATCTACCCATGGCCAGGTTGAAGCGCGTGTAAGAGCGTGTGGAGGACCGAACCCACTTCAGTTGAAAATGGAGGGGATGAGCTGTGGGTAGGGGTGAAAGGCCAATCAAACTTCGTGATAGCTGGTTCTCCCCGAAATGCATTTAGGTGCAGCGTTACGTGTTTCTTGCCGGAGGTAGAGCTACTGGATAGGCGATGGGCCCTACAAGGTTACTGACCTTAGCCAAACTCCGAATGCCGGTAAGTGAGAGCGTAGCAGTGAGACTGTGGGGGATAAGCTTCATAGTCGAGAGGGAAACAGCCCAGAACGCCAACTAAGGCCCCTAAGCGTGTGCTAAGTGGGAAAGGATGTGGAGTTGCTGTGACAACCAGGAGGTTGGCTTAGAAGCAGCCACCCTTGAAAGAGTGCGTAATAGCTCACTGGTCAAGTGATTCCGCGCCGATAATGTAGCGGGGCTCAAGCACACCGCCGAAGTTGCGTCATTCAAATATTTGCTTGGTTTCGATCGAGCGTTTGGATGGGTAGGGGAGCGTCGTATAGCGGGTGAAGTCGCGGTGTAAACCAGCGGTGGACGCTATACGAGTGAGAATGCAGGCATGAGTAGCGAATGACGGGTGAGAAACCCGTCCGCCGAATGATCAAGGGTTCCAGGGTCAAGCTAATCTGCCCTGGGTTAGTCGGGACCTAAGGCGAGGCCGACAGGCGTAGTCGATGGACAACGGGTTGATATTCCCGTACCGGCGAAGAACCGCCCATACCGTAGCGACGGATGCTAACCACCTCTGAGACCGTGCTCAGTGCCTTTCGAGGTGCTGGTGTGGTGGATGGGCTGGGAACCGATGTTGTGAGGTCAGCGTATTAACAGGTGTGACGCAGGAAGGTAGCCGAGCCAGGCAATGGAATTGACCTGGTCCAAGGGTGTAGGAAGAGTGGTAGGCAAATCCGCCGCTCATTGATTCTGAGACCTGATAGGCGCCCCTTTGGTGGGGTGATTCGGTGATCCTATGCTGCCTAGAAAAGCATCGGCGCGAGGTTCAAGTCCGCCCGTACCCTAAACCGACACAGGTGATCAGGTAGAGAATACTAAGGCGATCGAGAGAATCATGGTTAAGGAACTCGGCAAAATGCCCCCGTAACTTCGGAAGAAGGGGGGCCTGCCTCGTGACGGAGATTTACTCTCTTGAGCGGGTGTGGGCCGCAGAGACCAGGGGGAAGCGACTGTTTACTAAAAACACAGGTCCGTGCGAAGTCGCAAGACGATGTATACGGACTGACTCCTGCCCGGTGCTGGAAGGTTAAGAGGACTCGTTAGTGCTTTGGCGCGAAGCGGAGAATTTAAGCCCCAGTAAACGGCGGTGGTAACTATAACCATCCTAAGGTAGCGAAATTCCTTGTCGGGTAAGTTCCGACCTGCACGAATGGAGTAACGACTTCCCCGCTGTCTCAACCATGAACTCGGCGAAATTGCAGTACGAGTAAAGATGCTCGTTACGCGCAGCAGGACGGAAAGACCCCGAGACCTTTACTATAGTTTGGTATTGGTGTTCGGTGCAGCTTGTGTAGGATAGGTGGGAGACTGTGAAGCTCAGACGCTAGTTTGGGTGGAGTCATCGTTGAAATACCACTCTGGCTGTATCGGTCACCTAACTTCGGACCATGATCTGGTTCAGGGACAGTGCCTGATGGGTAGTTTAACTGGGGCGGTTGCCTCCCAAAATGTAACGGAGGCGCCCAAAGGTTCCCTCAGCCTGGTTGGCAATCAGGTGTTGAGTGTAAGTGCACAAGGGAGCTTGACTGTGAGAGTGACAGCTCGAGCAGGGACGAAAGTCGGGACTAGTGATCCGGCGGCACCTCGTGGAAGGGCCGTCGCTCAACGGATAAAAGGTACCTCGGGGATAACAGGCTGATCTTGCCCAAGAGTCCATATCGACGGCATGGTTTGGCACCTCGATGTCGGCTCGTCGCATCCTGGGGCTGGAGTAGGTCCCAAGGGTTGGGCTGTTCGCCCATTAAAGCGGTACGCGAGCTGGGTTTAGAACGTCGTGAGACAGTTCGGTCCCTATCCGCTGCGCGCGTTGGAAATTTGAGAAGGGCTGTCCTTAGTACGAGAGGACCGGGACGGACAAACCTCTGGTGTGTCAGTTGTACTGCCAAGTGCACCGCTGATTAGCTACGTTTGGAAGGGATAACCGCTGAAAGCATCTAAGCGGGAAGCCTGCTTCGAGATGAGATTTCCATGCACCTTTGTGTGTGTGAGGCCCCCAGCTAGACCACTGGGTTGATAGGCAGGATGTGGAAGCAAGGACTAAAGACTTGTGTAGCTGACCTGTACTAATAGGCCGATGACTTACAACACACAACATAACGATCCTTTGAAAAAGACAAGGTTTTGTTCGCGTTCACTATACGGTTACGAGACAACAACCCCCTCAAACACACGCGTGTGCGTGTGTGGGGCAGGTTGTATCGGTAACACATTTTTGCTTCGAGACTGTTACGGCGGTCATAGCGTGGGGGAAACGCCCGGTCCCATACCGAACCCGGAAGCTAAGGCCCACTGCGCCGATGGTACTGCACTCGTGAGGGTGTGGGAGAGTAGGACGCCGCCGGACTAAACTTATGATGTGGTTTGAGGCCCTAACACACAGTGTGTGTTAGGGCCTCACCCGTTTAACCACACAACCCACACAGGTGCCCGCGACTACCCACGGGGGCGGCACCATCGGAGGTTGGGGTGGACGCCCGTGGTGGGTCAACCGCGGACTAGACGCCAGCGAACCACGAAACTTTCCAGAGGCCGACTGCGCTGCCGCGATACTTCTTCATTGATACAGCCCCTTCGGTGTCTACTCCTGTCATGCCAGGTGCTGACGGCAAAATATTGCTGGTTATGCCAGTCTGCAACTATGAATGATGAGTTCCACCAGCTTTCGGCAGTATCTTGCCGAATAGTGCGGTTTCGTGGACTATGGAACTAGTAGCTACAAGAATCGGTAGCATTTTGCCGAAAAGGATGAGCCTTGAGTGCATTGGAAGAGATCGGCTTGCGTATCCAGCAAGCACGCAAAGAAAATTCGCTAACCCAAGAGCAGCTAGCTGAACTCGCCGGCATTTCGGAGCGGACGGTACGAGCCATCGAAACCGCCACGGGCAATCCCTCAGTAAATGGACTGCTAGCGGCTGCGTCCGTTCTTGGGTTACGGCTAGTGGTGACTGAATGAGCCGAGGACTCCAAGATCTCAAAAAGGTGCAACGGGCCGATGTCTATAAACAGGCGCAATTGGCCGGACACCTGACGCGCCTTGCCGATGGCAGCGTGGTGTTCACTTATACAGAACAGTACCTCCAGGAATCCCCAGTGCCAGTGGCGACCTCTTTGCCGCTGAGCGACCAGGCCTACGCGGGCCCAGGAGGTGGATTGCCGGCGTTCTTCTCTGGACTATTGCCGGAGGGCCATCGACTAACAATGGTCCGTAATGTCGCCAAAACCAGCATGGCGGATGAGCTGACCCTATTGCTGGTCGTGGGTGCCGATACGCCAGGGGACGTTCGAATCCTGCCAGCCGGTGATGACCTAACTGCCCCACCGGCCGTCGTTGACTTCAGCGACGGGGACGAACTCGATTTCACGCAGTTGGCTACCAGTCTGGACCGTCACGCAATTCCGGGTGTGCAGGAGAAGATTAGCGCCACGATGCTTACCACGCCGTTGGCACTTGATGGGGACGCATATCTCCTGAAACTAGATCCACGGGACTATCCACATCTGGTTTCGAACGAGGAACTTCATCTCCGTGCAGCACGACAGCTAAAGCTCCCCCTCGTGGACTTTCGTAAAGTCCATGATTCGCACCAAGTAGAAGGTTTGCTCATCAAGAGGTTCGACCGCGCCTTGCCGATGGCCGGTGCTTCTCCCGTGCGGTACGCGCTAGAGGACGGGATGCAGGTCCTAGACCTGCCTCCCTCCATGAAATACTCCGTTGCCACCGAGGAAGTGGTGCGCGCTCTGGCCGATAAGTGCAAGGCACCGCTGCTAGCTAAGCGCAATCTCTACCTGCAGTTCCTCTTTGCATGGCTTACAGGCAACGGTGATTTGCACGGTAAGAACGTTTCCATTCTGGCGGACAAGGATCATCGTTTCTCGATAGCACCGATCTACGATGTCCCGTGTACTCTGCTCTATGGCGATGACACGATGGCACTCTCTATTGGCGGGAAGCATAAGAACCTCAAGCAAAAACACTGGACCGAGTTCGCGCATGAGCTCGGGCTGACACCAAAAGCTACTGAGTCCGCGAACCGGCTCGCGCTCAGAGCCGCAGAGCACGTTGATCTCGCGATGCTGCCTTTCTCTGGTTCCCCATTGCGTGGTACCCAGCGGGAGCTACGGTTCAGACGACTCGAAATTTCAGCAACGTAGAGTCCATTCGTGATTGCGCGGATGGTGGTATGTGCATGCGAGCGGTAGGTGGCGCGCGGGTTTCGCGGCTACCTTGGCTCGTTGGTACATTTTGAGTCGACCTTTACTACCAACGGATCGGCGCCTTGGTGAATGACTACCCTAGGCCGCCCCGGGCCTCGAGATCTGAGATTGCGGTGAATACGCGTTGTTCGGGTCGTTCCGCGATCCGATTGAGAACGTATAACCACCAGTCGGGCCCGTACACGATGTATTCGCGAGTTTTGAACCCGTCCGCTCGCAGTTGGTCCAAGAGCTCGGTGCCAAGCCCTTGGAGCATTTCGAACTCAACGTGATCTTGGTACAGGGCAACCCCGAGGTCTGCTTTCAATTGCTCTAGAAGTTGCGGATCGTGTGTTGCAATGTTGACCCGGTGTCCCGCGTGCACTAGCGCAGAAACGGATTGCCGGTAGGTATTGCCCAAAACCGTCAGTTCTCGAGAGGCGGCAATCTTGTCTGTTTCTAGGAATGCACCTTTGACGATTCTGACCGGTCCGGGACGACCGAGCACCCTCTGAAGATCGTTCGGAGTACGGTATAGGCGAGCTTGTAAGGTGATCCCAGTTTCGGGGAACGCATCCGAGAGCCGTTCCCAAGTATCTAGCACGGAATCTGTGCGGTTTGAACCTTCTGCGGAAACCATCATGTATGAACCGGCGTTCCGCGCAGCCTGCGCGATCTTTAGTCCATGATTGAGCGCAAGTTCCGGGGAAACGAGCAGGCCAATATGCGAGAGATCGAGAGAAATCGTAGTATCCGTTGCGTGAGCAGGAATACCCTTGATGAGGCGAAGGATTTCATTCGTCACTTCCACTGCAATGGCTGGCTTTCGAACGGATTCGCCGACAAACTCAATGCTGCTTAGGTGATTTCGTAGGATGTTGTCTTCTAGAAGCAGCAATGCATCGCGCATTGTATGGCCAGCCACGTAGCGCCGAGCGATTTTGCTGGCAATCTGCAGCATAGCCGGGTCGTTCATGACCTCAGCTTTCAAGGATTCATTGAGAGCCCAGCTACGAAGTGTGTCCGCGGTCTTAGCAATGGAGGTTTTAGAGATTTGCATACCGCTAGGATCGTCTACGCGACGGAAAGCGTCTTGTACGTTCTTGCACCTAACGCCGATAGTCACCTGGTGTCGCGGATACATGAGCACGAAAAACCCGGTGAAAATGACTTTGGTCTGTAAACCCTAACGCTTGAGCGGTGTCAGAGATGGATAGCCCGCTGCGAAGCATGCGACGTGCTTTAGCGATACGGGTATTCTGCCGCCAAGCAAGTGGAGAAAGCCCTGTGGCACGGCGCATCGCGCGAATGAGTTGATATCTCGACATACCCACGGAGCTAGCTAGTTCATCTATCGCGGGGTTAGTCGCATCGGAACGTAGCCGGTCAAGCACTGGCTCTAGACGGTTGAGCATGCTGGAGTCCGTCTTGCTGGGCACCAAGTGAAAAGTACTGGTCTTGCTGAGGCCTGAAAGTAGTGCTTGTAGTCGATGACTGAGTTGGTCTGCTGCTTCGTCGGCGAAGACGGCATCGATGAGTTCGTTTACTTTGCGATAGAGAGCGGGGCGACGTAGAACGCGAATCCCGTCAAATAGTTCGTCCACAGTGTTTGACTGCATGATAGAAGCGGCCCAAAGTTGATCGATGTGTAGCATTTGATACTGCCAGGCACCTCCATACGGGTTACAAGCATGTACATGACCTTCGGGGATCACCACAACGTCTCCCTGCGCCAACCGCAGTCGGCCCTCGAATGGGCCGCTGAGTCTGGCAGCGCCGGTATCTACTGCCCCGATCGATAGTGCATCGTGAGAATGTTCCTTGTAGCAAGGATTCTCCTGACAGGAACGTCTTGCTTCCATGTGTGGGATGGCGGCACTGCGCCGGAACTCTGACAAGGTGCCGCCTCTTTCAACGTTTAATCCTGTTCCCCAGAGTAGCGTGCCCGAACTGGGTCAGATAGCGCACAGTGATTGGCTACTTGAGGCGATGCTTGATTCAGTGGCGGCTTTGGGGGAATTCCACGGGTCGGGCAATGCAGTGGGCGGAATTCGTCGGCTTGGGAGACAACCATAGGTTAATCACTGATCAGGAGTGGCTCTATCGGCTAGCAGGGCCGCTAATCATCAAAGACCTTCCTTCAGGATTACTGGCCGGGCTGTGTGCCGGTGGTCCATACATACACTCCGATGGCACGTGCTGGTACGGAGGGAAGAAATATGGTCGGCAACCCGTTGGAGTTCGCGGGTTTCTGCATGGCGGAGAGTCATCAAATGACATGTAACGACGATCACGGTCATAAAGTACCCCACCGATTTGCACGACCTCCCAAACCCCTGTATAGTTTTTCTTCGTTGCCGCAAACAGGCCGGACAAAAAACCGGTACAAAAAGAGGCAACAAACCCCCAGAAAAACAACGCTTTTACACAGGTCACTGTGGAAAAGAATTGAAAGAATGGGACCCGAAAATACGGTTCAGATCACAAAGAAACGATTTGACACCGACGAAATAATCGGGATAAGATAAATGAAGAACGCTGGACGAAACGCCGCCGAAGATAACGGTGGTTGCGGAACCGGTAAGTGTTTGTTGTTTGAGAACTCAATAGTGTGCCAAGTTTGTTGATACCGAATGTTTATTTATTTGGTGAATACATAACATTTTGCTTGGAATGATGCACCCCCGTGTGTTGTTCCGAGTGTTTTTTATTCGCCAGGATGTACGCTGGTTCGCCTTTATTTTCCGAAGGGTTCTAGCGGCTTTTTATTTTTTTATGGAGAGTTTGATCCTGGCTCAGGATGAACGCTGGCGGCGTGCTTAACACATGCAAGTCGAACGATGAACCAGGTGCTTGCACTTGGGGATTAGTGGCGAACGGGTGAGTAACACGTGAGTAACCTGCCCCTGACTCTGGGATAAGCCCGGGAAACTGGGTCTAATACCGGATATGACTGTTCACCGCATGGTGGGTGGTTGAAAGATTTATCGGTGAGGGATGGACTCGCGGCCTATCAGCTTGTTGGTGAGGTAATGGCTCACCAAGGCGACGACGGGTAGCCGGCCTGAGAGGGTGACCGGCCACACTGGGACTGAGACACGGCCCAGACTCCTACGGGAGGCAGCAGTGGGGAATATTGCACAATGGGCGAAAGCCTGATGCAGCGACGCCGCGTGAGGGATGACGGCCTTCGGGTTGTAAACCTCTTTCAGTAGGGAAGAAGCGAAAGTGACGGTACCTGCAGAAGAAGCGCCGGCTAACTACGTGCCAGCAGCCGCGGTAATACGTAGGGCGCAAGCGTTATCCGGATTTATTGGGCGTAAAGAGCTCGTAGGCGGTTTGTCGCGTCTGCCGTGAAAGTCCAAGGCTCAACCTTGGATCTGCGGTGGGTACGGGCAGACTAGAGTGATGTAGGGGAGACTGGAATTCCTGGTGTAGCGGTGAAATGCGCAGATATCAGGAGGAACACCGATGGCGAAGGCAGGTCTCTGGGCATTTACTGACGCTGAGGAGCGAAAGCATGGGGAGCGAACAGGATTAGATACCCTGGTAGTCCATGCCGTAAACGTTGGGCACTAGGTGTGGGGGACATTCCACGTTTTCCGCGCCGTAGCTAACGCATTAAGTGCCCCGCCTGGGGAGTACGGCCGCAAGGCTAAAACTCAAAGGAATTGACGGGGGCCCGCACAAGCGGCGGAGCATGCGGATTAATTCGATGCAACGCGAAGAACCTTACCAAGGCTTGACATGTGCCAGACCGCCTCAGAGATGGGGTTTCCCTTCGGGGCTGGTTCACAGGTGGTGCATGGTTGTCGTCAGCTCGTGTCGTGAGATGTTGGGTTAAGTCCCGCAACGAGCGCAACCCTCGTTCCATGTTGCCAGCACGTAATGGTGGGGACTCATGGGAGACTGCCGGGGTCAACTCGGAGGAAGGTGGGGATGACGTCAAATCATCATGCCCCTTATGTCTTGGGCTTCACGCATGCTACAATGGCCGGTACAATGGGTTGCGATACTGTGAGGTGGAGCTAATCCCTAAAAGCCGGTCTCAGTTCGGATTGGGGTCTGCAACTCGACCCCATGAAGTCGGAGTCGCTAGTAATCGCAGATCAGCAACGCTGCGGTGAATACGTTCCCGGGCCTTGTACACACCGCCCGTCAAGTCACGAAAGTTGGTAACACCCGAAGCCGATGGCCTAACCACCTTGTGTGGGGGGAGTCGTCGAAGGTGGGACTGGCGATTGGGACTAAGTCGTAACAAGGTAGCCGTACCGGAAGGTGCGGCTGGATCACCTCCTTTCTAAGGAGCTAAACCATTATGGTTGCCTGTTTCTGTCACGAGTGTTGGCAGGCGGGTTGCTCATGGGTGGAATATCAATGAATCGCGGCATCCTGTGGCGCCCCGTTGGTGGGGTGGTGTGGGGTGTTGGCTGTGCTTGGTGCTGTTGGTTGATGCGTGCGTAGTACGCCGTGCCGTTGCTTCGCTCCACTGTGGTGGGGTGTGGTGGTGGTGTGGTTGGAATCGTGGTGTTGGCCGGTGGTGCTGGTGTGGTTTGGCATGCTGTTGGGTTTTGAAGCAACAAGCCTTTGGGTTTGGTGTTTCGGTGTTTCCTGTGTCTGTTGGACGCGTACCCCTTGGTGGGTGTGTGGTCGGTGGGTGTGGGGTTGTTGTTTGGGAACTGTATAGTGAACGCGAGCATCTTATAAGATGACCCTTTTTCCTGCCCCCTTTGTGTGGGTGGGTTGCTGATGGCACTGTTGTCCTGATGGTGTTGTTGGTGGGTTGTTTTGTGATTTTGTTGATTGTTTTTGTTGCTCATTTTTGAGGACTTTGATTTGTGTTGAAGTTTTTAAGGGCGCACGGTGGATGCCTTGGCATCAGGAGCCGATGAAGGACGTGGGAATCTGCGATAAGCCTGGTGGAGTCGATAACCGGACGTTGAGGCCAGGATTTCCGAATGGGGAAACCCCGCACCATGTTATGTGGTGTGACCTGCAGCTGAATGTATAGGCTGTGTGGAGGGAACGCGGGGAAGTGAAACATCTCAGTACCCGCAGGAAGAGAAAACAATAGTGATTCCGTTAGTAGTGGCGAGCGAACGCGGATGGGGCTAAACCGGTTGGTGTGTGATAGCGGATAGGCGTTGCATCATCGGTGTTGTGGGGTCCGCACGTTACCAGTTCTATCTACGCTGGTGGGATGAGGTGCAGGCGTATAGGTGAATCGGTTGGAATGCCGGACCATAGAGGGTGATAGTCCCGTAGGTGTAATGCGTGCTGCCGTTCTTGTGTGGATGCCCGAGTAGCACGGGGCCCGTGAAACCTTGTGTGAATCTGCCAGGACCACCTGGTAAGCCTGAATACTACCTGATGACCGATAGTGAATCAGTACCGTGAGGGAATGGTGAAAAGTACCCCGGGAGGGGAGTGAAATAGTACCTGAAACCGTGTGCTTACAATCCGTTAGAGCAAACTTGTTTTGTGATGGCGTGCCTTTTGAAGAATGAGCCTGCGAGTTAGTGCTGTGTCGCGAGGTTAACCCGTGTGGGGTAGCCGTAGCGAAAGCGAGTCTGAATAGGGCGTTTGAGTGGCACGGTCTAGACCCGAAGCGAAGTGATCTACCCATGGCCAGGTTGAAGCGCGTGTAAGAGCGTGTGGAGGACCGAACCCACTTCAGTTGAAAATGGAGGGGATGAGCTGTGGGTAGGGGTGAAAGGCCAATCAAACTTCGTGATAGCTGGTTCTCCCCGAAATGCATTTAGGTGCAGCGTTACGTGTTTCTTGCCGGAGGTAGAGCTACTGGATAGGCGATGGGCCCTACAAGGTTACTGACCTTAGCCAAACTCCGAATGCCGGTAAGTGAGAGCGTAGCAGTGAGACTGTGGGGGATAAGCTTCATAGTCGAGAGGGAAACAGCCCAGAACGCCAACTAAGGCCCCTAAGCGTGTGCTAAGTGGGAAAGGATGTGGAGTTGCTGTGACAACCAGGAGGTTGGCTTAGAAGCAGCCACCCTTGAAAGAGTGCGTAATAGCTCACTGGTCAAGTGATTCCGCGCCGATAATGTAGCGGGGCTCAAGCACACCGCCGAAGTTGCGTCATTCAAATATTTGCTTGGTTTCGATCGAGCGTTTGGATGGGTAGGGGAGCGTCGTATAGCGGGTGAAGTCGCGGTGTAAACCAGCGGTGGACGCTATACGAGTGAGAATGCAGGCATGAGTAGCGAATGACGGGTGAGAAACCCGTCCGCCGAATGATCAAGGGTTCCAGGGTCAAGCTAATCTGCCCTGGGTTAGTCGGGACCTAAGGCGAGGCCGACAGGCGTAGTCGATGGACAACGGGTTGATATTCCCGTACCGGCGAAGAACCGCCCATACCGTAGCGACGGATGCTAACCACCTCTGAGACCGTGCTCAGTGCCTTTCGAGGTGCTGGTGTGGTGGATGGGCTGGGAACCGATGTTGTGAGGTCAGCGTATTAACAGGTGTGACGCAGGAAGGTAGCCGAGCCAGGCAATGGAATTGACCTGGTCCAAGGGTGTAGGAAGAGTGGTAGGCAAATCCGCCGCTCATTGATTCTGAGACCTGATAGGCGCCCCTTTGGTGGGGTGATTCGGTGATCCTATGCTGCCTAGAAAAGCATCGGCGCGAGGTTCAAGTCCGCCCGTACCCTAAACCGACACAGGTGATCAGGTAGAGAATACTAAGGCGATCGAGAGAATCATGGTTAAGGAACTCGGCAAAATGCCCCCGTAACTTCGGAAGAAGGGGGGCCTGCCTCGTGACGGAGATTTACTCTCTTGAGCGGGTGTGGGCCGCAGAGACCAGGGGGAAGCGACTGTTTACTAAAAACACAGGTCCGTGCGAAGTCGCAAGACGATGTATACGGACTGACTCCTGCCCGGTGCTGGAAGGTTAAGAGGACTCGTTAGTGCTTTGGCGCGAAGCGGAGAATTTAAGCCCCAGTAAACGGCGGTGGTAACTATAACCATCCTAAGGTAGCGAAATTCCTTGTCGGGTAAGTTCCGACCTGCACGAATGGAGTAACGACTTCCCCGCTGTCTCAACCATGAACTCGGCGAAATTGCAGTACGAGTAAAGATGCTCGTTACGCGCAGCAGGACGGAAAGACCCCGAGACCTTTACTATAGTTTGGTATTGGTGTTCGGTGCAGCTTGTGTAGGATAGGTGGGAGACTGTGAAGCTCAGACGCTAGTTTGGGTGGAGTCATCGTTGAAATACCACTCTGGCTGTATCGGTCACCTAACTTCGGACCATGATCTGGTTCAGGGACAGTGCCTGATGGGTAGTTTAACTGGGGCGGTTGCCTCCCAAAATGTAACGGAGGCGCCCAAAGGTTCCCTCAGCCTGGTTGGCAATCAGGTGTTGAGTGTAAGTGCACAAGGGAGCTTGACTGTGAGAGTGACAGCTCGAGCAGGGACGAAAGTCGGGACTAGTGATCCGGCGGCACCTCGTGGAAGGGCCGTCGCTCAACGGATAAAAGGTACCTCGGGGATAACAGGCTGATCTTGCCCAAGAGTCCATATCGACGGCATGGTTTGGCACCTCGATGTCGGCTCGTCGCATCCTGGGGCTGGAGTAGGTCCCAAGGGTTGGGCTGTTCGCCCATTAAAGCGGTACGCGAGCTGGGTTTAGAACGTCGTGAGACAGTTCGGTCCCTATCCGCTGCGCGCGTTGGAAATTTGAGAAGGGCTGTCCTTAGTACGAGAGGACCGGGACGGACAAACCTCTGGTGTGTCAGTTGTACTGCCAAGTGCACCGCTGATTAGCTACGTTTGGAAGGGATAACCGCTGAAAGCATCTAAGCGGGAAGCCTGCTTCGAGATGAGATTTCCATGCACCTTTGTGTGTGTGAGGCCCCCAGCTAGACCACTGGGTTGATAGGCAGGATGTGGAAGCAAGGACTAAAGACTTGTGTAGCTGACCTGTACTAATAGGCCGATGACTTACAACACACAACATAACGATCCTTTGAAAAAGACAAGGTTTTGTTCGCGTTCACTATACGGTTACGAGACAACAACCCCCTCAAACACACGCGTGTGCGTGTGTGGGGCAGGTTGTATCGGTAACACATTTTTGCTTCGAGACTGTTACGGCGGTCATAGCGTGGGGGAAACGCCCGGTCCCATACCGAACCCGGAAGCTAAGGCCCACTGCGCCGATGGTACTGCACTCGTGAGGGTGTGGGAGAGTAGGACGCCGCCGGACTAAACTTATGATGTGGTTTGAGGCCCTAACACACAGTGTGTGTTAGGGCCTCACCCGTTTAACCACACAACCCACACAGCTAAACCCTATACTTCTCGATAGAGTGATTACTGATACTCAGATCACGCTAACTTTAGGAGTTGTTCGTTGAGCACCCAGGCTTTGCAGCACCGCGACGATACGATCAGGCCGCAGGATGACCTGTACCGCCATGCCAATGGCAAATGGTTCGAAACCGCGACTATCCCCGGTGACCAAGGGATTTACGGGTCGTTCATGGAACTTCGTGACGAAGCAGAAAAAGCCGTCCACGATATTATCGAAGACTGCGTGAAGCAGGCCGAGGCTGGTAGCGCTGACGCGAAGATCCAACGCATCGCCAACCTCTACGGTAGCTTCATGAACGAAGACGTCATTGAAGCCCGTGGGGCTGACCCAGTAATCGAGTATCTGCAAGCCATCGAAGCCGTCGAGGACGTGGAATCATTCCTAAACCTCTCCGGCACTTTCTACCGTAAGGGAATCAGTGGGTTCCTGCAGGCCGGTGCAATGAACGATGCCGGCGATCCCGACCGCAACCTGCTGACGTTCTTGCAGGGCGGGCTCGGACTGCCCGACGAGTCGTATTACCGCGAGGAACAGTTCGCGCAGACGGTCAAGGACTACGAAGAACATCTTGCACGGTTGCTTGGCTTGGGGCAGCTACCCGACGCTGCTGACGCCGCGTCCGCCGTGGTGGCATTAGAAACCAAAATCGCAGCGCACCATTGGGATCGCGTAAAGGTTCGTGATGCACAGGCGCGTTACAACCTGATGACTGCCGATGAAGTTCTCACTCTGTTCCCCGGTCTCCTTGTGTGGCTTCAGGGCGCAGGAATCGAGGAGAAGTACTACTCAGAGGTTGTCTTGTGGCAACCGAGCTACTTCGCTGCGTTAGGCGAACTAGTGCATAGCGAGCCCCTCGAAGCGTGGAAGAGTTGGCTTGCAGTTCAAGTGCTTCGCTCCTTCGCCCCTTATCTTTCCAGCGATTTCGTCAATGAGAACTTTTCCTTCTACTCGGCGAAGCTTGGTGGCGTTGAAAAACTCAAAGACCGTTGGAAGCGTGGGGTCGCCTTTACCGAAGGGGCCGTGGGCGAAGACCTCGGACAGCTCTACGTGGCTAAGCACTTCCCACCGGCGGCCAAGCAGGCCATGGATCACCTTGTCGAACGACTTATCGAGGCATACCGTGAATCCATTGCCACCCTGCCCTGGATGGGTGCGGCAACAATCGAAAAGGCCTTGGAAAAGCTCTCCATGTTCCGGCCTAAGATTGGGTACCCGAATGAATGGATCGACTATTCGAGCATCGAGACTAGCGAGCTCGACGTCATTTCCAATCTTGCCGCGGCTAATGAGTTCGAGTTCAAACGAGAACTGAAGAAGATCGATGATGGGGTCGATCGTGAGCTTTGGTTTATGTTCCCGCAGACGGTCAACGCCTACTATCATCCACTGCTGAACGAAATCGCATTCCCGGCGGCCATTCTTCGCCCGCCATTCTTCGATGTGGACCGAGATATCGCCTCCAATTTTGGGGCCATCGGCGCGGTTATCGGACACGAAATTGGTCACGGGTTCGACGATCAAGGTTCGCAGTACGACGGTACTGGCGAGTTGAAGAACTGGTGGACCGAGGAAGATCGTGAAGCGTTCGAGCGCCTTACCGGGAAGTTAGTCGAGCAATACAACGCGCTGACACCGGCTGAGGCTCCGGAACACAAGGTCAACGGCGAGCTCACGCTCGGTGAGAATATTGGTGACCTTGGCGGATTGGGTATTGCCTACAAGGCCTACAAACTGGAATTGGCGGCGCGCGGTCTGGAAACGGACGAAGTAATTGATGGAGTGAACGGAGACCAGCGCTTCTTCTATTCGTGGGCCGAATGCTGGCGTACGCTGATTCGACCCGAAACTGCGGTTGTGCGAGTCACCACGGACCCGCATGCTCCGGGAGAGTTCCGCTGCAATCAGGTACCGAAGAACCTCGATGCTTTCCATGCCGCGTTCGGAACCCAGCCGGGCGACGGAATGTGGCTCGATCCAGCAGACCGAGTAGTTATCTGGTAGAGCAATAAAGGGGGTGCCGCGGCGCCCCCTTTATTGCTGTGTTAGCCAAGTCATGAGACCGCCCGAAGCGCCCACAGGCAACGTAGAATGGAGTACTGTGACTTCCGAAAATTCTTCCGCTCAGGCCCCTGATCCCAACGACCAGCGTCAGGTGCGTACCGATAAGCGCAACACACTGCTGGCTAACGGCGAGGAGGCTTACCCGGTTGGGGTAGCCCGGACCCACACCCTCCAGCAGGTTCGTGAACAGTTCCCGGATCTAGAACCGGACCAGGCTACCGGCGTTAAGGTTGGTATCGCTGGCCGTATCGTCTTTATGCGAAACACCGGCAAGTTGTGCTTCGCCACTTTGCAGGAGGGCGGCCCGCAGGGCTCAGGGACGCGACTTCAGGTCATGCTGTCGCTGGCCAACGTCGGCGAAGAGCGCCTAGCCCAGTGGAAGTCCTTGGTGGACCTCGGGGATCACGTTTTCGTACATGGCGAAGTGATCTCCTCCCGCCGCGGCGAACTGTCCGTCATGGCCGACGCCTTCCAAATGGCCTCGAAGGCTTTGCGCCCGCTGCCGGTGTTGCACGCAGACCTGAATGAGGAAACTCGCGTGCGTCAACGCTACGCCGACCTCATCGTGCGCAATGAGGCTCGCGAAATGGTTTACAAGCGCGCCGCGATCGTCAAGGCGGTGCGTGACACCTTGGGTTCGCACGGCTACGTTGAGGTAGAAACCCCAATGCTGCAGCTTGTACACGGTGGAGCCTCGGCACGCCCGTTCAAGACGCATCTGAATGCATTCGATCAGGATATGACCCTGCGTATTGCTACCGAGCTGTATCTCAAGCGTTGCGTTGTCGGTGGCGTCGACCGCGTCTTCGAGGTGGGCCGCATCTTCCGTAACGAGGGTGTGGACTCGACCCACTCGCCTGAATTCACCACGCTGGAAAGCTACGAAGCTTACGCGGACCAGTTCGTTATGGCCGACCGCATCAAGGAGATCATTCTCAACGCGGCCGACGCGATCGGAGCCGGCCGCCAGATCGAAACCCCGCGCGGCACCGTCAATCTGGACGGGGAATGGCGCTGGATGGGAGTTTACCCAGGCCTGTCCGAGGCAGTGGGCGTAGAGATCACTCCGGACACCGAGGCCGAGGTGTTACGCGAAGTCGCCGCCAAGCACGAGGTAAAGATCGATCCGGCCTGGGGCGCACAAAAGCTTGTCATCGAATTGTTTGGCGAGATTGTCGAGCCCACCCTGATTGACCCGACCTTCGTGTGCGACTTCCCGCCGTTGGCTCAGCCTCTGGCACGTCCGCACCGTGACAAGCCGGGCGTCATCGAGGCCTGGGACCTGATCATCGGCGGCATGGAGCGCGGTACCGCATTCTCGGAGCTTATTGACCCGGTGATTCAGCGTGAGCGCCTCACCGAACAATCGCTGATGGCTGCGGGTGGAGACCCTGAGGCCATGCAATTAGACGAGGACTTCCTGCGTGCCCTTGAATATGGTGCGCCGCCAATGGGCGGAATTGGTTTGGGTATCGACCGACTGGTCATGCTCTTTACCGGTGCCGGAATCCGCGAAACCATTCTGTTCCCATTGCTAAAGCCGGAGGCATAAGCGATGCCATATGTTGAGGCACTCCTGCCAACAATCGTTGTAGGACTCATTTTCTGGTATGTGATCAAGGCAATTACTAACGCTGATCGCAAAGAGCGCACGGCCGAAGCTGCGGCAGATGCAAAAAATAATGGATCAGTTCATTTGCAATCCGCAGCCGATGATAAAAGTGAAAATCCTGATAATTGAGTGTTAATCGATCTTTCGGTTCGTAATTGACGACGAAATGCGCCTATAGTTATCTGTTGAAGAGGGCAATTGCCCAGTCAACCGAGCAAAAGGGGTATCGCAGTGGCTCGTCAGGTACAAATTGCATTGATCGACGACATCGATGGCAGTGAGGCCAGCGAATCAATCGCGTTCAGCGTTGGTGGGCAGCACTTCGAGATCGATTTAAATACCGAGCACGCGGAGGAATTCCGCGCTGCTATTGAGCCATACATTGAGGCGGCTCGTTCTTCGAAGAGCTCTACCGCCGAAGCGCCCGCGATCCGAGCTTGGGCCAAGGAAAACAACATTCAGGTCAACGCTCGTGGACGCCTGAATTCCGAGGTTATCGACGCGTATCACGCGGCAATGCGCAAGGGACGCGGTCGTTCCAAGAGCTAGGGTAATTCGAGACCTTCCAATAAAGGCCGAACCGCATTTGCGGTTCGGCCTTTGGTTTTTCTCACTGGGTAGATAATTGTTGACGCCCTTTATAATCTCGTGATTATAGAAAAGATTCAGATAAATTGTGCACCAACAATCTTGTCGTGAATTCGAGCTCATGAGTCTTCCGGTTATCCCTGTGGCGAACAAGGGAGCGCTCAACGAGTTCGGTGCGTAGCATCGAAACATAGGTAAGCAAGGAGTGTGCCGGAGATGTTTGAGAAATTTACCGACCGTGCCCGTCGAGTTGTCGTGCTCGCCCAAGAAGAGGCGCGCATGCTCAACCACAACTACATCGGCACCGAGCACCTGTTGCTCGGGCTTATCCACGAAGGCGATGGTGTTGCCGCCCAGGCAATGGAGTCGCTGAACATTTCGTTGGGTGCCGTGCGTGAGCAAGTGCAGGAGATTATCGGCAAGGGGCAACAGGCTCCGTCCGGCCACATCCCCTTTACCCCGCGCGCCAAGAAGGTCCTCGAGCTGTCATTGCGCGAAGCCCTGCAGCTGGGCCACAACTACATTGGTACCGAACACATCCTGCTTGGCTTGATCCGCGAGGGTGAAGGCGTCGCAGCGCAGGTTCTGGTCAAGCTCGGAGCCGACCTTGGTCGCGTTCGCCAGCAAGTTATTCAGCTGCTGTCCGGCTACCAGGGCGGCGGAAAAGAAACCGCGTCGGCCGGCGTTAGCTCCGGTGGGCAGTCCGAGGGCACTCCGGCAGGTTCGGCTGTGCTGGACCAGTTTGGTCGGAACCTGACCGCCGCTGCCCGTGAAGGCAAGCTCGACCCAGTCATTGGTCGCGAGCATGAGATGGAACGCGTCATGCAGGTCCTCTCGCGCCGCACTAAGAACAACCCGGTGCTTATTGGTGAGCCGGGCGTCGGTAAGACCGCTGTGGTCGAGGGCTTGGCCCAAGCCATTGTGCGCGGGGATGTCCCGGAAACCATCAAGGACAAGCACCTGTACACGCTGGATCTCGGCTCGTTGGTGGCCGGTTCCCGCTACCGCGGTGACTTCGAAGAGCGTTTGAAGAAGGTGCTCAAGGAGATTCGCACCCGTGGCGACATCATCCTGTTCATCGACGAGATCCACACTCTGGTGGGTGCCGGTGCGGCCGAGGGCGCCATCGATGCAGCAAGCATTCTGAAGCCGATGCTCGCCCGCGGCGAACTGCAGACCATTGGTGCCACCACCTTGGATGAGTACCGCAAGAACATCGAGAAGGACGCGGCGCTAGAGCGTCGCTTCCAGCCGATTCAGGTGGCCGAGCCTTCGGTCGAACTGACCACGCAGATCCTGCGCGGCCTACGCGACCGCTACGAAGCGCACCACCGCGTCTCGATCACCGACGGAGCGCTACAGGCAGCTGCCCAACTGGCGCACCGCTACATCTCCGATCGTTTCCTGCCGGACAAGGCTGTGGACTTGATCGATGAGGCCGGAGCCCGTCTGCGTATTCAGCGAATGACCGCACCGCCGGCGCTGAAGGAGATGGACGAGGAAATCGCCACGGTTCGCCTCGAGAAGGAAGCGGCCATCGATGCTCAGGACTTCGAGGGCGCGGCATCGCTGCGCGACAAGGAGTCGAAGCTGATCGAGGCCCGCAACGACAAGGAAAAGGCTTGGCGCAACGGGGAGCTCGACGAGATCTCCGAGGTCACCGAGGAACTGATTGCCGAGGTGCTGGCGAACTCCACCGGCATCCCGGTTGTGAAGCTGACCGAGGAAGAGTCCTCGCGACTGCTGCACATGGAAGACGAGCTGCATAAGCGCGTCATCGGCCAAGACTCCGCCATCAAGGCGATCAGCCAAGCGATCCGTCGTACCCGTGCAGGCCTGAAGGATCCGAACCGCCCCGGTGGCTCGTTCATCTTCGCCGGTCCGACCGGCGTGGGTAAGACCGAGCTGGCCAAGGCACTGGCCGAGTTCCTCTTCGGCGAAGAAGACGCTCTGATCACCCTCGACATGTCCGAGTACTCGGAGAAGCACACGGTCTCGCGACTGTTTGGTGCCCCTCCAGGCTATGTCGGCTACGAAGAGGGCGGTCAGCTCACCGAGAAGGTGCGCCGTCGTCCGTTCTCGGTGGTGCTTTTCGACGAGGTCGAGAAGGCTCACGCGGATCTGTTCAACTCCTTGCTGCAGATCCTCGAGGACGGTCGCCTGACCGACTCGCAGGGCCGCGTGGTGGACTTCAAGAACACCATCATCATCATGACCACGAACCTCGGTACCCGAGACATCTCCAAGGGTGTGATGACCGGCTTCCAGTCGGCCGCCGACACCAAGACCGGGTACGAGCGTATGCAGGCAAAGGTGCAGGAAGAGCTGCGTCAGCATTTCCGCCCCGAGTTCCTGAACCGTGTTGATGACACCGTGGTGTTCCCGCAGCTGAGCCAGGACGAGATCGAGCAGATCGTGGATCTGTTCGTGCAGCGTCTGGCCAAGCGCCTAGACGATCGCGGTATCGAGATCGAGCTGGCTCCCGAGGCACGCACGCTGTTGGCCGAGCGCGGCTACGACCCATCGATGGGTGCTCGCCCGCTGCGTCGTACCATTCAGCGCGACATTGAGGATCAGCTCTCGGAGCGTATCCTCTTCGGCCAGATCGTTTCGGGCCAGAAGGTATTCGTCGAGGTCGAAGGTGAAGGCGCAGATCGCAAGTTCACCTTCCGCGCCGAGGGCGGTACCGGACAGCTTGAAGGCGAGCCAGCGCCGGCGGCATTGGAGAGCTAAGACCGGCCGTTCGCGGCCGTAGCGATGAGAACATAACCAAGGGGAACCGATTCGAGTACGAATCGGTTCCCCTTGGCTTTAACTTCTCTTAGCGTGTTGCGGCCCGTGCCACTAGCTCTGCGAGAAACTGTTCCTGAGCTTCGTCGAGGCCGGTGACGGCGAAAGAGGTCGGCCACAAGGTGCCATCATCTAACGCCGCAACGTCATTGAACCCTAAGGTTGCGTAGCGGGCATCGAACTTTGCCGCGTCCTGAAAGAAGCACAGCACCTTCCCATCGAGGGCGTAGGCCACCATTCCGTACCAGAGCTTCGGTGCTAGCTGGGGTGCCGCGGTGGTGACAGTGCGATGAATGCGTTCGGCTAGCGTCTTATCCGTTCCGCTAAACGAAGCGATCTTATCGAGGACGGCCTGTACATCGGCGGCCGCCTTTTCGGCCTTCGTCATGCGCTTCTTCGGAGCCCGGACCTCGGCCGCGCGCTCCTTCATCGCCGCCTTTTCGGCGTCCGTGAAGCCCTGCTGGGCGGTGTCTTGATTAGTTGCCACGGTGCTACCCCTAAGCCTCGGCGTTAATGCGGACCATATTGCCCGACGGGTCGCGGAAGGCACAGTCGCGTGGTCCCCATGGTTGCTGCATGGGTTCTTGGAGCACCTCGGCGCCCGAGGCGCTCACGGATTCGAAGACTGCATCGAGGTCGGGCACCGTAAAGACCAGACCACCCATCGCTCCCTTGGCAACCAGCTGCTCCAAGGCGGCAGCGTCGTCGTCGGAGCGCCCGGCGCCGGGCGTGGAAAGCACCAGGTTCAACCCTTGCTGGCCCGACACGGCGAGTGAAACCCAGCGGAACCCACCATTGGCCACATCCGAAACGACTTCCAAACCCAACGCGTCGCGGTAGAAGCCCAGAGCTTCGTCGACGTCGAGGACGGTAACCGGCACATACTGCAAAGAAATGTTTGTCATGTCCTCAGAGTATTCGTCGCCTTGCAACTACCGCTTCTTCAAAACTGCTCGGTTTGCGGCAGCGGGGAACGAGGGGGTCGAAGCAGGATCTTGGCGATGCATGCGGGAATTTCCTCGGTGGGACTGTGCTCCCGGTCCCGATACGCGGTGGGGCTTTCTCCGATGACCTCCGTGAAGCGGGCGCTAAAGGACCCCAGGGAGCTCCAACCCACCATCATGCACGTGTCGGTCACACCGTGCCCGGCTCGTAGTAACACCATGGCCCGTTCGATTCGTCGGGTCAGCAAGTAGCTGTAGGGCGTCTCGCCATAGGCGCGCTTGAACTCCCGGGAGAAATGGGCCGGAGACATGAGCGCACGCTGCGCCATGGCCGGCACGTCCAAGGGTTTCGCATATTCGCGATCCATCAGATCACGAGCCCGACGCAGGTGCGCTAGCGTCGCGGTGGATTGTCGTTCGGTGGGCACGTAATGAACGCTACCAGCGGATCGAAAGCGAAGAGAGGCCCCGACGGTTTTAGACTTGTTTCTGTGAATACTTTTCAGGTTCGTTCCGCCCGCACCAGCGATGTCGCCGCCATTCAGGCGTTGGTCCGCCCCCTGGCAGAACAACGCATCCTCTTGGATAAGGAAGCGGTGACCTACTACGAATCCATTCAGGAGTTTGTGGTGGTCGAGGACGCCGACGGCACTGTCGTTGGCTGTGGTGGGCTACACGTAATTTGGGAAGATATCGCCGAAATCCGCACACTTGCCTCCAACGCCGCCTATCGCGGTCAAGGTGTCGGGCACTTGCTGATGAATGAGCTGGTGCGCCGGGCCCGCGCCGTCGGGGTGCGGCGCGTCTTCTGCCTAACCTTCGAGGTGGACTTCTTTAAACGCCATGGATTCCAGGTGATGGCGGATCAAAGCGCCGTAGACCCCGGGGTCTATCAGGAACTATTGCTCTCCCGCGATGAAGGTGTGGCCGAATTCCTGGACCTAGCGCGCGTGAAGCCCAACACCTTGGGCAACACACGGATGATCTTGGAGCTCTAACGCGGCAGGTGCACCAGGGTCTCGCTCTGCATGGCGAGCCCATCTTGAATCAGCCCGGCTAGGGCGCGCTGACGTTGCTCCAAGGGGGCATTGAGCTTTTGCAGCCCGGTGTATTCGGCGGCCGGTGCGCCGGTGAGGTCCTCCAGGAAACTGGCCGCCGGAACCGGCTGTGGGCTGTGTCGGAGTACGGCCATGATCGCCCCGCGTACCTGACGGTCGGTGCCTGCCCACGACTGCCCCTTGGGTGTGTAATGCGGTTCCGGGCGTCCGGCGGCGATCCAGGCGCACTGGGCGAAAACCGGGCACTGATCGCATTTGGGGCTACGCGCCGTGCAGACCAACGCGCCGAGCTCCATCACCGAAATATTCCACAGATTCGCGGTGTGCCGATCGCTTGGCTGTACCTCGCGGGCGCGGCGAAACTCGCTGGCTCGCGGATGCGGTTCGGGCAGTGCCGCGCCGCCGAAGAGTCTGGCGTGCACGCGGCGAATATTGGTATCCACTACCACGGTGGGTTCCCCGAACGCGAAGCAGGCGATGGCGGCCGCGGTGTAGTCGCCCACTCCGGGAAGTGCCCGCAAATCGGCTTCGGTGCCCGGCACCTTACCGCCGTGGCTTTTAGTGATTTCCACCGCAGCGGCATGTAGCCGTTGGGCACGTCGCGGGTAGCCTAGGCGGCCCCATGCGATCAACGCCTCGGACAATGGCTCGGCCGCGAGATCCGCCGGCTCCGGCCAGCGGGCCATCCACTGTGTATAGACGGGCAGCACACGGTTAACCGGGGTCTGTTGCAGCATGAATTCGCTGACCATAATCGCCCAGGGGCTTGCCTCCGCCGAACGCCAAGGTAGCTGCCTGGCGTTGTTGCGGTACCAGTGATTAATCAACTCGTGGATTCGATGCACCCATCCACTGTAGGCGCCCACAGATGAACTAACCTAAAGAGCATGAACACACCATCATCGGGCAGGCTTCCGGCCAGCGTATACCGGAGGCGACGGATCACAGTAGGCGTTATTGCGCTTCTTGTCATCGCCCTGGTGGTGTGGGGGATAACCGCCGGACTGAAGGCCTTGGGCGGCGAAGGAGAGCAGGAACCGAAATCCCAGCCTCCGGTCGCTAAAGAGAGCCCGAGCGCGGAACCCAGCGAGGAACCCGAGGAAGACCGGCGTCAGGGGCAGTGTGCCGCCAACCAGATCAAGGTGACCGCCAGCACCGACTCGGGTAATTACGGGCCCGAGCAGAATCCGGTGCTGATCCTGACGGTTGAGAATATTTCCGACGAGGAGTGCGAACTCAACGTGGGTACCGGCGAGCAGGAATTCCTGATCACCAGCGGTTCGGACCGAATCTTCTCAACGGTCGACTGCGCGGCGAACGCCGAGGACATCTGGCTCAAGTTTGCCCCCGGCCATAAGGAAACAGCGCGCTTTAACTGGTCGCGCGTGCGCTCCTCTCCGGGGTGCAAGGCTGTGGATGTGCAGCCGCGGCCCGGAACGTACGTGTTTACCGCGAAGCTCGGCGAAGTCGAAAGCGACCCGACCCGATTCAACCTGACCTAAATGTAGCGTTCAAGCAACGAGGATTCGGCCATCCGGGCCAGTCCCTCGCGGATTGAACGGGCCCGCTGTTCGCCGACACCCTCGATCTCCATGAGTTGGGCGGTGGTTGCCGCCATGAGGAGTTGAAGATCACCGAAGGCCGCGACCAGACGCTCACCAATCAACTTGGGTACCGAGCGGATCTGCGCGAGCAGCCGGTACCCCTTCGGAGTCAGCGGTTCATCTAGGCTGGCGGTGCGTGAAGGGAAGAGCACCTTCAGTAGCGACTCGGGTTCGATCAGTTCGGAGTCGCGCACCTCGTGCAGTTTGGCAAGGGCCGCGTCGATATCCAGCTCGGCACCATCGGCGTGGCTGTAGTCGCGCAGTAGTAACTGGCTGTCGGTATGAATACCGGACAGCAGCTCGGCATGCTGGGCGGCCAAGAGCCTACCGTCCACGCCAAGCTCGAGAACGTAGCGGGAAATTTCTTCGCTCGTGCGGCGCAGCATTTCGGTGCGTTGCAGAACCGCAAGTACCTCGCGCACCGTGGCCACATCCTCGATCTCCGCGGCCGAGAGCGCGCTGGTGACTTGATCGAGCCGGTGACGGTAGCGCTCAAGCGTGGCCACGGCCTGATTTCCGCGGGCCAAGAGCCGCTCGGCGGTCTCCAGGACGTGGCGCTCGCCGGCCGCATACAGGGTAATGGTATGCATTGACTGGGATACGGAGATCACCGGAAAGCCCGTCTGCAGGGCGACGCGTTCGGCGGTGCGGTGCCGGGTGCCCGATTCTTGGGTTTCAATCGAGGCGTCGGGCATCAACTGCACTCCGGCCTGCAGAATCTGCCGACCGGTGGAGTCGGTGATGATCGCACCGTCCATCTTTGCAAGCTCACGCAGCCGCGTTGGGGTGAACTCGGCATTGATGCGGAACCCGCCGGAGCAGATGGATTCGACCTGCCTGTCGTGACCGAGCACGATGAGCCCGCCGGTGCGCCCGCGCTGAATGCGTTCGAGTCCCTCGGCCAGTTCAGTGCCGGGGGCGATCCGTGCCAGGGTGCTCAGCAGCTGTGGGGCAGGTTGCGGTTTCACGGGTGGCTCAAATCCTTTCGCGGGCTCACTTCAAGTCTATGGCCCGAACCGGCTCCGCGGGCTCACCGGGAACCCTTCTGCCGCTGCGTGAAGGCAATATCCAGCGCCTCGGCCACCGATTCGACCTGGAAAATGCGGATATTCTCCGGAACGTTCTTCAGCGGCTGTGGGGTGGCTGGCACCATCGCGAAGGAGAATCCCAAGCGGGCCGCCTCGGTAACGCGGCGGGCAATCTCGGGAACTTGGCGGACCTCACCGGCCAAACCCACCTCCCCGAAGGCCACGAAGTCCTGCGGAAGTGGGAACTCGTGCAGCGAGGAAGCCAACGCCAGGGCGCAGGCAAGATCGGCGGCAGGTTCGCCGATCTTCACGCCGCCGACCGTAGCGATATAAGAATCCATGGAGGCCAGATCCATCTTGGCCCGTGACTGCAACACGGCTAGCACCATTTGGGCGCGGGCCGCGTCCATCCCGCTGGTGGCACGGCGCGGGGCCGGAGCCGCGGAACGCGAAAGTAGGGTTTGCACCTCCGCCACGAGTGGGCGGCGGCCCTCGAGGGTCACCGTAATGCAGGTGCCCGGCACTGGGGTGCGCGTGCGCGTGACGAAGAGCCGGGACGGGTCGGTGAGCGAATGGATCCCGTCCTCGGTCAGGTCAAAGCAGCCCACCTCGTCGGTGGGGCCATAGCGATTCTTTAGTGCACGCAGTAGCCGGAGCCGCGAATGCTTTTCGCCGTCGAACTGGCAGACCACATCCACCAAGTGCTCCAGCAGGCGGGGGCCAGCCACCGAGCCGTCCTTGGTCACGTGCCCGACCATAATGGTGGTCATGCCGCGGGTTTTGGCGCTGTTAATAATGCTGGCGGCCACCTCACGCACCTGCGAGACGCCGCCGGCGGCGCCCTCGATTTCGGCCGAGGAAAAGGTTTGGACCGAGTCGAGAATCAGCAGCTGCGGGTCGATCCGTTGAATTTGGCCCAATGCCAGGGCCAGATCCGTTTCCGCGGCGAGATACAGCCGCGGCGAGATCGCGCCAATGCGTTCGGCCCGGGATTTCACCTGCGCGGCCGATTCCTCACCGGTGAGGTAGAGAACGTTCAACCCGGTGTTGGCAGCCTTGGCGGCGACGTCCAGCAGCAAGGTGGATTTGCCGACGCCCGGTTCCCCGGCCAGCAGGATCGCCGCGGCCGGAACCAGCCCGCCGCCGAGGACTCGGTCCAGCTCGGAGACGCCGCTGTCACGGAAGGCTGCTAGGGATCCGTCGACCTGGTCGATGGGTACCGCCGGGTTGGCCACCGTGCTCGCCGCGGTGGTGCGTGCCGGTACTTGGCCGACCTCTTCAACGGTGCCCCACGCCTGACATTCGCCGCAACGTCCGACCCATTTGGCCGTGCTCCACCCGCATTCGGTGCATTTGAAGCTGGCGGTTGGGCGGGTGCGGGTTTTGCTCATGCTCCCATGCTATGCGTTGTGGTGGACGCTTTGCCCCGACGCTAGGACAGTGGCGGCAACGGGTCCAGGGCCGCTTCGTGATCACGGCCGGCGGCCTGCAACAGGTCGACCAAAAGCGGGCGCAAGAGCAAAACCAGCCCCTCGGCCTGCAGCCCCTCGATCCCGAGTTCGTGCGGGTCCAGCAGCTCGGCGCAGGCCTCGAGCTGATGCCTGGCGAGCTTCTCGTACTTTCGCTGACCCGCCACGGTTGGTTCACGGACCGAATGAGCCAGCGAATTCACCGCCTCGGCCAGTTCGCGCAGCAAGGTGGCCAGCCGCTCGGCCCCTTCTTCGCTGAGCACGCCGTTGCTCAGCACCGAGGCCAGGCGTCGGGCGAATACGCGGGTATTGCGGGTGGCTCGGTCGAAATGCTCGATGCGCCGCGCGAGACGCTTAATCTCGTGGCGGTGGCGGCGTGCGGTAGGGGAGAGCGTGGCGATCTCCTGGGCGGCACTGAAGGCAGCCGGGAGCCGGTCGAGATGGCGTTGCGTGGCGCGCGCCTTGATCAGGGCGTGGAAGGCCTCACGGTGATCATTGTCGCGGCTGGCCCAAGAACATTCGATGTAAACCTCGGAGAGCTCCTTGAGCAGGTCATTCAGTGCATTTATGGGGGTGCGCCGCGGGTCGGTGGGCCACACCATGATGATCAGCAGGGCCAGGGCCGAGCCCAGCACCGCATCTAGCGAGCGTCCGAAGGGTCCGTCGGGGCTTACCGGAAGCAACACCACCAGCGCCGACTGCATGCCGAGCTGGGTGGAGAAGATCGGCCCCGAATCTAGGTACCGGGCCACGATCAGCGACAGTGCCATGACGGCCGCCGCCTGCCACAGCCCGGCGCCCCACCAGTGCACCAGTGCTTCGCCGAGCACCACCCCGAGGGTGCACCCGATGGCCACCTCGGCGGTGCGGCGCAGGGTGGTTGCCCCGCCAAAGCCCAGCGCAATCAGCGCGCTGGTGGCCGCAAAAATCGGTGAGGTGTGTCCGAGCACGGTTTCGGCCAGCCAGTAGGCGCCGATGCCGCCCAGGGTCATACGCGCGATGCGCGGCAGGGATTTGCGCGCGCGAGTAAGACCGATTCGGTTGCGCGCGACGAGGAAACTGCGGATGCGTCGCGGGAGGCTGGCCATGAATCTAGTTTGTCACGGCTGCCCCCACGGCGCAGGGCGTGAGGGAGCTCACGCGCCTGTGGAAAAGTTGTTAACCTTCCGTTCACCTTCGCCCGGCCATCTGGTTACCTGCGCCCCTTACCGTCGAAGACGTAGCGGTCATCACTTGGGGCCGCGCGCCAGAATTACACCACATATGATCCCTGGGGAGAGCACTCGTGAAGTTCCAACGTCTGGGCAGCGCCGCTGCCGTTTTGTCCGTCGCTGCCATCGCGTTGACCGCGTGCGGCTCCGACAACCCGACCGGTGCCGCCAGCTCGGCACCCGCCGGTTCCTCGGATGCAGCGGGAGCCGTTTCCGGAACTCTCACCGGCATCGGTGCTTCCAGCCAGAAGTCGGCCATGGAAGCTTGGGCCAACGGATTCGCCGCGGCTCACTCCGGAGCCACCGTGCAGTACTCGCCGGACGGCTCCGGCGCCGGACGCAAGGCCTTTCTGGCCGGCGGCGCGCAGTTCGCCGGGTCGGATGCCTACCTGAAGCCAGAGGAAGCCGATCAGGCCAAGAAGGTCTGCGGGCCCGAGGGCGCCTTCAACATCCCGGCCTATGTATCGCCGATTGCCGTGGCCTTCAACTTGGAAGGCGTCAAGGAACTGAACCTGGACGCTGCCACCATCGCGAAGATCTTCAAGAAGGAGATCACCACCTGGAACGATGAGGCGATCGCCAAGCAGAACCCGGACGCCGAGCTTCCGGACACCGCCATCACCGTGGTGCACCGCAACGACGAGTCCGGCACCACCGAGAACTTCGTCGAGTACCTCAAGGCCGCCGCCGGCGATGTGTGGACCTACGATGTTTCCGGTGACTGGCCGAAGGACATCGCCTCCGAGAACGCCAAGGGCACCTCCGGCGTGGTCTCGACCACCAGCTCCACCAACGGCGCCATCACCTACGCCGACTTCTCCGCCGTGGGCGATCTGGCCACCGTCAACGTCAAGGTTGGCGACGAGTACACCAAGATCTCCACCGATGCAGCGGCCAAGGCACTCGAAGCCGCAGAGCCGCATGACTCCGGCTCCAAGCTGGATATGGCCCTGGACCTGAAGCGCGACACCACCGAGTCCGGCACCTACCCGATCGTCCTGGTTTCGTACCACATCTTCTGCTCGAGCTACAAGGATCAGGCCACCGTGGACCTGGTCAAGGCCTTCGGTAACTACGTCGTCTCCGACGAGGGCCAGAAGATCGCCAATGAGTCGGCGGGCAACGCCCCGCTTTCCGAGGCCGTGGCCACCCAGGCCGCGAAGTCGATCGACTCCATCACCGTCGCCGAGTAATAACCGGCACACCACCGCGCGGGCCTGGCCATCACCACCCTTCGGCTGGGCCCGCGCATCCCCTCCACCCACGTGGCGTAGCTGCCACACCCTCCATTTCGAAAAGGCTTGTGCCATGACCTCCACTGCCGTCAAGAGCAGAGCGGCCGCCAGCGGCCGCGCCGGGGACAAGATTTTCTCCGGTGCCGCGCTAGGCGCCGGCGTCTTGATCCTGATTACGCTCTTTGCCGTTGCACTGTTTCTGCTGATCCAGGCGCTACCGACGTTCTCCGCGGACCCCGCAGAGATTACCGGTGGCGAAGGATTCTTCGCCTACATCTTCCCGATCATCATCGGTACCGTGATCGCCGCGGCGATCGCACTGGTTATCGCCACCCCGATTGGCATCGGTGTGGCCCTGTTCATCTCGCACTTCGCGCCACGCCAGATCGCCGGTCCCCTGGGCTACGTGATCGACCTGCTGGCCGCCATCCCCTCGGTGATTTATGGTGCCTGGGGTTATATGGTGTTGGCCCCGGCGCTGGTGCCCGGCTATGAATGGTTGAGCCAGAACCTCGGCTTTATCCCGATCTTCGAAGGACCGGCCAGCCAGACCGGTAAGACCATCTTGACCGCCAGCATCGTGCTGGCCGTCATGGTGCTTCCGATCATCACCTCGCTAAGCCGCGAAATCTTCCTGCAGACTCCGAAGCTGCACGAGGAAGCGGCGCTGGCCCTTGGTGCCACCCGCTGGGAAATGATCACCACCGCGGTCCTGCCCTTTGCCCGCCCCGGCATTATCTCCGCGGTGATGCTCGGCCTGGGCCGTGCCCTGGGTGAAACCATGGCGGTTGCCCTGGTACTGTCCACCGGCGGACTGATCCCGTCGCTGATCAAGACCGGCAATCAGACCATTGCGGCCGAAATCGCCTTGAACTTCCCCGAGGCCTTCGGTCTGCGTCTGGCAGAACTGATCGCGGCCGGCCTGGTCTTGTTCCTGATCACCCTCGTGGTGAACATGATCGCTCGTGCCATCATCGCCCGCCACAAGGAATTCTCGGGGGCTAACTAGTGAACAGCGCAACCATGAAAACTGACCAGGACCTCGCACCCAAGCAGCCCACCCCGCCAAGCCGCAAACGCAATTCGCTGGCGAAGGGCAAGTTACCCAAATGGGCCATTCCGGCAACCGCCGCCGGCTCGATCATCCTCGGCGCGGCTGCCTCCACCCTCGGCGGCTTTGCGATCGCCACCTTCGCGATCTACTCGGCGCTGCTTTTCGTCATCGCCGCCACCATCATCACCTCGCTCGTCGAAGGTAACCGCCGGGGCAAGAATGCGCTGGCCACCTACCTGGTCTACGGTGCCTTCCTGCTGGCCTTGATCCCACTGGCCTCCGTGCTGTACACGGTGCTGCAAAAGGGCATCCCGGGGATCAACATGCACTTCTTGACCTCCTCGATGAACGGTGTAACCGGTGCCGTAGATAACGCCACCGTGGAAAATGGCACTCCGGTGATCGGTGGTGCCTACCACGCGGTGATGGGCACCTTGCTGATCACGCTCTGGGCCACCTTGATCTCGGTGCCGGTGGGCATGCTCACCGCCATCTACCTCGTCGAATACGGCAAGGGCGGGCCGCTGTCCAAGGCGATCACTTTCTTCGTCGACGTGATGACCGGCATTCCCTCGATTGTCGCCGGTCTGTTCGCCGCGGCCTTCTTCGGCCTGCTGCTGGGCCCCAACTCTCGCATGGGTATCGTTGCCGCCGTCGCGCTGAGCGTACTGATGATCCCGACCGTGGTGCGTTCCACCGAAGAAATGCTCAAGATCGTCCCGAACGAACTGCGCGAAGCCTCCTACGCCCTGGGCGTGCGGCGCTGGCGCACCATTCTCAAGGTGGTCATCCCCACCGCGATCTCCGGCATCGCTTCCGGCGTCACCCTCGCAATTGCCCGCGTGATCGGCGAAACCGCGCCGATCCTGGTGACCGCCGGCATCGCCAGCAACATCAACCTGAACGTCTTTGCGGACTGGATGTCGACGCTGCCGACCTATATCTACTATCAGATCCTCACGCCGACCAGCCCGACGAATATCGACCCGTCGCTGCAGCGTGCTTGGGCCGCGGCCCTCTTGCTGATCGTTATGGTGATGGCGCTGAATCTCATCGCCCGCCTCGTCGCGAAGATCTTCGCCCCTAAAAACGGCCGCTAAGCTAGCGCCCACCCACAGATTTCACAAGGAAACATCATGTCAAAGCGTATCGACGTCAACGACCTCAACGTCTACTACTCCAAGTTCCGCGCCGTGGAAGGGGTCTCGATCAACATCGAGGCCAAGTCCGTCACCGCCTTCATTGGCCCCTCGGGTTGCGGCAAGTCCACCTTCCTGCGCACCCTGAACCGCATGCACGAGGTGATCCCCGGCGGCCGCGTCGAGGGTGAAGTGCTGCTCGACGGTGACAACCTCTACGCCCCGGGCGTGGACCCGGTGACCGTGCGCAGCCAGGTAGGCATGGTCTTCCAGCGCCCGAACCCGTTCCCGACCATGTCCATCCGCGACAACGTGCTCGCCGGTGTGAAGCTCAACGGGAAGAAGATCGCTAAGTCCGACGCCGACGCGCTGGTCGAGAAGTCGCTGCGCGGGGCAAACCTCTGGAACGAGGTCAAGGATCGTCTGGATAAGCCGGGCGCCGGCCTCTCCGGTGGTCAGCAGCAGCGTCTGTGCATCGCCCGCACCATCGCGGTGAAGCCCGACGTGATCCTGATGGACGAGCCCTGCTCGGCTCTGGATCCGATCTCCACGCTGGCCATCGAGGACCTGATCAACGAGCTGAAGAACGACTACACCGTGGTGATCGTGACCCACAATATGCAGCAGGCCGCACGCGTCTCGGATAAGACCGCATTCTTCAACATTGCGGGCACCGGCAAGCCGGGCAAGCTCATCGAATACAACGACACCGCCACCATCTTCTCGAACCCGGCCGAGCAGGCCACCGAGGATTACGTCTCCGGACGCTTCGGATAAAGATTTCGTTTCCCGCGCAGGGTAGCTTCCGCGCGGGTAAGCGGACCGGAAGGGGGGTCTTCCGGGGATCCTGGAGGGGATCACCATCGGCGATCGGCCGCCACCGCGGCCGATCGCCGATTTTCTTATGTGCGCACCCCGCCCGTGCGCTGCGGGTGCGCCTATGTGGTGCTTAGGCCCGATCGTCTCCGCGCAACTCGGTTTGACCGTGAAGTGTGCCGGTGGATAGTCCGAGGGTGACCGGTTGCGGGGCACAGCAGGAATCCTCGGCCGCTTCGGGCGCCGGAGCGTCGCAGGATCCGGCCAGGTCGGTGGAGCAGACACCGGTTTCCGGCAGTTGCAGGTCCACCCGATCCGCCGCCGTCCGATCCCCGGCCAGGGCCGCGGCAATGGAGCGGACCTGCTCGTAACCGGTGGCCATGAGGAAGGTCGGGGCCCGCCCATAACTTTTCATGCCCACTATGTAGAAGTCCGGTTCCGGATGGGCCAGCACGCGCTCGCCGTGCGCGGAGACCGTGCCGCAACTATGGAACTCCGGGTCGATCAACGGCCCCAGCTCGCGGGGCGCCTCCACGCTCGGATCCAAATCGAGGCGCAGCTCGGCCAACATTGACAGGTCGGGCCGGAACCCGGTGGCCGGGACCACCAGATCCACAACTAGTTCGCGCCCGTCGGCCAGGGACACCGTGAGGTTGCTGGTGCCCCGGATCTCGGTGACGGCCACTCGCTCCAGCAACTTAATGCTGCCGTTCTCCACGAAGCGCCGCAGGCTGCTACCTAGCTGCCCGCGGGCCGGAAGTTGATCGGCATCTCCGCCGCCGTAGAGGCGGATGGGATTCGCGTCTCCACGTAGTCCCCAGAGGATTTCGGTATCCGGGTGGCGTTGTTTCAGCCGCCCCAAGCTCAACAGCGTATTGGCGGCCGAATGCCCGGCGCCGAGCACAAGCACGCGGCGCGAGGCAAAGCGGTCGAGGTCGGCGCCCAGCGGGTCGGGTAGCGGCGAGGTGATCAGACCGGCGGCGCGCGCCTCGGCTTCCCCGATGGCTTCGAGACCCGAGCGACCCACCGGGTTGGGTTGTTCCCAGGTGCCCGACGCGTCGATCACTGCCCGCGCCACCAGATCCCGTGGCCCCTCTGGGGTTTCGCATCGCACCACGAAGAGGCTGTCTTCGCGGCGGGCGCTGCGCCCCTTATCGACGCCGGCGCCTTGGGACGTGATGCGACTGACGGCCTTCACCCGGTGGTTATAGGCGATTCTCGGTGCCAGGCTCGGATGTTGGGCCAGCGGCTCGAGGTACTCGCGCACCATTTCTTCGCCGTAGGGAAGCCGGGTTTCACGAGGAGCGGCCCAGTCGCCCACGTAGCCGGCGGAAGAGGTCTCCAGCAACCGTCGGCAGGCGGCGTCGATGTTGTATTTCCAGGTGGAGAAGAGCCGGATATGCCCCCAGCTACGCATTGCCGCGCCGACATCGGATCCGGCCTCCAGAACCTGTACCTGCTGGTGCTGTTCCATCAGGTGCGCCGCGGCCGCCAGACCGATCGGACCGGCGCCGATGATAATTACCGGGTGTTCCATGCTCTTCTCCTAGGGTGGGTGGTGGCCCGTGTTAAGCCGGAAGCAGTTCCGAGATCAGGGTTTCGATGCGGGTACGAATTTCGTCGCGGATCGGCCGGACCGCCTCTAGGCCTTGGCCGGCCGGGTCCTCCAACTTCCAGTCTTCGTAGCGTTTGCCCGGGAAGATGGGGCAGGTATCGCCGCAACCCATGGTGATCACCACGTCGGATTCCTTGACCGCCTCGGTGGTCAGGATCTTGGGCACCTCGGCGGACATGTCGATGCCAACCTCCTGCATGGCGGCTACCGCCGCAGGGTTTACGCTGTCGGCCGGGGCCGAACCGGCCGATCGCACCTCGATACGCCCTTCGGCGAGCGTGCTGAGGAATGCGGCGGCCATCTGGGAACGTCCGGCGTTGTGGACGCAGACGAAGAGGACCGAAGGCTTGGTGTTGGTGGTGGTCATTTCATTTCCTTCTGTGCGAGGGTGCTGGGGAAAAATTTGCGCGACCACAGGGCCGCATAGACGAGTGCGACCAAGGCCGGGACCTCGATAAGTGGGCCGACGACACCGGCCAGGGCCTGACCGCTGGTGACCCCGAAGGTGGCGATGGCAACCGCGATGGCCAGTTCGAAGTTGTTGCCCGCCGCGGTGAAGGCCAGGGTGGTGGTGCGTTCGTAGCTCATGCCCAGGCCGCGACCGATAAGCATGCTGGCGCCGAAGACCACGGCGAAGTAGACCAGCAGCGGTAGCGCGATCCGCGCGACATCCAGCGGCTTGGCGATGATGGTGTCACCCTGTAGTGCAAAGAGGATCACGATGGTGAACAGCAAGCCGTAGAGGGCGAAGGGGCCAAGTTTCGGCAGGAAGCGGTTCTCGTACCAGTCTCGACCGCGTGCCTTCTCGCCCAGGGTACGGGTGAGGAATCCGGCGACCAGCGGGATGCCCAAGAAAATGACCACCGACAGGGTGATCGCCCAGACGGAGAATTCGGCGCTCGTGGTGGGCAGGCCCAGCCATGAGGGGAACAGTTGGAGGTAGAACCAGCCCAAGGCGCCGAAGGCGATGACCTGGAACACCGAGTTGATCGCGACCAGCACCGCGGCCGCCTCGCGGTCGCCACAGGCCAAGTCGTTCCAGATCAGCACCATGGCGATGCACCGGGCCAGACCCACGATGATCAGACCGGTGCGGTATTCGGGCAGGTCGGCTAGGAAGATCCAAGCCAGTGCGAACATGAAGGCCGGAGCGAGCACCCAGTTAATTAGAAGCGAGGTGATCATTAGCTTCTTGTCGCCAATGACCCGATGGGTTTCGTCATAGCGGACCTTGGCCAACACCGGATACATCATCACGAGCAGGCCCAGTGCAATCGGCAGCGAGACTCCGGCGACCTGTACGGAGTCCAGAGCGTGTCCGAGGCCGGGGATCAGCCGGCCCAGCCCCAGGCCCAGCGCCATGGCGGCGAGAATCCACACCGCCAGGTAGCGGTCAAGGGTGGATAACTTCTTGGTGATGTGGCCCGTATCGGCGGGCGCGCCGGTGGTTGTCACGAAAGATGCACTCCAAAAAACTAGGGATCGACGTTCATCGATATGTTGAGTATGCTTGCTTATATCGAAGATTGTCAATGCCTAACCGTGGGTGTGAAGGAAGCGAGGATGGGCGATGAGTATCGAGGCAGCGCAGCTGAGCGAGGAGCGTATCTGCGCGGGAAAGATTGACGCCGAGCAGGCGCCATGCTGCGTACCGGCCCAAGGCGAGGACGCGTTGCCGGCCGAAGAGGCCGAGGTTCTCGCCGCGCGCTTTAAGGCGCTCGCGGACCCGCATCGACTGCGTATCCTCTCGATTGTCTCTTCCAGCGACACCGCCGAAACCTGCGTCTGTGATCTCTCCGAGCCGCTGGGATTGCGGCAACCGACCGTCTCGCACCACCTGAAAATTCTGGTCGAGGCCGGGCTTCTGCACCGCGAGAAGCGCGGGGTCTGGGCCTACTTCTCGCTGGTACCCGGAGCTTTGGATTCGCTCGCCGCCTCACTCACCGCAAAGGAACGCCCATGACCGTGCCAAGCCCGCGCCGCAAACCAGCCGTGCTCTTCGTCTGCGTAAAGAATGGCGGCAAGTCCCAGCTGGCCGCCGCCTTGATGCGCCACGAGGCCGGTGCGGATATCACCGTGACCTCGGCCGGCACCCACCCGGGGAGCAAGCTCAACGCTTTAGCCGTCGAGGTTCTGAAGGATCTGGGGGTCGACGTCGGGGCCGAACATCCCAAGGCGCTGACCGAGGGGGCGATGCAAGCCGCGGGTCTGGTAATTGTGCTGGGAACCGAGGCCGAGGTGCCCGAAATCCCTGGGGTGCGTGTTGAAACCTGGGTCACCGACGAGCCCAGCCTGCGTGGCATCGAGGGGCGCGCCCGCATGGAGTTGGTGCGCGACGATATCCACACCCGCGTCAAGGTGCTCAAAGAGCATCTGCTCGCCGAAGCCTAGATATACCCACATTTTCAGTGGCCGCGGCAGCTATTGACGTGGAGCACTGTTTGGCGCATCTTTCGGCGCCAGCCGCCCCTGTGGCGAACGAGCTAAAGACGAATCCACCCGGCGAGCATCATTGATGTAAAGCAAGCTTGTCTGTAAAGTGAGTTTTACAAACACGATGGGAGGGGTTGTCATGACGCAACTGACGCAGAGATCAACATGGGGCCGGTCGCGGTTCGGGGGCGGATCCGCAGCGTTGATTATTGGAAGCGCGGTGGTAGGTCTTGGGTTGGCCGTGGGCGCTGGTGCTCTCTTCGCGTTTGTGGCGTACCCGCAGGCTCGGATTCTGGCGTGGAGTGTATTCTCGGCCGGGCTATTCCCGGTCTTAACTGCCGCGTGCTGGGCGTTAGCGGTGGACCGAAGCACGCTGCGCTCGGCACCTAGAGATCCCGAGCAGTCCATCGAGTCGCGCTGGTATGACAGCGCCGCCCAGGGTGCCTTTCACGACCTACTGGTGGCCGCCGGATTGGCTACGGCAATCTTCGCGGTTCTGAATGTAGAGGCGCCGGTTTCCTTGGTGCTGGGGGCAGTTCTACTCTTAACCATGCTGAGCTTTGCCGTGCGATACCTATGGTTGAAGCGGGCCGAGGGCTAGTGGAGAATTCTGTGCCCGAGTATCGGTGTGGCCGCGGACTATCCCAACAGGCCCTAGCCGACTTGCTCGGAGTCTCGCGGCAGACGGTGATCTCCATTGAAAAAGGGCGATACGACCCCTCGCTGCCCCTCGCGTTTCGGCTGGCGGCGGTCTTCGAATGCCGCATCGAGGACCTGTTCGTTGCCGACGAATAGCTCGAATTACAGCTGAGTCAGTGGGTAGACCGCCAGCCCCATAATGGCCGCGACCACGGCACAGACCACGGGGGTGGCGAGCCAGATGCGCAATACCCGCAGCACCGAACGCCAGCGAACCGACTCGAAACGCTGATTGGCGCCGGCTCCCACGATCGCGCTGGTGACCGACTGTGTGGTGGACAGCGGAAGGTGCAGTGCCAGCGCCCCGACATACAGCATCAACGAGGCCACGGACTGGGCCACCATGCCGCGCAGCGGGTCGATCTTCACCAGCCGGTGCCCCAAGGTGTGGGTGATCCGCCAGCCGCCAAAAAGCACACCGAGGGCCAGGCAGGATGCAGCCGTCAGTTGGATCGTCCAGCTTATGGGGCCCGGCTCGATCACATGCCCGGTGATCAGCACGACGGCGATCATCGCCCCGGTGCGTTGGCCATCTTGCAGGCCCAACCCCAGAGCCACAGCGCAGGAGGAGATTGCCTGGCCAATTTGTGAGCGTACGGATACGTCTTTAGCCGTATCGTGGCGCACCAGCCAGGTGGCGGGAATGACCAGCAGATAAGACAGGCCAAAGGCTAGCAACGGCGTGAGCAACAGCGGCAAAAGCACGCCCAGCGCCAGAAAAAGCAGCGAGGCGCTGGCCGGCTCACCGCTGGTCAGCGTGGTGGCCACGCTCGCGCCCACCAGTCCGGAGATCAGCGCGTGCGTCGAGGAGGCGGGGATGCCACGCCACCAGCAATACAAACCCCAACCGCCGGCGGTGAGTAGTGCGGAGATCAGCAGTGCCAGCCCGGGCACCCCGTCGTGCAAGGGGATTTCGAGGCGTTGTACGAGGAACGATCCCAGCGAAGTGGAGGCCAGGGTGCCAACGAACGCGAAGATGGCGGCTACCGAGACCGCCATTCCCGGGGTCATGGCACGGGTGCGCACGGCCGCGGCGACCGCGGTGGAAGCGTCACGAAAACCGTTGAGTACGCCGTACCCCATGGCGAGGATGATGCCGATGGCCGTGAAGACGGTCATTGCCTCCATTTAGGATTCCTTCACCAGCACGCGTCCGAGGTGGTCGGCAAATTCGCGGAGCGAGCCGATGGCGCGGAGCAGCTGATCGGCCACGTTTTGATGCCGGTGCATGGTTGAGGCCTTGGAGAACTTCCCCACTTCCTGGCTCCAGACCAGATGAGTGCGGGTGGCACGCTTGGAAAGCTGCACCATCTGCAGCCAATTATCTTCCAGATCGTCGAGCTTATTCAGGCGCTGCAGCGAGTCGGCGGCTAGATCCGCCAGCTGGCTGAGCAGGCCTAACTGTTCGGCGGCGCGCTCGGACAGCGGCGTGGAGCCAACCTCACGGATCAGTTCACCGGTACCGCGCAGATGTTCCATGGTGGCGTGCAACAGGCGCGAGAACGTGTACATATCCTCGCGCGGCAAGGGCGAAACATAGCTGGTGCGCAGGTGCGTGAGTAGCGCGTAGTGCGTATCGGTGGCGCTGGTTTCGGCTTCGGCCAGCAAATGCAGTTGCTGCTCGCCGTCTTGTGGGTTGCCAATCATCTCCGCCACGGGGTTCACCGAGTGGCGGATAAGCGTAGCTAACTCACGCAGCAGGTCGATGCCGCGTGTAACGGACGGGAAGAGCTGAAATTTCACGACGAGTGATGCACCATTCGGAACGAGTGAATAAAGAGCTGATCAATATCTTACGTCGTGAAGGTTAACGAAGTTCGAGGGTGCCGGACCGGGAACGCCTCTCGGCGGAAGGCCGCTCGAAGCGGCAAAATGTTGGAGCCCGGGGTTACCAGCGGCCCGACACCGCCTCCTAGTTTTCTGCCAACGGCACCACGCTGTCAACCGCCCGGTGCACTTCGGTGGTTCATCTCACGTGCGCCGTATAGCCTTCTCGACACCCGAGAGGGCGAGTAGCCCACAACAGAACCAGATGGCGCCGGCAGGGCCGGCCCCGACGGTTGTTGCGCCGGCCGCCAGCGGCAATACCACCTGACCCAGCCGATTGCCCATGAGTCGCACGGCCAGCGCGGCCCCGCGATCCTGGGACGGGACCGAGGTGGAGACCATGGTCATGGTTACCGGTTGCCCCAGACCCAGGCAGAACCCGCCGACGAACAGCGCCAGTGACGCGGCAAGTGCATGTTCGATCAATACCGGCGCAAGCCCGAGCGTGGCGGCGGCACCAAATAGGCTGATGAGCAACATGGTTTGTCGTTTGAGGCGCCCGGAAATCCACGGCAGGATCAACCGCGAGAGCACCGAGGCCACACCGCGTACCGCCAGCAACAGGCCTACCGTGGCCGGCGCAACCAGATGTCGTTCCGCCACCAGCGGCAGAAACGCGGTGAGAATGTCGATGGCCGCGAGCAGGGTCATCGAGGCCAGCATGTGCGAGGGCATTGACCGGATCCGCAGTATCCCCAACAGCCCGGCCTGCTTGCGGTCGGAGGGGGTCAAGGCATTACCCAGTGGGGGTGGCTGAAAGTTCGGGGCCAACAGCGGAACCGCCAGTAGGGCGCAGGCGGCCGCCAGCCACAGCGCCAGTCCGATGTCGGCCACACGCTGGGCTTGCGGCACTTCCGTGGCCGTCCCCAAAATTCCGCCGGCGATCAACGGTCCGAGGAACTGGCCGGCCGAGTAAGAAGCGGTGAACCAGCCAAAACACTTATCGAGCTGGTCATCGGGGAAGAACCGGGCGATGGAGGACTGCCCGCCAATGGTGAAAATCAGGTGGCCCATGCCCAACAGAGCGCTACAGGCGGCCACCGCCCATAGCGAAGGGGAGAGGGCGATGCCTGCGGCTGCGACGGATAACAGTACGGTGCCCAACAACATCAAGAGGCGAATGTTTTTCACCCGAGAGCTGGCGCGGCCCAACCACATGGCGCAGAACAGCGGAAGTAGCGCGTAGGCCGCGGTCACCAACCCAACCACTAATGAATCGGCGCCCAGGGATAGCAACTTATAGGTGGTTACCGGGCGGATGAGGTTCAAGGCGGTTTGTGCCAGTAATCCGGTGCCGATAATGATCAGTAACCACCGGCCACTGCCGTCGGATTTCTTTGCCTCGCCTGTTCCCACGTCACTCCCGTCCTCAACCGTGCCGTAGCTCAGCCTACTGCCCGGCGGTGTCACTCAGTCCAAGGCGTTGCGGCGCCATAGCCGCGCGCTAGCCTCCAGATCTTCGGCTGTGTTCATGAGTGATTTGGCGCGGTGGGTCAGCTGGGTTCCGTGTTCATTGCTGGAAAGATCTGCGGCGTCGGCATGCTCGGTCATTCCCAGTGCCACCACGCGACAATAGGCGGCGGTGCGCTCCAGGGCGTGAGCGAAGTCACCCGTGAATGCCCCGGAAAGAATCGAATCGGTCATCTTGCGCAACTCGCCGGCGGTAGGCGGTTCGGCCACACCCGCCACCAGCCGCTCGACTTGCGCACGCTGGGCTCCGGCCACAAAACGCGCAGCCATTGCCTCGGGATTGTTCAAGGTCGCGGTGCGCACGGCGTAGAGGCGCCAAAGCGCTCCAGGCAACGACCGCGCCGGAGCCTCGGACCACAGCTCGGCCAGCATCTCCAGGCCCTCGGTTTCAGCCACCGCAATAAGCCGTGCGGTGACGTCGGGATCTTCGTTTTCTAGGCCCCGGTGCACAAAAGCCTGCGCGGAGAGATGGGCGGCCTCGGAGATGCGCGCCGGGTCGGCTCCGCCCTCGTAGGGGTCGAAATCAATCGGCATGAAGGGTTTGGGTTTATGGTGGCGGAAGCCCGAATCGTGGGCTACTTTCGATCCTGCGCGTGCACCTTTCATATCTTCGAGGATACGTCACGGGCTCCGGCTCTGGGATTCGCTCGAGCCGCCGCCTATCCGGTATGCTGGGATCTGGCTTTATGCCGTGCGCCTTTAGCTCAGATGGTAGAGCATCGGACTTTTAATCCGCTGGTCGCGGGTTCGATCCCCGCAGGGCGCACAGAAAAACCCGGCGCTCACTTGGTAAATCAGGTGAGCGTCGGGTTTCTTTTTGTGCCCTACTCTGGTCCTCGACCATAGTTTGACCATAGTTCTTCTCTGCAACTGATTTGTGGGCCAGTCGGTCGGGCAGTGAACTCACCTTGCTGGAGGGCTTGGCGGTGTCACTAGGCGGGTGGCCAATGCGCCAGGTTTATGCGTCTGGTGACCCGAAACGCGCAGACCGTACGCATGAATAGCGCCAGGCGCTTTGCTTCTCGAAATGTTTAGCAGGAGCCTTGTCTGCTCGATTGGATGAGCAATGCGGGCCGTGATCGCAACGGGGGTCCTCCCGGAGAAACTGAGATCTAACTGTCGTGCCGGAGGCTATCTTGCCGCTGTCGAGTTCCTAGGTAATGATGGCCGACGCTGTATGCGGCAAGCATGGATCCGAAGGGTACGGCAAGGCCGTGGACGATGGTCGTAATGAAGGAAATCGGAGTTCCCAGATACGGAGTGATTGGCTGGGTGTTTTCGAAGAACGCGTAAGTAACCAGCGGAAGCGCATAGCCGATGAGCAGTCCGCCTAGCGCGATAACGAGGCCGATCGTCAGTAGTTTCTTGTTCGTCGAATCCATCGATGTCTCCTCTGGCATAGCTCGTATTGCTCGTTGATACGGTCTGCATGCGAGTGTCTTCTGAGTTTTCAGCGTAGTTCGTAGATGATGATTTGAGAACACTTTGGAATAAAAAGTAGGTAACGAATTGGCCTCTCACTCGTAATTACGAGTGAGAGGCCCGGTAGGAGTGCGGTCTTTTTACGCCTCGGCGTGATACTGCTTCGGCAGCTTCAACCCGCGTTCCTCCATCAGCTCGCGCAAGCGGGTGGGATAGTTGGTGATGATTCCGTCGATACCCATTTCCATCAGACGCTCCATATCGGCGCGTTCATTAACGGTCCAAGGGATGACCTTCAGCCCGAGTTCGTGCGACTCGGAAATCAGCGACTCGGTCACCATCGCATGAGCCGTGGAGACCACGGCGTAGCCCTGGGCCTTGGCGGCCTTGGCGATCGACCCCTCGTAGTCGTCAATGTCGATTCCACCGAGCTCCGGTGCCGCACCAGGCTGGCCAACTTGTAGATGTTTTGCGCCCGAGCTGAGTGCCACGAGGTCCAGCTGTGGGGCCTTGCCTTCGGCGGCCAACTCACGAGCGAGGTTCAGGGTGGACCAGTCAAAAGACTGCAACACGGTGCGCCCGGCCATGCCCGAACGCTGAATTTCATCGAGCACCGCGACGGTCAGGGCCCGACCGGCGGGGCCGCCGGCCATGCCCTTTTCCACCTTGGTTTCGATATTGAAGCCGACCTTCTTGGCGTTGGCCCCGCGGACTAGGGCAAAGACGTCGCGCAACTCTGCAATGCGATTACCTTCCGCAACGTTCTGCTCGGGGTAGCCCGGCAACGGCTGGAAACCGCAGTCGAGAGTCTTGATCTGAGCAAGGGTCAGGTCCGCGATGCGGTCACCGACGTAGGGGAACTCGGGATCTCCCGGCTCGGCGGGTTCGGTGTCGGTGCACTTCTCGGGCTGGATGCGGTCGTCATGCCAAACGATGATCTTGCCGTCCTGAGTGAGCAGGGTGTCCAGCTCCAGGGTGGTCACCCCGACGCGCAGTGCGTTGGCAAAGGCCGGTAGCGATTCCTCGGTCCATTCGGCCAGACCGCCGCGGTGGGCCTGCAGGTCGAAGGAGCCGTTGCGTTCGTTGCTGTGATTACGTTGTTCCGCCGGGGCGGCAACGGCGGGTGTGGCCAGGGTGGCGGCCAACAATGCGGCGGTGAATGCCGCGGTCAGTCGGGTGCGCATGATGGAACTCCTCGGATCCGGGTGAATGGGCACCCTAACCCTAGGAAGCGCATATGTCTGCACGGTCACCAGCCGGTGGCCACGGATTGAACGACGCGTAACCTTCCGCGCTGCCTAGAGCTCGGCGATCGAACGTCCGCGAAGCGAGATTCGGCATACGAGGATGCTCGCGATCGAGCCAAGTAACGGAACGCCAAGAACCAAAAGAACCAACGCCAATTTGATGCCCAATGGTTGGCGGCGCAGGTTGAACACCATGACCAAGGCGATGACCAGCAGGACGAACTGAAGCCAAACGCCAAAGGTTCCTAGAAAACCCAGTAACGATTCGAGACCCGGAATGAGCATGATATCCCTCCCGTTAGAGCTGAAGCTCGAGGTCTTCGGCGGGAACCGCCATACATGCCAGGATCTCGTCGTCGGCCACCTGTGCACTGGGCTCGATCGGGTAGGCGACGCTGCCCTTGAGCAGTCGCAACGCGCACTCGCCACAGGAGCCTCCGCGGCAGGAGCTGTCGGGGGTCAGCCCCTGCTCCTCGAGGGCGTCGAGCAGAACCCCGGCCTCCGGGCGCCAGGTGAAGTTCGTTCCCTCCGGGTGGCAGGTGACCGTGGCCGGCTCGAAGCGCTGGATCACCGCACTCATATCCTGCACCGGTGAGGCGAAGATTTCGCGGTGGATACGCTGGGCTGCTACGCCGGCCGCCTCGCATGCCTGCAGCACCATATCGGTGAAGTCCGCAGGTCCACAGACCATCACGCTGTCGCATCCGGCGACGATCCGTTCGATCTCGGGGCCGCTGGGCCGGGCGACGGTTGAATCGAAGTAGTTGACGTCGGTGGGCACCTTCGCGTTGCGCGCCAGCTCGTCCAGTCGGGCGGAGAGCACCCCACAGGTGCCGCGCTGCACGTGGAGGATGCGCAGGGCGTCCAGCGTTGTCGCCTGCGCCGCACCGCGCAGGAGGGCCAGGCTGGGCGTGATGCCGACGCCGGCGCTGATCAGGGCGGTGGTGCCCTGCAGCACCTTGCGTGCGGTCAGTTGACCGTGTGGCCCGGAGGCCAGTACCGTCTGGCCCGCGCGTAGCTTGGCCAGCTGGCCCGAGACCTCGCCTTGGACGCGGATGGCCAGCGTGATGAGGTCGTCGTCCACGGAGGTGATGGTGTAGTTGCGCCACTGCGGATCGGCAAGGTGCAGCCGCAGGTGCGTGCCGGGTTCGTCGAATGCGCGGATCCAGCCGAGTTCGTCGCGCAGGGTCAGTTCGATGCAGCCCTGATCGATGGGGCGGATCTGGTGGATGCGCAGCGGGCGCGGGGTGCGTTTGGCCTTGACCAGTGCGAGGGCGCGATCGTCCTGCGCGGCGATGGTGATCTGGTCGCCGGCCTGGATGCGGCCGCCTTCCAGCACGGTGCCGTAGACGCCGCAGTGCAGATACCCGCAGTGCGCGGTCAGCAGTCGAGGACCGTTGACGTCGACCTCGGTGGACACCGGATTGACCGAGGTGGCCCGGCAGCGTTCGATGGATTGGGTGATGGCCACCGTCGTCTCACCGATGCGTAGTACCTTGCCGATCAGGTCGAACTCCGCGAAGGCCGGCAGGTCGGCGAGCAGAACATTGCCGCGGTAACGCAGCGGGTCCAGCTCAACCCCGGCGGCTCGTGACAGGGCGGCGACGGACTTCGGGTTGATGAAGGAGATGCCGGATTTCTGCGAATCGAAAATGCCGCTGCTTCCGGAGATCAGCGCACGCGGATGGGTACCTTGGGCCGGAAGGCGTTCGGCCAGAAAACCGGTGGCCGCGGCGCGTTCGTCGGCGTTGGTTGCGTCGAAGGTTAGCTGACCACCACCGACCGCGGCCGGGGCGGTGAGAGTAATCAGCGGCGGCTGGGAGGAAACCTGCCACTGCTGCAGGCTGGTGTCGTTTTTCAGAATGGTGAACGTGGTGCATCGTTGCCAAGTTTCGTCCTGCACAGGCTGCGTGCCGTTGCTGAACGCTACCGTCCGGTCGCCGGTCAATCCACCGTTGACGGTGGCCACGGCCGAGCTGATTTCCTCGGCCGGCAGACCCTTGATTGGAAAGCGAAACAGACGTTCAATTTTCATAAAATCAGTTTATGACTTCGGGCTATGCGGTACCGAATCGAGGGGAACCATGGCGTCTGCAACGCGCTCGGGCATCATCGTGACGCGTTCGGTGAGGTCTTCTGGCGGGTAGTTGTCATCGATGCAGTCGCGCCAAAATTCTAGATGCCGGGCGTCGAGCCAGTGGCTGGATTGCTCGACGGGCGAACCACCGGTGCCTTGCACGCTGTACCAATAGAGGTAGTCCACGCCGTTACTGGTTTCGGAGAAGATCGTTTCCACATACATCTGCTCGGGCTCGAGGGTTTCGCGCACGGCCGCGAGGTGATCATTGAGGAAGGTCATCCATTCATCGACCCGGGCTTGGGCCCCGGCTTTAACCCGGAATCGGGTGAGTTCAATGCGCATGGCTTTAGTCTGCCAGAGCATGCCTCATCCGGTCTTCGTCCGCCGACTAGTGTGGAGTTATGCAGTATGCGGGATTACGTCGTTACCTAGCACAGCGTGGACTACCGGCCGAGAGCATCGAGACCCTCGAGCTCGAGGAGCAGGGCAGCGATTATGGAGCGGCGCTGCTGCGCGTCGGGCAACAGCGCTGGCGGGTCCGGATCGGTCGGGTGACCGCCACCAAGCCGGGGGCGTTCGTCGCGGTCTGGCAGCGCGGCGCCGACGGGCAAACGCGTCCATTTCACGATGGCCCGGAACTCGAGGACCTGCTGGTGTTCGTGAATGAGGGGCCACACTCCGGGGTCTTTCACTTCACCGCGCAACAGCAAGTTGAGCTCGGCATTGTGCGCTCCCATGCGCAGGCGGGCAAGCGCGGGTTCCGGCTGTACCCGCCGTGGTGCCACGAATTGAACGCGCAAGCCAAGCGCACGCAGCGTCGTCAGGCCCCGTGCTTTACCGAACTCTAACGCGCTACTGCTCGGCTCCGGGCGGCAGCGAGTATTCGGCGCCGTCGATGGACCGCACGAGTAGCCCGTGGTCGATGAGGTAGCGGCGGATCAGCGCGACATCGTCGTGGATGACGCGCAGTCGGTCGCCGAGCTGTGCCTCGCTGACGCGCTCGCCGGGGCTGAGCACCGCATGCCGCACGGCTTCCATAACGGCTCGGCGATCCTCGGGCTTGGCCGGCAAGGTATGTAGCCGCGGTCCGTCGAAGAAGCGCTGAATGCCGGCGCGATCCTCGGCCGGTTTGCGGTGTGCCGCCAGTGCCTGGCTCAGTGCGTCGTCGTCCACCACGAGCGTTCCCTCACGTTCGGTGAGTAGGCCGATCGACTGCCAGCGGGACAGATTCTTGGCGGTGGCAGAATTCTGTTCAAGTTGTTCGCGCTGGTCGCTGAGCACCAAGCCAAGGGTTGCGCGCATGCCGGGATTCTTCAGGCCCGCGAAGACCTCCAACCAGTTCAGTGCCATTGGCGTTGTCCAGACTCCTTTCCGGGGTGCGGCCTAGCGGCCGCCACGTATTAGCTCTCGAGGAATGTGCGGATGCGTTCGAGTACCCGCTCGTAGCTCGCCGGATCGTGCCCCGGCAGCGATGGGTCGGTGAATAGATGGCTCGAACCGGGGTAGGTGAATAGTTCGCTTCCGGCCCCGGCGGGGCTGGCGATAAAGTTCTGCGCCGCTTCGAGATCCCCTTCCTCGGCGAAGAAGGGGTCCTGTTCCATTCCGTGGATCTGCGCGCGCAACGATTCTGGCCAGGGGCCGAAACTCCACGGCCCCTCCGGGTCGATAAACGCTTCCAAACAGATCAGGCGGGAAACGCCGGAGTCCTGCTGCGCCAACTGCTGGGCAATCGCGGCACCGAACGAGGTGCCGATCAAGGTATCGGCGCCACCGAGCGCCGCAATTTCTTCCGCCGCGCGGGCGCTCAAGGGGCCCTGGCCGAGGCCCTCGGCCAGCTCAATGCCCTCCTCGAGGCTCGCGGGCAACGCTCCATCGAAAAGATCTAAACAGTGCACTTCATGACTCCACGCGGCGATTTGCTCTGCCATTTGGCGGATGCCGGGGGTAAGGCCTTGAACATGGTGGATGACTATGACTCGGCTCATAGGCTTGAGCCTAGGCCTCCGCGGTGGGCCGGTCAATGGCTTGCGCCGTGCTTAGCGCTCGTCGACGAGCCCGGGGAGTCGGCGCGGAAGCTCGGGCAGGACCTGCTCCCACCCGTCCATGGCGCTGTTGATTTCGACGCTGTGTCCGTTGTCCAAAATGAACTCGGCGTAGGTCAGCTCGGTGTCGCCGGCGGCTAGCTGGTAGATGAAGGACCGTCGGATGTCGGCGAAATGCAAGGTGGCACGATCGTCGATGACCAAGCCGTCGGTTGCTAGTTTCACCGAACGCTGGGTGTAGGACATGGGCGGATGCTCCTTGTCGCGTGAGTACTACTGGGCTCCCACCATATCCCGGGTTGCCTCGTGCGCGGTGCCGTGCACCGGTGGGCTACAGCGCCGGGGCGTGCAACGCGAGCAGATCCTCGTAGGTTTCACGGCGGGCCACCACGCGGGCCTGCCCGTCGGCGACGAAGACGATGGCCGGCTTCAGGGCGCCGTTGTAGTTATTCGCCAGCGTGTAGCCGTAGGCGCCGGTGGTGGCCAGTACGGCGAGGTCACCGACCCGTGCCTCGGGCAGCGGGGCCTGATCGACAAGCAGGTCGCCGGATTCGCACTGGCGCCCGACCAGTTGCGCGGTGCCGGTCCACGATTCGGTGGGGCGGTTGCCCAGGAGCACCTCGAAACGCTGGTTGGTCAGCGCCGCGTCCATCTGATCGGCCAGCCCGCCGTTGACCGCGACGAAGTTGCGCCCGGTATGCTTCACGCTGGTCACCTCGTAGAGGGTTACGCCGGCGCGAGCTACCAGCGAGCGGCCGGGTTCGATCAGTAGCCGTGCGTCGGCCGGTAGATGTTCGCGGGCGGCCTGGACCACGGCGTCTAGGTACTCCTCGATGCTCGGGGCCTGATCGTCATAGGTGTACTTGACCCCTAGCCCGCCGCCGATGTCATAGGTATCGAAGGTTCCCACGGTGGAGATCTTGGCTACCGCATCGGCAAACTGGCTGGCATCAAGAATCTGCGAACCGATATGCAGGTGCACTCCGCGGAAGTCCATCAGTGGGTGCTTTTGCATGCGTTCAATGGCGTGCGCCGCCTGATCCATCGGCAGGCCGAATTTGGAGTTGTTCCCGCCGGTGGCCTGTGAGGCGTGAGTTTTGGCTTCTACTCCCGGGATGACGCGCAGCAAGAGCTTCTGCGGCCGGTCCAGGAGCCGTTCGAGGCGATCGAGCTCGTCCTCGTTATCCACGATGATGGTATCGATGCCGGCCTCGAGCGCCATACGCAGCTCGGCCTCCGATTTGGCGTTGCCGTGAAAGTGGAGCTTGGCCGGGTCGACGCCCGCGGCAAGCGCCATGCGCAGTTCACCGCCGCCGGCCACGTCGACCGAAACCCCTTCCTCTTGGGCTAGGCGATACATGCCCACGGCGGGGAAGGACTTCGAGGCGAAGAGAACCTCCGAGTTGGGCCAGCGTTCGCGCAGCCCGTCGACGTAGCGGCGGATCTGGCTACGCAACCCGGCCTCGTCATACACGTAGAGCGGGGTACCGTAGCGTTCGGCTAAGTCGGTCACCGCAACCCCGCCGATACTCAGTACGCCGTGGTCGTTGACCGCCGAATTTTCCGGAAGGATCTCCCACAGTTCCTCGAGACGAGTGCCCTCGGCGTGCGGTCGGTCGGTGGTGCGGTCGGCGGTATGGTTCATCGGCTTTGGCTTTCTCTTGAGGAGACATCGGGTGCTGAGATCAGTGTGCCGCGCTGGCGCCGCGAAGGGTACCCGGCAAAGTTCTGCCGGGTACCATACGCTGTATAGAACCTGAGGCAAGGGCTTACAAGTTTTTGAGGTGGGAGCATGCTGGATCTACGGCAACTACAAGCCCTATTGGCGGTGGCAGAAACCGGATCGATTACCGGGGCGGCGCGGCGACTGGGCTGGAGCCAACCGGCGGTGAACCACCATCTGCAGAATCTGGATCGACTGATGGGTGCCCCGCTGACCGGTCGGACGAGTCAGGGAACCACGCTGACCGACACCGGGCGGTTGGTAGCGCGCCAGGGCGCGGAGATTCTCAACCTCTCCGAGCAGTTGGTTGAGGAAGTGCGCGCGCAGGTTCGTGGGCAACGTCCCCGGGTGCGACTGGGGATTGTGGCCTCGGTGGTCTCGGCCTTCCTGCCGACGATCAGTGCGCGCCTGGCCGAGCGCGGCCTAGGGCTAGATACCCGGTTGGGGGAGAACCCCGACTTAATTGAGGCGGTGCAGCAACGTAGCCTCGATGCCGCGGTGATCTACACCTTGCAGGATTACCCGCCGGTGCTTGGGGAATCGGTACGTTCGCGCACCTTGCTGCGCGATCCGTTACTGCTCGCCCTGCCGGAGGATCATCCCGCCGCGCACGAGGTGCAGATTCAAACCCATACGCTCCGCCAGCTTCACCGTGAGCGGTGGGTGTTCGGGGTGACAGATAACGACCCGATCGATCGGCTCATCCGTGAGCACTTGGCCGATACCGACGCCATCGAATCGGTGATCCATACCGACGATTTCTCGGTGCTCTTGAGTGTGGTGGCCGCGGGCCTGTCCATTGGGGTGGTCTCGCGGCTGGGTGCTGCGCATCCGCCGCAGGGCGTGGTGCTACGGCCTTTCGCCGACCCGCGTTTTCACCGGATGATCACCCTGATTTCACATGAACGTTCGGCGGCCAGCGCGGCCGAGGTGCGCCACGCCATCGTTGATGCGGCGGCGCACCTCGAACCCTAGGCCGGTTGGCGTTACTTCTTGATCGCCCGGTGCACGGCCACGATGCCGCCGGTGAGGTTGCGGAACTCCACATCCTTCCAACCCGCGGCCAAGAACTTCGCCCCGAGAGTCTGCTGATCCGGCCACGCCGAAATGGACTCGGCCAGATAGACATAGGCTGCCGGGTTCGGCGAGACGAGGTAGCCCAGCGCCGGGATGACTCGCGGCAGGAACTGCTGGTACGCCACCTTGATCGGGGTGACGGTGGGGGTGGAAAACTCGCACACCACAATGCGTCCGCCGGGTTTGGTCACGCGCAGCATTTCCGCCAACGCGCCGGTGGTGTCGGAAATATTGCGCAGCCCGTAGGAGATGGTGACCGCATCGAAGGTCTCATCCTCAAAGGGCAGATTCATGGCGTCGCCGTAGACGAAGTCGAGCTGCGGGTAGCGCTTGCGCCCCTCGGCCAGCATGCCCTCGGACATATCGCACGCGGTTACCTCTGCGCCGGCGGCGGCCAGCGGCACCGACGAGGTGCCGGTGCCCGCCGCCAGGTCGAGGATGCGCTCGCCGGATTGCGGAGCGATGGCCTCGGTGGTGATTTTGCGCCAGTAGTTCACGATGCCGCCGGTCATCAACGTGTTCAACAGGTCGTAGCGAGGAGCTAGGTTGTCGAACATCTGCTGAACCTGAGTGGCCTGCTTATCCAGGCCCGCGCGCACGTTGTGGGAAGTCATGATTCCAAGTGTTCCATAATTCCGCACCCGTGCACTGCGTGCTTTTGCTCTCAGGACTGCTGCAACAGCTTCTCGAGCCGCTGATAGCCGATTTCCATGCCGTCGGCCATGCCGGTGGCGAGGATCTCATCGCGCACTTCGGTACTCGGGTAGTTGCCGAGGTAGCTGATCAAGGTGCCTTCTTGCAGTGGGGTCAGGGTCAGCTCGTTGCGTACCTCGGGTCCCTCGGTGCCGATCATCTTCTCGGTGGTTACCTCGTACACCGGAGCGTTGCGCTCGAGCAACGTGCCGGTGAAGCCGAAGCGTTCGCTACCGTCTTCCTGCTCCCATTCGTAGCGGTAGTCTTGCCCGACCTCGGTGGCGACCTCACAGACCGGCATGCGCCAGCCGTCGGGTCCGAGATTCCATTGCTTCATCAACTCGGGATCCTGGAAAGCTGCCCAAACGGCTTCGCGGGAGCCACGGACCACCCGCGAGACGCGGGCCTGTGTCTGGCCGATGAGCTGGACGGTGGTACCTTCGCCGCGGGAGAACGAACGCAGGTCGGCCAGCACGGATTCGATCTGCCCCATGGCCTGGTTGATGCCCTCTTCCATGCCCATGGCGACGAGCTGCTCGAGGTCTTGGACGGAGTCGAAGTGGTTGGTGACCGTAACGCGCGAACCAGCGTCCGTGGGGTCGAAGCCGAAGACCACTCGGGTGCTCGGTAGCTCGTCATTGGTGGTGCCCGTGCTGTCGGCGAAGGAATCGCGCACTTCGAAGAACTTGTGTTCGGCGACCTCGGTCCAATCCCAACGTCCGTGGAATTCTTCGCCGTCCGGTCCGGTCATGTAGTAACGGCTCACACCGCCCACGACGCCGTCGTGCCGCAGGAAGGTCGCCGGGTAGCCCGGAGGGCCCCAGAACTTTTCGATCTGTCGCGCATCGAGGTATGCGTCCCAGAGCCGGGCGACCGGCACTGAGAAATCGGCGGTAATGCTTAGGGTCAGGGTTTCTGGGTCTTTGGTGACCGCGGTGACAGGCATGGGGTTTCTCCTCAGGGAGTGTCGGGCTCTTGCAGTAGTGCATCGAGCCGCTCGAGGCGTGCGCGCCAGAGGGTTTCGTAGGCGCCAAGCAGGCCGGTGATGTACCGGAGCATTTCCGGCTGGGCACGCACTAGGCGTTCGCGCCCACGGGCGAATTTGGTGACGAGGCCCGCCGACTCCAACGCGGCGACGTGCTTCTGCACCGCCGCGAAAGACATATCGTAGGCCCGCGCCAGTTCGGAGACCGAGGCCTCGGCGTTCAAGGTCCGCCGCACGATATCTCGTCGTGTGGCGTCGGCCAAGGCGCGGAAGACCTTGTCTAACTGTGCTTCGCTCAACTGATCTACAACCATTTGGTTGTAGATTACCCCTCGCCACAATGCGACACAAGAGGTAGGGGATAAATAATCGCGATTTCCGCGTGCCCGTGGGCCGCAAGCATCAGCGCGCGGCCAGGGGAGGTCTTCTCAACCGCCGACTTCTGCCCTAGTCTGTAGGCACCGTGTCGCCAGCCGGCAAGCCTCAGGAGAAGTGCTCACCATGGGCGTGAAAACCTTGGATCTACCGACCGCGGCTCGCCAGGCAATTCGCGCCCACGAGCTGTTGGCCACCAGCGGTGCGCCCTTGGAAGATTTGCCGCTGCGGCAGGTGGTGCGCGAATCGTGGACGCGCGCTCTGGGCTCCCAACCTTCGTTGCGCCGCGAACCGAGCATGCTTTCCGACGCCGACTTGGCGGTAGCCCGTGAGCGAAGTGCCCTGCAACGCTTGTGGCCGGTCTTTGAGCGGCTGCTGGTCCCGGCCGCGGCCGAAGCGAATCTCGTGGTGGCGCTGGCCGATGCGCGCGGCACCTTGCTCTGGGTCGACGGGGCGCGGGGTGTGGCGCGCCGGGCCGAATCCGTGGGCTTCGCGCCCGGTGCCGACTGGGCCGAGCCGTCGATTGGCACCTCTGCCCCCGGGATTGCGCTGGCGACCGGAACCGGCGTTCAGGTTGCGGGGGCCGAGCATATGTATGAGCATGTGCATTCCTTCAGCTGCTCGGCCGTGCCCATTCGCAACCCGCGCAGCGGGCAAATCATTGGGGCGGTCGATCTGACCGGCGGTGAGGATGCCGTAGCCGTGCACTCGCTGCCGCTGCTCACCGCGGCCGTGGCCGCCGCCGAGGGGCAACTATTGCTCCCCGAGGATCATTGCCGAGAGTCCGAAGGCGATTACCTAGACCTCTGCGCGCCAACCGGTGCCTTACTCAATGGCGAACAGATCTCCTTGCGACATGCCGAAATCTTGACGCTGCTGGCCACCAGCGAGCGTGGAATGAGCAACCAGGAGCTCGTTGAGGCGCTTTTTGAGGTGCCTGATGCGGCGGCGGCCGGAACCGTCCGTTCCGAAATGGTCCGGCTTCGTAAAGTGCTGGCCGGCCGCGACGAACGGACGCTGGGTTCGCGGCCCTATCGGGTGCAGTGGCCGCTGCGCACGAGTGTGCATCGGCTGATGGAAGCGCTCGAGGCGGGCGACGTACAGCAAATGCTCGAGGTATACCCCGCCGATCTGTTGGCGCGCTCGCAGGCACCGGGGATTCACTCACTGCGCCACCGACTTCAGGCGGCCGCTCGCGAGCTGGTGCTCGATCGCGGCGGAGCTCACCAACTGCTGGACTTTGGGCGCAGGAGTGCCGATGCCCATGTGCTCCTCGCCGCGTTGCGAGAATTACCCGCCGACTCTCCGGCGCGCTCCTTGATAGTCGCCGAGGTGCAAAACCTGCAGGATTCCTAGCGACCACACTGCAACCTAGTTGCAACGTGGCTGTGATTAGCATCACTTGTAGGCGGGAGGGGCAAGGAAGCCGCCCGCGGCCCGAGTGAAGCGAAGGAGTTTTTCGAGCCATGAGTGTGTATGCGAATCCGAATACCGATGGTGCGCTGATCCATTTTAAGTCACGCTACGAAAACTACATCGGCGGCCAATGGGTGGCTCCGGTGAAGGGGATGTACTTTGAGAATGTCACCCCGGTAACGGGCAAGGCCTTCTGCGAAGTCGCCCGCGGTACCGCCGGAGATATTGAGCTGGCCCTCGACGCCGCTCATGCCGCCGCTCCGGACTGGGGTAAGACCAGTCCGGCGGAGCGTGCGGTCATTCTGAACAAGATTGCCGACCGCATCGAAGAAAATCTGGAAATGCTCGCCGTGGCCGAATCATGGGATAACGGCAAGGCGGTCCGCGAAACCCTGAATGCGGACCTGCCATTGGCCGTCGACCACTTCCGGTACTTCGCTGCGGCGATCCGCGCGCAGGAAGGTGGGATTTCTCAACTAGACGACAATACGACCAGCTACCATTTTCATGAACCGCTGGGCGTCGTGGGGCAGATCATCCCCTGGAACTTCCCGCTCCTTATGGCGACGTGGAAGCTGGCCCCTGCGCTGGCCGCCGGCAATGCGGTGGTGATCAAGCCCGCCGAGCAAACCCCGGCGAGCATCATGGTGCTCATGGAGTTGGTCGGTGACCTGCTGCCGGCCGGTGTGGTGAACGTGGTCAACGGCTTCGGCGCCGAGGCCGGCAAGCCACTGGCGACGAGCAAGCGTATCCGCAAGGTCGCTTTTACGGGTGAAACCACGACCGGACGTCTGATTATGCAGTACGCTTCGGAGAATCTGATCCCGGTCACCTTGGAGCTGGGCGGCAAGAGCCCGAACATCTTCTTCGAGGACATTGCGGCCGCCGATGATGCCTTCTATGACAAGGCTCAGGAAGGATTCGCCCTCTTTGCGCTGAACCAGGGCGAAGTCTGCACCTGCCCTTCGAGGGCGCTTATCCAAGAGTCCATCTATGACCAGTTCCTCGAAAAGGTGGTCGCCCGGACCCAAAGCATCAAGCAGGGTAATCCGCTGGATACCGAGACCATGATGGGGGCACAAGCCTCCAACGACCAGCTGGAGAAGATCCTGTCCTATCTCGACATCGGCAAACAGGAAGGAGCCCAGCTGCTCACCGGTGGTGGCCGCGCGGAACTCGGCGGCGACTTGGAGGGCGGGTACTACGTACAGCCGACCATCTTTGCCGGGCACAACAAGATGCGCATCTTCCAAGAGGAGATTTTCGGCCCCGTGGTGTCCGTGGCGAAGTTCAGCGACTATGCCGATGCGCTGTCGATCGCCAACGACACGCTCTATGGCCTGGGTGCCGGCGTGTGGTCACGTAACGGCAATACGGCCTACCGTGCAGGCCGGGACATTCAGGCAGGTCGCGTCTGGGTCAACCAGTATCACGCCTACCCGGCACACTCCGCCTTTGGTGGCTACAAGTCATCGGGCTTCGGGCGTGAAAACCACCTGATGATGCTCTCGCACTATCAGCAGACCAAGAACCTGCTGGTGTCATATTCCGAAGATAAGCTCGGCTTCTTCTAAGCCGCGTGACCCGCTGCGGGTGTGCCGGATCTGTCGGCACACCCGCAGCACAATGACCGACGAGCAGTGAGGAGCACCGTCATGGAAGGCATAACCGAATCGCGCCCGAGCATCGCGGGGGAGAACTTTTCTCGCATAGCCTTCACCGATGCCTGCCTAGAGCTACTACGCACCATCTGGTCCATTCACGGTCCGTTGATGTTTCACCAATCCGGTGGCTGCTGTGATGGTTCCTCGCCCATGTGCTATCCCGCTGGCGAGTTTCGCACCGGGCAGTCGGATATTCTGCTTGGCGTTTTGACGCTGGATGACGACCAGGGGGAGCCCTTGGGCGATATCGATTTCTGGATGTCGCTCGAGCAGTTCGAGTACTGGAAGCACACCAAACTCACCGTGGACGTGGTCAATGGTCGCGGGTCGGGATTCTCCCTTGAAGCCCCGGAGGGCAAGCGGTTCATGATTCGCAGTGAACTCATCGAGTTTCCGGAATCCCAGTGACCGCGACGTAAACTGCGCCTATGCGCTTATGGTCACTTCATCCGTCCCTGCTCGACGCCAAAGGTCTGGTCGCCTGCTGGCGCGAGACGCTACTGGCCCAACAGGTGCTCGAAGGTAAGAGCAGCGGATACACGGCGCACCCGCAATTAGTGCGATTCCGAGCCGATGCCGATCCGCTGGGCACGCTCGGTGGGTATCTGGGTGGCCTCTGGGAGGAGGCCACGGCCCGCGGCTATCGCTTCGATCGCAGCAAGATCCACGTCGAACCCCAGACGCCGCGTCGCTTGCAGGTAAGTACCGGGCAACTGGAATTCGAGGCCGCGCATTTGCTCCGAAAGCTTCAGGTGCGCGACCCGCAACGCGCCGCCCATCTGGCGGCGTTGACCAGTTTTCCGCTACATCCGATTTTCGATGAGGTGGCCGGCCCGGTGGCCGACTGGGAACGCGACCCCGCAGCCCGGAATTAGACGCCGGGCTCGAGCGGGCGCTTGAGCAACGGGGGCTGCGTGCCCAAGCGTGGGTGATGTTCCCGGGACAGCAGGACGCTTGCGACCACGACGGCCACAAGCGTGGCGATGCTGGCCAGGGCGGTGCGCGCGGAAGGTGTCCAGAGCCCGTTCATCAGCAGCAGCGCCGGAATGGTGCTGCTCGGAAAGGCGATCAGCGCCAGGTACCAGCCGGTAAAGCGTCGCAAGTCCACCGCGCCGAAAGTGGTGCGGTACAACGAAAGTTGCAAGAAAAACAGAAACCAGGCCAACGCCCACGACAGCCAGATCACCGACAGCACCGGATCGCTCGGGAACACCGCAGCTACCTCGTAGAGGGCGATGGCTGCCACGAAGAGGCTGTACCAGCCGAAGCCGGCCTCGTCGCCGCCGCTCGCCGCGTTATAGCCAACCCAGAGGTATGTCATGCCGAAGAGGTAACTTGGCCATGCTCCGGCGACCGCCTGCGGGTCACCCGAGGATTGCAGCATCACGATCGTGGGCAGCACCATCTGCAGGATGCCGACAAAGAAGTTCAAGGGCACTGTTGACTTCGCGCTGATCACGCCGAGCGAAGACAGTCCATTGACGAAGAGGATTACGCCAACAAATACGAGCCCAACATGCTCCACTGACACTCCATTTCCTACGCCTCGAGAAGTTTTTGCGCGCGCCAAATATGGCGGTTTTACGCCTGAGATTTAAGCGTCGCCAGAGTGGCGACAAGGCAATTGTAACCGCGATTACACCATGCATTGTCCCTAGTGGCGGATTGTGAATTCTCGGCCGAGCGTCCTCCGCGAAGGGGATACTCCCACCGTGTGCACAGGAACCGCGGCCGTTTCATGCGCCACACGTTCTTCGATCCGGGCGTAGTCTGGCCCCATGCAGATCAGTTACGCCTCTTCACTCCCGGTTTCGGTCGATGAAGCCTTCGCTTGGCATGCCCGCCCCGGTGCCATGACACGCCTGCTTCCGCCCTGGCAGCCGGTGAGCGCGGTGCATGAAAGCCAGTCACTGGCCTCCGGCCGAGCCGAATTGCGCCTCGGGCCGGGCCTGAGCTGGCAGGCGAAGCACCGCCCCGAAGATTTTCGTCCGGGGCGCGGTTTCGTCGACGAACTGACCCCCGAGGGGCTGCGGGCCGCTCCGCTCAAGGCGGTGAACTGGCGTCACGAGCACCTTTTTAGCCCGATCGACCAGAACAGTTGCCAGCTCGAGGACCGCATCACCACCAATCTGCCACGTCGGTTCGTCGAACCCATGCTGCACTACCGGCACCGGGTACTGACCGACGATCTGTTGGCCCACCGTCGGGCCGCCGAGCAGGGATTCACGCCCCGCGTGGTGGCGATCTCCGGGGCTAGCGGGATGATCGGTAGCGCACTGACCGCCTTTCTGCGCACCGGAGGACACCGAGTCATCGAACTGGTGCGACGGGCTGCGCGGCACGGCGATGAACGCCAATGGAACCCGGATAATCCCGCCGCGGAGCTGCTCGAGGGATGCGACGCGGTCATTCATTTAGCCGGAGCCAATATCTTCGGACGATTCACCGACGCGCATCGAAAGGCCATTGCGCAAAGCCGGATCGAACCCACGCGGCGCTTGGCCAGCTGCGCGGAGGCCAACGGGGTCGGGGTGTTCATCAGCGCCTCGGGCATTGCCGCCTACCCGCAGGGCGATGAGCCTTGCGATGAGCATGCTCCGCAAAACGCCGAGGGATTCCTCGCTCAGGTGGTGCGCGACTGGGAAGCCGCAGCACGTACCGGTGAGAGTTCGGCGATGCGCCGGGTGCAGATTCGTACCGGGCTCGTGCAAACGCCACAGGGTGGAGTGCTGAAGGTGCTGCGCCCGATCTTCAGCCTCGGGGCCGGTGGCCCGATCGCAGACGGCAGGGCCTGGCAGCCGTGGATCGCCCTAGACGACCTGCTCGATATCTACCACCGTGCGCTATGGGACGAGTCGCTTGCAGGGCCGGTGAACGCCTCCGCCCCGCACCCGGTGCGTCAACGTGAATATGCCCAGGTGCTCGCCCATGTGCTGCATCGTCCGGCCATTGTGCCGGTGCCGGCCTTCGCCCCGAAACTCGTGCTCGGCGACGAGGGCGCGGACCAGCTGGCGCTGGCCAGCATCCATGCGGTACCCGGCAAATTACTCGAGGCCGGTCACCGCTTCCGCTTCACGACGCTACGCCCGGCCTTGGAGCATCTGCTCGGGGCGTAGATCTTCTCATGGTGCCCGGACACGGGTAAGTTGATGCCATGGGAGCATGGGGCATCGGAGCCTTCGAAAATGACGACGCACTGGATGTACTCGACAGCCTGCGCGAGGGTGAGTTCAGCTTTGCGGAGGTTGAATGGGCCTTCGAGGATGATGACTATCTCGAGGCCAATGGCGGACAGATCGCCGTCGCACAGGCCGAGTTGGCCATCGCGGCCAACCGGGGCCAGCCCGAGCGAATCGAGGACCTCGAATTGTCGACGATCGCCGGGCACTTCACCGACGAGAACCTTCGTTTTCTTCGCAAACAGGTGGCGCGTACCCTCAGCGGAGCCGAAACCTCGGAGCTCTATGAACTCTGGGCCGACACCGAGGATTTTCCGCAATGGTTGGCCGCCACCGAATCCCTGCAACGACGCCTAGCGTCCGTCGGCAACTAACGACCGAAACTCGGGATGGCGTGCGAACCAGTCGGCCACATACCAGCAACGCGGCACCACTTGCTGAGTACCGCGCTCGGCGATGGCCCGAACAGCGCGTTCGGTGATAATTCCGGCGTAGCCATGGCCGCGCTGCGCCGGATCCGTATAGGCACGGGTGAGCTCGATCTTCTGGCCCTGCACGCGGTAATCAAGCACGCTGACAAGTTCGGTTCCGCTACGTAGTTCGAAACGCGACGCGTCTGCGGCATCACGAAAATCCAGTTGATCTCCCATACTCAGCACTAACGACGGCCGCGCGAACAGTATTCCGCGGCTGGCCCTCGTATCCGGCGCAAAGCCTAGCGCCCGGTGCGCCGGGTACCGTATGATCTATTCGTCAGGAACGCGCAGGCGCGTTTCCGGCGCTCTCAAAAGGGGCGATACCCGTTGCCGTGCGCAACCGGTAGCGGCAGACATATATGGAATTTCTTAAGCTCAATTTTGAAAGAGTCCATGATGTCTACAGTTTCGGCCGCAATCGCCCACGCCCTGAAGCCCGTCGCACCACAGATCTTTGGTCTGATGGGTAACGGCAATGCCCACTTCCTCGACGCCGCCGTGCGCTCCGGTTTCACCTACACCGCCGTTCGCCACGAGTCGGCCGCCGTATCGGCCGCCGATGCGTACTACCGGATCTCCAATTCCCTGGCCATCGCCTCGACCACCTACGGTGCCGGATTCACGAATACCGTGACCGCACTGGCCGAAGCCGTCGCGGCCCGCGTGCCCCTGCTATTCGTCACCGGGGATGCACCGAGCACCGGGCGCCGCCCGTGGGATGTGGATCAAAGCGCCATCGACGCGGCGGTGGGAGCCACCACCTATGTAGTCGATGCGCAGAACCCGGGTGCCACCGCCCTGCGCGCCGCCGCCCATGCATTGCGCGAACGCACCGCCGTGGTGCTGGCCATTCCCTATGATCTGGCCGCCGCGGAAACCGCCGAGCCAGCCGAACTGGACTTTGCCGACTTCAACAGCACCCCTCCGGCGCCGGAACTCAACGCCACGCAACGGGCGCATATCGCCTCGGTGTTGGCCTCGGCCCAGCGCCCGCACATCCTGTATGGGCGTGGTGCCATAGAGGCCGCCCGCGGCGTGGCCGCGCTCGCCGACCGGCTCGGGGCCACCAGCTCCGGAACCCTACTGGCTCGCGACATGCTCACCCGCACCGGCGAGCTGGGAATTACCGGCGGCTTCTCCACCGCGAAGAACGCAGAAATTATCGCGCAGGCCGACGTGGTGCTGGTGCTTGGCGCCTCGCTGAACCAATTCACCACCCGCTTCGGGGACCTCTTTGGCGCGCAGAGCACGGTCATCCAGGTGGACCTGGCCGCGCAGGCCACGCACCCGCGTGTGGACTACTTTGCCACCGCCGATATTTCGCTCACCGCCACTGCCCTGCTCGCCGAGCTCGGAGAGGGCACCGGGGACTGGAACCAGCGTGTCGACCTCAGCGGACTGCGCGACCGCCCGGCCGGTGACGAGGTGGCCGGTGATGGCCTGCTCGATCCGCGTCGCGTGGCCAGCGAGCTGGAGCAGATTTTGCCGCAGAACCGTGTGCTGGTGCAGGATGGCGGGCACTTCATCGGTTGGGGCCCGATGTACTGGAGCACTTCCGACGCTCGCGCGCTGACCTGCGTGGGTACCGCCGTGCAGTCCATCGGGCTCGGTACCGCCTCCATGATCGGCGCCGGGGCCGCGGCCGCCGGGCGCACGGTGGTGCTTGCCGCCGGCGACGGGGGCTTCCTCATGGGTCTTGCGGACCTCGAGTCGATTGTGCGCACCGTGGCCAGCGGCGTCATCGTGATCTACAACGACTCGGCCTATGGAGCCGAAATTCACCAGTACGGCTCCATCGGCCTACACGAGGACCCGATGCTCATCCCGACCGTCGACTTCGCCGCGCTGGGCCGCGCCCTTGGCGCGCAGGCGGTGACCGCGCGCGAGCTGGGCGATCTGGACCCGGTGCGCCAGTGGGTGCAGCAGGGCGCGCGGGGTGTCATGCTTGTCGACGCCCGGGTCTCCGCCACGGTGCGCGCCCCCTATATGGAGGAAATCCTGGCGGCCAACGCACGTGCAGCGCAGCGCTCCGGCGCCGGAAAATAGTCCAGCTCGATTGCGGAAACTTCTCAGGAAAGCCACCGCCACCTGTGAAGTTTCCGCACAGGCGATCACAATCGGGTAACGGTGCTTCACTGCGCCAAGGGCACGGCGTAGGCTGGGCTCGTGCGCAAACTCCTGACCTCCACCGCGAGCCTCGCCCTCGGCGTTAGTCTCGTGTGCGTCGGCGTCCCCGCGCAGGCTAGCTGGTTCGACTCCGACGGACGGGCCGAGGCGGCGCAGAGCACGCCGGAACAGAGCGCGCCATCGGGTTTGCGGGTCGCCACGGTTGACGCCGAGCTCAGTGGGGCCGACCAAGGACAGCTGGCCATTGAATTGGCCAGCGGCACGGACCGTCGTGCCACGCGGTTGGCCGATCATCTGACCGAGGCGAATCCGGATATCGTCGTGCTCACCGGCATGGACACGGAACAGGCGGCCGTGGACGCCCTGCGCGCGAACTACCTGAACAACCCCTTCGACGACCGTGTGGACCTGAACCTGCCCTATAGCTACCTGGCCCCGGGAACTACCGGCGTGCAAAGCGGGGCAGATCTGGATGCCGACGGTGTAGTCGGTGGCCCCAACGATGCTTGGGGCGCCGGCGACTTTGAAGGTCAAGGCGGATTGGTGGTGCTTTCGCGCTACCCCATTGACCCGGAGAAGATCACCTCGATCACCGCGTTGCCCTGGCACGCGCTGCCGGGTGACCGCCCCAAGGCCGCAGGGCTGGATGGTGTGCTGGCCGGAGCCATACCGGTGATGAGCGGCGGGCTCTGGGACATTCCCATCGACTATCGTGGCGAAACCGTGCACCTGTTGGCCGCGCAAATGTCCGACCAACCCGCGGGCGTAGGCTTCGCAGGACAGCGCCAGCAGGATCAGCTACGGGTTTTGGCCGACTACTTCACCGGCGCCGCGTATGTGCGCGACGATGCGCAGCGCCCGGTGCACGCACAGCGCGGTGAACCTGTCATCGTGGCCGGAGACCTCGGCAGCATGCCGCAGGCCAACGCCGCACGTGCCCACCTGATGCAGGTGTTGCATCACGGACAAGACGCCGCAGAGACCGGCGCGCAGGTGCTGGCCGATCATTCCTGGTCAACCCAGGAAGCTGGGAGCGTCGGAGCGCCGGCCCAACCGGACCGCTCGGTCACCGGTATCGAAGAACTGCTGCCCGACTCCGGTCAGGTGCGGTACCTAGACCTCGGCCGCTAGCGGCCGGCGGGTCCGCCACAGTGATCGATCAATCGCTCGTCTGCTATTCGCAGGCCAACCCGTCCGTGGCCGGACGCGACGTCGTGCTCTGCCTGCACGGTTACGGTTCCGCACCGCAGGCCGTTGCCCCGTTTTTTCGGTCCCTACCCGAGGACGCCCTGGGTGTGGCGCTACCAGGGGTGTTTCCCATGGACGATGGTCAACGCGGCTGGTTCCTCCTCGACTACGTGCTCAACCACGACTTTGCGCGGATTACCGACGCCGCCGGGCAGATCTTTGACTGGCAAGCCACGCATCTAGCCGGCGCACGGAGCATCCACTTAGCCGGACACTCCCAAGGCATGGCCATGGCCACCACCCTCTATCGGCTACGACCTCAGGGCTATGCGACGATCGCCGGACTGAGCGGTTTCGTGCTCGATAACGAGTTGCTGAACCTGACCGATCCGACCGAGCAGATTCCCTGCTTCTGGGGTCGTGACAAGCTAGATTTGGTGATCAACCCGGAGGCGGTGAGCTTCACCGCCGACTGGGTGCAGCGGCATACCTACTGCACCGTGCGCACCTACGACGAAGCCACCCACGCGATCACCGAGGCGCAATTGCGCGATCTGCGCGCCTTCTGGGGCTACTACCTTTCGGATCCGTCACGACACTAGCTGTGCGTATGCGCTGAAGTGAGTCGGTGTGCAGGCTCGTTCGCTACAGTGGAAGACATCATGAGCAAGGATCCGATTTCCATGACCGTGCTGGGTAGGGATGGCGCCCCGCGCGCGGGTATCCAAGAGGCCATCATGCGTGCAGTGGGCGTGCAACGCCCGCTGGTGCTCGCCTATCTCAAGCGTCTGCGGGCCAAACACCCCGAGGCCAGCGCCTCCCGCTTGGCTGAGATCGCCGAGCGTGACTACTTGCTGGTGGTGACCGGTTCCGGGGCCGCGGTCGGAGGCACCGCCGCCGTACCTGCCGTGGGCACCGGGGTGGCGCTTAGCCTTTCGGCCGCGGCCACGATAGGTTTCCTGGAAGCCAGCGCACTCTACGCGCAGACCCTTGCCGAACTGCACGGGATCGCCCTGAAAGACCCGGAAGCCTCCCGGGTGCTGGTCATGGGTGTGCTGTTGGGCGAAGAGGGAAGCCTGATGATCGCCGGGCTGGCCAAGCAGGCCGCCGGTAAGGGCGGCGGCCCGGTGAAAGGCTGGGCCAAGCTCTTCGGCGCGAACAAGTCCAGTAGCTTCTACTCGCTGATGCAACGCAACCTGCAAAAGCGATTCATGCGCCGCGTGATTGGCACCCAGGCCGCCAGCGTGCTGGGTCGTGTGGTGCCCTTCGGCATTGGCGCGGTCATTGGCGGCGCCGGCAACCGTTACCTGGCCCGCCGGGTCATCGAGTCTGCGCGCAACGCCTTCGCCGGCATCCAAGACGAGCTCCCCAATGAGCTCGAAGACCTCGGCGAGTTGCCGCGGTCGGAACAAACCCCGCAGTCTTAGAGCACGCCGAGGATCAGTTGCCCCGCGGTATGTATGCCGAGGCCGGCCAGCGCGCCAATCACCGTGCCATTGATCCGAATGAACTGCAGGTCGCGGCCGACCTGCAGTTCCAGTTTGTGACTGGTTTCGGCCGGATTCCACGCCGCCACGGTGTCACTGACCAGCCCGACCAACGCCTCACCGTGGTTATTGGCCAGCGCGGTAGCCGCACCGGCGAGTCGCTCTTGGAGGTTGTGGGCCAGCGCCCGGTCGGTGAGCAGCCGACGCCCGGTAGCCCGTACGGCCTGGGTAAGGGCCACTCGCAGGGGCGAGTCCGGGTCGGCCAGCGAGGCGAGCAGACCCGCCTTCAGGCTTTGCCAGCCTCGGCCCAGCAGTTCTAGCAGGGCCTGATCGCCGAGCAGTGAATGCTTGAAGGCCTCCACCCGCGCGATGGTGGCCGGATCGTGCTGCATGCTGCGCGTAAAATCGGCCAGCCAGCCCGCGATGGACAGGCGCAGCACATGTCCCCGGTTGGCGCGCACCGCGCCGAGCAGGTTAGCCAGCTCGTTTTGTAGTTTGCTGGCCAACAGGTCATCGACCATACGCGGCACCCAGTGCGGAGAGCGGCCGGCGACCACCTCGGTAAACACCTGCGGATTCGCGCGCACCCACTCTTCGGCGCGTTCGGCCAGCAGGTCGATGAGCGCCTCGTGGTGCCCGTCGGTGACGAGCCGTTCGCCCAACGTGCCCAAGGTGGTGGACCATTCCGGGGCCACCACATAGTCTTCGGCCAGGGTACGTAGCAGGTCGAGCACCGGGGCGTCGTCGAGGGTTTCCAGCAGCCCGCTGGCCGTGACGCTCAGTTGTGAACCGGTGGCCCGCGCGCCCGCTTCGCTGGCCAGGTAAATGCCGGCGCGCTGCGGTAGCCGTAGTTCGCGCACTTTGGGGCCTAGCACCTGTGCGGTGAGGAAGTTTTCCTGCACGAAGGAGCCGAGGGAGGCGCCCAGTTCGTCCTTTTTGCGCTGGATCAGGTTGGTGTGCGGGATCTTCAGTCCCAGTGGATGCCGGAAGAGCGCGGTGACGGCGAACCAATCGGCTAGCGCGCCGACCATCCCGCCCTCGGCGGCCGCCCGCAGATAGCTGAACGGCTCCCAGCGTTGTTGCAACAGCAGGCCCGTCACGAAGAGCACCGCCATCGCGATGAACAGGGCGGTGGCCACGCGTTTCATGCGCGCCAGAGCCGCGGCCTTGAGCTGTTGAGAACTGAGCATAAACCCAACTGTATCGGCGGCTCGCGCACGTCACGCGTTCCCACACCTACCAGCGCCTCACCGGTAGCGTGGACCCCATGGAACCGCAGATTTTCGCCCACCGGGGCAGTTCGCACCGTTTCGCCGAAAACACCCGTGCCGCCTACCTGGCGGCCATCGATGAGGGCGCCGACGGCGTGGAATGCGATGTCCACCTCAGCGCGGACGGGGCGGTCGTCTGCCACCACGACCCCACGGTCGACCGCACCTCCGATGCCACCGGCCTCGTCTCCTCCTACACCGTGGCGCAGCTGAAAGCCATGGACTTCACCCAGCTAGGCAAAGAGGCGCTCCCGGACGGCTACGGCACGGTGCACGAGCAACTAGTGACCCTGCACGAACTACTAGGGCTCATCGACGCCCGCGGGGTGCGAATTGCCCTGGCCGTGGAACTCAAACACCCCAGCCCCTTCGGACACATTCTCGAGGACCGGGTGCTGCAGGTATTGCAGGAGTTCGGCTTCGACCCGGCTACCGGCAAGGCCGGACGCACGGGGCAAATCCAGCTCAGCTTCATGAGCTTTGAACCCGAAAGCATGCGCTACTTGGCCCGCACGGTGGACCGGGCCCTGCTCTGTCAGCTGATCACCGAAATCGACGCCGAATGGGTGCAGGAACTGCTCGATGGCGGACAGGTTTCCCGGGCCGCCGTCTACGAGGTCCTGCACCGCTCGGTGGCCGAAGGCGTGGAACTTGTTAACTCGGCCGGCACCGGGATCATCGGCCCCGGCGTGGCCTGGGTGCGAGCCAACGAGTCGCTCGTGCGTACCTGGCTGGCCCGTGGGGCCACCGCCCGAATCTGGACCGTGGACCGCCCGGCCGACGCCCTCTACCTGATGAGCCTGGGAGTCCAGCAACTAACCAGTAACCGCCCGGCCGCGCTGCGCCGCGAACTAGCGGCCGCCGCAAACGGCTAATCTTGGAAGGGTGAGCACTACAATCCAAGAGCAGGCATATCTGCACGACAGCTACTTATTTGCCACCGACGCCACCGTCATCGCCGCCGGTAGCGACGAAGCCGGAAATTGGGTGGCGGTAAGCCCGAATATTTTCCACCCACGCGGTGGTGGGCAAATGGAAGATAGCGGAACCCTCGACGGAGCGCCGGTCCAGGTGGCCCGCGGCGAAGACTCGCTGGTGGTGCTCTACGGAGAACAGCTACCGGAACTCGGGGCCACGGTCGCCACCGCCATCGACCCGCAAGTTCGGCTGAAGCACGCGGCGCTCCACACTGCCGGGCACATTGTGGGTTTTGCCGGTGAAGACCGCGGGTGGGAGCACCGTGGCCACTCACACTTCCCGGGGCAGGCGCGCCTGGACTTCGACCCGCAGAGCGTCGACATGCCGCTCGAGGATGACGCGCAGCGGGCCGCCGCCGTCGCCTGGCTGCAGTCCCGCGTCGACGAACTGATCGCTACCGGCGGCGAGGTGACCACCGCGATCGACGAGGCGGGGCACCGTACCGTGTCCATCGCCGGGGTCAACGTCGAACCCTGCGGTGGTACCCACGTAAATCACGTGAACCAGCTGCGCCAGGTGCGCATCGGACAAGCGAAGGTGAAGCGCGGCGTCTACAAGGTGCGCTACGAGGCGGAGCATGTCGACTAGCTGGTTCACCCCGGCCACCCGCATGGGACTGTCTATTGCGGTGGCCACCGGGCTCTATGGGATTTCCTTTGGGGCGTTGGCCGTGGTCGCCGGGTTGAACCTATGGCAGTGCATTGTGCTCAGTGCCCTGATGTTCACCGGAGGTTCGCAGTTCGCTTTTATCGGCGTACTGGCCGGTGGTGGCACCCCCGTGGCCGGGTATTCGGCCGCCTCCCTGTTGGGAATCCGCAACTCTGTCTACGGGATGCAGATCAAGCAGGCGCTACGTCCCAGTGCATCGCTGGTGCCCCTGATGGCGCAGGTGACCATCGACGAGTCCACCGCCACCAGTCTCGGGCAGTCCTCGCTCGCCGAGAAGAAGCGAGGCTTCTGGGTGGCCGGTGTCGGCGTCTGGTTGCTGTGGAACCTCTTTACGATCGTCGGGGCGCTATTGGGTGAACGCATGGGGGATCCGGCGGCCTGGGGTCTGGACGGCGCGGCAGTAGCCGCGTTCCTCGGTCTGCTCTGGCCGCGCCTGAAATCGGCCGAGCCGGTCTTCGTGGCCCTCGGCGCCGTGCTGGTCACCGCGATGGCGGTGCCGGTCAGCGCCCCGGGTGTGCCAATTCTGCTGGCCGCCGCCGCGGCCGTGATCTACGCGCTGATCACCTATCGGCGCGGAAAGCCTGCGACGGAGCACGGACAACGGCAGCGGGTGGAACCATGAGCGAACTGAGTTGGTGGATTCTGGCGGCCAGCGTGACCGCCTTCGCGATCAAGCTCTCCGGTTACTTCGTGCCACGCAAGGTGCTCGATTCTCCGGTGATGTCCCATGTGGCGGCCACCTTGACGGTGGCGTTGCTGGCCTCGCTGGTGACCATGAACGCCTTCACCTCCGGCACCCAGCTGGTGATCGACGCGCGCATCGGTGCCTTGGCGGCGGCCGCGATCGCCTTGATGTTCCGAGCTCCCTATCTGGTGGTGGTGATCGTCGGGGCCCTGGCAGCCGTGGGCCTACGCATGAGCGGGTTGGCCGCGTAACCGAAGGTGACAAGCAGGCCGGTGAAGGCGCACAGTTGAGCCATGATTGTTGCTTTTTCTGTGGCTCCCAGCACCGACAATGCCGACGGCTCCGTACACGATGCGGTGGCTGAGGCCGTGAAGATCGTACGCGACTCCGGGCTCCCCAACCGCACCAGTTCGATGTTCACCGAGCTCGAGGGTGAGTGGGATGAGGTGATGGATGTGGTCAAGCGCGCGACGCTGGCCGTGGGCAAGTACGGTTCGCGTGTCTCGCTCGTGCTCAAGGCCGATATTCGCCCCGGTTATGAGGGTGAACTCGACGGCAAGATCGAGCGTCTGGAGAAGGCGATCGAAGCGACCGCGGAGTAATCGGCAGTCTTCACTAGTCCACGCCCGAAGGTGCAGACCGCGCATCACGGGTGCAGGCACGTTGCCTCCTCGACGCGCCAATAATGGTGTATGGCTCGTTGCGTGGAACCAAGACGCAGACCCCGCGCAGAACGCGCACGTCCACGTCGCCGCGTCCAGAAGTGTGCATGGAAGTCGGAGCGCTGGCCGCAGCGATGAGTTCATCTTCTGAGATGTTGAATCGCTGGGCGTTGTCGCGGGCGCGCTGCGTGATATGCCAGTCTGCTGGCCGCTCGAGGACGGGCGGTGCTATTGGCGCTGCGATGCTCGGTGCGCCGTCGGCGAGAATCTCCACCGTAAAGCCGGTCGGGCCGGCCAGCGGGATGTGTGCAGCGGAGGCCAACTGCCCGGCCAGAGCTCCGGCAACCGCAGGAGTGAGCCGAACCGACGTTGGTGGTTGCTCGCCGACTGCGAGGCGGAGGATGACATTGGGCCCGTGTGACTCGAGGGATAGGTCACCGAGGAGCGGAGCGGGAGCCGCGAATTCTTCGTGGACTGTGACGTGTGATCGTGCTTCTGCATCGTAAGGCATGGATAAAGGCCGTTTCAGTCTGCCGCCACGGCTAGTAGCGGGCCAATGAGTGGTGGTGATGCGGTGTCGTTGCTTCTTTGGGAAATTCTCTTGGCGGACGACGCGTTAGCACGTACGAGACGATTCGTGCGTATCATCGTGCGCAACCTGGGGTTGGTGCTGGAGGATCCCCGCATCCGGCGTGGACGTCGACAGTGGTGTTAAAGGCGTGGAATTGCTTGGCGCCGCCTTGCGAGCCGCTACCAGCCCGCCCATCACTCTCATCGCTGGCTCCCGAGATAGAGCCAGTCGCCGACGGCGTGAACGTCGTATACCGCCAGCCGGGGCGCCGTACCGTCGAGACTCTCACCTGTATCCAACCGATAGACCTCCTTGTGCAGTGGGCACGCGATCGTATCGATGTGCTTCCCGTTGATGGTTGTGCCGCCCAGGATGCCCCGCGCCATTACGGTCGCGCCAGTAATTGGGCAGCGGTGTGAGGTGAGGTAGACGTGGTTCCAGGCGGTTCGGAAAATCGCTAACTGCCCGTTCGGATGCCAGATGGCTTCGCCCCAGTCGGGGGACAGCTCGCTGTAGCGGCACAGGAGGTCGAGGCTGGGGGTGGAGGTCGTGGCGACCGGTTCTGCCGCCTTGCTGTCATGAATGAAAGGGCTCATGGCTCGGTACCTTTCTTTGCCGGGGAAGGTCGTCGCCGTTGACACCATCAACAATATAAAGCGAGCGTTTCAGTAAATGGCGAGGTTTGGTTACTGGTTCGTAAAACGCGTCTCACATGATCGGATAGTTCTAGTTTTCCTGCGATCAGCCAGTCGCCGCGTCGTAGCGAACTTCTCGTGGACCTGTCAGGCATCGCGTTTGCCTAGGCCGGTTTGGAGGCTGCGCTGGCCGGGACAGATAGTCTTGCGGATACGACTCTGCTGGCTCCCGAGGCACCGACCGGTCACGACATTATCGTGGATGTATGCGCCATCTCCGTGAACCCAGTGGATGTGAAGGTCCGGCCTGGAGCGCAGGGCGCGACCGATAGCCGCGTCTTGAGTTGGGCCGCTTCGGGCGTCGTACTGGCGGTGGGGGGATCGAGTGACCGATTATCGTGCCGGCGATGAGGACTATTGCGCAGGTGCCCTGGGGAGGTTGCCGAACTGGATGATGGTGGTGTGCTGCGCACCCTGCTGACCAAAACCTACTCGCCGATCAATTCCGAGCAGCTGCGCAATGCGCACGCGGATATCGAGACCGGCCACGTGGTCGGCAAGGTCGTGGTGGCCGACGAAGACTAATCGGTAGATCACGGGGGCGGCCCCGACCGACTTTGGTCGGGGCGCCCCAACGATCGCACGGAGACTACAGCATGTGCGATGTCGATGGTCTGGCTGCGGGAGCTAGTTTCCGGTCTTCGCGGCTTGCGAGAAGCGTTCGCGGTATTCGGGGGAGTCGGCCGGTTCGCTGTCACCAAAGATGGCCTTCATCCAGTGACCGTCGGTCGGGTTGGGGAACAAGATGAACTTGCGTCCGAATTCCTCGGCGTCCTCCAGTGCCAATGACTTCCTTTCGCTGACGGACTCGACGTAGTACTTGCGTTTGAAGTCGTTGAGGTTATCGCCCAAGTAGGCAATGACCTCGTAGTCGTCGGCGATCTTTTGCTGCGCTTCCTCCTTATCTGAGCTCTCGCGCAACATGGTCACATGCTCATCGTCGGCGAAGGGCAGCCCCGCGGCTTTGAGGTTCGCAACGCCGAAGCGCTGGGTTTCTTCGCCCTGATCGCGGGAGGAAACGTAGAAGACCTCGACACCCTTCTCGGCCGCGTACTCAAGTGCTTTAATCGACCCGGCGGTTGGAGTTGGCCCGTTGTCGGCCACCCACTGGTCCCAGAGTTCGTCATCGAAGGACTGCTTGCCCGAGGCGATGAGCTGTTTCCAGTAGTCATCCGAGCTCAGCACGGTGTCGTCGATGTCGCTGATGATAGCCAGGGGTTTGTCGTTGTCCTTGTTGGCAAGGGCGGCATCGACACGGTCGGTCAGAATATTGAATCCCTGCAGGTACAGGTTGTCCCGTTCGGCTGCGGTCACTCGCCACGCTACGGCCGCCGTGAGGAGATTTTGTTCCGTCTGTGCCGCGCTGTCATTGGCGCTCGGTTCGGTCCCGCCCGTCGAGCAGGCACTGAGACTCAGGGCCAGCGTGGCGCCGAGTCCGAGTGCTAGTAGCGATGATGGCCGGAAGGGGTTGCCCATAAGTATGCTCCTTGGTGAATTTAAGTATTTCCAAGGTAAACATGGCGAGGATGATTCACGAGTTTCTTGCGTCGCTCCCGATATTTGTTACGCCCGTCACTGCTCCGGTGGCCCCTTGAGCCGAAGCTACTGGTCCTTTGGGTGGGGCGTTAGGCGATAATCCGCTCCGTACGGTCCTTGAGGTTTTCGTCGGGAGCGGCCGCCCGATTGACCTGAGTCCAAATTTCGTCGAGGGAGAGATCGACGACCGTGGCCACGGAGGCGATGGTGGCGAAGGAGGGCGTGGCCACGCGGCCGGTTTCGATTTTGCGAAGAGTCTCCGGAGAAATGCCTGCTTCCAGGGCGACCTGCAAAATGGTGCGCTTGCCGCGCGCCGCGCGCAGCAGTGCGCCGAGTATTTCGCCGCGGCGTATTTCAGCAGCGCTCAGTGGAAGTCTCACCATGCGGTCAATTATAGTACCGGTATAGAATTACCGGAATTGATTGACGACGGTGCAGGGAGAGGCCACATGATCGAGATACTGACGGATAGCGAGTTGCAGAAGGCCCGGGCGGCCGGGCGCATCGTGGGCGCGATCCTTGATACGGTGCGCCGCCGCTGCCAGGTCGGCACAAATCTGCTCGAAATCAACCAGTGGGTCCGCGAACTCATCGAACAGGCCGGTGCGGTGTCCTGCTATGTCGACTATGCGCCCGCTTTCGGGCGCGGCCCCTTTGGCCACTACATATGCACCGCCGTCAACGACGCAGTATTGCATGGAAAGCCCCACGATTATGACCTGGTCGACGGCGATCTGCTGACCCTCGACCTTGCGCTTCTCAAGGACGGTATCGCCGCCGACGCGGCCGTCAGTTTTGTCGTGGGCACGGCGTCGAAGGACGATCTGGCAATGATTGAAACTACCGAGCGTGCCTTGGCTGCTGCCATTGCCGTGGCTAAGCCCGGGGCACGCATCGGTGATCTGTCGCATGCCATCGAGCAGGTGCTCTCCGCCGAGGGGTACAAAATCAATCTTGAGTTTGGCGGGCATGGCATTGGTTCCACCATGCATCAAGAGCCTCACGTTCCGAACGCCGGACGTGCCGGGCGCGGCTATGAACTACGCCCGGGATTGCTCTTGGCCGTGGAGCCGTGGGTTATGGCCGATACGGACCGACTGATCGTCGACGAGGACGGATGGACGCTGCGAAGTGCCACGGGTTCGCGCACCGCACATAGCGAGCACACGATTGCCATTACCGCCGAGGGAGCGGAGATCTTGACCCTGCCGCCACAGACCCAGGGCTGACGCGGGCCGGGATCTCATGCAAAGATGAGGTCATGAGCCTGCCAACGCCCACGCTGACAACGTCACGTTTGCACCTGCGCCCCTTCGTCGAAACGGATGCGGAGGATATCTACGCGCTGCAAAGCAACACCAAAGTCCTGCGCTACTGGGATTCCGAACCGTGGAGCGATAGGGAGGCGGCTACCCGGTTTCTGGAACGGTGCCAGCGCATGGAAGCGGAAGGTCTTGGCGCGCGGGTGGCCATCGATCGGCTCTCGGACGGGGCGTTCCTCGGCTGGTGTGCCATCAACGACTGGGACCCAGACTTCCGCAGCGCGTCGCTGGGCTATTGCTTCCGTGAGGAAGCCTGGGGGCAGGGTTACGCAACCGAAGCCGCTCGGGCCATGCTCGATTGGGCCTATGGCGCATTGGACCTGAATCGAATGCAGGCCGAGGCAGACACACGAAATATTGCCTCGGGGCGAGTGCTAGAAAAACTCGGATTCACGCTCGAGGGCACCCTACGCGAAGACTGCATCGTCGGTGGCGTCGTGTCGGATTCCTGGGTCTACGGCCTGCTGCGGCGCGAGTGGGAAAGCGCAGCCGCAAGTTCCGGCGCGGTTAGCGGTCGGAAGGCGCCGGGGGCAGTGGCTTCACCATAATCAGACACGGTGTGTGCTCGCCCCAAAGGCCGGTTTCCTCAAGCGGCAAAAAGCCGCACTTTTCATAGAAATGGCGCGTCTGTGCATAACCGGGATCCGGGTGCGATGCACCGAGTGTTTTCACTTCGAGGAGTCTGACGCCGCTACGGAGTGCGTCGGCCTCAATGGCATTCACCATTGTCGTGCCCACGCCCGTTCCATGGAAGTCACGGTCCACCACCATAAGGTGGATTTCGGCAGTGTGTGGGAAGTGCCTGTCCACGAGCATTGCTCCCACTACGTTGTGCTCGTCATTCCGAACCGTCCACGTTTCCTTGACGCGCGCGGCCTGTATGTAGTCGCGAGTGGCCTCTTCTTGATCGAACCATTCGGGGACGGTGCCTAGCAGGCGCGCGACATCATTGGGAACGGGGGCATCGCGTGTGGCGACCCATTGATGATTTCTCGTGCGGCTCCTTCATAGTGGGTGTGCTCGTTCCGAGGGGCGGTCGGTGTGATGCGCACTCCGAGCGATCTGCTTAGTGTCCTATGGTTCCTAGTCCAGGCGTGGCGTTGTGGTGCGTTGGCAGGGGGCCAACCCAAACGCTGAGAATTCCCATGTGCAAGGTACATCAGTCGGGCCGTGCGGTGAGTCCACCGGCATGTCGCAGGCGGCGCTCGACCAGTAACTTGGCTCCGTTCGTTCGACGGCAACGTACCCTAAATCCGGGTTGCAATGGACGCGACGTGGAGCCTCGATGTGGCCGTGGATTCCCGTTCCGGCGTGTGCGGACTGGTCGGGGTTCTTCTGGTGGCCACTTCGCGTACCGCGACAGTGCGCGGTTCCGCAGGAGTTGTGGTCCGTCGCCACGTGGAAACCTCGACACGTTTAGCCTACGAGACGAAGGGCCTCGATTTAACGCCGCACAACGAACACGAATGGCATAATCTCAGCCATGACCCTTTTCGCTCACGATGTGCTTATTTTTCAACAGACAAAGAACTTCTCGAAGAACGACTTCGCCATTTATGATGAAGCCGGTCAGCAGGTAGCGCACGTCGAAACTGGCGGTAGCACGCTGGGTCGAATGTTCGCCGGATCCCGCAAACTTACTGTGTTCGACGGGCCGGAGAATCCGGTGCTGAAAGTTGAAGACACGATGACCTTCGGCCGCGACCGGCTCGAACTATTCGATGGTCAGGGCAACCCGCTGGCCAGCCTGGTCAAGCGCATCACGTTCTTTAAAACGCGCCTTACGATCGACCTGCAGGGTGAAGAACTGGACCTTATAGGAGATATTTGGGGGTTCGACTTTCAGGTCACCGGGGCCGCCGGTGTGCTTGCCAGCGTGTCACGTGAATGGTCGTGTGTGGGAAATGCCTTCCTTGGTAAGTCCACTTACGCACTACGTTTGGCCGCCGAACTGACGGTGCTGCAGCGTCAGGCGATTATTGGCGGAATAATCGCGCTGGACCTTATCCGCGAAAAGCAGCAACGGAACAGGAACTAGGCAAGTTCCTCCTCGACGACATCGTAGCGTTGCCCTTGTGTGGTCATCACCGTGATGCTTAAGGCGTCAAAACCATCGGCGCGCAAGCGTTCTTCGCTAATCTCTTCGCCGGTGATCAGACGCAACACTCCGTCGGCATCGCGGAAGTCATCCTCCTCATCGTCCCAGTCGATGTTATCCATCAGCTGGATTTCGACGCTAAAGACCGTATGCCCGCCCCGCTCCAGTAGCGTGCCCGCGCTACGGTCAATCATCGCTTGGAGGTCCGGTTCATCGACGAACATGGCGTCGTAGCCATGGCGGGCCGCGTCGAAGAGTATGATTTCTTCGCCTGAGTCTTGAGCCTTGGCGATTACCAGTGAGGGACTTTCGCCACCGACGATCAATCCATATTCCTCCATTAGGTCACCGCTGTACCAGAGTTCGAATTGATCGCCTCCCTGCGCCGAGCGCAGCGCGAAACCCCGCCCAAACTCGACATCCACGGGTACGGCATGGCCTTGAAGGTGCGTGGGGATCAGTGCGTCCATGCCTGTAGTCTAGCCCGGTGAATCCTGCCGGTGGCGGGGTGGGCGGTGCCGTTCATGGGAACGACACCGAACCAGTATGCGCGACGGGCTTATTCGTAGTCGTAGAAGCCGCGGCCCGAGCCCTTACCGAGGCGTCCCTGATCGATGTAATCCCGCTTGAGGATTTCGGCGAACTCCTGCTGAATCGGATCTGGGTTGTTCTTGCTCAGGTTGTACGGTGTCATCATGCCGACAATGTCGAAGATCTCGAAGGGGCCCTTTGGTGCGCCGGTGCCGATGCGCCACGTCTTGTCGATGTCCTCGACGCTGGCGACGCCCTTTACGAAGAGGGCAGCGGCCGCATTAAGGAATGGCACGAGAAGCGAGTTCAGGACGTAGCCAGGCTGTTCTTTCAGTACACGGATGGGGACCATTCCGATCTCTTCGGCGAAGACCGCGACCTGTTCGAAGGCTTCCGCAGAGGTACCGGCATGACCCATTACTTCACCGGTGTTGTTCTTCCATACCTCGTTGGCAAAGTGCAGAGCCAAGAAGTTCTCGGGTCGATCGGTAAAGGGCGCGATGTCGCTGGGCAATAGGGTGGACGAGTTGGTTGCGAAGATCGTCTTGCTCGGGGCGAGGGCACTGACCTTTTGCCAAGTATCCTGCTTGATGTCCAGTCGTTCTGGGACCGCTTCGATCACCAAGTCTGCATCGCTAAGTGCATCGGCGAGATCGGAAGTGATGCGAATGCGTGAAATGGTGTCATCGAGCTTCTGCTCGGTGGCCTCTGGTAGATCGCGAAGGTATTCACCTTTGAGGTATTCCCAGCGCGCGTCGAGCCTGGCCAAGATCTCGTCATTCAGGTCGTAAGCGACCACGTTCTTGCCGAAGTAGGCGGATTGGAAAATGATCTGGGATCCGAGGACTCCGGTTCCAAGGACGGTGAGGTTCTGCATGATGTGCCTTTCTCGAAATTCACCGCAGGGTGCGCGGTACTTCGGTCCGGCGGCCGTGGAGTGTGGGCCGGCCGTCAGGCCATAACCTCAGGCTACTCTTCGGTAACTAATATTCAAGACTGGCAGTAGGAATGCGATCAAGCAGACAGGTTGGCGTGCCCTAAGCCACCGTTCAGGTGTCCAACAAGAGAACCGGCTTACGCAACGGTCAGAGTTGCGACTCGAAAAATTGCACATTCGCAGTTGCCAAAGGAATCGATATCTCGGTTTAGCGAGCCGCTGGCTTGAGTAATCCAAACCGTAGCAACGTGAACCGTTTTCTTGCCGAACCTTTCGGTACATGGAGCTTGACTTCACGCATAGGCCAACATGAATTCCTCCACCGGCATTAGAGCTCTCCGAAGCTGAAACATTCGCGGAGATTCCTAGGAGGTAGGTCGAACTTTCCTTGGACACTGGGGCTACCTTCGCAAGTGCTCTGGTGGTGTCCATGCGGAATGGTGCCTTGCTGCTGGTTGAACGGGCCAGTCGGCGTGCAGCTAGGGGGCCGACTCGCGAAAGCCCTAGTGCCTAACTGTGGATTCTCCGGAGCGGCTTATGTCCGAAGAGATTAACCAAGCAGGTGGTAGTAGTTAACCTGTGAAAGCACAAGACAAGAAGTTCTTCCTCATCTCTACAATAGTTATTGCGCTAGTAGTAGCGTGTCTGTTCCTGCTTGTTACTTCCGGAGTTCTGGCTGACTTCTTTGATCCTGAGCCGGAGGTCAAGTCCCGGGGAGTGGTGTAAGGCGAGGTCCTTCGGAGGTTTGAATCAGGCGCTCAGCGCGTGGAACGGATCCGTCACCACCTTCTTCTCAATGGTGGTGTCCTGCCCGGTGGCCACGACGCTCAGCCGACACCGAGCCAACACATCCAGCCCGAGATACCGGCGCCCCTCGGCCCATTCATCGGTCTGCTCGGCCAACACCGCGCCGACCAGCCGGATGATTGCCTCTCGGGTCGAGAAGATCCCCCACGCTATCGGTGCGCCGACGAATCCCTCGGTTCAATCGCTGATTCGGGTTGTTCGACCAGATCTGCTGCCATGCATCCTTCGGGAACCCGGTAAACGCGAGGATATCCTCTTTGGCCGCATCACTGCCTCGTCTTGGTGAATCGCTTTTTGCGCTGGTTGTAGTCTCGTGTGTGACGCAACTGGTAGCCGTTGTATTTTTGGTTCTTGGGTTCGTTAAAGATCACAAGCTACCTGCCCCAGCGTCTCAGGAATAACCTAGAGACGACATGCCCCTCAGGAAACTGAGGGGCTTTATTTCCCTGAAACAGGCTGCGATAAATCCTTGCCAAGTTCGTTCGCATCCATTACCTATAATGGTCACTTGGGGCGCGTCTAACGCAACTTTATTCTAAAGATCCTGGAGCATATCGCTGAGGTATCGGGAGTTGACCCGCGAGAGATGCTGGTGAGTGCCATCGATTGCACCACAGTGACGAGAAACTCGGTTCAGAGTGCGCAACGTTTTCAAGATCTTGGTATGCAAAGCTGCCCTAGCCTGGTGAGTCCAAGCTAGGGCAACTGGGTGAAACGCTGATAATTCTAGAGTTGCTATCGTGAAACGAAATCAATCGTTTGGAACACGCTAGCGATAAGGAATCCTGACCCGAAGACGAACAGCGCCCAATTGGTTGTGTCGAATGCCGCAAACGTTCGCGAGACGATATTTTGGGTGGAAGAGTTGGACTCAGGGACAACCTTCCAAGCTGTGTAGAGCGCAATCCACAAGATCACGACGGAAACAACCCACGAAATGATTAGTGCAAACAAGCTGATAAACCTCTTCTATTAGCTATTTAGCTTTGGCCATGTCAATGCATGCACCAATACCAAAGATTGATCCAATGAATTGCCCACCTTCTTTTAGGAATGCGATGCTTGCAGCAGCTTTTTGCTCTTAGCCTTGTGCTTGGCGAAAGCTGATTTTCCACCCTTCTGTATGACAAGGCTTGCCAGACTTTTGATTTGTTTCACTAGCTCACTAAAACGTGATGAATTGGAAGTACCAAGTTTTTCCAAGCCGCATATGCCTTGCCTAGTTTACTAGCCGCACTTGCATTACTCATCTGGGTATGGTGTAGGAGTAGGTGACAACGAACATGGCTAGCCGAGGAGGCTGGCCTGAAAGGATGCCACTAAGCCCAACTCCTTCCCCAAGGAGTTCCGAGACGATGTCGTGCGCGTCGCGATGAACCGCGAGGTCGGCGCCTCGCTCGCGCCGCGCCTGTCGAAGAGATTTGGGCTACGCGCTTGGAGGATCACGGCTGAGTTATTGTCGATGCCGGCCGCGGCGATGGCCAGTGCCTGCTAACAGCTTCCCGGCCATGAATTGATGTGGCTTGCGGCGCAGTTACTGGGTTGGACCTTCCTGGTGTCTATTACTGCGGTCGCTGGAGCCGAGGTTCTGCCCCGCACTGTTCCTGCCCAGACTCTAGCTTCGCTAGGCTCCGCCCAACGAACCATCACCCTTGGTGTCATGCCGATCGCAGCTTTGCCAATTATTCGCACTGCGTCGCTTGATACCTACCGCTAGGCAGAGCACCGCTTGCCGAAATGACGGAATGGTATGGAAATTGTCTGCAGTGTCGGCTCTGGTAAAACACCTGAGGTGGCAGGAGAGCAATTATCACGTGAGACTCACTTAGTTTTTCTCGTGCGGTACGACGACGACCTGCACTTCATCCTCATAAATAATTTGCCCCGGATCTTTTTCGACAAGTTTCACCCAGCGAACCTCATGCCGATTCAGTAATTCCAAGTAAGGCTCGACGCGTTCGAGTAAATGTGAAGCCGTAGCTTTAAACCACGCCGCTGCATGGGGATTGACTGTCTGGTCATATACCTCTGGATGGGATACCGACGGATCTGGGTAGGCCTGATTGAACCAGTCGTTTCCGGCTCTCCAGGCTGCCCATTCCGAGTCGCTTAACTTTCCCGCTTTGGCAAGGCCGTTCGCAAGCCCGAAAACTCCGATGTGAATTCCACTGGGGTGGGGAAATTGCGCTTGGTACCGAATAAACACTGTGCCCTCAGGTTCTTGTGCGCATCTCATTTGGATAGTCCTATTGAACCAGTTCCGTGATTCTAGGTCACGAAGTGGCGTGCTTCGATTGATCGAGTTTGATCTGGGCGAAGTCGTAGGCGTCAGGTGTCCCGTAATGGGTTCCCCACGCGGGACACCAATACACCGTTTCAGGAACCTAATGCCGCCTCAACAACTGGGTGCAAATGCGGAGACTCCACTGCGATGCGGGCCCGTTCAGCCGCGGCCTCCAATGCTTGCTGCACCGTATCTCCCGCCAAGCTGGCCGCTAGAAAGCCTGCCATGAAGGCATCACCGGCACCATTGGTGTCGCGGACCGTTGCTTGCGGGGCGGCTACGCGGAAGCGCTCTCCGGAGCTGTCCATCGCCACGGCGCCCTGCTTGCCCTGGGTGCAAACGGCCAATCGAGCCCCCGCCGCCAGCACCGAAGACATCAGCTGGAAAGCATCTTCAGTGCGATCGTCGTTCATGAAAACCACTTCGGCGGCACGCAAAAATGGTTCGTGGAATGTCGAGGCGCCGTCGTAGTCGTGCAGGTCGGTCCAGATGCCACGCAGGGGAGTCTGCTCAAGTACGCGTGCCCCCAGTTCACACAGATCGATCACCGCTATATCGGCCTCGCGCAACGCCGCGGCGCTCTGCGCCACCGCCGCCTCACTTGGTGAGCTGGGTGTCGCTACATAGAGCGATACTCTTTCACCGGCGCGGGTCATTAGATTGACGTGCTGCTCGGTTCGTTCCGAGGCCACGGGTGCCAGCGACACCCCGGCCGCAGATAGCACTCGTTGGATGGAATTCGAAGGCTCGTCGTCGGCGAGCGCGGTATGCAGCGTCACCGGCAGGCCGAGCGACGCTAGGTGCAGCGCCTTACCTGCCGAGGTGCCGCCGATGGTTTTCCACGCCTCTTCGGCGAATTGCGTGTGCGGCGTAGGCTCCGGGAGCCGGTCCAGCATGATGAGCTGATTCCATGAGGCTGGGCCACAGAGGACGATTTGTGCAGTCACATATCGATCCAAGCAGAAGCGCTGGTCGCGGGCAATGGCTAGCTTCGCTTCCTGAGCGGTAGCGGCGAGCTCTAGTCAGCGAGCCAACGCGGTGGGAAACTGGCGGTGGGTAATCGAACTCTAAGCAAGGAGTGGGTCATGAGCGGCGAGAAATCGGTCGCCCGCCATGCGGTGGCCGTCGAGGAATATTTGAATACCGAACTCAAGCTGGCCGATGCCGAGCTTGACGCAGGGCGCGAACATGCACGGGCCCTTGGTTTGCCATCGATCGAGGTGAGTCCCGCTCAGGGCAAAATGCTGCAACTGCTGGCACAGATCTCCGGGGCCCGTCGCGTGCTCGAAATCGGGACGTTGGCCGGCTACTCCACCGGGTGGCTGGCTCGCGGCGTCGGTCCCAGCGGCAAGGTGATTACCTGCGAATTCGCGCCGCTTCATGCCAGTGTGGCGCGTGAGAACCTGGAACGCGCGGGACTGGCCGATCGTGTGCAGATTCTGCTGGGCGTTGCTGCCGAGTCGTTGCGGGACCTTATTTCCCGTCATGAGCCAAGCTTTGATTTGATCTTCATCGACGCCGATAAGCGCAATAACCCGGTGTATCTCGAGCTGGCGCTGGAACTTTCGCACAGCGGCACGGTGTTGGTGCTCGACAATGTGGTGCGCAGCGGTAGTGTCATCTCGAAGCTGCCCGAGGGGAGCGATGAGGCCCGCGACGTCGAGGGCGTTCAACTAGCGTTGCGCATGCTCGGAGAAGATTCGCGGCTGGAAGCCACCGCCCTGCAAACGGTTGGGGCTAAGGGATGGGACGGGTTCGCGCTGGCCCGGGTACGGTGAACCGAGCCGAGGTGCCGTAGGGTATTGCTGTGCTTGAAACCAACGCCTACCGAATCCGGCCGGCAACCTCTGACGATGTGCGCCCGGCCCTTGAAATGAAACTGCAGGCTTGGCGGGAGGCCTATGCGCAACTTCGCGATGCCGCGTTCTTCGACTTTCACACCGCTGAGCTTGAGGGGCAGGTGACCTGGTGGGAGCGTGGGCTGGCCGCCGGGGCCGGTTTCTTTGTGGCCGAGCGCGCCGACGGTCGGATCATAGGCCTGGCCGGGGGAACCCCGGTGATCGACGAAGACCGTGACGCCGGGGTTGAGGTCGAGCTGGGCATGATCTACGTGCTGCAGGAGTACTACGGCACCGGGCTCGGTGAATACCTGTTGCAGACCGTGCTGGGCCAGGGCGATGCCCTGGTGTGGGTTGTCGAAGGCAACGACCGGGCGGCGGCCTTCTTTGCTAAGCACGGATTCGCGCCCGATGGAACCAGTGAAGAACTGGTCGGTAGCTGGGCTGGTCTCCGCGAGCAACGCTTGGTGCGCCGTCGTGGCTAGGGGTGGCGCAGGCGACGGGCTGGTGGGCAGCTACCCGATCGATACCGGAACCGCGGAAATTGAAAAAGATTCCTACGGAGCCAACCGCTACGTGCTTAAGGTCAACGGGGTGCCCTCCTCGCATATCGACCTCGACGATCCCGAATTCTTAGACTTCGAATACATGAAGTGGATGGAACCGCTCATACTGGCTGCCTTCGTGCCTGCACGCTTTGATGGGCGGACCCGCAAGCTTCGTGCCCTGCATTTGGGTGGCGGCGGATGCTCCATGCCACGCTGGGCCGCGGCACGCTACGAAAATGCTCGCCAAGTGGTGGTGGAGCTCGATGGGCGGCTCGCCGAACTGGTGCGCACCCACTTTGAGGTACCGCGCGCCCCGCTGGTGCGGATCCGTGTGGCGGATGCCGGACAGGTGTTGCCCACGCTGGCCGACAATAGCCGGGATGTGGTGATTCGCGATGTTTTTGCCGGGAGCAGCACCCCGCGCGAACTGACCACGGTGTCCTATGCGGCCGAGGCCGCACGGGTTCTCGACCAGGGTGGGCTGTACCTCGTGAACTGCGGGGATACGCGGGATCTGAAAACTGCGCGGGCCGAGGCGGCTACCTTACGCGAGGTTTTCTCGGACGTGGCGCTCGTCGCCGATGCGCCCATGCTCAAGGGGCGACGCTACGGCAATATCGTCATGGTCGCCGGAAACGGAGGTGTTCCTAGTGGGGCCGACGTGCAGCGTGCGCTACGCAGTGCACCGCTTCCGGCTCAACTGCTGGCCGGTGCCGAGGTGGACCGTTTCATCGCCGGAGCGACGCCCATCTCCTAGTCTTTGCGTTTGCGTCCGGTGGTGAAGGCACCGACTAGAAAGCCCAGTAGGAGCGTCACCAACAGCACGATCCACAGCGGAGCAATGGTGTCGACAAAGATCAGGCGCACCCGCACATGCTGGAAGTTCTGCAGGATGAACACCAGCACTACCACCGCAACGGCGATACCGGTCCATCCCTTGGCCGTGATCCTGCTCAGCGGGTTGGGCTGCTGGCCATTGGGTTGTTCACTCATCGAGGCCTCCTGCGGCGTTGACGCACTAGTTACTGCCGATTATTCATTGTCACCGGCCGCAAACCAACCTCCACCGACGCTTAACGAGCCGTGGCTCGCCCGAAGGCGAGCCACGATGCGTAATCGACCGGGAAATTACACGCCGGTGAGTTGCTCAATGAGGCCGATGCCGAAGAACAGCACAAAGGCAGCGGCGACGAACCACATCAGTGGGTGGACTTCCTTGCCGCGTCCCTGAACGGCACGGATGAACACGAAGGCGATAAACCCGGCACCGATGCCATTGGCGATCGAGTAGGTGAACGGCATCAGCGTGAACGTCAGGAAGGCTGGGATAGCCAATCCCCAGTCAGCCCAGTCGATCTTGGCGACTTGCGAGATCATCATGAAGCCAACGACCACCAGCGCCGGAGCCACGGCCTCAAAAGGCACCAGGTAGATCAGCGGGGTCAGGAACATGGCCACGAGAAGCAGCAGGCCGGTGACCACCGAGGACAGGCCGGTGCGTGCACCCTCGCCGATTCCCGCCCCGGACTCAACGAAGATCTGCGCCGAGGAGCTCGAGGTGCCGCCACCGACGATGGCGCCCGCGGCGTCAACCAAGAGCACCTTGTCGACATCCGGAATGTTGCCGTTCTCGTCGGTGAGTCCGGCTTCGGAAGCCAGTCCGACCATGGTGCCCATGGCATCGAAGAAGATGGACAGCAAGATGACGAAGGCCAACAGCGCTGCGGCGGTGAAGCCGAGGTGGGTGAAGGCGCCGAAGGGGTTGACCTGACCGATGAGGCTCAGATCGGGTAGCGTCCAGCTTGGCATGGAGGGGACCACGAGGGACCAGCCCTGCGGGTTTTCGGCCGAAGAACCGCCGATGTTGAAGACCGCCTGAAGAATGTTGGCCAGAATCGCCGAGGCGACGATACCGATCAAGATGGCACCCTTGGCCTTGCGCACCAGCAGCGCGATGGTCAGCAACAGACCGAAGAGGAAGACCACGATCGGCCAGCCCAGCAGCTTACCGTCGAAGCCGAGGCCCACCGGTACGGTGGTGCCAGCTGCGTCCGGGATGCGACGCACGAAGCCGGCATTGACCAAGCCGATCAACGCAATGAACATGCCGATACCGACCACGATCGCGGTTTTCAGGCTTTGTGGCACGGCGTTGAATACGGCGGTGCGGAAACCGGTCAGCACCAGAATAAACATCACCACACCAGCGATGAGCACCAGGCCCATCACATCTGGCCAGGTAATTTCCGGGTTCGTGGCCACGGTAATGGCAACGAAGGCGTTCACACCCAAACCGGTGGCCATGGCGTAGGGACTACGGGCCCAGATGCCCATGATGATGGTCAGGATGGCCGCCACGAACGCGGTCACCGCAGCCACGCGTTGAATACCCAGTTCGCCGCCCGAAGCGTCGGCGCCGGAGAGCACCAACGGATTTAGGACGACGATATAGCTCATCGCGAAGAAGGTGGCGATACCGCCGCGAAGCTCGGTGGAGAACGTGGAACGGCGCTCGGAGATCCGGAAGTACCGGTCAACCCGCGCGCGGACAGAGGTGCCCGTAGGCGTTTGGGTGCTGGAAGACATAGGAAAATTCTATGTGTTTTTGCACTTTCGCCGGTGAGTCAAAGACTTGTGAGTAGGCTCTGTGCGAAATCCTGTAGACCCACGTCACACGGACTTGAAAAATGGAAGTACATTGGTTGTTATGGGGATCACACCCATGGCAACGCAGGTCAATGAGGAGTGAGTTTGATGAGCGACGCAACTGGTGCAACGAGCGAGAAAATTGAGGGGATCGTCGTTGGCGTTGACGGTTCGGAACAAAGCCGTTGTGCTTTGCGCTGGGCCGAGCGTGAGGCGCAGCGCCGCGGCAGCGTATTGAACGTCGTCTCCGCCTACACCATCCCGGTATTTGCCGCGTCCTCGATGGACGCCGGTTACTCGACGTTGGATGATGATCTGATTCGTGGCGGCGCGGAGGACATCGTGCGAGAAGCGCGAGCCGAACTCGAAGGCAGTCCCGTCACCATCCGCACCTACATCGAATCCGGGGACCCTGCCGGGGTGTTGTTGGACCTGAGTGAAGACGCGGACCTTGTTGTGGTCGGCACCCGTGGGCGTGGAGGCTTTGTCGGACGCCTGCTCGGTTCGGTTTCCTCGGCATTGCCAGCCCACGCGAAATGCCCCACGGTGGTCGTGCCGCTGTGCATGGCCAAGGAACAGCAGGGTCAGGAGCCCACCCCGCCGGAGCGCGAGCATATCGTGGTGGGTGTCGACGGTTCCGACCGGGCCCGTATGGCCGTGCTCGCCGCAGCGGAAGCCGCGGTGGCCCGCCAGTTGCCGTTGCGTGTTGTTTGCGCCGTGGCGCCGGTCTCGGCGGCTCTGGCGTGGATGCCGGCCACGGTGGATCAAGAAGCCGTCTTGGAAGACGTCCACTATCAGATGGATGTGGGCTACCGCTGGCTGAAGTCGCACTTCCCGGACCTTGAGCTGGAAACCGATGTGGTGCTCGGTCCTCCGGTGGAGGTACTGATCCGCGAGTCCGAGCATGCGGTACTGACCGTGACCGGCTCGCGCGGTCGAGGTGGATTCGCCGGCATGCTGCTGGGTTCAACCAGCCAGGGTGTGCTACACCACTCAAAGGGCCCGGTGATGGTTGTCCCCGACATGGAGGACCCACGCTTGGCTAACCGTAACGATTTCGATACCCGCGCGAACGAAGAGTGAACCGGGGCTGAGAGTCCATAAACCATCGGGCCCTCCCGACGAGTTACTCGTCGGGAGGGCCCGATGGTTTGGGGTGCGTGATCGCTTAGTAGCGTGCTGCCTTGTAGTGCATGTTGTTGACCCAGCTCAGCGGGGTCACCGTAATGCCGGCGTTGGGGTTACGCGCGTGGACTACCTGACCGCCACCGATGTAGATCGCGACGTGGTAGAAGGACGCGCCACCGTTGGAGGTGGAGAACACCAGGTCGCCAGGGCGCAGGTTGTCCAGCGAGACGTACTGCGGGGCAGAGGCAAACTGCTGGCTTGAGGTACGCGGCAAGCTGATGCCCGACTGGGCGAAGGCGCGCTGCGAGAAGCTGGAGCAGTCGAAGTAGTTCGGTCCGTTTGCGCCGAACACATAACCCTTGCTCGGATCATCTGCGGTCTTCAGGGCCCAGGCAATCGCGGCCGAGTAATTGCCGCTACCGGTCGGTACGGTGGTTTCCGGCTCCGGCTTCGGAGTTGGTTTCGGCGTCGGTGCAGGCTTTGGCTTCGGCTTAGGCTTCTCCTCAACCTTTGGCTTCGGCTTTGGTTTAGGCTTCTCTTCGACCTTCGGCTTTGGCTTTTCCTCAACCTTGGGTTTCGGCTTTGGCTCGGCCTTTGGCTTCTCTTCGGCCTTGGGTTCTTCCTTCTTTTCAGCCTTTGGCTTTTCCTCGGCCTTAGGCTCCTGCTTCTTCTCGGCCTTTGGCTTTTCTTCTACCTTCGGCTTCTCTTCGGCCTTAGGCTCTTCCTTCTTTTCAGCCTTTGGCTTTTCTTCAGCCTTGGGCTCTTCTTTCTTCTCTGCCTCTGGCTTTTCCTCCACCACAAGTTCCAGTGGCTTCTCCACCATCAACGGGCGAGCCTCGCCCGGGGTGGCCGGATTCATGACCTTGGGCTCGACAACCTTGGCGCTATTTTCAATCGTCTGCTGCAAGCGCTCTTCGTCGGCCTTCGCCTCGGCCTTGGCCAGCTGTTCTTGGACCTTCTTCTTGTCCTGCTTCTTCAGCTCAGCCAGGTGCCCAACCAGTTCGTCGCGCAACTTCTTCTGCGGTTCGATGGCGGCCTGATAGTCGTTCAGGGTGCGCGTGGCCTCGGCCGACGCGGTGTCGAACGCTGCAGCTGCTTCTTCGGCAGCCTTATTAGCTGCCTCGGCATATTCTTGCCATGCCTTGACGAGTGCTTCTGCTTCGGTGGCGGCGCTGACGGCACGAGCTCGCGAATCGCTCAGCGTGCTCATTGTCGCTGCCTTGTAGAGGACACTGCCCTCGGAGTCGTCTTGAACCAGTGCGGCCAACGCGGATCCACTGGCGCCATTGCGGTACATGTCAGCGGCGATCGCAGCTACGTCGGCACGGCTATTTTCCAGATACTGCTGGGCGAGCTTGATCTGCTCGTTGGCCTTGTCGGCTTCCGCGGCGCGGTAATCACGCTCTTCGGTGGCACTGAGCAGTGACTCCTGCGCTTCAAGGGAGGTCGTCTCCAAGGCCTGAAGTTCGTTTCGGCTTTCGGCCAGTGACTGTTCGATGCGCGCAATCATGGCGTTGGCGGCATCCTTGTCTTGCTTGGCCTGCTCGATCTCGGCGTCGCTCGGCAGCGGCGAACGCTGCGGCTGTACCACTGCGGGTAGCGCGCCGGCCTGAGGGCTTGCGGACGCAGGAAGTGAGCCGGCGAGGCAGGATGCAGTCAGGGCCAGAGTGCATGCGGCGACGCTAAGTGCGTGGCGTTTTGCCATTTCATTCCTCACGAGATCGATAGATGTCAGCCGGAGTCGGTAGTTCTTCGTGACCGAAAGGGCACTCAGATAACAGTTTGGATAAGACTCCAAATATCACACTATGGCAACGATCTACGAATATGCAACACCAATCACATGAGTCACAGCATTAACAATCGTGCGCGGAGCGTCCATGTAGCGCTCTGATTTGCAGGTACGTGTTGCGGTGGGCGTGGTGAGGTGCACTAAGAATTTTTCGTATGCCTAACGGATGCATGGCGCCGACCGTTAATAATCGTGACCTTCGACAGGGCATGGTTACAGTCCGATACCGCGACCCCAAGTTCCCGAGACCGCTTAATACTGTGGCGCTACTCGTGGTGGGACGACCAAAGCTGTGACGTACTTCTCAAAGGAAGTTTTTTGGAAAATTGACCTAACCCCAGCCAAGTTCGTGCAGTTTTTCGTCGTCGATTCCGAAGTGATGAGCCACCTCGTGCATCACCGTGATGGTGATTTCGCGAACCACTTCCTCGCTCGATGCGCAGCTACGCAACGTCGGGTTTTTGAAGATTGTGATGTGGTCGGGCATCGCACCCGCGGCCCAGTCCTGATCGCGTTCGGTTAGCGATATTCCCTCATAAATCCCCAGAATCTCGCCGTTTTCCTGCTCCCCGGGCAGCGGTTCGTATTCGTCCTGCACGAAGAAAACGACGTTGTCCATGATCTCCATGAAGGGCTGCGGGATAGCCTCGATGGCACGTTCAACCAGGGCGTCGAATTCTTCATCGGGCATGCTCAGATCCATGTCCCCAGCCTACGGTTTGCGTGCTGGTGGACGGGTGGTGAAATCGCGGTTTGGCTCGATTTTGCAAACACCAAAATGCCACGTATAGTTATTGAAGTCCGCAGCGGAGTCGAGAGATTCCAAAGCGATCATAGGCCCCCATCGTCTAGCGGCCTAGGACACTGCCCTTTCACGGCAGCGGCACGGGTTCGAATCCCGTTGGGGGTACAAACAATCACTTGTGATTGTCAGGTGGAGAAATCCACTGGCTTGCGAAAGCAAGGCCCTGTAGCGCAGTTGGTTAGCGCGCCGCCCTGTCACGGCGGAGGTCGCGGGTTCAAGTCCCGTCAGGGTCGCTGAATTCACTGGAAACGGTGAGTTAGGTATCCACTGTTTACAGCGGACACCAGGCTCTGTAGCTCAGTTGGTAGAGCGTTCGACTGAAAATCGAAAGGTCACCGGATCGACGCCGGTCGGAGCCACGCAAGCCCTCGGTTCGCCGGGGGTTTTAGTCTGTGGAAGAAGCAATAGTTTCGGAAACATGGCCCTGTAGCGCAGTTGGTTAGCGCGCCGCCCTGTCACGGCGGAGGTCGCGGGTTCAAGTCCCGTCAGGGTCGCCATCGAAAAAACCTCCTTTGGGAGGTTTTTCTCATTTAACTCCAGTTTGAACCCTCGCATCGCTTCGGCCCGGCGGTAGTGTGGAACTGACGTCGCATTAAGCGACTCAGGTCAGCGACGCGGTGGAGGTGCACGTGGAACCCGCAACATCACATCCTCAGGGCCGTGAGGCCATTGGCCAGACACGGCTTACCGAACTCGCGGTGGCCAAGGTGGCTGCCGCGGCGGCGGCCAAAGTGCCCGAGGTATTTGCTTTAGGTCGAGGTGCGACTCGTGCCTTTGACGCGTTGCGCGGGGCCGTGGGCACCGGCGCGGAAAGCCACCACGGGGTGAACGTGGAAATCGGCGCGACCCATGTGGTCATCGACCTGGTGATCGTCGCGCGCTACGGGCGCAATCTGCATGAGATCGCCGACGATGTGCGCGCCGCGGTTTACGAGACGGTTCACGAATTGACCGGGCTGACGGTCGTTGAGGTCAATATTGAGATCGGTGATGTCCACCTAGATGCCGCGGAGGCCACATCATGAAACCAACTCTGATTGGTGCCCTCGTGGGCATCGTGCTTGCCTGGGCTACCTTGCAGTACGGGCTGCTCGGCTTCCTGCTGATGGCCATCTTTATGAGTCTTGGCGCGCTGGTTGGGCGGGCCATGGAGAACCGGGTCGATATGCGGGCGCTGCGCGACGCCCTGCGTGGACGGCGATCCTCGTCATGACGGCTACCGCACGTGCGGGCCACACACGCATAAGCGCCATGGCGTTGACCTCGCTCATTCGGATTGAGACGGCTCGCATCTTCGAAACCACCTTGCGGCAGATCAAAGTCGATCTCGCCGATGACCGCGGACTGCTGAGTATTTCGCTGACCATGCCGATGACCCTGCGCACCGCAGAACAAAGTTTTGCCGAACGCATTGAGGCGCAGCGTGCCGATCTCTCGGAGGCGGTACACCAAGGCACCGGACTCGTCGTAGGACGCGTGGATGTACGGATAACCAAGCTGGAGGTGGGCTAGTCGATGGCGGCAGGGGTGAAAGATCGAATCCTGCGTCGGGAGCTGACCGGCTCACGTAGCGTGTGGGTTGCCTGCTGTACGTTGCTGATCGGACTCGCGGCGGGGTACGTGGCACTTGAGCTGGCGCTCAGCGCACTCAATGCGCCTCCACTGTGGCGCAGTCTCGACAAATGGTGGTTGCTGCTGAGCGACCCGTTGCTCAGCCTAGAGCGTCCCGCGGTACTCGTTACGGGACTGGTCTGTGCCGTACTGGGTGTGGTGTTTATTATCGCGGCCCTGAGCGTGACGCGTCGTCCCAGACTGAACATCGAACTTGACGATGAACAGGGCATGCTGATCGTGGACTATCAGGTGGTTGCCGCAGCCCTCGCAAGGGTGGCCCGTACGGCTGCCGGCGTGGGGCAGGGGCAAGTATGGGTTTCGGTCGGTGCCGATCAGGCGCTGGTGCAGGTTCGCCCGACCTCGGGAATCCCGGTGAACGCCGAACGGGTTGGCCAGGCGTTACGCGATGAACTGCAACGCAATGGTCTAGCCGAGCAGCTTGAGGTGAAGGTCGAGATCAGCACGAATGGGGTGGTTGGCCAGTGACGTTAACTCCTCGTCTTACCAACCGCGTCGTACTTTTCCTCGTCGGCCTGCTACTGCTACTGACCGGGAGCCACTGGGTTGGTGTGTCGCTCTTTCCCGCCTATGCCGAGGCGGCCTCCCACATATTGCATCTGCGATTCTTCGAAAACCTAGATACCCTAGGCGCCACGGCGCTGGGCGTAGGGATGCTCGCGGTGCTGGTGCTGTTTGTCCTGCTCTTGAGTTTGCAGGGCCGCGGAAAGCTGTCCTATTACAGCCGCATTGTGCAGGCCGAGGCTCAGCCACCCGGTGTGGTGGAGGTCAGCGATCAGGCAATTGAGCATGCCATCCGCCAGGGGCTGGCCGACCGCAGCGATGTGGTCAGTGTAGTGGTGACAGCGTGGAAAGGCGCCGAAGAACCGGGGCTGCGGATTCGCGTGCAGCCGCGTAAGGCGGTGGCTCCGGGGCCGCTGGGTCATGAGGTGTTACGCATTGCGCAGCAGGTTCAGCAACGCTTGGGGGTTTCCGGCCCGGTGCTGGTCCATGTGCTGTCCGGCGCTCGCTCGCGTTTTGGCCGCGAAGATCGGCTCCTGTAGCGCGCTAGCGGGCGGCTAGTTGGCCCGTCCCAGGTGGCGCGGGCCGAGCCAGCGGTTACTTAAGCGCCGGTAGGCTGCGGCGGCCATCGTGGGGTCCGCGTCCTCCAGGGCCTGCAGCCCATGGAGTAGGTCGGATGCCGAATCATCGGGCCAGATAATTTCAGCCAGTGAACCGTAGTCCAGCTCGATCACCGATTCATCATCGAAGCTTTCAAGCCAGCTGCCTAAGGCGCCAAGTTCCTCGAAGAGCGGTGCCTGCGGGGCATGCTCCACCATGGTTTCGATTGCCCAGCTCAGTCGTTCCACCGCCTGCGCGAAGGGCACATGGACTCGCACCGTATAGAGGCGATCCTGTTCGTGCACCACTTCGGTGTGGTCGTCCTCGCGGAAGAGGGCAAACCAGCTTAACGGGATGCCCCAGGTGGCGGTGCGCGTGTGCAGGTGGGTGAGATCTGCCGCTAGTCGTTCGGTATCGATCCGTGAGGCGTTGGCCTGGCGCGCGGCCGGCGGCACGAGTAAATCGAAGACCTCGGTGCGTAGCGACTCCTCGACCTGTTCGGCGGCCAGGAGCGTGCGCGCCTGCAACTGCCCCGGGCAGTAGAGGGTGTGGGGGTGCTCGTCGTTGCTCAGCACGTTGAGGGTGCGGAAATACTCGGAGTTGCCGTGAGGGAACGGATCGGTCACCGCGCGAAGGGTTCGTTGCCACAGGGCGCTGGCTTCGAGCCGGTCCCATTCCTCGGCGGTGTGTTGCGGTAGCGCGGCGATTTGTTCGCGTTCTGCGACCGGGAATGCCCGCAGCGGCTCGAAGACGCGCAGATGCGCGGTGGCTGGGAGCAGTTCGAGATGTGCTGCGGGCGAGGTCGGGGGCATCAGCGTCCTAGCTAGCTAGCTCGACAATGACCGGGGCATGGTCCGAGGCACCCTTGCCCTTGCGCTCTTCGCGGTCGATGCTGGCGCCGATCACACGCTCGCTCAGCGTAGGGGAGCATAGAGCGAAGTCGATGCGCATACCTTCGCCGCGAGGGAAGCGCAGTTGGGTGTAATCCCAGTAGGTGAACTGGCCCTCGGTGTGGGGGCGCACCACATCGGTAAAGCCCGCCTCGACGAAGTTCTCGAAGGAGGCACGCTCGGGCGGCGAGACGTGGGTGAACTGGTTGGCGAGGAAGAGGTCGATATCCCAAACGTCTTCGTCGCGTGGGGCGATATTCCAGTCGCCCATCAGTGCGATCTGCGCGGCGGAATCCTGCGTCAGCCACTCGGTGGCGTTGCTGTGCAACTGCTTGAGCCATTCCAACTTGTAACCCATGTGCTCGTCGTCCAGCGCTCGGCCATTGGGTACGTAGAGGCTCCAAATACGCATCCCACCGCAGGTGGCGCCAATGGCGCGAGGTTCCTGAATGGGGTTCTTGCCGCCCTTGCCAAAGGTGGGCTGGTTGGGGAAGGTGCGTTCAACGTCCTGCATGCCAACACGGGAGGCGATGGCCACGCCATTCCACTGGTTGACCCCGAAATGGGCCACCTCGTAGTCGTTGTCTTCGAAAACTTCCCACGGAAAATTCTCGTCCTTGCATTTGGTTTCCTGGATAGCCAGGACATCTACATCGGTGCGGCGTAGCCAGTCTTCCACGCGGTCGGCACGGGCACGCAGCGAGTTCACATTCCAGGTCGCAATCTTCACGTTTTCAACTTATCAAGTTTGGCGTGCTGTGCCACTTCAATTTACTTGGAAGTCCGAGTATATTCGTCACTGAAATGTGGCGACGATCACTCAAGGGGTGGGCTGATGGATGAGGTCCTGATCGAACAACGAGGTCAGTTGGGGTTGATAACGCTCAACCGGCCGCAGGCTCTGAACGCCCTGACCGAGGGAATGTGTCGCGCGATGCTCGAGGCCCTCCTGCGCTGGCGGCGCGATGAGAAGGTGCGGCAAGTGGCCGTCGTCGGGGCCGGGGAGCGCGGACTCTGCGCTGGCGGGGATATTGTCGCGATCTATCGCGATATCAAGCAGGGCGACGGTTCAAGTGAGGCCTTTTGGCGGATCGAGTATCAGCTCAATGCGCTGATCTCGGAATACCCGAAACCCTATGTCGCCCTCATGGATGGGATTGTGCTTGGCGGAGGTATCGGCATTTCGGCCCACGGGAGCCATCGCCTGATTACCGAGCGCAGCCGCTGCGGAATGCCCGAGGCGGGCATTGGTTTCTTCCCCGATGTCGGCGGTACCCACCTGCTGGCCGCGGCCCCACGCGCGGCAGGACGCCTCGCGGCCATGACTGGTTTGAAGTTCTCCGGCCGGGACGTGATCGAACTGGGTTTGGCCGACGCGCAGATCGACAGCGCCCGTATTGGAGAGCTGCTCGTCGCGTTGGAAAGCCAACCTATTGAGCGGGTTTTGGCGGAGTATGAAGTTACCCCGAGCGGCGGAATGTTACGCGAGCGGTGGGTGCGCGCCTTCGCCGAACCCAGCACGGCAGCCATCCTCGGGTCGCTGAGTACCGAAACCAACGAGAACGCGCGGGTGGCCGAAAAGGCCCTGCGCGCGGCCAGCCCTAGTTCCTTGCGGCTCATCGCACGGCTGCTCGACGAAGCCGGGGACGACCTCCGGCTCGACCTGCGCCGCGAATTCAGAGTTGCCGTGCGACGTCTCGACGATCCGGACTTCGCCGAAGGCATCCGCGCCGCGGTCATCGACAAGGACCGGACCCCGCACTGGGTGCGCACCGTCGATGGCATCGGTGCCACCGAGCGCATTGAACGCCATTTTGCGCCCCTACCCGGGGCGGAACTTAATTTCGCGCTAATCGAGCGCGGAGCACTGGAAGGAAGCACGCGATGAACGACAAGCCCGTCATTGGATTTCTCGGCCTGGGTCATATGGGGTTGCCCATGGCCATTAACCTGCATAAGGCCGGATACGTGCTCAAAGCCTTCGACGTAGTCCCCGAAGCGGTGCAGCGCGCAGCGTCCGCAGGGATCGAAACGGTGGCAACGGGCGCTGCGGCGGCTACCGACGTGGACATCGTGCTCACCATGTTCCCCACCGGGCAACATGTGCTCGACGCCTACCGGGAAAGTCTTTTGCCAGCCGCACGCCCCGATACGCTTTTTCTTGAGTGCTCCACCATCGACGTGGCCCAGGCACGTGAGGCCGCCGCGCTGGCGGTGGAAGCGGGGCACCGTAGCGCCGACGCCCCGGTTTCCGGCGGTGTGGTGGGCGCCGAAGCAGGCACTCTGACCTTCATGCTTGGCGCCGACGAGGCCGATCTGGCGCAGATCACCGAGGTCCTTGAGGTGATGGGCAAGCGGATCGTGCACTGTGGCGGTCACGGTGCCGGTCAGGCCGCCAAGGTCTGCAACAACATGCTGCTGGGTATTTCGATGCTCGGGACTGCGGAGGCCTTCGTGCTCGGTGAGCGGCTTGGCCTAAGCCATCAGGCACTCTTTGATGTGATTTCCTCCGCCTCCGGCCAGTGCTGGTCGGTAACCACCAACTGCCCGGTGCCGGGCCCGGTGCCCACCTCGCCGGCAAACCGGGATTATCAGCCGGGTTTTGCGGCGGCCTTGATGGCTAAAGACCTCTCTCTGGCCACCAGCGCACTGGGGCACACCGACACCGATGCGCATCTGGGCACCCTGGCCGCGCAACTGTTCAGCAAGTTCGCGCAAGATCATGCGGGGACCGACTTTTCGGGCATCATCAACGCGGTGCGTGATGGCAGCCTATAGAAAGTCCCCCGAGGAGCGGCGCAGCCGGGCGAGGATCTCGAACAGTTGGCGCGAGTCCTCGGCGCTGAGCTTGCTGTCGGAAAAGAGCTGTTCGTTCAAATCGGCGCGGGCCTGTTCGAGTAGCGTTCGACCGGCCGAGGTGATCTCCAACAGGCGAGTGCGCCCGTCGCTCGGATGGGCCACGCGGCGCACCAGATCTTTCGCCTCGAGGCGGTCCACCGAGTTGGTCAGGCTGGTGGCGTGGACCTGCAGCAGGCGGCTGGCGTGGCTCATGGGAAGCGAGCCGCGTGAGGAGAACCCCAGCAGCGCCAGAACCTCGAAGCGGGCAAAGGAGAGGCCGTGGGGTTTGAGGATTCCCTCGGCGCGTTGCAAGAAGATGGCGGCGCTACGCAACACCGCGGTGATGGCTGCCATGGCATCGGCTTGAGCTTCCCAGCCGTGAGACACCCACTCCTCACGGGCCTGGGCGATCGGATCGCGAGACAGCGGACCATTCATGATGTACCCCTAAATGACGGAACTAGTCCAACAATATACTTGGACATCCAAGGTTTGAAGGAGACCCCAGATGGACCTTTTGGGAATTGCACAACAACTCACCGAGCCCGAACGGGAGCGGCTGGAGAAAGTGCGCGCATTGGTGCAGGATAAAATCCGGGTGCCGGCGATCGAGTATTGGAATCGCGAAGAGTTTCCCGATGAATTGATCGCGGTATTGGGTGCTGCCGGGCTGGGCGGATTGCAGCTCGATGGGTCATCGGCCCTGCTGCGCGGGCTCATTCACGCGGAAATCGCCCGTGCCGACGTATCCCTCTCCTCCGTCGTGGGGATCCACAACGAACTGATTGTCGGCATGATTGACGCACTGGGCTCAGCCGAGCAGAAGCAACGATGGCTGCCGGACCTCTGCGCGTTCAAGGCCTTCGGATCCTTCGCCTTGACCGAGCCGGAGCACGGATCGGATATTGCCGGAGGACTATCCACCCAGGTGCGCCGCGACGGTGATGAGTATGTCATTACCGGTACCAAGCGGTGGATTGGCATGGGAACCCTGGCCGATTTCGTGTTGGTCTGGGCAAAGGACGTGGAATCGGGCGAGGTGGGGGCCTTCTTGGTCGAAACCGACCGGCCCGGTTTCTCGGCGCGCAAGATTGAAAACAAGATCGGGCTGCGGATCATGCAGAATGCGGACATCGAATTGGACCGCGTGCGTATCCCGGTGAAAAACCGACTGCCCGGGGCCACCGGTTTTGCCGCCGCGAATGAATTGCTTATGCAGTCGCGCGCATGGGTCGGCTGGCAGGCGGTCGGCGCCATGATGGCCACCTTGGATATTGCGCGATGCTATGCGACGAAACGGCAACAGTTCGGCAAGCCGTTGGCCTCCTTCCAGCTCGTACAGCAGTCGCTTGCAGAAATCGCCGGCCACCTCACCGCGTGCTTGGCGATGATGGCCCAAGTGGCGGCCAAGCAGGAGCGCGGAAAGCTGGAAATGGTGGATGCGGCCCTTGCGAAGTCCACGGCCACGAGGTTGGCGCGCTCCTCGGTATCGCAGGGACGTGCGTTGCTTGGTGGTAATGGCGTGGTCACCGACGCGGAAATTGCCAAGGTCTTCTGTGACGTGGAGATCTTGCATACCTATGAGGGCACGTACGAGATTAACTCGCTGATCGTCGGGCGTTCGCTCACCGGAGTCAGCGCGTTCGTATAGCCCATCAGCTGTGAATCCCGGTGCGGCACCGTCGGTGTGCACCGGGATTTTCCATGTCGGCGATGACGCAGAAATCAAGCTAAAAAAGTACTTTCCAATCCGGAAAGTACTTGCTAGACTCGAAGAGTCAGGGCGGAAGACGTGGGAAGGTGGATTGTCATGCGAAACTCATTCAATGCTCGGTACGTTCTCGCCGTCGTCTCGGCGGGCGTAGGGTATTTTGCGCTGGCCCTCGCGGCCTACCTCAGCGGGGTGACCAGCCTGTTGTTCATCGGTCTGGGGTTGTTCCTCGCGGTGGTGCTCACCATGAGCACGCTCGCGGGGCTACGTCAGCAACGAGAACGCGCGGAGGTGGCGTCATGAGCGAGGAAAAGCCTCTGGACCCGGAGCAGCAGTTGCGCGCTTTGGGCAAGGCGGAAGCCGAAATGGGTCGCGCGCTTGCCTACGGTTCGCGACTCTTGGGGTGGTACTGCATCGTACTGGGTCTTACCATCGGTGCCTTGGCCGCTATCTTGCAGCTCAACCGACCCGATAAGCATGTTTTCGGGTTCTGGCTGGTGATCACCCTGTACGTCATCGTCATCGTCGTACAGTCCGTCGTATATGGAAAACTTTACCGGTCCCTGCCGCAGGGATATTCAACGCGCTACCGGCGGGCCTTCGTGATGAGCATCGTGTTCTACGCGATCTCCATTGCGCTACTTGGCTTGGAACTTTCGCACTGGGCGCTGTTGGTATTGCTGGGTTTGATCGTAGCCGCCCCGCTATTGATCACCGGCACTAAGATGGTGCGATCATGAACTCGCATGCCAGAGAACGACTGAACGATGACTTCTCCAATCCGGTTCGGCTATCGATCATGGGTTCCTTGCAGACCGCCGATGAAGTGGATTTCAAGACCCTCAAGCTCGCCCTTGGTGTTTCGGATTCGGTGCTCTCACGTCAGCTCAGCGCCCTCGAGGAGCGCGACTACGTCGTGATCCGCAAGGGTTTCGTGGGAAAGCGCCCACGTACCTGGGCCAAGCTCAGTGCCACGGGTCGCACGGCCTTCAACGAACATGTGCAGGCACTTCGTGAGATCACCGGACTTAGCTAAGTGGCCCAGGGCGGCCTGCCGGTCCTGTGCCAAATAGTCGGGAAGGGGAGAATCCCACGGGAACTTTCCCCTTCCCAACATCCTGTGATGGCGCAAGACTGGGGTACGGGTGTTGACCGGTGGTAGCGGGAAAGCCAGAGGTTTCCTTCCGTCGTGCGCCACGGAGTGAGCGGTAGCCGGCCACTAAGTATCGGGCGCGCAAATTTTTTCGCGACAGGATGTCGATCTTGGGGCGGGCCATTCGTCACTCTAATGTCGAGCCACTCGGCCCGACACCGAACCCGTCCACTGCGCAGCTCATATGCGGCGCTCGGTGGCACGAACTAGGAGGAAAGCATGAAGTACGCGCTACTACTTATGGGGCACGTGAACGATCCGGCCTGCGGCGAGGAAGGTGGCGCGAGCCCCGAGGAATTCTTCGCGTTCGACCAGGAAATCACCGCGGCCGGGGTTGTGGTGAGCTCATTCGCACTCGAAGACCCCGACCAAGCGGTCACCGTCGGCAGCAACGCACAGGGGGAGCGGATCGTCTCCTCCGGGCCTTTCGCCGAGGTGCAGGAGTTCGTGGGAGGCGGATACATCATCGACGTGGCCAACATCGACGAAGCGATCCAGTGGGCGCGTAAGAGCCCAGCCTCGGCGGCCGGCGGCCACGTGGAGATCCGGCCCGTGGCACCCTACTAAGCCGATGACGAGTCCCGAAACGGTGCGCCGGGTGCTCGCCGCGATCGACCGCGACGCCCGTGCCCGTATCCTTGCGACATTGGCACGACGTTTTGGCGATCTCGACCTCGCCGAGGACGCAACACAGGACGCCTTCGCCCAGGCGATCACCAGCTGGCCGCACACCGGGGTGCCCGAGTCTCCGGAGGCCTGGTTGAAGACCGCGGCCAAGCGTAAGGCGCTCGATGTGGTGCGGCGCGAAAGCGTTATGGTTCAGAAGCTTGCCAGACTACGTAGTGAGCAGGAGCGAGCGCCCGCCCCGGATCGCCTCGGCGATCCCGCTGACGCCACCGCAGTGCAGGCGGTGCCCGATGAGCGGCTGGCGCTATTTTTCGCCTGCGCGCATCCGGTGATGAGCATCGAGGACCGGGTGGCGCTCACGCTGCGGTTCGTGGCGGGACTAACCACCGCCGAGGTGGCGCACGCGCTACTTGTTCCGGTGACAACCATGCAACAGCGGATCGTACGGGCGAAGAAAAGGATTCGCACGCTCGGCGTTCCGCTTGAGGTGCCGCCACGGGAACAACTTCCGGCACGGCTGGCCGAGGTGCAACGCGTGGTGTATTTGCTGTACGCCGAAGGTTTTGCGCGTTCGGCGGGCGAAGCACATGTGCGCGACGACTTGACCACCGAGGCGATTCGGCTGGCTCGCGTCCTGAGGGCGCTCGTGGGCGGGGAAGCCTGCGCACAGGCCGCATCATCCGAGCTAACCGGCCTGCTGGCATTGTTGCTGCTCACCGAAGCGCGGCGCCCAGCGCGCGTGAATGGATCCGAGGGCCAACCGGTGCCCCTAGCGGCGCAGGACCGTCAGTTATGGAACCGTGAGTTCATCGTGGAGGGGCTGGCGCTGGCCGAGGCGGCCGCCGGGGCTCCGGGTGCCGGACCCTATGCGATTCAGGCGGCGATCGCGGCGGTACACGCGGAAGCCGAATCATTCGCGCAGACCGACTGGAAGCAGATCGCGGTGCTCTATGGGTTGTTGGAAGCCCACGAGCCGGGACCGGTTGTTCGGCTCGGCCGTGCGGTGGCGTTGGGGCGGGCCCACGGCCCGGCGGTGGGCCGGCGGCTACTCGACTCGTTGGCCGGTGACCCGGCGTTAGCGCGCTTCCGCCCTTTCCACATTGCCCGAGCCGTGACGCTCGAAGAACTGGCTGACTATCCAGGGGCGGTCGCCGCTTATCGTCGAGCGCTCGCGATCCCCGGCAACGAGGCCGAGGACGGCTACCTCGCCGCGGCGCTGGATGGCATCTTGGGGGGACTGCGCGGATAGTCGGCGGTGCTGCTGCCTAGCCCGTTAACGCACGTGGGCCCCGGATTGCTCCGGGGCCCGCGTGGTAGAACTTCTAGTCGCGCCACCACGTGTCGGCCGGCATGGGTGGGACCGCACGCTTGTGGCGGGTGGTGAGGAAGCGGCGCTCGATGGACTCGGCCACAGCCTCAGGCACCTCGCGACCCTCGAGGTAGTCGTCGATCTGCGCATAGCTGAGCCCGAGCTCGTCCTCATCGGCACGCTGCGGGGTGCCGTCGAGCAGATCCGCGGTGGGCTGCTTTTCCCAGAGCGGTTGCGGGGCGCCCAACTCGCGTAGCAGCTGTTGATTCTGGCGCTTATTCAGGCCACCGAGGGGCAGCAGGTCGGCGCCGCCGTCACCAAATTTGGTAAAGAATCCGGTCACGGATTCGGCTGCATGGTCGGTGCCGATCACCAGCATGCCGCGGTCCCCGGCGATAGCATATTGCGTCACCATGCGCATCCGGGCCTTGGCGTTCCCGCGCGTGAAATCGCTCAGCCGGGGGTGGCCAGCCTCCTCCAAAGCCTGATCGAGGGCTTGCACGGGGCCGGCGATGTTGACCTCGAACAGCTCATCGGCGTCGATGAACCGCAAGGCGGCGGCGGCATCGTCGGCGTCGTGCTGCACGCCGTGCGGCAAGCGCACCGCGATGAAGCGTGCCTCGGTGCCCTCGGCACGCAATTCTTCGGCCGCGAGCTGGGCCAGCCGCCCGGCCAACGTCGAATCGATACCGCCGGAGATCCCCAACACAAAGCCCTTGGCGTGGCTGGCCTTGAGGTAATCCTTGAGGAATCCCACGCGGCGGGCCACCTCGGCGGCCGGGTCGATGCCGGGCTGCACGCCCAGTTCGCTGATGATCTGTGCCTGTAGTTCGCGCATAGCACCATCCTAGGGGTAGCGACCGGGCCGCGCCGACGAGGTTACTGCTGTTCGGACTGCGGGTCTTCCCAGCCGAGGTTCTTGGCCATCTGTTCCAGCGAAGCCAACGTGGTGGTGTACTGCTCGGCGCTTAAGCCCTCGCTGCACCGGTTGCGGATGGATTCCACCAGTTCACTCAGCTTGGTAAAGGAGGTGTGTCCTCGCTCGGTGATCGAGTACATCTCCCCGTCAAAGGTGATCCATCCGGATTCGGCCAGTTCTGCGACATGTTCCTTAACGCTCGGTGGTTCGTCGGCAGACACGAAGAAGGGTGCCAGCGCCTCGATCAGCTCCTTTTCTGCGGCCGGTCGCTGCTCGAGCAAATTCAGCAACTGCCACTGCCGACGCGTCACGCCGTGCTCTTCAAGCGTTGCTGCAAAGTGCTCGTCAATCAGCGAATCTACTAATTTCAACCAGAATCCCAAAGGGCGAGTCACGTTCATGGCATCAGCGTAACTGGGATGGCGATTAGAATCGAGGGTATGAGCAAATCGATCGCCCGCGAGCGTCTGAAAGAACTTATCCAGGAACTTGCCATCGTCCGTGGCAAGGTCACTCTGTCCTCCGGCAAGGAGGCCGACTACTACATCGACCTGCGTCGCGTCACCCTGCACCACGAGGCTGCACCCCTCGTCGGCGAGGTCATGTTGGAGATGCTCGACGCTGCCGAGCTCGACTTCACTAACGTGGGCGGTCTGACCATGGGCGCCGACCCGGTGGGCACCGCCATCATGCACACCGCCCGCAATGCCGGTCGTGCGATCGATGCCTTCGTGGTCCGTAAGGCGCAGAAGTCCTATGGCATGGGCCGTCAGGTCGAGGGGCCGAGCGTCGAGGGTAAGAACGTGATCGTTCTTGAGGACACCTCCACCACGGGTGGGTCGGCGCTCACCGCCGTCGAGGGCGTGCGCAAGGCCGGCGGCAACGTCGTGGCCGTCGCCGTGATTGTTGACCGCGACACCGGCGCCAAGGAACGCATCGAGGACGAGGCCGGGGTCCCGTACCTCTTCGCCTACGGCAAGGATGAGCTGGGCCTGTAAACCCACCAACCGAATATGCCTTCAAGGCGCGGCTGCCAGCGCGGTTTCACCGCATCGGCGGCCGCGCCTTGCCATATGTATTTCGCGTTGAGCTGCGGTGGGCCAACCAGCCTGGGCTAGGCTCACACTGGTAGGTCCAGTACTAGGCGCCGGTTGCACGGCTAGGAATAGGAGCACCATGTCTGTACGCAGGAAACCCGGATATGACACGCTCGTTTATTTCTGGTGCGCGGTCGGCCTAGCCTTTGTCGGCGCGATTTTGCAGGGCATCGATGCTGCTTCCCGGGTGCATGCTTCGGGGTCGATGAATTACCTGCTGATTACCCCGATGAATATCGGCGCGTGGGGTTGCTACCTCTTGTCCTCGGTATTCTTCCTCGTCGTTGCGCATAAGGTGATCGCCATGTTGGTCTACCTCGTGCACCACAGGCCCTCGTCGTCGCAGGAGCATTAACGCACGCTATGCGTTGGCCACGACTCGGTAACCCAGGGGCTGGCCGGGTCCTCCAGTAACCACTGGGTGCCGGAGACGTAGCCTTTGGTGCCGCGTACGCCACTGGCTCGCAGTCCTGCGAGGTAGGAGGTGGCGTAGTCCTGCCAAGATCCATACACCGCCACTGCCACGGCTCCCACCCGATCGGAGGCCGCTTGGGCTTCGGCCAGCGGTAGGAGACCGGTACTGGCTGACCAACGGATCAAATTCGCCAAGCGCGCTATATCGAAGACCGTCGCATCCCGGTCGCCGGTCAGCCCGGGAGGGGTCTGGGCGATCGCAGCGAGCAGATCCGCTACAGCGTCCTCGGGCGCGCCGGCGTGCAGAAGCCGAGTTTTGAGTGCCGTTGCATCCTCCTCTCGCAGGTCGGACACATCCACTGCGCCGCGGGCGAGCAGGATCTGCACGTATTCTGCGACCTTCGCCACCGCATGTTTCGGGGTGCGCACACCCCAGTCGCGTGCCAACGACTGCCGGGTGACATTCGGCGCCACCGCCGCGGCATAGCCAAACCAGGTTTGCTCCGCTGAGGCCGAACGGCGAGCCCCACGCGTAGCGGTCCACTCCACCCGGGTGTAAGGGGCCGCTAGGGCGCAACTAAAGCGCCGCCACGGATTCTGTGGTGCCTCGACGGAAGCATGTCCTGGGCCCTGGGTGAAGAGTCGGGTTCGTTGCTTGCGAATCGTCAGGGACCGGCCGATGGCAACAATGCCAAAGATGATCACGGCGGCGAAGAGCAGGATGACGAAGGTCGTTGAGGAACTATCCATAACTGCCTTGTATTAGGTGGGGGAGATCGGACCAAGCATGGCTGCGCGGGGTTGAAATCACGTCAGTGAGTGGTCAGTGACAAATGACGCATGCAGTCACTTCGAGCTTCGGTACCGTTTTCATTGACGGTAGCCTCGTGAAACGTGGCCGGTGCTACTTGTTGCCGTGAAGCGTTCCGGGTTCGATTGAGGGTGAGCCAGATATCCCGGATACCCTAAAGCCATTATGGCGAACTCGAAGTACCCCCTCCAGGCACTACGCGAGCGAGCGACCAGACTGTGCATCGAGGCCCGGAAAGATCCCGAGGCCCGTACCGGAGCAATCGCCAGGATCGCGGAGCAGACCAACGTGCATAAAGAGGCGTTGTGATCCTGGGTGAAGAAGGCCGAAGAACATGACCTACCGGTCGACCCGGAAGACAGCGCGGCGCGGATCCGGCAGCTGGAAAAAGAAAACCGTGAAATGCGCCGGTCCAACGAGACCTTGAATTCCGCGGCGGCTTTTTTCGCAGCGGAGTTCGACCGCCCACAAAAGTGATCGTACTGTTTCTTCGACGAGCACAAGCATCGGTGGGGTATCGAACCGATTTGCCGGATTCTCAGCGACGAGTTCGGCCTGAAGATCGCCTCGCAAACTAACTACGCCTTCATCAAGTGCGCCCCGTCCGCTCGAGCGCTGCGTGATGCGGCGTTGAAAGAAGAAATCTTGACCATTCACTCTCACCCGCGCCGGAGGGTCTACGGGATCCGGAAGATCCACGCACACCTGAACCGCGCCGATCACCGCAGAACCGAGGGCACTCCGGTGGCCCGGTGCACCGTTGAACGGCTCTGCAAAGAGCTCGGAAACCGCGGCACCGTGCGCGTCAAATACCACCGGACCACGCGGCCGGCCCCGGAGACCGGCAGGCCGATGGACTTGGTGGACCGCGACTTCACCGCCCCGGCCCCCGACCGGCTCTGGGTCGCGGATCTGACCTATGTGAAAACCGCCTCCGGCTGAGTGTATGTCGCGTTCGTCCTGGACGCGTTCTCCCTGATGATTGTGGGTTGGCAGGCTTCGACGCGCATGTATACCGATCTCGCGTTGGACGCGCTGCGCATGGGTCTGCATCGGCGCGGTCAACAAGGCGCTGATCTGGGATCTGTAACCCACCGTAGCGATCGCGGAGTGCAATATCGGGCCATCCGGTATGCCGAGGCGCTGGAACAGACCGGCGCTGTCATGTCCAAAGACGATTCCCTGTTAACCGGCTAATGCCATGACAACGCCATGGCCGAAGCGTTGAACAGTCTCTATAAGGCCGAGCTGATCCGCCTCGACGGGCCTTGGGAAGGACACCACGACGGCGAGCGGGCCACGGCCGCGTGGGCGCACTGGTTGAACACTGACAGGCTCGACAGCATGCTCGGCTACCGCACGCCGGCCGAGGTCAAGACGGCGTTCAACGCCAGCATACGCAACCAAGCGTTAGCGGCATAGAAAATTCGCCCGCTGACCCTCAGCAAAGCCCGGGACTTGAAATAGCTTAAATATGCCATGACTTTGTCAGCTAATCAGGCGTACACTGATATTGGAGGGCTCCCCTACCGATATATACCGTTTCCGGGGTTCTTCACCGGCGTATGACTTTTGTGCCGTCTCCTTCTGAGAGACGACGTTCAGATTAAAGCAACAGTGTTGAACCGGTTGCAATCAAACCAGAGAACAATTTTTCTACTGGGCTCTCAAGAACAGTGCGATGCACGCTTCATTCTATGTATAGAGATAGTTATCCCATGAGAATTCCATCAAACTTGTTCAACCACCTGCCACGAATTCGTGGCTTGGTATGTTCAGACTGCTCCGTCTTATCCGCAACGATCCACGTCAGGACCTAGCGAAAAGGATGATGATTCGTCGAAGCTGCATGGTATGAGACCCCCCGAAATTTATACATCCGATCGCTTCGTGAAGACGCGGCAGTTAGCTCGGAAGGAGCAGTGTCAACGTCATGCAAAAGCCCGAACGTTGCCCGCTATGCCTCAGGAAATCTGTGGTGGAAACGGAAACCCGTCGCTACCAAGACGATGAAAATCAACTACGTCGCTGGGACAACGACGGAGGCCACGACGAAGGAATGCATCAAGACGTAGAAGTGACGATGCGAGAAGTGTTGTGGACCTGCACTTTCTGTGGCTGGCACCGCGTAGCTTACAGCGCTCAAGAACCTCATCTTGGCCCCGAGTCAAATCCTAACTAATCCTCCCACAACCTTCAGCTCCGTACCCAGTCAATGCAACTGATCTTGGAGCATCCTATTCTCAAGACGAGAGATGATGACCAATGGAACATCAATCACAACGTGTCCCAACAAATCACGACCCTCTAACCGTGGGCGACGTACTGGCGGATTCGCTGCCTGGAACCCTCTTCACGGAGCATGCACCCGAAAAATATATGGTTGCAGCAGTGTTTAATCGCCGCCCTGAACCAGATGAAATTCGAAATATCCTCAGTTCCGAGGTTCAGGAACAACTTGCGTCATCTGGCTACGCTGACATCAAACTCAGTATCTCTAACCGACGGTTAGAGATATCAAATACCTCTCTCGAAGAGCTACGTGACGGGTTAGCCTTTGCAATTGCCTGCGCGCTCGCCCAACAAAGCGAGAAGTTCCAGCATCACCAAGACATGACCGAAACTCAATTTCGTAAAGACATCGACGCAGAAACACAGCGATCGCAGTCAGTACAAAAACTAGCGAAGTCGATTTCCTTCGGGTCTTCGATCTAATCAGAATTCATCCAGTCAAACCACCTGAACAAGAGCACATACCCTAAACACCAAGTACCTCGTGATCTCTAAGGAGCCGGCATCCATCATGAAGAAGCCTTCCGTTCCATCATCTGAAGCACGAAAACCATCCACGCCGAATTTGAACCAACCATCCACAATGCACTCGCACGCAAAGCCCTTTGACGCCCACGAAATCTATGAGTCGACGACGTCCCCCAATACAACTGGAACGCCACAATATAAGGACAAAGCGTCTCGCACTGCGGTTGTATGGGCGGCCCTGATCGTCGGATTACTTCTTCTAGTTCTGCTCATCATTTTCATTGCTCAGAACCAGGCTGCTGTCACGCTTGAATATTTCGGTTGGAACGGTTCTGCTGGCCTAGGCCTGACCATGTTTATTTCCGCTGTTGCCGGTGGATTGTTGGTCGCTGCTGTGGCCGTTGCCCGGATCCTGCAGCTCCGATCCATTATCTCGGCACAGCGCAAGGAACTTAATCACCAGTGAGCGTCAAGTGGTTGTTGTTGTTAGGGCCATGCACTTTTGAGTTCTATGGTTCGTTGCGGAAATGGTGAAAACTGTAAATCAGCGTGCCCAAAGCGATTATCCCAGAACCCATGAGGGTTAAGCCTGTGCCCCACCCTCCGAACAGCCACCATTGAGAATCAATTGTCCACCATGTGGGTACGGGCGTTCCGATGCCCCACCACGTGCCTATTCCAAGAAGGAGACAAGCAAAGAGCGTACTAAGTAAGATTCTGGGCCAAGTCTTGACACTCAGACGAGCTAGACCCATAGCTTTTCGCTTAATCGGTCGCAAGAGCCTTTTGGCCCATTTATAGCGCACGGACAATAGTGCCACTCCTCCGGCAGTAAGCAACAGCCCAGGGCCCGGAAGAATCAATGCAGCAAGACCAGTGAGAACGAGAAGCCAGCCAGCGGCTTCAACACCGCGGAATTTCAGCCATTGGGTCGCTCTCCGATTCCACTCTTTCATTAGTTACGTTTGCTCCCGTCTGGCATATTGAGTCCGAGTTCGTTGGGTTAGATCTAACTTAGGCCTACATCGACGAACACCAAACTGGTAGGAACAATTCACGGCGAACGCGCATTTTACACTGTCTATCGCCTCAGCACCGCTAATCCATGTGAAAACACCCCAACGACACAAACATAGAACCAGTTTCTTCAGAACCCACTCCAAAATTAGACAGGTAAGCCAGCTAGATTCAGGCTGAGTCCCGAAGTTGTCCTATTTCATCGCACAGGAAGTCTCGTGACCAATCCGCATGCCGCAGTCGTTTACAATCCAGTTGCAGCGCCTCTAGAAGAACTCAGACAGGACGTTCAGCGCCAAGAAGCACGACACAAATGGGCCCCGACAACTTGGCATCCTTCCGATCCTAAAGACTTTGGCGCAGGTGCCGCTGTACAAGCACTCAAGAATCACCCCGAGGTCATAATCGTCGCAGGAGGTGATGGAACAGTCCGCTCAGTAGCCAGTGTGCTCATTGATTCCAACGTTCCGATAGCTATGGTGCCCTGCGGCACTGGTAATGTGCTCGCACGAAACCTCAAAATTCCGCTCAATAATGTTGCCGACTGTGTTGCCAGGGCATTCCAAAAGGACTCGATTCTCATAGATGTTGCTGCTATCGAGCTTTGTCGCCCCGGTGGAAACCATGACAGGGAAATTTTTCTGGTCATGTCCGGGGTAGGTCTAGACGCCGACATGGCTGCTGCCACAAGCACACGATTAAAGAAGTACCTTGGCTGGATCGCATATAGCGTGCCAATCGCTCAATCGGTCTTCGCGCATAAACTCTTCAGCCTTACCTATTCCATCGATAAACAAAAGCAGAAGAGTACCCGTGCACACACTGTCATCATCGGTAATTGCGGAACTCTGAGTGGAAACATGCTTCTCATCCCCGCTGCTCGATTCGATGACGGTCTCTTGGACGTGGCGTTGATGCAGCCTACGCGACGATGGGGATGGACTAGAATTACGACAAAGTTAGTATTGCAAGGATTGATGCGGAAATCGGTACTCGGCCAAGAAATTATTGCCGGTGCGATGAACCATAATTCGCTCTCTTATCTGCAGGGAGATCGATTTGACGCAACGTTTTCTGTCCCACGACCTATAGAGCTCGATGGGGATAGTTTTGGTGTCGTGACGCGGATATCTGTAAGAATTATGCCTGATGCTCTCAAAATTCGCTCCATCCCGTCTGACTAAGGTGATGCTAGAAAACTGAGATGACGAGACTGTTTTCAAGCTGATCTTTTCCGAAAAGTTTGGTAGCAGGTCAGACCTGAATGGCCATGAGCGCTGAATTATTAAGCAAATCCCTAAGAAAGAACTGCGCTCTGAGGAATGCTGAACAGGTAACAATGTGAACCAGGTATTGCTCTGATCCCCAGCGATCCAAGCTTCCTTGTCTGCCATCCGACTTACAGGGACTTCAGGTGCGCAGAAGTCGAAAAGTGAAAGTTACTCTCTACGTTCACCGCTGGTATCAGGCTTCTCTACGGGGATCTTGTGGTTATCGATCTGGATGGTCCCAGAGGGGCAAAGATATTCAGCTTCTAGGGCGGAATGTGCGTCATCTTGAGAGGGGTACATTTGCAGGAGCTCAACGAATCCGTGGTTTTCCTCCCTGTTCTGAAAAATGCTAGGGGCAACCAAACCGCAATTACCCGAAGCCACGCACATTGAACCGTGGACAATAATCTTCATTTCATTCTCCTTCTTTCCGTTCCTGCGTCAGACGTTGCCTTTGGTCGCAACGAACCTACGTTGTGTTGATCAGCCTCGGTACCTGCGTACCAGGGGGCAGGCATAAAGGTCTTCAGCTTGAGATCCGACTTGATTGAGATAGGACACCACATGGGTGAAGGCCTGCCCTAAGCTCTGCTCGGTGTATTCAATGCCTAACTCAGAACAACGCTGGCGGACTATTTTCTGTACTTCAGGCAAGTTCGGACGCGGAATGACAGGAAACAAGTGGTGCTCAATCTGGAACTGCAGACCGCCCATCAAGAACCGTACTAACGGCCCATCAGTGATATTTCGGGACATGACCACTTGTCTACGGAGAAAATCTAGTTGTACATCAGCTGGAACAGTTGGCCTTCCGATATGGTTTAGTGCGAAAGCTCCGCCGAGCATAATCCCAAAGACTCCCACTTGAACCCCCAAGAATGCGATTGTTTTTCCCAGGGGTAAAAACGTCAGTAAAAAGACGACGTAAGAAGCATGTCGGATCATAATCATCAGCAATTCGACGTATCGGTGCCTCAAACTGGGGGTAGAGAGCAGCATCTTCACGGACGCAACATGCAAATTCAAACCTTCAAGGCACAGTAAAGGAATGAAAAACCAACCTTGTAAGCGTGAAATCCTGGCAGCTAATCCTTTGCGTCTCTCGCCGCCATCGGGAGTGAGAACCAGCACCGTAGACTCAACATCAGGGTCAGCACCTTCTTTATTCGGATTAGCATGGTGGGTATTGTGCTTGGCCATCCACCAGTTGTAGCTCAATCCCATTAAGAGCCCGGAGATGCAACGAGAGGTTCCTTCATTCCACTTCCTCGATGCGAAGATCGTTCGGTGAGCTGCTTCGTGAGACAGGAAACCAAGCTGGGCCATCACGAGCCCAATGAGCATGGCTGGGACCAGTTGTAGCCATGAATTGCCAAGTATGGCGACTACCGCCAGCAGACCAGCTAACGCCAGAATCCACCCGAGGATGCTCGTGGCGAAGTACGTGTACCTGCGACGAGCCAGTCCAGCATCATGGATATTGGCACTGAGTTCTCGGTACGATTCGACAAATTGATGAGATTGCATCCTGAACCTCAATCTGAGTTGAACGGCCAGCTTAATTCTGGCCGACTACAGAACTACAAGGCCACCATAGATCAGTCTGAGGCTGAAGCATACAGGAGAGTAGGTTTATGAGGCATTGCCTCGAAATACGCGAACTTTCGCTCAGCTTCAAGAATGAGGGGATCTTTCACTTTTGCAAAGTTAGGACCGACAGCCCCGCTTACGAGATCGTCACTGCGCGCCTGGCAGCCAAGTATACCGTCATCGTTGTTTGCAATTAACTACCATTTGAAGATGAGAGTTACAGAACTAGGGGTGTCTCTAGGCTGGAAGTAGCAGGCCCGTACCCGTCTAAAATCGTCTAAGTGCTTTTTCCTTGCCCTGATGACCGGAATGTAAAGACTTCCAATACGTCAAAATCTAGGTGGTCTTGATTGATTTGGCTCAAACCCCAGGATGGGCGACCGCAATCAGGAAAACTTTGATTCCCTAGATACGAGCGAGCATTCTGAACGGGGCAGCGAAAGTGTTATCTAGGTCAGATCGTGGGAATGCGAAGTGCTGTCCCAGTAGAGATGCATCGACACGGGTATTGCTGAGGAGTCACGAGCGGTAAACGCAAGCGGATGTGAAGACTACTCGCGCCGACGATCGGCCTCAACGGATTGCGTCACCCAGGCGGCCACCCCAGCGGTGATCGAACCCAGTAGGGCAATGCCCACGAGCATCAACCCCACGGCGATGAGCCACCCGGTGCCCGTGACGGGATAGAAGTCGCCGTACCCGACGGTCGCGCTGGTCACCACGGCCCACCACAGAGCATCCGAGAAGGTGGTGATATTCGCATCGGGGGCTCCCTGCTCGGCGTCCAGCACGGCCAGCGCCCCCAGCCCGATGCAGGTCAGTGCGGTAAAGCCGACATATACGCTGACCCGGCCCACCAAATGCCGGGTCAGGATCCGGTTCACCAGACGGGCCGCGGAGAGCACCCGCAAGATGCGAAGCGGGCGCAGAAAAGGTACTGCTATGAGCAGCACGTCGTACCAGTGCCGCAGGATGTAACGCGAACGTTGCTCGGCCAAGGCAATACGAATCGCGAAGTCAGTGGCGAAGGCGCCCCAGACCGTCCACGACACGGCGCGCAGGATCTCGGTCAGCGATGGGTCGAGCCGAGGGTTGAGTACCGGCCACGCGTAGGCGACGAGAAAGGCAAGGGCGAGGAGCACCAGTGGTACCTCGGCGCGCCTTTCCCAGCGCTCTACACGGGTCAGTTCGGTTGGCTGGGGGCTTGCTGGCATAGGCTCCAGACTAGAAAACTCCCCACGCGCCGTCGAATTACTCGCTCTCTTCGCTCTGCTCGAGCGGTGCGTTTAGTTCCGCGTGGAGTTCGGCCACCGAGGGGTAGCTGGTGTCCGGGCGGAATGGGAAGGAGGCGACTTCGTCGCGGGAGGTGATGCCCGAGTGGACCAGAACGGTCAACAGCCCGGCCTCCATGCCGGCGATGATGTCGGTGTCCATGCGGTCACCGATCATCGCGGTGGTCTCCGAATGGGCGTCGATCCGGTTCAGTGCCGAACGGAACATCATCGGATTGGGCTTGCCCACCACATAGGGAGTGCGCTTAGTCGCCTCGGAAATCAGTGCGGCCACCGCCCCGGTGGCCGGTAGCAAGCCTTCGGCCGAGGGGCCGGTTGCATCTGGGTTCGTGCAGATGAAGCGTGCCCCGCCTTCGATGAGACGGATCGCCTTGGTGATGGCTTCGAAGGAGTAGGTCCTGGTTTCGCCGAGGACCACGTAGTCGGGGTTCTGGTCCGTCATGATGAACCCGGCATCGTGTAATGCGGTGGTGAGCCCGGCCTCGCCAATGACGAAGGCGCGACCGCCGGGCCGCTGGCGTGCCAAGAATTCCGCGGTGGCCAGTGCGCTGGTCCAGATGTTCTCCTCCGGCACATCTAGACCGCTTGCCAATAGGCGCGCACGCAGGTCGCGCGGGGTGTAGATCGAGTTATTCGTCAGGACCAGAAAGCGCAACTCGTTCGTGCGCCAGTAATCGATGAGTTCGGCGGCGCCGGGGATCGCCTGATTCTCGTGGACCAGCACCCCATCCATATCGGTGAGCCAGCATTGAATGTCATGAATGGAACGAGCGGCGGTTTTGACCATAGTCACGAGAAGTGGTCCTCTCTGGGATGTTTCAGGTGGGAGGCTATCGCCATTGATTGGTATCCCTCGGTACTCAAATCATGGCACATTCGGCGCGGACACGGCGGCTCGCGGAACGAACTACGCTTAAAGGTGTGAGTGAAGATCCGCAACAGCCCAGTGAGCAGCTACCCGTCGAGCCCGAGATTGGCGTTGGCCCCTGGGAAGGTACCTGGCCCGAAGGCGGGCATTACGACCGTCAGCTTTTGGCCGAGGGCGACCGGCGCAACGTGGCCGACAAGTACCGGTACTGGTCCATGGATGCGATTATCGCCGACCTCGATGAGCGGCGTCATGATTTCCATATCGCCATTGAGAACTGGCAGCACGATATGAACATCGGCACGGTGGTGCGTACCGCCAACGCCTTCCTTGCCAAAGAGGTGCACATTATTGGCCGCCGTCGCTGGAACCGGCGCGGGGCAATGGTCACCGATCGTTACCAGCATGTGCGCCATCACGCCACGGTGGAGGAATTCGTGACCTGGGCCAAGGGTGAGGGACTGAGCATCATTGGCGTAGATATCTTCCCCGATTCGGTGCCGCTCGAGACCTATGAATTGCCGCGCAACTGCGTTTTGGTGTTCGGGCAGGAAGGCCCGGGGTTGAGTCAGGAAGTGCATGAGGCCGCCGAGGCGACCTTATCCATCGAGCAGTTCGGCTCCACCCGCTCGATTAACGCGGCTTCCGCGGCCGGGATCGCCATGCATGCCTGGATTCGGCGGCATGTCTTCGGACAACGCGTCGGGTAACAAATAATGTATTTTGGAGTTCTTTTTGTCGAGCACCTAGATTAGTTGCCTGCTTCGTCTTAGGCTGGAGATCGGTTATCAAATCGTGATCCGGGGGCAATGATTGTGAAGAGGCGTCATCAGGTAAACCACGATCTTTTGTTGCCCGGATTGCCGCGGCGAAAGCGCTCTCTTGTCGTGTGGTCGAGCTCGGCAGTCGTTGCCTTAGGCCTATCCTCGGCGCTGGCATGGCCCATCGTGGCCCAACCGGGTGATAATCGGCAAGGAAATGCACCCATCGCGGTCGACGCCATCAATTTTCCCGAATCTTTCAAGGGGCCGGTGACCGTCAGCGAAGATGCGCCGGTCGCAGCCTTTCACGGCACCGGTTGGGACCTGGCCATCGACGGGCGCGTGACCGAATATGCCGGAGAAATGGCAACCGACGAATCCGATGAGGCCTCCGCCGCTTCCTCTGCCGGTGACGAAGAGGGCAACGCTCTGCTCGCCGGAGCCGTGGGTCAAATCGGAGATCTGCCCGGTGGCCTGCAACTGATGCATCCGGTAACGACCCGACGCATTTCCAGCCCCTATGGTTGGCGCCGCAACCCCACCGGGCCCGGCAACCAGATTCACATTGGTCAGGACTACCCGATCGCCTGCGGTTCCCCGGTGTACGCCAGTGAGGCCGGTACGGTCATCGTCTCGAACTGGGCCGGGCACTCGGGTATGCGTGTCACCATCGATCACGGACATAACGTCCAGACCGGGTACAGCCATAATTCCAAGTTGCTCGTGAAGATCGGCGAAAAGGTCAAGCAGGGGCAGCTCATCGCCTTGGCCGGCACCACCGGAAACTCAACCGGTTGCCACGTGCACTTCGAGGTGCTCATTAATGGTCGCTGGCACGATCCACGCAACTACTTGCCACGTATCCCAGGACAACCGGACGCTATGATCGACTCTTCGCACCTGACCGTGCGTTCGAAGAACGCGCCGCGCGGCAACAACAATCAGCAGACGGCGCCGAAGGACCAGAACATCAGCAAGGATCCGGATGTCGTGGTGCCGAAGGACGACACCCCGGTCGTTCCGAAACCCAAGCCGAAGCCGAAGCCGAAACCTTCGCCTAGCGATAAGCCGTCGACCAGTCCGAGCGAGTCGGAAAGCAAGACGCCGAGCACCTCGCCCACGGATAAGCCCTCGACCAAGCCGACGAAACCGACTGATCCGAGCGATAGTCCGAGCCCGACCGGTAGCGATAGCAAGTCGCCGTCGCCCAGTGAAGGCACGAGTACGCCGACCGAGCCATCGGGCTCGCCGACGGACAAGAATTCCGAGTCGCCGACGAAGACAGAAAAGTCCTCGCCGACGAATACGGACGAGACGCAGCAGGCTCCCTCCAGTAGTTCAGTGCAGTTGCCATCCGGCCCGGCGGCCGTTCCGAGTTTGAAGCCGAGTAAGTTGCTCACGCCCGAAACCTCGGCACCGACCACGAGCGCCGCTCCGAAAACCACCACCGAGGTCTCCCAGACGCCGGTGCCGCAGCGCACGGTTTCGGTGAAGCCATCGTTGAGCGAAACCTTCGTCCCGGAAACCGTCGTGGAACCGGAAGCGAGCACTACCTCCACGGTCACCAAGTCGGTAGCGGACTCGACGGCGACGGAGTAATCTGCCGCGTCACTTAATGCGATCCGCGGCACATTTGTGCCCGGAGCCGATAGGATGGAGGGGAACTGCCGTCGACGGAGACGCGTCACCCCCGCTAATCACTACAGGAGTGAAGCATGCCTATCGCAACCCCCGATAAGTACAATGCCATGATCGATGCCGCGAAGGCCGGCGGTTACGCCTTCCCCGCGGTGAACGTCACCAGCTCGCAGACTCTGAATGCCGCCATCCGCGGTTTCGCAGAGGCCGAGTCCGACGGCATCATCCAGGTTTCGACCGGTGGCGCCGCCTACTGGTCCGGCGCCTCGATCAAGGACATGGTTGCCGGCTCGCTGGGCTTCGCCGCCTTCGCCCGCCAGGTCGCTAAGAACTACGGCGTGAACATCGCGCTACACACCGACCACTGCCCGAAGGACAAGCTCGACTCCTTCGTACTGCCATTGCTTGCCGCCTCCGAGGCCGAGGTCGCCGCTGGCCGCGATCCGTTCTTCAACTCCCACATGTGGGACGGCTCGGCCGAAACCCTCGAGGAAAACCTGCGCATTGCCGCCGAGCTGCTGCCACGCACCGCGGCCGCCAAGCAGATCCTCGAGGTTGAGATCGGCACCGTCGGTGGCGAGGAAGATGGCGTGGAGAACGCCATCAACGACAAGCTCTACACCACCGTCGAGGACGCCCTGGCTACCATCGAGGCACTCGGCGCCGGCGAAAAGGGTCGCTACATCACCGCCCTGACCTTCGGTAACGTGCACGGCGTCTACAAGCCGGGTAACGTGAAGCTGCGCCCGGAGATCCTCAAGGATATCCAGACTCAGGTCGGTGCCAAGATCGGTCAGGACAACCCCTTCGACCTCGTCTTCCACGGTGGTTCGGGTTCGTCCGAGCAGGAGATCGCCGACGCTGTCTCCTACGGTGTTATCAAGATGAACATCGACACCGACACCCAGTACGCCTTCACCCGCCCCGTTGCCGGACACATGTTCAGCAACTACGACGGTGTGCTCAAGGTTGACGGCGAAGTGGGCAACAAGAAGACCTACGACCCACGCGTGTGGGGTGCCAAGGCCGAAGAGTCCATGGCTGCCCGCATCGTTGAGGCTGCACAGCAGCTTGGCTCGGCAGGGAAGAGCATCAAGTAACGATGGTCGGAGAAAACCTGCTGGGAATCCCCGAAACGCTCCTGCCGGAAGAGACCGAGGTGATTGACCGCCTCAGCGCCGGCGACGAGCCAGCCGATTTGGCGGCGAAGTTCCCTTCGTCCTCACTGGTGTGGGCGCTGCTGTCGGACGAGGCACATGCCGAGGGTCGCATCGTGGAGTCCTACGCCTATGCGCGCGTTGGCTACCATCGCGGACTTGACGCATTGCGTAAGGCCGGCTGGCGCGGGCAGGGCCCGGTGCCATGGCGGCATGAGCCTAACCGCGGATTCCTGCGCTCGCTCTACGCCCTCGGGCGCGGAGCGGCAGCCATCGGGGAGGTCGAGGAAGTCGAGCGGATCGGCAAATTCCTCAACGATTCGGATCCCACGGCCAAGGCTGCTATCGAGTCGAACTAGAAGCGCTACGAACGGTGGCCGACAGTCCTGTCGGCCACCGTTCGTATTCTGTGCGCTATCGATTTGTACCGATTCTTACTAGTGTTGAGTTAGAACGAAGACTAGAGGAAGGTGCAGCATGCGGAGAGCGGGCCGGTGGGTTCAAGGTAGAGCCAAGCTCGGGGTGAAGGCCTTGACGATCGCGGTGCTCGCGCCGTTGTCGCTCGCCGGCTGCACGAGCCCGGGCACCGATCCGGCCACCGAGTCGCCGGCCGATTCAAGTCCTGCCGCCTCGCATCCGACGCCGGTTGCGATTCCGCAGACCCCGGTTGGTGCCAAGGCAGAGAAAATTCTCGACATCCTCAATGCCCCAGAGGACAGTACCGAGGATGACTGGAAAGACGAGCTGGCGAAGAGCTTCACCGACGCGGTTTCGGTGCAACAGGTCGTGGAACTGACCAATCGGCAACTGCGCGGTGCCGGGCCCTACACCGTCGTTGGCTACGAGGGCGCGGAGCGCACCGCCTCGCTTCGGCTGGCCGGTCAAACGCCGCCCGATCTCATGATGCACCTGAACCTCGATAAGGCGGGGAAGATTAGCGGGTTGCGTTTCGTCCCCGCGGTAGACGAGCAGCGCACCCCGCGGGCCTCTTTCGACGAGGTCTCCGACGCTCTCGAAAAGCTCCCGGGCTCGGTGTCTGCTTACGTCGCTCGCACCGACGGCTCGGAGGTTTTCCTCGAGCAGAATGCCGACGAGAGTGCGCCGCTGGGCTCAATGTTCAAACTGTACGTGCTGCTTGCCCTCGCTCAGGAGGTCGAAACGGCCCGTGATCTGTCGTGGGATGACCAGTTGATCCTGCGCGATAAGGATAAGTCGCTGCCCAGCGGTGAGCTCCAAAACGAGGCTGACGGCACGCGTTTGACGGTCTACGAGGCCGCACAAAAGATGATTTCGATCAGCGATAATACCGCCACCGACATGCTCATCGACGCGGTTGGTCGCCCCGCGGTGGAGCGCGCCGTGCGGGACTCGGGTCACCATGACCCCCAAGAGCTTCATCCCTTCTTGAGCACCAAGGACATGCTGAAGTTGGCCTGGGGTGACGCCGACCGGCTGGAATCATGGGCGCAGGCGGACGCCGATCGTCGCTGGATCCTGCACGAAAAACTGCAGGCTGAGCCCTTCAAAGTCACGGTCGAGGACGTCGGAACCGAGCCGGCCTGGGATGAAGGCGCCGAATGGTTCGCCTCACCGAAGGACATTGCCCGCGTACATAACGCGCTACACGAACTCGCTGAACCTAAGGTCGCTCGAATTTTGACCGAGAATCCCGGAATACCGATGGACGGTTGGCGCCATGCGGCCTTTAAGGGTGGTTCGGATGTCGGAGTGTTGGCCGGAAGCTGGTTGGTGTCCGACGAAGCGGGTAACTCCTATGTCGTGGTGCTTCAGCAGAACTCCAAGGAACGGCAAGAGGCTCAAGAAATAGCCGGGCAAGAGCAGGAATTCTTTCAAATTGCCGGTGACATCATGAAGCTCTTGCCCAAGGGCTAACTCGCACCGACAAGCAAGACGTACAAGTGCCTGCTTGGCTTAGCGAAGATGTTCGAAAATAATGGCGGTTTGCGTCGAGGAGAAGGCCCGATTGGCTCCTAAATGAGTGGCGACGAACTGGCGTAGCTCGTCGATGCCGCGAGTGGCCACATGAACAAGCAGGTCCGGGGTGCCGCCGAGGACGTAGACGTCCTTGACCTCGGGTAGTTCCCCGAGCGTTTTTGCCGATGCCAGCAGGCGATCTCGGGCATTGGCGGCGACGACGATGGAGATCATGGCCTTGACGGTGACGCCCAAGAGTTTTTCATCGATGTCCGTGGTGTAACCACGGATCACGCCCGAGCGGCTCAGCGCTTTGACCCGGCCGAGGCAGGTAGAGGGCGCAAGGCCCACGCGTGCGGCCAGGACATTATTGGCCACGCGGGCATCGTCCTTGAGTTCGACCAGAATGGCCAGATCGACCTCATCGACACGCACCGGATTCGGCACGCTGGCTCCTTGGACGCTCCATTGTGAATCTGCCACGGTATTCCTCGTATTTTCTGACGGATAATTCGAGAGCGATCGAAGCACGCTGACTTTGATTCTACGATAGGGGCAGAAATAGGTCGTTCGGAAAGGCAATAAACGGTGGCACTTGATCGCGAAACTCTGCAGGAACTAGACCGGGCCGATGCGCTCTCAGCCTTTCGTGGACGCTTTGCGCTACCCCAAGGCGTGATCTACCTCGACGGCAATTCCTTGGGTGCGCTTCCGGTGGGCTCTGCCGAGCGTGCTGCGCAGGTCATCACCGAGGAGTGGGGCCAGGGGCTTATCCGATCGTGGAATTCCGCGGGATGGTTCGAGCTGCCGCAGCGGCTGGGCAACAAGCTTGGCCGGCTTCTTGGTGCCCACGACGGTGAAACCGTGGTCACCGACACCACCAGTCTGAACCTGTTCAAGGCCCTCGCCTCGGCGCTCCGCACCCAGCGCGCCGACGCTCCGGGCCGCCGGGTGATCATCACCGAACGCGATAATTTCCCCACGGACATTTACATCGCACAGGGCCTGAGCGACCTGATCAATTCCATGCGCGAAGAAACCGGGATCGATTACGAGGTCCTGTTGATCGACAGCGAAGCGGAACTGCTCCAGGCGCTAAATGAGCACACGGCAGTGCTTTCACTGTCGCATGTCAATTACCGCACCGGTGCCATGTGGAATATGCAGGCGATTACTGCCGCCGCCCACGAGGCTGGAGCCCTGATGATCTGGGACCTGGCCCATGCGGCCGGCGCGGTGCCGGTCGACCTGAATCGGGCCGATGCCGACTACGCGGTGGGTTGCACCTACAAGTACCTCAACGGTGGTCCCGGCGCCCCGGCCTTCATTTGGGTTCATGCGCGCCACCACGCACGGTTCTGGCAGCCGCTGGCCGGATGGTGGTCGCATGCCGAACCGTTCGCGATGGCCGAGAACTATGCGCCGGCTCCGGACATTCGCCGCTTTATGTGCGGCACTCAGCCCATCACCTCGATGGCCATGGTCGAAAACGGCCTAGACATCAGCCTTGAGGCCGGGGTCGATGCGCTACGCCGCGCCTCCTTGGAGCTCACCGACCTGTTCATCGAGCTGGTCGAAACTCAGTGCGCCGACTTTGGCCTCGCGCTGATCACCCCGCGGGAGCATTCCCAGCGCGGAAGCCATGTGAGTTTCCGCCACGCGCACGGCTACGAGATCATGGCCGCGCTGATCGATCGCGGCGTCATCGGCGACTACCGCGAACCAGAAGTGCTGCGCTTCGGCATCACGCCGCTCTACCTCTCGCGTACCGATGTCTACGATGCGGTGCAGATCCTGCGCGACATCCTGCACACCGGGGCTTGGCAACGCGAGGAGTACCGGGTGCGTAACGCGGTGACCTAGACCAGAGCCGGGCGATGGGACGCTAAGCTTGAAGGTCGTGGGCCGAGCGTGCCCACGACATTCGGGAAAGAGGGCACACGTTTTTATGATCGGCACACCGACACAGTCCAGTCAGGAATCGAACGGGCTACGCCGGGTGCTGACCTCTCGCCAGCTGACCATGATCGCCCTCGGCGGTGCCATCGGCACCGGGCTGTTTATGGGCAGCCAGCTGGGGATCGCGATGGCGGGATCCAGCGTGATCTTGAGCTACCTGATCGGTGGCCTCATCGCGTTACTGGTTATGGGTGCCTTGGCCGAAATGACCGTCTATCGAGCCGCGGCCGGATCCTTCGGCCAATACGCACAGGACTATCTCGGCGACTTCGGCGGCTACCTGATCAGGTACATCTACTGGTCCGCGCTGGTTCTTGCGGTCGGTACCGAGGTCAGCGCGGTGGGCGACTACATGCAACTGTGGTTCCCAGAGGTCCCGGCGATCTTTTGGGTGGTGCTCTTTTCCGCAGCCCTGCTGGCGGTCAACCTGGCTAATGTGCGGGCCTTTGGCACCACCGAGTACTGGTTCTCGGCGATCAAGGTCTTTGCTGTGGTGGCCTTCATTATCTTGGCCGCTTGGCTGGTCTTCGGGTCCGGTAATCCGTCCTATGGGTTCGCCAACTACACGGCGGAATCTGGATTCTTTGCACATGGCTTCGGAGGCATGTTTGCCGCCGTCATCGTCGCTATTTTCTCGTATATGGGTGTCGAAGTTATTGCCATCGCCGCCGCAGAGTCCAAGAATCCGTCGCTCGCTGTCCGCAAGGCCTTTAAGGTGACCTTTCTGCGCCTGCTGGTGTTCTACGTGCTGACCATGGGGCTAATTCTGGCGCTGGCGCCGGCCAGCGAGCTCTTGGGCGCGGGTTCTCCGTTCGTCACCGTGATGAGCAAGGTGGGTATTCCCTTCGCCGATTCGGTACTGAATGTTGTGCTGATCGTGGCCGCGCTCTCGGCGATGAACGCGCAGCTTTACGCCGCCACCCGTACCCTACGATCGCTGGCCACGGCGGGCCTTGCACCCTCCTTCGCCGCGCGGCTTGCCTCGAACGGTGCCCCGGTGCCCGCCGTGGCGCTCTCCGCGGCCGGTATCGCGGTGGCGGCACTGGTCTACGTGGCCACGCCCTCGGGAGGCCTTGGGGTGATGATCTCGCTGGCCACCTTCGGGGCCATGGCTACCTGGCTGCTCATCTTGTTGACCCACGTGGCCTTCCGACGCAAGCTGAGCGCGGCGGGACGCACCCTCGAGTTCCGTCTGCCCGGATATCCGCTAGCTTCCCTGCTCGGCGCGCTGCTACTGGGCGCCCTGCTGGTGACCTCGATTTTTACCGAACAATTTCGGCTGACGCTGATCTTCGGGTTGCCCTTCACGGCGCTGATTTCACTGCTCTACCTCGCCACCGGCCAGCGTCGTCGGCGCGCCGGGCGCCCCGGCGGTCCGGAGCGACTGGACTAAGCTGGTACGCGGCCCGGTAGGGGTTCAGTGGCGATAAAGGATGAAACGTGGCGAAACTGTATTTTCGGTATGGGGCGATGAACTCCGGCAAGTCGACGGGTTTGCTGCAGGCCGCCTTCAACTATGAGGAGCGCGGCCAACGAATTCTCTTGGCCAAGCCCGGTATCGATACCAAGGGCGAGGCATCGATTGTTTCGCGGCTTGGCTTGCAACGCGATGTGGATTTTCTCATTGGTCCCAAAGATTCGGTGCGAGAACAATTTCGTGCCCAGGCTTCGGGCGATGATCCCAACGCCCTGCTCACGCACGTGGACGCACCTCCGGTGGCATGCCTGCTCGTGGACGAAGCCCAGTTTCTGACCCGTGAGCAGGTCGATGACCTCTTGCGCATTGCCGTACTCGATGACGTTCCGGTGTTGGCATATGGCATCCGGACGGACTTTCGCACCAACGCCTTTCCGGGGGCCGCCCGTTTGATGGAACTGGCGCACACCCTTGAGGAGCTGAAAACCATCTGCCGTTGCGGGCGCAAGGCGATGTTCAATACGCGGCGAGTTGGGGATGCGGTGGTCTTCGACGGGGACCAGGTGGCCATCGATGGGCAGGACGTCTGGTACGAGTCGCTGTGCGCGAAGTGCTACCTCGAGCTCTCGGGTGGCGCCCTGGGCTAGGGCAGGAGCCCGGCGACCGCGCGTTCTAGGCCAAAGTCGAAACCATCGGCCACCGGAGCATCGATATCCAGTTGTACGAGGTTTTGCCGGTAGGCCACCGAGCCGAGGATGTGATTCACCAGCAGTTGCTGTCCGAATCCCGCCTGCGCTTCGGTCAGTCCGGCGGACTGAAGGAGCTCGATGAGTTGCACCAGGGGGCTCAACGGTTCGCTCTGCAGCGCGATTGCCACTTGCACAACTTCGGGGCTGTCCTGAATCGGCAGCAGGGCGACATAAAGCTTACGGGCCAGGTGGAGCACGGCTTCGGCCGGCCGGGGATAGGCGCTCGGGTCGATGCTCAGCCCCGGCGCATTAAGGAGTTGCCCCGCGACCTGGGCAAGCAGTTCTTGCTTATTCTTCACATGCCAGTAGAGGGCGCCGACCTGAACATCTAGTTCCTTGGCCAGGCGACGCATCGACAGATCGGCTAGGCCGAAACGCTGCAGAATATCCAGCGCGGTGTTGATGACCGTCGTCTTCGTCAATGCCATGGGTTCAATTCTAGTGGTGCGATGCGGAATAAAGCCTATTTACCTCACATAGACAAGTCGGTCTATTTAGACTAACTTGTCTACTGGAGGTGGTACACGTGCCCAAAGCCAGCGCACGCACAAGAATCCTGCAGGCCGCGGCGGACCGCTTTTACGCCGAGGGGATTTCGGCCACCGGTATCGACGCGATCATCGCCGACGCCGGTGTGGCCAAAATGAGCCTGTACAACAACTTCGAGTCCAAAGCCGGACTCGTCATGGCCTACTTGGAGCAACGGCATGCCGAATGGCTTGAGCTCTACGCCGCGCGGCTGGCGAAAAGCACCACGGCACTCGAGCGGGTGCTTGCGGTGGTCGACGCCTACATCGATCACGCCGAGGCCGGTTATGCCCACGGGTTTCGGGGTTGCGGGCTGCTCAATGCCGCGGCCGAACTTCCGGTCGGGGAACCCGGGCGGGCGGTGGTAGCCGGCCACAAGGCTCAGGTGCGAGGCTTCTTCGCCGAGCACCTCGAAGCGAATGGCTGCGCGGACCCGCAGGAAGTGGCCAGCCACTGCTCCTTTGTGCTGGAAGGAGCCATGGCCCTGGCCGGCCTCGAAGGAAATAGTTCCGCCCTACGCAAGGCGCGGACACTCATTCGCGAGCTGGCCGGTGGGCGGTGACGACGCGCGCCACCGCCGGGATGTTGCCGCTGTTGGTGGCATCGGTGCTCTGGGGTACCACGGGTACCGCGGCGCACTTCGCGCAGGGGCTCTCTCCGCTGGCCATTGGCGCCGCATCCCTAGGTTTCGGTGGGTTATTGCAGGCCTGCATTGCGCTACCGGCCCTCCGAAGTTCTCGCGCTCGGCTTGCATTGCAACGCCGCACGATCGTGGTCGGCGCCTTGGGCATCGTGGTGTATCCGCTGGCCTTCTATAGCTCCATGGCCATCGGCGGCATTGCGCTGGGAACCATCATTTCGCTCGGGAGCGCCCCGTTATTCTGTGGCGTGCTGGAGCGTCTGCTCGGTACCGGAAAACTCACCCGCCGGTGGTGGTTTTCGGCCGGCCTGGGGATCGCCGGAACGGCGCTGTTAGGCGTATCGCGCACCGCCGGACAGGACGCGATGCCCGTGGCCGTGGTGGCCACCAGTGTGGGTTTGGGCCTGCTGGCCGGGGCCAGCTACGCGGTGTACTCCTGGGCAACGGCCCGCCTGCTCTCCGCGGGGGTGCCGCGGGGCGCGGCCGTGGGATCCATTTTCGGGCTCGGCGGGCTGCTGCTGATGCCAGTGTTTGTCATCACCGCCCACGGGCTGTTCGCCGCGGCGCATAACGTTCTGGTGCTCGCCTATTTGGCGGTCATCCCCATGTTCCTTGGATACCTGCTCTTCGGGATGGCCCTGACCCATGTCTCCGCGAGCACCGCCACGACCGTCACGCTCAGTGAACCCGCAGTGGCCGCAGTGCTAGCCGTGCTCATCGTCGGGGAGCGGCTCGGAGTCTATGGATGGTGCGGTATCGCGTTGATCGGTCTCTCGCTGATTCTGCTGCTGAGCCCGGCGCGACCGAGAGCTAGGCCACCGGTTCGCGGTGACGCAAAAAGGGATCGCCCGCTACCTGTTCCCGATCCTTCTTGAGCGTGAAATACCCGTAGATCCCGGCCAGCAAGACCACCGCCGCGATGAGCAGGAAGGTCATGCGGTAGCCGGTCGTTTCATGCAACCACCCCAGCGGCGCCGAAAGCAGTACGTTGCCGACCTGTGCCGAAACCTGGAAGCCGACCATATACAGGGTCGCCGAAAGGGCTGGATTGAAGTGCAACGTGAAGTAGCGAAAGACCGGAAGAATGAACAGCGGTGTCTCGATGGCATGCAACATCTTAATGGCCGAGACCAACACCGGGTCGTCGACGAGGGCACATCCCAGAATGCGGAAAAACATGATACCCACGCCCACAAGCAGCGCCGTGCGAACGCCCACGCGGCGCATCAGCAAGGGAACAACGCCCATCATGGCCGCCTCGACGAAGACCTGCACCGAATTGAGCACCCCGTAAACCTGCTGACCCGTTTCCTGGCTAGCGAAGAGCCCGGTGTAGAAATCGGGGAACATCTGTTGATCGAAGACCGTGTAGAAGGTCCAAGAGAACATGACAAACACAATAATCAGCCAAAGGCTGGGCAGTCGTAGCAGGCCCAGCATGTCCCGTAGCCCGGGAGTGGAGGCAGTAGAGAGCTGCTGGTGAGAACCCTCGGTTAGCTGGGTGTCACCCGCTGGCCAGAACACGAGTAGTAGCAGGTGAAGCAGGCCGAACGCCGAACCCACAAAGAAATTGATCATTGGATTGATGGTGAACAGGAAACCAGCGGCGAGCGCGACCATTGCATAGCCGAAGGAACCCCACATTCGAGCCTGGCCGTACTCGAAGCCGTAGCGGCGGCTGAACCGTTCGGTGAGGGCCTCGAGTAAGCCCACGCCGGCTAAGAAGGCCACCGAGAGCACTACCGCCCCCACGATGACGCCGAGCATGAAATGGGTTTGCAACAGCGGTTGATACACCCACAGGGCGAAGGGCCCGACGAGGGTGGAAACCGCTGCCACGAGAATGGCCAGATGTTTCTTGGAGCCCAGCCGGTCCTGCGCGGCACCGTAGCCAAACATCAACAGGAGCGTGACCAACGAATTTACCGAGTAGACGGTGCCGACCATCGACCCGCTCAGTCCGAGCCCCGCGTCCTTGCTAGTGAGCCAGATCTGGAAAAATGACCACCAGATACCCCAAGAGGCGAAGAACAGCAGCATGGACAGCGAGCTGTGCAGGTAGGCGGGGTTCTTGAATGGGTGTGTGGCGGTCATCCTCGGCGGTACTTTTCTTCTAGGGTGGGTCGGCTAGTCGGACAGGGCGGCAGCAAAGGTCTTAGCCCACGGCGGGTTGGCCCCGCGCTGGGCCACGGTTAGCGCCGCGGAAGCTAGGGCATGATGTAGTGCGCGGCGCACCTCGGACGCGGCCGGTGAGCTGCCGGTGCGCAGGGCTTGGGCCAGTTCTCCGCTGAGCACACCGTGGAGCAGGCCGGACATAAATGCGTCACCGGCACCGATGGTGTCTTGCAGTGTGGTTGGAAGCGCCGTGGCTTCGTAGCGCTGGCCATCGGCCAATGCGCGGCAACCTTCGGCTCCGCGGGTCATGACGCATAGGCTCGCGCCCAGGCCGGCTATGTGCTCGAGAACCTGCCATTGATCGAGTTCTGGATAGAGCCACTGCGCGTCGACGTCGCTGAGCTTAACGACGTGACTGAGCGCCACCAATTCTTCGATGCGCCCCACGGTCTCCGCGCGGTCGGTCACGAGATCGGGGCGCAGGTTCGGATCGTAGCTTCGTAACGTGCTCGGCGACGCCGCACCGAAGGCTTCGACAATGCTGCGTCCAGAAGGTTCGATCCAGGCGGCGATGGATCCGGTGTGCATGAGCTCGGGTGCTTCGGCCTCGCGCACTGGCGGTAATTGCTGGTGAATGTCGAAGGTGTAGTGCGCGTTGGAATGTTCATCCATTTTCACCAGCGCTACCGAGGTGCTCCGGTCGCTCACCGATCCATCGGCCAGCTCGACGCCCGACTCGGCGAGGTGTTCGGCAATTGCGAGTCCGTAGTCGTCACGGCCAAACTCGGTATAGAAACGCACCTGCTGACCGAGGCGGGAGAGTCCCACCGCGACGTTCAGCGGTGAGCCGCCCGGATGGGCAATCGAGTCGACGACATCGACGAGGGACTCGCCTAATACAACAATCTTGGTCATTTGAGCTCCTGAGTGGCTGTAGCCCCGTGCTGGGGTAGTGGCGTACAGGCTATGTCACTCTGCGCGCCGCCGGGAATGGTCAGTAGCACGCGGGCCGGTGTCTCTTCGCCGGTGAGCTGGTCGGTAAGTGAGCGCAGGCCGTCGGCGGCGAGCACTTCAAGCGACCCGGCGTCGAGCAGGAGCTGCGCGCAAAGCCGCCCATTCGATGGGGGAAGCGGCATGTGCTGGGTTGAGGGGTAGTGCTCGTGGGCGACGCGGCCCGGCGAGCGCTGGTGGGAGATCTGTTGCGCGCCGAGGATCAGTTCGCTGATTAGGCTCCCGTCGGCGCGGAGAAAGCGCGCACGCACCGGTTCCTCGCCCAGGTCGCGGGCCTGTACGTCGATGAGCGTCGGTCCCTGAAGCGTCAGCTCGTGGGTGCCGGCGTCATAGCTTTCCGTGGCCGCCGTGGCGGGAAGTCCCACGAAGCGTTGTCGTAGCGCGTAGCCGGTGCCGGTGCGCAGCAAGTCCACCCTGCGGGCGGTGGTCATCGATCCACGCCACCGCTCGTGGGGCAGCTGACGGGCATAGTCCCAATTGCTCATCCAGGCGATCAGCGTGCATCGGTTACGCGGCAGGCCATGGAAACTGACACCGGCGTAGTTATCGCGTCCCCAATCTAGCCAGGCCCCTTCGGCCAGGGTGGCGAAATCCGTGTGATCTCGGGCCGGTTGCGTGTGGTCGGGGGTAAAGCTGGTGCCGTCGAAGTCGCCGATGAAGTACTGCGTGCCCGAACCGCCGGCCACACCCCCGGGATTCAGCGAGAGCACGAGCACCCATTTCGTTTCGGCGCTGTCCGCCACCGGAAGCTCGAGGAGATCCGGGCATTCCCAGACACCCGCGCAGGCTGCCTGTGGCCCGAAGACCGATAGCTCGTCCCACTCCAGCAGGTTTTCGGAGCGGTAGAACAGCACCCGCCGCTCGACGGCCTCCACGGCCACCATCACCCAGTAGTCCCCGGCCGGGCCGGAATACCGAAAGACCTTGGGATCGCGGAAGTCGGCGGAGTTGCGATCGAGTACTGGATTGCCGGCGTACTTGGTGAAGCTGTAGCCCCCATCTAGCGAGTAGGCCAGCGCCTGCGCCTGGTTCGAGCCGTCGCGGGCCGCGGCCGTGTAGAGCGCAATGACCGGTGCCGTGCTCCCGTCGCCCAACCCGCTGCTGTTATGCCGGTCGATGACGATCGAACCCGAGAAGATGTCATGCGTCTCGTCGTGCAGGATGGCTACCGGGTGCTCGCTCCAGTTCACGAGATCGCTGCTGGTGGCGTGGCCCCAGGACATGTTCCCGTGCTCTACGCCGTGCGGGTTGTACTGAAAGTACAGGTGGTACAGCTCGCCGTCGAAGAAGAGCCCGTTGGGATCGTTCATCCAATGTTGAGCCGGGGTGAAGTGGCGCGCGGGGCGCGGGACGTGAGCGATGGATAGCTGCGACAAGAACGCTCCTCGCGATCGTTGCTAAATTGATTTAGCACAAAACCATAGCAGTGGAGTCGGCGGCGAGCAATAGGCTAGGCTCAAACAATTGCAAGGACAGCGGTAGCAAGAGGGATACGTGAGCGCAGAAAAATCCAAGCGAGTCACCCTGGCGGATGTGGCCGAAGCCTCGGGCATGTCCAAGGCGTCGGTCAGCCTCATCCTGAATAATCGTCCCGGAAGCAGGCTGTCCGCCGCGGCCGTGCAACGCGTGCGTGAAGCGGCGGAACGGCTGGGCTATCGGCCCAACGTCGCGGCGCAATCGTTGCGGCTGGGCAAAACCCGCACGCTGGGATTCATTTCGGATCAAGTGACGGTGACCCGCTTTGCTTCGGCGATGATCACCGGAATTCTGCGGGCCGCGGCCGATAGCGACCATACGGTGCTGATCACCGAAACCCGCGGCGAGCCGGCCGAACTGACCAAGGCCCTGGACCAGTTGCGACAGCGCGATGTCGACGGGCTCATCCTAGGCTTCATGGATTCGCGGCTCCGCGATCTCCCCGAGCTACCCGAGGATCGGCCCGTGGTTCTGGTGAACTCCCACGACGTGCAACAGCACCCCAGCGTGATGCCTGATGAAAACGCGGCCGGCAGGCAGGCCGTACAGCGCCTTGCGCGGACCGGAGCGCGCACCGTGGCGCTGGTCGGTGCGCTGCGCGCGGCCCAATCGAGCCCGGAAAGCTACCCCGGGATCACCCGGCGCTTCGCGGCCTTGAACCAGGCGTTGGATAACTCGTCCCTGCAACTCCTGGGGCAGTGGGAACTGGAGGACTGGAACCCGGCCGATGGTTACGCGGCCACCACGCAGCTCCTCGCGCAGGGGCACCGACCCGACGCGTTGATCTGTGCCAACGACCGTGTCGCCATGGGGGCCTATCAGGCGCTCGCCGAACACCGCTTGACCCCGGGCACGGATCTTTCGGTGATTTCCTTCGACGACGAGGTCATCGCCGGTTATCTGCGTCCCCAGCTGACCACCATCGCCCTGCCCTACGAGCAGATGGGCGTCCGGGCGGTGCACAGCGTGCTCGGGCAGCAGGAGCACTCCGGCGAGCAATTGATCGACATGCCGCTCATCGAGCGGCAGTCGGTGCGCGACTAGCTCTGGCTGAGTACCTCGTCGTTGACCATGCGCAGAGCCCATCCGGTGCTTTCGCGCTCAAGTAGGGCCACCGATCCGTTGCGAATGGTGTCCAGGGTGTGCCCGGCGAAATGCGAGAGCGTGTAGCGGATGATCGTGCCGTGGCAGACCACCGCCACATTCTTGTCGGGGTAGTCGGCGGCGATGCGCTCGACGGCGCGCAACCCGCGATCCACAACGGAGTCTAGCGGTTCGATGCCGCCGCCGATCTTCCCGGGCCAGCGCTCGGCGGCCACCGTCTCTTCCACGCCTTCGCCTTGGCCGTAATCGCGTTCGATCAACAGGTCATAGGCGGGCCCGAGCTCCAGTCCCAGCCCCTCGGCGATAATCTGCGCCGTTTCCCGGGCGCGGGAGAGTGGGGAGGAGACGATCACATCCCAGTCTCCCGCGCCGAGCACCTGCACGGCCTGGCGAGCCTGCTCGCGACCGGTGTCGTTGAGCGGAATATCGCTACTGCCCTGCAGTCGACCTTCGAGGTTCCATTGCGTTTGTCCGTGGCGGACGAATCCTAGTTTCACCCCTCCATTGAATCAGCCCGACGTACCGGTTGCTGCAATTCGGTGACCCAATCCTGCTGATCGGCGGAGTCGCTACGCACATAAAGCTCCCGGCAGGGGCCCGAGGGCACCAGTCCGCGGGCGATCAACTGTGCGTGGATGCTCTGCCAACTTTCGGCGATGCGGTCCATGGATCCAAGGTGCACGCCGCGGATTGCGGTGGCCTCGGCCGGCAACTGAATCTCTTCGAGCCCCTCGGGCACGGGAATGTCGAGCTCGTAGCCCACACAGATGTGCAATCCGTTCTCCGTGACCTCGTATTGAGCGATCGGCATGCCGAGTTCCGCTCCCTCCAGCGCCGCCTCGACGCGGCGGAAGAGCGGACCCACAACGGCCCCGACCTCGGGCTGCTCGCTGACCGTGTGACGCGCCCCGAGCAGTCGTAGGGCTGGGAGGGACTTCTCGACGATTTCGATGGTGGACATGGCGTTTTCCCTTTCGATCAGGTGAAGCCGTCGCTGTACATCGCGCAGTCGGGCCGCCGCGGTCTGATATTCCCGTTCAACCTCGTCATGACGGAGCTGCAGCAGCTCGGTCAAACGTTCGGCGTCAACTCCCTGCTGCAGGATCAGCGCAATATCCTCAAGGCCGAACCCCAGCTGCCGCAGCGCCACAATGCGGTGCAAGCGGGCCAGCTGCGAGGGATCGTAGGAACGGTAACCGGTGAAGCGATCGACATGGGCGGGTACGAGCAGTCCGGCTGTGTCCCAATGCCGCAACATGCGGTGGGTTACCTGGCCGATCTGCGCGAAGGCTCCAATGGATAGCATGTCTTAGTTATCCAATCTGCCACTGTGTCAGGGTCAAGGGGTCTGGCGTTAGCTTAGCGGCTAGTGACGCTGAGCATGATCTCGCGCAGTTGCCAGTACACCTCGGACTGCATGATTTCCCGGGCCGCCGCAAGGTCCACACTGTCATCGTCGAAGCCCGCAGCCTGCGCGAAGTCCTCGGTGGATTCGAAGATCGAATAGAAGTCCGCGCGCGGCATGAAATAGGACAATTCCGGCCCGGAGCCGCGTTGTTGCGCCCGGTCGGCGGTGCTGAGGAATAGGACGATCTTCTTTTCCGCATCTGCCTCGTTGCCGGGCTCGGTCTTGACATATTGTTCGGCCACGAACACCGCCGGCGTATTCAACTCGGCCGCCACCTCACGTGTTTCCAGCCGGGTGCGCTCGTAATGGTCCGTGTCGCCGTCGGTGTCCTTGGCCGAGTTGGCCTCGAAAGTCGCGATCGCGAATCCTCGGTCGGTCACGATCTCCCACTGCCGGTAAGGGTTCTTGGGATCCGCGGAGGGGCCGTCGTCATCCGCGCGGATCACCCAGTTCGGCGGGTATCTAAAGGAGATGTCAAAGCTTTCAAAGCTCTTCCAGTTTGCGGTATTGGCTCCGTCCGGTGGCGTGGAGGGGTTCGCGCTTGTGGGGTCCACGGTCGGTGCCGAGCGGGTGGGGGAGGGTTCACCGGGCGAGGGCTCGGCCTGTGGTGAACTGCAGGAGATGAGCAGCATGAGGGCCGGTATGACGGCGAGCCAGCGACGTACTGGTTTCATCGTGGATCCTTCGCGTAGGTCAAGCGTGCGGTGCGCGGTTCAGTGAAGTTAAGCTGTGTGTCCATGATGTCGCGCACCGGCCTTTAATCAAGGTTTTGGAGCGAAATGATGCGGTGCTGGGCCCGGAATACCGCCGCCCGTTGCCAAATTGAGATCAGGCCGCGACCCGATGGCTCGCCTGTCGGCTCGCGCATCCGCGCACGGTTCGGTAAACTTTGGTCGTAAGAGCCCCCTAACTCTTACATGGAGCCCCATGGGCCATGCGAGAAGTGTTAGGGGTTTATTTCTGCCCGGCACCGTGTCGGGACGGCGCGAAGCACGCCGGTCCACTGCTTTTTCGCAAGGGGGAGGATCCCATGCCAGCAATCGTGATCGTCGGAGCCCAATGGGGCGACGAAGGTAAGGGAAAGGCCACCGACCTGCTCGGCGGCGAGGTCGACTACGTGGTCAAGCCCAACGGCGGTAACAACGCCGGGCACACCGTGGTGGTTAACGGGGAAAAATACGAGCTGAAGCTACTTCCGGCCGGCATTCTCTCCCCGAACGCAACCCCGATCATCGGCAATGGCTGCGTGGTGAACCTGGAGGCCCTCTTCAGCGAAATCGACGGTCTCGAAGCGCGCGGCGCCGACACCTCTCGCCTGCGCGTCTCGGCCAACGCCCACCTGGTGGCCCCGTACCACCAGACCATGGACAAGGTCACCGAACGCTTCCTGGGCAAGCGCGCCATTGGCACCACCGGCCGCGGCATTGGCCCGGCCTACATGGACAAGGTGGGACGTCTGGGCATCCGCGTGCAGGACGTCTTCGACGAGTCCATCCTGCGCCAAAAGGTCGAAGGTGCGCTGCGCCAGAAGAACCAGTTGCTGCTCAAGGTCTACAACCGCCGCAGCGTTGAGGTTGAGGAGATCGTCGAGTACTTCCTCTCCTACGCCGAGCGTCTGCGCCCGCTGGTCATCGACTCCACCTACGTGCTCAACAAGGCACTGGACGAGGACAAGGTCGTGCTCATGGAAGGCGGCCAGGCCACGTTCCTCGACGTCGATCATGGCACCTACCCGTTCGTGACTTCCTCCAACCCCACCGCCGGCGGTGCGTCGGTAGGCTCGGGCATCGGTCCGACACGTATCAACCGCTCCATCGGCATCATTAAGGCCTACACCACCCGCGTGGGCGCCGGGCCGTTCCCCACCGAGCTGTTCGATGAAATGGGCGAGTACCTGCAGAAGACCGGTGGTGAGTTCGGTGTGAATACGGGCCGTCCGCGCCGCTGTGGTTGGTATGACGCAGTGTTGGCCCGCCATGCCTCGCGTGTTAACGGCTTCACCGACTACTTTGTGACCAAGCTGGACGTGCTGACCAACATCGAGAAGATCCCGGTGTGCGTGGCCTATGACGTCGATGGTGTGCGCCACGACGAGATGCCGATGACGCAGACCGACTTCCACCACGCCAAGCCGATCTTCGAGTACTTCGATGGCTGGACCGAGGACATCTCCGGGGCCAAGACCCTCGAGGACCTGCCGGAGAATGCGCGTAACTACGTGTTGGCCCTCGAGAAGCTCAGCGGTACCCGATTCTCCGCCATTGGTGTGGGACCGGATCGTGACCAGACGATCGTGCGCTACGACCTGATCAACGACTAACCGTTTCGCGACGTTCGCGAACCAACTCAACCGGCCTCGGGCAACGACATGTTGCCCGAGGCCGCTGCTTATGCACGGTGCATACTTGAAGTATGCGTACGGTTACCGGTCCCCGAGTCGAGCTTCGTCCCTGGCGAGCCACGGACGAAGACTTTCTCTTTGACCTCGAGTCGCGCTGGGAAACCGTGCGTTATCTGGGGCCTACCGCGCGACCAATGACCTCACGCTCAGAAGCGCGTGCCTCCATCGCACGTCGGCGTGCATTGCGCCATCCGATCCACGGGATTTGGCTTATCGTCGACCGGGCCACGCAGCATCCACTGGGTAACCTTCTGCTCAAGCCGGTACGCCTCTCGAGTGGAGTCGCTGGCCCGGCGCCCGTTGAAGTAGGGTGGCACCTGCACCCCGACGCGCAAGGAGCGGGTTATGCCACGGAGGCCGCTGCCACGATCTTGGATGATGCCGCTACGCGCGGACTGAAGCAGGTAATTGCCGTGGTTGATCCGCGCAACGAGGCGTCGCGCGGGGTGTGCCTGCGGATCGGCATGACTCAAGGCCCGATGAGTGAGGCCTACTACGACGAATGCAGTCAAGTGTTTAGCCTAGATCTGCCTCGCGAACCTGCTGCACTTTCAGGCAACAACCTGTGGCAGTGAGCCCAGGTCTGCGAGCAGTGAATCAGGACTCTTGAATTCCCCGTTGTTGAAGGTTGGCGTTGGTGTGCTTGCCGTTGCATAGGGTCGAGCATGCCAATTAACTCGAATAACAAGTGCGAACCCATGGGTACTTCTCCCCAATTGCTTGAGACAAGATAAAGCAGAATTGTAGATTTATGGCGGTAAATCCCCTCAATCTATGAAAGGTAGCCATGAAAAAGAGGATAAGTCGATCCGTGGCCGTGGTTGTCGCGCTGAGCCTAGGAACCGGTATTGCTGCACCGGCCGTGGCGCAGACAGCGCCGGCCCCAAGGGTTTCGGTTGAGCGTGTAATGACGCAACCCACCGGCGGCTCTAGCGTTGGCATGCTGCAGTATGAGCAAACTTCCCGGGTGCTGCAGCAGGGTATTCCACAGGGTGGCGAAGCCGCCTTCTGGCAGAAGTACGCGGTCAAGGCCGCCTTGATGGCGTTGAAGAAGACCAACAAGAAGCTTTACAACAAGATCATCTCAAAGGTCGGGCTGGGCAAGAAGAAGTTCGTGGCCTGGTACAACAAGTACATTCGACCGCATATGCCGGGCATCCTGGGCAGCATCTCTGCCGCGGTGATCTACGACGTCATTAAGTGGATCATCGGAATTTAGCGATTCCGAGAAATCTTGGTGCGGCGTAGCGGTCCGGGAGAGATAGCTCCGGGCCTCTACGCCGCAACTCGCTAGATTTTCGAGGCTCGGCGTAGCGAGCGCAGGAAGTCTATGAGGATGCAGAGGGCAATGACCCCAAGGGCAGGGAGGAAAGTTACCAGCATGTGCCCAAGCGTGACTGTGTCGTCGGCGGACGTCTCGCGTCGGACGATGTTGGAAATTATCCACAGCATGGCGAGCGTAGTCCCGATGAACATGAACAGGGGCATGCGACGTTTGGTCTTAACCTCCGGGAAAGCTGACGCGTACTGCTCCGGCTCGCCGAATTTTTCGACAGCCTCAGCGTAGGTCGAGCACTCACTCGAAACCTCATCAAGTATGTCCCGGATAGTTGTCTTGTCGAGCTCTTGAAGGAAGAGTGAGAAACGAAGTTCGCGTCGGTAGTCATCCACGGTTTTCATATTGTTCTCCTAGGTCAAGGTGTCTATCCAGTTGCACATTTCCTCGAAGTTGCGCTTTCCGTCAGCGGTGAGTTCGAAGATTTTCCGCGCGGGCCCTCTGTCTGATGTTTCCCATGTCGCCGCGACGAGGCCGTCCTCTTCAAGGGTTCGTAACAACGGATAAAGGGTGCCGCTCTTAATGCCGGAAATATCCATGGCTTCGAGCTCCTGAAGGATGGCGTAGCCGTGCGTGTGGCCCTGTTGGATGGACTTGAGTACCGCGAAGGGTAGGAATGCCCGCTTCAGCTGGTTGTAGGTCTTGGTTCCGCGCACACTCTAAGTATGGTTTCGACCTATGTATAAAGTCAACATACCGCGGGTGTGCATTTTGGCTCGCTTCACGCACACAGCGTGTGCCGCCTGCCTACAGCCGGGCAACGCCCTCAAAGCCGATCGCGGTGCGACCACCCACCCAGATGATGCCGTCCTCGGAGCGAATCTCGATTTTCCCCGTGCGGCCACGTCGTCGACCCTGAGCCACGCAATAGCTGACCGGAGCCTTCCCCGTACGAATCATCCACTGCGCGACACCGGCATTTAGACTTCCCGTGACCGGGTCCTCGAGCGCGGGACCACGCGGGGTGAAGGCGCGGATTTCGAAGGAAGCAGCCGAGCCGGTGGGGTAGGCGCCGATGGCGCCAACCTTGGTTCCGCCGAGGGCCTCCATGTGCGGTTCGAGCGCCAGGACATTTGAAGCGCTGGCTAGCTGTACCACTGCCCAGCCCGGACCGTTATCGACCCACTGGTGATCAAGGATTTGAGCGCGCTCAATGGAAAACGCGGCGGCGATGCGAACGAGTAGTTCCTCCTCGAGTGGCCCCGAACGTAGGGTCGGTGGGGCCGCGAAGGAAAGCGTGGATTCTTCGGCGCGTACTCGAATCAAGCCAGCGGTGCACTCCTGCGTCACTTCCCCCGGGACTTTCGGTTGCCCACCGTAGTGCAACCAAGCCCGTGCCGAGCCAAGGGTGGGGTGCCCGGCGAAGGGTAGTTCGGTATGCGGAGTGAAAATCCGTGCCCGATAATCTGCCGCCGGGTCGCTGCTTGGTAGCAGGAAGGTGGTTTCCGAGAGGTTCGTCCATTGAGCGATGCGTTGCATTTGCTCGGTGCTTAGATCTCCGGCATCGAGGATCACCGCGACCGGGTTTCCACCGAAGGCTTGCTCGGAAAACACGTCGACTTGGGCATAGGGGTAGGTGCGCGGCATGGTGAACTCTCTCGTCGATACTGGCCAGTAGGCAGAGACGCCGAGCGTATCAATTCTTCGCCGACCATAGATAAACAGAACACGCCGCCCACGAACCTCGGTTCGGTTCGTGGGCGGCGTGCGCAGTAATTGGGTCTAGTGCCAGAGGCCCAAAGCGAATTCCGCGATGATGGTGGCGAAGATGAACGAGGCGGTGATTGCCACCAGTCCCACCGGCACGATCTTCCAACCAATTTTCTTCAGCAAGCCCACATCCTTGCCCAGAGACAGTCCAGCGCAGGTGAGCACCACGGTGGTGATAGATAGGAAGGGGACCGCGGTAAGTGTCGCGACCAGGAAGTCAGCGATCGGTGAAATCGGGCTACAGGCTGCGGCGATCAGCGTGGTCAGCCAGATCAGCGAAGGGATCTTGTTCTTGGTGAGTTTGGCTAGATACGCGCCGAGCACCACTAAGAGGCTGATGACCACGTAGGAGAAGATCAGCTGCCAGGTGAAGCCTTCGGCGATCACCGCGGTAGCGATGCCCATAATCGAGAGCACGGGTAGCGTAACCCACAGCGGCACGTTCTCTACGGCGCCGACCTCTGAAGCCGACTCGGCGAATTGTGCGTTGGACTCCTCAACCTTGCTGCGGGCGATGTCCTGATCGGCGAGTTCGCCGCTGGCTGCGGCGGAAGTGGCGGCCTGGGCCTTGCGCTTGGCGCCGGTGAGCAGGTTGTAGAACCTGTTTGCCAGCGGCAGGGCAACGAACATGCCTACGTAGGTGCCCATGATGGTCGTGATCAGGTTCGATACCGCCGCCATAGACAAAATGGCTTGCTCCATCTCGGGGTGGGCGGCGGCGATACTGGCCGCGGAGGCGGCCATCATCGATCCGGAGCCCACGCCGGCACCCATCGCCATGGCCAGCGGATCGAAGAATCCCCAGCTGGCCACTACGGAGGTCAAGAGTGAAATGTAGATCGCGCCGAAGATGGTGCCAAAAACATACATGGCCAGCACACCGCGGTACTCATCGGAGTTCGAGCCGAAGCGAGCGGAGACCATCGCGAAAGAGGATTCGCGGTCGATGGAGAAGGTGGCGCCTACGGTCGAGCGCCCCATGCGCAACAACACCGCGAGCGGCAGGGCCAGCACAATGGTGCCCAGCAGGTGGCCAATCTCCTGCAGGAAAAGGGCTGGACCGGCCGAGACGAGTACCGGGATCTGCGGGCCAATGTCCGCGGCCAGCCGTACCACCAGGAGGAGCACCGCAACGGCTGAGAAGCTGGCGGCAATTTTCTGGGCACGAATGGATACGGGCTTGAACTTTTGCAAGGTCAGCACGGTGCCGATGATCAAGCCCCACACCATCGGGAAAACCAGCAGGGTACCGATCCCGATGTCGAAGGATTTCTTGCCGATTAGTTCGGCGATGATGGCGACCAGCAGGGCGAGGGCCGAGATGGGCAACGCATGTTTGGCGCCGATGGCGGCGGGTGCGGAAATAGTTTTCATGAAAGGTCCTATTGCGAGTGGGTGGGCGGCTAGGCCCGCTGGTAGGCGGCGGTGATGTAACGCTCTCGGTCGGCGCTCACGGCGCCGGCGACCGTGGCCGCGAGACCGAGCGCGGCGTCGTTCATGGCCGTGTAGGCCATCTCGGTGTTGGCCGAAGCGGTGAACCCGGCGGAGTGCACCGGAGCGGTGGCGCCGGGAACGGCGAACATCGGGTGGATCGAGGGGATGACCTGCGAAATGTTGCCCATGTCGGTCGAGCCACCCCCGCCGGTTCCGGCAGGAAGCTCGGTCACGTCATTGCCGCGCACGGCCATCGCGTCATTCCAGAAGGCCGCCAGGGCCGGGTCCTGAAGAACGGGTTCGTAGAGTGGTTCGGTGGCCTCGAACTCGAGGCTGGTGCCGGTGGCGATGCTGGCTCCTTCAAAGCAGCGGCGCACCTTGCCCAGTGTCTGTTCGTACTCCTCGAGCGAGAAGGCGCGGACCTCGAAGTGCACTTCGGAGTAGTCGGGGATGATGTTGGTAACCTGCCCGGCTTCGGCGATGTACGAGGCGACCCGGTGCTGGTCCGGTAGTTGCTGGCGCAGCAGACCGATGGCCACCTGGGACAGGGTGGCGGCATCGGCAGCGTTGATCCCGCGGTGCGGCATGGCGGCGGCATGCGCGGCCTGCCCATGGAACATCGCCTTGAAGCGGCCTACGGCCTGCGTGGTGGTGCCCAGCGGGTTGCAGCTGACCCCTTCGGACATCGGATGAGCCATGAGCGAGAGCCCGACGCCGTCGAAGGCACCACGTTCAAGGAGCAAGGCCTTGCCGCCTCCGTGCTCTTCGGCTGGGGTGCCGATGGCCTTGAGCGTAATGCCGAGTTCGTCGACCAGCGGGGCGAGCGCCAGGGCCGCACCCACGGTGGAACCGGCAATGAGGTTATGGCCGCATGCGTGCCCGACGACCGGCAGGCAGTCATATTCCACGCAGATGCCCACCACGAGGTCGCCCTGACCAATGGTGCCCTCGAAGGCGGTGGGCAGGTCGCAGATACCCTCGGTGACCGTGAAACCGGCATCGCGTAGCACCTTGGCAATGGTGCCCGCGGCACGGTGCTCCTCGAAAGATAGTTCCGGGTGAGCGTGGATATCCCGTGCCATGGCTTCAACCGTGTCCTGAACGGCGGCATAGTTCTGCTCTAGGCGGCGCGAAAGTTCGGCGTCGTGCGCGATGAGTTTACTCATGTGATTTTGGGTCCTTATCTGTCGTAGAGGTCCAGTGCGTCCCACAGCTCGTTGACCTGTTCGAGGTGGGGACGAATACTGCGTGATTGATGAGCTTCCATGCCGGCGAGGAGTCCATAGACCACCGATAGGGCGGCGGTGGCCGACTGGAATGAGAAAACTCCTTCGCTGGGCACCGGCAAGATATGCGTACTGTGTTTGGCCACCGGGGAGGTCGAGAGGTCGGTGATGGCAATGACGGTGGCCTTGCGTTCTGCGGCGATCCGAGCGGCGGTGCCGAGCTCGCGAATCGGACGCCACAGATGGGTTATGAACACCACGTCTTCTGGCCCCAGGGAATTGAGCGCCGCCGCCAGATGCACGCCCGAGCGCTGCTCGTGCATGGCCGGGTAACCCATGACCGATGCCAGGTGGGCAAGGACCAGCGAGGGCGCACCGTGCGAACCCTGGCCCAGGCAGAGGATGCGCCGCGCCCCACAGAGGGCTTCGATGCTCGCGTCCACGGCCTCCGCGCTGATCAGCGAGCGTGCCATCTCGAGATTCTTGCTGTCCTGAGTCAGCGAGTCGTGCACCGGCGAGGTGACCGGTATCAGGTTGCTGAAGGGCGCACTATGCGAGACGTAGACCAGAAACTGCGCGCGTAGCTCGCGTTGCAGGTCGCTCCAACCGCTGTACCCCAGAGCTTGTGCGGTGCGCACCACCGTGGAGCTATTGACTCCAGCACGCGCGGCCACCTCGGAAAGTTCCGCGTAGGCGGCGAACTTCGGGGTCATGCTCAGCGCGTCCACCACGCGTTGCTGGGATTTGGTGAGTTTCGCGCCGGCGAACAGTTCACCGTGCCACGCGGTGGCGGGTACGGCAGCGTCGGTGTCGGGCATGGGTGGCTCCTTTGGCGAATATGTGATGCGCGGCATAGCGTGCACCCTTGCTTGCAAGAGTAAATGCAGAAAGAGCATTTTGCATAGACCGTTGCAGAAAATTGCGCTTCGTTTTTTCTCCGGCCTCCAGCCCACTCGATAGGATGCCAAGTGAAGATCGCGCCGCGAAGCGTGCGAAGGCACTGGGGGAGAAGAGGCAAGCGCCGATGAACGATGCACTGATCCAAAGCCTTGAGCGGGCCGTGAACGCGGCGCCGCAAGACCCGGCGTTGCGCCTGCACCTCGCCCAGCTGCTCACCGACGCGGCCCGGCACGCCGAGGCCTTAGAGCACGTCAACGTGGTGATTCAGCTAGAGGCAGGAAACCGCCAAGCACTTGGCTTGCTGGCCACCATCAGTACTGCGCTGGCCGGATCGCAGGGCGCGGAGACCGCGACCGACACCGCCGAGCAGAACACCGCCGAAGATGGCTTCGACTGGGACTCGGCCGCCGCGCAACTGGGTGATCTGGGTGCCGATCCCTTCGTGTCCGAGGAGCCAAAACTCTCCACCAGCTCGGTCACCGACGAAAATGCCGCGGCGCCATTGGAGCCGACCCCGCCGCAGCGGATCACCCTTGCAGATGTCGGCGGCTTGGATGCGGTGAAGCAGCGCCTCACCGAGTCATTCCTCGCGCCGCTACGCAACGCCGAAATCGCAAAGGCCTTCGGAAAGTCCATGCGCGGCGGCCTGCTGCTTTACGGGCCCCCGGGCTGCGGCAAAACCTTTCTGGCCCGCGCCGTGGCCGGGGAATTAGGGGCCTCCTTCCTGCAGGTCTCGATGGCCGATGTGCTCTCCCCATACATCGGCGAGAGTGAAAAGAACCTCCGGAAGCTTTTCGATGAAGCGCGGGCCGCGGCCCCGGCGGTGCTCTTCCTCGATGAAATCGACGCCCTGGGACTACGTCGTGGATCGCTCACCGGATCGGCTTCCTGGCTTCGGCAAATGGTGAACCAGCTGTTGCTGGAAATGGATTCGATGGCGTCCAATAACGACGGGCTCTATGTCCTGGCCGCTACGAACCATCCATGGGATTTGGATGAGGCGCTGCTGCGTCCTGGACGGTTGGATCGCTCAGTACTGGTGAGCCCGCCCGACGCTCCGGCCCGCGAAAGCATCTTGAAAACCCATCTGGAACAGCGGCCGATCGCCCGGATCAATCTCGCGCAACTCGCCGCGCAGACCGACGGTTTTTCCGGGGCCGACCTTGAACACCTGTGCGTGACCGCCGCAGAGAAGGCCATGATGCAATCCATCGCCGCCGATAACCTCACGCCGGTGAGCATGGATCACATGGCGCTGGCGCTCAAGGAAGTGAAACCATCGGTGCTTCCGTGGCTGGAAGCGGCCCGCAATGTGGTGCGCTTTAGCAACGAGAACGGACGGTACGACGATCTCGCACACTACTTGAAATCACGCGGAATGCTCTAGCCGATGCTCGATTTTGACACCTTGGCGGTGCGTGTACGGCATGCGCTGGCGATCTCGCAACCAGAAACCGCTCGCCGTTTGCTGGCCGAGCACCTCACCGAGCACCGCGGCGAGCCGCACTTCTGGCTTTACTATGCCGCGGCGCTCCTGGCGCTGGAACGCAATGTGGAAGCCGAGCAGGCCGCACGGCAGGGCCTCGAACTTAATCACCAGATTCCCAATCTGGCCGAATTGCTGGCCAACGCGGTGTACGCACAGGGGCGGGTCGACGAAGCCATCGCCCTGATCCGCGTGCTGATCGAACAGTTTCCCGAGTACCCCGGTGGCCATTACCGATTCGGTCTGTTCCTGCTCTCGCGTTCGGCCAGCCGCGACGATCTGGTGCTAGCGCGCGCGGCGTTCGATCACGCGTTGCACCTGGATCCCGAAGACCCATATGTCTATCAGGCGGCCGCCGTGGCCGCCGACCTCATGGACGATCGCACGGCAGCCCAGCAGTACCTGCGTACCGGGTTATCCCTCGCCCCACAGGATGAGGGTCTGAAATTGGCGGCCATGACCATCGACGGTGGTGAGAAGGTCGTCGGCGACGGAGGCGCACTACTGCGGGGCATGATCGCGCAAAATCCCACCGATGACCGTTTGCATCGGGATTTTGCCGGACAGTTCGTGTCCCGGGCTGCCACCTTGAGCAATCCGATGTGGCTACACATTCCGGTGGTTGCCGCGCTTGCCGCGTTCGGCGCCCGGGCCAGCGAAGGGGCGAGGTGGCTGGTGGTGTCGCTGATCGTGCTAGCCACCGGCGCACTAGTGGGCTACGGCTATTTGCGGCTACGGCAAGTCGCCCAGCATATGCCAGCGGGTTATCTAAAAGACGTGATGGCCGCACACCGGCCGCTGGGACGGGCCGGAATGGTGGCCGGTGCGGGGCTACTGGCCGGCGCCGCCGGTGCGGTGGGCGCGGTCTTCGAGCCCTCCCTGTCGGTGTCCATGGCGTTACTGTTACTCGGGGCGCTCGCCGCACAATTCGCGATACAGGGCACGCTGCGTCAGGCGGCCGCGCCGGTGCCACGTACTGCCGATATCGAACAGTTCGAGCGTTTTGGTTTGCGACGCAGCGGCATGCTCGCCGCCGGAGGACTGCGCCGACTACTCACCGGCGGGGTGATCTTTGTACTAATCATGCTCTGCACCGGGATCGATTCGCCCCTAGGCGGGGTGATCGCCGTGGCCCTCGGGCTCGGCCTGCTGACTACCGGCTGCGTTGTGGGCTACTGGCAGTTGCGGCTCGGACCACGCAAGAACGCCTGGGCGGTCGGTTCAACGGTCAGCGCCTCCGCTCGATTCCGCCGCTGGGCCTTGGTGCGTGGCAACCTCGGAGCGCTGTATTACGTGGCAGCCCACCTGATCGGAGCGGCGCTCTTCCTGCTCATGGGAGTCTCGCTTCTCGCCGAGGGAGCCTAGCGGCGGGAGCGCTCAGTGCTCGGCGAGTTTCGTGCCGGGATTTTCCAGTCGGCTGTACGCCTTGGAGGGTTCGAGCTCGCGCGACTCGAACAGCTTCGAGACGGTCACCAGATGATAGCCCCGCTCCTTGAGCTTGCTCACCAGCTTCGGCACCGCCTGAACCGAACTTTCGTGGATATCGTGCATCAGCAGTATGGACCCCGGCTTGACCTCATCCAGCGCCGTGGCCACCGTCTTCTTGGCATCAAGGGTTTTCCAGTCCAGGGTATCTACGTCCCAGAGCACCAGCGGCATCGGAATCAGTCGGTCATAGACCGCCCCATGGGCGCCATAGGGAGGACGAAGCAGCCGTGGGGTCACCCCGGCCGCCTCGTCGATCGCCTTATTCGTGGCCGACACTTCCCGCTCGATCTGTTCGCGGGTGGACTTGGTGAGGTCTCGGTGGTCATAGGTGTGGCTGGCGATCTCGTGTCCCTCGGCCACCATGCGACGTAGCGCCTCGGGGAACTTGGGTACATTCTTGCCCAGCACGAAGAAGGTGCCCGGGGCCTGCGCCTCGGCTAGTTCATCCAGCAACCGGTCGGTGTATTTGCCCGGTCCGTCATCGAAGGTCAGCGCAACGCACGCATCGACGCTGCAGTCCACCGGAGCTGGGGCGGCAGGGGATTCGGGTGCCGTATCGGCGGCAGGTTGTGCCGGAGCAGAGCAGCTGGACAATAACAATGCGGCGGCCATGGCCAAGCCGCACAGGGCACGCGAAGACTTGAGGCGAACGGGCATGAGACTACCTTCGCCGAGCCCCGCATGCCACCCGACCGCGGCGCGCGGAACGTATCCGAAACTTTATGCAAAGCGTGAGCTTCGCCCCAGTCCGGCGAGCATCTTGGCACCGGCGCGCGCCCGGTTTAGGATGAAATGCCACCGTCAGCCGGTGGTGCAGTGCCAACAGTGAAAAAGGTGGACACAGAATGTCGCATATGGGCGAGGAGCTCATCGAAGCGTGGGCCGATGCAACCGCAGAGATCTACAACGAATCGGTGACCGGGCTGAACCTCACCCGGTTGCCCGTGGCCGTGGACCAGTACATTGACCTCTTCGCACGCAGTGAAGAGCTGACCTTCAACCCGGAATCGTCGCCGCTACACTACTTCGAGCGGCACCCGCATCATGCCGTCTCCGCCATCCTGCGCACCCAAGAGGCCACCGACGAACTGGATGACGAGCAGCTCGAGGCCCTCGAAGCGCTCGCCGACTTCGCGCAGGCTTGGTACGACTTCGACCAGCAGCAAGAGCCCGAGCTGGGGGTTTCAGAGGCCGACGACGAAGAGGGCTGGTAGGAGCTAACCCCGCCTCGCCGAGCCGTCGTCACGGCGGGTATAGGCCTGCCCGTCTCGCATCTCGGTGTCGGCAAAGAGGTCCTCAATGCGCACCAGCGTGAAGCCGGCTTTGCGCAGGGACCGAATCAGTGGCGCCGCGGCGCGCACGGTACTGTCATTGTGCTCATGCATGAGCACGATCGAGCCGGGCCGTGCCTCCGAGAGGACGGTCTTGACCAATTTCTGCGGATCCTGAACCCGGGTGTCATTGCTACCCACATCCCAGAGCACCAGCGGCATTGGGGTGCGCGCGGCGACGCGCGCATCATAGGCGCCATAGGGCGGGCGGAAGATCTGCGGCTTAACCCCGGTGGCCTGCTCGATCAGTTCATTGGTCCGCGCCAGCTCCTCGGCCAGTTGCGCATCACTGAGCTCGGTGAATCGTGTGTGGCTGAAGCCATGGGCGCCGATTTGATGCCCCTGTTCTCGCATGGTGCGCAGCGTGTCGTGGCCGGCCGCCACCTTGTGGCCGAGGACGAAAAAGGTGGCTGGTGCTTGGTGCTCGTCTAGGATCCGCAAGAGCCGATCGGTATTCGCGCCCGGGCCGTCGTCATAGGTCAGTGCGATACAGCGTGCCACCGAGCAGTCGACGGGCGCCGGTGATTGCTCTTCGCCCCGAGTGGTGGGCGCCGGGTCTTCGGTGGGTGCCGCGGCACAGCCCACGGCAAGGGACAGCGCGGCGAGTAATACCGCAGGGCGCGTACGACGCGCGATTCTGTCGGTCATGGTTCCAGACTGCCCGGTGGCCGACTAGAACATCAAGTCCCGCAGTCGCTAGCCGGTCGGGCTGGTGGCGGGGCAGAATGCAGCTATGGACTTCGATGATGCCCCGGTCGCTCGAAAGGGGCGGACGGCTCGGGCGGTATGGACCATGCTGTGTGTGGCGGGGATTGCTGTCGCGGGTTATTTTCTGGCCCTTTGGCTTGCGCCGGATGTCAACGCCAGCGGTCAATGCAGCGGCATTGGTTTTGGGTGCACCCTGACCCCGCGGGACGCGTTGCTGTTCTTTGGATTTCTGCTCGCTCTGCCGGTGCTGATCGGACTGATCATATTTGGCGGTGCCACGGCGGCCTTGCTGTTGAGGCGTACCCGCATGCATCCGGTGTTGATAGGTCTGATCAGTTCCATCGGAGCGCTACTACTTTCGCTGGTGCTTGGCTTCGTTCTGCTCTTCGCGGCGTACTAGCCACAAACAGTAAGTTATCCACAGATTGGCTCTTGGCGGGCCGATACATCGCAGGAGCGCGGAGTCTGGGGCCATGACACAGCCACCACAAACGGCCCGCCAAGCCGCCAGGGAACTTAAAGATCGCCGTCGACGCAGGCTTCAGGCATGGATAACGCTCGTCTTCGTGATCTGCGCGAGCTACAAGACTTACGCGGCGCTCACCGCCGCCGCACTCAGCCGGGTCCCCGAAGGGACCCGGCATGGGATCTGCGATAGCTGCGCGTGGACCAACTACGACACCCTGTATCTGATCGGCACCGTCGCTGGGATCCCCGCGCTACTGGGGGCAGTCTTCGGCGGTTGGGCGTTGATAGTGGTGCTGGTGCGCACCACCTCGCTGCCCGGGCCGCTCATCGGACTGATCGCCCTGCTTGGCGGAGTTTTCACCCTGCCGATCCTGATCCTCGGCTTGATCATCGCGGTCTAGTCGGTTCGCTGAACCGTATCCGCAGCGCGCAGTGGATGCTCCAGTTCGTCGCGTGCAAAGGCTCCAGCCTTCCATGCGATCACCCCGAAGATCGGAGAGGCCAGCCCGGCCACGACGAAAATCGCGGTCAGCCCCACCAGTTCGGCCAACGGACCGGCCACCGCCATCGACAGGGGCATCAGCGCCAAGGACACAAAAAAGTCCAAGCTGGAGATCCGTCCGAGCAAACGCTTCGGCACCCGACGTTGCAGCAACGTGCCCCAGATAACCATGCCGATGGCGTCGGTGACCCCGAAGAGAAACAGGATGGAGCAGAGCACGACCAATGAGTCGAGCACGCCCACCAGCGCCAACGGGATCGTCCCGAGTGACCAGCAGGCGGTCATCACGCTCAGGTAGCGACGGGGGAAGCGCGCGGATGCGGTCAGCATGGATCCCAGTGCGGAGCCCACCCCGAAGCACGCCAACACCACGCCAAAGGTACGCGCGTCGCCGCCCAGATTATCGCTGACCACGAACGGGATCAGCACTTCAAAGGGCCCGATGAAGGTAAACACCGACACGATCGAAAACAGCAGGGTCCACAGCAGCCACGGGGTTTTGAGGGTGTAGCTGGCTCCTTCGCGCAACTGTTGAAGCATTTTGGGGCCATGCTCATCCTCGGAATCCTGTTCAACCCGGTCGTAATCCGGATTCTTACGGATGAGGCAAAGAACGGCCCAGGCTACTGCGTAGCAGGCCGCAACACCGAAGATAGCTGCGGCTGGAGACAGCGCGGCGACGAGAAAGCCCGCGGACATCGGACCCAGCGCCGTGTGCACCACCGGTCGAACGGTACCTTCGAGTCCATTGGCGGCCAACAGGTCATCCGCGGGGAGGATCCGAGGCAGTAGTGCCGAGTACGCCGGGAAGAAAAATGCCATGGCGGAGCCGGTGACGAAACCGGTGACCATCAGATGCCACAGGGCAAGCTGTCCGGTGAGTGCGAGTAACGCCGTGACGCTAAGAACCACGGCGTTGATCGCTTCGACGCCGATGACGATGCGGCGACAAGAGTGGCGATCGGCCATCACCCCGCCGAGGAGCACGAAGAGCAAGAGCCCCATGGCGTTGGATGTCGCGACCATGGACAGTTCGAGGGGTCCGCCGCCTAGCTGGCGAACCTGATAGACCATGGCGACCGCCCACATGCCCGAGGCAAAGGTCGCGATGATGAAAGCGCTGGCCAGTACGACGTAGTCCCTTTGGTGAAAGGGCTTGGTCAGGCGCAGCACGGAGGATCGGATAGCTTGCATGTGCTGCTCCTGAGGTACGTGCGGTAACACCATTCTCAGGCTAGTGATTGAGTTCTGTCAATCAGTATTTTTGCGGGCTCGTCAGGGTGTTTCGGTGGTGCGTTGCGTGATGCTCAGCAGCACCCGGAGCAGTTATCCCCGGCTTGCTCGCCGGTCAGGGCGGCTACCGGTTGGGTGCAGGCCTCACCGCGCCAAGCCTCCAGCCCCTCGCGTACCGCGAATGCGGCGATGAATAGGGCCGCCACGGGATCGGCCCAGCTCCAGCCGAAGAGGCTATTTGCCAGCAGGCCAACGAGAACGGCGGCGGAGAGGTAGGAGCAGATCAAGGTTTGCTTGGAGTCGGCCACGGCGGAGGCCGATCCCAGTTCTCGCCCTGTGCGCCGCTCGAACCAACTCAGCAGCGGCATGATCACAAGACTCGTGACCGTCAGGATGATGCCCACCTTGCTGTGCTCGGGCTGCATTGCTCCGGCGAGGGTCAGCACCGCGCTGATCGAGACGTAGGCGGCTAGTGCGAAGAAGGAAATGGCGATCAACCGCAGGGCCTTCTTTTCGCGAGACTCTGGGTCGGGGCCGGCAAACTGCCAGGCGACGGCTGCGGCCGAGAGCACCTCGACAATTGAGTCGAGGCCAAATCCAATCAGTGCTACCGACGAGGCGCCGGCTCCTGCGGCGAGGGCAATAATGGCCTCGATGACGTTGTAGCCGATCGTCAGACCGACAATGAGGCGGATACGTCGCTTGAGGAGCTCGCGGCGTCCGGGGCTTAGCGCGGGGGAATCTAGCATGTGCAGGCCGGCCCTTCGCAGCAGTCTCTCGAGGGGTGCAGGGCCACCTTGGCTAGCTCGTCGAGGGCGGCGGCCAGATGCTCATTGCCGATGCGGTAGCGGTTGCGTCGCCCTTCGGGTTCGGCTGCGACCAGTCCACAGCCGCGCAAACAGGCGAGCTGGTTGGACATCACTTGGCGCGAGACATTCAGTTCGTCGGCCAGATCGGAGGGGAATGCGGGTTTCTCGCGCAGGGCGAGGAGGATTCCCACGCGGGTGGCATCCGATAGCGCGTGACCGATGCGGGCCAAGGTGATTGCATGCGAAACCGGGGCAAGTGTGCTCATGAATTCATAGTACATGAAACCATGAATTCAGAAACAGCTGAACTTGCCCCGGTGACTACAGCCGGTTAGTGACCGCCTCCGAGCTTCCCGGCCAAGCGTTCCTGCATTTGCTGGCTGGCCTGATTGAGTCCCTCGATTTCAACGGTTTTGCCATATTTCGCGTACTTCTCCTGGATGGAATCCAGTGCGGCGATGGTCGAGGCATCCCAAAGATGCGACTTATACATGTCGATGACCACGTGGTTGGGGTCTTCGGCGTACTGGAACTGGTAGTAGAGGTCGTTGGAGGAGGCGAAGAATAGCTCGCCGTCGACCTCGTACTTCGCAATCTGCTCGCCGAAGTGCTCTTCGATGCGACGATCGACGGTCACGAAATGCGCCACGCGACGCGCAAAGAGAACCATCGCCAAGATCACGCCGCCGATGACGCCGATGGCCAGATTGTGCGTCGCGACGGTCAGGACCACGGTGACCGCCATGACGGAGGTTTCCGACTTAGGCATGGTCTTCAGCGAGTTAAGGCTGATTGAGTGCCAGTCGAAGGTGGCGTAGGCGACGAAGACCATGATGCCGACCAAGGCTGCCATCGGAATGATGGCGACAATGTCGCCGAAGGCTACGACCAGAATGAGCAGGAAGAGGCCGGCCAGGAAGGTGGAAATGCGCGTGCGCGCCGCGGAGACCTTCACGTTGATCATCGTCTGACCGATCATTGCGCAACCGCCCATGCCGCCGAAGAAGCCGGTGACGATATTGGCTACACCCTGGCCCCAGGACTCGCGCGTTTTATTCGAGTGCGTATCGGTGACATCGTCTACGAGCTTCGCGGTCATCAGCGACTCGAGCAGGCCCACCAGGGCCATGGATAGCGAGAACGGGAAAATGATTTGCAGGGTTTCGAAGTTCAGCGGAACGTTGGGGAAAAATAGCGCCGGCAGGCTGTCCGGCAACGAGCCCTTGCTATCAACGTTCGGCACATCGATGCCGGCGAGAACCACGATGAGGGTGAGTACCACAATCGCCACCAACGGTGAGGGGACCGCCTTGGTGAACTTCGGAAGCACGAGGACGATGGCTAGAGCCAACAGCGCCAAGGGGTACACCATCCACGGTACGCCGAAGAAAGTCCAGTCGTGGGTGTCGATACCCAACTCGCCAAGTTGCGACATGAAAATGAGGATGGCTAGACCGTTCACGAAGCCCACCATGACGGAGCGCGGAATGAAGCGCATGAGCTTTGCGACGCCGAGCAGGGCCAGGACAATCTGAAACACGCCGGCCAGAATCACCGCGGCGATGAAGTAGTCCATGCCGTGGCTCTTAAACAAGGGAGCGATGATCAACGCCACTGCGCCGGTGGCCGCCGAGATCATTGCCGGACGCCCGCCAACGAAGGCGATCGTCACGGCCATCGTGAAGGACGCGAACAGACCCAGGCGTGGATCGACGCCGGCGATTACCGAGAAGGCAATGGCTTCGGGGATCAGCGCCAGGGCTACCACCAATCCGGCCAGAACTTCGGTCTTCAGCAGTCGAGGAGACTTCAGGGTGCGCAGAACGGATTGCCGTTCCAGCGGCGTAGGCTCGTGCGTAGCCGTCGCGGCGTGAGTGCTCACGAAATGGGCTCCATTCATGAAAGTGGCAGGGATGATTCCTGCGATTTGTGGGTAATCTGGGCTGCGCGCGGCGATGCGCGGTCGAAGACGGATGGTGCCTTGTTGGCAAGTCTCCGGGACAGAGCTTAACCCTAACCTAACGTAAGGGTAGAGTTGAAATTTCTGTGCGTATAATCGCGGTGAACATTGAGCTACGAAGAGAGGCCGGCTGATGCTGATAGGTGATCTGGTCGAGGCCACCGGCCTATCCCATCGAACCATTCGCCACTATGACGAGGTCGGTCTTCTGCCCGCCAGCACCCGGAGCGAGGGTGGCTACCGTGTGTATTCCGAATCGGACTTGCGGCGCATGCTTCGGATCCGGTCGATGAAACCATTGGGCTTTACCCTCGATGAAATGCGTGAGCTTTTGGACACAATTGACGCCTTGGACACCGACCCCACCGACCCCGCGGTGCGCGAGAAATTTGCCGCTTATGTGGCTTCGGCACAGGCTAAGCGCGATAAACTGGCGCTGAATTTGGAGCGCGCGGATGCCCTGCTGGACGAACTGACCGGGCGTTAATTACTGCCCGAACGTGAGCGGGGAAGCTAGCCGGCGTTCGAGTAAGACGGTGTCCCGCCAGTGCCCGGCCAGTGGACCGTGGCTCATCAGACCGATCCCTTCGCGCATCCCCACGACGCGAAATCCGTGACGCTGATGCAGGGCGAGACTGGCCGCGTTTTCGGGAAAGATCGAGGCCTGCAACATCCAAATGCCGTTGGCCTCGGCCTGTGTAATGAGGTGGCCCAGTAGCGCCTTGCCGATGCCTTGCGCGCGACGCGTTGGATCCACGTAGAGTGAATGCTCAACCACCCCGGCGTAGACCTCACGGGTCGAGACCCGGCTGGCGGCGCACCAGCCGAGTATTTCCTGCTCCGCGGACTGCGCTACGGCGCTGAGACCTGGCACTTTGCCCGTGCAGAACTCTGCCCAGTCCTTGGGTGGTGCGTCGGCGAAGGTGGCGTGACCGGAAGCGATCCCGACGGCGAAAATGTCGTGGACGCGCGGCCAGTGTGCCGCCGTCATCGGAACTAACTGGACGGGTGGTGTTGGCTCGATGGCTTCACCGCCGGTGGCGAACGGTGGTCTGTGCGAGGTCATGCCCACATTATTGCCGAAGCGCAGCGGGGGAGCGTAGCGCGTTTCAGCACACAGGGCACTGTGAATTTTCCGGCAGACCATAGCCGCGGACCGCGGCGCAATGGCATGATGCGGGTATGAGTGAAGTGACGGTATTTGAGTCCTCCGGGGTGATCCGGCTGTCCGTGGCCCGCGTCTGGGAACTGCTCACCGACTGGGTTTCCATGCCGCTGTGGGCGCCCGGGGTGCAGCGCATGCAACCGGCCGAGGACCGCTTGGCTCCCGGTCTGCGCCTGGACTACCTCAGCGCGGGGCATGAGCGTCAACTCACCGTCCACGAAGTTGAACCAGAAAAGCGCTTGGTTTTGCGCACCGGAGATGGCCCGGACTCCTTGGCCTATAGCTTTAGCCTCGACGAGAGCGCGGGGCAGGCCAAAATGCTGCTGCGCATCACGGTACTGAACCCGGATCTGTCCAGCGCGGAACTCGCGGATCTGGCCGAAGAGGTCGCCAAGCGCGACGGGGCCACGCTGTATCAGCTCAAGCGCTACGCCGAGAGCGCGCCCTAAGCGACCCACAGCAGACTTAATCAGCGAAGGCAGGCGACCGGTGATCGGGGCGCCTGCCTTCGTGGTGTGCGCGCTGGCGGCGCGCAGCGAGTATTACTCGGTGTCGTGGTCGGTTTCCAGCACGGCGGCAAGGGTGTCGAGGACCGCTTCGGCCCCTTCGCCCTCGGCGCGCAGCACGACCTTGGTGCCGTATTCGGCGCCGAGGCCCATGAGCGAGAGGATGCTCGAAGCGTCCAGCGCGTCCTCGGCCGGCTCACCTTCGAGGGCGATGGTGACCTCCAGCGGCTGCTCGGAGGCGGCCTCGGCGAAGATCGCGGCCGGACGGGCGTGCAGGCCTACACGGCTGCCAATGGTTGCAATGCGTTCTGCCATGATGACTCCTATTGGTGTGGGTTGTTTGAAGATTACAGGCCGTAGCGTTCGAGTTCGGGTAGTTCGGCGCGCACCAGGGCACGTGCCTCTGCCGCGCTAGGCGCGGCCAGCGCCCGCTCGGCAAGGCTGCGGGCCGTCGACAGGGTGATGGTGCGCAGTACGGCAGCCACCGGGGCCAGGGCTCGCTTGTTCATCGAGAGCGTGGCGACGCCCAAACCGACTAGCACGACCGCAAGGGCCGGGTCCGCTGCGGCTTCACCGCACACACCGACGGGTTTACCCCCGGCATTCTGGGCGCCCCGGCAGGAGGCGGCGACCAACTGCAGAACGGCCGGCTGCCACGGGTCGTTCAGTTCCGCCAACGCACCGAGCTGCCGGTCGGCGGCCATGGTGTACTGGGTCAGGTCGTTGGTGCCGATGGACACGAAGTCGCAGGTGCCGAGAATTGGTTCGGCCAGCAAGGCCGCGGAGGGCACCTCGATCATCACGCCGGTGGTGCGCAGCCCTGCCTCGGTGGCCAGCCGTGCAAAGTCTGCGGCTTCGGCCGGGGTGGAGATCATCGGGGCCATCACCCAAACGTCGGCCTCGTGGTCCGCGGCGGCCTGCGCAATGGCGGCGAGCTGACGGGCCAACACACCCGGGGTGGCCCCGTCCGTGCGGTAACCGCGCACACCCAGTGCCGGGTTCGGTTCGCTGGCGTCGGTGAGGAACGGCAGTGGCTTATCCGCACCCGCATCGAGGGTGCGCACCACAACCTTCGCCCCGGCGAAGGCCTCGAACACCGCGCCATAGGCCTCGACCTGTTCTTCGTGGCTCGGTTCCTTATCCCGGTTCAAGAAGCAGAATTCGGTGCGCAACAGGCCCACGCCCTGCGCCCCTGCCGCCGCAGCGGCCTGTGCGTCGCTGCCGCTCCCCACATTGGCCAGCAGCGGGACGAAGTGGCCGTCGGCCAATTCCCCGGTGCCCGAGAATTCCGGCACCTGCTCGCGTGAGGCATAGGCGGTGGCCAGGGCGATCTCCGCGCTACCGGGGTTACGCACCACGCGGCCATCGATGCCGTCGACGAAGACGAGATCACCGTCGGCCAACTCGATGCTCTGCCCGGCGGCGACAATGGCCGGCAAGCCGAGCGAACGCGCAATGATCGCGGTATGCGACTGGGGCCCGCCATCGGAGGTCACCAGGGCCAGCACCTTGGCCGGGTCGAGGGTTGCCGTATCGGCCGGCGCCAAATCCACGGCGGCCAGCACGAAGGGCTCGTTAGCGTCCGGAATTCCGGGGGCGGGCACCCCGCGCAGGGCCGCGACGATGCGGGCGCGGACGTCCAGCACGTCGGTGGCGCGTTCGGCCATGTAGCCGCCCAGGGCGGTGAGCTGGGTGGCCACGGCGTCGGCTGCTTCCCAGATGGCCGACTCGGCGCAGGTGCCCGAGGCGACGAGCTTGGTCGCGGACTTCAGCAGCGAGCGGTCCGCGGCCATCAACGCGGTAGCCTTCAGCACGGCCTGGGCGTTGCCGGTGGCGTGTGCGGCGCGTTCCTTGAGCTGCGCGGCGACCTCTGCGGCGGCATCGGCCAGACGCTGGGTTTCGGTTTCTACGCTGGCCCCCTCCGGGAGCGGAGCCCCGTCAGCCGGGGCCGCGACCGGGTCGGGCATCCTGAGCACCGGGCCGATCACCCGTCCGGCGCTGACGCCGACCCCGGCGAAAACTTGTTGGGTTGCGTGACTCATGCTGCGACCTTTCCTGCCGTGGCAGCGCTGGCTTCAACGGGTACCGAACGGCGGGCGAACTTCTTGAGCAACACGACCAGTCCGGCGGAGACGACGGTGCCGATGGCGGTGGCCACCAGGAACATCGGCCAGGTGTTGTTCATGGCGAAGAAGACGAAGATACCACCGTGCGGGGCCTGGGAGAGCACCCCGAAGCTCATGATCAGCGACCCGGTCACACCGGCTCCGACCATGGCGGCCGGGATAACGCGCAGCGGGTCGGCCGCGGCGAAGGGGATCGCGCCTTCGGAGATGAATGCGGCGCCGAGCAACCAGGCTGCCTTGCCGTTTTCGCGTTCGGCCTGGCTGAAGAGCTTGGGGGAGATCACCGTAGCGAGGGCCAGCGCCAGCGGCGGAACCATACCGGCGGCCATCACCGCGGCCATGATCATCAACGGCGCCGGGTTATCGACAATCGACCCGGAGCCCAGGCCGGCCACGGCGAAGGAGTAGGCAACCTTGTTCACCGGACCGCCGAGGTCGATGGCCATCATCAAACCGAGGATCAAGCCCAGCAGCGCCGCGGCCACACCGGTCATTCCGGACAGCCAGCCGTTCAGTGCCAGGGTGAGCTTGGCGATCGGGCCGCCGAGGAACAGGAACATCAGGCCCGAGGCGATGATCGAACCCAGCAGCGGCACGATCACCACGGGCATCAGCCCGCGCATGAACCGCGGCACATTCCACGAGTTGATCCAACGGGCCGCGAGACCGGCGAGCAGGCCACCGACGATACCGCCGAGGAAGCCGGAGCCCATGAATCCGGCGACGGCACCGGCGGTGAAGCCCGGGGCAATACCCGGACGGTCCGCGTAGGCGTAGGCGATGTAACCGGCGAGCGCCGGCACCAAAAAGCCCATGGACAGTGCACCGATCTTGAAGGCCACCGCCCCTAGGTAGGCGGCGAGGCCACCTTCGGGCAGGTTGAACAGCGTATTAGCGCCCAAGATGTCGTCGGTGACATCGGTAATGTCGTAACCACCGAGCAGGAAGCCCAGCGCGATCAGCAGACCACCACCGGCGACGAAGGGGATCATGTAGCTGACACCGGTCAGCAGCGCTCGCTTCAGTCCGGCACCGACGGATTCCTTGCCGCCGGTCTCTTCGCTGGCCTCGCTGGGGCCGCCGGCTGGTACCTTGCGCGCATTCGGGTCACTGGAGGCGGCGATGGCGTCCTTGATGAGCTTTTCTGGCTCGTCGATGCCGCGCTTCACCGGCACCTGGATCACCGGCTTGCCGGCGAAGCGGGCGCGGTCGCGTACGTCGACATCCACGGCAAAGATGACCGCGTCCGCGGCGGCGATGGTCTCGGCCGGCAGCGGGGTGGAGCCCGAGGAGCCCTGAGTTTCAACGGCGAAGTCGACGCCCAGATCGGCTGCGGTTTGAGCGAGCGAGTCGGCGGCCATGTAGGTGTGTGCGATGCCGGTCGGGCAGGCGGTGACGGCCACGATGCGCTTCTTCGCCGCCGGCGCCTCGGTGGCGGAAGCGGTTTCGGCCGGTGTCTCGGCGACCGGGGCCTGCGGGGCATCGGAGGTGACCGCACGGACTAGTTCGACGATCTCTTCGGGCGTCTGAGCCTCGCGCAGCGCAGAGGTGAAGGTCTTCTTCACCAGTGCACGGGCCAGCTTGGAGAGCAGTTTGAGATGGTCCTTATCGGCGCCGGCGGGGGCGGCGATGAAGAAGATGAGATCCGCTCCGCCATCCTTGGCGCCGAAGTCCACGGTTTGCGGCAACCGGGCCATGGCCAGGCTGGGCACGGCGACGGCGGCCGAACGGCAGTGCGGAATCGCGATGCCGCCGGGGACACCGGTAGGGGTCTTTTCCTCGCGGGCCAGCCCGTCGGCGGCCAGGGCATCCGCGTCGGTTGCGCGGCCGGTGCCGGCCAGCAGGGCCGACAGCTCCTTGATAACCTCGGCACTGCTGGAACCCAGCGGTGCGTCGAGGCTCACCAACTCGGGGGTAATCAATTCGGTCATTGTTATGCCTTTGCCTTGTGCAGGTCCCGGAGGGAAACCGCATTCACTGTTAGGTCGTTGGGGGTGGGGATGGTGGAGCCGGGAAGCGCCACCGCCGCCGAGCCGTATGCCACGGCGCGGATGAGGCAATCAGAAAGTGGATCGCCTGCACTTGAAGCCAGGAGGAAACCGGCCAGGGCCGAATCGCCGGCACCGACGGTGCTGCGCGCGGTAACCGGTTCATGCACCGCGTGCAGCGCCTGGATACTCGAAACCAGCACCGCTCCGGCGGAACCGAGGGTGGCCAGCACGAGTCCGACTCCGCGGTCGACCAGCGTTGCGGCCGCCGCGGCGGCGGCTTGCAGATCGGCTTCCAAGTCTTGGGTTGTGCCGGTGAGCTCTGCCAGTTCCTGAGCGTTGGGTTTGATCAGGTCGGGCAGGCTGGCCGGGTTGGCCTCCCGCAGTGCCAGCAGCGGCGCGTCGGAGGTGTCCATCGCAATTGGTGGGCAGCTCTCGCCGAGCGCCTCGCGCAGTGCCTGGGTCAGCGTGAGGTAGTAGTCCTCGGCCACTCCAGGGGGCAGCGAACCGGCGAGTACCACCCAGCTGGCCTGTTCCGCGTGCTCGATCAAGGTGGCGAGCACCTGATCCAGTGTCTGCGGTTCCAGAGTTGGGCCCGGTTCGTTGATCTTTGTGGTGACGCCCTCGGGGTCGGCCAGGGTGATATTGGTGCGTAGTCGGGCGTCGATGGGGATGTTGCGGTAGGCCAGCGCGTCGGCGGCCAGCGCCAACACCAGCGGGTCGTCGTCGGCCCCGGGCAGCACGGCCAGCGTGGGCTCACCGGCTTGGGCGATGGCCCGAGCGACGTTCACCCCTTTGCCGGCGGCCTGCACGGAGCTCTGCACGGCGCGTTGCACCTCGCCGGGGGCAAGGCTCTCGGCCAGTTGCACGGTTTGGTCCAGTGCGGGGTTCAGGGTCAGGGTCAGGATCATGCGTAGAGCACCTCCACATCGGCATCGGCCAGAGCCGACGCCAGGGAGGCGTCGGGAGTACCGGTGGTTATCAGGGTGTCGATTTCGGCGAGCTCGGCAAAGCGCACCAGTGAGCGTTCGTTGAACTTCGAGGCGTCGGCCAAAACCACCACGCGCTTCGCGGCGGCCACAATGGCGCGTTTGACGTCGGCTTCCATGGGGTCCGGGGTGCTCAGCCCGAAGCTCGGGTCGATGGCGTTGGTGCCGACGAAGGCAATGTCGGCGCTGAGTCCGTCGAGTTCGGCCACCGTGCGCGACCCGCTGGCCGCGCCGGTGAGTCCGCGGATGCGTCCGCCGATGAACTCGATCGGCAGTTCTGGGTTGGCGCTGATACTGGTGGCGATGGGCAGCGCGTGGGTGATCAGCAGGTGCTGATGTTCGCTGGGGCTTTGGGCGATGAGTTCGGCCAGAAGTCCGGTGCTGCTACCGGCATCGAGCAGGATCGAGGTATCCGCGGCGGGAATGAGGTTAAAGGCTGCCCGTGCGATCCGCGCCTTGTCGTCGGCGTGGAGCGTGCTGCGCACCAGGTGGCTTTCCTCGCGGGTGCTGGAGCTGAGGGTGCTGACGGCTCCGCCGTGCACACGGCGTAGCGAGCCGAGCTGTTCGAGCTGATCCAGATCGCGACGCACGGTTTCTCGGGTGATTTCAAAACGCTGGGCCAGGTCCGCGACGGTGACCTTTCCGGCGCTGGCTAGCAGCTCCGTAATGGCCTGCTGGCGTTCCTCGGCAAACATCGTTTCCACCCTTCGTGACCTGCCACACGTTCTGTGTTTGTATGACTTTATGCCCGTTTATGTGGCATCGTCAAGCTTAATTTCGGTAGAACTTTACGAGTATCTGTGTTTATGTTGCAGTGATTCTGTTTAACTGGCCGCTGGCGGGGCGCTGACGTGGGGAGTTAAGGCGAAAGGAGGGGCCGGGTGCCAAGATGGAGCCATGGCAACGCGAGCAGACACCGATCATTGGCCGCGCTATAACAAGGCGCAGCGCACTCGCGGGGTGCGCGACCTCTGTGCTGAGATTATCGACCGGGCCGGTCCCGGTGCGGGGCGCCATGCGCTGGACCTCGGGGCCGGTGCGGGAGTGGAAACCCGAGCCCTGCTTGCCGCCGGTTGGGCGGTCCACGCGATCGACTCCGCCCCAGACAGCGCCACGCAGATTCGAGAGGGCCTCGCGGGTGAGCGCGCCGCCAGGTTAACCATTGGCGAGCACTCCTTCGCGGATCTCGACGCGCTACCGGCCAGCGATCTGGTTTACGCGGGATACTCGCTACCCTTTATGGATCGCAGCTCATTTGGTACCTTCTGGCCCTTGCTCACCGAATCTGTTCGTCCCGGCGGCTGGGTGGCAGTCAACCTTTTCGGGGCGTCCGATACGTGGGCTGCCGATACGTCGATGAACTCCTGGGAGCGGTCGGAGATCGAAGCACTCTTCGAGGGGCTGGAGCTGATCGAGCTACGGGAGGCCGAGTACGACGGAATGTCCTTCAGCGGCCCGAAGCATTGGCATGTCTTCGACGTGATCGCCCGCGGCCAGGTGGCCAGCGGCGGCAGCACGCAGTTCTGACTCATACGCCTACGGATTTAGTGCGCGCAGACTAACCTGTATGCACCCGATAATCGCCACGGCAAAAAGGTATCGCCGGGGTCGGGCCTAGAACTAGTTTTGGAAAGGTTATTGTTCTGCCATGTGGCGAGCGGATCGCAGTGATTTTTCGGCAACGAAGAATTAGCGAACTACACGGTAAATTAGGTGAGTTTCACTGGCGAACGCTGCTGTCTCGAGCCGTACAAGCTCAACGGGCTGTTCTAAACCAGAGAAAAGGGATATTCCCTCTCCGAGTAAGACCGATGCAATGTCGAGATGGAGTTCGTCAACGAGTCCAAGCTGGAGACACTGGCGCGAAATGCTCCCTCCCAGCAGACTGACCCACTTGTCGTCGGCCGCTAAGGAGGCTTGTTTGACAGCCGAAGCGATGTCGTCAACCACGAATTTATAGGTGACTCCCTCAAATTCGATGGGTTCATGCGGAGTATGAGTCATGAGAAAGACCGGTGCCTTGATCATGCCGCCGTAAGGTATTTCTCCGGGCTCAATGGTTTGGGTCTTGTTCGCTCCTCCGATTATTGCGCCGATGTTGTTCATGACATTCTCAACAACTTTGTCGTCTTCCGGTGCTGAGGGTCTACCGAACATCCAATCGACTCCGCCAGCTTTATCTGCAATGAATCCGTCGAGTGTCATCGTGGCGTGGACGATTACTTTTGCCATCGAGGGCTCCTGGCGCGTTGGGTGAGTCGCTCAATTCCGTGGTCTCAACCTAATCGGCACAAACAACGAGGTCAAGGAAGATGCTGAGATCGGCCGGGCTTCATGCAGCAATGAGCGACTAGCTAATGCAAACCAAGAGGGGCGGCCCGACTTCGGATTCTGCGAGTCTTCGGCGCTAAATTACATTTCAACGGAGCACCTTTTTAGCGAGCTAGCCAACTTAGGTTCTCCCGAGTGCTAAGAGCAACCTCTCCTCCTAAACGCGGGTTTCTCAGGTGGGCTTGGGGCAAAGGATTAGGGATTCGTGCGCGTGGATATCAGCGAAGATGCCGAAGACAGCCTCGGCTGCTTCGGAGCAGGCGTCCCCACCGCATTCATGAAGCCACGGTATGCTGCGGTCGATAAACTATCCGGAGTTTCGTTGACGTGCCACGGGCCTAATGCCTTGGGCCTTTATGGTGGGGATGCCGATGACCGGATCATTGTGGTGGGACGTGCTACTGGGAGCCCTGGTTGGACTTCTGGTGCTTTGGCTGGCGCTTATCGTGGCGTTGGTGCTCGTGCGGCCCCGCGGTGATCTACTGCGCGAGGCGTTGCGGCTCTTACCGGATCTGTTGCGGCTGTTGCGCCGAGTGGCAGCAGACCGCGCGCTGCCGTGCGGGGTACGCGTTCGCATCGTGCTGCTCATGCTTTATCTGGCACTACCCATTGACCTGGTGCCCGATTTTCTTCCGGTGATCGGTTACGCCGACGATGCCATCATCGTGGTGTTGGTATTGCGTCAGGTCGTGCGCCGGGCCGGCATCGACGCGGTACGCGCCCACTGGCCCGGTTCCGCGGACGGATTCGCCGCACTTGTGCGCCTATGCAACCTGCGCGCCCAGTGAATCAAAGAATCTCCGATGACCTATCCACTTGAGCCGATATTGTCAGAAATGTAGGCTAATGAGCGCGCTAGCCGGTCAAGCGAGTCAACATGTCAAAGGAGTGCGTATGCGAAATTACCTCGGACTAAACACTGCCTCCGATGGCTCACATCCGCCGCTCTGGCGCGGGGTCAGCAGGGCCAAGCGGGCGCTCGCCGCCGGTGTGAGCCTGGCGATGGCCATCGTGGTTTTCGTGATCTCCTCGTGGCTTCTTGCCCCGGCGACGGGTTTCGCCAGCTACGTACCCTGGCTCTTCGCCGCCGGTGCCTTGCTCCTGACAACGCTCATTGCCGAGCGCGCGATGGTGCGCGGGGAGCACCACTAGCCGAAGCCGCTTAGCCGCCTTCGTAGGTCTCGTCATAGAGTGGATGACGAGATACAGGAGGTGGGCAGTGAGCGAGCTGCTGGGAATTACATGGCTTGAAGCCGGTGCCGTCGCAATGGCCACCATCGGAATGTACATTGCGCTGATCCTGCTGGTGCGGTTGTGTGGGCAGCGCATGCTTTCGAGCATGTCCAGCTATGATCTCGCCGCGGTCATTGCCTTCGGCGGGATTATTGCCCGGGCCGCACTGGGAGAGTCGCCTCGCTTGGGCGGGGGCATTGTGGCTCTGGTGACCCTCGTGGGCTTGCAGGCAACCTCGGGTCTTCTACGCCGCACGCGCTTTGGTGCGGCACTAATCGTCAACCGTCCGATGTTGCTTATGGCGGGCCCGCAGATTATTGAAAAGCACATGCGACGCTGCGACGTATCGCACGGCGAGCTCGATTCGAGACTACGGCAGGCAGGCATTTCACATCCCTCGCAGGTAGCTGCGGTGGTTTTCGAACCCTCCGGGGCGTTGAGCGTCATCCGTGCCGGCCAGCCAATATCCCTGGAAATATTCGATTCCGTGGTCGGGGTGGAGTACTTGAAATCGGTGCAGCCATGATCGCTGCACACGGTTGGGCCGCGGTGCGCAATATGGGGCCTGCCTCGGCGCAGCGGTTGGAAGCGATCGGTCTCGCCGATCCAGCGGTACTACGTACCCTTGGCCCGGTGGAAATCTATCTGAGGTTGTGCGACGCCTATCCGGGGCAAATCTCGCGCACCATGCTGTGGGCGCTGGCCGGCGCAGAGCTCGATCTCGACTGGCGAGAATTGCCCAGCGAGCTACGAGAACAGCTGTTGGACCAGGTGGCCGAGAGCGCCGGCTAAGCACCGGATGAGAGTTTGCTCAGAGCGCAGACCGGGCCGGTGAAGTGCCGATATTGCTCTGTTAGCCTGAGGCGAGAGCACCGGCGAGATCTCGCCGGTGCCCATCGAGCCAAGGAGACTCACATGCCCAATGTTCACGAACTGGCCAGCACACTATCCACCGCTCACAGCTCGGGCCGTTTGCTCGTGCTTCCCACTGTCTGGGACACGTTCAGCGCCGCCGTGGCCGTCGATGCAGGTTTCGAAGGGCTCACCGTTGGTAGCCATCCGGTAGCCGACGCAATCGGTAGCGCGGACGGCGAAAAGATGGATTTCACGCAGTACCTGGCGGTGGTCCAGCGCATCACTTCCTCCGTCGAAGTGCCCGTCAGCGCCGATGTTGAATCGGGGTATGGTCTGGCCCCGGAGGAACTGATCAATCGGCTTCTTGAAGTTGGCGCCGTGGGTGCCAACATCGAAGATGTCGTTCACCGCGAAGGTGATCGCGTGCGCGATCGCAATGAGCACGCCGACTACATCGCCGCCGCCCGCCAAGCAGCCGATAACGCCGGCGTGGACTTCGTCATTAATGGTCGTACCGACGCGGTCAAGCTCGGCACGGACGTCTTCGCCGACCCGCTGGCCGAGGCCGAAGCTCGCATTCAGCTGATGGAACAGGCCGGGGCTCGTGCGGTCTATCCCGTTGGTTTGAGCACGGCAGAGCAAGTGACCAAGTTGGTGGCCTCCGTAAACGTCCCGCTGAATGTCACCGCGCATCCTGTAAAGGGCCACGGCGCCGGGGATTTGAGCGCGCTTACCGCACTTGGTGTGCGCCGGGTGAGCTTTGGCCCGCTGTGGCAGATGTGGTTAGCCGAGACCTCCAAGGAACAACTGGCCGCTTGGCGTAGTTAGCATTCCGGCCGCGGCACAACCTGCCGCACCCTACTCGGTGCCCGGGCGGCGCCGGAAGCTCTTAGTTTCGGAGCGGCGCCGTTTCGCCTCAATGCGTCGGCGTTGCGAGCCTTTCGTGGGGCGCGTGGGACGCCGCGGTATCGGTGGAACCAGCGCCTCACGCAAGACTCCGGCTAAGCGTTCGCGCGCCGCGGCACGATTCTGTCGTTGTGATCGGAACTCCGAGGCATCGATACTCAGCACCGTTCCGCTCAGCTTGCTCGCTAGTTCCTTCAGTGCCCTCGAGCGTTGCTCGTCGTTCAAGGCCGTGGTGCTGGCCAGATCTAAACTTAGCTGCACTCGCGAGTCGGTGGTATTGACCCCCTGGCCGCCCGGCCCCGAGGCGCGCGAAAACTGCTCACTGAGTTCGGCGGCTGGAATCCGTAGCCCCTTGGGTGCTCCGGGTCCCGGCGGTACGAGCAGATCGTCCATCTCACCAGTGTGCCCTACAACCGGTTGCCTCAAGGAACGCAGTACCCGGGCACGTGCCGGTTCGTGGCCCAGCCCCGGCTCATGGTGCCCGGTGCGTACCCGTCGTTGAATCTACCTCGGAGTTTTGCGCAGCGGCCAGCGATGCGTAGTAAGAGCGCAGGGTGTGCGAACCGTGTAGCTCACCCACGGAGTCTCGTTGCATGCCCTCGATGAAGAAGCGGGTTAACGAACCGCTACGTGGCCCCATCCGATCCGCAATCCACGTTGCGCAGGAGGCCAGCGCATGAGGGAGGGCGACATAGCGAGGGGTCTTTCCCGCAGCCTCGGCCGCCAGCTCCACGATCTCGCGATAGCTCAGGGCCTCGGGGCCTCCAACATCCCACGAACCCGCCCCGTACGACAGGCGCTGGACACAGAACTCGGCCAAGTCCGCGCCGTGGATGGGGCTCAGACGGACACTCCCGTCTCCGAGACCCACGGCCAGTCCGCGCCGGGTGAGCTCGAAAATCTCGGTCAGATCGGAGAAGTAGCCGGAAGGATTCACGATCTGACCGGTGACCTTCGAACGTTTGAGCGCCTGCATGAAGGCGTATTTCGCGCGCATCAGCGCCGAGGTGCCCTCCGCGGCATTCATCACCCCGACGTATAGGAATGAATCCACCCTCGCTTCCTCGGCCAGCTCGAGATAGCGTAAGTTCAGGCGGAAATCGATGTCCCAAGGATCGGCCTTCTGCCGTGTCACGCCCAATGCCGAGAATACGTGGTGCACCCCATCCACGACCGAGGTCCCGAGCTCGGATGCGTCGCGAGCGACGACCCACTCATCGACCAAACCTTCCAGGGCCGGTGCGCCGAAGGAGCCGGTGGCCATTGCCCGGTCTTGGTCGCGCACCACGACACGGATGATGAAACCCTGTGCCTTAAGCCGTGCGACGAGAAAGCGTCCGACGTAGCCGGTGGCCCCGACTACCAGTGCCCGTTTGTCCCTGGAATCCATGACGGTCATAACCTTTCGACGAGGTGCATTGCGGGAGGTGCCCGCCCGGTCAGTTATATGCAGGCTCAGGGACGCATTGAGTCCGAGCCGTTCACGGAATCGACCTAGTTAATGATCTCTGCCTTAGATTCTCGAATCCCGGCGATCCTCTCGCGCCAGAGCGCGAGTTGCTCTTGGGTGAGGCGAGTCCAGTCGGTCACTTCCTCGAGCACTCTTAGTGGCACTGCGCTCCGGTAGGAGCGCGTCGGATTGCCGGGAAACTTCTTGTCCGTGACATTTGGGTCATCTTCAAAGTCACCGGTGGGTTCCACCCGGTAAACATGGGCGCTCGCGCCCTCGGGCCCCAGCATTGCGGCAATCTCAGCGGCCAGCCCGGCTCCATCACGCTGCGCGGTGAAATACACGTGGTTCATGGTGATCTCCGGACGATAGTTCGAGGGGTGTCCGGCGATAATGAGGTCGCCCGGTCGCAGTACGGCGCGGGTTCCATGGAAGAAGGTGTCCTGATCGTTGGCGTTCTGTGAGCTCACGCCGCGATCATAACAGGGTGGAGCCTAGCGCGGACGGAACATCAAAGCGGCGGTCGTTTCCCGCAAATCCTGCGTTAGCTTGGCCAGGCTGGCCGCCGGGTAGGGAACGGCGGCCAGGGGGTAATGAGCAGCGGAGGGACCCAGCCCGGTGCCCTCCGCTACTGCGAATTCTCAGGCCAGTTGCTGACGCTTGGAGGATATAACCCCGGTATTGAAACCGGCCAAACGCAAGCCGCCGTAGAACCGCGCATGCTCAATCTTCACGCACCGGTCCATCACCACATTCATGCCGGCAGCTTCGGCGCGACGAGCAACCTCTTCATGCCAGGACCCCAACTGTAGCCATAGGATCTTGGAGCCAACGGCTAGCCCCTCGTCCAATACCCCGGGAAGGTCATCATGTTTGCGGAAAACTTCGACCATGTCGGGCACCTCGGGCAGGTCGGCCAGCGACTTGTAGACCGGTTGTCCCAGAATTTCATCTAGCACCGGGTTCACGAAGTACACGGTGTACTTACTTGAAGAGAGCAGGTAGGTGGCCACAAAATAGCTAGCCCGCGACGGCTTATTGGAGGCACCGACAATGGCGATGCTCTTCGTCTCGCGCAGAATCTTCAGTCGCTCGGCGGCCGAAGGCCCCTGCCAGCTGCGATCGTGCGTCATGCTTAAGCCCCCTTCGGAGTAGTGATGGTGCAGGCTGCGCCATCGAAGTTTGCCGCTACGGCTGGTGATGGCTCGGCAACCTGCTGCGCGGCGGTCAGGGCCTGATCGAGATCCCAAATAATGTCCTCAACATCTTCAAGGCCGACGGAGAGGCGGATCAGGTCTTCGGGAACGCCGGCTGACACGAGCTGTTCGGCGGTGAGCTGCTGGTGGGTGGTGGAGGCCGGGTGCAGTACCAAGGTGCGGGCATCACCAATATTGGCCAGATGGCTGGCCAGTTGCAGGGAGTCGATGAATTTCGCTCCTGCGGCCCTCCCTCCGGCCACACCGAAACTGAAGACCGAGCCGACGCCCAGCGGCAAGAGCTCACTGGCCCGCTGGTGTTGCGGATGTCCCGGCAATCCAGCGTAATTGACGTAGCTGACTCGCTCATCTGCTTCCAGCCAGGCCGCCACAGCCTTGGCGTTGGCCAAGTGAGCGTCCATCCGCTGGGGCAGCGTCTCGAGGCCTTGCAGCAATTGGAATGCCGACTGGGCCGGTAGTGCCGGGCCAAAGTCGCGTAGCTGTTCGCTGCGGAGCTTGGTCAAGAAGCCGTATTCACCAAAGTTGCCCCACCATGAAACATTCCCGTAGCTGGGAACCGGTTCGGTCATGGTGGAGAATTTTCCATTGCCCCAGTTGAAGGTGCCGGCCTCGATGACCACGCCGCCCAAGGTGGTGCCGTGCCCGCCGATGAATTTCGTGGCCGAGTGGATCACAATATCTGCGCCGTGCTCGATCGGCCGGAGCAGGTAGGGAGGAGTCAGCGTCGAGTCCACCACAAGGGGGATGTCGTGACGGTGCGCCGCCTCGGCGAGCCCCTTCACATCGGCAATATCGCCGGAGGGGTTGGCGACTACCTCCGTGTAGAGCACCTTGGTATTGGGGCGAATCGCCGCCTCAAAATCTGCTGCTTCATTGGAATCGATGAAGGTGGTTTCGATACCAAAGCGCCGTAGCGACACATCAAGCTGGGTGATGGTGCCGCCATAGAGCTTCGCCGAGGCGACGATGTGGTCCCCGGCTTGTGCCAACGCTGCGAAAGTGATGAACTCCGCTGCCATGCCGGACCCGGTGGCGACGGCACCGATGCCGCCTTCGAGGGAGGCCATGCGTTCTTCGAACGCGGCGACCGTCGGGTTGCCGATGCGTGAGTAAATATTTCCGTACTTTTGCAACGCGAACAGGTTCGCGGCATCGTCGGAGTCCTTGAAGACGAAGGACGTGCTTTGGTAGATCGGGACCGCGCGGGCACCGTGTTCGGCGTCGGGGGTGCCCCCAGCGTGTAGTGCGCGGGTGCGGAACCCGAAAGTATGGTCGGCCATGGGAAGGTATCGGCTCCTTAGTCGAGGCTGAATTCGAGGCAAGGAATCCCGAGGCTCAATGTCACTTTGCGGCCATCGAGTCGAGGCGGAAAGTTGCTCCATCGTTTCTGGCGGTAGCACCGTAACCACCGGCTGTGGCAGGTTGCTGCGGCGTCATCGAACCAGATCTCTCGGCCGCTCGGGATGGTACGTAACAGTTTGCCAATGTGACCGTTTGTGAACCAAGTATGCGTCGTAACGTTGCGGCCTACGGTGGTTAGACTCGGTGATATGACTGCTTCGATTGCCCTAGTTCGCCATGGACAAACCGACTGGAATCTGGCCGGGCGCCTGCAAGGTCAAACGGACATCCCACTAAACGCTACGGGACGACAACAGGCGCGCGAGGTCGGCCGCTCGCTACAGGCGGGCGCCTGGGACTTGGTACTCGCCTCGCCACTGGGTCGGGCACAGCAGACGGCCGAGCTCATCGCCGAAGAAGCGGGGCTGGCCACCGGCCGACCGGTTGCCGGGGTGATGGAGCGATTCTTCGGCGAGCTGGAGGGGAGGATCCCGGCGGAACTTCCCGAGGGAGCCTATGAACAGTTATTGGAATCGGCAGAATCGAGCCACGCGGTGACCGCCCGGTTGACTCGGACCCTGTGTGCGCTCGCCGAAGAGTACCCGGGACAACGCATCCTTTGCGTGAGCCACGGCGGTGCCATGCGCCGGTTGCGTGATGCTCTGCTCGGGCGTCGTTTGCCCGAGCCGGTCGCCAATGGCGAGATACTGCCCGTACCCTTGCCGCGGCTATACGAGCTGGCGGGGGAACTGGGGATTGAAGTTCCTGTCGCTACCCGTTAGCGCTGGGTTTACCAGCGGGCGGGGCCTAGCGCGGTAGCTGCTCACCACGGCTCGCCTTGCTGGCCGGCGAAGGCGGGTGGACCTAGGGGCAACGTAGGACTCGTTGCGAAACGACAATCGCCGCAACCCCTTGAAGGAGTTGCGGCGATTGGTGGGAGAGGACTGGCTGCGTTAGCTACAGGGTGCGCAGAATGTCTTCGACACGCTCCTTGGCGTCACCGAAGAGCATTTGCGAGTTCTCCCTGAAGAACAACGGGTTTTGCACGCCGGCGTAGCCACTGGCCATGGAGCGCTTGAAGACGATCACTCGCTCCGACTCCCAGACACGGAGCACCGGCATTCCGGCGATGGGGCTTCCGGGATCTTCAGCGGCTGCCGGGTTCACCGTGTCGTTGGCACCGATCACGAGCACCACGGTGGTTTCGCTCAGCTCGTCGTTGATCTCGTCCATTTCCAGCACGATGTCGTAGGGCACCTTAGCCTCGGCCAACAGCACGTTCATGTGCCCGGGCAGTCGGCCCGCCACCGGGTGGATACCGAAGCGAACCTTGACGCCCTGTTCGGTGAGGCGGTGAGCGAGTTCGGCGACCGGGTACTGTGCCTGAGCGACGGCCATGCCGTAGCCCGGAGTGATCACTACGCTATCGGCCGAGGCGAGAAGCTCTGCGGTTTCCTCGGCGGTGATTTCGCGGTGTTCGCCCTGCTCCTCGTCCTTCGACGCGGAGGCTTCGATACCAAAGCCGCCGGCGATCACCGAGAGGAAGGAACGGTTCATCGCCTTGCACATGATGTAGGACAGGTAGGCACCGGAGGAACCCACCAGCGCACCGGTGATAATGAGCAGATCGTTGCTCAGCAGGAAGCCAGCGGCCGCAGCGGCCCAGCCCGAGTAGCTGTTGAGCATGGAGACCACCACCGGCATATCGCCGCCGCCGATGGATGCGACCAGATGCCAGCCCAGCACGAATGCCAGAACGGTGACGGTCACGAGCTGCCAGAGGGCAGTGTTCTGCACATACAGCACCGTGAGCACCACAAAGGCCACCAATAGCACCAGGTTGATGAGGTTCTTGCCCGGGAGTGTGAGCGGTCGCGACTTCATCCGTGCCGAGAGCTTCAGGAAAGCCACGATCGACCCGGTGAAGGTCACGCCACCGATGAAGATGCCGATGAACACCTCACCCCGGTGAATATTCTCCAGCGCACCATCGAGCGGTGGGTGCTCGAGATGGCCGTTCCAACCGACCATCACGGCGGCCAAACCGACGAAGCTGTGCAGTAGGGCGATGAGTTCGGGCATCCCGGTCATTTCCACAACCCGGGCACGCCAGAGTCCAATGGCGCCACCCACGACGACCGTGACCACAAGCAGTGTGAGGCCAAGTCCCTGGTTACCTTCGCCGGGAGCACCAAACAGGCTCAACGCGACGGTTGAAAGTAGGGCCAAGGTCATGCCGATGATGCCAAAGACGACGCCTCGCCGTGAGGTTTCGTGCTTGCTCAGCCCGGCAAGGCTGAGAATAAAGAGGAGACCGGCGGTGATGTAAGCCGCGCTCGCCAAGGAGCCAACGGTCAAGAGACCGGGAAGCTGATCGGTCACGAGAGAACTCCTAAGGTCAGAAGGTCAAGGGCGATTGCGGGGTTAGTCATGAGCCGAACCTCCGCGTGAGAACATCGCGAGCATTCGTCGGGTCACCGCGAAGCCACCGAAAATATTGATTGTGGCCAGTAGAACCGCGCAGGCCGAGAGGATCTGCACCAGCAGATTTCCCGAGGTGATCTGCACCATCGCGCCGACCACGATAATGCCGGAGATCGCGTTGGTGACCGACATCAGTGGCGTGTGTAGCGCGTGCTTAACCTTGCCGATGACGTAGAAACCAATGACGACAGACAAGATTAGTACCGTGAAATGCTGCGCGAGCGGAGCCGGGGCCACCGCGTTGACGAGGAACAGCAAGGCAATGCCGACACCAATGAGAACGCCTTGCCCCTTGGCACCAAGACCGCCGGAGTGTTCGCTGGTCGGCGTAACCGGCTCGGCGGGTTGCTGCTGTGGCGGGGCCGCGGCAACCTGCACCGGGGGAGGTGGCCAGGTCTTTTCGCCGGAGCGCACCACGGTGACCGAGCGCTGCACCACGTCCTCGAAGTCCAGCACCAGCTGCCCGTCCTTGCCGGGGGTCAAAAGCTTCAGCAGGTTGAGGATATTCGTGCCGTAGAGCTGTGAGGCCTGGGCAGGGAGACGTCCGGGCAGGTCGGTGTAGCCGAGGATGATGACGCCATTCGGGGTCACCACGCGCTCTCCAGCGACAGAACCTTCGACATTTCCACCCTGGCCGGCGGCCATATCAACGATGACGCTACCGGGCTTCATGCTGGCGACGTCTGCCGCCGTGATGAGCCGGGGCGCGGCACGGCCCGGAATCAGCGCCGTGGTGATGATGATGTCGACCTCGGCGGCCTGTTCGCTATAGATCTGGGCGGCGCGCTCGTTGTACGCGTCGCTGGTCGCCTTCGCGTAACCGTCGGTCGACTGCATCTGCTCTTCGACCTCGACCTTGAGGTATTCGCCGCCGATCGACTTGACTTGATCGGCTACTTCGGGCCGCGGGTCGGTCGCGCGCACAATGGCACCGAGGCTACTGGCAGCACCGATCGCCGCGAGCCCCGCGACACCGGCTCCAGCGACCAAGACCTTGGCCGGTGGAACCTTGCCCGCCGCGGTGACCTGACCTGTGAAGAAGCGCCCAAACTCATGGGCAGCTTCGACCACCGCTCGGTATCCGGCGATATTGGCCATGGAACTGAGCACATCCATGGATTGCGCACGGGAAATGCGCGGCACTGCATCCAATGCCAGTGCGGTAATCGGGCGCCGAGCCAGATCTTCAACCAGCTCCGGGCGCAGGCCCGGACTGAGTTGTGCGATCAGTGTGGCCCCCGTCTGCAGCTGGTCTAGCTCATCATTGGTCGGAGGATTGATCTTAAGGACTACATCGCTGGCCCAAGCCTCGGTCGTACTCACAATGCGAGCCCCAGACTGGACATAGGCGTCATCCGGGAAGGAAGAGGCCGCTCCTGCCTGAGTCTCGACGAGAACCTCGAAGCCTAGGGCCAGAAGTTGTTTAACCGTGGCCGGTGTGGCCGCAACACGTGTTTCGTGACCCGCTTCGGCCACGATGCCTAATTGCGTCAAATTGAAACTCACTTTCGTTACTCGAGCGGGCATCATTGCCCGGAACGTTCACGACATCAAGCTTGGTATATCTTTGATATATTACGAACGAATATACTACTAGCCGGTCGATGTTGGCTAGGAAATGTATATATTGTCCGAAAACTGGGCCGTGCTCTGCGCCGCACAACGGCGCCGTTTCCCGCCCAAACGAGCCAAGACCCCGAACCGGAGAAGTGCGGCCCGGGGTCAACCTTGCTCGGCGATATGCCGTAGCTCGCGGAGGTTAGCTGTCCAGGGTAGGTCCTGGCTGCAGCTCATGAGGTACGAAGCGCACCATCATCGCCTTGAACCCTGGCGTGTTCGACTCACGCGCCACCAGATCGCGATGCACCAAGGCATTCGCTTCCGGGTAGTACGCCGCCACGCAACCCCGAGCAGTGGGGTAGGAGACCAGCCGGAACCGGTTCGCCCGCCGCTCGCTACCGGCAAAGGTCGAAATCACATCCACCAAATCACGATCGGCGAAGCCGGTCTCCGCCAAATCATCGGGATGGATCAGAATTACGCGACGCCCATCCTTAATACCGCGGTACCGGTCGTCCAGGCCATAGAAGGTGGTGTTGTACTGATCGTGTGACCGCATGGTCTGCAGGATCAAGTGTCCTTCCGGAGCGCTCAGCGACTCAAACTCGCTGACCGTGAACTGACCTCGACCGCTGGAGGTGGCAAAGGAACGGGTATCGCGAGGAGGATTCGGCAACACAAAGCCATTCTTCTGGCGAACCCGCCGGTTGAAATCCTCAAAGCCCGGCAACACCCGTGCAATGTGGTCGCGGATCACATCGTAATCCTCGGCCATGCTGCGCCAATCTACCGGGTGATCATCGCCCAAAATCGCCTGCGCCATCCGTGCCACGATCACCGGCTCGGCCAGCAAGTGCTCAGAAACCGGCGTCAGTCGGCCCTGGGTGGAGTGGATGACCGACATCGAGTCCTCCACTGAGAGGAACTGCGCTCCCTTCGGGTGCTTATCGTCTTTATCGGTACGTCCCAGCGTCGGCAAGATCAGCGAAGTCTGCCCGTGAACCACATGTGAACGATTCGGCTTCGTGGAAACGTGTACCGTGAGCTTCGCCCGGCGCATTCCGGCTTCCAACGCCTCGGTGTCCGAATTCGCCAACGCGAAGTTTCCACCCATGGACACGAAGACATCCACCTCGTCATGCTCAAAGGCATGCAGAGTCTCGGTCGAGTCGTACCCGTGGGCGCGCGGAGAGGTAATCCCGAACTCGGCGTCCAGGGAAGCCAGCAGTGCCTCGGTGGGCTTCTCCCAAATACCCATGGTGCGATCGCCCTGAACGTTTGAGTGTCCGCGTACCGGGCAGGCGCCAGCCCCTGGCTTACCGAAGTTCCCCTGCAGCAACAGCAGGTTAATGATCTCCTTCAACGTAGGCACCGAGTGCGGCTGCTGGGTCAGACCCAGCGCCCAGCAAATGATGGTGGCCTTGGACTTGGCCAACAGTTGTGCGATCTCGGTGATTTGCTCCCGCGATAGGCCCGTGGCTTCCTCCGTGGCCGACCAATCGATTTCGGAACGTGCCTGACGGTAGGCTTCGAAGCCTTCGGTGGCAGAATCGATGAATGCCTGGTCGATGACGGTACCCGGGTTCTGCTCCTCGGCCTGCAGGAGCAGGTGCCCGAAAGCCTGGAACAACGCCAGATCTCCGCCGACCTTGATTTGCAGGAAGTCGCTACTAATCGGTGCCGACTTACCCATCATGCCCGAGGCCCGCTGCGGGTCCTTGAACCCCATGAGCCCGGCTTCTGGCAGCGGGTTAATGGACACCACGCGGGCACCACGCTCGCGCGCCTCGGACAGCGCCGAAAGCATGCGCGGGTGGTTCGTCCCGGGATTCTGTCCCACCACGAAAATCAGTTCCGCATGATCGAAATCTTCGAGGCTGACCGTGCCTTTACCAATGCCGATCGTGGGATTCATGGCGGTACCCGAGGACTCGTGGCACATATTCGAGCAGTCCGGCAGGTTGTTGGTGCCGATGCTGCGGGCCAAGAGCTGATACAAGAATGCGGTCTCGTTCGCCGTACGCCCCGAGGTGTAGAACACGCACCGGTCTGGGGTGGTGGCATTCACGTGCTCGGCGATCGTCGCAAAGGCATCGCCCCAGCTGATCGGGGTGTAGTGAGTTTCGCCCGCACGAATAATCATGGGGTGAGTAATGCGGCCCTGTGAACCGAGCCAGTACTCGGTTTTCTGTTCGAGCACCGAAATCGGGTGCTCTTCGAACCACTCTGGAGTTACGGTTCGGGCGGTGGATTCCTCGGCGATGGCCTTGGCGCCGTTCTCGCAGAACTCGGCTGGCTTCCGCTTGCCGGTAATCGACTCGGGCCAAGCGCAGCCGGGGCAGTCGAATCCGCCGCGCTGATTCACGCGCAACATTGAACGGACCGTGCGCGAGGGGCCGGCCTGCGCGAACCCGCGCTGCAAGGAGACCATTACCGCTTCGAGACCCGCGGCACTTGATTTGGGTTTACTGACCTTAAGGTCGTCTTCGTTTATATCTTCGATCGGGGCCTTGCGATGCATGGTCGTTGTCCTTCGTACGAACGGGGAGGTAAGGGGGATCTAAGGAAATTCTCTCGCAGATGCCTACGGCCGGCCACACCCACCAGATGGAAGGGGTGACCGGCCGTGGGGAACTGGCGGGTTTAGCTGGCCGAGCTGGTTAGCTGCACGCCGCGCAGACGCTCCATCTGCGGGTCGTAGAGCGGATCGTCCACAACGGTCGCCGGGATCTTGCGGCCGAGGTATTCGATTTCGACCTGATCGCCGGTTTCAACGCTCCGTGGCAGCCACGCGTAGGCGATGGGCTTGCGCACGGTGAAACCGTAGGCGGCGCTGGTGACGTATCCGCTGACCTCGCCACCGACGTACACCGGCTCCTTGCCGAGAACGACCGAAACACCATCGTTGACGGTCAGGCAGCGCAGGCGCTTGGTAGCGGCCGCCGCGCGCTCGGCCAGAGCCGACTTGCCGACGAAGTCATCGGTCTTGGCAGCCTTCACGGCGAAGCCCAGGCCAGCCTGTTCCGGCTCGTGCTCGGTGGTCATGTCGGTACCGAAGGAGCGGAAGCCCTTCTCCAGACGCAAGGAGTTGAATGCCTCGCGGCCACCGGCGATGATTCCGTATTCCTGGCCGGCTTCCCAGATGACATCCCAGAGACGGTGTGCAACATCTGCCGATGCGTACAGCTCCCAACCGAATTCGCCGACGTAGGACAGGCGCCAGGCGGTCACCGGAATGCCGCTGATGGAGACCTGCTTGGCGTTGAAGTACTTCAAGCCCTCGTTGCTTAGGTCATCGCGGGTGATCTTGTTGATCGTGTCCAGTGCTCGCGGGCCCCACAGACCGATGCAGCAGGTGCCAGCGGTGACGTCGCGTACGGTGACCCATTCGCCCGGGTTCTCTTCCGTGTGCTTGCGTGCCTCGCGGGAGATGTAGGCCAAGTCCACGTTGGAGTTCACACCGGCCTGGTAGAGCTCCTCCGAAAGACGGGCGACGGTGATGTCACTGGTGATACCGCCATCCTCGTTGAGCAGCAAGGTGTAGCTCACCGCACCCGGCTTGCGCAGCATGCTGGAAGTGGTCAGCTTGTGCAGCATCTTCCCGGCACCCGGGCCCACGATTTCTAGGCGCTTAAGCGGGGTCATGTCGTACATGGCCACCGCGGTACGGGTCTTGTAGGCCTCCACCGCAGCAATCGGGGAGTGGAACTTGTCAGACCATGCGTCGCGCTCCGGAGCTACCCACTCTTCGGGCAGTTCGTCGAGCAATGCGGCGTTGGCTTCGAACCAGTGCGGACGCTCCCAGCCGGTGCCCTCGAGGTAGAACGCACCGAGTGCCTTCTGCTGCTCGTGGAAGGGGCTGACGCGAACGTTGCGCGGGCTGGTGCGTGGCTCCAGCGGGTGGCGCACATCGTAGATTTCCACGAAGTTCTGCTTCGAGGTTTCTTCGACGTACTCGGCGGTGGTCTGCATGTCTTCGAAGCGGTTCAGATCGCAGTCGGTCAGATCGGTCTTCGAGGTACCGGTAGCGATCAGCTCGGCTACTGCCTTGGCAATGCCCGGTGCGTGGGTGACCCACACGGCCTCGGCCACGTAGAAGCCATCGACCTGACGGGACTGGCCAACCAGCGAACCGCCGTCCGGGGTGAAGGAGAAGATACCGTTGAAGCCGCGCTGGATCTCGGTGTTGCGCAGATCCGGCAGGATCTCCTGGGTGTCTTCCCACTGCTGTGCAAAGTCTTCCAGGGTGAAGGGCAGCGAGGAAGGCATCTTTTCGCTGGTGATGTCCTCAGGCTTGTAGCTTGGCAGGGTGTCCAGGTCCACGGCCATCGGGCGGTGAGCGTAGGAACCGATGCCGATGCGGTCGCCCCATTCGCGGTAGTACAGGTCCTTGTCCTGGTAACGCAGGATGGGGCGGGAAGCGCCGTTGGGCAATTCGTTGACGCCGGCCAGGCTCGGGGCCGAGGTTGACCAAGCGAACTGGTGGGCCAGGGGCAGCAGCGGAATCGGGGTGCCGACCATCTTGCCGATGTTCGGGCCCCAGAATCCGGCACAGGAGACCACAATGTCGGCTTCGAATCGCTCTTCGCCGGCGATCACGGCGGTGACCTTGCCACCGGACTGTTCAATATCGGTCACGATGGTGCGGTCGCGGAATTCAACGCCCGCGGCCTTGGCGCGCTCCATGACCAGCTGGGTTCCCTTTGCGGCGAGGGCCAGACCGTCACCCGGGGTGAACAATCCGCCGAGCACCAGCTCTGGGTTCAGCATTGGGAACTTCTTCAGGCACTCCGCGGCGTCGATGACCTCAGCCTCGACACCGTAGGCACGGTTCCAGCCGGCGCGGCGGTGCAGATCCTGCAGGCGCTCCTCGTTGGTGGCGATTTCCAAGCCACCAACCGGAAGGAACGAGCCTCGGCCATCGGAACCGACCAGAGAAGTCAGCTTCTCGATGGTGTACTGGGCAAACTCGGTCATCGACTTTGATGGGTTCGAGGAAAAGACCAGACCCGGGGCGTGCGAAGTGGAACCGCCGGGAATGCCTAGCGGACCCTGCTCCAGCACAAGGATGTTGGTGTGACCCAGTTGGACGAGTTCATCAGCCAGGTTTGCGCCGACGATGCCAGCGCCGATGATGACGACCCGTGGGGAAGTGTTCGTCACGGTGGACTCCTAAGTATTAAAGCGTGTGGTGTGGTTGGTGTGACGTGACGCTAGGCGTCGATGACAAGGTCACTGTTCGCGGTGGAGCAGCAGGGCAAGAACTTTCCGGCCTCGATTTCGCGGGCGCGAATGCCACCTTGGTGGTTCATATCGATCTCACCGGAAAGCTTCACGACCTTGCAGGAGCCGCACATGCCTTCTTGACAGTTTGCGCCGATACGCACGCCCGCGCGCTGCGCGGCGTTGAGAATGAACTCGTCCGGGCTAATGCGCACATTCACCTTGGTGCGGGTAAACGACATGGTCAGTTCGCCCTCACCGACGGTCTTGAACGAGCCCGTGTCGGGTGTCGACGGGGCAGCGTCCTCGGCCGGAGTCTCGGCCTCGGAAACCGGCACCGGAACCTCGGCGTCAACGGCCACCAGCTCCATGCCGCTAGCCTCCAGCGTGCCTTCGGAGTCATAAGCCGGTTCGTACATGCTCAGTGCCTCGGGCTGTGCCTCGAAGTACTCCTCGGCCGACTCGGCAATTTCCTCGGCGTACTCGCCAGCGATCTCTCCCGCGATCTCGACTTCCTGCGCGTACTCGAGGATGGTCTGGCGATCTCCGGAGAAGAACTCCATGAAGATGGAGGTGTCGTCCACACCCACCTTGTTCAGCAACTCCGCGGCGATATTCAGGTAGCCTTCCGGGCCACAGGCGAAGACCTTGCGCCCGTTGGCATCCGGAGCCACCTGATCGATCATTTCGGCGGTGAGCCGTCCGATCATCCCTTCCCACACGCCCGGCTTGCTTCGGTCGCCCAATGAGTAGAAGACCTTAACGCGCGAATCGACCTGCGAGAGGTACTCGAGCTCCTGGGAGAAGGCGAAACCGCCAGGCTCGGCGCCGTGGTACAGAATGACCACGTCGGCCTGACCCGGAAGCGAGCAGATGGTGCGCACCATCGACATGATCGGGGTGATACCGGCACCCGCGGCCAGGAAGAGGTAGCGGGCGCGGCGATCGGCGTCGGGCAGGTGGAAGGCACCCACCGGGCCGAGCATGTCCAGCACCATGCCGGGGCGCACATTGTCGTGCGCCCAGCCGGAGACCAGGCCCTTGGGGTCGCGTTTGATGGTGACGCTGAAGGTCCATGGTTCTGTGGGGGCGCTGGAGATCGAGTAGCTACGATCGACCGGGTCCTCGTCCGGGCCGTTGACCGGAAAGGCAATATTTAGGTATTGTCCGGCGCGAAAGGCCAGCGGGGCACCATCGGCGCGGCGGAAGACGAAAGTCATCAGTCCGCCGGCCTCGGGGATGGTCTCCACGCACTCGGCGAGGAATTCCTGGGGCCGCCACGGACCCAGAGCGCGGGCCGCACCAGCGGGACCCTCGGAGCTGCTCAGTACTCGGTTCCACGGCATTTCCAGTCCGCGGATGCGCTGAGCCTCCACCGTCGTACTCAGAGTGGCGACTTCTTCGCTCATGCCAGGTGCTCCAGAGCGCGCTGGGTGTACCAGTTGATGAAGGCCTCAACCTGGTATTCGCTCTTCATGTACGGGCCCTGCTCGTAGGCCGGGCTTGCGGCACCTACCTGGCAGAGTTCCACGAAGTTCTTATCCTGCAGGTTGGTCTGCTTCCAGGTGTAGGTCAGCTTCTCCAGATCGTAGTCATCGCCTTCGACTGCGTCATCGGCGACGAGCCAGGTGGTGCGCACCAGGGTCTGGTGTTCGTTGATCGGGAATGCACCGAAGGTGATCACGTGGTCGGACTGGAAGTGGAACCAGCTGTTTGGCTGCAGGTGCATGGAGCAGCGGCCAAGGCGGAAGTCGCGCAGGTCGCCGAGCAGCTTCTTGGAGAGACGGTGGCCATCGGCGGAGAAGGATTCGCCGTCCCCGTCGAGGGATTCACGGGAAATGCGGAAACCGGCGATGCGGGTGTCCAGTTCCTCGAGCACCTCGTACGGCAGGCCGTAGCGGCGGCAACGTGCTTCCAGATCCGCCTGCGCGGTCTTGTTGCGCTCCCAGACCTCTTCCAGGTGCGGCGGGATGATGCCGTCGGTTAGGCCCCAGGTCGGGAATAGCGAGCAGGCAAGCTCTGGGTGACCATCGCAGTGGTAGCACTCGCGATTGTTCTCCATGACGAGCTTCCAGTTGCCCTCTTCGATGATGTTCTGCTGGTAGGCAACCTTGGTCTTGCCCAGGTCATGCGGTGCCAGGTATGGCTCGAAGATCTTGGCGACTTCGTCAAAGTCGGTTGGCGGTTCTTCGGCGATGCACACGAAGATCAGGCCGGCGTAGACGCGGCTATGTGCCTTCTTGAGCGCGAAGCAGTTCTTATCAAACTTTCCTTCGCCCGGCGAGGAGGCGTGGATGAGGCTGCCTTCTGGCGAGTAGGTCCAGGAGTGGTAACCGCAGACGAGGTTGCCGGTGGTGCCCTGAGCCTCGGTGAGTACGCGAGCGCCACGGTGACGGCAAACGTTGTGCAGGACATTGACCCCGCCGTCGTCGTTACGCAACACGATGAGCGAGTAGGGCCCGTAGTCCAAGGTGACGTAGTCGCCCGGCTCGGGGATCTCGGCGACGCTGGCCGCGAAGAGCCAGTGCTTGCCGAAGATAGCTTCCATATCGACCTTGAAGAGATCTGGATCGGTATAGAACGGACCTTCCAGCGAGTACCCTTCGCGACGGTTTTCGAACAGCGTCTTGATTTCAGCGAGACGAGTATCGGTAAGTGTCGCTGTGAGCTTGCCGGGTGTGGTGCGCGGTGCGCTGACCGAAGCAGTCATTGTCGTACTCCTAGATGCACAGAGAACGGGTTCATAAGAACGGAGTTATAAGGGGGGGAAGTAGGTGACAGCAATCACCTCTAAATTGACGGTAAGCACTTTGGCGCTGAAACAAAAGCGCAAGAAAGTGTCTGCAACTGTACAGTTTCGTTGCATGATTGATGCACGGCTCAAAACCCTCAGGGTGCTTGCCACAACTGGTACCATCGCCGCTACCGCAGACCTTACCGGATACTCGGCCTCTGCGGTCTCGGCGCAGATACGTGAATTGCAACGAGCGCTCGATATGAAGCTTGTTGTACGCGACGGTCGCGGGGTGCGATTGACCGCGACGGGACGTCACTTGGTGACGGGAATTGACGCAATTATGTCGCAGTGGGAGCAACTGCGCGCGGAGTCCATGCAAGCTGGCGGTCAGTTGCCGGCGAATTTAGGCCTTGGTGGATTTTCAACCGCGGCAGCCCATCTGCTGGCTCCGCTGGTTAGTTCCCTGCGGGTGACGCATCCGCAGCTATCGGTCCACGTGATGGAGGCCCAGCCGCAACGTTGCCTGGAATTGCTCCTGGCCGAACGGATCGATGTGGCGGTTATTGTTGCTTCGCATATTGAGGCGCAGCCCGCCGACGCGGAGCGTTTCGAGCAGACGCCGTTGCTCGATGACCCGCTAGACGTCATCCTGCCTTCGAGTCACCCGCTGGCAGCCCGGGACTCGGTCACGCTCGAAGAGTTGGCTGGCGATGACTGGATTACCGATGTGCACGGTTCGGTCTATCGCTCCCTGTTCACTGCTGCCTTCACCATGATTGGCGCAACTCCTCGGGTGGTTCACGAAGCCGTGGAATGGGAGACCATGGTGGCTTTCATCGGTGCCGGCATGGGAGTTGGGCTGGTGCCGCGCTTGGCTTCGCTCTGGCAGGCCGAGAATGTTACTCGTTTGCGTATTACGGGTAGGGCCAAGCCTGCGCGTCGCATTGTTGCCGTGGCCCGCAAGGGGAGTATGTCGTCCCCGGTGATCCGTCAATCGCTTGAAGTGCTCCAGAATAACGCCCGAATAATTCTGGCCGAACGTCTGGCCGAAGAGCACAAGTCGGAAGATGAACTGGCTCTAATTGAGAATGATTATCAACATACCTCTGAGTAGGAAAAATTTCCTGCGCTGAGTATTGACACCAACTGAGCGAGTGGCATGATTGGGGGTATTCGCCAATAGGTATCCAACTGATATTTCAATGAAGAAAAGGTGGACAATGAGCAACTTGGCAGTCAGCTACGCCGGTCCAGGCAAAGTCGAGCTGATCGACACCCCCTACCCAGAGTTCGAACTGAAGGACGGCCCGGGCGTCAACCCGGCAAACGTTGGTCGAAAGGTCCCGCACGGCGTCATTCTGCGCACGGTGGCCACCAACATCTGTGGTTCCGACCAGCACATGGTGCGCGGTCGCACCACCGCACCAGAAGGCCTGGTCCTCGGGCATGAGATCACCGGTGAAGTGGTCGAGGTCGGTCCCGACGTCGAGTTCCTCAAGGTCGGCGACATGGTTTCGGTTCCCTTCAACATCTCCTGCGGACGTTGCCGCAACTGTAAAGAGGGACAGACCGGCATTTGCCTGAACGTCAACCCGGATCGCCCCGGATCGGCCTACGGCTACGTCGACATGGGTGGCTGGGTCGGTGGCCAGGCCGAGTACGTTCTGGTGCCTTACGCAGACTGGAACGCCCTGAAGTTCCCGGATCGCGACCAGGCCCTGGAGAAGATCCTCGACCTGACCATGCTCTCGGACATCTTCCCAACTGGTTTCCATGGCGCGGTCGGCGCTGGTGTGACCGTAGGTTCGACCGTGTACGTGGCCGGCGCCGGTCCGGTGGGCCTTGCCGCTGCCACCTCGGCGCAGCTACTCGGTGCAGCCGTTGTCATCGTTGGTGACCTGAACGCCGATCGTTTGGCTCAGGCGCGCAGCTTCGGGTGCGAAACCATCGACGTCTCGCTGGGCGACCCGAAGGACCAGATTGAGCAGCTGCTCGGCGTTCCCGAGGTTGACTGCGCGATTGACGCAGTGGGCTTCGAGGCTCGTGGACACGGCCACGGTGCAGCCAGCGAGCAGCCTGCCACGGTGCTGAACTCGATGATGGACATCACCCGTGCCGGTGGCTCCATCGGCATTCCGGGCCTCTACGTCACCGGTGATCCAGGTGCCGTGGACGAAGCTGCTAAGGTGGGCTCGTTGTCGATGAGCTTCGGCCTGGGCTGGGCTAAGTCCCACACCTTCGTGACCGGTCAGTGCCCTGTCATGAAGTACCACCGTGGCCTGATGCAGGCGATCCTGAACGACAAGGTGTCGATTGCCAAGAACGTGAACGCGACCGCGATTCCACTCTCCGAGGCTCCGCAGGGCTACGCCGCCTTCGACGAGGGTGCGGCTCAGAAGTTCGTGCTGGATCCGCACGGTATGATCCGTCGCTAATATCCCCACTGCTTAAGAGGTGGATCGGAGCAACCCGATCCACCTCTTTTGTCATGCCCTAGACGCCGCACACAGAAGCTTGTGGGTGCACCCTGTCGTGACGGTCACAGCGCCGCCAGCGCACGGCTATCTTGCCGTGCCCTGGCGGCGCTGTGAGTTAAGGGGGTGATGCTAAAGGGTCTGGCGGATGGCGGCTTCAAAGTTGCGCACATGGCTCGATACTAATTCCGCGGCCCGGTCTGCATCGCCGTCGAGAATTGCACGCAGTAGCCCGGAGTGCTCCCGGATGTGTCCGGCAATGTCGGGCAGCTGATCGATCACCAGGCACCAAATGCGGGTAACCAAACTGTCGAGCCTCACCAGCGTCTCTTCAAGGTGCGTGTTATCGCATGCCTTATAAATGAGGCGGTGAATATGCATGTCCGTGAGCAGTAGGCTGCGCTGATCGTTGATCTCACCTAGCGCATCGATCCGCTCTAACTGTTCCGCGATTTCGGTGCGGATGGCCGCGTCGGGGTTCAGCGCGGCATTGCGAACGGCCAGCGGCTCGAGGCGCTGACGGATTTCTGAAATTTGCGAGAGTTCACGGAATTCAACGGCGGTGGCGAAGGTGCCGCGTCGTGGGTAGGAAACCACCAGGTGATCGGTCTCCAAACGCTTGAGTGCTTCGCGAATCGGAGTGCGCCCAACGTTTAGGTCGGCTGCGAGCTGAGCTTCGTGAATCGGCTGTCCCGGGGCGATGTCCAAGAGGATGAGTTGATCGCGCAACGATTCATAGGCGTGTTCGGCCATTGATTTGTCGCCGGCGCTGGGCTTCTGGACTGTGATGGACACCTGATATGCCTCTCATCTCACTATTGATGTATTAGAGAATTCTGTTGAGTCACACACTAGCGCTTAATCGCCTTTTCGGGGAGTGCTTGCCCAGGATTTGCCAAGCTAGCGGCCGTGAAAGGGCTAGCCGCTAAACAGTGCGCTGTGGACCGAAGACTCAAAGTCGGAAACGTGGTGGTGGGCGAGTTCGCTGGCCTTATCTTCATCGCCATCGATGATGGCTTGGAGTAGCGCGACGCTTTCGGTGACGTGATCTGCCACGCGGGGTAAGCGTTCGATAACGAGGCACCAGATGCGAGTGGCCAAATTGTTGTAGCGAATCAGTGAATCCTCGAGGTGGGGATTCCCGGCGGCACTATAGATTGCGCGGTGAATCGAAGCGTCGCATTCGAGAACCTCGGTGGTTGTCGCCTCTTCGATATCGAAGGACTTGAGCTGCTCGATGAGGTTCTTGAGCCCGGCACGCTGTTCTGGAGAAGCGACCCTAGCGGCGCGCGCGGCGGCCATTGGCTCCAGTTGCGTGCGTACTTCAGATATATAGGACAGGTCGGTAATCTCCACGCGCGTGGCGAATGTGCCGCGTTTGGGGTAGCTGATGACCAGTCGGTCCACCTCGAGTCGCTTGAGCGCCTCTCGCACGGGGGTGCGCCCCATACCGAATTCCTCTGCCAACTTGGCGTCGTGGATTGCCTCGCCCGGGGCGATATCGAGAAAGAGGAGCTTGCGCTGGATCGCTGCGTAGGCCTTGTCCGCCAAAGATGTCTCGGTGCCGGCAGTCCGGTCCATGGCAAAGTACGACACGTTCTCGCCGCCCCTTTCGCAGATTTTCCTCAGGCTATTGACCCCTGTTCTTTCTGCGCTCTAGACTATCTTAACCTCTAATATATCAGTCATGCACACTCTGGTGTATCTATAAGTCTGGAGTCCCAATGGAGCTTCTTCAGCCCGCCGATAAGGATCTGGAAATCTGGGAAGGTAGCGTCGAATCGCCTACTTTCATCTTAACTTTTTCCGGCCTTGATCGCCCTGGAATTATCCATGCTGTCACCACTTTCCTCCTTGAAAAGGGATGCAATATTCGGCAGCATCAGCAGTTTGACGACACGGAGAATGGCACCCTACATGGGCGCACGTCATTCACCGGGCCGGTGGGTCTGGCGACCGAAACGCTCGCCGATGACTTCCTGGACACGGCGTCATGGTTTGGCCTGACCTACAACTTCTATGACCAAAAAGCTCCGCAGCTATTGGTGATGGTCTCAAAGGCCGGCCACTGCCTCAACGATCTGATCTTCAAGGATCGCAATGGGCAGCTCGGCGGCGAGGTGGCCCTCGTGGTGTCGAACCACGAAGATCTGCGCCCGATGGCGGAGTCGGCGGGTCTACCCTTCGTGCACATTCCCGTGCAGCCCGATACCAAGGAAGCCGCCGAGGCGCGCCTGTTGGAGTTGGTGGAGCAATACAATATCGATCTCGTAGTGCTCGCCCGCTACATGCAGGTACTTTCGGATGACCTGTGCCGGAAGCTCGAGGGGCGGGCCATCAACATTCACCACTCCTTCCTGCCCGGTTTCAAGGGTGCCCGCCCGTACCACCAGGCCCATTCCCGCGGCGTGAAGCTAATTGGTGCCACCGCGCACTATGTCACCGCCGACCTGGATGAAGGCCCGATTATTGAGCAAGAGGTCATTCGCGTGGACCACACGTACTCTCCGAAAAACCTGGCTTCCGTGGGCCAGGATGCGGAAGTGCTGGCTCTCTCGCGTGCCGTGAAGTGGCACTGCGAACATCGCGTACTACGCGACGGTGCAAGCACCGTGGTTTTCCGTTAGGCCATAAAGAAAGAATGAGCAGGAGTACTCGATGATTAAAGACGAGCCTATTGGCGCGTATCTAGAACGATTGGCCTCGCGCGCGCCAACTCCCGGCGGAGGCGCGGTGGGTGCCCTGCATGCAGCTCAGGGCGCCGCGTTGGTCAGCATGGTGGCGCTGTATAGCACCGGTGAAAAGTTCAAAGCCCACGAGGCGCGCGCTCAAGCCATGGCGGCTCGCGCGCAGGAACTGATCACTCAGTCCTTGAACGCTGCGGATGAGGACGAGACCGCTTTCGCCTCGGTCATTGCTGCCTACCGGCTACCGGCAACCACGGAAGCGGAGAAGGCTGTGAAGACCGCGCAGATACAGCAGGCGCTGGGTCTGGCCAGTCGCCCGCCCCAGCGTTTGGTGGCGCTGTCCATTGAGCTGATCGACCTATGCTCTGAGCTCAAGGACTTCGGTAACCCCAATGTGCTCAGTGACGTAGCGGTAGCCGCGGAATCTGCGCGTGCCGCCATTGGCACCTCGTTGGCTACCTTGGAGATCAACATCGCCGAAATCCGAGACCCTGACGTCGGGGCAAAACTGCGCGCCTGTGTGGCGCTCGGGGAGCGGGCCGTGATTGACGCGGAAGATGTGGCTCGTGGTGTGCGTCAGGTGGTCGCGGCATGACGGCTCGTGTACTAGGCGGAAAGCCTGTGGCCGCGCGCATCCGCGAAGAAGTGGCCCAGAAGGTCGAACAGCTGCAGCAGTCGAATGTAAAGCCGAAGCTTGCCATCGTGGTGGCCACCGACAATGGTGCGACTCAATGGTATGTCCGCTCTATCGAGCAGTCGGCTCATCGCGCGGGCATAGCCTGCGATGTGCATGATTTGGGTAGTCAGGCCACGGTGCAGATCATTGCCGAGACGTTGAATCGGCTTAGTGCCGATCGCGAAGTCCACGGCATTATTCTGCAGACCCCTTTGCCCGAGGGCGCATCCCTGGAGATTCTGGCCTCGCATATTGCGGTGGAAAAAGACATTGATGGGGTCAACCCCATGAGTTTTGGGTGTCTGTCCGCTGGGCTTCCGGCCTACGCGCCGGCCACGGCGCGTGCGGTTATCGAGATCCTGGATCACTATGAGGTCCCCATCGCGGGGCAAGATGTAGCCGTCGTGGGCCGTTCAATGGTGATCGGCCGACCGGTGATGCAGCTGCTGCTGAATCGTCACGCTACCGTGACGGCCTGCCACTCGCGCACAGTCGATTTGGCCGCGCATACGCGCCGGGCCGACATCGTGGTGGCCGCTGCGGGTAGCAGGGACCTCATTACCGCCGAGCACCTGAATCCGCAGGCTGTGGTGATCGATGTGGGAACCAATGTCGATGAGCAGGGCAACCTTGTCGGCGACGTTGACTACGCCGCGGCGACCGAGGCTGCTCAGGCCGTTACGCCCGTACCGGGCGGTGTGGGAACGGTGACAACGTCGCTGTTGCTCCTGCATGTCGTCGAGTCGGCGCTTCGCCTCGGCCGGCCCTGCGCCGAGCGTTGGGTATCCGACGCGCCCTTGGTCGCCGAGCCGTGGAGCGGCAGCTGGTAAAGACCCGGTGCTTCAAGACCCCCGGAAGAACATGTTCTTCCGGGGGTCTTGTCATATGCCGACTGATTTTTTGTTGCCTTAGGTGCCGGAACCCCCCGGAATTCCGGGGAAGATTCGCCGCCTGGGAGTGCCGAGATGAAGTCATTTAAAAATGGTTGGCTACTCCTCTTGACCCTATGATGCATGACACATACGATTGTGATCAGTTCTTGATATATCAGTCGTTGATCATAGATTGGAAGACACGCGATGACACAGCAAGCTCAGTTTGAATCTCTTGCCCCGGCGTCGTTGACGCAGTCCTTGGCGGAGTTGGATCCGGAGGTGGCGGCTCGTATTGATGCGGAGCTGGCACGTCAGCAGCGTGGTCTGGAGATGATCGCCTCGGAGAACCATACGGCGCAGGCTGTGATGCAGGCGCAGGGTTCGGTGTTGACGAATAAGTATGCCGAGGGGTATCCGGGTCGCCGGTATTACGGTGGTTGTGAAGAGGTCGATGTGATCGAGACTCTTGCGATTGATCGTTTGAAGGAGTTGTTTGGTGCGGCGTTTGCTAATGTGCAGCCGCATTCGGGGGCTCAGGCGAATGCGTCGGTGTATCACGCGTTGGTGCGTCCCGGGGATACGGTGTTGGGGTTGAACCTGGCGCATGGTGGTCACTTGACGCATGGGATGAAGTTGAACTTCTCGGGTCGTTTGTTCGACATGGTGGCCTACGGTGTGGATGAGCATACCGGTGTGGTGGACATGGACGAGGTTGAGCGGTTGGCGGTGGAGCATCAGCCGAAGATGATTGTGGCTGGTTGGTCGGCGTATCCGCGGCAGTTGGATTTCGAGCGGTTCCGTGCGATTGCGGATAAGGTCGGCGCGTATTTGTGGGTTGATATGGCGCACTTTGCTGGTTTGGTGGCGGCGGGGTTGCATCCTTCGCCGGTGCCGCATGCGCATGTGGTGACCTCGACGACGCATAAGACGTTGGCTGGTCCGCGTGGTGGGATTATTCTCTCGAATGATGCGGAGATTGCGAAGAAGTTGAATTCGGCGGTGTTCCCTGGTCAGCAGGGTGGTCCGTTGGAGCATGTGATTGCTGGTAAGGCGGTTGCGTTTAAGATTGCTGGTTCGCCGGAGTTTAAGGAGCGTCAGGAGCGGACGTTGGCTGGGGCTCGGATTTTGGCGGATCGTTTGATGCAGGCTGATGTGGCGGCGAAGGGTATTAGTGTGCTCTCCGGTGGTACTGATGTGCATTTGGTGTTGGTGGATTTGCGTGAGTCTGAGTTGGATGGTCAGCAGGCTGAGGATTTGTTGGCGCGGGTGGAGATTACGGTGAATCGTAATGCGGTGCCGAATGATCCGCGTCCGCCGATGGTGACTTCGGGGTTGCGGATTGGTACGCCGGCGTTGGCGACGCGTGGGTTCTCCCAGGAGGCGTTTGCGGAGGTTGCTGAGGTGATTGCGCAGGCGTTGATTGCTGGTGCTGAGGGTGATGAGTCGGTGTTGGTGGGGTTGCGTGAGCGTGTGGAGGCTTTGGCTGCTGCGCATCCGCTGTACCCAGAACTGAAGAAGGTAGGAGAGTAATCATGGCGGATCTGCTTCCAGAGCACCCGGACTTCCTCTGGCGGAACCCGGAGCCGAAGTCGTCCTATGACGCAGTGATCGTCGGTGGCGGTGGCCACGGCCTAGCCACGGCCTACTACCTCGCCAAGAACCACGGCATGACCAACATCGCTGTGCTGGAGCGCGGCTGGTTGGCCGGCGGCAACATGGCCCGTAACACCACCATTATTCGTTCCAACTACCTGTGGGATGAGTCGGCCGGTATCTACGAGCACTCCCTGAAGCTATGGGAACAGTTGCCCGAGGAACTGGACTACGACTTCCTGTTCTCGCAGCGTGGTGTGCTGAACCTGGCCCATACCCTTGGCGACGTCCGTGAATCGGTACGCCGCGTCGAGGCCAACAAGCTCAACGGCGTCGACGCCGAATGGCTCGACCCGCAGCAGGTCAAGGAAGTTTGCCCGATCATCAACATCGGCGACAACATCCGTTACCCAGTCATGGGTGCGACCTACCAGCCGCGCGCAGGTATCGCCAAGCACGACCACGTGGCCTGGGCCTTTGCCCGCAAGGCCGACGAAATGGGTGTAGATATCATCCAAAACTGCGAGGTCACCGGCATCCTCAAGGAAGGTAACCGCATCGTTGGCGTACAGACCAGCCGCGGCACCATCCACACGCCAAAGGTCGCGTTGGCCGCCGCCGGGCACTCCTCGGTGGTCGCCGGGATGGCCGGGGTACGCCTGCCCATCCAGTCGCACCCGTTGCAGGCGCTGGTCTCCGAGCTCTTCGAGCCGGTACACCCCACCGTCGTCATGTCGAACCACGTACACGTGTACGTCTCCCAGGCACACAAGGGCGAACTGGTCATGGGCGCCGGCATTGACGCCTACAACGGTTACGGACAGCGTGGTGCCTTCCACGTGATCGAGGAGCAGATGGCAGCTGCCGTGGAGCTCTTCCCGATCTTCGCTCGTGCCCACCTGCTACGCACCTGGGGCGGCATCGTGGATACCACCTTCGACGCCTCGCCGATCGTCTCGAAGACCGAGGTCGACGGACTGTACGTCAACTGCGGTTGGGGTACCGGTGGCTTCAAGGGAACCCCGGGCGCAGGATTCACCTATGCCCACACCATCGCAAACGATGAGCCGCACGCGCTGAATAAGCCTTTCGCGCTTGATCGTTTCGAAACCGGACGTTTGATCGATGAGCACGGCGCCGCGGCCGTGGCCCACTAAGCGAGGGAGAGGCAATGCTGCTAATTGAGTGCCCGAATTGCGGGCCGCGCGACGAAACCGAGTTCCACTACGGTGGACAGGCCCACGTGGCCTACCCGGAGAACCCTAGCGAGCTCAGCGACAAGGAATGGGCCGAGTTCCTGTTCTACCGCGATAACACCAAGGGTCTCTTCGCGGAACGTTGGAGCCATTCGGCCGGATGCCGCAAATGGTTCAACGCCATCCGCGACACCGTGACCTACGAATTCAAAGCCATTTACCCCATGGGCCAGCCCCGCCCAACGCTGAAGGAGGACAACGCATCATGAGCTCACAGCGACTCGATGCCAGCCGTGCCCCCGGCCATTCGATCGACCACGGCACCGAGCTGACCTTCACCGTTGATGGTCAGGAATACCGCGGACTAGCCGGCGATACCATTGCCAGTGCGCTACTCGCCTCCGGACGTGTTGACTGCGGCAACTCCCTGTACTTGGGGCGTCCCCGCGGCATCATGTCCGCCGGTGTCGAAGAGGCCAACGCCTTGGTTTCCGTTTTCGACAACGGCCAGGGCGGCGTCAACGAATCGATGCTGCCTGCCACCACGGTGACGTTGCGCGATGGCTTGCAGGCCGAGCTTCTGAGCGGTCTGGGCGTCCTCGACCCGCGTGAAGACACCGCGGTCTACGACCGCAAGTACGTGCACACCGATGTCTTGGTCATCGGCGCCGGCCCGGCAGGAATCGCCGCGGCCCGGGAAGCCGCCAAGGGCGGGGCACGCACCATCCTGATGGATGACCAGCCGCAGGCCGGTGGCTCGCTACTGTCCACTCGCGAGGAGAGCATCGACGGGCGTCCGGCACTGGACTGGGTCGCCTCGAACCTCGAAGAGCTGGAGCAGGCGGAAGACTTCACCTACCTGGCCCGCACCACCGCGTTCGGCAGCTACGACCAGAACTACGTCATCGCCGTGCAGCACCGCACCGATCACCTGCCGCAGGCAGAGCGCCCGGGCGTATCCCGTCAGCGCATCTGGCACGTACGCGCCAGCCAGGTCATCTTGGCCACCGGTGCGCACGAACGTCCGCTGGTCTTCGAAAACAACGACCGACCCGGCGTCATGCTCGCCGGGGCCGTGCGTAGCTACCTGAACCGTTACGCCGTCGCCGCCGGATCGCAGGTCATCGTGGCCACCACCAACGACTCCGCCTACGCTCTTGTCGAGGATCTCTTCCTCGCCGGAGTCAAGGTCGAAGCCGTATTGGACTCGCGGTCCGAAGCAACCGAGGTCTCCCGCGCGGTAACCGAAGCTACCGGTGTGCAGGTGCGCTACTCCAGCACCGTTGTGGACACCGAGGGCGAGGGCCCCGCCGGGCGCGTGAGCGCGGTATTCGCCGCCAGCCTTGATAGCAACGGAGCCATTGCCTCGGAGGTTGAGCGCATCCCCGGTGACTTGCTGGCCGTCTCCGGCGGCTTCTCGCCGGTGGTTCACCTGCACAGCCAGCGCCAGGGCAAACTGGCCTGGGACGATCAGGTGGCAGCATTCGTGCCTTCGGCACCGGTGCGCAACCAACAGACCGCGGGCGCCGTCACCGGCAGCTACTCGCTGGTAGCAGCACTCGAGCAGGGGGCGGAGGCCGGCCACAAGGCCGCCGATCAGGTTGGCTTCGCTAGCGAACTGACCGTGCCGCAGGCCCAGCCGCGTCCCGAGGGTCCGATTGCTCCGCTGTGGCTGATCCCCGGCCGCACGGGCGTAGCCAGCGAGTGGAAGAACCACTTCGTTGACCTGCAGCGCGACCAGTCCGTGGCCGACGTACTACGCGCCACCGGCGCCGGCATGCGTTCGGTGGAGCACGTCAAGCGGTACACCTCCATTTCCACCGCCAACGACCAGGGCAAGACCAGCGGCGTAAACGCCATCGGCGTGATCGCACATGAGCTGAATGCCGCGTCCCTGGGTGAGGTGGGCACCACCACCTTCCGCGCTCCCTACACCCCGGTGGCCTTCGTGGCACTGGCCGGTCGCCAGCGCGGTGAGCTATTCGACCCGGCCCGCGTCACCTCGATTCACCCGTGGCATGTTGCCGCAGGTGCCCTCTTCGAGGACGTCGGACAGTGGAAGCGCCCGTGGTACTACCCGCAGCCGGGTGAGGACATGGACACCGCGGTGTTGCGTGAATGCGCCGCCGTCCGTGAATCCGTGGGCTTCATGGATGCCAGCACGCTGGGCAAGATCGCCATCCGCGGTAAGGATTCCGCCGAGTTCCTCAACCGCATCTACACCAACCCCTTCCTGAAGCTGAAGGAGGGCATGGGACGCTACGGCGTGATGTGCACCCCCGACGGCATGGTGTTCGACGACGGTGTGACGCTGCGCGTGGCCGAGGACGAGTTCTACATGACCACCACCACCGGTGGAGCGGCCAAGGTGCTCGAATGGCTCGAAGAGTGGCACCAGACCGAGTGGCCCGAACTCGACGTGGTCTTCACCTCGCTCACCGAGCAGGTTTCAACCATCGCCGTGGTTGGCCCTAAGTCCCGTGCGGTGCTTGAGAAGGTTGCCCCGGATCTGGATGTCTCGCAGGAGTCCTTCCCGTTCATGGCATTCCGTGAGACCACCCTGCCTGGAGGTATCCCGGCACGGGTCGCGCGTATCTCCTTCTCGGGTGAGCTCGCTTTCGAAATCAACGTCGATACCTTCTACGGGCTGCATGTCTGGGAGGCCGTTGCCGAGGCTGGGGCGGAGTTCAACATCACCCCTTACGGCACCGAAACCATGCACGTGCTGCGTGCGGAGAAGGGCTTCATCATCGTCGGTCAAGACACCGACGGTACTGTCACTCCGCAGGATGCCGGCATGGACTGGGTGGTCTCCAAGAACAAGGAGTTCGTCGGCAAGCGTTCCTACGCACGCGCAGATACCGCTCGAGAAGATCGCCGCCACTTGGTGGGCGTGCTACCTGTGGACAAGACGACCCGTCTGCCCGAAGGTGCACAGCTGGTCAACGCCGGAACGCCGATCACTCCGGAGGTGGCACCGGTACCGATGGAAGGCTACGTCACTTCCTCCTACTTGTCCGCTGCCCTAGAGCGTCCGTTCGGCCTGGCGCTGATTTCCAACGGGCGCAACCGCATCGGCGAGATCATCCAGTCTCCGGTCAACGGAGTATTGGTCGACGTCGAAATCACTTCACCCGTTCTTTACGATCCGGAAGGGGCACGCCGCGATGGCTGAGCACACCTTGATCACCACCGAACCGAACGCAGAGGCTCAGGCCTTGAATAAGCTTCGGGTCGCGCCGGCGGCCCACCTAGCTCAGGCAATGGCCGATGCTCAGGTCGACGGTGAGCGTTCCGTGGCACTGCGCGAGACTCCCTTCGCCGTGCAGCTCGGCGTCCGTGCGGTGCTCGGCACCGCATCGGCCGAAGCCATCGAGGGCATCCTGGGGTTTGCACTGCCCACCGAACACGGGCAGACCACCGGTAACCCCGACGGAGTCCACGCCCTGTGGATCGGTCCGGATGAATTCCTCATCGTCGATCCCTCGCGCCAGCAGGTGCAGGGCGAGGCCACCACGTTGCAGGTGGCCCTGGACGGACTGCCCGGTCAGGTGCTGGACCTTTCCGCCAACCGGACGCTCTTGACGCTCACGGGCAATAGCGCCCGGGCGGTCCTTGAAAAGGGATGCCCAGCCGACCTGCATCCGCGCGTCTTCGCGGTGGGAACCGCCATCGCCACGGAACTTGGACCGGTTCCCGTGCTGCTGCACCGGAGCGGGGAGCAGGAATACCGCATCTACCCACGAGCCTCGTTCGCCGATTTCGTGGTGCGTTGGATCCTAGACGCGAGCGTCGAGTTCGCCTCCCCGGAAGTTCCCTAACCGAGGTGGCATACTTCGTGGGCCCGGCGTTGTGATACGCCGGGCCTACGAACCCCTTAGAGCAGTCAAACCACACATATTTCAGCCCGTCCGGTAGCGTCCGGCGGCTAACCATCAGGAGCAATAAATATGGACTCTCGTGCCGATAGCTACGTGCTGACCTTGTCCTGCACGGACAAGGTGGGCATCGTGCATGCCGTCACCGGTGTGCTCGCCCAGCACCACAGCAATATCACCGAGCTCAAGCAGTTTAACGACGTCCGCGCCGGTCAGTACTTCCTGCGGATTGAATTCTACCTCGGCAGTGCCTCGGACGCCTCCAGCAACATCGATTCCCTGGAAGCTGCGCTGAAGCCGGTCGTCGAGAACTTCGACGCCACCTGGGGTTTGCGTCCTGCGGGGGCGAAGAAGCGGGTGTTGGTGATGGTTTCGAAGTTTGGGCATTGCTTGAATGATTTGTTGTTTCGGGCGCGGATGGGTGAGTTGCCGGTTGAGATTGCGGCGGTGGTGTCGAATCATCCGGATCATCGGCAGCAGGTTGAGTGGCATGGGATTCCGTTTTTCCATGTTCCTGTGACGGCTGAGACGAAGCCTGAGGCTGAGGCGCGGTTGGTGGATCTGATTGATCGTTTTGAGATTGATTTGGTGGTGTTGGCTCGTTATATGCAGGTGTTGTCTGATGAGTTGACTCGTCAGTTGACTGGTCGGGCGATTAATATTCATCATTCGTTCTTGCCTTCGTTCAAGGGTGCTAAGCCGTATCATCAGGCGTTTGAGCGTGGTGTGAAGACGGTGGGTGCGACGGCTCATTATGTGAATAGTGAGTTGGATGAGGGTCCGATTATTGCGCAGCAGGTCAAGGATGTGGATCATTCGTTTGGTCCGGAGGATTTGGTGGCTGCTGGTCGTGATACGGAGTGTAAGGCGTTGTCGGATGCGGTGCGGTGGCATTGTGAGGATCGTGTGTTCTTGAATGGTTCGCGTACGGTTGTGTTGCGTTAGTTCCTGCCCTGACGCCCCGCGCCACTAGCTAGAGAGCCTCCCGAGTCGTTGCTGTCGACTCGGGAGGTTCTCTCGCGTTTCGCGTGTTTTTCATGAAAGTTCGTTGCCTTAAACCGACCAGCCATCTCACATCTCGGACGATCCGCGAAGCGGGCAAGATTTACCGAGTGGCGGAAACACGCAGGTGGGAACCTGTTTAGGGGAAGAGTTTTGGGGGCTGCGAGCCCTAGGAAAAGCTGAGAATATACATATATATGTTGTATATCACTCTCGTGTCAGGTTAAATCTTTAACAAGCTTGCACATCGCGGAATGAATCGAATGCCCCCATGTGCATAGGCCGGAAGGGCCGCGTTCTTGCTCCCTAGGAAAGTAGACAACATTGTCGGAAGCCTCCAGATCTCAGCGCCCATCTCTGCCGCGGACGAGCCGTCGCTTGCGAGCCGAGGACTGCATCGTCGTCGATCGGAAGGAGCTGCGTAAGGCGCAGCTCGGTGCCGGTGTCGGCAACTTCATCGAATGGTACGACATTGGCATCTACGGCTACCTGGCCGTGACCATGACGAGCGTTTTCACCGAGGGGATGGACGAGAGTCTAGGGCTGCTCGTGACCCTTTTGGGCTTTGCGGTCTCCTTCATCGTTCGGCCGCTCGGCGGGATGATCCTCGGGCCCCTTGGCGATAAGATCGGCCGCCAAAAGGTTCTATTCTTCACCATGGCCCTGATGGCCGGAGCTACCACGCTCATCGGTCTGCTGCCGTCGGCTGGCCAGGTCGGATTGTGGATCATTATCCCGCTGTACCTGCTGAAGATGCTTCAAGGGTTTTCGACCGGCGGCGAATTCTCCGGCGCCTCTACCTATGTTGCCGAATTCTCTCCGGACAGCCGTCGTGGCTTCTGGACCGCACTGCTGAATGCTGGCTCGATGCTTGGATTCGCCTTCGGCGCCGCGATGGTGGCCGTGACCTCAGCGGTCGTGACCTCGGCCTGGGGCGAGGGAGCCATGCTCGCCGGCGGTTGGCGGATCCCCTTCCTGCTCGCACTTCCGCTGGGCATCGTGGCGATTGTCATGCGAAGCCGAATCCCGGAGTCGCCAAGCTTTGAGGCCGCTCAGGAGCATGGGGAGTCCGAAAGCGAACTCGATCCCATTTTCGTGCGGCATGACCTGAAGAACATCTTTCGCCACTACTGGCCACAGATTCTCATTGGTTGCGCGCTAATTGCTGCCGATGGAACCTCGCAGTACATGCTCACCAGCTACATGCCCACCTACCTCGAAACCCAACTCGGCGCTCCCGCGGCACATACTGCGGTCGCTGCGGTGACGGTGCTGTTGCTGCAGGTGGTCTTGATTCCACTGGTGGCTACCTGGTCCGACAAGATCGGACGGCGCCCAATGTATCGCATCGCTACCATCGGCAACCTGGTGCTCCTGCTCCCGGCCTTCTGGCTCATGCAACAGGGAACGCTTGCTTCCCTCTATTTGGCCCTGTTCCTCGTCGCCCTGCCGAGCGCATTCTTCCTGGCCATGACCGGCGCGGTGATGTCCGAGCTATTCCCCACGGCCTCGCGCTACGGCGGAGTTGGGGTGACGCACAACCTGGCCATCTCGATTTTCGGTGGGACGACGCCGCTGGTTGGACAATTACTGGTTCAACTAACCGGCAACCCTTATGCGCCGGCGTACTACATCATGTTTTTCTCCGTCCTGGCGCTCATTGCGGTGGCGATGATGCGCGAGACGGCCCAACGTCCGCTACTCGGCTCGGTTCCCGTGGTCAGTAGCCGCGCCGAAGCCGAGCGGTTGGCCGGCGGGCAAGATGAGGATGACCGCATCGATACCAGCACCATGCTCTTGGGCGAGGAACCGAAGGTCGGCGCCTCAAGTATCTAAAGATTTACGCGGCAGAGTTCGTGCCGCGACCCAGGCTCGTGCCCCTGCGTTGGAATTTGGTCATGGATCCAGCGCGGGTCACACGGTTCGACTCATTCAACCCGGAATGGGAAGAGCCATAGGTGGGCGGAGTGCTCTCTACCTGCCGGCCGGGCATCCGCGGTGCGGATGCCCGGCACTCTTTTTAACGCGCCCGCAGGGGAATGGCGCGTACCCTCCGATGTCACGTGCGGTGTTTGAGCTCGTGCGTGGTTTATGCCGTTCTGCCGGTGGTAAACCCCGACTTTTGGGGAGTTTTGCGCGCCGGGACGGGGGCCTCAGGAGCGAAAATCGCGATTAATCTGTCTTAGATTCCTTCGTAACCATTGTCACGCGATTGATATATCAGTATCGTACTAGTCAGCAGATTTCACCCGAATCCCTCAATCACATTCGACGACGAAAGATTGTGTCATGCAACAACTAGCAACTCGCCTCGAGCGGCTCGGTACCGAAACCGCCTTTAGTGTGGCTCAAGCTGCCGCAGCGTGGAAGGCCAAGGGTAACGCCGTCTACCCATTCCACCTCGGGGACATCAACATCCCTACCGCGCCTCATATCGTTGAGGCGATGAATAAGGCGATCGCTGACGGTTACACCGGTTACTGCCCCGGTCCGGGTATCCCGCAGCTGCGTCAGGCTTTGGCCGAAGACATTGGCTCGCGCCGCGGTATGGAATTCAGCGCTGACAATGTCGTGGTGATGACTGGCGGCAAGCCGGTGATTACCAAGTTCCTGCAGGCCGTGATGGATCCGGGTCAGGAGGTTCTCTACCCGAACCCTGGCTTCCCGATCTACGAATCCCAGATTGAATACCTCGGCGGTACGGCCGTGCCTTATGGCTACCTCCCGACGGAGTCCGGTTTCGCGATCGATATCGAGAAGATCCGCGCCTCGATCACCGAGAACACCACGGCGATCATCTACAACGACCTGCAGAACCCAATTTCTGCCGAGTCCACCGCCGAAGAGCGCCAGGCCGTCGCGCAGCTGGCCATTGAGCATGACCTCTGGGTGCTTTCCGATGAGGCCTACTTTGAGACTCGCTACGAGGGCACCTCGAGCTCGATCGCTGCACTGCCTGGCATGGCCGAGCGCACCGTCATCCTTTACACCTTCAGCAAGAAGTTTGCGATGACCGGCTCGCGTCTGGGATGTGCCGTCGCGCCGCTGGAGATCGCAGAGGTCATGAGCAAGCTGAACACCAACGATGAATCCTGCACCACCCACTACGTGCAGTGGGCCGGCGTTGCCGCGTTGCAGGGGACCCAAGAGCCAGTTCGCGAGATGCTGGAGATCCTCAAGGAACGTCGCGACGTCGCCTGCGAGATCGTCAACTCCATCCCTGGTGTATCTGTCGCCGTGCCGCAGTCGACCTTCTACCTATTCCCGGACGTCACCGAGGCCATGGAGCGCAAGGGCTTCACCAACGTCGGCGACTTCGCGACCGCGGCGCTGGAGAACACCGGCGTGTCCTTCTGCACCCGCGAGCACTTTGGCCGCCGCCTGCCCGGCGAAGACCGTCAGTACATCCGCCTGGCCTACTCGGGGATTGAAACCGACGCCATTCGCGAGGGGCTGGGCCGACTACGAGAATGGATCGAGGCATCATGAGCAAGGTCGTAGTAACTGGGCGCGTGCCCGAAGCCGCCCTGGAACTGTTGCGCGCCGAGCACGAGGTGGACGCCTGGGATGGCACCGAGTCCATCGACCGTGCCGAGCTCTTGCGCCGAGTGGCGGGTGCGGACGCGATTGTCAGCCTGTTGACCGAACGAGTCGATGGCGAGCTGCTGGACGCCGCTGGTGAGCAGCTCCAGGTGGTATCCAACGTCGCGGTCGGGTACGACAATATCGACGTACCGGCCTGCACGACCCGCGGGGTGCGTGCGACCAACACCCCCGGCGTGCTGACCGAGGCAACCGCAGACATTGCCCTGGGCCTTATTCTCATGGCCACTCGCCGACTGGGCGAGGGGGAGCGGTTGATTCGCGCCGAGGAGCCCTGGAAGTGGGGAATGTTCTTCCTGCTTGGTAGCGGGCTTCAGGGTAAGACCCTAGGCGTCGTGGGTATGGGCGGCATTGGGCAGGCGACCGCCCGCCGAGCCAAGGCCTTCGGCATGGAGATTGTCTACCAGTCGCGTAGCGAACTGGATCCGGCAGTGGCCGCTGAACTGGGCGCTCGGCGCGTCGAGCTCGACGAGCTGCTCGAGATTTCCGATGTGGTTTCCCTGCACTGCCCCTACGGGCCGAACACTCATCATCTGATCGGCGCCGCGGAGCTGGATCGCATGAAGTCCAGCGCGTACCTGGTCAACACCGCGCGCGGTCCCATCGTCGACGAGGCCGCTTTGGCGCGCGCGTTGCGTGATGGGGTAATCGCAGGTGCCGGGCTCGACGTGTTCGAAAAGGAACCGCAGGTGCACCCGGAGCTGCTGGAACAGCAAAATGCGGTCTTGGTGCCGCACCTTGGTTCGGCGACCGTGGAAACCCGTACCGCCATGGCGGTATTGGCGGCGAAGAACACCCTTGCGGTGTTGGCCGGGGAGGCTCCTCCGACCCCGGTGAACTAGCTCGAACGACGGTCGGTGGCACCTGCGCCGCGCACATGTGCGCCCAGGTGCCCCGGCCGTCGGTCCATGGCGCTCGTCTTCTTCTGCTCCCGTGAGTGCACCTATAGCGCCACGGCCCCCTAGAATCGGTGCCCCCACGGCGGGCGACCGACACGCTCCGACTTCTTGCGATAAGCCCACGCTTACGGCGATCTACGTACGCGATGGGCGTATTCGTGCTGCCCTTGAAAGCCACGTCGGTAACTGATCGTCAAAAGATATATTTCCCTCTTCCCAGAGTTTCCGTGCGCGACTAAGATCGAATCACAAGCGTTGAGACCCGCGTCACATGAGCAGGCGCTGAGCCGCAAAGGCGGCTCAGGTCGACATGCTTCACGAGTATTGCGTGTGTCCCGCACAACGTCAGCTATGGGGCAGACGTAGCGTCCCACGGGTACGACCGTGGACAAGGTCCCGCAAGGAAGTCCACAGCATCGGACCAGCGGGCATTCCCTTATCATCCCGAAAGGATCCGAGGATAGATGTCGTCCAAAGAACAAACCGGGGGCCCCGCCAATACGGTGAGACCTCGCTCGACGCGTAGTTCGTCGATTCTCAAACCCGTATTCATTCCCGCATCAATTGCGATCATTGCTCTGATCGTGGCCACCGTCATCGTCGCGCACGTGGCGGGAGATGAACTAGCCGAGGTTACCGCGGCTATCAACGGCGCCGTGACCGACACCGTTGGCTGGTGGTACGTCCTAGCGGTCAACATTTTCATCATCTTCGCCCTGTACTTCGCCTTCTCGCGCGCCGGAAAAATCCGGCTTGGACGCGACGATGAGAAGCCAGAGTTTGGGATGGTCTCCTGGTTCATGATGCTCTTCAGCGCCGGCATGGGCATCGGACTGGTGTTCTTCGGCGTCGCTGAGCCGCTGAGCCACTACATGAACCCACCCGCCGCCCTTGGTGACGCCCCGGCCTCGGCCGACGCGGCGCGCGACTCCTTGGGCATCGTCATGCTGCACTGGGGACTTCACCCCTGGGGTATTTACGCGATCGTCGGACTGGGCATGGCCTACATGACCTTCCGTCGTGGTCGTCCGCTCGCGGTGCGTTGGCTACTCGAGCCACTGCTGGGCCGCGAACGCGTCGAAGGCTGGGCCGGCCACGTCATCGACACCATCGCCATCGTGGGAACCCTCTTCGGTGTGGCAACCTCCTTCGGCTTCGGTGTCACCCAAATTACCTCGGGCCTCGAGTATCTCGGATGGATCAAAACCTCTAACGGTCTGATCATCGGGTTGATCGCGGTCATCACGCTGATTGCTACCTGGTCGGTGGTCACCGGTGTGCACAAGGGTCTGAAATGGCTATCGAACATCAACATGTCGTTGGCAGCGCTCCTTGCACTAACCATCTTCATCTTTGGGCCAACGATCTTCCTCTTGAAGGCCATCCCAGAAAACTTGGGTACCTACCTGAGCCTGTTGCCGGACACCATGCTGCACACCGGCCCGTTCTCTTCCGACGGCTGGGAGAAGGCGTGGACCATTTTCTACTGGGGCTGGTGGGTCAGCTGGGCACCGTTCGTGGGCATGTTCATTGCTCGTATTTCGCGTGGCCGCACCGTCCGCGAATTCATTGTGGGCGTTCTTCTGGCACCTACGCTGGCCAGCCTGCTGTGGTTCACGATCTTCGGTAACTCCGGCATCCTCTACCAGATGCAGACCGGAAATATGCTCAGCGAAGACCCGACGAGCGGCGAGCTGGTCGTCAACAGCACCACCGCGCTCTTCCAGTACTTCGGATCATTCCCCGAGGCTGTGGCAGCAATTCTCAGCGTTGTGGCCATGTTTGTGGTCGTATTCTTCTTCGTGACCTCGTCCGACTCGGGCTCGTTGGTTATCGACATGCTGGCCTCGGGCGGTAGCACCAATACCCCGGTGGCGACCCGCGTGTACTGGGCCGTGCTCGAAGGTGTTGCAGCCGCGGTACTGCTGATTGTCGGTGGTTCAGTGGCCCTGACGGCGCTCCAAACCCTGTCTATTCTCACGGCGGCACCGTTCTCAATCATCTTGGTCTTGGCCTGTGTCTCGCTGTTCCGGGCCTTCCGACATGAAGTGGCGCAGATGCCGAGCTACATGCAGGTGATTCCTGCGTCGGATGCCACCGGCAGCCTCCCGGCCTTGAGCCTCCAGACCGGTCCGTTGAAGGGTCTGCGTCACGCATCGACCAAGCTTGAGAGCTTCCCGGCCCCACCGGTGCACAGCGAGGACTCCAACGGCGAGGCACATATCATCACCTTCCGCCCGGTGGAGCCCAGCGAGGTGACCATCGACCCGGATACCGGTGATGCGCACCTGAACGAGGAAGTGACCGATCCGTTGGCCGGACAGGTGTTCGATACGCCGGAATTCGAGATCTCGCAGGAGTACCTCAACCAGGGTGGTCATCTCGAGCAGGCCAGTGATGACGATCCCGACGCCCAGCGTGAGAACGCACCGGTCTAAGCACATAGGCTGTATCTCTGGACCCGTATCCCAACCGGGCAAGCATTAAAGATTCAAGGAGGAATCTCATGGACACTCGCACCGATCGCTATGTGTTGACCTTTTCCTGCGCTGACGGTCCCGGTATCGTGCATGCGGTCACCGGGGTGCTCTCCGAGCACCTGTGCGACATCCGAGAACTCAAACAGTTCGATGACGAGCGTGCCGGCCACTTCTTCATGCGCATTGAATTCGCACTGGGCACTTCCAAGGAAGCTACCGGCGAGGCGGCCGAATTGGAGAAGAGCTTCGCATCGCTAGCCAAGACCTACCAAGCCACCTGGGGTTTGCGTCCTGCGGGGGCGAAGAAGCGGGTGTTGGTGATGGTTTCGAAGTTTGGGCATTGCTTGAATGATTTGTTGTTTCGGGCGCGGATGGGTGAGTTGCCGGTTGAGATTGCGGCGGTGGTGTCGAATCATCCGGATCATCGGCAGCAGGTTGAGTGGCATGGGATTCCGTTTTTCCATGTTCCTGTGACGGCTGAGACGAAGCCTGAGGCTGAGGCGCGGTTGGTGGATCTGATTGATCGTTTTGAGATTGATTTGGTGGTGTTGGCTCGTTATATGCAGGTGTTGTCTGATGAGTTGACTCGTCAGTTGACTGGTCGGGCGATTAATATTCATCATTCGTTCTTGCCTTCGTTCAAGGGTGCTAAGCCGTATCATCAGGCGTTTGAGCGTGGTGTGAAGACGGTGGGTGCGACGGCTCATTATGTGAATAGTGAGTTGGATGAGGGTCCGATTATTGCGCAGCAGGTCAAGGATGTGGATCATTCGTTTGGTCCGGAGGATTTGGTGGCTGCTGGTCGTGATACGGAGTGTAAGGCATTGTCGGATGCGGTGCGGTGGCATTGTGAGGATCGTGTGTTCTTGAATGGTTCGCGTACGGTTGTGTTGCGTTAGTTCCTGCACCGGCGCCCGCACACTCAATCTAGTACCTAGGTAGCAAGGCTCCCTCCCATCCGAATTCCTCGGATGGGAGGGAGCCTTGCGTTAAGGTGTCGGTCCACAGAATACGGCGTAAGTTAGCGAGTGGTTGTATTGCCCGAGCGCTTCTAGCCCTCGTGCCGACCGCCGCGGTCGACGTGCCCGGTGTCAGCTGTGGCCACCGCGTGATCACCGGGGCCGGGCTCGGAATATTGCAGGTGATCTGGTGTGGTCGTGTCGCTAGCCTGTTCGGCTGGTTCGGGGGCAGCGGTGGCTGGCATGGAACCAAACCCCAACAGGCTGGCGATGGCCAATGTAACGGCGGAGAATCCTAAACGGGCGCGTCGGCCCAGAGCGTGTCCGGGGCGTGTGTTGGTCGCGGAAGTATCCAAGGCGCTATCCCTTCGTCAATGCGGAAGACCCACTGCGGTGCCTTCCTTCTCAACGATAGGAACCTAAGATAGCGACCCGCTGTGGCTTCACTCGCCGGTCGCTTGGTTTCCGACGGTAATCTCCCGACCGTGGTCTATGACCCCGCTGTGCGTGAGGGGCGGAACCGCTCATGAGTGCTGCCGGTACCCGAGGCAACCGCGGCGGCCAATTCTCCAAGTACCGGAGCGAATTTGGCCCCGTGCCCGGAACAAGCCGACAGAATGGTGAGGCCATCGACCTCGTCGATAACGAAGTCTTCCGTGGGGGTGTTGGTAAACAGGCAGGTCGTTTCCGCGTAGGGGACCGGCTCAACTCCGGGGATGTTTTGCGCGACGTAGTCGACGACGGCCGCGCGGTTGCCCGGGTCGACGATTCCATCCTGCGCAGCGGCCGACTGGATAATCTTTCCGCCGTTGAACTCGGCGACCTTGAGGCCAGCAAAGCCGGAATCGCGACCGCCGGGCAAACCGTAACACTCCCACCCGGAGCGCAGATGGATGAAGGTGGGCCACTGCCGCTGGGGATCGCGAAAACGGAAATGGTAGGCCTGTTCCTGACGCACCTGGAATTCCGGTAGCGCTGCTCGGAAGTGCTCAGGCAAGGGCAATCCGGGCAACAGGTATGGTAACCAACCACCGGCCGCGACGATCACTCGCCGCGCAGTAATGTGCTGTCCGGCTACCGACGTCGCGACGAATCCATCCGTGCTGCGCTCCAAGCGCTCCAGGGTCCAGCCGGTGTGAAGCCGGGCTCCGTGCAGTTGCGCCTGATCGAGCATGGCTAGAACCGCAGACTCGGCGTCGATCACCCCGGCGCCCGGCTGCCACAATACCGGGGTGTCGAAGGCGAACTGGGGCCAACGCTGGCACGCTTCTTCCGCGGAGAACAACTCATGCTCCACCCCGCACCGCCGCAACACATCGGCCAGTTGGACCGGGTCGCGTACTTCACCGTAGTCCACGGCCCCGCAGCTACTGACTAGCTCCTGACCGGCTAGCTCGCTGAGTTCATCCCAACCCGTTTTCGCGCGTTGTGCCAGCCGCACATAGAGTTCGTCGGTGTAGGCAAAGCGGAATATGCGTGCCGAACCATGGGAGCTACCTTCGGCGCTGGCGGGACGATCCCGTTCTACCACCTGGACCTCGTAGCCTTGCCGGGCCAATTGCCAGGCCGTGGCCGCGCCGGCCAGACCGGCACCGACAACGAGGTATTCCGTGGATTCCATGGCTGAGCTCTTCCTTCGGGGACAGGGTGTTAACGCGGGGCGTAGGCCTGAATCCAGTAGCGCACCGCGCACGGCCGTGCAGCAACTTTGGGTAGCGAGATGACGCGACCTTTAACGCACAGCGTCCTCCCCACCAAGGTGGGGAGGACGCGGGCCGGGGGATCACCCGGTATATGGGTTGTCTATGCGACGTGAGGTTCCGGTGTCCTTGTTGTAGTTGGTGTCGGCATCAATCTCGTGGACCTTGAGCTGTACCCAGCGAATCCGCTTGCCGTGGTTGTGGTAGCTCTTTCTCCATTCGAATCGAGTGCCGCAACCGTTGGTATCCTTCCCAACCCGGTAGCCTTCCTGGCTTCCGTTCATATAGCGGATGATCACATCCGCATAGGCGCCGAAGCCATCACCACGGCCATTACGGGCGCAGAGGTCGCGTACCCCGGCGTTCACCGTGAAGGCGTACCTGCCGTGATAGGTGATCGATCCCTTGGCTTGAGCCTTGCCATCGTTGGCAAGGTAATCGGAATAACCAGTGGATACGTTGTAGTAATAGGTTGCGCTGGCTTGGGCTGTTGCCCCGACGCCCATTAGGAGCCCGGCGCTCATGGTGCCGACTAGCGCGGCCTTGAGTAGCTTTTTCATCAGGTTCCTCCAGATCTAGCCGGTGTACGGGTTGTCGATGCGGCGGGTTGTGGAGCTGTCCTTGATGTGGCCAGTATCGGCATCGTATTCGTAGACTCGTACCTGGACCCAACGGATCTTCTTGCCGAACTTGTTGTACTCCTTGAACCAACGGAACGTTGTGCCGCAACCATTATTGTCATGGGCGACATTACCGGCCTTCGACGTACCGTCCATGTGCCGGATCATGATCTGTACGTAGGCACCGTAGCCATCGCCCCGGCCATCTGGCCCACACAGGTCGCGAACCCCAACGTTGTAGGTGAAGGCGTACTTACCGTGGTAGGTGATGGTGCCCTTGGTATGTGCCTGACCGTCGTTGTTGTACTGGCCGTAGGTGGTGGCGGTGTTAAAACCGTAGGACTGTGAGGCCTGAGCCGGGACCCCGACGCCCAACAAGAGTCCGGTGCTCATGGTGCCGACTAGCGCGGCCTTGAGTAGCTTTTTCATCGGGTTGCTCCAAACCTAGCCGGTGTACGGGTTGTCGATGCGGCGGGTCGTGGAGCTGTCCTTGATGTGGTTGGTGTCGGCATCGTATTCGTAGACGCGCAACTGGACCCAGCGGATCTTCTTGCCGAACTTGTTATAGTCCTTGGACCAACGGAAAGCGGTGCCGCAGCCGTTGGTATCCTTGGCGATGGTGCCGACCTTCGTCGAACCGTCCATGTGGCGGATCATGAGCTGTACGTAGGCCCCGTACCCGTCACCCTTGCCACTGGGGGCGCACAGGTCGCGGACGCCGACGTTGTAGGTGAAGGCGTACTTCCCGTGGTAGGTGATGGTGCCCTTGGTGTGAGCCTTGCCGTCGTTGTTCGAGTAGGTGTAGTCGGTGGCGGTGTTGAAGCCATAGGACTGGGAAGCCTGCGCTGGAACCGTTGCACCGAGCAGCAGTCCGGCGCTCATGGCGCCGACCAAACCGGCCTTCAGAAACTTATGCATGATGAATCCCTCCGTGCGGTGATGATGTCTGCTGACTCTTCGAAGGTAGGCGCCGCCGGACATTCCAGTCGATGGGCAGAACTACCCGACCGGATATCGGCACTTATCAACGCGGGATTTACGGTCTGGTGTGTACCGAGGGTTAAACGCCGCTCGGGCGGGAAATGCATCCCGCCCGAGAGATTTCTAGCTAGTTAGCGTTGCAGGTAGCGCGTACGCACGACGAACAGACCGATCAGCGAAATCACTGCGATCGCCATGTAGTAAATACTCGGCGCGTTCAGCGAACCGGTGATATCCAATAGCCAGGTCAAGACCAGCGGGGCAATACCACCGAGCAGGGTCACCCCGACGTTGTAGGTGACCGACAGGCCCGTGCCGCGGATCGCGGCCGGGAAGAGAGCCGAGAGCAACGCTGGCAGCGGTGCGAAATAGAAGGACATGATGATCCCGAGCAACGCGATCACCACAACGAGTACCGGCACGGTTGGGTTGCTGATCATCACCTGGAATAGCGGCCAAGCCAGAAGCAGGGCGCCCACAGCGGCCCAGGTCATCACGCGGGCCGGTCCCTTACGGTCGGCAAGACTTCCAACGATGGGAATCAGGACGATCGAGACCAAGCCGGCGACCACACCGCCCAGGTAAGCGGCACTTGCCGGGATCTTCAGATTGGTCACCGCAAAGGTCGGCATGTAGAGGATCATGTAGACCGAAATGGTGGCCACACCGATAATCGCCGAACCGGTGAGTACGCGTCCGTAGTTGTGCACCAGCAGGCTCTTGAGCGGGGCACGTTCCTTCGGTGCCGTCACGAACTCCTCGGTTTCCTCAAGCCGCGCACGGATATAGAGACCGACCGGTCCCACGAGCAAACCGACGAAGAACGGTACGCGCCAGCCCCAGGAATACAACTGTTCCTCGCTGAGCCAGGAGTTGAGCGCGAAGCCAAAGGCCGAGGCCAAAAACATGGCTGCGCCTTGAGCGGCAATTTGCCATGAAGCGTAGAACGCCTTGCGGTGCGGTGCCGTTTCGATGAGGAATGTGGTTGCCGTACCAAACTCACCGCCGGCCGAGAAGCCTTGAATGAGCCGCGAAATCAGGATGATGATGCCAGCCCAGGCACCCACCATTGCCGCGGTGGGGGCCAACGCCATGATCAGCGTTCCAAGCATCATGAGCATCAGCGTCAGGGTGAGTGCTTTTTTGCGTCCGCTTCGGTCGGCCATGCTGCCAAGCACCATGCCGCCCAGGGGGCGCACCACGTAGGAAAGGGCGAAGGTAGCGAAGGTGAGGATGAGACCCAGTGCGCCCTTGGTGTCGGGGAAGAAGTTTGCCGAAATCACCACCGCAAAGGAGGCGTACACGATGATGTCGAACCACTCCAAGGCGGCACCGATGGAGCTCGAGATCACCGCCTTCTTGGCGGCTGCCAACTGCGCCGGGGTGGCCGCGGGGGTAGAGATTGTCATGAAGGTGCTCCTGACGGGATTACTGCGAGAGGGAGGCGAGCATGGCGTCGAGCATCTGCTCGCAGTGAGCGATCTGTTCCAGCTCGATGAATTCATCCGGGGCGTGGGCCTGGGCGATATCGCCCGGACCGCAAACCACGGTTGCTATGCCGGCGTTGGCGAAGAGACCGGCTTCGGTACCGTAGGTCACCTTGTCCTCGCAGGGCAGCGCACCCCACGCCGCGGTGTCGCTGACGATGCGTGAGCCGGCGTCGGTCTCCAGCCCGGGGGAGGAGGCGATAACGGTGAACTCGACCCCGGCTTGTTCATTGGCCTGGCGCATCTGCTGATTCAGCTCTTCGGCCTTAGCACGGAAGCGCTCGATCAGCGCCTGCTGGTCGGTCGCGGCGATGGAACGGAACTCGAAGTGCAGTTGGCAGTCGGCCGGAATGGTGTTCACCGCGATGCCACCGGCGATCTGATTCACCGTCGTGCTGGTGTAGGGCACCAGATAAGCCGGATCAAAGGGACCCTGCTTGGCGAATTCGGCGGCAAGCTCATGGACGAAGCTCGTGAAGCGCGCCGCGTAGGCGATGGCGTTGACCCCTTCTGTCGTCAGGGACGAATGCGCGGCCACCCCACGGAAATCCACACGGAAAACGTTGACCGATTTATGCCCGCGGATCGCGCGCATGCTACTGGGTTCGCCCACGATGCAACCGCGTGGCTCCAACCCGAGTTCGGTGATTTTTTCGACGAGAGAGACCGCCCCTACGCAACCAACTTCTTCGTCGTAGGAGAACGCGATGTGGATGGGCTCGCGCAGTTGCGCCGCGGCAAAGGCTGGGAAGTATGCGACCACGGCACCGAGGAAGGACTTCATATCGCAGGTGCCCCGGCCGTAGAGCCGATCATCACGCACGGTGGCGGTAAACGGGTCGCTCTGCCATTGCTGGCCATCGACCGGGACCACATCCGTGTGCGCCGAGAGCACGATCCCGCCGGTAGTGCTGCCATCGGCGGCGGGGAAAGTCGCTAAGAGGTTGGCTTTGCGCCCGTCTTCGTTGTGGATCAGGACCGGTTCGATGCCGTGGGCGGCCAATGCTTCGCTGACTTGGCCTATGAGCTCAAGGTTGCTATCGCGGCTGGTGGTGTCGAGGGCAATGAGCCGCTTGATGACGTCAAGGGTCTCTGGGGAGGGCGAAATGCTCACGTGTTTCTCCTGTCGCTTAGAACTCCGTTCTACGCCCTCGACTCCACGGTCTTCAAGTGGCTGACAGTTAAGTCTCACTATTCAGCAATGTGTGCTGAGGCGTGAGACTATCGTCCCGAGCCCAGTGATATGTCGAACGGACCTGCCCCGGCCGCTCGTTGAGCGAGGAAGGAGTTTCGAGGGACTTACGCCGGAGGGTGAAAAGGTCCAAGTTGGGGCCGAAGGGGTTGTCCGAGTCCTCTAGGTGAGGCGCAGCGAGCTAGGCAAGGTGCCCGACTATTCTTGCTCGGCCTGCTCGGCCCGAAACTTGGCGGGCTGGCGCCCCCGTTTTAACGACGGAATCCGCCCCGCCATAGTTGGCGGGACGGATTCGCGACGCGGTTTGTTCCGAGTCTTACTGTGCGGCCACAGCGTCCAGCTTGTTCACGCGCAGTTCGAAGCGGTCGTTGTCCATGACCTTGGCCCATGCCTGAGCGAAGTCCTTGACGAACTTCTCCTTGACATCGTCCGAAGCGTAGAACTCGGCCAGAGCGCGCAGCTCCGAGTTGGCACCGAAGACCAGGTCCACGCGGCTACCGGTCCAGCGACCGTCGGCGGTGGTGTAGGTCTGCTCGTCGGCCGACGGGATCCAGGTCTGTCCCAGATCCAGCAGGTTCACGAAGAAGTCGTTGGTCAGCACGCCCGGGGTGTCGGTGAAGACGCCCAGGTTCGAGCCATCCCAGTTGTTGCCCAGCACGCGCAGGCCACCGGTCAGGACGGTCAGCTCCGGAGCGGACAGACCCAGCAGGTTGGCGCGGTCGATCAGCAGGTACTCGGCCGGCAGGTTGATGAAGCCGGAGTTGTAGTTGCGCAGGCCATCGGAAACCGGCTCCAACCAAGCGAACTGGTCGACGTCGGTCTGCTCCTGAGTGGCGTCCACGCGACCCGGGGTGAAAGGCACAACGATGTTGTGGCCGGCGGCGAGAGCAGCCTGCTCCACGCCGACGTTACCGGCAAGCACCACGACGTCAGCGAAGGAAACCTTCACGTCCGACTCGGCGTTGAACTCGTCAACGATCTGCTCGAGCACGGCGATGACCGGCTTGAGCTGCTCCGGCTGGTTGACCTTCCAGGAAACCTGTGGCTCCAGGCGGATGCGACCACCGTTGGCGCCACCACGCTTGTCCGAGCTGCGGTACGAGGCCGCAGCCTTCCAAGCGGTGGAGACCAGCTGCTGGATGGTCAGACCGGAAGCGGCGATCTTTTCCTTCAGCACAGCGATCTCGGCGTCGCCGATTACGCGCTCCGGAGCGGCCGGCAGCGGATCCTGCCATGGCAGATCCTCGGCCGGAACCTCTGGGCCGAGGTAGCGCGACTTCGGGCCCATGTCACGGTGGGTCAGCTTGAACCAAGCGCGAGCGAAGGCGTCGGCGAAGTCCTCCGGGTGATCCTTGAAGTGCTTCGAGATCTCGGAGTAGATCGGGTCGAAGCGCAGGGCCAGGTCACTGGTGAGCATGCGAGGCTCGCGACGCTGGGATGGGTTGTGAGCCATCGGCACCATGTCGGCGCCGGCGCCGGCCTTCGGACGCCACTGCTTGGCGCCGGCCGGGGACTCGAACAGCTCCCACTCGTAGGCGAAGAGGATGTGGAAGAACTCGTTGTCCCAACGGGTCGGGTGGTAGGTCCAGGTGACCTCCAGGCCCGAGGTGACGGTGTCGTCACCGTGGCCGGTGCCGTAACCGTTGGCCCAACCCAGGCCCTGGGCCTCAAGCGGAGCGGCTTCGGTGTCCGGGCCGAGCTTATCGTCCTTGTGGGCGCCGTGAGTCTTACCGAAGGTGTGGCCACCGGCGATCAGTGCCACGGTCTCGCGGTCGTCCATGCCCATGCGGCGGAAGGTTTCGCGGATGTCGCGGGCCGAGGCCAGCGGATCCGGGTTACCGTTCGGGCCTTCCGGGTTCACGTAGATCAGACCCATCTGGACGGCGGCCAGCGGAGCTTCCAGCTCGCGGTCGCCGCTGTAACGCTCGTCGTCCAGCCATACCTTTTCCGGACCCCAGTACACGTCATCGTCGGCTTCCCAGACGTCCGGGCGGCCACCGGCGAAGCCGAAGGTCTTGAAGCCCATGTCTTCCAGGGCCACGTTACCGGCGAGGATGAACAGGTCGGCCCAGGACAGTGCCTGGCCGTACTTCTTCTTGATTGGCCAGAGCAGGCGGCGAGCCTTGTCCAGGCTGACGTTATCCGGCCAAGCGTTCAGCGGGGCGAAGCGCTGCTGACCGGTTCCGCCACCACCGCGGCCATCGTGCGAACGGTAGGTACCGGCCGAGTGCCAGGCCATACGGATCATGAACGGGCCGTAGTGACCGAAGTCTGCTGGCCACCAGTCCTTGGAATCCTTCTGCAGGTTGGCGATATCGGCCTTGACGGCAGCCAGATCCAGGCTCTGGAAGGCGGTGGCGTAGTCGAAGTCCTCATCGGCCGGGTTGGTCACCGAGGTGTTCTTGGCCAGAATCTTCAGGTTTAGCTTGTTGGGCCACCACTCACTGTTGGCGTTGCCCTGAGTTGGGTGGACTCGGCCTGCGCCGACCACGGGGCACTTGCCTGCGTTCTCAGACATTTGGTTCCTTCCAGGGAATTGGGTTGGGGGATAATCGCGCATCCCGACGGCTATGGACCGTTGGATGCGGTGAATTCGTTACGGTGTCTGCGAGGAAAACTGGCACTCGGGGCACAGCCCCCAGTAGATAACCTCGGCCTCGTCGATCAGGAAGCCATGGTCATCCGAGGCGCAAAGGCAGGGTGAATCTCCCACGGAGCAATCCACATCGGCAACCATGCCGCAATTGCGGCACACCACATGGTGATGGTTGTCGCCTACCCGCGCCTCATAACGTGCGCTGTGCCCATGAGGCTGAATTTTGCGTACCACGCCCAGCTCGGTGAGGAGCTTAAGGGAGTCATAGACAGCCTGATGAGACACCGTCGGGTACTGTTCACGCACCGCTGCGATCACCGTTTCGGTGTCCGCGTGCGGATGCGAGGTGACGGCAGAGAGCACCGCGACGCGTGGACGCGTCACGCGCAGGGATGCCGCCCGCAGTACCTCTTCGATTCCGACCATCTCAGTCACAGTCTCCAGCATGACGGCTTTTTTTGAATGAGTCAAGATAACGAAAGGTGTGTTGCAGGTTACGTAAACTTAACGCGCTCGGTACGGTTTCGTGGTCTCCAACGGGGGCTCGTGTTGCCGCATTAATCGGCGCCCCGTGCCGCGCACATTTTCGCGGAGTTGGCTTTGGTGCACCTAGCGCGAACGTAACCTGCCGTGCCTTGGTTTCACCGGGAGATCCTTCAGGTTGGGCCCGGTAGTGGTGAACGTAGTATTCCCCTGTGTTCCGGAGGGCACCAGTTCACCGTGGGCGGCAACCAGAAGACGCCAGTCTCGCGACAGCGCAGGTCCACGGGGGAGTGCGAGAACTAGGTGGCTCGCTGGTTGATCGGAGCAAGGCGCATGCACCGGTGTGGCCTGCCGCAGGGGCGATGTGCGCTGTATTAGTCGGTGTGGTTATCGACGCTGAGCAAATCCTGCAACATGTTGCGGTGCGCGCCGAAGTCGCCGTCGCGGCGCTGGTGCCCGGCCGCGGTGTCTAGGCGCAGATCCCGGATGACGCCGGCCGGAATGCCCGGTGCCTCGCGGCCCAGTACGATCACTCGGTCCGCTAACTGCAGGGCCTCGTCGACATCGTGGGTCACGAGCAACACTGTGGTGGGAATGGCCGCGTGAACCGCGCGCAACAGCTCCTGCAATTCGAGTCGAGTCAGCGCATCCAGAGCCCCGAAGGGTTCATCAAGGAGCAGCACGCCGGGGCGGCGGGCTAGGGCGCGAGCCAGCGAGACGCGTTGCGCAAGGCCGTCTGAGATTTCCTGCGGGTGCACGTCGGCTACCTGTGCCAGGCCGGTAATCTCGAGCAGTTCATCGATCAGGGTGGTGCCCTCGTTCTGGTCCAAACCCAGTGGCAGGCCGAGCTCGATATTTTCGCGAATCGAACGCCACGGCAGCAGTCTTGGTTCTTGGAAGGCGACCGAGCAGCGCTCGTCAATCCCGGCCACCGGCAAGTCGCCGATGAGCACCTGCCCGGAGCTTGGCGTATCTAGCCCGCTAGCTGCGCGCAACAAGGTGGATTTTCCGCATCCGCTTGGGCCCAGAATGGCCACCAGTTCACCGGCGGCGATCTCGAGGTTAAAGTCCTGCAGTACTCGGCGGGTTTCGCTGCGTGTGCTAAAGGTGCGTGCAAGCCGGCGGAAGCTCAGCGGCAGGGCAGTATTGGTTGAGGTGTGCGCGGGTGCGTAGGCAAGTGCCATGATCATCTCCATCGGTTCTGGCGGTAGCACCGTCCGCGACCAGTTCATGGGCGTGGTGGTTGCTGCGGCGTCGTCGAGCCAGATCTCTCGGCCGCTCGGGATGGTTCCGCAACAATCGAACCGCGTCGAATGAACCGAGGGCAAACCTTTCGTAACATGACGAATCTTCGAAAGATGGTGGCCGGACGCGAGAAATTCTGATTCTTCTTTTGATAAGTGTGGATTCGTTGATGAACTTGAAGGATCGACGAAGCGCCTTTCGTGGCCACCGGCCTACATCTCCTGAAGTATGACTGGCGTCACTACTACGGCTCGTTACTTTGTGACGCCCGGCTTGGGACGTGAAAGGACGTAACGCTACAAATGATTACGAACCCATCCAGAGCGGCCGAGAGATCTGGCTCGACGACGCCGCAGCAACCACCCGCGTGACGGGCCGGTGCTACCGCCAGATCCGATGGAAAGAAATGAGGATTTTTCCAGTGTCTTTCGACAACGCCAACATGGACTTCAACGCATTGAGTGACCCCGCCGGGGCTTCGGCCCGTAATCTAGATGACCACGTAGAGCCGGTGGCCGTGCGCCAACTGTTAAAGGTCACTCCCGGGCCGTGCGCGGATGAGCAGTACGAACGCCTGGCTGCGATTTTTCGTCCGGTGTTCGCGCAAATCGCTGACGGAACCAATGAACGCGAGCAGCTTCGTCAGCTTCCCTTTGAACAGGTCGGCTGGCTCAATCGCGAGCGTTTTGGGGCGTTGCGGTTACCGGTCGAAGCCGGTGGCCACGGGGCACGGCTTTCGGATGTATTTCGCTTGTTGATCGAGTTGGCTGAGGCGGATTCCCACATTGCTCAACTGTGGCGGGCGCATATTGCCTTCACCGAGCATGTGCTCCGGCTTGAGGACGAGGCACTGCGTAAAAAGTGGATCGCGCGCATTGCGTCCGGACATATCGTCGGTAACGCCTACACCGAAAAGGGCGGCAATCCGCTCGGGACACTGAATACGGCCGTCAGTGAGGTCAATGGCCGCTGGGTCGTTAACGGCGAAAAGTACTATTGCACCGGCACCATTTTCGCGGATTGGACCACCGTCGCGGTCAGCCACCCGCAGCGCCCGGGGCGTCACATTGCCGTGGTTTCCACCCAGCACAGCGGCGTTAAAATCATCGATGACTGGGACGGGTTCGGCCAGCAACTGACCGGCACCGGCACCACCGAATTCAGCAATGTCCCGGTAGATAGCTTCATGCCCGAAGACCCCATCGATCCGGAAGCCGCGATCTTCCAGCTCGTGCTGCTTGCGGTCCAGGCAGGTATCGGCCGGTCGGCGCTGAACGACATGCGCCTGGCGGTTCAGTCGCGTACCCGCAGCTTCTCCACCGGCACCGGCGTGCCGGTGCATCAGGAACCACAGGTATTGCAATTGGTCGGGGAGGTCTCCGGTGCGGTGTTCGCCAGCGATGCGGTGGTGATGGGGGCCGTTTTGGAGGTTGAAGCCGCGCTGGCCGACAGCAACCTCAATGACCACGAGCGTTTCGCCGTGTGTGAGCTGGCCGCCAACCGCGCGCAGAGCGTAGTGCAGCCCATGGTTATCGCTGCCACCAATAAGCTTTTCGACGGGCTGGGGGCTTCGGCCACCCGAGCGTCCTTTAACTTCGACCGGCACTGGCGCAATGCGCGCACCATCGCCACCCACAATCCTGCGGTCTACAAGTCACGTATCGTTGGCGACTACGAAATCAACGGTGTGCAACCCAAGCGCCTGTCGGTAACCGGCGAGGTGACCTCAACGTCTCATACCAACACCACTGGCGGATTCTAGAGGCGGCTGGCTTCCCATGCGCCGGAACTGACGCGGAACTCTGACCAAACTCGTCGCGATGAACTGTCCCGTGCCTCGGCCCGGGACAGCGATCGATGACACGCTCGATCATCCCCGTGGACACAAAGAGCGCTGGCCCCAGACAGAAGTCTGGGGCCAGCGACTTTTTGAAGCTACGTGCTGCCGTTACTTGCCTTCGGTAATCGGGCCAAGCACCGGATCGTCGGCGTATGCCTCGGTGACGTTCTCCTTGGTTACGATCTGCGGATCCAGCAGATTCGCCGGAACGGTCTTCGAGCCGTTATCGAAGGACTCTGCATCGGTGACCTTTGGCTCTTCACCAGCCTGTAGTGCCTTGACCATATCGATCGCCTCGGCCACCAGGTTGCGGGTGTCCTTGTTGATCGTGGAGTACTGCTCCCCGGCCATGATCGACTTCACCGATTCGACCTCGGAGTCCTGACCGGTGACCACCGGAAGATCCTTACCGGCAGCCTTGACCGAGGTCAGCACGGCGCGGGCCAGGGTGTCATTCGGGGAGAGCACACCATCGAGGTCTTCCTTGCCGTAGTTACCGGTCAAGATGGTGTCCATGCGCTTCTGCGCATTTTCGGACTTCCAGCCCTGGGTTACGGCCTGCTCGAAGGACTTCTGCCCGGAGAGTACCTTCAGGGTTCCGTCGTCGATCTTCGGCTTCAGCACGCTCATGGCTCCGTTGAAGAAGTCATCGGCGTTGGCATCATCCGGGGAACCGGCGAAGAGCTCGATGTTGTAGGGAGCCTTGCCCTTCTTCTCGAGCCCCTCGAGCAGTGCCTTGCCCTGCAGCTCGCCGACCTGGAAGTTATCGTAGGCCACGTAGTAGTCCACGTTCTCCGTGTTGGTCACCAGACGGTCGTAGGCGATCACGGTCGCCCCGGCTTCCTTGGCGGCGGCCAACTGGGTGCCCAGCTGCGAGCCGTCGATGGCGCCGACGATGATGACCTTGGCGCCGTTGGTGACCATGGCGCTGATCTGATTCTGCTGTTCGGCGACGCCGCCGTTGGCGAACTGCACGATCGGCTCGAAGCCGGCATCCTTGAGTCCGTCGTTGAACAGTTTCTCGGCCAGCACCCAGTTTTCACTGGTCTTCTGCGGCAGGGCCACGCCGATGGCCGAACCCTCTTCGAAGCCGCTGGCTTCGGATCCGGTGTCGGTCTGACGGCCACAGCCGGTCAGGGCCAGAGCCGCGATGGCCGCGGTGGCAGCAAGCTTTCGCATGGTGAACTTCATTGTTTTCACTTTCTCTCAGGTGGGTGACGAACTGAACTAGACGGAAATTTTTTCCGGGGTTGGGGGTGCTGGGGTGGAAGGCTTATTGAAGGAACGCATGAGCAGGCCGGTGATCGAAGGCTTGCCCTGGGTCTTGTTGTAGACATCGAAGGCCACGGCGGCCAGCAGCACCAGACCCTTGATGATCTGGGTGGCATCCGCACCCACACCGAGCAGCTGCAGACCGTTATTCAAGACGGCCATCACCAGACCACCGATGATCGACCCCATGACCGTACCGACACCGCCGGAGACGGCCGCACCGCCGATGAACACTGCGGCGATTGCGTCGAGTTCCCACATCACGCCGTCGAAGGGGCCGGATGCGGTGGAACGGGCGACGAACATCATGCCGGCCAGCGCGGCCAGAATCGACATGTTCATCATGACCAGGAAGTTGACCTTCTTCGAGCGCACACCGGAGAGCTCGGCGGCGTGCTTATTGCCACCCACCGCGTAGACGTGACGGCCCAGAATGGTGCGCGTGGAGATGAAACCGTAGATCAGCACGAGAACCAGCAAGATCAGACCGGAAATCGGGATCGAGGTGCCCGGTCGTCCGGTGGCAAACAGGTAGGTCGCGTAGAGCACGGCCGCCGAAATCAGCGTCACCTTGGTGACGTCGACCCACAGTGGGGCAACCACGGCACCGAGGGTGCGGTTCTTAATGCGGGCCCGGCGGCTGCTGAGGATGAAGAAGAGCACCGCACCCAAGCCCAGGAGCAGGGTCAGGTTGTTGTAACCGGTCACCGGCCCGACTTCCCACAAATAACCGGCGCCAATGAACTGGAAGTCCTCGGGAACCGGGACCGTGTTGGACTTGCCAACGAACTGGTTCAACCCACGGAAGAGCATCATGCCCGCCAACGTGACGATGAAGGCCGGGATCCCCACGTATGCGACCCAGAACCCCTGCCAGGCACCGATAACGGCACCGAGCACCAGGCCGAAGACGATCGCCAGCCACCAGGGCAGATGCCAGTCGCGCATGGCGATGGCCACCGCGATACCGACGAAGGCCGCAATGGAGCCGACCGACAGGTCGATATGCCCGGCGATGATGACCAGCACCATGCCGATAGCCAGCACCAGAATGTAGGCGTTGCCGTTGATCAGGTTAATGACGTTGCCGGAGGTCAGGGTGCGGCCGCCGGTGCGGAACTGGAAGAAAAGGATCAGCGCCACCAAGGCGAAGATCATGCCGAATTGGCGGGTGTCCCCGCCGAAGAGCTGCTTGAGCGCATTCATGCTGAATTCCTGCTGTGATCGATGGGTTGATGGGTGTCGCTAGCCGGCCTGTAGGCCGGAGTCCGCACGGTCGGCGGTCATGAGGCGCATCAGGTTTTCCTGGGTCGCCTCATCTTTGTTCAGCACACCGGTGATGGTGCCTTCGAAAATTGTGTAGATACGGTCCGAGAGGCCGAGCAGTTCGGGCAGTTCCGAGGAGATCACGATGACCGCCTTGCCCTGCCGGGCTAGTTCCTGAATGATTCCGTAGATTTCATACTTCGCACCCACGTCGATGCCTCGCGTAGGCTCGTCCAGAATGAGTACCTCGGGGTCCGTGAACATCCACTTGGCAAGCACGACTTTCTGCTGGTTACCGCCCGAAAGCTTCGCCACGGATTCATCCACCGAGGGAGTCTTCGTGCGCAGCGAGGTGCGATAGTTCTCGGCGACCGCATATTCGGCCCGGCGATCAACCACGTCATAGCGGCTGATCTTGCGCAGATTGGCCGCGACGGTGGTGGTCTTGATGTCGTCGAGCAGGTTCAGCCCTAGACTCTTGCGGTCTTCGGTGACGTATCCGAGACCGGCGTCGATGGCCTGGCGTACATTGCGAAGCTGGACCTCCTTGCCGTGGATGCGCACCTGCCCGGAGAGGAATCGTCCATAGGAACGTCCGAAGACCGAGCGGGCCAGCTCGGTGCGACCGGCGCCCATGAGGCCGGCGAAGCCGACGATCTCACCGGCCCGTACGAAGAAGTTCGAGCCCTTGCACACGAGTCGGTCTTCAACGTTCGGGTGGGCGACGGTCCAGTTCTCCACCTCGAGCAAAACGTCGCCGAAATGCGGGGTGTGATCCGGGAAGCGGGACTCGAGGGAGCGGCCCACCATGCCCTTGATAATGCGGTCTTCGTCGACCCCGCCCGCCGAGACATCGAGGGTTTCGATTGACTTGCCGTCACGAATGATGGTGATCGAGTCGGCCACCTGCTCAATTTCGTTGAGCTTGTGCGAGATGATGATCGAGGTGATCCCCTTCTCACGTAGCTGCCCCATGATGCGCAGGAGGTGCTGCGAATCTTCCTCGTTCAGCGCCGCGGTGGGCTCATCCAGGATCAAGAGCTTTACGTCCTTGTTCAAGGCCTTGGCAATTTCAACCAGCTGCTGTTTACCCACGCCAATGTCCTTGATCGGGGTGTCCGGGTCATCATGCAGACCCACCGAATCGAGGAGGTCCACGCTGCGTCGCCGGGCTTCGGCCCAGTCGATGACGCCCATGCGGGCCGGTTCATTACCCAGGAAGATGTTTTCGGTGATCGACAGTTCGGGAATCAGGGCCAGTTCTTGGTGGATGATCACGATGCCAGCCTTCTCGCTGGAACGGATATCACGGAACTGGCGGACCTGGCCGTCGTAGAAGATGTCTCCCTCGTAGCTGCCGTGCGGGTACACCCCGGAGAGCACTTTCATCAGGGTGGACTTACCGGCACCGTTTTCCCCGCAGATCGCATGAATTTCGCCGCGGGCCACCGCCAGGTTCACCGCATCCAGGGCCAAGACCCCGGGGAATTTCTTGGTAATGGAACGCATCTGCAAGATGGCGTCCGCGGTCATCGTTTCGGTCATGGGATCTCTACCTCGTTGAAATTGGTGTGCAGGTCTACCGCACGACGCACCGCGAGGGTGGCCGCGCCGAGGGCTTCGGCTCGTTCGCCGAGCGAAGCGGTGACGATACGGGTGGTTTCAAAGAGCGTTTCGCTCGTATAACGCTGGTGTCCGCGGCGAACCGGGTCCAGCAACAGCTCGCCTAAGGGGCCTCCAACGACGATGACTTCCGGGTTGAGCAGGCTCGAGATGAACCCGAGGGTGCGCCCAGCGGCCAATCCGGCGTCCTCGAGCACGCGTAGCGTCGGCGGGTGCCCGTCGAGGGCGTACTCCACCAGCTCCGCAACCGACCGGGGCGGGTCGATGGTGTGCTGTAGTCGATCGAGCATCCGGTCGGTCGAGGCCTGCGTTTCGAGGCATCCACGGTTGCCGCAGCGGCAGGGTAGGCCGTCATCCTGCATCGCCGCGTGGCCGATTTCGCCGGTGATACCAATATGTCCGTAGTGGATCTGGCCGTTGAGCAGAAGTCCGGCACCGATACCGCGATCGATTTTGAGGTAGAACAGCTGCTCGCTGGTGGCGTGCTCGGACCACGTGGCCTCGGCCAAAGCCGCCAGATTGGCGTCATTGTCGATCACCGTGGGCACCTGAAGTGCCTGGCCCACGGCGGCTGCAATATCCACCCCGGCCCACTGCGGCAAGATGGAGGAGCTGGCCAAGGTGCCGGTGCGGTGGTCGATCGGCGATGGCAGCGACACCGCTGCCTCCAGAACAGATCCACGGCTGATCTCTCCGCTGTCGACCATCTGCGTGAGTAGTTCGGCAGCACGGGCGATACAGGCCTCGGCGCCACTACTGGCCGGCAGATCGCTGGTGCGTTCGGCGACGATGGTGTTGCCAGAGGCGACGACGATCATCCGCAAACCACGACGACCAAAGTCGATGCCCAGCCCCAGGGCGCCGGGCCCATTGAGCACGATGTTCAGTGCCTTGCGTCCGGAACTGATGGTCGGTTCGGTGTGGGCCCGTCCCTGAGTGATGAGATTCTTGACGATGTTGCTGACCGTGCCGGCCGAAAGGCCGGTATCACGTGTCAACATGGCCTGAGTCCGCGGACCAGAGGCCAACGCAAGGAGCACTCGACGTGCGTTGCGGTGGCGCAGGGCGCTCTGTGAACCCGGTTTTCCGAGCTGCGTGGATTCTGGCATGAAAATAAGTGTGAACCAGATCACCAATGTCGTCAATGGGTGAATGGAAAATAGTTAGAAACTAGTTTTTGCATTCAGTTATTGAATGCAATGACCTCGGCACGCTTGGGCATTTGAGGGTGACTCTAACCGCTGTGCTAACGCCGCAAAACCCATAAATTCCGCACTGTTTGGCGCTTGAGGCGATCATCCATGCGCCAGCGCGCGACCCGAGCGATTCTTGGCTTGTGCTCAAACGATGAAAGCTATCCGGGTGCTTCCCGGTCCGTTGGAGCAGATTCCTCGGAGAAAGGTGCCGAGCCCGTCGACCGCGCGCCCTATAAGTGCCAGAGCTAATCGTGTAGGTTGATCGCCAGAGTCCGCGGGCACGGTGAACCGTCGGGGCCGGTACATCGTGTCCTACCCGTGGAAGTGTGTGAAGGAGTGCCCATGGCACGCGCGCGACAGGAGACCATGGCCCGCATGTACGAGTTACATGCCGCGGCACTCTGGCGCTATGCGTGGCGGCTGACCGGCGATCGACAACTGGCTGAAGACATCGTGCAAGAAACACTCTGCCGCGCCTGGAAGTCGCGCAAACTCATGGAGCAGGATCCGCAGACGACCCGTGCGTGGCTCTTTACCGTTGCCAGGCACTTGGTGATCGATGAATCCCGCTCGGCGCGGTACCGGCGCGAAGTGCCGGGGCTGGAGCAACTCGAGCCGGTGCGTGAAGATCAAACCGAGCAACTCTTTGATTCAATGGTCGTGATCGATGCTCTGGCCGCGCTGAGCGAAGAACACCGTCAGGTGATTGTTCGGGCCTACGTGGGTGGTCGCAGTACCTCGGAGATGGCCCAAGAATTAGGTATCGCCGCGGGCACCGTGAAGTCGCGCCTACATTATGGGATGCGGGCGCTACGCCTTGCTCTGGAAGAAAGGGGAGCGGGCTCATGACCGGCGCCGAATGCCGCTATGCACAATGGGATGCCGCCTACGTTTTACACGCGCTGGAGGACGCCGAGCACGACGAATACGAGCGCCATCTGGACCAGTGCGCTCAGTGCCGGGCAAATGTGGAACAACTGCGTGAGACCGCCGCATATCTTGAGGCTCTTGATTCGCAGTCCGGCCTCGCCCTCGAACCCGAGCTACCCACCGAACTATGGGCAACGAGTCTGCGGCGGCACCGGGCACGCTGGGTGGCTCCGGCCTTAGCCGTTGCGGCGGCCGCGGCACTCGTGATTGTCGCCGTAATAGGCACCCTGGCTTGGGTGAATCGCGCGCCCGAACCCACTACTGCGGTGTCGCTGATACCGGCGGCCGCGGTGAAGCTCAGTTCAAATGTTGAATTGACCGAGGTTGGCTGGGGCACCAAAATTCGGGTCAACTGCAGCTACCCGGCAGGAGAGCAGAACCTGCAGGGCCCCACGGGCGATCGGTACGCCGAATCCGCGGCCGGATATGCGCTCGTGCTCACGGATCTTCAGGGACGTGAGAGTCAGGTTGCGACATGGGGTGCGGTGCCGGGTAAGGAGATCGAACTGCAGGCGGCGACCGTACTTCGCCCGAGGCAGATTTCTCGGATCCAGATCACGGCGCAAGACGGTGGAGTCCTGCTCTCCGCCCCAATTAGTGTGCGGTGAACCAAATGGGCGACGGTCTCGTTTCACTTCCTACAGCAAGTTGTTCGTTGATGGAGGGGAATCCAATGAGAACACGAATTATGCTTACGACGGCCGTGCTCAGCGCCGGATTGCTGGCGCTAACGGCCTGTGGTGACTCGTCCGAGTCGCCCGGTGGGGGCGGCGGTTATGGCGCCCCCAAGAGCGAAAGCCCATCGTCGAGTCCCGCCGCGATGCTCGGGGTGCACGCCCTGCATGTCGTGGAATCGGATCTTGGGCAGATCGTCACCGACGACAAGGGCATGGTGCTCTACCAATTCGACAAGGATACCCAGGGGGCCGATAGTTCCGCCTGTGCCGACGAGTGCCTCAAAGCATGGCCACCGGTGCCCGCTGGCGAAGAACTGCCCGAGCTGCAGGGGGTGACCGGTGAGGTGGGAACCATTACGGGAACCGACGGAAGCCGGCAGTTGACCCTCAACGGCTGGCCGCTGTACTACTTCGCGGCCGATGTCGAAGCCGGAGAGGCCAAGGGACAAGGAGTCAAGGACGTCTGGTGGGTGCTCGACCCGGCCGGTGAACCGATTCGGGAATGAACCCGCGGGGATAGGCGGCGCCGGCGTCGCGAGCCTTCGAATCGAAAAGTAAATCTTCAAAGATTGCTTTGTTCCACGTAAAACCACGGCGCGCCTCGTCCAAGAGGGCCGCGGCGCACTGTGGTTGCGCCCCGAAGGCATCGAGTTTTCTGCGATAGGCGTCCTTATAGACCTTGGGCTTCGCAATGGAATCGAAACGCCACATGTTCAGGGCCTCGGGCGGAATCTCGTAATGCCGAGCCACAAGCCGGCCAATGGCTAGGCCACCGGATAGGTCTCCGAGGTACCTGAGGTAGTGATGGGCCACCAGCCGCGCCGGCTCCGCCGCGGCGGCACGGATCGCCGCGACATACCTTGCGGTGGCCGGTAGCGGTTCTGGGCAGCGGCTCATCCCGTGCATGGGTAAGAGGAACCTGAGGTCACGGCTCAATTGTTCCGAACGTTCAAGGGCCGGATCGAAAAAATCCGCGACTTCGGGCAGACCACGGAGATTGGCGACCTCATCTTCAAGGGCCCGGTACAGGTGGGCGTACTGGGCGATAAGCAGGGTGTAGTCCCGGGCGCTTCGGTCCCCGGCCATGAGCGTGGTGATGAACTCGCTGGATTCTGCCGCGCCGTGCTCGGCCTCGGTGGCCTTGCGCAGTGTCGTCGAAAATGGTGTGTCGCTGGCAAAAGGCATGGTCGCTCCGGGAGGTAACGGTTGTGATGCTGCGTGGTTATTCAGGCTAGTGCACACACCTGTCGCTGTCAGCACCGGCGAGCCTCGGCCCGCCAGGCAAAAGGGCGCCGGGCTCGTTGCCATCGCAACGGGCCCGACGCCCAAAACACGCGTATTTAGTGTCCGTTAGCGTGTTGGCGAGAGCACCATGGCCGATCCACCGCCGCGTCGCCGCGGTTCGGCGGCCGCCGTCAATGTTCCATCTTCTGCGATCTCCACCGCGGCCACCGCGCCGATTTCGGCCTGTGGCGTGAAGGAGTCACCGGCCGGCACGAACTGATGTCCGTAGGACTCGAGCTGCTGGGCGTGCGCGTCAATGAACTCAGGTTCGGCGGTCACCTTGCTGGTGTTGCGCTGCGAGGCGCGCGGGGCAGCAATGGCTTCGGAAATATCCATGCCCAGATCCACCCGGTTGATGAGCGTCTGGAGCACCGTGGTGATGATCGTTGAACCGCCCGGGGATCCGACCGCCAGCATCGGTGCCCCGTCGCGCAGCACGATCGTTGGGGACATCGAGGAACGCGGACGCTTCCCGGGTTCAATCCGGTTCGGGTCCTCGGGGTCATAAATCGTCGAGAAATCCGTCAGCTCGTTGTTCAGCAAGAAGCCACGGCCGGGAACGACAATTCCCGAGCCACCGGTCTGCTCGATGGTCAGCGTGTAGGACACGACGTTGCCCCACCGGTCGGCTACCGATAGGTGCGTGGTGGAAATGTTCTCGGTATCCTCCTCGGCGGCCGGTGCGACCGGCGAAGCCGGGCATTCTCCGTCGTAGTCGGAGACATCGCCCGGAGCCACCGGCTTGACCGCGGCCTGCTCCGGATCCAGTTCGCACGCGCGTTCGGCGCCAAATAGCGCATCGGTTAGCTCTGCGGTGGGCACGTCCACGAAGGCCGCATCTCCGAGGTACTTACCGCGATCGGCGTAGGCCAGCGCGCTAGCTTCGAGGTAATGGTGCAAGGCATCGGATTCGTCCATCGAGGACAACTCGAAGGTGTTGAGAATATTCAGCGATTCACCCACGGTGGTGCCACCGCTGGAAGAAGGCGCCATCCCGAAAACATCCAAGCCACGGTAGCTGACTTCGGTGGGATCCTGCTCGAGGACCTCGTAGTTCGCCAGATCCTCGACGGTCATGCTCCCGACGGGTACCGGCAGTTCGGTATCTGCTGAAACCGGGGGTGCCTGAACCGTGGAGGCGATTTCTTCCGCCAGTTCGCCCTCGTAGAGAGCGGAGACGCCCTCCTTGGCCAGCAGCCGATAGGTATCGGCCAGCTCGTGGTTGGTGAAAATCGAACCGACCTGCGGCGCATCTCCGTCGGGAAGGAAGAGGTCGCGGGTCGAGTCAAAGGCCTCGAAGCGTTCCTTATTGTCCAGGGTTTGCTCGCGGAAGGTTTTATCCACCACGAAGCCGCGGGTGGCGGTCTTGATCGCCGGCTGCAGCACCTGACGCAGCGGCATCGTGCCCCAGTTCTCGAGGGCCTGCTGCCAGGTGGCGGCCGTGCCCGGAACGCCGACGGACACCCCGCTGGTGACGAGCTCGGGGGTGAAGCGGTAGGGCTCGTGCGTTTCCGGGTCGATGAAGGCATCGTGAGTTATGCCAGCCGGCGCGGTTTCACGCCCATCGAGGGTACTGACCTTCCCGGACTTGGCGTCGTAGTAGAGGAAGTAGCCTCCACCGCCGATGCCGGCGCTATAGGGTTCGCTCACCCCGAGCGCCGCGGCCGCGGCCACCGCGGCATCCACGGCGTTACCACCCTTGCGCAATACGCTCAGGGCGGCCGCCGAGGCCTCGGGATCAACCGTGGCCACGGCGCCTCCGTAGCCGGTGGCGGTAGCTTGCTTGTCGGTTTGTCGCGGTTCGGCGCTCGCCGGTGCAGAGGCCAGCGCGCCACAGCCAAGTGCGAGGGCGGCGGCCCACGCGGCAGCACGGACACTTCGTCGTGTCATTAGATGTCACTCCTTGAAGGTTGGGTGCGATCAGCACTGGCCAACCTATGCCACGAAGGCGGCGAAGCATTTGGGTGACACGCGTCACAGGCTTATGTTGCGTGGCTTCCGGCGCGGGCAGGTCATGCCGCTTTGAGGTCCCGGCGGCGGAAACCGAGGTATCCAGCTGCCCACAGCAACAGGCCGAGCACGCTGAACATTAAGATGGCTCCCGACGCTGGGTTGTGCCGCGGGTACTGCCCGATGGCTTGGAAAAGCGAGTTGTCGACGAGCTGTTGCTCGAGGCCAAGCAGGCTACCGAACAGCGCCAGGAAAACACTTACGGCGTAGAGGATCCAGTTCACGCCGGTTGCTCGTGGAACCCAGCCGTAGAGTGCCACTCCGACGGTGAGCAGCAGCCATAACGCCGGCAGCTGTACCAGGTGACCGAGCACCGCGCCGCAGAGCAGGGTGGGGTCCCCGGTGCTGAAAGATGCACCGAGCCCGGTGCCCAACCCCGCAGTGCCTAACAGCGCTCCCGAGGACACGAGGGCGTAGAGCGTCCACGCCGACACCCAGGTACCGCGGCCCATTCGGTCGGCCAATAATATTTCGAGACGGCCTTCGGATTCCTCGCCGCGTAAGGCGCTCACGCAGCGTAGCGAATACACGACGACCAGAATGGCGAAAAACATCGCCAAATAGCCCACGTACCCTTTGATAATGGTTCCGGGCCCACCCATGAGAAGGGCGATCTGCGTAGGCATCGCCGTAATGCTCTGAGCCATCAAACCGGTTAGCGACCCCAAGATGATGCCGCCGAGCAGCACCGCGCACAACCACCATGCCAGTCCGGGGCCCTGCAGACGGACCACCAAGGCCCAGGGCGTCGCCAGCCACCTTGCAGCCCGGGCACGACCGGGCCGGTCGGCCAATAACCCGGCACCCAAGTCACGCCGCGACTGGATCCGCAAGGCGAGGGTGGCCACGACGAGTGCGCCGCTAAGGCTCAGCAGGAGCGGCCACCAATGATCATCGGTAAATGGAGCCGTCCGCTGTGCCCAGCCCAGAGGGGAGAGCCACGCAAGCCACCCCAAGGGGCCCCCGGCCGCGGCCGACATGTCACCCAAACCGCGCAGGATGAATGCGAGTGCCAGCACGGCCCCTGCCATCCCCGAGGCGGTTCGCGCCGAGGTCGTCAGCTGAGCGGTGAGGGCTCCGACGGCCGCGAAGAAGAATCCCACGCTGCCGATGCTCAGACCAAAAAGCAGCGAGGGGACGGCGGCTGGATGAGCGACCGAGCCGATGAACGCCAGCGCGATGCACAGGCTCACCGCCAGGTTCAGGGCGGCCGCGGCGCCCAGGGCGGCAAGCAAGGGGATCTGGCGACCTAAGACGTGGGAACGCAATAACTCTGCGTGCCCGCTTTCCTCCTCGGCGCGGGTGTGGCGTATGACGGTTGTGTGGCTCATCAGCGCGGCGCCGATCATCAAGAAAGTTGCGTAAACTCCCACCACGTAGCGTTCGACCGTGATCGCCTCGAACCCGAATCCGGGGCCGGAGATCAAGGCAAGCATGGGGTTGCGCACGAAGCCGGTCATCGATTGCAGCGTAGCTGGATCCATCAACAATGTGATGGCAGTGATGAAGTAGAGGGCCAGCAGACCCAGCGAGATGACCCACACCGGCGCACGCCACCGGTCGCGTCGGGCGATGAACCGAAGGTAGGGGATCATCCCCAGAGGTGTTGCCTCGGCCTTGTGCCGGGCTGGGCTACTCATTTCCGTTCCGCCGAGGTCGAGCCGGGCTCGCCATAGTGCCGTAGTAGTAGCTGTTCGAGCGTCGGCGGCGTGGCCGACAGCGATGCGACGCCCCAGTCGGAGATCAGCTGCATAATTTGCGGTAGGTGTTCCTGATCCGCGCTAAAGCGCACCGTGCCCTCATGTGAGTGCACGTCATGCACGCCCGGCGTGCCGCTCAGCGTTTCGATCACTTCGCGTGGCTCGCTCAGTCGGAGCGAGATGCTGGTGCTGGCCAAATGGCGCAACTGCTCCAAGCTACCGCTTTCCACGACGACGCCGCGCCGGATAATCGAAACCGTATCGGCCAGTGCCTCCACTTGGGCCAGAATATGGCTCGACAGCAAGATCGAACGTCCCTGTTGGCGGACCTCGCGGATGCATTCTTGAAACTGGGCCTCCATCAGGGGATCGAGACCAGAGGTGGGCTCGTCTAGGAGCAACAGTTCGACGTCGGAAGCTAGCGCGGCAATGAGTGCGACCTTCTGCCGGTTGCCTTTCGAGTAAGTACGGGCCTTTGCCCGCGGGTCGAGGTCGAAGCGTTCAATGAGTTCGTCACGCCGGGCGGGGTTCGCCGAACCGCGTAGGCGCATGAAGAGGTCGATGGCCTCACCACCGGTGAGATTGGGCCACAGCGCCACATCGCCGGGCACATAGGCTAACCGGCTGTGAAGTTCGACCGCATCGGCCCACGGGTCTTTACTCAAGACCTGTGCGGTGCCCGCATCGTGACGTAGCAACCCCAGAAGAATGCGTAGGGTCGTCGATTTGCCGGCGCCGTTTGGACCGAGGAACCCGTGCACCTCTCCGGTCTGCACCCGCAACGACAGCCCCGCAAGGGCTTGTTTGCGACCAAATGATTTCGTCACCTGCTCCAGGTTCACTGCTGGGATATCACTCATCATCCGGTCCTTTTCGAGTCTGTGCCGTTCATGCTCGAGCCCTGCTGACTTTTCCCGCCCGCATGTCGACACTCAACACCCGTTACTTACCCCTGTCAACGGTTGGCGTTCCCCGCAATGAGTGGACACATGATCTAGAGTTCATGCGGTTCACACCGGCAGGGTTTCACGTCGATTGCCCAAGGAACTCCGACCTTTCAATTGCTGAGCAAACTCCACCGGAGGGCCCATCTTCAAACTTGAATACAACCGGTGATGGTTATAGAAATCTTCAATCCACCGAGCCGCTTTCTGCTTCATTTCGGCCCGGTTAGCCCACAGGTACCGGCCATGGAACTCGGTCCTCGGCGTCGACCAGAATGACTCGCTTATGGCGTTGAGGCCAGCGGGCGCCCATGTACGCTACGGACCGTAGCGGATCCGGCCGACCGCAAGGCCATGCAACTGCGTCGGGGCGACGTTGCCGCTTCGGTCTGCGTGGATGAAGACCTGATCTGGTCCCTGCCCTCGCAGGGTTCAGGCCGTACGCAGTGCCCCTTCCACCCGATCAGCGTTCTGTGCAGTATTTTCACGTTCCGTTCAAGAGGCGCGATAGCCCTGGACAGATGGTCCACGGTTTGGCGTCGACGTCAGGGGGCCGTAGCCGGTCGCTGGGGTCAAGAGCAAAGACGCCATCATGGATAGCGAGACCTCGCCCTTCAAAGCGACAAGGGAGGATGCTTTTCTCCGTAACCGGCTGTTCTTCCGCAAATCGACGACCTCCATACGCAGGCGTTTGAGTTCTTCTCGTTCGTGCTCGTTCAACGCTCCGGTTACCTCGCCATTAAGACTGCGGCGAGAGCGTTCTATATTCACCGGATTCTTAATAGCTTTTGCTACGGTGCCACCACGGAGTATCGCCGATACTGCAGGGAGTCTGTACTGGAGTTTCGGTGTTGTTCTCATAGACTTTGCATCCAACGATCGAACGGACAGTGGGCATCGAGTTTTTACTAGCAATGCTTTTCGGGATGGCGTTCATCGCCGCGTGCGCTTCCTACGGGCGCTACCTCCATAACCGGAAAAATCGCGATCAGTAGGCCTTGGAGTGGCGCCGCTGGTGGCTCTGGCCCGGCGGTGGAAATCCGCGAGCAGGCGGTAACCGCAGAGAGCTTGAATGAGGCGATGCGCTGCACTGGCGAGTCCCAGCCGGATGAAGTAGCTCGCAAAATCGAAGTGCTGCTGTTGTCTTTCGTGACTTGCCGTAGCCTTTCTGAAGTGTTGCGGCGGTGCTTCTCCGCGTAGCGCGTTACCAACGATCTCTCGTTGCAGTTCTAGGATCTTGCGGAACTGGTCCTGTCCATCGCGTCAACGGCCGCGCGTAGTTAAAGCACAGTCGGCCGGTCAAAGACCGGCCGACTGGATTCTTAACCCTTGGTCGCTCCCGCGAGTAGCCCGCGAACGAAGAAACGTTGCAGTGCGAAGAACACCAGCAGCGGGATAATCATCGAGATAAAGGCGCCAGCGGTAAGTAGCTCCCAGGACTGGCCGTAAGTTCCGGACAGGTCCTGCAGTGCCTTGGTAATTGGCAGCTCCGTGCCGGAGGTAAAGACCGTGGCGACAAGCAGGTCATTCCACACCCACAGGAACTGGAAAATACCGAAGGAGGCGATGGCCGGCATGGCCAACGGCAAAATGATGCGGTAGAAGATCTGCCCGTGCCCGGCGCCGTCCACCCGTGCCGCCTCAATTACTTCACCCGGGATCTCCGAGATGAAATTGTGCAGCATGAATATCGCCAGCGGTAGCGCGAAGATGGTGTGCGCAATCCACACCTTTGCGTAGGCGCCTTCCAATCCGTTGACCCCCAATCCCGGAAGGATATACAGCCCACCGATCTGCACGCCATCGGAGAACAGTTGTAGCAGCGGCACCAGTGCCATCTGAATCGGCACGATCTGCAGGGCGAAAACCGCCACGAAGAGCGTGTTACGACCCTTGAAGTTGATCCACGCGAAGGCGTACGCCGCCAGGCTGGCCAAAATAATCGGCACAACGGCCGCCGGAATCGTAATGGCCAGCGAATTCACGAACGCCTTGGACAGCGTGAGGCTATCGCCGGAGTTCAGTGCCTTCGCGTAGTTCTCCAAGGTGAACGATGGATTGGCAAAGGCCGTCCACCAACCGGAGGTTTTGATGTCATTGGCCTCGCGGAAGGAGGAAATGAACAACCCTAGGGTCGGTAGCGTCCAAATGGCCGCAATAATGAAGGCCGCGAGCGTGGCGCCCCGTGAGGTGGCCGCACGCTTGAGCTTCCCACTGGTCGCCTCGGCTTTGCGCAGGGCACGCCGTGTGGTTTCTGGCACCAAACTCATCGGATTTCCCTTTGCTTCTTGAGCGAACGAACGTTGTAGATGATGATCGGAAGCACCAGCAAGAACAGCACGACGGCTAGCGCGGAACTGAAGCCGCTACGCCCGCCGAGCTGGAACTGGCGCACCATTTCGAACGCCAGCACCGTGGTATCCGAACGCCCACCGGTCATCGCCGAAACGATATCGAAGACCTTCAAAGACGCAATGGAGATCGTGGTGAGTACCACGATGATCGAGGAACGAATTCCGGGAACGGTGACATGCCAGAAGCGTTGCCAGGGGGTGGCCCCGTCGAGCTCGGCCGCCTCAAGTTGCTCCGCCGGCAGCCCCTTAATGGCCGCAGAAAGAATCACCATGGCAAAACCGGCCTGCGTCCAGATCAGGATCACCACCAAAAAGAGCGTGTTCCACGGTTCGAGGCCCAGCCAGTCGACCGGTTGCCCACCGAAGGCGGTGACCACCGCGTTCAGGACACCGATCTGTTCGCCGACGCGTGCATCGTAGAAGAACTTAAAGATGATTGATGCGCCGACAAAGGAAATCGCCATCGGCATGAAAACGAGCAGCTTGAAGAATTTCTCACCACGGCTACGGTCAATGAATACCGCGTAGGCCAAACCAATGGCCGTGGACACGACAGGAGCGACCAGCACCCACACCAGCGTGTTGATCAAAGCGGTCAGTCCGTCCGGGCTGGTGAGCACCCAGGCGAAGTTATCGAGGCCGGCAAACTTTGTGCCGTCGTTCGTGATGAACGCGTTCATCAGTGTGCGCAACGCCGGGTAGATAAGGCCCAGCGCCAAGAGCAGCATCGCCGGGGCCATGAAGGCGATCAGCTGGAGGAAATAGCCGGAGCCTTGCCGCGATCGGTAGTCGATGATGAACAGCACGCCGCCGAGCGCCGCGGCCAACACGGCGACCCAGAGCACGGAGTTATACAGCCCGAAGAGCAACAAGATTGCCGCCGGTACCAGGACGGTCACCAGCAGGCGCAGGAGGGTGTAGCCGCGCCCGGGGCGCGTGGCGTACTCAATAAAGAACAGCACCGCGCCGATCAGCGCGATGAAAACGACAAGCACGATGGGTACTTGGGCTAGGGGCGGTAGCCCCGCAAGCCATTGAAAGAAGTCAGACATGATTCGGGCCTTTCACCGGCAACGCCGGATGCCGAAATATTCGGCATCCGGCGTCGCAACTGCCTTGGATTAGGAGTCGTATCCGGCCTGAATGGTCTTCAGGACACTCTCGGTAGAATCTCCATCAACCCAGTCCACGATGCCCTTCCAGAACGAATCGGAGCCGACGCTCTTCGGCATCAGATCCGAGCCGTCAAAGCGGAAGGTTGTCTCCGGATTCTGCAGCAGCTCAACGGCCGAACGTAGCAGGTCGCTACTGGCGTTGGCCGGGTCAAGACCGGAGTTCGCGGAGATGACACCGCCGAGCTCTACTCGGTTGTTGGCCCACTCGGCGCTGGCTAGGAACTGCTGAACCTTCGCGGTATCTTCATCGGTGCTGAAGGCCGCCACGAATTCGCCGCCACCGGTCACCGCGGCGGCATCATCGGCCGAAGCCGGCGGGGTGACGAATGCCCAGACATCACCGTCGGGGGCGACCGTAGGCTTCTTACCGTCTGCGTTGGTCGAGTCGAGGATGAATCCCTCGAGGAAGGAAGCCTGGTGGGTTAGTGGGCAACTGCCATCGGCGACCTTGGCGCCGATGTCGCCGAAGGCGGTGGCGTTAATCGACTTCACGCCACCGTAGCCGGCGTTGACCAACGTGTCATCGAGCAGAATGTTGCCCACCGAGTCGAATGCCGCGGCAATCTCTGCGTCGGTGAACTTCACCTCGCCGTTGACCCACTTGTCGTAGACTTCCGGTCCAGCCTGACGGAGCACGGCGTCTTCGATCCAGTCGGTGCCTGGCCAGCCGGAAGCCTCACCCGAGGCGAAACCAGCGCACCAGGAAGGCTTGCCGGTCTTTTCGGCGATGGTCTTGCCCAGCTGCTCCATTTCGTCCCAAGTCTTGGGAACTTCAACGCCCCACTTTTCGAAATTGGACGGCGAGTACCAGATGTACCCCTTGACGCTGGCCATCAGTGGAGCGCCGTACTGCACGCCATCAACCTGACCGTAGGCCTGCCAGTCCTCGGACCAGTTGGCCGAAACTTCTTGCTGAGCTCCCTCGGGTAGTTTCTGCACCTTGCCGCTGGAGACCGTGGCCTGAAGTAGGCCAGGCTGCGGGTAGATCGCGAGGTCCGGGGTGTCGCCGCCCTGGACTCGAATACCGAGCTGCGATTCGAAGTTCTTGTCGCCGGTGTACCGGATCTTGATGTCATTCTTCTCGGACCACTCCGCCCAGGATTCTTCGAGCAGGGTTGCCTCGGTTCCCGTGATGGGTCCGTAGATATCGACAACCCCGTCCGACGGCTGGCTCTGGTTGGCACCGCCCGAGGCGTTGGGATCGTTCGGGTCGGGCCCGCCACAACCAGCGAGGAGCAAGCTGCCCGCGGCCACCATCGCTGCTGGCGCCAGGCGCCAACGTTGCATTCGAGAATTCATGGGTTCCTCCAAGGTGAGTGTCATGCGGGCCGGCACGGCCCGGTTCCCTGCGATCCGATCAAATGTGACGCACGTCATCGACGCGCGTCAATGGTCGTTATCATGTCAGAGTAGGGCGCCCCCTGGCAAGGCTTATGAGCTTAGTGTGGGCGCGGGTCCGGAGCTTTGACGGCAGGTCAGTACCGGAGTGACCAATTCCTGCACGATAGGGCCCGGGTAATCGTCGATGAGATCCACCAAGGCGTTGATTGCGGCATGGGAAATCAGCGCAATCGGAGGCGATACGCTGGTCAATTCTGGGGAGATCATCTGCGCGGCCCGCTGCGAGACGCCCAGCCCCACCACCGATAGGTCTTCTGGGATGCGCAGTCCACGCACCGCCGCTTCATTGATGAACCCGGCGGTCGCAAACTCGCTAAAACCCAGTACGGCGGTGGCCGGCGGGTCAAGCTTCAGTACGGCCTCTAAAGCCTCTCGACCACCGGCGGCGCTGTGTTCGGTAGACACCATATGAAGCCGCACACCGTGGGCCTGCGCGGCCCGCTGCAATGCCTGTCGCGTGCGCACCGCTGGACCGTAACCGTGGTGCTGGTCCTCGATCTGCAACCCCAAGTAGCAAACGCAACGATGCCCCAGTTCCGCTAAATAGCCAATGGCTTTCTCGCCGAGCGCCTCAAAGTCATTATCCGCGTAGGACAAATCCGCGGTGTGACTCGGACGCCCGATGGAGACGAAGGGCGTGGATGACTCGCGCAACAATTCGAAGCGGGGGTCGATGATCGAAGCCTCCATGAGCACCACGCCGTCGACGAGCTTCTGACTCACGAGGCTCCGAAGCCCCGCCACATCGTCGGTCGGGTTGGTCCACAACAGCAGGTGCAGCCCGCGCCGGCGTGCCTGTTCAACCGCTGCGGTGACGTACTCGAATTCGGTCGAAGAGTACCCGCCACCGGAGGTGGGGAAGTGCAGAGCAATGATTCCACGGCGTGCCCCGGCCAGTCCTTGGGCGAAGGCATTGGGCGTGTAGTTCAGCTCCTGCATGGCCTGCAGCACGCGTGCCTTAGTCTCTTCGGAGATGCGGCGCCGTCCACTAATGACGTAAGAAACCGTGCTGGCCGAAACCCCGGCACGACGCGCAACGTCGTCTCTGGTTGCCAAATCGGTCCTCTTCGTTGAGTGACGTGATGCTGTGGCTCTAATTGAAACATAGCCGCCGCACTATTGCGGGACTAAGTTAGTCGACCGGCCACACCAGGCAGAAGATATTGCCAGCCGGGGACGCATAGACGTTGAAGTTGTCTTCGGCTTCCGCCTCGCGCACCAGTCGGGCGCCGTGGGCGAGAACTTCCTGATGGGCAAGAGCCCGATCGGCCACCCACAGATCCAGATGACTACGGGCCGGTTCCTCCGGCCAGCGCGAAGGGCGGTGCTGTGGAGCGAGCTGCACTCCTACCGAGACCACCCCTTCGGCGGTGCGCACCGACTTCCATTCCGCATCGCCCACTACCTGCCCTTCAAAGACCTCGGCCCAGAATCGACTTTCGGTCTCGATATCGGCGGCGTCGAAGACGATGGTTTGTCGAGTAGTTTTCATCTAGCCAGTCTAGGGCGCTACGCCAAGATCACGGGAGCCACCCCCGCAAGCCACGTTGCAAACAGACCGATAGCATGGGAGCAAGCTCAGGAAAGGCATGTGATGTCCACGAACGACGATGAAGCTCAACACGAGATTTGGCGGCGCATCTGTCTGGATCAGCCGTGCGCCTTCGAAGATTTTCCCTTCGGCCCGGAAGCCGCGGTGTTTAAAGTCGGTGCGACCCCCGAGCGCTCGAAAATGTTCGCCTTCCTCTCATGGCATCGCGGTGACCTGATCCTGAACCTGAAATGTGAGCCGCCCATTGCCGACCGGCTACGGGCACAGTACCCGCAGATTACCCCGGGCTATCACATGAACAAGAAGCACTGGAACACCGTTCGCGTTGGGCTACCCGAGCAGTTCGTGCGGGAGCTCATCGAGGACTCCTACGACCTGGTGGTGGCGGGCCTGAGCCGACGTGATCAAGAGTTCATCAAAATTCAAGGCATTGTGCAGGACTCATCACTAGACTAAAAATCATGTATTTCATTGTGGTCAAATTTCAGGTCAAGCCGGAGTACGTCGACGGATTCATGGACCGGGTCTCGGAGTTTACGCAGTCTACCCGCGCCGAGGAAGGTAACCTCTGGTTCGACTGGTCGGTGAGCGTCGAAGACCCCTCGCAGTTCGTTCTGGTTGAGGCATTCCGTGACGATGAGGCCGCCGCTGCCCACGTCAATGGCCCGCACTTTGCTGCAGGTCTCGAGGCTATGCGTCCGGCGCTGGTCAGCACTCCGAAAATCGTGTCCCGTAAGGTCGAAGGTTCCGACTGGGATGAAATGGGCGAGCTGAAGATCGACTAACGTTCGCGATCTATCTGGTGCCGTCTTGTCAGCGATTACCGTTGGCCGGGCGGCACTAGACTTTAACCTATGAGCGATACCTTGCCCCCATGCCCGCGCTGCGCCAGCGGCTATACCTACGAACTCGACGCGCTACTGGTATGCCCCGAATGCGCGCATGAATGGAATGCGGAGCAGGACGAGAACCAAGAATCGAAGTCCACGGTGGTGAAAGACGCGGTAGGCAACGTATTGCAGGATGGCGACACCGTCAGCATCACCAAGACAATGAAGGTCAAAGGGGCGCAGGGTGCCCTGAAGGCGGGGATGAAGGCGCGGAACATCCGTTTGATGCCAGAGAACGGCGATCACGACATTGCGGCAAAGGTCGACGGTTTCGGACAACTCGAGCTGAAGTCCTCCATCGTCAAGAAGGTCTAGTCACGCCCCAGATCCCAGATAGACAGAAGTGCCTGCCTCCGCCCAAATTGGCGAAGGCAGGCACTTTTTAGTGTGGGTAATTAGTGTTGACGGCGGCGAATCAAGACGATCGCAATACCGATAAGCAGCAATACACCGGCAATGATTCCGACGGTAGCAGCCGTGAAACCGGTGTCGGCTAGATCATGATCCGAGTCCTGCGGCTGGTAGGTAGCCTTCGGGCTCGAACTGTCCTTGGTCGGCTCCTGAGTTTCGCTCGGAGTCTGGCTCGGCTCGGGCGACTGGCTTGGCTCCGGGGACTCGCTGGGTTCCGGAGATTCGCTTGGCTCTTCGGTTGGGGTTGCGCTCGGGCTGGTGACCTCGAAAGCCACGCGAATATCCTCGTGCTGCACCTGCGAGATCACCAGCTCGTGGCTACCCGCGGTGGTCTGCGAGTCGACCGGCAGGTCGAAGGTTACGATGCCCTGCTCGTCTGCCGCAGGTAGTTCGTCCAGAACCAAGGCGCCTTCGAAGGCCGAAGCCGTAATCTGGGAACCGGGCTCGAGACCGCTGACCTCAACGCTGAGGGACTGACCTGCCTCGATAGTCTCCTCTGAAAGCTTGACGTTAGCCCAGTCGGTACCGGCTAGCACGGCTCGGCCCAGCTCCGCCGGATCGACGACATCGTGAGCCTTGAAATAGTTCACGGTGGCATCCAGGTCGACTTGACCGCTGTCCTGATGGTTGGCTGCCTCGGCGAAAGCGGTAAAGAAGTCGCCGCCACTTGCCAAGAAGGCATTGACCGCAACCTTGTAGCTGGCTGACTCATCCAGTGGCTCACCGTTGAAGGTGATTTCCTGAATGTGTTCGCCCGTGGCCGCGTCTTCCAGGTAGGTGTAGGACAGCCCCTTGGAAATACCAAGGTGCAGCTTCGCCCGCGAAGCCTCGGCTGGCTGCCATTGCTGTTCGAGGACCTCGCGAATCTGCGCGCCGGTCATATCCATCGTCACCAAGGTATTGGCAAAGGGCTGAACGTCGGCCGCAGCCTTATAGGTGACGGTCCCGTCCTGCCCATAGAGCAGATCCGCACGCAAACCGCCGGGGTTCATGAAGGCAATTTGTGCCGGTTTGCCGGCAAAGTCCTCGTTGGAGGTTGCCCACAGGTGAATGTCCGCCACGGTGTTACCTAGCGAAGACTCCACGCCGCGATCTTCCCCTGGAACCTCGCCACCACGCAGAATGTCGGCGGAAATGGCACCGATTTCCTGGCTGCCGACGACCTCGGCCTCGGCCAGTGCCTCATCGACGATGCTCTGCACCTCGGGGACGGCCGGGTATGCGCCGACGTCGTTGCCGTTGGCATCCTTCTCGGTCAATGGCAGGAGCTCGGTATCTGCGGACAGAACCTCCCCGGAGGCTGCGTCAACATCCAAGGAAATCTTGCCCAATGTCGTTCCATACTGGTGGGCGGAAACTACTGGACGCTCGGTGCCATCCGGCGCCGGGATTGCGCACTCATAAGGCATGTGGGTGTGGCCGGAGAAGATCGCGTCGATATTCGCATCGGCTTCACGGATTAGTTGCCCGTAGCTACTTTGCTCGGAAGCAACGGAAGCGCAATCGGTGGCCTCTGAACCGTTGTGGGTAAGCAGTACCAATACATCTGCTTCGCCGTTCTCGTCATTACCATCCGAGAGCTGAGCGGCCACGCGATTGGCTGCTTCGAGTTCGTCACCGAAGTCGATGTCTGCGATACCCGAAGGCGTGACCAGGCTCGAGGTGTCTTCGGTTACCGTGCCGATAAACCCGACGCGCACGTTATCGACGGTGCGGATGGCGTATTCGCGCAACGCCGGATTTTGCGTGCCCTTTTCATAGACATTGGCTCCCAAGGCGAGGTCAGCACCGTCGGCACCCGAGGCCGAGGAATAGCGGTCGATAACTCGCGTCTTCAAGTCCTCGAACCCACGATCAAACTCGTGGTTGCCCACGGTGGAAACCTCGAGACCTGCTGCTGCCAGCGCGTCAATGGTCGGGGCATCCTGCTGGGACGCCGAGGCGAAGGTCGATGCTCCAATATTGTCGCCAGCCGACACGAAGACTGTGTTTGGGTTGGCACTCTTGAGCTCTGCGACCGCTCCTGCGAGCACTGCCGCACCGGCGGAATCACGGCTCGCGTCTATCCGTCCGTGGAAATCGTTGATGCCGAGCAGATCGATACTTACGGTTGCCGCCGGCTCGGCTTTGTCGGTGACGGTCGAGTGAGCGGGTAAAGCCGCAAACCCAACCATGGAAACAGTGGCCGCAGTGGCCAGAGTTAGTTTGCCGATGCGTCTGAACGCAGACATAGGTCCTCCCTAGGAAACAAGTGATCTATGTCATTCCTATCCTATGGAGATGAACCTGTCGATGCTGCGGCGTGAATTTTTAGTCGTCAGCGTTCACTTCTGCTCAGAATTCGCACCTGAGCTGCGGTTGGTTCCGAGCAGGGAATTCATCAGAAGCATCGCCGCGCCAGCGAAGCAGGCGCAGAACGCGACCCAGAGTCCGGCAGCAGCTTCGCGCGCCTGTAGTTGCACTGCTATACCCAGCAGAGTAACGCTGAGTACCAGCAGACATACCCCCAAGATTCTGGACTTCATTATCCGTGGCCCCTAATTAGCAAATGAGTTGATTTATACATCATCTCATGGTGCGCGAAGCCGCGCCATCATACTTCTGGAGTCATTGATAACTCCCAGCTTCGTACTTTTGGAGGAGGGGAGGGGCTACGTGAGGCAGCGCGTGAGCAGATCCTTGATGGCAGCGTGCTCCGCTTTGGTCATCCAGGCGCCATACTTTGCCTTCACCTCAGTTTGTCGAGCGACATAGTCGCAACGGAACGACTTATTGCTGGGCAGCCACGTTGCCGCGTCCTTGTCGGATTTTGCTGCATTGGCCGGGCCGTCGACCGCCAAGAGGTTAAGTGGGTCGTTGGCGAAGAGTAGCCGTTGCTCGGCACTCCATCGTTGAGCTCCCTTCTGCCAGGCGTCCGACAACGCGACCACGTGGTCGATTTGCACTGCGGTGCTTGTGCGTTGGCCGCGCAGAAAGTCGATCTGTTTGCCCGTATAGGGATCGTCGAGCTTGCCGCTGGCCACTACGCAATCGCTCGTGCCTTTATAGGTCAGATCTCTTAGGTCTCGGGCAAGGATGTCGTTGCGGGAGTCGCATCCATTGCGATCCGGATCCTTCCATCCCTTGCCAAATTGATCTCGTGAATACCCGGTCTTTGGCGCCCGGCCTTTTTGGTCAATCGTCTCAAGGGTCTTGAGCGCTTGGCGGTAATCGTCCTGATGCTCGGCAGAGTTCGGAGCTGGTGGCGCTGCTTCGATTTGAATGGCTGCCCCGCAGCCCGTGGTTAGCAGGGCACTACCAATTAGGAGCAGGGCGGCAACTTTAGACTTCATGGAATTGAGCACCCGATCGACTCTAGTGTCCTTCGGCGACAATTTAGCGGAACGTGCCCGGCCTCGACCCTGTGAGGTTCATCGACTGGGGGACGGCTTGTCTCCATGTCGAGTCTTTCTACCTCGAAACGCTTTAGGCAATACGCATAAGGCTCTCGTGGCGTGACGCTGAGGCGCATCCACGTACCCAACGCGTAATAACGGGATTTGCTCGCCATGCGGTGTGGCGCATTGCGCTCTCTTCTCCTTGGCCTTCGCGAAAGTTATTAAAGGGCTCGCAAACCGATCTGAGTAGTGGGTTAATTTCTTTGCCCGAAAACCTTAGAAATGCGAGGGGTCGTGTTTACATTCATTACCACCTAGTAGCTAAATCGCTACCGCCCAGTAGTAACGATTAAAACCTTAATTCCCGCCGAAATACCTTGGGATTCAGTAAAAATTGGGTGTAGTTTAACTGGCATCGGGGAGCTGTAATGTCTTGGGGGCGAAAGTAATAATGACCAAAAAGTAACTTCTGGGCGCTCTGCCTAATATCTGACTTATTCCGCGGCCGGATGACCTTCGGCCGATAAGCGGGACAACACTGCCGACGTTGCTATGCGCATTAAGTTCATAGCGCTAATTGTCGTGCCATTTTGCGTAGCGAGAACAAAGAATTCATGCGCTACGCCCACACTCGTACAATCAAGGGGTCTAAATGTCTAGGCATTTAAGGCGGAGTGGCTTCAGTGTCATCCGCCATGAGATAGCGCGCAGAGGCGGAAAGCCTGCGCTGGCAATTTTTGCCACGATGTCGATATTTCTTTCGGTGCTTGTTCCAGGTGCCGCGGTAGCCGCGGAAGAAACCGAAGAGCCAGCGCAAAGTATCAGTTCACAAGAGACAACGGACGAGCAGCGAAGCTCAAGTCCGGCGGCCGAATCAACCGAACCCAGCGTGGAAACCGAGCAGGCAGAGGACACAAAGGTTGTAGCGGATCCATCGGTAACACCCGTGGACAATGAGCCAGAGCTCGCAGAGGAGACTGCGGCAGACGGGCCGAGCAAAGCACCCGCTAAAGAACCGGTAGCCGCACCAGAAGCGATAGAAAGCGCGGACGTTTCCGCCGAGGACGAGGGCTCGGCGCAGAAGCCGGCCGCCAAACTGGCGGCTCCACTACAAGCTCCCGCGAAGCCGGCAGTTGCCGGGGTTTGCGACACCAATAGCGGCGACGGGAGCGTCACCCAGTTTGCGCAGCGTTCTGATGAGACCGATTGGACTCCCGGCAATGTGCACGATGGCCTGTATGAGGGCGGTGTGGTGCATGAGCGAGTCATTATGAACCTGCCGGCCGGTGAAAATGAACTGGTCATTCAATACAAGGTCAAGGAAGCCAGCAAATGGGCCTATGACTTCTTGCTGAACTACGAGATTACGGGGCCGGACGGTACCTCGATCAGCAATATCAACGTCATCCCGGGCGGCAGCGACGACGCAGCCGAACGCACCGACACCGTAGAAGTCACCATCTTCGTCGGTGGGGACGAACCCGAGAACAACGTGGTCCTGTTCTTCGACGCGCATATTGCCTCGGAACTCGATCATGGTCCGGGCACCGGTGCCTCGTCGATTAACGGTTCGCCCTATCACGTGAACCTGTTGAGCCTGAACTGTGCCCCCAGTGGGCAACAGGACAACCAGATCCAGGCAGCAGCTGTGCAGGTTGGTTTCGTCACCGTCGTTAAGGAGGCCGTGCCAGCCGACGGCACCGACTTCGACTTCACCCTGTTCGAAGACCGTTTCGGTGATTCCGTGGGCTTCCAGCTCGATGACAGTGCCGAATCCGATATGGGCAACGAACTGCCCGACAGCGTGACCTATACGGTCGCCCCCTCGAATGTGACGATTAGCGAACAGGACATCCCCGAGGGGTGGAGCCTGAACAATCTCGTATGTGAGGGCACCAACGCAACCTGGGGTGGTGGATCGTCCATCACCTTCGCGTTGGCCGACAACCAGCAGGTCACCTGCACCTTCACCAACGAGAAAGTGCAGTACGCCGACCTGTCGCTGACCAAGACCGTAGAGCCTTCCTTCGATCGTGATTATGACTGGACGATCGACAAGCACCTGGCCGAAGGCCAAGAGCAGACGGTGAGTTCGGAGAACAGTACCGAAGGGTTCGATTACCAGCTTGACGTGACGGCCTCCGAGGCGAAAGACGATAATTTCGAACTGTCCGGCACCATCACCGTCACGAATCCCAATGATGTTGCCGTCGACGGCGTATCACTCAGCGATGAGCTCGACGGTGCTCAGTGCACCATCAGCCGGGCCGGCGAGCCCATCGGGGATACGGTGAGTGTGGCTCCAGGAGAAAACCAATTCAGCTACGAGTGCGACCTACCGGATTCAACCACTGCCGAGAGTGCCGGAACCAATACGGTCAGCGCCACCTGGGATGCCGACGCCTATTACGGCACCACGGGTACCGCAGAGGGCAGTGCCGACTATGACTTTTCGGCGGTGAACCCGAACATTACGGATGGCGAAGTGACGGTCACCGACGACCACTATGATCTGTCCACCTTGCCCGGCGGCAACGTGGTGCATGTCAGTGAGGCCCCGAAGAGCTTCAGCTACACCCTTGACTGGGACGGAACGCCCGGTCATTGTGTCGAGGGAACGAATACCGCGACGCTGACCAGCGATGATGCTCAGGACCTCACCGATTCGCAGACCGTTGAGCTTTGTGTGGGCGCGAATCTTTCGGTGAGCAAGAACGTCGTCACCAGCTTCGACCGCTCCTACCTGTGGGGCCTCGATAAGGAGCTAGTCTCTGACGAGCCGATCACCGCCGACGAGAACGGTGAGTTCACGGCCGAGTACCGGGTGACGGTGACCCGTGAGGGCACCTCCGACTCGAACTGGGCGATGAGCGGTGAAATTACCGTTCAGAACCCGAATGAGTGGCAGGACATCGAGGCAACCGTAACCGACAACGTGGATATCGGCGGCGGCGCGCAGTGCACCGTGACCGGTGTTGTGGGTGAGCCGGAGCGGACGGATGCAGACCCCGCAACGCCGGGATTCCAGGTCACGATCTCACAAGAGACCCGCGAACTGGTCTTCAGCTACAACTGCATCTTCGACAGCCAGCCAGAATACGAAGGGACCAACACCGCAACGGTGAGCTGGGACCGCGAACAGGCCCACACCACCGAGTCGCAGGCCAGTGGCGCCGCGGAGGTGACCACCGAAGGATGGAGCCAGACCCCGGTCAACAAGCAGGTGGAAATCACCGACGACCACTTCGACTTCGAACCTGACTGGGTGCTGGACTATGACTCGGCCACCGACGAAGAGCTCACACGTAACTACACGCTGAGCTGGACGGTAACGGAGCAAGGAACCTGCCAGATCTTTACCAACGTCGCCACGCTCACCGGTTCGGAAGGGTTGGTGCTCGGCGATGAACAGGCCGTCACCGGATGTCGGGAGGCGAGCCTGACGGTCGATAAGAGCGTGGATGCCGGCTACGACCGCACCTACCTTTGGGATATTGACAAGGAGTTCGCCGAAGGTCAGGAGCCCGAGGTCATTGTCGATAACGACGGTAATGCCACCGTTACCTACCGTGTGACGGCCAGCAACACCGGGTACACCGACAGCAACCAACACATGTCGGGTGTCATCACGGTAAGCAACCCGAACGACTACAAAGACGTCGAAGTCACGGTCGCGGACCAGACCACGCTCGAGGGAGTTGCCTGCGTGATCGACCCGGAGCAGGACGTGAATCCCGGTGTTGATGGAGTGCAGATCCTCGTCCCGGCGGCCACTGCCGAAGGCAACGGGCAAGCTCAGGCGAACTATGCCTGCGATGTCTCCGCCGTAACCGAGCAGGACTACTCGGGGCACAGCAACACCGCCACGGTCAGCTGGGGCGAGGGCAACGAGGCCAACAGCGCTCCGATCCCGGTGGAATTCCTGCTCGGGAACACCACAGATGAGGCGGTGGATGTTTACGACGATATGGCCGGCACGAGCGAGAATCCGCAGTGGTTGGGCAGCGTCAACGTCAAGGATGGAAGTGGAAGTTTCGATTATCAGATCGAGTTCACCGACATTCCACGCGATGAGCAGTGCCATGAATTCACCAACGTGGCCTGGGTCGATCTCAGTGGAGGAGAGAATCCACGGGATTCCCTCACGGTGAGTGTCTGCGACCAGAAGCAACTGACCGTCACCAAGGAAGTCACGGCCGGTTACGACCGTGATTACAACTGGTCGATCGAGAAGCAGGTGGAACAAAGCCGTTACTTCACCGATGGAGATGGGCAAGTCACCGCGCGCTATACCGTCACCGCCACCCCATCCGAACCCATGGATTCGGATAAGAGCGTTGCCGGTACCATCACCGTCAACAATCCGAATACCGGCGCCGGTGACCAACTGGTGACCGTCAGCGACACGCTCGGTATCCCAGAGTCCAGTTGCCTAATCCTCGGAACGGATGCCGACGCGGAGGCCGACGGCTTCCAGGTGATGCTTGGCGATGGTGAGCAGATCACCCTCGATTACGAATGCCAGATTCCCGCCGATACCGATGTATCGCAAAGCTACGAGAACACGGCATCGATCAATTGGGGCGTGGACCGCTCGGCAACGGCCACGGTCGAGTTCGACTTTGAACTCAACGAGCTTACGGACGACAGCGTTCAGGTGACCGACGACCAAACTAACCCGGAGAACCCGGTGCAGTTGGGTACCGCCACGGTCAATGACCCACAGTCGCAGGTCTTCAGCTACGACCTTCAGCTAGATGGGGTGGCCGGTGAATGTACCAGCTACACCAATACGGCCGTAATTGACGAGGTCCGCGGGGCGGACGAGGACAACACCGGTTCGGCTCTCACAGAAGTCTGCGCCGGGGCGGAGCTGGTGCTCGATAAGAACGTCGTCACCAGTTTCGACCGCAGTTACGACTGGGACATCCAGAAGGAGGTACTCGGCCAGTCGCCTTTCGCGGCCGACCCCGACACCGGTGAAGTAACCGTGGATTACCGAGTCACGGTGACCCCGACGGGGCACGAGGATTCGAACTGGGCGATGTCTGGAACCATCGAACTGCAGAACCCGAATTCCTGGCAGGACATCGCGGTGACCTTGATGGATGAGACGGATATCGGTGGCGGTGCGAGCTGCCAGATCACCGGTACGCAGGATGGCACCGTGGCCGACATGTCACCGGACCCGGGCTTCCAAACCGTGATCCCGGCAGACACCACCTGGGTGCTGAACTACCTGTGTGAGATTCCGGAGCAACCCAATTACGAGGGCCGGAATGTCGCGACGGCAACATGGGACGCCGCGCAGGCGCACACCGCACAGTCGACGGCGAGCGCCGAGGCGCCCGTTGTCGCCGACGAGTGGTCGCAGACGCCGCTGAATGAAACGGTGACTATCACCGATTCGCGGTACGACTTCGACCCGGAGTGGACCGTTGAGCTATCCGAGGAGCCGCAGAGCCGCGACTACTCGGTGACCTGGACGGTTGATCAGGCCGGTGAATGCCAAGAGTTCGAAAACATCGCGACCCTCACCGGAGCCGATGGGCTAGTCAAAACCGACAACGAGATCGTGCAGGCCTGCCGCGAGGCGGCCCTCGAGATCTCCAAGACGGTTCAGGCCAGCTATGACCGCAGTTACCTGTGGGATGTGCAAAAGGACCTGTCCGAGGGGCAGGAGCCGCGAGTGGTGATCGATGAGGACGGTACGGCCCGTGTCGAGTACACCGCGGTGGCCAGCAACACCGGCTACCAGGACTCCGACTGGACATTGGATGGCACCATCACCGTGCGGAACCCCAATGAATACACCTCGCTCGAGGCGACACTCGAAGACCACGTCCAACTCGAAGGAGTAACCTGTACCCCCAGCCAGAGCGAAATCTCGCTTCCGGCCGGCGGCGAAGTGACGGTGGACTACGACTGTGACCTCAGCGCCGGTGTCTCCGAAGAGGACTACGCGCAGAGTCTGAACACCGCCACGGTTAGCTGGGGTGAGGACCGTTCGGCGAGCGTCGAACAGACCTTCTCCTTCGATCTCGATGTGCAGAGCGACCACGAAGTTTCGGTATTCGACGATTTCGCGGGAACTACCGAGCAGCCACAGCTGCTGGGTACCGCAACCGTCGATGAGTCGCCCAAGAGCTTCGACTACAGTGTCGAGCTGCAGGGCGAAGGTGGAGTGTGCACCACGCACACCAATACCGCCTGGATCGATCTGAGTGGCGAAAACGATCCTCGTTCCGAGGCGCAGGTGCAGGTGTGCGAGCAGCTGCCGCTGAGCGTCACCAAGGATGCGGCGGCCAGTTTCGACCGACTTTACCTGTGGGATCTGCAGAAGCTCGTGGATCGCACCAAGCTCACAGTGGACCAAAACCACACGGCGAACTTCCGGTACACCGTGGCGGCCACACCGGATGGTGTGCAGGATTCGGGGCATCGGGTCACCGGCACCATCGCGGTGAGCAACCCGAACGCCTTCGCAGAGGCCGAAACCATTGCGACGGTCAGTGACAGTCTAGATATTCAGGGCGTCAGCTGCAGCGTGATGACCAAGGATGAGGACCCGGAGGCCGATGGTCTGCAGGTGCTGATTCCCGCTGGCTCCGCGCAGGGTCCGGCCATGGTGGAGCTCGACTACGAATGCCTGGGTACACCCGAGCAGCTCGATGGGACGAATACCGTATCCGTCAACTGGGGTGAGGGCCGTAAGGCCACGGCGAGCGCCGCGGTTCACTACGACATTGCGAAGGAGACCAATAAGTCGGTCACCGTTCTCGATGACAAGGCGAACCCCGACAGCGAGCCGATCCAGCTGGGTGTTGCCACGTGGAACGCGGAGGGTAACGCCACCGAGTTCAGCTACCTATTGCAGCATCGGGCGGTCACCGGTGAATGTACGAAGTTCACCAATACCGCGCAGATCGCCGAGACCGGGCAGGACGCGCAGAGCACCGTGCAGCTGTGCGGCCGGGCCGCACCGAAGCCGCCGGTGCTGGTGGAAACCGGCGTGTCCTCCGCTATCTGGACCCTGATGGGTCTCGGGGCGGCAACCCTGGTGGGCGGGGCATTGCTGCTCCTGCGCACCCGGCGGCGTATGGGCTAGGCGGTAGCGCCGATATTTCATCGAGACACACCGTGGCGGGTCTTCCCTCTCAAGGGGCGGGCCCGCCACGGGCGTGTCTCGAGCTTTGTGAGCGGTGATTGCGTACAAGATTTGCCGTGGGTACCCGTGGTCGCCTAGGCTTTCAGCCATCCATTGAACACTGTTCAGGAACCGAGGTAAGACCGTGCCACTTTCCAGTGCAGCGCCCATAATATCTTCGCGGCAGAGGCCCGCGAGCCGGGGATTGATCGAACGGGACGCCGGGTTGCTGGCCCACCCCTACGCACCGGTCGACGAACCACCACTTTTCGCCGTCGAAGCGGCTTCCGGCGCCCGGCTGACCCTGCGTGACGCCGATGGCACCAGCCACGAGGTTATCGACGGCATGGCCTCATGGTGGTCCGCGATCCACGGGTACCGCCACCCCCGGCTCGACGCGGCCGCGCGCGGGCAGCTCGAGCACTTCAGCCACGTCATGTTCGGTGGGCTGACCCACGCCCCGGCGGTAGAGCTCGCCGAACGATTGACCGCTCTGGCGCCGGGCGGATTGCCGCATGTGTTCCTCGCCGATTCCGGCTCGGTGTCGGTGGAGGTGGCGTTGAAACTCGCGGTTCAGGTGCAAAGCGCACGGAACCGTCCACAACGGCAGCGTTTCCTCAGCCTGCGCGGCGGATACCACGGAGACACCACCGGGGCCATGGGGCTTTGCGACCCGATTGATGGGATGCACGCCTCGTTCGACGGGCTACTGGCACGCCACGAATTTCTCCCCGTACCGCCCGCCGGGTCGCGCGACGCCAGGGGCGAGTGGAGTTACGACGCGCAGCAACTGGAACAGTGGCGGGCCCAGACCACCGAGATCCTGCAACGTCACGAGGGAGAACTGGCCGGAATTATCGTCGAACCGGTGGTCCAGGGCGCCGGAGGCATGCGCTGGTACCCGCCGGCGGTGCTACGGATCCTGCGCGACCTGGCCGACCGCTGGGACCTGCTACTCATCGCGGACGAAATCGCCACCGGATTCGGCCGCACCGGGAGCCTTTTCGCCTGCGATCAGGCCGACGTCGTGCCCGACATACTGTGCGTGGGGAAAGCCTTGACCGGCGGCTATCTCACCCTCGCGGCCGTGCTCTTCAGCGAGCGGGTTGGTGCCACCCTGAAGGCCTCGGAGCACGGCGCGATATTGCACGGCCCGACCTTTATGGGAAACCCCCTGGCCTGCGCCATCGCCTGCGCCTCGCTCGATGAACTCGGTGTCGGCGCGGCACCCGAGGCGAGCTGGGCGCGGCACATCCAGCGCCTCGAAGGCGCGCTGCGCACCGGATTGGCCCCGGCCCGAAGCCTGAATTCGGTGAGCGACGTGCGGGTACTTGGCGGAATCGGCGTGTTGGAACTGAGCACGGGCGTCGATGCTCGCCGCGTGTCACAGCGCGCGGTGAAATACGGGGCCTGGGTGCGGCCCTTCCGCAATCTGGTCTACGTCATGCCGCCCTACGTCACCAGCGACGCGGAGCTGGGCACGCTCACCAACGCCATGGTGCACGCGGTCGCGGAGGTCCACGGATGAGCGGCAGCTGGGATTCCTGGCTGGCCGACCGGGCTCGGGTCCGGCAGGCCAGGGGAGTGCAGCGCCACGATCCGGTACGCCGGATGCGATTCGATCTAGCCTCGAACGACTACCTTGGCATGGCCCACAACCCGCAGGTGACCGCGGCGGCGGTCGAGGCCGTGCGGCGTTACGGGTGCGGGGCCGGGGCAAGCCGCGTGGTCACCGGGACATCCGAGCTACATCATGGGCTAGAGCAGGCCCTAAGCGAGCTGACCGGACGCAGTGAGGCGCTGAGCTTCGCCACCGGCTACGCCGCCAACCTCGGTGTGCTCAACGCCCTCGCCGGGCCCGGCACGCTACTCGTACTCGATGCGCACGCCCATGCCAGCCTGCACGACGGGGCACGACTCGCGGCGCACCGCACGCCGACGCTCTTCGCCCACAACGATCCCGCCGAGCTCGAACGCATCCTCGCCACCCGCACGCAACCGCGCGCACTCGTGGCGGTCGAGTCAATCTACTCGGTCCTTGGCGACCGGGCTCCATTGACCGAGCTCGCCGCGATCTGCGCCCGCCACGACGCCCTGCTCATTGTCGACGAAGCCCACGCGTTGGGAGTCAGCCACCCCGGAGGGGAAGTGCGAGCCGCCGGGTTCCACCAGGCGGCCCATGTGCTGGTGACCACCTCGCTGTCCAAGGCCCTTGGGGCGCAGGGTGGTGCCGTACTTTTCGGCGGCCCCAATGCCCGTAGCTTTCGAGAGCAGCTGGTCAACGCGGCGCGCAGTTTCATTTTCGACACCGCGCTGGCCCCGGCGGCCGCCGCGGCCGCGCGCACCGTCGCCACCATGCTGTGCACCGACCCAAGTCCGCTGGCGCGTCTGGCCCAGCGCAATCGGCAGATTCTCGAGGCCTTCGCGGACCTTGGCTGCTTCGAGCCCGGGGCCGGCGCCATTCACTCGCTACGCATGCCCGACGCCGAAACCGCCGCGCACGCCATGCAGGCCCTGGGTGAATCCGGTATCGCGGTGGGGTGCTTCCGGCCGCCGAGCGTGCCCGATGGGTTCTCCCGGCTCCGGCTCACCGCCCGTGCAGACCTGGACCCCAGCGAACTAGCACAGGCGTTGACATTGATTCGCGCCACCCTCGCCCCACAGGGAGCCTTTGCATGAACGACACAGCACTTCTGAGCGTCGCCGATCCTGCCTTGGTGCGGGAGGTCTTCGAACGCACCGAGCAATTCGTGCCCAGTAACGCCCTTACGGCCGTCACCGAGCTGAGCCCGCAGGCCCTGCGTATTCTCGCACGCGAAGGATTCGCGCTACCGCCGGTACTCGCTTCGGCCAGCGGCCCGGAACATTTGCGGGTGCGCCGCATCGTGGCTAAATTCTTCAGCCCCGCCAAGGTCGGTGCGGTGGCGCAAAGCATCCGAGATGTCGCGCGAAGCTCGGCCCGGTTATCGGCCGACCAACTGGCCGCGCAGGGCCGGAGCGATCTTTCCGGTACGGTAGCCGCGGACGTCCCGCCACGAATTATGGGCACGCTACTTGGCGTCGAGCTACCGGATCAGCGGCTACTGAAAATCTGGAGCCGGGATTCGCTCGAGTTGTTCTGGGGTTGGCCGGATCGGGAGCGGCAACTGCAACTGGCGCAAAGCGCGGCGCAGTTCTACGCCTGGCTGCGGGACAGCGTACGCCACGCGCAGGGCCAGCAGAATCTGTGGGGCGTCCTCGGGGCCGCCGGTGTACCCGAGCGGGAAATCTGCTCACTCGGGTACTTCCTGCTCATTGCCGGTCAGGAAACCACCTGTCTGCTGATTCAAACCGTGCTCTACCGTGCGCTGCGCGACCCCGCGATCTGGGAAGCGTGTGCGCGCGGTAGCCAGGACGCTGCCCCAAACTTCGTCAAGCGGGTGCTTGCCACGGAGTCGTCGGTGCATACCTGGCGTCGCGCGGTTACCGAAGACACCGAGCTCGGCCCCCACACGCTACCGGCCGGCGCCGAAATCCTGCTGGAACTATCCGGAGAACATCTGGCAGCAGACCCGTACGGCCATAGGCTCGCCTTCGGGCACGGCTTGCACCGTTGCCTCGGTGCGCGGCTGGCCGAAATGGAGGCCGTCATCGCACTTGAAGAAACGGCCCGCGCGCTACCGGATCCCGCCGCGCTCGCCGTCACCGAATGCCCAGAATCCCAATGGTTGAGGTTGCTGTCCTTCCAAGCCCCACTGAAAGTTGAGGTGCAGTCGTGAAATTGTGTGTGACCGGTACGGATACCGGCGTCGGAAAAACCGTCAGCACCGCCGCATTGGCCACCGGCTACGCGCTGGCCGGCTTATCGGTCGCGGTGTATAAACCCGTGCAAACCGGAGTGCTCGGCGATCAGGCAGGAGACATCGACGAGGTGCGGCGGCTCAGCGCACAGGTGTTGGGCACCAACGCGAGTGCCCTCTCGGTGAGCGAAGGCTGTCGCCTGCGTGAACCCATGGCACCTCGGGCGGCCGCGGCCGCAGAAAACGCCGTACTACCGAGGTTGGCAGACCATCTCGAGCGGCTGGCCAAACTCGAGGAGGCTTTCGACGTGGTCATTGTGGAGGGGGCCGGGGGGCTGCTGGTCGAGTTGACCGAGGCGGGAGAGACGCTGGCCGATCTGTGCCGCGCCTTCGAAGCCGAACTCGTGGTGGTGACCCGTCCGGATCTGGGGACGCTGAACCATACCGGGCTGACGCTGATGGCCGCGCGCTCCCTCGCACTGCGCTTGGCCGGGGTGCTCATTGGCAGTTGGCCGCAGTATCCCCAAGCCCTGCACCTATCCAATCGCAGCGCGCTGAAGCAGAGTTGCGCCGCCGCCGACATTCCTTGGTTGGGCGTACTGGCCGAACATAGCGGTTTAGCCGCTGGGTTTACTCCGGAGGTTGTCAGCAGCGTGGTGCTTCCGCGCGCCTCTGCGGCGGTGTAGTCCGGCAGATGCGATGACTCCGCGGTGCTCACGGAGATCTGGCTCCGTGGCTTGGTCGTGAAACACTTCGGGCCCCGATCCACAATGGATCGGGGCCCGAAGTTCGGAAACTTACCGAGGGCGACTACCCGAAGTACTTCTCCATGGTTCCTTCGTTGGCCTCACGCAGCTCGTCCACCGTGGCGGTGAACAGACCCTGCACCTCGAGGGCGCCGGACTGCGCATCAACGACGCCGAGGCGGGCCACGGTGATGCCGCGGGCGCTGGTCATATCGTTGAAGCGAACCTCTTCGCTACGAGGCACGGCCACTAGGGCACGGGCCTGCGACTCGGAGAACAACGCGGTGAATGCGTCAATGCCGTCGCGCTGGCAGATTTCATCCAGGGCCACCCGGGCACCCACGCCGTAGCGCAACACCATCTCGGACAGGGCGGCGGCGAGGCCACCTTCGGAGAGATCGTGCGCGGCGTCGACCATGCCGTCGCGGCTGGCGTTGATCAGGATCGCGCCCAGCGCCTTTTCGGCTGCCAGATCGACCTGCGGCGGCAGACCGCCGAGGTGCCCGCGCAGGTTCGCGAATTCCGAACCGTCCAGCTCATCCTTGGTGGTACCGATGAGGTAGATGGCCTGGCCGTCGGCCTCCGGACGCCAGCCCGAAGGGGTGCGGCGCGCCACGTCATCCAGCTTGCCCAGGGTGGCAACCACCGGGGTCGGGTGAATGGCCTTGTCGCCGGTCTGGTTGTACAGCGAGACGTTACCGCCGGTCACCGGCACACCCAGTTCCATACAGGCGTCGGACAGGCCGCGGATACCCTCGGCCAGCTGCCACATCACGTCCGAGTCTTCCGGGGAGCCGTAGTTGAGGCAGTCGGAGACGGCGGCCGGGATAGCGCCGGAGGTGGCGACGTTGCGGTAGGATTCGGCCAGTGCCAGCTGGGCGCCGACGTACGGGTCGAGGTAGGTGTAACGACCGTTGGCGTCGGTGGCGATGGCCACGCCCAGCCCGGTTTCTTCATCCACGCGCACCACGCCGGCATCATCCGGGGCGGCCAGTGCGGTGTTACCGCCGACGTAGCGGTCGTACTGGCGGGTGATCCAGGACTTGTCGCACATATTCGGGCTAGCGATCAGCTCGAGCACGGCGGACTTCAGCTCCTCGCCGGTGGACGGCAGGTTGGCGCCGGCCGCCGAGGAACGGAAGGTGTCGGCCTGCAGGGCGTCCTGCCACTCGGGGCGGGCGTAGGGGCGGTCGTAAACCGGGCCGTCGTGCGCCACGGTCTTCGGGTCCACGTCCACGATGACCTCACCCTTCCAGGTGATGATCAGTCGGTTGGTGTCGGTGACCTCGCCCAGCCAGGAGTATTCCACACCGTACTTGTCCATCACGGCCTCGAAGGCGGCGACATTGGCCGGGGTAACCACGGCCATCATGCGCTCCTGCGATTCCGACATCAGGATTTCGCCCGGGGTCAGAGTGGGGTCGCGCAACAGCACGTCGGTCAGCTCGACCTGCATGCCGCCCTCACCGTTGGAGGCCAGCTCGCTGGTGGCGCAGGAGATACCGGCCGCACCCAGATCCTGGATGCCTTCGACGAGCGAGGACTTGAACAATTCAAGGCAGCACTCGATGAGGACCTTTTCGCTGAAGGGGTCACCGACCTGCACGGCCGGACGCTTCGAGGGCTTGGTGTCGTCGAAAGATTCCGAGGCGAGCACCGAGGCGCCACCGATGCCGTCGCCGCCGGTGCGAGCACCGAAGAGCACAACCTTGTTGCCCACGCCCGAGGCATTGGCCAGGCGCAGATCCTCGTGGCGCAGCGCGCCCACGGCTAGGGCGTTCACCAGTGGGTTGCCCTGGTAGATCGGGTCGAAGACGGTTTCGCCGCCGATATTCGGCAGACCCAGCGAGTTGCCGTAGCCGCCGATACCGGAGACCACACCGTGCACCACACGCTGGGAATCCTCGTGGTCGATGGCACCGAAACGCAGCGGGTCCATGACGGCGATGGGGCGGGCACCCATGGAGATGATGTCACGCACGATGCCGCCGATACCGGTGGCCGCACCCTGGTAGGGCTCGACAAAGGAAGGCGAATTGTGCGATTCGATCTTGAAGGTCACGGCCCAGCCGTCGCCCAGGTCGGTCACGCCGGCGTTCTCGCCGATGCCGACCATCAGGTCCTTCTTCATCTCCTCGGTGACCTTTTGGCCGAACTGGCGCAGGTGGTTCTTCGTGGACTTGTAGGAGCAGTGTTCGCTCCACATCACCGAGTACATCGCCAACTCTGCGGCGGTGGGACGGCGACCGAGGATCTTGACGATCTCATCGAATTCGTTCTGCTTCAGGCCCAGCTCGGCCCAGGGCAGCTCCACATCCGGGGTGCCTTCGGCGTTTTCGACCGTGTCGATGTTGAATTCCTGGGTCACTTCTTGCCTCCAACAAGGTGGGTCAAAACGCTGGTGAAGAAGGTCAGCCCGTCGGTGCCGGTGGCATCCGGGCCGAAGCCGACCTCGATGGCATGCTCCGGGTGCGGCATGAGGCCCACCACGTTGCCCGCGGCGTTGCTGATACCGGCAATCGAGCGGCGCGAACCGTTCGGGTTCCATCCCACGTAGGAGAAGGCCACACGGTTCTCGGCCTCAAGCTCGTCCAGGGTCTTCTCGTCGGCGACGTACTGGCCGTCCTGGTTCTTCAGCGGGATGGTGATCTCTTGACCCGCCGCATAACCGTTGGTCCACGCCGTGGTGTTGTTCTCCACGCGTAGCACCTGGTCGCGGCAGATGAAGCGCAGGTGATCGTTCTTGATCATCGACCCGGGCAGCAGGTGCGACTCGGTGAGGATCTGGAAGCCATTGCAGATCCCGAGCACCGGAAGCTTGGCCTCCGAGTTCGCTGCGTCGACGATCTTGGACATCATCGGGGCAAAACGCGAAATCGCGCCGGCACGCAGATAATCGCCGTAGGAGAAGCCACCGGGGATGATGACGGCATCTACGTCGCCCAGATCGGAGTCCGCGTGCCACAGGGATACGGACTGAGCGCCGGCGGCGCGTACGGCGCGTGCGGCGTCGCGGTCATCCAGCGTGCCGGGGAAGGTCACAACGCCAATGCGGGCGCCGGAAAGTTCAGCGGTTGGCGTCGAATAATCGCCAATCAGGGGTAGGTCGTTGCTCATTAGTCGTCGATAACCTCGACGTTGACGACATCTTCGATGACCGGGTTCGAGAGCATGGTCTCGGCCGCTTCGCGAGCCTGAGCGAGGATTTCTTCGGTCACCTCACCGTCGACGGACAGTTCGAAGCGCTTGCCCTGACGGACGGCTTCAAAGGCCTTAAAGCCGAGCCGGGGCAGTGCCCCAGCAATTGCCTTGCCCTGAGGGTCAAGGATTTCGGGCTTGAGCATGACATCAACAACGATCCGGGGCATCCGGCATATCTCCTGTGCGCGAGGGGGTTTAATGCCACACGGATTGCCGTCTCACACCAAAGGGTAATGGCGCTCCGCGAGCTTGCGTACCTAAGTCTACCGGGAACGCAGGGTGCTCGCGGTGTCGCGTAGCGCACGTTTGAACCGCTGGCGCGTAAGCTGGCCGCATGAAGAGCACTGCCCCTTGTCCTTGCCGCGCACTTGAAGACCAGCCACGCAGCTATGGCGAATGTTGCCAACCGTGGCATCTCGGGCGTGCCGATCGCTCCGCGCTTCCGCCCACCGCCGAGCAATTGATGCGCTCACGCTACTGTGCCTTCGTGCTCGAGCTGGGGGAGTATCTGCTGGACACCTGGCACCCGGATACTCGCCCTGCCGACGTGGAGTTCGATAAGACGGTGAACTGGACCGGATTGGAAATTCTCGCCACCCGGGCCGGTGGAGCGCAGGCCACACGCGGGGTGGTTCATTTTGTGGCCCACTATCGCAGTGCGGGACGGGAGGACAGCCAAGAAGAACGCAGCACCTTCATCCGCGAGGACGGGCTGTGGTTCTACCTCGACGCGCTTTAGTGCGCGGTGTACTGACGCAGGATGGCGAGCATACGTGAATGACCGCGTTCGGCGGCAATATCAACCGCGCTCTTGCCGGTGGGATCCAGGAGTTGCGGGTCGGCTCCGCCTTCGAGTAACAGCTTCACCACCGAGAGGTAGCGGCTGGAATTGCCGCCCAATACCGCCGCCTCATGAAGCGCCGTCCAGCCCAGGTCGTTGACCCGGGAGACCGATAATCCGTGTTGCAACAGTAGTTTGACCGCGGCCGGATGCCCATTTTCGCTGGCCACCATCAGAGCGTCGGAACCGAGCCGATTAGTGGCCTTGATATCCGCGCCATGTTCAAGGCAGGAGGAGAGCACAGTGGTCATCCCATTGGCGCTAGAGCGCAGGTACGGGGTGTCGCCCATCGGATCACTGGTGTTCGGATCGGCTCCAGCGCCGAGTAGCGCCAAGGCAATGTCCTCGCGCTTGTGGATTACCGCGCGCATGAGGGCGCTGCGACCAGAGGCATCGAGCGCTCCGATATCGGCCTTGTTGTTCAATGCTGCGCGGGCCTTAGTGGTGTCGCCGTTCTTAATGGCGGTGAACAACTCTTCGGTGGCGGGGCTTAGCTTGACCGAAGGGCTGGTGGGCTCGACCATCAGTGCATCCGATTCGGCCACGCTGCCTCCGCTGGCGAGTGGGCCGATACTCTGGGCTGGATCGCTCGTGCCCGAAGGGGTCGCAGTGGGCATCCGAGATGCGGTGGCGCGCGCGGCACCCTGACCGCTGGCCGAACCGTTGGCGCGACCGGCCGAAGGCGTTGAGCTGGGCATGGAGCTGTTCGACGGGGCCTGAGAGAGACTGGCCTCGGCGGTGGGAGATGAACTTGGCGAACTACACCCGGTGCTTACAACGCCAATTAGCGTCGCAACAGCCACCACGGAGATGCCAGACGTTCGGCGGCGTGCCGAGCGGTTCATGCGTACTATCATCGGCCCCATTCTAGATCGAGTGCACAAGGTCTCGTCGTCGACCCTTGCCGGGTCGATCATATGCGAGCCTACCCGCGGAGTCTGGAAATTTACGGTCAATAACCGTTGAGTATGCTTCATTCGCCGGTGGTAAGTGGTCGCTAAGATTGTAGACACCATGGAATGTCTGTATTTCGCCGCCGAGCGGTGCCGCTCCTGTACCCAATTGGCCACGGCCTACGAGCAACAGTTGCGGACCAAGGCCGAGCATTGCGCGGGCTTGCTGGCCGACTTCGATAGTTTGCGTATGCTTCCACCGCAGGCCAGCGCCGAATCCGGGTTTCGGAATAAGGCGAAGATGGTGGTGGCGGGAACCAGCCAGAATCCGACCATTGGCATTCTCGACGCCGACGGCCACGGAGTTGATCTGCGCAATTGCGGCATTTGCGACCCGGCGCTCCGGGCGGCCTTTGGCATCATTGAGCGATTCATTATTCGGCTGGGGCTCATCCCTTACGATGTGCCGCGCCGCAAGGGCGAGCTGAAGCATGTGATCATCACGGTAAATGAGGCTGGCGCACTGATGGTGCGTTGGGTTCTGCGTACCAAGAAGCATTTTGTGGCGCTGCGCGATTCGTTGCCCGAGTTTCTCCGGGCACTCCCGCAGGCCACGGTGGTGTCGGTGAATTTCTTACCCGAGCACAAGGCGGTGCTGGAGGGTCCCGAAGAGATCGTGCTGACCGCCGCGCAGACTCTGTCCTTTACCCTCAACGGGGTACAGATGCATTTGCGTCCGCAGGGTTTCTTCCAAACCAATACGCAGATCGCGGCCGCACTTTATCGGCAGGCGCGGTTATGGATCGACGATATTGCCCCGGCTAGCCTGTGGGATCTCTATAGCGGCGTGGGAGGCTTTGCGTTGCACTGTGCGCGGCCCGGGCGGCAGGTGGTTGGGATCGAAACCAGTGACCAGGCGGTGCAGGCCGCACGGGTCTCGGCGGCCGAGCTGGGATTGGATGACATTGAGTTTTTCTCCGGCGACGCCACGGAGTTTGCGGTACAAAGCCAGACCGCTCCGGAAGCCGTGATCGTTAATCCGCCGCGACGCGGCATCTCCGCGGAGCTCGCCGACTGGCTCAATGACTCTGCGGTGTCCCATGTGGTCTATTCGAGCTGTAATGCCAAGACCTTGGCGCGTGATTTGCAGCGTATGGATAATTTCCGGCCCGTTCTGGGCCGTGTCATGGATATGTTTCCGCAAACCGATCACTATGAGGTCATCACCCTGCTCGAACGTCGCTGACATGAGCTTATCGAATGCCCCCGCCTGCGCCGGGGGCATTCGTCGTTAACGCCGGTTGCTAGGGGGCTTTCTTAATATGGTAGGAAACCTTACAATAATCTAAACGCGGCGTTGACCCACGGCCGCTTCAGCAATTCCTGGTATCGAAGGAGCTACAGGATGTCCTTGCTACAGGACCTTAAGACGACACCACGTCTCGGCATACTGACCGGCATTACCGCCGCGGCCGTTGGCATCATCTACGGCTACGACATGTCCAATATCGCCGGCGCCCTCGGATTCCTCGAGATCGAATTCGACCTCAGCACCCAGGCGCTTGAGCAAATCACTACGGCGGTGGTCATCGGTGAGGTGCTTGGTGCTCTGGTTGGCGGCTGGTTGGCCAACAAGGTCGGGCGGCGTACCGCGATGATTGGTGTGGCCACCGGTTACGCGCTGTTCGCGATCCTCTCGGCGTTGGCACCCACCGTGCCGGTGCTTTACGTTGCTCGCCTCCTGTTGGGTCTGACCATTGGTGTATCGGTCGTTGTGGTGCCGGTCTTCGTCGCAGAATCCTCGCCGGCGAAGATTCGTGGAGCCCTGCTCGTGGCCTATCAGGTCACCACCGTGATCGGCGTGATCCTGGGATACGTGATCGCCTACTTCCTCTCGGGTGCCGGTAACTGGCGCATGATGCTTGGGCTGGCCGCAGTACCAGCCGTTGTGGTCTTACTTATCGTGGTACGTCTACCCGACACACCGCGCTGGTACATGATGAAGGGCCGCGAAGAAGAAGCGCGTAATGTACTGAATCGCATCGAGGGCGAAGGCAGCCTCAATGTGGCTACCGAGCTGGCACAGATGAGCCGATCCTTGCGTGAAGAAAGCGGTGGGGCGATCCGCGAAATGCTGCGCAAGCCATTCCTGCGTGCCAGCATCTTCGTCGTGGGTCTGGGCTTCTTCATCCAGATCACCGGCATCAACGCCATCGTGTACTACAGCCCGAAGCTCTTTGCGCTCATGGGCTTCGAGGGACATGCCTCCCAGCTATTGCTGCCGGCGCTCGTGCAAGGTGTGTCGCTGATTGCCGTCTTCTTCTCGCTCTCGCTCGTCGACCGCATCGGACGCCGGCCCATCCTGCTCGGTGGCATTGGCACCATGATCGCGGCGAACATCCTACTCATTGCGATCTTCCTGATTTCAGATGACTTCGGTGGCATATTGACCGCACTTGGCTTCACCGGCGTGCTGCTGTTCACCGTCGGTTTCACCTTTGGCTTCGGCGCGCTCGTCTGGGTATATGCGGGCGAGAGCTTCCCCGCGCACCTGCGCGCTCTTGGATCCTCGGCGATGCTCACCAGCGATTTGCTGGCCAACGTGGTGGTGTCAATGTTCTTCCTCAGCATGCTCCAGCAGCTCGGGGGAGCCGGAACCTTCATGGTCTTCGGCGCCTTGGCGGTACTGGCCTTTATCTTCGTGTTGCGAATGGCCCCGGAGACCAAGGGGCGCAACCTGGAAGACATCCGCGAGTTCTGGGAGAACGGTGGACGTTGGGAAGTGAAGAACTAAGCCCCGCACACGCCAAGATGACGCGAGCGGCCAGCCCCGAAAAGATCCCGGGACTGGCCGTTTTTCGTGCTCAAGTGCTGACGACAAGGGCCGTTGCCACTACTTGCGCGAGGCAATCTACCGATCCAGCACCACCGTGCGCTGATCGAGGCGCTCGACGATCTCATCCACCATATGCGGGTCGACCCCACGCTCATTGCGGGCCTGCATGAGCTCGTTGCGTGCAGCGTTCAGTGCCCGCGACTGCACGGTATCGGCTGCTGCCACGAAGGCGCGCAATCGGCCTAGTTCTTCGCGTCGCGTCTCATCAACGTCTGCTTCACCCTGCTCGAGCAAGGTGTGTAGCGTCTTCAGGCGGCGGGTCATCGAGTCCCGGAAATCCTGCGGGAGCCGTTCGAGTTCTGGTGATTCACGCATGACCTCCAGAGCTCGCTGCTCGGCCCGCTTCGCCAGTTTGCGTTGGGCCGCGGCGAAGAGCTTGCCATCGCCCGGTAGCTTGAGCACGCGCATCAACGCTGGCAGGGTCAATCCCGGAACCACCAGCGTTGCCACGAGCACGCCACAGGCACAGGCCACGACAAAGTTTCGCCCCTCGATCGGGGCGCCATCTGCGTGCGTGGTGGGCAGTGCGAGGGCCAACGCCAAGGTGGCCAGTCCGCGCATGCCACACCAGGTGAGTACCAGTGAATCCTTGGCCGTCATACGTCGGCCGGCGATCACCGACTGAGGCAGGTAGTAGGTGGCGAACATCCAGATCGCACGCACCGCGATCACCACCACGCTGACCGCCAATACGCCGGGGATAAAGGCGATGAGATCGGCACCCTCCTCGGTGATTACGCTGTTCATTTCGAAGCCCATCAGCCCGAAAGCCAGACCCGTGGCCAGCATCTCGAGCACCTCCCAGAAGGAGTTTCGGGTCAATCGTTCGCTCGCATCTTGCGGGCGGGCACGGCGTCCCAATTCCAGGGCGGTGACGACCACGGCGACCACGCCCGATGCGTGTAATTCTTCGGCGAGTAGATACACCGCATAGGGGGCGACGAGGGTGGCCGCGCACCGGGCCACCATATTCGGTACGAAGCGGTTCAGCGCACCAATCAGCCAGGCCATGGCAAAGCCCAACACGACGGCGATGGCGGCCCCGATCAGGAACTGCGGGATGATCTCCCAACCGACCTCGGTGCCGTTCACCGTGGCCGTGACTGCGAGCTGGAAGATCACGATCGCCATGGCGTCGTTGAAGAGACCTTCGGTCTCCAGGATCGAGGTGAGTCGGCGTGGAATCTTCACCTTGGTGGCGATGGCGTCCACAGCCACCGGATCCGGCGGCGCAACAATCGCGCCAAGCGCGATGGCCAGCGGAATCGATGCCAACGGGCTAAAAGCCCACGCGGTAGCCGCGACGGCACCGGCGGTGACTACGATGAGTACCACCGCAAGGCGAATCAGCGACTTCCAACGGAAACGGAAAACGGACCACGAGCTGCGTTGGGCGGTGGCGAATAGCAAGGGCGGCAGGAAAATTGGAAGGATGAGCTCCGGCGGCACGTGCACAACCGGCACGAAGGGTAGGAAGCCGGCCAGGACCGCGAACACCAGCATCAAGATCGGGTAGGGTAGCCCGATGCGCTCGCTGACCCCGACGATCAGGACGGTGGCGAAGAGCAGCATGATCAGCACGAGGAAAAAGTCCATGCGCTCAGTTTATGGCGTGCGAATACCGTCCGAAGCTACATTCCGCCCGATCCCAGTAGCGGTTGCAACGTGTCCCAGCGGTCAATGGCACAACCGTTGGAACGATCGAAGGTCGCGTCCACCGAGATCCCGTTGAGCGTGCCGCGAATCTTTGCGCGATCCGGGCCACCATAGATCATGGTGCAAGTTTGCTTGGTAGGCGTGGGTTCGGTAAGCAACGCGGGCGAGTCGTGCAACAGTTGGCAAGCACTCGTCGCCTCGGGAAGTGTGCTCTGGGCTAACGCATCTCTTCCCGAACAGAATAGGCGGTGTTCGGCGCTGAGCTCCTTGCCGTCGGCAAACACCTCGATGCGCAGATCGGTTTGCGGCGGACTACTCTCTGACGGGCTGCTTTCCGAAGGACCGGGGGCCGCGGCGGGTGGCTGGCACGCAGAAAGCATCGCGGCCGCACTCAGCGCGGTCACGATGGCAACTACCCGGGCCCGTTTCATAGCCCCATTGTGCGCCCGGCAGCTGAATATCGGCTAGGGCTGCTCTAAGGGAAGCGACTCGGCCACCGCCAGCAGGCGGGCTCGTAGTACCTCTGCACGGTCGGCGAAATCACGCTGTAAGGCCACATATTCGGCCTTGCCTTCCGGTGTTTCGATAGCGATCGCGCGGTAACCCCACTCGGAGAGGTCATAGGGAGAGGCCTGCATATCCATGGTGCGGATCTCCCAGGCCAGCTCAAAGCAATCCATCATGAGTTCGCTGGGGACCGCCGGCGAAAGCTTATACGCCCACTTATAGAGATCCATATTGGCGTGCAGACAGGCCGGCTGTTCGAGCTCTCGCTGCGTTTCACGGCTGGGCTGTAGCTCGTTCAGCGGTACGGCCTGCGGGGTGTAGAAGCGAAACGCGTCGAAGTGGGTGCAGCGGATGCGGTGCTCCTCGACCACCGCATCGGTGCCCTGCGCGCCAAGACGCAAGGGAAGGTACTCGTGACGAATGCCGTTGACCTCGGACTTGTAGGCCATGGCCCACTCGTGGAGGCCGAAGCAGGCGAAGTTGCCCGGGCGGGACCTGGTGCCGGACAGGATGGTCCGTGCAAAACCAATGGCGGCGGAGCGAGCCTGCGCAAAGGCGTGCAGGTCGAGCTCCACGCCGGGGCCGGCCTCGGTGTGCACCGCGCGATAGAACTTCCAGTCGAGCCGTTCGAGCGCCGGTTCGCCGAGTAAGACAACTCCCGCGCCCGGGTGCCAACGGTAAAGTTGGCCGGGCTTCTGGGTGTAGTAGGTGAATAGGAAGTCTTCGATCGGATGCTTCCGGCCCTTCATGCGTCGTCCCACAAAGGGCTCGCCAAAGGCCCGTGCCCGACGTTCATGCGTCTGGGCCTGCGGTATCCACTGCGAGGCTTCCAGTAGCGCGTCGGTCAAAGGCATAGATTCAATTATTCAATTCATGGCGCGATGAAACCAGTTTGGTAGGTCAACTCACATTTCTGCCTGACCCCGCACGGCCGATGCACGGCCGGGCCAATGCTTTGTTCACCGTCTGGCCCGAGCTAAGCCGCATGCTGAGCTCGCTTTAACCGCACAGCTTTTCGCTTGCGGTCCGGCTGGTAACCTTCACGGGCTTGTTATCGGGTATCCGCAATGCCTGATGGTCCTGCCCGAGCACCAACTGGATTTCCTCGACATCGGCGACCGAGGGGGAAACATCGAGTTTGATGGCCTTGGCGAAGCCGGTGGCAGCCTTCTTAGCGCCCGCCGTATCTGGAATGAGTAACCGAGTCTGCTCATGGAGCGAGGTAGCGGTGCCGATCGATGAAACGGTAAAGCCTTCCTCCGCGGCGGCGTCGGCAAACTTGCCCGCCAGACCGTAGACCTTCGTGCCGTTGAGGATGCTCACCGGGAGTTTCTGGGCGGCCTCGCGCGCTGGTTCCTCGTCTGCCGAGCTCTGCGCTTCAGAATTGATCGGGATGTCTTTTTTGATGCGCTCGAAAATCAGTGCTGCGTCGGGTGCGGGGACAACCCGGTTGCGGTTTGTCGGTGCAGGCTGCGTTGGCATCGCCATAAAGGTGATATTGTCAGTGGGCACCGCCTGAATCCGGGCGGCCAGCGAGGCCAGCGAAGGCAATGAGCTGAGTTCCTCATCGACGGTCATGGAAGAAGTGATCGCGTCAAGGAACGCATAGAGTCGTTCCGGACGTGCGAGCACCTCTCGACTTGTCGCCCGCTGGACAATAGCGGACATGACCTTCTGCTGGTTGCCCAATCTGGCGATATCGCTTCCGTCCCCGACCGCGTGGCGGGTGCGGGCCAGGGCGAGTGCATCGGTTCCGTCCACGGTTTGTCGTCCTGCGGGAAGGTCTAGATTTGCCTTCGGGTCGGTCATCGGCTTCTCCAGGCACACGTTGATGCCATCGAGAGCATCAACTATGGAGATGAAACCTTCGAAGTTCACTTCAATGAAGTGGTTCAGCTGGACGTCGGTGAGGGCTTCGACGGCGGCGACGGAACAGGCTGGCCCGTAGTTCAGTGCCGAGTTGATCATTCCATAGCCGCCCGGGTAGGCGCCGGAGCCGGTATCGGCGCATGCCGGGCGCTGCAGGACGGTGTCTCTGGGGATTTGGACTGCCTCGATACGTTCATTGTTTGGCGATAGATGGACCAAAAGCATAGAGTCGCTACGCCGGGTTCCGTTGTCCGCACCGAAACCTTTCGTGTTGAAGTCTCGACTATCCGAACCCAGAACCAGCACGTTTACACCTTCGCTGGAATCCGGAACGTCAATATCCGAGGACCTGAGGGCCGAAACCGAGATATTGCTCTGCAACCGCAGCGCGGCGATACCGGTAGTCACAAGCACGGCCAGTACCAGCACTGCCGCAACGATCGCGATAATGCGACGGCGTGTTCGCCGGGCACGACGACGGGCCATCGGAGCTTGGTGCTGCATGTTCATAACGATGTGTTCCCCTGCGTAAATCGTGAGAGCAATAGAAAATTAGCTGATCACGAGTCGCGTCTCAGATACCAATAGTCCGAGCGCCACGAACCATACGTCTGCTGTATGGCTAGGTAGGATTCGGCATAAAACCGGGGGTGCAGCGGCGTTACGAGACATCGGTCTCAGAGGTGCTCGAGGAACTCCGTGAGCGCGGGATTGCGTTGTTCGTCGCGCCGGTAGATGGCACCGAGGGGTCTGCCGGCCGAGAAATGCAAGGGAAGTTGCCGGCCACCGAAGATTTCGGCCGTCGCGGCAAGGACATCCGGAACCATGGTGATGCCACCGGTGGCGATGCTCAAAGGCACCAGTGCATCACGTTGTGTTGTCGTGATAACTCGCGGTGCCACTACCTTGAAGTGCCGGTAAACGTCGTCGGTGACTTGGCGGATGGAGGTCCCCTGTGGGAGCGTCACCAAGCTCAGCGACTCAAGCGCCGAGGCGTCGATCACCGTATCCTTGTCCACCGGGCACTCGTGCGAAACGACCGCCGCGAATTGCTGATCACGCAGGGGCACCCCGATGAGATCAGCAGGGATATGCCGATTCACGCCAAAGGCCACGTCGGCCCGATTCAGGCGCAACGCCTCAACAAGTTGTTCGTTGTCTTCCACGCTGAGAATTTCAATTTGGATGCCAGGATGGCTGCGGTGGAAGGGCCCGAGATAGTCGGGCATGATCCCACCAACCAGCGAAGGCAGCCCCGCGATGCGCAGGCAGCCGGTGGTCAAAGCGAGCGTAGACGAGGCGATGCTCCCAATCGAAGCCACCTCCCGTAGCGCTCGACGACCGGCCGGAAGAATACTTCGCCCAATCTCGGTGAGCACCATTTCTCGGCCGACAGGGCGGAAGACGGGCAGGCCTAAAGTTCCTTCTAAGGCGCTGATCCTGCGGGAGAGCGATGGTTGGGAAATGCCCAGAACGTCTGCGGCTGCGGTAAACGAGCCAAAGTCCACGATGGCGATGACAGCCTCGAGCTGGGCGAGTGAGATATTACCGTCGAGTGGCTCTCTGTGCATGGGCGAAGCGCTTCCTTTATCTCTGTAGAGAATTATCAGCTATCCCGATATGAGAGATCGTCGACATCGGGGCAGGGCCGCCGACTGGACCGCGGGTTATCGTGTTGCGATGACCCTTCCCCGTAGGGTGCCCGTGGAGCCTTTTCTCCGGATTTTTTCACAGGACGCTGCCTTTGGCCCGAATCGCCACTTGTCCGGATGGCCAATTTCCCATGGCAGGTGGTTAGCGTTTACGCAAGCTCATGTCTTCGTTAGGCGGTGGCTCCATGCCGGATGCTGGTCTTTCTACAGGACGTCTTACTGCCACCGAAGCACTCCCTGAGAAGCCGGACGCTCAGGTCTCTGGAACGAGCAAGTCAGGACCCAGCGCAGGACCCTAGTTCAAGGTCAGGAGCCAGCGTTGACGGTGGGATTCGCGATAAGGCACTGTGCCATGCAACCGCAGTCCGCTGCGCTGTGCCACACGGGCCGAGGCGCTGTTATCCTCGTGGATCAGTGCAACCACAAGCATCGGGTCACCGCGTAGCCTTAGTTCCTCAATACATTCGCGCGCTACGGTTGTCGCCAGCGAACGTCCCCAAGGTTCGGGAGCGAAGCGATAGTAAAGGTTGGCGATGCGGCGCTCGCCGTCATACTCACCGCTGAATCGAAGACCTGCCACGCCGAGCAACTCTTGTGATCGGCTGTCGCGCACCAGATGGTAGCCCAGCTGGTGCGCGGACCAATCGGAGACCCAGGTGCGTAGCATCTCTTCGCTGGCCTTCGGTGTCGGAGGCCCGGCCGGACTGAACTGCTGGGTTCGGGGGTCCTCGTGGATTCGTCGGATCTCGGCTACATCGACCATGCTCGGCACCGCAAGCTCGGCGTCAAGTTCTGCCAGAGTGCGCGTTGCACGCAGCGGCATTACTGGACCAGCGGGAGATTGAACGGGTAGTTATAGGCGCGCCCGGCTCGGTATTCTTCGGGGGCCTTCACGGCCGCAATGATGGCGAAGACAAAGAGCACGAGTGAGCCAATGGCAAGGAACCAGCCGAGGACCGGTATGAGGGTCAAGAGACCAACGCCCAGACGCAGCAGACTGAAATTCAGGGTTTGCCGGTGAAATTCGGTGACCAGCGGACCCTGCTGCTTATCCACCACGTAGAAGATCAGGGCCGGGATCCAACCAAAGAAGACGGAGAGCCATGCGTTGAGCTGAATGCGTCCCAGTTCATCCACGCTGTTCCCCGCGGCCTGCGGGTAACCGGGGTAACCCTGCGGCTGTTGTCCGTTGGGGTCGGCGGCGTTCTCATAGGGATTCTGCGACATGGCGTTCCTTTCCTCGGCCCGGCCGAGTGCCGGTACGCGCTTAACTGAGCGACTCATCCAAGAGTCCTGGTGCAGGACTCTTGGATGAGTCGGATCATATCCTGTTGAGGCGACAGAAAGTACACCTGCTGGTGAATATGTTGTGCCTTGCCTTGCGTGGGTTACCCCATGTGAATGGCGCCGAACAAAACGCCCGAAGCCAGCATCACGAGACTGACCACGACCGCGCGCCACAGCACCTTCTTGTGGTGATCGCCCAGGTCCACGCGGGCCAGCGAAACGAGCAACAGGATTGCCGGAACCAGCGGGGACTGCATATGCACCGGCTGGCCGGTAATCGAGGCTCGTGCCATGTCGACCGCGTCGATTCCGTAGTGTGCCCCGGCCTCGGAGAGCACCGGCAAGATCCCGAAGTAGAACGCGTCGTTGCTCATCAGGAAGGTGGCCGGGATGGAGATCAGGCCGGTGAGCACGGCCATGAACGGCCCCATGGAGTCCGGGATGACCTCTACAAGCCACTGGCTCATGGCGTCGACCATGCCCGTGCCGGACAGGACACCCGTGAGCACTGCGGCACCGAGCACCATGGAGACCACCGCAATGATTTCCTGCGAATGGGCCGCGATCATCTTCACCTGATCCGAGACGCGGGGGAAGTTCACGACGAGGGCTAGCGCGGCGCCGATCATGAACAGGTACGACAGCGGCATCACATCAACGATGAGCAACACCATAATGGCCACGGTAAGTGCCAGGTTAAAGGGGAACAGCTTGGGGCGCAGGGTTTCACGGGTCGGATCCAGAACGGTGCCGTGCATGGTGGGCGCCTCGCTACCGTCGCCCTTGGTGGCCACGGATTCAAGGAGTGCAAGCGAAGTGCCGCCGTCGAAGGCGGGAGATTTGGAGCCGCTGCTCAAGGTGCCGCCGCCCAGCTCGGTACCCCACAGCTCAGGGCTCTCGCGGTGCAAACGACGTCGTTCGGACAGGCCAAGCTGCCACGCAAAGATCGCGATTACCACAAGCCCGATGCCCAGCGAGGGGAGCATGGGGACGAAGATGGCCGAGGCATCTACGCCCAGCGCGGCGGCGGCACGCGCCGTTGGACCGCCCCAGGGGACGATGTTCAGCGTGCCATTGGTCAGACCGGCGACGCAGGTCAGCACCACGGGAGACATCCCCAAACGCTGGTAGATCGGCAGCAGCGCCGCGGTGACCACGATAAAGGTGGTCGACCCGTCGCCGTCCAGCGAGATCAGCGCGGTCAATAGCGCGGTACCGATCACGACCTTTGCCGGGTCGTGGCCGACAATCTTCAAGATGCCCGCGACCAGCTTGTCGAACAGCCCGACGTCAATCATGATGCCGAAATACATGATCGCGAACATCAACAGGGCGGCGGTGCCGGACATGTCTTTAACGGCGTCCATCACCATATCGCCCACACCGAAACCGGCGCCGGCGAACAGTCCGAAAGCGGTGGGGACGATGATCAGCGCCAACAACGGTGTCATGCGCTTGGTCATAATCAAGGCCATGAAGGTGGCGACCATGAGGAAGCCCAGAGCTACCAGCATGTCTGCTCCTTGGGTAGTGCGGAAAATTTCTCTCCCTCCACGCTACGTGCGCCATATCACGTGCCGGATTTAAGCTGGCTTCTGCTAGCTTTTGGTTTTTGCGTGCTTTTTGCTCATTAAAATCATGCCCGGCGTATGCTGGAACCATGATGGTCCACCGCCGCGCCACGGGGCACTTCGCCGCGCGAATTATGCGCCTGCAGTTTGCCGTGTTGGCCGTGCTCGGAGTGCTGATTACCGCGACCATCCTCTACACGAGCTACGAGAATGTCTTCACTAAGGCTCAGGAGTCATCGCTGACCATCGCCCGCACCATCGCCTCCGATCCCGAGGTGCGTAGTGCGGTAGCCGCCGAGGCGCAGAAGGAAACCCTCGATCTTCCGGCGCTGCGCGACGGCTACTTACAACACCTTGCCACCGAAACCGCCGCGGTCAACGGGGCGGCCTTCGTGGTGATCACCGAGGACCGCGGGCTACGGCTGACCCACCCGCATCCGGCGCAGATCGGTCAACGGGTATCCACCGAGCCGGTGGCCCTGCGGGGAGTCGAAGAAGTAACGCGGGCCCATGGCACCTTGGGCGAGTCGGTGCGCGCGAAGGTCCCCGTCTATGCGCCGGAGGGTCCAGAACGAGTCGTCGGCGAAGTCTCGGTGGGCGTGGGAGTCCAATCCCTCTCCGATGAGCTCTGGCGTTCGGTACTTTGGGTGGCAGCCTTCGCGCTGGCCGCGGTGCTGCTCAGCGCCTGGGCCGGACTGGCCACGGTGCGCCGCCTGAAACAGCAAACACTGGGACTGGAACCCGGGGAAATCGTGCAGCTGGTGCGTGACCAACAGGCGGTTCTCTACGGCGTCACCGAGGGCATGATCGGTTTGGGGGCCGACGGGGTGATAACGGTGCGCAACCGCGCGGCCCGGCAAATGCTCGGGCTACCGCACCGGACCGACAAGGCAGATGTGGTGGGGCGTCATTACGCCTCGGCCGCGCTTCCCGAGCGTCTGGTGCAGGCGCTCCGCGAGGGAACACGAACCCCCATACGACTCGAGGTCGGCGCCAACTCGCTGGTCGCCACCATCAATCCGGTGGTTCGCGACGGGGTTGATCTAGGACGCGTCGTGCTGCTCACCGACGTCACCACGGTCGAAGCATTAGGCACCAAATTGGATGCCGTGCAGGATATGGCCGATGCGTTACGCGCACAACGCCACGAATTCGCCAACCGCATGCATGCGATTTTGGGGCTGCTCAACCTCGGCCAACAGGAGCAGGCAAGGGACTACCTGCGCGAGGTACTGGCCTCCGGGCCATTGGTCTCGCCCGTACCCGGTTTGCAACGGGTGGCCGACCCATTCCTCAGTGCGTTTATCTCCGCCAAGGCCATTACGGCCCAGGAATTGGGGATCGATCTGCGGATTTCCGAGGATAGCCAGCTGTTCGCGCAGATTGCCTCGGCGCGTGACGCCCAAGATGTCACCGCGGTACTCGGGAATATGCTGGATAACGCATATACCGCGGCGCTGGCCAACGACGCGGAATCCTGGGTGGAAATCGACCTGCTCTCGGAAGGTGACACTCTACATCTGGCGGTGGCAGATTCTGGTCCGGGGATTGCTCCCGGGCTGGAAGTTTTCGACCCCCAAGTCAGCACCGGTAGCCACGTCGGGCCGGGTCATGGGCAGGGTGTGGGTCTGCCGCTGATCCGTCGCCTGGCGCGGGCCCGCGGCGGCGACGTATGGATCGCCGACCCGGGCGGCGGCGGTGAGGGTGCAGTGGTTGCGGCCCGGTTACCTGCCGTGCTCACCGACGACAATCATTAGCGACGACCACCAGCAACGAGAACTAGGAAGGGTGCCAAGGCATGCCGAGCAATGGAAACTACCGGGTGCTCATCGTCGACGACGACTTTCGGGTGGCCCAATTGCACGCGAGCATGGTGGACGCGGTGCCGGGATTCGAAGCGCTCGAACCAATACTGGATCCGCGCCTCGTGCCCGCCGAGGTCGCCAGGCTAGAACCCGACCTGGTTCTATTGGACCTTTACCTGCCGCACGTGAGCGGGCTCGAACTTCTGCGGGCCATCGATGCGGACACCATGATGATTTCCGCGACCACCGAACCGGCGCGCATTGCCGCCGCCATCCGCGGTGGCGCGCTGGCCTTCATTATCAAGCCCTTCGAACCGAAGACCCTTGCCGAGAAACTCAAGGGCTGGGCTCGCTACCGACGACAGCTAGAACAAGCCAGTGATTTGAACCAAGCGGCAGTGGACCGGCTCTATCGCTCCCTGATGGGGGCGGAGGAGGCCGGCGCAACCAACGCCGGCACACCGGCACCTACCGAGCAGGCGGTGTTTGCCTGCGTCAGTGCTGCCACCCAACCGCTGAGCGTGGCCGAGGTCGCCGAAGCCGTGGGTGTAGCCCGCGCCACCGCTCAACGTTATCTGGCCGCACTGGTCTCCGCCGAAGCGCTGGAGCTGCAATTGAGCTACGGCAACCGCGGGCGTCCCGAACATCGTTACCGGGTACCGCGCGACTGATACTCAAGCGCCTCGCAGCGTTTACCACCACGCCATCTCAGGGTAATTTCGCTGCGCCAGGCTTTATCGGGTGAGCACTCTTTCGCGACGCACGCTAATGACCGGCGCCCTCTCGGCCGGCGCCTTAACGCTACTGGGCCCCTCCGCGGGCGCCAGCGCCCCACGCCTGATGCGTGAACGCCTGGCGCTGACGCACGGTTTTAGCATGGGAGATCCCGGCACCGATTCTGCCGTGTTGTGGGCCCGATCCTCCGGGCGTGGGCGGCTGATCGCCAAGCTTCGCGCCATCGACGAATCGGGCGCGGTGATTCGCGGGCGCGGACAGTTCAGCCGCACCCTGCGCGGGTCGCTAGCCGGCCCGGAGAGCGACTACACCGCGAAGATCGCCGCCACCCAGTTGCCCGCCGGCACCCGCTTTGCGCTGGACATCGGGTTCGAAGATGAACACGGGACCATCGGCCAACTCGAATCGGGCAGCTTCCGCACCGCGCTGTCGTTGACCGGGAAACGCAACCACGGAGCTAAGCGCCGGCAGAGCTTCGTCTGGACCGGGGATACGGCCGGGCAGGGCTGGGGGATCAACCCCGACATCGGTGGCATGCGCACCTACGCGGCCATGCATGCGCTGAAGCCGGACTTCTTCATCCACTCGGGCGACACCATCTACGCCGACGGGCCGCTGTCCGAGACGGTGCGCGAACCCGACGGGCAAATCTGGCGCAATGTGCTCACCGAGGAAGTCACCAAGGTGGCCGAAACGCTGGCCGAGTTCCGCGGGCGGCACCGCTACAACCTGCTCGATCACAACGTGCGGGCCCTCTACAGCGAGGTACCCATCATCGCGCAATGGGATGATCACGAGACGCACAATAACTGGTACCCCGGAGAACGTATCGACGATGAGCGCTACACGGTGCGCGAGGTCGACGTGCTTGCCGCCCGTGGCCGGCGGGCCTGGCAGGAATATCAGCCGATCGCCGACGCCCGTTCGCTGCGCCCGGGCAGCGGGTTCGAGCCGACGCGCATCTATCGCAAAATTTCCCGCGGCCCGCAGCTAGACCTGTTCGCCCTAGACATGCGCAGTTTCAAAAACCCGAACAGCGACGGCAAGGAGGTGGATGGCACCTCGATCCTCGGCGAAGAGCAATTGCAGTGGCTCATTCGGGAACTAGCGGCCTCCACTGCCACCTGGAAGGTGATCCTCAACGATCTGCCGCTGGGGATTGTGGTGCCCGACGGTGCGGCGCAGGAATCCATCGCCAATGCCGAACACGGGGCACCCTTGGGGCGCGAACTCGAACTGGCCCGGCTGCTGGCCGAGCTGAAACGCCGCAAGGTACGCAACGTCGTTTTCCTCACCGCCGACGTGCACTATTGCGCCGCCCACCACTATGCGCCGCAGCGTGCGGCCTTCACCGATTTCGAACCGTTCTGGGAATTCGTGGCCGGGCCGGTCAACGCCGGGTCCTTCGGCCCGAATCCGATGGATGGCACCTTTGGACCCGAGGTGGTCTTTGCACAGGCCGGCCGCGCCCCGAACCAGTCACCACGCGACGGAAAGAGCCAGTACTTCGGTCACGTCGAATTGGATGAGGACGATCAGTTCAACGTCTCGCTTCGCAACGCACTGGGCGAGGTTGTCTACAGCACAAGCCTGCAACCGCAACGCTAGCGACAGCTTGCGTTAGGTGGCATCCCAAAGTCGTCGGTAGTAGTCGGCTCGACGCGCATCCGCACTCACCCCGTAGCCGGCATAGACCAGATCGGTCAGACCGGGGCCATAGTTCCATTCGGCGCTCCACGCCAACACGGCCAGGTCGGCCCAACGGTCGCCGACCCCCAACGTGCCAAGGTCCACGTGCCCGGATAGTTCCCCGCGGTCATCGAGGAGCGTGTTCGGGGCGCAGGCATCGCCGTGGCATACCACCAGATCTTCGGTCGGTGCCTGGGCGCGGAAATCGGCGCGCTCGGTGGTGGGCAGTTCGGCAAGCCGCGTCTCGACATCCCAGCGGTACGGGCACGCATCCAACGGCAGGTTCTCGTGCAGGTGCCGCAGCGCGGCACCGAGGGCACGTGCGGCGCGTCGCGGACGTCGGATCCATCTCGGGTCCACGGCACTGGTGCCCGGCAACCCCCTAGTGATCAGCAGCTGTCCCTCTTCCGCTTCGCGCAACTCCACCACCTCAGGCACGCTGGCATAGGAGCGGGCCCAATCCAGTCGCTCGGCTTCGTCGCAGAGATCGATCCCGGCCTCGGTCGCTGACCACTTGGCGAAGTGCACCTCCTGCCGCTCGCCACTTGGTTCGAAGCGGAAGGTGAGACCGCCAACCTGATTGCGCCACACCGGGGTGACCTCGCGTCCACCCGCGGCGGCCTGCACCACGGAGGGGACGGGCACCGCACCGGTGGGCACCGTGGCTAGGGGAGCTCTGCTCATGTGTCCTCCAAAAAAGAGCGCGAGGCGATCACCGCATCGGTGATCGCCTCGCGCTGCACGAGTGCTGGTCGCCTAGCGACCGGTTCCGCCGTAGACGGTGGCTTCGATATCGGTATCGAGGTCGAAAGCCGAGTGGATCGCGCGGACCGCGTCGTTGAGCTTATCGGCGTCGGTGACCACGGAGATGCGGATCTCGGAGGTCGAGATCATGTCCACATTCACCCCGGCCTGGTGCAGGGCCTCGAAGAAAGTGAAGGATACCCCCGGGTTTGAGCGCATGCCGGCACCGACGAGGGAAAGCTTGCCCACCTCTTCGTTGTACTCGATGTCCTCGAAACCGATTTCGGCCTTGGCGGTATTCAGCGCGTCGATAACGCGCTTGCCCTCGGTCATCGGCAGGGTGAAGGAGATGTCGGTGTGACCCGAGCCGTGCGTTGAAATGTTCTGCACGATCATGTCGATGTTGGCCTGCGCGGCGGCAATGACGCCGAAGATCTGCGCTGCCTTGCCGGGGATATCGGGCACGCCAATGACGGTGACCTTAGCCTCGGAGTGGTCGTGGGCAACGCCGGAGATGATGGGCTGTTCCAAGGGTTCTCCCTCTTGAATGGTGATCTTGTCGTCGGGGTCGGGCAGCACCCAGGTGCCTTCGTGGGTGCTGAAGGAGGAGCGTACGTGCAGCGGCACACCAAAACGGCGGGCGTATTCCACGCAGCGTAGGTGCAGGATCTTCGAGCCGCTGGCGGCCATCTCAAGCATTTCCTCGCTGGAGATCGTTTCGATCTTCTTGGCCGAGGACACCACGCGCGGATCGGCGGTGTAGACGCCGTCCACGTCGGTGTAGATTTCGCAGACGTCCGCATCCAGTGCGGCGGCTAGGGCGACTGCGGTGGTGTCGGAACCGCCACGGCCCATGGTGGTGATGTTGTTGGTTTCCTTGCTCATGCCCTGGAAGCCGGCGACGATCGCCACATAGCCGCGGTCGATGGCCCGGCGCACGCGCTGCGGGGAGACCTCCATAATGCGGGCCTTGCCGTGGGTGGCGTCGGTGATCAACCCGGCTTGAGAACCGGTGAAGGACGCCGCCTGCTCGCCGAGCTCGTTGATGGCCATGGCCAGCAGCGACATGGAAATGCGTTCACCGGCGGAGAGCAACATATCCATCTCACGGGCCGGGGCATCGCTAGTGAGCTGACCGGCCAAGTCGAGCAGATCATCGGTGGTGTCGCCCATTGCGGAGACCACGACGACGACCTCGTTGCCCTTGGCCTTGGTGTCAATAATTCGGCGCGCGACACGTTTGATGCCCTCGGCATCCGAGACGGAAGAACCACCGAACTTTTGAACAATGAGGCTCATGGGCAAGCACGCTCCAGCTTGTGAGTTGTGTATTGCCGCCGGTGCGAAGACGATGACCGCGAGGTACGCGGATCGCGGCGCACTTGCAGCATATCTACCAATCACTCATTGTGACAGCAGAGTCAACCATTCGCCTAGTTGGCCGGGTAAACATTGGTCATATTGTCCAACGCCCTCGCCGGTAAGCCTAAGGATCGCCTACTCAGCTATCCAGTGAGCCCAAGACTTGCTTCCAGAAGTCCTTCCATGAGGCCAGATTCTCCGGTTCACGAATTTTGCGCTGGTTGACGCTGAGCGAGGTCTTATTTCCCTTTTGGCCGATGTCGACCGAAACTCGCGACCCGTCGGAAAAGGCTGCTCGCCAGTAGCGCCAGTTCTCGCTGCCCGACTCGGTGGGCTTACCCAGCAACGAAGCGCCGTTGAAGGTACTGAGCGTGGCAACCTGCGCCCGCCACAGATCCAGCGCATGATCGAGATCGGCCTCGAGAGTCCTACTCACCGATCCTTGGAAGCTTCCGTCGGCTGCTTGCCCGGGCAGACGCCGACCAATGTGTTGTTCATAGGCCACCGCCACCGATTGGGCCCACCAGCCGGGGTTCGCCAGATCATCGGGCATATGTTCCACGGCGCGATCGGCGATCTGCGCGTGGGGTAGATCCGCCGCGCCGTGTTGCTCCAACAGCTCACACCAGCTTTCCCAATTCCGTCTGGTGGCTTGCTCGATGGCCGGGAGATTGCTACTTCGGATACCCATGGACAGAAGTGTAGCCACGTCGCCTTGGAGAATCTTCTCCGAAGCGACGTGGCTAGTAACGATCCGAGCTAGAGCAAGCGCAGATCCGTGTTCAGCCGAACCATCAGGTGAACCAGCCGATCCAGGTCCTCATCGCTCCAGTGGGAAATACGTTCACGCAGTTTTGCGCGCCACTGGTTGCTCAGGTCCTGCCAGCGTTCGCGAGCGAAGTCCGTCGGGATCAGATGCACCACTCGACGATCGTTTTCATCGATCTCGCGAGCGATCATTTCGGTCTCTTCCAGCCGCGCGACGAGCCGCGACAGGCTGGCCTTGTCCGTCATGAGATGCTCGCAGATTTCCGACTGACTGATCCTCGACGCGTGCATCACCATCCCAAGCACCGGCAGGGCAGAGGGCGGGAGCCGTTCGTCCAATGCCGCCGCCAGTTGCTTGCGCGACTTCGCGGTGATGGAGATCAGCGCGAAAAGCTCCTGTTCGGTGGCATCGAGCAGATCGCTACGGGCAGGGAGTGAAGCGGTTGCGTCCATGACTTTCCCCTAGGCTTCGGTAGGACCGAGCTCGGATCCGTCGTTCTCCTCGGCCAGACGCTGGGTGTTGGTCTTGGTGCTCAGCGACTGGTTCGGGATCAGCAACACGGCCACGATGGTGATCAGGGAGATCGGGGCGGCGACCGCAAAGAGGTGGGCCACGCCGTCGCCGTAGACCGACTCGAGGATTACACGTACCGGTTCGGGCAGGCTGGAGATGCTTGGCATGGTTCCCGAACCGAGGGCTGCGGTGACTTCCTTGGCCTTATCGCCGAGGGTTGCCAGCGCGGCAACCAAATCGGACTGACGGTCGGCGATCATGTTCGGGATGTTCGCGGCGAGGATGGCGCCGAGCCCGGCGGTTCCGGCGGTACCGCCGAGGGTGCGGAAGAAGTTCACGGCCGAGGAGGCCACGCCCAACTCTTGCGGGTTCACCGCATTCTGCACGACCAGCACCATATTCTGCATGACCAGACCGACGCCGGCACCCAGAATGAACATGTACAGACCCACAACCCAGAACTCGGTGTCGTAGTGGATCGTGCCCAGTAGGAACAGGCCAGCGAGCTGCAGGAACGAGCCGGTGACCACGAAGGCCTTCCACTTACCGAAGCGCGAGATCATTGCGCCAGCCACGGTGGAGATAACCAGCAGGCCGGCCATCATCGGGAAGGTCATCAAACCTGCCTGCGTGGCGCTCGCACCGCGAGCCATGATCATGTACTGGCTCAGGAAGACCGAGGTGCCAAACATCGAGACACCCACGGCCAGCGAGGCGATGACCGCGAAGGTAAAGGTGCGGTTCTTGAACAGCGAGAGGTTGATCAGTGGCTCTTCGGCCCTGAGCTCCACAACCACGAACAGCAGCAGGGCGAGAACCGAACCGCCGACCATGGTCCAACTGGTGATCGAGTTCCACTCGAATTCGCTACCGCCCAGCGACATCCAGATCAGCAGGGCGGCGACACCGGCCGACAAAAGAACGATGCCAAGGTAATCGATCTTCACGGCACGCTTGGTATGCGCTGGCAGGTGCAGGGTGCGCTGGATCAGAATGATCGCCACTACGGCAACCGGCAGGGCAACGAAGAAGTTCCACCGCCAATTGATGGTGTCGGTGATGAAGCCACCGATCAGCGGGCCACCCACGGTGCCAAGGGCCATCACGGCACCAAAGAGCCCCATGTACTTGCCGCGTTCACGCGGAGACAGGATGTCGGCCATGACGATCTGGCTCAGCGCGCCCATACCGCCACCGGCCAGACCCTGAACTACACGCATGGTGATCAGGAAGTTCGTGTCCTGCGCGAAACCGGCGGCCGCCGAGGCGGCTACGAACAAGCCCAGTGCAATCTGCAACAGCAGTTTGCGGTTGCCGAGGTCGGCGAACTTGCCCCAAATCGGGGTGGAAATGGTGGTGGCCAACAGGGTAGCGGTCACTACCCAGGTGTAGGCGGTTTGGCTGCCGTTGAGATCGGAAACGATCACCGGTAGCGAACTGGATACGACGGTGCCGGCCAGGATGGAAACGAACATGCCCATGAGCAGACCGGTCAGTGACTGTAGTACTTCCCGGTGGTTCATTTTCGGAGGCTGGACCTGCGATGCAGTGGTCATCTGAGGCTCCTTAACGATTGGTTGATTGTTGTCAACTATAGAACTTTGGTTGACGAACCGCAACTAAAATTCGTCTCACGAGGCCGTGAGCTCCGGCACGTCGGCAGCAGTCGTGAACGACACCCGTCGGGCATGCTCGGCACCCGCGTGGGTAGCAGTCAGTTATGGGTAGCCACCCGTTAACGCACACCGGCGGGCCGGGATCGAATCCCGGCCCGCCAGCGCAACGGTTGTCGGAGGTTAGTTGGCGAAAGCTTCTTGCGGTGTTGCGGTGATACCCAGATTGCGGGTGGCAACCTTATGGGTCTCGCGCAATCCGGCGGCGCAGCCGATGAGCACCAACGAGGCAAATGCGGTGTACAGCGCTACACCGATGGGGTTGCCTCCAAAGGCCGCGAAGAGTGCTGCCGCCACGGTGGCCGCGGTACCGCCGCCGAGGGCTGCGCCGGTTTGATAGGTCGCACTGATCGCTGACATGCGGGTCTCGCGGGGAAACTGCTCCGAAAGGAAGGCCGGGATGCAGCCCTGCGGGGCAGCCATGAAGATGTTGATCAGCGCATAGGCCAGCACCACCATCCAGACAACATGCCCATCAACCATGGGGAAGAAGAGGAAGAAGAACCCGGCATACAGGGCGGTGCCCCAACCCACGATTCGTTTACGCCCGTATTTATCCGACAGCGAGGCCATGAGCGGGGCGGCGATGACAAACACGGCGGCACCAAGAACCTGCAGGACCATGGAAATCGTGGGGGAGTAGTCGCGCTGTTCGGCATAGGTGACGGTGAAAATGGAGCCGATGTACGCCAGGGTGTTGTAGCCGAAGGCCACGCCAATGGCGAGCAGAATTTGTTTTGGGTGCTTGCGTAGGGCCCGAATAAGTGGGGCGCCGGTGGCCTTGTGCTCGGAGGGTTCTTCCTGCGGCATACGGGTTCGTGCGATGACTCCGACGAGTACCAGTGCGCCACCGATCCAGAATGCAATCCGCCAGCCGAAGGCGAGTAGTTGCTCCTCGGGCATCAGGGTCAGCAGGGCGAACACTCCAGAACCTACGAGGCTACCTAGCCCGAAGCCCATGGAGGTGAAGCTACCGAAGAGGCCGCGCTTATGCTCCGGTGCGTTCTCTACGCCGGTCAGCGATGCTCCGCCCCATTCGCCGCCGGCCGAGAAACCCTGAAGCAGTCGGAGCAGGACGAGCAAGATTGGGGCGACGACTCCTAGGGTGGCATAGCCAGGCAGGCAGCCAATGAGGAAGGTACTGGTGCCCATGATGATCAGCGTGGTGATCAGTACGGTTCGACGTGAGTACTTGTCGCCGAAATGGCCAAAGACAATGCCACCGAGGGGGCGGGCCAGGAACCCCGAGCCGAAGGCGGCGAAGGCAATAATCGTCCCGACTAGTGGGTCGAAATCTGGGAAGAATAACTTGGGAAAGATTAGTGCGGCGGCAAGGCCGTAAATGGTGAAGTCATAGAACTCCATCGCCGTGCCGAAGCCGGCGACCATGAAGATCTTGCCGGTAGAAATTTTGGGTCGAGTGGATGTATCGGTGCGGTTCATCTCGGTCCTGGGATCTAGAAGGTGAGCAGGCCGTCTCGGCTGGCGAGGTCGGGATTTGTGTTCGAGTACTGCAGTGTGAAGTTGTCGGTGTCTAGGCCGATGCTCAGCAGGGTTTCCCACTGTTCGGTGGCGGGTTTCCCCGGCTCCGGAGCCATGCAGAGTAGCGGTTGTTCATCGGGTCCGCTGGCCAGCAAGTCGAGCAGCTCCGCGGTGGAAGCGGCCGCCGCGCCAGAAGTGCGCTGGCTCAGGTAGTCATAGCGTTCCGCAGTGGTGGAATCGGCTGGCATGACATCTTGGCTGAAGAGTCCGGCGTCGAGGAAGTGGTTGGTATGCAGCGCCCAGCCATTGTCGGTGCGGTTGACGATGCGCTGGCCAAGCGGGCTGAATTCGAGGCTCGCAACTTCCGGGCGATCGCCCCCGGTGACCACGGTGAGTACCGTGGAGGCGCAGACCGACGCGTCGGCGGTAAGGTCGATTGCCTCATCGAGAGTGGTTGCGCGCTCGAGAACCGAGCGTGCAATGGAGTGAACGGGCACGCCGCCGCCCGGATGGTCCGTGGCGTGGGCAAGGATATTGAAGTGTAGGCCCAGTCCGTCGGAGTTCACTCCGATCTTCCCGTTGATGCCGAATTCCGTGAATTGCTTGACGCGACGCGAGCCAGCGCATTCGAGTTCGTGGAGCAACCCGTCGGCCGCGAGGTGCGGATGCCAGTCCCACGTCTGTAGCGTCACCGGTGCACCACGCCCGGACAGGAAAGCGCTCGTGGAGCACTCTCCTTCGCGGCTGGGCTCGGCCGCCGCGAGCACCTCGGTGCGTGCATTCAAGGCGGACAGTTGCCAGAGCTCGATCTCCAGTGCCTCGGCTTGCGCGCGCAGTTCAAGGGCCAGTCCGGCGTCCCATTCATGTAGTGCCTCGAAGCAGTTTTCCGCGGTGCTTCGTACCTGAGTCTCTGGGATTGACTTCGCGGAGAAGTGCAACAGGTAGTCTCGGACGTTTCGCGTGATCAGGGTGCCAAAGCGAGCTGCGAGTTCCTGACCACGCGCGGCGGGGTCAAGGGTGGTGGTGCGGAAGCTGTGAAGGCGCATTCAGTGCTCTTTTCTCGAGTGTGCATCTTGCATGTGATGCCCGGTGCCAGTGAACTGAATTACACGTTAAGGATATAAAACGTTTTATACAACGAGTTCGAAAGGGTAAATTTAACTAGCCGTTGATCAGGGCGAAAAGAGAGGTTCCTAGATGGCGCGGGCTAGAAAGACGACGATTCATGATGTGGCGCGGGCCGCAAACGTCTCGATAACGGCCGTTTCGCACGCCCTGAACGGCAAGGGGACGCTCAGTGAACAGACCCGAGAGCGAATCATCCACACCGCAGCCCGCATTGGGTACCAAGCCGACGCGCTAGCTCGTGGACTACGCAATGCGCCCCTCGGAGCCATCGGGGTGGTCTATCGATCGCTGGATGTCTTGGGGGAGTACTTCCATCCGGGAGTCGACGCTTTCAGCCACACACTAAGCGCGATGAGCGCTCTCGCACTACAGCGAGGCTATGCCCCGATGATCCTCCCGGATTTGACCGGAACGAATATTCCGACCATTTCCTTCGCACTAGACGGCTACGTGGTGATATCCCCACATCGTGCCGACCCGGTGATTGACCTGCTTCGAAACCGTGGCATTCCTTATGTCACCGTCGGGGCCGACCCCGACCGACCGGAATTTACCGCCTGGGCTTCCGAGGACGATGCAGAAAGCTGTACCCACGTGCTCGAACACCTTCGCCGACAGGGTGCACGCCACCCGGTCCTGCTCCGCGGAGCCGATGAAAACGCGTGGAATATCGACAGCGAGCTTGCCTATCTGAGCTGGTGCCAGGAATACGACCTATCGCCGCGGGTGTATCGTCTAGCCGAAGCCAGTGGAGTAGGCGGCGCGGCAGAGCTCCTGCCCCGAATTTTAGGCGAGGGAAGCGCCGATGCCATCTACGCCATGACCGCCCGCCATGCCTGCGGGGTGTTGCATGCGGCCACCGATCTCGGGCTTCGGGTGCCCCACGACCTTCTGGTGGCGACCGGGTCGGATGCCGAATCGGCACGCTTCAGCCGCCCGGCCATCAGCGCCGTACAGCTAAAGCCCGAAGTGGTCTGCGCCGATGCGTTGGACTTGTTGCTCGAACAGATCTCGGGGCAGGTAAGTACCGGGCCGCGTCGTTGCCGCGCAAAATTTCGCGCGAGGGGCTCAACGCTGCGCAAATAGCGGGCAGACTATCCGTCGGAGGATGCGGTAGACACCTCAACGTCGGTGTCCTTTGAGGCGGCGGGAGCTGCGCCGCTACCAGCCAGCCGGCGCCCCTCAAAGGCACGTGCCAAGGTGACCTCGTCGGCATACTCCAGATCTCCGCCGACCGGAAGGCCCGAGGCCAGCCGGGAAATTTCGATACCCAGTGGGCGCAGGGTACGCACCAAATAGGTGGCGGTTGCCTCGCCCTCGAGGTTGGGGTCGGTGGCCAGGATCAATTCGGTGATCGACTCATCGCCCAAGCGGGAGAGGAGTTCGCGGATGCGCAATTGTTCCGGGCCGATGCCCTGCATCGGATTAATCGAGCCGCCGAGGACGTGGTAGAGACCGTTAAAGGCCCGCGTTCGCTCAATGGCCAACACGTCCTTTGACTCCTCGACGATGCAGATCTTGCTACCGTCGCGGCGTTCGTCGCGGCAGATGGCACAGGTCTCCTGCTCGGAGATGTTGAAGCAGACGGTGCAGAACTTCACCTTCTCCTTAACCGTCTGGATCGCCGCAGCCAGCTTCGTCATTTCCTGCGCGTCGGAATCCAGAATATGGAAGGCGATGCGTTGGGCCGACTTTGGGCCGATGCCAGGCAAGCGACCGAGCTCGTCGATCAGTTCCTGCACTGCGCCTTCGTACACCTGTGCCACATTCCTTTCGGTTACCGCGCGGTGGGGGTTCCCACCGCTGTAAAGTTTCGCTGTCTTGACTGTATTGTCTCACCACGACGGTTTGGGTTAAAGGCCGCGGTTGATCTCCACCACGTTGCCGTTAACGTCGCGTTGTTCGATGACCACACCCTCGAGCAACCGCTCGATGGCTGGAACGCCGATAAGGGCCGAGTCCTCGACGGCGATGTCGTCATCGCTGGGCACGAAGTCCTCCGGCTCGGGAGCCGGTTCGGGGACAGGGGCCGTGGGGGCCGGAGCCCCCCAGTTGCCAGCGGTCGGCGCGGGTACGTTGCCGCCGTTGCTCGGACTCTGCGCCTGGCTCATGAGCTGTTGATAGCGGCTGAGTTTCTTGCCCGCCTCCGGTGCTTGTGGGGCAGGTTCGGATGGTGGCTGGACGTCGAGACCGGACCGCGCGGGGTCGCCCCAACCGCTAGCCGCGGGCTTAGGCGGCGCCGCAGGGCGCGCGGAATCGCGTTGCGGTTCAGGCGAGGTGCTCTCCGGTGCCGGTGGTGCTGCCGGTTGCTCTACCGGGCGGGGAGCCGGGTCGTGCGAATCCTGCGGGTCTGGCTCCGGGGTCCGGGCCGGAGTGCCGGATTCCGGCGCTCTGGTTGGAGCCGGCTCCTCGGGCGCAGGAACCGCCATGGCCGCGAACGTATCGGTGGTGCTGCCTGGATGCAGTGGTGTCGCGGAGACAGGGCGCTCGATGGTGGGGCGTCCTGCCTGTTCGGCAGTGCGCGCGGCCATGCCAGCGGTCATCACCGGCTTCGGCGCCACCGGGGGTCCATCGAAACTACGCGGAGCACGGCTCGGCGCCGGGGCAGCGGCCGGTTCGGGCTTCGATACCAGACGCGGCGTGGACACCGAATCGGTGGGACGCTGTCTCTGTTCGGCAGGTGCCACCGGATCCGGGTACCCGTAAGGGTCGCCTCCCGCAGGTGGCGCGTCGTAGTACTCGTCGAACGGAGGCTCGTCCGGGTAGGGGGCCTCGCCGTAGGGACCGCTTGTTGCCGGTGCCGTTGGCCTGGAAGGCGCTGGGCGCGACGCTTCTGGCGCTCTACTAGGTGCCGGAGCTGAGTCGCTGGCACCCCGAGGCGCCGGAGCAGCCGGTGCGGTAGCTACTAAACGCGCCGGCTCGGGCCGGCGATCACCTTTTGGGTTGCCACCACCGCCTGGAGCAGAGCCGCCTTCCGTGAGCACAATATTCACTTGCCGCTGGGCCGTTTGCGACACAACGTTGGTCAACAACTGCATCATGTCGGGGCGGTTGTTGAGGTTGTTGAGTGGACCCTTGTTATTGAACGCGAGGGTCAACGTGCGTCCGTCGAATCCGGCGATCGTGGCGTAGTTAGCCACCATCGAGTGCAGAACCCGCGAGCTGGATTGCAGTTGTTGCAGAATGCTAGGCCACGCCTGCTGGAACGCCTGCACGCCAGAGCCCGATGGAGCCTGGCCTTGCTGCTGCGGCTGGCCTTGCTGCGGCTGCGCCGTATTAGGAGCCTGCGGGGCCGCGACCTGCCGCTGTGGTTCAACATGCTGCTGACGCTGGGCCTCCGCGCGCGCTTCAGCTTCAAGTCGTGCCGCTTCTTGACGTGCGGATTCTTCCGCTTGTCGCTGGGCCTCGGCGCGTTGCGCAGCTTCACGCTCGGCGGCTTCGCGTCGGGCGGCTTCCTCGGCCTGTCGCTGGGCTTCGGCCTGCTGTTGGCGTTCGGCCTCGGCGCGCTGTTCGGCTTCGCGTCGTGCCGCTTCTTCTGCTTGTCGCTGAGCCTCGGCGCGTTGTGCTGCTTCGCGTTCGGCGGCTTCGCGTCGAGCCGCTTCCTCGGCCTGATGCTGTTGTTCAACCTGCTGTTGACGCTGCGCTTCGGCGGCGTGATCGTGCTGTGGTTGGTTCATGCTAGCGGCAGACTGACGTTGCTGTGGTGCTTGCGAGGTTTGGTTCTGCTGCGGTGCGGACTGTGGGCGATTCGCCGCGGCACGTCGCGCAAACTCTGCCATGGCAGGGTTCTGCTTAACATCGTCGATTGAGACGCCGGTGCCGAAGGACAGATCTTCATCGGGGTCGGGAACTAGGCTGAAGGGCGAAACACCGTCTGGGCGCTCGTCCGGGACGCTGGGCCCAGGCTGCACAGGTGTTGTCACCGGCGTACCTTCGTCCTTTGGCCCCCAGGTGGCACCCCAATCCGCGTCCGCTCCTTGATTCAACGAACGATTAGCTTCCGGGTCTAGTGGTCCGTCGGCGTCGGGCTGCGCTGAATTTTCGCTGGGCTGCTGCGGCTGGGGCTCTTGGCGAGCCGGATCTGGGTTCGCGTCGGCGGATGCAGTGGGTTCCTGAGCAGGTGCCGCAGGCTGCGACGCAACAGGTTGCGGCGCCGCAGGTTGTGGAGCTGCAGGAGCCGAAGGCGCTTCGCTCTGTTGTGGCGTGGCAGCTGCCGGTTGTGCATCGGGGGCACCAGCCTTGGCGGCCGCTAGTGCTTCACGCACTGCGGCGGCTCCCTTGCGCACAACTCCAGGAGCCGGGGCGGTCGGTGAAGAAGCCGCGGCGTCCGCAGCCAGATCTTCTCCCAGCTCCGGCAACCCGCCACCAGTCATGGCATGGCGTTCTAGGCGATCAAGGCGTGCTGCAAGCGAGCGTTCGGACTGATCGGCGGCGGGTAGGAGCAATCGCGCTGCCAACAGTTCGAGGTGCAGGCGCGGACTGGTTGCTCCGGTCATATCGCTCAGCGCCTGGTTGGTGACGTCGGCCCAGCGGCTGATTTCGGCCGAGCCAACCTGCGCTGACTGTTCACGCAGGATGTCGAGCTGATCAACCGGAGTAGCACGCAGAATCTTTTCGAGTCCCTCGGGCACGGCCTTGGCAATAATCATGTCGCGCAGGCGTTCCAAGAGATCTTCGACAAATCGTTGCGGGTCTTGACCGCTTTGCACAATCCGATCAATGGCACCAAAGAGTGCGGCCCCGTCTGCCGTGCGTAGTGCCTCGGTGACATCATCGAGCAAGGTCGCATGCGTAAAGCCCAGCAACGAGGTGGCCATCTCGTAATCGACGCCGTTTGCTCCCGCACCGGCCATGAGCTGGTCGAGCACCGAAAGCGTATCGCGTACCGAACCTCCACCTGCGCGGATAACCAAGGGGAGTACCCCGTCAGAGACGGGCACGTTCTCGCGTTCGCAGAGCAACTGCAGGTAGGCCAGGAGAGCCTCGGGCGGCACCAAACGGAAAGGGTAATGGTGGGTGCGTGACCGGATGGTGCCGATGACCTTGTCCGGCTCGGTGGTCGCGAAGATGAACTTAATGTGCGCCGGTGGCTCTTCAACGATCTTCAACAATGCGTTGAAGCCGGCAGGGGTGACCATGTGGGCTTCGTCAATGATGAATATTTTGAAGCGGTCGCGCGAGGGCGCAAAGGTTGCGCGTTCGCGTAGATCGCGTGCGTCTTCGACACCGCCATGGCTTGCAGCGTCGATTTCGATGACATCGAGCGAACCGGGGCCGCCGCTGGCCAGATCACGGCAGCTGGGGCAGGTTCCGCAAGGGGTTGCGGTGGGGCCCTCGGCGCAGTTCAGGCATCGCGCCAAGATGCGCGCGCTGGTGGTTTTACCGCAACCACGGGGGCCGGAAAATAGGTAGGCGTGATTGACGCGGTTCTTTTCCAGCGCGGTCATCAGGGGAGCGGTCACATGCTCTTGCCCGATAACGTCGGCAAAGGTGTCGGGACGATATCTGCGGTAAAGCGCTGTACTCACACCGGTACCCTATCCGTTGTGCGATGCCCGCGGCATCAACTGGTGAACAAATTCATCTGGCTCGACTATCCACGGTTCACGTGGCAGTCGCGCTGGGTCGAAAGCGGCCAAGGCCGCCTCTAACGAGGCGCCCGGTAGGCTCAATGACTCTAGCAAGCCGAACCGCACGAACCGGGGATCTATACCTTTCTCGGAAAGGTCTTCGAGCGTTACCGCGCCGTCTCTTTTGGCCAGCCGCTGCCCTTGAGCGTTGAGGGCCATCGGGACATGAGCGTAATGCGGAATTTCATACCCCAGAAGCTGGGCCAAGTATGCCTGTCGCGGTGCCGATGAGAGCAAGTCGTCACCACGGACGACTTGATCGATCCCGTACTCTCCGTCGTCAACTACTACTGCAAGATTGTAGGCAGGGGTACCGTCATTTCGAAGAAGCACGAAATCATCGACGGGAGCCGTCACTTCGCCCGATAACTCGTCCTGAATCGTGAATTCGGCAACCTCAGAGCGAAGGCGAATAGCGGCGGGACGGGATCGTGATTTTTCGGCGCGTTGGGCGTCGGATAAGTTGCGGCAAGTCCCGGGGTAGGCACCGGGGGCAGCATGAGGCGCGCTGGCTGCCTGCGCGATGTCTTTGCGCGTGCAGTAGCACTCGTAAACGAGATTACGGGCGCGCAGGTTGTCTACCGCCGCGTGATAGACCGCGCGGCGGTCATTTTGCACGACGAACGGGCCGTCGAAATCCAGTCCTACGGCTTCAAGCTCGTGAAGTTGTTGCTCCTGCGCTCCGGCACGTGCACGATCTAGGTCTTCGATGCGGAGCAGAAATTCGCGGCCGGTGGAGCGGGCGAAAAGCCACGCAAGAATGGCGGTGCGCAAATTTCCAATGTGGAGCGGCCCAGACGGGCTGGGGGCGAAACGTCCAGCGCCCACAACGACTCCATTCGGATTGCTAGAAAAGTCAAAGACCCCTCATGCACCTGCCAGAGCCCATCTACCCTTGCTACCTTCCGGTCCTGGGGGAGTTCAACAGGATGACACCACACGAGGGGTCGATTAAGAAGTTTACCCGACCACTCGCGGTGAACGGAAATCGAGTGAGGTGTGGTTGCTCTCAGCGACGTTTCCGAGGAAATGACTACCCTGCCTCCCGAGCCTCGCCATCATGCCACCCCAGTGCCTGACGGGTCCGACCGTCGAGTTTTACCACCGGCAACATTGCTGGCGGCTCATCTCGTTGACCGAAAACCTGAGGTGTCGTGATGCTTCCGGGAACTTCGAACATGACCACCTCATGGGGTGAACGCCATTCGGCAGAGCCGTCGGGCAGGTAGACCACCTGCCAGCCCAAGGCGTGCTTGAACATCTGATGCTGCTTGCAGAGCAGCCGGCAGTTCTTCCGTGTAGTACCGCCGCCTTTGGCCCAGTCGTCGATATGGTCGATCTCGCTTCGTTCCGGAAGGCGATTGCATCCGGGGAACTGGCAGGTTTGATCACGGTAACGCACCAAATCGCGCAGTGCCTGTGGTGGCCGGTATCGAGTTCGGCCGACATCTATAACCGCACCGGTCCATGGATCCGTGAGAACCTTCAGAAAGGACGGAGCCTGCTCGGTGAGCTTGAGCGCCGCACCCAATGGAATGGGTCCGTAACCCTCGAGATCCGCAAGGGTCCGCTTGGGATCGGCCAGCATCTCCACCGCTGGAATGGTGATGGCCACCCTTGGCTTAAGTGGAGTGCCAGCACGTTCCGGCCAGCCGTCGAGGAGCGCATCACGGAGGATGTCCACCCGAAGCTGCTGGTCACTTCGTTGATCGTCGGGATCACGATGTGCTCCAGCGTGCCAATTGATGGTGTTGACGATGGCTAGGACGTCCTCGGCCGGCATATAGGCCCGAAGTACCGCCATCCCGTCATCCTCGGGCCACCAGACAACCGAACGTGCCTCGCGTACCTGTTCATGACGTTCCTCGACCGGCTGCGGATGGAGCCGATCTCGCATCTTGCGGGCCCGGTTGGAAACCGTTTGGTCCGAAGCTGTGTGCGCAATTGGCAACAGAACCTTTTCCATCTGCTCCACATCTTCAGGGAGCAAATCTTGGGCATGCCGCACAATTTCTTGGGCGCTCTTGCCGGTTATGGCTGCTCTGGCCAGCGCGTTGAAAGTATCCGGGCAAAGCGAGCGTAGACCTTCGGCGGTCATGAGCTTTGTTTGCATGGATCGTTCGCTGACGCGCAAGGCGCCGGCGGCTTCAGCGACGAACGACGAGCGTATTGTTGGTTCCTCGCTGGGATTAACGCCGTAGCATTCGGCTGATTTTTCGCGAAGCAACTCATCGGGGATCAATGGGTCCGTCCGTTGAACTTCGGCTTCGCGGATTGAGAGTTCGAAGCTATCGGAAAGGAGCATCGCCTCGGCGGCGTCAATCATGCTCCTGAGTCGTCCGATGGTTTCGAGGCGGGACAAGCCTTCGGCCGCCGTGGCTGGCGCACCCATGTCACGCAGTTTGGTTGCCGTGTCCAGCAAAGTGCCAAACACGCGATCGCTTTCAATCTCTGCAGACCAAGTACCGTCGCGCGCGGTGTATTCGCGGCTACCCGGTGGAGTGATATGCAGGCGATGCGGATCGTCATCGCTGTGAAATACCTCTCGTTTACTCATACTTCTATGATCCAGATCACTACCGACAGTTTGGTTTCGAGTCCTGAAGCGGTGGATGCAGCGGGATCGGCCGCGGAATACCGCGGATTTTGGTGAGGGATTCGCGCGGAGAGGTAAGTGAGACCGTCCGATTCGTGATTGGGGAAAATCTTCGGTATGCTGGAACCTGCTCTACGGAGCGCTGAGGAGGATTCGCCTAGCGGCCTATGGCGCACGCCTGGAACGCGTGTTGGGTTAACGCCCTCAGGGGTTCAAATCCCCTATCCTCCGCCGATGTAAAGAGTCGCGACATGGTTTACACATGAGTCGCGACATGCTTTACAAAGTATCATCGGGAATCCCCGGCCAACGGCCGGGGATTTTCTGTATGTCGGGCCAATAGTTCCGGCTCGGATCAATTCTGTGGCGACTGAGGATATTTCGGGTTTCGGCTTCCACGACAATAACTTCCTCGAGATCGATAATCATCACGACTTTCTTGCGTGCGTTGACTTTCCGAACCCCGAGGTGGTGTAGGACTCCGTCGTGGCGCAACGTGACTTTGCCAGCGGCGTCGGTGCGATCGTGCCGGATCCGAAAGTCTCGGTCTCTGGTAACTTTCCATGCTTGGGGCCGCGCTTTGAGCGTACGGTGGTACCACTCGTTCGGTGTTTTGCGGTCGAGGGAGCGGTGGTAGGAGCTGCGTGGGCGTTTCTTCGGGTCGGGCACGATCAGTGCCTGGGCGTGTAGGATCCGACGGATGGTGGAGGTTGAGGGGACCTGCACCCCGGCCTTGGCTAGGTGGTACTGAATAGTCAAGGGGCCTGCATCCAGTCCGGCGTCGGTGAGCTTAAGGCGGAGGCTAACGATCAGCTGCGCGATCGTCTGGGGGGGTGCCCCTATGTTCTGTGTCAAGCAATTTTCAGCTCCGGAACGTCATAGAGCGATCCGTCACGGATCATCGCGAACAGGACGGTGAGACGCCGGTGAGCCAACGCGATCAGAGCTTGGTTATGGCGTTTGCCCTGAGCCCGTTTCCGGTCATAATAGGCCCGGCAAGTCGGATCGAACCTGATCGAGGCGAACGCCGAGAGGAAGAGCGCTCGTTTCAATCTCTTGTTACCTGAATGACTAACGCGCTCGGACTTGATCGACGTGCCCGACTGGCGCGTGGTTGGTGCCAGGCCGGCGTAAGAAGACAGGGATGCAGCACTGGTGAAGGTCTTGCCGGAGGTCTCGGCAATGATGATCGCAGCGGTCCTGACGGCAACCCCGGGCATGGATGTCAGGACCGGGTAAAGAGGGTGGGCCTCCACCATGGCCTCCAAATGTGTGGCCACGTCCACGCGCTGGGCATGCAACGAGATCAGTTGCCGGGCCAGATGCGGGATGACCAGACCTGCGGCGTCGGTGCCGACCACGACGACGGTCTGCTCATCTAGGGCCGCGATGATGGTTGAAGCCCAGGCGGTGTGGCGGCGGGCTCCGTGCTTCTTGAACTTCGCATCGATCCTGGCTTTGCCTGCGTGCTTCAGTTGAGCTGGGGTGGGCCAGGCTGCGAGGACTTCCAAGATCGCGTCGTGTTCCAGCCAGGGACCGAGGATCCGTTCTAGTGGCGGGTGGATCTGGGTGAATAGCCCGCGGATCCTGTTGCTGGTTTGAGTGATCTGACGGGCTAGGTCCAGGTCAAAGCCGGTGAGCATGCCCAGGGTGGCTTCGTCCTCGTCGGAGACTTGGATGCTACGTAGCGTGTGCGGCATGGTGCGGGCAGCGTCAGCGATGATAAAGGCATCTTTTTCGTCTGTTTTCGCCGCGCCAGGATACATATCTGCGATACGCCTCATCGAAAGTCCGGGCAGATAGGCCACCGGAATACCGAGATTCTGGGCGACAGCGACGGCCAGGGCGCCAATGGTTGCCGGTTGATCTACGACGACCAGGATGGTGCCCTTGGCGCTGAGTTCTTGGTAAACCTTGGTGAGCTTGGCTTCGTCGTTGGGCAACGTTCTGTTCCAGATCTTGGTGCCGTCAGTGCAGACAGCACAGGCCCAGTGGTCGGTCTTGCCGACATCGAGGCCGAGGAAGATCTGGATGTCGTCGGTTTTCATGAGGCTGGCTCCTTTGCGCTTGGTCCCTCATTCGGTCGGCCAACCTGCGGGAGCAAAGTCTTACATCCACGTTATGACTGACGTCCGTGCACCGGTGGTGCGTGGCGTCGTGCCCCTAATTAGCAATCACCTCACTGCCCTCCCAGCCTCGGTGGCAACACCCCCCGGATCATTGATTAGACAGGGGCAAGACACCATGCCGAGGCTGGTCGGCCGACAGCCCCCATGATCCTCTTGTTGGGGGCTATCAAAAAGATAACGGGTGGCCCGGGAATTTGAGTGCGGACGCCGGCTGCGTGGTTCGAGGGCCTCATCGCCGCCGGTATCGTAGGCCTTGAGTAATTGGTAGATGCGTTGGCGGGAGAGTTTGTGGCGTTGTGCGGCTTCGGTGACGGTCAGCCCGGCGTCTCGGATTTGATGGACAATCACGCGATTCTTAGACATGTCCAAGTGTCAAGGATGTCGCGACTCATCTGTCTAATATGTCGTGACGCTACACACCCTATCCTCCGCCGAGGTCAACACCCCGGAAGATTGCGAAAGCGATCTTCCGGGGTGTTGTCGTTTAATCCACCGTCGGCGTGGCGGGGCCGCTGGTGTCGTGGCATGCTGGGCTTGCGAGGAATCGAAAGGATGCGCCGATGGCCAGCAAGCTCACCGAAGTAGCGATCGACTGTATGGAGCCGCAAAAGCTGGCGGATTTCTGGTGCCAAGTTTTGGGCTATGTGGTGGTCGACGCGAGCGATGACGTGATTTCGATTGGCCCGTCCGAAGGTCGGGAGCCGCGCGAGCTGGAGGGCCCCGCGGCGTGCCTGCTGACCTTTGCGCGAGTTGCAGAATCCAAGGTAGTGAAGAACCGCCTACATCTTGATGTCAACCCGGTGGGTTGCACTCAGGATGAGGAGGTGCGGCGGTTGCTGGCCCTTGGCGCGCGTCGCGTGGACGTCGGGCAAGGGCAGGTTCCCTGGGTCGTCTTGGGCGACCCGGAGGGTAATGAATTCTGCGTGTTGGCGTCGCCGGGACGTTAGTCCAGTGCCTCGGCGTCCGCGTCGGGTACCCATCGCATGAGGTCCCCTGGTTGGCAGTCGAGAGCCTGGCAAAGTGCTTCGAGGGTTGTAAAACGCACCGCCTTGGCACGGCCATTTTTTAGGACCGCGAGATTGGCTGGCGTAATGCCGATGCGTTGGGCGAGCTCGCCCACGGCCATTTTGCGCCGGGCTAGCATCACGTCGATATCGATGATGATCGCCACCTAGATCACCTCACCGAGTTCGTCGCGCAGGTGAGTGGCCTCGAGTTCGGTGTCTGTGGCCTGTTTGAGTAGTAATCGCAGGATGACCACGATCAATGCCACGCCTCCCATGGCTAGCGCTAACCCGCCAACGAGGAGCACGATTCCCGGCGGGACGGCTTCGCCGGGGGCCAGGATGACGCCGAGGGCCAGGGTCAGCAGTGCAGCGAAGCCGACGCATCCGATGATGGTGTTGACGAACTTGAAGGCGGCGGGGGAGAAGACGGTGCGCTTATGCACCATGCTCGCCAGTCGCCAGACGCAGAGGGCGCAGACCTGTAGTGCCAAGAGGAGCAGGCCAAGGTAGAGCAGCACCGAGATGCGCTGGTATTCGTTCGGTGGTGCGGGCGTGGGGCCGTCGGTGATGGCTAGCGGGATCATGAAGCACTGCACGAATAACCCGCCGAGTATGGCGGCGGCCAGCACGATTTTTAGCAGGAGTATGGTGGCGCGTCCCATGACAGAGTCCCATCGTTAAGCGATTGTTATCTATCGAAAAACGATACTCTGGTCGATCTGGAACGGCAAGTGCTGAGGTGCGACGCCGAACATGTCGCGACCCGCGTCCCCGATGAACGGCGGGGACGCGGGTCGTGATCTGCGGAGGGGTAAAGCTCGTAGCTACGCGCTCTTGCGAGTCTTCACCAGCTGTGGGTAATGCCGCGCGGCGGTTTCCGGGTGCGCGCGGAGCCAGCCCTTGAGCACGTTGGCGCCGTAGGAGGCGAGCATCGGATTGTGCGGATCATCCGAGACACCGCGGGCCGCGGCGGCCAGCTCGGCGGGTAGCTGCACCTTCTCGATCACCGCGTCGAGCCGCGGGGAGTAGAAGAAGGGCACCGAGTAGCGGTCAATATCCTTCGGCGGGGCAATCACGCGGTGGATGGTTGCCATGAGGTAGCCGTCGGTCGCCACCTCGAGCATTTCGCCCAGGTTCACCACCAGGGCCCCCGGCGTGGGTGGCACGTCGATCCAGTTGTCCTGCCCGTGCGGCTGCACCTGCAGACCGCCGACCTCGTCTTGCAGCAACAGGGTGATGAAACCGTAGTCGGCATGCAATCCCACGCCCTGGTTTCCGGCGCCAGGTACCGCCCCGCCGCCAACATAGTGCACGAGCTTGCCCATCCACGCCGGGCTGTCGGCGAAAGGCTCGTCGAAGTAGTCTTCGGGGAGACCCAGCCCGACGGACAGCGCGGAGAGTAGTTCGTGGCCCGTGTGGTGCATGAGCTCGGCCCAGGCCATGGCGCGCTGTTCGAGCTGCGGGAAATCCGTAGGCCACTGGTTCGGGCCCTGCAGGTTCAGGTAGGGGGCGTCGGCCGGCACGGTATCGAGGGCCGGGCGCTCTGGTCCGTAGTCGATCTGCTCGCGGGAATCGGCACGTCCGCGGGTGATCTCGGCGCCGAGGCGGGTGTAACCACGGAACTGGGCGCTGCTGCGGTTATCGAGCTTCAGCTTCTCATCGGTGGGCTTGGCGAAGAACTGCGCAATGGTGTCCAGCAGTTCGCGATCCTGCCCGGGGTAGGCGGCATATCCCACGATCTGGAAGAAGCCCACGCGGTGCGCGGCTTCGCGCAGGGCGTCGACGAATTCGGCGTTGAAGGAGCCATCCGCGTTGCGTGCGGTGGAGATGTCGAGCACGGGGATCTGCGTGATTGCGTTGTTCATAGCTCAAGGGTGCACCTGGGCGCACCTTTGTGACTAGCCTTCGTTACGTAGGATTTGCCCGAGTTAACCCACGCGTCAAAAACTTTGCTTCGTGCCGAGATTCGGCGCATAATATGCGCCCGCTGCGTGCCGGGCCGCTAGCTGGGCCCGTGGATGACGAGATATGTCAGAGTGCGGGGCAAACGTATGCTGGAAAGGTGATTTTTCGTTCCGTGGGCGACGAGCGCCCCTACCCCGAGCATGAGCTTCGCACACCGGCCGATTGGGCGAGCCTGCCGCCACAACAGGTGCGGCTGGCCGATTTGATCACCACGAAACGCACCCTAGACCTCGAGGCCCTGCTCGCCGAAGATTCGACCTTCTATGGCGATCTGTTCCCGCACGTGGTGCGCTACGACGGGGCGCTCTACCTGGAGGACGGATTGCACCGGGCGGTGCGTTCGGCGCTGCACCACCGCACCGTCATGCACGCACGAGTCCTGGACCTGGACTCGTCAGGGCCGACCTGAGCTGTATAGGCTGGGCGCACAGCGTGGCACGCCGGGTGAAAGGGGCAAGGATTCGTGGGACAACGGCGCAAGGATGACCCCAATGAATGGCATGGCCAGCATATTGTCTCCGAGACAGAGCTGAGCTTCAGCTCGGATGCGGCGGCCAAGCGCCGTCGGCGGCTGCGGCAGAACTGGGTCTTTGGGGTGCTGGCGGTGCTGGTGCTCGCGGTCTTTGCCCTGGCCTATGCGGTGTTCACCGGGGTGGTGACACTGCCCGGGCAGGCGGCCCCCGCCCCGCGCAGCGAACAGCCACCGATTGAGAACCCGAGCTGCCCGGACCTTGAATTCACCCCGCCGCCGGCCGCGGAGGTGTCGGTGCGCGTAATCAACGCGACCACGCGCGGCGGGTTGGCCTCACGCACCTCGCAGGATCTGGAGGAGCGCGGCTTCGACATTCACGCCACAACCTCCGGGTCCAGCGACTACGCGGAGCAGACCGGCGCGGTGATCGCCGGCCCGAAGGGATATGCCGCGGCGCTGGCCATTCAGCGTCAGGTGCCCGAGACGGTGTTCGTGTTCGACGAAAACCGCACGGACGCGATCGTCGACCTGGAACTGGGGGCGGAGTTCGAATCCCTGGCCCGCGAGCGCAAGGTGGCCACCGGGCCGGGCACGCTGCGCTGTGCTCAGTAGTTAGGCCGCAGGCCCGGAAAGTTCCGCATGCACCTGACGCAGGGCGGAGGCGAAGTTCTCGCTCGGTTGCGCCCCGGAGATCCCGTACTTGCCCTCGAGCACGAAGAAGGGCACCGAATTGATGCCCAGCTGCCGGGCCTGGGCGATATCGGCGTTGACCTCATCGCTGTAGGCGGTGGACTCCAGCAGCTCGGTGACCGTGGTTGCGTCCAAACCGTTCTCGGCGGCCAGCGAGGCGAGCGTGGAGACATCGGCGGTATCCAGTCCGCGTTCGAAGTGTGCGGAGAGCAAGGCCTCCTTGAGCTGATCTCCCTTGCCCAGGGTCTTGGCGTAGGCCAGTAGCCGCAAGGCGGTGAAGGAGTTGCCCGGGCGTAGCGCCGCGAAGTCGTAGTTCAGCCCCTCGCCGGCGGCCTGCTCGGTGACATGTTCCATCATGCGGGTGACGTCGGCCGGGTCCATGCCCTTGGCCTGGCACAGGTACTCATGTTCGCTGCCCGGGTAGTGTTCCGGCAGGCTCGGGTCCAGTTGATAGGCGTGCCAGTGCACCTGAATCTGGTCGGCGAACTCCAACGAGGCCACCGCCTTTTCAAAACGGCGTTTGCCGATGTAGCACCAGGGGCAGGCGATGTCGGAAAAGATGTCTACGCGCAGGGTCGTTTCGCTCATGCCCGGTGTAACCACGCCGCCACCGCGCACATTCCCGGCGCACCGCAGCGCCGGTACGTGAGCTTGGCAACCAGCACCGGTCGCGGCGTTAGGCCCGCGGCACCCGGCTGGCTCGCCGCCGACCTAGCCACAGGTAGCCCAGGCCGAGTAACGCCAACCAGCAGCCACCGGTGTACAGCGCCACCCGGGTGTCGGCGCTGAGCGCCAGCAACGCCACCACCAGGCCCATGAAGCCCAGCGCCACCCACGCGGAGAGCGAGCCGCCGGGCAGTTCGTAGGCGTCGCGCTCGCCGGTGGCGGGGTGTCGGCGGCGCATGGCCAGATAGGAGGCGAGGATCATGATCCACACCCAGACGGTGGCGAAGGTGGCCACGGAGGCGATCAGCAGGAACAGCGACTGGGGCAGCACCGCGTTCAGGATCACCCCGAGCACAAGGACCAGCGCCATCACCAGCACGCTCAGATACGGCACCCCATTGGCGGAGACCCGGGCGAAGGAGCGTGGGGCGTGGCCCTGGCCGGCCATCGCGTAGAGCATCCGGCCAGCACCGAAGGTATCGGCGTTGATTGCCGAGACCGCCGCGGTAATCACCACGGCGTTGAGCACATGCGCCGCCGCCGGGAGCCCCAGCGCCTCAAAGATCTGCACGAACGGACTCGAGGAACCGTCGATGGCCCGCCAGTCGAAGAGCATCATGACCACCGCGAGCGAGGCCACGTAGAACAGCAGAATGCGCCAGGGCACGGTGTTGATGGCGGCCGGCACCGCGCGTGCCGGGTCCTTGGCCTCGCCGGCGGTGATGCCGATGGTTTCGATGCCGCCGAAGGCGAACATCACCACGGCGAAGGACAGCAGCAACCCGGTGAAACCATGGGGGAAGAGCGTGCCTGCGGCCAGTAGCGTGTCGAGGCCGGTGGCATGGTCGCTGCCGGGAGCCTGAAAACCGAAGACGATCAGCGCCGCGCCGCCACCGATCATTGCCAGAATCGCTGCAACCTTCACCACGGCCAGCCAGAATTCGGTTTCGCCGAAAACCCGCACCTTCATGAGGTTCACCGCCGCGATGAACAGCACCACGGCGGCCACCCAGATCCAGCGGGGCACCTCGGGGAACCAAAAGCCCATGTAAATGCCGAAGGCGGTGACGTCGGCGATGGCCACAATGGCCATTTCGAAGGTGAAGGTCCAGCCGGTCAAGAAGCCGGCAAAGGGCCCCAAGTATTCGCTCGCGTACTGGGCAAAGGAGCCGGAGACCGGGTGCCGCACCGCCATTTCGCCCATGGCCCGCATGACGACGAAAACCGCGGCGCCGCCAATCATGTAGGCCAGCAGCACGGCCGGGCCGGCGGCCTGGATGGCCGCGGAAGAACCATAGAACAGCCCGGTGCCGATGGCCGATCCCAAGGCCATGAAGCGGATATGTCGTGCCGAAAGTCCGCGGGAGAGGGTGTTTGTCTCGGTGCTCCCTGCGGGGGCCTGCTGTAACTGCTTCATACTCGCTTCACGGTGTGCTGGCGGGGGAGCCGCCGGGCGCGGCCCAGCGTACAGTTTAACGGCGCCGCGGCGGACCTGGCGCCCGGATGTGGCCGGGGCAACGCGGTGCGCTAGTTGTTATTCGTCACGTCCCGCGCCAGGTTGGCGAATCTTTCCGCGCGGCCGGGGGCCAGCACATCGGCCAACCAGCCGGCGGTGACCGCATAGGCCTCGGTGCGCACCGGGCAGCGCGAGAGGAAAATATCGTGCAGGGCCCCGTCGAAGCGCGAAATGGTTAGCCGCGGGCCCAGATCCAGCGCACGTTGCGCCACGGCCCGCACATTCAACGCGGTGTCCGCGCTCAACGCCCGCACATCCCAGCGCGGGGCCAAATAGTCGCGCGCGGAGAGCAACACGTGGACCGGGATGGGCAGGTCCAGGCCGTGGGCGAGCTTCTCCTGTCCGGCCAGTACCGCCGAAATGAACCCGGTGGTCAGCGGGAAGCCCTGCGCCGGGCGCCAGGCGAGGTTATAGTCCCATTCGCCATCTTGGGCGGAGTTGACGGTGCGCGTGTAGATGCCCGGGTCCATCCCCGGCAGGATCCGGTGCGGGTTCACGAAGCTGCCGGCGTCGATAAGTGGCTTCAAGGCCTCGCGGCCGTAGCTGGTGGCCTGGAATTCGAGCCAGGGAGAATTGAGCACCAGTGCATCCACCGCCCGGGGATTTTCCGCGGCATACAGGGCAGCGGAAAGCCCGCCGGTGGAGTGCCCGAGCAGCACCCGCTGCGCGTCGGGATGCTCGGCCTTGATAATGGCCAAGGCTGCATCGAATTCCTCGGCGTAGTGCGAAAGATTATCGATGTAGCCCGGTTCCAGCGCCGGTTCGCCGGGGGTCGGTACCAGGTTGCGCCCGTAGTTGCGCAGATCCACCGCGTAGAACGCGGCCCCGGCGGCCCCAAAGAACTCGGCCAGTTCACGTTGGAAAAAATAGTCGGACCAGCCGTGCACCGCCAGTACCGCAACCGACTCCAGCGGCGCGCGACGTACCGGATGAAAGAGCGAGAACCGCCGTGGAGCACCCGGCTGCTGAGGCGGCCGGTAACGCACCAGGGTTGCCCGCTGCCCACCCGAGAGCGGCAACACCCGGGACATGAAGGGCTCGCCCAGCACATCGGGCTGCCAGTTCTGCGCTGCCTGGTTCATGGCTCCAGCGTAGTCCAGCACCGGCCGACGCGTGCCCCTTAAGCACGGCTACGGCCGGCCACCCTGAAAGTGGGGGTGGCCGGCCGTCGCCGGTGGTGGGGTGCGAGCCTAGCCCACCAGTTCGAGCGCCGGGCTCGGGACATCCAGGTAGCGCAGGTAGGCTCCGGCGGTCATGAACGTCGGAAAATCATCGCGCAGGGCGCAGGCTTCGAAGAGTTCCATCGCGTCCTCGAAACGGTCGCCCTCGAAACGTTCGATGCGCTCCATGATCTCGTCGGCCAGTTCGCTCACCCAGGCCCGGGAGATGATCTCTCCGGTGTCGGTGATGGCCGACTGGTGGATCCACTGCCACAGCTGCGAGCGGGAAATCTCCGCGGTGGAGGCGTCCTCCAGTTGCTGGCGCAACACCACCGCACCGTTACCGCGTAGCCAGGACTCCAGGTAGCGCAGCCCGATCTCGATATTGTCGCGGATCCCCTGCTCGGTGATCGTGCCGGGCAGGCTGGCGATATCCAGCAGTGCCGCGGCCGAGACCTGCACATCTTCGCGCTGCCGGGCGAGCTGGTTAGGCTCCCCGCCCAGCGCCTCCTCGAACTCGCGGGCGGTCACCGGCACCAGATCCGGGTGGGCCACCCAGGAACCGTCGAAGCCCTCGGCGGCCTCGCGGCGCTTTTCCACCCGCACCTGCTCGAGCCCCGAGGCGGTGCGCTGCGGCGACTTCTTGCTGGGAACGAAGGCGCTCATCGAGCCGATGGCACTGGCCCCACGGCGGTGGCAGGCCCGCACCAGTTGTTCGCTGAAGGCCTGCATGAAGGGGGCCTGGTTGGTCAGCGTGGAGCGGTCCGGCAAGACGAAGCGGGCACCGCGGGAACGGAAGTTCTTAATGATGGAGAAGACGTAGTCCCAGCGGCCGGAGTTCAGCCCAGCGGCATGATCGCGCAGCTCGTAGAGGATCTCCTCCATTTCGAAGGCGGCGGTGATGGTCTCGATGAAGATCGTGGCGCGCACGGTGCCCTGCGCAATTCCCAGCAGGTCTTGGGCCGCGATGAAGACCTCGTTCCACAGCCGTGCCTCGAGGTGGTTCTCCAGCTTCGGCAGGTAGTAGTACGGTCCGAAGCCGGCGTCGATCAGCTTCTGCGCATTGTGGTAGAAATGCAACCCGAAGTCGACGAAGGCACCGGAGAGCGGGGCCCCATCGATCAGCAGGTTCTTCTCCGGCAGGTGCAAGCCACGAGGGCGAACCACCACGGTGGGCAACGCCGAGAGCTCTTCGTGCACCAAGCGGTGCTCCACACCCTCGGCATCGCTGAAGGAGAGTTCCCCGGTGAGCAAGCGGCGGATATTGACCTGATTCTTAATGACGTTCTGCCAGGTCGGCGAGCAGGTGTCTTCCATGTCGCCGAGCCACACATTGGCCCCGGAGTTCAGTGCGGCGATCATCGCCTTGCGTTCGATGGGGCTGGTGATTTCCACGCGACGATCACGCAGGCCCGGTGCCAGCGGGGCCACCGACCACGAGGAGTCCTCGCGGATCCGACGGGTTTCCTCGAGGAACTGCGGGTTGCGGCCATTGGCGATTCGGGCGCGGTTGACCTGGCGACGCTGCATGAGCTCCTGGCGGCGGTGCTCGAAGCCACGGTGCAGCGCGGCCAAGAATTCCAAGGCACCCTCGGTGAGGATTTCGTCCTGGTAGCGCACGGGGGTGGCGGTGATGGTGATCGGGGAGTGGGAGGTTGCGGTGTTCATGGCAGCGTGTCCTTAAAAACTAGTGATTTGGCGTCAGCCGGTCGGTGCGTCGAATCGACGACTGACAAGGGGGACGACGCGGGGTCGACCGGCTGACGCCAAGGCTCTAGGAGAGCGGATTAGTGGAATTGGCCTTCCTCGGTGGATCCCACCAAGGCCAGAGTCGAAGCGTTCGGGTTCAACGCGGTGGAGATGGTGTCGAAGTAGCCGGTGCCGACCTCGCGCTGATGCTTGGTGGCGGTGTAGCCGCGGGCCTCGGAAGCGAACTCCCGTTCCTGCAGATCCACGTAGGCGCTCATGCCGTTGCGAGCGTAGCCGTGGGCCAGATCGAACATTTCGTGGTTCAGTGCGTGGAAGCCGGCCAGCGTGATGAATTGGAAGGTGAAGCCCATGGCGCCCAGTTCGCGCTGGAACTTCGCGATCGTGGCGTCGTCCAGGTGCTTCTTCCAGTTGAACGATGGCGAGCAGTTGTAGGAGAGCATCTGGTCCGGGAACTCGGCCTTGACCGACTCGGCGAATTTGCGAGCCAGCTCGAGGTCCGGGGTTCCGGTTTCCATCCAGATCAGATCCGAATAGGGGGCGTAGGCCTTGGCGCGGGCAATACATGGTTCGATGCCGTTGCGGACCTTGTAGAAGCCTTCCGCGGTGCGCTCGCCGGTGATGAATTCGCGGTCACGCTCGTCGACGTCCGAGGTGATGAGGGTCGCGGCTTCGGCGTCGGTGCGGGCGATAATCACGCTCGGGGTGCCGGCGACGTCGGCGGCCAGGCGGGCGGCGTTCAGGGTGCGGATGTGCTGCTGGGTGGGGATCAGCACCTTACCGCCGAGGTGGCCGCACTTCTTCTCGCTGGCCAGCTGGTCTTCCCAGTGCACGCCCGAGGCGCCGGCTGCGATCATCGACTTCATCAGTTCGTAGGCGTTCAGCGGGCCACCGAAGCCGGCTTCGGCGTCGGCGACGATCGGTACCAGCCAATCCTCGACGGTCTTGATGCCCTCGGAGAATTCGATCTGATCGGCGCGCAGTAGCGCGTTGTTGATGCGGCGTACCACCTGCGGCACCGAGTTGGCCGGGTAGAGCGACTGGTCCGGGTAGGTATGCCCGGAGAGGTTGGCGTCGGCGGCGACCTGCCAGCCGGAGAGGTAGATGGCCCGCAGGCCGGCCTTGACCTGCTGGACGGCCTGGTTGCCGGTCAACGCGCCGAGTGCGTTGGTGTAGCCGCCGGTCGGGGCCTCCTCGGTGAGCTGCTTCCACAGCTTCTCGGAGCCGCGACGGGCCAGGGTGTGTTCCTCGCTGACCGTACCCTGCAGCTTGACCACGTCGGCGGCCGAGTAATCGCGGGTGATGCCCTTCCAGCGCGGGTTGCTCTCCCAGTCGTTTTCGATGGCTGCGATGCGGTTGTCGATCGAGTTCTGCTCGGTCATGGCTGTGCTCCTTTGCAACACCTGCATTGGTCACCGTTTCCGGTGAAGTTCTTCGTGAGAACAACTTTTCCGCAGGGGCAAGGCAGTGCACAGAGGTTTTTGGGAATAAGATTCGCCAGACTTCACGTTAGAAGAAGAAGTTCAACTTATTGCGCGGTTATGCGTCGGACCACGCGAGAATGCGCAGTATTCGGGAAATCGCGCGTGAAGAAATGAGAATCTTAACTAACTCTCGCGTGAGTCCGGGTCGAGGGAGACCAGCAACAACACCCCGCGGCCCTTGATGCGCACCTCGGCGGCGTCGCCCCCGAGCAGCACATCGCGCACCGCCAGATCCTGCGCCGCACCGTCGCCGGCGCTAAAGGTGGCCTTGCCTTCGGCCAGCAGGGCCAGCTGTCCGTCGAACAGGAATTGTTCGCGCTGCTTGGATAATTCCAGCACCCGCACGCTGCCGCGAACCTTCCCGCGCCGGGTCAGCAACTGGAGGGTTAAAACATCGCCCGTGGGCAACTCGGCGCTGGCTGGCACCCCCGCGTCCAGACGCAGCGGGCGGTAGCGCTCCACCGCGTGAGGCGAATCGGTGAGGACCTGCAAGACCTCGCCGAGAATCACCGTCGTGGTGCGTTCGAAACCCTCGCTCAGGGGCAGCTGCCCGGTATGTTCGACCGAAGCCACCGCAAGCATCCAGTCCGGCTCGTCGGTCGCCTCCCGAAGTTCTCCCTGAGCCGTCAGCGACCCTTGGGCGACCAGCCGCTGATCACCGAGCGGCCACGGGTTCTTGGGGCAATGACGTAACTCGATGATGTTGCCGGGTGCTGGTAGGTGCGATGTCTGGCTCATATCTGCAAGCTTACGTGCCCATTAGCTCGCGCAGTCGTTCGAGCACCACGGCGGGCTCCGCCTCCGCGTCGATGACCGGCCAGCCATAGGCTTTGGCCAGGCGCAGGTACTCGAGTCGACTTGCCATCAGATAGCTCAGGGTTTCCTCGTCCTCGCCGCGGGCGCGGACTCGTGCCAGGGCCACGAAGGGATCGACGTCCAGCACCACGACCCGCGCGCTACCTAGCACCCCGCGCGCCGCGGCTTCAAGCCAAGGGCCGTCGGCTAGCCCGCGCACACGGCGCAACACCAACTGGCAGAACAAGTGCCGGTCGGAGACCACCCAGCCGGGAAAGAACCCGGCCCAGAGCCAGGTGAACACGGCATTTAGCGCGCGGATCGGGGTTTCGATGGCATCCTGCCAGCGCACCGGCAATAGCGTCCGACGCCCGTCTAGGTGACGCTCGAGCCAGCGTCGGCCGGCCGGATTCGCGCGCTGCACCGCCGCGTACCCGGCGGCGCGGAGTTGCTCGGTCAGTGCTGTGGTCGCGGTGGTTTTGCCCGCGCCGTCCATGCCCAACAGCACGAGACAGCCGTGGGTAGATGTCGAGGTCGTGGGTGCGGTGAGCACCGACTGGTTGTGTTGAGCCATGGATCGCTCCTTTCCGTGCCGTTCGTTGCGAATGCGGTGGTTAAGTTCCAACGACGCGGCGAGTGCCGTGGTTCCGCTACGCGCGGGATTGTGGGGGCTGGCGCCCTGTTCTGTGCCGTTGAGCAGCGCGGTGCACACTGCACCGACGCGGAAGAAAGCGGAGTCACACTGTCGTAGAGGCCGCGATGTGCAACTGGTCACACTGGATCAATAGCTTGTGAATGGCGCCTAACGGCGGGTAGCAGCAGGCCACCGACCCTATGCAGCTGCTGGCGCACGCATCAACCGAACAATCACCTGTTAGTACCTGGCGGAGGTCCGGTCCCGCTTCGGAAATCAACGTGAGGTGACCTGTGCCCCGTTTGGCCCGCACCATGCGGGATCCAACCAGCAAGACAGATGAGGAGCAGAAGACTTTGGCGAAGTACCGCGTACAGAACCCGGCGACGGGTGAAATTATCGAAACCTTTGAGACCGCGAGTGCGGGGCAGATCGACGCGTATGTGGCTGCGGCCGATACCGCCTACCGGCAATGGCGAGAACAAGGGGTCCAGCACCGTGCCGCCGCGTTGCGGCGCGTTGCCGAGCTCTTTACCCAGCGTCGTGACGAGCTGGCCCGTGTCATCTCCACGGAGATGGGTAAGTCTCTCGAAGCCGCGCTCGAGGACGTCGACTTTGCCGCCGCGATTTTCGATTACTACGGGGTGTATGGCCCCGGGCTCATCACCGATTACGAGATCCCCAGCTCGGTGCCCGGCAAGGCGGTCATCGAGCAGCGACCCCTCGGCGTGCTACTGGGCGTGATGCCGTGGAACTTCCCGTACTATCAGGTGGCCCGATTTGCCGCCCCGAACCTGCTGGTGGGGAATACGATCCTGCTGAAGCACGCCGATATTTGTGCCCGTTCGAACCTGCTGATTCAGGACATTATTGAGCAGGCCGCGGTGCCCGTCGGTGGCTATCGGGCGCTTTTTGCCACCCATGAGCAGATCGCCACGCTGATTGCCGATCCGCGCGTGCAGGGCGTCTCCTTGACCGGCTCCGAAAGTGCCGGGGCGATCGTGGGCACGCAGGCCGGGGCACAACTGAAAAAGTGCGTGCTCGAACTGGGCGGCATTGATGCCATGATTGTGCTCGACTCCGATGACGTGGCCGGGATTGCCCAGTTGGCTTGGGAGAACCGTATCTATAACGGCGGCCAGGTATGCAATTCCAACAAGCGTCTGATCGTCATGGATGAGATTTACGATGAGTTCGTTGCGCAGCTCGTGCGCCTAGCCCAGGGGCTGAAGCCCGGCGATCAGTTGAACCTGCGAGAGGGTGAGTACACACCGTTGTCCACCCGAGCTGCCGCGCAAACCGTGGACGCGCAGGTGCGTCGCGCGGTGGCCGATGGCGCGCGGCTGCTGGCCGGCGGCGAGCTGGCCGACGGTCCCGGGGCATACTATTCGCCGGCCGTGCTTGTCGATGTGCCGCGCGACTCTGCCGCCTTCCGGGAGGAGATCTTCGGCCCGGTTGCCACCGTCTACCGGGTGCACAGCGATGCAGAGGCGCTGGAACTGGCGAACGATTGCCCCTTGGGCCTTGGCGGGTCGGTGTTTTCCACCGACGAGGCGCGCGCCGCCCGGGTCGCCGCAGGGCTTGAGGTAGGGATGGCGCACGTGAATATCATCGCTGCCGAGGCGGCGGAGTTGCCCTTTGGCGGCGTGAAACGCTCCGGTTTCGGACGTGAGATGGGCCCGCTCGGGGTCGGTGAGTTCGTAAATCAGCGTCTCTACTTCGTCGCCGCGCAGGACTGAGGATGCTTTGACTGCGCGGGCAGGCGCTACCTTGCGACGGTCACACCGTCGGTGGGTGGGATTCCGGCAGTGGGCCAATGAGCGCACGCAAGGCCAGCCAGGCGGCCGCCCGGTCGTCGGCACGGTCCATCGAAAGTCCGGTGAGCTCTTCGATGCGTTGGATGCGCGCGAGCAGGGTCTGTCGATGGATTCCCAGCCGCGTTGCGCTGGCCCGCTGCGCGCCGTTTTCGGCGAGGAAGACCCGCAGCGTGTCGGTCAGCTGGCCGTGGACTCCGGCTGCGTCGCGCAGCCCATCCAGGGCGGCTGCAAGCTGTGCCGCCGGTTCACCGCCGAGGGCACCGAGAATGAGCTCCACCGTGGGCAATTCGGTGTAGCGCAGCACGCGTTGTCCATCTTCAAGTGCCGAGTCCAGGGCCTGTTTGGCCTGCAGCGCGCTGCGGCGCAGCAGCTCGGCGGGAGCCGGCAGGCCGAGCCCAAGGTGTGCGCTCGCGTTGCCCAGCGGGGTGAAAGCCTGCATGCGTGCAGCGAGCTCCTCGGCCAGATCGTCCGGGATGAATCCGCGCAGTCGGCCTGGTTTGGCCTCGAAAATGTGCTCGATTCCGAGTTCATCAAACCAGCGGGTTACGAGTCGCTCCAGGTCAATGGTGCGTGTGCGGGTGCCGAGCGCGAACGCGGTCAGCCCGGTTTCATGGACGCCCCAACGGCGCAACAGCGCGGTGGCCTCGGGTCCGCCGTCAAGCAACACCCCGATCAGTGCCTCGCGGCCCAAACGCTCGGTGACCGAGGGGTCGCGGGTGCGCAGCAACAGATCGAACAGCGCCGCGGACTGCTGGGCGAGATCGCGGCTGCGGCTTGTCACGCTGGCGCGGGTGGCGATGACCAGGTAGCCGGACAGGTCGCGGTCGGAGCCGACCTGGTGCACTTGCAGGCCGGGGTGGCGCACGCGGACGGGGCGACCAAGCGCGACGGCCGTCGCGTCGTCGATATGCAGCCGTCCCGCCCCGGCGCTGGCGATCAACTGTCCGTGGGCGTCAAGCAGCACGGCCCATCCATCGATGCGGTGCGCAAGTTCGGCGATCACCGCCGTAGTGCCCCCGCGCCGGGCCACCTGGGTGAGCACCTTGGTGCCCGTGGTGACCAGTCGGTCCTCGGCGGCTTGATCCTCGGCGAGCAGCGCGGACAGCCTCGCGTGCAGGGCGCTTTCCCGCAGCTGGGTCGCGGCGGGGCCGGGATTTTCGGCCGTCAGGTCGTAGAATCCGGCGCCCGCTCCGAGGACCGCCGTCATGCCATGAGCCGTCAGCAGCGCACGCAGCCGTTGGTCGTCGACGCTACTGATGTAAACCGCGCGAGCGGTGACCTCGGCCGCGTCGTCGCCGGTCTCCAGACGCTCACGCAATGCGTCGAATGGTCCGGTCAGCAGGGTTGCAAAATCCTTGCTTCCGGCCACGACGTACTGGTCAAGGCCGGCAATCGCGTCGATCGGAGTGCGTTCGGCAACGCGCTGGACTAGGCATTCTCCGCCGACCGCTCGAACAACTGCTGACAGGTTTAGAGGCATGAGTGAAATGTACCAAATGTCAGGTGCACCGAAGATAATTCAACATTTTTCACAGTGACACGGCTCACTGAAGATTCCTAACATCGCTGTAACCAGCTCAAGCGAGGCACCACCGCGCATGAGTCTACGAAAAGGAGAAGATCCACATGAAAGCAATTGTGTTCCGCGAGCCGCAGACGCCGGTATCGGTTGAGGAGGTTACCTTGGCCGCGCCGAAGGTCGGCGAAGTTCGCGTGAAAATCGCCGCCGCGGGCGTCTGCCACTCAGATCTGCATGTGCGGCAGGGCGACTGGGACGCCGCCGTGCCCATGGTGATGGGCCACGAGGGCTCCGGCGTTGTGACGGAACTCGGCGAAGGCGTCACCTCGCTGGCGGTCGGGGACCATGTGGTGTTGAGCTGGGTCCCGCCCTGCGGTGAGTGCCGTTACTGCCTGCAGGGTCATGAAGCACGTTGCCAGAAGGTAGCCACCGTTGTTGCCCCCAAGGGCGTGCTATTCGACGGAACAACTCGCATGAGCCTAACCGACACCCAGGGCGAGAATGGGACGCTACACCACTACCTGGGTGTCTCATCCTTCGCCGAAGAAGTCATCGTCCCGGCCTCCGGCGCCATCAAGGTGCGCGACGACGCGCCATTGGATCTGATCGCCGTGGTCGGCTGCGCGGTGGCCACCGGAGTCGGGGCGGTCACCAACACCGCCGCGGTCGAACCCGGTTCGACCGTTGCGGTGATCGGCTGCGGAGGCGTGGGCCTGAACGTCGTGCAGGGCGCGAAGCTGGCCGGCGCCGAGCGCATTGTGGCCATCGACGTGGTGCCGGAGAAGACCGATATGGCGTTGCAGTTCGGTGCCACCGACCGCATCGACGCCTCGCAGCGCGACGCCGTCGAACAACTCTATGAGCTCATCCCCGATGGCGTGGACTACGCCTTCGACGCGATCGGCCGCACGGTCACCACCGAGCAGGCCATCGCGATGCTGGGCCTGGGTGGGGCCGCGGTGATCGTCGGGCTGCCGCCCACCGGTGCGCGCGCTTCCTTCGAGCCACTCGTGCTTGCCGAGGCGGACCAGCGGATCCTGGGCTCGAACTACGGCTCGGTGCGCCCCTCGATCGATATCCCCGCCCTGGTCGACCGCTACATGGACGGTCAGCTTCAGCTCGACGCGCTGATTTCCGGGCGCCGTCCGCTATCCGAGGCTGCCGAGGCACTTGCGGAACTTGAAGCCGGCGGCGTGCTGCGCACGTTGCTGATTCCCTAAGCCGCGCAGCTCAGCACATCACACACTCGCAAAACACCCGCTCGAAGGAGAGCAACCATGTCACGAATAGAACAGGCGCCGCCCACCGATGCCGGCTTGCGTCGCGGAGTTATGACCGGCGCCGAACTCGGCGCCCAAGCCATCGCCAACATCGCCCCCAGCGCGGTCCTCGCCTTCACCGCGGCCGCCATCTTCGTCACCGCGGGCAAGGGCACGCTGCTCTCGCTGCTTCTGGCGATGATCGTGGTGCTCTGCGTCGGCTGGTGCATCACCGTCTTTGCGCGCAAGAACGCCTCGGCCGGGTCGATCTACACCTACGTCTCGAAATCGCTGGGGCCGACGGCGGCGTTTATCGCCGGTCTGGCGTTGATCATCGGCTGCTGGGGAGTAACGGCCGGCTCGCTCGGCGGCGGGGTTTCCTACACCGCCGACCTGCTGACTTCCTTCGGCATTCCCGCTACAGGGATCGTTGGATACATTGTGCTCACGCTGATTCTTGGCTTCGTGACTACCTTTTTCACGATTCAGGGCATCAAGATTTCGGCCCGGGTTTCCTTCGTGCTGGAAATCGTTTCCGTGCTGATCATCCTGTTCCTCTTCATCACGGCACTGATTGCCATCGGTCCCAAGGCCTGGGATCTGAGCCAATTCACCCTCGAGGGTGCGCCACCGCAGGGGATTGCGGCCGGTATGGTGCTCGGCGTGCTGGGTTTTGCCGGTTTTTCCTCGGCCGACGCGCTCGGGCGCGAGGCTCGGAACCCCTACAAAGCGATTCCACGGGCGATCATGTGGAGCACCGTCGGCGTCGGGCTGATCTACCTGTTCGGTGCCTATACACAGATCGCGGTACTAGGCGATGAGCTGGCCGTCTCGGCGAACCCATTACAGGACATCTCCGACAGGATCGGCATGCCCGGCTGGTTTACCGCCGTGCTGCTCTTCGGCGTCGCCGCCTCCTTCTGCGCCGTGTGCATCGCCGCGCTCAACGTGTTGGGGCGGATCATCTACGTGATGGGCAAGGAAGGAGTGGTGCATGAGAGCCTAGGCCGCACCCACCCGAAGCATATGACGCCGCACCGCGTTCTAGTGATCGGCGGCGCGCTGTCGGTACTTGCGAATATCGCGATTCTGCGCACCGGCTCGCACCCCATGGAGATCGTGGTTTGGCTCGACACCTACGGGGTGTATGGCTACATGGTCGCCTACGCGATGGTGGCCTTCGCCTGCGCGGTCTACGTGCGCAAGATGGGGATGCCGCGGGTGCTGGTCACCGTGTGCGCGACCATCGCCGTACTGGCCATGGCGTACATCTTCTTCGCCAACGTCTTCCCGGTACCGGCCTTCCCGTTGAACCTGCTGCCGTACCTGTTCATTGCGACGATGCTCGTGGGTATCGGCTGGTTCGCGCATGTGCGCAAGACGCGACCCGAGGTGCTCGCACGAATCGGTAATACCGAGACCGACAGCCTTGGCGGACTGGGCTAAGTCAGCGAACGGGCGCCCGGCGAGCAGAAGTGCTGGCACGGGCGCCCGGCCAGTGGGTCAATGACCCAAGGGCTCAGTCCAGGGCTCGTTCGCCGCGCATCACCGGGAAGCCATCGACATGGTCCATATGTTGCGCTGCGATCAAATGCTCGAAAACGATATGCGCCTGGGCCGAGGCGACCACCGGATCCGCGGCAATCTGCTGGGCTACGAGCTCCTGCAATTGCTCGCTGGAGGTGCACGCCACATGCACGAGCAGATCGTAGTTACCGCCCATCAGGAAGACGTTGACGACGTTGACGAACTTGACCACGCGCTCGGCATACTCATGTCCGCCACTTTGCGTGCCGGGCTTCAGCCGGATGAACACCACGGCGTGCAGATCGAGCCCGAGTGCGGTCATGTCGTACTGGGCATGCGTGGAAGTGATCACGCCCGATTCGCGCAGGGCGCGTAGCCGGGTCAACGCCGTGGAGGGGGAGACATTGACCCGTGCGGCCAGCTCGTTGTTGCTGATCCGGGCCTCGCGGCGCAGCTCCCAGACGATCTTTTCGTCGATCGGATCCAGGGCCCGTGGGCCCCGTGGACGTTGGTTCATTGGTTCTCTCCTGAAGATTTTTTGATGGAGCCCAGAGTGTCACCCGCCGAATCAAAAATTTTGCGGAGAATAACCGCAAATCAGAATTATCAAGCGAAGTCAGGCTATTCTATAGAATTTTTTGGCAAGAACCATAGGCTTAAGTCAAGAAATTCTCTTCGGTATCCATCGAATTTTCTGTCCGGGCAGGCCGATCTCGCCGGCGCTCGCCGAGGCTTTCCTGCAACCTATTTCATAAAGGAACGACCGTGTTAAACCATCACACCCCGAAAGTGCTACTCATCGGTCTTGGCGCCGTGGGGCGCGCCGTCGGCGCCCGCCTTGTGGCGAGGGGATCTTGCGAGGTCGTCGGCGCCGTAGATCTAGCGCCGCACTTGGCCGGCAGTGAGCTGAACACCGTGATTCCCGGCGCCCCGGCTCGGGCACGTATCGCCGGCTCGCTGGCGCAGGCCCCAGACGCCGCGGTCGCTTTCGTCGCCACCACCTCCTTCGTCGCCGATCTGGAGCCCATGATCAACGAGCTACTGGATCGCGGCATGAACGTCGTGACGATCTGCGAGCAGCTCGGCTACGGGTTCTATGACCACCGGAGCATCGCGCAACGGATCGATGAACGTGCCCGACGCGCTGGCCTTACGGTGCTGGGCACGGGGTGTAACCCCGGCATTCTGCTCGATACCCTGCCGTTGACGCTCAGCAGTCTCGTAGGCGACGTGGATCGAGTGTCGATCCGTCGCACCGCGGAGATGTCTGGCTACGGCGGGATTCTCGCCAAGTTTGGCTTCGGGCTCAGCGCTGCGCAGTTCAACGAACAGCGCGCGGCCGGGAAAGTCATTGGCCACGTGGGGTTCCGCGAGTCCGTCGCCGCGCTCGCCGCGGGGCTGGGCTGGGAGTTGAGCGAGATCCTCGTCCAGGCACCGGAACCCATCTTGTTTACCGAACATCCGCGCACGATCGCGCATCTGGATCTTGCCCCGGGCACCATCGCCGCGCTGCGACATGCCGCACGGGGCTACGCGGCCGGGCAACTGGTGATCGATGCGCAGATCGACTTCGGCATTTTTGAAAGCGCCGATGCCTTCCCGGAAGGCGACAGCTGGCGCATCGAGGGCGGCGCACAGACCCTGGAATTTCGCAGTAGCCGGATCGATAGCGCCGCTTCCACCGTTGCGGTCGCCGCCAATGTCATTCCGGCGCTGCCCGGTGCTCCCGCCGGTCTGTTGACCATGGCGGATCTGCCGCCGAAGAACTTTTCCGCCACGGGGCGCGTACCCGCCGCGGCGGCGCGCTGAACCGCCCACCAACAACGACCACGAGAGGAATAGAGGACTATGCCGGAGAACCCAAGCGTGAATATCGCCGAGGTGATGAGTCGCGGCGGTCGGCCCGCGAACAGCCGCCGCGAGGTGAAAATCATCGACACGACCCTGCGCGATGGACACCAGAGCCTGTGGGCCACGCGCATGCGCACCTCCCACATGCTGGAGATGATCGAGGAATTCGACAGCGCGGGCTTTGAGCACGTGGACCTCGTCGCCCCCATTCAATTCGACGTGGCGGTGCGCTACCTGAAGGAAGACCCGTGGGAACGCGTCCGGCTGATGCACCGGCACGCGCCGAATACCACCTTCCGCGCGCTGATCCGCTCAAAGAACCTGGCAACCTTCGACTTCCTACCCGACGATGTGATCGCGGCCTGGGTGGATCGCTTGGTCGCCAACGGATTCCGCGAGATCGGAGCCTTCGACGGGCTGAACGATGTCGATAACATCTCGGCGGCCCTGTTGCGCGCGAAGCGGATGGGCGCCGAGACCTTCGGTGCGGTCTCGTTCTGCGAGTCACCGGTACACACCGACGAGCTCTTTGTCGCCAAGGCACAGGAGCTCATCGAAAAAGCCGAGGTGGACCGCATCATGCTCAAGGACGCCGGCGGACTGTTGACCCCCGACCGGATCCGCACGCTGGTTCCGGCGTTGAAGTCCGTGATCGGTGACCGACCACTAGAGGTGCACACCCACAGCCTGACCGGGTTGGCGCCGCTGGTGTGTTTGGAAGCCGTGGAACTCGGTGCAGATTCGCTACACACCTCGATCGCGCCGCTGGCCACCGGCAACGGGCAACCCTCGACGCAGGGAATCGTGCGTGATCTGCGCGCGCTGGGCTACACGGTCAACGTCGACGACGAGCGGGTCGCGGCGATCAGCCAGAAGCTGCTCGATATCGCCGAGCAGGAGGATAAGCCCATTGGTGTGCCGCACGAGTACACCGGCATGCACTACATGCATCAGACCCCCGGTGGAATGCTCTCGAACTTCACCTCACAGCTTGAGGCCGCCGGTCTTGCCGACCGCTTCGATGAGCTCATGCAGGAGGTCGCGCGGGTACGCGCCGAACTGGCCTACCCCATTATGATCACCCCGTTCGCCCAGCATGTGGGCACCCAGGCGGTGATGAACGTGATGAACGGCGAGCGCTACCGGGTGGTGCCCAATGAGGTGAAGAAGTATGCGTTGGGCTATTACGGCAAGCCCCTGGCGCCCCTAGATTCCGACGCGCTCGAGAAAATCCTGGCCAATGGCTCCTCAAATATTGCAGATCATCCCGAGCCGCTCGCCCCGATGCTGCCCTCGCTCCAAGAACGCTACCCGGAGGAGGACATCGACCTCTGGCTGTTGCGGGCACAGTTCGCCGGCACCCAGGTCGACGAAATGAAAAAAGTGAGGGCCGAATCCGGGTCCGAGGGCGCGGCACCTATGCCCACACTCGAGCTGATCACCTCGCTGTACGAGAGCACCCCCGCGGGGCGGCAAGTGCTCAGAAGCGGTGACCTGCAGATCACCCTAGACAAAGGAGAGTAAGAAAATGACCGGTAACCAGCCCGATATGCGCGAACTGAAGGCGATTGTCGACTGGGCGAATCTCGCGCCGGATGTGGGCGAGTTAACGCTGAAAGTCGGTGAGGTGGAACTGCATATCTCGCGCAACAATGGTGCAGTACCGCAGGGGGTAGCCAGCGCCCCGGCAGCGCCCTTGGCGCCGCCAGTTCATGAGCCCAGCGCCGCATCCACTCCGGCACCCGCCGCACCGGCGGCCCGACCGGAATCTGCCGCCGCGCCGAGAGTTTCGGCCGACCCGAGCCAACTTGCCGAGGACGAGGTACTGATCACCGCGCCGATGCTCGGCACCTTCTACGCGGCCCCGCAGCCCGGGGCCGCCGCCTTCGTCAGCGTGGGAGACAGCGTGCAACCGCATAGCGTGTTGGGCATCGTTGAGGTGATGAAACTGATGAATAACATCGAGGCCGGCGTCGCCGGTAGCGTGGTGCGTATTCTGGCCAAGAACGAATCGTTGGTCGAGTACGGGCAGCCGCTGATGGTCATTAAGCGGGATGCCTCATGACCCTCTCAAGTGTGCTGATTGCCAACCGTGGCGAAATTGCGCTGCGTATAATCCGGGCCTGTAAGGAACTGGGCATCCGCAGCATCCTGGCCTATTCCGAGGCCGATCGTGACTCGTTGCCGGTGCGGCTGGCCGATCAGGCGTTATGTATTGGACCGGCCTCGGCCAAACTCAGTTACCGCGACAGCCGGGCGGTGATCGGTGCGGCCCAAGCTAGCGGTGCCGACGCGATCCACCCCGGCTACGGCTTCCTCTCCGAGAACGCCGACTTCGTGGCGCTCTGTGAAGCCGAAGGTGTGGGTTTCGTCGGCCCCGCGGCCGACGTTATTCGACGGATGGGCGATAAGATCGAGGCGAAAAAGATCGCCCGGCGTGCCGGAGTGCCAACGGTGCCGGGCTCCGATGGGGCGATCGCCGATCAGGACGAGGCCTTCGAGGTGGCCCAGCAGGTGGGGTTCCCGCTACTGATCAAGGCCGCGGCCGGCGGCGGGGGCCGGGGGCTACGGGTCGTAGAGTCGGCCGACACGCTTCCGACCGACCTGGCCGAGATCATGGCGGAGGCCGAGGTCGCCTTCGGTGATCCGTCGGTGTATATCGAGCGCTTTCTGAGGGATATCCGCCATATTGAGATCCAAGTGATCTCGGATGGCCGCACCACCCTACACCTGGGTGAACGTGACTGCACGGCTCAGCGTCGCAACCAAAAACTCGTCGAGGAGGCACCTTCACCGGTGCTCGACGAGGCCACCCGCGCCGGCATCGCGCGTGCGGCCATTGCGCTGTGCGAAGAGGTCGGGTACACCAACGCCGGGACCGTTGAGTTTGTTTTCGACAACCAAAGCGGCGAGTACTACTTCATCGAGATGAATACGCGGATCCAGGTGGAGCATCCGGTCTCCGAGATGGTCACCGGCATCGATCTGATTAAACTGCAACTACAGATTGCCGGCGGGGTGGCACTTGAGCTGACCCAGGACGAGGTGCAGGTGCGTGGGCATGCCATCGAGTGCCGGATCAACGCCGAGGACGCCGCCCGTGGTTTCGCCCCGCACCCGGGAACCATAGGCGAGTTCCACGTCCCGGGCGGCTTCGGGGTGCGCCTAGATTCGCACCTCGAAAGCGGCTCGACGATCTCGCCGTACTACGACTCGATGGTCGGCAAGCTCATCTGCTGGGGCCAAAACCGCGACGAAGCCATCGAACGTTCCCTGCGGGCCCTGAATGAGTTTCGTATCGACGGGGTCGTAACCACTGCGGGCTTCCATCGCGAGGTGCTCACCAGCCCTACATTCCGTAGCGGTACATTCAATACCGGCTTCATCGCAGAATTTATGGAGGAACGACGTCATGACAACCTTTGACCCGGCCGTTATGGGCTCCGGACCTCGCGCGGTGCATCCGCCGCTGCCCCCGATCCCGCAAAGCCGGCATCTAGCCACCGAGATCCCCGGCCCGCGCTCTCGCGAGCTGATGGTGCAGCGCCGTGCCCAGGTATCGAACGGGTTCGGGGCACAGCTGCCGGTCTTCATCGAGCGTGCCGACGGCGGCATCCTGCTTGATGTCGATGGCAACCGCATTATCGACCTCGCCTCCGGACTTGGCCCCACCGCGCTGGGCGCCTCGAATGAACGGGTGCGCGAGCGGCTGATCGCCCAGCTGGACCGCTTTACGCACACCTGCTTCATGACCACCGAATACGAAAGTTATGTGGCGGTGTGCCGTTGGCTCAATGAGCACACGCCGGGGCAGGGGCAGAAGCGTACGGCGCTGTTCTCCACCGGCGCCGAAGCCAATGAGAACGCGGTGAAGATCGCCCGCTATCACACCGGGCGCCGACGCATCCTGGCCTTCCACGGGGCTTACCACGGCCGGACCCATATGACCATGTCACTGACCTCGAAGGCGCACCCCTATAAAACAGGGTTCGGTCCGTTCTCTGAAGACGTCGTGCATGCTCCGGTGCCAACCTCGCCCCGGGAGGACGACAGCCCGCTCGAGGACCACCTCGAGCGGGTGCGCGCCACACTGCGCGAGCACGATCCGTCCACTTTCGCGGCGATCATCATCGAACCCATCCTCGGTGAGGCCGGTTGCCTCATCCCGAAGCCGGGGTTCCTTGCCGGATTGCGGCAGATCGCCGACGAATACGGCATCCTATTGATCGCCGACGAGGTACAGAGCGGGATGGGCCGCACCGGGCGGATCTGGGCCATCGAATATGAGCAGGTGGTCCCGGATCTACTGGTGGCGGCCAAGGCCCTGGCGAACGGGATGCCGCTGAGTTCGGTGACCGGTCCCGAAACGGTGATGAACGCGGTGCATCCGGCCGGCTTGGGCGGCACCTACGCCGGCAACCCACTGTCCTGCGAGGCGGCCCTTGCGGTGTTTGAGCAACTGGATGCGCACGGAATGCTGGAGCGGGCCACCGCACTGGGGGAGATCGCGCTCGATATGCTGCGCCCGCTGGTTGGGACCGGGCTTGGCGTCATCGACGTTCGTGCCCGTGGCGGGATGATCGGCATCGAGTTTGGTAACGAGCAGAGCTTGGAACCCGATGGGCGGCGGGCCAAGGCGGTCTCGCAGTACTGTCATGACCATGGCGTGCTCGCGCTGACCAACGGGGTTCACGAGAACGTCATCCGGCTCTTGCCGCCCATTGTGATCGACCAAGCCCTATTTGGCGACGCGCTGCAGGTGATGATCGAGGGGATACGTAGTCTCGGCCAAGCTAGGTAGTCGGTGCGTAAAAATGCTATTTCTTCGCATTTCTGTGGGTAAAGGGTGCGGGAACTTGGCCCAGCGTGGTGAAAGCTCTGGAAAATTTGCCGGTTCTTCGCTTAGCCTTGAGCTATGACCTCTGCCACATGGGACCGCGGGCTCGCCCTGGCTCCGGCCGGATCCGACGGGACCGACGAACTCGATGCCATCGCGTTGGGCCGGCGCATCCGCTACCTGCGCAAGAGCCGCTCGCTGACCCTCGACGACGTGTCGGCGGCGGTGTCCTTGGCGCCCAGCGCCCTATCGATGCTCGAAAACGGGAAGCGGGAGCCGAAGCTCGCCCAGCTCAAGGCGCTCGCTGCCTGTTTCGAGGTTCCCGTCGACGAACTGTTGGGCACCGAGCCACCCTCGCGGCGCGCCGCTCTGGAAATTCAACTGGAGCGGGCCCAGCGTGGACCGTTGTATCAGGCGCTGGGCCTGCCCACGGTCCGCGTGGGCTCTAGGCTGCCGATGGACGTGCTCGAGTCCCTCGTCGGGCTCCAAAACGAGTTGGAGCGCCGGCTCAATGAGCAGGCCGCGACCCCGGAAGAAGCGCGCCGGGCGAATACCAGCCTGCGCCATGAGATGCGTCAGCGCAATAACTACTACCGCGAGATCGAGCAGGAAGCCGCGCGGGTGTTGGCCGCCGTCGGGCATTCCGGCGGCCCGCTGTCGCATCACAAGGCCGCGGATATCGCCGAACACCTGGGCTTTAGCCTGCACTATGTGGGAAATCTGCCGCATTCCACCCGTTCGGTGACCGACCTGAAGAACCACCGGATCTATCTCACCCAGGTCTCGCGGGCCGATCACGACCCGCGCTCGGTGCTGCTTCAGGCTCTGGGGCACTACGTGCTGGGACATCAGACCCCGCAAAGCTACGCCGAGTTCCTCTCGCAGCGCGTGGCCACCAACTATTTCGCCGCCGCCCTGATGATGCCGGAGAAGGAAACCGCCGCCTTCTTGCATCGCGCCAAGGATGAGCGTGAACTAGCCGTCGAGGATCTGCGCGACGCCTTTGCCGTGTCCTACGAGTCCGCCGCGCACCGCTTCACCAACCTCGCCACCGAGCACCTGGGTATCACCTGCCACTTCCAGAAAGTCCACGAGTCGGGCATTTTGCATAAGGCCTACGAAAACGACGGGGTGAACTTTCCGGCCGATCACACCGGCGCCATCGAGGGGCAGTCCATTTGCCGCTACTGGACCAGTCGTGTGGTGTTCGACGTGCAGGATAAATTCCGCTCCTTCGAGCAGTACACCGACACCATCAAGGGCACCTACTGGTGCACCGCGCGTACCGAACGGCATTCCTCGGGGCTGTACTCGTTGTCGATCGGGGTGCCCTTCGAGCATGTGAAGTACTTCCGCGGACGCGATACCAAGGAACGCTGCCAGTCGAAATGTCCCGACGAGAGCTGCTGCCGGCGGCCTCCGGCGCAGCTGTCCGAGCTTTGGTCAGGTAACGCGTGGCCGGCCACCCGAGCCAACACGCATTTGCTCGCGGCCATGCCCACCGGTGCTTTCCCCGGGGTGGATGAAACCGAGGTGTATCGCTTCTTGCAGGATCAGTCCGGCTGAGTCCATGGAACTTACTACCCTGTTTTTACCGGTGCGCCGGATCGAAGCCGACCCGGTCGTTGGCGAATACCAGACAGATCGCTGGCCGGGCACGCTGCCTCCGGTGCGTCAGCTGTTGCGCGATGGGTTGGATTTAGGGCCGGTGACCATCCTGACCGGGCAGAACGGAACCGGGAAATCCACGGTGCTCGAAGCGCTGGCGATGGCCTACGGGATGAATCCCGAGGGCGGTTCCACCGGGGCGATGCACGTGACCCGACCCTCCGAATCGCCGCTCCATGCGCAGCTCAAACTTATCCGTGGGGCCGCAGCTTCCCGCAAGGGCTTCTTCCTGCGCGCCGAGACCATGCACTCTTTCTATAGCTACCTCGAGGAAAGCCGATTCGACTCCAGTCTGCATGAACGCAGCCATGGCGAGTCCATTCTCGAGCTGGTGCAGGAGCGCCTGCCCACAGTTCGGGGCTTATGGCTATTCGACGAGCCGGAATCGGCGTTGTCTATGCACAGCTGTATCGAGCTCGTGCACCTCATGCAGCGGGCGATCCAAGACGGATCGCAGGTGGTGATATCCACTCACTCGCCGGTGCTGGCCGCCTTTCCCGGGGCCCAGATCTACCAATTGAGCGATGCCGGTTATGAACTGGTGGATTACGACCGATTGGAACTGGTCACCGGGTGGCGTAGCTTTTTGGCCGATCCGGCCGGGCATTTCAACGGCCGATGAGCATTACGCCGACGACGGAGATGAGCGTAACCAGTGCGGTGGCCAAGGTGCCGGCAATAAAGGGCTTGGCCCCCAAGGCGCGCCACGTGGCCAGCCGTACCTTGCAACCGAGGCCGAACATGGCCGCCGCCAGCAGCAGGGTCTGCGCCGTGCCCAGCGCGCCGCCCACTGCGGCGGGAATGGGCAGGAGCGATGCGAGCAGCATGGCCGCCAGGAACCCGAGTACGAATAGTGGTACCAGTGGCGGGCGCTTACCGCCGACGGGTTGCGGCTGGTGGCGCCACTGCAACAGGTTGAGGGTGAGCATCAGCGGGGCCATGAGGACCACGCGGGCCAATTTCATGATTACTGCGGTTGCTAGCGCCGTGCCGCCGAAGAATCCGCCGATCACCACGACCTGAGCGACCTCGTGCGTGGAGGCTCCGGCCAGCAATGCCACCGCGTGCGCGTCGAAGCCGACCAGCGCACCCACTGCGGGAACCACGGCGATCATCAGCGTGCCAAAGAGCACGACCAATCCCACCGCGAGGGAGACTTCTTCGTCTTTGGCTTGCACAACACTGCCGGCCCCGGCCACCGCGGCGGCTCCGCAGATGGAAAAACCCGAAGCGATGAGCAGGCTTTGAGCATGTCCCATGCCTAGCCAGCGGCACATCCCGTAGCTGCCAACTAGGCCCAGCACCACGATTGCTACCGCCAAGAGGATGGCTCCGCCGCCCAAGGCGAGGATATCGCCGAGCACCACTTTGAACCCCAATAGCACGATGCCTACGCGTAGGGCGGTGCGCGAGAGCCATTCCAATCCCGGCTCCCAGTAGCCGGGCAAGGTGAAGAGATTGCGGGCCAGTACGCCGCCGAGCATGGCTAATAGTGCGGGGGAGATCAGCGGTTGCCAACGTGCGGCCAACCAGCCCAGCACGGCCAGGGCGAATCCGGTACCGATCGGTGCCAGTAGTTCGCGCCGGGTCTGCCGTGGGCGCGGGGTTTGAAGAACGGGGGTGGTGCTCATGTTCTCCATGATGTCGCGTCTGCATCGCTCGCACCATTGCCAAAGGCGCAGCAACTCATATCAAAGCGATATGAATAGGAGCTTGATCACCGACGTAGGAAGTCGACCGAGGGGGTGGCTAATTGCGCGCCGTCCTCGGCGACGCTACGGCCGGAACGAGCCGCCTTGAAGGAGTGGTCCCCGCCCTCAACCCAGTGGACCACGGAGTTTTCGGGGAGTTGCGCCAAGGTCTGTGGCAGCAGCGACGACTGCGCGAAGGGGTCCTTGGTGCCCTGCAGGAACAGCATCGGGACCGATAGCTCGGGCAGATGCTCTGCACGGATTTTCTCGGGCGTTTTCGGCGCATGCCAGGGGTAGCCCAGAAATACTAGGGCGTCGGCGGATAAGCCTTCGGCCACCGCCAGGGACGCCATGCGCCCACCGTAGGACTTACCGGCCGCGACCAGTGGTCCGGCGAACCGCTCGCGGGCCCAACTCATCACCAAATGCCAGGTCGCAATGGCCTTTGGTGCGCGATCGGGGAATTTCTTGCCCGCATCCATGTACGGGAAGTTGAAGCTCAGAACCCGTACTCCCTGGCCGGCCATCGCCTGAGCGTAGCCGCGCATGAAGGGGTGGTCCTTACCTGCGCCCGAACCATGGGCGAGCACCATCGTGGCCCACGCGGTCTGCTCCGGATGATCGATCAGCGCACTGAGCGCCCCTTCGTCGAACTCGATGGTGGTTTCGGTAGCCATGCCCGTCCTCTCGTCACCTATCCTCAATGATATGAGTTCTCGCATAGATGTTATGGCCTTGCGTATCTTCGTGGCCATTGCCGACCTCGGGTCGATTGGTGCCGCCGCGGATCATGTAGGCATGGCCCAGCCCAACGCCAGTCGTGTGCTCGGCCGCTGGGAGAAGGAACATCGAGTTCGGCTCTTGGAACGATCCACGCACGGCACCCGACTGAGCGCCGAGGGGCAGATGCTTCTGCCCCGCGCCCGGGCCGCGGTGCTCGCCCTCGATAACGTGGCCGCCGAACTCGACGATATTTCTGGTTCCGGGCGTCAGCTGCTGGGCATTGGGGCAAGCCAGACCATCGCCGAGTACCTCATGCCGCGCTGGCTTGCGGCCTACCGGTCGGTGAAACCCGAGGTGCGGTTCGATGTGCGCATCGCTAACTCCAGCGAGCTTTTCGACACGGTGCTGGCCGGTTCCCTGCGTCTTGCCTTCGTTGAGTACCGGCAGATTCCCGAGGGATTAGAACACCGGCACGTTGGTTCCGACCGCTTTGTGTTGGTAGTTTCCGCCGATCACCCCTGGGCTCGGCGCGAAACGCTGGTCACCCAGCAAGAGCTGGCCAGTACGCCGCTGGTGGTGCGCGAGCCCGGTAGCGGTACCCGCCATGAGTTGGAGCTGTTGCTGGCCGGCTGGCAGGTTGAGGGTGAGTGGATCGAAGCATCGAGTAATGCCGCGGTGAAGGTGCACACGCTCTCCGGGGTAGCGCCGACCTTCATCTCCGAGCAAGCGGTGCGTAGCGAACTGGAAGCCGGCATGCTGGTGTCGGTGCCGTTGCGCCTGGGGTTACGCCCGCGAGCCTTCCACGCCGTGTGGCGGCGCGGGTTGAAGTTGCGCTCGGCGGAGATCGACTTCATCAACACCGCGGCGCACAGTTCGCTCGGTTCGGGGAGCTAGGCCAGTGGACGGTTGGAGTCCGCGCCGGTTTGCTCATCATGCCAGCGCAGGATCTTAGCTTCGTCGAGGCTCGGGGCCGGACCGAAGCGGGCCTCGCGGGTGGTGACGGCGAAGCCGGTGGCGCCCCTGCGGTAGTTCTCGACCCACAGCTCGAGTCGCCGCTGCGCCTCGGTGTCGGGCGCCGGCCAGATCACCGTGGGCGCGGAGAGCCCGATGCGCCACGGTTTGGGGCTCAGGCGGGCTCGGTAGCTGTGCTGTGAGCGGCAGAGTTTGGTGTAGAGCTCGTCGGACCCGAGCTCACGTAGTAGCTGTTCGGCCTCGGCGCTATCCGGCGCGGCCGAGGTGCCGGTGATGAAGACGCGGAACCCGGCGCGGGTGCGGTAACTGTGCACACCGAGCGTCGGGTGTGCGGCGGCGAAGGCCGCAATACGTTCACGGATGTGATCGGCCGGGTCTTCGGCGGTGGCCGTGCCGCGTCCGAAGAGCCGGGAGAACCAGCCAGGCTTCGGTGCGTTGGGCAGGTCGACATCGGCGATCAACACCGCGTCGGTATTGAGCACCGTGGCCCCGTAACGGTTGCGCGTGATCACCGCCAGTGGTTCCGGGCCATCGCCCAGGCTCTCGAGGCATGGTTCGCGAAGCGGTGCGGCCGGATAATACCAGCCTCGCTCGGCACCCGTTGGCCCACCACGGGCTGTCAATTCCTGAAGCCGGGTGCGGGCATGGCGTTGGGCCTGCTCGAGCGAGGTCTGCGACCAGCCCCACATCGTCAACCACCAGTGCTTGCCCTGGCGGTCGACAAACTCTTGCGACTGACGGGACCAATAGGCCGGAGGTGGTTTCATGGTCGCCTAATGAGCGTCGCTGAGGCAGAAGATCATGCCGAAGGGGTCGCGCAGTACGTCCCAGCCAAAGTCCTCGCTGGGTTGGTGCGAATCCACGCGGCTGGCCCCGGCATCGACGAAGGCCTGCACGCTCGCCTCGCGGCCGAGATTAGGGTCGGCCTCCAGATCGAGGTGAACCCGGGTTTCGTCGGCCACCTCGGTGACCTGCTGGAAGCCAAGCAGCGCCGGTAGCCCGGGAACCTGCAACATCATGAACCCCGGGTAGTCGCCGGCAACGGTGGCATTCAGGCGTTCCTTCCACCAGTGCGCAGCGCGGGAGTAGTCGGTCGAGTTCAAGGTGATCATGCCGATAAGGGTCATGGCATTAGCCTACGACGGCCCGAGCCCACCGGGTAGTGGGCTCGGGCCGTCGATTAGCGTGTCGGCTAGGCGTCGAAGTACGCCTCGGTGGGGCGTACCCCGCTGCTTGGCACGGCCTTGGTGACCTGCAGGTGATCATTGGCCACGCTGACCTGCACGGTATCCCCGGGCTGCAATTCGTTGCCGATGAGCAGATCGGCGATGCCGTCCTGCACCTCGCGTTGCACCAGTCGACGTAGCGGCCGGGCGCCGAACTCCGGATCGTAGCCCTTGGTCCCGAGCCAGGCAATGGCCTGATCGGTGGCGCTGAGCTTCAGGTCCTGTTCGGCCAGTCGCTGCCGCGTCTCGTCGAGCACGAGCGAGACGATCTGGGCGATCTCGGTTTCGCTGAGCTTGGTGAACAGCAGCACCTCGTCGAGTCGGTTCAGGAACTCGGGGCGCATGAATTCACGCACCTTGCCCATCACCTTGGCGCGTACCTGATCGTCACCGGCCGCCCCCTGGCTCGAGGTGAAGCCCAGCGCGCCGGAACGGCTGGCCAGGTACTCGCTACCGAGGTTGCTGGTCATCAGGATCAGCGTGTTGGAGAAGTCCACGGTCCGCCCGGCGGCGTCGGTGAGTCGGCCGTCGTCCAGTACCTGCAACAGCACGTTGAAGATGTCCGGATGCGCCTTTTCGATCTCGTCGAGCAGGATCACCGAGTAGGGGTTGCGGCGTACCTTTTCGGTCAGCTGCCCCGGCTCGTCGTGACCCACATATCCCGGAGGGGCACCGATCAGGCGTGCCACGGTGTGCTTCTCTGAGTATTCGCTCATGTCCACGCGCAGTAGTGCATCCGATGAGCCGAAGAGATTGCTCGCCAACGCCTTGGCCAGTTCCGTCTTACCCACGCCGGTGGGGCCGAGGAAGAGGAAGGACGCCAGCGGACGGTGCGCCGGGTTCAGCCCGGTGCGGGCACGGCGTACCGCGCGGGCCACCGCGGTGACCGCATCGGACTGGCCGATCACCCGTTCGTGCAGCTCCTGCTCCAAGTTTGCGAGTTTGCCCTTGTCGTCGGCGGTGATCTTGGCGACCGGAATGCCGGTGGAGCGCGCGATCACCTCGGCGATTTGGGCCTCGTCCACCACCCGGGTGACGCTGGCGTCCCCGTTGGCTTCGGCCGCCGAGACGCGCTCGGAGAGTTCGTTGGCGTGGTCGCGCCAGGCGCCGGCATCCTCGAAACGCTCCTCGGCGATGGCCCGGGCCTTCTCGCGTTCGCACTCGATAAGTTCCTGACGCAAGGCTTGAACATCCTGGGCGTCCCCGGCCGCGATGGAGCGCCGGGCGCCGGCAATGTCGAGCAGGTCAATGGCCTTATCCGGCAGCATCGCCTCGGTGAGGTACCGAGCCGAGAGGGAGACCGCCGCCTCGAGCGCCGCGGGGGTGTACTGCACCTGATGGTGGTCCTCGTAGGATTCGCGCAGGCCCTCGAGAATCTTCAGCGCGGTCGCCTGATCCGGTTCGGGGACGGTGACCTTACCGAAGCGCCGAGTCAGTGCGGAGTCCTTCTCGACCTTGCGGAACTCGTTGAGCGTGGTGGCGCCGATCAAGTGCAACTCACCGCGGGCGAGCCGTGGCTTGAGGATATTAGCGGCATCCATGGTCCCGGATTCGCCGGCCCCGGCGCCGACCAGCAGGTGCATTTCGTCGATGAACAAGATGACCTGTCCCTCGAAGTGGGCGACCTCATCCAGCAGGCCGGTCAGGCGCTGCTCGAAATCACCGCGGTAGCGGGTGCCGGCCAGCATTCCGGGCAGGTCCACCGAGATCAGAGATACGCCCTTGAGCTGTTCGGGTACCTCGTCGGCAACGATGGCGCGTGCCAGCCCGTCGACGATAGCGGTTTTGCCGACACCGGCCTCGCCGAGAAGCACCGGGTTGTTCTTGGTGCGTCGCGCAAGAATCTCGATGACCTGTTCGATCTGCGTTTCGCGGCCGATCACCGGGTCAATCTGCCCATCGGCGGCCAGCGCGGTCAGGTCGGTGCCGAAGCGCTCGAGCATGGACTGCTCGGGTTCTTCTTCCTGCTGATTCTCGGCAGTGGCGCGCTCGTGCTGCGCCATGGCCGCTTGCTGTAGCGCCTGAGCGGTGATTCCGTGTTGCGCCAGCAAGTTGCCGACCGGCGACTCGGGGGAGAACACGAAAGCGAGGAACAGGTGCTCCGGGTCGATGTAGGTCGACCCGTAGTTGCGGGCCACCTGGTACGCATCGAAGAGGGTACGCTGGGCCGCAGCCGACAGCCGGCTGGGCTTTTCGGCGCCTTCGACACGCTGCGGCATACGTTCGGCCGCGGCCTGTTCCAGGGCCTCGAGATCAATGCCCATGAGCTTCAGGTGCTGCCCCACCGGCTCGGTGTGTAGCAGAGCTAGGAGCAGGTGTAGTGCGTCAATTTCCTCGTGCCCGTTTTCGTGGGCGCCGGATGCCGCCTTGGAGACCACCTCGTGGGTACGCTGCGATAGCAGGCGAGTGATGTCGATGGGACGGGCGGCCTGAGCTCGCGAGGAGAGGAACCGCGACAGGAAATCCTCAAACGAGCCGTCGGATGAGGAACCGAAGAATGCTGGCAAGTGAGCCTCCTAAAACATGAGTGGTCTTTGCTCATGTTTAACGCATGAGGCGCGAATCTATTCCCGCCGGGTTCCGAAAGATTAACGATTGAGGTTAATCAGGCCGATCCGGGCCGCTTCGACCAGCACCTGAACCCGGTCACGCACATCGAGCTTCACGAAGATTTTGGCCATGTGCGTCTTGATCGTCGTTTCGGCGACCCCTAGTTTCCGGGAGATCTCGGGATTGTTCAGCCCCTCGGCGAGCAGATCCAGGATTTCGAGCTCGCGGGCAGTGAGCGCGAGCTCCTTGGCCAGGTGCTCTCGCTGACTGACCGGATTGTAGGCCTGCTTGACCGCGCCGATGAGGTCGTTGGATACCGAGGGGGAGATGGCCGCCGTGCCCTGATGGACCGAGATGACCGCGTCGACAATCTCATCGGGTTCGCTGTCCTTGACCAGATAGCCGCTGGCACCGGCCAGAAGCACCGGCACGAGGTAGTCGTCGGCCGAAAAGGCGGTTATTGCCAGCACTGCGGGGCTGTGCGGCAACTTCTTTATGTGTTCGGTCGCTGTAACACCATCCATGACGGGCATCTGTAAATCCATGATGACCACATCAATTTCATTTTTTTCACAAAACTCCAGCGCGTCTTTCCCGTTATTTAGAGAATTTACGAGTAAAATGCGCTCATCCGTTGATAGAATCGTGCCCAAGGCATGGCGGATCAGCGGCTCGTCGTCCACGATTAGTACTTTAATTTGGTTCATCGGTGTCCTCTGATGACTCGTATATTCCGGTCTAGACCGCGGTGTCTTGAAGTATATAAGTAATCAGGTTGGGGGATCGTGATGAAAGTTCGGAGTATGCTTGCGGCGCTTGCGCTGGCCGTGGCTCCGGTGGCGGTGCTGGCAGCACCTGCTTCCGCGGCTTATGGTGGTTCTGGCAGTGAGGTTTCACAGCCGGCCGGGTGGGGTGACGATTTCAGGGCGTGGATGTGCCGCACTTACGGCAAGTACTGTGACTAAAACGCCCACGGCATAGACAAGGCAGGTTACCCACACTGGACACTGAAAAAAGATCGCGTCTTCTCGCGGTAACCCGTTGGATCAGGTCACTGACCATCACAGGCCGTCAGGCAGTGATCTGGTCCGGCCTTGTCCTCATCGCGACCACCACGGTCTCCGAACTGATGACCCTGCTTGAATACGGCATCGGTGGTTCTTCGGTGGCGACGATCACCGGTTCGGTGGTCGGACTGATTATTTGCGTTGAGCTGCTTTTGGCTTTGCGCTGGCTGACGCTGTCGCTGGGCCTCTATTTGGCCACGCTCTACATAGGCCTCAGCCGGTTCGATAATCCGCTGATGGTGATCATCACCCTGTTGGTATTTATGGCGTTGGCCGCTAGTTCGACCAAGCCTCGAGTGCGCACCCTGTATCTGATCTTCAGTGCTCTCTGGGTGCCATATAGCGTTATCCGTGCCGGCGATGCCGCGTTCATTCTGGTGGTCTTGGTTCCCCTGGCCCTTGGAGCATATGTTGCCGCGCGCAGTGTTTTCCGCTTGAGCCAGCGAAATTCGGAGCATCAGCGACGCCTCAACGAGGCCCAGGAGCAGGCGGAGCAGGCGCTACGTGAGGAGCGCAAGAACATTGCGCGGGATTTGCACGATATTGTCGCGCACGACATCACCATTGTGGCCATGCAGTCGAAGGCCGCTAAATTCGCGCGCGATGAGCAGACCGCCCGCGATGCCTTGGACACGATTTCCAAGCTGAGTTCCGAGACCCTGCACGACCTGCGTCTCATGCTCAATGTGCTGCGCACGGACGGGACGATGAGCAACGGGCAGGGCGAGAAGAATGGTGCGCCGGCGGCCACCACCGTGCAGGTTGTCCACGGGGCCGAAGTCTTCAGCACGCGCCTGCGCGAAGCAGGGTTTGCGGTAACCTCCAGCGTGGATGAGGAAATCGCGCATCTGCCGCGGTCGGCGCAAACCGCGCTGTATCGAGTGATGCAGGAAGCGACGACGAACATCATCAAACATGCGATGCCGAGCTCCCCGGTGACCTTGAATCTATCCAAGAATGGGGCCGTTGCCGTCCTCGAGATGATCAACGTGCCCAATGCCGATGGAAAGCAGTCGAATTCGCTTCCCTACGGCGGTAGCGGGTTACTGGGAATGAAAGACAGGATGAACACCTTCGGTGGCAGTTTTACCACCTGTACCGCGGAAAACCGCTGGATTCTGCGCGCATCTATCCCTTTCTAGCCGCTACCCTCCTACTAAAGTATGATTTCGCATTTTTGCCGGACGCGATAGGTTAGTTATGTATCGGTGGAAAGCCGATCACAACCGGGAAGCCGATGATGTTTTGCGAGTGGCGTCATAGGTGCTCCGGGAGTGATTAAAGGTGTATTGCGCCGCCCTACGAACCGATCTTTCACGGATCAGTGCCCCCATCACTGATCCACGTTCGTAGGGGGTGCGATGCACCTTTTACGCGGCAATACGATAATTCGCCACAGTAATCGTGGCGAAAGATCAAGGCAGGGACACACACCTTCGGGTGAGTCCCTGCCTTTAGCCTTTTGAGGGTGAGTTCTACGCCTCGCCGGAAGGCTCGACGGTTTCGGCCGAGGCTAGCAGCTGATCCGAAACCTTCTCCAAGGCGCGTTCGAGCGCCGCACGCAGAACTTCTGGCACGACGATGCTCTCTTCGATCTGCACCATGCCCTCGCGCTCAAAAATACGCAGCAGAGTCTCGACCTGTGGAACCGATTCCTGGAGCAACGGAATCAGGTGGCGCTGTTCTTCGGGAAGATCTTCTGCGACCGGAACCTGCAGGGCGAACTCCGTGCGTGGCGGTCGGGTGGAGGCGGCGTTGGTGAGCACTCCGGCGACCATTTCCGCGACCTGTCGCTGTCCCTCGGTCCCCAGCGCGTTGAGCAGCACATGCGAGAAGATAACCTCGGCGATCAGTTCCTTAATCAGGCGGCTACCCGGTCCGGTACTGCCGAGCAGAGCTTCTCGCAGGGATTCGGTGGGAACCGCGTTGGGTGCCTCGTAGCGCAGCATTGCCGTGCCGATCAACGCATCCCACAGAGCCGCAAGGCGGGGGATCTGACGTAGTTGAGCCACAACGGTGCCGTCTGCTGGCTCCCATGGCTGGGTGGGTTCCTGCTCGGCATTGGCCTCAACGGTCACCGTCAAGCCCAAGGCTCCGGCGGCGTCGCTGAGCTCCTCGCCGTGCAGTACGCCCTGCGGATCGGTTCGCTGCCCTTCGCCCACCCAGCGGATCAGTTCGCGTGCGGCAAAGACAAAGGGCATCTGCTCGAGCGCCGCGTTGGCCTCCTCGTCCTCCATGAAAGGCACCACGATGGGGGAGTCGCCCGACATACGCGAGAGGAACTCGAAGGTCTCCTTGAAATCGTCCACCGAGCCACCGAAGTTCGCGCTGTTGCCGAGGAAGACCAAATAATGCTTGAGCAAGGCGGCGCCGGCCTGCGAGGCTTCGGAGCCCAGAGAAGCCAGGTGTCCGAGCTGCTCCCCGAGCACCTTCTCATCAAAGGTGGTCACGTCGACGCTCTTGCGCAGCTGAGCATGAACGGTCAGCAAGGTCGTCAGCCCCTCGAACGCCGCACGAGTTTCGCTGGTGGGCTGTCCTTCGCGCTGGAAATGTGCGAAAAGCTGCTGCTTAAAAGGCTGCAGGGCCTGACGTACTTCGGCCTCGAAGGGAGCCGTGCCAGTGGATGCGCTACGTGCTGGGTGTCCGGTGGAGGTGTTCTTCTTTTTCGGGGTCTTACGTGTGGCCATAATCGGCGAAAAGTCCTTCGAACGAGTGCGGGGTTTACTTCAAGTCTACGCAGGGCCATGGTGGGGCTGGCCATTCGGTGGCATGCGCACCCCATTGCCAAAGTTCGTGTGGCGCGCGAGAGTGAACTCATGCGTCCGTGTGGGGCGCGTCGGGCACACAAGGAGCGTGGAGCGTGGCGAGGGACGCTGGGCCGGAACATGTGGTGATCGTTGGTGCCGGGATCGTCGGGTTAAGTACCGCCTGGTATTTACAGCGTTATGGGGCCCGCGTCACCGTGGTGGACCGAGGTGCGGTGGCCGCCGGTTCCTCATGGGGTAATGCCGGTTGGCTGACCCCGGCGCTCACCCTGCCGTTGGCCGAGCCAGCAATTCTGCGCAACGGCTTGAAGATGATCCTCGACCCGGCCTCTGCCTTGTATATTCCGCCGCGACCTGACCTCGGGGTTCTGCGCTTTTTGCTTGGTTTTGGCTGGCATTGCACGCCCCGGCAGTGGGCGCGGGCCATGGCGGTCTTCTCGCATATTGGTGGCTCCGGGATGGAGGCCTACGCCGAGCTCAGCGAGGCAGACACGGCAGGGCCCGGTGTGAGTGAACCGACCCGCGCCGCGAGTCCGTTTCTGGCGGCCTTCCGCACCGAGGCCGACCGGGCGGTCCTTGCACGGGAGTTCGAGATGATCTCGCGTAGTGGCGGAGCGGTGGACTTCCGGTTGCTCGATGGGGCGCAATTGCGCGCCATGGAGCCGAGCTTATCCTCGCAGGTGCGCTGTGGTGTGGCTATTGAACACCAGCGCTTTATCAACCCGCCAAGGTTTCTGGCGGCGCTCGCCGACAGCGTGCGTGCCCGTGGAGGGCAGATCATCGAAGCCCTTCAGGTTACCGACGTGCGTGCCGGTACACGGCAGGTGAAGATCATCGGTAGCTCCGGCCGGGCGCTGACCGCCGACCGGGTGGTATTAGCTACCGGGGCCTGGCTAGGCGATCTGGCCCGCGACTTCGGCGTGCGGGTCAGGGTGCAGGCCGGGCGAGGTTACTCGTTCAGCGTGCAACCCGAACAGCTTCCGAGCCGTCCCATCTACTTCCCAGCGCAACGGGTGGCCTGCACGCCGTTGGGAGACCGCTTGCGCATCGCCGGGACGATGGAGTTCCGCGACGCGAACCATCGACTCGAACCGGCACGCATCGAGGCCATCGTCGCCGCGGTTGCACCGTTATATACCGGTATTGATTGGGAGGACCGGGCCGAGGAGTGGGTCGGCGCCCGTCCCTGCACCGCCGATGGGTTGCCGCTGGTGGGGCCGACGAACTCCGAGCGCGTGTTTGTGGCCGGCGGGCATGGCATGTGGGGAGTGGCCCTTGGCCCGCTCACCGGCAAGATGCTCGCGGCACAGATCGTCGGCGATGAACCGGTGCCGGAGTTAGCCGCGCACTTCAATCCGTTGCGTCGCGGGTTCTAAGCGACTGGCTGCGATCGTGGCTAGGGGTGGCGCACTCCCTGTCCGGCCAGCATGGCGCGGTAGCCCTCGCGGTAGCTGGGGAATTCCGGTTGCCAACCGCTCGCGTGTAGCCGGGCGTTGGAAATGCGGCGGTCACCGCCGCGCCGGTCGGTCGGCTCGGCGTTCTGCTCCGGCGGAAGAGGTACCCCCAGTTCTGCGGCGAGGAAGGTATAGACCTGCGTTAACTGAGCCGGCTCGTCGTCATTGACCATGTACAGGTCCTGCGGTGCATCCAGGGTGGCGACATGGGCTAGCGCGCTGGCCAGGTCATCGCGGTGAATGCGGTTGGTCCAGTGCGAGCCGGTGGGCAGCACGGCGGTGCCGCCTTGCACCAGGTCCAGTAGCCGGGTACGCCCGGGACCGTAGATCCCCGAGGCGCGCAGGATCGATACGGGAAGCCCGCTAGTGCGCAAGAGCTCTTCGGTATCCGCGAGCACCTGCGAGGTCTCACGGCTGGGGGCCAGCTCAGTGGATTCGTTGACCCACGCTCCGTCCGTGCCGCCGAGCACCGCCGAGGAGGAGACATACAGCAAGCGTCGCAGGCGCGGTGCCTGGGAGTTCAGTTGCGCGATCAGGCGCTGCGCCACCTGCAGGTAGCTACGCCGGTACCCTTCCGCGTTTCGGGCGGCCGGAACCGGCGTCAACACCACGATGTCGGTGGCCTCATCGATGCGCGGGTACTCGGCGGCCGCGGTGAGATCCACGCGTTCCCCGTGGAAACCGGTTGGGAGCTTCTCCGGGGTGCGCCGCCAGGCGGTGACCTGATGGCCGTCGGCGAGCCACCGCAGGCCGGCTTCGGTGGCTACATCTCCGCAGCCTACGAGCAGAATCTTCATGGCACCAACCTACCGCGAATAGCTGCCGACCCTTGCCTGCCCCGAGCGGTGGGAACTTGCTAGAATCACCCTGGGGTCGAATATGTGTTCTATTTAGGGGGTGGGGTGATGCAACAGGGGATGATTCCGGAACCCGAGGAGGCCGGGCATAGCCCGGTGGCAGCGGTGGCGGCCATGGGCTTTCCCTCACCGGCACGCGACTACTTCGATGGCGGATTGGACCTGAACCGCTTACTGGTACGCGACCGAGTTTCTACCTTCATACTGCGCGTCGAGGGCCAGGCCATGGTCTCGGCCGGGATCTTCGACGCGGACGAGATCATCGTGGACCGCTCGCTGCCGGTGAAAGATGGCAGTGTTGTGGTGCTCAGCCTCAACGGACAGATGCTGGTTCGGCGCTGGGTCGCACGCGCCGGTCGCACCGGTCTACTGTGCGATGAATCGCCGCTGCCGGTGTGGCTGGCCGAGCAGGATGATCTGGAGGTCTTCGGGGTGGTGACCCGCTGCCTGCACCATGTGCGGTAGCCAACACGTTGATGCACCCGGCACCGAAACGGAGGCTCACGCGCACGAGAGTGGACGCTGGGATGGCCAGCTTGATGCCCGTGGCACGGTGCATCAATAGGGTGTCAAGATTCCGGTTCAAGGCATTAAGCGGGCATTAAAAACCGGGCCGCTCGACGCGTGGTGGCGATGAACTGGAAGAGAACGGCCCCGCCGGTCGCCAACTCCAGCAGCATCCCGAAAGGTCGTCTTCGTGCCTTCCTACCAGCGGCCAAAGCCCCCGACGATACAGCGTCTGCCCTCGGCACCTCGCAAGCAAAATCGCTGGCAAATCGACAATCCGGTGCGGCTGGTCCCGGTGGGCTTTCTCGTGGCCGTGTTGCTGGGCGCCGGGCTGTTGATGTTACCGGTGGCACGGACCGGCCCCTCCGGTGCCGACCCGCTGACCGCGATTTTCACCGCCGTGTCCGCCGTATGCGTCACCGGGCTTATCACGGTGGATACCGCAACCTATTGGACACCCTTCGGGCAGTTGGTCATCCTCGGGCTGATTCAGATCGGTGGGTTTGGAATCATGACCCTGGGTACGCTGCTGGCCCTGCTGGTGCGGCGTAAGTTGGGATTGCGCGGGCAACTGATGGCAGCGACGGAAACCCGTTCGCTGAACCTCGGCGATGTGCGTCATGTGCTGTTGCTGGTTGCCAAAATTACCATCGGCATTGAGCTGGCCGTCGCGGTGGTCCTGTCTGTGCGGTTCTGGGCGACGGGGCACGACATCCCGCATGCCATCTATACCGGTGTCTTCCACGCCATCTCGGCCTTTAACAACGCGGGCTTTTCTACATACAGCGATAGCCTGATGGGCTTTGTGGACGACCCATGGATCATCATTCCGATCTGTGTGGCCATCGTCTGCGGCGGACTCGGCTTTCCCGTGATGATCGAGCTGCTGCGCCGCAATGAGGATCATCGAGGCTGGGCGTTACACACGCGTCTGACCGTATGGGGTACTGCGATCATGCTGGCGCTGGGTTTCCTCGCGTTGGCCAGCTTTGAATGGAACCGTAGCGAAACGCTGGGACATCTCTCGCCCGGCGGCAAAATACTTGGTGCGCTGGGACTGACGGTCTTTCCGCGTACCGCGGGCTTTAACAGCATTGACTACGCCGACGCGTCGTCCGAATCCCTTCTTGTCACCGACATGTTGATGTTCATCGGTGGCGGAAGCGCCGGTACCGCCGGTGGCATCAAGATCACCACCTTCTTGGTGCTGGCCTTCGCCCTGTGGAGCCAGATTCGCGGACATGAGCAGGTCACGCTGGGTAATCGGGCCATTGGCGAATCGGTCCAACGTCAGGCACTGAGCGTGGTCTTGCTCGGCATCGGTGCGGTGTTGGTCGGCATGATCGTGCTCCTGCGAGTAACCTCCCACACCGTCGAAGAGGTGCTCTTCGAATGTGTCTCGGCCTTCGCCACCGTCGGACTATCCATGGGGATCACCGGAGATCTGCCGCCTGCCGGACAATGGGTGATCATTCTGTTGATGTTCGGTGGACGCGTAGGAATGGTCACCGTGGCCACCGCTCTGGCGCTGCGCTCAAAGATGCTGATGTACCGGCTGCCCGAGGAACGACCGATCATTGGTTAGCGTCGCAACAGCCCGGGACCTGCCGCACCATATGATGCACTGGGGAGACAACTGCCAGCAGGAGGAGATGGCCGCGGTGGAACTAGGGATGAGCGATACGGGCGAACCACCCCGGACGGTACTTGCCGTCTCGGGGCGGTCGGAATCCAGCGGCCTGATCGAGCGGGCCCTGCGCGGCCTACCAGAGTCCGGCGAGCTCATGGCCGTGCACGTGCCGGAACCCGGTGCCGCGGAGCAAGAACGGGAGAACCTCATGCAGCTACGCGAGCGCATCGAAGCCGCCGGCGGTACCTGGCATACGGTGATCGGGCAGGACGTAGCCAGCGCATTGCTAGGCTTCGCCCGCAGCGCGCGAGCCGACCGCATCGTGGTGGGGCGCTCGCGTTCGACCCGCGGCATACGTCGTCGGGACCTGGCCGCGTGCCTCGCAAAGGCCGGTGCCGAAATGGATGTGATCATTCTGCCGCACGAAACCAGTACGGCTGCTCGGCGCAGGGTTCCGCGGCCGACCGGGCCGCACGGGGCACGATTGGCCTACGGATGGGGTCTAGCGGCCCTCGGGCCGGCCTTGCTGACCGCCATCTTCTTGAACACCGAAGGCTCCGGGCAGGAGCTGACCCTGAACTTTCTCTGCCAGCTCACCGTGGTCGTCTTCGTCGCCCTGCTCGGTGGCTGGTGGCCCGCCCTGGCCGCCGCGCTGACTAGCACCTTGCTGTTGAACTGGTTCTTCACCGCGCCCACCGGACAGTGGCATATCCACGAACCGCTCAATGTCGCTGCGCTGTGCCTGTTTTTGCTGGTCGCGGCCGGAGTCGCCCGCGTGGTTGCCATCGAGGGGCGGCGTACAGCCGAAGCCGGACGGGCCCGCCGGCAGGCCGACACACTCTTCGAACTCTCCGGCGGAGTGATCCGGGAGGGCATTAGCGTTCCCGCCCTGCTCGAATGGTTGCGCCGCTCGTTCGAGCTGAATGCCGTCAGCCTGGCAACCCGCGCGGACGACCCGGCAGCACGCCGGGTGTTGGCCAGCGCAGGGCAGCCGAAACCCAACCCTTTTGACTGTGACAGCACCGTGATTGTGGATGCCGAACATATGCTCCTGATCGACGGACTCACCCAAGATGCTTCCGATCAAGGAGTGATGGAGGCCTTTGCCGGTCGTGTCGCCACGGTGCTCCAGCATCAAGCGCTCGCCGATGCCCGGGTGCAGGCCCAAGAGCTCGAAGCTGGCAACGCCATGCGCACGGCCCTGCTCGCTGCCGTATCCCACGATTTGCGAACACCTTTGGCCGGTATCAAGGCTTCCGCCTCCAGCCTGAGACTGAGCGACGTGGTGCTCACCGAACAGGACAAGGCCGAACTGCTGGCCACCGTCGAGGAATCGGCCGATAAACTCAGCGAACGTATCGAGGACCTGCTGAGTATGAGCCGAATTCAGGCGGGACACCTCGTGGTGCATCGCGGCGCCCTTCAGATGGAAGATCTCGTGGCCTCGGCCCGTCGCGACCTCAGCGGACAATTGGGTGATACGCACCTAGATATCGAGATTCCTGCCGATTGTCCCGCCGTAAGCGGGGACTATGGACTTGCCGTGCGCGTCATCGCCAACCTTGTGGAGAACGGTGCCCGCCATGGTGGTGGCCAGCGCGTGGACCTGCGTGCCACATGGGACGAGCGGCAGGTGCACCTGCATGTTATCGATCATGGACCTGGCGTGCCCGAGCACGAGAAGGAGAACATTTTTCAACCCTTCCAACGCCGCGGCGACCGCAACGCCACCGCGGGTCTGGGTTTAGGACTGGCCGTGGCCCGGGGTCTTGCCGAAGGGATGGGCGGACGTGTCGAGGTCCAAGACACCAGCGGCGGCGGTGCCACCATGATTTTTAGCCTTCCCCTGACTGAGGAGATCTCGTGAATCCCAGCGTGCTCGTAGTAGAAGACGACGCACAGATCGCCCGTGCCCTATTGGTGAACCTGCGTGCCCGCGGTTACCGGACCTATCATGCTGCCGACGGAAGGCACGCTCTGCAGCTGGCCGCGGATGAGCATCCAGATCTCGTCCTGCTGGATCTAGGCCTGCCCGATCTCGATGGCTCCGAGGTTATCGAGGGGATCAGAGGCTGGTCCACCGTCCCGATCATCGTCGTGTCCGCTCGCCATGAATCGCATAGCAAGGTTGACGCCCTAGACCGCGGTGCCGATGATTTTGTTACCAAACCCTTCGCCATGGACGAACTGCTGGCACGACTGCGTGCCGCGTTGCGGCGCAACGCCCCAGAAACCGGCCATGCCGTGGTGGTCACCGGCGATCAACGCGTGCGCATCGACCTTTCGGCGCGTTCGGTGAGCGTGGATGGGGAATTGGTGCGCCTGACTAGGCTGGAATGGCGCCTGCTGGAGGCCTTAGCCCGCGCGCCGCACCGGCTGATCGGGCGCAGCGAACTACTGCGAACCGTGTGGGGTCCCGAATATGGAGAAGAATCGAACTACCTGCGGGTGTATATCTCGCAACTGCGCACCAAGCTCGAGGCAGATCCCGCGAATCCGGAATACATCCGAACCGAACTCGGCATGGGTTACCGCTTTACTCCCTAACTGCTCGTTGTGATTCGCCCGCGGGGTAGGAACGCAGCGGCAAATACCTACGTTAATGCCAGTTGCCAGATGCTATGGCTTCACATTTGGATGCTCGGAGCTTATGTGGCTGGGCGGACAATTTAGTCACCAAAGCGTGCTTCCCTGAAGAACGCAGGGCCCGGTGGTCGGCCCGGCTCGGTGCGATACCTAGGTCGGGAACCTGTCGGGTCTGGGGGCTACACTGGCCGAGGTAGTACGGCAGGAGGAGTCATCGTGAGTGCACAAAGCACGTCGGGCGCCGGTCATGTGGCGCTGGTGGACGTGAATAACTTCTATGTCTCCTGCGAACGTGCTTTCGACCCCACATTGCGGCGTCGCCCGGTAGTGGTGCTCTCGAACAACGACGGTTGCGTGGTTGCACGGTCGCAGGAGGCCAAGGCGTTGGGAATCACTACCGGTGAGCCCTTCTTCAAGGTCAGGCAGTTGATCGACAGCCATGGCTTAGCGGTTCGCTCGAGTAATTACGAACTGTACGGGGACATGTCCGCGCGGGTGATGGAACTGCTCGCCCGCTATGGAACCTGGCAAGAGGTGTACTCAATTGATGAGTCATTCGTCGGTCTAGGAGGAACGCTTGAGCAAGCGCACTCCACCGCGTCGGACATTCGCTCGGCCATTTGGAAAGGCATTGGGGTGCCGGTGTGCGTTGGCGTTGCCTCAACCAAGACGCTGGCAAAGTTCAGTAACCATATTGCCAAACACAATGATGAGCTGGGCGGGGTCTGCGTGCTCGACTTAATGGACCCAGCTGTGGTCGAACGAATTCAGCGGCATGTTCCAGCCACCGAAGTCTGGGGTGTCGGGCGTAAAACCGGCCAGAAACTCGCCGGTCTGGGCATCGAGAGCATCGCGCAGTTGCGGCAGGCAGATCCGCAGCTGATCGGCAAGAAATTCTCCGTGGTGCTCAAGCGTACGGTGCTGGAGTTGCGCGGGCAGCGTTGCATCGGTCCCATCGAAGAGCACGCCGACCGCGGGCAGGTGATGTTTACTCGATCATTCTCGTCACCCGTACGGAGCCGCGCCGAAATGGGCGAGGTCATGAGCATCTATGCGCAGAAGGCCGCCGCACGGCTGGCAGCCGAAGGCCGTTACGCCACACTTTTGACGGTGACCGCGGGAACTAGCCGTTTCGCTGGTGGACAAGGCTCTTTTCCGAGTGCTCAAATCCGACTAGGGCGCCCGACCCGCGACCCGATTTTCCTCACCCGTACCGCCGTTGCTGCGATGAATGAACTGATGGAGTCGGGCCGTGACTATGTGCGCGGCGGGGTGATCCTCTCCGGCCTCACCGACCAGCCCGGACCCGAGGAACTGGAACTGGGGCTCGAAGACACCGCGGGTGACCAAGAAGCCCAGGGAGAGTCCGTTGGCTCGGTGGTGCAACAAGTATCGGCGCGCTTTGGGGCTAAGGCCATCGGTCTTGGCGTGGCTGGCCTGGCGGCCGACCGGCAGTGGTCCATGAAGCGTGAACATATGTCTCCTCGCTACACCACAGAATGGGATGAACTGCTAACCGTCCACGCCTGAATAAACCGGCGCTCTGCCTGCCCGACGGGCGAGCGACGACTCACAGGGCACGGTGCAACAATGAGAGCATGAAGTCGCCTCTGCTCAAGCTGGTATCCCCGCTACTTGTCGGGTCATTGTTGCTAGTGGCCACCGGGTGCGGGCCTAGTGAAGGGCCGCAAGCAACGACGCCGACCGGGAGCAGCGGAGCGCCACAGAGCCCGACAGCCCCGTCGTCGACGGATCCCACGTCCGCTGAACCGTCGAGGTCGGCGACGTCCCCAGAGCCGACGGCACCTGTTCCATCGACCGAGCCCAGCACCGAAGCGCTACGTGCAGCACGGCTGGCCGCGCAGATGTCTTCCCGGGAACAAGCTGGCCAGCTGGTCGTGGCTGGTGTCGAAGCCACCGGTGCCACGAAGGCGACGTTGAAGTCACTGTCCAAGGCAGGGGTCGCGAATGTGTTCCTGCGTGGCCGGAGCAAACTGTCGGTGAAACAGACCGCGGCCGTGACCGGGCAATTACGTAGTGCGTTATCTGCCAATTCCCCTGAGGGTTTGGACGCCTGGGTGGCCACGGATCAAGAGGGAGGCTACGTCCGGGTGCTTCAGGGTAGCGGGTTTAGCGACTTGCCGACCGCGGTGACCCAGGCGAAATGGTCTACACAGCGGCTAGATAGCACGTGGCGCAGCGTAGCCAAGGAACTGCAGAAAGCCGGTGTGAACGTCAATCTCGCCCCGGTTGCCGATGTTGTTGACCCCGCGTTGGGTCGTGCCAACGCACCCATTGGGTACTTTTCGCGGAACTATGGTTCCAGCCTTGAGAGCGTGACCGAGTCGATTCGGACGGTTAATCAGGCGCTATCCGGGCAGGGTGTACAGCCGGTCGTCAAACACTTCCCGGGTCTTGGAAATGTTCGGGGGAACACCGACACCACCGCGTCGGTGACCGACACGGCCACCAGCGGTGACAGTGAGTCGCTGCGGCCCTTCGTACAGGCCATTGAGCAAGGGCAGGCATGGGTGATGGTCGCCAATGCTCGCTATACGCGGATCGACAAGAAAAATGATGCACCGTTCTCCCGGGCGCTCATCCAGGGCCTACTGCGTGAGAAGCTCGGATACGACGGGGTGGTGATCTCCGATGATCTGTGTGAAGCGAAACAGGTTGCCTCGGTGCCGGTCGGGGAACGCGCTGTACGGTTCATTGATGCCGGTGGCACCCTGCCGTTGTGTGTCGATGCGGATAAATCCCGGACCATGATCAACGCGCTGGCCAAGCAGGCCGATACCGATGATCAGTTCGCGCAGCGGCTGGAACATGCGGTTACGGTCGCGCTGACCGCAAAGCTGGAAAAGGGCAAAGAATAACCCGCCCGGACCAGCACGTACTCGCAACGCACTGACCCGAGCGGGTCGTTTCTTTCAGTTACCCCAAGGGGAGCCGTAGGTTACTTACCCTTGGTCACCCGGAGTACCTGAGCCTTTTCATCCGTGCCATTGTGCAGGTGCAGCAGCAGCGCGTCGGAGGCCACCGAGGTGTCCGCGACGGTCACCGGAATGTTGGTGCCCTTCAGGTCGGTAAACACGGCGCCGGAGCCTCCGAAGTCCACCTGCGGCTCTGCGGTGTTGAAATCGATCCAGTCGGTGGTGTCGACCGGGACGAGCCCGCCTTCAGGGTCGGTGTGGTACCAGGTGTAGGACATCACGCGGTAGGAGATGTCACCGGAGTGCCCGTCCAGACCCAGCGCTGCCAGCGATACCGGAAGGATCGCGGTGTTGGTGTCGAAGGTGTTGGTATCAACATCGCCCAGTACGCCGTTGACCGGCTGCAGGTCGACCTGTTCACCGGTGGCCAGATCGTAGGTGGCCACTAGGTCAAGGTCGATGTCCGAGAGGGTGGTGGTGAAGGAGACGAAGTCGGCCTTGCCATCCTTATCCACGTCGATTTCGACATCCAGTTCGGTGGCACCGGCGAGGTGGGCCCAGTTTTCCCAGGTGGCCACGCCGATGTTCAGGGTTCCTTCGTCCACGCCGGTGCGTGGCTGGGTCGAAGAAGCACCTACATACTTCAGATCCATGGCGCGCGCCACCGGGATGCTATCGAGCATGTCATCACCGCGTGGGCTGGAGGCGCCCAATTCGAATGCACCGAGCAGCGAGGTGACGCTGGTGGCCTCGGAGCCAACCTGAATGTCCTTGCCCTTTAGCGACAGGGTGGTGCTGTTCGACCCCTTCTTTAGCTTCTTGAGCTTGCCGGACATGTCGGCGGTCAGCTTCGGGGCAGCCTGCACCGGAACGCGAAGCGTCGGGGCCGAGTCGCTGGTCAGCTGTACACGGCCGGTTACATCGGCCAGCCACGCACGGGCGATACCCGACTGTGCAGCCTCCATGGTCGGATCCATGGTCTTCTCCCACTTGCTCGGGTCGACCGTCAAGGTAACCTGAAGCTTCGCCTCGCCACCGGCCGGAACCGTCACGCTCTGGCGATCCAGAGTGATCGAAGCGCCAGGAATCTGCGTTGCCGAAAGGTACTCGGCGTCGTAGCTCTGCTCTTCGTCGGAGGTGTTCACCACGGTGATCTCACGAGTAGCGGTGAACGCCTTCTTGCCACTGAGCTCGGTCACACCGAACACGACGGAGGTCAGATCCGGAGCTTCCGAATCGAACGCATACACCGGCGAGTTAATGGCGGCGGCGGCCATGACACGACCCGAGCCGACCCGGTTCGGGCCGAAGACCTCACCGTTATCGGCAATAACATCGGCAGCCGCGGTGTTCATGATCAGGCTCTTGGCCTGCTCAGGAGTGTAGTCGCTACCCTGCAGAACCAGGGCGGCTACACCCGCGACCATGGGGGTTGCCATCGAGGTACCGGACATGACGGCCGGCCCGTTACCGGTACCCACGCCGGCCGAGCCGATCTGCGTACCCGGTGCGGCCACGTCGGGCTTTACGACACCATTGCTGCCGTGGACACCACGGGAGGATGACGAGTTCAGCGCGTCCTTGGCGCCTGAATCGCCCGAGACGGCGCCGACAAGTTCCGGATCGAGAGTGACCTGCAAGGTGCCGGCCTCGGCAGCTGGGCGGAGCTTGTTGGAGTTATCCAAGGTCAGCTGTGCACCAGGGATCGTGGCGTTACCAGCAATACCGGAGCTGAACAGGTTGGTCTCGGAATCCAGAATCACACCGGTTGCGCCGGCGGCCTCAGCGTTGTTGAAGCGACCCATCGAGCCACAGGGGAATTCGCCGTTTTCGCTCCAGGTCAGCCAGACCCACTTGCCGTCAAGGGAGCCGGGCTCGAATGGTTCACAGCCAAAAGCGTTGTCGCTTGGAGCCATGACCACGGCTCCCGAAAGCTGGGCGGGGTCGGCGTTGGTGACATTGAAGTTCGCGGTGTACTGACCGGCGACCTTACCTGCCAGGTCAGCCGGTGCGTTGACCTCAATACCATCCAAGGTGACCTGCGAACCCACCGAGTTTGCCACGGTCAGCGAACTACGGGAGTTACCGGGGGAGCCGCCCACATCCGTAACGTCGCTGGCGTTACCCGAGGCGACCACCGAGAGGATGCCGGCCTTGGTCAGCTCGTCGACGATGTCATTTTCGGGATCTTCGGTGGGGGAGTGATCCGAACCGAGGGACATGTTCACGACATCGGCACGGTCGGAGAAGTCGCCATCACCGTTCGGGTCAAGTACGTAGTCCAGTGCCTGGCCCACCACGGAGGAGGAGCCGCCGCAACCGAAGACACGGATGCCGATCAGCTGGGCCTGCGGAGCCGTACCCGGGCCGATCTTCATGTCAGCAACGGATTCTGCATCGAGCCCGGAGTAGTCGCCGGTGAAGGTGCTACCGTCGGCATTCACACCGTAACCGGCGGCGGTGCCTGCAACATGTGAACCGTGACCGGCCGCTTGGCAATCCAAGGGATTCGGGTCTGGGTGCGGCACCGGCTGGTAATCGTCGGCGTCGGGGTCGGCGTTGTAGTCGTCGCCGACGAGGTCCCACCCACCGATGAACTTATTCGCATCACGTAGTCCGGAGTCTGCACTGGGCAGTTCCGTGGATGCCTGGGCTTCCTTGTAGGCCTCGAGGGTGCCGGGGCCACCGAAGTCTGCATGGGTGTAGTCGATGCCCGTGTCGAGCACGGCGATCTTGACGCCTTCACCGGTCTTGTCGAGTTCGGTCCAGCTCTTCAAGGCTTCGGTGTCGATCACGCCGCCGCGGTTGGACGGTTTCTTCGGCACGATCGCGCTGATCTTCTTCACATCGGAGCGGCTGGCCAAGGCGCGCAGATCATCCGCGTCACCGGTCAGCGCAACACCCTGCACCGTGTTGTGCGTGGTGTAGAGGACCTTGGACTTTGCCTTCGTGGCGAGTTCCTTACTCTTGCCCTTGACCTTGGCACGAATGTTCTTGACCTTGGCGGTGTCCTTGGACTTCCCGCTCTTCTTCACGCTCTCGAAGGCACCGTCTCCTTCGAGCTGTACGAAGACCGAGACTTCTCCGCTGGCTTTAGCCAACGGGGCAGAGACCTTGCGTTCGGATAGTGACTGGGGCGTGGAAATCGGCAGTGATGCTGCGTTCTGTCCCTCCGAGGGCCGCGGGACGTCCGCAGCAATGGCGGGTGCGGCCATGGTGACGGCCAACGCCAACGCGCTGGTGGCCCCCAGGATGCGGCGCGGCAATCTTTGATTGCGCTCAGTGACCATGATGCTCCTAGCTCAAGCTGGATGGCGGAGGACGACCGAGCCTGCAGGGACACGGTGAATCACGGCGCGGCGCGAGCTGACGACGATGATCCGGGGTGGGCGTCCGCTGGCGCCCGCTCCCTAGTTATGAAATCTTAGGTGAGCCGGCCCACATATCAAGGGGTTGTTGAATAAAAAATCCGGCAGGCTAGAAGCCTGCCGGATTTTTTTCATATTTCTTCCCCCGGAGCTGAGGGGGAACCCTGCCCGCCGGGGCAATGAAACGTGCAGTGAACTTTCAGATTCGAAAGCGTCTTTATTACTTCACAGTAGATTCACCGAGGACCCGTCGGATGAAAGCATCTACCCGTACTGGGAGCTCGGCTATCCGCTGGGCGACAACGAGCATCGGATCGGGGTTGATGGGGTCCTTGGGCGGTGCCACGCGCACATTGGCGGAGCACTGAAATTCACTGCAGATCATCGTGCCCAGCGTGTCACCCTCGCGCCCGGCCTGGCCAGCGCGGCGGGTGGAAAAGAGTACGACGGGGCAGGGCAGGGTCACGTCGCGGCACATCTCGCACATTGCCACACTGCCGGGGCGGCGCGTGGCGTTGCTCGTGCGCATCAGCAATCCGCGAGTGGTGCCCTGAGCGTCGGTGAATAGCAGATAACCGCGTTGCGGCATCTTGGGATCACGCCAACCGAGGTAATCGATGTTCTCCCAGTCGATCTCATTGAAGTTTTCGGGGAGATTGAGCTTCTTTGCCTCTTGGCGGCTGGCGTTGATGAATGACGAACGGATGGTTTTTTCGGACAGTGGCTGCATGAGCTGGCTCCTGATTTAGGGCGCGAAAAGGGAAGGAAAATTCATCGAGAGATATCCCCGGGCGCGAGCCAATCTATGCTTTGCGGAGCACAACGCCGCAGACGCCGCGATATGCGGAGCCTGATTTCTAGCGTGTAACCCCGTCCGCCACGGAGACGAACGGGCAGAGGTTCAAGCAGGCCATTGCGGCCACCTCACTTTCCCGCGCTCATCCATGCGCTCATAGCTTCTGTCGTACGTGGCGGCACCGGTGGTGCCTAGGGAAATTATCGTAGCAAATGAGTCGCGGCCATCGGGCGTATGGTGAGGAAAAATACAGCATGCATGTACTTAGCGTGAGTTGCGGCTGTGTGGGACTCAATGGGCCTTAGCGGGATGAAGGAGGATGTGGAGGCGCTGCAATGCGCCAGCTCTTCTTCAAAGCTTCATAGATAATGTACTTTAGTCATGCACGGCACCGAGCGGGTCACAGCAAGCAAGGCGACGACTAACTGCTCACGGACTGGTGTTGAGTTTTTCCGCCTCTGGGCATGTACGGATATGGGCCAAGCTCATGCGCAATGCCAAGCGGTTGGGGGTGAGCGTGTGGCGACAGATCAAGACGAACGAGGAATGATGCCGGTGGACTTCGTACGAACATATGGGTGGTTATTGCCGACCGCTATTTTCGGAACGCTGGCGTTCGTGACGTCGATCAACCCTTGGGTGCTTGGAGCCTTTGCCGCGGTGAGTATCGCGATGATTCATTTCTGCGCAATGAAAATACAGCGCAGACGCCAAGCCCAGCAATAAAGTCGACTGAGTTGTCGCTGGCCTATCTGGTAACTGAGACCGCACCGCGCCTCGCGCGTGGCCCGGGCCCAGTGCCAGCACTCGACGTCCACTAGGGTGAGGGCCGAGTGCTGGCGGAATGGGGTCGTGCTAGTTGCGGCGTCCACCCTGCCACAGCGCGTCGAACGGGGTCTGTCCGGCGACCCGGTTTCGGATGCCCTCGGTCACGAAGGCCTTGGCGGTGCGGGCGGCCTCCAGGGGAGCTGCGCCCTTGGCCAGTTCGGCGGTGATTGCGGCTGCCAAGGAGCAACCGGCTCCCGAGACCGCCAGGTCGCCAATCTTCTTTTCGCGTAGAACCTCCAGGGTTTCGCCATCGAAGAAGACGTCGATGGCGTCTTCTCCCTCGATGCGGACTCCACCCTTGGCGAGCACGGCCGCACCCGAGACCTCGTGGATCTTCTTGGCGGCGGCGATCAGTTCGGCTTCGTTCGTGATGCTCAGGCCAGAGAGCTGCTCGGCTTCGAAATGGTTGGGAGTGACAAAGGTGGCCTGGGGTAGCAACTGGGACTTCAAGGCCTGATCAGTGTCCAATGCGTGCCCCGGCTCCTGACCTTTGCAGATGAGTACCGGGTCCAGCACGATGTTCTTCCATGACTGAGACTTCAGCGCGGTTGCCACCGTATCGATCGTGGCCGGAGAGCCCATCATGCCCAGTTTCACGGTGTCGAGGCTGCCGGAGTAGCAGGTCTGAATGGCTTCCAGCTGGTCGGCGATGACCTGTGGTTCCACCGGGACGAAACGGTGATTCCAGTTATCCTTCGGATCAAAGGACACGATGCAGGTCAGCGCGACCATGCCGTAGGTGTTGAGCTCCTGAAAGGTCTTCAGGTCTGCCTGTGCTCCGGCGCCACCGGTAGCTTCCGAGCCGGCAATAGTCAGGGTGAACGCTGGGCGTGGGGCGGTGATATTTTCAGTCATTGTTCCAATAATCGTTTTTGAGAAGGGCAGATGTCAGCTCTGCTGCCAGATGCTGATCGTCGTGGCCTTAGACCAACCCTCCGCAAGGTGTTCGGCGTGGTCTTCGGACGCAATTAAGAATATCCAAGGTAGGCCATGGGCAAAGGCCGACCCCGCAAAACTAGCGATAACTGCTCGCCGTGCGGTGTCGGGGTCACTGGGCGCGAAAAGATCGGGGTCCGAGATCAATCCGAAAGTTGATCCATAATGCATCCGGCCGCGGGCCACGGGGCGATCGAAGTCGGCAACCTCAACAACGTCATAGTGATCCATGGGTGCTTCGAAGAGCACAGAGGTTTCAGCCAATTTCACGGACTGTTCCACGTCGGTTGGCTGTGCCGCAAGCAAGGTCATCGTGCTCAGCGGGGTGAAGCCCGCGCTACGCAGGGATTGCGCACTGCCGTCGTTGCCGGGCCCTAGGAGAATGAGTCTGCGTACGTCGGCTGGTGGTGTCCAGTCCGCGGCCGGCCAGTAACGCAGAATTTCGGCGTCGTTACCGTCTTGATCTACGGAGCGGACCTGATCTTCGCCGGGAAAAGACGCGATGCGATCGCGCAGAAGCGCATAGGCGGCGGTCCATTCGGGAAGTTGCCGCACTGCTGTGCCCATGGTGTATCCAACTCCTTGCCGTGGTGAGAAAAGGGATCCTTCATTCAGACTCTACGCCCACCATGTCCGAGCACAAGAAATGTGGTGAACCGTAGGTTACGAAGCCTTGGCCTGTAGTCGTTCGGAAGGATCGCGCTCCGCGCTCCCGGTGGTGGAATCCATCAGTTCCATGACATCCGTGAACAGCGAACGAACCACCGGCAGGCGGCAAAGCACGGCAAACTTTGCGATGACCGGCGCCAAGGCTATGGCCAACGCCCGGGAGCGGCGTTGCGTCTCGGAGGAGTCGTAGGCCCACACCGACATCAACTGGCGCGAAACGAGCCAGAGGAAACGCGGTAGATCCTTTCGGATGCCCAACGGCGGCAGGGGCCTGGCTTCGTCAACCACTTGACGCCATAACGCAAGTTCTATGCCCTCTCGCTGCGCGTCGGTCGCGTCCTGAGTCGCGGAACGCAGTACCTGCATAAAGGCCGGCCCGAAGTCGTGATAGGGGCGCATCACCTCGATCGCTTCCTTGAACACGATGCGAATATTGGCCTCAAGCGTATTGCCTTCGCCGAGCAACTCCTTGCATCGGCGATATTGTTCCGTGCGCAAATTCAGCAATAGGTGCCCCACGATCGCCTCTTTGGAGTCGAAGTAGTAGTACGCGTGAGACAACGAGACTCCGGCGCGCTGGGCAATGGTGCGCATGCTGGATTCGCGATAGCCGGACTCTGTGAAGCAGGTTAGGGCGGTATCCAACAGGTGCGCTCGAGTCGCTTTCCCTTTGGTGGTGCACGGCTGCATCCAAACTCCCTTTCCCGTGACTTTTCGTCTTCCCAGTTTAGTCATTTTTTGAACGCGTTCAAAAATTGTGCGTGGGCCACTGGAGTCCATGCGAACCGCATCACCGACCAAATCGATTGTTCAACTAGCTGGTGCGAAGAATACGTAGTGAGATGCTGAATTTCCGGTCTTTGACCTTTCAAATACCATTTGGGCGTGAAGCGCCTCACGGAAGCGTGTCTCGTACACCATGGGATACTTGGCAGGTAAGTGCTAATACAGCGGGAAGTGACTGACGCGAGCTTCGACTCGGCTCAATTCCTGGCGAACCACTTTGACAAGGACTTTTCTTATGGGCGTTGAAACCGCCAAGCCGTTCGCGCGGCCTTCGCGAGCACGTTTTGCTACGCCGGGTTCGGCGTACTTCTCCACCTTGCTCACCCTCATGGGAGCGGTGGTGATTCTCTCCAACATCGGCGCCTCTAAGGGCGTGATCATCGGACCTCTGGTCACCGACGGCGGGTTCTTCCTGTTTCCGCTGGCCTACATCTTGGGCGATGTGATCTCCGAGGTATACGGACTCAAGGCGGCGCGGCGCTCCATCATCACCACATTCGCTCTCGCGATTTTTGCCGTGGTGTGCTTCTGGATCATGATCCAGCTACCCGCGGCAGAGTTTTACGATGGCCAAGAAGCCCTTGAGCGCACGCTCGGACCGGTGTGGCAGATCGTTCTAGCCTCCGGACTGGGTTTCCTCGTCGGACAGCTCACCAATTCTTGGGTGCTGGTTCGGCTTAAGGAACGCTTTGGTGAGCGGGGTCTGATTGGTCGTCTGGTGGGATCCAGTGGCGTCGGGGAATTGCTGGATACGGTCATTTTCTGCTCGGTGGCCGCACCGGTTCTGGGGATTGCAGACGCCGGTACCTTCTTGAACTACGTTGTCGTCGGGTTCGTCTATAAGACAGCCGTTGAAGTCCTCTTCGTGCCTGTTACGGCGCTGGTTATCCGTTGGTTCAAGAAAGTCGAGCCCGGCTACAACGTTGAGCCCACTCAGCCTTAAGTCGTAGGACCGGTTCAGCACACCGAGCGACGTGTCACGCCCGCTCGCGTTGGTAGCGTGAGCGCTATGGATAGTACCGACGTAGCCCTGCGGCTCGATTCTTTGGAATTTGGCTACGCAGGACGCGCCTTGTGCGAACCGGTCACTGCGGTGCTGGAACCCGGAACCGGGTACGGCATCATCGGGAGCAACGGATCCGGTAAATCCACCCTGCTACGCACGATGGTTGGGGCTCAGCCGATGGTGGCAGGCGGCGTGTATTACCGCGGGGAGCCGTTACGGGAAGCCGACCGCATGGTGCGTGGGCAGGTCGCCGTTCAAATCGACGATGGCGCCTTCTTCGAAGAGCTGACCGTGGCCGAGCATCTGGAGCTAGTGGCGCGCGGACATCGGGTAGCCCGCTGGGAACGGGCGGTAGAGCACGAACTGGAGTTTTTCGCGCTTGCCGATGTCGCCGAGCACTTGCCGGCCGAGTTATCTTCGGGGCAACGCCGCAGGCTTCTCTTGGCTTCGACCTTGGTACGTCCGGCAAGTTTGCTCATATTCGACGAGCCCGAGCAGCGTCTCGACTACCAAATTCGGCAACGGCTCTACCATCGACTGGCTGAGCTCCGCGATGCACGCGGGGTGGGGTTGCTCGTGGTGAGCCATGACCCGCAATTGATCCGCCAATCACTGCAGCAGGTGCTGCTGCTCGAGGGACGGAGCATCCGGGCGCTCGACGCCGAATCCGGTGCCCGCTGGCTCGAAGGCCAAGTTTCATGACCGTCGCCAGCACAGACTTCGAGCCACAGGATATCTTCAGGCGTGCGCGTGCGCGGCGCAGTACCCAGGAGCGTTTTGATCGCTTTTCCGACGGATATATCTGGGTCTTAGCCGTCCTGATTCTCTTCGCCTATGTTGTATCGGCCAGCAACGCGGTGCTGTATGTTCTGCAATCGGCCGCAGCAGATACCGTGGTCCTGCCGACGGCGGTACTGGAGGTTTCACAGGCTCTTGCACTGCTTTTCCCATTACTGGTGTGCGGCGTGCTGGACCTCCTGCGGCGGCTTGGACCCTGTTCGATCAGCGCCGCCGAGTCCACCTGGGTGATGACCTTGCCGCAACGGTCGCGGGCCTTGCTGCGTGCGTGCCGCCGCCGGGCTCTCGGCCTTGGCGCCGGAGCCATGTTTCTGACTTGGGCCTTGTGGTACGTGGCGCTGATCGCGAGCGGGGCGAGTTTCGATCCGCTGACCCTGCTCGGTGGGTCGGTGGCCAGCGTGTTGCTGGGCACTCTGCTCGCAGGCCTTGCGATGCGGGCCCAGATCGTCGGGCGCCGAACCACACTGCGTCGGACCCTGCGCTGGGTGTCGCTCGGCTATCTCGCTACCTTAGGACTTCTGTGGTTAGGATCCATGGCGGGAGCCGGGCACTTGCTCGCACTAATCTCGAGCCGACTCGTTGACCTATGGGCGGCTCCGGGTAGCTGGCTGCTGATTGGAATCCTCGTCCTGCTTGGGGCATTGCTGGCCGTCGGCTCCACGCGCAGCGGGCTGGAACGGATCAGTCGTTTCGAGCTATCGCGGTCCGGAGCCCTTCAGGGCTCGCTAGTAGCCGCGCTCAGCCAGCTCGATATCCGAAATTTCGCGGCAGGGCTGGGAGAAGAGCGACCTGCGGGGCGCAGGAGGCGTCGCGGGCCCGTGGCACGGTTGGCACCGGTACCGCAGATCCTGACATTGAGCCTCTGGCGCTCGGCGCGCTGGCGACCGGCCGCGGTTCTTCTCGCCACGAGCGTGCTGTTGTTCCTGGTGGTTCGTGGGGCAGCGAATCCGCTGATGCTATTGCTCACGAGCCTAGTGCTGGTGGCATGCGTGAGTTTTCTGTTGGGATCGTGCGCGCGGCCGCTCATTTCGGTGCCCGGTCTCAGCCGCCTACTGGGCCTGCCACAGCAACAAATCCGCCGAGAGGTGGTGAACGGTCTTCTGGCCGTTGGCGCGCCGGTAGTTCTGGTGTGGGCTCTCGTTGCCCCGATGCTGGGAATCCTGCCCGCCAGCACGCTGCCGTGGTGGTTGGTGGCCTGTGCCGCGTTGCTCCCCGGCATCGCCGCTGGCGCGCTGGGCTACGCCGGGCGACCGATGCGCGACTGGGAAGAAATGCTCACGGTGGCGGGCAACGATGAGGCGATGGGGCTGTGGGCGATGCGGCAGCTGACACCACTGCTCAGCGCACTGGTGGCAGTGCTTCCCCTCGCGGCGGTGCTTCTGGGCCTCGCGCCACCAGCGCTACTGGTCGCGCTGGTGGTGAGCATGCTCAGATCGCTACCGCCGCTGCTGGGAGCGTTGCGTACTTAGCGTGCCGGAGGGTTCTGCGGATCCGGCCCACCGGCGTAGTACTCGGCAAGTACCTGCTCCTTGAGCTGATAGAAGGTGCCGTCCTCGATGGCAAGGCGGGCACGCTCAACCAGATTGACGGTGAAGTACTCGTTGTGGATTGAGATCAGCGTGTGGCTGAGCAGTTCCTTGGCCTTGTAGAGATGGTGAATATAGGCCCGAGTGTAGTGTGCGCAGGTGTAGCAACCGCAGCCTTCGGCCAGCGGCGTGAAGTCGCGCTTGTAGCGTTGCCCGGAGAGATTGAAACGGCCGTGCGGGGTGTAGAACGCCGAGTTACGGGCCACGCGGGTCGGGGAAACACAATCGAAGGTGTCGGCGCCGTTCTCAATTGCGGTGAAGATGTCATCCGGCTCCGAAATACCCAGCAGGTGCCGTGGCTTGTTTTCCGGAAGCTCCTCGGCGCACCAGCCGACAATGGTTCCCAGATTCTCCTTTTCCAGGGCGCCACCGATGCCGAACCCGTCGAAGGGCATTTGCGAGAGGTCGCGGCAGGCCTTGCGCCGCAGGTCTTCATACTGGGCTCCTTGAATCACTCCAAAGAGCGCCTGATAGTCCTTGCCGACGCGAGTATCGGTCAGCCGGAAGTGCTCGTCGATGCAACGTTGTGCCCAGCGCCGCGTACGTTCCAAGGACTCAACCTGGTAGCCACGAGAATTCTGCAAGGTGGTCAACTCGTCGAAGGCGAACATGATGTCGGCACCGATCTGGTGCTGCACCTGCATCGAAACCTCCGGAGTGAAACGGTGGCGCGTGCCGTCGAGATGGGACTTAAACCAGACACCATCCTCGTCGACGTTGGCCATGCGTTCCTTGCCCGGTGCCACGGCATCATCGGGCCCGGAGTTATCCACCGACTTCATATCGATGACCTTCTTGAATCCCGAGCCTAGCGACATGACCTGAAATCCGCCGGAGTCGGTGAAGGTGGGGTGCTCCCAGTTCATGAACTTGCCAAGGCCCCCGGCCTCGTCCAGCAAGTCAGCGCCCGGCTGGAGGTAGAGGTGATAGGCGTTTGCGAGAACCGCTTGGGCCCCGAGTTGTGCGACCTGCTCGGGAGTCACGGCCTTAACCGTGGCCTTCGTACCTACGGCAATGAAGGCAGGAGTCTTGATGGTGCCGTGCGGCGTGGTGATCGTGCCGGTTCGGCCAAGAGTCGGGTTGCCTTCGGAATCGACCAGTCGTGTACCTACTTCGTAGGAGAATTCGGCCTGGCGCGGGTGGGTTTCGCTGGGGGTAAAAGTCTGTTCGGACACCTTACTAGTGTGCCGTATGCGCGGCTGGGTGAGGAAAACGATAGCTAGCGGTGAGCGGCGTCCTAGCGATTCGTGCAGGTCGGCGCGAAAATGGTTGAAGAGTCTGCGGTGTTGAGGTGGAGGTTGCCAGTGGTTGAATATGCGCTAAAGCCCTTCGCGCGTTCGCTGATCACCCTGGGGCCAGCAACGAAAGACCACTGGATCGCGCTACGTACCGCGGTGGGCATTTTTGCCCCACTGACTTTGCTGCTGTTACTCGGCCGCCTGGACCTCATGGTCTACGTGGTGTTTGGTGCCTTCACGGGCGTCTACGGCCGTGTGCCGGGGTATTGGAATCGGCTACGCATGCAAGCACGTTCTGGCCTGATGTTTTTCATTCTGATTCTCGGGGCCATGCTGGCCAGCAAGTACTGGATTGACGCGGCAGATCCGAGCGGAGCGGCCTGGCAAATCATCGGGTTGACCACGGTGGTGGCGGGCGCTGGATCGGTAGTTTCGGGACTGTGGCAACTGCGCCCGACCGGTTCGCTATTCCACATTTTCGCCTTCGCGGCCATTGCCTCACTCCCACGGCAGGCGCCCATGGTCGATGCACTCCTGGCCGCCGGAGGAACGATACTTTTGGCCCTGGGGCTCGGTGCGGTGGGTTCGCTGGGAGCCGGTCCGGGAGCGTGGGCACGCACCGAACTTCCCAAACTGTCATCACGCATTCGCCAAGCCATCTGGTGGGAGGGCCTCTTCCACGTGCTCACCGCAGGGGCCGCGGGGGTAGCGGCCACGCTCATCGCACCACACCTCTCGGCGGGTCATACCTACTGGGCAATGGTCGCCGCCGTGGTGCCCTTGGCCGGGCACACCACCCGCCACCGCGTGCGTCGCGGGTTGCATCGTGTCTTGGGAACGTTGGCTGGCATGATCTTCATGCTGGCCTTGATTCCGCTGAACCCGCCCTTGTGGGCCTTGGTGCTCACCTTAGGGTGCTTCCAATTCCTGACCGAGATGTTCGTGCTTCGCAACTATTTCTTGGCACAAATCTTCGTCACCCCAATGGCCCTCGTGGGTGTTTCCTTGGGCACCGGCCTAGGCGGGGCGGTCATTTACGACCGCATCATCGAAACCGTGATCGGTTCGTGCATCGGCGTGCTTGGTGTGGTGGCGGGAAGCCTGCTCGGGCGGGCGCTACGCAAGAAATACGGGATTGCTTAGCGCGGCACCCGCAAGGCCTAGATATTGATCCCAACGTGCGCCATGGCTTGGCGCAGAATGTTCTCGCGGCCACCGGCAAACTCCGATTGAATGTCTTCGCTCAGCGCCTCAGCCGGGGTAAGCCACGTAAGCTCTAAGGCATCTTGGCGTGGTGAGGACTCGCCACGTACCGGCACGATGTAGCACATCGAGACCGCATGTTGCCGATCGTCGGTCAGTCCGGTTTCGCTCGGGGCCGGGAAGTATTCCGCGATGGTGAAAGGCACCGGGCTCGCCGGTAGCTGGGGCAACACCATCGTGCCCAGGTCCTTTTCGATATGCCGGGTGAGGGCAGCACGAATGGTTTCGCGGTACATCACACGACCCGAGACGAAGGTACGGCGCATCTGCCCCGAGTGATCGGCGGTCAGCAGGAGGCCGACCTCGTTGACATAGCCCAGCGGGTCCAAGCGCACCGGAATGGCCTCAACGTAAAGCATCGGCAGGCGCTGACGGGCCTCGTAGAGGTCCTCCTCGCTGAGCCAGCCGGGATAGGGATCGGGTGTGCGCACGTTCATAACTCCATCTTGGTACATGCCCGCCGCAGATCCGCGAATCGGCTAATTGTGTCGCGTAATTCACTTTTTTGACGCCCGTCGTTTGCTGGTGCTCACTTCGGTGGCTCGCTACTATTGATAGAGATTTATCAATCACTCGTGGAGCGTCTGCGGCCACACCATTTTGCTCATCCCTTCCTGAAGCGGAGCTGGACATGTCGACCTCGACCGAGCGGTTAAGTCCGCAAAGCCTGATGACGATCACCGTATTGATCGTTTCCACCTTCGTGGTCATCCTGAATGAAACGATCATGAACGTGGCACTGCCGGTGCTCATGCATGAATTTTCGGTCAGCCCCGACACGATTCAGTGGTTGGCCACCATCTTCATGCTCACCATGGCGGTAGTGATCCCCACCACCGGCTTCCTGCTGCAGAAGCTCAGCACCCGCAAGGCATTCATGCTGGCCATGGGCCTGTTCACCGTCGGCACGATTCTGGCTGCCGCGGCCCCGGGTTTCTCGGTGCTGCTCATTGCTCGCGTTATCCAGGCCTCGGGCACGGCAATCATGATGCCGTTGCTGATGACCACCATCCTTGATCTGGTGCCGCCCGAACGTCGCGGCGTGCTGATGGGAAATGTCTCCATCGTGATCTCGGTGGCTCCGGCGGTAGGGCCGACGATCTCGGGACTCATCCTGCAATTCCTGTCGTGGCGCTTCATGTTCATCGCGGTGGCGCCGATTGCGATCCTGGCCCTGCTGATTGGTGCCCCGCGACTTGGGAACGAGCCCGGCGAATCGCGGGCACCGCTGTCCTTCGTCTCGCTTCTGTTGGCCGTGCCCGGCTTCGGCGGTCTAGTCTACGGCTTGAGCCGACTCTCGGCGGCCGGTTTCGACGCGTCGAACGCCATGATTCTGGCCGGTGCGCTGATCTGCCTGGTGGCCTTCGCGCTACTGCAATCGCGCCTGCAACGAAACGAGCGAGCCCTACTCGATCTGCGGCCCTTTACCTACCGCCCCTTCACCTTGGGTCTGCTTTTGATGATCTTCGCGATGGTTGCGCTGTTCGGTGTAATCATCCTGCTCCCGATGTACTTCAGCAATATCCTGGGCTTCGAAACGCTGACCACCGGATTGATTCTGTTGCCCGGCGGCCTGCTCATGGGCCTGCTCGCCCCGACGGTCGGTCGCCTATTCGACAAGCTCGGACCCGCGCCTTTGGTGGTGCCTGGCGCCGCATTGCTGGTCCTGGTGTTGCTGGGATATGCGGTGGTCTTGGGGCCGGAGACCGCCGTCTGGCTTCTGATCGTGATGCACTTGGTGATGTCTCTGGGCATGGCGTTGATTTTCACCCCCGCCTTCACCACCGCATTGAACCCGCTGCCGCATGAACTTCATTCGCATGGTTCTGCCGTCCTCTCGACGCTCCAGCAGCTCGGCGGAGCATTGGGCACCGCGCTGGTCGTTGGCGTGGTGGCGGCCAGCACGACGGCCAAGCTGGCCGCCGGGGTACCGCAGCCACAGGCGAGTATCGAAGGGTTCTCGGCCGGATTCTTCGTCGCCGCGGCCTGCGGCCTCGCGGTCTTGGTCCTTGGGGCCATGCTGGGCGGAAAGAAAGTCGTAGTTGAGCCGGCCTCCGAACCGGGGGCCGTACCGGCCGACCACTGACCCATTGGGCAACGGCGAGGGCCGCCGGGAGGCGCACCGAACAGGTGCTACCTCCCGGCGGCCCCTCTCATACGCATATTTAGAGCCCGCCCGCGACGCGCAGAATGCTACCGGTGGCGTAAGTGGCTCCGGGGCTGAAGAACCAGTCCACCGCAGCGGCGATTTCCTCGACTTCTCCGGGTCGCCCCAGCGGGATCCGTTCCGCCACACGATCCGGCCGCTGCGGATCCAAGTGGAAACCGGTGCGAATTGTTCCCGGGCTCACGGCGTTGACTCGAATACCCTCTGGGGCGAGTTCTTTGGCCAGACCGAGAGTGAAACTTTCAAGGCCTGCCTTGGCCGCGGCGTAATGCACATATTCCCCGGGAGCCCCGCTGGCGGCCGCAACCGAAGAAATATTAACTATCACCGCGCCACGTTCCATGCGTTGTAGCGCATATTTCGTGATTTGGATGGGTGCGGTCAGATTGAGCGCAAGATCCCGGCTGATCGACTCATCGGGGGCCTGCCTCAACGGCCCGCTGTAGGAAATCGCCCCGGCATTATTGACCAAGCCATGCAGGGGGCCAAGCTCATGGATATTGGTAAAGAGCTCTTGTAGCTGCAGAGCGTCGCTCAGGTCGGCATAGCGTAGATAGGCCGCGCGGCCCATCGCCGCTATGTCGGCGCAGACCTGTTCGGCCTCGCTACTGGGGTGTCGGGCGTGAACGATCAGATCAAAGCCCGACTGGGCCAACGTTCGGGCGATCGCCGCTCCAATCCCGCGGGCTGCCCCGGTGACCAATATAAGGCTCATGAGCAGAAGCCTACCGCGCGTCGCGGGGACCGTTGCTTCAAAATTTCAAGGAGCGCACCTAGGCTGGCTGTGAGCCATCCCACCGCGGCAGATCCTGTGGTGGGGCGGGTGCACACGAGCAAAGGAGCTTTTCCATGAACTTGTCCGGATTTACCGCCATCGTCACCGGAGGCCTTTCTGGCCTGGGGCGGGCAACCGCCACGGAGCTGGCTGGCGCCGGCAATACCGTCGCTGTCTTTGACCTGCCACGGGAGGACGGTGAGCAGTTGGCCGCACAGATTGGCGAGTCGGTGCATTATTTCCCGGTGGATGTGGCCGATGCCGAGCAGGTCGAGGCGGCCGTCGAACAGGTGGTCGCGCTAGGGCCGCTACGTGTGGTGGTCAACTGCGCCGGTGTGGCGACCCCCGGGAAGGTTCTGGGACGAGATGGAGTGTTGCCTTTGGAGAAATTCGAACGAGTGCTTCGCGTGAACGTCACCGGCACCTTCAACGTGATTCGATGTGCCGCCCAGAAAATGAGCGAACTCGATGCGCTCTCCGATGGTTACGGCCGATCCGAGCGCGGGGTAATCGTCAACACCGCCAGCGTGGCGGCCTTCGATGGGCAAATCGGCCAACCCGCCTACGCGGCTTCCAAGGGTGCGGTGGCGTCGATGACCTTGCCGTTGGCTCGTGAACTAGCACGACATGAGATTCGCGTGATGACCGTCGCCCCGGGAATCTTCTCCACGCCCATGATGGCCGGACTGCCGCAGGAGGCGCAGGACTCCCTTGGCGCCCAGGTGCCACATCCCTCACGACTCGGGCAACCGGCGGAGTACGCCCAGCTGGTGCGGCACATTGTGGAGAACAGCATGCTCAACGGTGAGGTGATTCGACTCGACGGAGCCATTCGGATGGCTCCGCGGTAGTCAGAAATCTAGCTCTTCACCACGTAGGGCACGATGCTCGGCGTGGTTGATCTGGTAGCGCCGATTTTCTGCGCTGAGCGCCACCACGATGGCTAGTAGTCCGTAGCCGAGGCCCAGCCACCAGCCGGCACTATGATCCAGAAACACCATCACCGCAGCAAGCAGTAGCGGTAGCGTGAAGCCCAACGCCACCGAGTGACGGCCCCGTTCGGAATGTGCAATCGAGGTGGCTACCAGGGTGGCCAGGAAAATCAGACCCAGCGCCGCCCATGCGTTCTCGGACAGCGGTTCGGGCAAGATGGGTAGGATCCATTGCGCCGTGAGAAAGAGCAGGTAGCCGGCCGCCAGCCCGAGTGGAGCATCGCAGAGAACTCGCTCGTTCCAGCTCCGGGCGGTGTGGCGGTTGAGCTGTCGAATGGCCAGTAACGCGCTGATGGTCGCGCACACTGCAAACCCAGTTGCCGGCAGCGGCAAGAACGCGGCGGCAAAGGTCAGGGCCACGGCAAAGAGCGCCCAGGTGGCGATGGCATAAGGGGTGGCCGCGCGCTGTCGTCGAGCACTACGCTGGGCGCTGAGCCAGCCGAATCCGGCATGGGCAAGGGCCGCTACCGCCAGGAGCACCAGGAGCCACGGTTGGATCGTCGCGTCGTTCAGCAAGTCGCTTCCGGTGCGTTGCTGGGCTTGCGGGCCGAATGCCAAGACGGTGATTAGCAGTAGCAGCGCCGCGCCCACCGCCGTCGCCTGACGGTACGTGTCGACCGGCTCGGGAGCTGGATTGGCCCTCCGATCCGGGGCTGCATAGGGCAGGGGCACCGCGCGGGGACGCCCAGCGAGAATCGCGTCGCGTGCCTGCTCCACGAGTTCGGCCAGGTTGCTTTGCTCCGGGTTCTGCTCGCGTTCACCGCTCATCGGTACCACCTTGCGCCTCGGCCACGGGTTACTTGTTCCACAGCCTAGACGCGCCAGCGCGCCCTGAACAGTCCCGCTTAGCTCGAGGGAGCCTCGCAGAGCGTGCGGTGTGAGGTGAACTCGCGGCGTTCTCCGCTCAGCGGATCGGTGAAGGCAATGCTGCGGGCCAGAAGCTGCAGGGGGCGGCGGTAGTCATCTTCGGCCCAGTCCCACAGCCTCGGGTAGAAGGCATCATTGATAATGCCCAGTCCCAAGCTGGCAAGGTGCACACGTAGCTGGTGGGTTTTGCCGGTCAGCGGGTCCAGATCGAGTAGCGCCACTTCGGTCCCGGCGAAGTGCCCGGCGCTACGGCCGCGGGCGGCAACGGAGATCAAGGTGCTGGCATTGGGCGTGCCTTGTTCGACCACCGAGCGCAGTTGGCCTTTGACTTTGGACATTCGGTTTTCGTAGCGCAACGGCATCTGCTGGAGCACCTCGCCCAGCTCGTGCGGCTCGAGGGAGGGCAGTTCTTCCGGTAACCGCACTCCTGTTTCCAGCCCTGAGCGCGGTTCAAGCGCCACCACCGCCTGATAGCGCTTGGTGATTTCGCGGCGTTCGAACAGGGTTTGATAGGCTCCGCGCGTTTCAGGATTGACCGCGAAGAGGATGACGCCGGCAGTGGCACGGTCGAGTCGATGCATCGGAACCAGATCATCGATCCCTGTCTGATTGCGCAATCTGACGAGTGCCGATTCCTGAATGAAGCGGCCCCCGGGAGTCGTTGGCAAAAAATGAGGCTTATCCACGGCGAGTAGATGCTCGTCGTGGTGCAGGATTGCCGCCTCGAAGGGAATCGGGGTCTCGACCGGAAGCGAGCGGTAGTACCAAATAAACTCGTGAGCGCCCAGCGGCGTATCCACGGTCAGTGGGCTGCCGCCAAGGCCGACGATCTCCCCGTCGGCGAAACGGCGCAGAATCCCCTCGGGGTCCACGTGACCGAAACGCTCGAGTAGGTAATCGGCCACGGTGTGCCACGGGCCGCTGCTGGGAAGCCGCAGTCGGGTGGCATTAACGCCATTGCGCACCGGGAGAGGGGAAGCCATTGCCATGGTTTCATTCTCCCAGCATCCGCAACGGCGTTTAAATCCGGCGGCGCTGGCACGTAGGCTGGGGCCGAGAGAGAACGGTTGAGCTACCCGGAGAAAGGCGTTGGATGAGTCTGAGCCTGCGAATTATTGCCGAATCGGATGCCGAGGCGCTGTGTGAACTGCTGCAAGCGAATAAGGAGCATTTGCAACCGTGGGAGCCGCTACGCGAGTCGGCCTTCTTCAGCGAGCGGGGGCAGCGCGAACTGATCCGCCAGTCGTTACGGGCCCACGAGCTAGGTGCACAGTACCCCTTCGTGATTGTGGGTGAGAATGGTGAGCTGCTGGGCAGGCTGAACCTCAATTCGGTGATTCGTGGGGCGTTGCAGTCCTGTGCGATCAGTTATTGGGTGCGCGCCGACCGGTTGCGTCGGGGCTATGCCTCGCAGGCTGTTCATCAGGCCGTGAGATTCGCTTTCGACGTGCTCGGGCTGCATCGGGTGCAGGCCAAAACACTTCCGGAAAATCTGGCCTCACAGGCGGTGCTCAAACGCGCCGGGTTCACGCTTTATGGTGTCACCCCGCAATATTTGAAGATTAACGGGACGTGGCGCGACCACCTGATGTTCCACATCTTGTCTCAGTAGCCGCTACGGCAACGGCTGGCACCGCGGGCACAAGTAGCAGGTCCGTTCCTGCGCGCTCTGTTCATCGCCCACGGTCAGCGCCTCGATACGGGTGCCGCAGCGCAGGCACGGGCGCCCCGCGCGGCCATAAACCCAGTACGGTTCACGGGTACGTGCCAGACCGGTGGTCACCCGGCGTCCGCGGTCCTTGTTGACCTGAAGCAGTTTGCGAGCAGTCTCCACCATGCCCGGCAGGTCGCCGACGCGATCCACCGGGCATAGCGGGTGGGTCCGAGCCAGAAAGAGGGTTTCGCAACGGTAGATATTGCCGATGCCGGCAAGTAGCCGTTGATCCAGCAGGGCCGTGCCGATCGGCCGCTGACCGGTACCGAGCAGACTCTCCAGCGCCCGCCGTGCGTCGAAGGCCGGGTCAAGCAGGTCGGGCCCCAGATGGCCGACGACCTCGGATTCGTCGGCGGTCGGTAGCAGGCGCACTTGAACGATATCGAAGCCGACGGCCTGGGTGCGCTGCGTCTCTAGCACCACGCGGGCGGTATGGGCCGGTTTATGCCAGCGCTCCCTGGGCCGATACAGGTCCCAGCGCCCCTCCATGAGCAGATGCGAATGCAGGCTAAGCCCGGGCCCATCACCGTCCGGGAGCATCCTGATCAGCAGGTGTTTACCGCGCGGAACCACTTCGTGCACCGTGTATCCGGCCAGATCTGTGGTGGCCAGTTGCGGCACGCGGAAGCTCGTGGCGCGTAAGCGGTCCCCGGCCAGTGCCTCGTGTAAGCGCGCGGTCGCCCGATACACCGAATCGCCTTCTGGCATGTGTCCTCCCCACTCTCGACCCGCACACTAGCCGCGGAAGCGAATTCCCTGCACGGTGCTGTAGAAACCGGCCTCGAGTAGGGCGGCACCCAGCGGGTGCTCGGCTACCGGCTGCCCGTTGACCGTAGCCACGGCGATCTTATCCACCTTGGCCCCACGCAATACACGCACCAGCTCCTTGGCCACCGCCGCAACCTCGGCCGCGCCCGGTTCAGCAAAGGTCAGCACGGTTCGACCGCCGCGTTCCAGATACAGATAGAGCCTGCCATCGAGCATCCCCACCAGGGCTCCGGCTTTCCGCCCGGGGCGGTGGCCGGTATTAGACGCCGGCCACGGCAGCGCGGCACCGTAGGGGTTCGCCGGATCGGTTGCGGCCAACACGAGCGCTTGGGCGGTGCGCTGCGGGTCTTCGGGTAGTTGATGATTGCGCAAGCGGTCGATGGTGGCGGAGCTGGAGAACTGGGCGGCACCCAGCTTCTCCACGAAGTATCCGCGCCGAGCATGACCGGCTTCCTCGAGTTTGGCCAGCACCCGGTACAGGGTCCCGAAGCCACCGGGCACGGCCTCGGCGGCCACCGACCCACGCGTGAGTACCCCGTAGCGTTCAAGGAGTACTTCGGCCGCAGCGTGTGCGGCAATGGTCGGGTCATCCACCGGTTGTGGGAGCAGGGCCCAGCGGGCTCCTCCGCGCACCGTGCGGCCGGTGCCCTGAGTTCGTGCCATGCGGGTGAGACCGGAGAGTCGGTTCAGTCGCGCGGCGCGGGCCCGAGGTGTGGGTTTGGCGATCTTATGCGCCGTGCTGCCGCCAGCCAGATAACCGCGCACCGGGACCAGGGTATCCGGCGAAATGAATCCCGCCCAGAACAGTTCCCAGCAGGCCTCGGTGACCTCGCTCAGTTGCACGGCCTCATCGCTTGGCTCCAGTCCGGCGGCTAGCTCCTCGATGAAGTAGGCGCCGGTAGATTCGAAAGAATCCAGCAGCCGCACCGCCAGTGCCGAAAGAGCGGAGCGGTCCCCGGCACGCAGCGTGAGTTCGGCGTGTTCGGCGGCATGGAGCGAAAGCCATCCATCCTTCCCACCGGCGGCGCCGGCCCCACAGATCAGTACGTCGCCGGAACTGGTCAGCTCATCGAGCCAGCCCGGTGCGTAGTCCGTGAGGCGGGCCGGCAGCACTAAGGATTCCAATGCCGAGGCCGGCACCTGGGCGCCGGCTAGCTGAGTGATGACCTCGTAGAGTCCGTCGGCGCTGGAGCGTGCCGTGCCGACCTGCTGCCACGCGGGCAGAAAGCGCGCGAAGGTTGGCTGGTCGACCGGCTCCACCTCGGCGCGCAGCGCCGCCAGCGAGCGAGTGCGGATGGTTCGAAGGACCGAGACGTCGCAGTATTCGTCGCCGGTGATCCCCACGGGGACGAGCTCCAGTGGCCGGAAGGCTCCGAGCGCCAGACGCCCGGCGGACACCATGGATTCCAGGGTCGGGCGTAGGGCCGCCACACCCAGCCCCAGAGCGGTCGCCAATTCGGTGACGGTGAAGGGCGGGTGCGTGCGCGCATAGCGCGACACGAGATCGGTGATGGGTGCGGCGACCGGTTCGAGGAAGGTGGCCGGGATACCCGTGGGCAGTGGGGTGCCTAGGGCGTCGCGGAGCTTGCCGGCGTCCTCGACCGCGGCGTAGGCGATGGTGCCCGCGACCCGTAGCGTGAACGCCCGGCGGGTGGCCACCAGCGTTTCCGCGTGGGAGCGCGCCGTCGCTTCATCCAACGCCGTCCCGTCGAGACCGGGATCGTTGAGTCGCCGGGCCAATTGCGCGGCGGACAGCGGGCCAAGGAGCCGCAAGAGGTCTGCCGCGCCTTCCACCCCGCTGAGGCGGCGGGCCGGGTCGGTGTGTTGAAGCTGTGCACCGAGCTGTTCGATCACCGCGGCATCGAGCACTTCGCGCACATCGTTGCGCCCCAGTAGCTCGCCCAGCAGCACCGGGTCCAGGCTCAGTGCCGCGGCGCGCCGTTCGGCCAGCGGGACGTCGGACTCGTAGAGAAACTGGGCCACATAGCCAAAGAGAAGCGACTGGGCGAAGGGTGAGGGCAGTTCGGTCTGCACTTCGACGACCTGAATCGAGCGGGCGGCGATGGCTCCGAGCAAGTCGACCAGAGCCGGCAGGTCGTAAACGTCGTTGAGGCATTCGCGCACGGTTTCCAAAATGATCGGAAAATCCGGGTAGTTGCGTGCCACATCCAGTAGTTGGCTGGCGCGTTGGCGTTGCTGCCACAACGGGGTGCGCTTGGTCGGGTTGATGCGTGGCAACAAGAGGGCGCGCGCGGCGCATTCGCGGAAGCGCGCCGCGAAAAGCGCGGAATTTGCCACCTGCGTGGTCACCAGCTCCACGATCTCGTCGGGCTCGAAAATGAATAGCTCCGCGCCCGGTGGTTCGTCCTCCATCGCCGGAATGCGTAACACGATTCCGTCGTCGGCGGCCATGGCCGAAGCGTCGAGACCCCAACGTTCGCGAACCCTCGCCCCAATGGCCAAGGCCCAGGGGGCGTGCACGGCCAGGCCGAAGGGGGAGTGCAAAATGACCCGCCAGTCGCCCAATTCATCGGGGAAGCGCTCGACCACGAAGCGCGTGTGGTTCGGGACCTGGCCGGTGGCCTTGCGCTGGTCGTCGAGGTAGCCGAGCAGGTTCCTGGCCGCGAAATCGTCGAGCCCCTCGGAGCGCAGGCGAGCTAGCGCGGCGGCGGGTTCGGCCGCCAGCAGGCTGGTGGTGAACTGGCCAAGGTGCGCGCCGAGTTCCACGGGGCGCCCCAGCCCGTCCCCATGCCAGAAGGGTAGCTTGCCCGGTTGCCCGAAGGCCGGAGAGACCAGCACCCGGTCGTGGGTGATGTCTTCGATCCGCCAGCTGGTGGCACCGAGGGCAAAAACGTCACCCACTCGGGATTCGTAGACCATCTCCTCGTCCAGCTCGCCCACGCGCTTGGGCGCCTTGTCATCTTCGGCACCGGCGAGGAAGACGCCGAAGAGCCCGCGGTCCGGAATGGTGCCCCCGGAGATCACCGCCAGCCGTTGGGCCCCGGGCCGGGCAGAGAGCATGCCGCTATCGCGGTCCCAGAGCAACCGTGGTTTGAGGGTAGCGAATTCGTCGGAGGGGTACTTGCCCGAGAGCATGTCCAGCGTGGCCAGGTAGGCGCTACGCGGCAACTGTTGGTAGGGCGCGGCGCGGCGCACCAAATCGAACCAGGCCTCCACCTCGAGATCGTCCATGGCCACCGCGGCCAGAGTTTGCTGGGCGAGTACGTCCAGCGGGTTGGCCGGGATGCTCATCTTCTCGATGGCTCCGGCACGCATGCGAGTGACCACCAGCGCGGTGGAGAGCAAGTCCGCGCGATGTTTGGGGTAGAACACACCCTTGGAGACCGAGCCGACCTGGTGCCCGGCACGACCCACGCGCTGCAGGCCCGAGGAGACCGAGGTGGGCGATTCGACCTGAATGACGAGGTCGACCAGTCCCATGTCGATGCCGAGTTCCAAGGAGCTGGTCGCCACCACGGCGCGCAGTCGGCCGAGTTTAAGATCCTCTTCGATTTGCGCGCGGGTGTCCTTGGAGACCGAGCCATGATGGGCGCGTGCGAGCACGGGTGCTTCGCGGACCAACCCGGCCGTGGAACCGGCCTGCGCCATGATGGCCGCGGGTGTGTTCGCGCCGGACTCGGGGGCGGCGAAGCCCTCGCGTTCGGCATAGATTTCGTTCAGGCGCCCGGTCAGCCGTTCGGCTAGCCGGCGCGAATTCGCGAAGATAATCGTCGAGTGGTTGGCCAGCACCAAATCCACGAGCTGATTTTCCACATGCGGCCAAATGCTGGCACTGGCGGTGGGGGAGGAGCCGGGCCCCAAGTCATGTGCCGCCGCGGCGGAGGGCAGATCGGTCATGTCCTCAACGGGCACATGCACCGACAGTTCCCAGCTCTTGGTGGAGCGCGGGCGGACGATGTTGGCCGGTGCGCCGCCGGCGAGGAAACGCGCGACCTCTTCTGGCGGTTCAACCGTCGCGGAGAGACCGATGCGTTGGGCCGGAGTTGTCAGCAGGGCGTCAAGCCGTTCCAGAGAGAGCGCAAGATGCGTGCCGCGTTTGGTGTTGGCAACCGCATGCACCTCGTCGACGATCACCGTATGGACTTCGCGCAGCGCGCTACGGGCCTGACTGGTCAGCATCAGATACAGCGACTCGGGCGTGGTGATCAGAATGTCCGGCGGGGTCTTTGCTAACCGCCGACGTTCCGCGGCCGGGGTGTCCCCGGAGCGTACGCCCACCGAAACAGTCGGGGGCACGAGGCCAAGCTCGTGGGCGGTGGCCGCGATGCCAGCCAAGGGGGAGCGCAGGTTGCGTTCAACATCCACGCCCAGAGCTTTCAGCGGAGAAATGTAGAGCACCTTGGTGCCGTTGCCTTCCGGGGCGCTCTCGAACCCGGGTAGGGCCGGGGTGGGTGACTCATGGCGGTGCAAGGAATCCAGCGCCCACAGGAAGGCGGCGAGGGTTTTGCCGGACCCCGTCGGTGCGATGACGAGCGTGTGCTGCCCCTGGGAAATGGAATCCCAGGCGCCGATCTGAGCCTCGGTGGGCGCGGCGAAAACCTCGGTGAACCACTTCCGGGTGGCTTCGCTAAATCGCTCGAGAACCTCGCTGCTCATATCTCCGATCCTACGGTCCACACCCGACCGATAGACGGCAACCGGAGTTACGCGTCGCCGGTGATGCTACGCAACGCGGCAACATGGCCGGTGTAGGCCACTCGTCCCGCAGCGGTCAACGAGATACGCAGGCGGCTGCGACCCAACTTGGTAAACCTTTCGATCCGCACATACCCGGCGGTTTCCAAGGTCTTGAGGTGCTTACTGAGCACGGAGTCCGCCACCTGTAGAGTTTCGCGCAACCGGGCGAATTCAACCCATTCCATGGTGGCCAAGGCCGCACAAGCACGTAGCCGCAGTGGCGAATGGATTAGCTCGTCGAACTGCGCGGGGCTAGTGGGCTCGTTCATGGGCGTCCTTGACGCGTGCTCTGCGTTCGAGGAGTGTGACCCGCTCCAGACAGGCCCACCCGATGGAGAAGGTTGCAAACCAGCAAGCAAGGATCGGCCAGAAAGCCCTGAGTTCCACCCAATCAGTCACGATGGTCAGCAGGACGGGGACGACTACGTAAAGACCGGTGCCCTGATCAGCGAACTTGAGGGTGCGCAACTTGCCCTGGCGTTTTGCAGACAAGGCGTACCAGAGCACCGTGGGCACGAGCCCGACGAGCCAGAGCAGGAAAACTGGAAGGCCGAGCAACTGCCTGAACGACAGCATGCTCGCGATGATCGCAGCTACGAGTATCAGGAGCCATCGCGGCGATCTTTGGGTTTCCAGCATCTGGGCGGAGGAACTGTCGATTTCGGCGAGCAACCGGGCTGCTTGGTCGTGGTCGAGGGGTGACTGTTCGGTCATGGATCACTCACTTTCCGTTATGGAAAGTCTTGTCTTTCCACTCTGGAAAGTCAACCGGCGTCGGCGCTTAGACGTGATGGTACTTCCCGCCGGCGAGAATATCCTGCGCGCGGTACAGCTGCTCGGTGAGGATCAGACGCACAAGCTGATGCGGAAAGACCAGTTTTGACAGGGACCAAGTGAAATTGGCCCGCGCGTGGACCGAAGGATCCACACCGTAAGCCCCGCCAATGATCACCACAACGTTGCGCGAGGAGTCGATGGGGGTACGCAGCGTCTCGGCCAAGGCGGGGGAATCAATATTCTTGCCGCGCTCGTCGAGAAGAATTACGAAGTCGCGGTCGGCGACTTTCGACAGGATCCGGACGGACTCTTCGCCGCGCGCCGCGTCGTGTTCACGGGATGAGTGTGGAAGTAACTGCCACGACAGATCGAAGGGCTTCTTCAGCCTCTTCTCGTACCGTGAGATTCCCTCATCAACCCAGGATTCATGCTTCTTGCCAACGGCCAGCACCTTGATAGTCATGCTCCCATTTTCCATGAATCCGGAACCGAGCCCTTGCTAACTCGGTGCCGCGCTGGCACGGTGACAGTACTTAGTCGATGGGCGAGGGGAGGGGTTGGACCGATGGCTCAACGGATCCGTGGTTGGCTCATGCTATTGCTCCTTGCGGTTGCCTTGCTCGTGGGAGTGCTAGCTGGCGGGTACTTTCTTCCCGTCGCCAGCGACCGGGAATTCTGGCGGGAGTTCTGGGTCAGCCCCGCGGTGGGTGGACTGGCCGCCGTCCTCGCCGCCATCGTCGCGTTTTTCGCTTCGCGCCATGTAGCGCGGGAACAACGCAGAGCCGCCCAGCGTGCCGAGTGGTGGGAACGCGCCGAATGGGCGCTAAACCGCGCTATTTCAATCCACAGTCACGAACGCGACGCTGGCTTAAGAGCCCTCATGGCGTTGGTGGACACCGCCACCGATACCGAGGCGGACATCATTGCCGGGGTCACCAGCGCGCTGTATGCCGGAACAACGGCAGGAGGTGAGCGCAATGAGTTCCAAACCGAATGAGGATGCCGGCGAGCACGTCCAACCGCCGAACTACCAACCCAGCAGCGACCTGAAAAAACGTATCGATGCGGGCGAAGCCGACCCGATAACGACCGAACAGCAAGCGATGGCCGCCCGACTGAGGGTTAAGGCGGATCAGAGGATGGGGAGGCAAACCCCACAGTGGATCATCGATCTCTCGCATAAGGCCTGAATTAGGATTGAAGGCATGCGTTTGCCTCGACAGTACCCATCTGGCTCGCGATCTGTGGCTGCAAAGCTACTCTGGATAGTCTTCGGCATCGTGGTGGTGATGGTGTTCTTCACCCGGCGGGTGCTGGTATCCCTGCGGGCCGGTGGCTGGAGTCACGCCATCGACGAACCGGTCTATCAGTGGGTACTGGAACATCAGGTGCCGTGGGCTCATTGGCTCGCCACGTTGTTCCATTACTGGGGCTCAACACCCGGCATGACCCTGACCATGGTGCTTATCACCGTGGCGCTGTGCTGGTGGCAACGAAACCTGTGGCCCCTGGCCACCACCGTGGTGACCGCGCTGGGCTCGGTGCTCTGCACCATCGTGCTTAAGGCCCAATTGCTTGTGGTCCGCCCCGGCGGCGTACCCGGTGGAGTTGCTCCGCCAGAGACCTTTTCCTTCCCCAGCGGACACACCCTCAACGCTGCGGCACTGATTGGCATCTCTGCCTATTTGGCGATTGTCTTAGGCTGGCGTCACTACGCGAAATGGATCGGCATTGGAGCCGGGATTTTCGTCATCTGTATGGGACTTTCGCGGATCTACCTGGGCCACCACTGGGTTTCAGACGTGGTGGTGGGCCTGACGATCGGTGTGGGGTGGGCCGCAGTGGTGGCCATTCTGCACTTCAATTACGTGCCGCGTCCAGCTAGTCTGACCGGGCCAGGTCAGAGGCGCACCCGCTAGCAAGCCGTCGCCCCTAGTTGGGTTAAGACCGTGATGTTGCGGCGTCCGGAGCGGGGACCACTTGCAATTCTTCTCGCTGAATTCGGGCCCGACCCCATTCACCTAATGGGCCCAACGCGTCGTTGAGCGAAGAGCCGGTTTCGGTCAGCGAGTATTCAACACGCGGAGGAACCTCTGCGTAGACATTGCGGTTGATTAGCCCGTCTTCTTCCATCTGACGCAGGTGTTGGGTCAACATTTTCTCACTAACTCCAGGTAGCGCGCGCCGAAGTTCTGCAAAACGTCTGATTCCATGAGCCTGTAGCTCCCAGAGCACTAAGCCCTTCCATTTGCCGCTGACCACATCGAGGGCGGCGTCGATACCGCAGATGTAAGGACCGACCCGTTCCGAGCTCATGCTGATTTCCTCCATGGCTAACCAAAAGGTAAGTACCGCAGAAATTAGTGCGTACTTCCGGAATGCTACCGTCTTTCACACCATAGAGGTATGGAGCAATCAATCGAACTGCAAAAGCCTGTCAATGCCTACAGCGCGCACCCGATCGATGTGAGCGTCATCGGCCTAGGGCCCATGGGTCAGGCCATGGTCCGAACGCTTCTGGCCGCCGGTCATCGCGTGACGGTCTGGAACCGTAGTCCGCATCGAGCGCGAGGCGTAGTCGCCGAAGGGGCGACACTGGCCGATTCCACCGCAGCAGCGGTAGCAGCCAGCGACCTCGTGATCCTTAGCCTGACCGACTACCGAGCGATGTATGACGTATTGCAGGACGCCATAGCCGAATTAGCAGGCTCTACGATCGTGAACCTCAGTTCCGATACTCCCGAGCAGGCCCGTCGGGCCGAGACGTGGGCAGCGGCGCAGGGGGCCCATTTCGTTACCGGCGGCATCATGGTGCCCGCCCCGATGGTGGGCACCGAGGCCTCCTACGTGTACTACAGCGGCGCCTTGGAGCACTTTACAAGGCACCGTCCGGCACTTGCCACCCTGGGGCAGCCGCGGTATCTGGGGGCCGACGCGGGGCTCGCGCAATTGATGTACCAAGCTCATCTCGACCTGTTTTTGACGAGTTTGTCAGCGCTGATGCATGCCACGGCGCTCCTCGGCACCACTGGGATCAGTGCCAGCGCGGCGATTGACGAGTTGATGACTACCCTGCGCGATATCCCCGCGATGCTTGCCGGTGGGGGAGATATCGGCGCGCAGATCGACGCAGGCGAGCATCCCGGACAGCTGAGCACCGTGACCATGATGGGTGCGACCGCCGATCATCTGGTGGCCGCTAGCGAGGCCGCCGGCATCGAATCGGCGCTACCACGCGCCGTACAGGCACATTACCGACACGCGATCGCCCACGGGCACGGGGGCGATAACTGGACCCGGATCATTGACGGCATCCGCCCGGCGCGAGTCGGAGCCTAAATTGGAGTCCACCGCATCCACCGCGGTCGGTGTTTATTGCATGACGCGGATGGGGGCGCCCTGAGCCCAGGCACGAATATCCTCGGCGGCGTCGGAGTAGAAAATCTCGTACTGCTCCGCGGTGACATAACCGATGTGCGGGGTGGAGATGAGTCCGCGGGTGGAAGCGATCCGGTCCGCGGCGGGCAACGGTTCGCTATCGAATACGTCCACGGCGGCAGCCTGCAACAACCCGTTATCCAGCGCGTCAAGCAGCGCGGTGGTGTCAACGATGGCAGCTCGAGAGGTGTTGACTAGAATCGCGTCGGGCTTCATCCACGAAAGCTGTTTGGCTCCAACGACGCCGCGGCTCCTCTCGGAGAGCTTGAGATGAATAGTCAGTATGTCGCTGGTGGCGTAGAGCTCGGTTTCGGAGACCAGCTCCACGCCGACCTCGTTGGCCCTCTCCTTGGTCAGATTTTGACTGTAGGCGATCACCCGCATCCCGAAGGCTTTACCAACCGCTGCAACCCGTGCACCGAGCGTACCCAGTCCTAGTATGCCGAGGGTTTTCCCGGACAATCCGAGGCCCAGCGTGGACTGCCACGGTGCGCCTGCAGGGCGGGGACGAGCCGCAGAGAAGAGTTCAACGTCCAGTCGTCGCACCGAGGCGAGTATCAGTGCCCACGTGTGCTCGGCGGCATCGGAGGGTACGTAGCCGGTGTTACAGACCGTGATACGGCGTAGTGCTGCCGCCCCGAGGTCAATGGAGGAATTGCGTCTGCCGGTGCTGACCAGAAGTTTTAGCCGGTCGAGGCGCTCGATGCGGGCGCGGGTGAACGGTGTACGCTCGCGCATCGCGACGATCACCTCAAAGGGCTGCAGCGCGGCGCATACGGCGTCGTCGTCAGCCCCTAGGTAGTCGGTGAAAACGGTGACCTCGGCGTTGAGCTCATGGGCCAGTTCATGCCAGTCCACAATGCTGGAGGAAACATTCTGGTAGTCGTCGAGGATCGCAATTCGCATGGCTTCATCCTATCGATGGCTTAGGAACTGCGGCGAGGTAACCAGTAGTTCATGGCAACCAGCAGCACGTTAGCGAGCAACAGCACCGTCAGCGACGCCGATTGGGTCGCCTGCTGGGCAAGCCACGATGGTGCTGCGAAACTGTCTCCACTGTGCACGTATTCCATGTAGCGGCGCGGGATGCTGCCGGCCATGAGCACCGCATATCTGGCGATAAAGCACAGCAACGTCAAGGCGCTGACGCTAATAAATGCGGTTGCATACGGTATTGGTCCGGCCGGATGCGCTTTCTTGCTTGCACTTCGAAATAGGCAAACTACGGCGCAGCCGGCACCAAGCCCCAGGAAAACAGAGCTCCACCAAGGTGCCGTGGGATTCAGCACTGACAAACAAGCAGCTAGCAGGGCATAAAGCGGTAGAGGACCCAAAGCACTGCGATTAATCCGGCCCGTGGAACCCGGAGAAGTGATCATTGCGGTAGCTCCTCACCCTGAGCATCTAGGTTTCGCAGACGGTGGTCATATGGTCAGGCCGTGCCTCCTGCTAGTAGCTCCAATTCTCTTTGAGAGCGGTGTTGCTTTCCTTGCCGTCCTGCGTAGCGACCGTCAGCTTCTCTACTTCGCCCAGAGACTGCTGGTTGATTCTGATGATCATGTTGCTCGAGACGAAGAGGACACCTTCGTTCTGGCTTTGGTCATAGGTGTTTCCCCTCCATTTGCCGTCGGAGAGCGTCACTAATAATTCGCCTTCGGCCGGTGCCGTCACCGATTTGATATACGCATGTGGGTCGGCGGGAATGCATTTGCGGTAGTCAGACAGTTCGGTGATCTTGCCGCAGAGCGATTCGTAGGTGAAATTCATGCTAGTGAGCCACTGAGAATATTTCTCGTCGGCCCAGGCATCAAGGTCCGAAGGGTCGGCCCCGGTGCGAGCACGCTCGAAGGCGCCATGATGCTTTCCGTTTTCCGTCTGGAATTTGATCGTCTCAAGCTCGGGAGATTCAGCGCCAATGCTTTCGAACATCACCAGGGCCATGCCGTTTAGCTCATCCAACGACGTATCCCAGGCATTGCCGCCTTGATTCACGTACTTGTAGGAATTATCTAGGTAGAGAGTAATTTCACCGGGCCCGGTTGCTTTCCAGGAATTGATCAAGGCGAAGCTTCCCAAGAAACCCTTGACCGACTTGATGCCAGAATTGTCGGTCCACATCTTCACCTTGCTATCCGCCCACTCCTGGGTGGTGGCATTTTCGGGGTGGGAGATATCTGGCGCCGGAGTGGCCGCCGGGGACGATTCTTGGCTCGACTCCACCGCTGCCGGGCTTGCTGGCAAGTCCGCAGAGTCAGAGACCGATTGTGGCGATTCGAGGTTGGGGGCGGAGCATCCGGCGAGCGCAGCGCAGAGCGCCATTCCAGTGGCAATATTCCGAATTCGACCCGCAAGCTTCACGATTTTCCCTCACAAAGAATCTAAGCAACAATGCCTAGAACGCTATCATCACTTCGCTTGCAAAACTTCGAGCCAGTCAGAAAATAGATTACAGTTTGATTAACTTCGAGTGCGATGTCGTGTCACTCGTGAGGGTGCGTCGACCGTGCGTAGTGGTACGCAATTCCTTGACCGTCTCTGCCCATGCTTAGGAGATGACAGGTCGGCGCTAAAGTTTGCAGTATGGCTATCGGCGCAACTATGCACACCTTTGACATCCAACTCGCTGACGTGGATCGAGGCGTGTATGAGGAACTGTCGCTACGCGTCGCGCAGCATCCTTCGGAGACCGACGCTTATATGGTTACCCGCGTCTTGGCGTATTGCCTGGAATTTGCCGAGGGAATTGCCTTTGCCGCCGGAGGGGTCTCGTCGAGCGAAGAACCGGCCGTGGTGATTAAGGATCCGACCGGCAGGTTGACAGGCTGGATTGAAGTCGGTGCACCGGATGCCCAGCGCCTGCATTTCGGAAGTAAGCACGCCCAGTACACCGCCGTGTATACGCACCGGGATCCTCAAAAGCTTCTGGCTTCATGGTCCGGCAAGACGATTCACCGGGCAGCGGACATTGTCATGCGTTCCTTTGAACCGAAGTTTATTGATTCAGTGGTCTCCGAAGTGTCCCGCCGGAACTCCATGTCGGTTTCGGTTACCGAGGGGCAGCTATATCTAGAAATCAACGGGTCCTCGTTGGAAACCGAGATTCACCAGCACCAGATCGATTGATCGTTGGCGGTGGCCCGCCTAGGCGATGCGACGAAAGCGCGGTCCGCGGTATTCGTCTCGTTCGACGTATTCCTCGAACATTGACAGTGGACGAGCCCAAAAGCTGTAATCCCCATACAACGTACGGTAGAAGACCAACTGCTCCTCGGTCTCACTGTGTTTGCCAACGGCTATGACCTCGTAGCGCTGGCCCTTAAAGTGCTCGTAAATACCGGGTTCAACGCTCATGGCGGTAGGCTCCTTGCGCTTCTAAGATCGAATCGTTCGCAGTTGAGTCTACGTCTCGCGATTCCTATTTCGGGGCTGCGCTAGGTTAGATGTCGGTTGTTTGGCATAGGTGGTTCCGGCGAACTCAAGGGTGTCAGGGGCGTGCCTGCCTAGGTTTCGTGCAACCCAATGGGCAGGGCCGCCGCGTAGATGCAATAGGCGCCACGCGCTATCTCTCCGCGCCAGTCGGGTGCGCCTCCCGATCTAATTCTGTGTAGCAACTCCATAGCCATCCTCGAAACGGGTCTTGGTGCTTTCGGTGTCCAGACCGGAAGCTTGGTATTCGAGTCAGGGCGGGGCATTACTACAGCCGCTAAGACCCCAGTGGTAGCTTGAATGCTAATCAAGGAAAATCAGGAGCCTTGGTTTTCCTCGTCGCCGGACAATGGTCAACCAGATAGGGGAGACGGGATGGCAATGATGCCAGAATCCGACATGAGTGATCTCGCATTCGCCTCGCGGGCGGTGCTCAAACCAATAGCGGAGATTGCCGAGTCTGCAGGTATCCCGCAAGACGCGGTCGAGCCCTACGGCAAATACAAAGCTAAGATCGACCCCACATTGTTACCCGATCCCGGCACCCGCCTCGGCAAAGTGGTCCTAGTAAGTGGGATTTCCCCGACACCGGCAGGCGAAGGGAAAACCACCACGGTCGTGGGGCTCGGCGATGCGCTAGCGGCAACGGGGACGAGAACCATAATCGCTCTACGCGAGCCATCCGTGGGCCCCACGTTCGGCATGAAGGGTGGCGCCACCGGTGGAGGCCAATCTCAAGTCCTGCCCATGGACGAGATCAACCTGCATTTCACCGGGGATTTCCACGCCATCACCAGCGCCAACAACCTATTGATGGCACTGATCGACAACCACCTGCAGCAAGGAAATACGCTCGGCATCGACCCGCGATCCATCACCTTCAAGCGTGTTATCGACGTGAACGATCGAGCGCTGCGCAACGTGGTCATCGGATTGGGCGGTCCCTCCAATGGGGTCCCGCGAGAAACCGGTTTTGAAATTACCGCAGCATCCGAGGTTATGGCGGTTTTCTGTCTGGCGACCGGCCTTGAAGACCTGCGCGCTCGACTCGGCCGCATGACTGTTGGCTATACCTACGACAAGGCGCCGGTCACGGTCGATGATCTGGGTGGGGCAGGCGCCATGACGATGTTGCTTAAAGATGCCATCAAACCCAACCTCGTCCAAAGCATTGGCGGCACACCGGCGTTTATCCACGGTGGACCCTTTGCCAACATTGCCCATGGCTGTAACTCGGCCATCGCGACCAACACCGCCCGGGCGCTCGCCGACGTTGTCGTCACGGAGGCAGGTTTCGGCACAGACTTGGGCGCAGAGAAATTCATGGACATTAAGGCACGATATGCCGGGTGCGCCCCCGATACGGTGGTGATTGTCGCGACCATCCGTGCTCTGAAGATGAACGGAGGGGTCTCCAAGGAAGCCCTGAAGCATGAAGACGTCGCGGCGGTGCAGGACGGCATGCCAAACCTCATGCGCCACGCTTCGATCATCACGAAATTCGGCATCCAACCGGTGATCTGTCTCAACAGATTTGCAACTGATACGGAAGCTGAACTGGACGTGGTTACCGGGTGGGCGGAAGCCAACGGTATTGCATGCGCCATCACCGATGTGTGGGGGCAAGGAGGTGCAGGGGCCGGCGAGCTTGCCGCGGCGGTTTTACGGGCTATCGAGGCGCCAAGTAGCTTCGCTCCGATCTACGAACTTCAGCAACCCATTGAAGAAAAGATTTCGACCCTCGTGCGTGAGATTTACGGAGGAGCGAATGTCGAGTATTCGGCCAAGGCAAGACGGATGCTCGAGCAGATTCACGCCAACGGCTGGGATCATCTGCCAATCTGCATGGCCAAAACTCAATACTCCTTCTCCGATGACCCAAAGCTGTTAGGTGCGGCCGAAGGTTTCACGTTGCAGATTCGAGAACTGATCCCCAAAACTGGTGCCGGGTTTATCGTGGCCATCAGTGGTTCACTCACAACCATGCCGGGGCTTCCCAAAGTACCGGCTGCCATGCATATGGACGTCGACGAGGATGGAAACGTCGTCGGACTCTCGTAAGACGAGATGTACTGGCAACCGGCACGGTCCCTTACGCGCCAGAAGAAGACTGGCCGCCAACTGTGTTCGATGTACCCTGCGAGTCAAGAACGGAGCGGATAGAACTGTTGCAAATCATAGGAGGTTACCTAGCTTCCTAGTTGGGATTTGTTAGGGTCTAGGCGCCTTCCAAGGAGGAATCACCCGTCGAATCTGTGCTTGCGTCTTCCCTCATTACTTCCTGTGCTCGATTACCGAGCACCGCTTAACGCCTAGTGAACCATGCCATAACATGGGCCCATGGACAGAGTGGTTTGGTGGGAAGTTGAAACGAGGGATCCGGAGCTCTTTCAAAAGTTTCATGCCTCGCTGTCAGGCTGGTCATTTGAGCCAGCCTTCGCGGATACGGAGCTGGGCGCCGACTATTGGATAATTCAGGCAGGAGACCGCGGAATAGGCGGACTTCAGCGTGCGGATCCGTCGGCATCACCGCCGGCCGCTGGAGCGCGACTGTATTTAGCTGTTGACGATCTTGAGACAACGCTCGATCGCGTATTAGCGCTCGGTGGGGTGGTGGAGCGGTATCGGACCGCATTGGGCGGTGACGATCGATGGTTCGGCATTTACCGAGATCCGACAGGGGTATCTTTCGGTTTGTGGACTGCGCACGCCGAACGCCCCTGAGGCCGTTCGAGGTAGTCGTTGCTTATGGGCCGGTTGCCCGAACCAGTATTGGTATGGGTGGCTGCAACGGTTTGGTGGAGTCAGGGGCGTTGGGCAACGATGCGAAGCGGACTCTCGGAAGAATTCTGATTCGGAACCCTCATCGTTGGTTAGCGTTGGAAAAGAGGAAGACCCCTACGTCCTTGCTAGTTCAAGGAGGTAGGGGTCTTGCTTTGGCGGTGACGGTGGGATTTGAAAACTCCTAGGGCGGAATGTTACGAGGTCAGATGGGCACGACTTCGGCATGACTGCGCGGATTCTGCCGCGACCATGTTACGACCTATCCATGACTTAGAACCGATTTGTTGCCCTCGGCAACAATCCAAGCGGATTTATTCACGCCCAAACGGAGTGTTATTGCTTGCTCATTGGCATTCGATTCTGGGCGCGAAAAAGCCCCGCATCCGGTCGCCGTAAAGCGAAGGCTGCGGGGCAGGCTTTCGTGCGTACTTGGCTAGTTCGTGGAGCCGGAGCAGGTAACCATGTTCGTGCCCGACTGCTTGGTGACGCTTTCGCCGTCCACCAGAATTTCGCAGGTGACCTTCTTGTCTGAGCTGTAGTCAGTGTTCTGGACGATCAGTGATGCTGCATCCCACCCGGTGACCTTGGTGTCAGTGGTCCACTCGCCGGTGAAAGTTTCGTTCGAGGTGCCCGAGGTTTCACCGAAGGTGGCTTCCGCTTCACCGTCCGAGGTGGCCTTGTAGGTGATCACGGATTCTTTGTTGAGTTCCTTGTCAATGGCATCGACGGCTGCCATGGTGCCAGCAGTAACGACGCCGGCGATGATGATCGACGCGAGGCCGAGGATTACACCGGCAATTGCGGTTCCGCGTGGGCGGTTCTTCTTTACTGCGCCGATGATGCCGAGAATCAGCGCTAAGCCACCGAGCGCGAATGCGACCATGCCGACCAGCGGGATGAACGCGAACACGACGGCGATGATGCCGAGGACGAGCGCGGCTACGCCGAGTCCGTTGCCCTGCTTTACGGGTGCTTGCTGAGTCATGATTATCTCCTGTGCGGGTGAATATTGTGATTCAGGGTTAGCCTAACTGGGAGATTGCTGTGTGTAGTCACTTTTACGTCTCACCCAATGATTTGAGATCAAATCGTTACCCCACTTCCAAAATGTCGCGGAGATGATTTAGGCTTGGAGCAACCTCTCAACTCGAACACATATTCGATCAATTGACGACAGGGGAAGTAGTGCCCGACCGCACCGACCAGAAGCAGGAAGATCGCATGCCAGCAGTACCGCTGGCGAACGCTCTAGCAAGCATGACCGCCACTGACTTAGTAGCCATTTCCGTAGTAGCAGGACTACTGCCCGAGAAACTCTTCCATCGCCTTATTGAGCACCTTTCCGCCGTCTAGTCCCAGCTTGGAGCAGATGATCGCGAAGGTTGACGCTGGAATGTCTCGCTTGCCATTTAGGTAGCGGCTAAGGGAAACCAGGGTGATTCCGGTGCGCGTGGCAAGGTCTTTCATTTCGACCTTTTGCTCTGCTCGGCGTGCTCGTAATTGAGCTGCGATCGACTGAGTAATGGGGTTATCCGTGTCCATATGGACACAATACCACCAATTTGGACGTATACGCGTCCGAATTGGTGGTTTTCTTATTGCGCGTCCAAATGGACTTGCACGCGTCCGAATGGACGTGTACTGTCGTTCCCATGATCAACGAAACAGCACAAAAGGTCTCCAAGGCGATCGAAGTTCATGGGGAAAAGCCCACGCGTGTTGCTCTAAAGGCGGGGATTGCTCGCAACACGTTCATGCGGAAGCTGAATGGCGGAACTGAGTTCGGCGTCTACGAGCTGGTTCGCATCGCGGCGGCGATTGGCGTTCATCCCTCCGAGCTACTGCCGAAGCCGTATCTAGCAGACGTGGAGCGCTTGGCAGGGTGAGCGTTTACCTAACACCGGAACAGGCCGTCGAGGTGTTTGGGCGTGACGAGAGAGACCGGCCATTCGTCACTAAGCACGAGATCCGCCGTCATGCGAAAGACTCGGGCATTTACAGCACCATTAGTCGCGGGAAGCTGGTATTCACTGAAGCGCAGATCGAGGATCTGAAGGCCTACATCGTGGATAAGCAGGCCCACAAGGTTGATCCTCGCACCGGGGCAGTTGACCACTTCGCCTAACTAGGCACTCCGCCCACTTTCGGGCATCATCCCACCCTTTGTATTACCCCTTCCGTTCATGGGTTCGCCCGTGACGCTGAAACAGGGCTCGTTTGTTGTGCCCGGAAACAGGAATCATGACCGTCACTGGTTATCAGAAGAAGATAATGTCAGCCGTGCCCGGCATGAAGAAGTCGAAGGCCGAGAAGCTGGCGCACAAGATCGCCAAGCGCGCCGCAGATATGCAGGAACAGTTCGACTTCTACGAGGCGTTGCGCATCCTCGGGGTCATCTCGGACCCGACCGCGAGGGACGCGATCCGCAACACCGAGAAGGCGGTGGAAGCGTGAACTTCTTCGATTCCCGCGTGTGGGATCTGATCGATGACCGAGCTGAGGCCGTGGAGAGCGGCCTGGTACCGGCTGATTGGCCAGTGTCGGGTGATGATCTCGCACGGTACGTCAACTAGCTACCCCAATTTTTTCAAGCCCCGACCGGGCCATGGTCGGGGCTTTCTCATTCCCTAGGAAGGAAATCAACATGAACAGCCTACCAATCAAGTGCAAGGACGCGGCGACTACGTTCTTGCTTGCACGCCGCGCCGAACGTTTGGCCCGGCCGCTGGTGGATATGACCGATGGTGCTTGGCGTTTCTCGATCACGGTCACGCTCGGCGATCAGGTGTACCCGGAGCCGTGGCACATTTCGGTATACGCCCACTATGTGGAGGGGGCGGCCACGATCCCAAATCAGTCGAACATGCCCGTTTACGCGACCGGCATCGCAACTAGCGAGCGTCTAGCGCAGGTAATCGAGCGGATTCGCGGCTTGGCTGCTGAGCAGGTGCAGGCGAACCGTGAAGCTGAGCGCCGGTGCTCGTGCTGCCATGGGCATTCCAATGACTGAGCCGCACATCGCATTGAAGCGCCTCGGCTCGTTTTTGGAGGTGTCGGCGCGTGCTCGGGTGAATCGTCATGTGCCGGAGATCGTGGTCTACGTGATCGACTCGGGGCGGTACTACTACGTCTCGACTACCCGGACGGGCGTCGGCGGGCTGGTGTCTCGGCATCGGACACTAGCGAAGGCTAAGGGTGTCGCGCTGGCCATGGTCGAGAGCGCTTACCGCGAGGGTGTGCGTGAAGCTCGGAAGCGGGTGCATCTCTATGGGTAAGCGCCAGCCGCAAATGCCGGTGCCGATGGTGCTGGACACCAAGGCCGAATGGCTGGAGGCGGCCGCGACTGCGATCGCCGATCTTGCCTCCGAGGGGCACACGTTTACGGCGGACGCGGTGCGTGAACGCATTCCGGCGCCCGCGGAACCGAATTGGTTCGGCGCGGCGTTCTCGGCTGCCCGGGAATCGGGCGTGATCGAGGCCGTGGGTTTCGAGCTGTCTCGCACACGGTCTCGCCGCGGTGGCGTCCTGCGTCGCTGGCAAGCCAAGCAGGTGCGCCGTGGATGACGAAGAAATGACCGTATCAGCGTGGGCGTGGGTTATTGCGATCTGCGCCGGGTTCGCCGCTGGCGGGTACTCGCTGCTCTGGCTCGCCTGCATCGTATTGCCCGGACTGCAGGAGCCACCCATGAGCCGACCACTGTATGACTACACCCAATCTTGCATCCCTGGTAAGTGCGGATGCGATGACCACCAAGCCGATCCTGACGGGTCGGCTTTTCTTATGCCCGAAAGTGAGGATGACGATGGCCCAAACTGCGACTAACGGCTACATCACCGCCGAGCAGTACAAGCAACTGCTCGCCCCGGTGAACTCGCTCCGTGTCGTGCACGGCAAGCGCCCAAATATGGAGGCCTACGAGATCCGCGCCCACCTGAACCGTGTGTTCGGGTTCGGGCGCTGGTCGGCCGAGGTGATCGCCATGGAGCTGGTGAAGGAGTGGTACGGAAAGAACGGACAGAACAAGGACGCGGTGTTTGTCATCTACCGTGCCGCTGTCCGTCTGACCGTGAACGCGCCGGATGGCACCGTGCTGGCCACCTACACCGAATGGGCGGCCGGTGACGCGCTGGGTTTCCCTGTCGCTAAGACTGGCGGCGCGCACGACTTCGCGATCAAGACCGCAGAGTCTCAGGCGCTCAAGCGTGCCGCGACCAACCTTGGCGATCAGTTCGGGCTTTCGCTTTACAACGGGGGAACGCTCGACGCTCTGGTGCGAGGCACGAAGAACCCGGTACTGGCCGAAGGTGACGAATCGGAGCCTGAGAGCGTCGAACCGCCCGAGATCCAAGCCGAAGAGCCGGACTTCGATCACGAAGAGGGCTACGACGTACCAATGCCGGAGGATGCCGCGCCGATCCGTGAGGCACCGCCGGAGGTTGCGCAAGCGTTCCACGAACGCTTCGAGCAAGTCAAAGACAACAAGTCCGGATTGTCAGCGCTGGCCAAGTGGGCGCGCAACGTCGGAATCCCTACAGAACTGCAAGACAAGGTAAAGGCCCGGCTCGCCGAGCTGGGTGGATAAGGAGAACACCATGGACGCACTACAGCGCTACGCACTGTCGGACATCATCAGCAAGAAGATCACCGCCGGCAACAAGCAGAACAAGGCCGACGCCGAATCGGAGCTGCTGCCCGGCGATCGGCGCAGTGTCGCCTTCGGCGACGGCGGCAACGCGGTGCTGATCGGTGCGGTGACCCGCACGAAGCCGCGCACCGTCTGGAAGGTCACCGACGAGGCAGCGCTCGGCAAGTGGGTGCAGGAGCACCACCCGGACAAGGTGGAGATGATCCCGGTTCCCAAAGAGTGGTTCGTGAAGGCTCTGCTGGATCAGGCGGCGGCGAACGGGTTCCCGGTGACCGATGACGGGGAAGAGATCCCCGGTATCGAAGAGAAAACCGGTACGTCTTACGCGTCGGTGAAGCCTGAACCTGACGCGTTGGAACGCATTCAGGAGCTTGTCCGGTCCGGCGCACTGACCGTGCAAGAGCTACTGGCGATCGATGACTGAGCCATGATGACTGAGCCATACAGCCCGGTCAGCGTCGAGCAGCGCATTTTGGAGATCAGTAATCGAATCGCCAAGAGTGCCCGCGTCTGCAATGAACGCTACGTGTCGTTCCTCGACGCTGACCGCGCTTATGACCGCGCTTACGCCGTCGCATTCCTCAAACATGAAGGCCCGCAGACAGAGAAGCGTTACGCGGCCGAGGAAGCAACCACCGAAGAGCGCGAAGCACGCGACGTAGCGGACGCCGCCTACCGGTACGCGGACCGTCTCTCGAAGGCTCTACAGGCTGAACTGATGGCGATGCAGTCCGTGAACAAGTCGGTAATCGCCCAGTACGGTGCCGCCGGGGTTGGTGAGCGATGAACCGCAAAACGTTCACCAAATACCTCACACGGGATAAGCAGTGCGTGTGTGGCTGCAACTCCACCGACACACTGGTGCCGCAACACCGCGCCAACCGCGGCATGGGCGGAAGCCCCGCCCTCGACCGGCCAGCGAACGTCATCGTCATGTGCGCTCGACTCAACGGGCTGATCGAATCCGACCCACGGCACGCGGCGATCGCCCGCCGTTACGGGTGGAAGCTCGAACGCTGGCAGACCCCGGAAGAGACCCCGGTGTACTACGTCAGCGAATCACTGTGGTTCACCATCGACAACGATTTCAACCGAAAGGAACATTCCCCATGGCGGGAGAAACAGTAATAACCGTGGTCGGGAATCTGACCGCGGATCCCGAACTACGGTTCACGCCGTCGGGTAGCGCGGTTGCGAACTTCACGATCGCTTCGACTCCGCGCACCTTCGACCGGCAGACCAATGAATGGAAGGACGGCGAAGCGCTGTTCTTGCGTGCGTCGGTGTGGCGCGAGGCGGCCGAGAACGTGGCCGAGACGCTGGCCAAGGGGATGCGCGTCATCGCCCAGGGGCGGTTACGCTCCCGGTCTTACGACACCAAGGAAGGCGAGCGCCGCACCGTCATGGAGCTGGAGGTCGAGGAGATCGGCCCCTCGCTCCGCTTTGCATCGGCAAAAGTGACTCGAGTCCAGCGCGGCGGTGGGGGCGGCGGCTACGGCGGCGGAGGCTACCCGAACGCGCCGCAACAGAACGCGCCGCAGCAGGGTGGCTACCCGCCCCAGCAGGGAAACCAGCCACCGCAAAACCAACAGGGCGGCGGATGGAACACCCCGCCCGCTAATGACCCGTGGGCTTCGAACCAGCAGGGACCGCCGCAGGGCAGCTCCAACCAGCGAGGTGGTTGGCACGGAGCCAACGAAGAACCACCATTCTGAGAGAACAGGAACACCACATGAAGATCCGAAATAAGATCATCGCCGCGATCGCCATCATGGTGGGCGCCATCGCCATCACCGGATGCACCAACGCCGAACGCGCCTCGTACAACCTGTCCAAAGGTGCCGATCATTTCGAAGTGAACCGGCGCATCGTGATGTTCAACGGCATCACCGATAAGTATCTGCTCAGCGTCGAGGGCCGGTGCTCCATCAAGGACGCCGAGGGTCAGCTCGAAGTGACGTGTCGGCTGGGTGAGGACGAGTACAAGAAGCACATTCTTGGCCTGTCTGACAACGTGTCGTACTTCGTGGAGCAGCTCGATGCCACGGACGTGAGCGTGTATCACTACCGGGTGATTTTCAAGCCCGAAACGATCCTGCCGGAAGTCGAAATGCAGACCGGCAAGCAGTAATCACCTAGCCCCGAACAGGGGCTTTTTTCATACCCGCTGGGGGCCAGCAGATTCTTTGGGGGATCGGCTGGCCCTCGGTCGTATCTAAGGAGAGACCATGCAGCTTGCAGAGTTGCTTTCGCTGGAGTTCCTCGAATCCGAAGTGGCCGAGGGGTACGTGCGCTCCATGCAGCACGATGGCCTGACGATCTACAACTACACCGAGAAGACTCAGTTCGAACGGCGTTGGAACCCGGTCACGCTACAGTGCCGCGGCCTGATCGTGGACGCGAACGGCGAGGTCCTGGCCCGCCCGTTCCCGAAGTTCTTCAACCATGACGAACCAGAGGCTCAAATCGATTCTGGTCCGGTGACCGTGCTCGACAAGCTGGACGGCTCGCTGGGCATCGCATACACGGTGGGCGACGAGGTGCGGATCGCTACCCGTGGATCGCTGAGCAGTGAGCAGGCCTTGCACGCAACCGCAATACTCAAGGTGAAATGCCCTGACTGGCGTCCACCTGCGGGCGTGACTGTGCTGTTTGAGATCATCTACCCGGAGAACCGCATTGTCGTGGACTACCACGGCATGGACGATCTGGTGCTTCTGGGTGGCATCGACATCACGACCGGCGCCAGCATCCCCCTCGAAATTATCGATTGGTACGGGCCACGCGCTGAGTCGTTCGAATTCGGAAACCTCGCCGAAGCTCTCACCGCACCGCCGCGCCCGAATGCCGAAGGCTACGTAGTCCAGTTCGTAAACACCGGGCACCGCGTGAAGATCAAGCAGGACGACTACGTGCGTCTGCACCGCATCGTCACCGGATGGAACGAACGGACCATCTGGGAACACCTCGCAGCAGGCAAAAGCATCGAAGAACTGGTTGACGGCTTGCCGGACGAATTTCACCGATGGGCCATCAACTGCGCAACCTTCCTGACCCGGCACCGGCGAGGCTTCGAGTTCAGAGCAGAATGCGCATTCACCGCGATCATGGTCGATCTTCCCGTGCCGTGGACTCGCAAAGACTTCGCACTTGAAGCACAGAAGCACCCGATGCTCCGGCCGGCACTTTTCCAGTTGCTTGACGGCAAAGACATTACCCCGTGGGCGTGGAAGCAAGTCCGCCCCACCGCCAATAAGGAGGCCACCATTGGCTAAGCTCACCATCACCCGAGGCCTGCCCGGCAGCGGCAAGACGACCTACGCCAAGGCGTGGGTCGCCGACGATCCAGAGCAGCGCGTGAGGATCAATCGTGATGCCTTGCGCATGATGCTGCATTTCCGACAGGGCAAGGTACCGCACCTGACCGAGCAGGCCATCACGAAGGCCGCCCAGGATCTGGCGCGCACCTACCTGCGCGCCGGGCTGGATGTGATCGTTGATGACACGAACCTCCGTCAACGTCACGCCCGCGAGTGGGCGACTCTCGCCAAGATTTCCGGCGCTGACTTCGCCGTTGAGGATTTCACTGGCGTGCCGCTCGAAACCTGCCTATGGCAGAACAAAAACCGCGACATGGCCCTTCACGTTCCAGAGGACGTGATCCGCGATATGCACCAAAAGTTCATCGCTGGTGGGCCGCTAGAGTTCCCTTCCGCCGACGCTCCGGCGGTCGAGCAGTGGGAACCATGGGAGCCTACCAAGGGGCTTGAAGATGTGTACCTGGTGGATATCGACGGAACCATTGCCCTGTGCGGTGATCGCGATATCTATGACGGGTCAAAGGTGCACCTAGACACCGTGAATGAGGACGTCGCGTACGTCGTGAAGTTTCTTGCGCTGGCTGGAAATCGAATCGTATTCATGACCGGGCGAAGCCGCGAATTCGAAACCGAAACCGTGCAGTGGCTAGCCGATAACGAATTCATCGGGCGTTTTATGAAAACTGAGCTGCACATGCGACCCGCCGGCGACAAGCGTAAGGACAGCGTTGTGAAGCACGAGCTGTTCAACGAACACATCCGGGGAAAGTACAACGTCGCGGGCGTATTCGATGACCGCAATCAGGTAGTCGAGATGTGGCGAGCCATTGGGCTGACCGTCTTTCAGGTCGCAGACGGAAATTTCTAACTAACCACCACGCTGAGGGCCGTCCTACGGGGCGGCCCTCAGTCATTCCCACGGAGCTTTAGATGATCACGGTTTACAGCAAGCCCAATTGCCCGCAATGCACCCAGACCATGCGCGTGCTCGACAGGCAGGGCACCGAGTATCGCAAGGTCGATATCACTCAGGATGCCGAGGCCCTGGCCCATGTCGAGGCCCTCGGATATAAGGCCGTGCCGGTCGTCGTCGCCGGCGAAAAGCATTGGTATGGCTTCCGTCCCGATCTGCTCGCGGAGCTGATCGCATGACCCACGACACCCCACTGTGCTGCCGCCGATGCAAAGGGGCCGCGCCGCACCTGTTCTGCCGCTCCAAGACCTGCATCTGCCACAAGCAACAGATCGACCGGCCCGACACCGGGCCGAGCCTCTACAAAGACCCCACCGCCATCACCGCCCTACGAAACCTCGGAAGGAACACCCGATGAAACTTTCAGTTGCTCCAGCAGATCTCAAAGAAGCTGTTCGATTCGCCCAGACAGCAATCGCCGGGCGCCCCACCTCGCCGATCATGGGCGGCGTACTGCTCGAAGCCAAAGACGGCCAGTTGACGGCTAGCGGATCGGACTATGCCAAGGTCGCCCGTGTGGCCGTCCCGGCGCAGATCGAGGCGGAGGGCACCGCTTTACTGCACGCCTCGCTGTTGTCGCAGGCCGCCGGCAAGCTCAAAGGAAAAGCGGACGTGACGATCAGCGATGACGGCACCATGGCAACCTTCGTGCAGGGCCGGGCAAAGTTCCGACTGCCGATGATGCCGGTCACTGAGTACCCGCAGAACCTCGAAGGGGAACTGGTCGAAGTTGGACGTGTCAGCGGCGAGGACTTCGCGAAGATCGTAAGCACCGCCAGTATTTCCACGGTCAAGGCTGACTTGGAAATCCTCGCTTGCGTGCGGCTGGAAATCGGCACTGAGATCACGGCCATGGGTACGGATCGCTACCGCCTATCCATGGATCACACCGCCTACGACCGGGCTAGCGAGACCGATTACGGGCTAAATATCAACGCGCTCTGGGTCAAGACTGTGGCCAAGACGATCGGCGGCGACACCGCCCTACTTGTGGCCCTCGATGGCGAGAAGCCGGTTCGTTTCGCAATCCAGTCTGGTGACTACTCCACGAGCATCACCGTTGTGGATGGCGACTATCCGAAGATCCGCGGCTTGTTCGCCAATCGTGGGCCGGAAGCTTACACGCTGGACCGTCAAGAGTTGATCGACGCACTGGACCTCGTAGGCGTCATGAGCGAACGCAACACGCCGGCGCGCATCAAAGGCCAGGGGGAGACGATCCGCCTTGAATCAACCGGCACCGAGGGCGAATCCGCCTCAGATCTAGGCAGCGATAACGAAGCGCCGTTCTTGATCGGAATCAACCCGGCCCTAGCGCTGGACGTACTACGCAATATCGATTCGGAGCATATTCGGTTCGTACCTGCCGGACCGAAACCTATCTACATCACACCCGCCGAGGGAACTGCCGAATACCTGCTCATGCCGGTTCGGCTGCCCGGACAGTAAAGGAGACATAGCCTTGCGAATCCGTTCTACGAAACCTGAGTTCTGGAAGTCACGCCGCATTGCCTCAGTTTCGTGGGATGCCCGGCTGGTCTTGAAGGGCCTTGAGTCCTACGTTGACGATAACGGCGTGGGTGTCGATGACATTGAGTTGATCGTGTCCGACGTGTTCCCTCGCGATATGTTCGCGAATGGTAGCGAGACTGTCGCGAGGGTGTCCGAAGCAATTACCGAGCTTCAACGCGCTGGTTTGGTGCATCGATACTCCACGGATACTGACAGTTTGCTGTTCATTAGCTGGTGGGAAGAGGTGCAGAGGATCGACAAGCCGGGCAAGGGAAGAAAGCCCAGGCCAGACGGCACTTTGAACTACAAAGATTCGGTGATTCGCGAGAGTGTCGCGAATACTCCTGAAACTCTCGCGCCCGGAACAGGGGAACAGGGGAACAGGGGAACAGAGGAACAGAGTAAAAACCCTTGCTCACCGGCTCCGCCGTCGAGCGGTGTCGAATCATCGAATCGGTTCGATGAATTCTGGAAGGCGTACCCGCGCAAGGTCGGCAAGCAAAAAGCTATCGCCAAGTACAAAGCCGCTGTGAAGCGCGCCGAGTCCGAACAGCAGATCATCGACGGCGCCGAACAGCTCCGTGACGATCCGAACCGGGTAGACCAGTACACCCCGCACCCAACCACATGGCTGGAACGCAACGGATGGAACGACGGCCCACTACCGGCCCGAACCGTCACTGGATCAGATGCGCGACTCCAAAGGGCCGCCCAATGGGTCAACCACGAAATGCCCACACCACCAGAACCCGACTGGGGTTACCCAGCATTGCCCACCGAAACCCTGATGGGAGAAATCGAAGAATGAACCTGACCGAATCCAAGATGGCGATCGCGTTCGCGAATCAGATCGACCCTAGGGTTCAGATGAACGACGCCACCGCCGAAGTCTGGGCCACAAGCCTCCAAGCCCACGAAGCCACGAAAGTGCGCTGGGCCATCACCCAGCACTACGCGACCAGCAACGCCAACGGCGAAGGCACTCACGCGATCACCCCTGCACGCATCCGGCGGCTGATCCATTCCAAGGCGGAGGAAGTCGAAACGAAACAGCGCGCCCTAGAGCCTCCACGGGGCCGCACGAGGTCGATCGAGTCATTCCGCGACCGGAACCCCGAACTGTGGGACAAACTCGTTCAGGAAGGCCGCGAGCAGTTCCACGCCGAAGAGGCTAATCATGGTGATTGAGATGGACGGGCAGATGGAACTGCTCGATCTGTTAGAGCCGGAACCGACTGTCATCACTGGAGATCCAGGAACATTCGCGATGCCCGGCGACCTCGAAGCGATGGCCCAAGCCAAGGACGCCCACTTCGAGAAGTTCAACGTGCACCGCGGCAACTGGCGCCCCTATCGCGGCTGGACACCATCCAGCGGCACCGGCCAAGGGTCCGAGCATCTAGCGGCCGCGTTCAACGCAGACCTGCGATGCCACGCGTCCCACAAGGACGCACGCCGCCCATGCCACTGCGTCGGCGGGTACTACTACCGGGTGTATTGCTTCGGCTGCAACCACTGGACCGGGATCTACGACCGCGAGAACGGCGCGTGGGAAGAGCATCTGGATCATTGCTGGCCCGGATGGCGCGACCTGCCCGTCATCGAAGCCACACCGAACGAATCAGGCGGGTACAAGTACGCGATGCCGGACAACTACCCGCCCGATTGGATGGTGCCCGGCGCGCCGACCCGCGACTGCCGCGGACTGTCCAAGGTCGCCACCAGGCACGTGCCCGCCGGCAACCAGTTCGGCGGAGTCAAAACCGCAGTAATCCAAGAATGCAAACAACACGGGAGCGACACATGAACCGTCCACCTGTATTAGATCCGGCGTCGGGTAGCCGCATGTGCTACTTCGACAAGGAAGATCCCCGGGTGCTGTTCGGCGATATTCGGTCAGAGCAGCATGTCCTGTGCGATGGTCGGGCGCTCAACATTGACCCAGACGCTTACACGGACTTCCGCGACCTGCCATTCGAGGACGAGAGCTTTCGCGTGGTCGTGCTCGACCCGCCGCACCTCGTCCGCGCAGGGCCGAAAAGCTGGCAGGCGGCCAAGTACGGGCGGCTGCACGCCGACACTTGGCGGGAGGACCTGGCCGCCGGGTTCGCCGAATGCTTCCGCGTCCTAAAGCCCGAAGGCGTCCTGATCTTCAAATGGAATGAAACCCAGATCAAGGTTCGCGAAATCCTCGCTCTTACCGATCACAAGCCACTCGTCGGGCACATGTCCGGCAAAGCCATGAACACGCACTGGATCACGTTCTTGAAGGAGTCCGCATGATCTCGTTTTTCGTTGAAGGTATCCCGGCACCGCAGGGGTCGAAACGGCATGTTGGCGGCGGCCGGATGATCGAGTCATCCGCGAAGGTGAGGCCGTGGCGCGAAGCAGTAGCCGCCGAGGCTCAGAGGATCGCTCAGAAGCTCGATCAGCCCCTCGATGGGCATCTGCGCCTGATCGTGCGTTTCGAGCTACCAGCGCCTAAGCGGAGCCGGTTTGGTAGCCGTCCAGCAGGTCCGCCCGACCTCGACAAGCTGATCCGCGCTGTCGATGACGCGCTCACCATGTCCGGGCTGATTGTAGACGACGCACGAATCGTCACCATCAGCGCATCCAAACACTGGGCCACAGACAGCCCTGGCGCGAGCGTGACCATCGAACGAATTCAGACACCATAGAATTTCTTCATGATCATCGCAGACGAAATCAAATGCGAAATAGGCTCACAAGCCGCCGTCAAAGGCGCAGAGCTATTTTGTAGCACCGCCCACCCAGTCAGCTCGGCCGACTCCCAAGCATGGGCCGAATGGGCAAACGTCGGCGTTGGCCTGATTGCTGCATTGGTAACCTTCATCGCCGTGTTAGTTGCGATCAATCAGGCCGCGCAAGCAAAACGCATTGCGGAAGATGGACACCGCCAAGCAATCGAGCGAGAACTCATGTCTAGGCAGTTAGACCGATATGAAGATTTTGCCCGTGAGACCGTTCGAATGATGCAACACATCGGTCTGGAGCCAAACGACTATGCGGCCCTCCTGACCGACCAAACGCACGCTGGTAACGCATACCTGATGTATCTGAATATGGATCATCCGGACCTTAGCGAGACTGTCCTACAATATGCAGACCTGTTGCAAGGAATCGGAAGAGTGATCAACGATTTCAACACAGCCGTCGTGGCCGAAGAAGACTTCGACAAATCTGTAGTTGAGTGGGTAGGGAAACATCCTCGGTTTCAGAGCGAGTGCATGCAGAACGCTGCTGTGCTAGTGAACGTCTTGCGAGATTTTCATCAGAAGAAAAAGACCGCAGACGTAGCCACGAAAGAGCTGCGCGAAATCCATGCAATCTTGGTCAGTGTCCACAAGCCTCTGTTGCAGTACTACGAGAAAGATCAACCGGTGTTCATGCGCAAATACGCATAGACATAGGTAAACCGCCTTCGGGCGGTTTTTTCTTGCCCAAAATCAAGCCCCCAGCAATCCGCTGAGGGTTTTTCTTATACCCGAAATAAGGAGGCATCATGCCAAACCACATCACAAACCAGATCATCGCGCCGACCGAGGTCATCGAAGCGATCACCCGTGGCTACACCCCCGAAGAAATCCAGACGTACAAGGATGAAACCGAAGTAATCCGCGAACGCGAACTCACCAATTGGTTCACTGCCGAACGTAAAGAGTTGGCCCTGATGCAGCGGGGAGATCGGGCGGAAGCGATGCTGGCCGAGAGGATCGCAGATTTCAACTTGGTAGTCCCTCAGCCGGTCAACATCGAAACCGGCGGATGCTCCCGGGAGCACGACGAGGGCGTCGTGTGCTGGTGGGATTGGAACCTTCACTACTGGGGCACCAAATGGAATGCCTATAGAACCGAAATTGAGCGGCAGGACGACGGCACTGCGAAGCTCCGGTTCGAAACCGCATGGTCTCACCCGTTCCCAGTCATTGAGGCACTGTCGAAGAAGTTCCCAGACTTCGAATTCGAGGTGTCCTACGCAGACGAAAATCTTGGCTACAACCTCGGCAAGTACCAGATCAAGGACGGCGCCCGGACTGAACTCGAGGAACTCACCGAGGGAAGCCCGGCATCGATCGACTTCGCCGCCCAGCTCCGCCACGGGGAAACCTACGCAGAGCTTGCGGCTGAGTGGGCGTGCAATGAGTGAGATCCCGCAGATCGTGCACACGGTCCTGTGCCACCTGGTCGCCCACGGGTGGGCTTTCATGCACGCCACCCGGGACGGCTCGACCATCATCGAGACCGGGCCGCCCCTCGTGCTTCGGTTCTGCCACGCACCCGGCAGCACCCGCTACAGCATCAACAACCGACGAGTCACCCGCACGGAGTTTTACCGGGCGGTCGAAAGGAAACCCCAATGAACCTGTTAGTCCAAGCGCACTCACTCGATGACGACAAAATCCGGTGTTTCAAATGGGACCGCCGCTGGTACATCGTCCGCAACCGGCACTTGCTCGCCCGCGCCGACCGCTACGCCATGGCAAAAGCGCTCCTGCGCGGATTCCTCGCCTACGGACGCGAGGCCCGTCGATGACCACCCGATACGTGGACGGCGAGTATGGCGAGCTGACTGCCGAGCGCGCTCACCTTTTCGGAAAGCCCACCAACTACATGCGTGGCTACTTCATCGGAAAGATGCAACCTCGCAATCGGCTGGAGCGACTAGCCGCCGAGCACGCTGCACGATTCGTAGGCGGCTCCTATCTGGTCGGCTTCAGATTCGGCAGGCAAGTCCGCCGTCACGGAATCAAGAAAGCTCTCCGGAAGGCTCGCCCATGACCGAATGGCCCGATATTGACGTTCGCCGAGGACTTCGGCAACCGGACAACTCGTACCCGCTCGCCCTCCATCTTTATCGAAAGGACACCCGCCCCATGGCAACCCTGACCCGATCCGCCGAAATATCAACCAGCGGCACGCTCACAGTCGGCGACATGCGCGAGTTCCTCAACGAAGTTCCCGCCGACGCTGAACTACGCGTCGAAGTCCTTCGAGGCGACCCACGAGACCCACGCGAAGCCGGCCACCGAGAAACCAAGATCCAAGCCACATGGACGGAGGGGCAAGCATGAGCGACCTCGCCCCAGCTAACCGTATCGGCCAGCAGATCCGATCCCGCCACCCATACGCCTTCCGGTCAGGGGAGTGGGCAACCATCATCGGCGCGACACCAGATTGCGAACACGAGGAACCAGGCGGTTGCTACCAACTCCAATGGCCAGACGGCACAACCGATGACTGGGCCATCAATGACCCGGTTGCAAGTTACGAGTTCAAGGAGGCCACTAATGACTAAGCCAATGCAGTTCCGCAAGAAGCCTGTCGTGATCGAAGCAATGCAGCTCACCGGGTCCAACCGTGAAGAGATTTTCAAGTGGGCATCCTCGCGAACGCCGCTCGGACGCGTCGTCCCAGCAGTGCCTAAAGCGGACACGATCGACCAGATGTTGATTCACACGCTGGAAGGCACTATGACCGCCGACCCAGGCGACTGGATCATTCGTGGCGTTCAAGGCGAGTTCTACCCGTGCAAGCCAGACATTTTCGAGCAGACCTATGAGGTGGCCACTGATGACTAGTGACCAGCTCAACGAGAAAGCACTCGAAGCGGCGACCATTGCGGTTATTAGCGACGAGCTTGACTACATCGAGACCATGAGCGGCGCTGAACACGTAGCCAGGCTAGCAGTGTCCGCTTATCTCGCCGTCGCCCAGCCGGAAGGCTGGGAACAGCAGGCAAAGAACTTCATGCGTGTGATTGACCGGCTGACCGCTGAGAATGAATCGCTCAAAGCCGCCGAGCAGAAAGCTCATAGTGACGCTGGATGGTTAGAAAACATGGATCGACAGGGAGGTGCCTAATGTCCTGGATCGAAGAAACCGCTGAGCGCATGTACCCGGACTCTGACATTACTTACGGTGTCGGAGCTGTGCGTGAGGCATATGCATACGGTGCGAATGAAGCGCTGAAGCGTCTCGCCCAGCCGGTCGTGACCACCGTCGAAGAACTCGAAGCGCTCCCGTATGGAACCGTCATTATCGCGACGGGAGGACAACGGCTACTACCCGAGCACCCAGAGCTATTCGCCAAAGTAAGTTTTCACGGTAGGCCGTGGCAGACCCTCGACCCATCCGATCGCAACGACGGTGAGGACACCGAATCTTCTGGCACTGTCCTCAAATGGCGTTGTCACGGCGAAGCCCGCGTGCTGTACATGCCGGAGGTGAACGCGAATGCCTAGGAAGCCTAAGAAGCAAGTCCGCGTGTTCAAGATGGTTCGCCTGACATTCGGGAACTCGAGCCCGGGCGAATACCACATCGTTACCTGCACCCTACGGGGCGAGGGACGGATGCCAACAACAAAGGTTCAACGCGTGGACTACCTGCGCGGAGAGTCCAAACAGATACTACGGAAGGGTCGCAAGCCATGACAACCACACAGAAGCCCGTCACAGTGCTGCACCGGCTCACCGAGCGGGACGTCCGGTACACCGACGCGAAAGACGATCTCACCCGCACGTTCGCCGTAAACTTCGACAAGCACGAAATGACCATCCTGCACGACGAGGGCCTGTACCGGCATGTCCGGTTCAAGAACCCCGAGCACGGGTTCTACCAGTTCGATCTGATCACGTGGCCCGGCTACCTCACCATCACCGGTGACATAGGCAGCTATACGTTCAGCCGCGTGGAGGACATGTTCACCTTCTTCACCGGGTACATCAACACCAGCTACTGGGCGCAGAAGCTCCAGAACGGGGCCGAGGGCGGCCGCCGACAGGTGAAAAAGTACAACGAGGACGCGTTCAAGGCGTGGCTGTTGCAGGACTTCTGGGACTACAGCCGAGACCTAGAGCCATGTGACGCACGACAGTGGTGGGAGACGCTGCGGGAGGAAGTGCTAGACGGCTTCGTGGACACCAGCACGGAGTCCACTGTGCTGGAAGCAATCGACAGCATCCGCGCTAGCGACGTGGTCCCATATGGCCACTATGACGATGTCTGGGAGAGCGCCGAAGGCTGGCGGGTCTACGACTTCCATTTCGAGCTGTGCCTCGCCGCAATCGTCACCGGCATTCGCACTTACAAAGCCCACAAGGTCGAGGGCCAACCATGAGCGAGAACATCGAAGTGTTCAGCCTGGGCGAAGACGGTGAATGCTGGCTCGTCACCGGCACCACGGATGCGCACAGCGCCGAGGAAGCAATTCGCCAATACGATCGCGAGGTATCAACTAGCGGTGCAGGATACCTAGATATCGAAGAGCAGCTCAAGTTCGAGTTCCACCGAGACCTTGTGTGGCGACATGGCGGGTCTAAGCCGAGCCGATGGGAAGACGACGAGCTTCTGACCGTATCCGACCACTTCGAGAGGTACGGGCACGAGGCAAAGCGTGTCCACCCATTCAGCGGATTCTTGGTGACGCTATGCCCATCGTAGAGATTCTTGAAGCGCACAGTCGTAAAGGTGGAATGCGCGATATGCGTACACATTGCGCCTGTGGTTGGAAGTCCGCAGATTGCGACTTCGGGGATATGTTCCACCGCGCCCACGTTGTCGAGGTGCTCGAACAGCATATGGCCAACCAGAATCGCGAAGCTCAAGCCAAGGCTCTCGATGAATCCGCAAATGAATCCTACGGCCTACACATCAACGACCACATGGCAGTCGCAGAGTGGCTAAAACGCCGCGCCAAGAAAATCCGAGAGGGGAAACTATGACCACCGAAGAACTAATTGCCCGCGCCCGAATGGCTCTAACAGAAGGGCCTGACAAGCCCGTACAGCCACGCCTCGCAAGCCATTACATGAAGCAGGCACTCCGGCAAGTGGACGCGCACCGGCAAGAGCTCGACCCGATAGCCTACGCAGTGCGGAAGCACAACGAGAGCCTGCAACGCTTCGCGGAGACAGTGTTTGAGGTCGCTACAAACTTCGTCAACGTGCTGGCCGACAATTTCAAACCCTTCGCCCGAGCGCTCCAAGAATCCCAGCGTAAGAGCGACTACGCGCTAGTGGGTGACAACTGATGCTCGTAGCCCTGATTGCAGTGAATCTTGTGGTGCATATCGTGGCGTGCGTGTTCCTCATAGCATTCATGCTCCGCACAAAGGGGAAACCTTGTAAATGCGTTCACAAGGAAAACAGGCAATGACCCAATCACCCGACTATTGGCATGTCTACCCGATAAACGACCAGATCCATCACGACACCGAGAGCGACGAATGTATCTGTGGCCCCACGGTGTCACTGGTCAAAACAGACGACGGTGACCGATGGATCTACACCCACCACTCACTCGACGGAAGGGAATCCAACGAATGATCCGCCTATACCTCGCCGTATGCGAATACCTCGAAGCCATGACCGAAGCCATCCGCAATGACGAAACAGGGCCAGAAGGCGCGACCTCACAGGTTGAGCACGCAAACCAGTTTGAGCCGAACGAAGGGCACCGACACTACCGTGAACCCGAATATGAAGGCCGGCGAATCGGATTCAGGAGCAACAAATGAACACCACAGCCGAAGAACTCAGCGGCAAACACCTCGGCAAAACCGTCACTGTGGCGTACCAGCGAGCTACAGTCACCGGCCAGCTAGACCGCATCGACCACAGCAACGAGGTCACACTCAGGGACCTTCGCGGAGAACCAGCCCGAACCGAGCAATGGGTGACACTCACCATCGGCGGCACCGAATACCCGCCAATTGGCCCGAACTTCCCAATCACAATCAAGGAGGATGAATGAGCACTCTCCGGATGCTCGCCCAGCAGCTCACGGAAACCCACCTCACCCGGCACGGTGACCGCATCGGCAAAGTCCCGCCCCTGCTCACCGAGCTACGCGAAGCAGTCAGCGGCAGCACGCACGAAGGTGGCGGCTCCGGCGCCAAGCAACGCATCCTCGTGAATAGCGAAGCCCTCGACTTGCTCCGAGACATTGAGAAGGAGGTAAGCGAACGGTACAAGGAGCGCTACGAGACCAACGGGCACATCCGACCCGATGACAGCATCAAGATCATCGGCCAAGACCAACACGATCCAGACTGGGACGAATACCTAACGTACTGGCTCCAAGACTGGGCGAAGCGAATCGAAGATCTCGTGCGGCCCCGCAAAGTTCGGCGCCTCGACGGCACGCCCTGCCCATCCTGCGAGCAAGCGGTCTACGGCGAAGACAGGGAGACCTGCCTAGCAGTGGACTGCTACACCGGACCAGACAAGCAACTCCGGCCCGTCAGCGAATGGACCGTTGAATGCCACGGATGCGGGGCAACATGGCAGGGCAGAAACATGCAGTGGCTACTCGCCGCACTGTCCTCACCCGTGATAGACTGAAAGCAATCCGGCACAAGTGTCGGAATTTTCAGAGTCACCCAATCAGGTGGCTCTTTTTTTGTGCCCAAAATCTTCCACAGACCGGGCGACGCTGACAGCCGAGAGGCAGACAGCACCGAGTGAGCCGCCGGAGAACACTCGCAAAACCCACCGGCCAGCCAGACCGCATTGTGCGAGTGGCTGAAAAAATTGAATAGCCCCACGGCACACGAGGCCAAGGGGAGCGACTGTAGCTCGGTGGCATGAGCCCACGGCGTCAGGGCCGTGATTCGCAGGTTCGAGTCCTGCCAGTCGCACGACGTCAACCAGACAAGGTTGGTGGAGCACCCCCGTGGTGCACGGCATGGTCCCCGCCGAATTGAAGCGGACCGCCACACCTGGATGTAGGCCAATTGGCAGGCCGCCTGATTTGGGATCAGGAGAATGTAGGTTCGAGTCCTATCATCCGGACGGCGAAAGCCCCTGGACCAGCCGGCAACGGCAGGACCAGGCAAGGATAGTGAAGCCCGGGAGGTCGGGCACCGGATTCGAAACCCGGGGGCGCTCTAATCGGCGCAGGCGTTCAACTCGTCCTCTATCCGCGCATATCAGTGCGGCGGCACATGCTCAACACGCACAACAGGGTGGCGACCCACCGCCAGTAAGCCCTTGTAGCTCAACTGGGAGAGCAACCGCCTTGTAAGCGGTAGGTTCCGAGTTCGAATCTCGGCATCGGCACAAGCTTGGTCAAAGCCACCGGCCGGCATCAGACATGCCGCGTCGGAGCCAAGGGAGGCACTAACCACAGTGGTGGAACGCCGCACCACTAGGCGCGCACTTGTAGAGGCGTGCCGCCAACCTGCCAGGCACTAAACTTCCTCGGTCATACATCACCGTTCGCACACACCCAGGGCCGACGCGAACGGAATGAAGGCAAGGCAGCCCCACCGGGCAACTCGTAACCATCCTCCTGCACACGAGGCCCCGCCTGCCGAGGAAACACACATTTAGGCGGTAACCCCACTCATGCCACGAGCACCACGCAAATGCTCCATCCCCGGGTGCGAGAACCGAATCACCAACACCCGCTACTGCCCAGACCACACCGTCCACGGATGGACAGGACGAAGCCACGCACAAGGCGCAGAACACCGAGCATGGAGAGCCGCAGTCCTCAAACGCGACAAAGGTATCTGCCAACTCCGACACGCAGGCTGCACAGTCCGAGCCACCGAAGCAGACCACATCGTCAACATCAAGAGCGGCGGCGCACGCTACGACCTCAACAACGGGCGCGCAACATGCACACACTGCCACAAGATCGAAACACAACAACAGGCCCAAGAAGCCAGACGCAAAATCCGACGCACACAACCCAACTAACACAACAGGTGATACAAAACCTCAACCACCCCGGACTCCATCCCCCTCCCCGGGGGCGGCCCCAGATCGCCGGTGAGGTGCTGTTGATTTTGTTCTGCGAGAGTCTGGGGTTTTTGGGCCGCCGGGGGGTCGTGAGGTCTATTCTGAGCGGCTTTCGGGCCTTGGGTGGCCTTGTTTGACCCTGCGCCTGGTATTGCCGACTGTTTGCTTAGGATTGTTTGACCAAGGGCCTCACATCCGCTTGTTTCTGGGAATTATCCGTTACAGGGATGATAGAATTAGGGTATGGAATCGAAGCGTTGCGGATACTGTCACGGGCCAATGAACATCGTTCGCGCCGGAGCAAAGTTCTGTACGCAAAAATGCCGGGTGTATGCGCACCGCGCAGGGAAGCGCTCGCCGTTCCCCGATGCTATGACTTCTCGTGATCGCTGGGTTCGTCGTAACGCGTTCAAGCGTCCGCTATCTACTGATGGCACGCCGGCATCATCGACTGATCCGACGACATGGGATTCTTACGGTGTAGCGCAAGGCTCGACTGTTGGAGTCGGGCTGGGCTTCGTCCTTGGCGATGGTATCGGCTGTTACGACCTTGATCATTGCTTTGACGGCGGCAATCTTGCCGGATGGGCCGCTGAGGCTATCCGGTCAATCCCGGAGCCGGTGATCTTCGCCGAACTGTCGCAGTCCGGGGATGGCGTTCATGTCTTTGTCGAAGCGCCCGAGGGGCCGGGCCGGAAAATTCGCGACGGTCGCAACATTGAGCGCTACACGGTGGGCCGCTATATCGCGGTCACTGGAAACGCATTTGATTTCTAACTACTTCGTGAGGGGTGGTCAACAATGGCAGGACGTGGGCCAGCTCCAACCGGCCGCGGCGGACGCGGTTCGAACAACGGAAACCTTCGGGTGATCGTTGCTGAACCTGTTGCGCAGCCGGATCTACCAGACTTCGATGTTCAGGTAGAGATCGACGGTGAAATGACGTCTCAGACGTTCAACTGGCCAGCACGCACTCGAGAGTGGTGGCAGATGTGGGCGGATTCTCCGCTTTCGGACGATTTCACCTCAACGGATTGGTCGGAGCTTCTGGATACGGCACTGTTGCACGCTCGGTTCTGGTCGGGTGAAACCAAATTGGCCGGCGAACTGCGCCTGCGTGTTGCTAAGTTCGGAGCGACCCCAGAGGACCGCGCCCGCTTGAAGATCCAGTTCGCGGCCGCTGACGAGGCCGAAGAGCGCCGGGACCGCCGCCGACAGGGCGTGAGTAAGCCCAAGGGCGATGACCCGCGTTTGAAACTTATGGGGTGATCACGTGGCGACACTGATTGTGCCGCCGCTCGATCTTTCGTACCCGACTCTTGGGCCAGCCGTTGCCCAATTCATTGAAGAGCGATGCGTTTTTGGTCCTGGCTCGTTGAAGGGCGAACCTGCGGTGCTTGATGACGAGTTCATTGGCGCTCTGTACCGGCTCTACGAGGTTTATCCGCAAGGTCACGAACTGGCTGGCCGCCGCCGATTCTCTCGTGGCGCTATCGAATGGCGAAAGGGTATGGCCAAGACGGAGAAGGCCGCTTGGATTACGTTCTGCGAGCTTCACCCAGAAGCGCCGGTTCGGTGCGATGGGTTCGACGCGAACGGAGACCCGGTAGGGCGCCCAGTGAATCAGCCTTACATTCCGATGATGGCGGTCAACGCCGAGCAGGTTTCTGAGCTTGCTTACGGCGTCCTGAAAACTGTCATTGAGGAAGGCCCGGACTCGCATCTGTTCGATGCTTCACTAGAGCGCATCATCCGGTTGGACTATCGGGGCCGGGAGGACGGTAAGGCAGTGCCGGTGGCGAACTCGCCGGGTTCTCGCGATGGCGCGCTGACGACGTTCCAGCACTTTGACGAACCGCACCGCTTGATTCTTCCCTCGGCTAAGGCTGCGCACGAAACCATGAGTGCGAACCTGACTAAGCGTCCGCTGGAAGATCCGTGGGCGCTCTATACGTCTACGGCTGGCGCTCCGGGTGAAATGTCTATCGAAGAGGATGTGCGCCACGAAGCCGAGATGATCGACCGCGGCGAGATGGAAGCTCCGGCGTTGTTCTTCTTTGCCCGTTGGGCGGGAGACGAACATAAGGATTTCATGCCTCGCCCAGCTGCTCCAGGCGTTGAAGAGGTCACGCACGAACAGGCAATGAAAAATCGTGTGGCGGCCATCGCTGAGGCTACCGGGCCGGTCGGAGAGTTTGGCCCCGGCCAGTTCCAATCCATCGCGAAGCTATGGGATCGCCCTCGTGCGGATCTTGCGTATCTTGAACGCGTTTGGTTGAACCGGTGGCGGCGATCCGATTCGCACTTCTTTGATTCTACGAAGCTCCGCGCACTCGGTTGCCCGGGGCGTCGCATTCCGAAGGGTGCATTCGTTGCCCTCGGTTTCGACGGTGCCCGGTTCCGAGATTCCACTGCTCTAGTGGCTACGGATATCGAAACTGGGTTGCAGGAGCTTATCGGGCTGTGGGAACGGCCAGAGTTGGCTGACGATTGGGAAGTGCCCGAGGATGAAGTCACTCAGACCTTCGAATGGGCCATGTCCTATTACCGCGTCTATAAGCTCTATGGCGATCCTCCGCACTGGACCGAAACTCTTGGTTCTTGGTATGCGAAGTACCCGGATCAAGTCGAAGAGTTCTATACGAAGCGGCATGTCATGATGGCCTATACGCTTCGCGAGTATCAGGAAGCGATCGACGCTCGAAAGATCTCTTTCGGAGGTAGCCAAGATCCCGTCTGGAAGCCGATGGAGACGCCTTCTCCATACGATGACCTATTGCGCCATCTGGGCAACGCGGGCAAGAAGAAGCTGAACATGCTCGATGACTTCGGCGAACCGCTGTACGTCATGCAGAAGCAAGACGGCAAGATGCATTTGAAGTTCGACGCTGGCATGGCTGCTGTTCTGTCGTGGAAAGCACGTCTTGACGCGATCAAGGGTGGCGCCAAGCCAATCTCAACCACAACGAAGAAGCGAGTCATTCGCCGACTAAAAGCGAGGGGGTAAACGTGGCTATTGCTGTTGACCGCCCGAACACTCCGGGCTGGTGGCTCGAAAAGGCGTTCAAGAAGCGCGAGAGTCGCCTACAGCGCCTTGAAGAGCTGAACGCGTGGCACGAGGGCGACCCGCCTAAACCTGCGGCCGTGTCCGAGGCGCGTGAAGCCTTCCGTGAGTTCGAAGCCGAAGCAACCACGAACTGGGCAGAACTGATCGTTGGCTCCATGCGCGAACGCCTGTCGGTCCGCGATATCCGCACCTCGGTGTCTGGCGATCAGCCTGACGAAAAGGCGTGGAAGTTCTGGTTGGACAATAGCCTCGACGTCGAGTTCTCGACTTTTGTCGAAACGTTCCTCTGGGCGGGCGACGCCTACGCTTTGATCGGCACAGACGATGACGGCAAAGTGGTAGTCACGCATGAGGACCCTCGCGAATGCATAACGTTCCATGACCCGCTTTACCAGTCAAAGCTTCGCGCAGCTGCTAAGTTCTGGCACGACTCCGACCAAAGCCTGAGCTTCGCCACGGTCATGGTCGCCGGACGGTACTTCGATGACGGGTTGGCGCGCACCTTTGTTGCCAAGCTTGACGCCGAGGGCGATGCGCCAAAGAGCTTCGACCCCGAGGCGTGGTCATGGGATGACGAAGCTGGCGGGCCGGATGGTGTGACTCTGACGCATTCCCGCGTGCCTGTGGTTCGACTTCGCAACCGCAAGGGCAAGGGTGAATTCGAGCCGCACTTGCCGCACATGCGCCGCATCAACCGGCTAATGTTCCAGCTAACTGTCATCGTCATGTATCAGGCGTACAAGCAACGAGCAATTATCGCCGATGTTGACGATCCGGAAGCTGACGCGCAAGGGAAGCTCGCCGAGACGTTCGACGTAGACAGCTTAGAGGACGTATTGACTTCGGATCCGGGGTCATGGTTCCTTCTTCCGTCCGGCGCGAAGGTGTGGGAATCGACCCAGACTGACGTACAGGGCCTGTTGAAAGCGATCCACGACGATGAATTAGCGTTGGCGGCTGTGGCACGCCGCCCAATGGGCATGTTCGCTCCGGACAACCAATCTGCGTCAGGAGCGAGCTTCACACGTGAAGGGTTGCAGTTCGCCGTCGAGGACAAGCAAGCACGTTTGCGCCGTTTCCTCGTAGACGTGCTGCACCTCGTGTTCCTCACGGAAGGCGACGAGGAACGTGCGGCGAAATCCGATATCAGCGTGAGCTTCATGCCGGCCGAACGGTACACGATCACCGACAAAGCATCAGCTACATCGCAGATCGCGCAGAAGCTTCCGCTCCGCACGATCCTCCGTGAGGTGTGGCAGATGACCCCATCGGAGATCCAGCAGGTCGAAGCAGAGGCATCAGACGAAGCACTGCTTCTCGCCGCCCTTTCGCCCGGAGAAGCCGGACAGCAACCAGCCCAGGGTTAGAAAAGGTTTGGAGGGCAACGTGGTAACACGCCTAGACCTTGCCTACGACCGCGAGGTTCACAAGGTTCGAACACGGATCACAGCTATAGCCGAACGAACATGGCGAAGTCTCGGCGCCTACCGTGACGCCGACTTCAACCGAATGCTAGAAACTCTGATTCCACGCATCGAATCAGCCCAACAGCGAGTCGCCAACCTGACGGACGCCTATATTCGAAAACAGGCGCTCGCCGAGTTTGGCCGCGTGCAAGACGGCGCCGTGTTCGAAGCGTCTACGCAGAAGCTACGCGGCGTAGACGCGAGCACGCTTTATCATCGGCCGTTTGCGTCTACATACGCCGCCTTGTATACGGGCAAGACGGTGCAAGCGGCAATTGGCGAGGGGCAGCGGCGGCTCGTGGATATTGTGACCACCGGGATTCAGCTCTCTAAGACCCATGCGGCCGCTGCCGCAATGGAGGGAACCCGGTACACAAAGTTCATGCGAACGCTGACAGGGCGTGAAAACTGCGCCATGTGCGTGATTGCGTCCACGCAACGGTATCATCACGGCGACCTTATGCCGATCCATCCCGGCTGTGATTGTGGCGTGAAGCCTTTCACCGTGGACCCGGGCGAGGACTACCAGGTCATTGATGAAGCATTGCTGGAGTCCACTCACGATCAGATTGCTGCGAAGCTCGGCGATTCAGAGCGTGGGGCGCGCCTGCTCGGCATCGGCAAATTCGAGCAGAGCATGGTCAGTGACTACACAGATCTGATCCTGACACGAAAGCACGGCGAAATTGGGCCAGTCCTGACCTGGCGGACCGATAAGTTCACCGGCCCGGAACTGTAGCCGGGCCAAATTCAATGCTTACCCCTGCGTCACCCGACGTAGGGGTTTTCCGCGTCATGCGGTTCATTCCTGACATAGGAGCAAATAATCATGCGCAAGCGATTCACCAACCCCTACCTGATGTTCAACCAGCCGGACGGTGACGGAGGTGGCGGCAAGCCAACCAACGAACCGAAGGATACGGAAGGCGCTAAGAACGATCTGGGTTTCCCGGCCGACACGGCAGTGAAGGACATGACCCCGGATCAGCAGGCCGCCTACTGGAAGCATCAGGCGCGCAAACACGAGAGCCGAGTCAAAGCTTATGGAGATATCACTCCGGAGCAGGTGCAGGGCCTCGTAGACGAACGCGAAAACGAGCGGAAGAAGAAACTTTCTGATGCTGATCGTCAGCGTGAGGAAGCCGTTCAGAAGGCAACTACTTCGGCAAAGGCAGATGCCGCACGCCGTGAAGCCGACACCGCTTTGAAGATTGCGCTCCGTGGGCGAGTTATCGACGGTCAGGCGGCTTTCGACCGTCCTGATTTCGTCAAGGACGACGCGGCAGACGTGGACGCGATTCTCGAGTGGGTGGAGCAGAACAGCCACCCAGCCCAAGCCGGCGGAGGGTCAGGGAACCAGATCCCCGGGCAGGGCGATCGCGAGCGCATGAAAACCAGCGGCCGGGCTGCCGGCCAAGCCGAAGCATCTAAGCGCTTCGGTAAGAATTCCTAGAAAGGTCTAACGACAATGACTTCTTTGAACGTCAAGCGTTGGGATGCCCAGTCGGAGAACCGTTCGTGGCTTCGTGGCCCGCACGGCACCGAGCCGGGAGCCAATGCAAACATCACCCTCGACGTGCCGGCATTCGCTGGGCTTCACCCGAACGGGTTCATTCCTTCCGGAACCGTGGTCGGCAAGATTACGGCTTCGGGCAAGTTCGGCCCATATGATGCGGCCGCAACCGACGGCACCGAGACTCCGGCAGGTTTCCTGTTCGGCTCCCTGCCCGTGCAGGACGGCGATCTGGTAGTAGGTGGCGCGCTGTTCGACCACGGCTACGTGAACGCCGACCGTCTGCCGCTGGCATCGGGCAAGGGCGCACTGGATGCCGCAGCTCGCACTGCGCTGACCCACATCATCTTCGACTAGAAAGGACGGTGACGTAGAAAATGGCTATCGTTTTTGACGCACCTGTCAGCCCGGACGCGGGAACTGCGTTTGCTCGCGAAGTTCCCGTTGATGCGCAGAACACCCTCATTACTGAGGCACCTGCACGCACCGTTCAGGGCAACACGATCAACTTCGCGGAGATCGTGCGACGCAACCGCACCGCTCGCTACCGCTCGTTCGACGGCCGTGTGCACGTTTCCGAACGAGATCAGGCCAACGGTGGATCGGTGGGCATGATCCCGCTGTCCACCAGCACCAATATGGGTGAATACGAGCGCTTGCAGCTCGAATTCGCTCGCACTCAGGGCACCAACAAGGAAGCCCTGGTGAACGCGATCTACGACGACACCGAGATGCTGACCCGCGAGGTGCAGGCCCGTCTCGAACAGGCATGGGGCGACGTCCTCGAAGATGGCATTCTGACCATCAACGAGAACGGTCTGGTCGGCTTTGAAGCTGACTTCGGCGTCCCAGCCGAGCACAAGGTGTCTGCCGCTGTAACGTGGGCTGATTCGGCGACTTCGAAGCCGCTGACCGACATTACGCTGTGGAACGATCAGTACCGCGCCACCAACGGTGTAAGCGCCGGTGTCATGCGCACCTCACAGGCGCAGGTCCGTAACGCGTTGCGTTCGGTTGAGGTTATCAACGCCGTATACGGCTCGGCCGCTGGTCGCACCGTGGCACGTCTGGTGGATGTGAACGACTACCTGATCGGCGAAGGGCTGCCGACCTTCGGAAGCCCTTACGACACTCAGGTAGATATCGACGGCACCATGACGCGCACGATCGCGGAGAACCGCGTGATCCTGCGCCCGTCGAACTTCGCCGACCTCGGTTATACCGCATGGGGTGTCACCGTCACCGCACTGGAGCTGGTGAACTCGGCCAAGGCCGAAATGACCTTCCAGGAGGCCCCGGGCATCGTGGGGCTTGTTGTGAAGTCCGATGGCGTTCCGTTCCGCCAGTTCACCTACGTGGATGCTGTGGCAATGCCGGTCCTGAGCGCCCCTAAGCGCCTGTTGATCGCGACGGTCTAACTAATCGCTTCACTCTGCGGGCGCTCTCGTGTCTCAGCACGGAGCGCCCACAGGTGAGCCTAGGGAAGGTTTTAGAAATGAAGATCAACACTTTCGTGCATGTGCTCCACCCACGTTTCGGGGCACGGTGCTTGGCGCCCGGCGAGGTTCCAGAATGGGCGGTTCCGCTGATCACGAACCCGGACGTCATTGTTGAAGAATCTGACTTTGACGATCCGTCCGAAGATCCGGCGCCGCAAGAGATCGAAGAGCAGAGCGGTGACAACGCTTCGGGTGACGCCGTCGATGGAGATGATTCCGGCGAGAATGCCGGAGGCGATGGCGACCAACAGGAGGCCCCTGCTGAGGTGCCGATTCCACCGAAGGGTGGACGCGGTGGCTCGGCGTCGAAGTGGGCCGAATACGCGAAGTCCAAGGGCTTCGAAGTTGATGACGACGCCACTGCCGCTGATATCCGCGAAGCTCTCGAAGCTGAAGGTATCCCTACTGAGTAGTAAGCGAGGCTGAATCATGGCTGTACCGTTTGCCACCGTTGATGACGTTGCCGAAGGGTGGGCTGAACCTCTCACCGTGGAGCAGGAACGCATGGTGCAACGCTGGCTTGAAACTGCCTCGAACAATCTGCGTCTGATCGGGCGAAAGCTCGGAATTGACATCGATACATACATTCAGGGCGACGACGTGCTGATCATGGCGGCTAGAGACGCTGTTGTGGAATCGGTGCGTCGTCGCCTGATGAACCCGAACGGCATCCGGCAACGGTCCATCAGCCAAGGTGCGACGCCGTACTCCGAAACGAACTCGGAAACCGTGGACAACACGCTGTCGTCGGGCCGGTTGTATTTCTTGGACGACGAACTTCAATGGTTGCCTTCCAAACCGCGTCAACCGTTCCGGACGCTTCACGCGAAGTCGGGGTACTACAAATGATCGGCGAGACGGTTGTGGTGGTGCGCCGCGAGCAGATCGGAACCCTGCCCGGGAACATCCCGGAATACGGCGAGGTCGAAACTACCGTGGAGGACGTGCTGGTCGCTCCGGGGCCGCGTGCCGATGTTGTGGACTCGAACCGGTTGGAGGGCGTTCAGATCGCGTGGACGCTTCACTTTCCGAAAACGTTCAGCGGGTCTCTGCGGGGAACATCCGTCAAGGTGCGCGGAGAGTCAGCTTGCCCAGTCGTCGGCGACCCTAAACCTCTGACGCTGGCCAACACGCCAACCCGATGGTGGATGCCGGTCGAACTCGAAAGAGTGGAGGGCTGATGGCGAAGGTCAAAGTCAAAATGAACTCTCGCGGAGCACAACAGCTTTTGAAGTCTCCAGAGGTCCAAGCCGACATGCTTCGCCGAGCGCAGGCCGTCGCAGACGGTGCTGGAGAAGGTTTCAGCGCAGACGTGATTGTTGGACGCACGCGTGCTCGCGCTCAGGCCAAGGCTGACACGTTCGAAGCGAAGCTGAAAAACACCCGTGAACAGACGCTGCTCAAGAACATCGATCGGGGGCGTTGATGAACGTTGAGTCTTTGATCGTTGATGAATGGTTGGGTGTCCATGCAGATCTTGCGGGCCTGTTCGTGTCCACGCAGGTTCCTGGTGCGCGTCCTAGTCGATTCGTCACTGTAGAACGCACCGGCGGGCCGGAAGGGCGTATTACTGGGACGCCGATCCTCGCGGTCCAAGTATGGGCCGAGAACCGGCCGGCGGCCGGAGATCTCGCAATGCAGGTTGCCCAGGTGCTCCGCGACGCGGCAACACTGCCGTGGGTGGGCCGAGTGAACGTTTCGTCGGTCTACCACTTCCCGGACCCGGATTCGCGACAGTCCCGCTACCAGATAGTTGTCGAGCTGGTTACCAAATTCGACTGATCCCCTTTTGAAGGCGCGGCGCTTATCGAAAGGACGGCCACCGTGGCTAATCCATCTGCTGCCAACGTTTCGGTTGGCAAGCCCACTGCCGCTGGCGGCATCTACGCCGGCGACACGACCATTACCGCACCTACCGATGCCCGCACCGCACTGCCTTCTGGGCTGAACGGCATGGGGTATGTGTCCGACGAGGGCCTGACCAACTCGATTGAGACTGATACTGAAACGATCGTGGCGTGGGGTGGCGACGCGGTTCTTACAGTCCGCACCTCCCGCCAAGAAACTTTCACGTTCGTGTTCATCGAAACTCACGAGCTGGTTTTGAAGGAAGTCTACGGACCGGACAACGTGACCGTAGACGCAACTACCGGCGACATTGCGGTGCTGCACAACGCCAAGGAACTGCCGAACCGCCTATACGTGTTTGAGATCCTGATGACCGGTAACAAGGTCAAGCGCATTGTCGTACCAAACGCCAAGGTCAACGAGATCGGCGACGTGGTGTACGTGGACGGCGAGGCAATCGGTTACGAAGTCACTCTCGGCGCGTTCCCGGACGAAAACGGCAACACCGCTATCGAGTACATCGCGGAAATCGTCGCATAACTTAGCCCGCTCGGGCTTCCCAAACTGGTGGGCACGGCTCTTGTCTAGCCGCGCCGGTCGTGCCCACCTCTACCTTATTGTGCGCGGCAACCAAAGAAAGGCGTGGCAACCATGGCTGACAACATTTCCACCGTGAACATTGGCGGCAAAGAGCACCCGAAGATCCATATGGATCACTTGAAGCGTGGACAGATTCAGGGACTCAAGCCGCTTCTGGAAAAGCTCAACGAGTCGCAGGATCTAGAAGTCGCGTGGGATATTATCCCTGTCCTTTTCCCCGGCGTATCGCAGGAAGAAGCCGACGACCTGACGATTGGCGAATGCAAGAAGATCCTGTCGGATGCTGGCATCGCAAGCTTTGATGACCCGAACGCAAAGCCGGAGAGTGCGCCGCAGAACGCTGAAATCACGTTGGGGGAATCCTCGGCCTCGACCAACTCCTAGACGAGTGGGGCGAGGCGATCGAGGCGGACCTGATCGTGCGCGGGGTGCGGCTGCGAGATCTCGGCACGGACGCGCTGACGTGGAGCGACCTTCGGGCGATCGTGAATAACCTGCCGCATGATTCGGCATATTGGCGTAAACGCGAACCTGAACGGTCCCGGTGGGGTATCGCTGAGTACCTGCTCGCGATCATTGCGGATTCTTTGCGATGGCTTGTCTGGGCCAAGACGAAGGATGCGAAGCGCAACCGTAACCGGCCAAAGCCAATTCCACGTCCCGGTGACGAACCGAAGAAGCAGGAAAAGGGCAAGTTCACTGGCGCCCTGTCGCTCACCATTGACGAAGTGAAGCGCCGGCTGGCGATGAAGCGCAAATAACCACTGAAAGGAGGCCTCGCATTCGTGCGGGGCCTCCTTTTCTATGCCTTGAAACGGGGTGCCGAATGTCGATTACGTTGGCGTCTGCGATTGTGCATATCGCTCCGTCGCTACAAGGTGCGACCAAGCAGATTCAGGCTCAGCTGTCCGGTATTGACATGAAGGCACCGGGAACTAAGTTAGGTGCCCAGCTGTCCGGGGCTATAGGCGCATCCCTGAACCTGAAAACCATCGGTGCCAAGTTCAGCAATCTGGGCGGTCAGATCGGCGGTTTCGGATCAAAGCTGAACAGCGGCATTACGAAGCCAGCGCTCGGCGCGGCCGCCGCCATTGGGGGCATCGCCGCAGCCACCGGCTGGAAGCGCCTAACAGGTATCGAGAACGCGCAGGCGGCACTGAGTGGACTCGGGCACTCCGCCCAGTCCGTCGAAGCGATCATGAAGAACGCCAACGCCGCAGTGAAAGGTACAGCGTTCGGACTCGATGAAGCTGCCAGCGTGGCCGCATCGGCAGTAGCCGCCGGCGTGAAGCCCGGCAAGGAACTCGAGCGAACCCTCAAACTCACTGGCGACGCCGCGACGATCGCCGGTGTCGGAATGAACGAAATGGGTGCAATCTTCAACAAGGTTGCTGCCTCGAACAAGATCCAGGGTGATGTAATCGCCCAGCTCAACGACGCTGGCATTCCCATCATTCAGCTTCTCGGCAAGGAGCTTGGGACAACTGCCGAGGAAACACTGAAGCTGGCCAGCGAGGGCAAGGTCAACTTCGAAACCTTCCAGAAGGCCATGGAATCCGGACTTGGTGGCGCCGCTCTGAAATCCGGTGAGACCATGACCGGATCGCTCGCCAATACTCGGGCCGCGCTCGGACGCCTTGGCGCGACTGCTCTCAATGAGGTTTTCCCTCAGATCAAAACTGCACTGGGCGACTTGCAGAGCGCTTTTGATTCGCCGGAAATGAAGCAGTTCGCGACCGTTATCGGTCAGCAGCTCGGCAAGACTTTCACCACGATTTCGAACGGCATCAAGGGCGTTGTCGGTTGGTTCACTCAACTATCGCCACAGATGCAGAGCTTGGTGCTAAACGTAGCTGGGTTTGCTGTGGCGGCTGGTCCAGCTCTGATTGTGATCGGCAAGATCTCGACGGGGCTTGGTGCGGTTACGACTGCTGCCGGCGGAATGATTTCGGCGACCTCCAAGACTGTCACCGCGTTGTCCAGTTTCCGGGCGGGGTTCATGAGTAGCACCGCTGCCGCTTCAACCTTCACTGGGCGTATGGGAACCGTCGGAGGTGCAGTCCGGTCGGTGATTGGTGGAATTGCGTCCGGAACTAAAGCCCTTGTGCTGAACACAGGCGCCTGGATCAAGAACATGGCGATTCAGACCGCATCCGTCGCGAAAATGGCCGCGGTTCGCGTGGCCACCATCGCCGCAACTGTGGCACAGCGAGGGTTGAACCTCGCCATGCGCGCCAACCCAATCGGGATCGTGGTCACAGCTATTACAGCACTTGTTGCCGGGCTTGTGTGGTTCTTTACTCAGACTGAGATCGGACAGCAAATTTGGTCCGGTTTCGTGGGCTTCTTGAAAGACTCGTGGGCCAACATCACGGCGTTCTTCCAGACCAGCCTTTCGGTCATCTCGACGGTCTGGACAACCGTATGGACGTCGGTTAGCTCGTTCTTCCAAACGATCTGGACCGGAATCAGCTCGTTTTTCACCACCATATGGAACGGAATTACGACTGCGGTAAAGGTCGGGATCGGCGTAGTGAAGTCCGTCATCACCACCGTTCTGAATGCCATCAAGAATTTCTGGGGCAACGCGTGGCAATGGCACATGGACTTATTCATGTCGATCTTCCAAGGCATCAAAACATTCGGCAAGTCCGCAATGGATTGGATCAAAAACGCGATTCAGAATGGCCTGAATGCCGTTCGTTCTGTCTGGACTAATGTCTGGAACAGCATCCGCTCATTCTTCACGAATATTTGGAATGGCATCGTCGGCTTTGCTCAGTCCGCAATCGCTAACGTCCGAACTCGGATTCAGGCCGGAGTGAACGCGGTCCGTGCTGTTTGGAACTCGGTGTGGGGCGGCATCAGTTCGTTCTTCTCCAAGATCTGGCAGGGGATCGTCTCGGCAGGATCGAAGTTCATTGGATCAGTGAAGCGCACGTTCTCGGATGCGCTGAGCTTCATTCGGGATATTCCGAACAAGGTGGTTGGGTACTTCACTGGTTTGGGGTCGAAGTTGATCGCCTCGGGCAAGTCGTTGATCTCTGGATTCGTGGATGGCATCAAGCAAGGGTTTAGCAACGCTGTCGGTGCCGTACAGAACGGTATCGGCCGAATCCGTGATTTCTTCCCGTTCAGCCCGGCCAAGGAAGGCCCGTTCTCTGGCCGTGGATGGGTCGCGTACTCGGGCTTGTCTGTCGGTAAGACGTTCAGCGAATCGGTGGCTGGCGCGCTCCATGACGGGCGTAAGAGCATCGGCAATGAAATGTCGGGCATTCAAGACGAGATCAACGGTCTAGACGAGCCGCAATTCAGTGTCGGTGCTGCCGTCCCTGAGTTTGCCAGCGATCTGTCTACCGGTGGTGGTTCAGGCGACATGTCTCCTGTCGATCGCATCATCGAGGCGCTGCGTGAGCTTGCCGACCGGCCGGTGTTTGCGGAAGTCAGCGTGGGTGAAATGTCTCGCGGGCTTCGCGCTCGTTCCGGGCGCACGGGCCGCGCTAATGGGCGACCAGATCTAGGAGGGCCGACCGCATGAGCTTCGTCTTTGGCGGCGTAAACTCGGGCAGCCTCGCTGGGGTGACGGCCACGCTTACCGCGTGGCCGTCGCTCGGAGGATTAGCGCTGGATGCCGTAGACCTTCCACGCGGTGGACGGTTTTTCGCACAAATCCGGCAGACACACAGTACATTCGTGTTCGACGTGATCATTCAGGGTCCCACTCCTACGGAAACGGCGATGCGGCGCGATAACTTCGTCGGAATGATCGACCCTAGCGTCGGGCCGCGAGATCTGGTTGTGGAAACCGATCAAGACTGGAAGTTCCCCGATGTTGTGGTGTCTGGTCAGGTTGATTGGTCTCGGATGGGCTGGCAGCGCGATATCGGGTTCACGTTTCGGGCGGAGGTCACGTTCGAAACCACCAGCAAACCCCACGCGGTCGAGGTGGCGCCGGAGGTTTCAGCTTTCGTCGATAACGTGACCTTCACGCCGACCCGCGGTAACACGTCGTGTTTTCCTCGCGTTGAGTTCCCGGCCGGAGAAGAAACACTAGTCAAGATCGGTACGTGGCAGGTCGTTGTAGCGAAGCCGCGCACCGCATCGGGGACTGCGGTACTGGACTATTCCACGTGGGACTTCTACATCCACGATGGCTCAGGCAACAAGGTGGAATCTTTGGTTCCCCACATGTCGCACTTTGACCGGCCGGTGCTTCGGCAGGGCGTGCCGGTGGTTGTGTCCTGCGCTGGTGCGCCGACTGGTACGCGCCGCTTGTATCCGAACTACTGCCGCATCTAGGAGGTTCGCGTGTTTGATAACCGGTTCATGTTTTCGGGAGAGATCCCGCTGAACTTCCCGGGCTTGAACCCGGTCGCGCTCCAGCGCATCACGCCGGACACCGGGGCGTTCTACGCTGACTCCGTGGATCCGTCGCGGATGTGGGAGCGTATCCCGGGCGGCGCGAACGACGGATACCTGGCGGGCCAGTGGGGCAAGCAGATGGGCTTGAATACCGTCAACCCTGCCACTGATAAGGGCCGGTTCGAACTACCGCACTTCGCCGGACTCTGGCCCACCTCGGGGAAGTTGCTCATGGGCTTGTGGGTGAAGCAGGCCTACACCATGAGCTTCAATCCGCTCATGTCTACCCGTGGCGGCTCTGACCCGGTGGCGTATATTTCCACCGCGTCATCCTCCCAGCGCATCCGACACAATGTCTACGGTGCCGGTGGTGCCTCGGTGCTGGATCAGTACGAGACCACACCGTGGACCGGCACTCTCGGGTTCCAGTTCGTCGGCGTGCTGGTGGACTATGCCGCTCTGACGAGCCAGATGTTCAGTGTCAACGCTGACACGAAAGCCTCATGGGTCGGGCCAGCGCGGGCACTCTCCGGCGCACCGAACACGGCCAGCACAGCGAACCTTGACATTTTCAGCTTGCAGACCGCTGGCTACTGGACGGGCGGAACCTTTGACGAAGCGATCGTGGCCCACCCGGGCACAAGCTTCGACCTCGCCGGGTTCGCCGATGCCATGGCCCGCGGTCTCTGGGCGGACGGGCAAGCGGCCGGGCAAGAAGCCTACTTCGCAGTGTCCGACACGTCGGTGACTGCGCTCAACTCCCGCACCCTGAACACCGGCGCCGAACATGTCTCATGGACGATTGACCCTGTGGTGCAGGGCGCGCCGGCGGGCACTACCGCGCACTGGTCCTCCGATGGTGGGGCGACATGGACGAGCGGGGCCACGCTGCCGTCGAGCTTCACCGGCCTGCTGCGCTGGTCGATCCCGTTGGAATCCGGAGAGGTATTCACCGGCATCGAGATCACCGAGCCGACCGGACCACCGCCCACACTGGAGCCGATCGCCGCGCAGAACATGGAGCAAGGCGAGCTGGTCAATGTGCCGCTGACTTTCACAGTGGAGGGCGCCCCGCGCTGGCAGGTGGACGCGCCGGATCTGGTGACCGGGCAGGTGACCAATGGCAGCCTATCGCTAGCGGCTGGATTCAAGACCGGCACCGGCCTTGTGACCGTGACGCTCTACGACGATCTGGACCGATCGGCCACACAGACCGTTGAGGTCTACGTGAACCCGCGAGAGTATCCGGAGCCGCAGACACCACAGTATGCTGAGGCACCGATTATCCTGTGGGACGATGCCCTGCCCAATGCTGTGCTGGCCGATCCGGTGGCCGCTGTGGTCACTAACGAGGTCAACGGCGAGCAGTTCATCGAGTTCGCGATCCCGTCCGGGCACAAGCACGCGCACCTGATCCAACCTGAACGCGTGGTGCAGGTTGCGGGCGAGCCGTACCGTATTCGACGGATCACCGATGAACGCACCGGTGGGCTGGTGCTGAAACAGGTGTATGCGGAGGCGCGCTTCTATGATCTGGCTTATGCGGGGCAGATCCCGGCGCAGGAGTTCCGGCAGGTTGCCGCGGGTGACGTGATGATGCTGGCGCTACAGGGCACCGGTTGGACGCTCGGCGTCGCCAACGTGACCACGTTGCGCACCTACAGCATTGAGGACACTAACCCGCTGGCGTTGTTACGCACTGTGCAGTCCGCGCATGGTGGAGATCTGATTTTCGATAACAAGGCCAAAAAGGTTTCGCTGGTCACCAAATCCGGGCGAGACCAGGGCGTGGGGTTCTTCTACGGTAAGAACCTTACCGAGGCGAAGCGTGTTGTGGACACCACGAGCCTGATTACCCGGATCTACGCCCGTAACGCGGACGGTTTGACGATCGCCAGCGTGAACGGCGGCAAGGACTACGTGGAGGACTACAGCTACACCACCGAGTTGCGTGTGGCCGTGTATGACTTCAAGTCTGGAACCTCGCCGTTCACGATGCTGGCGATGGCGAACGCGACGCTGGCGAACCGGTCTAAGCCGTCGTACTCCTACGAGGTGACCGTGGCGGACATGTCCGCTAAGACCGGCTCGGATCTTGACCGGTTCGACGCCGGCGACTTCGTGACGGTGGTCGATTCTGAGGTAGGCATCAGCGAGAAGCAACGCATCGTAAAGCTGGAGTACGACCTGATGCGCCCGGAGAACTCGGGCATCACCCTCTCGGCGAAGCTGCGCGAGCTGGGCGGCGGATCTGGCGAGGAAGCCGGGAGTTTGGAGACCGGCGCCGGGGTCGGAACCTTCGACCTGGTGCCGTTCAATCTCCTGCTCAACGGGCGCTTCGATAATGACCGGGCGCACTGGGCACACTTTGGTGCCGAGATCGTACCGGGCAACGGTACCGGCGATTACGCGGTCGAGTTCTCTGGAGCTGGCGAGCGGTGGATCGAGCAAACCGTCCAACCCGATAACCGGACCGCCTACGCGTTCAGCATGGACGTGGAATCGGACGGGCCAGCCGGGTGGGTGCCAGACCTCGCCGTCATCGCCGAGATCACCTATGAGGACGGCACTACGGAGACCGTCACCCTAGAAATCACTTAGGAGGTGCCGTGCAAGGATCGCTGAATCTTTCGGGGCGTCCGGCCAAGGTGCGGTTGCGGGTGCGTGTGCGAGATCTTCCGGCTGGGGCATCGGTTCGGGTAACTGATCTGATGCTCCAGCCGGGGGCCGCAACCTCTGGATGGCTCCCACATACTACTGAACTGCCGTGGGCGGCGGGCATGACCAGCGACAACACGGGAGGGAGCACGCCAGTGTATTGGGACGAGATTCTGGGCAAACCTAGCCTGTTTCCGCCTACGTCGCATCAGCATTCGATCGGTGACGTGTCCGGCCTACAAGCCGCCCTCGACGGCAAGGCCTCGGCCAGCCACACCCACGCGATCGGGCAAGTCACCGGGCTACAGAGTGCGCTCGACGGGAAGTCCAACACCGGACATACCCACGCGGTCGGGGACGTGAACGGGCTTCAAACCGCGTTGGACGGGAAATCGAACACGAGCCACACTCACGCGGTGGCCACCCAATCGGCAGCGGGGTTCATGTCGGCCGCAGACAAAACGAAGCTGGATAAGACCGATCTCGGGTATCGGCAGAAGGCGGGCACTGATGCGCCCTCAACTTATCCGGGCGGCGTGAGCGTAGGTCTTGTGTCCCGCTCTGATGGCTGGCCCGCGGCTACATCATTCTGGACGCTGGTCAACTTCGGTTCCAGTACATTCGTTGCGGCCAAGGTGCAACACCTGTACCCATACAATGACCCGACGATTGCCCCGCTATATCGGATGGCGCAGACCGATGACACGTGGTCGGCCTTCGAACCTCTGCGGGGCGCATAGTCTGCCGGTCTGCGTATCTATTGCATGTTATGCAATCACGGTTACCCACCTGTCGCCAACAAGCGCCTGCGTGACATAGGCGTCGAACCATTTCTCAACTCTCAACGTTTCCAATGCTTTTCGCGCAGATATACGTCGTAGGCGAGACAACTCAATTGGTTCACCTCTCGTGTCGATCTCGAACTCTTCGCCGTAGACCTCACCGGTGGCATTAGAAACATTTCTATATTTCATTATTTGTTCCTTTAGTTTTCGTATATTACCTAACAATTATAGCATTAACTAAACAGGTTAGAATTGGCGGATTAATGCGTCTCCAGCAACCGATCTTCGCATCTAAGCCACTCGCCTCGATCAAGCTGCGCATCGTGGCCACCGATGTTCCGGACTCGGCCGCGGTGCGCATCACCGACGTGCAACTACAGGCGGGGGAGCAGGCCACCGGCGTGGTGCCGAACCCCGTCGAGGTGGCGACCACTCGTAACCGGGCGCAGTACCGCAACGGTGTGGTGAACCCGGGCATGGACGTAGTGGCCCTATCCAACGGGGATAAGGCCGCGCCGGTCCGGATGCGCGTTCTCGACGCGCAAGGCCAGACGCGCATCGGTTCGTACCGGTTCGGGCGGCTCAACGGATCAGCCACGGCCGACAGTGGGGCGCACGCCGCCACCGCTGGATGGGGCCGCGCTCCGATCATCACCGAGCGTCAAGACCTCGCCCTCGAAACCGAGATCGAGAACCGGCTACACCTTCGGCTGATGTGGAACGAAAGGACCTAACAATGGCGAACGTATGGTGCTGGGTCGGCCTCAGCTGGACCGAACGAATCCGGATGGTGCTCCAGGAGTTTGGGGATCGGATCACTGATATTTCGATCTTTGGCTGGTCAGTCTCCGCTGACGGCACGCTGACGCAGACGTTCGATCCGGCACTGCTCGACCAGTACCGGGAGAAGTGGCCACACATCCGCTTCTGGGGATGCTTCCGCAACCTCGATGACCCGAACGACGGGCCGCACGCCATCTTCGAAGCGTTGCGCGATTCCGCGACCGCCCGGGCGCACCTCGCCGACGAAGTGGCTGCGAAGATGTTCGGACTCTACCCGTGGCTGCACGGCGTGGATATCGACATGGAAGGCGGCGGAAACTTCCGCTCGGCCGACTCCGAGGAAATTTTCCGCATCGTCTCCGACCGGGCGCACGCCCTTGGCAAGAAGTCGAGCGGCGCACTGCCGGCACTCACGGCCACCGGCTCGGTCGGCGGCGAGAACTGGGTCCGCTACAAACAGCTTGGCGAGATCCTCGACCACGTTTCGGTCATGTCCTACGATTTCGCGTGGTCCGGCTCCGCGCCCGGCCCAGTTAGCCCGGGGTTTTGGCTCGAGCAGGTGTACGACTGGGCGGCCTCGCAGATCACGCCCTCCAAGATCAGCATGGGCCTACCGCTCTACAGCTATTTCTGGCAGATCTACGACTACCCGAGCAACCTCGGCGAAACCCGCCGCGGCGTGTCCGGCACCTACTATGCGGCGTGGCAATACTTCACCGGCGCCCGCGCATGGTCCGATTCCGGCACACACCACCCCATCGGGTGGATCTGCTACCGCGAACCGTCCAGCAAGTCGATCTGGGGATTCTTGGACGTATACGACTGGCTGGAGCCTACCCAGTGGGCGGCCGCATCCGGTGTAGCCTCCGGGATCTTCCAGAACCGGAAGTACGCGGTCCGCTACGGACTACCGGCCGGCACTCCGCAGTGGTCGATCGCCGACAACAGTGTGGGCAGCTCGCATATCGATTATGCGATGAACCCGGCCATGGTCATGAGCGCGGAAGGAAACCTGGTCTCACCCAAGAAGGGCTTCACTCTCACGGCTGAGATCATCCAGCGCGACCCGGTGGCCGCGACCATCATCGATGACTACGCCACCAGCCAAGCCCAGCTCGATCAGATCTACACGCAGTCCGGGGGATGGAAGCACCACGACGTGACCGACACCTACCGGCAGTATCGCGGCTCGGATGCGCTGACATTCAACAACAACTTCGGCAGCCAAGGCCTCTACGCGATGGCGCGGTTCCAGTTCGCCACCGTGGGCACGTTCTCGATCACCTCGCAGGGCATCACCGCAGAACTGACCAACGGCGGCGCGCTCCGACTCAAGCGCGGCTCCACGGTGCTGGCGTCGAAGAACGTCGGCGGGCAGATCGTCGGCGGTGCCCCGCAGGTCGGCCGGTGCGTGCTCGCGTTGCGTGTGCGTGAAGGCTCCGCCCGCGTGTACTTCTCCAACGCGGAAACCAGCGTGCCGTTACAGCTTGAGGCGCAGACCACGCCGCCGGGTGGGCCGACCGGGTACAACTCGACCGGCACCGCATGGATCGATCACGTCTACCTCGGCGATGCGTGGTGGTACATGCCGCGTGAAGCCATCGAGGTGGAAATCAACGGGCAGACTCGGGTGCTTGGCCGCATCGAACGAACCGGTGTCACGTGGGACGCCAAGAACCGGTTCCGGCCCACCACGGACGTGGACGAGCGCGCCACCCGCACAACCGGGATCGCGCTCGACTGGGTTTACGCGCACTGGAAAGACGTTCCCGTGCTGCCCGACAACGACGTGACCGTGCGCGTCCGTCCACTCGATCATGACCTGTGGCTCGGACGCATTCACCTGCTCGACCGCGACGGCGCATCCATCGTCTACATGACCGACGCAACCACGATCACACACTGGCTCTCCCGCGCCCGCCTCGACTGGGGACTACAAGGCATCGCCATGTGGTCACTCGGACAAGAAGATGTACGCGCATGGTCGGCCATCGCAGGCGGAGAACTCACCCCAGACACCAAACGATTGGATTCATGACATGCCCGGATGGGTGACAGACCTACTAGTACCCGAGCGGATGTTCACCGCCGCGTTGGTGATCTTCGTGCTGTGGCTGTGCGTGCGAACGCTTTTCAAGTCGTGGCCGTTCATCCGAAAGTTCGTCGGCCTCGTGAACGCGCTGGTCGGCACCGACGAAGAGCCAGGTATCGCCAAGCGCATGGACGCCCAAGCGGACAAGCTCGGCGAGTTGCAAGAGCGGGTGGAGAAGATCCACCACGAAGTGACGCCGAACCACGGCGGATCTATGAATGACGCCCAGCGCCGAACTGAGGCGAAAGTTGGGAGGCTTGCTGACGCGCTCGATAAGCACATCAGCGAGACCGCCGAATGGCAGCCGATGCTTCGCGAACTACATGCAACGTGGCGCACTAAGCCCCGCAACAACTGACAACCACCCAACCCACGCCCCGGATCTCACGCCGGGGCTTTTTCTATGCCCTTAGGAGGGGATCACTATGGCGGTAAGTCGCCTTGGCTGGGACGTAATGACCAGCTCCGACACTCGGCTTGTCAGCTTCGAATGGATCACCGGCAAGGTACGCGGCGGCGACCACGCTGTCGTGCTCGATTACATCTGCGCCCGGTGGGACGCCGAAGTGGAGCCGATCAAGCCGTGGCAGTCATGGGGCTTCGCATCCCGTGACGTGCGCGGCAACGCTGGAATCATCTCCGAGCACGCCACCGGCTGCGCGGTCGATATCAACGCGCCACTGCATCCGCTTGGCGTGGCCACCAACAAGACTCTGACTCGAAAGCAGATCCGCACTATCCGCCGCATCATCAAGGACGTGGACGGCGCGGCCCGCTGGGGCGGCGAGTGGTCGCGCCCGGACGCGATGCACATCGAGCTGATGGGCGGCAACGCGAAGATCAAGCAGGTGGCGGACAAGATCCGCGCCGGTGCTCTCGGCAACGTGAAGCCGACCGGTGGCAAGTCCAGCCCGAGCCAGACCAAGCCTTCCACGAAGCCAACCGACTTCAAGGATCTGGCCGTGGACGGCGTGATGGGCAAGCAGACCGTGAAGGCCGTTCAGATCGTGATGACCGCGATTGACGAGTATCACCGAGCGATCGACGGAAAGGCCGGCTACTACACGTGGGCTGCTGTTCAGAACTGGCTGCGCGGCCTCGGCTATTATCCGCAGGATCAGTGGCGCATCGACGGCGATCCCGGCCCGGCCACGATTCGCGCTCTCCAGCAGTTCCTCGCGAAGAAGGGCCACCTGGACACCCGCAAGTGGCTGATTGACGGGAAGCTCGGCCCGGCAACGATCCGAGCGTTCCAGAGCTACCTCAACACCCAGAACCACATGAAGTAAAGGAGCCAATCACATGGCTAAGCACGAAGCAACCACAACTCAGGGCACACACCCGTGGCGCGCCACCGTCCGAACCCTGTTCGCCGCAGTGATCGCGCTGGCCGGACTGGCACCGCTGATCTATGAAGCGGCCGCCCAGCAGTTGCCTGAGATGGCCACCGGAGCCGTAGGTGGCGTGCTGCTGGTCGCCGGTGCGATCACCCGCATCATGGCGCTGCCCGGCGTCGAGGCGTTCCTCCAGCGGTTCCTACCGTTCCTCGCGGCCGCGTCCCGTGACGAGCCTCTGACGTTCGATCAGGCCGTGCAACGCGCCGCCCGAGCTGCACGCACCGCGCACCCTATCAGTGGCCCTCATGCGCCCACACAGGCCGACCCGGGACGCTACGAACCTGGCGACGGTGAACCTACGGAGTACACGCACAAGTAGGACACCTCCAAAAAACCAGCCCCGCAAGAAAGTCTTGCGGGGCTTTTACATGCCCACGAACGGGCAGAAAGGAGCCATAACCCATGGCTAACTATCTCCCTCGAAAGACTTCTGTCGATGGCACATGGAGCTTCGGCGATACCGTCAACCTGCAAAACTATCTGAAGGATGTCGGTTATTACTCAAAGTCCCGGGAAGCGGACGGCGTATGGGGATATTGGACAACCCTTGCGCTTCAAGGATTCCTGCGGGAAAAGCGCAAGCACTTCTACCCCTATGACCGCTACTACGAAGGCTTGGTAGACGGCCAATTCGGCAACATGACCAAGGCGGCCATGGGTGACGCGGCTTACTACCTGCTCGGCAGTGGTAATTACATGATTGGCTACTGCGCCGGCGGTAGCTGCACAATTGGCTGGGCGCATACCGCCGTAGTCAAGACTTGGCAACTGTACCTGAATCGAAACTACGGATTCGCCAGCTAGCCATTGAGAAAACGAGGGCAACCACCTGAAACATCGGGCGGTTGCCCTCGTTTCTTACGTTACAACACGAATCTATTTGATATCCGAAATGGTTCGCGTTGCTCCCCAGCTATCCTCATTGAGGACAGTCGCACTGTAAAGATCGTTCTCATAGAACGTGCGTTCAAGAAAATCTTCCGCCAGCCAGCTAAAGCGGTTTGCGTCGTTCGAAACCACGATAACGAACGTCTTGCCGTCCGACTTCAAGTACCAATCTTTGATTAGCTGATGTGGGGTACCGTCTGAGAACTGGTCAAAACTGGTTCGATCGTAGGAAGCCAGGAACTGGTCCATGATCTTGTCGGCGCGCTCCTGCGAATCGTCTACCGAGGTTTTGGCCTTTGAGGCTGGCTCGGCCACGGGCTTACTGGCCTTCGGCGCGTCGCTGGGGACGGCTGGGGCGGTCTCTGGGGCTGGCTCGACCTCGACGGGCGTGCACCCGGTGAGCGCGAGTCCAGCAGCCACCACAGCGGCGGCGATCTTCCAATGCTTCATGACGTGCCTTTCTGGGGGGATCGAGTCTGAGTCTAACCGAGACGGTGGACGAAATAACTACCTGCGACGGTCGCGAATCTGATAGATACGCGGCTTCGAAATGCCAGAGTGCTTAGAGACCGTCGCAACCTCAACACCGTTTGCGAGCGCATCACGAATCGCGTCGTGCAATTCTTCGCGGGCGGACTCATGCTCTGCGCGCCGAACCGCCAGCTGATCCGCTAGCATTCGCAGTCGATCCAGATCACTCATGGCGACCTGCTAAGCGATAGGCAACGATTACAGCGACGGCAACGACACCTAGGACTGACCACAGGGCAACGAGTAGCCCCGGTGCTGTGCTTGTGCCCCAGGTTGCGTAGGCGGCGAGAATTAGCACCACAACCGAACCGCCTAGTAGGTTCTTCTGTTTCTTGTTCATAGCTTCACCTTTGCTTGGTAACCTAGAGGGGATTCCCCCTAACCGTGGTAGCTGGAGCACCACGGGTAGGGGGTTTCCTTATTTCGCCTTACGCTTCCCGTTTCCGTTCCTTGGCCAGTCTTTGAAGATTTCGAAGATGACCTTGATTCCGTAGAACCCTGCGGTAACGATTGCCGCGATTCCTGCTAGGTTTTCAATGATAGTTCCCTTTCTGTTGTGCTTACATAAATATTATAGCGCGCTATAAAACGTAGAGCAAGCCCACAAGGGAGAAATTTAGCAAAAAACTTTACTCGCCCACCTCACGACGAGGTGGGCGGCATTTTTGCGTTAACACCTAGTCCAGCGCGTCGGCGGCGTTGGCGTCTGCGTCGAACCTTAGATGCCCGTAGGTGCCGATCGTCGTAGTGATCGACTCGTGCCCGAGACGCTCTTGAATGGTCGGCAGATCGACACCTGCCTCGATCAGCATGGAAGCGTGCGTGTGTCGCATGTCGTGCGGTGTAGGCCGTGCGTGAAGCTTCGGCTTGCCACCCTCGGCGGGCTTCATGAGAGTGTCGATAGTAGGCCGCCAAATGATCCGAGAAAAGTAGGAGCTGGTGATCTGCGACCCGGTGGACGGCACTGTGAAAATCAGATCGTCACCCTTGACCTTTTCCAGCCATGGCACGAACCTCTCCGCCGCGGCCTTCCCGAGCGTGACTGTGCGTGTGCCCTTACTGGTTTTAGGGGCGCCGAGGGGCTGGCCGTCCTCTTTCCCTGCGTGACGCTTCCACGCTTCGCGCACATCGATCAGGTATCGTCCGCGCACGAATCGCACGTGACTTCGGCGCAGAGCGGTGATTTCCCCAAAACGCAGCCCAGTGTACGCTTTCAGGTCAATCATGCGTCGGTAGACCTCGGACGGCAGCGCGTCGATTAGCGTTTGAAGCTCGTCCTTCGATAGGAATACGGGGTCGCGGGTTTTCTTCGTGGACTTTGGCGTGCGGATGCCCTCGGCGACGTTTGCTTCGATCCATGAGTCTTTGCGCCGTAGCTCGGTGCGCAGCGCGGCAGATAGGAGCGCGTGGACGTTCTTCTTCGACTTCGGGGCCAGTGCCATAGCGTCAAACCACGTGCGCACATGCGACGTGGTGAGCTGGTCCACCGGGATCCCGCCTAGATCGGTGAAGTGCCGGCGAGCAAAGGACCGGTAATCGCGTGCGGTACCCGGCTCGATATTGCCGCCGAGTCCGTCAATGTGGCGATCGATGATCTCGCGCACGGATGGTGCCTTGGACTTTACTCGTCCCTTGGCTTCGTTTGCGAGCTTGAAGCTGTTCCCGTTCGCGTTGAGGAACGCTTGCAGATCCTTCGCCTTGTCTGGATCAGGGAAGGTTCGCGACATGAGACCTTCGTCGGGATCGCGCCATTGAACGCGATATGAGACGGCACCAGACTTCTGTTTTCGTTCGCTGATGGTTGCCATAGCTCGATTTTGCCTTTCGTATCCGACGTTTTGCCGTGGCAACAAATTCGCGCTTCACGGCAACAAGGGGATTTTCGAGCAAAGAAAAACCCCGGAATCACAAGGATTCCGGGGTTTAATCTACGCGGTGACGGTGGGATTTGAACCCACGGTACGGGGTTACCGTACACAACATTTCGAGTGTTGCACCTTCGGCCGCTCGGACACGTCACCAGACCTGATTACTCTATACCGGTCATGGTGCGAACACCAAAACGAGTGGCCGGTAACACATTCGGGTTAGTGGCGCTTGCTCTGGAAGAAGCTTTTTAGGAGTTCGGCACATTCGGCTTCGCGTACCCGCGGGTACACCTCGACGAGGTGATTTAGCCGTGGTTCACGCACGATGTCGAAAACCGAACCGCAGGCACCAGCTTTCTCATCCCAAGCCCCGAACACCAGCTTCGGAATGCGAGCCAGGACGATGGCTCCGGCGCACATGGCGCAGGGTTCGAGAGTCACCACGAGGGTGCAGTCCGCTAGCCGCCAACCATCTTCTTGCCCACGGCGCTGTAATTCCTGCACGGCGTTACGGATAGCCACCACTTCGGCATGCGCCGTGGGATCGAAGCCTGCTTCTCGTTCGTTCCGTCCGGTGGCCAAGACGGTGCCGTCGGGGGAGAGAATCACCGCGCCAATGGGGACATCGTCGGTCGCCAACGCGGCGCGTGCCTCGTCGAGCGCAAGTTGCATCCACTGATCCATCACATCGGCCATAGTTCACTACTTTAGGACGAACTGCGCTGCGGGCGGCTCGGCGGCTGTTTCGCTGGGCACAATTCTTGGCGGTGAGCCGCGAATTTTCGCGCTAGGAGCGCTGTGCAGCTGGTAACCGGCTGGTAGATTTTAGGCATGCGCGTACAGGTAGTTGACCACCCACTGGTGGCACACAAGGTTTCGGTTCTTCGAGATAAGAACACCCCGTCCCCGATTTTCCGCCAGTTGACCGATGAGCTGGTCACCCTGCTGGCCTACGAGGCAACTCGTGAAGTTAAAACCGAGCAGGTTGAGGTCATCACGCCGGTTGCGACGACAATCGGTACCGCTTTCGCCAAGCCGACCCCTCTTGTTGTGCCGATCCTGCGAGCCGGTCTGGGCATGCTCGAAGGGATGACGCGGCTGGTGCCGACCGCCGAGGTGGGTTTCCTCGGGATGGCGCGTAATGAAGAAACGCTCGACATCATCACCTATGTTGACCGCCTGCCCGATGACTTGACCGGCCGTCAGGTCTTCATTCTGGACCCGATGCTGGCTACCGGCGGAACCTTGGCCGAAGCCATCAAGTTCATTTTCGACCGTGGCGCCGACTCGGTGACCTGCATCTGCCTGATCGGTGCTCCCGAAGGCATCGAACGCCTTCGCAAGAGCCACGGCGACGATGACCGCGTGCACCTGGTGCTCGCTTCTCTCGATGAGCGGCTGAACGAGAAGTCCTACATCATCCCCGGCCTGGGAGATGCCGGTGACCGCCTGTATGGCGTGACCCCGCCACTGGTCTAAATCCCGAGCTAGTTCCGCGCCGGGCCGGTCGAGGCTGGCCCGGTGGAACGCTCGGTCGGCCCAGAGGCCACCGGCAGGCGCACCTCGAAGGTGGTATCCCCGGGGCGGGAAGACACCGTGATGGTGCCCGAGTGCGCCTCGACAATACTTTTCGCGATGGGCAGACCCAGCCCGGTGGTGCCATCAGACCCCGAGCGTGCGGTGTCGGCGCGGGTAAAGCGCTCGAAAACGCGGGGGAGGAAGTCCTCGTCGATGCCTTCCCCGGTGTCATGCACGCGCACGATGGCCTGATCGGTGGCCGCGTCCCGTGCCACGGTGACGGTCACCGTATTGCCCGCCGACGTATGTTTGCGCGCGTTGGCCAACAGATTGGTGATCACCCGGCGAAGCGACGCGGCATCCGCGTCCACGTACAGTTCCTCGGCCTGGCATTCGAAATCCCAGTTGTGCTCCGTCGCGGTGATCTTGAAATCCTCGGTGATATCCGCCGTCAGCAGGCCTAGATCCACCCGTTCGAGGGTGAAGCCTTCGCGTTCATCCAGGCGAGCCAACAGCAAGAGGTTTTCCACGAGGGTGCTCATCCGGTTGCTCTGCTGGAGCACGCGGTCCACCGACCGGCGGCCGTCTTCGGAGAAGTGCTCGGTGGCCGAGAGCAGTTCGGTGTAGCCGCGGATCGCCGCCAGTGGGGTCCGGAGTTCATGTGAGGCGTCGGCGACGAATTGGCGCATTTGCGCCTGAGACTTTTCACGTGCGGTCAACGCGGTGGAGACGTTATCGATCATGGCGTTCAACGCCCAGCCCACGTTGCCCACCTCGGTACCAGGAATGGCGTCCTCGCTGGATACCTTGTCCATCGGCGCCACGGTGCCGGTCTTCAAATCTTCGCTGGCCACCGAGGCGGCGACCGAGGCAACACGCTTGAGCGGCGCGAAGGAACGGGTGATCCACCAGGAGCCAGCCAACCCGGCCCCCAGCACACAGAACAAGGCGATAAACAAGGTCAGCCACGACATGCGGAGCAGCGCCGCATCGGTGGTGTGCAAGGGCAATCCGACGATCAGGGTTCCACCCGAGCCGGGGTCCTTGGTGGCCAGCAGCAGGTAATCGCCGATGGAAAGGTGTTTGCGCACCGGTTCGTCGCCCACCTTGAGGGTGACCAGCGGGGTGGTGTCGGCCTGCGTAATCTCCACGCGTTCCCCGGAGGAATCATCCAGAATCGCGCCGGAGAAGATGTACGGGTAGATGTAGCGGGCCGTGAGGGTGCCCGGGCCCTGACCCGGGGCAAAGAGCTTGTCTCCGGGCTTGTTCAAGTTATCCGAGTACGCCGCGGCTCGGGCAGCTGTTTGGTAAAGCTGCTCGTTGAGCTGGGCCATCAGGGTTTGCCGCACGCCGGCGTTGTAGAGCAACCCGAGGAGCACCGCCACGGTGGTCAGCGAGCCGAGCAGGATTACCAGCAGGCGCCGTTGCAGCGCATGCGGATTTCCTCGCAGGGTGCTGTTGAACAGACTCATGCCGCCGGCTTCAGCACGTATCCCACGCCACGGACGGTGTGAATCATCGGTTCGGCATCGACGTCGATCTTCTTGCGCAGGTAGGAAATGTACAGTTCCACGATGTTGGCCTGGCCATCGAAGTCGTAGTGCCAAACGTTATCGAGGATCTGCGACTTGGACACGACGCGGCGAGCGTTGCTCATCAGATAGCTCAGCAGGTCGAACTCTGTGGCGGTCAGGGAGATCTGGCGTCCGGCGCGTGAAACATCGTGCGAGTCCATATTCAGCACGAGATCGCCGACGACCAGTTCGGAGGTATCGGCGCTGGTAGCACCCGAGCGTTCCACAAGTCGATGGAGCCGAATGAGAACCTCTTCGAGGCTGAAGGGTTTGGGCACATAATCGTCGGCTCCGGCGCCGAGGCCTTCGATGCGGTCCTCCACGGCGTCCTTGGCGGTCAAGAAGAGCACCGGAACTTCCGGCAGGTAGGTGCGGACCTTGCGGAGGACCTCGGGACCGTCGAAGCCCGGAAGCATCCAGTCCAGTACCAGCACGTCGGGGGAGAGGCTGCGTGCGGTGGCAACCGCCTGCGGCCCGTCGTGGGCGATTGTGGCCTCCCAGCCGAGCATGCGGGTACCCATGGAGACCAGTTCGGCCAGCGACGGCTCGTCGTCGACCACCAGCACCTTGATGGGAGTGCCATCCGGGTGGGTAAGACGTGGCAGCTGCGAGGGGGAGAATCGGGAATCGCTCATGTTTACCAGCTTCCGCTATTGCTTTGAGGTGTCTTTGTGATTTACCTGTGCAGACCCTATGTGCGTTAGCGATGATTTTATGCGGCTTCCGCGTCTACAACCAGTGAATTATTTGGTCAAGGTAGGACTTATGCGAATGTTTGAGGGGTGGACTCGGGTTAACTGTGAATGAATATTCATAGGCGTGAATGGTGTGGTCAGATTGATCGATTGTTTTGGAATCACTGCTCACTGCGCATAGTTAAGCGCTTGATGTTTGTAGTTTTGACTAAAGTGTCACTCGTCACAAATGGACACATCTGTCTCACATTATGGACGCCTGTGGTTTATGTTACTTGCAAGTTGTGAATGTTACGGGGAAACTAGAAGAGTGAGTACAGCGCAAAACACCGAAATCGGCGGAAATGGCACCGACGTGCACACCGCAATGCGGTGTTGCCGAATGCTCGGCGCCAACGGATCTCATCATTCGTAGATGATTCGTTGGCGGGACACCCAACTGTTGTTCGTGGAAGAAGGCCGCGGGCAACGCAAGTAAAACCCGAAGCATCGGCGCCAAGTCACTTGGCCTTCGCAGCAAAAGAGGAAAAAATATGTCGGCAGGATCCGGATACGTCCACGTTTCAATTCGCAACGCACAGAATCGTGCCGCGGCGGCGCAGCGCGCAGCCGCCGGTAACTATGCACCGGCCGGTTATCGTCCGCTGCGTGCCGTATCGAATATTCATGAAACTCGTGAGGCCGCCGGCGCAAGTACCCCGGCACCGGTACAGAACGCCCCGGCACCTGCTGCCGATACTTCGGCTCGTGGCTTCGTGCTCTACGTCGGTCTGGATGAGACCGTAGCCCAAGAGCAGGGCACCTCGCTGGGTAAGCTGGCCACCCAGGTACGTTCCTTCCTCGCAACGCTTTCTCCGCAGGCGCAGACCCACGCTGCCGTGGCGCTGGCCCCGGCGAGTGCGCAGGGTGAGCCTATCGATGTAGTGCGTCAGGCTCTGGGTGATCCGACGCTGACCCGCCGTAACCGCGTCGAGAACCGCCCGAGTGCTCCGCGTCCCTCCGGTGTGCTGATCGACCTGTCTCGCCGCGAGGTATACCTCGATGGTGAAACGCTGAACTTGACCTTCAAGGAGTTCGAACTGCTGAACTTCCTCGTTGAGAACGGTACGCGCACCGTGGGCCGTGATGAGTTGCTGGAAAACCTGTGGCGCAATGCCGAAGAGGTTCCCAACGAGCGCACCATTGACGTGCACATCCGTCGCCTGCGTTCGAAGCTGGGCCGTCTGGCCAACACCGTGCGCACCGTGCGCGGTCAGGGCTACCGCTTCTACGAGCACCCCGAGGTCGTCGTCTGGGCCGCCCCGGAATACTCCATCTAAAGCATCTGCCGCGGAAGCGGCACCCGAAGGGGACGTTCGAATCGCAGTGCGCGAGGCGGGCGTCCCCTTTTTGTTGGCTGGCGATGGCATGCTTGAGATATGACAGTGCACACTCGCCGCCTCATCCTCATGCGTCACGCTAAAAGCGACTATCCCTTGGGAGTTGACGATCACGACCGGCCGCTGGCTGCCCGCGGGGACCGGGAGGCCCCGGCGGCCGGACGCTGGCTCGTCGAGCACAATCTAATACCCGACTACATCATTTGCTCGGATGCGCTACGGGCGCGTTCCACCTGCGCCTGGGTGCTTTCGGAACTCGGGGAGCAGGGGCCAACGCCCTATATCGACACGCGTATCTACCGCGCCGGGGTCAGCGAGCTCTGTTCGATCATCAACGAAACTCCCGCTTCTGTTTCCACCTTGTTGGTGATCGGCCACCAGCCGATCCTGCAAGATCTCGCGTTGCGCTTGGCCTCGGCCGACTCGGATCAGGAGGCAGTGTATGAGCTGGCTATGAACTACCCGACGCTGGGGACCACCGTGTTGGAAACCGAGCATCCTTACTCGCATCTGGACGCGCGGGACGCCCGGGTAACATTCTTCGCCGTGCCACGCGACTAGCCGGGCGCCCGGTTTACACCCGTGCAGATTCCGCCCCTCAGGTCTGCCGCTACACGGCGCCAGTGGCGGATCTGGTCAACGGGTCGTGCCGCCGGCCATCAGCCCGTCGATGATCAGCATTGTGGCCCGCACCGCAGAGTCCTTGTCGCCGGGGCGTTGCGGGCTGGCGCTTTGCCGCACGGCGAAGAGCGCCGCACCAAATAGGGCTGCGGACACCGTGCTGCGCAGTTCGCTGGGCAACTCGACCAAACGCACCAGCACCCGCTCGATCACCTCGACGACCTGGGTGTGCAAAACCTGTAATTGCATCGCCCACCGTTCGGTACGTCGCTCGTTGAGCAACAGCTGAGCGTAGGCCGGGTAGCGTTCGATGAAGTCGACCGCTACCTCGATCATCAGACGCAGGGCCTGATACGGGTCCTCATGCGAGGCAGCCTCGTGTAGCGCCGAAAGCAGCGTCTCGGTACCAAAGTCCAGCATTGCCTCCAACATCTGGTCCTTCGACCCGAAGTTGTAGTACACGGTGCCTTTGGAGACTCCGGCGCTGGCGGCGATCTCATCCACGGTAACCGACTGCGGGCCGTGCACGCCCATCAGCTGCATGCCGGCGGCGAAGAGCCGCTGCTTGGAAGCGGTGGCGCGAACCCGCTCACGTGGGGTAGGGGCTTCGGCGACCATGCTCATTCCCCTAGCTCCGGCTGCAGCGCCTTCAACGTCCACGTCTTGTGCTTACGTACCGCCAGAGTGGAGAGCACTAGACCAAGGATGGTGTATCCGATCAGACCCAGAATAACCTCGCTGAGCACGCTCAGGTCAGCCCCGTACATCAAGTGCCGCATACCCACGACCACATGCCCCATGGGCAGAATGCGGTGCAGCACATGCAACGGTTCGGGCAGGGTTTCCCACGGGAAGGTGCCGCCGGCGGTCACCAGCTGCAGCACCATCAGCACGAGCACCACGAACTTGCCTGCTGTGCCCAGCAGCGCGCAGATGCCTTGAATGAGCGCGGTAAAGGCCATCGAGGCGAGGAAGAACAGTCCCCAGGTCATCCATGGGTGGGCGGTATTCAGGCCGAGCCAGAAGATCACCACGCAGTACAGAATCGAGGACTGGATCACCGAAATCAGGAAGAAGGGTAGCCAGCCGCCAATGGCGATCTTCCAATTCGGGGCGTTCGAGGCCAGCGCACGCTTGGTGATTGGGCGCATCACCTGGGTGAGAATGAAGGCACCAATCCAGGTGGCCAGAGTCATGAAGAACGGGGCAAGACCCTCACCGTAGGCCATGGCCTTGGTCTGGTCCGTGCGGGTGACCTCGACTGGGTCACCGATGACCTCGGAGAGCTTTTGCTTGGTCTGGTCATCCGGGTTCGGTACCTTCTTGGTGCCGTCGCTGAGCCCATTGGCAAGCGTGTTGGAGCCGTCGGAGAGCTGGCCTGCGCCATTGGCCAGGTCGCCTACACCGTCGCGCAGGGTGTGTAGCCCGGTGGAGAGGGTGCCAGCACCCTTCTCGAGCTTCGCAGCACCGTCGTCGAGCTTGGCGGCCCCCTTGTCGAGCTTGGCGGCACCATCGTTGAGCTTAGCGGTTCCCTCCACGGCGCTCTTCTCACCCTTGTAGAGGGTGTTGGCGCCACTGTCGAGCTTGGCCGCGCCCGTTGCCAGTTGCTTACCACCATCGGCGGCCGAGGCGATGCCGTTGACCAAGGTCGGAACCGAGGCGTTGAGCTGGGCGGTGCCATTGGCCAGCGTGCCTAGGCCGCCGGAGAGCTGCTTGGCACCCTTGGCCACCGCCTCGGAGCCGTCGGCCAGCTGTTGGATTTGCCCCTGCGCCGTCTTCAGCTGGGTCTTGACCTTTTTAGCCTCGGCGACCACCTTGGAATCGGCCGCCGCGCTATCGATGGCGGCGGAGACCTCCGAGGTAATCGAATCGGCCTGGTCCTGGGTGATGACCCCGTCGGCTACAAGCTTGTCGAGGCGCACGGTGGCCTGGGATTCGGCCGTATCGAGTCGGTCGGCGGCGTCCTGCTCGAGAGCGGTGATCACCCCGGCAGCGTCCTGAACCTTTGCATTGAGGGCCGCGTTTCCGTCGGCCACCTGGCGGGCACCGGAGGCGAGCTGCTTGGAGGCGTCGGAAGCCTTGGCGGCCCCGTCGTTCAACGCCTTGGCGGCAGCTGGCAGCTTCGCGGTCTTCTGCTTCATTTCGGACAGCCCATTGGACAGCTTGTTGGCGCCCGTGGACAGCTCACCGGTGCCGGATGCCAACTGCTTGGAACCATCGCGCAGCTTCTTCTGCCCGGCGAGTAGTTCGCCCGTGCCGGAGTGCAATGTTGACGTACCCGAGTGCAATTCTCCGGTACCCGAATGCAGATCGCTGGTGCCCTGGGCGAGCTGGTCGCCTCCGTCCACGAGCCTGTTCACGCCGTCCGACAGCGAGCCGACACCGTCCACAAGTTTGACCGATCCGGTGTAGAGATCACCGGCTCCGTCGGCCGCTTTTTTCATGTTCTTGTGAATGTCGACAAACCCGGTCAGCAGTGCATCGGCGGTCTGGGTGCCGACTTCGGTGGCCACCGAGTCGTGCACTGTTTTCGCGAGCTTATCGGCGAAGGTACCGACCATGTAGTTGTTGGCATCGTTGGTGGTGATCTTCAGAATGCCTTGTTTGGCCTTCTCGAAGTCGGCCGGTGAAGCGAGATTCTTCGAGAAGTCCTTGGGGATGGTCATGGCAAAGGAATAGTCGCCGCTGGCAACCCCGGCTTCGGCCTCTTCCTCGGTGTCCACCACAACCCAGCCGAAGGTACCGTCCTCGAGTAGCGACTCGGTGACGTCGTCGCCGACCTGCAGCTTCTTACCGGACTTTTCGGCCCCTTCGTCGAGGTTGACCAGTGCTGCCTGCACTCCGGAAAGGTGCGATTGTGGATCCCAGTTGGCGTAGAGATAGAGGGCACCGTAAATCAGCGGAACACAGCTCAGGGCGATAATCGCCAACTTGGGCAGGGTGCCGCGGGTCATGCGCTGAAGTTCGGAGAGCGCTAACCGAAGCGTGGTCATGAATTGTCCTTTGCGCGGGTCGTCTCGCTGGGTTGGTCGGGCGCCGCCGGAAGCGGTGTGGTGCCTTGCTCCGCGGACTCGCCGTCCGCGACCTGCTCCTGCTCGGCCTCAAGGTTTTGGGGTGATTCAACGTTTTCGTCCGTGGTGTCAACCGGTGCTGGGGTGGCGGCCGGGGGCGCCTCGGGCGTTGGGGTGGGTGGCAATACGATGGCTTCGGTAGCGGCCGCCGGTTCTTCGGAAGGCAGAGACATTTCGAGTACTGGTTCACGCTGGCCCATGACGACCGCCGGTCCTTGCCAGCAGTCCGGGATGCGGGAGACCACCGCGACCACGGCGAAGGTTTCGTCGTCCTGAGCGATCCCCTCGAGGAGTTCGAGCCAGTCCGCGTCATCTAATCCGTGTCGTTCCGGGGAGTCGAAGACGGCTAGGCGAACTTCGTGATATTCCGCGGCTAGTCGGGCCATGATCTGGAGCCGGATAAGCGGGTCGAGGCTGTCGAGCCACTCGTTGGCGACCTTGCGAAAGCCATTGCGGTCGAGCCAGTCATCGATACTGCGTTTGCGCCAGAGCGGTACGGGGACGAGCGAGAGGTCTTCAGCCACCAGATCGCGAACCTTCAAGTGCTGTTCCGGGGCATTGATTTCGGGGGAATCGACCAGTGCGCTGTGTTTGCGCAGGGAGGCGAGCTTATTCGAGTGATTCCATGCCACGCTGCCGGTGGAAGGGGCCATTCGACCGGAGAGTACTAGGCTCAGCGCGGTCCGGGAAATTTGGGTTCCGGCCTGCACCACAAGTAATTCGCCGAGCTTCACCTGCAAAGAGGTGGGGTCGACAAGCTGTCCGTGGCGTCCGGCGACGGTGATCTGGTCTGCAACTAGCACACTTCCACACTAATTGAACTGACCGGTCAGTTCAATTAGTGTGTCTGTTCTTCTGATCACCTCTCGTTTTGGTAGACCGAGCCGAATTCACGTGTCGTTTACCAAAGTGTGGGGAAAGCCACCTAAGATCGGTAAATCATTCATCCATGACTACGATCACAAGGAACCTTATGGGTAAGCACCCCACACGCACCTTGGCTACGGCTGGCATCACCGCCGTGGCACTGGGACTCGGCTTCGCTCCGGTGGCTACCGCTACCGGAACCGAACCCACCTTGACCGAAATTTCCGCCGTGCAAGGCACCGGGGAGAGCACTCCCATGGACGGCGCCGAAGTTACCGTGCGCGGTATCGTAACTGCCGCTTATCCCACCGGTGGGATCAACGGTTTCTACTTGCAAACTCCTGGAACGGGCGGTGACGAGCTTCCGGAGGCCAGCGAAGGCATCTTCATCTATGCCCCGGGTCAAACAGAAAAGGTCAGCACCGGTGACTATGTTCAAGTCACCGGCGAAGCCACCGAATATCACGGGCTGACCCAAATTCGCGCAGCACGCTCTACCGTTGCGGTGCTCGACGAACCTACCGAAGCGGTCAAGCCGTTGGATATTGAACTTCCAGCGGGCGCTGCTGAGCGCGAGGCACTTGAATCAATGCTGCTGGCCCCCTCCGGCAATTGGACCTTGGCCGATAATTACTCGGTAAACCAATACGGTGAGCTCACACTGGCTTCCGGCACCAGCGAAATCTTGCCCGGTGAAAAAGCACTACGTCAGCCCAGCGATGTTTTTGCTCCGGGAAGCAGTGACGCCCTAGCCCTGGAAGCTGAAAATAGTCGCCGCTCCATCACTCTGGATGACGGTGCGACCCTTAATTTCATGGGGGCAACTTCGTCGAAGAACAATCCGCTACCGTACCTTGAGGCTGGGACCGCATTGCGGGTCGGGGCGCCGGTGAACTTTCAGACCGGTGTCATTCTGGACTACCGCTACGATCAGTGGCGCTTGCAGCCCCTCGGGCAGGTTAGCGGGACCCAGCGCAATAACCCGATCAGCGTCGGGGATACCCGTAGCGAACAGCCCGAGGATGTGGGCGGGAATGTCACTGTCGGCACCTTCAATGTGCTGAATTACTTCACCACCACCGGCGACAAGCTTCAGGGTTGCAACTACTACACCGATCGCGAGGGGAACCCGGTGACCGTGCGACGTGGTTGTGACGCGCGTGGTGCGGCCAATGCTGAAAACCTCGAGCGACAGGAAGCCAAGATTGTCTCGGCGCTGAACGCCATGGATGCTGACGTTGTCATGCTTCAGGAAGTCGAGAATTCTGCACACTTCGGTCAGCCACGGGATACCGCCTTAGCAACACTCGTCGATGCGCTGAATGAAAAGGCCGGGGCGGGCCGTTGGGCCTATGTGCCAAGCCCCGAGGAACTGCCTGCCTCTGAAGACGTGATCCGGAGCGCCGTGATCTATCGCCCTTCGAGCGTCAAGCCCATTGATGAGTCCATCATCGATGATCATGAGGCTTTTTCTAATGCACGCCAGCCGCTAGCGCAGGCATTCCAGCAAGTGGGTGGAAACTCCAAGACGCGATTTGCTGTCATCGCGAACCACTTCAAGTCCAAAGGCTCGGCACCCAGCGACCCCAATGATCCGAATGCAGATCGCGGCGATGGGGCAGGGGCCTGGAACCAAGCGCGAGTTGAGCAGGCCTCCGAACTTGTCTCCTTTGCCCAACGTGTGAGCAAGGAGCGCAACACCGATAAGGTATTGCTCGGTGGCGACTTCAACTCCTATGGTGCCGAGGATCCGCTACGCGTCTTGGCTCAAGCCGGCTACTCCGATATCACCGCCGCTAGTGGCAAGCACAGCTACCTCTATGGCGGCCGGGTGGGTTCGCTCGACCACGTCTTCGCCTCTCCGGGCGCGGCCGAAGTCGTCACTGGCAGCGACGTTTGGCAGATCAACGCCAATGAACCAGTAGCGCTGGAATACAGCCGCTTTAACTACAACGCCACCGACCTGTACGTGGCCGATATGTTCCGTGCCTCGGACCACAACCCGGCCGTGGTGGGTTTGCAGTTGAGTAAGCGCTAGGCGCGAACCGAGTGCAAAGCAAAGATCCCGGAACATTTGGGTAAGTGTTCCGGGATCTTCGTGATTTGTGCGCCCAAAGGGATTCGAACCCCTGACCTTCTGTTCCGTAGACAGACGCTCTATCCAGCTGAGCTATGGGCGCATATTTAGTTTTCATCGTCGTGACGACTCGTATAACTATACACAGCGCGCCGGGGGCCGTCGAACCGAAATTGCCAAAAGTGGCTCGATTCACATTATGGTGGGCTCAGTAGGAGGTTCGTCCGGTGAAGGAGGCGCAGTGCCAGTAATCGAAAGCCTGAAGGCTCAGCGCCGCCTACTGTTCTCAAATGCTTTCGATGCGGCGGGTCGCTCGGTGGCAGACTTCGCCGCCGACTTGATCTTCGTCCTGTTACTTGGAGCGAATGCCTTCCAAATGGGCTTGCTCAATGCCTTGGGCTCGGTGGCTTTCGTGGTCGTGGGAATTCCATTGGGCCACGCGGTGGACCGTTTTACGCCCTTGCGGACCTTGCGGGTCGGACTTGCCGCGAAGTTCTTTCTGTTGCTGGCGATGGTATTGCTGCTTATCTTTGGGGCCTTACAGATACCCATAGCGTTACTGCTGGCCACCTTGCTTGGAGTCTGTAACGCCCTTAGTGAGACTTCGCAGGTTAGTCTCGCCCCCGCATTGAGCGCAGCGGAAGGAACCGACCGCGAACGAGAACTGGCGCCACTACTGGCCAGATTGGCCGCGGCGGATCAGTCATTGGCCATCATTATTCCGGCAGCCGCCGGAATCGGATTCACCATACTTGGGGCACCGGCACTCTTGACCGTGGCGATCGCACTGCTGGCATTGGCGCTGTACTTCGCCTTATTGCTCAGTGTGCCGTCTCGAGGCGAAGGCCACGAGGTGCCGGAAGAGCATCATGAAGTTGGTTCCTTTATGCGCCGAGCTCTGGCCGGCTTCTCCTACTTGGGGGCACAGCGGCCGCTTCTGATGATCACGCTGATCGCAGCCTGCTCGAATCTGGGATTGGCCATCGGGTCCTCGGTGGAAGCGATTTTCGTGTTGAACTATCTGGACTTAGGTCCTGCCTGGTTTGGTGTACTCGGGGCCGTTGGCGGAGTCGGCGGAGTCGGCGGCGCCTGGCTGGCCCCACGGATCGCCCAGCGCTACCACGCCGTTGGCCTCGTTCGTGGAACGACGGTGCTTCAGGCAGCGCTTGCCGGACTAGTATTCCTCGCCGCATTTCTACCGCCGTGGGCGGCGTTGAGCCTCCTGGCCGTACATAGCTTGTTCTGGGGAGTGGCGGTTATTGCCATGAATGTTGCGGTGACGACATGGTCGAGCCTGTTGACGCCCGAACGACTGCTTGGCCGCGTGGTGAGTGCCCGCCGCACGCTGACTTTTGGGGTGGTTCCGCTGGGAAGCTTGCTCGGGGGCTGGGTAGGGTTGCACTTCGGGGTCCCCGTCGCTCTTGGCGGGTGGGTCGTGGCTACCCTCTGTGCCGCTGGGTTTGCTGTCGGAGGTTTGCGAAGCGGGGCGCAAGAGGTTGCCAGCTGATCCCGCCAGCGGAACCGGTGAGCTGAAAACTTTGCGGATAACAAAAATTCCCCCGGCCTGTGACCGGGGGAATTTTATTTGGTGCGCCCAAAGGGATTCGAACCCCTGACCTTCTGTTCCGTAGACAGACGCTCTATCCAGCTGAGCTATGGGCGCATCTTCAGTTTTCGGCTCGCCGTGACGAACCTCGAATAACTATACAGAGATTTTCGCGCCCGTCAAAATCCATCCTGCGGCCCATACGAGGGAGCCGGGTAGCACCAGAAAAAGTATACCGGTCTACGTGACCTTAATCACAGAAAGTCGATGTTGATTAGTTCGAAATCCCCGAGATTTAGCGGAACTCAGATTCTCGAGCGGTCCAAGGCCGGTCCGCTGAGGTTTGTGTCACAGAATCCGTCGGAGCCCACCACCTAGCCTTGATTTATTGCTAGTTCAGCCCAATGGAGGGAATGGATAATGAGCCCGAGCTCGGATCAGAACGTTATCGACGCAGCGCCAACCACGCACGCCAAGCTGGTGTCGTGGGTCGAGGAAGTCGCCGCACTGACGAAGCCGGACCGGGTTTATTGGGTTGATGGTTCCGCCGAAGAGAACGACCGCCTGTGCGCGGAACTCGTCGAGGCCGGAACGCTGATCAAGCTGACCGATCCGAACTTCCCGAACTCCTACGCGGGTTTTTCTGACCCCAAGGACGTGGCCCGCGTCGAAGAGCGCACCTTCATTTGCTCCAAGGAGAAGAAGGACGCCGGCTTCACCAACAACTGGGAAGACCCAGAGAAGATGAAGGCCAAGCTCGATGGTCTTTTCGACGGGGCCATGCGCGGTCGCACCATGTACGTTATTCCGTTCGTGATGGGCCCCCTAGACGCCGAGAACCCCGCCTACGGAGTCGAGATTACCGACTCTGCCTACGTGGTCGCCTCGATGCGCATCATGGCCAAGATCGGCACCGAGGTGCTGCGCAAGATGGAAGCCGAAGAAGCCTTCTTCGTCCCAGCGTTGCACTCTGTCGGTGCCCCGCTTCAGCCGGGCGAAGAGGATGTTCCGTGGCCGTGCAACGAGGATAAGTGGATTGTGCACTTCCCCGAAGAGCGCGCCATTGTTTCCTACGGTTCGGGATACGGCGGCAACGCGCTGCTGGGCAAGAAGTGCTACTCGCTGCGTATTGCTTCGGCGATGGCTCGCGACGAAGGCTGGTTGGCTGAGCACATGCTTATTCTGAAGCTCACCAGCCCACAGGGTAAGGCTTACAACATCGCTGCGGCCTTCCCGTCGGCCTGCGGCAAGACCAACTTGGCCCTGCTGGATCCGACCATTGAGGGTTGGAAAGCCGAAACCTTGGGCGACGACATCAACTGGATGCGCATCGGCGCCGATGGGGAACTGCGTGGCCTGAACCCGGAATACGGCCTGTTTGGTGTTGCTCCCGGCACCGGCTGGTCCACCAACCCCAACGCAATGCGTGCCATCGCCAAGGGTAACTCCATCTTCACCAACGTCGCGTTGACCGATGAGGGTGGCGTCTGGTGGGAAGGCATGACCGACGAAGCGCCGGCGCACCTGACCGACTGGCTTGGTCAGGACTGGACCCCGGAGTCCGGCACCCCGGCCGCTCACCCGAACTCGCGCTTCTGCACGCCGATCGACCAGATCGACATGCTGGCCGACGAGTACTACTCGCCTAACGGTGTGAAGATCGACGCGATCCTCTTCGGCGGACGACGCAAGACCACCATCCCGCTGGTCACCGAGGCGCGTAGTTGGACCAACGGTGTGTTCATGGGTTCGACGCTTTCCTCGGAGACCACCGCGGCCGCTGCCGGCGCCACCGGTGTGGTCCGTCGTGACCCGATGGCGATGCTGCCATTCATTGGTTACAACGCCGGTGACTACCTCAACCACTGGGACAAGATTTCGGCGAAGCTCAATCCCGAGCAGGCTCCGAAGGTCTTCCTGGTCAACTGGTTCCGTCGCACCCCGACCGGTGGATTTGCGTGGCCAGGCTTCGGTGACAACTCGCGCGTGCTCAAGTGGGTTATTGAGCGCATCGAGGGTACCGCCGAGGCTGCCGAGACCCCGATCGGCAATGTGCCCACCGGTGAGTCGTTGGACCTGACCGGCCTGGAGAACTTCACCCCCGCCGATGTCGAGGTTGCCGTGAACGTCGATAAGGATGAATGGTTGGCCGAAGTTGCCAGCATCGAGGAATGGTACGCGAACTTCGGTGAGGCCCTGCCCGCTGCCCTACGCGCTGAGCTCGATGGCCTGAAGCAGCGCTTGAGCGCCTAGTCGCACAGGATCGCGAAGGCACCCAAGCTCCCCGCACCACCTCGTGGTGCGGGGAGCTTGCTTTAACCGAACCTTAGGAACGCGCCGGGAGAGTGAGCCCGGCGGAGTCTGAGTGGAAGCGATCGGCCGTGTAGATCAAGGCTGCGAATGACACTGCGGCGCAGCAGAGTAGCACCACGGCCAAACCCAGCGCCGAGTTCTCCCCGCGCATGCCGACCAGCGGCGTCGCCATCGCACCCACCGCGAACTGCGCCGCGCCGAGTAAGGCCGAGCCGGATCCGGAGACTTCGCGGACCTCGGCCAGCGCGAGTCCGGTGGTGTTACCCGTGGTGAAACCGATGCTCGCCACCAAAATAAAAATCACCGCCGCCAAGGCCAGCGAGCGTACGCCCAGTAAGACGAGGATCAGTAACAGTAGGCTCGCGCCAAGCATGACGCTCAGCGCCACGCTGATGGTACGGCGCAATGGAACGCGCGTGGCCAAGCGAGCCGAGGTGAAACCAGCTGCAATCAAGCCCAGGGCATTGACGCCGAAGGCAAGGGCATAGAGCCGAGGGCTGAGCCCCATCACATTCTGGTAGACGAAGGGGGAGGCCGAAACATAGGCCATCATGCAGGCGAACCCGAAGGCGAACTGGATCATGTAGCCCACAAAACGAGGACGTGAGATGGCCTGTCGCAAAGGAGCGAGATACCTTCCCGAGCTACGAGCCGTGAGCGGAAGTGTTTCCTTATAGAACGCCAGACAGCCGGTGCACATGATCGCGGCAACTGCGGCCAAGGTCCATAGCACGGCACGGAATCCGCCGATCTGGGCAATGAAAGAGCCGAGAATTGGCGCGACAGCCGGTGCAACACCACCGATAGTCATCAGGATGCTAAACATCCGTGCGGTGCGTACACCGCTGGTGGTGTCGGCGACGATGGCCTTGGAGATCACCAGACCGGCGGCGGCTCCTAGTCCCTGCAGGGCACGGGCGGCAATCAGTGATTCCAGGGTCGGGGCCAGCGCCGCGCCGACACTTGTCAAAACGAACAGGCCGGTGCCTAGGCGCAGCGGCAGGGCGCGCCCCAAGCGGTCGGACAGTGGCCCCCAGAGGAGCTGACCCGCTGCCATTCCCAGCAGAAAAGCTGTGAGCGTTAGCTGAATCCGCGTGGCCGAGGCGCCGAATTGGGTTGCCATCGCTGGAAACGAGGGCAGATACATGTCTACTGCCAGTGGGCCCGTGGTGCCCAACACCACCAGCAAGATGAACAATATGGGGGTCAGTTTCGAATGTTCAGCGCGGGCGGACATGCTCCCATTCTAGATTCCATAACAGGCGAGCTCCTGCGGCCGATCGCTCGAACCGGAATTGCTCCCCGTAAACGCAGGTCGGGTGGGTGTGTTATCCACTATCTGTGACAAGATGTGATTATGGTTTTGGCACGATTAATCTTGGGTCTGCTCTGTTTATCGCCGATGACAGGCTATGAATTGAAGAAGCATTTTGACTCGTCGATTAACCACTTTTGGAATGCGGACAAGGCGCAGATTTACCGAACCCTGGCCCAACTGGTTGACCAGGGCTACGCGACTGTGCGTACGGTAGAACAGAGCAACTACCCGGATCGTCAAGAGCATCACATCACCTCTGCGGGCCGTCAGGCACTGGTCGCTTGGCTTTCTCAAGGCCCGGCGAGCGGTACCGAGCGTGATCCCTTTATGGGACAGGTATTTTTTGCCGCAGAGCTTGGTAAGGAACAAATTCAACAGTTACTCACCGAGCGGAGGAACGCGACCCAACGTGTGCTCGACGACTACCTGTCGCAACGGGAAGGGATCGATATGCGTGCCGCAGCCGACCGGCGCAGCTTTCTGATGGCTGCCACCCTTGATCATGCCATTCGGCAGCAGGCCGCCGAGTTGGACTGGCTTGACGCGGTCATGGAGTATCTCCCATGAGCGGCGATCAGCGGAACGAAGCGCTAGACCCTAACGGCTATGCTCAAGTGCACCCGGCTTCCTCCGGCTCGGCCGCTAGCGGTTCCGAACAGACCCTGGTTCTGTTGCACGGTGGCTCGGTGGGCAACTGGGTATGGGAACCGCAGGTACGTGCCTTCGCACGAGCCACCGTGCTCACCCCGCATCTGCCTTCCTTTGGCGCGCGAAGCGACGAGGACTGGGCCGGGCTGCAATCTGCGGCCGACGACGTTGCCGCGCTGATCGCAGAAGAAGTTCCCAGTGGTGGCGTCCACCTCGTCGGGATGTCCGTGGGAGGGCTTATCGCCGCCCACGTGGCCGCGCGGCATCCCGAGCTCGTGCAGAGCCTTCTGCTCAGCGGCACCCCCGCCTCGGGTGTCCCGACGTTGGCTCGCAACCTGAACCGCTGGCAGCTGAAGCTAGCCGGCAGCCCCTGGTATTGGCGGTTCCAGGCCGGGGCCTATGGGATGGTCGACGACGAAAAGGAGCTTTTCGCGCGGCATGGGGTAACGCTGAAAGAGCATAACCTGCGAGCAATTACCGAAGAACTGGCCGCGGGCGGACTGCCCGAAGATCTGAACAACTACACGGGTTCCGCCTTGGCGCTGGCCGGGGCGCTCGAACCAAAGCTCGTGGCCTCCTCTTTCCCCGCTCTACAGGCCAAGCTTCCGCAAGTAGCGACCCGACTCGTTCCCGGTGTGCACCATCAATGGAATATTGAAACTCCGTTGCTGTTCAATGCGGTTCTGCGCCAATGGGCATTTGAAGGCAGGATTCACTCGAAGCTTACCGAAGCGCCCGCACGGGCGGGTAAGAGTTCGTCCCTGGGGGCCAAGTTCGGCAAACGCCCTGCCACCGACCCGGCCCCTGGAACTGAAACGCAAAAGCCAGAGGACTAGGCGGCCAACCAGACATCTGGGCCGAAGACTTCATAGTGAATCTTCTGGGCCGGTACCCCAAGGCTCAGTGCCTGCGAGCGCAGCGCATGCATGAAGGGCAAGGGTCCGCAGAGGTACAGTTCGCTGTGTTCATCAACGTGTCCGGTCAGATCCATGAGTCCCTGACGCGACTGGTAGGCCTCGGGCAATGGTCCGTGCTCGAACCACGTGCGGAGCGTCGCCTGCGGAAGTTGCCGCAGCGAATCGAGCATCTGGTGTTGTAGCGCCCACGCCTCGACGCTAGCCTCCGCATGCAGGATGCTCAGGCGTCGTACTGAACCTGCGGCAGCGAGGCTGGAAAGCGCCGCGGCCGCCGGAGTGCACCCAATGCCAGCGGTGGCAATTACGAGTGGTGTGCCCTCGGCATCAATGACCAAATCTCCGTAAGGGTTCGACAGCTCCACCACGGCCCCCGGCTGCAAGCTATGCAGGGTCGTGCTCACCTCTCCGTCGACATCCAGCTTGACCGTGATATGGCGACGGCTCGTTGCTTCCGGTTGCTGACTGAGTGTGTATTGACGTACCTGACGGGTGCCATCGGCGACCGGCAGGCGTAGGGAGACGAACTGTCCTGGACGTGCCGCGGCCACGGGGGTTTCGTCGAGCGGTTCGAAGCTAAAGCTTACGCAGTCGGTGCTTTCGGTCTGTCGCCGCACGAGTCGCCAGGCACTGTAATCGACGCTATTGGGTTGCGCCGCGTAGAGCTCACGCTCCAACTTGATCAGGGCGTGTGCCATGAGCCAATAAACCTCGGTCCAGGCCGCCGTGATTTCTGAAGTCAGGGTATCGCCTAAGTCTTCGGCAATGGCGGCGAACAGGTGCTCGTAAACCACCGGATATTGCTCCTCGCGGACGCCGAGCGAGGCATGCTTATGGGCGATGCGCGAAAGCAGGGTTTCGGGAAGTGCCTGCGGGTTGGCCAGCAGGTAACTGGCGAAGGTGGCGATGGAACCGGCGAGGGCCTGCTGCTGTCGTCCATTGCGCTGATTCGAGCGGGAGAAGGTTCCGTCGAGCAATTCGGGGTGGGCGGCGAAAAGCCGGCGGTAGAACACCGGGGTGATCTGCCCAATGCGCTCGCCGATCAGCGGCAAAGTGGCTTCGATGAGCGGGCGGGATTGGGTGGACAGCATGGGAACCTCCGGAACACAGGGATTTACTTGCATTTGATATGCAAGATTTACACTATAGTTCTACGCCTTGTAGAAGAGATGTGCAAGTGCCTCGAATGCCGCTCGGGTGCCACGCCTCGGCGGCGGCGCTAGTTGGGAAGGCGCGGCGAGGGGAAGGGGAGCGTCTGCAAGGCTGGTGAGGTGCAGACTTCGCGGACGGTCAGTTCGTCCAGACTGGCGTAAAAGGCTTCACGGGCCGCGCGCAACGCCTGGCGCAGACGGCAACCGGCGGCTAAGGGACACGCGCCCGCGTTGGTGCTGGGGGAGCAGTCGACAACATCTTCACGCCGGTCGAGGTGGCGTAGCAGGGTGCCCACGGAGCTGTTCAGGCCGGCCTCGGTGATGCTGGCGCCCCCGGAGCGCCCGCGCGTCACCTCGATCAGGCCGAGCGTTCGAAGTTCGAGGACGGCCTTAGTGACGTGGTTGTACGGGGTATTTATCAGCTCGGCAATTTGCCGACTGGTCAGCTGACCCGCGGACGGTGCCCCGAGCACCATGATGGTGCGCAGGCACACGTCCGCGAAGGCTGACAGACGCATGAGCTAGTTAGCGTCCTGCGACCAGATCGAGGCGGTGGCAGACTCTGCGGACGGATCCTCGAACTGCCACGGGCCACCTGGCTCTTCAGGCATGGCGTAAGGCTGAACAATTGCCAGCGCTAGGCCCTGACGATGCTCGGCAACCACATGGATTGCGTCGCGCTCATCTTCCTGCAACAACACATCGGAGGCGATGGCTACGGCGCTGAAATCGGTACCTTGCTGGTTAAGTACTTGCACCAGATCGGCTGCCATGCTCTCGGTGTCGATGTCGGCCTCCGGGTCCTCCGGATCATCCGTCGGTGGCACCGCGATGAGACGCAATTCGCCGTCCTCGCCCTCGGTGCCGGGCTCCAAACCGATGGCGAAGGGCAGGAATACTCCCTGCTCCTCGAGCTGTTCGCGGGCCACACCCAGTGCGGTACCCAGGACCTTATTCAGATCATCCTTGACCTCGTCGGTCATGTCCTCAACGTTCATCATGGCTCCTTAGGAGTTGGGGTCGGTGTCGCGAACGATCCCCAGCACGCTATCACGGACCGGCTCAATGATCGCCGCAGTGAGACCCTCACCATTGAAACGCAAGAACGGCTCGGTATTCGACGGACGGAGGTTAAACCACCAGCTACCATCCTCTGCGCTAAACGTCGTGCCGTCCATGGTGCTCACGCTCACCGGCTGACCCGCGAAATGCGCCGCCACACGGGCGATCGCCGCATCCTTATCCTCGACCCGGGAGTTGATCTCCCCAGTGGCGGTGTACGGCTCAAAACGAGCCCCCAGTTCCGAAAGCGGCAACGTGCTCTCACCCAACGCGGCCAACACATGCATCGCCGCCAACATCCCGGTATCAGCGTTGTAAAAATCACGGAAATAGTAGTGCGCCGAGTGCTCACCACCGAAAATCGCCCCATGCTCGGCCATCTTGGCCTTAATGAAGGAATGACCCACACGTGTCTGCACCGGCACCCCGCCGACCTGCGTGACGAACTCCGGCACCGCCCGCGAGGTAATCAAATTATGAATCACCACCGGGCTCGACTCCCCAGCAGCCTGAGCCCGCGCAATTTCACGCACCGCAACCAGCGCGGTCACCGCCGAGGGAGACACCGGGTTACCCCGCTCATCGATCACAAAGCAACGATCAGCATCCCCATCGAACGCCAAACCAATATCCGCCCCGTGCTCACGCACCGCGGCCTGCAGATCCTTAAGATTCTCCGGCTCCAACGGATTCGCCGGATGATTCGGGAAAGTCCCATCGAGATCGAAATACAGATCCACAATCTCCAACGGCAACCCGGCCAACACACTGTCACCCAGCACGGCAGGAGTCGTCAGCCCGGCCATACCGTTACCGGCGTCCACGACCACCTTCAACGGCCGAATCCCCGACAGATCAACCAAGGAACGCAGGTAGGCCGCGTAATCAGCCAAAACATCCAACTCACGCACCGTACCGGAGGGGGCCTCGGTCGAAACCGGCAGCCCCTCGGCCAGATAGCTCTGCGCGAGATCACGAATATCGAACAGGCCAGTATCCGACGAAATCGGCACGGCCCCGGCCTTGGCCATCTTCAACCCGTTGTATTCCGCCGGATTGTGGCTAGCGGTAAAAACTACACCAGCGGCGTCGTAGCGGCCCGCCGCGAAGTACAGTTCGTCGGTGGAGATCTGGCCCAACAACACCGCGTTCGCCCCGCGATAAGTCACGCCACGGGCGAAAGCCTGAGCGAAGTCGGCGCTCGAAGGCCGCATATCTCCGCCAATGAGCACATCCTTGCCGGAAAGCGCCAGCACATCGACAAAGGCAGCTCCAATAGCCTCGACGGCTTCGGCGTTCAATTCCTGCCCAACGATGCCACGCACGTCGTAGGCCTTGAAGCTCTCGTGTAGATCAATATCAACAGTCACGTCCATCAGCCTACCGGGTTCATCTGCCGGAGCGCCGTTGCCGGGGGCGTAAAGACGGTAGGAGCTGGCTAACATTTTCTTCCCACGGACAGCGCCCACAGCCCGAGAGCGCGGTGTCGAACTGTCCGAAGCGACTGCAATACTTGGGTACATGAACGCCACTGGGAACCAGCCGTTGTATCAGGAGGCCCTAGCTAAGCTCCGGGCTCTCGTGCAACGCGAGGACGCGCATTTTCACGACGGTCAGTTCGAAGCCATTGAGGCGCTCGTAGCACATCGCCGGCGTGCGCTGGTGGTGCAGCGCACCGGCTGGGGAAAGTCCGCCGTGTACTTCATTTCCTCTCTGTTGCTTCGAGCCCAGGGACGTGGGCCGACACTAATCGTCTCCCCGCTGCTGGCGCTTATGCGCGATCAGGTGGCTGCAGCCGAGCGTGCAGGAGTGCGCGCCGCGGCCATTAACTCAGCGAACGTTCTGGAATGGCGTGAAGTACTTGCGAAGCTGCAACGCGATGAGATTGACGTGCTGCTGGTCTCACCCGAACGTCTGAACAATCCGTCCTTCCGCGAGGAGCAGCTGCCACTGCTGCTGGATCGTCTCGGGCTGCTGGTGATTGACGAGGCTCATTGCATATCTGACTGGGGCCACGACTTCCGTCCCGATTACCGCCGAATCCGCGAGCTGATCAACCGGTTGCCGGCCAGCCTACCGGTATTAGCCACCACGGCCACGGCCAATTCGCGGGTCGTTGAGGATGTGGCGGAACAGTTGGCCGCCGATGGCGCCGAGGTCTTCACCCTGCGCGGATCGTTGGCCCGGGACTCTTTGCGGTTGGGTGTGTTGAAGCTCGCTTCACCACGCATGCAGTTAGCTTGGCTACTTAGCCATATCGAGAGCTTTACCGGTTCCGGGATCATCTACACGCTCACCGTCTCGGCGGCTGAAGATGTGGCCCGGCTGCTTTCCGAGGCCGGTCACCGAGTAGCCGCGTATACCGGACGGACCGATATCTCTGAACGCGAGCAACTTGAATCCGCGTTGAAGAACAATGAAGTCAAAGCCCTCATCGCCACTAGTGCGTTGGGGATGGGATTCGATAAGCCGGATCTGGGGTTCGTTGTCCATCTCGGCGCGCCAAGTTCCCCGGTGGCCTACTACCAGCAGGTCGGTCGTGCCGGTCGTGGAAGTATCAATGCCGACGTGTTGCTACTGCCCGGGCCCGATGACTCGGAAATCTGGCAGTATTTCGCCACCAGCTCGATGCCCGACGAGCAGCGTGCGCGGCAGGTGCTCGACGCTCTTGCCGCGGTGGATGGCCCGGTCAGCGTGCCCGCACTAGAGAGCGCGGTCAACCTCCGACGTTCCCCCTTGGAACTGTTATTGAAGGTGCTTGCGGTGGATGGGGCGGTGCAGCGTGTCGCGGGAGGTTGGATCCGCACCGATATGCCGTGGGTTTATGACGCGGACCGTTATCGCCGGGTCGCGCAGAGCCGAATTCATGAGCAGAACCTCATGATCGATTACGAGAATACCGCCCGTTGCCGGATGGAATTCTTGACCCAGACACTCGACGACCCGCAGGCGGGCCCGTGCGGAAAGTGCGACAACTGTGCCGGGGCGTGGTACGACGATCACATTCCGCAGGAGTCTAAGGACAGCGCACAGGCCGCGCTGGTCAAGGCCGGTGTCCGGATTGAACCTCGTAAGCTCTATCCTTCGGGTCTCAACAAACTCGGTTATTCCCTCAAGGGCAAGATCCCCGAGGACGAGCAGATTCTTGAAGGACGTGCACTGGCGCGCTTAACGGATCTGGGCTGGGGAAATAGACTGCGCCAGCTCTTTGCGGACCCGACCGATGCTCCCGTGCAGCAAGCCATGCTCGACGCATGCGTCAAAGTGCTCGCCGAATGGCAGTGGCCGCAACGACCCGTGGCGGTGGTGGCTATGGCTTCAGCCCACCGTCCGCAACTCATAGAATCGCTAGCGCAGTCCCTGGCCAGCGTTGGCAGGCTGCGTTACCTCGGAGCGCTGCAGTATCGGATGGGCCCGCCGGAGGGCGGACCCGGTGGAAACTCGGCTTTTCGCCTCGCAGCGGTGGCTGATGCTTTTGAGATTCCGCCGCAGATGGAGGAACTCTTGGCTAATGCTCCTGGGCCCGTGCTTCTCGTGGATGACCTAGCTGATTCCCGGTGGTCTTTGGCCATGGCTGGACGAGCCTTGAGGATCGCGGGGGCACCGGGTGTGTTGCCTTTCACCTTGGGCTTAGCTGGGTGATCATTCAGTTAAAAGAAGTAGGCTGGAGGTATGGAGTTTCTCATCATTATCGGCGTTGTTGTGCTCGTCCTTGGCGCGGGCTACTGGTGGCTGCAGTCACTGCGTAAGCGGAACAGCGCCGAAATCTCTAAAGCAGTGAGTCGTGAGGCCGCGCAGGCGGCCAGCGCCAAGCTTGATGAGGCTTCCCGGAAGGCCATTTATCGTAATCTCGCCAAGGGAGACGTCTTGGCGGCCGTGCAGAATTATCGTGCGGTGACCGGAGATCCTGTCAAGGATTGCGTTATCGCAATTCGTTCCTTAGACGCGTACCCGCAGGTGGCTGAGCAGCAGAAGCCGCAACCGGTCAGTGAAGAGGATATTCAGGCGCTGCGCGCAAAACTGGAATCACACGGTAATGACGGTGAAGAAGAGCCTCCACAGTCTGAGAAGGATTCGGAGCCCGCCTCCAAAGACCCCGAGCCGTCGCCAGCGCCAGCCAGCGGTGAAATTCAAGCCATGCTACCGAAGGATGATGCGTGGGTCGTGCCCGAAGAATGGAGCGAACAGTTCGGGTCGCAGAACGAGCCAAGCTCGACACACTTCAAACTTGCTTACGAGGTTGAAGGTGTACAGCATGAGTTCTCGAGCGAACAATTGCCACCCAACGAGTACGATCAACTGTTCTCGATGCTTCGCGACGAAAACTATACGGAGGCAGCGCAGATCCTCAACACCCATACCGGGTTGCCGGTTGAGGATCTAGAGCGCATGATTTCCACCTCCCCGATGGCTGCCCACGGCGGTAATGCAAATGTGGCGGACTTTCGCTTCGAGGGGCAGGGGCCCGATGGCCCGGTGAGTTTTGACGCGGCGGAATTGCCGGAGGCCGAACGTGCCGAACTCTTTGCCGCCATTGCCGACACCGATTTAGACCGCGTGGCGGCCATCGTGGTCCGGCATACTAACCTTCCCGAAGATATGGTGCGCAACATGTTGCGCAACTTCGTCGAGCGCGACAAGTAGAGTCGCGGGGCACTACCGGCAGACCACGACGCCGGCGCGTATGGAAGTGCTAAATACCAAGGGTAGTTAGTCGTCAGGATCGGGTCATTGCGCTGGCGTGTGCTGTGCCAGCGCAATCCTCAATTGCTAAAGTGCGGCCGTCATGACTTGTCCTCGGAGTGCGGAAACCCCTATTTGAGTAGGGGTTTTTGGAGTATGCGGGGATACGAGCCGCCCGCTTTCCCCACGTGAATCCGTGACTTACCGTATCTAAGTGCTCGCAATAGAGGTTATTACGCGTAGCTCTCGGCAACTTCTGAGACAAGTTCGGTCACTATGACAACCGCTCGGAACCTTGGCGGAGCATCGAGTCGACCGTGCATGAGCACGATGGGGGGGATTTCATGACTATGCAAATAAAAAACCCCTACCTGAGTAGGGGTTTTTGGCGGACACGGGGGGATTTGAACCCCCGGTCGAGTTTAACCCCGACCCTTCATTAGCAGTGAAGTCCATTCGGCCGCTCTGGCACGTGTCCATCCGCTGTTTCCAGCGTTAATAAGCCTACCCGAACTTCCCTCCGTGTTCCAAAACGGGGCACGCTAGCGAATTTGGCGCCAAAGATATTCGTAGCTTGTGGCCAGCATGCGTGCGGTGGATTCGTTGTCAGTTGAACCAGCGTGGCCCCCGTCCTGCGGCTCGTGGTAACGAACATTGGTGATACCGCGATCCATCATGGCTGCGGCCAGCTTGCGAGCCTGTGAAGGTCCCACCCGGTCATCGGTGGTAGTGGTCCAGATGAGGCTCGCAGGGTAGCTATCAGGATGCTGTGGCTCGTCGAAAATGCGGTGAAGCGGTGAGAAGGTGCGTACGTACTTCCACTGTTCTGGGATTTCGGGATCGCCATACTCGGCGATCCAGGAGTGCCCGGCCGCCAGTCGGGTGTAGCGGCGCATGTCCAGTAGTGGGACCCCGCAGGAGATAGCACCAAAAAGCTGCGGGTAGCCGGTGATCATATTGCCCATCAGCAACCCACCATTGGATCGTCCGGTGGCCGCCAAGTGTTCGCGACTGGTGACCTGCCGTCTGACGAGGTCCTCCGCGATCGCTGCGAAATCCTCATAGGCACGGTGCCGGTTGGCCTGCAGCGCGGCCTGATGCCATCGTGGTCCGTATTCTCCGCCGCCACGAATATTAGCCAGTACATAGCTGGCACCACGCCCGTCGGCGGTACGACGTTCAAGCCAGCCCCGCCCAAGGGCCGGAGAATACCCCGGGGTCATACTGTGCTGGAAGCCGCCGTATCCGTCCATGAGCACTGGATTTCGTCCATCTAACACTAGGTCGCGGGGCGAGACTTGGAAATACGGTATTCGGGTCCCATCGGCCGAGATCGCGAAGTGCTGGCTCACTTCGAGATCGTCCGCCGAAAAACGAGCCGGGGATGACTTTACGGGAGTGAGCTGAGCTCCTACTGGCCCACGCGACAATATGGTCGGCGTGGTGAAGCCGGTGGAGGTCATCCAGATCTCGTCGGCGCAACTTTCATCTTCATCATCCACAGCGGATACCGAAACGCTACACAAGGGGTCATCCAACGTGAGGCGCTGCGGCTCGGAGTTAGAGTGCAGATCCAATACGTGAACTTCGCTACGCACATCGGTCAGTAGCGTGAGTAATAGGTAGTTGGCCGTGAAGTCCATCCCCTGCAACGAGGAGTTCGACTGCGGCGTGAACACCACGCGGTCTATAGTGCCCGATTCCAAAAACCTGTCCACCGTCGTCATAATCAGGCTTCCGGCCGGGTAGGTATTTCCCGCGTGTTGCCAATCGGTGCGTGGGGCAAACAGGAACCATTGACGATGCAGAAAGACATTGACGTCAGTAGGAACGTCCACCGCGATGTTCTTTCCGGCGATCTGTAGATAGGTGCGGCTGTTGTAAAAATCGAGCACGTCGGTGAAAATCGTGCGTTCAAAACCCGGAGTGGAATCGACTTGAACCCCGGCCAACACGTGCTCAGCGTCCACCTCGAAGACCACCGGAGCGTCGCGTAGCTCGGCTCCTCGGGTGAGCGAGCGGACGGTGCGGGCATACGTTGAACGCGTGGTGTCCAACGGATTTGTCGCGCTAGCTACCAATAGGGTGTCGGCATCTAACCAACTTGCGGAGGTCTTGGCCACCGGAAGTTGGAATCCTTCGGGCACAAAGACTTGGTTCTCTAGGTCGAACTCGCGGATTGCGACTTGGTCACCACCGTCGGGGCTGAGCCGCACTAGCGCTTGGCGATAAGGCTCTCCGGGTGCCGGTCGCAGGAGCTGGGCGCCGGCGAAGTGCCAGTCCTGGCCTTCTTTGACTGCGAGATCGTCGAGATCTAGCAAAATTTCCCAGTCGGGATTATCCGTGCGGTAGGACTCCCACGTGGTCCGTCGCCATTGGCCCAAACGGTGCGCGGCGTCTTTCCAGAAGTTGTAGTAGTGCTCGCCGCGCTTGGTCACCATCGGTATGCGATCAGGTGAATCCAGTACCTCGCGGATCCGGTCGACTGTGGTGTGGAACTGCGCGTCGTAGAGTTCGCGCTCCGTGCGCTCGGTGTGCTCGCGCACCCAAGCTAGGGCAGTGTCCGATTGAACCTCGTCGAGCCAGTCATATTCTTCGGTTGGGTCGCTGGTCTGTACCGATGTTTCGCTCATAAGCCACAGTCTAGGGCCCGAGGCATTAATCTTGGATGGTGAGCAGCGCAACAGATACCTCGGATCCCCAGTTCAGCGTCGCCGTCGTGGGTGCAGGCCCACGCGGGACAAGCATCGTGGAGCGGATGGCAGACCTGCTGCGACGTAGCACGCGAGTGCCGGTTCAATTGCAGGTGACCATCTTTGACCCTTACCCCGGTGGCTCGGGCATGGTGTGGGACCCTGGGCAATCGCCAAACTTCTGGATGAACACACCAATGTCCTACCCTACAGTGGCCCCCGAACGGACGGGTGATGGTCCTGGGCTGAGCTTCGAACAGTTCGTGACTTCCGGAGGCGACGGGGCACCTCTTACCGCACGGGAGGCCGAGGAAATTTCCTCGCTTGGACCCGGTAGTTACCCCACCCGAGCGTTGTATGGCAGATATTTGCAGCATGTCTTTCAGCGCAGCGTGGCGCAGCTAGCAGCGCATCCGCAAGTCAACGTCGCGCAGATTCAGTCCGAGGTGCTTGCGGTTCGTCCGGAGCTCACCGGCTATCAAGTGGAATATCGCCATCCAGACTCGGAGGCTTCTGCCACGGCACGGTTATCGGTGGATTGCGTGGTGCTGGCCCTAGGCCACCAAGATTCGGCCGTGAATCCGTGGCAACGACAGCTCGCGGAGGCGGCCGATCGCAACGGGCTGACCTACCTGCCCCCGAACATTCCAGCGAACGTCGATTACGCTCAATTTCCGCCTGGAGAGCCGGCTTTGATTCGCGGGCTAGGCCTGAACTTTTTCGACGCCATGGCAGAGCTCAGCCTGGGCCGCGGTGGTCGGTTCGTGACCGATCTCGATGTGCCCGGACACCGACTTCGCTATGAGCCCTCGGGCGAAGAGCCACGCCTGATGGTGGCCTCACGCCGCGGCACCCCGTACTGGGGGAAGCCGGTGGCCGACGCGTTTATCCCCGAGCAGATACAGCTCGAGTACATGGACGCCGAGGAACTGATGGATTTGGTCGTGGAGGCACGGACCTCGGGCAACCCAAACGCGTCCTTGAGCTTTTCACGGCATATATGGCCACGTTTGCACCGCGATATCCTGCTGGCCTACTACAGCCAAAGTGCGCGAGTATATGAGGATCAGCTACCGCAAGGAAGCGAAGCATTCATCGCGAAGGTTCGAGAGATCCTTGATGCCGAGCACCATGAAGGTGTCCAGGTTTGGTTGAGTCAATTGCATGAATACATTGACCGGTTCCCACGCATTGGGTGGCTGGACGTTCCCTTGTTGGCCCACCCTTTCGACCAAGTTGGCTTTGAGTCCCACGCGCACTACCAACAGGCGGTTCGTGACTACCTGGTGCACAATGCCCAACGCAGTGAGCCAGGGATCGAAGATCCGCTATCACGCGCCATCATGACGATGAATGCTGGGCGCATGATAATCAAGGAACTCATTGCCCGGAATCTGGTAGACGAGCAGTCCCGTATTACCGAAATACAAGGGAAATTTGAGCCCCTGGTCGAAGGTCTGTCTTCCGGGCCACCCCTTGAACGTATCGAGCAGCTCTTGGCGCTTTCACGGGCAGGATTGGTCGAATTTATTGGTCCGGACCCACAGTTTGGCTTCGACGAAATTACTGGACTGTTCACCGCCTCCTCCCCGTGGGTCGACGCCGACGAGTTCACCGCCAAGGTGCTTTGCGAAGCGATGATGCCAGCCAACCGGGTGCTACAGAACAAGACACCACTGATGCGGCAGCTGCTTGGGGAGTCTGTGGCTCGAGTGCACACATGGACCAATGATGATGGAGAAACGGTACCCGGTTCCGGCTTTGAGGTTCGTGGAACACCCTATCGACTCGTCGACGGCCAAGGCCTGGCGCACCGCGGTCTCTTTGTCCTCGGTCTGCAATTGTCCTCGGCACAGTGGGGTACGGCAATTGCCGGTCAGGCTGGCGATCTCGCACGGCCGGGCGCGCGGACCCTACGCGATGCACAGGACATTGTGAAGGGAATTGCCCGACTGGCGGGCATTGAAATTCCGGAAACACCGACCGAATTCGACCGGGTGGATCGCATCGGCGGGCGGGTCTAAGCTGAAAATAAAGCTAGGCGGCCTCCCCGAAAATTCGAGAAGGCCGCCTAGTCAACGCGGATGGTATGGGATTTGAACCCATGAGACGGGGTTACCGCCTACTGGTTTTCAAGACCAGCTCCTTCGGCCGCTCGGACAACCATCCAACCCGAACGAGTATACGGCATCGATACCTGCACAGGAGAATCAGCAATGACCGGAGAACAGATGGACGCCTATATTTATCGCGGTGCCGGTGGGACCGAGGTTATTGAGCAGACGCGTCGCGAAGTTCCCGAACCAGCCGCCGGAGAGGTCCTGGTTCGTACCGCCGCCTTTGGTCTTAATCGGGCGGATGTACAGCAGCGCCGTGGATACTATCCGCCGCCTCCGGGAGCCAGCGACATTCCGGGACTGGAAGCCTCAGGAACCATCGTAGGAGTAGGTCCGGGCGTCACTCGATGGCAGATCGGCGATCGTGTGGCGGCGCTGCTTAGCGGAGGCGGGTATGCACAATATATTGCAGTGCCCGAGGGCCAACTACTTCCGGTTCCCGAAGGAATAGATCTGGTTGCTGCCGCCGCGGTACCTGAAGTGACGTGCACTGTGGTGTCTAATCTGTTTCTCGAGGGCGACCTGAGAAACGGTCAGAGCGTTCTAATTCATGGCGGGGCCGGAGGGATTGGCTCGATGGCCATCCAGCTGGCCAAGGACGCCGGGGCGACGGTCTACACGACAGCATCCGATGCAGGGAAGCTGCAACATTGCCACGCGTTAGGTGCGGATCATGGCATCAACTACCGCGCCGAGGACTTCTCAACCGAGATTGAACGACTGACCGAGGGGAGGGGAGTTGACCTCATTCTCGATGTCGTGGGGGCCAAATATCTAACACAGAACGTTAGCGCGCTCGCCGAAGGTGGCCAGTTAGTCATCATTGGGCTACAAGGCGGGGCCAAGGCCGAGCTGAATATTGGCCAGCTGATGAGTAAGCGTGCCCGGATTATCGGAACTACCTTGCGTTCGAGGAGCGTGGCGGAAAAGTCTGAGATCGTCCGACACACCATTGACCGGATCCGCCCACTGCTTGAAACAGGCACTCTAGATATGAGCGTCGGTGCGACCTTTGAATTCGACGAGCTTCGAGAAGCTCAGGATTATTTCGATTCCGGTGAGCATCGCGGGAAAATCTTGGTACGAGCTCCTCGCTGAGTGCACGGTAATTCGGCTTTTACGGCGGTGGCGCGAAGTGCTACTCGCAGGCCGTAAGGTAATAAGTGGCAGGCACCATCGACCCGTAAAGAGTGCAATGGTCTTTTTCTCTAGGCTCCGTGCCGAACGCGCGGCCAACCGCGACCTCGGCAATGGCGTGTGGCGTCGCGCCCATGACCGGTTCAATCGCTCGCTTGATCGCGTCTTTCAGGTCATTGAGGGTATCGAGGATGATCGGCTACATAACGAGTTCGTGGCCCGAGCCAATGACCTTGCCGAACTACTGCCTGTCGTGCGCGAAATATGCCGCGAAGCTCAGGCGCTGACTCCTAGCGAAGACGAACAGATTCCGCAGCGAACAGCTCGGATACATCGGGCCCTGACTAAGTCGGCCAATGACCTGGCAACCACCGCTCAAGCTATGGCGATGCTTCGGATTCAGGCCGAAGCAGGAGGGGCGGACATGCTCTTTGCTGTAGATAATCGTGCGCGCATCGTCACCGAGGAAGTAGGCCAAGCTCAGCGGCTCCTGCGCGAATTATTCGACTAGGGTTCATTACGCGTTGGGCGCAAGGTGGCTGAAGTCACCCCATCTGTCACCTTCGGGCAATAGAGTATGTCTTATGACTTATTTCGTACCCGAAAAAGTGTTCCGTGATGGAAACTCCATCGACCAGCTCGGCTACGGCGTGTGGCAGGTCGCCGATGACGAAGCAGAAAAGGTGGTTGGGCTAGCCCTCGAAACGGGCTATCGCCACATCGATACCGCCATGATCTATGGCAATGAGGCCGGTGTGGGACGCGCTGTAGCTGCCAGCAGCGTGCCGCGTGAAGAAATCTTTGTGACCACCAAGGTGTGGAACGCGGATCAAGGCTACGAGCAAACACTTGCCGCGATGGACGCCTCCCTTGAGCGCCTCGGCCTCGATTACGTGGATCTCTACCTGATTCACTGGCTTCAGCCGAAACGGGGCAAGTACGTTGACACGTGGAAGGCACTCATCGAGCTGCAGAAAGCTGGAAAAGCCAAGTCCATTGGTGTCTGCAACTTCACCATCGAAGCTCTCGACGAACTGTACGCCGAAACCGGGGTGCGGCCAGTAATCAACCAAGTTGAAACGCACCCCTACTTCCCGCAGAACGAATTGCGTGAATACGAAGCCGCGCACGGGATTCTGCACGAGTCGTGGTCGCCGCTGGGACAGGGTGGTGAGGTGTTGGAGGATGAGGCCGTAGTCGCTGTGGCCCGTAAGCACAACGCGAGCCCGGCGCAGGTCATCATCGCTTGGCACTTAGCCAAGGGCAATGTCGTGATCCCGAAGTCGGTCACGCCGGAGCGTATCGAAGAGAACTTCAATGCTCTAGGCGTCACATTGGATGCCGAAGATCTGGAAAAGATTGACGCTCTGGACCGAGGTGCGGAAGGTCGTATTGCGGCCGATCCCGCCACCGCTGACTTCCAGTAACCATTTCGGTGGTTTACTAAATGCGAAAATCCCCCGGTATCGCGCAGTGCGATACCGGGGGATTTTCTTCACATCGGAGCCCCCGGCCGGATTTGAACCGGCGACCTGCTCTTTACGAGGGAGCTGCTCTACCCCTGAGCTACGGAGGCCTGCGCCCGTTACCGGGCACCACGTTAATCTATCCGAGGTGGCAGATGAACGTCAAAACGAGCACGAAACGGTGTGCGCGAAAGCTAGCAGCGAGTACCTTCTGCTGGCAGGGTACCCTCGAGCAGGTAGTTATCGACAGCCTCATTAATGCAGTCACTACCTCGTCCGTACGCGGTATGGCCCTCGCCCTCGAAGGTTAGCAACCGGGCGTTATCTAGTTGCTTGGCCAGCGACTGTGCCCACGCATAGGGCGTGGCTGGATCGCCGGTGGTCCCAACAACCAAAATCGGGCCCGCGCCCGTCGCCGATAGGTTCGCAGGTTTTCCGGTCGGTTCATATGACCACGTATCGCATCCGATGGCACCGTAGGCAAGGTACTTGCCGATGGTAGGAGACGCCTCGGACAATCGCTGTGCTTGTTTCTCCATGGCCGCCTCGGATGCATCCATCGGGCGGTCAAGGCAATTGATCGCGGTGAACGCATCCATCGAGTTTGAAAGGTACTTGCCCTCTTCGGTGCGTTCGTTCGATAGATCCGCGAAGAACAGGATGCCATCCACATCACCGTTCATGGCTCGTTGCATGGCGGTACGCAACAACGGCCACGAACTATTGTCGTAAAGCGGGACGATAAAGCCAGTAACGAAGTCAACCACCGGCACCTGACGTCCGTCAGAGGAAGTCATGGGTGTGCCTTCGAGGCGGGAGAAAAAGTCCCGCAATTCGGTCTTGGCTTCGTCAAGGGTTCCGGAGAACGGGCAGTCCTCGTATTCCAGGCAGTCGGTCAACCAAGCATCGATCGAATCTTCAAAACCCTTGGCCTGTCCCAGCGTGACTTCTTCTTCGGACAGTGCAGGATCCATAGCACCATCGAGAACCAATCGTCCGGCGCGCTGCGGGAAAAGATCGGCATAGGTTGCCCCAAGGAAAGTTCCATAGGAGAAACCGAGATAATCTAACTGCCGGTCACCGAGTAGCGCCCGAATAATATCCATGTCGCGGGCGGCCGAGATGGTGTCGACGTGACCAAGCAATTCGCCGGTGTGCTGCGCACAGTCTTGAGCATATTTTTTGCCTTCGGCGACGATTTGCTCACGGTCGGCTGGATCCCAAGCATGGAGGTTCGATTGGCGGGAGTCATCCTTTTCCGCATCGCTTTGACAAGTAATGGGGCTGCTTTCGCCCACACCCCGGGGGTCAAAACCAATCAGGTTGTAGGACCTTTGTAGTTCGGGGGTAAACATTGACGTGGCGGACTGGGAGACCAGCGTTAGCCCAGAACCACCGGGGCCGCCCGGATTAACTAATAGATTTCCCTTAGCGTTCTGCGCCTTGCGCCGGTTCAACGTTAGCTCGATGCGTTCGCCATCGGGTTTCGCGTAATTCAGTGGTACCTCAACCGTGGCGCACTCCAAGGTGCTACCGCAGGCCTCCCACTTCACGCTCTGCGTGTAATAGTCTGCTAGCTCGGCGGGAAGGTTCGCGTCGAGGACCGTGGATGGTTCCGTGGCCGACGGCGAGCTCTCATCGTTCGTGACAGCAGTGCAGGAAGTCAGTAGCAGCGTAGCCGCCATGGCAAGGGCCGTTGCTTTGCTCAGCGAACGACTCACGGTGTAAGGCACGAAAGGGTACTCCTAAGGTAGGTGCGTCGACTGCTTCAGCGACGTGCCGGGTTAGCCAGCAGACGCGTCATGAGAGCCTCTAAAGCGAGCAAGGGGGCGACGTTGGCGCTCAAGCGGCGCCGTGTCTCATTGATGGCATCGATCTGTGACAGGGTCTTTTCACTTCGCTGGGCTCGAGCATAGTGCTCGATGTCCTCGCGGCGATGCTCATTGACCAACTCCACCTGGCTGCCCAATTGGATGCTGAGCACATCACGAAAGAACGTGGTCAAATCGATCAAGGTGCGATCCAGCGCATCGAAGGTGGCGCGCCGTGCCTGGCGTTTGGCCGTTTCTTCGAGCGCTTTAAATTGACTACGCAGATTTGGCGGAATCGGCTCGTCTTCGCTCAGGCCCGTGGTGTGTCGCAGCGCGGCGGTCTGTTGCGCAAGTTGCTCACCGGTGATGGCCTCGGCGTTTTCATTGGCTAGTGCAACAATGTCGGCGGCGGCACTCATCGCTTGGGGGAGGGTGCTCATCCGTAATGGGAGGAAGACCGCCTTTTCGCGTCGGTCGCGGGCGGCAGGATCGCGCGCAAGCAACCGGGCTACGCCGATATGTGACTGTGCCGCGCGTGCAGCAAACTCCGCCAACTCCGGGGCGACACCGTCGCGTTCGATTAGCAGGCTCGCGACTTCGGCGGTCGAAGGAATGGCAAGGCCCACCGAACGGCAACGAGAACGGATAGTGACCAGCACATCTGCAGGGGAAGGCGCGCACAACAACCAAATCATGCGTTCGGGCGGTTCCTCAATCGCCTTCAGCAGCACGTTTGTGGTGCGCTCGGTCATTCGGTCGGCGTCTTCAATGATGATGATGCGCCACCGCCCTTGGCCGGCCCGTTCTTGGGCGCGACCAATGAGTTCGCGAACGTCATCAATCTGGTAAGCGACCTTCTGGGTGCTGACGAAAGTGACATCTGGGTGGCGCCCCTCGAGTACTGAGACGCATCCTTGGCAACTTCCACAACCGGCCGGCGAACTCGTGCATTCGAGTGCTGCCGCGAAGGCGCGGGCGGCCGTACTGCGTCCCGAACCAGGAGGGCCGGTAAACAGCCAGGCATGCGTCGGGTTTCCGGCGTCGACTTCACGGGTAAGTGCGTCGATGACGCGCTGTTGCCCGGCGAGCGAAGCAAATACAGGGCGCATTAGAGCAGCTCTTCCAGACGCTCGCGAATTAGATCCTGTAGCTGTTCGGCCGAAGCGGTGGCGTCCAGCACGAGATAGCGTTGCGGGGCTGCCTTGGCCAGCTCGAGGAAGGCGTGACGGATGCGTTCATGGAAATCGTCGGGTTCGGCTTCGAGACGATCCGAATCATCCACGCCACCGGTGTGCGTCAGTCGGCGCAGCCGGCCTTCTGCCGCCGAAATATCTAACAGGATCGTCAGATCTGGGCGCAGGCCGTCCGTGGCGAATTCGTTGATCGCGGCCACTTTCTCCACGCCCAAGTTGCGCCCGACTCCCTGATAAGCCAATGAGGAGTCAACGAAGCGGTCGCAGAGCACATGCCGGCCGGCCTGCAGGTTAGGTGCGATGAATTGCTGAACATGCGCTGCTCGAGCAGCGGCGTACATCAGCGCCTCGGTTCGCTCATCGATGGTGCCATGCCCGTGCTCCAGCACAAGCGAACGTAGCTTCTCACTGATCTCGGTCCCACCTGGTTCGCGAGTACTGAGCACTTCACCGCCGTTGCGCTCCAACAGTTGGCGCGTCAGACGTACCTGGGTAGATTTGCCGGCTCCATCGCCGCCTTCGAAGACAATAAACAGACCGCGCGCAGGCGTTGATGCATCGCTATTCACATGCTCTAGCCTAGCGAAGAGCTGGCCCGAAACCGGCACCGTGCCCGCGGTGTACCGCCATGAAATCTTTGGAAATCGACAGCGGCGCTTTGCCTACCGAGGCGTAAGGTTTTGGCTATGACTAGCACCGCATCACCCGTGGGTGGCCCTGACCGCCTAGACCCGAAGACTCTTGTCGTGGCGGGCGGCCGCCCAGCCCATGGGCACGATGGTGCCGTAAACCACCCGGTGACTTTTACTTCGACCTATGCCTATGCGCCGGAGCGTAACGACCCGGCGCGCACGTACGCGCGATTCTCCAATCCCACGTGGGATCCGTTCGAAGAGGTACTGGCCACGCTCGAAGAAGCCGAGCTTCCGGGTCTGTTGTTCGGTTCGGGGATGGCGGCGATTGCTGCGGCACTGAATCTCGTGCCTGCCGGTGGTCTTATGGTGATGCCACGTCACTCCTACAACGGCTCACTAGCGCTAGTGCAGGAGCTTGAAGCTGCTGGCCGGCTTCGGGTGCAGTTGGTTGATGTCGCCGATACCGACCAGGTAGTGCAGGCACTTGAGCAAGCAGATGTGTTGTGGATTGAGTCGCCGACGAACCCAATGCTTGAGGTAGCAGATGTGCCCCGCTTGCTCTCGGAAGCCCGTGGGAAGGGTGTGCTCAGCGTCGTTGACAACACCTTCGCCACCCCACTGCTTCAGCGCCCGTTGACGCTGGGAGCCGATGTAGTGCTGCATTCGGTGACCAAATATCTTTCCGGACATTCGGACGTCATTCTCGGTGCGGTGCTGACGAGCAATGAGGAGCTCCACGCGAAACTGCACGGTTACCGCACCCTGCACGGGGCAATCGCTTCGCCCATGGATGCGTTCTTGGCTCTGCGCGGGCTGCGAACGCTTTCGGTTCGGTTGGAGCGCTCGCAGGCCAACAGTCAGTTCTTGGCCGAGGAGTTAGCGAAGCACCCAGCCGTGGGTGAGGTCCGCTACCCGGGACTCGTAGAAGACCCGGGCCATCAGCGCGCTGCCGCCCAGATGCAGGGCTTTGGCTCGGTCATTTCCTTCACCGTAGGGGACAGCGCCGCCGACGCAGATCAAGTCGTTGCCGCATTCGGGCTGATCACTGCGGCCACCTCGCTTGGTGGTGTCGAATCGTTGGCCGAACGCCGGGCACGCCATGCCTCTGAACCACAGTCGGTGCCGGAGAATCTCATTCGTCTTTCCGTCGGCATCGAAGCCGCCACTGACTTGTGGGCCGATCTGGCCCGTGCCTTGGACACGCTCAAGCGGTAGGGACGTAGGATAGAACTATGCAGTGGGCGATAACGATTGAGCACTTTCTCTACTACGGGCTGTCGTTGGTGATCCTTGGACTGGCAGTGTGGGCGCTTCTGGACGCTTTGCGGCACGGTGCGCAACGCTACCTCGAGGAAGGCAAACGCACGAAGGGCTGGTGGCTAGGCTTAACTGGCGCGAGTACCTTTGTCGCGCTGCTTTCGGCACTACCGTCGATGATCGGTGGTCCGCTGTTCCTCCAGCTCATTGCCGCATGTATCGCCTGTGTCTACCTCGCCGATGTCCGCCCGGCGGTCAGCGGCAAGAGCGGAAACTGGTACTACTAGCTCTTACTGGCGACATACTTTGACGCGACCCGAAGGCTGAGGACCCAGTTCGCTAGGATGGACTGTATGAGCCATACTTTGATTTTGCTCCGCCACGGGCAGAGCGAATGGAACGAAAAGAACCTATTCACTGGTTGGTACGACGTTTCTCTCACCGAGAAGGGACGCGCGGAAGCTACGCGCGGCGGTGAGCTGATGGCAGAGGCCGGCTACAAGCCGCAGGTTTTGCACACCTCACTGCTAACCCGCGCGATCACCACCGCAAATCTTGCACTCGAGGCCGCAGGCCGTTCGTGGATCCCGGTGAAGCGCGACTGGCGTTTGAACGAGCGCCACTACGGAGCCCTGCAGGGCAAGGACAAGGCAGAAACCTTGGCCGAGTTTGGTGAAGATCAGTTCATGCTGTGGCGCCGCAGCTACGACACCCCGCCACCAGCGTTGGACGACAACTCGGAGTTTAGCCAGATCGGTGAGGAGCGCTACGCCGACTTGGGAGATTCCGCCCCGCGTACCGAATGCCTGAAGGACGTGCTTGAGCGCATGCTTCCTTACTGGGAATCGGACATCAAGGCAGACCTGTCGGAGGGCAAGACCGTCCTGGTCACCGCTCACGGTAACTCCTTGCGTGCGCTGGTTAAGCACCTTGACGGAATCAGCGATGACGATATCGCCGCGCTGAACATTCCTACCGGCATCCCGCTGGTCTACGAACTGGACGAGAACTTTGCCCCGATCACCCCGGGAGGCACTTACCTCGATCCGGAAGCCGCCGCCGACGCCATCAAGGCAGTGGCCAACCAGGGGCGCAAGTAGTCTGTAGCTCTTTGCGGCGTGGGCTGGGAACGGCATGTTCTCCGGCCCACGCCGCCGCTACTTTAACAGGAAGTTGCCGGGAAATAACCGCTGTGAGCGAAATTATGGAAACGGATTGTATTTTCTGCCCTCGTATGCTGTAATCTCCTATCTCGAATAGGCTCAATGGCTCACGTTAGGAATGCAATTCGTGGCAACTGATTACGATGAAGTCCGCCCGGATGTTGCCGAGGCGCGTAAGGCTTCACTAGACGCGGTAAAGTCCGCTAATGCACCGGACGCCAAGAGCGTTGTGCGAGAAATGGACGAGGCCGACCACACCGACGGCATGGATCTGCCGGGTGCGGACCTGTCCAACGAGGAACTGACCGTGACCGTCGTCCCGCAGAAGGACGATGAGTTTATCTGTGGTTCTTGCTTCTTGATCCGCCACCGTTCGCAGCTGGTGCACGAAGACGGCGGAATTGGTTACTGTGTGGAGTGCGAGGGCTAAGACCCACTGACACTTCGCCACCGAAGATCTGCGGCGCCCAAGTGGCGCCACAAAGCGGGGGTCTTGACCAAACACAGTGTGTTTGGTCAAGACCCCCGCTTTTTATGAGCCGGTTCTAGAACCAGCCGGTCCTAATATTCTGAACTCGGGGCTCGCCTTCTTCCCACTGAATTTCTCCACGGAAAGTCACGCTGATTTCATGTGGGTCAAACTCGAGAGTGCCCAGATCGCTCTTCTTATATCGAAAGGTCACCTGTCCGGCGGTGAAGGAGTCCTTATCGAGATCGATCACCTCGGTCGCACGCTCCACTACGGAGAAGGATTCAAGGTCGGACTGCCGCAACTGGTATGGGCAATAGGCTTCGGTGTTGCTAGGTACTTCTACACAGGCCTCGGCTGCTTGGTTGACGGCATCTAAGACCACCTTTTCTAGGGCATCCGTCGGTTGGGTTTTGACATCGGCCCTGAGCACTCCGGTGGTGGGATCCAGCACGCGCAACTGAGCATTTGAAGCTTGCTCATACTTTGTTGACTCGCCTGTGACCTCGTACAAACCCGGGTACGCGTAGAACGTACCGCCGTAGCCCTGCCCACGATGTAGGAGGCCACCGCTGTCTTCCCGCAACGGAATCTGGGTGCCCGAGACCTTAACCGTTTGTTGCCCGGAGCGTAGCTGAACTTCGGCGATCAGCGGATCCTGAATGTGCCACGTCGTCAGTAGGCCGTACTCTTTCGGCCCGCGCGCCACTTGAAAGCGGTGAGTTGCTTGCTGGCCGTTGACCGAATAGACCGCCTCGACGCTCGCCGCGCGAGCCGTTTCGGATACCAGACGTACCGATTGCGGCTCGAGGCGAGCTTCACTGGCCTGAAGTACCTCATCGCTGAGTAGCACACGCTGGCCGTAATCGACCCCGGGATCGACCATATCGCCGGCCTGCGTGGCGTGCCCCTCGGAGAGCAACTGTAGGTAGCGTTGCACCTCGGCCTCGGGCTTACGTTGCGAATTCAAGAAGGCGACCGCCCCGAAGCCCAGCGCTAGCAAGATAATCACGACCAACAGACCGATACCGGCGAACCGGAGTTTCTTTTTGGTCGTCGCCGAGAGGGGCTGGTCCGGCACTACATCGTGAGGCACCGGCGAGGGCGAGACCGCTGAGCTAGCGTCCTTCGTTTGGTCGCCGGCAGGGTGCTCGCCGGTCACCGGATCGGGGGTGGCGAAGCCAGCAGGCCGCGCGGCAGGTTGGATCATCCAGACGGTGGGTGTGCCGGCGGCCCAACTGGCGGTGGCTTTCCGCCCACCACACAGGGTCAGCACCCAGGGTGCAAAGCGGTAGCACCAGTACGGTGCGAATTCTGCGAGCACCGAGATAAGTGCGGCAGCTAAGGTCAGGAAGATCGGCGTGAACCACAGTAAGCTCATCCGGAAACCCAGCTCCGGCAAAATAGAGCCAGCGGGAGACGGATCGCCGCCCCAGACGCTGAGCGCCGAAACGTTGATTAGGACGAGCCACAGGATCAGCACCCCTGCTGGAAGCTGCCAGATGCGCCGCGGATTGAACCGCTGCTGCGTACGTCCTCGGCGCACCCCCAGGGCAATGGAAGCGATAACCACCGATAGCGCGGTCGCAACCAGGAGCCAAGCTCCCAGCCCGCTACCGAGATCGAACATGTCGATATTCTGTGCGGCATCTGCATCCGTTGCTTGAACATCAAGCGGCCGATAGAGCTGGGCTAGTTCGGGAGGGACGTAAATTGACAGCTGCCCGAAGAAACCTAGGCCACAAAGGATCACCGCAGCATTGATGAGCAGGGCGAGAAGCAGCAGTAGATACTCGAGACTTTCACTGACCGAAAGTGAGCCCTTGACCGAGAGCACCACGAAGAAGACGAACGCTGCAACCGAGAATAGGCACAACGCAATACTGGTGAACACGGTAGTTTCTCGAATGAGCGCGGTGAGGGCTGTCCATCGACTCGCTGAGCGGGCTGGAAGAGCTAGAAAGGTGCCGATGGCACTGCTGATAAAGACGGCGAGAAAGACCGTCCCGAAGTTTCCGGAGATCATCACCTGGTTTCGCTCATCACCCAGGCGTATCTGGCCAATCAACGAGAGCGCCGCAAAGACCAAGGCAAGTATCACGGAGTTTGCTAGGGCAAACCAGCGAGGAGCGATACCGGCCAGACGTCGGCGGGCATGCCAGCGGTAGAGCCCGAAGACTCCCACACCCACGAGGGCCAAGAAGGTGAATTGGCTCAGCCCCAGACCGAGGTCAAAGGAGAACGGTCCGGTAAAGAAGACTTCGGCTCTAAGTACAACGTCGAGTCGACCACCGAGCACAAAAGAGCACAGCAGCAGAAAACTTTCGAAGCTATTCGCGATGGAAGTCGTCTCGGAACCGAACAGCTGCTCGCTGACGAGGTTATCGATCGCGCGCCCGAAAAATTGCTGATAGCACAGCGCGAGCAGAGCGGTCGCCAGCGCAACGAATGCGGCATGCAACGCGAAAAGTCGTAGGCCGGGTCCGGAGAGCAGGAAGCGAAAATAGCCTTGCAGGATCGTACCGGCTCGAGCCCCGATGGCACCGTGCTCCGTGGAGACGGGCACCGGCGGCTCATGGGCTTTGCCCGCCGGAGCGCTGGTTGGCGGAGTCTTCTCGGATTCGGGTTGCTGGTCGGAGCCCATAGGTCCTCTCCTGAATGGTTGTGGCACACAAATCGCCACATCACACCCGCACGTGTCGGTGCCTTACCACTACAGGTTAGTCGAGCTATACGATCATTTCCTGACTGAAAGCTTCCGGGCACAAAGAAAACCCCGCCGATGCGTAGTGGCATCGACAGGGTTTCTGCTTTGTTCGGTGCAGCCCTACAGGCTGGTCGGCTCCCATTCGCCGGTGACCAAGTAGGTCACCTTGCGGGCCACGGATACCCCGTGGTCGCCGAAGCGCTCTAGGTACCGGCTGGTGAGCGAGACATCCACGGTCGTCGGTGCATCGGCACTCCACGACGGATCGGCCACGGCGGTGAAGACCGATGCATGCAACTTATCGACCTCATGGTTCAGGCCGATAATTCGCGAAGCAATGGACAGATCGCGGGTGTCCAGCAGTTCGCCGACCGCCTGGGCGATCTGGATATCAAGCTGGGCCATTTCGTTGAAGACGCCGCTGATTTCCGAGGGCAGTGCCCGCTTCGGGAAGCGCAGGCGCGTTAGCTGTGCCAGGTGGCGGGCCAGGTCGCCCATGCGCTCGAGTGAGGCGGACATCCGCAAGGAGCCGACGATCATGCGCAGATCGCTGGCCACGGGGCCCTGCAAGGCTAGGGTGTCAATAGCTCGTTCGTCGAGCTGGTTCTGCAGGAAATCGATTTTGGCGTCGGCGGCGATAACCTCTTGGGCAATCTCCACGTCGGCGTTGGCCAGCGACTCCCAGGCCCGGTCCATGGCGACTGCTACGAGATTGGACATCTCGATCAGTTCTTCGCCAATCTGCTGCAGATCGGCCTGAAATACCTTGCGCACTCGGCAGTCCTTTCGAATGTTTACGGATCGTCCCCACCTGATTTCGGGCAGGGCGGAGGGTCGATCTCAAGCTTGTCAGCCTAGCGTAAACGAGGGGGAGGGGAAAAGTGAACGTTCGGTGAACAGCGTGTTGAATTGGGCGCTTTGCGGTCATTTCGTCCATCGTCGGGGCGCAAACACCGATACGCTAAAAGGGTGAACGACGTCTTCTCGATCATCATCGCCGGGCTGATCGGCCTCCTGCTGGGTGTGGTGGGTGTAGCCGCCTACCGATACTCCCAGTCGCGCGCCGCGAAGCTCCCCGCGGTCGACGAGCCCGTGTTGCCCGAAGGAGCAGCCGCAGTGCTCTCCGTGATCGGTCGCGCTTTCGTGATCCTCGATGACGTCGACGGCGTGGTGCGGGCCAACCCGTCCTCTTACGCCTACGGGTTGGTGCGCGGGCATACCCTGGTGCACGACCAGCTCCTGGATCTGGTGCGCCGGGTCAGGGCCGACGGGGTGATCGCCGAAGCGCAGTTCGAGCTGCAGCGTGCCACCTTGGGCGCCGGGCAACTCATTGTGCACGTGCGCGTCGCACCGCTGGGTGACGAGTACATCCTGTTGTTGGCCGACGACCGGACGGAAATTACCCGCACCGAGGCCATGCGCAACGACTTCGTGGCCAACGTGTCCCATGAACTGAAAACCCCGGTCGGTGCCATCTCGCTGCTGGCCGAGGCCATTACCGATGCCGCCGATGATCCGGTGGCCGTACGCCGGTTTTCCACCCGCATGGACAAGGAATCGCGACGGCTGGCCGCGCTGGTGCAGGACATCATCGAACTTTCGCGCTTGCAGTCCAGCGACGCCATTGTGCACGGACACGAGGTGAATATGGACTCGGTGATTGCCGAGGCCGTGGACCGCAACCAGCTACTGGCCGAAGAGAAGGCAATCCGCATCTCGGTCGGCGGCTCGCTTGAGGCCCCGATCCACGGTGACGCCGACCTATTGATGACCGCGGTGCGCAACCTCATCGACAACGCCATCCGCTATTCGCCACCGAACACCGCGGTCGGCGTCGGATTACGTCAGCGCGATGGGTACGCACAAATCTCCGTGACCGACCAGGGTCCGGGTATTTCCCTTGAGGAGCAAGAACGCGTCTTCGAACGTTTCTACCGGGTGGATGCCGCCCGCTCCCGCTCTACCGGCGGCACCGGCCTGGGTTTGAGCATCGTGAAACACGTGGTGGCCAACCACGGCGGTGAGGTGACCCTGTGGTCGCAGCCCGGACAGGGCTCGACCTTCACCCTAAGACTTCCCCTAGTGGATGAGGAAGAGACCGCGCTGTCTCGCGCGGACTCGCAGACGACAAAGGACAAGACGGAATCCGCCTCCGCGGCGGACCGTGAAGGAGGACGCCGATGACCCGGATTCTGATCGTCGAGGACGAGGAATCGCTCTCTGACCCGCTCTCATACCTTCTGGAGCGCGAGGGTTTCGAGGTGAATATCGCCGACGATGGCATCGTAGCGGTCACCGAATTTGAACGCCATGGCGCCGATCTTGTGCTGTTGGACCTGATGTTGCCGGGGCAACCCGGTACCGAGGTCATTCGCCAGATTCGAGCTACCAGCCAGGTGCCGGTCATCATGCTGACCGCGAAAGACTCGGAGATCGATAAGGTCGTGGGTTTGGAGCTTGGCGCCGACGACTACGTCACCAAGCCCTACTCCTCGCGGGAACTGCTGGCGCGCATTCGTGCCGTACTCCGCCGTCAAGGCGAGAGCGACGAGTTGATCAGCAACGTCGTAACCGCCGGTCCGGTGCGGATGGACGTCGAGCGTCACGTGGTCTCGGTGCATAACACCGAAATCGCCATGCCGCTGAAGGAGTTTGAACTGCTTGAAATGCTCCTGCGCAATGCCGGACGTGTGTTGACCCGCGGACAGCTCATCGACCGGGTATGGGGCAGCGACTACGTCGGTGATACCAAGACGCTCGACGTCCACGTCAAGCGGCTACGTTCGAAGATCGAAGCCGATCCGGCGGTACCCGAGCACCTGGTCACCGTGCGCGGACTGGGCTACAAGTTCGTCGCCTAGGGCCGACTGAGCCGAGGCCGACCCCGCCACCGCTTCGCTTTGCCGGAGGGGTGGCGGGGTTTTCGATTCCTGAACATGCAAAACGACGCCCGTCGCACCCCAACTGGGGCGACGGGCGTCGTGATGTTGCGCGAAATGAGCGCTGAGTTTAGTGGTGTGCCTCTTCGCTCTTCGGCGACGGAGTCAGGTGGTCACGCACGTGCGGATCGGAACCGCCCGGCACGAAGTCGCGGTACTCGGGAAGGGTGCCGTCAACCACCGGAATGCTGGATTCAACGCTTTCGCCACCTACGCTCAAGGTCACGTCGATGTGCTCACCGGGAGACTTGGTCAGGTTGCTAACCAGCTGCTCGTTCGCATCGTCTTCGAGCTTCAGCGCGGTATCGGCCGGAACGTTCAGGCGAATGGGAGCCAAGCCCTCCGGAGCGATGCTCAAGGACAACGCGGAATCGCTTCGGTTGACGACCGAACCAATGAGGCGTGCTTCGTTGCTCTCGTCGTTGACGACGAGCAGGATGTTGCGGGCCTTCGCCTCGGCAACGGTGATGTTCGAGCCATCGCTGGCGGCGTAGTTGGTGGTGGTTGCCTGCTGGTTGATGGCACCACAGCCAGTGGCGCCGAAAGCCAAAGCAGTCAGAGCAATAGACGCGGCGATCCGGCGTCCAGCGGTCATGCGTGCGGTGATCACGACACTAACTCCTCGGTGAGACTAGGAAAGTTGCATGGTTTCGTGGCGGCCTGCGGGCTGCACTCAGCGCGGGGCACGGGGCACACGAGGACCACGACTAGTACCTAGCCTAACTGTTCTGGCCCGAAAAACATGATTTCGCGACCTGCGCCACAAACTTTTCGACAGGCCGTAGAGGATTTGGGAGTGGAAAGGGGTGCAGGCTCCGCCGCACTTGCCCTCCTTTCTTACCACGTTTCTCTCCCATTTGGAAGAGGTAGTTCCCCGTGATTTCGCGGTTATTTGGGGCACATGAAGGTCGTGGGCAAAAACGCCCGTGGTAGACTTAATACTGGGAAAGGGGTTAATTCACATGGTTTTTGAGGTTGGCGAGACTGTTGTCTACCCGCACCACGGCGCAGCAATGATTGAGGAAATCAAGATGCGCAAGATCAAGGGCGAAGAGAAAATGTATCTCAAGCTCAAGGTGGCGCAGGGTGACCTGACCATTGAGGTCCCGGCCGAGAATGTCGATCTAGTCGGCGTTCGTGACGTGGTGGGCCAGGAAGGCCTAGATCACGTCTTCGATGTACTGCGTGCGGAGTTCACCGAAGAGCCGACCAACTGGTCGCGCCGTTACAAGGCAAACTTGGAAAAGCTTGCTTCGGGCGATGTTATCAAGGTCGCTGAGGTCGTTCGCGACCTGTGGCGTCGCGAAAATGACCGAGGCCTGTCTGCCGGAGAAAAGCGGATGCTTTCCAAGGCGCGCCAGGTACTCATCAGCGAATTGGCCCTGGCCAAGGATCTCGATGAGGTCAAGGCCGAAGGCTTGCTTGACGAGGTTCTGGCTTCGGCATAACGACGCAGCGGCATTAACTGGGACCGTGGGACGCTTAGCGGCCCACGGTTTTTGCTGTTAAATCCCACGATAAGCTGTAGGGCGTGAGTACAGAGCAGAAAAGCGCCGCCGTCATATTGGTAGCTGCCGGCCAAGGAACTCGGCTGGGCGCGGGTATGCCCAAAGCCCTAGTGAAAATTCACGGCACCTCGCTGGCGGATCACGCACTGGCTCGCATCTCGCAGGTTTCGCGCGTGGAGCACGTGGTGGTGGTGTGCCCCGCAGGGGATAACCGCTTGGCTCGGGAATTAGACACCTGTGGCGTCTCGGTGAGCTTTGTTGACGGAGGTACGAGCCGCGCTGCCTCGGTACGGGCCGGTCTTGCGGCGGTACCGGAACGATTCCCGCACGTACTCGTGCACGACGCCGCACGCGCTTTCACCCCGCCTGAGGTCTTTAACCGCGTGCTTGACGAACTGGAACAGGGTGCCGCTGCGGTCATCCCCGCGCTCGACGTCACCGACACCATCAGCGAAACCGAACTCGGTGCCAACCAGGTACGGCGGATTGTCCGGACTCCGGCTCGCGCGAACCTCCGTGCCGTGCAAACACCGCAGGGGTTCAATTCGCAGCTACTTTCCGCGGCCCATGCGGCGTTGGGGGAGCTGTCCGAGCCGGAGCTCGAAGCCCTGACGGACGACGCTTCGGTGGTGGCAAATCAGGGTCACCCGGTGCACGTCGTGTCCGGCGCGCCACAAAGCCTGAAAATCACCCGCCCCGAGGATCTGCGGGGCATCGAACAGTTACTTGGTCTATCTCAGGAGCGCACCATGGATCAGCACCCCCTTATCCCGCGGGTGGGCAACGGTGTCGACATCCACCAGGTGTCCACCGACCCGAACCGCCCAATGTGGTTAGCTGGCTTGCACTTCCCCGACGATATTGGACTGGCGGGGCACTCCGACGGCGATGCCGTGGCCCACGCCGCCTGTGACGCCCTTTTCGCCGCCGCCGGAATCGGCGACCTCGGCACGCATTTTGGGGTCGATCGGCCCGAATTCGATGGCGCCAGCGGGGTGAGCCTGCTATCCGAGGCCGGACGCCTGGTCCGCCAAGCGGGATTCGAGATTGGCAACGTGAGCGTGCAGTTCGTGGGTCGCCGGCCACGCTTTGCCGAGCGTCGTCTCGAAGCGAACCAGGTACTGAGCGCCGCGCTCGGCGCCTCGGTGGACGTAAGTGCCACGACGAGCGATGGCCTGGGCTATGAAGGAGAGGGCACAGGAATCACGGCCTACGCCACAGCCCTGGTGTATCCAGTTCCACGCAACTAGGCGGGTGTAGGGCAGCGATCTTCAGCTAACCTTAAAGACGTGAGCCTGCGATTTTATGACACCAAGACAGCTACCATCCGAGACTTCAAGCCCCTGAGCGAGGGCGAAGCGTCGGTGTACTACTGTGGTGCCACAGTTCAGGGCATGCCGCACGTAGGGCACGTACGCAGTGCAATCGCCTTCGATATCCTGACGCGCTGGCTCGAGTACCGCGGCTTCAAGGTCACCACGGTTCGCAACGTAACCGACATCGACGACAAGATCCTGCAAAAGTCTGCGGCCTCCTTCGCAGAGGACTTTGTTCCGACCGAGGACTACCCGAGCGAGGAACCGTGGTTCGCACTGGCCTACCGCTTTGAACAAGAATTTGCGAAGGCCTACGAAGTTCTTGGCGTACGCCGCCCGACCTATGAGCCGCGAGCTACCGGCCACGTCCCGGAAATGCTGGAGCTTATCGAGCGGTTGATCGAGCGGGGCCATGCCTATCCGGCCACCGATGGCTCGGGAGACGTATATTTCGACGTGCGCTCCTTTGCCGGCTACGGGGAACTGACGCGCCAGAAAATCGATGACATGCAGGCGGCGACCGATGCCGACCCGCGGGCGAAGCGCGATCCGCGCGACTTTGCGCTGTGGAAGGGGCATAAGGAGCAAGATCCGCAGACCGCGTCCTGGCCTAGCCCTTGGGGACGCGGGCGCCCGGGGTGGCATTTGGAATGCTCGGCCATGGTCACCAAATACCTGGGCACGACTTTCGATATTCATGGTGGTGGCCTCGATCTTCGGTTCCCGCACCATGAGAACGAACTCGCGCAGTCCGCGGCTGCGGGACATGGCTTTGCCAACTACTGGATGCACAACGGCATGGTGACCTATGCTGGCGAAAAAATGAGCAAGTCGATCGGCAATACGATCTCGCCTGCCGAAATGCTGGAGCTAGCCGCACCTCGTGTAGTGCGCTACTTCCTCGGGCAAGCGCAGTATCGATCGCAACTGGACTACCGCCCAGATTCGTTGGCCGAGGCGGGCGCCGCTGTGGAACGGATCGACACCTTCCTGACGAACGCCCGTTTTGCCTTGGACGCTGCGGCGCGTGAGTTGCCCTCGGCCTCCGACGTACCTGCAGGTTTCGGTGAGGCCATGGACGATGACCTCAACGTGCCAATGGCCTTGGCGGTACTGCACGATACGGTGCGCCAAGGGAATACCGCCCTGGATGCAAGGGATCTTGACACGGTCGCATCTGCCTATGCTCAAGTTAGTGCGATGACCCGGGTCCTCGGGCTCGACGACGCTGGCGCGGACACCCACAGCCAAGACGATGAACTTACCAATGTGCTTGATGCCCTCGTACAGGCGCAGCTAGCCGAAAGGGCCGAGGCGCGCGCCGCAAAAGACTGGGCCCGTTCGGACGCAATCCGTGACGCGTTGGCCGCCGTCGGTATTACGGTCCTCGATTCGGCCGAGGGCGCGCGCTGGACTCTCAACAAGTAGCCTCACGGCGAACCTAAACTCAGACCAAAGGACAATGAACTCATGAGCACTTCCAAGGGACGGCCCGGAGCCGTACGGAAAACTAAGAAGGGCCCGACCAAGGGTAGTGGCGGCAAGGGCCGCGCCTCGCTGGAAGGCCGCGGACCTACGCCTAAGGCTGAAGACCGCCCGTACCACAAGGCCTACCGCGCCAAGCAGCTGGCCGAACGTTCGGCCGCGAAGCACTCCGGCAATCGTCGTAGCGATCGACCGAAGGTCAATGCCGAAATGGTTACCGGGCGCAACTCGGTTCTTGAGGCACTACGGGCTGGGGTGCCTGCAAAGGCCCTGCATGTGGCAATTCGAATCGACGTGGACGACCGCGTGCGCGAAGCCCTCAAGCTTGCCGCCGAGCAGGGCATTCCATTGATGGAAGCTAGCCGACCAGAGCTGGACCGCATGACCGATGACGCGATCCACCAAGGTTTGGCGCTACAGATCCCTCCCTATGAGTACCAAGACGCAGTGCGACTGGCGCTGAAAACGGTTAAGGACTACGACAAGGGCTACCGGCGCACGCAGCCACTGCTTCTAGCCCTAGATGGAATTACCGATCCGCGTAACCTCGGCGCGATCGTCCGCTCGGCTTCCGCCTTTGGCGCAGATGCCGTGATCATTCCGGAACGTCGAAGCGTCGGTATGACGGCTTCGGCGTGGAAGACTAGCGCCGGTGCCGCCGTTCGCGTTCCAGTTGCCAAGGCCGGCAACCTTACGAGCGCCTTGAAGGAAATTAAGGCTGCAGGCGTATTCGTCGTTGGATTGGATGCCGGCGGGGATATGCAATTGCCGAATTTCGAATTGGCTACCGGTCCGCTGTGCATTGTGGTTGGTTCGGAAGGCAAGGGACTTTCCCGTTTGGTTCGCGAGAACTGCGATGCGATCGTGTCGATCCCAATCGATTCCGCGATGGAATCACTGAATGCATCGATGGCCGTGGGCATCACTCTCTATGAGGTTTCGCGGCTGCGAGCCGAATCCGGCACGTCCAGCTGATAACCGCACAAGCTCCTCGTCCGATCCATCGGGCGGGGAGCTTGCTGTTTGTGCCCCGCTTCACATCAGTTGTTTTTGGGGGCCACGGTCCCGCTGATACGTGGCAGATTGGGAAAACCCTGATGTTTTCGGGGATTTCTGGGGGTCGCTCGGCGAGCCTGCCCGATTTTGCGTTGCTCTGGAATCCGTGTATAGTTTTTCTCTGTCGCCGGAACGGCCACCACGGATTTCACGAGGTGTTCACCGGTTGATGAGCTTCCAGTCAGGAACTGCTCACCGGTTCGGATTTGCGTCCGACTCGGGGTGGTGGTAGGCTAGGAAAGTTGCTCCGAAGCGAAGCAGTCACCCGTGATAGTGGGTGGGTGTGGTGTCGAGAGTGTTTGTTGTTTGAGAACTCAATAGTGTGCCAAGTTTGTTGATACCGAATGTTTATTTATTTGGTGAATACATAACATTTTGCTTGGAATGATGCACCCCCGTGTGTTGTTCCGAGTGTTTTTTATTCGCCAGGATGTACGCTGGTTCGCCTTTATTTTCCGAAGGGTTCTAGCGGCTTTTTATTTTTTTATGGAGAGTTTGATCCTGGCTCAGGATGAACGCTGGCGGCGTGCTTAACACATGCAAGTCGAACGATGAACCAGGTGCTTGCACTTGGGGATTAGTGGCGAACGGGTGAGTAACACGTGAGTAACCTGCCCCTGACTCTGGGATAAGCCCGGGAAACTGGGTCTAATACCGGATATGACTGTTCACCGCATGGTGGGTGGTTGAAAGATTTATCGGTGAGGGATGGACTCGCGGCCTATCAGCTTGTTGGTGAGGTAATGGCTCACCAAGGCGACGACGGGTAGCCGGCCTGAGAGGGTGACCGGCCACACTGGGACTGAGACACGGCCCAGACTCCTACGGGAGGCAGCAGTGGGGAATATTGCACAATGGGCGAAAGCCTGATGCAGCGACGCCGCGTGAGGGATGACGGCCTTCGGGTTGTAAACCTCTTTCAGTAGGGAAGAAGCGAAAGTGACGGTACCTGCAGAAGAAGCGCCGGCTAACTACGTGCCAGCAGCCGCGGTAATACGTAGGGCGCAAGCGTTATCCGGATTTATTGGGCGTAAAGAGCTCGTAGGCGGTTTGTCGCGTCTGCCGTGAAAGTCCAAGGCTCAACCTTGGATCTGCGGTGGGTACGGGCAGACTAGAGTGATGTAGGGGAGACTGGAATTCCTGGTGTAGCGGTGAAATGCGCAGATATCAGGAGGAACACCGATGGCGAAGGCAGGTCTCTGGGCATTTACTGACGCTGAGGAGCGAAAGCATGGGGAGCGAACAGGATTAGATACCCTGGTAGTCCATGCCGTAAACGTTGGGCACTAGGTGTGGGGGACATTCCACGTTTTCCGCGCCGTAGCTAACGCATTAAGTGCCCCGCCTGGGGAGTACGGCCGCAAGGCTAAAACTCAAAGGAATTGACGGGGGCCCGCACAAGCGGCGGAGCATGCGGATTAATTCGATGCAACGCGAAGAACCTTACCAAGGCTTGACATGTGCCAGACCGCCTCAGAGATGGGGTTTCCCTTCGGGGCTGGTTCACAGGTGGTGCATGGTTGTCGTCAGCTCGTGTCGTGAGATGTTGGGTTAAGTCCCGCAACGAGCGCAACCCTCGTTCCATGTTGCCAGCACGTAATGGTGGGGACTCATGGGAGACTGCCGGGGTCAACTCGGAGGAAGGTGGGGATGACGTCAAATCATCATGCCCCTTATGTCTTGGGCTTCACGCATGCTACAATGGCCGGTACAATGGGTTGCGATACTGTGAGGTGGAGCTAATCCCTAAAAGCCGGTCTCAGTTCGGATTGGGGTCTGCAACTCGACCCCATGAAGTCGGAGTCGCTAGTAATCGCAGATCAGCAACGCTGCGGTGAATACGTTCCCGGGCCTTGTACACACCGCCCGTCAAGTCACGAAAGTTGGTAACACCCGAAGCCGATGGCCTAACCACCTTGTGTGGGGGGAGTCGTCGAAGGTGGGACTGGCGATTGGGACTAAGTCGTAACAAGGTAGCCGTACCGGAAGGTGCGGCTGGATCACCTCCTTTCTAAGGAGCTAAACCATTATGGTTGCCTGTTTCTGTCACGAGTGTTGGCAGGCGGGTTGCTCATGGGTGGAATATCAATGAATCGCGGCATCCTGTGGCGCCCCGTTGGTGGGGTGGTGTGGGGTGTTGGCTGTGCTTGGTGCTGTTGGTTGATGCGTGCGTAGTACGCCGTGCCGTTGCTTCGCTCCACTGTGGTGGGGTGTGGTGGTGGTGTGGTTGGAATCGTGGTGTTGGCCGGTGGTGCTGGTGTGGTTTGGCATGCTGTTGGGTTTTGAAGCAACAAGCCTTTGGGTTTGGTGTTTCGGTGTTTCCTGTGTCTGTTGGACGCGTACCCCTTGGTGGGTGTGTGGTCGGTGGGTGTGGGGTTGTTGTTTGGGAACTGTATAGTGAACGCGAGCATCTTATAAGATGACCCTTTTTCCTGCCCCCTTTGTGTGGGTGGGTTGCTGATGGCACTGTTGTCCTGATGGTGTTGTTGGTGGGTTGTTTTGTGATTTTGTTGATTGTTTTTGTTGCTCATTTTTGAGGACTTTGATTTGTGTTGAAGTTTTTAAGGGCGCACGGTGGATGCCTTGGCATCAGGAGCCGATGAAGGACGTGGGAATCTGCGATAAGCCTGGTGGAGTCGATAACCGGACGTTGAGGCCAGGATTTCCGAATGGGGAAACCCCGCACCATGTTATGTGGTGTGACCTGCAGCTGAATGTATAGGCTGTGTGGAGGGAACGCGGGGAAGTGAAACATCTCAGTACCCGCAGGAAGAGAAAACAATAGTGATTCCGTTAGTAGTGGCGAGCGAACGCGGATGGGGCTAAACCGGTTGGTGTGTGATAGCGGATAGGCGTTGCATCATCGGTGTTGTGGGGTCCGCACGTTACCAGTTCTATCTACGCTGGTGGGATGAGGTGCAGGCGTATAGGTGAATCGGTTGGAATGCCGGACCATAGAGGGTGATAGTCCCGTAGGTGTAATGCGTGCTGCCGTTCTTGTGTGGATGCCCGAGTAGCACGGGGCCCGTGAAACCTTGTGTGAATCTGCCAGGACCACCTGGTAAGCCTGAATACTACCTGATGACCGATAGTGAATCAGTACCGTGAGGGAATGGTGAAAAGTACCCCGGGAGGGGAGTGAAATAGTACCTGAAACCGTGTGCTTACAATCCGTTAGAGCAAACTTGTTTTGTGATGGCGTGCCTTTTGAAGAATGAGCCTGCGAGTTAGTGCTGTGTCGCGAGGTTAACCCGTGTGGGGTAGCCGTAGCGAAAGCGAGTCTGAATAGGGCGTTTGAGTGGCACGGTCTAGACCCGAAGCGAAGTGATCTACCCATGGCCAGGTTGAAGCGCGTGTAAGAGCGTGTGGAGGACCGAACCCACTTCAGTTGAAAATGGAGGGGATGAGCTGTGGGTAGGGGTGAAAGGCCAATCAAACTTCGTGATAGCTGGTTCTCCCCGAAATGCATTTAGGTGCAGCGTTACGTGTTTCTTGCCGGAGGTAGAGCTACTGGATAGGCGATGGGCCCTACAAGGTTACTGACCTTAGCCAAACTCCGAATGCCGGTAAGTGAGAGCGTAGCAGTGAGACTGTGGGGGATAAGCTTCATAGTCGAGAGGGAAACAGCCCAGAACGCCAACTAAGGCCCCTAAGCGTGTGCTAAGTGGGAAAGGATGTGGAGTTGCTGTGACAACCAGGAGGTTGGCTTAGAAGCAGCCACCCTTGAAAGAGTGCGTAATAGCTCACTGGTCAAGTGATTCCGCGCCGATAATGTAGCGGGGCTCAAGCACACCGCCGAAGTTGCGTCATTCAAATATTTGCTTGGTTTCGATCGAGCGTTTGGATGGGTAGGGGAGCGTCGTATAGCGGGTGAAGTCGCGGTGTAAACCAGCGGTGGACGCTATACGAGTGAGAATGCAGGCATGAGTAGCGAATGACGGGTGAGAAACCCGTCCGCCGAATGATCAAGGGTTCCAGGGTCAAGCTAATCTGCCCTGGGTTAGTCGGGACCTAAGGCGAGGCCGACAGGCGTAGTCGATGGACAACGGGTTGATATTCCCGTACCGGCGAAGAACCGCCCATACCGTAGCGACGGATGCTAACCACCTCTGAGACCGTGCTCAGTGCCTTTCGAGGTGCTGGTGTGGTGGATGGGCTGGGAACCGATGTTGTGAGGTCAGCGTATTAACAGGTGTGACGCAGGAAGGTAGCCGAGCCAGGCAATGGAATTGACCTGGTCCAAGGGTGTAGGAAGAGTGGTAGGCAAATCCGCCGCTCATTGATTCTGAGACCTGATAGGCGCCCCTTTGGTGGGGTGATTCGGTGATCCTATGCTGCCTAGAAAAGCATCGGCGCGAGGTTCAAGTCCGCCCGTACCCTAAACCGACACAGGTGATCAGGTAGAGAATACTAAGGCGATCGAGAGAATCATGGTTAAGGAACTCGGCAAAATGCCCCCGTAACTTCGGAAGAAGGGGGGCCTGCCTCGTGACGGAGATTTACTCTCTTGAGCGGGTGTGGGCCGCAGAGACCAGGGGGAAGCGACTGTTTACTAAAAACACAGGTCCGTGCGAAGTCGCAAGACGATGTATACGGACTGACTCCTGCCCGGTGCTGGAAGGTTAAGAGGACTCGTTAGTGCTTTGGCGCGAAGCGGAGAATTTAAGCCCCAGTAAACGGCGGTGGTAACTATAACCATCCTAAGGTAGCGAAATTCCTTGTCGGGTAAGTTCCGACCTGCACGAATGGAGTAACGACTTCCCCGCTGTCTCAACCATGAACTCGGCGAAATTGCAGTACGAGTAAAGATGCTCGTTACGCGCAGCAGGACGGAAAGACCCCGAGACCTTTACTATAGTTTGGTATTGGTGTTCGGTGCAGCTTGTGTAGGATAGGTGGGAGACTGTGAAGCTCAGACGCTAGTTTGGGTGGAGTCATCGTTGAAATACCACTCTGGCTGTATCGGTCACCTAACTTCGGACCATGATCTGGTTCAGGGACAGTGCCTGATGGGTAGTTTAACTGGGGCGGTTGCCTCCCAAAATGTAACGGAGGCGCCCAAAGGTTCCCTCAGCCTGGTTGGCAATCAGGTGTTGAGTGTAAGTGCACAAGGGAGCTTGACTGTGAGAGTGACAGCTCGAGCAGGGACGAAAGTCGGGACTAGTGATCCGGCGGCACCTCGTGGAAGGGCCGTCGCTCAACGGATAAAAGGTACCTCGGGGATAACAGGCTGATCTTGCCCAAGAGTCCATATCGACGGCATGGTTTGGCACCTCGATGTCGGCTCGTCGCATCCTGGGGCTGGAGTAGGTCCCAAGGGTTGGGCTGTTCGCCCATTAAAGCGGTACGCGAGCTGGGTTTAGAACGTCGTGAGACAGTTCGGTCCCTATCCGCTGCGCGCGTTGGAAATTTGAGAAGGGCTGTCCTTAGTACGAGAGGACCGGGACGGACAAACCTCTGGTGTGTCAGTTGTACTGCCAAGTGCACCGCTGATTAGCTACGTTTGGAAGGGATAACCGCTGAAAGCATCTAAGCGGGAAGCCTGCTTCGAGATGAGATTTCCATGCACCTTGAGTGTGTGAGGCCCCCAGCTAGACCACTGGGTTGATAGGCAGGATGTGGAAGCAAGGACTAAAGACTTGTGTAGCTGACCTGTACTAATAGGCCGATGACTTACAACACACAACATAACGATCCTTTGAAAAAGACAAGGTTTTGTTCGCGTTCACTATACGGTTACGAGACAACAACCCCCTCAAACACACGCGTGTGCGTGTGTGGGGCAGGTTGTATCGGTAACACATTTTTGCTTCGAGACTGTTACGGCGGTCATAGCGTGGGGGAAACGCCCGGTCCCATACCGAACCCGGAAGCTAAGGCCCACTGCGCCGATGGTACTGCACTCGTGAGGGTGTGGGAGAGTAGGACGCCGCCGGACTAAACTTATGATGTGGTTTGAGGCCCTAACACACAGTGTGTGTTAGGGCCTCACCCGTTTAACCACACAACCCACACAGGTGCCCGCGACTACCCACGGGGGCGGCACCATCGGAGGTTGGGGTGGACGCCCGTGGTGGGTCAACCGCGGACTAGACGCCAGCGAACCACGATTGCTTCGACCTGGATCACTTCTACGGGGAACTTACTTACTGCAAACGTGGCATCACGCTCATGCGCGGGGCCGAGGTCGCGGACGACTTCCATTCGATAACACGCCTTGAGAACAGCGCGGGCGCGTGAGCCGGACGTGTAGGGAATTAGTTTCTATCGAGTACCAGTTTCCGCACGTCATAGCAGGTAGCACCGCAGAGTACGGCTAATAGCAGTCGGCATCGTTTGCTCATCTGTATGGCCATGATGCCGGGTCAGGCGATAGCCGGCTACCGTCAGAAACTATCGGCCTGAGAAGCGGCCCATGTGCATCGTTATGATGGGCCGCGTTCAAGCCAGAAATTAAGCAGTCGTCGCTGTGTCTATACAGTCGCCGTTTGGGATAGGCACCCCACGATGTCAATTGCAGCGCTGGCGAGTAGGTTCGGTAGTTCCGGAAGTTGCTCGGGCGCATCGCACGATAGCTTGCCAAGATGGCTATACCGCTTGTTTGGCGCGCATCACTTTGAGTTTCGCCGGCAACTGGAACGCGAGGGCCGGTCTCGTGGAAGTCATAACAGAGTCATTGTGAGTTAAAAGCGCTTGGTAGCGTGGCTCAAATCGCGGTGGAAGCCGCAACAACGAGTCTAAGAGAGCTGGAAGTGGTCGATGACCACAAGCTCTCGGCGCCCGAAGGCCTATAACCCTTCTCCAACGGGATGCTGCAGACCTAAGAGCTGGCCACGCATGGTTGTGAACTGTCCCGCGCGTGGGATTGCAACGGCTGGACTAGCCAATGTAGCGACAACGACCTCTTAGTGCCTCATTCTCGTATTTGAAGCATCAGGAACCACCACAAGCTATTTGCAAAACCTGCCACCGTGGCGATCGTTGCCATCACGCTCTTCTTGGATGCTGTCAGTACGACGTCGATTCCGGCTTGTTGTTTTGGTACTCAGTCTCTTTCACCCATGGACTTCTTGCGGACTTAGTCAGGACGGACGACGAGACGGAACTTTCAGCTGAGAATGGTCCAGGGTCAATGGCTGCGCTTCGAAGCAGACGGCAGAGGAATCCGCGCACAGATCATGTCATGTTTTGACCGCTTCTGCCTACCGCTGTACTCGCCTAAACGGCATTTCCATCTGGCTACCGGGCGGTACCGATACGCATTCGAGCAGTTGAAGAGTAATCGTCGTGGAGAAGTGCACTGATGTAGATAACCTGTCAGTAGGCTTGGACAGGACGGAAGGCGAGTAATGAGGGCTATGGCCTCTGACAGTTTTGCTGAATTTCTAGAAACCCTGCGAGGTGCACTTCCAGCAAACCGCATCGAGAGCAATCTCCAGACGTTGCGTGAGAATGCGCGTGATCTTGGCCAGCTAATCGGAGAAGCCATACCGCCACGTGCCGTCTTGTATCCGGAGTCGGTTGAGGATGTACAAGAAATTATGCGGACCGCTACTCGGTATCGCGTCCCAATTATTTCGCGTGGCGCGGGATCTGGCGTTTCGGGTGGGGTACATGTGCTCGGGCCGGCCGTGGTTCTCAACCTGAGCAGAATGAATCGAATCCTGAATGTCAGCCCGGAGAACGAAACGGCGACCGTCGAGCCAGGAGTTATCAACCATGACCTAAATGCAGCGGTTGAAGAATTCGGGCTTATGTATGCACCCGATCCTGCAAGCTACCGGATCTCGACGATAGGTGGGAATATCGCCACCAATGCTGGTGGACTGAGATGCGCTAAGTACGGCGTCACTCGCGAATCAGTGCTTGCCCTAGATGTAGTACTCAGCGATGGTCGGCTTATCCATGTGGGGCGCAAAAGCTTTAAGGGCGTTGCCGGATATGATCTCGTGGGTTTGTTTACGGGGTCAGAAGGCACATTAGGCGTCGTGGTCGGGGCTACCGTCAGACTCCGATACCTACCGGTCCAACAGCGAGACCTTTTCTGTGTGTTCGACTCAGTCGAGACTGCAGTACGTGGCCTCCAGCATATTGCCCAAGCACGCGTTCAACCAGCAATTCTTGAACTTGTAGACGGAGCGACGATGAGAGTTCTGGATCAGTCTTATGGAACAAGTGTCTCGCGTGAGGGCGGTGCGCTCCTCTTGATTCGTCTCGATGGCTACGGTGCAGAGGCCGAAGAACAAGCGATTCGTCAGGTGCTTGGGGCGGTTGCGTTGCGTCTGTCCGTGGCAGAGGATGAGTTCGCCACAACTTTGATTGAGATGCGGCGAACCAGTCGTGGTGACACCCAGGACGATGCTTATCGGATGGGCGAGGACGTGGCCGTTCCTAAGGGAGAGATGCTCAGGTTTGTGCGCCAGCTCAACAGCATTGCGCTCCGAAATGAAGTGAACCTACGGCTTATCGCCCATGCCGGCGATGGTAACTTCCATCCGACATTCTTCGTTGATCCCAGCACCGGGCAGGCAGGGTTATCCAGGCTGAATGCTGCACTAGAAGAATCGGTACGGGAAGCGCTGAGACTTGGTGGAACGATCACCGGCGAGCACGGTGTTGGATCGGTGAAATTACCATGGCTTGAGTGGGAGCAAGAGCCGGATGTTATCTCGCTACAGCATGCTCTTAAAGAAGTCTTAGACCCACTGGGGATTCTCAACCCGGGCAAGGCAATTCCAGATCTTTCAGCTCGATAATCGTGCCGGCAAGGGCTGATCCGTGAATGCACGATGTACGGAAATGTCGCGACGACGGCTTCTCGATTATGCGATCTGAAGGCACTCGGTGTAGAGTATTCACGTTGGCCGATCACGGGATATGGCGCAGTTTGGTAGCGCGCGTCGTTCGGGACGACGAGGTCGCAGGTTCAAATCCTGTTATCCCGACTCAACACAAAAGAGGGAACCGATAGGTTCCCTTTTTTGCTTTAACTAGTTACGGGCTGCTCCTCCAAGAGAGGCGTAGATCACGCATCCATGGGCGTCTTTCGATGTGGCAGTTCGGCGAAAATTCTGTATAGTTAATTCCTGTGCTGAGGTGTTCAGCCGATGAACCTTAGTTCAACGGAAGGCATCTAGACACTTTGGGATATGGTGTAATTGGCAACACAACGGTTTCTGGTTCCGTCATTCTAGGTTCGAGTCCTGGTATCCCAGCGCTTCGCTGACGAAAGTTAGCGAGCTGAGTAAGTCAGCATACGGCCCCATCGTATAGCGGCCTAGTACTCCGCCCTCTCACGGCGGCAACGCGGGTTCGAATCCCGCTGGGGTCACATTTACAAGATCCTCCCTGATTCAGGGAGGATCTTTTTGTATCTGCTGTTGGGCACTCCCATATTCTCTTTCGCCCCCGCCGCCTGGCTTGCGGCCTCTGCCCAACTCCCTCTCCGTTGCCAGGCATCAGGGGGCAGGTTCTATATATGGAGACGTGTCACCGCAGCACCGGGGACATGCCAAGTACTGAACGGGTAGTGGCAGCATTTGGTTCACCCTCTTTTCAATGGACAACTAGCTCTGCCTCTCGTTAGGCATCGGATCTTCAACTGCGACCAGGCAGCAACGTTCAAACTCGAATTCCAGTGGACATGGTGCGCGTCCGGTTGTTCTCGGGTAACGCTTGGATAGCTCGCCCCGCGCTGTATGGGGAGGCAGAAGACGGTCGATACCTACCTCGGCTATCACTGGATGACATGTAACGACGATCACGGTCATAAAGTACCCCACCGATTTGCACGACCCCCCAAACCCCTGTATAGTTTTTCTTCGTTGCCGCAAACAGGCCGGACAAAAAACCGGTACAAAAAGAGGCAACAAAACCCCAGAAAAACAACGCTTTTACACAGGTCACTGTGGAAAAGAATTGAAAGAATGGGACCCGAAAATACGGTTCAGATCACAAAGAAACGATTTGACACCGACGAAATAATCGGGATAAGATAAATGAAGAACGCTGGACGAAACGCCGCCGAAGATAACGGTGGTTGCGGAACCGGTAAGTGTTTGTTGTTTGAGAACTCAATAGTGTGCCAAGTTTGTTGATACCGAATGTTTATTTATTTGGTGAATACATAACATTTTGCTTGGAATGATGCACCCCCGTGTGTTGTTCCGAGTGTTTTTTATTCGCCAGGATGTACGCTGGTTCGCCTTTATTTTCCGAAGGGTTCTAGCGGCTTTTTATTTTTTTATGGAGAGTTTGATCCTGGCTCAGGATGAACGCTGGCGGCGTGCTTAACACATGCAAGTCGAACGATGAACCAGGTGCTTGCACTTGGGGATTAGTGGCGAACGGGTGAGTAACACGTGAGTAACCTGCCCCTGACTCTGGGATAAGCCCGGGAAACTGGGTCTAATACCGGATATGACTGTTCACCGCATGGTGGGTGGTTGAAAGATTTATCGGTGAGGGATGGACTCGCGGCCTATCAGCTTGTTGGTGAGGTAATGGCTCACCAAGGCGACGACGGGTAGCCGGCCTGAGAGGGTGACCGGCCACACTGGGACTGAGACACGGCCCAGACTCCTACGGGAGGCAGCAGTGGGGAATATTGCACAATGGGCGAAAGCCTGATGCAGCGACGCCGCGTGAGGGATGACGGCCTTCGGGTTGTAAACCTCTTTCAGTAGGGAAGAAGCGAAAGTGACGGTACCTGCAGAAGAAGCGCCGGCTAACTACGTGCCAGCAGCCGCGGTAATACGTAGGGCGCAAGCGTTATCCGGATTTATTGGGCGTAAAGAGCTCGTAGGCGGTTTGTCGCGTCTGCCGTGAAAGTCCAAGGCTCAACCTTGGATCTGCGGTGGGTACGGGCAGACTAGAGTGATGTAGGGGAGACTGGAATTCCTGGTGTAGCGGTGAAATGCGCAGATATCAGGAGGAACACCGATGGCGAAGGCAGGTCTCTGGGCATTTACTGACGCTGAGGAGCGAAAGCATGGGGAGCGAACAGGATTAGATACCCTGGTAGTCCATGCCGTAAACGTTGGGCACTAGGTGTGGGGGACATTCCACGTTTTCCGCGCCGTAGCTAACGCATTAAGTGCCCCGCCTGGGGAGTACGGCCGCAAGGCTAAAACTCAAAGGAATTGACGGGGGCCCGCACAAGCGGCGGAGCATGCGGATTAATTCGATGCAACGCGAAGAACCTTACCAAGGCTTGACATGTGCCAGACCGCCTCAGAGATGGGGTTTCCCTTCGGGGCTGGTTCACAGGTGGTGCATGGTTGTCGTCAGCTCGTGTCGTGAGATGTTGGGTTAAGTCCCGCAACGAGCGCAACCCTCGTTCCATGTTGCCAGCACGTAATGGTGGGGACTCATGGGAGACTGCCGGGGTCAACTCGGAGGAAGGTGGGGATGACGTCAAATCATCATGCCCCTTATGTCTTGGGCTTCACGCATGCTACAATGGCCGGTACAATGGGTTGCGATACTGTGAGGTGGAGCTAATCCCTAAAAGCCGGTCTCAGTTCGGATTGGGGTCTGCAACTCGACCCCATGAAGTCGGAGTCGCTAGTAATCGCAGATCAGCAACGCTGCGGTGAATACGTTCCCGGGCCTTGTACACACCGCCCGTCAAGTCACGAAAGTTGGTAACACCCGAAGCCGATGGCCTAACCACCTTGTGTGGGGGGAGTCGTCGAAGGTGGGACTGGCGATTGGGACTAAGTCGTAACAAGGTAGCCGTACCGGAAGGTGCGGCTGGATCACCTCCTTTCTAAGGAGCTAAACCATTATGGTTGCCTGTTTCTGTCACGAGTGTTGGCAGGCGGGTTGCTCATGGGTGGAATATCAATGAATCGCGGCATCCTGTGGCGCCCCGTTGGTGGGGTGGTGTGGGGTGTTGGCTGTGCTTGGTGCTGTTGGTTGATGCGTGCGTAGTACGCCGTGCCGTTGCTTCGCTCCACTGTGGTGGGGTGTGGTGGTGGTGTGGTTGGAATCGTGGTGTTGGCCGGTGGTGCTGGTGTGGTTTGGCATGCTGTTGGGTTTTGAAGCAACAAGCCTTTGGGTTTGGTGTTTCGGTGTTTCCTGTGTCTGTTGGACGCGTACCCCTTGGTGGGTGTGTGGTCGGTGGGTGTGGGGTTGTTGTTTGGGAACTGTATAGTGAACGCGAGCATCTTATAAGATGACCCTTTTTCCTGCCCCCTTTGTGTGGGTGGGTTGCTGATGGCACTGTTGTCCTGATGGTGTTGTTGGTGGGTTGTTTTGTGATTTTGTTGATTGTTTTTGTTGCTCATTTTTGAGGACTTTGATTTGTGTTGAAGTTTTTAAGGGCGCACGGTGGATGCCTTGGCATCAGGAGCCGATGAAGGACGTGGGAATCTGCGATAAGCCTGGTGGAGTCGATAACCGGACGTTGAGGCCAGGATTTCCGAATGGGGAAACCCCGCACCATGTTATGTGGTGTGACCTGCAGCTGAATGTATAGGCTGTGTGGAGGGAACGCGGGGAAGTGAAACATCTCAGTACCCGCAGGAAGAGAAAACAATAGTGATTCCGTTAGTAGTGGCGAGCGAACGCGGATGGGGCTAAACCGGTTGGTGTGTGATAGCGGATAGGCGTTGCATCATCGGTGTTGTGGGGTCCGCACGTTACCAGTTCTATCTACGCTGGTGGGATGAGGTGCAGGCGTATAGGTGAATCGGTTGGAATGCCGGACCATAGAGGGTGATAGTCCCGTAGGTGTAATGCGTGCTGCCGTTCTTGTGTGGATGCCCGAGTAGCACGGGGCCCGTGAAACCTTGTGTGAATCTGCCAGGACCACCTGGTAAGCCTGAATACTACCTGATGACCGATAGTGAATCAGTACCGTGAGGGAATGGTGAAAAGTACCCCGGGAGGGGAGTGAAATAGTACCTGAAACCGTGTGCTTACAATCCGTTAGAGCAAACTTGTTTTGTGATGGCGTGCCTTTTGAAGAATGAGCCTGCGAGTTAGTGCTGTGTCGCGAGGTTAACCCGTGTGGGGTAGCCGTAGCGAAAGCGAGTCTGAATAGGGCGTTTGAGTGGCACGGTCTAGACCCGAAGCGAAGTGATCTACCCATGGCCAGGTTGAAGCGCGTGTAAGAGCGTGTGGAGGACCGAACCCACTTCAGTTGAAAATGGAGGGGATGAGCTGTGGGTAGGGGTGAAAGGCCAATCAAACTTCGTGATAGCTGGTTCTCCCCGAAATGCATTTAGGTGCAGCGTTACGTGTTTCTTGCCGGAGGTAGAGCTACTGGATAGGCGATGGGCCCTACAAGGTTACTGACCTTAGCCAAACTCCGAATGCCGGTAAGTGAGAGCGTAGCAGTGAGACTGTGGGGGATAAGCTTCATAGTCGAGAGGGAAACAGCCCAGAACGCCAACTAAGGCCCCTAAGCGTGTGCTAAGTGGGAAAGGATGTGGAGTTGCTGTGACAACCAGGAGGTTGGCTTAGAAGCAGCCACCCTTGAAAGAGTGCGTAATAGCTCACTGGTCAAGTGATTCCGCGCCGATAATGTAGCGGGGCTCAAGCACACCGCCGAAGTTGCGTCATTCAAATATTTGCTTGGTTTCGATCGAGCGTTTGGATGGGTAGGGGAGCGTCGTATAGCGGGTGAAGTCGCGGTGTAAACCAGCGGTGGACGCTATACGAGTGAGAATGCAGGCATGAGTAGCGAATGACGGGTGAGAAACCCGTCCGCCGAATGATCAAGGGTTCCAGGGTCAAGCTAATCTGCCCTGGGTTAGTCGGGACCTAAGGCGAGGCCGACAGGCGTAGTCGATGGACAACGGGTTGATATTCCCGTACCGGCGAAGAACCGCCCATACCGTAGCGACGGATGCTAACCACCTCTGAGACCGTGCTCAGTGCCTTTCGAGGTGCTGGTGTGGTGGATGGGCTGGGAACCGATGTTGTGAGGTCAGCGTATTAACAGGTGTGACGCAGGAAGGTAGCCGAGCCAGGCAATGGAATTGACCTGGTCCAAGGGTGTAGGAAGAGTGGTAGGCAAATCCGCCGCTCATTGATTCTGAGACCTGATAGGCGCCCCTTTGGTGGGGTGATTCGGTGATCCTATGCTGCCTAGAAAAGCATCGGCGCGAGGTTCAAGTCCGCCCGTACCCTAAACCGACACAGGTGATCAGGTAGAGAATACTAAGGCGATCGAGAGAATCATGGTTAAGGAACTCGGCAAAATGCCCCCGTAACTTCGGAAGAAGGGGGGCCTGCCTCGTGACGGAGATTTACTCTCTTGAGCGGGTGTGGGCCGCAGAGACCAGGGGGAAGCGACTGTTTACTAAAAACACAGGTCCGTGCGAAGTCGCAAGACGATGTATACGGACTGACTCCTGCCCGGTGCTGGAAGGTTAAGAGGACTCGTTAGTGCTTTGGCGCGAAGCGGAGAATTTAAGCCCCAGTAAACGGCGGTGGTAACTATAACCATCCTAAGGTAGCGAAATTCCTTGTCGGGTAAGTTCCGACCTGCACGAATGGAGTAACGACTTCCCCGCTGTCTCAACCATGAACTCGGCGAAATTGCAGTACGAGTAAAGATGCTCGTTACGCGCAGCAGGACGGAAAGACCCCGAGACCTTTACTATAGTTTGGTATTGGTGTTCGGTGCAGCTTGTGTAGGATAGGTGGGAGACTGTGAAGCTCAGACGCTAGTTTGGGTGGAGTCATCGTTGAAATACCACTCTGGCTGTATCGGTCACCTAACTTCGGACCATGATCTGGTTCAGGGACAGTGCCTGATGGGTAGTTTAACTGGGGCGGTTGCCTCCCAAAATGTAACGGAGGCGCCCAAAGGTTCCCTCAGCCTGGTTGGCAATCAGGTGTTGAGTGTAAGTGCACAAGGGAGCTTGACTGTGAGAGTGACAGCTCGAGCAGGGACGAAAGTCGGGACTAGTGATCCGGCGGCACCTCGTGGAAGGGCCGTCGCTCAACGGATAAAAGGTACCTCGGGGATAACAGGCTGATCTTGCCCAAGAGTCCATATCGACGGCATGGTTTGGCACCTCGATGTCGGCTCGTCGCATCCTGGGGCTGGAGTAGGTCCCAAGGGTTGGGCTGTTCGCCCATTAAAGCGGTACGCGAGCTGGGTTTAGAACGTCGTGAGACAGTTCGGTCCCTATCCGCTGCGCGCGTTGGAAATTTGAGAAGGGCTGTCCTTAGTACGAGAGGACCGGGACGGACAAACCTCTGGTGTGTCAGTTGTACTGCCAAGTGCACCGCTGATTAGCTACGTTTGGAAGGGATAACCGCTGAAAGCATCTAAGCGGGAAGCCTGCTTCGAGATGAGATTTCCATGCACCTTGAGTGTGTGAGGCCCCCAGCTAGACCACTGGGTTGATAGGCAGGATGTGGAAGCAAGGACTAAAGACTTGTGTAGCTGACCTGTACTAATAGGCCGATGACTTACAACACACAACATAACGATCCTTTGAAAAAGACAAGGTTTTGTTCGCGTTCACTATACGGTTACGAGACAACAACCCCCTCAAACACACGCGTGTGCGTGTGTGGGGCAGGTTGTATCGGTAACACATTTTTGCTTCGAGACTGTTACGGCGGTCATAGCGTGGGGGAAACGCCCGGTCCCATACCGAACCCGGAAGCTAAGGCCCACTGCGCCGATGGTACTGCACTCGTGAGGGTGTGGGAGAGTAGGACGCCGCCGGACTAAACTTATGATGTGGTTTGAGGCCCTAACACACAGTGTGTGTTAGGGCCTCACCCGTTTAACCACACAACCCACACCACCGTCAGAATCCGCATGAGTGGCGGAGCTACGCATCTCGGCGGGATCACCGCAACCTATACGCGGAAGTAGGAGCTGGCGGACCTAGACTCTGCGCGTTCCTGCGGAACAAGGGTTGCGGATTCTGCAGACGTGCCCGTTACCGAAGGCTAGGGGGCAACCGCTCGCAGCTTTCCCTAGACACTACTGGGGTTGCGTTGTCGCTGGACTGGGATTGCGGCGTTGCCGCTGGCCAGCATTCGGCCGTTCCGGCACGGCTCATCCTGTCGATATCATCCTTTTGACGGTCACTATTGGCCTGGAGCGCCCCCAGAATAGAGTCATGGCGTCCTTGTCTACAGCAGTTTTCGTATTAGTGACCACCCTGCTTACGGCGTGGGCCGTAGGCATCGGTATGCGAAGGATCCTTGGGCAGCCAGTAGGACGGCCACGAACCTATCTCCTGTCACTTCTCTTGGTTTCGCTAGGCGGAAGCGCAGTCACGTCCATTGCCTCAAGCATGGGACTGAAGAATTCCGAGGATTTCGTAGACCTTGGCTGGGGTCAGATTCTCATGTTGAGTTCAGTGTGGCCGTGGATTTTCGTGGTGACGCTGGCGGTACTGCTCCTTCTTGAAGTTCTATTCCCCACAGGAAGTATTGCGCCTCCCTGGATGGCTGTACGTTCTCTTCGCGAGGGAATGCGGAACCTGCGACGCTATTTCCACATCATCTGGATTCTTGCGAAGCATGGGCTGCTGGGTTTTCTTGGACGAGGTTCGGGGCGGCGCCGGGCCCGGTCGTTCCGGAACGCGGAGTTGTTTCGCTCCTTAGCGGTGAGTTTGCGATCGGCACTGACCGAGGCCGGCGTCGTTTACGTCAAACTCGGACAGATGTTGGCCACGCGCATCGAGCTCTTTCCTCCCGCGTTCCGTGAAGAGCTCGGGAAACTGCACAGCGGCGTACAGCCCATGGGGGAGACGGACGTGCAGTCAGTACTGGAACACTCGTACAAACGCCCCGTTTCGGAAGTTTTCGCATCCTTTGAGAGCACACCACTGGCTGCCGCTTCCATCGGGCAGGTACATCGAGCACGATTACACGACGGCACCCAGGTCGTGGTCAAGGTGCAAAGGAGGCAGGCTCGTGCCCAGCTCGTACGCGACACGTCCATCATTCGCTCGCTCGCCCGCCGAATGGAACGAGACACCGTATGGGGACGCGAGATGGGAGTTGAGGAGCTTGGTCGTGGTTTCAGTGACGCGTTGATGGAAGAACTGGACTTCACGCACGAAGCGGCAAACACGATGCTGCTTCGCTCTGAGAAACAGGATGCGGATCTCCTGCGTATTCCTAAGGTCTATCCGGCGCTCAGCAACTCGAATGTACTGGTGATGGAATGCCTACAAGGAGTAGCGCTCGACGCGGCAGCCTCGAGGCTACGCAACCATACTCCCGAGCGCCGGCGGGATTTGGCGGCTGGTTTGGTGGCCGCAGTGATGGACCAGGTGGTGCTGCGCGGAGTATTCCACGCTGACCTGCATCCTGGAAATATCATGTTGCTCGATCAGGGAGGCCTAGCTCTCTTGGACTTCGGTTCCGTTGGGAGGCTGTCACGCGCCGAGCGGCATGGAATTCTAGCGCTGATGATGTCGACCAAAACCGGCAATGAAGTTGCTGCAGTTCAGGCCATGAATGAACTATTCGGAAGGAGCGAGCAACTTACGCAGATCGAGTTGGAACGACTGGTAGGTCGCATGTTGACCAAGTACCAACCGTCAGCATCGTTTTCAGCTGAGATATTCGCAGACATTTTTGAGATCGCCAGCGTTGCCGGCTACCGTGTGCCGGATCAACTGGGGGCGCTCTTCCGTACTTTTATTGCCCTGCAATCTTCGCTTGAGGTTCTGGATCCCGGCCATGACCTCGTTGCCAGCGTGACTTCACATGCGCCCAGTCTGATCGCCCATCTGACGAATGTCCGTCGTCTCACAGATGACGTTACGAGCCAAGCGCTGTCGCTACTACCCGAAGCCCAGCGGATGCCCGGGCGGCTCGCCTCGCTACTGGCCGACCTTGAAGCAGGCCAGCTCAAGGTAGCTGTGCAAATGGGACCAGATGAAGTTACGAGCCGAACGGTGGGGCCGGTGGCCCGTCTGGTGGTGACAGCGCTCTTCGGTAGTCTGTTTCTCATCGCAGCAGTGTTCTTGCTAGCAACCCCGGGGGTAGCCGTAGCTGGTGGCGTCCCCTTGAATTGGCTCATCGCGTCGCTGACAGGGTTACTCGGTTCGGTACTGGCCGTACGGGCCCTGTTTCACGTGGTGCATCGAAGCCGATAACGTATCCAAGTGTGGCGGACGGCACGTCTAGGGCAGGCTCATCGATTCGTCTTCTCGCGCGGGACGATGCTATATTTAAGTAGTTGCCGCGAAAGCGATCGACACCGTAGTTTTCCCACGGTTTACCGTGCGGGTTAGAGTTACGGCGATCATAGCGTGGGGGAAACGCCCGGTCCCATACCGAACCCGGAAGCTAAGACCCACAGCGCCGATGGTACTGCACTCGGGAGGGTGTGGGAGAGTAGGACGTCGCCGAGCATATTTGCCAGAGGCCCCGAGATTTTCTCGGGGCCTCTGATGTTTAAGATTTGGCCCTTGCGCACCAGCTAAGCACGCAAAAGGTAATGCCCGGTTAGTCTCGAACTGAGACCAACCGGGCAGGAGCCTTACAGCTTATTAGTCGGCCAAACGCAGTCCGGACTCGGTATCGAACAGGTGGATGTGGCGGAGTTCCGGCACAATCTTCAGCAAGTCGCCGCGCTGCGGGGGAGTGCGCCCGTCCACACGAACGACAATCGTCTGAGCCTTGCCGGCCAGCTCAGCGGTTGCGTAGATGTATGCGTCGGCGCCCAATTCCTCAACCACGTCGACGGTGAGAGTCACGCCTGGATCGCCAGGCTCTGCCATCTGGATGTCTTCCGGACGAATGCCCAGAGTGACCTTACCTGATGCGCCAGGGGCTGCGATGATCAGTTCGCCAAGCTGCACCTGGCCGTTTGCGGAATCCAGCTCAACCAAGTTCATGGCCGGCGATCCGATGAAGCCTGCGACGAAGACGTTGTTCGGGCGGTCGTACAGTTCACGCGGAGTGCCGACCTGCTGCAGAAGCCCATCCTTGAGTACCGCTACGCGGTCACCCATGGTTAGCGCTTCGACCTGATCGTGCGTCACGTACACGGTCGTCACGCCCAAGCGGCGGGTCAACGACGCGATCTGAGTACGGGTCTGCACACGCAACTTGGCGTCCAAGTTCGACAGGGGCTCATCCATCAGGAAGACCTGAGGGGAGCGGACGATGGCTCGTCCCATGGCTACACGCTGACGCTGACCGCCGGAGAGCGCCTTGGGCTTGCGGTCGAGGTACTTTTCCAGGTCCAGAAGCTTCGCGGCTTCACGCACGCGTTCGTTGCGCTCTTCCTTGCTGACACCGGCGATTTTCAGGGCGAAGCCCATGTTTTCGGCGACCGTCATGTGCGGGTACAACGCGTAGTTCTGGAAAACCATTGCGATGTCGCGGTCCTTGGGAGGAACGTTGGTGACGTCGCGGTCGCCAATGAGAATACGACCCGAGTTAATCTCTTCGAGACCTGCGAGCATGCGCAGGGTGGTCGACTTGCCGCAGCCCGATGGGCCAACAAGTACGAGAAACTCGCCATCCTTGATCTCAAGGTCGATTGCATCGACGGAAGGAACGAGTGCGCCAGGATAGACGCGGGTGGCCTTTTCGAAGGTCACTGATGCCATGATGACATTCCTTTCACGGGCAGGTACGTGCCCGACGATCCGTAGTGAAAGTGAAGTGGAACACAACTATCCTCGCATGAAAATCAGCGATTCCAAAAGTGCAGGTAGGTCGGCAGCCTCGTCGATGCGGAATTGCGCGGCTGTTTCTCCCGCTCCGACCTTCACGCCGAGATCATCCCCGGTAAGCACCTTAAAGCCGTCCTCATCTGTAACATCGTCACCCACGAACAACATTGCCGGAACGTCCAGAGCCTCCTTGAGCCAGCGCAGCGCAAGACCTTTATCCGCTTCGTGCACCGAAGCTTCAATCACGGACTTTCCTCGTAATAGTTTCACGCCATCGAAGGATGCGAGGGCGCTGAGGGCCTGCTCGGTCGCCCGTTGCGCGTCACCGGCATTGGCTTGGCGTGTATGCAACACCGTGGATGCCGGCTTGAACTCCAACGTGACGCCCTCAAACCGATCACTGACTTCACCGAGGGCCTCGGTGATGGAAGCTAGAAGGCTCGCCGCGTGCTCGTCGAGGGCTATGTGCAGTTCGGACTCCTCTGCCAAATGCGGTACCACACGCTCGGCTCCGTGAGAGCCAATGAGATTATCCGGACGACCTTGCGGGTAGACCTCGGCAAGGGAGTCAAGGTTTCGGCCCGACACGAGGGCCGTATGTACGCCCGGTAGCCGTCCGAGTCGAGTCAGCGCGCTGGCCGTTGCCGGCAACGGCCGCGCGTTCTCTGGCCGGTCGACCAGGGGTGAAACGGTGCCATCAAAGTCGAGAGCTACCAGAATTTGCGCATGCGCCGCAAAGGTAGCTAGCGCCTTATGCAACTCCGCGTTGAGTTCACTCATACTTCGGAAACCTTCGTGGGGGAGGTCGGGCGGTGGGTTTCGGCAAGCTCATTGAGATCATCGAGGAAATGCCGTGACCAGTGCTGAACGTCGTTGTGTTCCAGATGCTGAATCATTCGCTGCATTCGTTCTGACTGTTCCGACTCATCCATCGTCACGGCGGCAATGATCTTCCGCTTCATGCCGGCAATGTCATGGGGATTGACCAAGACGGCATCATTGAGCTGGTCGGCAGCGCCGGTGAATTCGGAGAGCACGAGTACGCCACGGCCGTCCTGATGACTGGCAACGTACTCCTTAGCCACTAGATTCATGCCATCGCGCAAGGCCGTGACGAGCAGAACATCCGCAGCCAGGTAGAGCGCGATCATTTCGCGCAACGGATATGAATGGTGCAGGTAGCGCAGCGTTGTGTGGCTAATCGTGTCGTGTTGCCCGGTGATTTGCCCGACCATGAGCTCGACCTGATTGCGCAATTGCATATATCGACCGACGTTCTCGCGGCTCGGGCTGGCGACCTGGATCAGGCACACCTCGCCGGCTTGAAGTGCCTGATCGGAGAGCAGTTCCCCGTAGGCCTTGAGGCGGTGGCGAATACCCTTGGTGTAGTCCAGCCGATCCACGCCAAGCATCACAGTTTTGGGATTGCCCAGCTCATGTCGAATTTGTGCCGCACGCGCGATGATTTGCGGGTCACGGGCCAGGCGGGCTACTTCACTGGTGTCAATGGAGATCGGGTGCGGGGCTGCGGTGCAGATGTTCTGGGTGTCATGTTCGAACGGCGGTGTCGCTTCGAACCCTTGGATTGAGTAATCCGTGAAGTTCTGCAGGCAGTTCATGAAGTTATCGGCATCGTCCTTACGCTGGAAGCCCACGAGATCGGCGCCGGCCAGGCCCTCGAGGATTTGCGTGCGCCAAGGAAGTTGGGCGAACAAGCTCATGGAGGGGAAGGGGATGTGATTGAAGAAGCCGATCTTCAGATCTGGGCGTGCCATCCGCAAGATGCGCGGTACTAGCTGGAGCTGATAATCGTGCACCCAGACCGTGGCCCCGGGGGCAGCAACGCGGAGGGTGGCATCGGCAAACCGTTGGTTGATGGCCTTGTAGGCGTCCCACCACGTTCGATGGTACTCAGGTGGAACGATGACATCGTGGTAGAGCGGCCAGAGAGTGGAGTTCGAAAAGCCTTCGTAGTAGAGCTCGACGTCCGCTTCGCTTAGGGCGACGGGAACCAAGTGAATACCGTCATTGTCGAAATCTTCGAGAGTCTCGTCGACTGCTCCATGCCAGCCTACCCAAGCGCCGCTCGAGGCCGACATGATGGGGTGAAGGGCGGTAACGAGACCGCCGGGAGCCCGCCGGAATCCGCTGGTCCCATCCTCGTTAGTGACGCGGTCGACCGGTAGTCGGTTGGCTACTACAACAAAGTCGTACTGTCCGGTTTCGGTGGTCGCGGAACCGGGTCTGTCGGTATTCACGATGAACCTCCTTTAGTCTGCCGCTATTGGCCGTTTTATTAGGCCCTCCAGCGGCTGCTGGCGAATATTTCGGTGGTTGCTCGGTAACCTCTGTTACTCATGACACTAGTTGACACGGGCTCACAGGCAGAATAAACCGTAATTATTGTTTCGGCTTGTATTTACGCGGTGCCGCTACCGTACCGCGGACTTTGCTAGCAGTTGGCGAATCTTATGTAGCTGCTGTGAAGGTGCGCTTTTCACAAGATTCCGGGGCAATGACACCAGGTCTTTGGCTAAGCTTGAAGAAAGCTTTCTGATTATCGTTATATTCCAAAGGACCGTATACACCTATGGCATCGAACAACGAGCGCCCGTCCAAGGCCGAGCGCAATGCGAACGCACGGGCCCAGGCCGCGGCGCGGCAGGCGCAACTCGAGGCTTCACAGAAGCGCAAATCGCTGATGGTAAAACTCGGCGTACTGGCCGCAGTGGTTGTGGTTATCGCTCTGGTGGTGGCGCTGATCGTGCAAAACAACAATGGCAAGATTGCCGAAGAGGGTGCCATCCCCAGCGGTGGAACCAACGGAGGCGGTATTCTCGTTACCTCTGCCACCACCTTAGGCGGAACCGGTAGCGGCATGGTCAAGGCATCGGACGAAGATCCTGCTTCGCCGAAGAATCCGGCAGATCCTCGTGACCTTGTCGTTGGTAAAAAGGGTGAACCGGTTAACATCACCATGTACGTGGACGTGAATTGCATTCACTGTGCAGAATTCGAAGCGAAATACGGTGAGCAGATCAACAACTGGCTGGCAGATGGCAAGGTAACTGTCGAGTACCGTAACGTCGGCTTCCTGGACGGCGGTTCACCGACCAATTACTCCTCGCGTGGAGCTAACGCACTGGCCTGCGTGGCCGATAAGTCGCCTGAGTCCTACACGAAGTTTGTGTCGGCGCTCTGGGGACATTACAGCCAGGGAGAAATGAAGAACTCCGAGCTGATCAAGATGGCTCACGACAGCGGAGCCAGTGACGCGGTGGACTCTTGCATCAATAAGGGCGACTACCGTCCGTTCGTCGCATACACAACCGCTGCCGCCCAGGCCGATGGTGTACGCGCTACGCCGACCATCTACATTCAGGGCAAGGAATTCCAGCTGGGAACCGATGACTTCGTCACCGAGGTTGAGGCCGCGATCAAGGCGAATGCCTAAGTTTCAGTTGAAATATCTGTAGCAAGCGGGTGGGCGTCGGGTAAAATATCGCTCATGATCTCGCACCCTAGCGATGGGGGAGGCCACCGGTGAAGGTGTCCTTCCCCATCGCTATTTAAGCTCACCGATTCGCGGAGTCGCGGGGCGTCCGATATTCTTAGAGGGCTTGCCTCCTTAGCTCAGCTGGCCAGAGCAGCTGTCTTGTAAACAGCAGGTCACCGGTTCGAATCCGGTAGGGGGCTCGGAGTGAGAGGTCCTACATCCGAGATATGGATGTAGGACCTCTTTTTGTCTTCTTTGGCTGTAAACGCTGTGAATGTCATTGGATGAGCCCTGGGCAGAGAGCTTTGGCGCGTGTTGTTTCACGTTAGTGACACCTTGACCCGCAGACGGCCACGTACCATTGGACCAACGAGTCGACTTTATGAAAAGGAACGCACATGGCCGGTGGTCTAGTAGCACTGCTTGACGATATTGCGGCGCTAGTGAAAATCACTGCCGCTTCCATCGACGATATTGCCGCTGGCGCGGGACGGGCCAGTACGAAGGCGATGGGCGTGGTTATCGACGACGCAGCAGTGACGCCGCAATACGTCGAAGGAATATCGCCCAAACGAGAACTTCCGATTATCTGGAAGATTGCCGTTGGGTCGATCCGCAACAAGCTGGTTTTCATCCTTCCCTTAGCGTTGCTGCTGTCGCAGTTCGCACCGTGGGCGTTGACCCCGATTCTGATGCTCGGCGGTTGTTACCTCGTCTTCGAGGGCGCCGAGAAGCTATTGGAAGCCGCAGGAATCTTACGTCACCACGCCGAACACGGGGAGGCAGTGCGCGATGAGAAGTCCATAATTGGGGCCGCCGTGCGCACGGACCTCGTGCTCTCGGCTGAAATCATGGTGATTTCACTGAACGAAGTCGCTGACCAGCATTTCTGGATGCGCACCGCGATCCTTGTTGTCATCGCACTGCTAATGACCGTGGTTGTGTATGGAGCCGTGGGGCTGATCGTCAAAATGGATGATCTGGGTCTGCGGTTGGCTCAGCGCGACTCGAAGGCCTCACAAAGCTTTGGTCGAGGACTGGTCAAGGCGATGCCAATTATCATGTCGGTGCTGAGCAAGGTTGGGGTTATCGCAATGTTGTGGGTGGGCGGCCACATACTGCTCACCGGGCTCGATGAATTAGGTTGGCACGCTCCTTATGGGTTCGTGCATCACCTTGAGGACCTCGTCCATCACGCCACCGGTGCATTTGGTGCGTTTCTTGGCTGGTGCGTCAACACGGCGTTCTCATGTATCGCGGGAATCCTCGTAGGCACCGTGCTGGCGTTCGCCATTACGGCCGTGAAGAAGGCCCGGGCCAAGGACGGCGCTACCAAGCACTAGCTCAGAGCGCTGGCACGGCAAGGACTTGTGAGTCCACTTGCGGAGCGACGCTCGAGGACGGTACGAGAATCGGCGCAGGAGCCCTCCGTGGCTCACGTAGGGCACGGTAGATGAACTTGGTGGTCTCATCTTGCTCAAAGACTCGCTCGCGTTCCCAGGCATCACTTCGTTCATAGAACGCCCACGAGGCAGGGTTAGCCGCGTCGATGACCGTGATCGGAGTACCACCCAGCGCTCGCGCACGTTCGAGGCGCAGCGCTGTTACGCGTTCACGGATTCCCAACTTACGAAAGGCCGGGTGCACCGCCATGCACCCCAACTCGAGGGCATCCATCGATTCTGTGGGAGCCAGAACTGAATCGTGAACGATGCCGGCCGCTATGAGTCTTCCCTCATGGCGGACGGTGACAAGGCAGAGGCAGCGGTCCATCTTCTGATGCCAGCGCTCGCCGGTGTGTGGGTAGAGTGAGGCCAGCTCTTCACGAGCGAGCCCCGCAGGGGAGGAAGAAGCCACGGCAAAGCTGAGGGAAGTGCGCACTGGGGACGGTCCTAAAAATCAGAACGAACGAAAGGGTCGTGATGCCCGGGACGCCGGGCGGTTTCGTTGGCCTTGAGGGGACCGTTGTCAGTGGATTCCGACAGCTTCCTTGTAGGGCCCAGTTTTTGGCTCTGTGAGCTAAGAAAATTATGAGGTTCCGACGGGTGCGGCACAAGAGGGAAATTCGGCTTTTTTGTGAACACTCGGAGAATATTTTGCCGCCCTTGAATGGACATGTGGTGACGCGGCTAACAAGCGGTGCCGAGTCCTCGATTTGGCGCTGGACGAGGATTGCCGCTAAGATCATTTAGGTGCTGAACCGCGAGGTCGGCATCGAAAATGGATCTTTAGCTCAGTTGGTTAGAGCGTTCGCCTCACACGCGAAAGGTCGCTGGTTCGAGTCCAGTAAGATCCACCCATTGCGTCTTTCGGGAACACGCGACATAACAAAATGTTGCGGGTTCCCGTTTGTCGTTTCCGGGGTCCTCACCAGCGCTGGTCGAAGCCCAGCTGGCAGCAGAAGTAGATTCGGTAATCTGCCGGCGAACGCGTGCCAGGGCTCTGCGCATCGTCTGGGCAGGGCACCACTCGAAGCGCTCCCCTCCGGTTGGACAGAACTCGGAATCCGAGCCCTATTTCTCAAGAACGCGCCGTATGGCTTCGAGCGTCGTTTCGGGCGAATCGTTGAAGCAGAACAGCGTGCCCGGCTGCAGGGCGTTCACCACGTTGATGACCCGTTCGAAGATGGCCGTGAACTCTGTGGAGGTCCGCACGCCGGCTCCGACCTCGACCACGTCGAATCGGGCTCCGGCCAAGAAGGTCTTCAAGGTTGGCTCCACATCGTCGGGGCCATCAGACAGCAGGCAGACCGTCACATCGAAACCGTTGGTTTGCAGCAGTGTGGCCGCGTCGTTGATCCGCGCGCGAAGGTGGTCGGCATCTTGCCCGGGCCACGGCGAGAAATCGATGACCGCTGGGTCCATCCCGACCTGGAGCACACGTAGCTTCCTCATGTACCAACAGTAGTCCCGCAAGCTTCTGGCTAGAGCATGCTCACGTCTTCGCCTGCCCCTGCCTTGGTGAACCGAGAGAACCGGCGCGATGGCCGCCCCTTGCACCCACTAAACGCAAATGCGCCGAGAGTCCTCGGACGTTTCGCGGCCTTCTGCAATTCACAAGCGGGGCACCTTTCGGTTCTCCCGGTACGTAGCGGGGGAGTAGTGCTAACAAGTGTGTGCGGCGTGACGTCTTCTCTGCCGATATTTTGCCTCCTTCGGCGAAGACTCCGTTGTATCGTGAAGCAAGAGGAGTAGTTATCGGGTGTGAGAGGGGGAAATCGCCGTGGCGCAACAGCAGTCGGACGAACCGGAGGGCCAGGTGGAGCAGTCCGCCGGTCAGGACCCGGCGCCCGCCGTTAGCGCCCTACCACTAGTGACGACGAACCAAATCAACGTGAATGTGGGTAGTCAAGAGCCCGACCCAGAACCGGCTCCTGAACCGGTGCGTGCTTCGGCCCTACCACCAACTACGGCACTTAGCGCCACACTGACCACGGCCGACGCCGATGATGCCGGTTCGTGGCTCGGACAAATGTCGATCACCGACGAGGGCGTGACGGTTTACCCGCAACGCGCCAACCCGGTGGCTCGTCGTTTGCTGGCCAAGATTTGGGTGTCCGATGCGCCCCCGACTCAAGCCCTCAATTTGGTTGATCGGCTCCAGGGCACGCCCTATGCCAATCCCAAGGTCAACGAGGAGCATGACGCGTCGACGCGCCGTACCATCGAGTTTGCGCTGGATCTGGGCGAGACGCTTATCCGCTACGGGGCAGGGGCCCTGGAGGTAGAAACCAGCGTCATTGCGGTGACTGCCGCCCTTGGGGTCAGCCACTTGGATATGGACACGACCAATCAGTCCTTGCACCTGAACTACAGCCCACCTGATGCAGAGAGTTTCTCCGTACTGCGCGTCGTTCGCTCGTCTACGGCCAACTACGCCGGTCTGGTGTTGCTCCACGAACTAGTTTCGGACATTATCGCCGGTGGCGTCTCGCGACAGACTGCGGTGTCCCGGCTGAAGAAAATCCAGCGTCAGCCTAAGCCGTTTCCGCGTTGGTTGGTCGCCACCGGACGCAGCGTCTTCGCGGCCGCCTTCGTGTTGTTCATCGGAGGTACTTGGCTTGGTGCCCTGATCGCGATGGCCTCGTCCGTCTTGGTCTCGGAAATCGGCAAATACGGTAGTCGGTGGCGCGTGCCCGAATTCTTCACCATATCCGCTTCGTCCTTTGCGGTGACGGCCATTGCGCTACTTGGCTTTCAGGCCAACGCGCCGCTGGATCCGGCCCTGGTCGTCTCGGGCGGTATCTTGCTGCTCTTACCCTCGGGCAAGTTCGTTTCGGCTCTACAAGATGCGATCAACGGATTCCCGGTGACAGCGATCGGGCGCCTGTTCTCGGCGGGTTTGACCTACATGGCCATAGTTGTGGGTATTTCCGCGGCTCTGGTGGTGTTTTCATTATTTGATGCTTCGGCCGTTGACGTTCATGAGATCAAGACCATCGACTACCCCATCTGGTTCATGGCTCTGCTGGTGGTCATTGCCATTATTGCCGGCGCCGTCACCGAACAAACGGCGCGGCGACTGTTGCTGCCCACAGCCGGGATCGCGTTGCTTGGCTATTTGGTGTTCGTCGTGATGGAGGCAGTGGGCATGGGTGAGCGTGGTACCCCCGCGGTTGTTTCAACCGTCATTGGCTTCGCGGCACGCTATTTGACCGACCGGCTCAACAGCCCCCAACTGGTTCTGGCAGCTCCGGCGGTCATGTTCATGTTGCCCGGTCTGATGATCTTCCGTGCCATGTATGTGATCGTTTTTGAGACAACGAACATGTCGGGTGGTCTGGTTGAGATGTTCAACGCTTTGGGCATCATGCTTGCGATCGCCGGCGGCGTGGTCTTGGGCGATACGCTGTGTCGCCCGTTGACCTCCAGCGCACGGCGCGAACGTCGCCGGATTCGCCGCCGCTAGGCCGGAATCTTCCAGTCAATCGGTTCGCGTCCGAGCCGGGCCAGTGCCTGATTCGTGGCGGAGAAAGGGCGCGAGCCGAAGAACCCGCGTGAGGCCGAGAGCGGTGAAGGATGCGCGCTACGAATCTGAATAGACCGCGAGAGCATCGGAGCAAGGGTTTGTGCCTTCGCGCCCCAGAGGATGGACACCACCGGCTCCGCGCGTTCGTTCAGCGCCCGCAGGATCGCCTCCACAATGGGTTGCCAACCGAGCTTTTGATGTGAGCCGGCCTCTCCGGCCGTGACGGTCAATACCTGGTTCAGGAGTAAGACGCCACGCTGGTGCCACACACTGAGATCGGGGTGTGCTGCCGGTGGAATGCCTAGATCTGACTCGAGTTCCTTATAAATGTTCGACAGGCTGCGTGGAAGTGGGCGGACATGGCGTTCGGCGGCGAAAGCCAAGCCGTTGCCGTGCCCCGGAGTGGGGTACGGGTCCTGGCCCAGGATAAGTACCTTTACCTCGTGGAGTGGCAGTTGCAGGGCCCGCAGGATGTTCTCAGGCCTCGGAAGGATGCGCTCGCCGGCGGCGGAGCGCTCCGCTAACGCCGTGGCTAGTTGCCGTAATTGCGCATCGACCGCACGCAGCGCAGGAACCCAATCGGCCGCGATGAGCTGCAGCTCAGCGAGGTGCGCAACACCGTAATAGAACGGGAAGTCGGTGGCCTGCAACGGGTTGTTCGGCGAGAAATCTGCCTGGTCGAAGAGCGTCTGCTGCGGGTTGTCCATACATTCAATTGTGCCTTTGCGCGCCGACAGGGTGTAGCTCACACGGCGTTTTGGGACGCCAATGGGTAGAATATCTGTGGCGTCCCGGCTGCACGCTGGGTCACCATGAACGAGTAGAAGCCCACAGGCGAGAGCAGAGGAATCGAGGTGAGCGTGGTGTCAGAGCAAGAGTTCTTAGCTGATTTCGTGATGAATCCGGACAGCGAATTAGACGAGCGCTCGCAACAGATTCTTTACATGGAGCGCCTGTGGTGGAAGTACGCCGGTGCCAAGGAACAGGCCATTACGCAGCAGTTTTCGATGTCCGCGACCCATTACTATCAGCTGCTCAACCAGCTGATCGACACGGACGCTGCGTTGGCCTATGACCCGATGCTGGTCAAGCGGTTGCGTAGACTACGAACTACGAGGCGACGCGTGGGCGGCGCCGTCGGACAGGGACGTTGAGTCACTCCCGCACACCGACCGCCGCCAGTTATCCATCGAACAAGGACGAGAATGACCAACTACCCGCGTGATGAGTTTGATCGCGTTCCGGAGTTCAACACCCGAGTGGGATCGCACCATGCCCATGGATGGGCGCAATCTGCTGCGGCAAAGTCCGCGGGCGGGTCGCTACGCTGGGTGATTATCGCCGCGGTGTCCGTGCTGATCATTGGAGCCATATCGTTCTTCGTCTTTAACCAGCAGCCTGCCTCGCCTACCGCTACGGAGCCGACCGCGACGACAACGGCAAGCGAGGAGACGAGTTCCTCGCCAACCCCGAGCGAAACCGAGGAGCCCTCGCCCAGCTTTAGCATCGACGACTCCGAAGTGCTCTACGGGCAGCGCGTGGGTATCTACAATGCGTCCGGGGTACGCGGATCGGCCGGAACTGCGCAAGAGCAGTTGCTCGAAGAGGGCTTCACGAATCTGCGCACCGGCGATTGGTCGCGACTGGAAACCGAATCCGCCGTTTACTACGCGTCTAACGCGTACGAGATGACTGCTCAGAAGACGGCGGCTGCGCTCGGTATTGAGGCGGTACTGCAAACCAGCAATATTCCCGACCGAATCTCGATCGTTATAGGTAGCGATGTGACCGAGGAACAGTAGCCTCGAATAAGTCTTCGCCTAGAGCCGACCGGCTTGCACTCGCACCGCGAGAGTGCCAATATTTGTATTAGCACTCGCGCGTCGAGACTGCTAATTCCGGTCGGTTTCCGGTTTAACCGTTTCCTTCCGGAAGCACGGTCACGTTGCGCCGAGGCGAATTACCTCAGATAGCGAGAGCTGGTTCGTCTCCGGTCCGATGCCGGAAACGGAACACTCGTCCGTCGCGGGCGCTGTCTGTCGGTTGAACTTTCGCATGATTGTCCCGAAAGGACCGTAAGCCACTATGGCCAAGATGATTGCATTTGACGAGGAAGCACGCCGCGGCCTCGAGCGCGGCCTGAACACCCTGGCCGACGCCGTGAAGGTTACCCTGGGCCCGCGTGGGCGCAACGTCGTACTTGAAAAGAAGTGGGGCGCACCGACCATCACCAACGACGGTGTCTCCATCGCCAAGGAGATCGAGCTCGAGGATGCCTACGAGAAGATCGGCGCCGAGCTGGTCAAGGAAGTAGCTAAGAAGACCGACGACGTCGCAGGTGACGGTACCACTACCGCAACCGTGCTGGCTCAGGCACTGGTCAAGGAAGGCCTGCGTAACGTTGCCGCAGGCGCCGACCCGATCGCACTGCGCCGCGGCATCGACAAGGCCGTTGAGGCCGTCACCGCCGAGCTGTTCACCGCTGCCAAGAAGATCGAGTCCAAGGAGCAGATCGCTGCTACCGCGTCGATCTCCGCTGGCGACACCGAAATTGGTGGTCTGATCGCTGAGGCTTTGGATAAGGTCGGCGAGCAGGGCGTTATCACCGTCGAGGAATCCAACACCTTCGGCCTCGAGCTTGAGCTCGCTGAGGGTATGCGTTTCGACAAGGGCTACATCTCGGCCTACTTCGTCACCGACGCGGAGCGCCAGGAAACCGTCCTGGAAGACCCTTACATCCTGATCGTCAACTCGAAGATCTCCAGCGTCAAGGACATGGTTTCGCTGCTGGAGAAGGTCATGCAGTCGAACAAGTCGCTGCTGATCATTGCCGAGGACGTCGAGGGCGAGGCTCTGGCAACCCTGATCCTGAACAAGATCCGTGGTCTGTTCAAGTCCGTCGCCGTCAAGGCTCCGGGCTTCGGCGATCGTCGCAAGGCCATGCTGACCGACATCGCTATTCTGACCGGTGGCCAGGTTGTTTCCGAGGAAATCGGCCTGTCGCTGGACAACGTCGGCCTTGAGGTCTTGGGTACCGCCCGTAAGGTGGTTATCACCAAGGACGAGACCACCATCGTGGAGGGCGGCGGCGACGCCGACGCCATCGAGGGTCGCAAGAGCCAGATCGCTGCCGAAATCAAGAACACCGATTCGGACTACGACCGCGAGAAGCTGCAGGAGCGCCACGCAAAGCTCTCCGGTGGTGTGGCCGTGCTGAAGGCCGGCGCCGCTACCGAGGTGGAGCTCAAGGAGCGCAAGCACCGCATCGAGGATGCCGTGCGTAACGCTAAGGCAGCCGTGGAAGAGGGCATCGTCGCCGGTGGTGGCGTGGCTCTGATCCAGGCTGGCGAAGCCGCCTTCGGCAAGCTCTCCCTCGAGGGTGACGAAGCCACCGGTGCGAACATCGTACGCGTGGGTATCGAAGCTCCGCTGAAGCAGATCGCCCTGAACGCTGGTCTCGAGCCGGGCGTCGTTGCTGACAAGGTCAAGGGTCTGCCTGCTGGCCACGGTCTGAACGCCGCCACCGGCGAGTACGTTGACCTGCTGGACGCTGGCGTCAACGACCCGGTGAAGGTTACCCGTTCGGCACTGCAGAACGCCGCCTCGATCGCTGGTCTGTTCCTGACCACCGAGGCGGTTGTGGCAGACAAGCCGGCTCCGGCTGGCGCTGCCGCTCCGGGCGGCGATGAGATGGGTGGCATGGGCGGAATGGGCGGCTTCTAAGCCTGACCCGTTTGGCTCAATAGGCCTCAAGGCGCGGGGTCGTATCCTTTGATGGATACGGCCCCGTGCCGTTTCATTTAACGCTCTGCTGTGGAGCTCAGTCCGCTATTCAGTCGTCGAATCTCGCGCTCGATATTGGCTCGAGCCGCGGACTCCCAACGTTTTTGGGCCTCTGGCGTGGCGTAGATTGCCGGACGTTGCAGAAAATCGTCGAGTATACGTAACCGCCCCTGAGCGAAGAGCACGGGGTCCAAGTGGGCGTATTCTTCGGCTATGGCAGCTACGTAGCGATCGTAGGCAGGTTGGGGACGGGCAAGAACCTCAAGATCCGCGTCGCAGAGCGACATGGCCACATTGTCCGAAGGGCTGGCGCGATGTGTGGCGGTCACTAACACCAGGGCACTGACCCTTTGGCGCTCTTCCACAGGCAGGATCCCCGCCAACAATGATTCGGCCAGTTCTGCCGATTCCTGCTCGTCGCTCGGGCTTCCGTTATAGACGGCGTCATGAAACCAAGCGGCCAAGTATGCCGCCCGGCGTTCGCTGTGCGATATGCCCTCCGGAAGCAACAGATCGAGTCCCTCGAGTATTGCCAGTAGATGCACGCGATCATGGTAACGCCGATGAGGCTCACTCCACCGGGTCAATAGAGCTCGTCCCAGGGCCAGCTCTAAACCGACCTCACGTTGCCATCGGTCGAGCAACACCCGATCCAACTTCTCCGGTCGATACCGCGCCGGAACCCTTAGCCCGGATGTCATCAAGGCGCGGACCAGTTCCGTGCCGCTCACTTCGTGGGCACCGGCTTCAACTAGCTGCTGGTACCGTCGGGCAGGAACATCGTAATGATCTCTGTCGAAGGCACGGGCATCGATGCCATTGGCGGCGGCGAATGCGTGGAGCTCTGCGAGCGACTGATCGGAGATCAAGTGGGAGAACTCGGTGCCGTGGGCGGGCCAGCGTGGCGGGTCAATCAGGATCATCGCCTCAGCGTACCTAATTGACCCGCCCGGTGGGATATCAGTACCGGAAGAGCGAGGCGTTGACTTGCTCGACTTCCTCATACTGTTGCGAGGCGTGGGTCAAAGCACCTGCGATGTTGCTGAGCGCTTCTTCGATCTTGATATGGGTTCCCCGCCATTCGGCCACGATGGCATGGAAGGAAGCGGCCGCCGAGCCCTGCCATGTGCCCTGCAACTGGTCGAGGTTCATTTGCATGGCGGCGACCTCGCTGCGAAGCCGATCGATGGTGCTCAATACGGCTTGCGATTTAACCTGCATGTCGCCGGTGTCGGTGGAAAATGTACTCATAGTGCCCTCCTAGGCCGTGGTGATGTCGATGGTCAACTCACCCTAGGGGGCATGGAGGTACTCGTAGGTCGAGATCGGCGGATTGTGGATAGCTGCCGATTGGTGTCAGTTTTCTGGGGGAACGAAGGGCAGCGAGATGCTCATCGTGGTCCCGCCGCCAGGCGTTTCGCTGACCGCGACGGAACCGCCATGCTGTCCGGCGATCGCCGAGACAATCGCCAGCCCGAGCCCCGAGCCGCCCGTCTCGCGCTGACGTGAGGAGTCGGCGCGGTAGAAACGTTCGAAAACGCGTTGGGCGTCTTCTTCCGGTATGCCGGGCCCATGGTCGCGGACTTCGAGTACGGCGTCGCTGGCACCAGCCACGAGCGAGCGTACTCCTACCGCAATTTCGATTGGGCTTCCCTCCGGGGTATAGCGCAGCGCGTTTGTCAGCAGGTTGGCAATGATCTGGCGGATCCGCGCATCATCACCAGTGGTAGAAGCCGGCGCGGGCATGGGGCCATCGAGACCGACGAGCGTTACCGTGCGTTCCGGGGCACGTACTCGAGTATCTTCCACGGCGTCCTGGCCGATGACCAACAGGTCCACCGGGTTCATCTCTAGCGGGCGCTGTTCATCAAGTCGCGCCAACATGAGCAGGTCTTCGACCAACTGCGCCATTCGCTTCGATTCCGCCTCGATGCGGCCCATGGCGGAGCCCACGGCTTCCTCACTGGCAAGACCGCCATGACGATAGAACTCGGAGTACCCCTGGATGGTGACCAGCGGTGTGCGCAGCTCGTGCGAAGCGTCTTGGATAAAGCGTCGCATTTTGCGTTCGGATGCTTCGCGATCCTTGAACGCGCGTTCGATCTGCGCCAGCATGGCATTCAGTGAACGGGATAGCCGTCCTACCTCGGTCTCTGGCGGGTAATCTTGCACGCGTTGCGTCAGATCTCCGTCGGCGATGAGCGAAGCCGTGCGCTCTACCCGCAAGAGCGGAGCTAACGCGCGCGTGGTAACCCCGTAAGCGATCATGGACATCAGCAGAGTCGCCAATAGGCCGGTGGAGAGCACGAGTGCGGCAGTCTTTTGCACGGTGTCACTGACCGTGTCCAAGGGCAGGGCAAGATAAAAATGTAGACCGCTGGTTTTGAGGTCCAAGGAGATCGCACGCCAGCCTGCTGACCCGGTGTAGCTACCGGGCACCGTGATCGGTGTGCGGGGATTCGCGTTGAGTTCGGCGATCTGTTTAGGGCCCAGCAACGGAAGCATCGAATGCTCGCTGGCCACACGGTTGGTGGGCATGATGTATTCGATGGTGCCCTCGGCATCACGAATATCGGCGTAGGCGCGGTTGAGCCCTAGCAGGCTCGGATCGACGCCACCGGTATTGCCGTTATCGGCGTCCAACGAATACAGGTAGGCCTTGTTCAGGCCATAGCCGAGGGGAGGAGCAGCACTAATTAATTGCTCATCGAGCTGCTTCGTCAGTGAAATGCGCAAGGTATGTGCCGAACCGACTGCGGTGGCCAGCACTCCAATTGTCATCAGCGCACACATGAGCATGACCAGCTTGGTGCGCAACGAGGTACGCCGCCACGATCTTCTCAGTGCCTGCATCTGAAGATTCTCTGTTCCTTCCCTCGGGTGGTGCGATCGTGATTAGCGACGGTCTGGGGTGCGCATCAGGTACCCGACGCCTCGTTTGGTTTGGATCAGCGGCGTCCACTCCGGTCGATCGACCTTGCGGCGCAGGTAGGAGATGTAGGACTCGACGATCGAAGCATCGCCGTTGAAGTCGTACTCCCAGACGTGGTCCAGAATCTGCGACTTGGACAGTACTCGATTTGGGTTCATCATCAGGTAGCGAAGTAGCTTGAACTCGGTCGGGGAGAGGTCGATGATCTCACCGGCACGACGGACCTCATGCGCGTCATCGTCGAGTTCCAGATCGGCCACGACGATCGAGGCGTTTTCTTCCTCGCCAGAGGCCGTGCGCCGAAGTACGGCACGAATGCGCGCGACGACCTCGTCGAGGCTGAAGGGCTTGGTGACGTAGTCGTCGCCACCAACGGTTAGTCCCGTGACCTTGTCGCTGGTGTCATCACGTGCGGTAAGGAAGAGCACCGGGAAGTGTCGGCCCGCGGCGCGCAGCTTACGGGTGATGGTAAAACCATCCATATCCGGCAACATGACATCCAGGACGGCGAGGTCTGGTTCTTCGTTTTCTACGGCGGCTAAGGCTTCACGACCATTGGCCGCGGCCGTTACCTCGAAGCCGGCGAAACGCAGAGAAGTTGAAAGCAACTCGCGGATATTCGGCTCGTCGTCGACAACCAGCAATTTTGCTTCAGGGCTTTTTGCATTCATGCGTCTCAGTCTGCACGCGTTATCTGGGAGTCTGCTGAGCGCGTCCTGTACAGGGTAGCGTCGGAAGAAGCAGTGTGGTTGCAGAAACCTCAGCTGTTGCGGCGTTGAAGAATATTGTTGACCACCACGACGCCTCCCAGAATGAAAGCGATGGGGAGCCCGAAGATGCCAATGGCCATCACGACAGCAGGGATCGACATTTCGGCGAAGTAGAGGACGAGAATCGCGATAAGTGAGACGGTCGAAAGAGCCGCGATGACAATGGCGGTGCGGGAAATCACTGAAATGACGGTCGAAGAAGTGCTCACGGAGTCCAACTTTACCCGGCTTTGGAGCGTTGTCTGTCGGAGCGGTGAACATCCAACTGTGAACAATCTAGCGCTGGATGACATAATCTAAGGTATTCGACTTGATTCGTGCCCAGTGGTAGAGCACCCGGATGAATGAAATGTAGATTCCCGGTTGGATGCTCCCTGCGGCTCGAACGCCTGAGCACGCGCCGGTCACCGCGAACGCGGAGCGCGATAGATACGAGAAATGAACGAGGAGACCGATCATGCCTACCGGCAAGGTTAAGTGGTATGAGAAAGCCAAAGGTTTTGGCTTCATCACCGCCGAGGACGGTAAAGAAGTGTACTTGAACGCCGCAGCATTGCCTGCCGGTGTGCAAGATTTGCGCGCGGGAACGCGCCTGGAGTTCGGCGTTGCAGATGGTCGCCGCGGTCCGCAGGCACTGGGTGTGCGCATTCTTGAGGCTGCCCCTTCCGTGGCCCGGGCCAAGCGCAAGAAGCCAGAACAGGAAGCGGCGCTGATCGAGGACCTGATCAAGTTACTGGACTCGGTGTCGAACACGTTGCGCAAGGGGCGTTATCCTGATCAGGCACACGGAAAAAAGGTTGCCACCGTGCTGCGCGCAGTGGCCGACGATCTGGACGTATAAAACATGCCCCGTAAACCCAAGCTGGATCAAATCCTGGCAGATGCCGTGGCCGAGGCTCGAGCTGCCCTTGTTGAGGTGACCGAAGAAGGCGAACTCGGCGAGCATGTGGCAGCCGAAGCGACTGGTGAGCGATTAGTCACCCATCGATTTGTCTCCCATAAGCGTGGGTACCGGGGCTGGACGTGGTTCGCAACTCTGGCACGTGTGCCACGGGCTAAGGCTAAGGATTTGACCGTCTGCGAGGTAGGGATCATCCCCGGGGAAGACGCACTGCTCGCGCCGGCCTGGGTTCCGTGGGCCGAACGTCTGGAAAAGGAAGAACTAGAAAAGGCCCAGCGGGAGCAAGAAGACGAAGCTAACGCCGAAGAAGCCGCCGAGCCAGGCGCTACGGCCGATGCCACGCCCGACGCAACCGAGGAAGCCGCACAGGATTCCGTTGAGTCCGAAGCAGCTGCACGTTCGGTAGCCGAAGACACGACCGAAACGTCAGATACCGATACGCCGAGCACTCAGGAGCCGGATATCGGTCAAGCGCAGACGGTAACGGCTCGTAAGAGCACGCGTCGTCCCGTGCGCCGCCGCCGCACGGCGCAACGCACGGCAGCGCGCCGCCGCGCGGCACAGCGTCAGCGGGGCAACGATTCCTAGCTGCTAGATGCCTTAACGCACTGATGGCATCGAACCAATTGGTTCGATGCCATCAGTGCGTTAAGCCCAGCTGTGATTAGAGCTGCTCGATCACGTAGTCAATGCAATTCAACAAGGCCGCAACATCGGAGGGTTCGATGGCTACAAAAGTCGCGATGCGCAACTGATTCCGGCCAAGCTTGCGGTAGGGCTCGACATCAACGACACCGTTGGCGCGAAGCGCCTGAGCGATGGCGTTGGCATCAATTGAGTCATCAAAGTCGATCGTGGCAATCACATTGGAACGGTGCTCCGGATTGCTCACGTAGGGCGCCGTTGCTTCGTTGGCCTCGGCCCAAGCATAAATCTGACCGGCGCTCTGAGCGGTACGTTCCGCGGCCCACTTCAGTCCGCCATTGGAATTCAGCCACTGAATCTGCGCATCGAGCGACACGAGCGTTGTGAGCGAGGGCGTGTTGTAGGTCTGATTCTTCAGCGAGTTATCTAGTGCGGTCTTCAGATTCAGGAAGTCAGGAATCCAACGGTCCGAGGCCGCAATTTCCTCGATGCGTGCAATCGCCGCGGGGGACACCATGGCGATCCACAAGCCCCCGTCGGAGGCGAAGTTCTTCTGAGGCGCAAAGTAGTAGACGTCGGTTTCGCTGAGGTCGACATCCAGGCCGCCGGCGCCGCTGGTAGCGTCAACGACAACGAGGGCGTCCTCGTTAGCGCCAGCAACGCGCTTTACCGGAGAGGACACACCGGTGGAAGTTTCGTTGTGCGGCCAAGCGTAGACATCAACGTCGGATTCGGCGACGGGCGCTGGTAGCGAGCCGTTCTCCGAGGTGATGATGCTGGAAGGAGCGAGGAAAGGCGCCTTGTCCGTAGCCTTGGCGAACTTCGAACCGAACTCGCCGAAGGAGAGGTGCTGAGCCTTGTTGCGCACTAAGCCGAAGGCAGCAGCGTCCCAAAACGCGGTGGAACCACCTACGCCAAGCAACACTTCGTAGCCTTCAGGAGCATTGAAAAACTCTTTCAGGCCGTTTTGTACCGATGCCACAAGGTTTTTCACCGGGGCCTGGCGGTGCGAAGTGCCGAGGAGGGTCGATCCAGCATCGACAATCGCCTGTACCTGCTCCGGGCGGACTTTAGAAGGACCTGCACCAAATCGACCGTCTGCGGGCAGTAGGTTTTCCGGAATGATGATTGCTGTGCTCATCGCGCTCCTAAGCGTTTTAGCGACTGGGTCAAAACCTTGCCCCTGGCGCTCGCCGAGTTACGGCGGGCGGAGGAATAAACCAAACAAGGTTTTGCGTTGCAACTACCATCTTCGCAAATAGCGGTGGCCGTTGGGGAAAACGGGAGCTTGGGTTACGCCGGTGCAACATCGAGCGTTGAAAGGCGAGCTGGCGGTCTAAGCAAGTAGAGTGGACTATGACGTCTCGTTTTCCTAAGCGACCTTGAACTGATGTTAATTCCCAGGAGCGACTACCGTGTCTGACCTCATCGATACCACAGAGATGTACCTGCGTACCATCCTCGAATTGCAGGAAGAGGAGATCGTCGCGCTGCGTGCACGTATCGCGGAGCGTCTTGGCCATTCGGGACCAACTGTTTCCCAGACCGTGGCGCGTATGGAACGTGACGGTTTATTAGTCGTGTCATCGGATCGTCACCTTGCCTTGACCGAAAAAGGTCACGAATTGGCAACGAGCGTGATGCGCAAGCACCGACTCGCGGAGCGACTCCTAGCGGACATGATCGGCTTGGATTGGGAATACATCCATGAGGAAGCGTGCCGTTGGGAACACGTGATGAGTGAGCGCGTCGAACGTCGCCTTTACGAGTTGTTGGGCAACCCGACGGTTTCGCCGTACGGTAACCCGATTCCGGGTCTCGAGGTTCTCGGTGGCCCCAATGTGAGCAAAATCTCAGTTGACGTGCAGAATCTAGATACCGCGCTACTCGAGGGCAATCACGGGCCGGTTACCATTGAGCGTCTGGCCGAGCCCATTCAGACCGACCCAATCCTGCTCGGACAACTGAATGAAGGTGGAATTACTCCGGGTGCGGTCGTCACCCTGGAGCGCGCGGATGACTATGTCGTGGTCCGTGTGGATGGCATCGAAGGGGCTCTGGAGCTACCGGTAGAGGTCAGTAGCCACGTCTTTGTGCGCTCTCTCAAAAGATAACGAAATTGTAACTTTACCGTTCGACCGGTAGGCTAGATATGGCTCCGCACGTCTGTGTGGACTGCTAATTCCGGACACTACCGCCGAGTATTGCCCTGTGTCCGGATGCGTTAGGGACAAAAGTAGGGCAATAGCGGGGGACCCACATCTTTTGGCGCGACTGCGTCTTGGGGTGAAGCCATGTTCTTGGGGGATCATGGCAGGCCTTTTCTCAGGGGCCGAACCCGACAGCTAACTTCGCAGGCGCGAACGTGAGAGGGAAAGTTTTGGCAGAAACCAACGTTTCGGGGCGCCGTGCTGCGGCGACCAAGGTAGACGAGGTGCAAGAAATTGCCGCGGCCGCAACCGAGCAGGTTGGCGGACGTCGTGCGCGACGCGTAGCCGAGGTCTCCATGGAGGCGCCTGCGCCCACCCATGCCAATTATGTCGGCCGCCGTTTCGAAACGGTGCGTCGATACGGTGTTGCTCCTCGTCAGGCGGATCTGCATGCCGCAGAATCGGTTGAAGGCAATGTCATTGCCTTCCCGGCGCCGACGCCGAGTGTCAATGAAGCTAATGGTGCTCTGGTTCAGGAGCTCAAGCTAGCTCCGAAGAAGAGCCTCAACCTAGGATTTACGCACAAGGTTGCCGCAGTGGCCGCCGTGTCCGGTCTTGCCCTAGCCGCGGTGAGTCCGCAATTGGCAAGTTCGGTAGACAAGCAAGAACATACTGTCCAGGCTGAGCGCGCTGCGAACTCGGCGGTTGTTGACGTCAAGGCTCCAAATGCTGGTGGGCTTGACGTTCAGCGAGCTTCCTTTAAGTCTGAGCGCAATCCGGAAGTTGCCGCTGAGGAGAAGTTCTCCGAGGTCATGTCCGCTTCAGGTGGCGATGTAACGGCTATTGAGTCGGCTGGTCTGCTAAATGCGCCGGTGAACTCAAACCGCATCACTTCTCCCTTTGGACACCGCAAGAACCCGACCGGACCCGGTTACATGATTCACAGCGGCATGGATTACGGCGTAGCGTGCGGCACCGAGGTGCGGGCTTCTGCGGCCGGAACTGTTACCGTTGCGGGCTGGGCTGGTCACTCCGGCAAGCGCGTGACAATCGAACATGGCAACGGTCTTGAGACTGGGTACAGCCACAACTCGCAGCTTTTGGTCAATGTGGGGGATAAAGTCGAGCGAGGCGATCTCATTGCATTGAGCGGTACTACCGGCAATTCGACGGGGTGCCATGTGCACTTCGAGGTCATCGTCGATGGTGACTTCAAGGACCCGCGCGGCTGGTTATAACGATCTTGGTCACCAATTCGTGACCAAAATGTGACAATTGGAGTTCGCTCCTATAGACTTGAACTCGTGCCCAGGGAATCGCTGGGCAACATCGCGTGAGAACCGAGCACTGTCAACACGCGGTGGTAGTTATACACAACTCGTACGGCAGTGGCGGGGGAACCAACATCGGGTGATTGGCTAGGCCAATAACCCTAGGGGTGAAGTGGAAGAGAAGGAAACTTCGAATCCACCGAGGTAACTCCACTTCGAACCCGACAGCTTACCTCGTAGGTATCAAGGAGAGGCTTTATCGTGACCAAGCGCCAGTCGCAGGGACGCCACCGCGCCCCATCGGCAAGCACCAACCCGCTTGAGGTTATCTCTCAGGCAGTGTCCTCGAATGCAGGATCGGTTGGACGCCAGGCAGCAGTAGTAGCTGCCGCATCCGGTTTGATCGTCGCATTGGGTGTGCCAGGCCAGGCCACCGCACCGCGCGATGTTTCCGCATCCCCGGTTGACACCATTAACCCGGAACGAGTTTCCGTCAAGGCAGTGAAGGTTGCCAGCGACAAGTCTGAGAAGGTTCAGATTGAACGCGCCGGCTTCACCGCTGAAGCGAAGCCGGAGCCTGTAGTCGTGGCCGTGGCCAACGACATCACTCCGACGACTCGTCAGAACCGTAGCGGTGGGTCCACCACCACTACCACCAGCAGCAACTCCAACGGTGGCGGAAGCTTGGCTCCGACCACCCGCCAGAACCGCAACGGTGGCCAGGACACTTCCGGAACCACGCAGAGCACTGTGACGAAGGAAGAATCCAGCGTCCAGACTTCCAGCCTGTCGGGTATTGCTGCGACCGCAGCCAAGTACGTCGGCGTTCCTTACGTGTGGGGCGGTTCCTCGCCTTCCGGTTGGGATTGCTCGGGCTTCGTGAAGTACGTTTACGCTCAGCACGGCATCAACATCGCCCGTGGTACCTCGGCAATTCTGGGCTCCGGCCAGTTCAAGCGCACCAGCAGCCCGAAGCCGGGTGACCTTGTCTTCCAGAACGGTGGCGGTCACGTTGGCATCTACCTAGGTGGCGGCAAGATGATTGGCGCGCAGAACCCGACTGTGGACACCATGATCCACTCGGTGACCCGTAACCCGCTCTACGGTTACTACACCCTGGCTCGCTAGAATCATAGCTTTGACGCGGCCCCCGAAACCTCACGGTTTCGGGGGCCGCGTCTTTTCTACGGTGAACTTTTGTCCTAACGTAGGTGAAATGTTCTTTGTCAGGGACCGTATCGCTGACATTAGTACTAGTCTTCGCCTAGGCTACAAGTGGAATGAGTAGACGAAGCGAAACAGGCACTGCACTGAAAGAGGTGCACAGCAGACGCCGGAAAGAAGCACGCGCATGAGAACACTGGTTTTGAACGCAGGGTACGAGCCACTCGCCGTGGTTACCTTTCGTCGAGCGCTCCTTCTTGTGCTAGCCGAGAAAGCTAGCATCGTGGTCGAGGATGTTGCAGCACCTGTGCGGAGCACGCACGGCCAGCTGCCGCGGCCCACAGTTATAGTTCTCAAGCGTTATGTTAGACGCCCCTACAGGAGCATGAACCATGTCTCCCGTAGGGGCGTTCTTCGTCGAGACCACTTTCGTTGCGCCTATTGTGGACGCGCGGCGAACACCATAGACCACGTGATACCGCGGTCGCGCGGCGGGCTCAATACGTGGGAGAACCTGGTAGCAGCCTGTCTGCCTTGCAACAGCCGTAAGGCGGACAAGACGCTGGCCCAGCTGGGGTGGAAACTCAAATTTACCCCGCGTGAGCCCAGCTACGGTGGGCATTTGATCAGCGGCCTGGACCGCATCGATGAGACGTGGAACGAGTACTTGCAGGCTAGTTGAGAAATAGAATCGCCGCCTAGAGAGTTATGCCTAGGGATCTTGGCCTAGGTAGGAAGCGGGTGCGGCGATTATGAGCATGGAACATGCGGCGTGGAGTTCTTTGTGGAAACTTCAGCACGAAGGTTCCGAACGGGCGTACGACGAGCGGACTCCGCGACGTGTGCTACGTTTTGCCGCCGCCTACAAGCCTCGCCTGGTCATCTTCGTCCTATTTTCGATTATTTCTGCTGGGCTCGCGGTGATCACCCCGGTGTTGGCCGGCCGAGTGGTTGATGCGATTGTTGGGCAAGACAGTTGGGAGACCATACGCAATCTGGCGATGATCATCGCGGGTGTTGCGGTGCTCGACGCCGTTGTGTCGATGTTGGTGCGCTGGCAGTCCTCCAACCTTGGCGAACGCATTATCTTTGACTTACGCACTCAGGTGTTCGATCACGTGCAACGCATGCCGGTCGCGTTCTTTGCTAGGACGCGGACCGGGGCCCTGATCTCTCGTCTTAATTCCGATGTGATTGGCGCGCAAGCGGCCTTCGCGGGAACGCTGTCGGGTATCGTCTCCAACGCGGTTTCACTGGTGTTAACGGCGGTTGTCATGTTCACCACCTCATGGCAGGTTACCCTGCTGGCCTTGCTGTTGTTTCCGATTTTTGTGCTTCCAGCTCGCCGCTTCGGTCGGTCACTCGCTGGGCTGCGGAAGCAATCTGCAGACCTGAATGCGTCTATGAGTACGCAGATGACCGAGCGTTTTTCTGCGCCAGGTGCCACCTTGATCAAGCTGTACGGTCGTCCCGCCGAGGAGTCCGCACAGTTTGCTTTGCGCGCAGATAAGGTGCGCGATATCGGCGTGAAGATGACCATCCGCCAGTTCGCCTTCGTTACCGCGTTGAGCCTCGTGGCCGCCCTGTCGCTGGCCATGGTGTACGGACTTGGCGGGTTCTATGCGCTGCGCGGGCAGATGGCCGCAGGCGACGTCGTGACACTAGGCATGCTCATCGTGCGCCTTTACACACCGCTGACGGGACTGGCCAATGCTCGAGTCGAGATCACGAGCGCGTTGGTGAGTTTCGATCGAGTCTTCGAGGTGCTTGATCTTGAGCCGCTAATCAAAGACCGCGATGATGCGCGCGAGCTTCCTGCCGGGGAACTCAACGTGCGGTTCAACCACGTGAATTTCGCGTACCCCAGTCCCGAGGAGGTGTCGCTTGCGTCGTTGGAAGATACTGCGGTGCTCGACACTCGCGGGGGCGAGCAGGTGCTCCATGACATCGACTTTGAGGTGCCCGCTGGACACACGGTGGCATTGGTCGGTTCCTCGGGAGCCGGAAAGTCCACGATTGCCCAGTTAGCGTCACGGCTCTACGACGTGAGCTCCGGAAGCGTGGAGATTGGTGGCCGCGACGTTCGAGAGGTGACCTTGCAGTCGCTGCACGCCGCCTTGGGCGTCGTCACGCAGGATGGCCACCTGCTTCATGAGACGATCCGAGCAAATCTCCTGCTAGCAAACCCCGAAGCAAGTGAGCAAGAGTTGTGGGAGGCGTTGAGCGATGCCCAGCTTCGGGCGCATGTGCAGAGCCTGCCCGACGGTCTCGATACTGTCGTGGGGGAGCGCGGTTACCGACTGTCGGGCGGGGAACGGCAACGACTGACTATCGCCCGTATGATTCTGTCGAACCCACGCTTCGTGATTCTGGACGAAGCGACCGCCGCGCTCGATTCGCGGAATGAGCGACTTGTGCAGCAGGCACTCACCCGTGCCCTGGAGCGGCGCACCGCGCTGGTGATTGCCCATCGGCTTTCAACCATCCGTGATGCGGACGAAATTCTCGTGGTGCACGATGGGCGTATCGTCGAACGCGGTACCCATGAGCAGTTGCTTGCCGTAGGAGAGCACTACGCTCAGTTCTATCGCACCCAGTTTCAGGAATCCGGCTCGTCCTAGGCAGTGCTCGAGTTCGCCGCGACGAGGCATCAGAAAGTATTTACACGGAGAAAAAACTTATTGAGGGGTTAGCGGCTCGTTGCCTGCTGTCGTTGCTCGGCAATGAGGTTGGGAAGAACTCGGTCGCGGAGCAACGGCGCAATATCATCGCGAGCGAGCGCCAACTCTGGGCTTATCCAGAGAACTTCTTCCAGCTCAGCTTGCGGTTTTACCTGACCGTGGAATGCTGACTTGAATAGGTGAGCCACGATTGAGGTGTCCAATTCATTGGCGGCAGGTCCTTCCCAAAGGCCCCAATTTTCGAGATCAGCCTCCTCGAAGCAAAGGCCCAACTCCTCCTGGATTTCGCGTCGCACGGCCGATCGAGCCGATTCGCCTCGTTCTAGCTTGCCGCCAGGCTGCATGAAATACGACGTGCCGCGTTTGCGGACGAGAAGGATTTGCCCATCATCATTCACTAAACATGCGGCCGCGATAGTCAAAATGTTTTCCACTTAATCAGCATATCGCGTGTGATTATGTGTCAGAGGTGGTAACGTGCTGAGGAGGATCTCCAACGTTTTTAGTTGAGACGAATTCTGGCCCACGACTCGCACTCAGGGGCCGCATAGAGCTCGCCAGCAACCAAGAGCATTGGAACGAAAGATCGATCCATCTAATTTAGAGACCAATGGAGCAGTCATATGCAACGGGGTACCAACCTAGGCCGTCTTGGGGACTTTAACCAGGCCGTAATTTTGGAATCCATCCGCCGAGCACCGGACGGGATCAGCCGAGTTGAACTCGCTGGATCCACCGGACTCTCACCACAGACCATTTCGAATGTTGTGCGTCGACTTCTGGACGATGGAATCGTCCGCGAGGATCGCACCATCGTTTCCGGTCCAGGCAAACCACGTACCGTACTGGAGCTTGAAGGCAATCGCCTGATCTCCATCGGCATCCACCTGGACCCAAGTGTTATCACCTTCGTGGTGATGAACCTGCGCGGCGAAGTGATTCGCCAGCGCAAGATTGAAACCCCGAACCTGGAGGTCATTTCCGAGACCATCCAGACCATGGCGACCAACGTCAAGGAGCTCATCGCAGAGATCCGAGTGCCGAAGAAGCACGTGGTCGGCGTCGGAATTGCCGTACCTGGCCCGGTGAACGTTGAAGACGGCATCGTACTGAACCCACCGCTGCTGGACGGCTGGGCCGACGTTGAACTTGTCGCACCGTTGCGTAAGCTGCTACGCCTGCAGGTAATCATCGAGAAAGACACCATCGCCTCGGCTGTTGGGGAACTCTGGCACGCACGTGAAGATCAGGAGCAGGATTTCGTCTTCGTGTACTGCGGCCATGGCTTCGGCGCTGGCCTCGTGCTCGGCTCGGACGTGCACCGCGGCTCGAGCAACAACGCCGGTGAGATCGGGCACCTGTCCACCGGGTACAAGTCCGTACGCTGCGAAGAGTGTGGCGCGGATGACTGCCTCGCGGCAGGAACCTCCTACGAATACCTCGCCAAGGTGGGTAACGAACGCGGACTGAACCTGCCTACCCCTGAGGTCATGGGCCCCGAGCAGCGCGCCGAAGGCATGAAGCAGCTCGTGGAACTGGCCAAGGACGGCAACGCTGTAGCCAAGGAAGTTCTTGTGGACTGCTTAGTCAAGGTCGGCGAAGTCGCCGGTCAGCTGGCAAACACTTTCGACGTGCGTGAAGTCGTCTTTGGTGGGCCCCAGTGGGATGTCGTACGAGAGCTTGTTGAGGACGAAGTGAACGAGGCAGTTCAGCGTCGTTTCGCGCTGCGCGGTGTGCATGATGTCACCACTCGCACCTCTACCCTCGGGTCGCAGGTCGGCGCCGTTGGCGGTGCCTGCGTCGTGATGGACGCGTCGTTGTCGCCAAAGGCAACCGCGTTGCTTCTGCGCTAATAGCCGGAAAGCAAAGCGTGAGGTCCCGCCCGGGAATTCCTGAGCGGGACCTTTGCGCCATATGCCCTAAGTGGTCGTTATCTACAACAAAAAGCGCCGCTTGACTGGAGAATCCAGCGCAAGCGACGCCCGTAGTGAGTGTGCCCCTGGCCGGAATCGAACCGACGGCCTACCCTTTAGGAGAGGGTCGCTCTATCCTACTGAGCTACAGAGGCAACGGCCCCGAAGAGCCGTTTTAACAGTATCCTATTGCGCTCCTAGGCCGTGAATTAGACCCGAACCTAGCCCTGGGCCTCGGCGATTTTGGATCTAACCGTCGCAAGAATACGGCGAATAGCGAATCCAACCACTAGGGCCGCGGTAATCAGCAGGGTTACCCAGCGAACCGTCGTGAGCAATGAAGCGACAAACACCGCACCGGCCGTGGGATCGCCGGTGAACAACGCATCGATCACAAAGTTTTCGATGATATCGCTGACGGCAAAAAGTAGCGGGGCGCTAAAAGCCAGCCAGCGTTGCTTCCGCACCGGTATCCAGCGAGCCAGCGCAAGCATCGAAAACAAGGCCGCGATCAACGGGAAGAGCAAGCCGGCCGTCTTGTGCAGGTAATTCAACTGCCCGATGGCATCGTCATCCATGACCGACTTCAACGCCTGGATATCGGAGAGGGTGTACCCGAAGATACGCTGATCGGGCATGGCTAACCCGTTGCTGAGGTCTGTCATTTGGTTCAACGTCAGCACGTGATAGTAGACGAAGAGAAACACAGCGGTAAAAAGACCGGCGGAGATCAGCAACATCGGGTTGGACTTAGCGTCGCTGCTCGGGGAGGGAGTCGGCGCCGCCGCTGGCTGCGTCGGCGCGGTGTTGTCCGGGCGACGGTACACTTTGCTCTTCTTGATCTTTTTAGCCATACCCCCATTATGGTGGCTCGGGAGGCCAACTGTCCGACGCCCCACGTAGACTGTCAGGACCATGGATTTCCTTTTCGATGACTTTTCCCAGGCTCCTAAGGCACCAGTGATGCCCACCGCCGACGAGTTGCTCGTAGGCATGAATCCGCAGCAGGAAGAAGCCGTGCGCTATCAGGGCGGCCCCCTTTTGATTGTTGCGGGAGCGGGATCGGGCAAGACTCGTGTGCTTACCCACCGCATCGCCTATCTCTTAGCGACGGGGCGAGCACGGCCACATGAAATTCTTGCTATTACCTTTACCAACAAGGCGGCAGCGGAAATGCGCGAACGCGCTTCCGAACTGATCGGTGAAACGAACGCGAATAAGATGTGGATCTCCACCTTCCACTCCTCCTGCGTGCGAATTCTGCGTCGTGAAGCCTCCGCCATCGGTCTGAAATCCAATTTCTCCATCTACGATTCGGCCGATTCATTGCGCCTGATCACGATGGTGGCCAAGGGCCTCGATATCGACCCGAAGCGGTTTACTGCCAAATCCATGGCACACAAGATTTCCTCGCTCAAGAACGAGCTCATTGACGAGGAAGACTATGCGGCGACGATCAATGAGAACGACCCATTTGCCCGGGCCGTCGCCCAGGTCTACCGGGGATACGCTCAACGAATGCGCTCGGCCAACGCGCTGGACTTCGATGACCTGATCGGCCAAGTCGTGTACATGTTCCGCGCCTTCCCGGCCGTGGCCGACAACTACCGGCGGCGTTTCCGGCACGTGCTGATTGACGAATATCAAGATACGAACCATGCGCAATACGCTCTGGTGCGTGAACTTACCGGCCCAGACGGCCTGACTCCGCCCGGTGAGCTCACCGTGGTGGGTGACTCGGATCAGTCGATCTATGCATTCCGCGGGGCCGATATTCGCAACATTGTGGAGTTCGAGAAAGACTACCCCGACGCGGCCACCATCAAACTCGAGCAAAACTACCGGTCTACGCAAACCATTCTGACCGCGGCGAATGAGGTCATCAAACGCAACCCGGATCGCAATGACAAGCGGCTTTGGACCGCAAGCGGTGAGGGCGAGAAAATCGTCGGTTACGTCGCCGAGAACGAAAGCGACGAGGCACGTTGGATCGCCGAAGAGATTCTGCGGCTCAACGACGAAGAGCAGATTCGCCCCGGCGATGTAGCGGTGTTCTACCGCACCAATGCGCAGTCGCGCGCCTTGGAAGAACAGCTGATGCGCGTGGACCTGAAGTATCGGGTTGTCGGTGGAACCAAGTTCTACGACCGTAAGGAAATCAAAGACGCGCTGGCCTACCTGCGCGTCCTGGTCAACCCCGATGATGACATCAACGTCCGCCGAATCCTCAACGAACCCAAACGCGGCATCGGTGATCGTGCGGAAGGTGCCGTGGCAGCGCTCGCCGAACGCGAACGCCTGACATTCATGCAGGCACTACGCCAAGCCGACCAAGCGCCGGGCTTAGGAACCCGTGGCATCAAAATGGTCGGGGCCTTCGTTGAACTCATCGACGACCTGCACACCGTGGCCGAAGGATCGGGTCCGGCCGAGGCACTCGAGGCTGTACTGGAGCAGACCGGGTATCTGGCGACCTTGCGCAGTTCCACCGACCCACAAGACGAGTCGCGCGTGGAGAACCTGGCCGAACTGGTGGCCGTTGTGCGTGACTATGTCAAGGACGAACCGGAAGGCGGGCTTGAAGGATTCCTCGAGCGTGTTGCGCTGGTCGCTGACGCAGACCAGATTCCGGAACAGCCTACCGACGCCGAAGGTGCCGATATGGCCGCACAGGAGGGCATGGTCACGCTGATGACCTTGCATACCGCCAAGGGCCTGGAATTCCCGGTGGTATTCCTGACGGGCATGGAGCACGGGGTGTTCCCGCACCAGCGTTCGATGACCGATGAGAAGGAGCTCGCCGAAGAGCGGCGACTGGCCTACGTGGGGCTGACCCGGGCGCGCCAGCGGCTCTACCTCTCCAGGGCTGAGCAACGCAGTCTGTGGGGGCAGTCGCAGTACAACCCGGCGAGCCAATTTCTCGGGGAAGTGCCCGAGACGTTGATCGATTGGAAGCGAGAAGGTTCGGCCACTAGCTGGTTGAGTACGGGTGCGTCGAATTTCACTTCCAGCCGTTTCGACGGCGGATCGCACTGGGGTGCAAGTGCCGGCGGGAACACCCGATCCGTCACTCGTCCGGGGCTGACCGTGTCCAAACAACGTGTCCAACAGCAAAAGGAAATCGTCATTCCCAAGGTTGGGCAGCAGGTCAAACACGCTAGTTTTGGCCAAGGCGTGGTCATTGCGCTGGAAGGGGCAGGCGACAAGACTGTGGCGAAAGTCCAATTTCCCGAGGCGGAGAAGCGACTGCTACTACGCTACGCCCCGTTGGAAATCATAGACTGATCCGCACCTTTAGCTTCGGTCTCGGTGTCCGCCGGGCGCATTTTTAGCGCGTTTGAGCTTTCTCTACACGCTGTAAAACTGGGAACTTGCGGGATGAAGGGCTAGTCTGAGAGGTGCGCACGGGCTACGGCGCTTGAACATGGCCGTTCAGTTGCGTGCGCTCTCTATGGCGTGGCATGTTTTGGCATGTTCGCGCCACGAGTCAGCATGAACTTCGAACGAAGGACACAAACCCGTGGACCTGTATGAGTACCAGGCGCGCGATCTATTCGAGGCACACGGCGTTCCCGTGCTCGCCGGAATCGTCGCCTACACCCCTGAAGAAGCCAAAGCAGCAGCCGAGAAGATCGGCGGCGTAGTTGTCGTCAAGGCTCAGGTCAAGGTGGGTGGACGTGGCAAGGCTGGCGGCGTGAAGGTCGCTAAGACTGCCGACGAAGCCTTCGAGCATGCCAGCAACATCCTCGGCATGGATATCAAGGGCCACACCGTCAACAAGGTGATGATTGCTCAGGGCGCCGACATTGCCGAGGAGTTCTACTTCTCGGTGCTGCTGGACCGCGCAAACCGTAACTACCTGGCCATGTGCTCCGTTGAGGGCGGCATGGAAATCGAGCAGCTGGCAGAGGAGCGCCCGGAGGCGCTGGCCCGCGTTGCCGTTGACCCGCTGGTGGGCATCGACGCAGCGAAGGCAGCCGAAATCGTTGAGGCCGCAGGCTTCGCCGAAGAGCTGCGTGGCAAGGTTGCCGAGACCCTGCAGACCCTGTGGACGGTATTCAAGGAAGAAGATGCCACCCTCGTCGAGGTCAACCCGCTGGTGAAGACCGGCGCCGGCGACATCGTGGCGCTGGACGGCAAGGTCTCCCTGGACGACAACGCCTCCGAGGTGCGCCACCCGGCTCACGAGGAACTCGAGGACAAGGGCGCAGCCGATCCGCTGGAAGCCAAGGCCAAGGAAACCGGCCTGAACTACGTCAAGCTCGACGGCGAAGTCGGCATCATCGGTAACGGCGCCGGTCTGGTTATGTCCACCTTGGACGTAGTGGCCTACGCGGGCGAGAACCACGGCGCAGTCAAGCCAGCGAACTTCCTGGACATCGGTGGCGGCGCCTCGGCCGAGGTCATGGCCAACGGTCTGGACGTCATCCTCAACGACCCACAGGTCAAGAGCGTATTCGTTAACGTCTTCGGCGGTATCACCGCATGTGACGCAGTAGCCAACGGCATCGTCGGTGCGCTGAACACCCTGGGTGACTCGGCCAACAAGCCACTCGTGGTCCGTCTAGACGGCAACAATGTCGAAGAGGGTCGCCGCATCCTCTCCGAGGCCAACCACCCGCTGGTGACCCTGGCCGCAACCATGGATGAGGGCGCCGACAAGGCCGCCGAGCTGGCCTACGCAGCGAAGTAAGAGGATACGCGAAAATGAGCATTTACCTGAACAAGGACTCCAAGGTCATCGTCCAGGGCATCACCGGCGGTGAAGGCACCAAGCACACCGCACTGATGCTCAAGGCTGGCACCAACATCGTCGGCGGTGTCAACGCCCGCAAGGCCGGCACCACCGTGACCCACGGTGACAAGGACATCAAGGTGTTCGGCACCGTAGCCGAGGCTAAGGCCGAGACCGGCGCCGACGTATCCATCGTCTTCGTTCCGCCGAAGTTCACCAAGGACGCCGTCATCGAGGCCATCGAGGCCGAGATCGGTCTGGTCGTTGTCATCACCGAAGGTGTGCCGGTCCAGGATTCGGCCGAGTTCTGGGCATTGGCCCAGTCCAAGGTTGACGCCAACGGCAAGCAGATCACCCGCATCATCGGGCCGAACTGCCCAGGCATCATCACCCCGGGTGAGGCACTGGTGGGTATCACCCCGGCCAACATCACCGGTAAGGGCCCCATCGGCTTGGTTTCCAAGTCCGGCACCCTGACCTACCAGATGATGTACGAGCTGCGTGACCTCGGCTTCTCCACCGCCATCGGTATCGGCGGTGACCCCGTCATCGGTACCACCCACATCGACGCCCTGGAAGCCTTCGAAGCTGACCCGGAGACCAAGGCCATCGTGATGATCGGTGAAATCGGTGGCGACGCCGAAGAGCGCGCGGCCGAGTACATCAAGGCCAATGTCACCAAGCCGGTCGTCGGCTATGTTGCCGGCTTCACCGCTCCCGAGGGTAAGACCATGGGCCACGCAGGCGCCATCGTTTCGGGTTCGGCCGGTACTGCGCAGGCCAAGAAGGAAGCTCTCGAAGCCGCTGGCGTGAAGGTGGGCAAGACCCCGTCGGAGACCGCGCGCTTGCTGCGCGAGGTTTTCGCTTCGGTTTCCGCTTAATCGCGAAACGCAAAGAAAGGCTCTCCTCGCCGTGGGCCGGTGCCATCATTGGCATCCGGGCTGTGGCGAGGGGAGCCTTTCTCGTTAGTTTCTAGGTGATGCCAAGGCCGAACCTCGGTGTGTGTCCGGCTCGGGGAGGCCCCACGGACCTTCGCAGGAGCGAAAGTCCGCTAGGGCTAAGGAAACATTCTCTGGGGCCGATAAAGGGCCGCAGGATGGCGGTAGGACCTTATTAGTCCCGTAACCCGCCCGCAGCGTCCGAGTCGACGCGCAGGAAGGACGAGCCGATTACCGCGAACGCTCCAGGGATGAGGAGCATGCGGTGCTTGGGATTGTAGAAGATCTCCTCCAGCGGCGAAGCGATGATACGCCTGATTTTCTGGAGCAGCGGCTCGTTCTGCAGGGTAATGCGTCCCTGCTCAGTTTCAATCACTACCCGATCCACGTCGGTGCTGATCTGAGCATCCAACCAGTCATCGCTGTCGGTACCCACGGCCTCCGATTTGATCAGTGACACGGTTATCCACCTTAGTTGTGCGTTGCGTCTGTCGCAGAAGTCCCGCGACAAACGGGCTGGAATACCAGCGATCCGTCGTGGAAAGCCAGTATGTCAGCCATATCGAATATAACCCCCGGGGAGGGAAATATGCTCCCTTTGGCCCCGCATTAATCAAGCTGTTACTCGAGCAGCTCTCGAATATCTTGCGCCGAAAGTGCCTTGGCAAAGCCATCTCCGTCGTCCATAACCGTGGAAATCAGCTCACGCTTGGCCTGTTGCAGGGCCACGACCTTCTCTTCAATAGTGCCCTTGGAAATCATCCGGTAGACCATTACATGACGTTTTTGACCAATGCGGTGCGTACGATCGACGGCCTGGGCCTCGACGGCAGGGTTCCACCACGGGTCCAGCAGGAAGCAGTAGTCCGCTTCGGTGAGGTTTAGACCGAACCCACCGGCCTTCAACGAAATCAGGAACAGCGGTGCCCGCCCCTCCTTGAACTGGTTGATGACCTCGGAACGATTGCGCGTATTGCCATCGAGGTAGACAAAGTCGATGCCGCGTTCTTCGAGCTGCCGGGCAAAGACCTTTAGGTACGAGGTGAATTGCGAGAACACCAACGCGCGATGCCCCTCGCTGAGTACGTCCTCTAACTGCTCGAACAGTGCGGCGAGCTTCGACCCGGGAACACTGGCCAACTCGGGGTCAACCAGCGACGGTTCCAAGGCCAACATGCGCAGATGGGTGAGCGACTGGAAAATGGTGAACCGGTTCTTATCCAGATCGTCAATGAGACGCAGGATCTTCTGCCGTTCACGGTTCAGATGGGTGTCGTAAACATGCTGATGCTCTTCGGTCAGCGTGACCAGCACTTGCTGCTCCTGCTTGGCTGGGAGGTCGAGCACCACCGATTCCTTGGTGCGGCGCAACATGAAGGGTTTGATTCGCCGCTGCAACAAGTTCAGGGTATCGGTGTCGCCGAGCACCTCGATGGGCCGGGCGAACTGCCGGTTAAACTTCGCGGTGCTAATAAACAGCGCCGGGGCGATCAGGTGCAGTAACGAGCCCAGCTCGGTGAGGTTGTTCTCCATCGGGGTACCGGTGACCGCGAGCTTGAACGGGGCGTCTAGATTGCCAGCGACCCGGTAGGCCTTGGTGGAGCGGTTCTTCACGAACTGTGCCTCATCCAGCACCAGACCAGCGAAGCGCTGACCTTCGTAGAGTTCGTCGTTGAGCCGAAGCAGCGTATAGGTGGTCAAGACGATGTCATTGCTCGCACAGAGTTGTGCAAGGTCTTGGGCCGAGGCAAGGGTGCCTTCCACGCTGGCCACATCGAGCCCCGGGGCAAAACGGCGAATTTCGGTTTCCCAGTTGGAGACCACCGAGCTGGGAGCCACCACCAAGAACGGGGCACGCTGCCGCTGGGCGGCAGGTAGCTGTTTCTTGGCCGTCGCGTCGGCCCAGACCTCGTGGACGTGCAGAATCAGGGCGATGGTCTGCAGCGTTTTACCCAACCCCATGTCGTCGGCCAGAATTCCGCCGAAACCACCGTGGTAGAGCCTGGTCAGCCAGGCGTATCCCTCGCGCTGGTAGGGGCGCAACGTGGCATCTAGCGCCGCCGGGACCTCCGGGTCGGGCGCTTCGGCGATGTTCAATAGCGCACGCATGCGCGCAATGAACAAGTCCGCCCCGTCCACCCCTTCGGCCAGCTCGTCGAGTTCGCCGAAGAGCGAGACCTGCATCAAGGTGACGCGGAGGTCTCCTTCCGGAGGCACATCGTTGAGCCGCTGTGCCTCGTCGACAAGGGCCTTAAGCTTGGCAAAGAGCGGCTGGTCCAAGGAGAACCAGGTGTCATCGGGCAGTTTGACCTTCATCGCTCCGGTGCTCAGCGCCTTCACAATGGTGGCGAAGGGCACCTCATAGGAGCCAATCGTGATCAACAGCCCCAGATCTAGCCAGTCGTTTTGTTCGGAGGGGACCGCGTTAATTTTCAACTGCGGCAGCTCGGAGAGCTGACGAAAAACCGGTCGGGTTCCGCGTTCGACAACCTCGATACGTTCGGTGCTCTGTAGCGCCGGCAGAAGCGAGGAGACGAAGTCAATGAGCTGTTCACCGGTAAAGAAGCGTGGCGAGAGATCCGCGTTGTGCAGACCGGTCTGCTCGGTGAACAGGTCGTCGACCAGCGCAATTAGTTCACGTTCGGCGGCGGCATCATGAACATCGTGGCGTTCATCGATCCCCGGGTACTTGATGGTGAAGGACAGCTCGGCCGTATCTTCGGTGCTACCGCTGGCGGTACTGCGCTTATAGTCCACCCGGGCACGCACCACCGGGGGTTGCAGCTCGGGCAGTTGCAGCTGCTCATCGATGCTGCGCACCGCGAAACGGCGAGCGAGTAAGGGGTAGCTGTCGGCGAGGAAATGCTCGCGGTCATCCTGCGGAATCTGAAGTGGCTCGCGGTGGGTGAACCAACGCCGCGTCTCGGTCGGCAGGGGTTCCCGGCTTGGGGCCAACAGGATCTGCGATGGCTGCTGACGTTGTAGGTAGTAACCGTGGTTGCCGATGGTCCCTGCGGGGGTGTCGGCGGAGAGCGGGATGATCTCCTCGCCCAGCCGCAAGGCACCGGTCAAATGTATATCACCGGTCTCATCGCAATGCGCCTGAAGTTCATGGGTGGCTGGCTCGAGCAATGCGATGCTGGTCTCTGCGCGCATCGGCAAGAGCTCGATGCCCAGCGCCGAGGTTTCCTCGAGCATCGACCACAGTAACGGCGAGGAATACTCGTCGAGGTACAGCCAGTCCTCATCCACCTTGAACTGCAGCTGCGTGTTGGCATGGGCCAGCGCCGCAAAACGGGCGAACCAGTGATGCTGGGTGCGCAACAGGTTCCAGCCGAAGGTTTTGTACACCAGCGTGGTCCAGCGCAGTTGGCCGCGCACCCAGCGACCTTCGGCGTTGCGCACCATGGGGCGTACGCCGAGGCGGAAGCGCTGATGGCGCACCGCGGCCGGCAGCTGATGCCCGGTCGGCGCCCACTGGGTGGCGGAGGCGTCATGCGCGTCGAAAAGCATGACCTGCAATGCCATCGGTGTGACCGGATCATTGGCCGAACCGGTCAACCCCGCTTCCGGATCGTTTTCCAGTGGCTCATACCAGGAGTTAATGGTTTCTTCCCAAGCCGCGTGGGAACGTTCGACGGTTGCCGGGGTGCCGGTCGCGGGGGTGGCGCTGGCCTGCTTGCCACTGGCGATGGCCAAGGCGGCGACATGCTTGCATTTCGGGGCTTGCTCGCAGTCACACCAGGCTTCGTCTATCTGCCAGCCGCTACCAGAACGCACCAATTTCAGGCCCGGCTCGGCCAGTAACTGAGGCTCTTCTTGCTCCTCGGCGGTCTCCAGAATCCGCCCCGTGATGGTGTGCTTCTCGTTGTCGAACTCGCAGGAGATCGTCACGGCCTCCTGCGCCGCTAACTGCTGGCCATAGAAATAGGGCGCATTGCCCAAATAAGCCAGAAGCACTCTGGAATCGAGGATCGGTGCGGCATCGTTCATCCGTATATCGTTTCACGATCCGCGCCGGGGCCGAAATTTCGGTGTCGTCTTGATGCGTTCGGCCTCCGGGGCGCGTAGCGTAGTGCCATGTCGCAGTCCTACTCACTGTTGCCCTCACGGGCCGTGAACATCACGAGCCTGGCCGAGTTCGATCGGTTGGCCACTACCGCGGTGGAAACCGATGCAGCATTGGCCCGCAATTGGCGGGTTCATCAGCTCGACTTGCGCGAGCGTACCGGGATGTTACGTCGCTTGGACTACACGGGGTGCCTTTTCATCGGGTGCACCTTCGCCGACGGGGTGCAAGAACAGGTGCAACTGCACGGGGCACTCTGTCTGGGGCAGTCGACCGAGGTCGCACCCTTCAACGCCCAACGCCGTGCGCTGTACACCGCCGAGGAGCTGTATGCCGGAATTGAACAACTCCGGTACCGGCAGGTGCCCGACGCGCTGATCTACGCCTTTGCCCAACAACAGGCGGTGCCCGGCCGGCCGACCGAGGAATTCGCGCTGGCCACAACCTTGCATGATCACCACGTCGCTCGAGCATTGGAGCACGAGGTGTATGAGGGCAGGTTTTCGCGCTCGCCGATCGTTGGGGTGATGGGCGGACATGATTGTGTTCGCGGAAGCGAGAGCTACGCCCAAGCAGTACGCCTCGGCGCGTTGCTAACACGTAGCGGGTATAGCGTGGCCACCGGGGGAGGCCCGGGTGCGATGGAGGCGGCGAATGCCGGAGCCTGGCTCGCGGGGTACGAAAACCCGCAAATTGATCAGGCCATCGACATGTTGGCCGAGGCACCCCTGGCACAGGATAGTCGCACCGCATGGGCGCGGAGCGCGCTGGCGGTGCAACAACGTTTTGCCCGGACGGGCTGTTCGCTGGGCATACCGACCTGGTTTTATGGGCACGAGCCACCGAACTTGTTTGCCAGCCACATTGCGAAGTTCTTCGCCAACTCGATGCGTGAATCGATCCTTCTCGAGCAGTCCAACGGCGGGATCATCGTGCTACCCGGATCCGCCGGTACGGTGCAGGAGATTTTCCAAGATGCGTGCGAAAACTACTATGCCCCCTCGGCCCGCGTGACCCCGATCGTCTTGGTCGGCGTCGAACATTGGACGAAAACCCTGCCGGTGTACCCCCTGCTCAAAGCGCTGTCCGCCGGTAAAGCAATGCGCTTCCGGATTGCCCTGGTGGACTCGGGGGCCGCGGCCGTGGAGTTCCTGCAGTCGGTCCAACCGCTACGCCGTCGTACCCGTGCGACGCTGCAAAGCTAGCGCGTGTACACATCACGGAACGCCCTGTGACGTGGGCAACTATCTTTGCTAGCGTAGGCGCGGTCAGGCCGGTCGGAGTACCGGTTCGTACCGCATGGAGGAAACGATATGAAGAAGATGATTGCTGTGGCAGCCACCCTCGCCATTGGTGGTTTGGGCGGGTACGCGCTAGCCAGCGGTGAGCCGGCCGCCGCGGGAGCCGAGTCTCACTGTGAGGTCGCGGAATATGCCATGGGGTTGCGCTGGCAACAACAATCGGCCGAGGCCATGGCCTTGCAGGGACAAACCTACGCGTTGGCCACGCAGCAACTCGAAAAAGTGGTCCAACAGGCCTCCAAGGGACGAAGCGGCAAACTCCGCGAAGACCTGGCCATCATCACCGACCTCGATGAGACCGCCATCGATAACAGCGCCCTGCTAGCGCGCGATCTAGAAAACTGCCACGACTACAGCACCTGGGACACCTGGGACCATTGGGAACGCGAAGGCGATCCCACGCTCATCCACGGGGCCCTGGACTTCTTTAAACGAGCCGACGAGCTCGGGGTGCACATCTACTACATTTCCGATCGGACCGAAGCGAACCTCGACGATACGTTGGCGGACCTGCAGCGCCTGGGCCTACCGCAGGCCGTTGAAGACCAGGTGCTGTTGCTCGGGCCTCCCAAGGAGGAACGACGCGCTGCGGTAGAGAGCGAGCACCGTGTGGTCATGCAACTGGGCGACACGATGCATGACTTCGACGCTGCCTATGCCGGAAGCGATCTGGAAACCCAGCATGAACTGGTGCAGCAGCAAGCCGACAAGTTCGGCCGGGAATGGTTCGTCTTACCGAACCCAACCTACGGCAGCTGGTCCAAGGCCACGCTCGAGAGCTGGGATGTGGAGCCAAGCGAAGGCCGGTGAGGTTAGACGGCGGTGGTCCCGAAGAGCAGACCAAGGCAGTAGGTGACCGCCGCCGCCCCCAACCCGATGCCGAGCTGACGCAAGCCGCGCTTGAGCGGAGAGGCGCCGGAGAGCAGCCCCACCACGCCGCCGGTACCAAGCAGCGCCAACCCGACGAGGACCAGCGAGAGCACGACCGCGCCGGTGCCCGACAGACCGAAGATATACGGCAGGATCGGGATGACGGCGCCGGAGGCGAAAAAGGCGAAGGAGGAAGCTGCCGCGCCCGGGGCCGAGCCAAGCTCCTCGTGCTCCTTCTCAAGTTCTTCGGCGCGAGCCTCTGGATGCAAGGAGAAGGAAGGGTTGCAGTCACAGGTAAAAAGGCCCATGCGTTCGGCAACTCGGTGCTCGGCATCTTCGTCGCTCATGCCGCGCGCCTTGTAGATCAGCACAAGCTCATTTGCATCGAGGTCCAGGTTCGGGGCCGCCGCGAGAGTGACCTGTGTGGGCCGCGAGGCGGTCAGCAGCTCGCGTTGCGACCGTACCGACACATACTCACCGGCTGCCATGGACAGCGCGCCGGCCAAAAGGCCCGCGATACCCGAGAACAGCACGAAACCAGAGGCCACGCCGGTGGCCCCGACGCCCATGACGAGGGCCAAGTTGGAGACCAAACCGTCGTTGGCCCCGAAAACCGCGGCCCGGAAATTGCCCGAGAGGCGTGCCCGTCCCGCCGTGGCTAGCGCCCTGATGACTTCCTCGTGTACCTGTTCGTCCGCCGCCATCTGTGCGGTGGCGTCGGCATCCTTTTCGTAGGGGGAGCTACTTTCCGCGCGCTGAGCCAAGGCCAGCACGAAGACCGACCCGAAGTGACGTGCCAACCAGCGCAGGAACATGCGGCGGGTCGACGGACGCACATGGCGTGCATGCTCGCCGAGTTTGGTCCGCCAATAGGCCTCATGCCGTTCTTCGGCCTCCGCGAGCCCCAGCAGGATCTGCCGTTCTTGCCCTGTGCGGCGTTCGGCCAGCTCTCGATAGATGGCGCCTTCGGCGATTTCATCGGCCAAATAGCGCCGCCAACGGCGGATCTGTGCCGAGGTGGGCTGTGCTGACGAGCTGTCGCTACTCATGCGTTGTTGCTCCTGGGGCAAAGCCGGGCTGCTACGCCCGGCGAAGGCGAACTTCTCAGCTCCCCACACTAGCCAGCGAAGCGGGACTGGGGAATTTGGCAAGACTAAATACGCGCAGCCGGCCTCCGCGGGCTCCACGCGCGGCGGTGCGGATCAACAATTGCTGTGTTTCGGCGTCGAAGCGTGGCCGATCGACCGCGCGCGAGAGCGTACCTAGCAGTTCGTCGGGATTGGCTATGCCCCATTCTTCCCAGCGGCCCTGTCTCCGGAATCGGACAACATTGGCATGGGTATCGATCAAGGGAAACACGGCGTCGGCCATGGGCGATCCTTCGCGCTTAAGCTCTTGCCCGTGGCAATGGCACACGGACCGCTTCCTCATCCGAACCACCCATGAACTTGGGGTTGGTGTGTGGCCAGTCGGAGCTTGGCGCCACATCTCGTGAAGCTACACGGCCGATATTACCGTACGGCGTGGCCTACCGAATTCTGTTACGGCAGATTCGGGGCATGGGCGTACAGTCCGGCGAAGCCGTCGAGCTGTTCTCGCAAGATGTCGATATGACCGGCATGGCGGGCTGTTTCGCCGAACATGTGAGTGACGAGGCGGGCCAGATTGGTGTGCCGGTGTGTGACCCACCAGGTTACTTCGGCCGCGGTGGTGGGCTCGAGCTCGTCGCAGGCGGCTTCGGCGAAAGCGATGGCGCGGCGGTAGCTTTCGCAGACCTCGCGCAGGGTCAGCTCCTTTGGGACGGTGAATTCTGCCTGTGGGTCGTCGCTGGCCAGCACCTGACGCATGTGTTCGTCCTGCGGAGTTCTGCCCAGGCATTCGCCGAAGTAGGCGTACTCCGTTGCCGTCAAATGATGCACGATCCCGATGATGCTACTTCCGGTGGCGGTCATTTCCTGCCGGGCGTGGGCCTCCGACAGGTCGGCGCATTTCCATAACACTGCTTCTCGCGCCTCGTTGAGGTACTCTCGAACGCGCTGCGCGCCTGGATCCTGACTAAGACTCATGGTCCACAGCCTAGGAAGATCTCCAGCAAAAGAACAGGGGCCGCGAACCAAGTGGTTCGCGGCCCCCTGCCGGTCAGCGGGTGCCCCGGCTAGCTGCGGCGCACGCCTTCCTCGGTCGAGCGACCGGACAAGCGTTCGCTCCAGTGTGCGAGAACCGAGTCATCGGTCGGCTTGGTGGCCAAGGAAACGACCACGTAAACGATGGCGGAAATGGCCAGGCCGTAGTAGATCGGTTCGTTGGCGTACACGCCTGCGAAGGGCGCTTCGGCCTGAATCTCGAGGTAGATCATGGTGCCAAGGGTCACCAGTGCCCCGGCGGCCATGGAGGAGGCCGCACCGATTCCGGTGCCGCGGCGCCAGATCAGTCCGCCGAGGATCGAGACCAGTAGACCGCCGACGAGGATGTCGTAGGCAATGGTCAACGCGGCCACCACGTCGGTAAAGACGATGGCCAGCAACATGATCAGCACGCCGAGCCCCAGCACCCAGTAACGGTTGGACTTCACGTCTTCTTCCGGGTTGCTCTCGTGATCCACCTGCACCGTGCGACCGAATAGGTTGGCCACGACAGGCAACACGTCGTTGCGAGCAACGGTTGCCGAGGCAATCAGGGCGCCGGAGGCGGTGGACATCATGGCAGCCAAGGCGGCGGCCAGCACGATGCCGCCCAGACCGATGGGCAGCAGGTCGCTGGCCACGGTACCGAAGACAACGTCCGGGTTGTCCTTCGCGGTTTCGGCCAGTCCCGGTAGCGCCACACGAGCGCCCATACCCACCATCGCGCCGGCGACGCCGTAGATGATGCAGTAGATTCCGGAGGTCAGCCCACCCCATTGGGCGACCTTGTCGGTACGGGCGGTGAAGACGCGCTGCCAGATGTCCTGGCCGATCAACATGCCAAGGCCATAGACGACGAAGTAGGTGATGATGGTCTGGGTGCCAATGCCGTCCCAGGTGAAGAACTCGGCTTCGAGGCGGTCGCGAATAGCTGAAAGTCCGCCGGCCGACGACAGCGTGAAGGGCAACATCAGGGCAAAGACACCAACGGTGGTGATGAAGAACTGGACCTGATCAGCCAGGGTAATCGACCACATGCCGCCAATGGTGGAGTAAATCAGCACAATGGCGCCGCCGATGAGGATCGCCAGCCAGCGGTCCCAACCGAAAATGACGGTGAAGACCGTGGCGTAGGCGCCGGTGGAGGTAGCGGCCAGCATCAGCGTGTAGCCGAGCATCACCACGCCAGAGCCGTTCGTGGCCGTCTTCGAGCCATAACGCAGGCTCAGCATCTGCGAAACGGTAAAGATCTTCAAACGCTGGATTTTTGGCGCGAAGAAAAGCGATAGGGCGGCCACGCCGATACCGATGGCCGCAACGAGCCAGGCACCGGAGAGGCCAAATTTGTAACCGAGTCCGACGCCGCCGACGGTGGAGGCGCCCCCGAGCACGAGGGCTGACATGGTGCCGGTGTAGAGCACGGGGCCGAGTCGACGGCCCGCGACGAGGAAGTCCGAATTGGAGTGCGTGCGGGTCTTGCCCCACCAGCCGAAGGCGAGCATCCCTAGGAGATAAATGATGACGATGGCGCCATTGACGATTTCCATCATGGTCCCTAACTTACGAGTGCGAGTGTGTCTCCGCGTGGATGATTGCGGAAACAAAATATTTCTATTGGTAAACGAATGGTAGTTTACGATGCGTGGGCATGTAACCCCTTCCGGCGAAAATTACGTTGGATTGAACCTGGGGCACCCACCCGAGGAAAGGGGAACTGCCCGAATGAAGGCGTTGCCGGTTGAGCCGAGTGGCTCGGCCATCAATATTGGATCCCGACTGCGAGTCGCACGTCAGGCTCGTCGCCTGACCATTGAGCAGGTTGGCGAAATGACGGGCCTGACCAAGGGCTTTCTTTCGCGCGTCGAACGCGATCTCACCAGCCCGTCGGTCGCTACGTTGCTTTCGCTGTGCGAGGTGTTGGGTATCGAGGTCGGGGAGCTGTTCAGCGTGCCCGAGACGCAGATCATTCGGCTGGCCGATGCTCCGCGAATTTCCTTGGGCGGCGAGGGCATTACCGAGCAGTTGATTACGCCGGGAACCGAAAAACGAGTCCAGGTTATCCGTGCGGAGATCGCTCCACACGGAGCCGGCGAGGACGATCTGTACTCGATGGATTGTCAGGTCGAGATTCTGCATGTGCACTCGGGAAAGTTCATCCTCATTCTTCCGGAGCGACGCATTGAGCTCAGCGCCGGAGACACCGTCACCTTCCCGGGCCGCGAACCGCATAGCTGGATCAATCCCATCGATGAGCCCTGCGTGGTCACCTGGACAATGGTGCTCTAGCCTCCGCTGACCGCGTATTCTTAAAGTCGGTGTCCTCTGTGTTGACTACGGCGGAGGAAAAGTAGCGGCGCGGGAGGGAGGAATGCGTGAGCAAGGATAAATCCAACTCGACCCCGAAGAGTATTGGCTGGGGGTTGGCGTTATTCACCGGCCTGTTGGTTGGCGTGACCTTCACATTCCTGCGCACGCAACGAAACTTCTTCATTATCGGGGCGGCTATTTTGGCCGTCGTGATTATCGCCCTCGGAGTGGCTACGGTGCGCCGCAGGGCGCGGTACCCGCAGCTCTTTGGGGCACATACCTCCGCGATGTATCTGCTCTGGAGCATGTTCATTCTCGTGCTGGCCGGACCGGTGCAACTGGTCTGGGTGGCGTACTCGCTGGAGCAACTGATGATTAAATCTCTGGCGGTGTCCCTGGCCTTTGGCATAGGGATCCATGAGGTCGACAGGGCGTTGGTCCGCGGGGCTCGGCCCCCTGTGAGTGCCGCAGATGGCCGAGTCGACGGCTAAAAATTAACCCGGGTTCGCCCGGGTTTTTTCATGTCTTGGCGGCGTAGCCTTGACGTGACCCTGCCCTCTAAATAGCATGGTAGAAAACCTACGTTTCATATTTGACAACTCACCGTGGAGTGTCAGATCGACAGTGAAAGGATCTTCGCCATGGAAGAAATTCGCATCGAAGACAACGGCAACCTTGGCCCAATCAACGCCGCGCTCACCCCGCGCTACGCCGGCCTGGGAACCTACGCCCGCCTGCCACGTTTGGACCAGGTAAAGCAGGCCGACGTAAAGATCGTCGGCGTACCCTTCGACTCCGGCGTCTCCTACCGCCCCGGAGCCCGCTTCGGCGCCAACCACGTGCGCGAAGCCTCGCGTTTGATCCGCCCATACAACCCGGCCACCGACGTTTCCCCGTTCGCGTTGAGCCAGGTCGCGGATGCCGGCGACATGTCGGTCAACCCCTTCAACATCAATGAAGCCATCGAAACCATCCAGCAGAACGCCCTGGACCTGACCGCCGATGGCTCCTCGCTGGTCACCATCGGTGGCGACCACACCATCGCCTTGCCGCTGTTGCGTGCGGCCACCGAGCGTGCCGGCCAGCCGGTCGCCATGCTGCACTTCGATGCCCACCTCGACACCTGGGACACCTACTTCGGTGCCGAATACACCCACGGCACCCCGTTCCGCCGCGCCGTCGAAGAAGGCATCCTGGATACCGAGGCGATCAGCCACGTGGGTACCCGCGGTCCGCTCTACGGCAAGAAGGATCTCGAAGACGACAAGCGTTTCGGCTTCGGTATCGTGACCAGCTCGGATGTCTACTACCAGGGCGTGCGCGAAATCGTCGACAAGCTGCGCGATCGCATTGGCAACCGCCCGCTGTACATTTCCATCGACATCGACGTCTTGGATCCGGCCCACGCACCGGGCACCGGCACCCCGGAAGCTGGCGGCATCACCAGCCGTGAGCTGCTCGAAATCCTGCGCGGCCTGCGCGGCATGAATGTGGTCGGCGCCGACATCGTTGAAGTTGCCCCGGCCTATGACCACGCCGAACTGACCGGTGTGGCCGCCTCGCACGTCACCTACGACCTGATCTCCCTGATCAGCGAGTTCCGTCAGAACAACGGCAAGAACAAGCGGTAGCGGTTATGGCACAGCGCAACGGCGGCGACCTCGTCGTCGAAACACTGTCGGCACTCGGCGCCAAGACCGTCTTTGGCATTCCCGGGCAGCATGCCCTGGGGCTCTTTGACGCGCTCTCGCGTTCCGAGCTGCAGTTCATTTCCTCGCGCGTGGAAAACAACTCGGCCTTCGCCGCCGACGGCTATTCACGAGCGACCGGGGAAGTGGGCGTACTCTTCCTCTCCACCGGTCCCGGCGCCTTGACCTCATTGGCCGGTTTGCAGGAAGCCTACGCCACCGGTGTGCCCATGGTCGTGGTCGCCAGCCAGATCCCATTGGATGGACTCGGCGCCCGCCGCAAGGGGATGCTGCACCAGCTGGATGACCAGAAGGCTTCGGCCGCGAACGTCACCAAGTCGCAGCGCACCGTGCACCACGCCTCGGGTATTCCCTCGGCCATCCAGGATGCGTGGGCGGATGCCATTACGGTACCCATGGGCCCAGTGTGGGTCGAGGTTCCACAGGATGTGCTGTTGGCACCGGTTATGGTGCCACCGGTGCGCGATGCGCTAGCCGAGGCCTATGAGCATCCGCCGCGGGTGGAGCTCGTGGCCGAGGCCGTACGCTGGCTCGCCGAGGCCAAACGCCCGGCCGTCGTTGCCGGTGGCGGCGTGCGCCGTGCAGGGGCCAAGCAGGCGTTGCTCGAGGTCGCCGAACTGCTACAGGCCCCGGTGCTGTGCTCACCCGGCGGCAACGGCGCGTTCCCGTGGAACCATGAGCTATCCCTGCAGTCCTGGGTAGAGGACCGCTACGTGACCGAGGTGCTCGAGGACGCCGATGCGCTCATCGTCATCGGCTCCTCGTTGGGCGAAGTGACCAGTAACTACTTCACCCTCACCCCGCGCGGCAAGATGATCCAGATCGACGCCGAACCCCGGGTGCTTGAGTCGAATACCCCGGCCTTGGGTATCCGCGCCGATGCGCGCGCCGCACTGGAGTACCTGGCTCAGGCGCTTCGGGATGCCGAGCATCAGGCGGCCGTGGACTGGCATGGGGAATCGGCGGCCGAATTGGTCGCGAACACGCTGGATAAGGTCAAGGGCCGCCTCGATGCGCAGGATCTGGCCAAGGAACGTAAGTTCATGGCCGACATCCGCGAAGCCGTTCCATCGACCATGCAGACCTACTGGGATATGACCATTGCCGCCTACTGGGGTTGGAGCTGCTGGGACTCGCGCGAGGGTGAATTCCACTCCGCTCAGGGTGCCGGTGGACTTGGCTATGGATTCCCTTCGGCGATCGGCGGTGCCATTGGCCTCGAGGTCGCCGGCGCGTCGCACAGCGACGCGCGCGTCTTGGCGGTCTCGGGCGACGGGTCGTCGATGTACTCGATCGCGGAACTGGCCACTGCCAAACAGCACAACGCGCCGGTGACTTGGCTGATCGTCGATGACGGCGGTTACGGGATCTTGCGTGAGTACATGGAAGGCGCCTTCGGTAAGGCGACGGCAACCGAGCTGTCCCGCCCCGACTTCGTCGCCTTGGCCCAGTCGTTCGGGGTGCCTGCCCGTAAGGTGGCCCCGGAAGACATCGGTCCCGCGCTGCGCGAATCCTTCGCCGCAGACGGCCCGAACGTCATCGTCGTGGAAACGCTACTGAAGATGTTTGCTCCGACGCATTTGGACTAAGCGCCACCTGAGCTAAAGTCTCGGGACAAAGATGTGGCCCGCTGCCGTGAGAACCTGTTTCTCATTGGCGGCGGGCCGCGTTGCGCTCACCTTCTCGCCGTTAGTGCGTGAAGTGGTAGACCGTGCCGAAGAGCACGGCGGAAATACCCATCGATACTCCGATGAGCATTGGCTCCCAATCCAGGGCTCGGGTAGCCAACATCACCGCGAAGACACCGAAGAGCAAAATTGCTCCGATGCCGCCGAGGATCACCCCTCCGCCTCCATGGTGCCGCACGGCGGAGTGTGCGGTCCGATGAAATAGTGGTGCCATACCGCGGATGATACGCCGATCTGCGCGAAGTGCAAGGGGTGCTGACGCTACGGCCAATCACCGGTGCCCAGCGACCTTGTCGTCGTCAGGACGTAAAGAGTTCATTCGGTACCTCCAGAGATTGCCCTCAGGCCCAAGAAGGCTCGACCGTTGCGACGGATCCACCGAATATACCGAGGTCACAGGGGGATTATTGCGAGGTCGGCGCAGTAGGTGGGCTGTGGATCGTCTGCGGAGTGGGCGTAGATTTCTTTCCTTGCGCCGGTAGGAATATCGAGTCTGGGCCCTAGCGTTGGCCGAGCCTGCGCAGCACGTGGCCGCTGGCGACGAAGTGTGAACTATCGTAGGCGATGTGCCCGCAGACGGATGCTGGGGTGATGCGACCTGCTCATTGAGCGTCGCGTCGTGCGGCGATGATGCGATCGGCCGCGCGCGCCAGCGAGGGATAGTTAGCTCCCGGTCCTTGGGCGATGAAGCCGGGGGCGGCGTGGGCCGGTCCCTTCGTATCGTCATAGCGCAACCCACGGTAGCTACCGCCGGTGACCGTCACTAGGTGCGCTCCGGCGGCCACATCCCAAATTTTGGTGTCGAAGCCGATCACCGCATCGCACCAACCGGCGGCCACATGGGCCAAGGAGAGTGCGGCGCACACCTTGCGTCGAACGGTGGCGAAATCAACGATCCACTGTCCTAGTAGTTCCAAGGCGAGCGTCCCGTCGACTCCGATGGATTCGGCTCCCGGGTAGTCCGTCATGAGATTCGCCCTGGTCTGCTCCGGGCGAGGGCTCGGGTGAAGCGGCTGGTCGTTGAGGAATGCGGTGTCGAGGTTTGCGCTGAATTCGTCCTGCGAGATGGGATCCACAATAGCCGCAGCGATGAGCTGACCGTCGACTGCGGCAGCGATCGAGATTGCGAAGAACGCCACGCCATGGACGAAATTGCTGGTGCCGTCGATGGGATCGACAATCCACTGCACCGCACCGGCGGCATGGTTTTGCGTGCTGTCATCGCCTTCTTCGCCCAGAACCCACGAACCGGGCAGGCTCCGTAGCAAGTGGTCGGTGATTATCTCTTGGCTCTGGCGATCGACCGAGGTCACCAGGTCGTGCGGATTGCTTTTCTCATCGGCGTGCACGCCGAGCCGGAAGTTCTGATTGACCACGAGGGCCGCGGCCCGAGCCGCCTGTAGCGCATCGAGGCGACGATGTTCGGCGAATTCGGGCGTGACGTTCGGTGGAATGCTCACGACAATAAGCCTATCCGGTGCCCGGTGGCGATTTAGTTGACTAGGTCAACGAATCGCCATACTGTTGACCTAGTCAACAGTTGGGAGTTTCAACTAATGGAGTCACGCAGCTCGGCCGCACGACTGATCGAGGAATTATCCCGTGGATCTCGTTTGCTCCACGTGCTCGCGCAGCTAGACACCACCGCTCAGGCCGTGTCCAACGGGGCCTTTCACGTGTTGCACGTGATCTCGAAGAAGGAACCCACCCACGCAGCCGACGTAGCTTCCGTCATGGGCATTGGGACGGCAGCCGTGAGTCGCCACTTGACGGAGCTCGAAGGAGCCGGGCTGATCGCTCGACACACCTGCTTCGATGACGCGCGTCGGGCCATCCTGGCTTCGACTGAGGCCGGTCGCACCGCACTGGCCACGCGCGAAGCCCACCGCGCCCAGCGTTTGACGGCCGCGTTACCTCAGTGGTCTGCGGAGCAGATGAACGCTTTGGGGCAATCGTTGGGTGAGCTCAACGACGCGCTGCGTGAGGCGATTGATGACTATCGGCTACGAACGACGGACCAGGAGAAGCAGGCGTAGATGAACCCATCAGAGAAACCGGTCGATCGCACTGAACGCACCGCGGACAAGGCGCAAATGAATCAGCGCGAAGTTTTGCGTTCGATCGCCGGGGTGCTGGCCTCGTTTTTTGCGGCCATGCTGGCTACGACCATTGTTTCTATTGCCCTTCCCACGATCATGGACGAGCTGGGCGGATCACAGACCGACTTTAACTGGGTGCTGACGACCACACTGTTGGCTAACGCTGCGACCACTCCCATATGGGGGAAACTGGCCGACCTCTTCGATAAGAAAAAGCTCCTGCAAGGCGGCATTCTTCTTTTCGTGCTCGGATCGGTCCTGGCCGGGTTCGCGATGAACATTCCCATGCTGCTATCCGCCCGTGTCATCCAAGGCATTGGAATGGGTGGGCTGACCGCGATGGGAATGGCGGTTATCGGCACCGTGATCGCGCCGCGCGAACGAGGCCGTTATTCGGGGTACTTCGGCGCAGTGATGGCAGTGTCCACAGCGACCGGTCCGCTCCTCGGCGGGCTATTGGTCGATTCACCGCTGGGCTGGCGGTGGTGTTTCTTCTTTGGCGTACCTATTAGCTTGTTCTCGATATGGCTTATTCATCGCACGTTGCACCTCAAGCACCTCAAACGCAAAGTGCATATTGACTGGTTAGGTGCGATTTTGCTGACCGTCGCCGTCAGCGTGTTGCTGATCTGGGTTTCTTACGTTGGCAAACCCACAGCCTTCGGATGGAATTCGTGGCAGACCTACACCATGGTGTTTGGGGCGTTGTTCCTCGCGGTCTTTTTCGTGCTGGTCGAGAGACGAGCCATTGAGCCCATTATTCCGTTGAACATTATCGTTACTCGCACCACGGCGCTGGCCATTGTGGCCTCAATCGCCATCGGCGTGGGGATGTTCGGTTCCGGTGCCTTTATCGGTCAATACTTCCAGATTGCCCGCGAAGCCAGCCCTACGCTGGCCGGGCTCATGACCCTGCCGATGATCGTCGGAAACTTTACTGGTTCGGTGACCTCCGGACAGCTGATTTCCCGCTTCGGTCGCTGGAAAGTATTTCTGGTGATCGGTTCGGTCACCAACGTGCTGGGACTCGGACTGCTGGGCAGCATGAATGCGGACACCGCGTATCCGCTGTTGGCCGTTGGCATGTTCCTCAACGGAGTAGGGATGGGGTTCATGTTGCAGAACCTCGTGTTGGCGGTGCAGAACACCGTAAAGGTCACCGATATCGGTGCGGCCAGTTCTTCGGTGGCCTTCTTCCGTTCGGTGGGAGGATCCGCTGGTGTGGCGGTACTCGGCGCGATGCTCTCGGACCGGGTGACAGATTTGGTGGCCGCGGGCCTGAACCGCCAAGGAGTCGGCGGGATACCGGTCGGTGGCGGTGATTCGTTGAACCTTTCGGCCATGCCCGAGCCGGTGCGGCTGATTGTGGAGAACGCTTATGGTCAAGCAACCGGCACCGTTTTCATGGCTTCGGCCGCGGTGGCGGCCGTTGCGATCCTCTGCGTGCTGCTCATCAAGGAAGTGCCCCTGCGTCAGTCGGTGTAAGCCACCGGTTTTCGTACAGTTCGCACAATAAGTTGGTCGGGGCCGCGAACTCTCCGGAGCTGAGAGCACGTAGGGTGGCATTGACACATTGACGTGGGAAGGCTGTGCAGATGACCGGGATTCGGCCGCTTGAAGGGCTCGTCGTCGCGGATTTTTCGCGGGTGCTGGCTGGACCATTGTGCACGATGACGCTTGCGGATCTGGGCGCTACCGTTATCAAGGTGGAGCGTCCGGAAACCGGGGACGACACGCGCAGCTGGGGACCGCCCTTTTCCGCGACGGGCGCGACCTACTTCGAATCGGTCAATCGCAACAAGCAGTCCATCGCTCTTGACCTTCAGGATCCCGCCGATGCTGCAATCGCCCGTGATCTCGCGCTACGAGCCGACATTCTGGTCGAGAATTTTCTCACCGGCGGTATGGAGAAACTGGGGCTTGGTTATACCCAACTTAGTGAGCAGAATCCGGGGCTGATCTACGCGTCAGTGACCGGGTTTGGGTCGGCGGCCGGGGCGCAGCTCCCCGGCTATGACTTCATTGTCCAAGCGCTGGGTGGGCTGATGTCCATTACCGGTGCCCCGGAAGGGGAACCGATGAAAGCTGGAGTGGCGCTGGTCGATGTACTCACCGCGAAGGACGCCACGATCGCGATTCTCGCTGCGGTGCGTCACCGAGAACAAACGGGAAGCGGTACCCACATCGAGGTGAACCTGCTCTCGAGTCTGCAGGGGGCCTTAGTCAACCAGGGGCAGGCCTACCTCGGCGCCCAATCGGTGGCGCAACGGATGGGAAACGAACATCCCTCGATCGTCCCCTATCAACTTCTGGACGCCGCCGATGGACCGGTGGCCGTCGCATGTGGCAACGACCGGCAATTTGCCCGGCTCTGCGCCGAACTGGGTGCCCCCGAGCTAGCCTTAGACACGAAATTTGCCACCAACACGCAACGCGTTGCCCATCGCAGGGAACTGGTGGACCTCTTGGAAGGTCTGCTTCAATCCGACACCGCCGCAAACTGGCAGCACCGGTTGACCGCCGTCGGTGTTCCTGCCGGCAAGGTGGCGAATATCGCCGAAGGTCTGGCCTTCGCAGACTCGCTCGGGCTGGATCCTGTCATGGATGTCCTCGACGCTGATGGTGGGATCGTCGGTCGTCAGGTACGCCATCCGGCCACCTGGTCACCGCCACTGGATAGTCCGCGCTTGGCACCACCAAAGCTGGGAGAGCACAACCAGGCGGTGCGTAGCTGGCTCGCAGCGCAGACCGAAGACGTGGGGCGAGGCTAAACGGATTCGCGGTGACGGGCCAACGCCAGCCAAAGATGTGCGGCGACATCGGGGTCATCCAGGTCAACCTCCAGCAGGCTTTGGGCCAGTTGAATGCGGTAGCGCAGCGTATTGCGGTGTACACCCAAATGTCGAGCGGCTTGATCCCACACGCCTCGACAACGCAGATACCCGGTCACCGCTCCGAGCAGATCTGCACGCTGATAGCTGGATAAGGTGAGCACCCACGCATCCGCCTGGGCCTGCGAGGACGCGGCCAGCAGATGCACGCAGCCGGCCGGTACGTGAACTAGGTCGGCCGCGAGAGTCGCGAACTTCTCCGCCACGTTGCTTGCATCGCATCCAGTGGCGAGCATCGCCGTAATGCCGGCACCGCCCAGCGGAATGGAACCGGCGTCGGGTGGCGAAGTATTCGGGCTGGTGTCTGCTCCGTCGGTGGTGGCGGACACGGTGAGTAGGGATTCGTCCAGAACGTAATAGGCGGCATCGTCGGTGCCAAAGTATGGCGCACCCGCGGCCAAGGCCTGCGTGAAGTGCAGTTGGTCGCAGGCCGGCAGCGTCTCGAGTATGCCCCCAAGCTCGGCGGGGGATAGCTCTGTTGGTGCGCCGCGGACCCCGAGGATTGCCACGCGGGCGGGAATATCCCCCAGACCGGCGTCCGCCGCAAGCAAGCGAGCCGCCTCCAGGTGGCCGTTGACCACTAGTTTTGCTGCGGCGGCTGCCAACGTGGCGTGAGTTTGAACCTGCTGTTCATGGTTGCGCGCTCGCAGGGTGAGCAGCACCGTTACCGTCAGGAGCACCTGGCGATCCGCGGGAGTCAGGCGGCGACCGGGGCCGATGCCGAGTACGCCATGCACCTTAGCGCCTAGGTGAATTGGATAGAGCACCGCCGGATGGTTCTGCAACTGGAAGGTCGCCGCCGATGGCGCGGCGTTGCGGCTGAGCCGCTGTGCTTCGGCGCGCAAGGTTGGCAGGTAACCCTGTGCGGTCTCGGGCCAGACCAGGTCACGACCGTTCTCGTCGGAAAGGTAGGCGGCCCAGCCGCCCAATGCTTGGGCCAGCGCCTTCAGTACGGCTAATCCGGCATCGGGGCGTATGGCGGCGCGGGCCAAGGCGGTTTGGGTGCCCACCAGTCCGGAAATTCCCTCGCTTGAGCCGGCCATTGATAACGACCAGAATCGGCGGGTTACTTCTTGGAACGCGGCTTGTTCCGGAATGAGCACGAGATCGAGTTCGTACTTCTGGCATGCCTCGAGCAACGCCGTGGGTACTTCACGAAGGCTCGGGCCTAGTCCCAGCCCTAAGGCGGCCACACCGTGGTCCTTCAGGCGTTGAACGTAGGGCCCGGGGCTTAGCTGACCACTGGCCATGAGTAATCCAGTGGTGAGCAGCAGCTCTCCACCATCTAAGTAGTCGGTGGGATCGGCAAGTTCGGAAATATGCACGCCGCCGATTTCGCTAGCTGAATAGCTCTCCGGGCTCAACGGTTCAAGGGAATCGCCTAGGGCTTCGCCCAGTTGCCGCAAGGTGATCATGGTGAGAGTGTCCGATTCGTTCCAGGTTTTAGGTCAATGTGTCTAATGTTCTCATGTGCTTGAGGTCATAAGTTAGAGAGGTAGCCTCGCCGAACCTGACAAAGGAGCCAGAACCGTGACCGAACAACTGCTGGACCCCTCGGACCTGATTAATCTCGATTCGTTGCTCACCGAACAGGAGCTGAGCTGGCGGGCCACGGTGCGTGAATTCGTCACGGAGCACATCAAGCCGAATATTGCCGCCTGGTACGAGAAGGCCTACTTTCCCCGCGAAATCGTTCCTGAGCTGGGCTCTCTTGGAGTCCTAGGCATGCACCTGGACGGACATGGTTGCGCCGGGCGAACGGCGGTTGAGTACGGGCTGGCTGCAGCGGAGCTCGAAGCGGGGGATTCGGGTCTCAGGACCTTCGTCTCCGTGCAGGGCTCACTGGCCATGAGCGCGATCCATAAGCATGGATCAGAAGAGCAGAAGTCACGCTGGCTGCCAGCCATGGCCGCCGGTGAAGCGATCGGCTGTTTCGGGTTGACCGAGCCGACCGCTGGCTCAGATCCCTCGAGCATGAAGACCTTTGCGCGCCGCGACGGCTCGGATTGGGTGCTCAACGGAGCCAAACGATGGATCGGTTTGGCGACGCTTGCCGACGTTGCGGTCATCTGGGCGCAGACCGAGCAAGGGGTGCGGGGATTCTTGGTACCCACCGAAACTCAGGGATTTAGCGCCACACCCATTGAGCCGAAGCTCTCCATGCGTGCCTCGATCCAATGTGACATCGAACTGACCGAGGTGCGGCTACCCGCCGACGCGGTACTGCCGGATGTGACCGGACTCAAGGGTCCCTTCAGCTGCCTCAACGAGGCGCGCTACGGCATCATTTGGGGATCCATGGGGGCTGCCCGCGACGCATTTGAGGATGCTTTGGCCTACGCGCAGCAACGTTTGCAGTTCGATAAGCCGTTGGCCGGATACCAGCTGACCCAGCAGAAGCTCGTGGATATGGCCCTGGAGATCAATAAAGGATTCTTGCTGGCCGTGCACATCGGGCGACAAAAGGATGCTGGGACTCTGGACCTGCACCAAATATCTGTCGGCAAACTCAATAACTGCCGGGAAGCCATTGAGGTCTGCCGGGAGGCCCGCACCATTTTGGGTGGAAACGGCATCACCATGGACTACTCGCCGCTGCGTCATGCCAACAACTTGGAGTCGGTTCGCACCTACGAAGGCACCGATGAGGTGCACACCCTAATCCTGGGGCAACGACTCACCGGTGTCCCGGCCTTTCGCTAGGCCGTTAGAGGAAGGAACACGACCATGAGCACCTCGCCGTCCGCAACAGAGCTGCGTCATTACCTTGATGGGCGTTGGCTCCACGGATCGGGGCCTGTCATTGAGTGCCGCTCGGCCGTCGACCCGGACCGGGTCCTTGCCGTGGGCCGCTCGGCCGATACCCAGCAGATCGATGCGGCGTTTGCCGCGGCCGGAAAGGCCGCGGGAAGCTGGGCGGCGCTGCCCATGGCGGAGCGGGCCACCTATCTGTTGCGAGCGGCGGATCAACTCACCGGACAAGCTGACGCGCTGGGTGCGGAACTCGCCGTGGAAGAGGGGAAAACCATTGCCGAAGGCATTGCCGAGGTACATCGGGCGGCACAGGTCTTGAACTATGTGGCGGGCGAGGCGCAACGTGAGGCGGGAAGCATCTATCACTCCCCGCGAGCCAATGAGCAAATTATTGTCGGATATCGCCCACTGGGAGTAGTTGCAGTAATTACCCCGTTCAATTTTCCCATCGCCATCCCCGCCTGGAAGATCGCTCCGGCGCTCATCTACGGCAATACCGTCGTGTTCAAGCCGGCGAGTGCCGTGCCGCTGCTGGCTACCCGACTGGTACAGGCTCTCGAAGCCGCTGGTTTGCCGCACGGAGTGCTGAATATGGTGTTGGGTCCCGGCTCCCTGGGCGACGAGCTAATGGCGCATCCGCGACTACGGGGCGTCAGCTTTACCGGATCCACCGAGGTGGGGCGCCAGCTCTGTGCCGCGGGCGCGGCGCGTGGAATTCCGGTGCAAGCAGAAATGGGTGGGAAAAACGCGGCCGTCGTGCTCGCGGATGCCGACCTCGAGATGGCCTGCGAGCAGGTGCTCTTGGGCGCCTTTCGTTCCGCCGGCCAAAAATGTACGGCAACGTCGCGCCTCATCGTCGATCACCGAGTAGCCGACGAGTTGATTGAACGCCTCTGTGACCGCCTCGAGACATGGGTTACCGGGGATCCGCTGGCCGCGGACGTGCACATGGGCCCGTTGGTCGATGAGCGTGCGGCATGTTCGGCGCGGGACCGCCTCGCCCGTGCGTTGGCCTCCGGAGCCACCGAAGTGTTCCACGGGACGGCACCTGCGGGGAAGAACTTTTTGCCTCCGACGCTGTTGGAAGTGACGAATGATGCCGTGGGCCGTGCGAATCCGGCATGGAATGAGGAGTTCTTTGCCCCGGTGCTCACGATCGTGCGCGTGGATGGTGAGGCGCAGGCCTTCGCGGCGGCCAACGACGGTGAATATGGCTTGAGCCTTGCCCTCTTCACCAAAGACCTCGGGGCGGCATTGCGTGCGCAACGCTCGGTCGATGTCGGAATCTTGCATGTGAATTCCGAATCGGCAGGTGCCGAGGTGCACGTGCCCTTTGGTGGCGCAAAGTCCTCGGGTTACGGTCCGAAGGAGCAAGGGCGGGCGGCGCGTGAATTTTTCACGCACAGCACCACCGTTTATTTGCGGGCCTAGCGCGTAGCGGAGCTTAGACGTCCATCTCTGGCTGGGCACCAAGCTGGAAATGCCTGCCGTGAATTTCGGCCACGGTGATACGCACCCATACTTCCTTCAAGGTAGGAATCCAGGGGCTTACACCGCTGGAACGGGCTTCGTTGACGTCGGCCTCGTGCTCGAGAATTTCGGCGCGGCCACGGACCACTACGGACCAAGCCTCGTCGGAGAGGATGCCATCGGCCTCGAAAGCCACTGAGTCGTTGATATTCAGCGCCGCAAGCTTGTTTCCCGGGGCGGTGCGCAGGTAGAGAACGCGCTCCTTGACGCCATAGTTGACCGGGACGATGTCGATAAATCCCGCGGCACTTGTCGCCAACCGTCCATGGGAGGTGTGGCTTAGAAGTTCCCAAGACTGTTCCTCGGAGAGAACGAGGACCGGTTCGTCGCTGGCATGTGTGTATCTCATGATCCTAGTTTTCTACGACTTGTAGAAAAAGGCAAGGGGTGGCGTTGCTTCTTGAAAGTTATCTCCGTGCGGCCACTCGTGAAAGACTGGTGTTCATGAGTCACGCACCCATGGATGGCGCCGCGCGGCATATCGCCTCCCGACTGGAGGACAATTTCCACCTTTGGCGCGCCCGGCGCGCTCGCGCCCGCGGCCTACAACCGGTCATCATGCCCTATCCCGGCTATGGATTGCACCGAGTGTCTGGTGGATGGGTGCGCGTCTTCGCTCGCCTCGTGCTGGCGCGCCCAGGCGCATTCGAAGGTGGCCGCCATCAGGCCCAGGTGATCGAGGACGGCATCCGCGGATTCCGAAATTTCGTCTCTCCGGTGCTCCCTTTCGGGCACGTGACGGTCACGATCGGCGGGGACCGCTTTGAAATACAGGCAGATCGTGGTGGCGTGATCGACGTCAAACTCGCCGCCAACCTGGCCTCGGGCTGGAATTCGGTGAAATTGCAGGCAGTCGGAGGGGAATCTGCCACCGCTGAGGTGTTGGTGATCGACGAGGAACAGCAGTTCGGAGTGATCAGCGACGTTGATGACACGGTGGTGGTCACTGCGCTTCCACGTCCGCTGCTAGCTGCCTGGAATTCGTTCGTGCTCTCCGAACACGCACGCGTGGCGACTCCGGGGATGGCCGTGATGATGCAGCGCGTACTGGATCATCATCCGCACAGCCCCACAATCTACCTCTCGACCGGCCCCTGGAATGTCGCTCAAACGCTTTCGCGTTTTATGTCGCGCAATCTCTTCCCGCGCGGACCAATACTTCTGACGGATTGGGGTCCCACCGATCGGGCATGGTTCCGTAGCGGCATGCAGCATAAGGTGGATCAGCTGCGCCGCTTAGCCGAAGAGTTCCCGCAGACCGAGTGGTTACTCATTGGTGATGACGGACAGCATGACCCGGCGATCTATGCGGAGTTTGCCCGCCGCTATCCCGAGCGCGTGAAGGCCATTGTCATTCGTCAGTTGACGCCTTCCGAAGCGGTGCTGGCTGGTGGACGTTCGAGCGAGTTGCGGCGTGCGACGCCCGGTATTGAATGGGTGTACGAGCTGGACGGATCGCGCATGCTGGCGCGGCTCAAGGAGCTTGGTTTGGTCGGGGAGGATGTTCAGTGGCAACAAGAGATCAAGTAACGCCGCAGAAACTGCGTGTACAGGTGCCCATGCGCTGGGGCGATATGGATGCCTATGGGCACGTCAACAACGTGAATCTGATTCGACTGATGGAAGAGGCACGAATCGCGGGCTTCGGGGTGCCCGGCGGTACCGGCGCGCCCGGTGTCGAACCGGCGGTGCAGATTTTTTCGGCCGTTCCGGCCGGCGTGCAGATTCTCGTGGTGGAACACCGGGTGCGCTACGCCCGCCCTCTGGAATACCGCAACGTTCCGGTCAACGTTGACCTGTGGATTGCTTCCGTCAAGCCGGCAAGCTTTGATATTTGCTACGAGTTCCGGGACCCGGTGGATGGTGCGCTGTGCGTGCGAGCCAGTACGACCCTGGCGTTTTTCGACACTTCCTCCTCGCGCGTGCAGCGGCTCACGCCAGCCGAGCGGGCCGGACTCGAGCCATTTATGGGGGCGCCGGTTTTTCCTAAATAGCCAGGGCCGTCGAATCGAAATAGGATAGAACTATCTAACGTATTCGACAGGAAGTGGTCTTGTGTCTAACTCTCGTGAATCCCGACCGGCCCGTCCGCAAGTAGTTCTGCAAGTCTTAGCGCGCCGCGAAGTCTCTGCGCATTTGGTCAGCCTTACCCTCGGAGGCCCTGGGTTCGCCGACTTCGTTGATAAGCCGGTAACAGACCGCTACGTCAAGCTACTCTTTGCCAAGCCAGAGCTGGGCCTCGAGCCTCCCTATGATATGGAGGCGCTGCGCGAGCGGCTAGCCCCGGAAGATATGCCGGTGCGCCGCACGTACACCGTTCGCCGGGTGAACCCGCAAGAGCAAAGCATTGATATCGAGTTCGTGGTTCATGGTGATGAGGGGATCGCCGGACCGTGGGCGCGCAATGCGCAACCCGGTGACACGCTGTGCTTCGTGGGACCTGCGGGAATCTACGCTCCCGATGCAAGCTTTGATCGTCACCTATTGGTCGGCGATGAGACGGCGATTCCGGCAATCAGTGCGGCGCTAGAGTCCATGGATGACTCATTTGTAGCCACTGTGCTGCTTGAGGTTGCTGGCCCCGAAGATGAAATCGAACTACCCCACGCAAAGAGTGTTGATGTGCGCTGGGTGCATCGTGGCGAGGCCTTCTCCCCGGAGTCGACGATCCTTGAACGCGAGGTTCGGGCCCTGCCGTGGCCGGAGGGGCGGATGCAAATCTTTGCCCACGGTGAGCGTGAAGTGATGAAGAACCTTCGCCGCTATTTCCACAATGAGCGAGGGGTGGATCGACGCGACATGTCCCTCTCGGCCTACTGGGCTTTCGGGCGGGCCGAAGATGCTTTCCAGGCCGAAAAGCGCACCCCAGTTGGGCAAATCTTCGAGGAAGCGCCCATCAGCTGACCCTAACTTAGTTCCGCCTAAGAATCTTTTCGAAAAAATACGAAAGTTTCTATTGACCTTATTGGGGGTCGCTGGGCTAAGCTTTAGTCAACGCCTTCTCCGTGTGTGGTCGGAGAAGGCTAAAACTTCGCCGATGACCTCGGCGGGTTTGCCGCCAGGGAATTGCTCAGCCCCGGCGGTCGTCGGGAAACCGGCATCTGTAAGGGGAAAGGGGCTTTGGTGACCTGCTCAGTCACCGGGTCGCATGCAGAATCCCGCCAGGTTTGCACACCCTGGCGGGATTCTGTGGTTAATTGCCCTAGCTTTCCGCGCGGTCCGCGCGCATTAGCCAGGCCAGATTCCGGAGCATCCGCGTCGGTGGGAGCCGAGCAGGTGTGTGTCGATAAGGCCCACCGCTTCCATGAGAGCGAACATCGTGGTGGGTCCGACGAAGCGGAAGCCACGCTTCTTCAATGCCGCGGCCAGCGCCTTCGACTCGACGCTTTGGGTGGGGATTTCATCCATGGCCCGCGGGCAGGGTGTGCGCTCGGGTTTGAAGGACCAGATGAACTCGGCCAAGCCGCCGTCGGCGCGGAGGTCGAGTGTTGCTCGCGCGTTGTTGATCGTCGCCTCGATCTTCAGTCGATTGCGCACGATGGAAGAGTCCTGCATTAGCCGTGTGACATCGTGTTCGGTGAACTGGGCTACCGCCTCAGGTTCAAAGTTCGCGAAGGCTAGGCGGAAATTATCGCGCTTCTTCAAGATGGTGGCCCATGAAAGTCCCGACTGAAAGCCTTCGAGGCTCATGCGTTCAAAGAGCCCCTGCTCATCGCGTATGGGCATGCCCCATTCGGTGTCGTAGTAGTTGCGAAGGATTTCACTGCTGGTGGCCCAGGCGGGGCGGGCTAGGCCGTCGGGTCCCATGATTAGGTCGTTGCTCACGCCGTTAATCATGGCACTTTCGCTGCGGGAGGGGTGGTTTATTGGGGACAAACGGGCTATCATCGCTATATGGCGATAATAGAGTCACTTGGCGATGCAAGGGAACGCGTCGAACTGGCTGCCGTTTTTCATGCACTAGCCGACCCCACGCGTCTTCTGATATTGGAGCACCTGCGCACCGGGGAACACCGCGTGAAGGATCTCACCGAGCATTTGGGTCTGGCGCAAAGCACCGTGAGTGCGCACCTAGCCTGTCTGCGTGACGGTGGATTGGTCTCGGCGCGTAGCCAAGGGCGGGCGAGCTATTTCTCGCTCGTGGACGAACAGCGCATCGCCCGGCTGCTGGCCGAGGCCGGTGCGGCCGCACAACCGCGCGGGCACGAATGGCACGAACACCACATCGAACATGCCGAAGGGAGCTAGCTGTGGGACATAACCACTCGCATCACCAGCACGACTCTGCAGGATCGAATCGCACTCGTCTTGCGTGGGCTTTTGGCATCACCGCCAGCATTCTCGTGGCCGAAATTATCGGCGCCCTGCTGACCAACTCACTCGCCTTGCTGGTGGACGCGGCGCATATGCTCACCGACGCCATGGGGCTCTTGTTGGCGTTGACCGCGGCCCACTTGATTCTGCGTAAACCCACCACCAAGCGAACCTGGGGTTTTCGCCGCGCTGAAGTGCTCTCGGCGACCTTGCAGTCTTCGCTCCTCTTGGCCGTAGGCATCTACGCTGGGATCGACGCCATTCGGCGCCTTTTCGAACCCCCGGAGGTGCAAGCTGCCGGCCTGCTGCTTTTCGGTGTCATCGGTCTCGTTGGCAACTTGATATCCATGTGGATTATCTCGGCTGGAAAGCACGAGAATCTCAATATGCGCGCGGCCTTCCTCGAAGTGCTCAATGATGCGCTCGGCTCGGTGGCTGTCATTATCGCCGCATTGGTTATCGAATTCACCGGTTGGACACGGGCCGACTCCGTGGCCGCCCTGTTGATTAGCGCCTTGATTATTCCTCGAGCAGTGCGACTGCTGGGGGAGACAACCCATATCCTGTTGGAATCCACCCCGCGCGGGCTCGACCTGATTCAGGTGCGCGCCCACCTCGAGGAACAGCCCGGCGTGCTGGCGGTTCATGATCTGCACGCGAGCCAGATCGCTTCGAACCTTCCCGTCCTTTCGGCACATGTGGTCGCCGAGGACGCCATGTTTGACGCGCAAAGCGCAGGAGCCCTGCTCCGAGACTTGCAACGCTGCGTGGCCGACCATTTCGAGGTCAGCATTGAGCACTCGACCTTCCAAATTGAACCTGAGTCACATCACAGCAGCGAACATCACGCACAGTGCTAAAGTGCGCCAGGGATCCTGCGGGGGAGTGGGCGGCAGGTAAATGTCCACCCTAGGTATGAGCCCGGGCGCGCTAAGACCGGTCGCTGGGTCGATCAGATTTGATACAGCTAATTTATAGGCTGTTCATATGACTACAGAAACCCTGAACTCGACCAGCTACGCCGTGCAGGCGCAAGGTCTGTGCAAAAGCTACGGCCATGACTCCACCCGGGTCGACGCCCTGCGCGGCGTAGACGTTGCCATCGAACGATCCCGCTTCACCGCGATCATGGGCCCGTCGGGTTCGGGCAAGTCCACTTTGATGCACTGCCTTGCCGGGCTCGACACGGTGGATGCCGGTGACATCATTATCGGTGGCGTCAATCTCAGCCAGCTGAATGATGACCAGCTGACCACGATGCGCCGCGAACAAATCGGCTTCGTCTTCCAGGCCTTTAACCTCGTGCCCACGCTCAACGCAAAGGACAACATCCTCTTGCCGCTATCGCTCGCGGGCAAGAAATACGATCGTGCGTGGTTCCGCACCGTGATCGACACGTTGGGACTCGGGGAACGCCTCACCCACAAACCACATGAACTCTCCGGCGGACAGCAGCAGCGCGTGGCCGTGGCCCGTGCCCTGCTCACCCGCCCCGAGGTGGTCTTTGGCGACGAGCCCACCGGTAACCTTGACTCGCGCACCGGCGCCGAGGTGCTTTCCCTGCTACGTGCCTCCACACGTGAAATGGGGCAGACCATCATCATGGTGACCCACGATCCGGTAGCCGCCTCCTACGCGGACACCGTGCTGCTGATGAAGGACGGCGAGCTCGTGGGCACCCTTGCGGACCCGACCGTTGCCTCGGTGAGCGAGGCGCTGGCCTCGCTGGCGGAGTAAACGTCATGTTGCAAGTAGCCTTAGCGAATATCAAAACCTATGCACGGCGCTATATTGCCGTGTTGTTGGCGGTGGCCATTGGCACCGCGTTTCTTGGCGCAACGCTCGCGGTGAACTCCTCGACCACCGCGACGCTGAAAAATAGCCTCGGTGATCAGTACAAGAACGCCGACCTCGTGCTGAGCCAAGATCGAAAAACCGCTCCCGATACAGCATCGGCCCTCACCCTGAAAGATGTTGAGGGGCTGCGTGCACTGAATTCGGTGGCCAGCGCCAACGGAACGGCCAACTCGATGGCCTCCATGCGTACCAGCCAAGACCGGTTCGACGTGTTCACCCAGCCGGTGGCCGCCAAGCCGGCCGCATCCCAGACGCTACTCGAAGGCCGCGCGCCCAAGGGCGAGCGAGAGGTGATCCTCGACGTCGAACACGCTAAGTCGATGGAGGTAAACATTGGCGACACCGTCGCCATGGAATTCCCGGGCGAGGAGACCGTAACGGCCGATGCGAAGGTCGTCGGTCTGCAGGCCAGCTCTACGAACCCGATGCGCTCGGGTTATGCTCAGGTTGGTCTGGCCGAGTCGTGGTGGCAGACCGTGACGCCTGAACCGTCGGCTGAGTTTGGGCAGATCGTGATCGACGCCAAGGGCGATGACCCTAGCGCCGCGCGCGAGGAGGTCTCGAAGTACTTCGCCGACCAGAACATCTCCTACATCAAGGTGCTGAGCGCCGACGAGCAAGTAGTTCAAGACGTCGCCCAACTGACCGGCGGCAACGACCAACTCACGATCATCCTGCTGGTATTCGCGATGGTGGCATTGGTTGTCACCGGCCTTGTCGTGATGAACACCTTCTCCGTGGTGATTGCGCAGCGCACCCGCGAACTTGCACTATTGCGAACACTGGGGGCCAAGCGCGGTCAAATCCGCTCCTCGGTGCTCCTGGAGGCTTTGCTGATCGGTATCCTCGCTTCCGCGGTCGGAGTGCTATTGGCGATCGGTCTGCTCGCCGGGCTGATTGCGGTCCTCAAGTCGCTGGTGCCGACCATGAGCTACGCGACGTTGGACTACTCAATGACCGCGATTTGGGTGCCGCTCCTGGTCGGTGTGCTGATGACCGTCCTAGCGGCCTGGGTTCCGGCCCGCCGCGCCATGAAGCTTGCCCCGCTGGCGGCGCTGCGTCCCTTCGACGCGGCTAGTGTCCGCAACCGTGCCGGTGTGCTGCGGATCGTCTTTGGCTCGTTGCTCACCCTTGCCGGAGCCATTGGGCTCGCCGCCGGCATGGTGCTACAGAACCTGCTGATTGCCTTCGCCGGAGGACTCCTGTCCTTCCCCGGCATTTTGATGCTGGCCTCTCTGTTTGTTCCGGGCGCCGTGTTCGGTGTTGGCAAACTGGTTACCTCGGGGTCGGTGGCCGGACGCCTCGCGGCACTGAACTCCGTGCGTAACCCCGGGCGCACCACCGCTACGGCCACGGCACTGCTCATCGGTGTGACCCTCGTGTCGATGATCATGGTTGGCGGGCAAAGCGCCAAGTCGACACTCAATGAAGGCGTTATGGCCGAGTACCCGGTCGACCTGAGCGTCTACTCGGAGAAGCCGTTCAGTGACGACACACGGCAGCAACTTGAGGCTCTGGAATCCGTGCAGGCCACGGCCACGCTACAAATGAAGCAGGCCGAGATCAGCTACTCGGACGGCACCACCATGGAAACGGAACTACAGGTCGTGGATCCGGAAGCCATGCGTAAGGTCGCGCTGAACCAGGACATCGTCCCGGCCGAGGGCCAGCTGGTCTATACGCCATGGAGCGATGAGGAGCTTACGGCGACCATCAGCGGCACCAAGCTTGAAGCCAAGGCTTCTGGAGCGTTGATTTATGCTCCATACATCAGCAAGCAGACCGCCACACAGCTGGGCCTGAAGGATTCGCCTTCGGCCATGGGCGCCTTGATGCTCAAGCTCGATGCCGACCTGAGCCCGTCAGAGGTGCAACAGGCTGCGCAGGATATCGCCGATATCGCCGGCGTCGAAAGCTATCAGGTCTCCGGTGGAGCCATTGAGAAGTCGATGTTCGGTCAGGTCATCGACGTGCTGCTGATGATCGTTTCGGGTCTGCTCGCGGTGGCCGTACTCATCGCGCTGATCGGTGTGGCCAATACCTTGAGCCTGTCGGTTCTCGAACGAACTCGAGAGAATGCGCTCCTGCGTGCGTTGGGCTTGAAGAAGGGCCAGTTGCGTTCCATGTTGGCGACCGAAGCCGTGCTGATCGGCGGGGTCGCGGCACTGCTCGGCATCGTACTGGGCGTCGCTTACGGCTTGATGGGCGCCTATAGTGCCTTGGCCGCCGTGGGTACCGTGCACTTCAGCATCCCTTGGCTGCAGCTGCTGGTGGTGCTGGCTGTGAGCGTTGTCGCCGCGCTGCTGGCTTCGGTCACTCCGGGCCGCAAGGCTGCCCGACTCTCACCGGTGGAGGGTCTAGCCACCGAGTAGGTCTCGTAACCCGGAGTTTGAAAGGGCCCGGTGCCCGTCAACGATCCCATGCGGGAGAGCTGACGGGCACCGGGCCTCGTTCTGTTACCGGCCGGTATCAAGGAATCTCACAGACTAGTTTCCTAAGCTGATGACGATCGTTCTTTTTACTACTGTGTAGAACGTTCCCGTGCTTTCTGGGGAGAAAGCACCCTTGGGGTTCCGGGCCAGTTCGTATATGGCCGGGCTATGCCCGGACCTCAGGGAGAAACTGGCCCGCAGTAGCAGGCGAACCCATTGTTTTAGTCACCCAGCCTGATTGTGGTGGCCACCGCCGGCGAACGCCCCGTAGTCACGAATCCCGAAATATTCGACCCGGGATGTTTGATGATGTCGGTAATCGATCCCAAGTGCCGGCTCAAGTCGATCTTGTCTTCGGGCGCGGCCAAGACCAGGTGGAAACCGAACTCCTGCAGGGCGCGAATGCCCGCCGCCGCATAATCGGCGTTGGCCTGAATGAAGGCTTCATCGATCATCACCGTGCCGTACGAGGTAAAGCCTGCGGCCGCAAAGCCCAGCTGGTAGGCCAGGGCTGCACCCATGATAAATGAGGTGAAGCGCTGCCCCTCGCCACCGGAGAGCGTTCCGGGCTCCAGCCCGGTTTCGATCTCGCCGTTGGTTTTGTGTTCATTGCAGCTGATCACCACATGTTGGCGCACGTCGAGCACGGTAGAACGCCACGCGCTGCGCTGCGGGTCGCTCAAGGCCTGCACGAGTGCTTCGAGCGCCTGATACGAACTAGCGAGGGTGCTTTCTTCCTTGGTCGTATAGGCCTGAGCCAATGCCTGCTTCAGTTCGTTTCGGAACGTCCCGGCTTCGGCAGGAATCGAGTTGCTGACCTCGAGGCGCAGCACCGATCCATGTTCGAAGGGCACATCGGCCAGAATCTGATTCAGCGGCTTAATGCGCTCGGAAATCATCCGGCGTTCCTCATCGAGCAATTGCAGCAGGTCGCTGAAACGCTCGTAGGAACGGTTGGCAAAGTATTCGCGGAACTGCTCCTCATGGTGCGGCAGTCCGTCGGCAACGATTTGCGCGTGAAGCTTGGCGTAATGCTCTGCGGCTTGGGGAGACGTACCGTGCGTTTGTGCCTGAGCCGGACCGAATTCCCGGGCGAAGCGTTTGAAGGTTTCGCTCAGTTCACCGGCGACTTCCTGACGTTCGCTACGCAGCTGATTCAGCTCGGTGCCGAGACTCAACTTGAGATCGGCGAAAATTTCGGTGATCGAATCATTGCTCGGGCACTGTCCTTCGGACAGCTGTGCCAGCAACTGATGGATCGTCGGCTGCTGTGCCAGCTCGGCCGGTACCTGTCCGATCCAGTCCTCGGCGTCCTCGCCGTTGGTGCTGGCAAGCACCTTTTCTGCTCGGGCGATCTGGACAGTGGTATCTTCAATGCGGGCCCGAGTCAGCGCCAGCTCTCCGACTACCGACTCGCTTTGCGCGGTGGCTTCTTCGATATCGGCGCGCACCCGGTGCGTATCACCGGTCAACGTCATTGCGTCGCCGAGCTGCTGCTCCTTGGCGCGGAGTTCGGTCAAAGCGGCCGTGGAGTCCAGTTGCGCGAAGCTACGGTCATCCTGCATAAGGGCGGTGAGCAGCCGCGTCTTGGCCGCCATCTTGTCCTTGGCCGCGGTCCGCTCGGTGGCGGTCTGTTCAGCCTGGGCAATTTCGTCCTGCAGCTTGCGCGCCTTGGCCTGAAGCTCAGAAATCTTTGACTCGTTGGTAAAACCGAGCAGGTACTCGCTGGCCGGCAAGGTTCGGGTATCGCGTTCGTAGCTGCCCTTCCCCGACTTGATCGTGCCGGCTGGGGTGATTGCCTTGGCGTGTAGGTGCATCTGCGCATCAGAATCCACGCACACCAGTGGGTAGTCGGCCGCGATCTTGGCGCGAAGCCACCGCCCCGCCGGCGTGGAGGCGAATTCCAGCTTGCTCACCAGATCGTTGGGTCCTTCGGTGGCTTCACGAGGTGTGGTGGACATATCCGCCCAGCGCACGCGTCCCAGGCCGGAGAGCTGGTCAATGGCGTGGGTGACCTTGGACAGATATTCGCCGGGTACCAGAATGGTGCGCGCCAGCGTTCCCAGTGCCTTCTCGGCGGCCAGGCGCCAGTCGTTCTGCGTGCCGGCCACATCCATGAGTTCACCGGCAAAGGGCAGATCCGATTCGGATAGGGAGCAGGCCGAGGCGATGGCGCGTCGAGCGGCCACCGACCGGTCGTCAATGTTGCTACCTCGGCGCTGGTAAGAGACGATCTGCTCGTTGAGCGTATCGGCACGCTTGCGCAGATTAACCAGTGCGGCCATGGCCTCGTATTGCACCGTTTGCACGTCGGCGGCGATCGATTCCAACTGCTGAAGTCCGCGCGCAGCATTCGCACGAAGCTCATCAAGGCCGGGTCCGCTGAACTCAAACTTCAGCCCTGCCTCGCTGGCCTGCTCCTGAAGTTCGTGGATGACCTGCTGCTTTTCCGCCAAGGTTTTGCGCGCCGCGTCGGCCTCGCGCTCGAGAAGCATCAGTGAGGTGGTACCAGAGTCATTACTGGCCGCGTGCAGGGTTTGCAGCCGGGAGTCGAGCTCCTCTTTACGGGCCACCAATTTTGCCTCGCTGGCCCGCAAGGATTCCAAGCTTTGCGTGTGCCGCTGTAGGTCATTGCGCAATACGTGACGGTGCACCTGGGCTTCGAGCTGGGCGATGTCTGACTCAAGGAGTGTGCTGGTGGCCTCGATCTTGGCACCGAGGGCTCGGTACGTCGCGTCCTGGGCCGGGACCTTGGCCAACACATCGCGTTGCGCCCGAGCGGTGTCCAGCTGCCGGTAAATTCCTCGCAAGTGGGCAAAATCTTCGACCGCGGCGGCGGCGGCCTTCAACGTGGCCGGTTCAGCGAGCACCTCATGACGGAAGAACAGGTTAACGCCCTTGGCTAAGCCCTTGCCGTTCTGCAGGGTACGCAGCAGCGCGAAGGCCTTATCGGATTCGACACCAAGCCGGCGGCGTACCTTCTCAATAAACGCCTTATGCGTATCAAAGGCCTCGGCCGGAGCCAGCGCCTTGGCCAACGAGGACATCGTGAAACGGCGCGGACCGTGATCTTCCAAGTCGGAGATCTGCAGCGGACCTTCACACAGCAAATAGTGCTTCGAGACCTGAGACTCGAGACCTGCATCGGGCAGGTCAAAGACGGCGCCGGCGCTCACCACGTTGCCGAGGCCGTCTTCATAACTCAAGATAATGGCGCTCCAGGTCGCCCCTGGCCGCTGATAGACGGTCCCGGCAGCGGTCTTGAACTTTCGTCCGCGCATGTAGGAGAACGTGGTGCGGCGGTCCTCGCGCGAGACTGCCTCGTTCGCCGATTCATTCAGTCGTGGGCTGGCGAAGAACACATGCCCCATGGCATCGAAGAGCGTGGACTTGCCTACCCCGGGGTGACCGGTGATCAGTGTTCCACGCCGGTCGATCTCCAGGGAATGCAAACCATGGAAGGTTCCCCAGTTGACGATTTGGATACGGCTGAGGCGATGCTGGCCCGGGTTCAGTCCGCCGCCGATGGGCAGGGTCATCTCAATGCTCATGGGTTACTCCTGCACCAATTCGATGGTTTCTTGCGCGGCAGACTCACCATCTGAGCTCACATCCAGCGTGGCTTCATTGGCGTCGATGGCCGCGATATAGGCGGGAATGTCGGAAATGCTGGCTAACGGCAATGCCATGGCGAGCGCCGGCGAAATCCGGTACTCGTCCGGGATTTCCGTGCCAGTCAGCAGACGCAAGGTCAGCAGACGGCCAATAGCCGCGTCGCAGGACTCGGCGAAGCGCTTGTCGTCCCGGTCCCCGGCCGGTCGATGCTCGGCGAGGATCTCGTGCATTGCACTTCGCGATATGGAGGCGTCGCTGCCGGTACCGGCATGCTGCTCGAGCAATAGTCGTAAACGTAAAGCCAGCAGAGTTTCGTCGCGGCGCAGGGCGCGCCGCGGGGCGATCGGTGCGGTATGCGCGTGATCGATCTCAGCTGGGGTGAGCATCGCGATCTTGCGTTCGGCATCGATCGTCAAGAGCAGAAAAATCTCGCTGACGTAGGCCTCGATGCTTTCGCGCTGATCAAGCAGAAGCTGCCAGCCCGTCGGATCGGTGGCACCATCGAGGTAAGGACCACGCAGAAGTCGCACCAGTAGCTGGCGTAGTGCCAGATCGAACCGGCCGCGGTCGCCTTCGAAGAGGGGGTCGGTGATCGGCTGGTTCATAGCGGCTCCTTCGTGAAACTCAGGGCGGGGACTGCGGCGGTGCGGATGCTGCCATCGATTTGGGTGAACTCGAGGGTCAACATGTGGTGTGTATCGAGCGGCTCGGAGTTGACTCGGCCGATCTCGATCAGCGCTCTGATGCTGTTCACATGGCGATCGCTCGGCGGCAAAGAGTGGAACACCTCATCGAGCCCGACCTGACTACCCCGGTCGGTCAGCCGGTCGGTGATGTGTTGGCGAAGCGCTGGCATGTTGGCCTGCGGGGTGCTTGGGGTGCGCACGATATCTTCGGCACTGAACTCGGGAGCCGCAGCCAACGGTGGTGGCGCCACATGCTCGGAGGGATCGTAGATTCCCAGCCCGGATAATGTCACGAACTGTGGGGCGAATAGGCGTAGGGGAGTGAGGGCACTACGTGGCTTGAGCGCGGTGGACCGAGCTACGGCTGTTTCGGCCTCGCGTACCGCGTGGCGTAGTAACTGCGACTCATGGTAGTCCTCGGATTGGATGAAGGCGTGCAGCGATTCGGAAAGCTTGCCGTAGGACTCATGCACCTCGGCAGCCTGACGGCGCAGTTCACGTAGCAGGTTGGTCAGAATATGGCGTTCGGGTGCCTGCAAGTCATCGACGAAATCGCGTTCGAGAACCTCGGCCACGGCCTCGCGGAAGCGCCGCTGCGCTTCGGGAGAGTTGAGGAATTCGGTGAACCCTTGGAAGGTTTCGCCCTCTGCGGTGGAGCGTAGCTGCTTATCGGCGGCCAATACCTGACCAATGGCGACACCCTTAGCCGTGGAGGCATCGACAATATCCTCACGCAGCGAATGCAGCATTTGCAGAACGCCGTCACGCATCCGCTTAAAGTCGGCCGGCAAGCTTGACGCGAGGTCCAGCACCGAACGCGTGGCCGAGAGCGCGCTGGAACGGGAGAGTACTTCGGTGCCATCGCCACGGCGGAGGGCATCGATCTGTGCTTGGCGGGTCGCGATTTGAGCTTCTAAGGCACGGATTCGCGCTTCGGGATCCGGGTCGGTGTCGTGCGCCAAAGACTCCAGCGACGAGAGCAAGGTGTTGAGCCGTGAGGAGTTCAGATGGGAATCCTCGGTGGAAAAGTCGGCCAAGAAACGCAGCACGCGCAAAGTGTGTGCACTGGGTTCATAGACGAAGTGCCCGTCTCGCAGCGGGCGCGCCAAGATGCTCTGGCGTACCCAGAGCTCGGCGTAATCCGCCGCCGTATAGCTAGTGGCCAGCTGTTCGCCGCTCTCGCGCACGACCTTCAGAAATGAATCCAGCGAGGCGTGGAATATTTCCAAAGCCACCTGCGGCTTGTTCGCGGAGAACTCGGCCTGCATAAAACCCAGGGCCCACGGTTGCGTGGTCAACAACCGGTAGGCCGCGGAATTCCTGAACGATTCGGCTTCTTGCCACAAGCGCTTCGCATGCTGCGAGGGCTGCATACTTTTCCTTTGACTTCCGAGGGCCTAACTTGTCAATTCTAGTTCATCGGCGCACCCGTCTCCGAGCGATCTGCGGGCATCGGGCTGGGAGCTAACGCACAGTACCGGTTTGCCCACGCCACGAAGCTCGCCACTGGCTCCGTGGTGTTTGCGGGCACCACACCTCACGCAAAGTGAATTCATGAAGTGGATTGTCAGTCTTTATTCCTTCACGTGACCACCGAAAATGTGTAGGGTCGACAGCAAGATAGCGATGTGGTGCAAGAAGGCACGAAACAGCGAAGGGGCCTGGGATGCGGAGCTCGCAACTAGTATCGGCATTACTCATTGGCGCTCTAGTGCTCAGTGGCTGTAGCGCTCAGCCGACGAGCGACCCGACCGAATCGTCCTCTGCTTCATCCTCCGGGCCAACCGCCCAAGAAAAAGAGGCTGCCCGGGTTAGCCAGGTGAAGGAAGAGATCAACCGTCTTGCCGATGGTTACGATCTAGACGCAGCCATCAAGCTGGCCGAGAGCGACTCCAACGAGCAGATCACCTCGATGGTTCGGGGCCTGAAAGAGGAAAAAGAAGATCTCGTGGCCTGGAAGTCGCCGCAGAAAATTTCGCATCTGTTCTTCCACTCGCTCGTGGTTGATCCCAAGCGTGCCTTCGATGGCGACGAAGACGCGCAGGGATATAAGGACTACATGGTGACGCAGAAAGAGTTCGAGGCGATATTGGCCGAGCTCTACAAGCGTGACTACGTACTCGTGAACCCGCATGATTTCGCTGGACTCAATAAGAAGGGAAAGATGGCCTACCGGAAGATCAAACTTCCCAAAGGCAAAACCCCACTGGTCATATCGGTCGATGATCTGAGCTATTACGAGTACATGGAGGACGATGGATTCGCCAGTAAGCTCATCATCGATAATGACGGCAAGGTCCGTAACCTCTACGTGGACGGAAAAGGCAAGGAACATGTAGGCGCTTACGACGTCACGACGTTGATTGACGACTTCGTCGCCGAGCATCCAGACTTTTCCTACCGCGGAGCCCGTGGCATCGTGGCGCTGACCGGCTACAACGGTATTTTCGGCTATCGCACCTCGGCCAGTCAGTACAAGGACAGTAAGACGCTGAAGAAAGATCAGCAGACAGCACAGAAGATCGCTGAAGCAATGAAGGACACCGGTTGGGTGTTCGCGTCGCATTCCTGGGGCCACATCGCCACCGGAACCGTAAGCATGGACCGTTTTGACCGTGACCGCAAGCTTTGGCGCAAGGAAGTTCGCCCTCTGATCGGAGACACCGATCAGTTCATTTTCCCCTTCGGCTCGGAACTGGCCGGCGTGGGCACCTATCATTCGGCACGCTATCGTGCACTGGCGAAAGATGGGTTCGACTTTTTCTATGGAGTCGACGGCACCACCACCTCGTGGATGCAGCAGGGTGAGAAGTATCAGCGGCAGATGCGGATCAACATCGACGGATTGCAGTTTGCCAAGCAACGCAAAGGCGACCGGCCCGTGCTGGACGATTTCTTTGATGTCGACAAGGTTATCGACCCAGCACGGAAATAGTCGTTGGACTCTATGAGAGATTGAGGAACGCGCCGAGCTGCTCCAACGCTGGAATGCTGGTGGGCAGGAAGTTTGTCAGATCGGGCGACCGTACGATCACCGCGCGCCATTGACCACGTGAGATGGCAACGTTGATGCGGTTGCGATTGAGCAGAAAGTCGATACCACGGGCCGCATCCTCGGCCGAAGAGCATGCCATGCTCACCAGCACGACCGGTGCTTCCTGCCCTTGGAACTTATCCACTGTGCCGACCTTTACACCGGCTAGGCCATGAGCCTGAAGAGTTTCGCGCAGCAGATTGACCTGCGCGTTGTAGGCTGCCACGACAAGTATGTCCTCTTCCGCTAAAGGTCGGGTCTCCTGCGACTCATCAGCGGCCCAGGCCAGCCCCAGGTGCTCCTGAACCATCTCCACGATGGCCGCGGCTTCTTCGGGGCTACTGGTGGTATTTCCTCGGTGCGGTACCAGGCGTGTCTGCACTCCGGCGCTTGGGCCGCGCAACGTACGGGCAGCAGCGGCCGGAGTGGACCCCAACTGGCGGTCATAGCTCAACGCCGAGACCTTGGAACAGAGCTCGGGATGCATCCGCCACGAATTCGCAAGGAAATAGCCCAGATGTGGTGGAAGCGTGGGATGGCCTGCGGACAGCCACCCCAATGCCGACTCGTCCACCGGTTGTGGGTGAGAGCCCTGAGTGACCTGCGGCAGCTGCTGTGGATCGCCCAAAAGCAGCAGGTTGCGCGCTGCTACGGCCACGGCGAGCGTATTGGCTAAGGAGAATTGCCCTGCCTCATCGATGACTAGCAAGTCCAAGCTGGCGCGGGGCACCGAGGAGCCGGTGAGCGTCCAGGCGGTACCGCCTATCAATCCGCCACCGTCGGCGGCGAGTAATGCCGCCACGTCCTTCTTTGTGCGCGCCTGCCAGGGAACGTTGCGTTCTGCCGGCACCTCCTTGGCGACCAGATCTTGGGGCAATCCGGCGGCGATCGTCTTGATCAGTACGTTTTCGACTACCGCATGAGATTGGGCCACCACCCCGACCTTCCAGCCCTCTAGTACCAATTCCTTGATCACATGCGAGGCGACGAAGGTTTTTCCGGTTCCGGGAGGGCCCTGTACCGCCAGATACGAGTGGTCAAGGTCGCGTACGGCCGTCAGGACCGCTGGATACACCTGCGGTAGTTCATCGACCACCGCAGGGGTCGGAGGCTCACTCAAGGATTTGAATCGCGGAGGAAGCCGGCGCAGGAGATCCAAGGCCGCATTGCGCGGCAGTTCCGGAACCGTCGCGCCGACCGTCTGGGCTATTTCGCTGAGTGCCGCTTCGATGCTTTTGGTGGCGATAGGACTCGGCGGAGTTAATGCCAGCGGAAACGCTCCGTACGTCGGAATCTTCGCGCTACTTTTTTCCTTAACCTCCAAATACCCCTTGCCGATGCTGAGCACGGTGGTGTTAAAGGCGCCGCCGCGTTCGGCGGTCTCGTTCTCCATACCTTCGGGCAGTGGGGAGGCGAACATGGCGAAAAATGCGCTCCCTGGCGCTACCAATGAGCCCTCAGCCAGTGTGCCCCGTAACCGGGTAATGCGTGTGAACGTGCGGGCTCGCTCGGTCTCCTTATGCCAGTCCTCCAGGACTTGAGCACTGCTCACGGTGAAGACTCCGCGCTGCTCGCTCCAGTCGTCCAGCGGGGCGGAGAGCCTATCGAAATGCTCCCACCAATACTGCTTGCGTTCGCGGCGGTGATAGCCGGTGGCGGCCGCCACCATGGCGATAGCGCGCTCATCGTCGCTGAACTGGTGGCTTGCCGGTAAGGCATTCAAATACTCATGTAGCCGCTGTTCTTCTGGGCTTGGTTCGGCTTCGGAATTAGGTAGCGGTTCTTCGATGGCTCGAGGCCCGCGGCAGTTCTCCGGGCCACCGATCAAGTCCAACAGCCAGTCGCGCAGTCGCAGGGTCGACAGGCAGTCGTACTCGTTGTAGTCGGCGATGGAATCCAGGATGTGCTGAGCGCGGATCGAATCGCCGTTGGCCAGCGCATCGCTGTAGTGAGCGTAGGCGACGACCGAGGCCCCGGCATCCGTGACCTCTCCTGACCGCAGGTGCTCACCCATGTAGAGCGGCTCGAGTTTTTTGATGGAGTAGGAACGAGCCGAGACCAGCAAAGATTGGCGTACCGTCTCATAGAGATCGACCAGTAACCCGTCGCGAAGCCATTGGTCGATATCGTCTTCGGCGCTAACATGGATCTGCGAAAGTTTACGCAGAGCCGTTTTTTCATAGGGTGCGTAATGGTAGACGTGCATCTGCGGGAAACGACGTCGTCGTTCGTTGACGTACTCGACGAAGTCTAGGAAAGCCACGCGTTCCTCGGCGCGGTTATGCGCCCAGAAAGGCCGGAACACCGGTTCCCCGGTGTCGTACTCGATCACGCCGAAGAGATATTCCAGACCCCACGAGAGGTCATGAGGGTCCTGATACATTGGGTCGCCCTCGAAGTCGAAGAAGATGTCCCCGGCATCGGGTTGCGGTAGCCGCTTAATGCTCTCCGTGGATTTGAGCTTGTACCGCACCTGGTCAACGGCCCCGTCGTATTCGATGGTGCCCAACTGCATTTGCGCCTGCTCGACATATCGGGCGCGTGAACTGCCAGCGGTGGCAGTGGCCTGGGCGAGCTCGTCAATCGTGAAAATGCCCTCTTTACGCAGGGTCGCACGTTGCGCCAGCGACATACCGGCGACGAGAAGCAGATCGCGGTGTTCCGCAACCTGTTCGGCACAAAAATCGCAGCGCCCGCACACGCGCAGCGAGTCGCCGTCCCAAGGCACCTGGCGATCTGCTTCCCGGTGAGCCCGAACGAGATCTAAGAAGTGGCGACGCTGTGCGTGGAACACCGGAAGAATTTCCGCGATTCGGTGTTCACTCGTGCTGTCATCGCCCAGGACGAGACTGGCCACCGGGTGCACGGCGATCCCCTCGGCCTGCAGCTGGTCTGCGTAGGCGGCGAGTTGTAGTAGCGCAGACACGCGAGCATGTCTGGCCAACTTGGTGTCCCACACCGCCCAGCTGCCGTCGGGTTGGCGCACGAGGAAGTCGGCAAAGCCCACCATGTGCCCATCGAAAAACGTCGCCTGAAAGACCACGTCGGCCCCGGAACGCAGCACCTCCATAGTCGCTTCATGGGCTGCCCGAAGCGCGGACTCACTCATTTCAGGACGGTCGGCAAATTCCTTGACCCCGGTGGCGGTGACCGGATCGTAAGCGCCGAAGCGTTCGCGCAGCCGAGCAAGCACCCGTTGCTCATGTGCGTCGCCAAGGACCGCAGTGCGCTCGAGCATTTCGTCGGTTGCGAAGTCTGGTTTCGCGCGGCGTCCGAGCTTCACATCCAACAGATAGAGGCACTGGTATTCGCAACCTACGGCTACCGAGATATCACTGGGGGAGTAAATGAAGTTTTGTCCCTGAAAAAACACGGTGACCAGTGCCTCTCATCGAGCCGGAGTGTCAGGAATCAACTTAGCATTGGGAAACGACGGTTTGTCACTGACCAGTGAAGCTTAGTCTTTCTGGCGACGCTTGCCACCAAGCAACAGAGACAAGACAGCGACCGCGCCGGTCACGGCATTGACCGCCGGCCATGCACCCATTTTCTTGGCCAAGGGGTGCGAACCGCCGAAGGCCGCGAGGTAGCAGACGGTGAGCAAGCTAGCTCGCCCGGCGCCGGCGTCCTTCTTCCATATCGCGAACGCTCCGGTTCCGGCCGCGGCAAGCACGGCCCCGCCCAGCGGCCGATTCTTTGTGCTTCGCGCCGTAGCAAAGCCACCGATCAATCCGGTAACGGCTAGTGCGGTCGATGCAATACGGGCCATGGTGACTCCTAAACTCGGGATGGGAATTATTCTTGCCCTTCATCTTAGGCGCTTGTCCGAAAGCTTCGGCGTGCTCACCTCTGGCGCTCAGCGAGAGCTGGAAAGATGAATGGATTATGGAGGAGTTCTTCACGCACCTGCTCGAACGGTTAGGGCAGATGCCCGCGCAGCCCCCGACGGTGCTACAGCTCGTGATCGTCGCAGCCCTAGTGGCGCTACTGGTGCTTCCGCGTCCGCTTTGGCGGGTCACCGGCATGTACTGCACACTGATTCACGAGCTGGGGCACGTTATTTTCGCGCTCTTTACCGGTCGTTTCGTGACGAGCCTGCAATTGGGGTGGGACCACTCCGGTCAGGTGGTGAGCCGAGGCCGACGCGGATGGTCCTCGGCCATTTCTGGTGTTGCTGGATATCCAGCGCCCTTGTGGTGCGCCGCGGGGCTACTTGCGGCGGCTGCGGCCGGTTACTCCGGGTGGGCACTGTTGGCCTTCGCATTGCTCTTTTGCGGCGCCCTAGTATTCGTGCGTAATCTACCGGCCATCCTCGTCTGCGGCAGTAGCGCCGGCGCCGCACTGGCGATTTTGGTTTTCGCCCCGATCCCGTATTTCACCTTTGCGGTGTTGTTCATGGGCGGATTTCTATTGCTCGCGGGGCTACGCGACATGCTGAAGCTTCTTTCGGTCCACCTCTGGCGAAGGCACCATCGTGAACAGTCCGATGCGGTGCTGATAGCACGTTCGACCGGTGGGTACGCGTGGATCTGGTTATGGCTGATCATGATCCTCTGCGCCTGTGGAGCATGGGTCGCGGTGCTAGGTGTATTGCACCTAGTCGCGCTCGCCGGGTGAGTGCTTCCGAGAAGTGTGTTTGGCCCGCGACCACCGGGTGAACCCCCAACCGGCCGCAAGGGCCACGGCAACCGGTAACCAGCGTGTTTTACGTTTGCCTGAGTCGCGCGGCTCCTCCCAAGACAGCCGCATCAGCGGATCTCCGCCGTGCTCGACCATGATGTTCTGCGCGTTGGCGTTGTCCTTGTGCTCACCGAACTCCTGCTTGCGAATTTGCGTGTCGTCACGCACCGGTAGTTGGAGGTGCTCGGCGGCCGGAATGCCGGCACGTAGCTGACGTAACCGGGCGAATTCGATGTCGACCATGGCCCCGTAAAGCAGGGCGATATTACTGATCCACCCGGCCAAGACGAGCACGATGACACCACCGATGGCCCCATAGGTGGCCGAGTAGCTGGCAAAGCGGGTGAGGTAAAAGCCGAATCCGAGTACGGCTAAGACCAAGGTGGTCAGCGCGGTCAGCGTACCGGGGGAGAACCAGCGGAAGCGCTCGCGTTTCACATTCGGGGTTAGGTAGTACAACAACGCCAAAATCAGCAGGAACATCACGAGCATGATTGGCGGCTTCGCCCAGTTCCACAGGGTCACGAAGTTATCGCCCAAGCCAATAAGGCTCCCCAACCCGCGTGCGATCGAACCCGAGGTTACCAGGAACACCAGCGAGATGACCGCGACGAGCATCATCATGAGCGTGATCATGAACATCTGAGGCCGGCGCTTCCACGAGGGGCGACCTTCCTGTACTCCGTACATGCGGTTCATGGCCCGGGAGAAAGCTTGGACGTACCCCGAGGTACTCCAGATGGCACCGAGCGAACCGATCAGTATAGCGATCGTGGTGCCGCTGGCTTCGGAGGCGAGCCCTTCCAGTAGCTGCCGGGCGGTGTCGAGCAATTGCTGCGCATCGCCCTGCAGCGGTTCACCGTTCGGTGACATGGATCGTTCCAGCAGGTCCATGATCCACTGCGAGCCGCCTTCGCTGGCCCCCGCGAGCGACAGCAAGGAAATCATCGCCAGTAAGCCGGGGAACATGGCAAGCACCAAGAAGTAGGAGAGCGCGGCGGCGGCATCCAGCCCACCAACGCGCAGGAATTCACGTAGCGCCCGCGGAAAACAATCCAGTGATTCGCGGAGTTTCTGGTGCTTCGCTTGCGTTCCGTTCATACGTGCCTCCTCGCAGCGCCGCCCGGCGCTTTTGCTGGTGCTCTGTGCAACACCTTAGCGAAAGAGCCGGGCGGAAACGATGCGAAATGAATGCTATGTCCTACACAGCAACCCTTTTGCGAATGTAGGCCGAGAGCTGATCAACGAGAATGATCAGGACCAATACCACGAGAATTTGGGTGACCATGGCATCGAATTGGAACGACTTAATGGACTGGTTGATAAGGAGACCGATGCCCCCCGCGCCGACAAGGCCCAGCACTAGCGAGGAGCGTACATTGACGTCAAAGCGGTAAAGGAGCAGGCCTACAAAGGATCCGGTCACCATGGGCAAGGAAGCATGCATAACTTGTTGCAACCGAGTTGCTCCAGCGGTTCCGAGCGCCTGTTGTGGCCCTTGGTCGGACTCTTCCAGAGCTTCAGCCCAGAGCTTCCCCATAACACCCGTATTGTGGCAGATCAATGCCAAGACTCCGGCAAACGGGCCGAGTCCAACGGCGGTGACGAAGATCAGCGCGAAGACCACGTCGGGAACCGCACGAAAGAACGAGAGGAGCGCCCGGGCCAGCTGGTAGACCACCTTGTTTCCGCTAGTCGTTCTGCTACCAAGGACGGCGAGTAACAGGGCCGCCGGAATTGACAGCGTCGTGCCCAGAAGGCCGATCCAGAGGGTTATCGCCGTGGCAGCTAGCGCCGGGGCCAGAACCGTGTCCCAATCAAAATTGGCGGGGAATGCGTCGGACAGAAATGCTCCCATGCCTTCAGCACCTGCGACCAGCTCGCTAATCCTAAAACCGGTGTCGCGAAGCGCCACAACATGCAGAATCACGAGGACAGCGATGGAAATGCCGGCGGTGGTCCAGCGGCTGACCGCTCGGGGCCGCGGCGGTACGTGGGAACGGCGGATTTCAAATGTTTGCTGACTCATGCCGCAACCGCTTTCGCTGCGTAGAGACGTTCGCGCAGGCCGTTAGTCAGGCCTTGGACCGGCCCTGAATACTCGATTCGACCGTTGAGCAGTCCAATCGCTCGATCTGCATGCCGCAAGGCAAGATCAGGCTGATGCAAGACGGCCGCGACTGCTAAGTTCTCCTCGTGCGCCAGATCGTGCAGCAAAACCATAACCTCCTCGGCGGCGGCCGGGTCCAGCGCGGAAACTGGTTCATCCGCTAAGAGCACTTCCGCACGTTGGCACAGGGCTCGCGCCACGGCAACGCGTTGCGCCTGACCGCCGGATAGTCGCCCAGCTAATTCATGGGCGCGGTCGGCCATTCCCACGCGTTCTAGCGCAGCCATGGCTTCTTCTTGTAACTCACGTCCGAAGAACAACGGAGAAACACTCGCACTACCGGATAACCGCCCGAGCGCCCCAGCACATACGTTCTCTAGCGCAGTGCGTCGCGGAACCAGGTGGATCTTTTGGAAGACCATGGCAATGGGTCTACGTGCGCTACGCAAGGATCGCCCGGAAAGGGTTTGTAGATCACGACCGTGTAAACGGACACTACCGGAATCAGGCGCTTCCAATCCCATCACACATTTGAGTGTGGTGGACTTTCCTGAGCCGTTGGCCCCGAGGAAGGCCACCACTTCTCCACGATGTAGGGAAAAATCCACTTCATGGAGCACTTTGCGCTCGCCGTAGGATTTGGCCAGAGAACTAACGCGTAAGATTGGGTAATCCTGATCGAGTGAGCGCATTAGATATCGTCCTCGGTGAGCTTCATGGTTTTCGCTAGGTCGAAGAGCGGGGCGTACGTCTCCTTAGTTACCTTTTGCAGGTTTCCCGCGGGCTTTACATCGAGGAAGTTCGCAACCTCCTGAATGGTCTCGGGCTCGAGATTCAACAGGGCTTGCGAGATTGCATCCTTGAGTTTCGGATCCATATCTGGAGCCACCGTAATCGGGTCATTAGGAATCGGCTCGGAGGTCCAGATCTGACGATAATCCTCGACGGTGAAGCTTCCTTCGGAGGTGGCGGTTTCCAAGGTCTGGGAATTGATTTCTGCGGCGTCGACTGTGCCGTTGGTCAGAGCAAGCAATGCTTCGGGGTGCCCACCGGCGTAATTGACGTTCAATTCGTTTTCTGCGATGCCGGCCTTAGCTAGCGCATAACGGGGCAGTACATCTCCCGAGGTGGAACCCACCGAACCAAGCGCAAGATCTTTACCGCGCAGGTCCTCCACGCTTCGGATGGGTGAATCCTTGGGAACCCAAATTCCGCCGGTATAGGTGGAGAGTTTGCCGTCCGCAGTGCCGAAGGACACAAGTGGCTCAGCGCCTGCTTTGCCATCGGCAAAGACGTAGCCCATAGGTCCAAATTGTCCGAGGTCCAATTTGCCGTTTCGCATTGCCAGAACTTCCGCAGCGTAGTCCTCGACGATTTGGACTTCAACGGGACAATTGAGCTTTTGGCTCAGAGCCTCGGCAAGGGTGCGGTAAGCCGGCTCCAATTTGGTCGGGTTCTCATATGGTTCAACGCCGAAGCTTAGTCCTTCTGCCGGGCAGAGACCATCGTTGTTCCCTTGCCCTTGCGGAGTTGCCTCAGAAGCAGGCGAGCAGGCGGCGAGGCTGAGTGCCGAGAGGGCTAGAAGCATTCCGGTGAGGATTTTTTGAGGTTTCATGAACATGTTCCTTTGCGAGGTTTATGGCGAGCTGTGGGAAAGATTATGAGTGGCTTGGGGTGAACACGCGGGATTTGAGGTTCGCTTCAGCCAGTCCGAATCCAATGGTCATGCCGATCCCGCTGGTTACGGAGACCACCGTGAGTCCGTCACGGAGGTCACGTATCAACAGTGGGCCATGCGTCGATGAGGCATAGACGCCCTGCCAGCGTTCGCTCGGCGCATCGGTAGCCGGCAAGACCTTAGCCAGTTCGCTCAGGAGCACGTTTGATACGTCCTCCTGCAGAAAAGGCGGCTGAGTGCTGGCGTATGAGTGGGAATCGCCGAGTAAAAATGTGCCGTCAGGCCGCTGGGTGTACATGACGTTGGCACCAATTTGCATAAGCTCGGGCTGGTTAGCCGAAATCTCCCGCTGCAACTGGGGGTAGGAAGGCATATGGCTAAAAGCGTCGTAACGGAGCATGGACGTTCCCGTCAATACGGCCGGAGTGACGTCGACCTGTTCGGTAGGCTTAGCGGCAACCATCTGCAGTGCGCACCGAACGAGGTCGTGCTCCTTAGCAATCTGGGGGAACAGATAATCAACGTCGTGCCCCACGCATACAAACACGTGATCTGCTTCGAATATCCCTCGTGTAGTTTGCACCGCATGACGACGATGCATACCGGGAGCAAAGTTCGTTGCAGCGGTCCCGTTAAGCACTTCGACCTGAGGGTGGCCGGCCAACCAGAGATTGAGTGATCCGGCGGCAGTCCGGGGATCGACGCGTAGGTCGTCGCACAGGAAAGCTCCACCGATAAGGGTCGTTTCTGCTGGCAACCTGAGTTGCTCAAGTACTTCGGAACGGTTGAGCAGACTTACCTGCCCCTGTGGGCGCGAGGCGGAGAATTCCCGGAGAACCTGCATCTCCACTTCACTTCGGGCAATGACGACCGAGCCGGTAGGAGCGGCCCAGAACCCCGCCCGTTCGGAGAAGTACAGCCAGTGCCGGCGGGAAGCCTGAGCTAGTTCGTAAATCTCGCCGTGTTGAGCTGTGATGCAGGCATGCCCGAAGTTTCGAACCGAGGCACCGACCGGTCGGTGATCTCGTTCGAGCAGGATCACTCGGTGACCGGCCTCGGCGGCCAGTGCCGCGTGAGCGAGACCAATGATGCCCGACCCGACGACCAGCACGTCGGCTTGTGATGGTGCGTTCGTGGTTACGGCGGTGTCGTAGAAGTTCATGATTTGATCTAATCCGACCGATGACTGTTCGAACAAGCCAAATCGCATGTTGTACGTACATGTTCATTTACGGTTCATTTGAGCAACCTAGAACTACGAAAAGTTCACCTTGGATTTACCTCAGCCCTAGAATATCGCGAAATATAGGGGATATGCTGACGAACATGTCCACTATTGCCATTCCCATGCATCAACAAGTGAGCGACCATATGCGTCAGGAAATCGTATCCGGGCGCTGGTCTGAGGGCTCGATGATCCCTGGCGAAATTCAGTTGTCCGAACAATACGGGGTTTCACGCTCCACCATTCGCCAGGCGCTGGCGAGCTTGCGGCAGGAAGGGCTGATACGCGGCGTTCAGGGCCGGCGTCCGATTGTCTGCAAAGCGGTTCCATCACAACCCTTCTCCGTATTTATGTCTTTTAGCGAGTGGGCCAGCGCTATGGGGCGCGTGCCTGGGCAGCGAACCGTGGAAATCGCCCGGCGCTCGGCTGACGCGGAGACCGCGGACCTCCTGCAAGTAACGGAAGGAGATCCGGTCGTGCAACTTCTGCGTGTGCGGTCTCTTGACGGGGCTGTGACAATGCTCGAACGAAGCCGTTATCTACGGGAAGTGGGCGATCTGCTGTTTGAGATGGATCTCGACGCCGGATCGATCTATGCGTACCTACGTCAACGCGGAGTCGACTTGGCTAGCGGACGTCACGTAATAGACGCAGTCGCCGCCGATGCGGTGGACGCTGAGCACCTTGGCGTGGTCGCTGGCTCGCCGCTCTTGCGGGCTAGGCGTACCGCCGTAGACGCGCAAGGCAAGGTCTTGGAAGTCGCCGATGACCGGTACCTTCCAGAACAAGCCAACTTCGTTATTGAGAACCACTACAGCGCCAACACTGGCATGGCCCGTGTGGCCTTGGTCGGCTAAGGCATCGAGACAATCACATCAAGGGGAAAAATGTTTGAACTTGTAGTTATGGATATGGCCGGAACCACGATTGACGAGCACGGCGACGTGTATCGAGCCCTACGATCAGCCGTTGAGGAAACCGGTGCCGAGGTTACGGCGGATAACCTGCAACGGTGGATGGGGGCAGATAAGGTGGAAGCCATTGAGGCCCTATTGCGTTTGGGCGGGATTGAAGCCAGCGATACGCTCGTCCGTCAGCAATTTGATCGCTTCAGAGAGCTCTTGGCAGGACTGTATGAGCAGAATCCTCCCGTTGCTCTCGACGGCGTCGAGAAAGCCCTGATGGAACTGTCGTCCCGCGGCATGAAGATAGCCTTGACGACGGGTTTCTCCGCAGACGTCGCGGAACCACTTTTGCGCGGCCTTGGTTGGGGTGTGGGGGAGGGAGAACTGCTGGATGCCGTGGTCACCAGCGACGAAGTTGCCGCTGGTCGACCTGCCCCGTATATGATCCACCGCGCTATGGAACGCACGGGCGTCCAAGATGTTCACTCGGTCATTTCGGTGGGCGACACCATCGTTGATGTGCTCTCGGCGCATCGCGCCGGGGCGCATCCCGTCGCAGTCTTGACCGGAGCTCTAGTGGAAGACGATTTCGCGGGCTACCCCACTCGGTGGATCCTTGACGGCGTGCGATCTTTACCACAACTACTGACGGCAGAGCCAGTTTAGCCCGATAACGTTTCGGTAGGGTAGGGACGTCGCGAGGCCCCTGTTATGGGGTCTCGCGAAAATTTTTTTAATGCGTTTTGACCTGTATTTTAGCTATTTCTGATGGTTTCCTGAGTTGCAAGGTGCCCGCAACGTCCCGTTATCGTGGTTTGTAACGTTTCGATAACACTCGCAGTGTTATTGGGGAAACAAGCGTCGGACGGTCTTCACATCGCCTGCCGAGACGGCGCTTCATCGAAGTCGAAATGCGACGCCGGGCGATGCACCACGAAGGTCTGGGAAGACCTGAGTGTCGAAGGGCCACTGGAGAGCTATGATCCAGCAGAAGACCAAGAAGATTGTTCGCCGCGGTTCGGCTACCCTGGCCGCCGTCGCCGTGGCAGGTGGCGCCCTCGTAGCCACCACCGCGCCAGCCAACGCTGCCGGCACCTGGGACGCACTGGCACAGTGCGAATCCAGCGGCAACTGGAGCATCAACACCGGTAACGGCTACTACGGTGGCCTGCAGTTCTCGCTGTCGACTTGGCGCGCCTTCGGTGGTTCCGGTATGCCGCACCAGGCTTCCAAGGCCGAGCAGATCCGCATCGCCACCAAGGTTCAGGCATCGCAGGGCTGGGGCGCATGGCCTGCCTGCTCCGCCAAGCTGGGACTCAGCGGTAAGCCGACCGGTAGCGTGACCCCGCAGGAAACCTCGGTTAAGAAGACCGCTCCGACCAAGCAGAGCACTTATAAGTCCACTACCAAGAGCGTGGCACCGAAGAGCACCGCCAAGAAGCAGACCGTGCAGCCGAAGTCCGTGCAGCGCACCACCGTGAAGAAGAGCACCGGCAAGCGCGTCGCCCAGGCACCGCAGCAGAAGGTGTACAACGTGAAGGTGAGCGATTCGGGTAAGGACTACACCGTCAAGAGCGGTGACACCCTGTTCACCATCTCGCAGAAGCTGGGCTTGGATTCCTGGCAGGCCCTGTTTGTCCTGAATCAGGACGTTGTGGCCAACGCCGACCTGATCTACGTGGGTCAGACCCTGGATATTCCTGCCAAGTAGGGATTCCGTCAACCGCCCCGCGCCGCCTAAAGCGGCGCGGGGCGGTTGCCCGTTTAACCCACCGCCGCGAGTACACTGTGCGCAAAGTCGTCGGCCCCGGGACGCAATTGCTGCATGCGTTCCATAAACAGCAAGCGGCTCTCGGTTCCGGGCCATCCCGCGGGCAGCATCTGCGGAGGCAACCCTGGATCCAAGTATGGAATGGCCCGCCATGAATCGATGAGCCGGACGAAGGAGGCGTAGTCCTCACGGGGTACGCCACTGACCGGTAGATCTTCAGCGTTCGCGATGAACTGCTGATGCCGTGCGGCAAGATCCGTCAGATTCCACCAACTCTGCGCCGACTGCTGGGCCGAGATCGGATACTGGGGGTTCTGACCGATAAATAGGGTCGCGTTATTGCGTAGCTCGAGTGCCTCGAGTACCTCACTGACTTCGCCGTGCAGATACTCGGGAAAAATCCACAGTCCGGCATTGACCAGTCCACCGCCGAGGTTCAGTAGGTGACGGCGTAACTGATGTCGGGCGGCGCGCTGTGATTCAGGTACTGAAAAACTCAGCAGGAGCCACGAGTCCGCGTCGGCCATTTGGCGAGGAGTGAAAATACGTCGGTCCCCGCGTGCGAACATGGCTCGCGCCGCCTCCGTGACCTCGATCTTCGATGTGGTCCCGGTGGCGGCTAAGAGGCCGCGTTCGCAGAGGCGAGTGATCGCAGTCTGCGCGGTGCCCACCGAAACATTGGCCGCGGAGAGTAGCTCAAGAACGGTTGCTCGCGCGACGGGAGCTGGATGATGCCGAAGGTATAGCCCGCCGATCGTGCGCAATAACGAGGTGGCGCTGCCGATGCGCACCTCGAAGTCGTCGAGGGCGAATGCCGCGAGAGGTTTACGAGACTCCAATTTCCGTCCGCACCGCAAAAAGCTCGGGGAAGAACGTCAGATCCAGGGCGCGCTTGAGGAAGTTGACGCCGGAGGAGCCCCCGGTGCCGGTCTTGAAGCCAATGGTGCGCTGCACGACCCGTAGGTGGCGGAAGCGCCAAGCTTGGAAATTATCCTCCACATCCACCAGATCCTCGCACGCCTGATACAGGCTCCAGGCGGTGTCTTCGGACTCGTAGATGTCCTTAAATACCGGGACGAGCTCCTCGGTGAAATTCCACGGCTGGGTTACATCGCGAGTCAGCACCGAGTCTGGGATGGCGTACCCGACCCGATGTAACGCAGCAAGGAAAACGTCATAGAGCGACGGCTCATGCAGGAGCTTCTCGAGCATTTCGTGGGCCTTGGGATCGGACTCGTGAACCTTAAGCATGCCGGCATGCTTATTGCCCAGAATGAATTCCACTGCGCGGTACTGATACGACTGAAAGCCCGAAGAGGACCCTAGGAAGCCGCGGAACTGTGCGTACTCCCGCGGGGTCAGCGTGGCTAGAACAGACCATTGCTCCGTGAGGGTCTTCTGAATGTGTTTCACGCGGGCAAGGCACTTGAGTGCCTTGCCGAGTTCATCGACCGTTATGAGTCGTCGAGCTTCGACGAGTTCGTGCAACATCAGCTTCAGCCACAGCTCACTGGTTTGATGCTGAATGATGAATAGCATTTCATCGTGGTGCTCCGGCTGGCTGACCGGGTGCTGGGCCGAGAGCACGCGCTCAAGATCCAAGTAGCTGCCGTAGGACATCGTGTTGTGGAAGTCGGTGCGCACTCCTTCTTCGATGTCGCGCTGGTTGGAACTCATGGGGCATTGCGAGGTCATGCGCCGATGGTATCAAAATCAGAACGAGCGTCACAATAGTGAAACTGCTAGATGGGAATATCACGTGGCGTCCCTGCGTTATTACATGCAAACGCATATAACTAAGGAAAGGTGGATACGATGAGCGCCTCGATCGTCGTTATTTCCGGTGGCCTAGGCACCCCTTCAAGCTCCTCGCTACTTGGCGGACAGCTTGGACGGTCGGTCAACGAGCAACTGGCCAGTTCCGGGCTAGAAGCTGATGTTCAGCTCGTCGAGCTGCGCGAGTATGCCGCGGACATCACTAACAACATGCTCACCGGTTTCGCGGCACCCGCACTGCAGCAGGTGATCGATGCGGTGGCGGCAGCGGATGTGTTGGTAGCGGTATCACCGGTGTTCACCGCATCCGTTTCGGGCCTGTTTAAGTCCTTCCTCGACATTCTCGATCCCAAGACCTTGGAGTCAAAGATCGTGATACTCGCAGCCACCGCGGGGACCCAGCGGCACCAATTGGTCATCGACTACGCCATGCGGCCCATCTTCGGCTACTTGCGAGCGCAAGTCATGCCCACCACGTTATTCGCCGCTTCCGAGGATTTCGCGGGACAAGGCCTGAGCGGCACCCTTGAGCAACGAGTGCAGCGTGCTTCGCGCGAGGCCGCGTTGGCTCTGGGGGCCACTGCGCCGCAGCTGGGCGCCAAACAGGATCTGGGTGACACTCGCTCGATCACGCCAAGCGTCAGCGAATTCGCCGATCCCAACGACACGATGTCATCGCTACCCTTCGAGGCATTGCTCGCCAGCGTCCAAGCCGGACGCTAACCAATACTCGGCCCCACGCATTGCATCGAGCACTGTCGTTAGGGTGGAAAGCAGGAGACGGCGCCAGAATGAATCGAAGGAGCGGCCAACATGGAAGCAGATCTTGAGCCAACGAAGCGATATGGCACATCCACTGCGGCGCTGGTCGTGCGTATCCTCGCCGGTACGCTCACTCTAGCCGCGGGCATTGTCTGGCTCACGGGAGCCAGCACCCCCTGGTGGTGGGGTGTGCTTTTGTTGGCCTCGGGCGCGCTGGTACTCGGGGACGCGGTGCTTGCGTGGCGCGCACGCAGTAGACGGTAGGCCGCCGCGGTTCGTCTTTTGCCAGCAATTTCGCCGGGTGGAACCCGAGGAGCGAAGGGGTTGAGCCGCCGCGTTGGGCTAGCTCATCAAATTCACGCTCATCGTTACGACCCCGGAGACCCCGAAATATAGGCCAATGAGCATTAGGGTCCGAAACTTTCTGGTGGTCTCGTTATCGCTATTGGGTTGAGTCTTCGCGATACGAGAAGCGAAGAGGCAGAGGCCGCTGAAAATAAGCATGCATAAGATTCCAAGAGCTAGCGTGGGAGTCATGAGGTCGGGGCCTTTGGGGTGATGATGGCGTGTATTGCGGAGCGGGTCGTTTCCGTACCTCGGCCGTTGGGCCGGCACTGTATCGCCGGGTAGGCGACCAATAAGGTTGTCTTTTTGTCTTTAAACACGCTAGTCAGTAACCAAAGATATGCGCATCGTACTTTGGGATGATTTTTGCGATGCTCACCTATCGTCTAGGGATGATCTTCCCGGAGCAGCGGCACCGCTCGCGGCCGACGGGCGAAATCTAAGTACGATGTGCCAGCCCTGCCACCGCTCGATACCATGGGCGATGTGAGCCAAGCCATGAATCGGCTCGCGCCACAGTGCCATGCGTGCGAAAGGTGAACCATGCTGCCCGAGGAAACAATTACGGCGATCGCCGACGAATTGGTCGCGGCCGGGGAGACCCGAACCCCGGTACCGTTGCTGACCGCCCGATACCCAGAGATGACGGTGGAAGATTCCTACCGTGTCCAGAATCTGTGGCGTCAGCGTAGTGAAGCCAAGGGCCGTGTACTGGCCGGGCGAAAAATCGGGCTCACCTCACGCGCCATGCAGATGGCCACGGGCATCACTGAACCCGACTACGGAATCATCTTCGATGACATGGTGCTCGAAACCGGTTGCACAGTGCCCTGGGACCAATACACGCACCCACGCATTGAGATGGAGCTGGCGTTCAAGCTCAAAAAGGATGTTAGCGGACCCAACGCGACAATTTTCGATGTGCTGGACGCGACAGACTACGTGATCCCGGCCCTTGAAATCCTCGATTCCCGCATTGAAATGCAGGGCCGCACGATCGTCGACACGATCAGCGACAACGCTGCCATGGGCGCGATGGTGATCGGCGGCAACCCGGTGCGCCCCGAAGCGGTCGACCTGCGCTGGGTCGCCGGCATCCTCTACAAGAACCAGACGGTGGAAGAGACCGGCGTAGCCGCCGGTGTGCTGAACCATCCGGCCTCGGGTGTGTACTGGCTGGCCAACAAGATCGCTCCGCATGGCGATAAACTCTCGGCCGGCGAGCTGATCCTCGCGGGCTCCTTCACCCGCCCAATGTGGGTGGATAAGGGCGATACCGTCATGGCCGACTATGGAGCATTGGGGACGGTGACATGCCAGTTCGTGTAGCCGCTGACCGCTCGTTCAAGGATGTGCTGGCCTCCAGCGACCGCCCGCTGGCCGGTGTGTGGGTATGCTCCGCCTCGACGGTCAACGCCGAAATCTGTGCCGGGGCAGGGTTTGACTGGATTTTCCTCGACGGCGAGCACTCGCCTAATGATCTCGGAAGCCTGCTGACCCAATTGCAGGCCGTGGGTGGTTACCCCACGGTGCCGGTGGTACGTCCTCCGGTCAACGATCCGGTGATAATCAAGCAGTACCTGGATCTGGGCGCCCAGTCACTGATCATCCCGATGGTGCATACCGCCGAAGACGCCGAACAGGCGGTGGCTTCCTGCCACTACCCACCACGCGGAGTCCGCGGGGTTGGCTCGGCCCTTGCCCGCTCTGCTCGCTGGAACCGCATTGACGGCTACCTGCAACGGGCCGGCGATACCATCACCGTGATCGTGCAGATCGAATCCCAGCAGGCCGTGGATAACGTCGAGGCGATCCTCGCTACCGACGACCTCGATGGGGTGTTCATTGGGCCTTCGGATCTGGCCGCCACCATGGGCCTCATTGGACAGCAAGGGCACCCGCAGGTGGTGGAGGCTGTCCTGAAGGTGATCGCCGCAGCCCGCGCGGCTGGTAAGTACGTGGGCGTCAATGCCTTCGACCCCGCGAGCGCCCAGCGCTATATCGAGGCCGGAGCGCAGTTCGTGGGAGTTGGCGCCGACGTTGCGTTGCTCGCCCGGGCCAGTGAACAGCTTGCCGAACGGTATCGCGGAGAGTCCGACGCTCCCATTACCTCCAGCTACTAGCCGATGACAAGTACGGCCCAGCGACCCTTGCGCGTCGCTGGGCCGTACTTGTGATGCGCAGTGGGATTATTGAAGGGATGAGCCGCGAAAAGAAACCCATGAAAGCCGTCATGTTGCGCCTGCGCAATGGTTGGCCGATGCCCCTGGCGCTGCAGGGTGCCTTCGAGATCCTGCAGTCGGTCGTATTCTGTCTGGCCATCTTCGTCGTCCCGTTGATCGCCGTATATTTCTCCGGCGGCTTCCTCGAGGAGTCCTTCAACGTCATCCTGCAGTTCGGCGGCCAATTATGGTTGCATGCGCACGGTGTTCCCGTTGAAGTGCTCAACCTGGGCGAGGGGCAAGGCAGCGGATGGATCACGTTGGTTCCACTCGGACTGAGCCTCTTGCCGCTGATGTTTTGTTGGCGTGCCGGGCGCCGCATCGCACGTGCCTCCTACACCGATCAACTGTGGCAAGGACTGGCCGGTGCGTTGCTGACCTATGCCCTGCTGGGGTTGGCCGCCGGGTATCTCTGCACGAATCAGTACGCACGAGTGAATGTGGTGGCAGCGGCGCTGATCCCCATGGCGATTGCCTGCGCGGGCCTGATTATCGGCGCCCGGCGCGAAGCCGGCTCTTGGGGGCGGCTGATCGGTGTGGATACGGCCAGCTACCTGCAGAGCATTTCGCCGCACCGGCGGTGGGCCGGATCCTATGTATGGCACGTGATAGTTGCTGGTTTCCTCGGTTATGTGGCGGCCGTGGGTATTGCCGGCGTGCTGGTATCGGTATCCGTGGGCACGCACTGGGCGGATGTAGCCAACGTCTATCAGGATCTGCGCCCCGGCCCGCTGGGGTCCTTTGCGCTGACCCTCTTGCAGTTGGGCTTTATCCCGAACGCGGTCTTTTGGGCGCTGTCGTGGATTTCCGGTGGCGGATTCAGCCTCGGCGTGGGTAGCACTCTTTCCACCCTTGAAACCACGGTGGGGCCGCTGCCGTCCCTACCGTTAATGGCTGCGCTTCCTTCTGGCTCCAGCAGCTACAACTGGCTGTTCCTGCTCCTGCCGGTGGTGGCTGGCATTGTCGCCGGGTGGTACTTCCTCCGCGTGGGCGAGAACCACCTCGAAGATTGGTTCGCGCGAAGGATTCCCTACGCGGCACTTTCGTTGGGTGTATCGACAGTTTGTCTCTCGGTGTTTACCGGCCTTGTTACCGGCCTGTTTAGCCTTCTTGGTTCCCTGCTGGCCTCCGGGTCGCTGGCCATTGGCCGGCTGACCGAAATCGGGCCACATCTGTGGCTCACGGCCGGGGCGTTGGCCTTGCAGATCGGTGTGGGCACCGCCATCGGCTATCTGATCGCCCCGCTCTTTGAAACCGACCCGGTGCTCGAAGGTTAGCTAGGGCCGGTTATGCTCACGCGCCATTCGTGGTGAGTAACCGGCACCGGGTAGTGGTGGCTGGCCACCGCCAAGCGCTTCGCTCGTGCTGCAGTTGGCTCAGTCCGCCTGCACATCCCAGAGGTGATGGAGCACGTCATGCCAGGCATATTGAGTCAGGCTCAGCACCGTGAAGGCCGCGCCGTTTGAGCGAAGGCCACGGCGCGTCAGGTCGGCTTCGGGTATTTGGGCCAGTGCGGCGCAGTAGCGCTCGCTCGCGGCCCGCAGTGCCTCTCGCACGGCCTCGCGACCCAGCGCGTTATAGTCGCCGTCCTGCGCGGCTCGATCTTGGTCCCAGTCGGGAAAAGTCGGGGCGTCCATGGTGCGCATCATGGTCAGCCGCTCGATCATCACCGGTAGCATCTGTGCCACGTGCATGACATATTCTTGATCGCTCCATCGGGCGGGGTCGGTGCGTTCGGCGGCAGCCGGCCGCTCAAGTACCACTAAGAGCCGTTCAACCGCCTGCGGCAAGTGCTCGATGACGTCATCGAGGGTTGTCGCGCGCACATCCTGACCGCACTGGGTGCAGGGCTCGCGCAGGACAACCGTCCAGTCTTTGGTATCGGGAACGATCTGGCTCATATGTGCTTCCTTCACGGAGACCGAGGGTTCAGGGCCAGTCTATGCCCGTGGTCAACCGTAGAATGGTAGCTATGCGCATAGTAGTTCTGGTTTCCGGCACGGGTTCGAATCTTCAAGCGGTTATCGACGCCGTGCAAGCGGGAGAGCTACGCAATGTCGACATTGCGGCCGTTGGCGCCGATAAAGAAGGCACCTACGGGGTGCAACGCTCGGCCGAGGCCGGGATCGAAACCTTCGTCGTGAACTTCAAGGATTACGCCGATCGTGCCGAGTGGAACCATGCGCTGACGCAAAAGTGCCTGTCCTACGCGCCGGACTACGTGATCTCCTCCGGGTTCATGCGCATTGTCGGCGAAGAGTTCATCAACGCCTTCGACGGCACCTACATCAACACCCATCCGGCCCTGCTGCCTTCCTTCCCCGGGGCTCACGGGGTGCGAGACGCTCTAGCCTACGGGGTGAAGATGACCGGGTGCACCGTGCATATTGCCGACGCCGGGGTGGATACCGGACCGATCTTGCGCCAGGAGGCGGTGGAGATCCTGCCCGACGACACCGAACAGTCGCTGCACGAACGCATTAAGGTCGTGGAGCGCCGCCTGCTGATTGCGACCCTGCAGGACCTGGCCAACGAGACCGAAGCCGCCCATTAAGCTAAAAACCTGGGGTGCCCCCGAGCTTGGCTCGGGGGCACCCCAGGTTAAGCCAGCGGCGCTGGCGGCGGAGTTTACTTCTCGTTGGGGGAGTCGTTCTCGTCCGCGGTCAGCACCGGCACCTCGTGGCCGCTTGCGTCAATGATTTTGCCGTTCTTGATGGTGTCGCCCTCGGCGAGGATGCAGTCGGTTTCCAGCAGACGCGTAAGGTCTTCCTCGCGAATCGCGCGCCCGGTGCCGGCCACGAAGACCGAACGATCCGAGCGGTCCTTATCCTTCTGCCCAATGTGGTTAAAGAGGAGGTTCAGCAGCACGGCCATAATGGCGGCCGAGGAGATCCCCGAGTGCAAGATGATGCCGACCCAGTCGGGGAATGCATGGTAGAAATCCGGGTTGATGATCGGAATCAGACCAAAGGCGATGGATACCGCGACGATGATCATATTCAGATTGCCCTCATACTCCACCTTGGCCAGGGTGCGGATACCCGACGCGGCCACGGTGCCAAAGAGCACGATGCCCGCGCCGCCGAGTACCGGCGAGGGAACAGCGGCGACAAGTCCACCGACGATCGGCAACAATCCGAGAATCACCAGAATCACGCCGCCGGCGGTGACCACGAAACGTGACTTCACGCCGGTGATGGCCACCAGGCCAACGTTTTGCGCGAAGGCGGACTGGGTGAAGCTGTTGAACACCGGGGCCACGGCCGAGGAGATCATATCGGCGCGCAGGCCGGCGGCGATGCGCTTGGAGTCGACCTTGGTGCCCACGATCTCACCCACGGCGATAATGTCGGCGGTCGTTTCGGTCATGGTCACGATGATGACGATGAACATGGAAATAACTGCCGCCACCGATACGGTGGGCCAGCCAAAGGCGAAGGGTTCAGGGAAGGCCAGGTAGCCACGGGCGGCGACGTTGGAGAAGTCTGCCCAGCCAAAGATGGCGGCGATGATGGTACCGATGACGATGGCGAGCAAAATGGACAGTCGCGAAATGGCCGCGAGGCCAACCCGGCTGAGGATCAGCACGATGCCCAAGGTCAGCGCCGCGAGCCCGATATTGCGCAGGCTTCCGTAGTCCTCGGCGTTGGCGTTACCGCCCATCACCCAGCCAACGGCTACGGGCATCAGCGAGAGCCCAATGGTGGTAATCACGGTGCCGGTGACCACCGGAGGGAAGAAGCGCACGATCATGGCGAAGAACGGGGCGATCAGCAGGCCCATCAGCGAGGCGACGATGACCGAGCCGAGGATGCCGGGAATGCCTTCACCGCCAGCGAGAATGGCGGTCATGGTGGCCACGCCGGCGAAGGAAACGCCCTGCACCAGCGGCAGCTGGGAGCCGAAGAAGGGCAGGCCGACCGACTGCAAAATGGTCGCCAGACCACCGACGAACAGACAGGAGGCGATCAGCACGCTGATCCCGTTGGGGTCGAGCCCCGCGGCGTTGCCGATGATCAGCGGTACCGCGATGATGCCGCCATACATCGTCAAAACGTGCTGCAAACCGTACGTGGCTAGTTTGCCGAGGGGGAGTTTTTCATCCTCCGGTCGGCGTTGTTGCGCGAGTGTAGTCATTATGTCTCCATCAAATGCGAGCCGCGAGGACTGGGCTTGCGCCCACCGCGGGACGGCTCATGGAATTTCGTATATCGGAAAAGATTTTCCCTTTTTGAACCGCTTGAGTTCTACCATAGGGCAATTTGTGATTTGCGCAACACCTAAGAGGTTGTGTTACCGTCCTTAGGTATCGTCGATGAACCCATCGACCGGCGGAACAGCAGACGCCGATAAACCTGAGCTGGCGGTCTACGCCTCCGGCTCGTGTCGCCAGCAGAGAGGCGACACATGTCAAAACTATGGATTCGCAACCCTCGCGCGGTGCACCTCGGAGCGGAGCTCGATTCGAGCCAAGCCGCCGGAGGACTGGTCATCAACGCCGGCAGCGGACTCATCGAGGCTTTGGTGCCTGCCGGCGTGACACCGGAGGTCGATGAGATCTTCGACGCCACCGATCTGGTGCTCACTCCCGGCTTGATCAACACGCATCACCACTTTTATCAAACGCTGACCCGAGCGTGGGCTCCGGTAGCCGACCTGCCGCTCTTCGGCTGGCTGACGAATCTGTACCCGGTGTGGGCTCGACTGACCCCGCGGGCGCTCGAGCTGGCGACCACCGTGGCCATGGCCGAGCTCCTCGAATCCGGATGCACCACCGCGGCGGATCACCACTACCTGTTCCCTTCCGGAATGGATCAGGCCATCGATATCCAGGTCGAGGTGGCGCAGCGTCTGGGAATGCGCGCCATGCTCACCCGCGGGTCGATGTCTCTAGGGACCGACGACGGCGGGTTACCGCCACAACAAACCGTCCAAGATCCCGAGATCATCCTGGAAGACTCGCGGCGGTTGGTGGAGCAATACCACCAGCGGGGTCCCGGAGCCATGATCCAAATCGGGCTGGCCCCCTGCTCCCCGTTCTCGGTCACCACCGGGTTGATGCGCGAGAGTGCAGCCCTAGCGGAGGAACTCGACGTACGCCTGCACACGCATCTGGCCGAAACCCTCGATGAAGAGCAGTTCTGTCGGGAGCGCTTCGGGATGCGCACGGTAGAGTATCTCGACTCCGTAGGCTGGCTCTCCGCGCGGACATGGCTGGCCCATGGCATTCACTTCGACGATGCGGAAATCGCCCGATTGGGTGCGGCGGGAGTCTCCGTGGCGCACTGTCCCACCTCTAATATGCGCTTGGCCTCCGGCATCGCGCGGGTGATTGAGCTTGAACGCGCCGGAGTCGCGGTAGGTCTCGGGGTGGACGGTTCGGCCTCGAATGACGCCTCGAATATGATTCGCGAGGTACGCCAGGCCCTCTACCTCCAACGACTACGCTACGGGACCGAGGCAGTGACCAGCGCCCGGGTGCTGGATTGGGCCACCGCGGGTTCGGCCGCCGCCCTGGGCCGCGCCGATATCGGCAGAATTGCGGTGGGGCGACAAGCCGATGTGGCCATGTTCCGGCCCGAGGGCTATGCCTTCTCCGGGGCGCACGATCCGATCGCCGCCCTGGTACTCTGCGGGGCCGAACGCGCCGAACGGGTTATGGTGGCCGGTCGCTGGCGGGTGATCGACGGCCGAGCGTTGGGCATCGACCGCGAAGCGCTGATTGCCGAGCACCAGCATCATGCCCACCGTCTGGTGGCTGGTTAAGTGTCTTGCTGTTCCGGAAGCTCGGTCAGCTTAGGTGATCCGGACTTGATGACGCTGTGCTGGTAGAAGCCATACCCGAACAGTATGGTGCCCAGCAGCAGGATCACCCGCGAGAGGGCGATCGCCGCGATGGCGGTTGCCCCGGGCACTCCACCGGCGGCGAGCACCGAAACCATCACCACTTCGTAGGCGCCTAGTCCGTTGGGGGTAACGATCACCATCGAAGCTACGGTTGCGGCCCCGTAGGCCACGAACACCAGCGCGAAGTCGGCCTGATAACCAAAGGAAGCCAGCGCCACCAGAAAAAGTCCGGCATCTAGCGCGTTGACGGCAAAGGATAGGAGGAAGGGCACCAGCAGGGCGCGCGGTTTCGCGGTGACCTCGGCGAACTCGCGATACATGTGATCGACGAAGCGTACGAAATGCGCCACGTTGAGCCTGTCTTGGCGACCAAACCAAGACAGCACCCGGTAGGCCACCGAAAAAATAAACCCGGCGATGCGGTGCAGTAGGCGACGTCGACGGAAAATGATGGCTCCGCCCACGGTGACCACCAGTGCCAGGGTGCCGACGATGGCCATGGTCACCATCACCAGCATGGTGCCGCGGTGGGTCAGCAGCAACCAGAGGGCGGCCGCGGCCAGCATCAACACGAAAGAGACAAAGGTCAGCGCGAAGCGGGTCAGCTGCGCCAAGGTGGTGCGACTGGCCGGCACCCCCAGCGTGCTCAGCTTCCAGTTGGTGTAGGCGATACCGGCTGCCCCGCCCGAGGGCAGCATGTGATTGGCGAAATTAAACTCCAAGGACATGCGCATCGCCGCGGCCGGATGCATGCCATGTAACTCACCGCGGCCACGTAGATAGGAGAAGAGTACTTCGCCGGTAAACCAGAAACTCGCTAACTGCACCGGAACCAGCAGGGCCAGAACGCCCAAGTTGACCGTGGCCAGCGATTCGAAGGCCGCCCGCACATGCTCCCACGCCCCGGCGATCACCAGGCCGACCAGCACGAAGGTCAGAACACTGACCCAGAATCGCAGCGAGCGGTACCACGGACGGTGCTCGGAAGCCGAACTCACTGTGCGGAAGCTTCCGCCTCGAGAGCAGCCCGGCGCTTGGGATTCCCATAGCAATGCCGTGCAAGTGTCAACGAGTCGGTCCGGTAGTATCGTTCGAGCTTTTCCCGGTCGATGGAGCGGAATAAGTGGGCCTTGACCAACAGCCGAGGCTCAAAGGCCAGCCGATGTCCGCTACGCAGCAGGGCGATGGTCAAATCCAGATCCTCGCTGACCTGCTGGTCATCCATGGCGACCAGCTCGCGGGCCTGCCACCAGGCGCTGGTGCGCATCGCCCCATTGAAGCCGTAAATCATCGGCCGCACGCCGATGCTGCGCTGGTGCCACCAGCGGAATCCGCGGTACCACACGGAGAACCAGAAAAAGGCGGCCGGTGACAACTCGGCAATGGCCGCGCCGCCACCGACGGCATCCAGTCCGCTGCCCGGGGCTAGTCGCTGGCGGATCAGGGTGGCCCAATTGCGTGTCACCCGGGAATCGGCGTCAATGCGGGCAATGAGTTCGCCGCGGGCCGCGTCGAATCCGGTGGTGCGGGCGTAGGTGATGCCCTGACGGGCTTCGCCGAGAACCCGCACGGTGGGAAAGGACGCGGCGATGGCCGCCGAGTCGTCGGTGCTGGAGTTATCCACCACGATGATTTCTTCTGCCGGGTCGTCCATGGCGAGCAGGGATTCGAGGCAGGCTTCGAGAATACCCGCCTCATTGAAGGCCGGAACTACGACGGATAGCGTGGGGAGCCCGTCGCTGCGTGCGGGTAGCTGCTCGGGCTGGTGGTCGTCAAAGGGCATATGCGTGTAGTGGTACTTTCGCTCTACGTCGTTCGGGCGTCCTACCATCCTATGTTGCTCCGGGGCAGAGTTACCTCATCCCGTGGGTGGAATAATTCGCTACGGGCCATCCCGCCCGAGCCGGAGACACTCTAGGTCAACTTCAAGCGCAGCGTGCGTACTTCAAAGGGACGAAGGGTGAAGGCCAGCCCGTCGGCTTGCTCGAGTTCGTCTTCGATGAGGCTTGCCACCCGGATTTGGTGCACCGGCTGCGAGAGCTCCAGACGTGCTTCAGTCCGCCGACCCAGCGCCTCGTAGACGCGCACCACCAGGTCTCCGGAGCGGTCCGCCGCTAACTTCACCGAGCTCAGCTGCACCCCGGCGCCGATCACCTGCACCAGCGGTGCCACCTGCCTTGCACCGTGGACGGTACGTGGTGTGCTGTTGAGCCGTTGCCCGGAGGCTACGGTTTCGGCGAGGTCGGTGCCGATCAACAGTCCAAAGCTGTGTTCCTGTACACCCCGATCCGTGCGCGGATCGGGGTAGCGTGGAGCGCGCAAAAGCGAGAGGCGCAGCGTGGTGCTCACCTCGCCGTCCACGGCATCGCGGCTGACGTCATAGCCATAGATTGAATCGTTGACCAGTGCGGCGGCGAAGCCCGGCTCCTGAACATAGACGAAGCGGTGCATCGAGGTCTCGAACTTTGCGGCCTCCCAGCTGGTGTTCACATGGGTCACCCGGCGTTGGTGTCCGAACTGCGTCTCGGCCACCGTATGCTCGGCATGCAGATCGAAGGGGAATGCGACCTTGAGGAACTTCTCGGTCTCTTGCCAATCGGTCACCTGATCGATCCGGACCAGTCGTTCGCCAGGGGCCAGGGTAAGGCGTTGGGTCACCGTGGACTTCGAGAAGTGACGCTCGATGTGGATGCTCACCTCGCCGTGTGGGCCCCGCTCGGCCCGGATCGCGTGAAGCTCGGTGAGATCTGTGCAGTGATTCCGGTAGAACTTGTCGACGTCCCAGGCATCCCACATGTTCGGAAAATCCTGGTGCAGTTGGAGCAGATTACCGGCCCGCCCGGCGGCGATCGCCTCACGACCGGTGCGAAGGTCAACGGCGGAGGTCAGCAAGCCGCGCCCGTCGATGCGCAGGCGCACGAGGGAGTTTTCCAGGATGTAGTCGGCACCATCCCGGTAGAGCTCTACCGCCTCGGCCTGCGTTTCGGGGCATGCCGCGATACTTGCCGCCGGCAGCTCGCCGCGCGCGGTAAAGGCCGAGTTGACCTCGAGACGGGTGTCTCCCTGACCCACCAGGGCGCGCACGGCGGTATCGATGAGCTGTTCGGCCTCGGCCGTGATGCGCTCATATTCGGCTACCGCCTCGCGGTGCACCCAGGCGATCGAGGTGCCAGGAAGAATGTCGTGGAACTGGTGCAGCAGCACCGCCTTCCAGAGCCGGTCCAATTCCTCGTAGGGGTAGGGCAGTCCCACGCGAAGGTTCGCGGTGCTGGACCACAGCTCGGCCTCGACCAACAACTGTTCGGTGCGGCGGTTGCCCTGCTTCGTGCGGTGCTGGCTGGTGAGCGTGGCGCGGTGCAGTTCCAAATACAGTTCGCCCACCCATACGGCCGGGTCGGACATTTCGGCGCGGGCGCGGGAGAAGAAATCATCCGGGTCTTCCCAGCTCACCCGGGCGCTACCCTCCAGATCCGCCAGCCTCCGGGCGATTCCAGTCATTTCGCGGGTGGTGCCACCACCACCGTCGCCCCAACCCACCGGAGCGATGGAGCCCGAGGACTGGCGTGCATCGCGAAATTGCCGGGTGGCCTTGGCCACCTCCTCGCCGGAGAGCTGCGCGTTATACGTGTCCATGGGCGGGAAATGCGTGAAGATCCGCGACCCGTCAATACCTTCCCAAAGGAAGGAATGATGGGGAAAGACATTGCGTTGATTCCACGAAATTTTCTGGGTGAAGAACCACTCGAACCCCGCACGCTTCATCAACTGAGGCAGGGCCGGGGAGTACCCGAAGGAGTCCGGTAGCCAGACACCGTGGCAACTAATCCCGAATTCTTCGCGGAAGAATCGTTGGCCGTAGAGGAATTGGCGGGCCAGCGCCTCACCGGATGGCATGACGGTGTCCGACTCCACCCACATACCGCCCAGGGGGATGAAGCGGCCTTCGGCCACGGCGCGTTTCACACGTTCGAAAACCTGCGGACGATGCTCCTTGAGCCATTCGAACTGCTGGGCGCTGGACATTCCGTAACGGAACTCCGGGTCCGTTTCGAGCAGCTCCACCATCGAAGAGCAGGTGCGTGAGACCTTGCGAATGGTTTCTCGCACCGGCCAGAGCCAGGCGGAATCAATATGAGAATGGCCAATGGCCGACAGTCGATGGGCGCTCGGCTCGGCCGGTGTTTCGAGTACGGTGCGAAGTGGTTCACGCGCGGCGCGTGCGGTGCCGGGGATATCCTGAAGATCTAGCGCATCCATGGAGCGATCGAGTGCCGCGAGGATTTGGGCACGTCGGGACCCGGCCGGTAGCTGCTCTTGTAATTCGAGCAATACCTGTAGATCGAGCGACAGTTCGTACACCTCGGATTCGAAGACCACCAGATCCAGCCTGGCCAGCCGGTAGAGCGGTGCGCGGCTGGCGGTGCGCACATCACCCTGTTCGGTGGGCAGGAAGGGATGCTCCTCCAGCAGTACCGGGTTGGAGGCGGCCTCCAAATACAGCTCCACGTGCTCGCCGCCGGTGGCCGCATCGGTGATCGGCACCCACTGGTTGCGTGGGTTGATCGCCTTGATGGTTTCGCCGTTACCCCTCAGCACGAGGGCTTCGCATTGAAAGCCCGTGCGATTGACGTCAAAGCCGAGATCGATGACCGCCTCGACCTTACGCCCGGCCCATTCGGCGGGGACTTGTCCGGTGAGTTTGAACCACGTGGTGCCCCAGGCCGGACCCCATGCCTCGCCCACATGCACCGGGGCGAAATCAAGGCGCAACCCGTCGGCGATCGGCACCGGTTCGCCGGGTAGTTCATGCCAACTGGCGTCCAGTTCCACATATGTGCCGTGAATGGCTGGCCGTATGCGCTCGGTCAACACCCGATGAACTCTGCCGGTAGTCAGGGTGATGTCCTCGTGCATGACGGCCTTTCGACGAAGGGGACTAAACCGCGGGAAGCTACGTGAAGGTAGCTCCTCGTGGCTAGACTATCGCACGATAGGCACCTGTCGACAGTAATGAATTCTCAAGTCACAAGGTGGTCTCTGGTGATCTAGCCCAGGTCCCGACCCCGTGTCTCGGGGGCTTGGAATGCCATCAACAGCACCGCCAGAAGTACCAGGACGGTTGCTGCGCCGAAGAGCGTGGGGAGTCCCAGCACGGGCCAGAGCGCGGCGAAGAGCAATGGGCCGAAGCCGGCGCCGAGCCGGGACATCGTCGAGGCCCAACCGAAGCCCGAGGCCCGCAGATGCGTGGGATAAAGTTCCGAAACATAGGTGTAGAGCACCGGAATCGCAATCTGCACCACGACCCCAAATACCAGCATCCAAGCCACCGCGGCGGCCGGAACGTCGAGGCTCAGTCCCACGATTACCAGCACTAATCCGGAGAGTGGGGCGCTGACCCCGAGCACCCATTTACGTCCCACCCGTTCAACGAGCGTGGCAGCGATCAGCACGCCGATGAGCCCCGCCAGCGCCATGACGCTGGTGGCAAAGAAGGACACCGACTGCGCTAGACCGGCCTCGGTGAGAATCGAAGGCAACCAGGTCAAAGCCAGATAGTAAATGAGCAGCACGGTGACAAAGAGCAACCAGCTGGTGGCGGTCAGGCGCGGCGAATACGCCCACAGCCCCGCCAGTTGCTCCCACCAACGGTTCCGCTCCGGCAAGCGTGACCCGGAGAGCGTGTACTCTACCGGGGTGGCCCCGGTGCGCTTCACGAGCCGATCGATGATCGCGCGGGCCTCGCTATCGCGTCCCACCGAGACCAGATACAGGGGCGACTCGGGCACCTTGCGGCGTACCACGTAGACCAGCAAGGCGGGCAGGATCATCACGGCCAGAATCAGTCGCCAGTTCTCGGCGGTGGCCATCACCCAACCGGAGACCACAAAGGACAGTGCGGCACCAATTGGCCACCAGCCATCCATGGCCGTCAGCACCCGGCCGCGCAAGCGTGCGGGGGTGAATTCGCCGACCAGCGCATAGTCCACCGGGATGCAGCCGCCCAGCCCCATGCCGGCTAGGAAGCGGAAGGCGATGAAGAAACCAAAGTTCGGGGACAGCGCCCCGAGCACCGTGAAAATGGAGAACATCAACAAGGTCAGCGAGAAGGCCTTGGTCCGCCCGTAGCGATCGGCGATCCCGCCCCAGAGGAACGCCCCAACGGCCATGCCCACCAGGTTTGCGGTGCCCAGGAGGGCGGCGGTGGGTCGATCCAAGCCCCATTCGGCGGCCACCAACGGGATGAGCGCCCCGTTGAGCGTGACATCCCAGGCGTCGAACATGAAGCCCAGCCCGCCAATGATAAAAATGCTGCCCTGCACCGACCATTTAAAGGGCAGGGACTGCACCACGTGGGTGCCAGAAGGTACGGCGGTTGTCGACACGGTTTATGGCGCCTTTCGTGGGAAACGGGGATGGCCCGCAGGTAGCATACCCGGAATCTCGCGCAATACGCCTAAAAGTCGGTCGCGTCAAGGCTGTCATGTGCCACGGCTTGGGAGTAATCTCGGGGCATGGGAGTAGATTGGACCGCTCTCGAAGAGGCGCTACGGGTGTCCGCCCTTCGACATGCGGCGGAAGTGATACGAGAACACCCGGACCAGGATTTCTACGCCATCGCGCTCTACGGGGTGAGCACCGATCCGGATACTCCGGTCGCCATGCCCCTGCTGGCGCTTAATTCACTGCAGGCTTTGGAACGGGACCGCCGAACGGAGCTTCGCGAACAGCTGGTTGAACGCGGCGAAGACCTGGATGATGAGCCGACTTACGAGGAACGGCCCGACGCCTTCGATGAGCCCATCGACGACGCGGACGCCGCCGATGCCGAAGACTCGGACTATGAGGCCGACGCCGAGGATCTCGACGAGGTGCTTAACGCGCTCGAGGCCGAACTCGAGGGCGATGATCAGGAGAGCTTCTACTCGGATAAGTGGGAGCCGAGCGATTGGCATTGGTCCTCGATCGACCTCTGCGAGGATGTGGCCGCACAGGTATGGAGCGAAGCCATCATGAAATTGGCCGAGCTCGAAGGCTGGGAAACCACCATCCGACGCTATTACAGTTCCTTGGTCAACGTGGCGATTTCGCTTCGTGAAGAGCTCACCGTCAAGGTCAAACCGGATCTGGTGACCTATGTGGCCGACGACGATCACGCGCAGCGGCTGTTGGAGTTGTGCCTGACCCCGGCGCAGTTGGCCGAACATTTCCCGCAGCTCGAACGCGGAGACAAGGAGCTCAGCGGGCAGCAGGGGTAGTGTTCACGCGTCGTGGCACCCCGGTGAACTTCGTGCCGGATCCCGGTGCGCGAGGGGCGGCTTAACGCCAGCGGGTAATGGCGCGGGCAACCGATAGAATGTCTTCGGTGGCCCGTCCACTGCATCGAACCCCCATCGCCAACGCCGGGAGAGCATTTTTCGTGAGCACGATCGATTTGGATCGCTTGGCGATCCGCCGCGCCTTGATTTCCGTTTACGACAAGACCGGGTTGGAGGAACTTGCCGCGGGCCTGCACGCCGCCGGAGTGCAGCTAGTCTCCACCGGTTCCACCGCCAAGAAGATCGCCGCCGCCGGTATTCCGGTGACCGAAGTTGAGCAGGTGACCGGTTCCCCCGAGATGCTCGATGGGCGCGTGAAGACCCTGCACCCACGGATCCACGGCGGCATTCTCGCCGACCGCCGCGTGCCGGAGCACATGGACACCCTCGCCGCGATGGAAATCGACGCCATCGACCTGGTTGTGGTGAACCTTTACCCCTTCGTACAGACCGTTGCTTCGGGTGCGGCCCGCGACGAGGTCGTCGAGCAGATCGACATTGGCGGCCCGGCCATGGTGCGCTCGGCGGCAAAGAACCACGCAGCGGTTTCGATCGTGGTGGATCCAAGCTTCTACCCACAGGTTATCGACGCTGCAGCCAATGGCGGCTTCGATTTGAAGACCCGTCAGCGTCTGGCCGCCAAGGCCTATGCCCACACCGCCGCCTACGACACCGCGGTCGCCACCTGGACCGCTAGCCAGTTCCTCGACGAGGACGGCGACGGAGTCATCGAGTGGCCAGCCTACGCCGGTGTCGCGCTCGAACGCGCCGAGGTGTTGCGTTACGGCGAAAACCCGCACCAGCAGGCCGCCCTGTATGTGGATCAGGCCGCCCCGGCCGGTATCGCTCAGGCCGACCAGCTGCACGGTAAGCCAATGAGCTACAACAACTATGTCGACGCCGACGCCGCGCTGCGCGCCGCCTTCGACTTTGAGCAGCCCGCCGTGGCCGTGATCAAGCACGCCAACCCCTGCGGTGTGGCCGTGGCTTCCCCGGATGCCGCCGACCCGATCGCCGACGCCCACGCCAAGGCCCACGCCACCGACCCGGTATCTGCCTTCGGCGGGGTGATCGCGGCAAACCGCACCGTCACCAAGGCCATGGCCGAGACCGTCAAGGGCATCTTCACCGAGGTTGTCATCGCCCCGGACTTCGAGGACGAAGCCGTAGAGATCCTCTCGGCGAAGAAGAACATCCGCCTGCTGGCGCTGCCCGATGGCTACGGTCGCAACCAAAATGAGTTCCGCCAGGTTTCCGGCGGCATGCTCGTGCAAGCCGGCGACAAAATTGATGCCGCGGGCGATGCGACCGAGGGCTGGACGCTGGCGGCCGGTGAGGCCGCCGATGAGCAGACCCTCGCCGATCTGGCCTTCGCGTGGCGTGCGGTGCGCGCCGCGAAGTCCAACGCGATCCTGCTCGCCAAGAATGGTGCGGCCGTGGGTATCGGCATGGGCCAGGTGAACCGCCTGGATTCCTGCAAGCTGGCCGTGGAGCGTGCGAACACCCTCGGCGTGACCGTTGATTCCGGGGCCGACGCCGCCGGCGGTGCCGAGAATGCCGACACGAGCGCCTCCGAACAGCGTGCGCTGGGTTCGGTGGCTGCCTCCGACGCGTTCTTCCCCTTCGCCGATGGTCTGCAGATTTTGATCGACGCCGGCGTCAAGGCCGTGGTGCAGCCCGGCGGTTCGGTGCGTGATGATGAAGTGATCGCCGCCGCGAACGCCGCGGGCATCACCATGTACTTCACCGGTGCCCGCCACTTCTTCCACTAGGAGTTTCGCCTCTAGGCACAGCTACGGCGGCCACAGCCCAGTATGGGCTGTGGCCGCCGTAGCCTTTTAACTACTATTCCTGAGACAGGCCGGCGCTGAGCAGCCGGAAATTCTCGCGCGCCCAGGTGGCGACCGGAGCCTGGGTCTGCGCAGAGTCATCGGCCCAGGATTCAATGGCCAGCCGAATGGAACAGGTTGCGGCGGCGGCCCACAGTAGCGCACGGTGCGGCGCGAGCTCCGGTTCCACCTCGCGCAGCAGCGGACCGAGGGCCTGTTCGGAGCGGGCGTTGACACGGTGCCAGATATCGATGACGCCTTGATGGCCATGTCGCTGACGCAACAGAACCCGGGTGGCGTCGGCATCGCCGGTCTGTTGCAGCGCTCCGGCGTCGAGAACCTCGGCGATGGAGCGGTCGATGCGCTCGTAGAGGCTCAGTGCCGTACCGCTGCGCAGGCTTTGCTGCCAGGCCTCGGCCCCCACCTGCAGTAATGGGGCCAGTGCCTCCTCCTTGGTGGGGAAGTAGCGGTAGAAGGTGCGCAGAGAGATACCGGCGCTCTGGGCAATGCGTTCGACGGTGGTTTGGTCGAGGCCATGTGCTGCGAAGAGTTTGGCGGCGGCCCGGGCAATCTCTAGCTCGGTGGCAGCGCGGCGGCGTTGGGTGAGGTTCAACCGTTCTGAGGACACAACTTAACCATAGGCGCTATCCCTAATGTCACAATCTGCATTTATGGCACGTTGTGCCACAAGGGCGTATCGTGAAGATAACTACCGAGGAAGGGAATCTCATGAATCGCTATGAAAACCGTCGCGTGATCGTCACCGGAGCAGGATCCGGAATTGGGCAGGCCACCGTGTTACGGATGCTCCAGGAAGGCGGTCGGGTGGTCGCCGCCGATGTGTCCGCTCCGGGCCTTGAGGACACCGTGCGCGCCGCCGGGGCGGCGGCCGAGCGGCTGCATACCGTGCAGATCGACGTCTCTGACGAGGGGTCGGTACAGTCCGGAGTGGCTCAGGCCGTGCAGTGGCTTGGAGGTCTCGACGCGCTGGTCAACGCGGCAGGCATTCTGCGCTCGGCGCACACCGAGCAGATGAGCACCGAAGCCTTCGAGACCATCCTGCGGGTCAACTTGGTCGGTACCTTCCAAATGATCCGCGAGTCCCTAGCCCACCTGCGGGGCGGGGATCAGCCCTCCGTGGTGAACTTCAGCTCCACCTCGGCCGTCTTTGCCCACCCCTATATGGCGGCCTACGCCGCCAGCAAGGGCGGGATTCAATCGATGACCCATGCGCTCGCCGCGGAGTACGCCAAGGACAATATTCGCTTTACGGCGGTGCAGCCCGGTTCGATCGCTTCGGGCATGACCGATGGGTCCGGAGCCAGCGGACAGAGCAAGGGCCCGGGGTTGCCCGAGGATGCGGATATGTCGCTCTTTGCGAAACTTGCCCCGGCCTTGGGGCAGGGGTTTGCCGGACCCGACTCCGTCGCCAATGTGGTGGCGCTGCTCGCCAGCGCCGAGGGGTACTTCATCACCGGTACCGAGGTGCGCATTGACGGAGGCACGCACTACTAGGCCGAACGCAGCCTAACGGCGGGGTCGTCGGGCCGAGCCTGGTCCGCGGTGACCCCGCCGTGGTATTGCCGCTTTGCTAGACTCAAAACGCGCGATTCACGGCCTTTCGCGCGCCCAGCGCCCGCGGTCGGCAGGAGGAAATGCCCATGAACGAACGAGGTTCAACCATCGTTCTGGGAGTAGTACCTGGCCAACCCGCCGAGGTGCTCGAGCAGGCGGCGGAGCTAGCCCTTGCGCTCGACGCTCAGTTGATTTGCGCCACGGTGGACGACTCTCGCTACACCATCGCCCGGCAGGCCGACGGGACGATCCGCTCGCTACCCATCGATCCGGATCTCGTCGAGGACGAGGCCGGCGGATTCGACGCAGACCTCTACGCGCACCTGGCCTCAGTTTTGCAGGACCGAGGCGTGCGCTGGTCGGTGCGCGCGTTGGCCGGTGGTGCCGCAACGGAACTCGCTTGGTTGGCCGATGTGCTCGGGGCGCGAATGATCGTGGTGGGTACCCGCGCGGGAGGATGGCGTGGTTCGGCCCGCGAATTGTTCAATGGCTCGGTCGCCGCCCAGCTAGCCCACCAACAGCATCGACCGGTGATGGTCATTCCGCGACGCACGGGTGATGTGCAATGAACCAACGGCGTCCGGCCTACCTGCAACCTTCGTCCTTAGCCCTGACCTTTGTCGGTGGAACGCTTGGGGCCGCGGCCCGCGAGGGGATTTCGCTGGCCTTTCCCGCGCAGGACGGTATCGACTGGGCGGTTTTTGCCATTAACCTCAGTGGCGCCTTCCTTCTCGGGGTGCTCCTGGATGCACTGGCTCGGCGCGGACCGGACCAAGGACGCCGCAGGGCCCTGCGGTTATTGGTGGGCACCGGGTTCATGGGCGGATTTACCACTTTTAGCACCTTCGCCGTGGGGCTTGTCGCTCTTCTGGAAGCCGGCTCCATCTCGGCGGCACTGTTCTACGGGCTCGGTACCGTGCTCCTAGGTGCCCTGGCCACCCTGGCCGGAATTTCGATCGCCACGTGGATGCATTCGAAGTCCGGGGAGGGCACGGAATGACGTTCTGGCTTTTCGTGGGCATCGCCGTGGCCGGAGGGCTGGGGGCGTGCTGTCGACTCGTGCTCGACGGGGCGGTGCGCTCGCGGGTGGCAGGTGCCTTCCCTTGGGGGACCGTGCTGATTAATCTTTTGGGTTCTTTTCTGCTCGGATTGCTCACGGGTCTGGTCTCCGCGCAGATATTGCCCGAAGCCATTCGACTCGTCGCTGGCGTCGGTTTTCTCGGGGGATTTACGACCTTCTCCACCGCAAGCTTTGAGACCGTTCGGCTTCTGCAAGCGCGCAAGTGGGTGGCCGGGATACTCAACGGTCTCGGCGTCATGGCCGGCACCGGGGCACTGGCTGCTCTCGGCCTCTGGGTGGGCAACGCGCTATAGTTCTGCGCCGCCATCAATCTCGCCCCAAAATTGTTGAACAACCCCTTGCCTAGATTGTTCAACAACATGTAATGTTCTGTGCGTTACACGAATGTGTGGCACCCGTCACCGCATCTGCAACGGAGAACACCATGGCGCACTCGCAGTCACCCGCTAAGCCAAACGCCTCAGCACGCCGTACGGCGTTGCTTGGCGCGATGTTCCTGATGGCCACCAGTGCCATTGGCCCGGGATTCATCACACAGACCACGGAATTCACCGTTCAAATCGGTGCTTCCTTTGCCTTCGCCATCCTGGTCTCGATCCTCGTCGACATTGCCGTGCAGCTCAATGTCTGGCGCGTCATCGGTGTTTCCGGACTGCGCGCCCAAGAGCTGGGCAATAAGGTTCTACCCGGTGTGGGCTGGTTCCTCGCGGCCTTGGTTTTCCTCGGCGGCGCGGTGTTCAACATTGGCAATATCGCCGGTACCGGGTTGGGGCTCAACGCCATGCTCGGAGTGGACCCCAAAATCGGCGGGGCGATCTCCGCGGTCATCGCGATCCTCATCTTCCTTTCGAAGAAAGCCGGCATGGCTCTGGACCGCATCGTCGTGCTCCTCGGCGCCATCATGATTCTGCTGATGATCTACGTGGCCATTGTCGCGGCCCCGCCGGTGGGCGAGGCCCTGCGCAATACCGTGCTCCCCGAAAAGGTGGACTTCCTGATCATCACCACCCTGATCGGCGGCACTGTCGGTGGATATATCACCTATGCCGGTGCGCACCGCATGATCGACTCGGGCGTCAAGGGTGTGGGGGACGTGAAGGAGATTTCCCGCGGCTCGGTGCTCAGCATTATTGTCACCGGCGTGATGCGTGTGCTGTTGTTCCTCGCCATCCTCGGCGTTGTGGCCGGCGGGGTGGCGCTCACCGGTGACAATAAGGCGGCCGAGGCCTTCGGGCACGCAGCTGGTGAAATCGGCATGCGGTCCTTCGGGGTCATCCTCTGGGCTGCCGCGTTGACCTCGGTGATCGGCGCCGCCTATACCTCGGTGTCCTTCGTAACGCGCTCGAGCACCCCGGAACGTACGCGCAATCTGATTACCACCGGCTTCATTGCCGTGTGCGCGGTCATCTTCCTGCTGCTGGGCAAGGCCCCGCAGACGCTCTTGATCTTTGCCGGAGCCGTCAACGGCTTGATCCTGCCCGTGGGCTTCGCGGTGCTGCTCTACGTGGCCTGGCGTCGTCGCGACCTGCTCAACGGCTACAAGTACCCGCTCTGGCTTCTGGTCATCGGCGCCCTGACCTGGCTGCTGACCGTCTACCTAGGCATCAATTCGCTCTCCGGGCTCTCGGCCCTCTGGGCCGGCTAAGACGCACGCAGAGAACAGGAAATGAGTATGGACTCGATACATCCACCGGCCCGGGCCGAACGCGCAACCCTATCTCCGGCGCAAGCCCGCACGTTGTTCCGTGCGGGGCTTGAGCTACCCACGGCGGGGTTCAGCGACGGTTACGCGCAAGCGAATCTGCTCATCGTACCCCGGCAGCTGGCCTTCGATTTCTTGCTCTTTGCCCAGCGCAATCCCAAGGCTTGCCCGATCTTGGGGGTACTGGAGGCCGGAGAAACTACCGGTGAGCTGCTACGCGACGGAGATATCCGCACCGACGTGCCGCGCTACCGCGTATTCGACGGCGGGCAGCTGGTGGCCGAGCCCACCGACCTGCTCGACTACTGGCGCGATGATCTCGTGACCTTCATCATCGGCTGTTCCTTCACCTTTGAATCCGCGCTACTGGCCGAAGGGATCGAGGTGGCTCACATCGCCCAGGGCGTGAACGTCCCGATGTATCGGACGAACCGTTCCACCACCCCGGCCGGGTCCCTGCACGGTCCACTGGTGGTCTCCATGCGGCCGATCCCGGCGGAGCGGGTCGCCGACGCCGTGCGCATCACGTCGCGCTACCCGGCCGTCCACGGCGCGCCGGTGCACGTGGGCGAGCCGCAGCGGCTCGGCATTGCCGACCTGGCGCATCCTGACTTTGGGGATCCGGTGCACATTCCGGAGGGACACGTCCCGGTTTTCTGGGCTTGCGGGGTCACGGCGCAGGCCGCGGTGATGGCTTCGCGCCCGTCCTTTGCCATTGCTCACGCCCCGGGGTACATGCTTATCACTGATGCTCCCGACCGGCGCTATCAGGTGCCCTAACGCTCGCTCCACACAACCCGCAGCCCACCTAGGCTGCGGCTTGCGTGTTAGTTCTCCTGTGCCGCGCGCAAATGTTCGAGCAGCTCCGCCTCGGCGGTATCCAGATAGCGACGCAGCGCCTCGGCCGCCTCGAGGCGCTTTCCGGCCTCAAGCAGCTCGAGCACATGCGCATTGCCCTGCACGTAGTGGGTGTGAAAGTCCGGCGCGTCGCGCATGGCGTGGAAGACTAGGCGCATCCGCGCCAAAACACGTCCCATGAGTTCGCCGAGCAGTGAGCTGCCCGATGAGGCGACCAAAAGTTCGTGGAAGCGCTGATTGGCTCCGGCCATCCCGGGCACGTCGCCATTTCTCTGGGCGCTCCGGGCGGTCTCAACAATGTCTCGCAGGGTGCTCAGATCCAGTGTGCTACCCCAGGCGGCCGCGGCCGGTTCGACGGTGCGGCGCACCGCATAGATCTCTCGGACGTCGTCGGCGGTGGGCGAGGCGACGAACACGCCCCGGTTGGGAATGCGGGTGATGATCAGTTCGCTGTCGAGCAGCGTGAAGCCTTCGCGCAACGTATTGCGCGAGACTCCCAGCGCCTGAGCCAGTACCTGTTCCGAGAGCTTGGTGCCCGGTAGCAGTTGGCCTTCGGCAATTTGCCGACGCAAGGTGGAGGCCACCCAAGCACTGGTGTGTGCGTGGGTGGCCTCTTGGCCGAGGTCGAGGGTTGAAAAATCCATGGACGCATTCACCCCTCTAATCTAGCGGCTTCGGCTACGGTGAGCCGTGTGCGTGTCAGTCGATGCGTCCGAGAACATCGCCTTGAGCTACGGCCTGTCCCGGGTTGAGATCCGCCCGGCTGAAGGTGCCCGAGCGGTGTGCCTGCACCGCGGACTCCATTTTCATGGCCTCCAACACCGCCACCGTCTGCCCGGTTGTGACCTGCTGACCGTCCTCCACGCTGAAGGAGACGAGGTTACCGGCCATGGGAGCGGTGAGCTCTTCCTCCTCCGACGTGTCGGCGCTCTGTGCGGCGCTGCTCGGAACGGAATCCGACCCGCCGGTGCGTAGTGCGGCGAGCAGATCGGCCGGCACGGACAGCGTCATTGCTTTTCCGTCGATGCCCACGGTCAGCTGCTCGCGCGGCCGGTCCGCCGGCGTGCTGGCCAACTGGTCGCTGGCTTCCAGCTGTTCGGTGAACTCATCCTCGATCCAGGTGGTGTAGATCCCCAGATGATCGGGCGCCGCGAAGGCCGGGTGAGCGATGGCCGCTCGATGGAAGGGCAATACCGTGGGAACCCCTTCGATGACCATTTCCTCCAGGGCGACCGCGGCACGGCGCAGCGCCTGCGGGCGGTCGGCTCCATGCACGATGAGCTTGGCCATCAAGGAGTCGTAGTGTCCCGGGATGAGGCTGGCGGAACGCACCCCGGAATCCACGCGAATCCCGGAACCGGTAGGCGCTTCAAAGCGAGTGATGGTGCCCGGCGCCGGGAGGAAGCCGCGGGCTGGGTCCTCGGCATTAATCCGGAACTCGAAGGCATGACCCTGCGGCTCGGGGTCCTTAGTCAGGCTCAGTGGATGGCCGTCGGCGATGCGGAATTGTTCGGCCACCAAATCGAGGCCGGTGGTCTCCTCGCTGACCGGGTGTTCAACCTGAAGCCGCGTGTTGACCTCGAGGAAGGAGATCAGCCCGTCGGCACCCACCAGATACTCCACCGTACCTGCGCCGGTGTAACCGGCCTCGCGGCAGATGGCTTTGGCCGAGTCATGGATCAACTGCCGCTGTTCCTCGCTGAGGAAAGGGGCCGGGGCCTCTTCGATCAATTTCTGATGGCGGCGCTGCATGGAGCAATCTCGGGTGCCCACGACCACCACATTGCCGTGACTGTCGGCGAGCACCTGCGCCTCGACATGGCGCGGCTTATCCAGGAAACGTTCGACGAAGCACTCGCCGCGGCCAAAGGCGGCCGTGGCCTCGCGGACGGCAGAGTCGAAGGCCTCCTCGATTTGCTCCATGCTGCGGGCAACTTTCAATCCGCGCCCGCCACCACCGAAGGCTGCCTTGATGGCCACCGGAACCCCGTGTTCCTCGGCAAAGGCTCGTACTTCGGCCGCGTCGGCCGCTGGTTGCTCGGTACCTGGCACCAGTGGGGCGCCGGCGCGCACCGCGATCTGGCGCGCCGTGACCTTATTTCCGAGGGCCTCGATGGCCTCGGGGCTGGGTCCGATCCACGTCAGTCCGGCGTCTTGGACCGCACGGGCGAACTCGGCGTTCTCGGAGAGGAAACCGTAGCCGGGGTGCACCGCGTCGGCACCGCTGCGGGCGGCGATGGCGAGAAGCTTTTCGATGTTGAGGTAGGTATCCGCGCTGGCACTACCCTCGAGCGCGTAGGCCTCATCGGCGCGGCGCACATGGAGGGCATCGGCATCCGGGTCCGCGTAGACGGCCACGGAACGCAGCGAATTATCGGCCGCGGCACGGGCAATGCGCACGGCGATTTCGCCGCGGTTGGCAATGAGTACTTTTTTCATTCGGCAGGTCCTTAGCGTGTGGCCGGGTTGAGTGCCCCGGGAGAATCGAGGGTAAAACGCACGTGGGTGCCCGGGGGCAGTTGTGCGGCGAGTGCTACGTCGGCCTCGCGCACGGTGGCGATGACCGGGTATCCGCCGGTGACCGGGTGATCGGCGAGGAAGAGTACCGGCAGCCCATTTGGGGGTACCTGCAGGGCCCCGAGCGGTACCCCCTCGCTTTGTAGCTCGCCGGTGCGGGTGCGCTCCAGCGGCTGCCCCTGATCGGTGGTGGATAGTCGCATGCCCACGCGGTTGGAGTCGCTGCTGACCACCCAGTCTTGTTCGGTGAGGCGGGTCAGCCCCGAGGCACCAAACCAGTCGGCCCGTGGTCCGGGGGTGATGCGTAGCAGGTAATGCCCCTCCGCCTCGGGTAGCGGCAGGGTGCTGGGTTCGGGCGCGCCAACGATATGCCCGGAAAGTACCGGGGTCACCGGTAAGAAGTCGCCGCCGCACAGCGGCGCCGGCCCGAGCCCAGAGAGCGTATCGCTGGAGCAGGAGCCAAGTTCGGCTTCGACGGCGAAGCCGCCGCGGATACTCAGGTAGCTACGGAGCCCGGCCGCACCGGGGGACAGGCGCAGTCGCTCACCATCGAGCAAGGCGAAGGGTGCGTTCAGTGGTGCCGGCCGGGGGCGGCGTAGCTCGTCGTGCTCGGCCGGGGTGATGTCGGCGCAGACGTCGGCACCGGCGAGCGCCAACACCAGATCTCCCTGGGCTTGCACCTCCAGCCGGCCGGTGAGATTCTCGATGGCCGCGCGCGCCGGATGGTTGCCCACCAGTCGGTTGGCCTGATGCAATGCGGTCAGGTCCGCGGCCCCGGAGCGCGGGACGCCGAGGTGCCCTAAGTGTGCCCGGCCCTCGTCCTGCAGCAGTGACTGCAAACCGGCGTCGAGGATGCGCAAGCCCGGTCCCTTCGCGGCAGACTCGCCGTTACTCGGTGGGGTGCTCGGTTGCGCCGTGGTCGGCTCGGACAGGGTTGCGCGGGCCGGGACGGCACGAAAACGCACAATATCTCGCGGGGCGATGAGCGCCGGGTTCTCCCGGTGCGAATCCCACATTTGTAGCTCGGTGTGTCCCAGTAGCTGCCAGCCGCCGGGGGACTCGCGGGGGTAGACCGCCGAGTAGTTGCCGGCCAGCGCCACCGAACCGGCGGGGACCGCGGTGCGGGGGCTGTCGCGGCGGGGGACCTGCAGGGTGTCGTTCTCGGCGGCGAGATAGGCGAAACCGGGGGCAAAGCCACCGAATGCGGCCGTCCACTGCTGTGCACAGTGGGCGTCGATGACCGCCGCAACGCTCAGCCCGGTCAGCTCGGCCACCGCGGCGAGGTCGGCACCGTCGTAGTGCACCGGGATTTCGATCAGGCGACCGGTGCTCGCAGCGGACTCTCCGAGCGCGATGTCCGCGGCGAGGTGCATCGCGGCACGGGCCTGTTCCGGGGTGTTAAAGCTGAGTTGGACCGTGCGGGCCGCCGGGAGTACTTCGGCTTGTCCGGGCAGCGGGTGATCGAGCAGGGTGCCGTTCAGTGCCAGCACCGAGTCGAGGTCGGATAGCTCGATGAGAAGCGCGCGTTCGCCGGCCGGCCGCACCTCGAGGATGCTCATGCGAAGCTCCGGATCTGCACGCCGGCGGCCTCGAGCCCCTCGCGTACCGCTGCGGCCATGGCCACGGCTCCCGCGGTGTCCGAGTGGACGCAGATACTTTCGGTGGGCATCTGGATGAGGCTGCCGTCCACGGCCCGGATCGTGCCCTCGGTGGCCAAGCGCACCATATTGTCGGTGACCTGCTGTGCATCGTGAATGACGGCATCGGGTTCACGGCGCGAGAGCAGGGTGCCTTCGGGAGTGTAGTTGCGGTCGGCGAAGGCCTCGGCCACACCGCGCAACCCGGCGGATGCCGCCTCGTTGAGGGCGAGCGACCCGGGTAGCAACAGCACCGGGAGGTCCTCGCCGAAGGCCTTAATTCCGTCGATGACCGCGCGGGCATGAACCTGGTGGTGCACGATGGTGTTGTAGAGCGCGCCGTGGGGCTTTACATAGGAAATCTTGGAACCGGCGGCCCGGGCCATCGCCTGCAAGGCCCCGAGCTGGTAGAGCACGTCGTCGGCCAGCTCGGTGGCCGTGCAGTCCAAGAACCGGCGCCCGAAGCCGGCCAGATCGCGGTAGCCCACGTGGGCGCCGATGGTGACTCCCGCTGCGACGGCCTCACGGCAGGTTGCGGCGATCACGCTGGGGTCCCCGGCGTGAAAGCCGCAGGCGACATTGGCCGAGGAGACGGAACGGAATATCGCGGCGTCGTCTCCCATGCTCCAGTTGCCGAATGATTCTCCGACGTCTGAATTCAGGTCGATAAATGGCATTGTGATCCCCGTCTCCTTGGAAGTCTTTCTCCTAGCATGCCGCAAATCACAGGATTGTTCAACAATCTTTTCGTGCGCGAGGCGTTGTGACGAGATAATAGAGTCGGGAACCGCCGTAGTGGACCGGAGCTACGGGATGCGGCAGAGGATTTCACCGTGCACGAGGGTGAACCATCCGTCGTCGGCGCGCGCCCACTTTTCCCAGCCGTGGCTGATGCGACGCAACTGCTCCATCGTGGCCAGCTTTGAGTCAATAATTTGCCGCGCCATCGCAGACTCCAGGATGCGCTCCTGCCACATCCCGCCCCACCATGCACGGTCCGCATCGCTGCTATAGCACCAGGTGCTCGCCGTTGCCGTGATCTCGCTCAGGCCTGCCTGGTGCGCCCAGGACTTCAAGCGACGTCCCGCATCGGGCTCCCCGCCGTTCGCGCGTGCCGCCGCCTGATACAGCTCCATCCATTCCTCAAGCTCGGGCACCATGGGCCACCACGCAAATGCGGAGTAGTCGCTGTCACGGGCGGCCACTAAGCCACCGGATTTCGTCACCCGGGACATTTCCCGCAAGGCCCGCACCGGGTCGGCAACATGCTGGAGCACCTGATGGGCATGGACCACCTCAAAGCTCTGATCCGCCCAAGGTAAGGCGTGAATATCGGCGACCGCGAAGTCGATGTTGTTCAGTTTGCGTTCCTCGGCGGTCTGCCGAGCCAAGTCCAGCTCGTCGGGTCCCACCTCGGTGGCGGTGACACGCCGGACCCGGGTGGCGAAGTCCGCGGTGATCGTTCCCGGTCCCGCACCAATGTCGAGCAACCTGTCGCTGGCCCGCAGGTGCGGTAACAGGTATGCGGCCGAATTCTCGGCGGTGCGCCAACGGTGCGAGCGAAGCACCGATTCGTGGTGGCCATGCGTATAGGAAGCCATGGGAATTCTTTCTGTCGTGCCCAGCCCTACGGTCCAATCCGTGGGCATGAACTTGCCTGGGGTGTAGCGCATCGGGCATTCTGCCACTGCGGTAACTCCATCTTCGGCGCGGCAGCATGGACGCGGAAGGCCGCAGTTTTCCTAGGAGTCGCACACCTACCCGCGAGGTCGAAAGGATTGCCGCCATGGCCAGTGAACTGGGATCCTTTTTGCGCGCCAGACGCACCGACCCACGGCTTCGGCCGGAGCAGCAAAGCCTCGGAGTGCGGCGCGTCAGTGGGCTACGTCGCGAAGAGGTCGCCGCTGCCGCGGGTATCAGCATCGACTACTACACGCGGCTCGAGCAGGGCCGCGAAACCAATCCGAGCGATGCCGTGTTGCGTGCCGTGGCGCGCGTCTTGCGCCTGAAAGGGGACTCGCTGGAGTACCTCTTTTTGCTGCGCTCCACCCCTGAGGTCGCGGTGCTCTCGGTGGATGACGGCACGGACTTACGCCGACGTGCCGAAGCTCTGGTCGCGGCCGTGCGTCCCAACCCGGCCTATGTGCTGGATCGGTTGAGCAATGTCTTGGCGATCAACGCCGAAGGGTTGGCGCTGCTCGACGGGCTGGAGAGTGAACCGGCCGATGCGCGCAATATGTGTACCTACCTGCTGACTCATGCGCGAGCCCGCGAAATTTTCGTGGACTGGGAAGATATTGCCCGCGGGGCCGTGGCACAATTGCGGGCCGCCAATGCTGGAAATCTGCGCGAAGCGCGACTGCAAGAACTGGTGGATCAGTTGGCGGCCCGAAGCTCGCGTTTTGCCGGCTGGTGGTCCGGGCACCTCGTGGGGCGGCGCCGGTCATCAACCAAACGCCTGCGCACCAACGCCGGTGAGGTCGAACGCCAGTTAGAAATCCTTCAGATGCCCGACGAAGGGCTGCGGATGACGCTGTGGTTGCCCGCCTCGGCAGCCAGTGCCTGAAAGTTAAGTCGAGGCAGGTGGCGTCTGAGCGCCAGTCCCGCCGCTGGTATTCAAGAGTTAGGCGGCGCCGCGCGTAGCGCAGCGCCGCCGACAGGGTTATCGGCTCTGCCGCTTGAGGGTAATCAGCGGGGCGATCGCAATAGCCGCCGTGGTGATTATGGCACCGACGATGAAGGCACTATGTGCCCCGTCGAAGAGTGCCGCCGTCGCCTGCTCTCCGGCGGTGAGCTGGCGTGCGGAGAGCATGGAGAAGATCGTGACGAACATGGTGGTGCCGATGGCGCCGCCGAGCTGCTGGGCGGTGGTGAAAATCGCCGAACCGTGGCCATAGTGCTGTGGCGGAACGGTCGACAGTGCCGAGGACATCAGACCGGTCATCAACAATGCCATGCCGATGGAGAACACCACGTGAATCGCGCCGAAGGTCCAGAGGGGCGTTTCCGCGTTCACGGTGAGATACAGCCATTGGCCCGCGGCCAGCAGGATGGCTCCGGGGATCAACACCGGGCGCGGTCCGTGGCGGTCGAAGACCCGACCGAAGATGGGGGCACTAATGGCCTGGGCCAAGCCGCCGGGCAGCAACATGAGGCCGATGGCCAAGGTGCTATGTCCCGCCCCGGACTCCAGGATGATCGGTAGCATCATCAAGGTGCCCAGCAGTGTGCCCATGCCGATCATGATCAGCAGCACCGAGAGCGTAAAGCTGCGATTGGTAAAGGGCGACAGATTCAATAGTTCTCGGCCCTCTCGCGTCAGGCGTAACTGACGGCGGATGAATAACCCGAGCGCCACGAGTCCGATGAGGAAACTGGCGATGGTCATGGTGAGGTTATCGACCGCATGCTCAAGGCTTGAGATGCCATAAACCAACAGGCCAAAGGCCAGTGCGCTGAGAATGACCGAGGCGATATCCACCGGGGTGCGTCGTGTAGCGTCCGGCACCCGGATGAAGATGAGGCCCGCCACGAGGATCACGGCGGCTAACGGCAGCATGATCAGGAAGATCGCGTTCCAGCTAAAGGCGTTGACGATGGCCCCCGACACGGTCGGACCGACCGCCGGCCCCACGGAAATCACGATGGAGTTCAGCCCCATTACCGTGCCGCGGCGTTCGCGCGGAACCAGTTGCAAGGTTGTGGTCATTAGTAGCGGCATGATGATCGCGGTGCCAACGGCCTGAATGATTCGGGCGATCAGAAGCACCGCGAAACTTGGGGCCAGGAAGGCGATGAGCGTGCCGATGATGAAGCTAAGCAGTGCGAAAGCAAAGAGCGTGCGGGTGCGGAAGCGCTGAATCAGGTACCCGGTGAGGGGTATGAGTACCGACATGGTCAGCAGGAATCCGGTGGTCAGCCACTGTCCGGCCGCAGCGGAGACCTGAAGATCTTCCATGATGGCCGGCAGCGCGACCGACAGCACGGTTTCATTTAAGATCATCAGGAAGGCCGCTAGGGCGAGTGAACCGATAATGCCGGTCAGCTTCGTTGCCGCCGGTGGTGCCGGGGGTGCGGCGTGGGTTGTGCTCACTGAGCCTCTTTCTCGCGATGCAAAACAAGTTCTGTCACAGTCTGACAGAAAATCGTCTAAATTCTGTCAGAGTGTGACAGAAAACAATCGTGCGTCACAATGGAAGGGTGAATGCGAGTGATCAGCCTCGGCCCGGCGTTCGGGCGCAACGCAAAGCGGAAACGGCCCGACAGGTGCATTTGGCGACCCTGGACCTTGTGGAAGCGCAGGGGCTCGAGCGTGTCACGGTGGCGCAGATCGCCGCACGCGCCGGAATTTCCGAGCGGACCTTCTTTCGCTACTTTGACTCCAAGGAAAGTGCAACCTTGATCGGGCATGACACCTTGCTCGACATGCTTCAAGAATTTCCTATCCCTGCCGGAACTCCGGGGCAGATCTATGCCGCGCTCCTTCGGGTCAGCCGCGAGCAATTTGAGGTTGCCGTGCGTCCTCATGAGTTCACGCGGGTGTCGCGGATTATTCTCGAGGAACCGCGGCTGTTGCGTGCCATCGCACAGCGCGAAATGGAGCTGATGGCTCGGTTGGGAACGGTGTTGACCGAGCAGTACGGCGTCGATGCCGTGGATGGCATGCTCGTTGCTGAACTGTTGGCATCGGGGTGGCGTGTGGCGTGGATTAGCGTGGCCCGCGAGGTTGCCGCAGGCCGCGATTTTGAACCGCAGCAGGTCTTTGACCGCGTCTCGAGTCGGCTCGCCGCCCTTGCTAGCACGCAACTACCTGACTGAGTTATGGGCCATTAACTTAAATGTGACGAATACGGTGTGGGCTATTCAGCCCGGGATTTCGGGCGAGAACTCATCTCCCGCGGTTTCTCGGGCTCGGTGGAATCGTGTCAAAGGCCGCAAAATCGGGTAAATTGGGAACGTTGAGTTTAGGGCGATTAACCCCGCTTCCACACGACGTTCAGGGAGAAGCCACACCTATGGCCAAGATTATTTACACCCACACCGACGAAGCGCCCATGCTGGCGACTCACTCGTTCCTTCCGATCGTCGAGGCCTTCGCCTCCACGGCAGGCGTGGAACTCGAAACCCGCGACATCTCGCTGGCCGGACGCATCATCGCCACCTTCCCCGATTACTTGAGCGAAGAGCAGCGCATCGGTGACGCGCTCGCCGAACTGGGTGACCTGGCCAAGACCCCCGAAGCAAATATCATCAAGCTGCCGAATATCTCGGCTTCCATCCCGCAGCTGAAGGCCGCCATCGCCGAACTGCAGGCCGCCGGCTACGCACTGCCGGACTACCCGGACAACCCGGCTTCGGATGAAGACACCGACGTCCGCGCCCGCTACGACAAGATCAAGGGTTCGGCCGTGAACCCGGTGCTGCGCGAAGGTAACTCCGACCGCCGTGCCCCGCTGAGCGTGAAGAACTACGCACGCAAGTACCCGCACTCCATGGGGGACTGGGCCGCCGATTCCAAGACCAACGTGGCCACCATGGGTGTTGACGACTTCGCGTCCAACGAGAAGTCGGTAGTCATCGACAAGGACAAGAGCATCTCCATCCGCTTCGTCGGCGAAGACGGCGAAGTCAAGGTGCTCAAGAAGCCGTTCAAGGTGCTCGCCGGCGAGGTCGTCGACGGCACCGTCATGCACGTGGCCGCTCTGCAGGACTTCCTGAAGTCCTCCGTGGCCCGCGCCAAGGAAGAAGGCGTGCTCTTCTCCGCTCACCTGAAGGCCACCATGATGAAGGTGTCCGACCCGATCATCTTCGGTCACGTCGTCAAGGCATACTTCTCCGAACTGTTCGAGACCTACGGCGACGAACTGGCCGCCGCCGGGCTGAACCCGAACAACGGCCTAGCAGCCATCCTCGGCGGGCTCGACGAGCTCTCCGACGAGGTACGTGCCGGCGTGGAAAAGCTCATCGCCAAGGGCCTGGAAGAGGGACCGGCCGTGGCAATGGTCGACTCCGATAAGGGCATCACCAACCTGCACGTGCCATCCGACGTGATCGTCGACGCGTCGATGCCGGCCATGATTCGTCTCGGCGGCAAGATGTGGAACGCCGAGGGTGCCACCGCGGACACCCTGGCCGTGCTGCCGGATTCCTCCTACGCCGGGGTATACCAGGCGGTTATCGAGGACTGCCGCGCCAACGGCGCCTACGACCCGACCACCATGGGCACCGTGCCGAACGTTGGCCTGATGGCCCAGAAGGCCGAAGAGTACGGATCGCACGATAAGACCTTCGAACTGGCCGCCAACGGCCACGTACAGATCCTCGATGAGTTCGGTACCGTGCTCATCGAACACCAGGTCTTCGCCGGTGACATCTGGCGCGCCTGCCAGACCAAGGACGTGGCAATTCGCGACTGGGTCAAGCTGGCCGTGAACCGCGCCCGCGCCTCGGCCACCCCGGCCGTGTTCTGGCTCGACGAGAACCGCGCCCACGACGCCGTGCTGATCGCCAAGGTCAACGAGTACCTCAAGGAGCACGACACCGAGGGACTGACCATCGAGATCCTCTCGCCGGTCGAAGCCACCAAGTACTCCATCGAGCGCATTCGCCGCGGTGAGGACACCATCTCGGTGACCGGTAACGTGCTGCGCGACTACCTCACCGACCTGTTCCCGATTCTCGAATTGGGCACTAGCGCCAAGATGCTCTCCATCGTGCCGCTGTTGGCCGGTGGCGGACTGTTCGAGACCGGTGCCGGTGGTTCGGCTCCGAAGCACGTGCAGCAGCTGGTCTCAGAGAACCACCTGCGCTGGGATTCCTTGGGTGAATTCCTCGCGCTGGCTGCTTCCTTTGAGCACCTGGCGGTGAACAACGACAACGCCCGTGCGCAGGTACTGGCCGACACCCTGGATGCGGCCACCGGCACCTTCCTGCTGGAGGACAAGTCGCCTAAGCGTAAGGTGGGCGAGCTGGATAACCGCGGCAGCCACTTCTACCTGGCCAAGTTCTGGGCCGAGGAACTGGCCAAGCAGGATCAGGACGCCGAACTGGCTTCCGCTTTCGCTGCTGTAGCCAAGGCCTTGGGTGAGAACGAGCAGACCATCGTCGCCGAACTCGCCGAGGTACAGGGTCAGCCGGTGGATATCGCCGGCTACTACCGTCCGGATGAGGCCAAGACCGCTGCGGTGATGCGTCCGAGCGCCACGCTGAACCAGACGCTGGAACTGCTGACCAAGTAGTCACCGGTTATTACCGCCGTTGGGCGTCACCTCACCTCGAGGTGGCGCCCAGCGGCCTTTAACGCGTGGCGCGATTTACAGCCACGGAAAACCGTCGGGTTCGTCGGCCGCACGGCGACGGACCAGATCGGGGTCATGCCGCCGCGGGCGCAGCGGTAAGTTCTCCGGCGTCACGGGGATCTCGGTGACCACGGGCACCGGTTCGGTGGCGATCCACTGGCACTCGGTGATATGCCCCAGTTGGCGGTCCGTGTAGCTGGGCATGCGGCGGAACTGGGCGGCCGGAAGCACGTAGACCACCCCGGGACTCAACGGCCATCGGCTCGAGGCGGTGCGAGCGTAGGAGAGAAAGATCCGGCGTGCCGACCACTGCCCGGCACGAGCAGCGGGGTAGAAGCAGGCGTTAAGAAAGGGGCTGGATTCCGCCGTGCGCAGCGCATAGCCCATGGCCCATGTGGGATCCTCGGTCGCGTAGACCGCCGTTGTCTTCGAGAAGTCATCGACACTGAAGTCAATGGGAGCGCGCGGTTCAAGGACGCGCAACCCTGTGGTGCGCGAACCATGTAAGAGGTAGTCGCCGCCGTGCACATAGGAGACCAACTGGTCGAACACCGCGTCCCCACACATTGGGGATGGTACATGCCAGGTCCGCATGGGGCCAGCCTAGCCGCCGCGCAAGCCAGCCGCGAGCCGAGGATCAGTCCCGCGATGGACCCGGCGAGAGTTACCGTTCGGTAGTGTTGAGACAGGACCGATGCACTAGCTCTAGAGGACTCATGACTACCGTCGCCGCACCACCGAAGGCCGTTACCGCCGCTCAGCTTGTCTCGCATATCCTGACGCCCGTGGTTCTCGGCAGTGCTCTGCTCCTGAGCACCCCCGTGCGACACCCCGAGGTTTCATGGCTATCGGCGGCTCTTGGGACCGTATTTACCATGCTATTGCCCTGGTCGATTCTCGCGGTGGCTCGGCTGCGGGGCAAGGTCAGCAATATCCACGTTTCACAACGTCACCAGCGACACTGGATTTACGCGGTGACGGCGCTGTCCATGGTCGGCGGGCTGGCCCTGCTCACGGTGATCGGTACCGCTACGGCCCTATACGTCGAAGTCGGGGCCTTCGCGGTGGGCCTGCTGCTCGTTAGTCTCATCAACCTCTGGTGGAAGGTCTCGGTCCACCTGGCCGTGGGGACCTACGTGGTGCTTCACGCCTTTGCCGACGTGGCACCAACCGCGGTGATCGTGCTCTTCGTGGCCCTGCTCTCCTGGGCGCGGGTGCGCTGCTCCGAGCACACCGCCTCGCAGGTATTCGGCGGCGTGCTGGTTGGCGTGGTGGTCAGTTACCTAACTCAATGGGCGAGTCAGTTGCTCCTCTCATGAGGCCGCTTGGCTTCCCACCGAACGAAGGAGACCGATGAGCGCGCCACACTCGCCTCTGGTCCGGATTGCCGAACAGGCCGATGCCGCGGCCATCGACGCGTTCTGTCAGACTCTAGGCATCCACAACTGGTCGTCGCTGCTGCCCGAAGCGGAGGAACGTTGCTTCACGGTTGCCTACCTTCCGCCGACCGGGCAGGTGGTCGGGATTGCCAAGATCCATCATCATCCGCTACCCGCAGGCGATGCTCCGGCCGGCTACTACCTCGGCGGTATTTACGTTGCCGAGCAATACCGGCACCGGGGGATCGGGCGCCGTCTGACGGAGTTTCGTCTGCGAAAGATCGCGGAGCACGCAAGGCAGGCGTACTACTTCACCAACGAGCGCAACATCGCCTCGCAACGTCTGCACGCGGGCTTGGGCTTTGAACGCATCGCGGTACTCTCACAGATTTTCGCGCTACGCCCAGATGATCCGGACACGCGGTTATGGTTGTACCGACTTCATTTGCCGTGACCCGAAGCATGGTCTCCGTCAAGCTCCACCGCCCTCGGCCCCGTAGGGATGCCGGGTAATGTCATCACTCAGTAGCGACCCGAGGAGCCGATGGTGCGTACCTACTTTCCAGAGCTGACCGAGGCCCGGTTACCGACCGCAGGGCCAAGTTTGGCGAAAATCTGCGGACCGCATGACTTCGACACCAATCAGTCCACGAAATTCGGTGGGGCGCCCTATTGGACCGGCAACGGTGTACCGGCGGAGATCGCGTCGGACATGCGTGTACTGGGGCAACTCAATAGCTGGATCTGCACTCTGGAACATCCCGAAGACTACGTCGAAATCGGTAACCTGTGTTTTGACGGGATCGGCTATCTTTACGACCAAACGCCCGAGGCTTCCCGACCCGACCTGAGGTTTGTCATCAGTCGATAACCGCCCTGGGCACCGTTCGGCGCAATGTTTCCGGCGCAATATCCTTTCCTCGAATTTATGGCAGTAATGTCTATCCCACGAGTCGGTGACGTTGAGCCTTGCCGACCGGACTCGCATCAGGGGATGGAAAGGATACTGCGGTGAATACGACACATGCAGAATCGTCGGGCCTAGCAAAGACGCTAGGCAATTTCGACGCATTGGCGCTGGGCTTTGGCGCCATGATCGGCTTCGGTTGGGTGGTGTTGACCGGTGGCTGGCTGGAAAACGCCGGCACCCTCGGCGCCGTACTAGCCATGGTGGTCGGCGGTGGCATTATGGCCGTCGTCGGCTTGACCTATGCCGAACTGACCGCCGCCATGCCCAAGGCAGGCGGCGAGCACAACTTCATTTTGCGTGCCTTGGGCCCGCGACCCTCATTCATTGGTTCATGGGCGATTACCGGTGGCTATGTCACCATTGTGGCCTTCGAAGCGGTCGCGCTCCCGCGCACCGTGGAATACATTTTCCCGGGCATGAGCCAGATCCCGCTGTGGACCGTGGCGGGTTTCGAAGTAAACCTCACCTGGGCCTTGGTCGGCGTGCTTGCCGCCATTCTGATCACCTGGATCAATATCCGTGGTGTTAAACAGGCCGGTGTGGTGCAGACCTTCGTGGTGATCTTCCTGCTGGTCATTGGCTTGCTGCTGATCTTCGGTTCCTTCATCGGCGGCGAGGTGCAGCATATGCAGCCGCTGTTCAACAACGGAATCAACGGCTTCTTCGCCGTGCTGGTGGCCGTGCCGTTCCTGTTCATCGGTTTCGACGTGATCCCGCAGTCGGCCGAGGAAGTCAACATCCCGGCCCGACAGATCGGTAAGCTCGTGGTGCTGTCGGTGGTGCTGGCCACCGCCTGGTACGTGATGGTCGTGCTGACCACCTCCTCGGCCATGCCGGCGGGCGAATTGGCCGGGGCCGACATTGCCACCGCCGACGCCTTCGGCTCACTGTTCGGCTCCGCCCTGATGGCCAAGGTGCTGATCGCCGGTGGTGTGGCCGGCATTTTGACCTCGTGGAACTCGTTGCTGCTGGGTGCCTCGCGCCTTGTCTACTCGCTGGCTCGCAGCGGCATGCTGCCGGCATGGTTCGCTACGCTGCACCCGAAGTACAAGACTCCACACAATGCACTGATGTTTATCGGTGGTATCTCAATGCTGGCCCCGTTCTTCGGGGTGCAGATGCTGGGTTGGCTCGTGGACTCGGGCGCGCCGAGCATCATCATCGCCTACCTGCTGGTATCGGTGACCTTCTTGGTATTGCGCAAGCGCGACCCGCAAATGGTCCGTCCCTTGCGTGTGGGCGGAGCCGGGATCGGCGGCGAACTGATCGGCTGGACCTCGGTGCTGCTCACCGCGGCCTTGTTCACGCTCTATATGCCCGGGATGCCGGCCGCCCTGACCTGGGAGCCTTGGCTGATCTTCGGCGTCTGGTGGCTGCTGGGCGCGGTGTTCTTCTTCAAGGTCCCTGGCGGCATTAAGGCCGGACCGGACGCCGAGGAACAGGTGCTCGCCGTGGTTCGTGCCCGCAAATAGACTCCATTTCGACACCGCATGACGGACCGCTCTCACGTTCCCACGTGGGGGCGGTCCGTCGTGTAGTACCCGTGATGGTGTCTCGAACCTCACCCGGAGCTTCGGTTGGTTCGGTGTGCCAGATGATCGGCCGGAAGGCCGTGGTCGATAAGATTCTTGGGTGCAATCTCCTGATTTTCCGCGTTCAGTGACCGTCTTTACCGGATCGGCGACCGGAGCATCTGCGATCTACGCCGAGGCCACGACCGAACTTGCCCGGGCCTTGGCCGAACAGGGGGTCGAAATAGTCTATGGCGGAGGCCATGTGGGGCTGATGGGCACCTTAGCGGATTCCGCCCTCGAGGCCGGAGGCCGCGTGCGGGGCGTGATGCCGCAGTCGCTCGTGGACGGCGAGATTGCCCATCCCGGGCTGAGCGAACTCGAAATCGTGGCCGATATGCACGAGCGGAAACAGCGGATGGCCGAGCGCGCCGAGGCCTTCATCGCGTTGCCCGGCGGCGCCGGAACGCTCGAGGAGTTCTTCGAGGTCTGGACGTGGCAGCAACTAGGCCTGCACCGCAAGCCCGTCGCACTGTACGACGTCAACGGCTTCTGGCAGCCGCTACTGTCCATGATCGAGCACTTCGTCGCCGAGGGATTCCTCGCCGAACGCTACCGTCAGGCACTGATTGTCGTGCAGACACCTGCCGAACTGCTAGCGGCGTTGCAGCAGTGGGCACCGGCCCCAGCGAAGTGGTAATTTCCCTGGACTAGCTCCGCACACTCACGACATCCGAACTAACGCCCAGTCGATACCTAAATGCTCGCGGAACCCGTGACGTCCAGCGTCAGTCAGTACTACTTCGCGGCGCTTCGCCCCGTGGGACACCCAGCCCAAGTGATGGAACTGCTGGAGTAGCGCGGTGGCGAGCGAACCGGCTAGATGTTCGCGGCGTTCGGTCCAATCAAGACATAGACGAGCGAATGGTCGCCTGCGCGAACGAACGGTGTCTAGGTCAACGCCGAGTCCGGTGCACCACTTTTCCCCAGCGACGGTAAGTACCGGGTCCGGGTCCAACGCGAGGTAGTCGAGGCCCAACAAACGGTCCAGCAGGGCGACTCCCAACGAACCGGCGAGATGATCGTAGCAGGTGCGCGCGGAGCGTAAGGCAGCGTCGGACCGAGCGCCTTTTAGGGACTTGGTCGGCGGTGCCGGAAGGGTCGCCAGCGACAAGGTCTCGATCAGTGATGCGGAGCGGGCGTCGGCGAGACGCAGGTAGCGGTGTCGACCCGAGTAGCGCTCCTCGAGAAGCCCGCATTCCACCAACGTATGCAAATGCGCGGTGGCCGTTGAGCGGGCGATGCCTGCATGGTCGGCAAGTTCCGTTGCGGTCCAGGCTCGTCCATCGAGCAAGCCAAGCAGCATCGTGGCTCGGCTCGGATCCGCAATGGCACCTGCAATCCGTGCGAGCGACTCACCGTTTTGTCGATCGTTCACCCCACCCATTATTCCGTAGGGACCCTTCGGCGCCGACCGAACAATGGTCGTCGAACAATGGTGAACTATGTCAGACACACCAACTCAATACGAGCGCCCGACCACGGACCTCGGTTCGGCACACCGAAGCATCACGCCCTCCATTTTGTATTTTGGAACGCCGGTCGGGGTCATCTCGACTCTCAATGAGTCGGATTCTACGAACCTCGCGCCGATTTCCTCCTACTGGGCTCTGGGCGATTTGCTGGTCATTGGTCTAGCGGCGACGGGACATACCGTGGCCAACCTACGACGGCATCCCGAACTTGTCCTCAACCTCTGTTCTGTCTCGCAGTGGGAGGCCGTTGAACGCCTCGGGCGCCTGACTGGCGCACACCCCGTGCCGAGGCAGAAACCGAGCGGGACGCAATTTGCTGCGGATAAGTTCGGCGCTGCCGGATGGACACCGCTTGCCTCCACCTCTGTCATTCCGGAGCGAGTGACCGAGCTTCCGGTGCATCTCGAAGCAGCGGTGACGGGTATTCGGGACGAAGCCGACCAACTCGCCGTCGTGTTCGCACGGTGCCAGGCAGTGCACGTGCTCGACGAGCTTACGGTCGCCGGGACCTCACACATTGACCCGGGGAAATGGAATCCACTGATCTATAACTTCCGGCACTATTTTGGGCTTGGCACACGACTCGGAATCGCGGCGCGCGCCGAGGTGCGTGCCGCGGGACGTTGCGAAGTGGAAGCCTAGAGCCCGCGCCCGGCTTCCCATAGCGCCTCGGAAGTGCCCGACAGCATCGAATTAATCGAGATGGCCTGCGCATCGGTCAGCGACGCAATATAGTCCACGATGGCCCGCGCCTGACCGAGCCGGCGAATCTCTCCGGCATCGGTCTGCGGCAAGAGTTCGGGGGCGTCCGCGAGCACCTGCTCGTATTCGACGGTGGCCGCTTCGATGGAGTCCAATAGGCGTCGCGGGGCGCGCGCCGCATCATGCGGATCGTTGAGCCAGGCGTTGAAGCCCTCGGCCAGCGACCGCAGGATCCTGGTTTGGCCCCGCTGGTACACCGCCAGATCCGGGCGGTCGAGCACGAAGCGTTCGTGTACGAACTTGAGCACCACCACGTCATGCCAGGCCGCATCGCCCAGCCGGGCATGTCCACTGCGCACACTCGGTTGGCGTTCCACGGTCACCGAGGCCTGGAGCCGGGCCATCCAACGCCGGGTGAACGCCTTGACCATGCGGTCGGCGTCCAGCCCGCCGTCGTATGGCACCGCCAGCAACCCGTCGACCAGGTCGTGTCCCACACGCTGCACCGACTCGCGGAAGGCCTGAGCATCGGCGATCCACGGATCTTTCGCCTGAAGGTGACGCCAGGTACGCTCCAAGGCATGGCCCGGGCGACGCAGATCCAACTGGGTGGTGTCCAGTGCCGCCAGTTCACGACCGTGTTCGAGCCAGCCGCGGAACTCCTGCGAAATTTGGGTGTACTGCAGAATGCCGGCACGATAAAAATCATCGAGATCGTGCACCGCGTAGGCGATATCATCGGCCAAATCCATCACCGAGCACTCAAGGGTTTGCTGGTGCGGCGCGATGGCACCGAAGACCGAACGCGCATCGGCCATTTCGGCGGCCTCAATGGCGTAGGCCGAGAATTTCGCCGCCCCGATCTGCGGGGTGATCCCCACCCCACGCGGCAGGTCGTGCGGTTCGGCACGAGAACCGGCGAACTCGTGGCGGGTCCACGGGTACTTCAGTACCGCGGCACGCACCGCGCGGCTCAGATTCAATCCGCGCGCGGTGGCATCACAGCTATCCAACGCGGTGAGAATCCGGAAGCTCTGCGCATTGCCTTCGAACCCGTCCGGGAGCCCCAGCATGCCGCGGGCAACCCGGTCCAGCTCCTGCTCGCCCAGATGCCCGAATGGCGGGTGCCCCAGATCGTGGGCGGCCGCGGCGGCCTGCACCACCACCGGGTCGCAACCGCCGAGCTCGCGCACCAGCGCCACGGTGCGCTCATCGGCGTTGTTCAGCGCGATGGCAATGGTGCGCGCCACCGCGGAAACCTTCAGCGAATGAGTCAACCGGTTATGAATCAACGCCCCGGAGCCAGCTTGCGGGATCACCTGAGTGACCGCGGACAGCCGCGAAAAATAGGGGGAGAAACGGATGCGTTCAACATCGACACGGAATTCATCCGCTCCGGGCTGCGCGGCCTCGGGGATCGTCCGATCGCGGCCACCGGTGGTGTGGTTCATCTGCCTACTGCTGCTCATAGTGCCTTCAGCCTATGCGACGCCTGCCCGTGCAAGCAGGAACAACGCCATATTTGTGCTCGACGGTCTATCCCGTGGGCCCCTGCCCTTGCTCCAGGTCGGCGAGGAATTTCTGCAGCCTGGCCGTGCGGGTGCGTTCGGTGCGGGCAATCATCAACTGATGCAAGATGTGATATCGGGGCTGGGACTTCAGCGCGGCGAAGGCGGCCGCCGCCGTCGGTGAAGCATCCAAGGCGGCCTGCAGATCCTCCGGGACCGTGGCGGTGGCCTGCCCCTGGTAGGCCTGCTCCCAGCGGCCGTCGGCTTTCGCCTTGGCAACTTCGGCCATTCCGCGCGGACGCATCCGCCCCTGCGCGATGAGTTCTTCGACGAGCTGGGTGTTACGTTCGGACCATACCGATCGGGCCCGGCGCGGCGTGTAATGCTGCAGGAAGGTCGCATCGTCACGGCTGCGACGGCGCCCGTCGATCCAGCCGCTGCACAGAGCCTCGGGAAGCGCCTGATCCACCCGCAGAGTTGTCGGGGTGGTGGTGCCCTTTTTCGCCACCACGATCCACACCCCGTCGCTGGACTCCTCGTGCTCGTCCAGCCACGCCCGCCACGCGGCGACGTCGGGCAGGATCATTTCCGCAATCTCGACCATGGGCACATTGTCACCCGGCGGCGCGGATAAAGCCACCGGCGGCCTGCGCGAATTGCCGGCACGCCGAGATTCGCAGTGAGGGGAGCTGGCGTCGCAGCCTATTCATCGCGGTATCCACTTAGGAGTGTTCGTCCTAGCCAACGCGCTGGCGCACGATGGGAAGCTCAGTGCGGAGGACGACCAACACTGGCGGTCCGTGAACTGTTGGTACACCCAGCGGTTGTACTCCACGCTGGGCTACTGCACGCCGGTGGAGTTCGATGAACTCTATTAAGTTGAAATCAACGGCTTGTCGCTCGATGCTGCCGTTAGTGAATGAGCGGCATGATTTTCGGGACGATTCAGGTTTTGTCAGACGCTAGAGCGAGGTGACTCGCCAAAATTTGATTATTCTGGTGCTGTTTCGATAAAAATAGTCCCTGTTAGGCGTCCTATGTAATGTCTATGCCATTGCTCTGGTGCGCGTGAGTGCACGGGATCCCATAGATAGTTGGGGAAACCTGACTCCGAGGCAAGTTGTTGGATTATGAAGCGTGCAACTGTGCGGTTCGGGGCTGCGGCGTTGACGATATGTTCGACGGCGCTGGTTAGAGGCGTTGCGAATGCTGCCCCGCAGCCGTAGCCTGACGCGGTGCAACCTGCGTCGGAGCACGGCATTAACACGAAGGGCTGAGTGTTGATATGTCTGGTGTCGACCTAAAAACCATTGAAGCTCAGGAGCGTCATACCTTGGGTTCACTGGCTCAGCATGTTGAACTGCAGGGTGGAGATGACATTTTTAGCGCGGAGTCCGTAGAGTGCGTGCCCGAGCAAACTGGGATCGCGCCAGCGGCAGCTAAGCTACCAGGCGGGGGCCATCTGGAAACGGGCTCCTTCCACTCGCCGAATAGCCGTCATTGCAGCAAACTGATCGGGTGGGCCACGAACTATTATTATGGCGCGTTTTCTCACACGCTCGATAGCGATATCCGAAAAAAGAAGGCTGGTGCGCCAGACAGTGGAACGATCGTGGCCAGCGAAACGGCATTTGACGAAGACGTACACATGAGCGACACCCGCAATACCGGATACGTTGCGGAATTCAACGCAGAATCTGAGGGACGAGTCACGAATGCTGGTACGCGCTATTTGGCAGAGCGAGCAGCCGGGTGGAGGCTTTTTCCCTGTGGTGGCTAACAGACCAGGCGGAGGGAGCTTCGCAGAATACACTCAGGACGGGCACCTTGAACCGGCGTTCAGAGAACACCGGTTGTCAGTATTGCGCGAGCAATGCCTCCCGCTGCCCGAACTAGGAACTGTCGTTTCGTCTATGTCGCAGGCTATCGGCCGTAATGTGCATGAAGACATAACAGCGCATCATCTGCGTGGACTTGCTATTTCCTACCTCGAATCACTGAGAGGTCAGCAACTTGAGAGGCCTCGGCAAAATGAGGCAATCATGAACGTGGCAGCTTCAGCGGTGTCTCTGCGCGAGCGGTTGGGGCTACCTAAAGATGTAGAGACGGTGGATTCTATGCTCTGGAGGGTCTACCTATACTTCCTCCTTGAGGAACCGTCAGCGAAGGAATTGTTGGACGATCTGCGTAATTAGAGGTACTCCAACCTTCTGACGATTCTGGCCGGGAATCGAAAACGTACTAAATCGTGTGGGCAGGGTGAAAGCCCTGCCCACACGATCTTTAGCGGCCTTAGTCGGCCAGCGGTTCGGTGATGATCTGGAAAGGCCCGGTGGCCACGGCTTCGTCGAACTTCGAATCCACGTACAAGCTTTGCCCGTGAAGCTTCGCCACGGTGGTCAGCACGCGCTGCGGGTCGGTGGCCCGCTGACTGATCTGCCGGACCTTGGTGCCATCGGCGCTGACCTGCAGTTCGGTGAGTAGCTGGCTGAAGTTTTGCACCACGCTCAACCGGTTCCCCTCGCGCAGTAGCCCATCGGCGTTGACCAGGTTCAGGCCAGTGGTGTCGATTTCGCTCACCTTTCCGGTGCGTGCCTCGAAACGGAAGAGCTTGCCGGTGTTGCCCTGAGCGACGATGAAAGCCGAATGATCGGCGCTAAGCACGATCCCGCCCAGGTTAAAACCCTCGCGGCGTTCGACCAGCTCGCCGGCGTCGGCCCAAAGCTCGACGGAGTACGCCTCGTCACTGGCCGCCACCCGGAAGATCTGCGGGTCGTTGGAATTGGTGAAGTAGGCCGCCCCATCGGCCCCGATGGTCACATCGTTGAGGAACACATCGTCCCCCGGGGCCTTCAGTGCGGCCAAGAGCTCACCGGCCGGGCTGTAGACCCACAAGTCCGGGCGCTCATTGCCCAAACCGTTGGGGCCACCGGCGATATAGACATTACCCTGAACGTCCACGGCGATGCCGCGGGCGGTGTAGCGACCGTCGGTGCCGTCGCCGGCCAACCATTCCTCGGTCTGCGCCACCCCGGAGAAACCGCGGTGAATTTCCCCGCCGGTGACCTCGGAGACGTAGAAGCTGCCACGGCGCTCATCGGCGCCGATGCCTTCAAACTTCGAATTGCCCTCGGTGCTGGTCAGCTCGTAGTTGGTCACCCGCTCCTTAGCTGCGGCCGGTGCGGCGAGGGCCGAGCTGGCGATGCCGCCGGCCAGTAGCGTGCTGGTGAGGATGCTGGAGGCCACAACGGCCTTCGGTGAAATACGCATGGTGCGCTCCTGTCGCTTGGTGAACTACTTTCTATCCTCCCCGCGCGGCACCCGTGGCGGAATCGGGCGAGCGGCCACCGGTAACTAGCCGATCGGACGATAGTGTGCCGCCGGTCCCGGGACGTAACCTAGGAAGTTATGGACAACGAACACCGGTCCGCGCGGCGCGGCATCCTCGGGCAGTTCTCCCGACTCGACGGCTGGCTACACCTGATCTTCCTGGTGTTGGTGACCACCAGTGCGCTGCGCTATCACTTCCGCCACGACCTGTTGGCCGACGGCTGGTTGATTCTTGCCGGGGCGCTGGCCCTGGTGATCGGCTACCTGCTTCGCCCGGTGGCGGCCGCGCACCACCTGACAGTGGTTTGGAGTCTGTCGGTGGTGCTGCTCTGGGCCGCGCTGACGCTCAAGGCCCCCAGCTTCGCCTGGTGTGCGGTGCCCATCGCCTTCGCGGTTCTTCAAGTGCTCAGCTTTCGGGTGGCCACCGGCATTGTGGTGGCCATGATGCTCACCGTGAGCGTGGGCTGGATCCGCGTGAGCAACGATGTGGATCCGACCCTGGTGGCCGGGCCTGTGGGCATCGGCCTACTCACCCTGATCGCCTACCGGGCCCTGGAACGCGAGGCCGCCGCCCGGCAACGGTTGGTCGATGACCTGTTGCGGGCCCAGGAACGCTTAGCCGAGGCCGAACGGCAAGCCGGAGCACTGGCCGAACGTGCCCGACTCTCCCGCGATATCCACGACTCCATCGGGCAGGATCTGTCCAGCATCAATCTCTTCCTGCAGGCCGCCGAGCAGTCCTGGGGCGAGCCGCAATCCCGCGAGCGGGTGAACACCGCCGCGCGTACCGCCCGTGGTGCCCTGGACGCGGTGCGCCGCGTCGTGCACGACCTTGCCGATGAACGACTGGCCGGGGCCGCCGCACCGGAAATCACTCGCCGGCTCCAGCAGATCGCCGAGCAACCCTGCGGCGATACCCGGGTGCAGCTGCGCGTGGACGGTGCCAGCCGCCCGCTCTCGGCCCCCTTAGCCGAGGCAGTGATCTTCACCGTGCGCGGAGCCTTGGCCAATGTGCGCGATCACGCGCGGGCAGAGCGAGCCATGATCACCCTGACCTACGACGATGACCGGCTACGCCTCGACGTGCGCGACGACGGATGTGGCTTTCAGCCCGGCACGATCCGGGCCCCGCGCAGCGGAAACTTGCGCGGACATGGGCTGGCCGGACTGCGTCAACGCGTCAGTGCCTTGGGCGGTACCCTCGAACTAGATAGTTCCCCGGGCGAGGGGACCACCCTCTCGGCCGTTTTCCCGCTGGAGGCTTCATGATTCGCGTAGTGCTGGTTGACGATCACCCGGTGGTCCGCGCCGGAATCAAAGCCCTCTTGGAAGGCGCCGAAGACCTCACGGTCGTCGGCGAGGCCCACGACGCCGACAGCGCCCTGCAGGTGGTCGCCGAGCAGACCCCGGACGTTGTGCTCATGGACCTGCATCTAGGAGCCGGCCCCGGTGGCATCGAGACCACCACGCGGGTACGTGCCCTGCCAGAGGCCCCGCAGGTGCTCGTGCTGACCACCTACGACACGGAGTCGGACATTCTCAAGGCACTCGACGCCGGCGCGCTGGGCTACCTGCTCAAGGACGCTCCGCCGGCCGAGCTCTTCGCCGCCGTGCGGCAGGTCGCCAAGGGCGATACTGTGCTGGCTCCGACGGTGGCAGCCACTCTGGTACGTCGTAGCGCCAACCCGGCCCCAAGCATCACCGCCCGCGAGGTCGACGTGCTGGAGTTGTTGGCCAAGGGCATGGGCAATAAGGAGATCGCCAAGGCGCTGTTCGTCTCCGAAGGCACCGTGAAATCACATCTGGCGCACATCTACACGAAGCTGGGCACCGACACCCGTGCCGGGGCGGTGGCCGCGGCCATCGAGCGACGCATCATTCGCGCCTAGTGTCGCCACCGGGCGTGGAATCGACAGGAGTTGCGCGGCGGCAACGTGAGCGGCGCGGTGGTGCGCGGCGGCTAGCGCCAGCGTGCAGCACTATCTCCACGCCTTGCACCGAGCGGGAGTGGACGTGCCCGAACCACTTGGGCAAGACGAAGCCGGCCGGCAGGTTCTGGAATTCATTCACGGGGCACTAGCGATCGACTCGGCGCCACTGACCGGTAGCGAGTTGCGCCGTGTCGGGGCGCTCCTCAGCCATCATCACGCTGCCATTTCAATCTCGGTGGCAACACTCCAGACTATTGGCTAAGCAAGCGCAAGACACCATGCCGAGATTGGTCGATCGATAGCACCAGTATCCTCAGGGTGAGCAGCTAACCAGCAGGGTAACGGATCTAGCGCCGTTCAGACGATGGAGCCAACTTTCTGTTCCTTCGCTGAACCGCTTTGGTTTTGAACTGCCGACTAGGCAATACAACATAGCCAACTAGGTGCAAAAACCGCATACTAGTCAAGCGCCTAAAGGATTGTTGTGGGAAAGCGATGTTTTTTGCTAGGGCGGTAGACGATTTGACGCTACGATTTCGAATTATTCAGTTCTCACGGAAATAGGTGAATAGTGTGTCAAAGGCAAAAATGACCGCGGTTGCTGTTCTAGCATCAGCATTCCTCTTGGTATCCGTGCCTTCGGCAGTCGTCGCACCATCTACCGTCGACAGGCAGGGCCAGACGGCAACTATTCCCGAAAATGGGCAGATAGATTCACAGATCATGGCCACAGCACAGGAAGTAGGCGCCTACCTGGCCGGTGAACTACAAAAGATCGAAGACTCAACGTGGAACAAGGAAGCGCAGAAAGAAACCAAAAAATTCTCAGTCAAGCAATCCAAGTACCTTTCAAAACACTCGGCTCAACAATTGACAACTCTGGCGAGCGAACAACTAGGGGTTGATCCTGGAACTCTCGAGAAAGTACCTGTAACGGGTTCCAAGGTCGTCATTGAGGACACTCGGATACTCTCACAGGGCGCCGAAGCGAGCACGGTGGAATACATCATCCGCACGACTCGAGATATCAACGGTGCGAGTGACGAAGAAGACTGGATCGAAGCCACCCCCTACGAGGTGACTATTGATGGCCGGGAACGAATCACCAATATTCTCGTCAAGGACGATGCTTACATGATCGAGCAGGCGGTACTCGCAACCACGCCATAAGAAGAAGTTCCAACTCTCAACCCTTGCCACGAGGGAGCGAAAGCCCGCTCGGGAGCACTGCTGGAGGGCATCATCACGGAGACTGATGCCGCCCCGGCCTACATCAGTTGTGATAGCGGGCTGGAATTCACGGCCGCGGCGCTGGTCGAGTGGTGCGTTACCAACGGTGTGGTTACCGCGTTCATCGACTCTGGCTCGCCCTGGCAGAACGGCTTCATCGATTCGTTCAACGCTTGGTTCAGGAGAGAACAGCTCTGGGGTGAACTCACGGCCACCGTGGCCGAAGCGCAATATCTGGTCCAAGGATGGAAAGCCGTTTACGAACATGAACGGCTTCAGGATCCCTGAATGGCATGACGCCGAAACGTTACTGGGATAACCGGACGCTAGAAAACCAATTAGCTTTGGCATAGACGCTGGACGGCTAACTGGGCCCCGCCACTTCCTCCCGCAAAACGTTTATGTGAAAGCGTCAACGGGAGGGGTATGGCATGTATGAAGCGGACGATGGCATTCACACTGGTAATAGAGGAGGAATTGAATATGAGTGGACCTCAAAGAGAGGAGCACTTATATGAACGCCTCGAATCGATTCAGTCAATGATGTTCCCGCCGACCACATTCGACGGAAAGATTGAAAAAGAATTGAATCTATCTGAAGAATTCGTAGATTCATACGTGATCGCATACGGCATCCTTGACGAACTGCTCTCTATGCTTGCCTCCAGCCGAACAGCATATTCGGAAGTGATTGCGTTCTGGAAGGCAATTGCATCTGAAACATCTGAGAACGACCGCGCGGATGAGTATGCGTTACTGAAAAAATCAGAATTTGGTCGAACCGTAATCCATGTGATCGGATCAGCGATGCATTTGAAGTAGCCGCTGTGGGAGGGAACATGAGGTGACTTCAATGCTAATTGAAGTTGATTGGCCCGACTAGGACTATCACCGTGAACTCCAAGAGGGCCCCAGTTGTTATGTACCTATGTTGATGGGTTACAGGTCCAGAATTTCGTGTACTCGACGACAGGAGTGCAACCTGAACTGAATAAGGGTCAAGGGAATGTTCTAAGAGGAACGATAACTGTCCCAAGTCTCAAGAATGGTGCGGCCCGCACTAATACGCCGGGAAAGGCCAGAACGCTGGCAGCCTTTTCTTATAATGCCGAAGCGGGCCGAATTAGTCGACCAAAGTGGTTGTAGGGTCGTGTGCGCGACGTGGATCTATGAATGAGCAGTGCTTTGAAAATGCTCAGACTTAGAAACGACGTCGCGCTACCGCAGCCGCGTTCTGTCACCGTCTGCGCCGTGGTTCCAGCGTCCTACAGATCTCGCTGTGATTCGCCGATACTTTCTGGAAAAGCACGGTGCCGGAAACGGGGCAGGTCAGCAGAACGTCCTCAGCCCTCGAGGCGGGAATGATTACCTAGACGGTGCCAGGTGCGGTTGTGATAGACCAGTGCATCTCCAGCGCCGCCCGGCTGCGCGTCGCGCGCAATCTGCGATTCCACGGCGCGAGCGACCACAATCGTCGAGGTTCCGGCCTGCATCCGATCGACGATCACGCAACGCACCCAGGCGCGCACCCCGTCAAACACGGGTTCGCCGGTCTCCAGGCGCGTCCAGGTCTGGGCCTGCGCGAAGCGGTCGATGCCACTGGTGGCACCCAGCTTCGCCACCTCCACGTCGTTGCCGTCGAGGAAATGCACCACAACGCTCTCGGCCCGCAAAAGAGCTTCGGCGGTCGAGGAGAGCGACGAGATCGAGAACACGAGCAGTGGAGGCTCGGCGCTCACCGAGGCGACCGATGAGGCGGTTAGGGCCACCGGCCCGTCGCCAGCATCGGCCGTGATGACCGTGACGCCGCTGGGGTGTCCGCGAAAGACGGCCTTGAAGTCCTCGGCGGCCAGAGAGGATGCCGAAGCGTGCATAGCGTCACCGATCGGTGCCTCGGTGGTCGTAATTTCAGACGTGGGCACCGACAAGCTCCTCGCGGAGGATGGAGGCACCCGCGCTCAGTGCGCTCAGCTTAGCCAGCGCAACATCCCGGGGGAACGGTGCCATACCGCAGTTGGTGCTTGGGATCAGCTTGTCCGCGTCGACGTACTCAAGCGCCGCCCGCAAGGTCTGGGCGACCTCGTCCGGGGTTTCGATCTCCACATTGGCCACGTCGATCGCGCCGAGCATGACCTTCTTGCCGCGTACGAGCTCGACAACCTCGAGCGGAACGTTCGAGTGATGCGACTCCAAGGAAACGGTGTCGATTGAGGAGCGCTGCAGCAGCGGGAAGGACTTCTCGTAGTGGCGCCACTGGGTGCCGAGAGTCGCCTTCCAATCGTTATTTGCCTTGATGCCGTAACCGAAGCAGATGTGCACCACGGTCTCTGCCTTCAGTCCCTGGCAGGCACGTTCCAGCGCCGCGACGCCCCAGTCGGCGACCTCATCGAAGAATACGTTGAACGCTGGCTCATCAAACTGGATGATGTCGACGCCGGCGGCCTCGAGCTCCTTCGCCTCCTGGTTCAGGATGGTTGCGAATTCCCACGCAAGCTTCTCGCGGCTGCGGTAGTGCGCGTCGTAGAGCGTGTCGACCATCGTCATCGGGCCGGGAAGGGTCCACTTGATCTGGCGGTCGGTACAGGAACGCAGGAAGGCCGCGTCCTGGACGAACACCGGCTTCTCGCGCTCGACGGCGCCGACGACGCTGGGAACGCTCGCGTCATAGCGGTCGCGGATGCGCACGGTCTCGCGCTTGTCAAAATCAACCCCGGTCAGGTGCTCGATGAAGGTCGTGACGAAGTGCTGGCGGCTTTGTTCGCCGTCGCTAATGATGTCGATGCCACGGTGGGTCTGCTCCAGCACGGCCGCGCGCATGGCATCGTACTTGCCTTCGCGCAGTTCGCTACCCTCGAGTTTCCAGGGGGACCAGAGCGTCTCGGGCTGAGCCAACCAGGAGGGCTTGGGTAGGCTGCCGACGATCGAGGTCGGAAGTAACTTGTTAGTCATGGTGCGTCCTTGGATCTTTAAGCGACGGGAGTCGGGTAGGCGGCGGCCCACTGTTCGAGTAGTTCGCGGTTCGGCGTGATGAAGTGCTCCTCGGTGTACCGGCCCTGCGTCGCCCCGAGACGGGTGCGCTCCTCGCGATCGTAGGAGATCAGGGTCCGCGAGAAATCATGTGCGCTCAGGCTGGGGCGGTAGACCGCCGGCGCGGCCGAGTTCGCATTGTAGATCTCGGGGCGGTAGATCTTCTGGAACGTCTCCATGGTGCTGATGGTGCTGATCAGCTGCAGGTTGGTGTAGTCGTTGAGCAGGTCGCCACGGAAGTAGAAGGCCAGTGGTGCGACGCTGCCGGCAGGCATGAAGTAGCGCACCCGCAGACCCATCTTCGCGAAGTACGCGTCGGTGAGCGAGTAGTCTTCCTGCTGGTACTCAAGACCCAATACCGGGTGGCTATTGCCCGTGCGGCGGTAGGTCTTGGAGGTGGAGACGCTGATGCAAATCACCGGTAGTTGCGCGAAGCGCTCCTGGTAGGCCTCGGAGTCGAGGAAGTGCTGGAAGAGCTGACCGTGCAGGTCACCGAAATCCTGCGGGAGCGCCGGGGTGCCCGACTCGTCGACCGCGGCGGGCAGGACCACGCTGAAGTCATAGTCGCGTACGTAGGAGGAGAAGTTATTACCGACGATGCCGTGGGTCCGGGTGCCGGTCTGCTTATCGAGAATCCAGGTATCGAGCACCTCGAGCAGCGGGAACTGCTGAGGCCCGTCGTTGGAGGTGAAGTGCACATTGGCCGAGATGATCTTCAGTTCGAGGGCGTAGCGGTCCCCGTCCGGGTTGTCCCAGTGTGCCAGCGCGTTGAAACGGCGGTTGATCATCGTCAACGCGTTGCGCAGGTTCTCCTGGCGGTTCTCACCGCGGGCCAGGTTGGCGAAGTTCGTCGTAATGCGCGAGCTCGCCGACGGGGTGTAGTGCTCGTCGAAGTCAGTGGTGCTGATGCTAAAGGTAAACGCGTGTGCCATGGCGGCCAATCTGGTGCTAGGGGGCCTGAAGTAAGGCCGGGGGAAGTCGTTTCGTCAATCATGCAGGGAATCGGCGGATATCAGGTAACTCGACGTGACTATGGATTCGTATAGACTAAATCTATGGCTCAAGGAGTGAACGGTCTCACGCTGCAACAGCTGCGCTATTTCCTCACGGTTGCCTCCGAGGGGTCGATCTCCGCGGCCGCCGACCTGCTCTACGTCGCACAGCCAACGATGTCCGCGGCGATGAAGGAACTCGAAACCCGGGTGGGGCGCAGACTTCTGGTCCGCTCCGCGCGGGGCGTGGCACTGACCGTCGAGGGCGGGGAATTCCTCGGCTACGCCCGGCAGGTACTCGAACAGGTCGAACTGCTCGAACAGCGCTATCTCGACCGGCCGCCGGCACCCCGCCTCCTCGGGATCTCCACCCAGCACTATTCTTTCGCCGTCGATGCCTTCGTGAAGATGGTCCAGGCCAGCGGGGCCGAGCAGTACGAGTTCTCGCTGCGCGAGACACGCACCGAGGACATCATCGAAGATGTCCGCACACTACGCAGTGAAATCGGCATTCTCTACCGCAACGACTTCAACCGAAAGGTCATCGACAAACTGCTGCGCGAGTCCCGGCTGGTGTTCCACCCGCTATTCCTCGCCGACCCGCACATCTTCATCTCGCGTAGCAACCCGCTGGCCTCGCGGGAGCGGGCGACCCTCGAAGATCTCGAGGAGCTACCGCGGCTCACCTTCGACCAGGGGGCGAGCAACTCCTTCTACTTCGCCGAGGAAATCCTCTCCACGCTCTCGAGCAAACGCGAAATTCGGGTCTCCGATCGTGCAACCATCTTCAACCTGATGATCGGACTCGGCGGGTACACGATCTCGACCGGCATCATCAGCGACGAACTCGACCCCTCGATCGTGGCCATCCCGCTGGATGTGGACGAACGCATCGAGATCGGCTGGATCGACCACGCCGCGGTCCCGCTCACCGACCAGGCCCAGCGCTACCTCGACGAGGTGCGTTCGGTGGTCGCGAGCTTCGGAGTTCACCTGCTCGGCTGACGTCTTCCCTGCGCGTCATGAACTGTCATCGGGCGACCCGGCGCGACATCTTTTGGCGCTTAGACCCCGGAATTTCGCGGATTTTGGCTCACCGCGCATGTCATAAAGAGGCGTTAACCGGGCCGTCAATATGACGACACTGCGACATATGACGCGGATTGGCGTTGTGTGAAGCACGGGGTTCGGTGCCGTTTGCCTCGTCGGGCGCCCATGCCGAACCATGGACATACAACACCCCATCAAGAGCGACCGAGAGATCTGGCTCGTCGACGTCGCAGCAACCATCGGGAAACCGAAAGGTGCTACCGCCAGGAACGATGGAGCAGTTCCGACAACGCCCTTGGACGTTGCGCTGTGCCTCGTACCGTGAAGGGGAGGGCAGCAACCCTCCCTACCAGGTACCTCGCATAGACGCCGATCGGTGCACTCCCTCGTGTGACGAGAAACGAGGAGGAGACATGAGCGAAGCAATGGCATCGCCACCGGGCCAACACGCACCGGTGCGCCACGTCGCCACCAGTATGCAACGCACCGGCATGCGCATCAGCGCGCACGCCTGATCTCCGCCCACCCCACCCGACATCCAACCGGCAAGGAACACGCACATATGTCACAGCCGAACAGCACCTGGCACGGGGCCACCTCAGCAGTCCACGCCGGATACTCGCCCGAGGGCCCCTACCGTCCACTCACCGTCCCGGTCTACGCCGCCGCGGCCTACGAATTCGGCTCGCACGCCGAGGCCATCGAAAAATTTGCGTTGCGCGAACCCGGATTCACCTACTCCCGCACCGGCAATCCCACGGTCGCTGCCCTCGAAGCACGCGTCGCCACCCTCGAAGGCGGGGCCCAAGCGGTGGCCACCGCCACCGGGCAGGCCGCCGTCGCCCTCTCGCTGCTGGCGCTGACCCAGGGCGCGAAGCACATCGTCGCCTCGAATAAGCTCTACGGCGGCACCGTGGACCTGTTCACCGACTCCTTCAACGACTTCGGAATCCGCGTGAGCTTTGTCGACCCGGAAGACCTCAGCGCCTGGGCCGACGCCATCGAAGAGGACACCCGCGCCTTCTTCGTCGAATCGGTCTCCAACCCGCTGTGCACGCTGCTCGACCTGCAGGGACTCTCCGAGCTAGCACACCGCCACAACATTCCGGTGGTCGTCGACAACACGTTGGCCACCCCCGCGAACTACCGCCCGATCGAGCACGGGGCCGATATCGTCGTGCACTCGGCCACCAAGGCGCTTGCCGGACACGGCCAGGTGCTTGGCGGACTGGTCGTCGACGCGGGAACCTTCGATTTCTCCGACGCCGCACGCTGGCCGCAGATCGCCGCGCCGCGTCCGCGCTACGGGCAGTACTCCCTGCTCGAACGCTACGGCAGCGCCGCCTACGCCATGCTGGTGCGCTCCAAATTCCTGCATGACCTCGGGCCCTCGCTGTCGCCGGCCGCCGCCTCCGGCATTCTCACCGGCATCGAGACGCTCAATGTGCGCACCGAACGGGTGCAGCGTACCGTGCTGGAACTTGCCGAGGCCGCCGCCGGGCACGCGCTGGTGCGCCGGGTGCACCACCCGAGCCAGCCGGGGCACCAGGACCACGAGCTGGCCGCCCACGTCGCCCCGCGCGGCACCGGCTGCGTGCTGGCCATCGAACTGGCCGACGCCTCCCTGGTCTCCCCGGTGCTCGACGCCCTGCAGCTCTTCACCCTGGCCGCAAACATCGGCGACGTGCGCTCGATGGTGGTCCACCCGGCCACCATGACCCACTGTCGACTCAACGACGAACAACTGGCCGCCGCCGGACTCTCCAAGGCAACGCTGCGCCTATCCATCGGTCTCGAGGAGCCGGCCGACCTCATCGCCGACCTGTTCCAGGCCCTGGATCACGCCGCCGCACAGATCACCCTCGCCCCGGAAGGAGCCTTCGCATGAGCACCTCACCACGCCACGGATTCAACACCCTGGCCGTCCACGCCGGCCAAGGCAAAGACCCGCACACCGGGGCGGTCATCCCGCCCATCTACCAAACCAGCACCTTCATCCAAGACGGCATCAACGTGTTGCGTGCCGGGCATGAATACTCGCGCGGCTCCAACCCCACCCGGGGCGGCTTCGAAGAGCAGCTCAGCGCCCTCGAAGGCGGGGCCGCGGGTTTCTCCTTCGCCTCCGGCATCGCCGCCGAAGACGCCCTGCTGCGCGCCGTGCTCGCCCCGGGCGATCACATTGTGCTCGGCGCCGACGGCTACGGCGGCACCAACCGGCTGATCACCCGGTTACACCACAAGTGGGGGATCAGTGCCAGCACCGTGGATATCACCAACCTCGATCAGGTGCGCGGCGCGCTGCGCCCAAACACCGCCCTGCTCTGGCTGGAAACCCCCTCCAATCCGCTGCTGGGCATCGCCGACATCGCCGGGTGGGCCGCGCTGGCCCACGAAGCCGGGGCGCTGCTCGTCGTCGATAACACCTTCGCCACCCCCTACCTGCAACGCCCGCTGGATTTTGGGGCGCATGCGGTGGTGCACTCCACCACCAAATACATTGGCGGGCATTCCGACGTGCTCGGCGGTGCGGTCATCGTCGCCGACTATCTGCACCGCGGACAGTCGCTGGCCGAGGCCGTGGGCTACCAGCAATTCGCCGGCGGCGCGGTCTCCGGGCCGCAGGATAACTATCTGGCCGCCCGCGGGCTGAAAACCCTGGGGTTGCGCATGGAACGGCACTGCGCCACCGCCGTCCGCATTGCGCACTGGCTCACCGAACAACCGCAGGTGGCCGAGGTCTATTACCCGGGACTGGCCGACCACCCGGGCCACGAACTGGCCGCCAGCCAGCAGCGCGGTTTCGGCGGAATCGTCTCGCTGCGGCTGCACAGCGAACCCGCCGCGCGGGCGCTGGCCGAGTCGATGGAACTGTTCCAGCTCTCCGTCTCGCTTGGCGGGGTGGAATCGCTCGTGTGCTACCCGCGCGAGATGACCCACGCCAGCCTGATCGGCACCCCGCTGGAAATCTCCGGCGAACTCGTACGCCTCTCGGTGGGAATCGAGGATACCGAGGATCTGCTGGCCGATCTCGAACGTGGGCTGGCACTGGCCGAACGCGCGGATCAAGGGGCCGTGCTCACCGTCTAACACGCCATCCAGGCGCGCCACCGCGGCGTTGTCCACAGCTCGCTCGCGCCCCGATGCCGGTCACGGCGTCGGGGCGCAGCCTTGTGGTTATGAGTACCGACGACGCGACCGTTCTGGCCCAGCTGGCCACCGCGGTCAGCACCCTCGAGCAGGCGAGTCTTGAGCTGCTGGGGCGCGTGATGGCCCCCGGGCATGCGGCCTACCTCGCCGTGCTCACCGACCGTGCCGAGGCGGCGTTGTCCCGTACTTACCCGGTGGTGCTCGACGCACTGGAGCGCAGCGCCGCGCATCGGCTCACCACCGCCTCGCTGGATCGCCTGGCCGCGCTGCCACCGGCCCCGTCGCCCCAAGAACTTCGCGCGATCGCCGGCACCCGGGCCGGCGGCCGCGGCGCTTATGCGAACAGCATCGACATGCTCACATCTTGGCTGGGTGTTTCCGTCGGTGTGGCCCGGGGCCGTCAGGCCTCGGCCCGCGCGCTGATTGGCTCCGTCGCCGCGGACGGCACCCGCCGCGCCCCGCGCTTCCCACTGCTAGCCGAACGATTCGCAACGCCGACCGCCGCCGCCACACCCGGTTCCGGCGCGACCCCCAACGCGGGCGCGGCACCCTCGGCGGATCCGCGCACGCTACGCACCGCGGCCAGCACGCTGGAGCGGATATCCAACGACCTTCCCGAGACCGACGCCGCTGTGCAGCGTACCGAGCTTGAGCACACCGCCCTGCGGCTGATTGCCGAAGACCCGAGCACCGCATCCAAACGGCTGCGCGACGAGGGGGCCGCCCGGGTGGCGCAACAGCGCAGCATGCGCGCGCTACTGGCCGAAGCCGGTCTATTTAAACGGGGTCTGCGCAATGGGCTGATGTACTACACGCTGAAGATGCTGCCGGACCAGGCCGAGGTATTCGAGCGAACCGTCGACGAGGGCGATAACCCGCGCACAGGGGTCGGAAACCGGCTCGAGCTGGCCTCGCAGGCGCTCGATAGCGTCGCCCAGGCTACCGGTGCCCTCGCCGCGCCCTCGTGGGACGACGAGGAATCGATGCCGGACTGGGCCCGCGACGCGAACCCCGCGGCTTTCGACGCTGGCGCGACCGATCCCGGCCCCGAGCCGACGGGCACCGAGATAGATAAACCCGAGGCCAGCTCACCGACGGCACAGAATGAGCCGCTGACCGAACTCCCCGAGCTGACCGTAGAACTACGCCGACTGACCGCGCTGGTCACCGCACTGCGGACCCGCGGCGGCCGCCGCGGAACCGGCAGCCTGCCCGGCGCCAGCGTGATCGTGCACCTGGACTACGAGAAGATGCGCGCCTGCCACCCCGGGGCCGCGGTGACCGAACACGGGTTGCCGTTGACCGCGGAGGAGCTACGGCTTGAACTGTGCCGGTCCGGAATCTACCCGGTGGTCTTCGGCGGCCAGGGCCAAGCGCTCGACGTGGGCCGCGCACAACGTCTCTTCCCACCGCATATGCGCCGGGCGTTAGCGGCCCGCGACCGCGGCTGTATCTACCCGGGCTGTCATATGCCCGCCGGGCGCACCGAGGCGCATCACATCAAGCACTGGGAAGACGGCGGAGAAACCTCAACGGATAATGGTTGTCTGCTCTGCCCGATGCACCATATTGCGGTGCACGCCGGACTGTTTAAGATCGTTACCTATGAGGACGGATCGCCGCCGGCGGTGGTACTCCCGGACTATTTGGGGCGTGGTTCCCCGCCGGTGCGCAACAGTTACTGGTTCGCCGCCTAATGCAGATGGAGTGGGTAGTGCCTAGCTCTGCGCGGCGCGGTGCTTCGCCTGCAGGTGCAGATAGGTCGCCGAGTTCTGCGCCAAGCCGGCCACTTCCTCGTCGGTCAGCTCGCGGCGCACCTTCGCCGGCACCCCGGCGACCAGAGAGCGTGGCGGAATCTGCGTGCCTTCCAGCACGAGCGCGCCGGCGGCGATGAGTGACTGTTCGCCCACAACAGCACCGTTCATCACGGTGGCGCTCATGCCGATCAGGCATCCGTCGCCGATGGTGGCCCCATGCACCACTGCCGAGTGACCCACCGACACCCGGTCGCCCAGGGTGCACGGGAAACCGGCGTCGGCGTGGAGTACGACGTTGTCTTGCAGATTGGTGCCGGCCCCGACCCGGATGGGGGCGGAGTCTCCGCGAACGGACACGCCGTAGAAGGCGCTGGCCTCGTCGCCTAGTTGCACGTCGCCGCTGAGAACCGCGGTGACGGCGAGGAATACGTCCTGACCGACGGTTGGGGTGTGGTTATTGATGGTAATGAGGTGAGCCATAGCACTACTGTAGGCGCCGCCGGGGCCCGCTGGTCAATCCGTGCCAACGCATGTCGCCGATACCCGACGAGCCGATGACTGCTAGGCTGACATGGGAATTTATCCGCTGGACGAAAGATGAGGGGTGTTGTGGCGGCAGAAAATGACGTACTGAGGCGGCTGATACGTTTCGCCGGCGTCGGAGGTTTCTGCTTCGTGCTCACCCTCGCGGTGAACTACGGTCTGAAGCTGACCGTGTTGGGGACGCATCCCACCACCGCCTTTCTGATTGCCAACTGCGTAGCCACCGTGGTGTCTTTTCTTCTTTCGCGGCACTACACCTTCCAGGGGCGCAACAGCGCCCTCGCCAAGCGCTACCAGGCCCCGGCTTTCGTAATCGTCTCGGCGTTGGCCGTGGTGATCAATTCGGCGCCCCTCTACCTCTCACGATGGGTGTTCGGCTTTCATACCCCACGGGTGAGTCTCTGGGTGCAGGAAACCGCAGACTTTCTTGCCGGGCCGATCATCGGCACCCTGCTGGCGATGGTCTTTCGCTGGTGGGCACTACACCGTTTCGTTTTCCCCGAGCAGCTGGCCGGGACGCCGACGCCGAGGGCCGACGTACCGGCCTAACTCCGGTTAGAAATCGGCGCCGGGCACAACTAACAGGAGCTTACCCGTGCCGACCTCCATGTAGAGGGTGGCCGGCGCGCCGGAATTCAGCAGCTCTCGCTCTTCGGCGGTGAGATTCAACGTCGCCGTGCTCTGCGAGTTCGATACGGTTTCAGGGATAAAGAGCGACTCGAGTGGCGCGTGCATCAATGGTCCCGACTGCCAGGGAACCGCCCCTGCCGGGGCGGCGACCAGTGCCAGACCCGCCATCGGTACGGCGACTAGCGCGACCCCTCTTTTCCAGCTGCTGCGCATTACAAATCCTTGTCACATGGTATTTATGCGGTGAGTCCATCAGATCATGAGGCGAGTGAAGGTGCCGGGGTTCACGGCGCGTGTCGAACCGTTGGCATTTTTGAATTCCGCCCGGTGGGCCTTGGTGCTCTACGATACGACGCGCAGCACGCACCAAGCCACCGCGAGGAGGGAGCCGAGTAGTGCTGCGTATATAACAGCAATTCGCCGTTGCCCGGAGCGCCGAGCAGCGCGCAGGTCGTCATAGTGAATGGGCCGAGGATCGTCGCACATCGAATGCTGGTAACGTTCGAATTCGGAACCCAGAGCCAAGCAACGTGAGCAGCAACCGCAGGCATAGTGACTCGGCGGCTCATAGCTAATGACCGCGAAGGCGCCGACGATAAGCACTACCGCAGCAAGTGCGCCGAGAATCAGCGTGAGCGCGCCAGGAGTCACTGTGTCCGCCCCTTCACGGCGTTTTCTCTCCGTTCCATTGACTTTTAGCCTAAGTAAGCAACGTGACTAGCAGGTGAATGACCTGTAAATGAGCTCCCAAAGCTCGGTAGGGTGTAACAAATACCGCCGATGGATGCTGGGAGGATCATGAGCAACGACAAAATCTACGATGATACCCGGACTAGGGTTTTGCCATGGGGAGCGGCCTCCTGCGTGCTGGTAGGTCCACAAAGCGGGCCCGAAATAGACCGACTTCGACGAATCTCCGGAGGGATTAGCCGCATCGGAGTGCCGATCCGGCTAATCCTCGGCGGTCTGGCTGGCTTGATTGTCTCGCTCCTCTTGCCCGCTTTCAGGGGCGACCCGCAAATCATGACGGCTGCGCTTATTGGGTTCGGCGTGATGGTACTGGGTGCAGGTTGGATCGCGTTATCCGGAAGGGCTCAGCGTTCCGCGCTAGGCGCGGTGGAGCAGGCCGAGTACTTCATGCCCGTCGCGGTGCAGGGATTCGTCCGCCCGGCGGTTCGAGTTCCCGCCGACTGGGTGGAAGAAGAACCGAAGCTACTCTTGCGTTGGTACGGTGCGCTCTCGGCCGCGGAGCAGGCCGAAGCGGAACTCGCTGGGACCTCGCAGACGGCGTCGAACGAAAAATTGCGTAGCCATTTGGCTGAGGAGCTTCGGCGGTACCGCGACGACGAACAGCGGCTGTGGCGCAGCCTACAACGCCGCAACGCATCAGATAACGACGGGTGAAATTCGTTCAGGAGAACACGATGGTGCGCTGACCGTCGAGCATCACCCGGTGTTCGGCATGCCACTGTACGGCGCGGCTCAGGGTGCGGCCCTCGACGCTGCGGCCCAACGCGACGAGCTGCGCCGGGGTGCGCTGATGGGTCACAGAGGTGACCTCCTGGTCGATAATTGGGCCCTCGTCGAGGTCGGCGGTGACATAGTGGGCGGTGGCTCCGATGAGCTTTACACCGCGTGCATGGGCCTGATGGTAGGGCTTTGCCCCCTTAAAGGAGGGCAGGAAGGAATGGTGGATGTTGATCACGCGACCGGCCATGCGTTCGCAGAGCCCGTCGGAGAGAATCTGCATGTAGCGGGCGAGCACCACCAGTTCGATTTGGTAGTCGTCGGCCAGCTTTAGCAGTTCGGCCTCCGCCTGCTGCTTGTTTTGCGGTGTGACCGGCAGGTGCACGAAGTCCACACCATAGAACTCGGCCATCGGCTGCAAGTCCAGGTGGTTGGAAACGATCACCGGCACGTCGATGGCCAGCGTGCCGGCACGCTGGGCGAAGAGTAGATCGTTGAGCGCATGCCCGGCCTTGGAGCACATGATCATCGTGCGGGTGCGCGCGCTTGCGTCGTTGACCTGCAGGCTCATGGCGAACTCGTCGCGCGTGGGGGCCAGCGCGGCCCGCACCTGCTCGAGCGACTGTTCGGTGGCCACCTCGATACGCATGAAGAAGGTGTTTGAATCGGGCGATTCGTACTGTTGTGACTCGGTGATATTGCATCCTGCGCCGAGTAGACCGCCGGAGATGGCATGCACAATGCCGGGTCGATCTTGGCAGGACAGGGTCACGATGTACTGATTGCTCATGGTTTCTAAAGGTACGCATCCCGGTGCGCGGGCGCCACTTGGTTGCCGAAGATCACAATGCAGGCGCTCCCTTGGTGCGCATCAGGCGCCGCGGTTTTAGTCGCCGACGCCGGCGGGTACCGCCAGTCGCTCGCCGTACGGGGTGTGCGGATCGTCGGGTAGCAACCCGCCGTCGCGCAACTGCGCAAAGGCGGCAAGCGCGGCCTGCCGGCCAGCCCGCGTCGCACCCAGTGTCGACGCCGAGGCCCCATAGCCGACGAAGTAGAGCCCCGGGGCTTCGAGTGCCTGAACGGTATCTACCGCGATGCCTCCGTGTTCGGTGCGCAGATGCAACTCCTTGAGATGTTCGAGCGCCGGACGGAAACCGGTGGCCCAGAGCACCGCGTCGAGAGGCTCATAGCTGCCATCGGCAAAATACACCCCGTCGGCATCGAAATGGTCGATGCGGCCGCGGCTGTCCATCCACCCGGCGTCGATGGCTTGGCGCATGGGTCCGGTCAGCGCCAGACCGGTGTGTGAGACGACCGAGCCGGCCGGTAGCCCGCGCCGGGTCCGAGCCCGTACGTCGGCCTCCACCCGCAGTCCCCATTGCCCGGTGAATTCTCGCCACTCCAGTGGGCGTCGCGTGGAGAGGATCGTCTGTGCCCCGGCGGCGCGCAGGGACAGGATGAATTGGGTGGCGCTGGCTCCGCCTCCGACGACGAGCACCCGCTGCCCGGTGAATTCGGTGGAGGAGACGAAATCGTGGGTGTGCAGTTGGCGGCCCGCGAAGTGCCCTGGGTAGCTTGGCCAGAAGGGGCGGTCCCAGGTTCCGGTGGCGTTGATGAGCGACACCGCGGTGTAGTTGCGTGTGTCGGTGTGTAGCTCGAAGCCGCCGTCGACGCTTCGGGTGACCGAGCGGACGGGCACCCCGTGTAATACCGGCAGCTCAAAGCGGCGCTCGTAGTCGGCGTAATATTCGGAGACTACTTCGGCGGCTGGACGGCTTGGATCCGGGTCGCTCAGCGGCAGGCCGGGCAGCGGGTGGATGCCGTGGGCATCGCCGAGGCGTAGCTCCTGCCAGCGGTGTTGCCAGGCGCCGCCGGGGCCAGCGTTGGCATCCAGCACTAAAAAGTCGAGATATGGACGTAGCCCTTTGCGCCGCAAATGCCAGGCCGCGGAGAGTCCGGCCTGGCCGGCGCCGATCACAATCACCGGAAAAGTTGACACGTCTATTACAACATCGGGACGGGGCCGGGCATTCCCGTTAGAATGATCTGGACAGCGTGACTGGCGTGAGGTGGAGCCACCACCGGGGAGCGAATCACATGGCCGCGCGGACCGCCCGCCTGGGTCCGGGCCACAAACCACGGGTGAGATATGACAGCACAGATTTTGGACGGCAAGGCCACCGCGGCCGCCATCAAGCAGGAACTGACCGAACGTGTCGCGGCCCTGACCGCGGCCGGCGCCACCCCAGGACTGGGCACCATCCTGGTCGGCAACGATCCCGGGTCGGCATGGTACGTCGGCGGGAAACACAAGGACTGCGCCGAGGTGGGCATCAACTCCATCCGCGTCGACCTGCCCGAAGAAACCACGCAGGAAGAACTGCTGGCCAAGGTGCGCGAATTGAACGAGGACCCGGCCTGTACCGGGTACATCGTCCAGCTGCCGCTACCGGCCCATATCGACACCGATGCAGTCCTCGAGGCCATGGATCCGGAGAAGGACGCCGACGGGCTACACCCGATGAACCTCGGCCGCCTCGTGGCCAACGTGAATAAGCCGCTGACCAGCCCCGCGCCCTGCACCCCGGCCGGCTGCGTCGAACTGCTGGCGCGCCACGATATCGACCTCAAGGGCAAGCATGTGCTGGTGATCGGTCGCGGCGTGACCATCGGCCGTCCGGTGGGTCTGCTGCTCACCCGACGTGCGGTCAACGCCACCGTCACCCTGGCCCACACCGGCACCACCAACCTGCCCGAGCTACTGGGCGAGGCAGACGTCGTCATCGCCGCCGCCGGCAGCGCGCACATGGTTAAGGCCGCAGATCTGAAGTCCGGAGCAATCGTGCTCGACGTAGGTGTTTCGCGCGTGGACGGGAAGGTGACCGGCGATGTGGAGCCGGCCGCACGCGAGGTGGCCTCCTGGCTGTCGCCGAACCCCGGCGGTGTGGGGCCGATGACCCGCGCGATGCTGCTGGCTAACGTGGTGCAGGCCGCCGAACGCACCGCCGGCCTGGTGGTCCACCAGTAAGAGCCTTTCGCCGCGCTCTCGCGCGGACGTGATGATTTGATGGCGGCGTACTCCTCGGGGAGTACGCCGCCTTCGTATATCTGCACCCGCCGGGCACTGCCCGTTGCGCCGCGGGAACGGTAGTCTTCGGGGCATGAGCACCCGTCAACGCGCCGTGTGGTGGCTACCGCTGCTGATCCTCACCATCGTGCTGACCGGAAGTTTCTTCGCTGCCCGACGACAGGACGCGGAGCTTTCGCTCCCAGCCGTCCTTATCTTGCTGGCCAGTGCTGGGCTACTCGCCGCCCGACGTCGCGCCCCCGGATATATGGTGGCCGCAATTGGGGTACTCACCGGCGCATATCTGGTGGCGGCCAGTAGCGCCGGACTCGATAGTGGATTTGTCTACGGTCCTTTCGCCTTGCCGCTGATCATCGCTCTGGTTCTAGCCATCCACGCCGGGGCACGCTGGTGGGCCTGGGGGACCGGCGCCGGATGCGCCTTGCTGGTGGGGATCATGGCCAGCCTGCATGGGGCACCGGTCGGCGCCTGGTTCGCGGTGATCTGGATTCTGCTGATCCTATTGGCGGCCGAGTTGGCGCGCAGCGCACGGATGCGGCGACGGCAGTCCGCGGCGGCTGCCATCGCCCGCGTGGAACACCAGCGTGACGAACAGCGACTGATGCTGGCCCGCGATATTCACGACGTCGTCGCCCACAGCCTGTCGATGATTCACGTCCAAGCCTCGGTGGCCCTGCACCTAGCCGGCAAGGACCCGGACCCGCAGCGCATGGCCCAGGCCTTGCGCGAGATCAAGGCCGGATCCAGCCAGGCGCTCGCCGAGGTGCGGCAGGTGCTGGCGGTGTTGCGGCAGGATGCCCCGCTGGCCCCGGGCGGACGACTACGGCAATTGCCGGAGCTGGTCGAGTCGGTACGTGGCGAATGGCTCGATGTGCAATTGCAGATGCCGGCCGACCCCGGTGCCGATTGGCTCAATGAACGCGCCGAGCACGCCCTGTATCGGGCGGTGCAGGAGGGGCTGACCAACGTGCTGCGTCATGCCAAGGCCAGCCATGCCCAAGTGCAGCTGAGCGTCGATGAGCATCAGGCGCTCCTTGAGGTGCGCGATGACGGCATCGGGCTCGGCGACAGTGTCCCGGGCAACGGCCTGCGCTGGCTGGGCGAACGTGTCCGCGCCCTCGGCGGGGAGGTCGAGCTGAGAACGACGGACCCCGGTACGCTACTACGTGTGCGCCTGACCCGGAAGGAACTGCCCGATGAGTGAACAGCCCACGGCACACGCGCCGCTCGGGGTGCTGGTCGTCGACGATCAGTCGCTCATCCGCGCCGGGTTCGCCGCGCTGCTCGACGCGGAAGACGACATGCGCGTCCTGGGGCAGGCCGCCGACGGGGACCAAGCGGTGCGCATGGCCCGGGCATTGCACCCGCAGATCGTGCTCATGGACATACGGATGCCCGGCACCGACGGAATCACCGCGGCCGCGACGATCAGCGCCGACCCGACCCTGTCGCAGACCCGCATCATCATGCTCACCACCTTCGAACATGAAGAGTACATTCTCGCCGCGATCCGGGCCGGGGCCAGCGGATTCCTCGTCAAAGACACCGAACCGGAGGACTTGATCCAGGCCGTGCGGGTGGTCGCCAGCGGCGATTCCTTGCTCTCCCCGTCGGTGACCCGCACCCTGTTGGCCCAGGTGGCGGCCTCCCGCGAACGGCAGACGCCGCAGGCCGCGCAGCAGTTGGATGCCCTCACCGAGCGGGAACGGGAGGTGCTGGCGCTGGTGGGTACCGGGCGCACCAACGCGGAGATCGCCGCGGCACTGTTTATCACCCCGTTGACCGCGAAAACCCATGTCTCGCGGATCCTCGGGAAAACCGGGATCCGTGACCGCACCGGGTTGGTGGTGCTGGCCTATGAGAGCGGTCTGCTCACCCCGGGGCAGAGCGAGGAGAGCTGAGCCTGCTTCCGTGCGCACCCGCCCGGTCTGCCCGGGGAGTAGCAGAGCCGGTCAGATTGTCTCCTCACGGCCGACCCGGGCCGCCGGCTCTCCGGCGCACAGTGGAGTTAAGGCTCGACCGGACAGTGGCCGAGCGATAACTCAAGGAGTGAGAGACGATGTCCATCATGATCGGCACCTTTGCACAGGCCCTGCCGCTGGCCCACCCCTATATGGGCGGCCCAGCCGGTGGCCCGGGCTGGTTCTTCCTGTTCATGCCGTTGCTGTGGATTCTGATCATCGGCACGGTGGTGTTCCTGATTCGCCGTAGCGGCTTTCGCCGCGACCTACATCAGGCCGCCGCTTCGGCCGAAGGCGTATTGCGTGAACGCTATGCCCGCGGCGAGGTCGACGAAACCGAGTACCGGCAGCGCCTAGAAGTGCTCCGCGCCCCGCGCCGCTAGCTCACCGGAGCCGCACCGTCGGCGGGCGACGACCCGTCGGCGGTGCATTCCCTGTGAGGGCCTATCGCCCAACGGGGACGATGGGCATAATGGGTAGCACCGCAACACCGCGCTCGATGGCAAAGGTGGAGAACATGATCGGCACATGGCATGCACTGGTAATCGACTGTGAAGACCCGGATCGGCTGGCAAGGTTCTACGAGTCCCTGCTGGGCATGATCAGGGTGGACAATGAGCCCGAATGGGTGAGCATCGGCGATGCTCCGGACCGGCCCGCGCTGGCGTTTCAAGCGGTCAGCCCCTACGTGGCCCCCGAATGGCCCGGGCATCTACACCCGCAGCAGGCGCATATCGACGTGCGCGTCAAGGACCTGGATATCGCCGAAACCGAGGTGTTGGCGCTCGGTGCCCGCGCTACCGGCGAGGGGAATAAGACCTTCCGGGTGTACCTCGATCCGCAGAACCACCCATTCTGTCTCGTCAGTTGGTAACGGCAGGATCGTGGGCTGGGTAAGCCCAGCCCACGATCGGCGCAATCGCAACGGGGTACCTAACGAAGTTGCGTGAAGGCGATGCGTGCGGCTTGCAATCGTGAGTCGACATGCAGTTTGGCCATCACCCGCGACACATGGGTTTTGACGGTGCTTTCACCGATGCCCAGCCGCTGGGCCAACTGTGGGTTGCTCAAGCCCTCACCCAATCCACGCAGTACCTCGAGCTCCCGGTCGGTCAACGTTTCAAGCGATTCGGCCGGAGCAGAGTGCTCACCGGCGGCCGGGACATTGGCCATGGCCTGCGCCACCACCCGGGCGGTGACCTCGGGGGCCAGCACCGATTGGCCACGGGCCGCACGGCGTAGTGCGTCGAGGATGTGCTCCGGCGCGGCGCTTTTGAGCAAGAAGCCGTGCGCGCCGGCCTGTAACGCGCCGAAGAGATACTCGTCATCATCGAAGGTGGTTAGCACGAGCACCCGAGCGGTTTCGGCGGCGACGATGGCCCGGGTGGCTGCGATACCGTCGAGCACCGGCATGCGCAGGTCCATCAGCACCACCGCGGGTCGCAGGGCCGCGGCCATGGCAATGGCCTGACGTCCGTCGGCGGCTTCACCCAGCACACTCAGGTCCGCGGCGCCCTGCACGATCAGCCGTAGTCCCATGCGGACCGTGCTGTGGTCATCGACGATCAGTACCCCGTCGGCGCTCATCGTTCCTCCTCCGGGTTGGGGTTGCCAAGTTCCACCAGAACGCTAAAGCGCTCGCCGGTGAGCACCTGCACGGATCCGGATAGTGCCCGTGCCCGGGTGCGGATATTTGCCAGGCCGGTGCCGGCCCCGACGCTCGTGCTGGACGATGCCTGCAGGTCACCGGCCGCTGCGGGCGAGCCATCCGCAGAAGGTAGTTCGTTGCTCGCCTTTAGACAGACGCGCGGACCCTCGACGTGCAGGCGCAACTGCAGCAGCGTATCTGGGGCATGCTTGGCGTGGTTGACGAGCAGCTCGCGCAGGGTGCGGTGAGTTGCGCTTTGCACCGCCGGGTCAAGGCCGTCACCGGGGTCGCCGGACTGTTCAAAGTCGATGCGCTGCCCGGCCGCCCGATACGACTCGACGAGCTCGGCCGTGTCGGCCAGCGTACTGCGCAGGGCCGAGGAGGAGCCGGAATGCAGCATCCGCACCATCGCGGTCATCTCCTCCAACCCGGCCACCGCCTCCTGCCGGATGGTCTGCAGCGCGTGTTCCTGCTCGGTATCTCGTGCGGAGGAGGATGACCCGCCGTGTTCCGTATCGCGTGCAGCAGGTAGCAATGCCGCCGAGAGCAAAGCGATGGCCGAAAACCGGGCGGAGAGCACGTCGTGCATTTCGCGGGCCAGCGCGGTGCGTTCGGCGGTGACGGTGGCCCGATGCTCAACGGTCAGCATTTGCTCGCGGGCCTGCGCGGCCGTTTCAAGCGCCGCAGCCCGCTCACCTTCGGCGCGCGCCAGCTCGGTGGCCGTGCGCACGCTTTCAGCCCAGGTCATCGGGGTGAACACCAGGAACCCTGAGGTCAGCAGCGCCAGCACCGGTGCGTCGGCGCGCTGGGTTTCGGAGAAGGCCAATGCCGCCAGCGTCGTGGAGCCGATGATGCCCAGCACCAGTGTCCAGCGGCGCAGCCGAGGGCCACCGAGCAGAAAAATACTGAAGATGGATTCGAAGACGAGGAAATAGCCACCGATGCTACCGCCAAGAAGCAGCAGGGCGGCCGCGAGAAGTTGCAGCAGGGCGCTGAGTAGCACGTAACGGCGGCGCACCAGAATCGCCGCGGAGCCACCCAGAATCAGCACCGGCCACCACGGGCTCAGCCATTCGTAGCCCGTCTGGGGTGAATTCACCAGCCCGCTGAGTTGCAGCAGCGCGGTAAGAAGCACGTAGAGCAACGCAGCCTGGGGTTCCTGGTCGCTGCTGGCTAGCCGCGTGCGGAGTTTGGCGGCGGAGATGAAGCTGGACACGTGCCCAGCATGCCGTAGGTAGACAGGTGATTGCGTCCTCCTTAAGTAGGACGCGCTGGTGGACGAATGCCGGATGTGCCGCGTCTAGAGCTGTCAGAGGCTGAGGCTATGGACGTTTTGAATCAGGCAACCCCGCTCACCTTGGTGCTACTCGCGCTGGTTGACGCCACGAGCATCGGCACCTTGATCATTCCTATCTGGTTGCTGTTGCGTCGCGATTATCGGCGGGCCGTGCCGCGGGTGCTGCTCTACCTGGGGATGATTGCCGTATTTTATTGGTGCGTCGGATTGCTGCTTCGCTCCGGGGTGCGCTTGGGTCTAAACGCCCTTCCAGAGTCGGTGCTCGACTCGCCTGCGCTCCGAATTTTGGCCGTCATCCTCGGCGCCGGCATGTTGGCGTGGTCCCTGATGGTGCGGGATCCGGCGAAGGACGAGGCATCGGCACACGCCGAGCGGCGACCAGGCGGGAACCGCACATTGAAGCAGGACGCCGACCACGCGCGGCAGCGCGGCACCTTCGCCGGCGGGCAGCGTGAGGGGGTCCTGCAACAGAAGGTAGAGCTACCCCGGAGGTTGCGGCACCGGGTGGACCGGGCGCTGGATAGCAAACTCGGCCTGCTGATCCTCGCGGTGGTGGCCGGAGTGCTGGAACTGCCGACGATGTTGCCCTATCTGGGGGCCATGTCGGCGCTTGCACACAGTGGTTGGGCCGACGCCACACAGATTCTGGCCCTGGGCGGCTACTGCGTGGTGATGGTGTTGCCGGCCGTCGTACTCACCCTGGCCCGTCAGATGTTGGGGGCGAAACTGGAGGCGCCGCTGCGCCGCTGGGGTGCGAAGTTGAGCCGGATGGCGCGGGAGTCACTGCCCTGGATCGTGGGGATCGCCGGCTTCTTCCTGCTGCGGTGGGCGTTGAACGGGGTAGACATCGGTGAGCTGCTCGATCGGGTGGGCCTCTGAGCAAGCCAGAGGGCGCCTAGGCGCTGGTCGAGGACGGGCGCTGAGCTGTGGGCGAACCAGCACCGCGGCAATTAGCCAGTGGTGGCGCGGCGGTGAGATAATCGGGAGCATGGAACCACTTGGCAGCGGCGCGTCGAAGGACCGCAAAATCACCCTGAATGCATCGAGCTTGGCTATGGCCGTCATGGTCATCGTGCTATTGGTGGCCGTGGTGTTCGCGGCCAACTCCAATCAGGTGGTTGGTTGGTTTGTGGTGGCGATCTCCGCCGGCTGGCTCTTGCTCTCGCTCTTTTTGGTGTTCGGTCTCAAGCGCGGCGCCGATAAGATCAACTCCTCGCTGAGGGAAGCCACCGCGGCCGCAGCCGGACGGGCCCAGCCGGCCAGCACCGTCGTCATTGACGAGGCCACCAGCCAGCGCGATATGAAGCTGGATCACTCCTTCAAGATCGTCCAGGTGCAGGCGAAGGTCATTGCCGATGAACGCGCCAAGGGCGAGGACGGTTCGGCAGAGATGATCGACCGTGCGCTGGACACCATCGCGATGACCGCGTCGAACGCCCGAGATATGCTCAAGCCGCAGTCGAACCCGATCGACGGCGAAATTATTAACTAATCCTGTTTATTACCCCTCGACGCAACGTTCTGCACGGACGTTGCGTCGACTGTTTTGTAAGGTGGAGACGTGATACCTACCAGCGTGGAAATTTTGGGCAAGCTCGACGGCGCGGTGCGCGTGGCCTCGGTTAACGTCAACGGCATCCGTGCCGCCTATAAGCGCAATATGGCTGACTGGGTGGCCGCGCGTGACGTGGACGTGCTGTGCCTGCAGGAGGTGCGCGCCCCCGACGCCGTGGTGCGCGAGCTGATCGGCGAAGGCTGGCATATTCTGCACGCCGAAGCCGCCGCCAAGGGCCGCGCCGGGGTTGCGATTCTCTCCCGCAACGAGCCGGTGGCCACCCGCGGCGACATCGGTGATGAGTACTTCGCCGACGCCGGCCGATGGGTGGAAGCGGACTTCTCCATGCCGGATGGCTCGACCCTTTGCGTGGTCTCGGCCTATGTGCACTCCGGGGAGCTGGGCACCGACAAGCAGGTCGATAAGTACCGTTTTCTGGACCGGATGATCGTACGGTTGGCCGAGCTGAAGGCCGAGAAGGATCATGTGGTGGTCGTGGGCGACTTGAACGTCGTGCACACCGAGAAAGACATTAAGAACTGGAAGCCGAACCACAATAAGCGGGCCGGCGTGATGGATGAAGAGATCGCCTACTTCGACCGCTTCTTCGGCGACGAGATCGGCTACAAGGACGTGGCCCGGGAGCTGGCCGGCGATGAGCAGGGCCCGTACACCTGGTGGTCCTTCCGCGGGCAGGCCTTCGACAACAACGCTGGCTGGCGCATCGACTACCAGATGGCCACCCCCGAGCTTGCCGCCAAGGCCATTAAGTCGCACGTCGACCGGGCGTCGGCCTACGACCTGCGCTTCTCTGACCACGCACCGCTGGTCGTCGACTACCAGTTCTAAGGAAGATTCATGAGCAAACCCCGCGTCCTTTCGGGCATGCAGCCCTCCGGTGACTCGTTGCACCTGGGCAACTACCTCGGCGCCCTGGTGAACTGGGTGAAAACCCAGGATGCCTACGACGCCTTCTTCTTCATCCCCGATATGCACGCGATCACCGTGGAGCAAGATCCGGCGGCCTTGCGCGCCCGCACCCGGAAGACCGCCGCGCAGTTCATCGCCGGCGGGATCGACCTGGATAAGTCCACGCTGTTCGTGCAGTCCCAGGTGCCCGAGCACGCCCAGCTGGCGTGGGTGCTCAACTGCCTGACCGGTTACGGCGAGGCCAGCCGGATGACCCAGTTCAAGGACAAGTCCGCCAAGGGCGGGGCCGAGAACTCCTCCGTGGGTCTGTTCACCTATCCGGTGCTGATGGCCGCAGATATTCTGCTGTACCAGCCCGAGGGGGTGCCGGTGGGCGACGACCAGCGCCAGCATGTGGAACTGGCTCGCACCCTGGCGCAGCGCTTCAACCACCGCTTCGGGCAGACCTTCGTGGTGCCCAAGGCGCAGATCCCCACCGAGGGTGCGCGCATCTACGACCTGCAGAATCCGACGAGCAAAATGTCGAAGTCCGCGGCCTCGCCGAACGGCCTGATCAACGTGCTCGACGAGCCGAAGGTGATCGCTAAGCGGATCAAGTCGGCGGTGACCGATACCGACACGGTGATCGCCTACGACAAGGAAAATAAGCCCGGGGTGTCGAACCTGCTGGACATTCTGGCGGCGGTCACCGACCGCCAGGTGCCTCAGCTGGTGGCCGAGTTCGAGGGCAAAATGTATGGGCACCTGAAGGTGGCGGTGGCCGAGGCCGTCGTCGAACGCCTCACCCCGGTGCGTGAGCGCACCCTTGAGCTGCTCGATGACCCGGCCGAACTGGATCGCTTGCTGCTGCACGGCGCCGCGAAGGCCCGCGAAGTCGCCGGTGCCACGCTCAACGAGGTCTACCAGAAGGTTGGCTTCCTGCCGCCGTTGGGAAGCCTCAGCTAGGCGTGAGCGCACCGGAGCACACCGTGAGAGACGACCCCCGGTTTACGCTGGGGGTCGTTATCGGTGTGCCCGAACCACAGTTGGCCGAGCTGCGCGCGTGGCGCCGCGAGTTCGGGGGACCGGCCACCGAACCCATCGCCCCGCATATCACCCTGATCTCCGGGGTGCACACCGCCGGGTGGGGGCCAGCGGCCGCGCATGTGCAGCAGGTCGCGACGCAGACCACCGGCTTCGAGGTGCGGTTGGGGCCCGGGGCCGCCAGTTTCCGCCCGGCCAGCCAGGTGGTGTACTTGCCGCTTTCCGGTGGTGCGGAGCAGTGCCGCGCCTTGCATCGTCGGCTGGTGGGCGACTATCTGCAGCACACCTCGGCCTTCGCCTATCACCCGCATCTGACCATTGCCCAAAATGTGCCCGACGAGCGCCTCGATGCCGCGCTCCAGGCCTTGCGGGGGGTGCGCATGAGTTTTGCGGTGGAACATATCGACCTGTTCGACACCGGGGTGGGGCACTGGTCCCTGGTGCAGCGCCTGCCCCTGGGGAACTAATCCGGATTTCTCGCGCCCTGCCGCGCCCGGGCGAAAGATTTGGCAGAATCTAAGAGTACGGGCCCGACCCGTGACATTCTTCGAATTCGTACCGAGCGTTGGAGGCCCGTAGATGACCTTGCCCCATGAGAATATCGACCCCGATGGCCTGCTCGAGTATTCGGTGGTGTTTACCGACCGCTCGCTGAACCACATGTCGGTCCGTTTTATTGGCGTGATGCAGCAGCTGCTCGCCGACTTCCGTGAGACCTATCAGGCACACTCGGTGGCGATCGTCCCCGGTGGCGGGACCTATGCGATGGAGGCCGTCGCCCGTCAATTGGCCACCGACAAGCAGGTGCTGGTGGTACGCAATGGGCTCTTTTCCTTCCGCTGGTCGCAGATTCTGCAAAGTGGCGGCATCACCGACCGAGTGCAGGTCGCCGCGGCACGACCGGTGGAGGATTCGGCCCAGCCGGCCTACGCACCGGTGCCGATTGCCGAGGTAACCGAGCAGATTCGCACCCAGCGTCCCGCGGTGGTCTTCGCCCCGCATGTGGAGACCGCGGCCGGGCTGCAGCTGCCCGCGGACTACCTGCGTGAGTTGGCCGCAGCCGTACATGAGGTCGACGGGCTGCTGGTACTGGATTGCATTGCCTCCGGGGCCTCCTGGGTATCGATGGCAGACACCGGTGTGGACGTGCTTATTTCGGCCCCGCAGAAGGGCTGGAGCGGCACCCCGTGCGCCGGCTACGTGATGCTCTCCGAAGCCGCGGAGCGGGCCGTGAAAGCCTCGCAGTCCACGAGCTTCGCCCTCGATCTGGTGAAGTGGTTGTCCATCGCCGAGGAGTATCGGGACGGGCGCGCGGCCTATCACGCCACCATGCCCACCGACTCGCTGGCGCATAACGCCCAACTGATGCAGGAAGCCAAGACGATCGGGCTGGAGCGGCTGCGCGAGGCACAGCAGGAGCTGGGTACTGAAGTGCGCAAGCTCCTTGCGGCCCATGGATTCCGCTCGGTGGCGGCCGATGGTTTCGCCGCACCCAGCGTGGTGGTGAGCTACACCAACGACCCGGCGGTACGCACCGGGGCGGCCTTCAAACAGGCCGGCCTTCAGGTCGCGGCCGGGGTCCCGCTGCAGGTGGGGGAGGGCGAGGACTTCTCGAGCTTCCGTGTTGGCCTGTTCGGTTTGGATAAGCTCACCGACGTGGCCGGCACGGTGCAACGCTTGGCACAGGGGCTGGAGCGCGCCGGGCTGTAGGGCTAGCCCTCAGCGGCGGTCAGTTCCGCCGCGCTGGCCCCGTCGATGGACTCACGGAGGATATCGGCGTGGCCAGCGTGCCGGGCGACCTCCGTGGCCAGATGTTGCCAGACCCAACGCCCGGTGACGAACGGGCCGCTGCCTGGCCACTGATGATCGCCGAGAGGGATGTCGACGGCCAGATCGAAAAGCCCCGGCCCTTCGGTGCGCACAAAGTCGATCACCCGATCGAGCTGTGCGAGCACCTCGTCGGCCGGCATGTGCCCCAGATCCTCGCTGCCCGCATACATTTGGCTGAAGCCGATGCGGGCGCTGAGCTGCGGGATCTCCTGCGCGGCCACCGGCTCCGGGGCGCGTTCGGCGGCCAGGAGCCAACCGTGGACCACCTGGGCACTGTGTAGCGCGAGCCCGGAGAGGGATAGCGCGCTGACGGTGGGTCGGCTAGCGGCTTGGGCGGTGGAAAGCCCCTGCAGCGCCGCACGCAGCTGCGTCAGTTCGTGAATGATCAACACTGGGAAGTCTTCATCGCTGGCGAAGGGCGGGGGCATCAGGTTCACGGGTGGATCCTTTCGGCTAGTGTCCGGTGATCCCGAGGCTAGCGTCATCCATAGTTCCTGCCAAGGGTGCAGCGAGCCGAGCGCGGCAAGGTACCGATCCTTCGCCAAGAAACGACAATGGGGCCGCTTCCCGGTGGGAAGCGGCCCCATTGCTGCGCGTGGTAATTACACGGTGCGCGACAGGATTGCCTGCTTGACCTCGGCGATTGCCTTGGTCACCTGGATGCCACGGGGGCATGCCTCGGAGCAGTTGAAGGTGGTGCGGCAGCGCCAGACACCTTCCTTGTCATTCAGGATCTCCAGGCGCATGTCGCCGGCGTCATCACGCGAATCGAAAATGAAGCGGTGCGCGTTGACGATGGCAGCCGGACCGAAGTACTGGCCGTCGGTCCAGAACACCGGGCAAGAGCTGGTGCACGCGGCGCAGAGGATGCACTTGGTGGTGTCGTCGAAACGCTCACGGTCCTCGGCGGATTGGTAGCGTTCCTTGGTCGGCTCGTGACCCTTGGAGATCAAGAACGGCATGATCTCGCGGTAGGACTGGAAGAACGGCTCCATGTCCACGATCAAGTCCTTCTCCAGCGGCAGGCCCTTGATGGCCTCCACGGTGATCGGCTTGGAGGTGTCCAGGTCCTTGAGCAGGGTCTTGCAGGCCAGGCGGTTGCGGCCGTTGATGCGCATGGCATCGGAACCGCAAATACCGTGGGCGCAGGAGCGGCGGAAGGACAGTGAACCGTCGTGCTCCCACTTGACCTTGTGCAGGGCGTCCAGCACACGGTCCGTGCCGTACATGGTCAGCTGGAAGTCTTCCCAGTAGGCATCGGAGCTGGCTTCCGGAAGGTAGCGGCGCACCCGCAGGGTGATGTTGAACGTTGGGATTTCTCCGCCGCCGCCGACGCCTGGCTTCAGCTCAATCTTCGATGCTGGTTCTGGCATTTCGGTGCTCATTAGTACTTACGCTCCATTGGCTGGTAACGGGTGAAGACCACCGGCTTGGTCTCCATGCGGATGCCGGCAATCCCCTCGGTGGTGGCGTTGTAGTCGCGGTAGGACATCGAGTGAACCATGAAGTTCTCGTCGTCACGATCCGGGTAGTCCTCGCGGTAGTGTCCACCACGCGATTCCTTGCGGTGCAGGGCGGCGGCAGTCATAACCTCGGCCAGATCCAGCAGGAAGCCGAGCTCAACGGCTTCGAGCAGGTCGAGGTTGAAGCGCTTGCCCTTGTCCTGAACGGACACATTCTTGTAGCGCTTGCGCAGATCGGCGATGACGTTCAGCGCTTCCTTCAGCGACTTCTCATCGCGGAACACCTGAACGTTAGCGTCCATGATCTCCTGCAGGCTCTTGCGCAGCTCGGCGACCTTCTCGGTACCGGTGGAGGAGAGCAGGTTGTTCAGCTGCTCGGTCACCAGGGCTTCTGGTGCCTCCGGCAGTTCGACGTAGTCGGCGTCGGCGGCGTACTTCGCCGCGGCGATACCGGCGCGACGACCGAAGACGTTGATGTCCAGCAGCGAGTTGGTGCCCAGACGGTTGGCGCCGTGCACCGACACGCAGGCGACCTCACCGGCGGCGAAAAGACCCGGGATGGTGGTGTCGTTGTCCTGCAGCACCTCGGTCTCGATGTTGGTCGGCACACCGCCCATGGCGTAGTGCGCGGTCGGGTAGACCGGCACCGGATCGGTGAACGGCTCCACACCCAGGTAGGTGCGGGCGAACTCGGTGATGTCCGGCAGCTTCGATTCGATGTGCTCGGGCTCGAGGTGCGTCAAATCCAGCAGCACGTAGTCCTTGTTCGGACCGCAACCGCGGCCTTCGCGGACCTCGTTGGCCATGGCGCGGGCGACGATATCGCGCGGCGCCAGGTCCTTAATGGTCGGTGCGTAGCGCTCCATGAAGCGCTCACCGTCGGAGTTACGCAGGATCGCGCCTTCACCGCGGGCGCCTTCGGTCAGCAGAATGCCCAGACCGGCCAGACCCGTCGGGTGGAACTGGAAGAATTCCATGTCCTCCAGCGGCAGACCGGAGCGGAAGGCGATGCCCATGCCGTCACCGGTCAGGGTGTGTGCGTTCGAGGTGGTCTTGAAGACCTTGCCGGCGCCGCCGGAGGCGAAGACCACGGACTTGGCCTGGAAGACGTGCAGTTCGCCGGTGGCCAGGTCGTAGGAGACCACGCCGGCTACGCGCTTCTGCTTGTAGGCGGTGCCGTCCTCACGGTAGGCGTCTTCCTCGACCAGCAGCAGGTCCAGCACGTAGTACTCGTTGTAGAACTCGACGTTGTGCTTGACGCAGTTTTGGTAGAGGGTCTGCAGGATCATGTGACCGGTGCGGTCGGCGGCGTAGCAGGCGCGGCGCACGGCGGCCTTGCCGTGATCGCGGGTGTGTCCACCGAAGCGACGCTGGTCGATCTTGCCCTCGGGGGTGCGGTTGAAGGGCAGACCCATCTTTTCGAGGTCCAGCACCGCGTTGATGGCTTCCTTGGCCATGACTTCGGCGGCGTCCTGGTCGACGATGTAGTCGCCACCCTTAATGGTGTCGAAGGTGTGCCACTCCCAGTTGTCTTCCTCGACGTTGGCCAAGGCGGCGCACATGCCGCCCTGGGCCGCACCGGTGTGCGAGCGAGTGGGGTAAAGCTTGGTTAGCACTGCGGTGCGTGCACGCTGACCGGATTCGATCGCGGCACGCATACCTGCACCGCCGGCACCGACGATGACGACGTCGTACTGATGTACCTGCATTCTTGATGCTCTCTTTTCTTGAAGTCTGCTCGAATTTAGCGGCACTGTGCCAGGTCGCTACCGGCTACGCAGGGGTCGAAGGTGAAGATCACCAGCGAGCCCAGCACCACGATGAAGATGGTGGCTACGTACAGAATGCCCTTGAGCCAAGCGCGGGTGGCGTGCTTTTCGGCGTAGTCGTTGATGATGGTGCGCACACCGTTGGTGCCGTGCAACATCGAGAGCCACAGCAGGGCCAGATCCCAGAACTGCCAGACCGGGTTGGCCCACTTGCCGGCGACGAAACCGAAGGACAGGGCGTTGATGCCGGTACCGGTCATCAGGTTGGCGAACAGGTGCCCGAAGATGAGCACGACGAGCACCACGCCGGACAGTCGCATGAACAGCCAGGCGAGCATCTCGAAGTTGCCGCGAGACTTCGGACCGCGTACGTACTTCGGGTCCAGACGCTGGCTACGAGGGGCAGCAATATTGACGCTCATGGTTTAGTGTCCTCCGAAGGCAAGCGAGAGGTGACGGATGGCGAAGGCGGCGAAGACGACGATCCAGACGCCCAGCACACCCCACAGCAGCTGACGCTGGTACTTGGTGCCCTGCTTCCAGAAGTCCACCAGAATCAGGCGCAGGCCGTTGAAGGCGTGGAAGAGGATCGCCGCGACCAGCGCGGTTTCACCCAGCGCCATCAGCGGGTTCTGGTAGGTCGCGATCACTGCGTTGTAAGCATCGGCGTTGACACGCACGAGTGCAGTATCAAGGACGTGCACTAAGAGAAAAAGGAAAATAACGACACCGGTGACTCGGTGTCCCACCCATGACCACATGCCTTCACGGCCGCGGTATAGGGTGCCTGACGAAGTCTTCGACACTGAACTAAACCTCCAAGACTCGCAACGGCGCATGTGTATCTTGCACACAATGAGATTTGACGCACTTGTGCGAGCGTTCCTTGTGCGAGTCTAAACCAATTGGCGAGCTCACTCCTATCCTGCATCCATTTCCTGTGAGCATGTTCACCGAACGGCACCATCATTACGATAAAAGGGCGAAAATCCGCGGAAATTAGCTCATGAACCGCTTGCGTATTTGAGGGTGCCGAGCCGGGCGCGAAGCACCGGCTAACAGCAGAAAATAAGAATTCTCAATTAGGATTGCAAACGTGAATGCAGACATTTTTTCGCGTTTTTATGGTGTCATCCCCGCTGGCGGCGTCGGGTCGCGGCTGTGGCCGCTCTCGCGCGCCTCGGCCCCGAAGTTCCTGCACGACCTCACCGGGTCGGGATCGACACTGATTCGCGCCACCTATGACCGCCTGTGCCCACTGGCCGACGAGCGGGTCATGGTGGTGACCGGTCAGGCGCACCGTAAGGCGGTCCTCTCCCAGCTGCCGGAGTTGGCCGACGCCAACTTGGTGCTGGAGCCCGAGCCGAAGGACTCGGCCGCCGCCATTGGGCTGGCCGCGGCCATTTTGTATCTGCGCGACCCGCAGACCATCATGGGCTCCTTTGCGGCCGACCAGGTCATCGGCCCGGTGGATGTGTTCCTCGAGGCGGTCCGCGAGGCGGTTCTGACCGCCGCTACCGGCAAGATCGTGACCATTGGTATTCACCCGACGCACCCGTCGACCGGTTTTGGCTACATTCAGACCGGCGAGCTGCTCGGTGTTGAGGGTGCACCGAGCGCCCGTGGCGTCGTGCAATTCGTGGAGAAGCCCGATGAGGATACGGCCCGTGGCTACTTGGCCCGCGGTGGCTTCCTCTGGAACGCCGGGATGTTCGTCGCCCCGGTGGCGCTGATGCTCGAGCACCTGCGCGCCAACCAGCCGCAACTGCATGACGGGTTGATGGAGATCGCCGAAGCGTGGGATGGCCCGCGACGCGATGAGGTGATGGCGCGGGTCTGGCCGCAGCTGCCGAAGATCGCCATTGACTACGCCGTGGCCGAACCGGCGGCCGCCGCCGGGGATGTGGCTGTGGTGCCCGGTGTCTTTAACTGGGACGACGTCGGAGACTTTGCCGCCATCGGACGACTGAACAAGGCTAGCGAGGAAAGTGGCATCACGATCCTGGGGGATAAGGCGCGGGTTTACTCCGACCAGGCCTCCGGGGTGGTCTACGGAGATGTACCACGCGTGGTGGCGCTGATCGGCATCGACGATGTCATCGTGGTGGACACCGCAGACGCATTGCTCGTGACCACAAAGGAGCATGCTCAACGTGTGAAACAAGCGGTCGAAACCCTTAAAGAAGAGGGTAGAGTCGACGTATTGTGATACACGCGCCCGCGCTTTAACAGCGCGGGCGTTTTGCGTTAACAGCACTTGACTTGGGATTTAATGCAAGTTGTCCGTGTGATGTCCACCACATATACCGTATATCAATAATATATCAAGACCTTGATATCTGTTGAAGGACGTTGCTAGGCTCGAGCGCCATGAGTACCGAGACAAAATCCGGGGCAGGCCCCGGATCATCAGCGGATCATCCAACTAATCATCCCGAGCGCCGTACAAGAGTAAACAAGGTCGTTTTCTACGGCTCCGCCATCGGCGTCCTGGCCATTGCCCTTTGGGCGATCCTGGACCAGGAATCGGCCGACCTCGTCATCAACGCCACCGTGGGCTGGGTGGGCAAGAATCTGGGGTGGTATTACACCCTGATCGTGGTCGCCGTTCTGTTCTTCGTAATCTTCGTGGCCTCATCTAAGGTGGGTAGGACCCGCCTGGGTCCCGATCACGCACGCCCCACCTTCAGCCTCTTCACCTGGACGGCGATGCTCTTCGCCGCCGGCATCGGCATCGACCTGATGTTCTTTTCGGTGTCGGAGCCGGTCACCCAGTACTTGGCTCCGCCACGTGGCGACGGTTCGACCGTGGAGGCCGCACGCCAAGCCGTGGTGTGGACGCTGTTCCACTATGGCCTGATCGGCTGGGGGCTTTATGCGCTGGTCGGCATGGCCCTGGGCTACTTTGCCTACCGCCACAACCTGCCATTGAGCATTCGATCGGCCCTGTACCCGATTTTCGGCAAGAAGATCAACGGTCCGATCGGACACGGCGTGGACATCGCCGCGGTGATGGGAACGATCTTCGGCATCGCCACCTCGCTGGGTATCGGCGTCGCGCAGCTGAACTACGGACTGCACTTCATGTTCGGCATCCCGGTCAATACGACGTGGAAGATCGCTTTGATCGCGCTGTCCGTCGTGATGGCAACCATTTCGGTGCTCACCGGTGTGGAGAAGGGTATTCGCCGGCTTTCCGAGCTGAACGTGATCTTGTGCGTGGTGCTGATGCTCTACGTGCTGGTGACCGGCAAGACCGCTTTCTTGATGGACACGATCATCGGCAACGTCGGCGATATGATCGCGCAGTTCCCCTTCATGGCCATGGACACCTTCGCCTATGACCGTCCCGACGACTGGCTGAACGCCTGGACGCTGTTTTTCTGGGCCTGGTGGATCGCATGGGCACCGTTCGTTGGGCTCTTCTTGGCGCGCATTTCACGCGGCCGCACCATCCGACAGTTCGTTTTCGGTGTGCTCTTCGTGCCGATGGCGTTCATTCTATTGTGGATCTCGATCTTCGGTAACAGTGCCCTGTCGCTGGTGATCGGCGGTAACTCCGCCTTCGGCGAGGTCGCGATGAACACGCCGGAACAAGCCTTCTACACAATGCTTGAACAGTATCCAGGGGTCCCACTGGTCGCCGGTATTGCCACCTTTACCGGTCTGCTGTTCTACGTCACCAGCGCCGACTCCGGCGCCCTAGTGATGGCCAACTTCACCTCGCATTTGAAGGATGCCGAGTCCGATGGGTCGAAGCCGGTGCGTCTGTTCTGGTCGTTGGCCATCGGTATTCTGACTCTGGCCATGCTGCTCGTCGGCGGAGTGCCGACCCTGCAGGGCGCTACGGTGATCATGGGTCTGCCGTTCTCGGTGGTGCTGGTCTTCGTGATGTTGGGGCTATGGAAATCCCTGCGCGTGGAGAACGCATTGGCCAAGAGCTATGACGAATCGCTGCATTCGGTGATCTCCAGTCGCAGTAGTTCACTAAGCGACCGACGCAACTGGCGCCAACGACTCTCGCGGGTCATGAGCTACCCGGGCCGCCGACAAACGCGCCGCAGTATTGAAGAGATCATCAAGCCAGCCCTGCAAGAAGTCCATGATGAATTTATGGCGCAGGGCGTTCAGGTTGAGCTGCAGGTGGAGCGGGTACCGGGGATGGATCTGGATTCGGTGGATCTGTTAGTGCTCACCCACCCCGCGGAACGTCCGTTCAAGTACCAGGTATACCCCGTGCGCGTGGACCTGCCGACCTACGCGAGAGTGCAGTCGAGCTCGGATGTCTACTATCGCTTGGAGGTATTCAACCAGGAAGGTAGCCACGGCTTTGACCTGATGGGATTGGGGAAAGAACAAGTGATCGCCGACGTGCTTGACCAGTACGAAACCTATATGGCCTTCATGCACCACCAGTCGCAGCACGACTCACGCAGCCTTATTAACGACGAAGTGGGTTCAAAGACCGACTGGGAGCGCGACTTCGATACCGGAATGATGCCTATTGTCGGTGCCCAGGCGGATGCCGGAAGCATTGACGATGACATCGATGCGTATGACGAGACCGAAACAACCAAGGAGAAATCATGACATTGCCCAGCAGCCCCAATCCGGACCTGCTATTGGCTGGGACCTCCATCTTCATCGATGGGCGTTTCGCTCCGGCCGCCTCGGGCGAAACCCGTGAAATCCATTGCCCGGCCACCGGCGAGCAGGTGGCGTTGGTTTCCGAGGCCGGCGAGGCCGACTCGCTGCGCGCCATCGCCGCGGCCCGCAAGGCCTTCGACTCCGGGGTGTGGTCCTCGGTGCAGGCCCCGCAGCGCGGCAGCTTCCTGCTTCAGGTGGCAGCCAAACTGACCGAGCGCAAGGAAGAATTCGCGCTGGCCGAAACCCTGGATACCGGTAAGCGGATCATCGAGTCGCGTATCGACATGGATGACATCATTGCCTGCTTCGAGTACTTCGGGAAGCTGGCCGGTCAGGACGCCGGACGTCTGGTCGACGCCGGGGATGCCAACGTGCTCAGCCGGATCGCCTACGAACCGGTGGGGGTGGCCGCGATGATCACCCCGTGGAACTACCCGCTGCTGCAGGCGGCATGGAAGATTGCCCCGGCGCTGGCCGCCGGTTGCTCCTTCGTGCTCAAGCCCGCCGAGCTGACCCCCTCCACCGCGATTCTGATGATGGACGTGCTGCGCGAACTGGGTCTGCCCGATGGGGTGGCCAACCTGGTCACCGGTGCCGGGGCCAAGGCCGGTGCGGTGCTTTCCGAGCACCCGGACGTGGATTTGGTGTCCTTCACCGGAGGCCTGATTACCGGGCGGAAGATTGCCGCGGCCGCCGCAGGCACCGTGAAGAAGGTGGCCTTGGAGCTGGGCGGTAAGAACCCAAACGTGATCTTTGCCGACGCCGACTTTGATGCCGCCGTGGACAACGCGCTGAACGCAGCGTTCGTGCATTCCGGTCAGGTGTGCTCCGCCGGTGCCCGTTTGGTGGTGGAGGAATCCATCGCCGAGAAGTTCGTCGACGCCTTGGTTAGCCGCGCCGAGAAGATCACCCTGGGTGGTCCTTTCGATGAGAACGCGGAGACTGGCGCGTTGATTTCCGCCGCGCACTTGGCCAAGGTCGACGCCTACGTGCAGGCCGGTATCGCCGAGGGCGCCCGCGTGCGCTGCGGCGGCCGGCCGGCCACGGAGGACGACGGTGCCGGTTTGGGTGCCGGGCACTTCTACCTGCCCACGGTCATCGATCAGGTCACCTCGGGCATGTCGGTGGCGCAGGATGAGGCCTTCGGCCCGACGGTGACCGTGGAGACCTTCCGCACCGAGGACGAGGCCGTGGCTATTGCCAATGACACTGTCTACGGTTTGGCCGGTGCGGTGTGGAGCCAAGACGCCGGTCGTGCTCAGCGGGTGGCCGGGCGTCTGCGCCACGGCACCATCTGGATCAACGACTACCACCCGTACCTGCCGCAGGCCGAGTGGGGTGGGTTCGGCCAGTCCGGCGTCGGACGCGAATTGGGCCCCACCGGTTTGGGTGAGTACCAGGAAGCCAAGCACATCTACCAAAACCTTGACCCGCAGGTCACCGGCTGGTTTGCCGAGAAGTAACGAGAAAGGGCGCATACGTTGAGCATTGAGAAGAAAGACTTCGACTACATCGTTATCGGTGGCGGCTCGGCCGGTGCCGCGGTGGCCTCGCGGTTGAGCGAGAACCCCGAGGTGACCGTCGCGCTGGTTGAGGCCGGCCCGGATGACCGCGGGATCGACGAAATCCTGCAGTTGAACCGCTGGATGGAGCTGCTGGAGTCCGGCTACGACTGGGATTACCCCATCGAAGAACAGGAAAACGGTAACTCCTTCATGCGTCACGCGCGTGCCAAGGTGATGGGCGGCTGCTCGAGCCACAACTCGTGCATCGCCTTCTGGGCCCCGCGTGAAGACATCGACGAGTGGGAGAGCAAATTTGGTGCCACCGGCTGGAATGCCGAGATGGCCTACCGGCTCTACAAGAAGCTGGAAACCAACGAGGATGCCGGGCCCGACGCCCCGCACCACGGGGATTCCGGGCCGGTGCACCTGATGAACGTGCCGGCGGTCGACCCCTGCGGTGTGGCCCTGCTTGATGCCTGTGAGCAGGCCGGGATCCCACGGGCGAAGTTCAACAACAACGAGACCGTCATTAACGGTGCGAACTTCTTCCAGATCAACCGCCAGGCCGATGGCACCCGAGCCTCCTCGTCGGTCTCCTACATTCACCCGATTATGGAGCGGGAGAACTTCTTCCTGCTCACTGGCCTGCAGGCGCGCAAGCTGAACTTTGATGAGGCGAAGCGGTGCACCGGTGTGGACGTGGTCGACGGTGCCTTCGGGCGCACCACCACGCTGAACGCGGCCCGCGAGGTGATTGTCTCGGCCGGTGCCATCGACTCGCCGAAACTGCTGATGCTCTCCGGGATCGGCCCGGCCGAGCACCTGTCCGAGGTCGGCATCGACGTGCTGGTCGACTCCCCGGGCGTGGGCGAGCACCTGCAGGATCACCCGGAAGGCGTGATCCAGTGGGAGGCTAAGAAGCCGATGGTGCAGTCCTCGACCCAGTGGTGGGAGATCGGCATTTTCACCCCGACCCAAGAGGGGTTGGACCGTCCGGATCTGATGATGCACTACGGTTCGGTGCCCTTTGATATGCACACCTTGCGTCAGGGCTACCCGACCGGGGAGAACACCTTCTGCCTGACCCCGAATGTCACGCACGCCAAGTCGCGCGGTACCGTGCGCCTGCGCAGCTGTGACTTCCGCGATAAGCCTAAGGTCGACCCACGCTACTTCACTGACCCCGAGGGACATGACGCCCGCGTGATGACCTACGGTATTCGCAAGGCCCGTGAGATTGTGGCGCAGTCGCCGATGGCCGAGTGGGCCGGCGAGGAACAGTTCCCGGGTGCCCAGGCGCAGAGCGATGAGGAGATCTTCGATTACCTCAAGCGCACCCACAACACCGTGTATCACCCGGCTGGCACGGTGCGTATGGGGTCCGAGCAGGACGAGATGAGCCCGTTGGATCCGAAGCTGCGCGTCAAGGGCGTCAGCGGCCTCCGCGTGGCCGATGCCTCGGTGATGCCGGAGCTGGTGACCGTGAACCCGAACATCACCACCATGATGATCGGCGAACGTTGCGCGGAACTGGTGGCCGAGGACCAGTAGTTTCGGCGAGCACCGGGTGCACCGGTGAAACTCTGAAGGGGCGTCGCGTCCATCCACCTCATGCGGTGGGTGGACGCGGCGCCCCTTGGGCGTTTTCGCTTGGTGCCCGGTAGGTGGTTAAGGTGCCGCCGGAGCCTCCGAGGGCCGAGGGCCGGCCGGTGGTGCGGTGCCTGGGCCGTGGCCCGCGGGTCCGGCCCCGCCGCTGGGCGTGGTGCGGGTATCGACCGGGACGGTGAGCGCCACCGAGTAGCCGTTCGTGACATCGCCGGTGACGGTGGCCAACTGCCTAGCACCGGAGTCGTCGCCAAAGACGTTATCGGTATCCAGCGAGAGGCGTGCCAAGTTGGCCACCGAGGACTCGTAGCCGTCGGTGGCATAGACGGCGTCGCACATATTCTTGGGCAACGCGACCTGGCTGGTGGCGATCGCGTTGCTGGCATCGTCGATGGAATCGCGATCCGGGTAGATCTCAAAGTGGATATGCGGCCACCGACCGGTGTAACAGGCCGGGACGATGGAGGTGAAACTGACCTTCCCGTCGGCGTCGGCCAGCTGCACCCCGCGCAGGAAGTTCTCGTCTTCCACCCCTTGGGTGTACATCGAGTAGCGGCCCTGGGCATCGCAGTGCCACACGTAGACGGCCACCGAGGCGAAACCCGCCCCAGAATTGGCCAAGTCGAGAATGTTCAGTTCTAGAGTCATCGGGACCCCTGCGGCGGTGCCGTGGGCGTCGCCGAAGCTCGAGGTGATATCGCGGCGGACAATCCCGGACTCTTCTAAGACGTCGGGTCCATTAGAGCCGTCGCCGGGGTAGGGGCCGGCGGTCTCGTCGGGGATCTCGGTGAGGGCGTCGCTCGCGGCGTTGGAGCTCGTGCCGTTCGACGGTGATGCTTGCGGTGTGCAGGCGGCCAGCCCGAGACTCAGCGCCCCAAGGCCCATCGCCGAGAGTATCTTGCGGCGTTCGAACACTGTGCCGATATCGAAGCCCAGACCCTGATCTTCGAGGTCTTCGGCGGGCTGGGCTAGGGGCCGGTCTCCAACCCATTTGCGGGTGGATTGTCCATCCATTATGTGGTCCTTTCGTCACGGTGTGGCGCTGGACATTAGCGTAAGGAGCTAGTCTGTGGCGGTTCTGGGCTCTTCTCCTGCGCCGGGTATGAGCTACTGGCCGCCGGCGGCGCTGGCGTGTCGTAGTGTTTCACCGTGGGGCCGAAGATGACGCTCATAACTGGGATGAGTCGCTACGTGCAAGTAAGCTCGAGACTGTGCATCATGTGAACGACCGCAGACCCGACCGGAGCCCCGTGGGGCAGCTCGTTGACGTGCTGCTGCCCGAACTGATCGACTTTCGGCGCACGGTGCACCGCAACCCGGAACTTTCTTTTGCCGAACACCAGACCACCGAGCGGATTCTGGCCACCCTGCGGGCCGCGGGCCTGAATCCGGTGGCGCTGGAAGGCACCGGCGCCTATGTAGACGTGGGCAGCGGGCCGATCGCCATTGGGCTGCGCGCCGACATCGACGCGCTGCCAATTATCGAAGAAACCGGGCTGGACTACGCCTCACAGGTTGAGGGTGTCGCGCACTCCTGCGGCCATGACATTCACACCACCGTGATGCTCGGTGTGGCGCTTTTGTTGCGCCGGCTCGAGGAGGCCGGCGAGCTACACGGTCGCGTGCGCGTGATTTTCCAGCCCGCCGAGGAGAAGATGCCCGGCGGCGCCCAAGCGGTGATCGCCGCCGGTGTGCTCGACGAGGTGCCGCGCATTTTGGCGTTGCACTGCGAACCACGGATCGACGCCGGGAGCGTGGGCACGCGTATCGGTGCCATCACCTCGGCCAGCGACACGATCAAGATCGAGTTGACCGGTCGCGGTGGACACACCTCCCGCCCGCATCTGACCGAGGACGTGGTCTTCGCGATGAGTCAGATTGTCACCCAGGTTCCGGCGATTCTCACCCGCAAGGTGGACGTGCGTTCGGCCGTCTCGGTGGTGTGGGGACAGATCCACGCAGGTAGCGCCCCGAATGCGATTCCGGGCACCGGTTATCTGGCCGGGACCATGCGTTGTCTAGATGGCGACGCGTGGCATGCGGCGGGCGAGCTATTAGACGCCACGGTACGCCAGGTCGCCGCCCCTTATGGGGTCGAGGTCAAGCTCGAGCACACGCGCGGGGTGCCGCCGGTGGTCAATGCCGCCTCGGAGACCGAGCTGATTGAAAACGCGGCACGGGCCGAAATCGGCTCGGCCTCGGTGGTGCTGACCCCGCAGTCCATGGGCGGGGAAGACTTTGCCTGGATGACCAATATGATCCCCGGCGCCATGTTCCGTTTGGGGACGCGGACCCCGGGCGGGGAGACTTACGATCTGCATCGTGGGGATTATATTCCCGACGAGCGTGCCATTCCCACCGGTGTGCGAGTGATGGCCGCTGCCTGCCTGCAGGCCATCGCGGAGATGAACGGCAACTAAAAAGCCGCAAAAATTTTTCTTGCCGTTGAGGTCAGCGGCTACTTGGCCGGTGACTTGGCGCAAAACGTTAAGCGCTTGCCGTTGGTGGCCGAAGCGTTACCGGATTGTCATGTTTTGGCACTTTACGCGCGGGTAATCTCCGATAGGCTATGGACACAGTGGGAATGATCGCACATTCGCCGTGCCCGACGAGGGGATCCGTCGACGGGAGGCGCCACTTTCGCTCCCCGATAATCTCGCAACGGACCTTGGAGGATTTCATGCGCATGCTATCGCGCAAGGCCGGCGTGGCAACTGCCATGTTGGGTATTTCGGCATTGGCACTGAGCGCCTGCGGCGCCGCTCCCGAGGAGGGTGGTGCAGCGAGCGCCAACTCCGACTTCACCGGCTGCATCGTTTCCGACTCCGGCGGATTCGACGACCAGTCCTTCAACGAGTCCTCCTACCGTGGTCTGCAGAACGCCAAGAAGGACCTGGGCATTCAGATCAAAGAGGCAGAATCCAAGTCCAACTCGGATTACGCCACCAACCTGCAGGGCATGATGAACGCCGGCTGTGACCTGACCGTGACCGTTGGCTTCCTGCTGGCCGACGGCACCGAAGCCGCGGCCAAGGCCAACCCGGACGCACACTTCGCACTGGTGGATGCCACCACCAAGGAGCCGGCCGACAACGTCAAGCCCATCATCTACGACACGGCTCAGGCTGCTTACCTCGCCGGCTATGTCGCCGCCGCCACCAGCAAGACCGGCAAGGTCGCCACCTTCGGCGGCATCAAGCTGCCGACCGTGACCATCTTCATGGACGGTTTCGCCGACGGTGTGGCCAAGTACAACGAAGACAAGGGCAAGGACGTCAAGGTTCTGGGCTGGGATAAGAAGAGCCAGGACGGCACCTTCACCGGTGACTTCGAGAAGCAGGATAAGGGTAAGCAGACCACCAAGAACCTGATCGATCAGGGCGCCGACGTGGTCATGCCGGTGGCCGGCCCAGTGGGTAAGGGCGCGGCCGTGGCCGTCACCGACGCCGTCAAGGCCGGCAAGGACGTCAAGCTGATCTGGGTTGACTCCGACGGCTTCCTGACCGCCCCGGACTACAAGGAGGTCATGCTCACCTCGGTGATCAAGACCATGGACGCCGCGGTGGAAGAGGTCATCAAGAGCGATATCGAGGGCAACTTCGATGCCACCCCGTACGTCGGAACCCTGGAGAACGGCGGCGTCGACATCGCCCCGTTCCACGACCTGGAGTCCGAGGTGAGCGAGGAGACCAAGGCTGAGGTCGCCAAGCTCAAGGAGCAGATCATTTCCGGCGAGCTGAAGGTTGAATCGGACGCAAGCCCGAAGCACTAGTCGCCGCTCAGATGCCGCGCCCCTGCACACCGCCTGTCGGTGGGTGGGGGCGCGCCTGTGAGCACAGAATCTTAACTACAGCCCACCGAACAAACGAAACGGTACCATCGTGAAACTCGAACTGCGGGGAATCTCGAAAGCTTTCGGTACTTTCTACGCCAATAAGGGCATCGACCTCGTGGTTGACGATGCCGAAATTCACTGTCTACTCGGTGAAAATGGCGCGGGAAAGTCCACCTTGATGAATGTGCTCTACGGGCTGTACCAGCCCACCGAGGGCCAAATTCTCGTCGACGATCAGGTCGTCGACTTTTCCGGTCCCGGCGACGCCATGGCGGCCGGCATCGGCATGGTGCACCAGCACTTCATGCTCATCCCGGTATTCACGGTGGCCGAGAACGTGGCCCTCGGTGCCGAAAGCACCAAGGCCGGCGGCCGCCTCGATCTTGAAACCACACGCCGCAAAATTCGTGAGATCTCCGCGAAGTACGGTTTCGACGTGGATCCCGACGCGCTGGTCGAAGACCTCCCGGTGGGCGTGCAGCAGCGCGTGGAAATCATCAAGGCCCTAGTGCGCCAGGCCCGTGTGCTGATTCTCGACGAGCCCACCGCGGTGCTCACCCCGCAGGAGACCGACGAGCTGCTCGACATCATGCGTCAGCTCAAAGCCAACGGCACCTCCATCGTCTTCATTTCCCACAAGCTACGCGAAGTCAAGGCGGTCTCCGATCAGATCACCGTGATTCGCCGTGGCGAAGTCGTCGGCACGGTTTCCCCGCAGGCCGATACCACCGAGTTGGCCTCGATGATGGTCGGCCGTTCGGTGTCGCTGTCCTTGAACAAGGAGCCTGCCACCCCCGGCGAGGCCACCTTCCAGGTGCGCGACCTGTCGGTAATCGACGAGGCCGGCACCCGGGTGCTGAACGAGGTGAGCTTCGATATTCACCGCGGCGAGATCCTCGCCGTCGCCGGTGTGCAGGGCAACGGCCAGACCGAACTGACCGAGGCCATCTTGGGTACGCAGCCGGTGAGCGGCGGATCGGTCCAACTCGAAGGCAAAGAACTGCTGGGCCGCTCGGTCAAGCAGGTTCTTGCCGCCGGCGTCGGATTTGTCCCCGAAGACCGTAGCGTGCACGGCCTGGTCAGCCAGTTCAGCATCGAAGAGAACCTCATCCTGGACCTCTACGATCGGGCGCCCTTTGCCAAGGGACTGTCGATGAATCTGGCGCAGGTGCGCAAGAACGCCGCCGAGCAGATCGAACGCTTCGACGTGCGAACGGATAACGCGTTGAACCCGGCCTCGAGCCTTTCCGGTGGTAACCAGCAGAAGGTCGTGATGGCCCGCGAACTGGGCCGCGAGCTGAAGCTGTTCATTGCCTCGCAGCCCACGCGCGGCGTGGACGTCGGCTCCATCGAATTCCTGCACCGGCGCATCGTGGCCGAGCGCGATACCGGAACCCCGGTGATGATCGTGTCCACCGAGCTCGACGAGGTGATCGAACTGGCCGACCGGATCGCGGTCCTCTACAAGGGCTCGATCATTGGCATCGTCCCGGCCGATACCCCGCGCGATGTACTCGGCCTGATGATGGCGGGGGTCAGCGCCGACGAGGCGGCCGCACAGCACAAGAACCAAGGAGAAGGCCAGTGAGCGCTGAGAAAACCGCGCCGGCACCGGCGAAAAACGACCTATTCAAACAGATCACCCAGGGCCCGGGTCTCGTCTCGGTGCTCGGTGTGATCGTCGCACTGATTGTCGGCGGACTGCTTATTGCGGTCACCGATGAGCGCGTAGCCACCACGGCTGGCTACCTATTCGCCCGTCCGTCGGACTTCTTCTCCGCGTTGTGGGAAGCTGGCACGTCCTCCTATGTGGCGCTGTTCGAAGGCTCCATCTACAACTCGGCGCAGGGCTTTGCCCCGTTCCTCGAAACGTTGACCGTGTCCACCCCGCTAATCTGCGCCGGTCTAGGTGTGGGTCTGGCGTTCCGGGCTGGTCTGTTTAACATTGGTGCCCAGGGCCAGATCATCATCGGTGCCGCGATGGCCGGCTATGTCGGCTTCGCCTGGCATCTGCCGGTGGTGCTGCACCTGCTGCTGGTCATCGTCTTTGGCCTTATCGGTGGCGCCCTTTGGGGCGGTCTGGTTGGTCTGCTCAAGGCACGTACCGGTGCCCACGAAGTGATCTTGACGATCATGTTCAACTACGTGGCCCTCTACCTCCTTGACTTCTTGATGAACACCCAGGCCTTCCGCCGCCCCGGCGAGACCAACCCAATTTCGCCGATTCTGGATACCACCGCGGTCTTCCCGGCCCTGCCCGGTTCCCGGCTACACGTAGGCTTCTTGCTGGCGGTGCTGTTGACCTTCGGCATGGGCTGGCTGCTGAAGCGTTCCACACTCGGTTTTGAACTGCGCGCCGTGGGACACAACCCACTGGCGGCGCAGACCGCCGGTGTGAATGTGCAGCGGGCCATGATTGTGGCCATGGCCTTGGCCGGTGCCCTGGCCGGTGCGGCCGGCGTCGCTCAGGTGGCGGGCACCGAAAAGGTGCTGACCGCCGGCATCGCCGGATCGCTCGGGTTCGACGCGATCACGGTGGCGCTGCTCGGGCGCTCGACCCCGTGGGGCACCTTCTTTGCTGGTCTGCTCTTCGGAGCCTTCCGTGCCGGTGCGGTGAATATGCAGATCTCGACCGGAACCCCGATCGATATTGTGCTGGTGGTGCAGTCGCTGATCGTGCTGTTCATTGCCGCCCCGCCACTGATTAAGGCGATGTTCGGGCTGAACCCGAAGAAAAAGAAGATTCAGGCCGCCGCGGCCGCAACCCAGGGTGGTGCACAGTAATGACTCAACCAGCAGTTCTCCCCACCACGGTTGTGGCACATAGCGTGGGCAAGAAGGTGCCGCTCACGCTGAGCATTTTCGCCGCCATCGTGCTGGTGTGTTTCGGGGCCCTTGGCTCCACTGCCAGTGCGCACTTTGGGCTCTCCTCGGCCGGTGACGCCTTCACGTTGCCGGAATTGGTTTTGCCGGGCCGGATCAGCAACCTGATCATCGGCCTGTTCATGGCCGGTATCGCCGCGCTGGCCTGGGTGCGCCGCAATCAGGCAAGGCCACTGGGCCGTGGGTGGATCATCGCCTTTGCCGCTCTTTTTGTCCTTTCCTTCCTGATCTGGGTGGTTTCCGGCGCACGAACCCCGAGCATTTCGTTGGCCGGCCTGCTGGCCGGCGCCGCGGTGCTGGCGGTCCCTTTGGTCTTTGGTTCGCTGTCCGGGATCATGTGTGAACGTGCCGGCGTCGTCAACATCGCCATCGAGGGTCAGCTGCTCGGCGGTGCCTTCACCGCCGCGCTGGTCGGCAGCATGACGCAGAATGCCTACCTTGGGCTGATCGCAGCCGGTGTGGCCGGAGCGCTAGTCTCACTGGTGCTGGCACTGTTCTCCATCAAATATGTCGTCAACCAGATCATTGTCGGTGTGGTGCTCAACGTGCTGGTCTCCGGGCTGACCGGATTCCTGTTCACCACCGTGATGCAGGCCGACGCGGAGCTGTATAACAATCCACCGCGACTGCCGATCATCGAGATCCCCGGGTTGAGCGCGATTCCGATTCTTGGGCCGATCCTGTTCAAGCAGTCGGTGATCGGTTACCTGATGTATATCGCCGTCGCGGTGGTCTGGTACGCCCTGTTCAAGACGCGCTGGGGCCTGCGCGTGCGCGCCGTGGGTGAACACCCGAAGGCCGCCGACACGCTAGGCATCAAGGTCAACGCCACCCGGTTCTGGAACGTGACCCTTGGCGGCATCATCGCCGGTATTGGTGGTTCCTTCTTCACCCTGGTGGCCGTCGAAAGCTTCACCAAGGAAATCTCCGGTGGCCGCGGCTTCATCGCCTTGGCCGCGGTGATCTTCGGACGATGGAATCCCATTGGGGCCTTCCTGGCCGCCTTGCTCTTCGGCTTTGCCGATAACTTGCAGGTCATCCTGACCATTATCGGCACCCCGGTACCGAGCCAGTTCATGGCCATGATGCCGTACTTGGTCACCATCTTCGCCGTGGCGGGTCTGGTCGGTCGCTCGCGCGGTCCGGCCGCCGTTGGTGAACCCTATCTCAAGGAGTGAGGCACCCATGAGCGAAGCCAATGTGAAGTGGGACGAGCTACGTCAGGCGGCACAGATCGCACTGGAGAAGGCCTACGCGCCCTACTCGAATTTTCGAGTGGGCGCCGCGGCGCTCAGCAGCGACGGCCGGCTCGTTTCCGGGTGCAATGTGGAAAATGCCGCCTACGGGGTCACCCTCTGCGCCGAATGCGCGCTGATCGGAGAACTCTTCGCCACCGGCGGAGGGCAACTTGAATACTTCCTCTGCCTCGGGCAACAGGATCACGGTCAGGTGCAGCTCATTACCCCCTGCGGGCGCTGCCGACAATTGCTCTTCGAGCACCGCGCCGCGACGCTCACCATTCAGACGGCCCGCGGGCTCACCGACATCACCGACCTTCTGCCCGATGCCTTCGGGCCGGACAACCTGAGGAGTTAATTCCCATGGCAACCGAAGCCTATGACGTCATCGAGGTCATCCGGACCAAGCGGGCCGGCGAGGCACTGTCCCCGGAACTGATCGACTGGACCATCGATGCCTACACCCGTGGGGTGATCGCCGAGGAACAGATGGCCGCGCTGAATATGGCGATCTTCTTCCAAGGGATGAACCGGGCGGAGATAGCCCGTTGGACCGCGGCTATGATCGCCAGCGGTGAACGGATGGATTTCTCGACGCTCACCGACCGGCAGGGATGCCCGCTGGCCACCGCCGATAAGCACTCTACCGGCGGGGTGGGGGATAAGATCACCCTCCCGCTGGCGCCGCTTGTGGCGAGCTTCGGGGTGGCCGTTCCGCAGCTTTCGGGCCGCGGACTCGGGCACACCGGTGGCACGCTGGACAAGCTCGAAGCTATTCCGGGGTGGCGTGCTGAGTTGAGCAACGAGGAAATGTTCGCTCAGCTATCCGAGCTGCAGGCGGTGATCTGTGCTGCCGGTGCCGGGTTGGCCCCGGCCGATAAGAAGCTCTACGCACTGCGTGATGTGACCGGCACCGTCGAGTCGATTCCGCTGATCGCGTCCTCCATTATGAGTAAGAAGATTGCCGAAGGAACCGGCACCTTGGTCTTGGATGTCAAGGTCGGTTCCGGAGCCTTCATGAAGGACGAAGTCAACGCCCGCGAGCTGGCCGAAACCATGGTGAACCTGGGCACCGACGCCGGAGTGAACACGGTGGCCCTGCTGACTAATATGGATACCCCGCTGGGGCTGACCGCCGGCAATGCGATCGAGGTCGAAGAGTCCGTGGAGGTGCTCGCCGGTGGAGGCCCCGAGGATGTGGTGGAGCTGACCTGTGCCTTGGCCACCGAAATGCTTGCCGGTGCCGGGGTGCACGATGTCGATGTGCGCGAGGCCCTGCGCAACGGTCGAGCCATGGATTATTGGCGCCGCATGATCTCCGCCCAGGGTGGAGATCCGGATGCGAGCCTGCCGGTGGCTGCCGAATCGCAGACCATTTACGCACCGGCCGACGGTACCCTGCTCAAGCTCGATGCGATGGATATCGGCGTGGCCGCCTGGACCTTGGGGGCCGGACGTGCTCGCAAGGAGGACGCCGTGCAGGCCGGGGCCGGCGTGCGGTTGCACGCCAAGCCCGGCGCCCAGGTGCGACGCGGTCAGCCGATCGCTACGCTACTGACCGACACTCCTGAGAAGTTCGAGCGGGCCGCGGCCTTGGTGGAAGGTTCCATGCTGATCGGCACGGAGAATGACCGTCCCGATACCCGTTTGATTATCGACCGGGTGGCCGCCAACTAGGTTCACACTCTCCAAAATGGCTGAGCTCTCCGCGCCGCCGCACCTGCCTCCAAGCTAAGTGCGGCGGCGTTGACGTATCCGCACAGTAACTGGAACCACGCGGTGGCCGTCATCGTTGGAGGTAAGTGGATCTACGACCTAGGTGTCGGTTTGCTCAACGCAAAGACCGTCGAACGGCTGATACTTGGCGGCCGGTGCCAATGGGAAACTAGACTAACGCCACCGTTCGGTGGCGTGTGAACCTACGAAGAAGACGGTAACCGTGATCGACTTGGTCAACGAGGCAATTAATCAGGCCGCCAGCGCGTGGTGGATTCTGCCTTTGCTGTTTGCCTTTTGCGCCATCGACGCATTTTTCCCCGTGGTCCCTTCCGAAACCTTTTTGGTCTCTTTGGCGGCCGTCGGTGTGGCTCAGGGGGTGCCAAACCTCTGGTGGTTGGTGGTTCTCGGCGTGACCGGGGCGATTCTCGGTGACCAATTCACCTACTGGCTGGGCACCCGGCTCGGTCATGGGCAACTCGCGTGGATGCGCTCGGCACGTGCGCAGAAGGTGTTGAGCTTCGCGGCACGCCGCCTCGAGAGCTCCGGCGCCCTGTTGATTTTCACGGCCCGCTACATTCCCATCGGACGCGTCGCGGTGAACCTCAGCGCCGGTGCCTCGGGATTCTCCTATCGTCGTTTCTTGTTTTTCGACACCCTCGGCTGCCTCACCTGGGGCCTGTACTCGGTGGGTATCGGTGCGTTGGCTGGCAACTGGCTGGCGCATAACAAGTTGCTCGGAATTGTGTTGTCGGTGGCTATCGCGCTGGGGCTCGGCCTCATCCTCGACAAAATCGTCAATCGGGCGTTGGGGTGGTTTCATCGGCGTGAGGCGGAGCGTAAACGGGCCCGCGGCACGGCCGGTGGTGCACGTCCGGCCACTTCGCTGGGTGACGAAGATTAACCTCGCGGCGTCGCGATCTTAACCGCAGACGGCTATCAGTGCCGGGCAATAGCGACTAGGCTTCAGATGTGACTGAAGAATTGATTCATCTTGCCTACGATCCCGAGTTCGATTTCCGGGATCTTCCCAAAGTTTCGTTGCACGATCACTTGGACGGTGGCCTGCGCCCGCAGACCATCATTGAGCTGGCCGCCGAAATTGGCCATGAGCTTCCCGCCACCGATGCCGAGGCCCTGGGCGAATGGTTCCGTGAATCCGCCGATTCCGGCTCGCTGCCGCGCTACTTAGAAACCTTCGGCCACACGATTGCCGTGATGCAGACCCGCGACGCACTGATCCGTGTGGCGCGCGAATTCGTCGAGGATCTGGCCGCGGATGGGGTGATCTACGGCGAGGTGCGCTACGCGCCGGAGCAACACCAGCAGCAGGGTCTGAGCCTGGATGACGTGGTCGACGCCGTCCAAGAGGGACTCGACCAAGGGTGCGCCGCTCTGAACGAAGAGGGGCACCCGATTCAGGTGGCACAGATTCTCAGCGCCATGCGCCATGCCGACCGCGGCCTGGAGATCGCCCAGTTGGCCCTGCGTCACCGCGGGCGCGGCGTCGTCGGCTTTGACATTGCCGGCGCCGAGGAAGGCAACCCGCCCTCGCGTCTGACCGAGGCCTTCGACCTGTTGGCCCAGCACCTGTTCCCAACCACCCTGCACGCCGGAGAGGCTGCCGGACTGGAATCCATTAAGGACGCGATCCTCACCGGTCGTGCTCAGCGTCTGGGCCACGGCGTACGCATTGCCGAGGACATCCAGATCGAATTCGGTGGCGTCGACGACGAAGGCGAAACCGTCAGCGAGGATACCGGGCTGGTCGAGCTCGGGCCGGTGGCCAACTGGGTGCGCGAACGCGGTATCCCGCTGGAAATCTGCCCATCCTCAAACCTGCAGACCGGGGCGACCGCCGGGTTTGGTGAGGGCATTGAGGCACACCCGGTGGACCTGCTGGTGCAGACCGGGTTTAACGTCACCATTTCCCCGGACAACCGTTTGATGTCCGGCACCACGCTCTCCGACGAGTTCGAGCTGCTGGTCGAAACCTTCGACTACGATCTCGAGGATCTGCTGGACCTGACGCTGAACGCCGCCGAGGCCGCCTTCGTGCCCCTGGAGCTACGAGAGTTGTTGGTGGAGTACATCAACGACTACTACGCAGAGCTTATGGAGGCCGAACTGGCGGTCGACGATGAGGAAGAATTCGAAGAGATCTAGTCACTCTCTGCGCGCTGGGGTCACCGAAACGGTGGCCCCAGTGCCGTTTAACCGCCGCTCCGGCAGGGAAGAAACTCGGTGCACTATGCTCGGGGTGTGGGCAAAGTATTCACGGAAATCAATCAGAAACTACAAGCCTGGATTGAGCAGCAACCCGTGTGGTTCGTGGCGACGGCGCCGCTCAGCGCGCAGGGAAATATCAATCTCTCGCCACGCGGGCATGACACGCTCTCGGTGCTCGGACCGCACCAGGTGGCTTGGGTGGACTACTCGGGCAGCGGCGTCGAAACCATCGCCCACCTACGCGAAAATGGCCGGGTCTGCCTGATGTTTAATTCCTTTGGGGCCCGCCCTCGGATCGTGCGCCTGCATGGACAGGGCACCGTGCATCTGCCCGGTGACGCCGAGTTCGACGAGGTCACCGCCCTGCATCCCGAACATCCCAGTACGCGCGCGGTGATCAACGTCGAGGTCCACCGCATCAGCGATTCCTGCGGCTGGGGAGTGCCGGTGATGGAATTCGTCGGCGAGCGGGACCTGCTACGTCAGCATGCCGAGAAACGCGGCGTACAAGGCATGGAGGCCTACCGGGCCACGAAAAATGCGGTGAGTATCGATGGACTACCTGGATTGCCGGTGAGCCGATGAACCCGCACCCAAAGCCCACGGATACCGAACAGTTGCGACAGCTCATCGACACGGTAGCCACCCTGCGGGTACGGTGCGCGTGGACGCAGGCACTGACCCATGAATCCCTGCGTGGCTACCTGCTCGAGGAAAGCTACGAGGTGCTCGAAGCGATCGATGCCGGCGCTCCCGAGGCCTTGCGCGAAGAGCTGGGTGACCTGCTCTATCAGGTGTTGCTCCATGCACAGATCGGAGCCGAGCACGGATACTTCACGTTGGGGGAGGTGGCGCAGACCCTGCGCGACAAGCTGGTGCGTCGCAACCGTCACGTCTTCGAATCCGATGGCACCGAGCGGGCTACCGTCATCGAGGACGTCGAGGAAATTATTCGGCTCTGGGATGCGGCCAAAGCCGAGGAAAAGGCCGAGCAGGGCAAGACCAAACCGGTTGATGGAGCCCACGGTTTGCCGGCAGGACTACCGGCGCTCGCCCTGGCGCAGAAGCTGCGTGAGCGGCGCGAGCGTTCCGAAACCCTGTTGCCAGAGGCGCATCACGGGGCGGCGCTCGAGGTGAGCCAAGTGGACGATGAGCGGGGTCTCGGCGATGCGCTTCTGGCGCTCACGGCCCGGGCGCAGCAGCTGGGCTTGGACGCCGAATCGGTGTTGCGGGCGCGCTTGGCAGAAGTCTATGGCCCATGACATGTCTTCATATGATCGCCCTCACGCCGGGCGAGACGATAGGCTAGGGATAGGCAAAGGCGCCAGCGGATTATCTCCGCGGCATATTTCGAACCTTGACCGCCCCTTTATACAAGGAGTACACACTTATGGCATTCATTGACGCCATTCACGCGCGCGAAATTCTGGATTCCCGTGGCAACCCGACCGTCGAGGTCGAGGTCCTGCTCTCCGACGGCTCGCACGGCCGTGCCGCCGTGCCGTCGGGTGCTTCCACCGGCCAGTTCGAAGCAGCGGAGCGTCGCGACGGCGACAAGAAGCGCTACCAGGGCAAGGGTGTTCTGGGTGCCGTTGAGGCGGTTATCGAGGATATCGCCGATGAGCTCGAGGGGCTGGACGCGACCGATCAGCGCGCCATCGACGCTGCCATGATCGAGCTGGATGGCACCTCCAACAAGTCCAAGCTGGGCGCCAACGCCATCCTCGGTGTCTCCCTGGCCGTGGCCAACGCCGCCGCCGCCAGCGCCAACCTGCCGCTGTTCAAGTACCTGGGCGGCCCGAACGCTCACGTTCTGCCGGTGCCGCTGATGAACATCCTCAACGGTGGTTCGCACGCCGACTCGGACGTCGACATTCAGGAATTCATGATCGCCCCGCTGGGTGCCGAGACCTTCTCGGAGGCTCTGCGCTGGGGCGTCGAGGTTTACCACAACCTCAAGGCCGTGCTGAACGAGAAGGGCCTGTCCACCGGCCTGGGTGACGAGGGTGGCTTCGCCCCGAACCTGCCGAGCAACCGCGCCGCACTGGAGTTGATCGTTGAGGCGATCAAGCGCGCCGGCTACGAGCCGGGCCGCGACATCGCCCTGGCCCTGGACGTTGCCTCCTCGGAATTCTTCGAGAACGGCGCCTACCAGTTCGAGGGCAAGGCCCTGTCCGCTCAGGAGATGAGCGACTACTACGCACAGCTCGTCGCCGACTTCCCGCTGGTGTCCATCGAGGACCCGCTGGACGAGAACGACTGGGATGGCTGGAAGACCCTCACCGACGCCATTGGCGACAAGGTGCAGCTGGTGGGTGACGACCTGTTCGTGACCAACCCGGAGCGTCTGGCCGACGGTATCGCGAAGGGTACCGCCAACTCGTTGCTGGTGAAGGTGAACCAGATCGGTTCGCTGACCGAGACCCTGGAAGCCATTGCACTGGCCCAGCGTTCGGGTTACACCACCATCACCTCGCACCGTTCGGGTGAGACCGAAGATGTGACCATCGCCGACATCTGCGTGGCCACCAACGCAGGTCAGATCAAGACCGGCGCCCCGGCCCGTTCGGAGCGCGTGGCGAAGTACAACCAGCTGCTGCGCATCGAGGAGGACCTGGGCGAGGCCGCGGTCTTCGCCGGAGCCAGCGCCTTCCCGCGTTTCAACAGCTAACCTTCAGTTAGAACGAATAAGCTCGTCGGTAGTGGATACCGGCGGGCTTTTCGTTATTTAATGGAATTACCGAACGCCGAACGACGTCGAATGGGGGATCATGGCTCAGCGTCCGCCGCGCATGCCGCGTGCCAACGTACCTGAGGGGCAGCCTACCCAGTCGTCGGCTCCCGAACCCACCGAGCTACCCACCGACGCGATCAATGTGGTCCAGGCCCGGGAGATGGCCCAGCAGCACGCGCCGCGTTCCAAGACTCAGCCGCGCCGTGTAGCTCCGCTCCTGCCACGTCCGGGGGGCGCCCGTCCGCGCCCGGCTAATTCCGAGAATCCGGCAACCGAAGCGCCGAGCGCTGGCACCGGCGAACCGGTCACCGAGCGGGGGCGCCGGGCCGCCGAGCAGCGCGCGGATTACAACGAGCCGACGCCGGCGAAGAGCAAACTGCCGATGCATCAGCGGGCCAAGGAAAAGCAGTCCGCCCGGCGGCGCACCGACCGGATGAAGTTCTCCGGCGCCGTGCGCCGCAACCCCGAGGCCGCCACCAGCGACGAAACCCATGAGGTGGACGCGACCCCGGTGGCCGCCCACAAATTTTCCGGACGCTTTGCCGGCCTCTTAGTGGTGCTGGTGTTCTTCGCCGTGCTGCTGGTGCCGACGGTGAACTATTACCGTACGCAGAACCAGGAACTGACCGAACTGCGTGAAACCATTGCCTCGCTGCAGACGCGGCAGGATGAGCTGAAGGATGAGATCGCCCGCTGGGACGATCCGCTGTATATCAAACAGCAGGCCCGGGAACGGATAAACTTGGTGCAGCCCGGCGAAAAGGTTTACAAGGTGGTCGGGGCGGTCCCCGAGGAGAAGAAGACCGAACCGGAAGCCAACGGTAGTACCTTCGAGGTACGCCAGGAGCTACCCTGGGTCGACGCCCTGCTCGACTCCGTGCGCCGCTCGGCCACCGACTAGATGACGCAGCACCCCCGACAGCGGAAGAACTGATGAACGAAACCCCTAACAGTGTCCACGAGGCGTTGGACGCCGACGCCCGCGTGCCCAGCGAAGCCGACCTTGAGACGCTCAGTCGGCAGCTGAACCGCCCGGTGCGCGATGTCGTGGAGATCGGTGCCCGCTGCGTATGCGGAAACCCGCTGGTAGCCACCACCGCACCGCGTCTGTCCTCGGGCATCCCGTTCCCGACGACCTACTACCTGACCCACCCGGTGATCACCTCGGCGGTCTCCCGGCTCGAAGCCGCCGGGCTGATGAATGAGATGAACGAACGGCTCGGGGCCGACCCACAACTGGCGGCCGCCTACGCGGCCGCCCACGAGTCCTACCTGGCTAACCGCGACGCCATCGGTGCCCGCTCGGGCACCGGTGAGGTGCCGGAGATCGCCGGGGTCTCGGCCGGCGGCATGCCCACCCGCGTCAAGTGTCTGCATGTGCTCGTGGGGCACTCACTGGCCGCCGGGCCGGGTGTGAACCCGCTGGGCGATGAGGCGCTGGCCGGAATCGCCGAGTGGTGGACGGCCGATCGGTGCTACTGCCCCGGTGCATGGGATACCGAGGCGCCGGTGCCGCAACGCGACCGTTCGCGCCATGTGAAGACCCAGGAGAAGCAAGACCCCCAAGCCAAACGCGCCGAGCGCGCGCGGCGCCGCGCCGAAGCCGAGGCCGCGTCCAACCCCGAGGAGCGCAACTGATGCGAGTGGCGGGAATTGACTGCGGCACCAACTCGATCCGCCTGCTGATCGCCGACGCCGAGCTGAGCAACGGCAACGTGCGGCTCGAAGAGCGCCTGCGCACCATGCGCGTGGTGCGCCTCGGACAGGGTGTGGACGCCACCGGCGCCTTCTCCGACGAGGCCCTGGAGCGAACCTTTGCCGCGGTGCGTGATTACAAGCAGCTAATCGACGAGCACGAGGTTGAGCAGCTACGGTTCGTGGCCACCAGTGCCGCCCGCGATGTCAGCAACCGCGAGCAGTTCATCGGGGGCATCACCCAGATTCTGGGGATCGCCCCAGAGGTCATTAGCGGCGAGGTCGAGGCGAACCTGTCCTTCACCGGCGCCACCAGCGTGCTGCCCGAAAGCAGCGGAACCTCGCTGGTGATCGATCTTGGTGGCGGCTCCACCGAATTCGTGATTGGCACCTCCGCCGGCGTGCAGGCGGCGAAGAGCCTCGACGTGGGGTGTGTGCGGGTCACCGAACGCTTCGGCGAGGCGCAGCTACGCTCGGACGAGTGCGTGCAAATGGTCGATCAGAAGCTCGCGGAACTACAGGGGGTGCTGGATCTAGGCTCCGTGCAGCAGGTGCTCGTGGTCGCCGGAACCTTCACCACGCTCACGGCCTGCGCCCTGGGGCTCGACCGCTATGATTCCCAGCGCATCCATGGTGCCCGGATTTCTTTCGAGCAGATGCGTGGGGCTACCGGATGGATGCTTGATTCCACCCGCGAGCAGCGTGCCGATCTGGGGTACATGCACCCGGGCCGGGTGGATGTGATCAGCGCCGGTGCGCTGATCGTCGAGCGCATCCTGGCTTTGCTCGAGCACACCAACCCGCAGGGTCCGCGCGAGCTGATCGCCTCGGAACATGACATTCTCGACGGGATTGCCAGCTCGGCAGCGCTGCTGACCCGAGACTAGCTTTCAGTGGCGCGTAGCCAACCGCCGGTAACGGCGCAGGCTACGACAGTGACTAAGGAGTAACGCGTGAGTTCCAGAACCCCGGCACCGTTTCAGCGCCGCGGCCGCAGTCTGCTTGCCGCGCTGTGTAGCGCGCTACTGGCGACCGGCCTGAGTCTTGGCACCGCCGTTCCGGCGCAGGCCGACGATGTGCGCAGCGACGAGCACTGGCTGAAGGATCTGGGCATCACCGAGGCGCAGAAGATCAGTAAAGGTGCCGGGGTCAAAGTCGCGATTATCGACACCGGTGTCGACACCACGCACCCCGACCTGAAGGGTGCCGTGGTCGGTGGCGCCGACATGTCCGGCGCCGGGGCCGCTCAAGGGCAGAATCCGATCGGTGCGATGAGCGAGCACGGCACGCTGGTGGCGACCATGCTGGCCGGACGCGGCAACAATAAGTCGGAAATCGAGCGCATCACCTCGGAGAACGAGCGCTTGAAAAAGGCCTGGGAGCGGGCCAAGAAGAGCGCCGAAGAGGACGATGACGAGGACACCAAGCCACCGAAGGAACCCGAGTATGAGGAGGTTCCGGAGCTCGGGCCGGGCTCCGATGGCATGCTGGGCGTAGCTCCGGAGGCTGACTTGCTCTCGGTGTCGCTCTGGATGGGCGGGAACAACCCGGCCGGGGTGTCGGTGGAGGAGCAGATCCCGAAAGCCGTGCGTTGGGCGGTGGATAACGGGGCGAAGGTCATCAACATGTCTCTGGGCTCCACCTCACCGGCGTGGCCCGAGAGCTGGGACGACGCGTTTAAGTACGCCGAGGACAAGGATGTGGTGATTGTCGCCGCGGCGGGCAACCGCTCGGGCGGAATGAGCCAAGTCGGTGCGCCGGCCACGATTCCCGGTGTGCTGACGGTCGCCGGCGTGGATGCGCAGGATAAGGCCTCGCAGGACTCTTCGACCGAGGGTATTTCCATTGGCGTCGCCGCCGACGCCGAGCAGCTGGTCGGTGGCCTGCCCGGGGGCGGCTATGCCCGCTGGTCGGGTACCTCCGGTGCAGCCCCAATCGTTTCCGGGGTGGTGGCCATGATTCGCTCGAAGTACCCGGAGATGAAGGCCCCGCAGGTCATTAACCGGATTCTGCAGACCGCACGGGATGTGGGGGAGCCGGGGCAGGACAACCTCTACGGTTACGGCATTCTCAACGCTCAGGCCGCCTTGACCGCACAGGTTCCGGTGGCCGAGGCGAATCCGATGGACACCATCACCGAGTGGATTCGGGTGCACCGGCGCGGCAAGCAGACTCCGCCGGTGAACACCGACCCGGGCGTCTCGGTGGAGAAGTCCACGATCAAGCCCATCGCGGCCCCCACGCCCGTGGCCCCGGAACCCGCGATGACCGGGCTGCAGGCGACGATCGTCATTGGCGGCGGTGCGCTGGTGCTGCTGGTGCTCGTCATTGGTGGGCTGCAGATCGCTTCCGCCGCACGTCGGGAGCGCGCGGCGGCTATTGCCTCGGGAGCCAGCATCGGCACCTTGCCGGTGGATGAGCCCGGCCGCAACGGCCGCGATTTCTTCGATGACCTGCCCGAGGAGCGCGACTAGCCCCCCTGGTGTGGGCGATTGCACAGAATGAGTTAGTGAATGTTTTCACTAATGCCGATTTTCCGCGTAGAATCGGGAGTATGTCGATCATCGAAAGCTCCCAGAAGCGTCCGCGCATTCTTGTCGTCGGCGGTGGCTATGTTGGCCTGTACGTCGCGCTGAAACTGCAGAAGAAGGTCAAGGCGCACGGCGGTATCGTCACCGTCGTCGACCCGAACCCTTACATGACTTACCAGCCGTTCCTGCCCGAGGTGGCCGGTGGCAACATTGAACCGCGCCACGCCGTGGTTTCGCACCGCCAGCACCTGAAGCACTCGGAGCTGATCAACGGCACCGTCACCAGCGTGAACCACGCCAACAAGACCGCCGTGATCCGGCCGGTCGATGGCGAAGAGTTCGAGCTGGAGTACACCGACGTCGTCATGAGCGCCGGTGCTATCACCCGCACCTTCCCCATCCCGGGGCTTGCCGAAACCGGTATCGGCCTGAAGACCATCGAAGAGGCCGTGGCCTTGCGTAACCAGGTCGCCCAGCGCATCGAATCGGCCAGCAACATGACCGATCCCGAAGCTCGCAAGCGCGCGCTGACCTTCGTCGTGGTGGGTGGCGGCTTCGCCGGCATCGAAACCATCGCCGAACTCGAGGATATGGCCCGTCACCTGGTCCAGCTCAACGATCGCGTGAGCAAGGATGAGGTGCGCTTCGTCCTCGTCGAGGCCATGGGGCGCATCATGCCCGAGGTCACCGAAGAGCAGGCCCTGTGGGTCGTTGAGCACCTGCGTAGCCGCGGCATCGAGGTGCTGCTGAACACCTCGCTGGCCGACGCCACCGACGGCAACCTGCAGCTGATCAACATGGCCGACAAGTCCCCAGCCGGCGAATTCGGCACCGACACCCTGATCTGGTGTGCCGGCGTTATGGCCAACCCGATGGTGCGCTCCACCGACTTCATCATCGAGGGCCGCGGCCGCATCGACACCCGTACCGACCTGCGCATCAAGGACGAAAACGGCGAGGCGCTCGACGGCGCATGGGCCGCCGGCGATATCTCGGCCGTCAAGGACGTTACCGGTGGCCTGCCGGACGGTACCTGCGTACCCAACGCCCAGCACGCCGTGCGTCAGGCCAAGTTGCTGGCCAAGAACCTTTATGCAGCACGCTACGGCGTGGGCAGCGTCAAGGAATACAAGCACAAGAACCTCGGCGCCGTGGCCGGCTTCGGCCGCAACAAGGGCGTCGCTAAGGTGCTTGGCATCAAGCTCAAGGGCTGGCCAGCCTGGATGGCACACCGTGGCTACCACGGTATGGCCATGCCGACCTTCGAACGCAAGTTCCGCGTGCTTGGCGACTGGATGGTTGCCTGGTTCTACAGCCGCGATGCGTTGCAGCTGAACAACCTTGACGTGCCGCGCGCCGCTTTCGAAGCCTCGGCGGCTCCGAAGAAGTAACGCACGAGCCTCGCTCGTCGATGGTTGACTAGCCGATGGAACCGGGAATTTTGCTCCCGGTTCCATCGTCGTTTGCACCGGGATTTCGCCGAACCCGCCCAGTTCGCGTAAAATCGAGGTGTTAGGCCTCCATGGTGGAATTGGCATACACGGCTGACTTAAAATCAGCTGCCGAAAGGCTTGTGGGTTCGAGTCCCACTGGAGGTACAACCGGCAAAGGCCGCTGCATTATTGATGTAGCGGCCTTTGTTTTGCTCTTAATGCCGTTGTCGTCTAGTGCTCTATGGCCGGAATCTGTCGCTGAGCACGCCGGGCGCGGACCTGCCAGATGGCCAGGCCCAGAAGAACGGCGGCGAGCGAAATGGTCGTGGTGGACAGCGCCCCGAATTTGAACCAGATCTGCAGCGGGTTGATGTCTTGAGAGGTTCCCCATAGTTCCCAGCGAAGCGGATTGAACGGGTACTCGATGCTAAGGCTCACCGTCGCCCAGCACAGCAGGAGTGTACCCGCGGCGGCAAGACCGGGTAGCGGATTTTGGCGCACCGAGCTCAGCTTATGACAGCCGAAGATGACAAACAGTCCGGCCACTGCTGTCAGCAACTGATAAACGAACGGCCATCGCGGGTCAACCGGAACGGACGACACCAAATCCCAGGAAGCATAGAGCCCATTGGTCAGTAGCCGTCCGCCGCCTTCAAAGAACCCGGCCGCAAAAATGTAGGCGACCGCAAGCAGTATGGCGGTAAGTGTGCGAAGAATGAGCCGGAGCATTGCGGCGTTCCCGTCAATTGTAGAAAAGGTTGTCTAAATCACCCTAGCGAAGCGCCATCGGATTGTTAACCTTTTCACGCATATTAGCGGCTTGTGACTAGAGCGTATTAACACAATTTGGCTCCGTTGTGGTCTGCTGGAACAAGACGCCGCTGACAGAAGACGAGGGAAATTCATGAAGATTGGTGTGTTGGGTGCCGGAGGAGTCGGGGCCTACTTTGCAGCCGCGCTGACCCGAGCCGGACATGAGATTCATCTGCTGAGTACTGAGCGGCATGTGGCGCCGGTGCGAAACAAGGGATTACGGGTCACCACCGGAGATGGGAACGGTAACTACACGGTCCGGCCGGCTGGCATCAGCACGGACCCGCGCGAGATCGGCAAATGCGATGCGCTTATCGTCGCCTGCAAGGCCGACCAAGTGCGCGACGTCGTCTCCAATGCGCTACCGATGGTTGGACCCGAGACGGCGATCTTGCCGCTACAGAACGGCGTAACCGCGGTCGAGCAGATCACCGCTGCGGCGGGCAACGGGCACGCCTTGGGTGGCGTGTGCCTGATCATTTCCTATTTGACCGAGCCTGGCGTGGTGCATCATGTGGGCGGACGCCCCGCGGTGATTGCCGGGGAACTGGATGGCGAAGCCAGCCCGCGAGTGCAGAAGCTCACGGAAGCCCTCGGGGACGCCGGAATCAAAGCCAAAATTTCAAACGATATCGTCACCGACATGTGGCGAAAATTCATGCTCATCACCTCCTATGGGGGAGTCGGTGCCTTGTCGGGTGAGCCCGTGGGCCGCACCCGTACCAACGAGCTGAGCCGGTCGCTGGTCAGTGATGCGATGCGCGAGGTGGCCCACCTCGCGGGTGCTTATGGGGCTCGCCTCGGGGAGGCCGACGTGGCTTCGGCCATGGCACAGATCGACCGGTTTGAGCCAGATAGCACCGCATCGATGCAACGAGATCTAGCGGCCGGGCGCCACTCGGAAATCGAGGAACAATCGGGCGCCGTAGTACGTCTCGCCGGGCCTCATGGGATCGCGGTACCAATTCACGACACCATTTATCGGGCCCTGAAACTGCGAGATGGCGCCGGAGAACCGGCTAGCGCCAGGTGAGTTCGGACGAGCCGACCGGCGGCGGTGGCGTGAGGTAGTTCAGTCTGCGTCCTCCCCAGCGTAGCGCCGGTGGCACGAACCTTAGCGCGCCGAAGGCGCTGTCCGCGTCCCGCAGCTCGACTGGGCTTTGCCGCTCGGTGGCGCTTGCCGGCGGAGTGGGTAAGGACAGGAGTTCGTGGGCCGTTCGCGCCAGGGAGAAGCGTGCCCGGGCGCTGCGACCTTCGGCGCGATGCCGCAGGACGCCGATGGCCGTGGCAGCAACCATGACCCCGGTGGCATGATCTAGCGCTTGGACTGGCAGCGCGCCGGGAGTGAAGTCGGGGGCCGTTGGGTCGTCGTTCGTGCCGTAGGCGACGGAGATTCCGGTGGCCGCCTGCACGATGCTGTCGAATCCGCGGATCGAGCGCCGCGGCCCGCTGTGTCCCCAAGCGTTGAGCTCGAGTACGGCCAAGTGCGGGTGCCGCTCGAGCAATTCATCGCTGGCCAATCCGAAGCGATCAAGGCTCCCGGTACGGTACCCCAGCAACACCGCATCGGCCTGACCCAGCACGGCATGCAATTGCTGGGCGACGTCGCCGGCCGACAGGTCGGCGACCACGCTGCGTTTGCCGAACGAGGTGTCGATATGCGCATCGAGTAACTCCGGAAAAGCGGGTGGATCGACGCGGAGTACCTCGGCGCCAAGGCTGGCGAGGACACGCCCGGCGCAGGGACCGGCGATAACCCGGGTAAGATCCACGACGCGCAGTCCGGCCAGGGGAAGGGCCGTGCGGTCACCGCCCACCGGAGAGGCCCGGCGCGGGCCGGGAGTATCGTGCCACTGCAGGTTCACCAATGGTTCTGCCGCGAGGGCTCCTCCGGCCGGAGTAGCTAAAAACTCCTCCCTACGGCGGACAGCGGCGGCGATCCCACCCGCCTGAGTGATGACGGCTTCGACTTCCGCTGAGCTCAAGGTGCGTAGCCTAGCATCCACGTCTTGAGCATCCCCGAGTTCCAGCCCGCGCAACAAGGCGCGTTCGTGATGTGGGTAGTTGGCATGTAACCGAACCCAGCCATCCTTCGTTCGGCGAAAGCCAGAGAGCGGAGCGAAACTTTGCGGCGTGCGACCATCGATGCGTAAATGCGCCAGGGAGTTGAATGTTGCCGCCGCGTCGGTACTAGTGAATGACGCGTTGGGGCCTAACATCGCGCACAGAAACTGGTGGCTGTCCAGCACGAGGGCCTCGACATCTAGGGCGCCAGCCCACCACCACCGTGGACCTTGCCACGCGCGCTGGCCGTCCGTTGGCCCCACGCTTAGCCCGGCGGTGGCCGCGACTAAACCAGGGCTAGCCACGAAAGCAGATGTTGTCGGCGTCATACTGTCCATGAGGCCACTATGGCACCGATAAAAATCCCTGACCACTCCATTTAAAGTCATCCCTGTGGTTGAGGATCTGCGCGGCCGATTCGCCTAAACTTAGAGTACCGACACGGTGCTAATATCCGTCGTCGCGACCAACTACCTACGGGGGAATACAACGTTGAGCGGAAACCCGATTTTCGGTTCTAAGAACCAGTCGGCCGCCTGGGGCACCGGCGCCCAGAATCAGGGCACGGTCGGATTTCACGAACCATCCAAGGATATGAGCGCGCAGGACCTGCAGGCGATGTACCAGCAGCCTTCGGCCACTGGCTACGACACCGGCCGCATGACCATCGGCGATGTCATCAACAAGACCATCTTGTGCGTGGGCTTGGTGGCCATTGGTGCCGCGGTGGGATGGTTCTACACGCCATTGATGTTTGTTGGAGCGATCGCCGGCCTTGTGCTGGGTCTGGTTAACTCCTTCAAGCGCACCCCCTCGCCGGCGTTGATTCTGCTGTACTCCGCGGCCGAAGGTTTGTTCCTCGGCGGCCTGTCCAGCTTCCTGAACAAGATGTACGACGGCGTAGCCATTCAGGCCGTTGTGGCCACCCTATGCGTCGCCGGAGCCACCCTGGCCCTGTACCGCTCGGGTAAGTACCGGGTGAGCCCGAAGCTGAACAAGATGTTCTTCGTGGCCATGATCGGCATGATCGCCTTCTCCTTGGTCAACGTGGTGCTGATGTGGACCAATACCGTCGATGGAATGTTTGGTCTGCGAAGTGCCGGCAACGGCGTGCTTGGCCTAATTATCGGTGTGATCGCCGTTCTGCTGGCCACCTACGCTTTGGTCTCGGACTTCACCATGATCCAGGACTTGGAGCGCCAGGGTGCCCCTGCCATCATGGCTTGGCGCGGAGCCTTTGGGCTGACCGTAACCCTCGTGTGGATGTACACGGAGATTCTGCGCATTCTGGCTATTCTTCGAGAAGAGTAACGCGCAGATTGAATCCAAAAACGTGAACCGGCAAGCTAAATGCTTGCCGGTTCACGTTTTTCTGTCACAAAGCCGACATAGAACCCTGCGAGCCCGACGCGGCGCGGTAACTTTGAGTCATGAAGAGCAACAGACTGGCACGGCTAAGTCGCGTACGTCTGGTCCGACCGCGCGTTGAACATCCCCCAACGTCGCAGCGCCCCCTGGATACCACCGAATTCCATGAGGCAGACGACCTCCCATATGCAGTCAAGATCGCCGCAAGTTGGGCGTGGCGGCTCCTAGTGATAGCCGCGGCCCTTGGTGTTCTGGTGTGGCTGATGTCGAAATTCTCGGTGCTGATCGTGCCGCTGATGATCGCCGCACTGCTCACCGGCTTGCTCGGGCCACTGGTGAACTTCATGCATGCAAAACTGTCGGTCCCACGTGGATTGGCTGTCGCACTGACGCTTATTGCGTTTTTGGCCTCGACCACGGCCGGGCTTTCACTGGCCGGACAGCGTCTCGGGGTTGGTTTCGCGCAGCTCTGGCAACAAGCACTGGTCGGTATCGAGCAGGTGCAGACCTGGTTATTCACCGGCCCACTGCAATTGAGCAACGATGACCTGCAGTCCTTCCTGGAGGACACGCTGGCCCAACTTCGCAGTAACTCGAACAACATCCTGTCCGAGGCACTGAGCTGGGGTTCGGTTCTGGGGCAGATCGTCACCGGATTTTTGCTGACGATCTTTGCGCTGATTTTCATGCTGCTCGACGGGCGGAAAATTGCCAGCTTCCTGATCAACTTGCTGCCACGACGGGCCCGTCCGGCCATGGACGGAGCGGTGACCCGCGGTTGGACCTCCATGGTGCGTTACGTGCGAGTGCAACTTCTCGTCGCGCTCATCGATGCGGTGGGCATTGGGCTCGGTGCGTTCATTCTCGGCGTGCCGCTGGCGCTGCCATTGAGCGTGCTGGTGTTCATGGGTTCCTTCATCCCGGTGATCGGTGCATTGCTCACCGGCGCGCTGGCGGTTCTGCTGGCCCTCGTTGCCAATGGCTGGGTCAATGCCTTGATCATGCTGGCCGTGGTCCTAGTGGTGCAGCAGGCGGAGTCGCATATATTGCAGCCGCTCATTATGGGCAAGGCGGTGAGCCTGCACCCCTTGGCCGTGGTGCTTGCCGTCGCCGGTGGCACCATGATCGCCGGCATTGCCGGTGCACTGTTCGCGGTGCCCGCGATGGCGGTGCTCAACACGGTCGTGAAGTACCTGGCCAACCGCACCTGGGAGAACGACCAACTGGTGATCGAACGCTATGGTCCGCCGGTCAACCCGCCACCGGCAACAAGCCCGTCGGCTACCGTACCGAGCCCGGAAAACGACGGCACAGCGGGCCTTGCGGCACCGCGACCAACGAATAACACGATGAATGGGGAATGAATTGAGCAAGGAAACGACACTACCGGTTAGCTTAGAAGCCATCGAGGAAGCCGCCGAGGTGCTCGCCCCCATTATTGCCCGGACCCCGATCGAGCATTCCCGGGTGTTGAGCCAACAGCTCGGTTCCGAGGTGTTCCTCAAATGCGAAAACCTGCAGAAGGCCGGCTCCTTCAAGGTACGCGGTGCCTTCGTGCGCATGAGCAAGCTCAGCGACGAAGAGAAAGCGCGTGGCGTGGTGGCCGCGTCGGCCGGTAACCACGCGCAGGGCGTCGCTCAGGCCGCATCTCATCTGGGCATCCAAGCACGCATCTATATGCCACTGGGCGTCGCGCTACCCAAACTGCAGGCTACCCGCGACCACGGCGCCGAAGTGGTGCTGCACGGGGCCACCGTGGACGAGGCCCTCGCCGAGGCCAAACGGTACGCGGATGAGACCGGTGCCGTATTCGTGCACCCCTTTGACCACCCGGATATCATCGCTGGCCAGGGGACCATCGGTCTCGAACTACTCGAACAGCTCCCCGAGGTCGACACCGTACTGATGGGCGTGGGAGGCGGCGGGCTACTAGCCGGCGTGGCCATCGCCTTGAAGGAACGCGGCCGACAGCTCGGTCGCGAGATCAAGGTCATCGGCGTGCAGGCGGCGAATGCGGCGGCCTACCCGCCGTCGCTGGCCGCCGATGCGCTCGTCCCGCTTGACACCGTGCACACCATCGCCGATGGCATCGCCGTGGGCCTGCCCGGCCAGCTGCCCTTCACCATCATCAAGGAACTGGTCGATGATGTGATTACGGTGTCCGAAGATGCACTGGCTCGCGCACTGGTGGTGTTGCTCGAGCGCAATAAGCTCGTCGTGGAACCGGCCGGTGCCGTCGGGGTGGCCGCGTTGCTCGAAGGCACGCTGGCGCAGCACAACATCAACCCGCAGACCACTGCGGTGATCCTATCGGGCGGCAACATCGACCCGTTGCTCATGCTCAAGGTCATCCAGCGCGGTTTGTCGGCGGCCGGGCGCTTCTTGACGATCCGCATGATGCTCCCGGATCGCCCCGGTGCGTTGGCCGCGATCTCCCGGATCATCGCCGAATCGGATGCCAACGTGACGCGTTTGGATCACACCCGAATCGGCGGCGCCCTCTCCATGGGCGACGTGGCCATCACCATCGATTTGGAAACCAAGGGGCATGAGCATTCGCGCCTCGTGCTCGATAACCTGCGGGCCGAAGGCTTCGACCCGCAGATCACCAACACCGTCGGAGGCTCGGTAGCCTAACGGCGGCCTAACGCTTAAAAGCACCGGCTCGATCATCCACGCGGGATGACCGAGCCGGTGCTTTAATTTTTGGTGTTAGGCGCTGTATGGCTTGGCGGAAACGATCTCCACCGAAATTTCGCGACCATTCGGTGCCTGGTAGGTCAGCTTGTCGCCCACCTTCTTACCGTGCACGGCCTTACCGATGGGGGACTGCTCGGAGTAGACCTCGAGGTCGCTGTCACCGGCGACCTCACGGCTGCCGAACAGGAAGGTCGTCTCGTCGCCGGCGACCTTGGCCACGACCATCATGCCCGGCTCGACGATTCCGTCGTCTGCCGGAGCGTCGCCGACCTCGGCGCGGCGCAGCAAGTCCGTGAGGTAAACAATGCGTGCCTCGGCCTTACCCTGCTCTTCACGGGCCGCGTGGTAGCCGCCGTTCTCCTTCAGGTCGCCCTCCGAGCGGGCCTGCTCGATGCGGGCAACAATTTCAGCGCGACCCTCACCGGAGAGGTAGGTCAGTTCATCCTGCAAACGGTCGTAGGCTTCCTGGGTCAGCCAGACAGCAGGTTCGTTGCTGTTGATGCTCACAATGCACTTCCTTTGGTGATTCGGGACTTCTCGTGGCCGGTGGTGCTGGGGTTTACCCCGGTACCCTTCGGCCACGTCCACCGGGTGCGGCGGCGCGGAAGTCGGTTTCCATATGATTCCTCCGTGGCATTCGGCGGATGAACCACAAGTAAAGACCCCGCAGAGGCAGGAACTGAGCCTGAATGGGCTACCGTTCATACCGGTGCGGGGCGAAACGTACTTTCAACGATACTAAACCCCTTTGAGGGTAAAGCCCAATAATTGACTAAGCGGTTTCTGACCGGTGAACGTTTTATTCCCCGTTGTGCTCCAACGGGACCTCGTAGCAAGATTCCACCCCGGCGGTGTTGGCGAGGTTCTCGGTGCGCAGCGGCACCTTCAGGTGCTGCACCGTGTGGCCGCCTTGAGCGTCATGGGGCAAGAGCACGGTTTTGAACCCGACCACGGCGTACGAATCATTCATCGCGCGCACATCGCACTGGATCCGCTTGCTGGCGTCGTACTGCACCTCAATTTCGGCCACCGCCTGGGCCTCAGACAGGACGGTAAAACCCACATCCTGTGCCTGTAAGGCATCGTATTTGTTGGTTGCGAAAATAGCGGCAGCGACGATGGCCGCGAGCAGTACCGCCGCGCCGGCGATAATCTTCACACGTTTAGGCACGTTGAGTTTCTTGGGTGCGTTGTAGCGAGCCGTTAAGCTGGGATCAGACATAGGGTGCCTTGTGCCATTCTGTACCGTTGCGTGTGCTGGAACCGACTTCCAGTTTACGCGCGTCGGCATGGGTGGGAATAATCGAACGCTGGTGAGAGTTCTCATCCACAGATGAGTCCACGACGGCCCCAAGGCCCACGGCGTAGCGCAGAAGGAATACATCGGTGCAAAACCACGCAGTTCAGAAGCTGGCCCCCTCGCAGGGCCTTCGTCTTATGGCGATCCACGCCCACCCGGACGACGAGTCCTCGAAGGGTGCAGCCACCATGGCGGCCTACGTGGCCGCCGGTGCCGAGGTGATGGTGGTTTCCTGCACCGGAGGTGAACGTGGAGATATTCTCAACGCGGCCGCCGGCGAGCTGGCGCACGCGCACCGTGACCTTCCCGGGGTGCGCCGCATGGAGATGGCCGAAGCCGCCGCGGTGCTAGGCATTCAGCACCGTTGGTTGGGTTACGTTGACTCCGGCCTGCCAGAGGGTGACCCGCTGCCGGATCTTCCCTTCGGTGCCTTTGCCCTGCAGCCGGTGGAGGTCGCCGCGGCCGGGGTTATCAAACTTATTCGTGAGTTCCGCCCGCATGTCATCACCTCCTATGACGAAAACGGCGGTTATCCCCACCCGGATCATATTCACGCGCACAAGGTCGCAGCCTTCGCCTATGAGCACGCCGGGAATCCCGAGATGTATCCGGAGCTCGGTGCCCCATGGGAGGTGCGCAAGCTCTACTATGACCGTGCCTTTGCCCCGGAGCGTTTCCGTGCTCTGCACTATGCAATGCTCGAGGCAGGCTTCGAGTCTCCCTATGCCGAACGTGTGGCCGCGTGGGAACAGGATGAAGAGCAGCAGATGTTCGGCTGGGTTTCGCCGCACACGACCACCACGCAGGTTCCCTGCGCAGAGTTCTTTTCGCAACGCGATCAGGCCTTGCTGTCCCACCGCACGCAGATCGACCCGGAGGGATTCTTCTTTGCGGTGCCCGAGCATATCTATGCCGAACACTGGCCGTGGGAAGATTTCACACTGATCAATTCCAAGGTTCCCACCGAGCTGCCCGAGCAGGACCTCTTCGCCGGTTTACGATAGAAGTTAAGCAAAACTACGTCATAGAGATGAGTTGTTCCTACCCGTGAACGCGCTATACCTGACGATGTCGGCCACCGGCACGCCAGTGCAGAATGAAACCCTCCAGAACAACAGCTACGGCCCGGGGTTCATTGGATTCGTCGCCACCGCGCTGATGGTGATCGCCGCAATCTTCTTGATTCGCGACATGATCCGTCGCGTGCGCCGGGTACGTTACTCTTCGGCGGCCGAAACTCAGCAGGCCGATCTGGTGGCCCGTGGCGAGGCGCAACGTCTTCAGGAGCCAGAAGAGCCTGAAGATCCGATGACTCGTGAGGATAAATAACAGGTAACGGGGCTAGCATAAGGCTGTGGCCCATCGACTAGAACACGCAGCCAGCCAATACCTACGCCAGCACGCGCACCAAGACGTGGACTGGTGGCCTTACTCAGCGCAGGCCTTTGCCATAGCCGCCGAACGCGACGTTCCGGTGATGCTATCGATCGGCTATGCGGCCTGCCATTGGTGCCATGTGATGAGCCACGAATCCTTCGACGATCCGGTGATCGCGCGAAAGATCAACGAGCACTTCGTGCCGATCAAGGTCGACCGTGAAGAGCACCCGCTCGTGGACGAGACCTACATGATGGCCACCCAGGCGATGACCGGCGCCGGTGGTTGGCCGATGACCGTGTTCGCGTTGCCCGACGGGCGGACCTTCCAAGCCGGGACCTACTACCCGGCGCACCCGCGTCAAAACACGCCCTCCTTCACTCAGGTCCTCGATGCGGTGCACGAGGCATGGGTGCAGCGTCGTGCCCAGGTCGAAGAGCAGGCCGCCCTGCTGGCCAGTCATCTGTCGGAACTCACCGCACGGAACGGGCAGCTGTTGCGTCTGGGGCTTTCCGGTGAGCAGGGGGTGGACCTCAGCGCCGTACGCGACTACTTCACCGACCACACCGCCGAAACCGGCGGCTTTAGTACGGCCCCGAAATTCCCGCCCACCTGGGCGCTGGGCGCCTTCTGGCGCACGGTGATGCTGGATCCGAGCTCCACGACGCACAGTGCCGAGGCGCTGTTTACAACCCTCGAGTCGATCCTGCTCGGGGCACTACATGACCATGTCGGCGGCGGGTTCGCCCGATACTGCGTCGACGAGCACTGGAGCGTGCCGCATTTCGAGAAGATGCTCTACGACAATGCGGGATTGCTCAAGCTACTAGCCGATACGGCGGTGCTGGCCGGACAGTACGCCAGCAGTGCACCGCCGGCGCTGGCGGTCCGTGCCCAGCAATTGCGCGCCGCGTCGCTGCGGGCCGTCGAGAAGCTTGTGGCCTTCCTCGAGCGCGAGCTGTTGGTAGGGGATCCCGAACAATCGCTGCATGCCTTCGCGGCGTCGTTGGATGCCGATTCCCTGCGTGCCGGGAAACTCATCGAGGGAGCCGCCTACACGTTCAACCGTGAGGAACTGAATCCGATCCTGAGCCGCTACACCGAACAGTTCGGTAACGGATTCCTGCGCTTGGCGCAGGTGGCCGAAGACCCGGGTCACTATTGCCTGTCCCTCGGACGCTACCCGATGGCCGGGGAGTTGGCCGGGTGGGAGCAACTTTGCGAGGAACTGGCGCAGCTGCGCGCGCAACGGGCCCGCCCGAGCCGCGACGCGAAGGTGGTGGCCGGGTGGAATGGCCTGCTCATCGAGGCGCTCGCGCACGCCGGGGCCCTACTGGCCGAACCGCGGTGGATTGAACTGGCCGAACGTACCGCACGCAGTGTCTACGAGGTGCACGTCGACCCGCAGACCGGGCGGCTCTCTCGGGTGAGCTTTGCCGGCCGCGCCGCCGAAGATAATGAAGGCACGCTGGGGGATTACGCCGCGCTCGCGCTGGGTTTTGCCACCCTTGCGCAGCTGAGTGAGGACCCGCAGTGGGCCGAGGGTGCACGACAATTGCTGGACCGTGCCGCAGAATTCGTCGATGACACCGGCCTGCCGGTGGACGCAGCGGGACTCGACCAACAATTGCAGGCGCAGCGCGGGGTGGCCGGCGCCGTGTCGGTGCTCGATGAGGCCGAGCCCTCGGCCATTGGGCTTTACGCACGCGCCAGTTGGCGGGCGGCCCAGCAGGATTTGCTCCGCGGCGACCCAGAAGAGCAGGCCGCCGACCATATCGAGCGCATCACCCACCTGGTGGCGCACGCAGGGATCCTTGCCGCCCAAGTACCGGCCCAGGTCGCCAACTCGCTGATTGTCGCGCATGAAATAGCCGGCCCGGCGCATTACCTGAACATCAGCGGTGGCACTGCCGAGCAGCGCGAACAGGCGCGGGTACTGGCCCGGGCACTCGGGTTGGCCGTGGGCGGCGAAAAGGCAACGGAGGGCGAAGAATTGCGGATCGAGCCTTGTCGGCTGGGTTCCTGCCGGCCCGCCGTGGGCTCGGCCAGCGAGCTTCTGGCCATGTTGCGCCACGAAAAGCTGTAGATTTGAATCTAGCAGTTTTCGACCCCCAAGGAGCCAAGGTGCGACTTCCGTCCCTCGTGTACCGTTACTACGAACGGCGCGTCGCGAAGTCTTTGTCCACCGAACGGCTTCCGCACCACATCGGTGTGATGGTCGATGGCAACCGCCGCTGGGCAAAACTCGCCGGTAGCCCCACCAAGGCCGGTCATCAGGCCGGGGCCGATAAGATCCTCGAATTTCTCGGCTGGTGCGATGAGCTGGGCATCAAACTCGTGACCCTTTACATGCTCTCCACCGACAACCTGAACCGCGAGGCCGACGAGCTACGCGACCTGCTCGACATCATCGGCAACACCCTGGACCGCCTGGGTGAAACGAACCGCGTCAAGGTCCAGCAGGTCGGGGCACGAGACCTGCTCCCGGCGGAGCTGGCCACGAAGCTGGCTCATCTGGAAGCCGCCACCGCGCAACGCTCGGGAATCCACGTCAACGTCGCCATCGGCTACGGCGGACGGCGCGAAATCATCGACGCGGTCAAGGCGCTATTGCACGATGCTGCGCAGCAGGGACGCACCCTGGAGGAGATCTCCGCCGACCTGGTCGTCGACGATGTCGAGGCCTACCTATACACCAAGGGGCAGCCAGACCCCGATCTGGTGATTCGCACCAGTGGCGAACAGCGCCTCTCCGGCTTTCTCACCTGGCAAAGCGCCTACTCCGAATTTTATTTTTGCGAAGCGCTCTGGCCGGACTTCCGGCGCGTCGATTTCCTGCGGGCCTTGCGTGACTTCGCCGACCGGCAACGGCGTTTCGGCGCCTGAGCTCAGGACTTTTTTCCTCTCTTCCACCCGGAGTTAACCCGTAAGCCGCCATTTGGGGCTAGCCTGAGATAACAGGCAGGGCCAACCGGCCCTGGTGACCGAAGGGTTCTGACACTCGATGAGTCTAGGTGGCCTCATCCGGTGGCGGGACTCCCCACATCGCGTGGGGAGCTACCCCACGCCGGAGCAGAGAATGGGTGAGCTGATATGACCCGAACCACCGACACGGCTGTGCGAACCTACGTCATCGATACCTCGGTGTTGCTCTCCGACCCGCGGGCGATGTTTCGATTCGAAGAACATCATGTCGTGCTCCCGTTGACCGTCATTACGGAGCTCGAACATAAGCGCAAAGACCCGGAGCTGGGCTATTTCGCCCGGCAGGCGCTGCGCTTGCTCGACGACCTGATCGCGGCACACGGGGGACTAGCGACCGCGGTGCAGGTTTCCGAGGTCGGCGGGACGCTACGTATCGAGCTGAACCACATTGCCGCGGAAGTGCTGCCGGTGGGCATGCGCACCAGCGAAAACGACACCCGGATCTTGGCGGTGGCCAAGCACCTGCTCGACCAGGGCAACGATGTGGCCCTGGTGACCAAGGATCTGCCGATGCGCATCAAGGCCTCGGCGATCGGCATCCACGCCGAGGTGTATCGCAGCGAGCTGACCCCCAGCTCCGGTTACTCGGGCGTGGTGGAACTGGGCATCGGCGAAGAGCAGATGGCCGAACTCTACGAGTCCGAACAACTGGACAGTTTGGACGGGCTGGACGAGGTGCCGGTCAACACCGGCCTGGTGCTCACCTCCACGCGCGGCAGCGCACTGGCTAGGGTGCGACCCGACGGTGGGGTGCGGCTCGTGCGCGGCGATGCCCAGGCCTTTGGGTTGCACGGGCGCAGTGCCGAGCAACGGTTGGCCCTAGATTTGCTCATGGACCCTTCGGTGGGGATCGTCTCGCTCGGAGGACGCGCGGGTACCGGTAAGTCGGCGCTGGCCCTGTGCGCCGGGCTGGAAGCGGTGCTTGAGCGCCGCGAGCACCGGAAGATCACCGTATTCCGCCCGCTCTACGCGGTCGGCGGTCAAGAACTGGGCTACCTGCCGGGCACCGAGGGGGACAAGATGGGTCCCTGGGCGCAGGCGGTCTTCGACACCCTCGGCTCGGTGGTTTCCAAGAATGCCATCGATGAAGTCGTCGAGCGTGGCATGCTCGAAGTCCTGCCGCTGACCCATATTCGTGGTCGTTCGCTGCACGATACCTTCGTGATTGTTGACGAGGCGCAGTCGTTGGAACGCAATGTGCTTCTGACGGTGCTCTCCCGTATCGGCCAGCATTCGAAGGTGGTGCTCACCCACGATGTGGCGCAGCGCGACAACCTGCACGTGGGGCGGCATGATGGTGTGGCGGCGGTGGTCGAACAGCTCAAGGGTCATGAGCTGTTCGGGCATGTGACGCTGACCCGTTCGGAGCGTTCGGCTATTGCTGCCCTGGTGACCCAGATGCTCGACGGCCCTGCGGCGGGCTGACATCCATGCGTAGCTCATAGGGCTCGAAGGATCGCACATCCGTGAGCGTGGGTGCCTCGCCGGTGAACAGCGAGTCAATGTAGTACTCGTTGCTGGCGAGCACCCGCGCCCGTAGCTCGGGTGCCGCCGGCCCGGTGAGTATCTTGCGTTCGAGGCAGATTCCCGTGGCTTGATCGAGCACGATCAGCGTACGAGTGCCGGGCGGGACGAGCGGGAACTCGGCCAGCGCCGGGCGATAACTGTAGCCGGACGAAAGAACCGCGGCCACCGCCGGGCGGTCACTTTCGGTGCGTACCGGGGTGAGCTCATGGATGAACGTGGGATGGTTGAAGGGCAGGTCAAGCTCGGCTTCCTGCGACCCGGCGAGCTCCCACGGGTCAAGCACGCTCGCCCAGTAGGGCAGTGGTAGCAGGTCGCCGTAGTCGGCGATGGCCGGGCGGCGTGCCACCAGATGATCATCGGTATATACCGGCGAGGTCAGCGAGGCCGGCAGCGCCCACGAACTGGCCGTCGCGGCCACATAGTCGCGCCCCCGATCGACGGTGAACAGTTCATGTTGGAAGACAATCTCATTGCCGGCACGTACGGTAATGGCCTCCCGTTCACGCAACAGCACCTGCAGATGACCAACCAGCCCGCGTTCGGGCAGACCCAGCTCCTCGGGCACCTCGAGTTCCACGTGCAACGAATCGCTGAGCCAGGGCGCCGAGCGGGCTAAGGCGCGGAAACGGCGCCGCGCGGCCGAATTCGGTTCGGGGGCGTGGGCGAAGACCTGCGGGTGGGTATCTGCCTTCATGAATTCAGTCTAGAAGCTTGCCGCTGGCACGCAAGGACGGAGCCTACTCGGCTTCGGTTTGATCGCCTTGAACTAGCGGCGCGCGCCAAGCGATTTGATCATCGTGCCAGCATTGGTGGCTTCCGGAGCCGGGACGAACCCCTCGGAGAAGTACAGTTCGCGGGCGAAGTTTTCCGCTTCAACACTCAGACTTAGGGCCCGTTCGCCACGGTGCTCGGCGTACGCAACAGCGCGCCGGAGTAGTTCCCGGCCAAGGCCCTGCCCGCGAAAGGCGGCGTGCACGCACAGGCTCAGTTCACCAATGTCGGGCGCGATAAACCCATAGCCGGGATCGGTAGCCGGTAGATATACCACCCACGCCACACCCGCCCAGCGTTGGTGAGCGTCTATGGCCAGAATGCCGTAATCGCCCCGATCGGGTTGGAGCTGGCAATAGTGTGCCAGTTCCGGCGTGCTCCGTACCTGCTCGGCGGTGAACCGCTCACCGCACCAATTGAGGTTCGCCGTGGTGGCTTCGAGCAGAATCGGGGCATCCGACGCGGCGAGCGGGCGGAACTCGAACTGAGCGACGGCGGGGGAGGTCGGTGGCACGGTGCTCCTTCCGGGGCCAGAACGAATGTCGTGGCATCTTGGAGCATGCTATCGGATGGGCGCACTGTGCGATGCCCGGTGTCCACAGCTTGTTGCCGTGTGGCTAGGCGGTCGGCACCCCACCGCATATGCTCGACGGTATGTTGACCTTTGCGAGCGGATCCCCGGCGCTGTGGCTACTGATGGGCTTGTATTGGGCAACGAGCTTGGGCTTTGGCCTCTGGCTCTCGATCACCGACCTGCGGTGGCATCGATTGCCCAATACCGTCGTGGCCGCATGGCTGGGTGCTAGCGCCTTGCTCTTGTTGCTGATGGCGCTGGTTGCCGGGGAACCGAAACGGTTGCTGTATGCCGGGGCCGGGATGCTGATCTTGCTCGGTGCGTACCTGTTATTACATGTGCTTACCCGCGGGGCGATGGGTATGGGGGATGTTAAATTGGCCGGGGCGCTGGGCTTCAACCTCGGGTTCTTCGCATTAAGCGCGCTGTTCCTCGCGACGGTGCTGGCCTTCGTCACGGCAACTTTCATGGTGCTGATCGGGGTGGCGGTACGCAAACTGAGCATGTCTTCCCGGGTGGCCTTTGGACCCTTTATGATCCTCGGCGCGGTGATTGCCCTAGCCATGACAGGATAGGAGCATGCCTATGCCCGAGTTTGTCACCCGCCTGCGGGCTAAGATCGGCCACGACCCGTTGTGGATGTCTGGGGTGAAGGTCGTGGTGTTCAACGACGATAAACTACTGCTCGTGCGGCGGGCCGATAACGGCCGCTGGACCCTGCCAGCCGGCATTGTGGATCCGGGCGAAGAGCCTGCACACACCGCGGTGCGTGAAGTGCTTGAGGAATGCGGCGTGCACTGCACCCTCACCGCGCTTCTGGGCGTTGGGGTCACCGCGCCGGTCACCTACCCCAACGGCGATCAAGCCCAGTATGTTGACATCGTCTTTCGCGCCGAACATCGCGCCGGACAAGCCCAGGTCAACGACGACGAGAACCTCGAGGTCGGCTACTTCCCGCTCGACAACCGTCCGGAGTTGCCGCCGCTGCATGAACGGGCCGTGCACTGGGCGCTGAACCCCAAGCCCGGGGGCTACTTCTAACTGCGGCGTAACCCGTTGGTCACCGCCGGTCAACCTCCACACGGCAGGCTGGTGAGCGTGCCGGACCACGAACGAAAACTCTATGTGGCCATCGGGGATTCCTTTACCGAAGGCGTAGGCGACTGGAACAAGCAGTTGCCCAATGGTGTGCGCGGTTGGGCCGACCGGGTGGCCGAACAACTGGCGAAGGATTCTCCCGGCTGGCAATACGCCAATCTGGCGGTACGCAGCAAACGCATGCGGCATATCATTGCCGATCAACTAGAGCCAGCGGTAGCCATGAACCCTACGTTGATCACCTTGTATGCCGGTGGCAACGACATCATGGACCTGGGCACCAGCATGGAGAAGCTCATGGCGGACTACCGGTGGATGGCCAAACGCCTTGCTGCCACCGGAGCCCGGCTCGTGCTTTTTACCGGATACAACGTCAAGGTTTCGCTCCTGCTCGAGCCGCTGAAGAAACGCAACGCATATTTCAATGAGCAGGTACGTGCCATCGCCAAGGAAACCGGTGCCCTGCTGCTGGATTACGAGACCTTCACCGAATATGAGGATCGACGCATGTGGGGTGATGATCGGCTACATATGTCCAAGGCCGGACACAAGTATCTTGCGCACCGCGTGCTCAAGCTACTGGGAGTCAAGGACAGCATTAAGCTGACCCTGTTCGAGCCGCCCGAACGGCGCAGCCTTCGTCAGCGGGCCGCGGAACAACGCCAGTGGATTAACGATTGGGTCTTGCCGCTCATGGGGCGCAAAGTGCGCGGCGTGACCATGGGAGATCACCTCACCGCGCGTTGGCCGCGTCCGGTGACGGTGCCCAAGAAGGGTGGGCTGCGCAAGCTCGCCAAGAAACAGCGTAAGGCCGAGCGCGCTCGCCGGGCGGCCTAGCCGCTGCGCTCCTGCGGGAAGATAGCTTTCCAGCTCTCCGGGCTCGGGGCCTGATCGTGGAGCAGTTCGGCCCACCATTCATCGCGCCACTGCCCGTGCCAGTCGGCGCTCCGGCGGGTTTCGCCGATGAACCGAAATCCCAAGGCACGCGCCAGTGCCGCCGAGCCGAGATTGCCGGTAAAGGCGCGCCATAGAATGCGTTGCACGCCTAGGCCCTCGGCGTCGAAGGCGTGGGCGAGGACCGCGAGGCCGGCGGTGCGTAGGTAGCCGCGACGGCGGTACCGTGGATGGCTCCAGTAACCGAGTTCGGCCGCGTGCGATGACTGCGGATGCAGGCTCATCATCCCCACCACTTCCGCATCGCGAAGGATGGCCCAGCTGTATTCTTCGCCGGTCTGTCGAAGCTCGGCGGCGCGGGTGATGAACTGCTGCGCCTCCGGCACACCATAGGGACGCGGCAACACGATGCCCTGTTGCGTGAGCTCGTCTTGGCATGCCTCGGCGATGGACGGTGCATCGGAGGGCTGTGGAGGCCGCAAAGTCAGGTCGGCGGCGTGAAGAACGCGCTGAGCAGGCATAAGCCCAGTGTGCCATGGGCGGACTCGGAACCGGGAGAGCCGGACCCGAGTCCGCCGGCGACGGCCTAGAAGTTGCCGGTCATGGTGGAGACGTCGAGCAACTCATCGAGCTGCTCCTCGGTGACCTCGCCGTGTTCGACGAAGCCTAGGGCGATCGTGGCCTCGCGAACGGTGAGCGACTCGGCCACGGCCTTCTTCGCGATCTTCGCGGCGTTTTCGTACCCAATGAGCTTATTTAGCGGGGTAACGATCGACGGGGAGGCCTCGGCAAGGAAACGGGCCCGCTGCTCATTGGCGGTGATCCCGTCAATCATCTTGGTGGCCATCACGCCCGAGACATTCGAGAGCAAGCGGATGGACTCAAGCAGGTTCGAAGCCATCACCGGAATGCCGACGTTCAGCTCAAAAGCGCCGTTGGTTCCGGACCAGGCAATGGTGGTGTCGTTGCCCATCACCTGGGCGGCCACCTGAATAACGGCCTCGCAGATCACCGGGTTGACCTTGCCGGGCATAATCGAGGAGCCGGGCTGCAGATCCGGAATGGCGATCTCTCCGAGTCCGGTGTTGGGGCCAGAACCCATCCAGCGCAGGTCGTTGGCGATCTTCATCAGCGAGATGGCGATGGAACGCAACTGGGCCGAGCCTTCGATCAGCCCATCGCGGTTGGCCTGTGCCTCGAAGTGATTGCGTGCCTCGGTGATCGGCAGACCGGTATCCGCGCGCAGGAACTCGAGTACCTGTTGCGGGAAACCCTTCGGGGTGTTGATTCCGGTACCTACCGCGGTCCCACCCAGAGGTACTTCGGCCACGCGTGGTAGTGCGGCCTCGATGCGTTCGATCCCGTAGCGGACTTGGGCGGCGTAGCCGCCGAATTCCTGACCCAGGGTCACCGGGGTGGCATCCATGAGGTGGGTGCGCCCCGACTTGACGACGCCGGAGAATTCTTTGGCCTTGGCCTCCAGCGAGCTGGCGAGTTGTTCGAGCGCGGGGATCAGTTCCCCGCTCAGCGCCGCGGTGGCCGCTAGATGAACCGAGGTGGGGAAGACGTCGTTGGAGGACTGGGAGGCGTTGACGTGGTCATTGGGGTGCACGCTGGTTTCGGAACCCGCTGCCGCCAGGGCGCGGCTGGCCAGTTCTGCAATCACCTCGTTGGTGTTCATATTTGAACTCGTGCCCGACCCGGTTTGGAAGACGTCGATCGGGAACTGGTCGTCGTGGGCACCGCTGGCGACCTCGTCGGCGGCGGCGATGATGGCCTCGGCACGCTCGGAATCTAGTACCCCGAGTGCTTGGTTGGCCCTGGCCGCGGCCTTTTTGACCTGAGCCAGGGCCCTAATGTGGGTTGCTTCCAAGCGTTTGCCGGAGATCGGGAAGTTCTCCACGGCTCGCTGGGTCTGCGCCCGGTATAGCGCGTTTTTCGGCACCCGGACTTCGCCCATAGTGTCATGTTCGATGCGGAATTCGTTACTCGTGGTCATGAGCCACAGGTTACTCTTCCAAGGCAGCTAAATAACAGGGCGTTGACCTACATATCACGAGCCGTGGTGAGTTGTCTCACGCCAAGTCGTCGTCGCTCAACCCCAGGTGCGATACTAGGCGAGCCTTGCCTTCGGCGAGGTTATAGGCCACGCCGGCTACCGCGGTGCGTCCGTCCTTGACTGCTTCGGAAATGATGCGGGAACGATCCACAAGCAGATCGGTGGTTTCCTTGACGTGCTCGATCACGGTTTCGTTGACCGTGGTGATGCCCTTGCGTTCGGCGGCGAAGACCGAGGGGGAGATGTGCTCGATCAGGTCGCGCACGAAGCCCTTGGGCATTTGCCCGGTCTTCTTGGATTCCACTGCGGCGGTGACGGCGCCGCAACTGTCATGGCCGAGGATGACGATGAGCGGAATGTTCAAGATATCTACCGCGTATTCCAGCGAACCCAGGGCCGCGGCATCCACCACATGCCCGGCGGTGCGTACCACGAAGACGTCGCCGAGACCCACGTCGAAGATGATCTCCGCGGCAAGTCGTGAATCGGAGCAGCCGAAGATCGCGGCGAAAGGTTCCTGACCGCCGACCAGTGATTCGCGGCGTGTGGCGTCCTGGTTGGGGTGTTGGGTGGCGTCTCCGGTGAACCGGCGGTTACCGGATACCAGTTGTTCCCATGCGGCCTGTGGGGTCATGTCCTGATCAGTTGACGTTGTGCTCATGATTTCGAATTTTACTCGTCCGATACCCGCCAGTAGGGCAGGAGGGCGACTAAGTAGAAATAAGTCAGCGCTGTAGCTGGGTCTGGGCCAGGCGCGCAAGATTGATGAGCTCTTCCTCGCCGGTGTCGCTGGAGAGGACCAAGGTGCTCTGACCCAGCTCCGCGATGAGGTAGGTTTCGTCGTCCTTGGTGCGGACCTCCCACTCGGTGCCATCAAGCACGAGCTTGTCGGAGGGGGTGGCGTTTTCGGTGATATTCGCCAGCCAGGTCGGGTTCGCGTCGGCTGTCTGGCGTACCCAGGCAAATTTGCTGTCGCTGAGGACCAGACCGAATTCCCAGTAGGACACGTCCTGCACGGCGTTGGTGCGCCAGCGTGCGAAGTTCGCGTATTCGTCGCCGGAGAGCTGCGGAGCCCACACCTGGAATTTGGCGACCTGCGCGGCCTCGGTCGCAACCTGCTGGAGATCCACCGGATTCTTGAAGCTGTCATCCTTTGGCCCGGGATTGAGCAACAGGATCGGCACGGCCACGGCCACGGTGAAGAGAATGGAGAGCACCATGCCTTTAAACGTCTGGTTGGCCCGCTTGGCCTGCTTCTCCGTGAGGACCGGCTTGAACGGAAGGTCTTCGTAGGTGGCCTTCGGGTCGCTCAAGTCACGACGCTGCGGGTCGACGGATTCGGTGGGTGGCTGATTCTCCGGTTGTTGCACGGCTCTATTCTCCCCGATGAACCTGTGCAAATCGAACCACTATGGGCGTCGACACATTGGGACTTGGGCGACACACCCCATGAGGTTCTCCGGCGATTGGCGATATGATGGGGGTGTTTGCATAGGCGCAAAGACAATGACTGAAGTGATGGGACCCTTCGTGACCAAAGACAATAATTACGCCCAGCTGTCCGATCGACTGTCGGTTTCCGACGCAGAGCCGGACCGCAACCTCGCACTTGAGTTGGTCCGAGCCACCGAGGCCGCGGCCATCGCTTCGTCCCCGTGGGTCGGCTTTGGCGACAAGAACGCTGCCGATGGGGCTGCCGTGGACGCGATGCGTTCGCTGCTGTCCTCCGTGAACTTCAACGGAGTCGTCGTCATCGGCGAGGGCGAGAAGGACGAAGCCCCGATGCTCTTCAACGGCGAGCAGGTCGGCAACGGGTCGGGCGCGTTGTGCGATGTGGCCGTGGACCCCATCGACGGCACCCGACTGACCGCTCTGGGCCTGAATAACGCCCTGTCGGTTCTGGCAGTGGCTGACCGTGGCGCGATGTTTGATCCGTCGGCCGTGTTCTACATGGAGAAGCTGGTCACCGGCCCGGAGGCGGCCGATCTCGTTGACCTGCGTCTGCCGGTGAAGCAGAACCTGCACTTGATCGCCAAGGCCAAGGGCAAGAAGATCAGCCAGATCGCGGTGACCGTGCTGGACCGCCCGCGTCACGCCGGTCTGATTGAGGAAATCCGCGCCGCCGGGGCCCGCACCAAGCTCATCATGGACGGCGACGTTGCCGGTGCCATCGCCGCGACCCGTGAGGGAACCGGCGTGGATGCGCTGATGGGTATTGGTGGAACCCCCGAAGGTATTGTGACCGCCTGCGCGATCAAGTCCCTCGGTGGCGTGATTCAGGGCCGCCTGGCGCCGATTGATGACGCCGAGCGTGAGAAGGCGCTGGAAGCCGGGCATGAGCTCGACCGCGTACTGACCACCAACGACCTGGTGACCAGCGATAACTGCTACTTCGCGGCGACCGGCATCACCGATGGTGATCTGCTGCGCGGTGTGCGCTACAAGAACAACCGCATTCACACCCAGTCGATCGTGATGCGTTCGAAGTCCGGCACCATTCGCTTCGTCGAGGGTGAGCACGCGCAGGATAAGTGGGAAGCCTACACCCGCTAAACTCGCACGTAGCCCAGAAGAACAGGGGGGCGTTGCCGACCGTTGCGGTCGGCAACGCCCCCCTGTTATTTCACGGCAGTTGTTGTGCGGCACTCGGGGTGCCGCTTGCTAGTGCCGGAGCCTTCACCGCGCTGACCGACCAGTGGTTTTCTACCGGCTCGCCCGGTGCGAGATGGATGAGATCGGTGCCCGAGTTGAACGCGTCGGGTGGGCAGGTCATCGGCTCGATGGCGACCGCGGCGCGATGTGCTGCCGCGGGCTCGTCGTCGCTGGTGTAGACCTGTACCCAGCGGAAATCTTCGGCCGAGAAGGCCAGCTGGACGCCTTGTCCCTGGTCATTGACCAGGCTGATGTTCACGGTTCCCTCGGAGTCCTGCCGGAGTCCGCCGAAGGCATGATCGATGGCTTGCGACTCGAGGCGACGAGCGGTACGGAAATCGAATTCTCGGTGCTCGTCGACCGGCGCCAGTTCTTGGGGGATCAGTCGCTTCTCGTCGGCGAGTAGGACGAGATCTGCCGGTAGCTGCAGCGTCCACTGATCGGCCGGAGTGTTACCGGCGACGAAGTAGGGGTGGATGCTGTTGCCGAAGGGTGCCGGCTCGCTGCCTAGATTGGTGACCTCGAGGCTACCGTGCAATCCTTGTTCGTCGAGCAGGTAGCGCTGAAGAAGCCGCAGTCGATGCGGGTAGCCGGGTTGCGGGGCGATTTCGGTGTGCAGGGTGACATGGTGCTCGCCTTCTTCCACCACCGTCCATTCCTGCCAGCACACCAAGCCGTGGAGGGCGTGGCCGCGTGCCACTTCGGTGAGTGGAAGCTGCTCGGTGGTCCCGGCGTGGTGGTAGCGGCCGTCGACGATGCGATTGGGCCAGGGGGCGAGGACCGCGCCGTGAAAGCCTGGCCGTAGCCGGTTGGCGTCGAAGGGGAGGATCAAGTCTCCCTGTTCATGACGCAGCACGCGAAGGGATGCGCCCACGCTGGAAATGCAGGCCCGATAGGCCCCGGCTTGTATCCAGTATTGCTGTCCCGTTGCGGGGGTGATTGGCTCGCTCATGGGGTCCTTCCGTGACGCTGGGCATGCTCGAATCACTTAATGATAGCGCTAACATCGCCGCCGTGCCGGGGAAGTCTGTCCTGATTCTTGCGCTGCTAGGCCGGCGTATTAGAACTTTCGCGCACCGCTAACGACTCCGGAGCACGGCGTAAGGCACTAGCGGCTAGCGCTACCAAGAAGGCGATTCCCCAAAGAATGTCGGCATTGCCCAGCAAGGACTGCCACCACGACCACTGCAGCTCAAGGTCATGGCCACGCGGCAGGAGCCGTGGCGTACCGATGGCAAAGATTGCTGCGCCGCCGACCAACAGCGCCACCCAGGTTGTCGGTGCCCCGTTGCTCAGCCGGTGGGCCACATACATCAGTGCCGGCACAATCCATACCCAGTGGTGGGTCCATGACACCGGGGAAGCGAAAAGGACGTAGATCGCCAACAGCAACACGGCCCCAAACTCGTCGCCGCGCACGATGAGGCGGCGACCGACATACAGCACGCTCAGCCCGACGATGGCGCAGAGCGCGAACCACAGCAAGGGAACCTCGGCGGCTGAGAACCGTGCCAATAGCCCCTTGAGCGACTGGTTGCCCGCATAGGCTAGATCGCCAATACGCGATGGATCGGTGATGGTGGCAAACCAGTAGGTCACCGAATCCTGGAAGGCCACGAGAAAACCAAAGCCGGTGGCGGCCAGTGCGCTAAGCACTCCCATGACCAACGCGCGCCAGCGACCATTGAGCAGAAAGAATGCCAGAAAAACGGCTGGGGTGAGCTTGATAGCGATGGTCAAGCCGATCAGCGAGCCCTGCCACCAACGACCGCGACCCAGACTGATATCCGCCAGTACCAGGGCCATCAACAACAGATTAATCTGCCCCAAGCCCAAGGTGTGCCGCACCGGTTCGAGGGCGATGGCCAGTACGAACAGCAGGAGCAGCACTGGTTTAACCACAGGGCTCGCGCCGAGTTCACGTGCCGCAATCCAAAGGGTCAACGCCAGGCAGCCGAGCGAGACGGACGTGAAGATCAGATTGGTCAACCACAGCGGCAGCAGCGCCATCGGGGTAAACATCAGCGCGGCAAAGGGTGGATAGGTGAACGGCAGCGCGATTCCCGATGACGTCGGCGGCAAGACGCCGTAGAGGTCCTGACCCGAGAGCAGCGCCACGGCACCGAGCCGGTACACATCCAGATCTAGGTGATAGGCCGGGAAACTTGGCGTAAAGGGCACACCGAAGAGCATCAGTGCGGCGGCCAGTACGGCAAGCACCAGCAACCAGTGACCGTAGGGTGCCAGCCATACCGAGGCGCGTAGCCCGAAGGGCAACTCGGAGCGTGGTGAGGTCGGGGCCGTGGTCTTCAACTGCACGTAGGTCGCCTATCGAGCCTGGCACCGCCAGGCGGCAAGGCTCAGGTTGAGTTCGAAAGTGGACTGCCCCAAGACCTCAGGCTCTGCGCCGGGCGCGCAACAGTCTGATGGGTTGAAGGGCAACCATCAGTCTATTTCATATCTCGACGATGGATGATCCGGTAGTGTTCCGGCTCACGCGGCGGATCTCTAGTGCGGTGGTGGGCTAGGCCGGTTGCGCACTGGCGGCAAAAAGACGCCCGGGCTCGGCGCCGAGCATACTGGCCTGCAACGGTAGTTCCGTCGCGGGCACGAACACCGACTGGCCGCGTTCCACCACGCGTTCTCCGGCGGCACCACGGATGCTGAAGCGCCCCTGAGTGCACAGCAAAATGGATCCACCGTGGAGTTGCAGATCTACCTGCTCACCGTCGGCGATGCCATCGAGCACCTGCAACTTGAACTCGGAGAACTGCGGAATGAACTGTCGGTTCCCGGTTCCCAGCGACTCGCCCTCCAGCAATGGCGCCGGGGCCGGGGTCGCGACGGTGACCTTGAGCAGTTCGGGCACGTCGATATGCTTGCTGGTCAGCCCGCCGCGCAACACATTATCCGAGTTGGCCATCACTTCGATGCCGAGCCCGCGCAGATAGGCGTGAACATTTCCGGCCCCAAGGCTAATGGCCTGTCCCGGTTGCAGGGTCACCAAATTCAACAGCAAGGACACCAAGATGCCTGGATCGGAAGGGTAGATCGTGCTGATCCGCAGCATCTCGGCGAAACGGGCAACCTCATTCAGCGTCGGGTCGGCTTCGATGGCGGTCAGCATCTCATCGAGCATGACGGTGACCGGCTCCCCAGCGGTGAGCACGAAATCCAGCGCGGCAGCCAGCGGCTTTTCACCCTCGAGCAATTCGATGAGGCGTTGACAGGTGGCGGCGCCTCCTTGGCCCAGGTCTCCTTGCAGTAAACGCAGGTCGCTGACGATGGCCGCCGGTTCCCGGAACCCGGAGAGCGCGGTGAACTCGGTCAACGCATAAAGCATCTCCGGCTTGTGGTTATCGTCCTTGTAGTTGCGGTGTGCGGCATCGTCAGGAACGCCGGCAGCCTGCTCGGCGGCATACCCGGCACGTGCCTGCTGCAGCGTCGGGTGTACCTGAATCGACAGCGGTTGCGCGGCGGACAGCACCTTGAACAAGAACGGCAACCGGCCATAGCGTTCGGCGACATCCGCGCCTAAAAGACCCTGCGGGTCGGCCGCAATGAGTTCGGCCAACGAGACACCTTCAAGCGAACAACTCGGCGAACCGGGGTGGGCCCCGATCCACAACTCCGCTTGCGGAGTGATGGACCGGGGCAGGCCCAACTCGTCGGTGATCTGTGATGCGGTACCCCAGTGGTAGTCCCGGATCTGGTTCTGCAACTCAATCATCGAGGGAGAGCCTTTCATAGCGGTTGAACCCGTTGCCGTTTAGGGCACCGAGCATTCGTCGTTGTTGGCGGCGATCTGCGCGATACGGGTGCGCGCACCGTTGTACTCGAGGTTTACGAGGTATTCCTCGGTGATCGGGCTGCCATCTGGCTGGGTGAAGGTCTGCTCGGAACCGTTCGAGAGCTTCGGGGCGTCGTTCGTCCCGGTACCGTCATTCGGTTCTTCGCTTTCCTCGGTCTTCTCCGAGGACTCGCTCGGCGAGGCCGAGTTGCTCTTTTCGTCCTTCTTCTTCGGCTCCTTCTTCTTTTCCTCATTCTGCGCGGCGATGAGTTTTTCGATGCGCGAATGAATCTCGTCGAAGTCCGGGTAGGTCGAGAAACTGCGTGGGAAGTCCGGCGCGCCCAAGGTCAACCGCTTGAACGGGGTGGCCCGAGTCTTATCCGCGAGCGACACGAAGGATCCCAGCTGTCCGGCGGGAATGTTGGTTTCCACCAGCTGTTCGCCGGCCTGCATGATCGCGGTGAAGCGGGTCAGGATGGTCTCCGGGTTGAACTGCTTGATGATTGCCTGCTGCAGGCACTGCTGCCGCTTGATGCGGTGGTAATCATCGGTAAAGTCGCGCGAGCGGCCAAACCACAGGGCCTGCTTGCCGTTCAACTCCAGCTCGCCCGGTGGGAACCAGTGGGTGCGGATGTTGGTGCCCTCCCACTTTTTCGCGTTGTAGGGGACCCAACCACCGGAGTTGATCTTCACCCCACCCAGCGCGTCGATAAACTGCTGGAAGCCGGCCATGTCCACCATGACGTAACCCTGAACTGCCAGACCGGTGCTGCCGGAGATCGCGTCCATCACGGCCTGGGCGCCAACGTTCTTCACCGAATCGGGGAACGCGTCGGCGTGGTTATCCTCGGCATCGCGGTAAATGGCATTGAACAGGCATTCGTCACCACAGTTGTAGCCGTTCGGGTAGAACTGCTTCATCGGTGAGTCATCGGCAAAGCGGGCATTCTGCATATTGCGCGGAATCGAAATCATCAACGACTTGCCGGTTTTGGCGTCTACCGAGAGTAGCGCCATCGAGTCGGTACGCACACCGGTACGGTTATCGCCCGAGTCGGCACCGAGTACGGCAATGTTGTAGCGCCCATCGACCGGGTCAAAGGCAGGTCCCTCGTCGAAGACCTTGGTGATGGTCTCGCGTCCGGTGTTCACCAGCGAGGCACCATAGATAAACACACCACTGGTGGCCACCACGGCCAAAATCGTGAAGGCCGCGACGATGACTCGCATGCCCGGCGCCAGCAGTTTCGGCCTGATAATCGCCAGCGTGTTCAAGAACATGATCAGCCAGCCCACGGCCAGCGCGCCGAGCACGACGATCAGCACAAGCTGGAAATTCGGGTGCGCGATCGTGGAAAGAATGACGCCGCGATCGATGAAGTACAGCCCGAGCACCGCCAACGCGATAGCCCAGCATGTGAGGGTTACGGTCAGCGCAATACGACCGAGCGCGCGGTTACCGGCGATGAGCTGAGCGCTACCGGGAATCAGGATGGTCATGATGACCAGTAGCAGGGCGCGCTTACTGCGCGCCGGTGAATTCAAATCTTCCGGATGGCGCAATGGACTTGGTGCGCGATGCGAGGCGGAACCCATATATTTGCAGCGGCTTTCTTTAGGACGTGAACTTCTCGTTGGCGACTTCTGCGCGCAGGGAGGCACCCTTGGCGTAAGCCGATTCGCGCAGAGAGTTGGCAAATTCCAACAACTTGTTCTGCAACGACTCGGCCAGCTCATCGGTTCCCGAAGCGAGCATGCGCACCGCCAGCAGACCCGCATTGCGGGCCCCGCCGATCGACACGGTGGCCACCGGAACGCCGGCCGGCATCTGCACGATCGACAGCAAGGAGTCCATGCCATCGAGCTTGGCCAGCGGTACCGGCACGCCGATCACCGGCAAGGGCGTAACCGAAGCGAGCATTCCGGGAAGGTGCGCGGCACCTCCGGCGCCAGCAATGATCACCCGTAGTCCGCGCTCGTGAGCACGCTGCCCATACTCGATCATCTCGGTGGGCATCCGGTGTGCGGAGACCACATCGGCCTCGAAGGGGATGCCAAATTCCGTCAGGGCCTCGGCCGCTAGCCGCATAACCGGCCAGTCGGAATCCGAACCCATGACGAGGCCGACCAGTGGTGCAGTTGAAGTCATTTGAAAAAGAGTCCTTGCGTTAGGGCGGGGCAACGACATAGCGGTGCCCCGGTTGGAAGATTACCCGTGGACCGGGACGCCGTCACGGATTAGCGCGGCGACTTCACCGGCGCGCTGGCGAAGTTCATCGACACTTTGCCCGTTGTTTGCCACCACGTTAACGTGGCCGATCTTGCGGCCCGTGCGGACGGACTTGCCATAGGCGTGCACCTTAACTTCCGGTGCGTGGGCCAGTGCGGCAGGGAAAGCGGAGAACAGATCCTCATTGGCGCCGCCGAGGTAATTCTTCATAACCGTGGTTCCCAGCGCGTCGGTCGCACCCAACGGCAGGTCGAGGACGGCACGCAAATGCTGTTCGAACTGGCTGGTGATCGAGCCGTTCTGCGTCCAGTGGCCGGTGTTGTGCGGGCGCATGGCCAGTTCATTAATGACGAAGCCTATGCCCTGCCCCGGGGTCTCGAAGAGCTCGGCGGCCATCACACCGGTGACACCGAACTCCGCGGCGATGCGTAGGGCCGCATCGGCGGCCGCCGACGCGGCGGCCGGATCCAAATCCTGTGCGGGGGCGATAACCTCGTCGCACACACCATCGACCTGAATGGTGTGCACGACCGGCCAAGCCTTGGACTCGCCCGAGGGGGTGCGCGCGACCAGCGCGGACAGCTCCCGGCTGAAGTTGACCTTATCTTCGGCTAATAGGGCACCGTTGGCGAACCAGTCGGCTGCCTCCGCGGCGGATGCAGCGTCATCGATGATGCGCACACCCTTGCCGTCGTAGCCGCCGCGCGGGGTCTTCAATACCACGGGCCAGCCGATGCGATCGCCAAACTCCACGAGTTCAGCCACGGTTTCGACTTTGGCCCACGCCGGGTTTGGCAGGCCGAGGCGCTCAATGGCGGCCCGCATAATGAGTTTGTCCTGCGCGTGAATCAGCGCCTGCGGGCGTGGCTGAATGTTCACGCCCTCGTCGATCAGCGTATTGAGGTGTTCATTCGGGACATGCTCGTGGTCAAAGGTCACCACATCCTTGCCCCGGGCGAAATCGCGAAGGGTCTGTAGATCTTTGTAGTCGCCGACCGGGGCATCGGGCACGCAGCGCGCGGCCGAGACCTCTGCTCCTTCCGCCAGAATATGCAGTTCAAATCCGAGGTTTAGTGCCTCGGGGGCCATCATGCGGGCCAACTGCCCGCCACCAATCACACCAATTTTTGGAAAGCTCACCCACCTAGGTTATCGAAATACTGCGCTCGAGGAGTGTGCTGGTGCTCTCCTTCCGCGTAATCTCCGGCCTATTAACAGGAATCGCCTATAAAATGGGTCGGACAACTCCGATTTACTTGGAATTGGGAAAGCGTACAGATCCCGGCTACCGCCGGGGACCTATAGAATTTCGTGCCCGACCGCCCGCGCAACCCGAACAGGAATGCGTTGGTGGTCTTGGGCCATGTGTGGAGGGCAATGTTCGAGCGCATCAGCCATAAGATCGCAGGACTCGTATCGATGCTGTGGCGCGAGGTCGCCAAGTTCGGAGTCGTTGGCGGTGTCGCCTTCGTCATTGACTCGTCGATTTACCTGTGGATGTTGCATGGTCCGATGAGCGATTCACAGGTGAAGGCCAAAATCGTCGCTGGTGTCGTGGCCACCCTCTTTTCGTGGGTTGCTAACCGCTACTGGACGTTCCGCCACCGCCGCCAAGCGAATGTGGTGCGCGAGCTGGTTATGTTCATCGTGATGAACGCCATCGGTCTGGGCATTGCTGCGGCCTGTGTTTGGGTGACCAAGTATGTTCTGGGTCTGACCGACCCGACGAGCGTCTTCATTGCCGGTTCGGTGGTTGGTCTGGTGCTGGGTACGATCTTCCGCTTCTTCGCCTACCGTTTCTGGGTCTTTGGCGCCGAACTGGATCAAGAAGAACAGTTCGCTCACGACCGTGAGCTGATCGGCTCGCACCACCACGAAGAGCCGGTGATTGCCGAGCCGCTGGGCACCGATACCGGCGCCCAGCCCAAGGTCTAAGTTTTAGTTTTTCTGCGCGAACCCGTACTCGGAACCGATACCTTCACTACTGCGCAGCGAGTCGCTGAGTTCGACTTGCTCTCCGAGCAGCACAATGCTGTCACCGGCGGCGAAGCGTTCCACGATCCAGGGCAGGACCTCTGGCAGGGGGAGTGCGCCGTTGAGCGCAACGGTGCCTTGCTCTTTTCGGTCGCCGTTGCAAATCTCGGCCAAGCTTAGTTTTGTGCTGCCGGCGGCCAGTGCGGTGAGGTGCCCGGGTAGGGCCGAGGCGGAAAAGCTATCGGCAAACGACCGGACGAGGGCGGTATAGTCCTCTGCTACGGGTCCTAGATCGCCGTCGAAAGCCAAAGCCAGCGAGGCGAGATTCACTGCCAGGATCTCGGCTGCCGGAGGAATACGCGCATCATTGGGGTCGGTGCCTACCCAAAGCACCGCCTCGGTGGCCAGCTCGTCGTCGGGAGTGGTGAGCACCGCACCGTGGTGCCAAATGGCGAAGGCCAGCACCAGCGATTTCCAGTGTGTCGGCAGGTCCAGCACGACGGTGTCACCGGGATTCAGCGCCGGGAGGTCCATGAGTAGGTTGGCGCTCTTGGCCACCCAGTTGTCGAAGACCCTGCCGGAGAGCTCGATGCGTTCGCCCTCGTGAGAGTGCCATATTAGCCACGGCGTGGCTTGGGCTCGGCGAGTGGAGAGCAAATCGTCAATGTAAGGAGCGGGGCGCGCTGTATCGGTCATAGAAGAAACTTAACCAATTCCGCGGCAAGATACGACCCCCACGGGGCACGCCCGGTTAACCTTCCATTCTTCTCGGCGTGTTGTGCCGAGAGTTTGCTGAGAAGTCTCCATAGAATGACCTCCCCGCTTGACTATGGGCGAGTTACACGGATGTAATTAGATGGTGAGTTCGCTTCGATAGCCATTTACGCTAGATCGATGGAATAAATAGAAGCGAATGGGCATCGGTGTAACCTGCCTAACTAACTCAAACCAAGCGAAAGGTCAACATCACATGGCGAATTTGGAGCAGGCGTACTCCGATATTTCGACATCAGCTGTTGCGTCGTCCCAGTACGGGCTCGAAGGCGCTCCATCCGATTGGTTTGTCGATCCTCAGGCGGAGGATCAAGAGCGAGATTCGCTCGCTGAAGATCTAGAGAAGGCTGCAGACGCGCTCCTCGAGCGCGAAGAGGCGCAGCCAGTAGAGACGACCGAGGCCGTGTCCACCGCAGGCTCGTGGGCACCGGAACTCGATGAAGATGAGCAGGTCCGCGACAGCATCAAGGCCGTATGGCTGGGTGTCGGCGGCGATCTGGACGAGGGTGAGCTGGGCTGGCAGGCCCGTGCCCTGTGCGCACAGACCGATCCGGAGGCGTTCTTCCCGGAAAAGGGCGGATCCACCCGCGATGCGAAGCGCGTTTGCGGTGCCTGTGCGGTACGTTCAGAGTGTCTTGAATATGCGTTGAGCAACGATGAGCGTTTCGGTATCTGGGGAGGGCTCTCGGAGCGCGAACGCCGCCGCCTACGGAAACGAGCCATCTAATTCGCCCGCCAATCCATGTCACCGCCATCGTTGCTGCGCACGATGGCGCTGACTATTTGCCACGAACTCTTGCCGCTCTGCGCAACCAGACTCGCCCCATTGAACGATTCGTTGGCGTGGACGCGGCCTCTCAAGACAGCTCGTTCGAGACGCTGAAGGTCAATCTGCCCTCCAACGCCGCGCTGCTCCATGCACCAAAGCATTCCCTGGGGCGCTCCGTGGCCGAGGCCGTTGAAGCCTTGCCTGCCGCCCGCGAAGATCGCGACGAGTGGCTCTGGATCATCCACGACGATTCAACCCCGGCCACCGACGCGCTGGAACACCTCACCCGGACCGTGGAGGCCTCCGAATCGGTCTCCATCGCGGGTTGTAAGCTGCTGGACATTGATAATCCGCGGCGGCTGGTCGAGGTAGGACTTGTGGTGGACCGCCGCGCGCAACGCCTGACCATGGTCGACACCGACGAAGTTGATCAGGGGCAGTATGACGCGCGCAGCGACTACTTTGCCGTCTCTTCCGCAGGCATGTTCATCCGGCGTGAAGTATTCGAGGAACTCGGCGGTTTTGACCCGGCGTTGCCCGGACGCGGAGACGACGTCGACCTGTCGTGGCGCAACCGCCTAGCCGGGCACCGCGTGGTTGTGGTCCCCGAGGCCAAGATGTATCACCACGCCGATGTGGTCGAGAGCATGGCAGGTCCGCGGGAAGCGCGACGTGCCGAAGTTTTCATGCGGCTCAAATATGCGGCCCCGGCCGCCCTGCCGCTACTCTGGATCGGCATTCTCGCCGGTTCGCTCGTGCACTTCATGGGTGCGCTACTGGCCAAGGACCCGGGGCACGCCTTTAGCCATCTCGGCGCCACGCTGCGCGGGCTCTTTTCTCCGCTGAAACTTGCCGCCTCGCGCCGCCAGGTGCGCTCGAGCAAGCAGATCCCGCGGCGACAGGTCCGCAAGCTCATGGCTACCGGCGCGCAGGTGCGCGAATATCGCCGCAACCTCGCCACCGGACGCACGGAACAAGACGTCTACGGAGACGGTTCGGGTGCCGCCGGACCAATGGAACCCAGTGGCGATAACTTCGGCGACTACGCCAGTTTGGCCCGCCCGCCGCGGACCTCGGCGGTGCTTTCGCTGTTGCTGGCCCTTGCGCTGCTCGTAGGTGTTTCTCTGGTCGGCTGGCGCTCAATTCTCGGCGCATCGGCGCTAGACGGTGGTGCCATGCGCCCGCTGTCGACCTCGCTTTCGCAGCTTGTGGCCAACGCTTTTTCCTGGTGGCAACCGCTGGGAACGGGTCTCGGCGCGGCTCCGGACAGTGCCGATTCGATGTATTTGCTACTCGGGCTGATCTCGGTAAACCACGCAAATCAAGCCATGGTGATCCTGTACCTGGCGATGATTCCGCTGGCCGGATTCACCGCATGGTGGGGGATCGGTGCGCTCAGCCGTTCGCGCGCGCTACGCTTCGTCGTGGCATTGCTCTGGGGTTTGCAGCCCTCGCTTTTCGCCGCGCTGAACTCCGGGCGCCTAGGGGCGGCTGCCATTCACGTACTGCTGCCGTTGTTCCTTATGGCGCTGCTTCGTGCCATGAACGCACAGGTGCCGGTTGAGGGCACGGTGGAACGCGAGGCCACCGAGCAACGTAAGTCGGCGTGGACCGCGTCGGCCTGCGCTGCCTTGCTTCTCTTTGCAATCTCGACCGGATCCCTACCTTTCTTCCTAACGCTCGTCGTGCTCGTGTACCTGCTGGCACTGCTCGCACCGCGCCGAGCCAAAACCCTGTGGTGGGTGCCGCTACCTGCGTTGCTCTGGAATCTGCCAGTGCTGTTGGATGCCATTGAAACCCCGCGCGTGCTGCTCGGCGAACCAGGCGCCCCATTGGCCTACGATCCGGCCCCGCTATGGCAGATGCTCTTGGGCTTCCCACAGGCCTTCGACATCGCCGGTGCGCCGGTAGGTTTCGGCTGGCTTCCGCAGGGTCCGTGGGCCCTCGTCGCGGCGCTACTCGTCGGAGCCCCGGTGCTGCTGCTGGCCTGCGCTGGCACCATCGGTGCCGGTTTCAGCTCCAACTTTGCCTCGCGTCGCAACCCGCGATTGCTCATGTGGGCCGCGGCCCTATCGCTACTGGCCGGGTGGGGGCTGGGGCGTTTGCCGGCAGCGCTCGATTCCGATCAGGCGGTGACCGCCTATGCCGGGCCGTTCATCTCGCTCGCGGTACTGGCACTGATAGGTGCCGCCGCGACCTCGGTGGCGGCGGTGCGGCAGGAACAACTGGCTCGTCCGGCACGTCGGCTGGCACCGCGTAGCCTGCTTGGCGCGATCACGGCGCTGGCCGTGATCAGCGTGTTGGCTGCCGGAACCATCTCCATGGCCGGGCAACTGTTCACCGCCCAGGACGATCGTTCCGTGGCGCTGGCCGGGACCCGCCAGGTAGGGCCGTCGGTGGCACGTACCGTGCCGGCCACCGCGGCCGATGCGGGGCGCAGTGCCGCGGCCGAACGCACACTCGTGCTCACCCGACGCTCAAACGGGGATATCGACAGCCAGCTCGTTAGTGGAGACGGCCAAAGCCTCGATTCGCTTAGTATCGTCAGCCAGGCTCGCCAGCTGACCGGCCCACTGTGGGCCCCGGAGCGGAACAATGATTCGGCCACCGAGCAGGCGCAGCGCGAAGCCGTGGCGATGCTTCTGTCCGAATCAGCATTGGACGCCCGTGAATTGCTCGGCGATTTGGGCGTTGGCTATGTGGTGCTCAACGAACGTGGCGAGGCCGCGTCGGCGACGGTTCGCGTCTTGGACTCGGCCACCGGCTTGGCCGCCGTGGGTCAAACCGACAGCGGCTGGCTCTGGCGTGTGGGCTACGAGGACGGCGACGGTGAGGCCGGCAGCGGGTTTGCCCGCATTATCCACGAGAACGGGACGATCTCCGTGCTGGAATCCAGCCGCGATAAGATTCGTAACCTTCAGCTTTCAGAGGCCTCCAATGAACGGACTCTGGTGCTGGGCACTGCCGCCGACCCGCGGTGGCGGGCCAGCTTCAATGGTGAACCTCTGCAGTCGGTGAGCTATCCGGAGGACTCACAGAACCGTTGGGCGCAAGCCTGGAAGGTTCCAGTCGAAGCGGGCCAACTTTCCGTCCGATACGAGCAACCGTTGGCGATTCCTGCGATTGTGCTTGGCGCAGTGGTCTTGTTGATCACCGTCCTCTTGGCCATCCCGGTACCGAGCAACCGGCGTCTGGTGAGTTACCGCACCGGAGAATACCGATTCCGCGGTAAATCGAAGGACGCTTCAGAGACCACGGAAACCACGTCGGAAGAGCCAGAGGTGCTTCCCGAGACCGTACCGGCCGCCACTGCGGCACCGCGACCGGCCCTGAGCCGACGTGAGGCGCGTGAACGTGCCCACCGTGTTCGTGAAGATCTCAACCCGAAGCTCAGCGACCGGATTTCCGATAGCGACGCAGAGCAGGAGAAGAAGTAGTGTCTGATTCCACCCGAGGGGAACCGGCCCGCGACTCCGACCTGCCCGAACCGGTCGGTGCCGCCAAACCAGAGCGCCAGCCCGAACCGAAGCCAGCCTCCTCCGAGGAGCCAGCGCCGAAGCCTGCACCCGAGCCGGTCAAGGACCAAAGCACCGGGACAGAGGCAACCCAGAAGGCATCCGAACCGCTGGATCCGTCCGTGGCCAAGCGCCAGCGCAAGTTGGCAAAGGTTTCGCGTGCCGCGAAGAAGGACGCACAGCACCATCAGCGCCGCCGGAAAGTTGGCGCCGCACTGCTCTCTTGCCTAGCGGTTGGTGTCACCGGCGGACTCGTCGCCGCGGGCTCGCTACTGCTACCAGAACCGGATCGACAAACCCTTCCGGCCGCGGTGACCTCCTTGCCTGCCGGTGACGCGCAGAGCGTGTGCCTGCCCGCGCCGCAGCTTCTGAAGGGCGTGGACGGGGTTGACCCGCAGTTTGAGCCTGGCGCGAAGGACATTTCGACGAGCCTGCGCACCGCGTTGGTCTCCGATCTTGCCAAGCGGATGCCGGGAGCGAGCCTGTCGGCACTTGACGGCAGCGACGCCAAAGACATCACCAAGCGCATCGACGAGCAGGAAGCCGCCGAAGCCAAGGGAGCCGATGCCGAGGGTTTGACCGGGCGTGTTGCTCGGGTGGATACGGATTCCAAACGCTCCTCGGCCGCCTTGTTCGGTGTTCAGCCGCTGGGGCAGCTTCCCTCCATCGGCAGTGGCTTGCGTAGTTTCTTCGCAAAGGACGGGGACCTGGCCGGCCTGGCGGTTGCCAGCTGTCAGGTACCCTCGGCCAACTGGCGCTTTACCGGATTGCAGACGCAAACAGGTACCACCAGTGTTTTGCACCTGGCGAACCCCACGCGGACCAGCGCACAGTTGAACCTGCAGCTACGTGGCCGTGAGGGGCTCATCGACGCCCCGACCTTGCAGAATATTGTGCTGGCGCCGGGGGCTACCCGGGCCATCGTGCTCGGAGCGTATGCGCCGGATGAAGAGTCCGTGGCCGTATCGGTGGATAGCACCGGCGGTAAGATCACCGCGATGGTGCAACAAGCCTCCCTGCGTGGTCTGACGCCCTCCGGCGTGGACTGGGTACAAGCCAATGCGGTGGCAGCCGCCAAGCAGGTCATCCCCGGTGTGTGGATTCCGCAGCCCGGTGATCTCGAGAAGCTAACCGGCTCTGGAGGTCAGAACAATCTTGTGCCGCAGTTGCACGTGGCGGCCACCGGTGCCGCCGGTGCTGGTTTCACAGTGAAACTGCTCGATGCCAAGGGCGAGGTCAAGGCCGAGCTGGGAGATAATCTGGCGGTCGCGTCAAACGCCACCAGCATTGTGGACCTATCTTCGGTGGCCCCGGGCACCTATTCGGTGGTGGTTGAATCCAACGATCCGGTGACCGCGTCGGTACGCATGGTGCGTGGGTCGGATCCCAAGAAGTCCTCCGACCAGGCATGGGCGGCCAGCTCACAGGCCCTCAACGGCACCCAAGTCATGCCGGTGGCGGCCGAAGGCAACGGCGAATTTACGCTGACGGCGCCCTTCGCCGCCTCCGAAGTACGCGCCACCGTGGTGGGCAAGGACGGAAAACTGCACAAGTCGCAGACCCTGAAAATCGCCCAGGGCACCAGCGTGAACTTTAAACCCCGGGATACCGATGAGCAGGCCAGCGCCGTGGTCTTCGAGGGTGATTCGAACGCCTACATTGCCCAGCTTGTCTGGGGCGCGGATCGCTCTTTGGGCTGGGCAGCAATGCCACAGGCCACCACCGGGCGCGATGGCATCGTGGTGAACGTCGCCGGGTAGTGACTAGTCGCGGTCGTCGGGGTAGAACTCCGGATCGATTTCGTGCGGGTCGCGGAGCCAGAGATTCGCAACCTCTTGCACGATGCACTGGTGCACAATGTCCACGATATCCACCGGCGACTCGGCCAGCCGTTCGATGGGCAGCCGGTAGATCGTAATGCGTGCCGGGCGCCGCTCCTTGGCCGGCCGAGAACTGCTCAATGGCACACGGGTGCCATGCGCTGCGGCTTTGTCGAGAAGCTTGTCGCCGGGGACCGGCAAGATACTGAAGTCGATCGCTTCGATCGCCGTGCCCCATCGTTCGGCGAGTCGTTGGGCGCTGGCCATGACCGCGTCATCGAAACGCTCTGGCCGTGAGCGGTAGCCAGGCAAATGCATGGGCATCAGCGGGCCGCGACGGCCACGTCCATGCCGCCAACGGCGCCGGCGTGGCGCCGCGAACTGATCGTCCATGGAGCTAACACTACAAGTCGCTAGGCACTTGAAGCGAACGCCATGCGCTCCGGCCGCGTCGGCTACAGCGCACAGCAGGTACTCGCCGAGTAGACTAAAGGTGTGCATGCTCTACGTCTGTGTTCCCGCCCCGCCTGCCAGGAGGCCGCTCGCGCCACGTTGACCTACGTGTACGCGGACTCCACGGCCGTGCTTGGTCCATTGGCCACATACCCCGAGCCACACTGCTACGACCTCTGTGCCCGGCACGCCAATGGGTTGACCGTGCCCAGCGGGTGGAAACTTATCCGAGGGGCGTTTTCCGAACTGCCCGCCGAACCCGAGCCGGTCGATGAACTTTATGCGCTGGCCCAGGCCGTGCGCGAACCCGATGCTCGACCCGAACCCCAGGAGAACCCGGCCCCGGAAACGATGCGTACCTCCCGCGGGGCGCGCCTCGATAGTGGGCCTCGCGTCGCCATGCTCTTTCCACACACCGATCCGGAAGAGTCCTAGCCAGCATGGTGCCCCGGTAGCGTAACGGCCGCCGAAATCTCTCAACCTCGGCTGGGTTTTCGGTGTGGATATGCGCCGTTGCGCTCCTCGCGCTGGATAAGCTGAACCTGCAGGAGCCTACGCTGGGCACACCGCGCCGTTAATCATCGATCAGTGCGCATATTCTGGAGGTTTCCTCATGGCAGAGGCGGCGAAAGATACCAACGGGTCATCTACCCCGGCATCTCAGTCCACGACCGCGGCCACGCCTGACGCGAAGCAGCAGGCCTCGCTGAGCCAAAAGGCCGAGAAACTCGCCGCGCGGCTCGAAGCGCACAAAAAGCAGTCACAGGAACAGGCTCGAACCGCAACGAACGAGCAGCCTACGGTCAAGTCCCAGACCCCAGCGAAGCCAACCAGCGCCGCACCGGAGACAAACAAGCCTGCCGCCAAGGAAGCCTCGGCTAAGCCGGCGGCCGCCTCGGCCACCGCGAAACCGGCGGCGAAGCCCGCCGCAGCCAAGGCCCCACAGAACAAGCCAGCTGCAGCCAAACCGGCCGCGAAGCCCACGGCCAAGCCGGCTGCTGCGAAGCCAGCCGCGGCCAAGCCCGCTGCCAAAGCAGCGACGAATGGGGATAAAGCTGGCAGTGACGTCGAGGACGTGATCCGGGCGATCAAGCTTCCCCATGAGGTTCAGGCCGAGAAGGAGGCGGCACGCACCGCCGCACAAACCGCACCGAAGCCAGCACCGGGCAAGCCGTCCGCGGCAGGGCAGAAGCCGGTCGAGCGTCCCGCGGAGGTTCCTCCGGTCAGCGTGGCCGATTCGAGCGAGAAGACCTCCCCGGCATCGGCCGCGGCCGTCGCCCAGGCGCGGAGCCGAGTTTTCGGCAGCTACTCTCCGGAACCCAAACCCTCGCCCGAGGCGCTCAAGCGCCGCGCGGCGCGTGAACGAGCCCTCAACTCAAAGCCTCCGCTGGCGCGTACGGCGCAAGTGGTGCTCTCCATCCTCTTTCCGCTGCTGGCCTTGATTGCGGCGGTACGGCTGGTGGCCACCCCACTGTTCTTGGCCCTGGCCTACGGCCGCCCGGGTTTCCCCTCGGACGCCTACGGATTCACCGATGAGCAGCGCTTGACCTATGGCAGCTACGGAGTGGATTTCCTCAATAACTTTGCCGGACCAGAATTCCTCTCTGGTCTCAAATTCTCGACCGGGTCCACCATGTTCACTGACGGTGAGGTGCAACATATGGTCGATGTGAAAAACCTTATGGGCATGGTGTACGTGGGCGGGGCGATCTTGGCGGTACTGGCCATTATCTGCATCGTGTATCTTGCGCGTCGCTATGCCGGAGGCGTACGCCGTTCCTGCTTTACCGGAGCCATTCTGCTCCTGGCGGTAATTGCCGCCTTGGCCGTGGCCGCCGTGCTGGGCTGGAACGGTTTCTTCTCAAGCTTCCACGCGTTGTTCTTCACCGAAGGGACCTGGACCTTCAACGTGACCGATACGCTCATCCGGCTCTACCCGGAGCAGTTCTGGATTGACTCGGCGATCACCGTGGCCGCCCTCGTGGTGTTGTGTGTGGTGATCACGCTGAGCGCCTGCTGGCCCACGGCCCGACGCCGTGAAGCCTCGCGGCTGCGTCAGGACGCCCGCGTCTTTGGCCTTGGGGGCTAATACCCACCAGACGTAGAAGTCCGCCGCCGCACCCGAGCCTTATGGGTGCGGCGGCGGACTTCTTGTAGTTGTGCCCCGTTATTAGCGCGCGTAGAGGGCCTCGACTTGATCCGTATGGTTTTCCAGCACGGTGGCCCGCTTGAGCTTCAACGAACTGGTGAGGTAACCGTTGGTTTCGGTGAATTCGGTGGGCAGAATCTGGAACTTTCGAATGGACTCGGCCTTGGACACGGTACGGTTTGCCTCATCGACATAGCCCTGCACCTCGGCAAGGACCTGAGGGTGCTCGGCGGCCTGGCTGAGGGTGAGTTCGCCGAGCCCCTGAGACTTGGCCCAAAGGCCTAGCTCTTCGGTATCGAGCGTGATCAAGGCGGCCACGAAGGGGCGGTTTTCACCGACAACCACACATTGACCGGCGATCCGCCCGGCGCGAACCATTTCCTCCATGGGCCCGGGGGAGACGTTCTTGCCTCCGGCGGTGACGATGAGCTCCTTTTTCCGACCCGTGACACGCAGATAACCCTGATCGTCGAGTTCACCCATATCGCCGGAGCGGAAATAGCCCTCGTCGGTGAATGCCGCGGCAGTGGCCGTGGGGTTGTGGTGGTAGCCGGCGAACACACCGATGCCCTTGATGAGGATTTCGCCGTCGTCGGCGATCTTGATGCTGGTGCCCGGGATGGGACGTCCCACGGTGCCCACGCGGGTGGCATGGGCCTGATTAACCGTGGCCGGCGCGGTTGTTTCGGTCAGTCCATAGCCTTCGACGAGCTGAATGCCAGCGCCACGGAAGAAGTGTGCCACCTCGGGGTTCAGCGCGCTGGCCCCGGAGATTGCGTACCCGCATTCGCCGCCGAAAACCGCGCGCAACTTTGGATAGAGCACCCGGTCGAAGAACGCATGTTTCAGTCGAAGACTCAGTGGGAAGCGAGCCGGCAAGCCACGCCCACGGGCATCACGAATGCGCGAAACTGCGATGGCGGTTTGTTCAGCGCTGAGAAATAGCTGGGCCTTACCGGCTTGCTCGGCGCTGGCCAGCGCGGTGGTGCGGATCTTTTCGAAGACTCGGGGCACGGCCAGAAGGAAACCGGGGCGTACCGCGGCCATATCTTCGGCGATGGTCGCGGTGGAATTGGAGTGGGCGATCACCGCGCCGCCGTGGATGCAGGTCTGCTGCACGGCACGGGCCAGCACATGGGCCAGCGGCAGGAACATGAGGGTGCGGCGCTCTTCGCCGAGAAGTTCGAGCATGTAGGCGGCGAGGTTGTGCGCCACGAGGCAGAAATTCGCGTGGGTCATGGTGCAGCCCTTGGGGCGACCGGTGGTGCCCGAGGTGTAGACCATGGTCGCCGGGTCGTGCAGTCCAGCACTCGCCCGGGCGGTCTCCAACGCGGCGGAGTCGATCTGGTGTTCATCGGTCAACAGCGCATGTAGGCCGGGGCTGGGGATGAGTTCGTCATCGGAGCTCGCGGCTCCTTCGAACAGGTGCACCGTCACGCTTTCGCCGAGGGCGGCGGCGGCTTTGCGCACATTGGCGCGGATCTCGTGATCTTCGGCGAATACCACGCGTGCTCCGGAGTCACGCAGAATCCACTCGATCTGGTATGGGCTGGAGGTTTCGTAGATCGGAACCGAAATCGCTCCGGCGAACCAGATCGCCTCTTCGGACAGCGCCCATTCATAGCGGGTGCGCGAGATGATCGCGACGGTATCCCCGGGGCGCAGCCCGTCGGCTATTAGCGTTGCGGCTAAGCGGCGCGCATCGCGCAGAAAGTCGTTGGCGGTTACATCGTGCCACCGGTGGCCGCGCTGCACGCTGAAGAGGGCGCGGTCGCCCGCGGAAGCCACTCGATCTAACAGCAGGTTGGTGGCGTTGTATCCCGGGTCGAGTTCGGTGAGTAGATCAACATGGACTTCACGCATGGGATTCCTTCGGCGGCGGTGGCGGGGATGAGGGGATTACCGCCTAGTAATATAGTTGAATTTAGCCCCAGCTGGGAATCCAGAGGTGAGCCTTCCAGTAGGCATCGTCAATCATTTCACCCGACCAGATGGGCCAGAAGAAGGCAGAAGTGAGCAACACTAACGCCACGAAGATGCCCACCAAGAGCACCCGGGTATGGTCGGTACCCCGCGGGTCATTCGGTGCGGGCAGGAACCTGCCGATCATGTAGGTCAGGGCCAAGCACATGAATGGCACCAGCGGTAGCGTGTAGAAGAAGAACATGGTCCGCTCCGGGTACATCAACCACGGCAGGAATCCGGCGACCACCGAGGACAGAATGGCTCCCGCCCGCCAGTCGCGGGCCCCGGCCCACCACAGGATGAGCAGGAACATGCTCAGTGTTGCGGCAAGCCACATCACCGGATTTGGCAGATCGGTGATCACCTCGGTGCACCGCGAGACGGTGCAACCGTTCACGCCCTGGTCGTAACCCTCGAAATACATGAGTACCGGGCGGCCGGCGAAGGGCCAGGTCCACGGGGCAGAAGCCCACCCATGTTCCGACCCTAAACCGGTATGGAACTGATAGGCGCTCTGATGATAGTGCCACAGCGAGCGGAGGCTCTCGGGCAACCAAGCGAGACCCTCGCCGGGGTGTTCGGCAGCCCAGTTACGGTATTTGGCGCCGGTGCTGACAAACCAGCCGGTCCAGGAACTCAAATAGGTAATCAGTACCAGCGGCATCATGGTGAAGAAGGCATATATGCCGTCTTTGACGAAGGATGCCTGGAACCAGTGGCGAATGCCGATCGTCCGCCGTGCCGAGAAATCCCAGAGCACGCTGAGCACGCAGAACACTGCGATGAAGGCCAGCGCCGACCATTTGACGGACACGGCGCAGCCCAACATTACGGCTGCAGCCAGCCGCCACGGACGCCACGGCAAGAACGGCCCATGAAGTAGCGAGAAATCATCGGGTTTGTGCCCCTCGGGCACCGACAACGCCCGGATTAGGCGCTTGCGTGCAAACTCCCGGTCCAGTACGAGGAAATAGAACCCGGCGAGCAGGAAGAACATCAGGAAAATATCGAGCAAGCCGGTACGCGAAAGCACAATGCTGTGCCCATCCACCGCCATGAACAGTCCGGCCAGCCCGGCCAGCAGATGAGAGGCGAAGAGTCTGCGAGCGCAGAGAACGACGAGGAGCACCGACAGCGTGCCAGCCACCGCCGTGGCAAAACGCCAGCCAAAACCGTTGAACTCACCGAACAGCGCCATGCCCAGAGCGATTAACCATTTACCCAGCGGTGGGTGCACCACATATGAGGGCTCGCCGGTCAGCTGTGGATTGCCGGCAATGAACTGCTCATTTGAGTCTTTGATCCATTCCATCTCATAGCCGTGGTGGAGCAGTGAGTACGCATCCTTGACGTAATAGGTTTCGTCGAAGATCAGCAGATGCGGATGCTCGAGGTTCACCATGCGCAGCACTCCGGCCAACACGGTGATCACCAATGGAATCAGCCAGGTGCGCACATCCCGTGGGGCCGTAGCTAATAGCAGGCGCGCACGAAGGCTCGCGGCGCTGAAGGCCTGACGCGAGGACTGGACCGTGGCGTGGACGGTGGGACGCGAAACCGTTGTGCTCATCGAAGTTCATGCTACCGCCGTGGTCGAGCAAAACCCGGGTTTGCGACGCACAGTAGGCTAATACCTGTGAATAAAGACGAATCAGCCGGCGCCATCGTGCTGGGCGCAACACCCATTGGCAACCTGGCCGACGCCTCGCCGCGCCTGCGCGAGATCATGGCCACCGCAGATGTGATTGCGGCCGAAGACACGCGAAACTTCCATCACCTGGCCTCGGCACTAGGGGTCACTGTGAGTGGGCGCGTCATGAGCCTGCATGAGCACAACGAGGTGGCCAAACGCGAAGAAGTAATTGACCTGGCCGAGTCCGGAGCCACGGTGCTGGTGGTTTCCGACGCCGGGATGCCGGCCGTTTCGGACCCGGGGTATCCACTGGTTGCCGCCGCGATGGAGCGCGGGGTGCTGGTCACCGCGGTTCCCGGTCCCAGCGCAGTACTCACCGCGCTGGCGCTGTCGGGGCTGCCCACCGGACGGTTTACCTTTGAAGGCTTCTTGCCGCGCAAGGCCGGTGAGCGACGTAAGCGCCTGCAGGCGCTGGCCACCGAACAACGCACCATGGTGTTCTTCGAAGCGCCACACCGTGTCGCCGAATTCCTCAGTGCGGCCGCGGAAGAATTCGGGGCAGGCCGGCTTGGGGCGGTGGCCCGCGAGTTGACCAAGAAGTTCGAAGAGGTACGCCGCGGTGAGCTAGGGGAACTTAGCCAGTGGGCCGCCGAAGGGGTACGCGGCGAAATCGTGGTGGTGATCGCTGGCGCGCCGGAACCGGAACCGGAGAAGGCCGAAGATCTGATCGACCTGGTGCAGCAGCGGGTGGCCGAAGGAACGCGCATGAAAGATGCCGCAGCCGAAGTAGCCAGTGCGCATGGGGTGAAGAAGCGGGAACTCTATGAGGCGGTTCTTGCCGCTCGGGAGAGCTGAATCGGGCCGAGTTCCCTTGGTTTGAATGCACAATGAATCCGGGTATTTTTAGTGCACAGGGAGGTTTACACTGCTTTCACCGAAGACTTAGGTTAGGCATGAAGAAACTACCGACAACCTTCGACTTCAGGAGATGCGCGTTATGACCATTACCGCACAGCACGAAGCTGAACTTCTCGCCAAGGTCCCTACCGGACTGCTTATTAATGGCGAATGGCGTGACGCCTCTGATGGCGGCACCTTCGATGTGATGGACCCCGCCACCGGCGAGAAGCTGACCACTCTGGCCAGCGCCACCTCTGAGGACGCCATGGCCGCACTGGATGCAGCCGACGCCGTACAGGCCGACTGGGCCCGCACCGCACCGCGTGAGCGCGCGGAAATCTTGCGCCGCGCCTTCGATCTGGTGACCGAGCGCGCCGATGACTTCGCCCTGCTGATGAGCCTCGAAATGGGCAAGCCGCTGGCCGAGGCCCGCGGTGAGGTCACCTACGGTGCCGAATTCCTGCGCTGGTTCTCCGAGGAGACCGTGCGCCACTACGGCCGCTACGTGACCACCCCGGAAGGCAAGAACAAGGTACTGGTGCAGCACAAGCCGGTTGGCCCGTGCCTGCTGATCACCCCGTGGAACTTCCCGCTGGCCATGGCTACCCGCAAGGTTGCCCCGGCCATCGCCGCCGGTTGCACCATGGTGCTCAAGCCCGCCAAGCTGACCCCGCTGACCTCCCAGCTCTTTGCCGCGACCATGATCGAGGCTGGCCTTCCCGCGGGCGTACTCAACGTGGTCTCCGGCGCTTCGGCGTCAAAAATCTCGGCACCCTTGATGAGCGACGATCGGTTGCGCAAGGTGTCCTTCACCGGTTCCACCGCAGTGGGCAAGCAGCTCATGAAGGATGCCGCCGATAAGGTCCTGCGTACCTCGATGGAGCTCGGTGGCAACGCCCCGTTCATCGTCTTTGAGGACGCCGACCTGGACGCCGCAGTTGAGGGTGCGATGGCAGCCAAGATGCGCAACATGGGCGAGGCCTGCACCGCCGCTAACCGCTTCCTGGTGCACCAGGATGTGGCCGAGGAATTCACCGCCAAGTTCGCTGCCGCCATGGGCGCCTTGAAGCCAGGCCGTGGCACCGACGCCAACTCCAATGTCGGTCCGCTGATCGAGGAAAAGGCTCGTACCGAAATTGACGGCCTCGTGCAGGCCGCGGTCGCCAACGGTGCAACCGCCGTCACCGGTGGCGCGCCGGTTGAGGGCCCGGGCTACTTCTACCAGCCCACCGTGCTGGCCAACGTGGCCAACGATGCCGAGATCCTCTCGCAGGAAATCTTCGGCCCGGTCGCCCCGGTGACCACCTTCGCCGACGAGGCACAGGCTATCGCCCTGGCCAACTCCACCGAGTACGGTCTGGCGTCCTACGTTTACACCAAGGACTACAACCGCATGTTCCGTGTTTCGGAGCAGATCGAGTTCGGTCTGGTGGGCTTCAACGCCGGTGTGATTTCGAACGCCGCCGCTCCGTTCGGCGGTGTGAAGCAGTCGGGCTTGGGTCGCGAAGGCGGCGCCGAGGGCCTGTCCGAATACACCACCGTGCAGTACATCGGCATCGCCGATCCCTACGCCGCCAAGTAACGCCCGGCACGCGCACCACGTGGTGCGCGCGGCCACGGCGTAGTTAGGCCCGGTTCCTGCTCATGCGGGAACCGGGCCTGATTTTTATTTTTGCCGGCTCATCGCACGCACCCTGAGCGAACGTAGCGAGGGCGGGAACAACCAGGCGCGCAATCGGGTAGTGCCGTTGCTGATGTGGGCGAGTGCCTGACGTAGTTGCGCCAGATCCGCCAGTAGTTGCTCGGCATCGGCCTTATCGGGGTGGCGATGGGCGTAGAAACTCGACTCAATCCTCCGGCGTAGCCGTTCAAAGAGCTCGTCATTGCCCGGCAGTGCTTCGTTGAGGGTCTTCAGGTAGTCACCAACCGAATCTGCCGGGCGCATGGCTCGGCCATAGTCGCATCCGATCGCACGCAACTCATCGAACAGGCCTTGTGCGGCGGCGGCAGACCCAGCACGGATGGCCTGCTCCCGGGAGCGGCGCTGGGAAAGGCGCAGCAGCGGCGCAACCGACAGCAGTGCTAGAAGCAGAAGCGCCCCACCGCCCACGATCCAGCCTGCGACCGAAGATTGCGTACTCCGTGGTCCCGCCGCCGTCGGCGGTTGGCTTGCGGTCTCCGACTCGGTGGCGGTCTGCGTGGCCCGCGGGGTCCGCGGAACCTCTTCGGGGGCGGTGGAACTACCCCCGGCCAATTGCGGGGCCGGGGCATAGCCCGGAGCCTGCCCGCGGCCCGGCGTCGGTTCAAACGGTACCCAGCCAATGCCCGGCAGGAACAGCTCCGGCCAAGCATGAGCCTGACGTCCGGTGATTTCATAGGCCCGGAGCTTGGAGCCGTCCGGCGACAGGTCCACCGCATCGGTGCCCCCGAAGTACCGCTCCAGCACGGGGTCAAGGGCTACCTGCTGGCCCGGGGCGTAGCCCAGTACCAGCCGTGCCGGGATGCCGGTGCTTCGGGCGGCGAGCACCATCGTGGAGGCGAAGTGCACGCAATACCCGGCGCGACGCTCGAGAAAAGCCTCAATGACGCGCTGGTTGGCCCCGTCATAGCCTTCGCGCAGCGGGGTCTGCTCCGAATAGCTAAAGCGTGTGGACCGCAGATAATCCTGGATGGCCTGGGCCTTTTGCAGGTCGGTGGGGGAGCGGCCCAGGTCGTTAAAGGCGGCCTCGAGGAAGTCACCGAGATCGCGAGCCAACGCCCCGTTGGCGTCGAGACCGGGGTCGGTGTAGTTGGGGTGAAGCACCGGCGGGCTGGGATTAAAACGATTCTGCACCCGGTTGATTTCGGCGGCCGACATGTCGAGCTCGTCGTATTCCACCGTGGCGGTGCGGCTCTCACGTGTCATTTCGTTGAGTTTGAGGATTTCCGTCTCCGGGCTCCACGTCCAGGCCCCATCGAGCCCCAAGACGCTGTCGGCACCCTGCGGCATGGGAAGCGTTGCCGCCGAGCCGGGCGTCGTCCAGAACATGGTCAGCAAGTGACGGTGCGTATTGACCCACGGCGAGCGCCCACGCTCGAGTCCGGAGGAATACACGTGGTCCACCTCCATCTCGTCGTCGCTCGGTTCCCAGCGTTCGGTGGAAAGATCATCGATCACGGCGGTGCGCAAATAGGGGGCGTTCTCGGCGGTGCTCAGGTAGGTGAATACCACCGAGCCGTTGTTTGAACGAAGGTCACGACCCAGATTGATCAGGGGATCGATGTTGCTGGCCAATCGTTCACCGGAGGGGCGGGTGCCTTCGGGGAACATGCCCTGGCGGAAGCCGGGCACCCAGAGGCTCGCGGCAAGCATGGCCAGGGCACTGGCGGTGGCGATCACCGCTACCGTGCCGCCCGATCGTCGGCCGGGGCGTGTCGGCCGCTCGAGATCCACGCCGCCATGAACCCACGGCAAGAGGTAGTAGTAAAGGATCAGCGCGAGGAAGACCACCAGCAGGTAGCTCAGCCCCGCACCGCTGAGCTTAAACAGGGAGGCGATGATCAGGGGCACCGCCACCGGCACCGGTACCCACCCGGCCGTGCGTGGGAAGGTCGCCAAGAGCTGAGCGATCAGGCTCACCGCGATGGCGGCCAGGTAGAGCACGAACCCGACGAAGGGGGAGTCGGCCACCGGGGGCAGCTGGGTATAGAACTCGATCATGGCCCCTTGCCATAACCGATTGATCCGGGCCAGCTCCAGCCCCGAACCGAGCCAAGGCACGATGGCCGGGCTGAACAGCACCGCCCCGATCGCCACGGCGATTAATACCGGAACGGCAAGCAGTCGGGTGCGTGGCCGGGAGGTCAGGGAAAAACCAACGACATGCAGAAGCACGACCGGCAGGATGACCGGGGTAAAGAACTGCCAGCCGGCGATGACACCGTTGAAAGAGGCGTAACTAGCCAGTACGGCGGTGGCCAGCGCCCCGGCCGCGAGCAGCCGCCACGGGAGAGTCGAGGGGGACTGCCCGGTGTGTACCGGCCGCGGGGCACGGTGTGCTTGGTGTTCTACAACGGGCAGGCTCATGAGAGGCGCTCCTGCACCCGGTGCCCGGAGGCGTCCATGACGTGCACCTTCCACGCGGTGTCGGCCAGCCGGTCGATGGCTCGACGGTGGCGTTCGGGATGCGAGAGCACCAGGTAGAGATGCAGTTGCCTTTGGCGAAGGGCCAGCGGGGCCAGCCGGTGAGCTTGCGCCTCGCTGAGGTCGCCCAGAACCACGAAGATCGGTTCGTCCCGGTGGTGGTGTAGGGCCCCACGGAGCGCAGGCGCCAGCAGGTCGGGGCTTTGGGCCTGCCCGTTGCCGGGTTCCAAGGCCAGGCTGGGGGTGGCGGCGTGGAATGCCTCGAAGGTGCCCGCCCCATGGGCGGCCGAGTCGTGGCGCAGATCGTGCCCGGCCAGATCTCGCACTTGCACCTGGTAACCCCCGGCGGCGTAGCGCTCGCCGATGGAACAGATGGTTTGCAGTGCGCTTTCGAAGCGTCGGGTGCTGTTCAGCTCAGGCTCCTGCCCTTGCGGAATGGAGAGACGAAAGTCGGCGGCCTGATTCCAGTGTTCAAGGTAGCGATCGAGGATGATCAGGGCCTGTGCGGTGGCGATCTGGTTTTCTTGACGCACCATGAGCTTGCCTTGGTGCGCGGTAGCCTTCCAGTGCACTTGTCGCACCGAATCACCCTGCTGGTAGTCGCGGGTGGCCACGTCGTAGTAGTCGGTGGTGGGGCTGTGGGCATGGCGGGCGTCGCCGGTGAGGTTGCGTTCGCCCACCGCCGGTGGTTGCTCACCGCCTAATGGTGCGCAGCGCACCGGCACGGGGAACAGCCGGCCGGTGGAGACCATGCCGCGGATCAGCCCCAACGGGTCGGCCAGCACGCGTTGCGCGGGGCCGATTAAGTGGATCCCGCGCTCGCGGAAAACCACCTCGTAGTCCACGCTTCCCGGGGCCTGCAACTGTGGGCCCCAGCCGATGGGTTCGGGCAGTGTTTCGTGAATCTGGGCTGGCTCGGGGCAGGACAGGGTCAAGTGGGTGCTGTGCCCGGCCGTGGGGGCCGCGGTGTGTATGAGTCGCTGAATCTCCGTGTGGTGCCGGGTGCGCAGCAGAACCAGCATGCTCAGCAGCACCACGCAGAGTAGTCCCACTCCCAGGGCCATCAGTTCGGGTCGCCCAAGCATGAAAGCCAGCAGCAGACAGAGTAATCCGCCGCCGGCGGTAATTCGGCCTCGCGTGGTCAACAGGTCTAGGCGTAGCCAGCGTACGCGTGGTCGGGGGCGGTCATTTGAACGCTCCCAGGACAGCGAATCGCGTGAGTCGAAGCGGTGCACGGTAGGCATCGGCGGCCTAGCCTTGATTCACATCGGTGTTCTGCAACAGTGCGGTGACGATCTGCTGTGGCTCCTGTCCATCGGCCACCGCATTGCGGGTGAGGATGAGCCGGTGCGGCAGAACCAGGGCGCCCACGGCCCGCACATCCTCGGGAATAGCGTAGTCTCGACCGCGCAGCGCCGCGTGGGCTTTGGCGGCGCGGACGAGCTGAAGCAAGGCGCGCGGTGAAGCGCCGAGCCGCACCGAGGGGTGTTCGCGGGTGCCACGGCCCAGATCGACAACGTAGGCACCGAGCTGTTCGGTCACCGTGACGTTGGCGACCTGATGAATCATGGTGCGTAGCTGCTCTCGGTCGATCACCGGGCTCACGTCGTCCACCGGCTCGTGCAGGTGCCGGTTGGCGATCATCGCGATTTCATCCCCGCGTTGTGGGTACCCCATAGAAATCCGCGCCATGAAACGGTCTCGTTGGGCTTCTGGGAGGGCGAAGGTTCCCTCGGAATCGATCGGGTTCTGCGTGGCGACCACCATGAACGGGCGTTGCAGATCATGAGTTACCGAATCGACCGTGACCTGATGCTCTTCCATGCTCTCGAGCAGCGCGGACTGGGTTTTCGCGTTGGCCCGGTTAATCTCATCGGCGATGATGATATTCGCGAAGATTGGGCCGGGGTGGAAGGAAAACTCTTGAGTTTTAGGGGAGAACACCGAGACGCCGGTGACGTCGCTGGGCAGCAGATCCGGGGTGAACTGAATACGGTGTACGCTGCAGTCCACGCTACGTGCCAGGGCTTTGGCCAGCATGGTCTTCCCAACTCCGGGTACGTCCTCGACCAACAGGTGACCTTCGGCGAGTAATACGATCAACGCCTGCTCGGTCACCTCGTCCTTGCCGGAGAGTACACGGCGCATCGAGTTGGTGATGGCCTCGGCCTGTTCCCGAAAGCTGGTGTCGCGCAACGGGATGGTCTGCTGCGAATTCATCGAATTCCTCCTGGGGCCGTGACCGGCACATGCGTGCTGATGTGTGTGTCAGGCCCCGGTTTCGCCCTTTTAGTGTGTGTTTCACATCATAGGCGGTTGGGCCCCGGCTCGATAGTCGAATGGACCGTGGTGCGCGGGATTGCTGAGCTTAATGGAAAAATGGCTAGCGGATGTTCGACGAGCGGGAGATTAAACGCATGGCTAAGAGCAAGGCAATCGATCTGGAACTGATTCCCGAGGCTTATCGTCCAACACAGCCACTGAATTCCGAGGCATCGAGCAAGGAGCGCAACCGGATCTATCCGCCCGCGCCACAAGCGCTACCGGTGCCGGTGATCGATAACCATACGCATATGGACTTCGAGAAAAGTTCCCCGATTGACGTGGAGCAGGCCCTGGGCGCCGCGGCCCGCGTCGGGGTCAGCGGCGTGGTGCAGGTGGGGTGCGATGTGCTCTCATCCCGCCAAGCGGTGCAATTGGCCGAAACCCACCCTCAGGTGTTGGCCGCGGTCGCCATCCATCCGAACGACGCCGCACGCCTAGCCGAACGTGGTGAGCTCGAGGCCGCGCTGGATGACATCGCCGCGTTGGCCGGGCATGAACGGGTGCGCGCCATCGGGGAGACGGGGCTGGACTACTTCCGCACCGAGGAGCCGGGGCGCCCGGCCCAGGAATACTCGTTCCGGGCGCACCTCGAGCTGGCCCGTGAGCACCACAAGGCCGTACAAATTCACGACCGGGATGCCCACCAGGATGTGGTGCGGGTTTTGCTCGATGCGCAGCGCCCGGAAAAGGTCGTGTTTCACTGCTTCTCAGGCGATGAAGAGCTGGCGCGGCTGTGCAATGAGCACGGGTGGTATATGTCCTTTGCCGGAACCGTATCGTTCAAGAATTCCACCGACCTGCAGGCGGCCTTGCGGGTGGCGGACCCCTCGCTGATTCTGGTGGAAACCGATGCGCCCTTCCTGACCCCGCATCCCTTCCGCGGACGCCCCAATGCCAGCTATATGATCCCCTACACGGTGGAATTCATGGCTCGTGAACGCGGGATGGACCTGGCGGAGCTTTGCCACTTGGTGGCCCAGAACACGCGCGCAGTGTACGGCGACTTCTAAGGGCTTCCGGTGTGCGACGCGCCATATTTCGGTTGCGTCTTTTATTAAGATTCGGTTACGGTTGAAAGGATGCATTGCCCGCGGGCGGTGCCGCCGGGTCTTTGGGTTTGCTTCCCTCAGCATCGCGGCCACGTAGACACTGATGTAAGCAGGCAGTTCACTGCCCGGGCCGACCGCCGGCCGACACTACCGATGGGGTAAGCACAACCGTGACTCACTTGTTCAAAAAGCGCTGGGCGAAATTCATCGCCCAAGCCGCCGTTCTGGCACTGGTTATCGCCGGCGCCGTGTTCTATATTGCCGGCCAAAAGTCGGTAACCATCGCCATTGACGGCAAGGAGCAGGTGGTCAGCACCCGTGCCGCCTCCGTTCAGGACTTGCTCACCCAAGAAGACATCACGCTGGATGAGCGTGACGAAATCTCGGCCGACCCGCAGTCGCCACTCAGCGACGAGCAGCGTATCGACATCTCGCTGAACAAGTCCATCGAGGTAGTGCTCGACGGCGAAGAGCGCGTAGTGCACACCACCGGCATGACGGTGGCCGATGTGATCAACGAACTCGACGTGGACCAGGACGCCAAGCTTTCGCAGGCCGAAGACCTCGCCATTTCCGCGCTGAGCGGTGGGCTGGAGATCATCACTCCGAAGGAAGTCACCCTCAAGCAGGGCAAGGATTCGAAGAAGCTGTCCACCACCGCCGAAACCATTGCCGACCTCTTCAAGGAAGAGGACGTCAAGCTCGATAAGGACGACGAAATTCAGGTCCGCATCGATGATGAAACCGAGAAGGACGTCGACGCAAAGACCGCCATTGTCGAAGGCTCCGAAATTCGCGCCATCAAGGTTGAAATCAAGACCTGGGATGAAACCCGCGACATCGACTTCAAGACCACCAAGGTCAAGGACAAGGACCTGGACAAGGGCAAGACCAAGGTGAAGACCGAGGGCGAGAAGGGCGAGCGCAAGCTGACCCTGCGCCAAGAGATTCGCGATGGCAAGAAGGGCGAGGAAGAAGTCCTGAAGTCCAAGGTCTCCAAGGAACCGGTGACCGAGGTTGTGCGCGTGGGCACCAAGAAGCCCGAAAGCAGCAGCTCCAGCGACTCCAGCGGTAGCTCGAAGACCAAGGCGCCGACCGGTTCGATCTCCTCAACCTGGGCCGCACTGGCCAAGTGTGAGTCCGGTGGCAACTGGTCGATCAACACCGGCAACGGCTACTACGGTGGCCTGCAGTTCTCCGCCTCCTCGTGGCGTGCGGTCGGTGGCACGAAGTACGCGCCATTGCCGCACCAGGCCACCGCACAGGAGCAGATTGCCGCGGCCGAACGCCTGCGTGCCAGCGGCGGTTGGGGTCACTGGCCGGCCTGCGCCCGCAAGCTGGGCCTCATCTAAGCCCTATACGGCTCAAACTCTCAGACAACGCGCTCACCGCTTGGCGGTGGGCGCGTTGCGCCTTTGCGGGGCACACTCTCGCCCTGACCTAGAATTGGAGACGTGATGTCTAAGGAATCCCTGCCGCTGCTGGGCGCAACCGAAATCCGCCGTTTGGCCGACGAGCTGGGAATCCGGCCGACCAAAACCCTGGGCCAAAATTTTGTGATCGACGGAAACACCATTCGTCGCATCGTTGCCGGTGCGAATCTTCGACCAGATGAGACGGTGCTCGAGGTTGGACCCGGGCTGGGCTCACTGACCCTAGGGATTATGGACGCCGCCGCACAGGTGGTGGCCATTGAAATCGACCCGCCGTTGGCGCGACGCCTGCCGCAGACCATGGCCGAATTCCGCCCGGGACGCGAAGAGGACCTGACCGTCATCGAGAGCGATGCGCTGAAGGTCACCGAGTTGCCGGTCGAACCGACCGCCTTGGTGGCAAATCTTCCCTACAACGTTGCCGTGCCCGTGGTGCTGCACCTGCTGGAGACCTTCCCTTCCATCGCCCACGGGCTGGTGATGGTCCAAGACGAGGTCGCCGACCGGATGAGCGCGGCGCCCGGAAGCAAGATCTACGGGGTGCCCTCGGTGAAGGGGGCCTGGTACGGGACGTTGCGTAAGGCCGGAGTGATCGGCATGAACGTCTTTTGGCCGGCGCCGAAAATCCACTCCGGACTCGTGTCATTCACGCGCGGAGCCGAACGCGTCGATGCCCCACCGCGCGCCGAGGTATTCGCGATTATCGACGCCGCCTTCGCCCAGCGCCGCAAAACGCTGCGTGCTGCCCTGTCGGGGTGGGCCGGTTCGGGGGCCCGCGCCGAGCAGATCCTCGTGGCCGCCGGGATTGACCCGAAGGAACGCGGGGAAAAGCTGGATATTGACGCCTACATTGCGATCGCCCGTGCCGCAGCAGAGGTGCAACCGTGAGCAAGCAACACGTCATAGCCAGCGCGCCCGGCAAGATCAACTGCTACTTCCGGGTCGGTCCACCGCGTGACGATGGATACCACGATGTGGCGAGCCTCTATGTTGCCGTATCACTGCGCGAGCAGATCGAGGCACGGCTGCGTACCGATGGCGAGCTGTTGCTGAGCCTTGAGCCCGATAGCGAGGTGGTGGCCGATCCGGAGAACTTCCCCTTGGGCAGCAGCAATCTGGTGTATCAAGCCGCCGAACTGCTGCGCGAGCATACCGGGTGCACCCTAGGCGCCGAGCTGAGCATCACCAAGCGGGTGCCGATTGCCGGCGGAATGGGCGGGGGATCCGCCGACGCGGCGGCGACCCTGGTGGCCTGCAATGAGCTGTGGCAGACCGGGCTGGATCGCGAGGAGCTGTCGCGTCTGGGGGCACGGCTGGGCGCCGACGTGCCCTTCGCCCTGATGGGTGGGGCCGCCATTGGACTGGGCGTAGGGGACCAGCTGGCTCCGTTGCTGACCCGTGCGGTCACCCACTGGGTATTGATCCCGGCCAGCTATGGCTTGTCCACTCCCCGGGTGTACGCGATGCTCGACCGCCTGCGCCAAGGCCAGCAGCTCGAGGTGCCCACCGAAGTTGATCCCGAGGTGATCGGGGCACTGATGAATTCCGATGCCGCGGCACTCGCTGACCTATTGGTCAATGACCTAACCCAGGCCTCGCTTGCGCTCGCCCCGGAGCTGGGAACGGTACGTGACTTGGCCGAGGGCGCTGGCGCCCTGCGGGCCATGGTCTCCGGTTCGGGGCCGACCCTCGCGCTTCTGGTGCGCGATGCGGAGCATGCCACCGAGGTCATGGCGCAACTTGGCGACGAGGTAGGGGTGGCAACGGTAGCCGTCACAGCCCCGGCACCAGGCGCAAAGGTGGAATTCAGCGACTAGGACCCTTGTCCCGCGAACCCCGACGGCTTAGGGTGACTCTAAACCACAAATGAGTGTGGTTCATTTCCTTGGTTGGGATGAGAGCGTTCCGGCGGGACGAGCGAAGGGGCACCGATGAGTCTGCACAATGGAGAAGTCTCCCACTGGTGGCAGCAGGTCGGTATTCCGCAGCTTCCGGATCCGCTCGGTGAAGACCGTTCGGTGGACGTGGCAATTGTCGGTGGCGGCTTTACCGGTTTGTGGACCGCCTACTACCTGGCAAAGGCCGATCCAAGTCTGCGCATCGCGGTGCTCGAACAACGCCACGTGGGCTATGGCGCCTCGGGACGTAACGGCGGCTGGCTGACCAACTCGATTACCGGCGGCCGCGCCCAGTACGCCGCGCGCTGCTCGCGCGAACTGGCCGAAGAGTTTCAGCTGGAAATGAACCGTACCGTGCAGGAGGTCATTGCCCGCTGCGCCGCCGAAGGAATCGACGCCGATATTTTGCCTGGCGGTGAATACGAGGTGGCTTACACCCCGGCGCAGGAACGTCGGCTCCGTGCACATGCTGCGGCCGAACGCACCTGGAAGCACACCGACCTGCAGCTCCTCGAGGCAACGGAAGCCAAAAACACCATTGACGTCGCCGGAACCCGGGCCGCCACCTGGCACCGGCATGCGGCGCGCATTCATCCGGCGAAACTGGTTGCCGGGCTGGCGCGTGTGGTGCGCTCGCTGGGCGTGGAAATCCACGAAAACACCCGAGCCACCGCTATTGCACCGGGCTTGGTGCAGACCAAGCACGCGAATGTGCGTGCGCAGTACGTGGTGCGCGCCACCGAGGGCTTTACGGCCGAACTTCCCGGGCTACGCCGGCTCTGGCTGCCGATGAACTCCTCCCTGATTGTCACCGAACCCTTGGGTGCGGACTTTTTTGATCGGGTGGGATGGCGCCGCGGGGAGGTGCTTGGGGACTACGCCCACGTGTATATGTACGCCCAACGCACCGCCGATGGGCGGGTTGCCATCGGCGGGCGCGGGGTGCCCTACCGCTACGGCTCACGTACGGATCTCGACGGTCAGACCCCGCAGCGCACCATCGAACACCTGCGCGCAGTGTTGTACCGAATGTTCCCTGGTACCGCCGGGGCGGGCATCGAGCATGCCTGGTCGGGCGTGCTCGGCGTGCCACGGGACTGGACCGCAACGGTCGGCCTCGACCGCCGAACCGGCATGGCCTGGGCCGGGGGATATGTGGGCACCGGAGTGAGCGCCACCAACCTTGCCGGCCGCACCCTACGCGACCTGATTTTGGGGCGGGAAAGCGAACTGACCCGTCTGCCCTGGGTGAACCATCGGGTACGGCGCTGGGAGCCGGAGCCGCTGCGTTGGTTGGCCACGCGGAGCCTCTATGCCGCCTATAGTTGGGCCGATCGTAGCGAGCTGGCCGGACGGGCCAGTACCTCGCCGGTGGCCCTCGCGGCCTCCCGGATTGCCGGACGCCCCTAGGGGCCAGGGACCGGTTCATGGGCCAATGGATAAATCTGCTTTCTTTTTTGGCCCGAGCATGCTTACCATAGGCGACGTTGCGCGACGACGCGTGAGTGGATTCCCTTTGGTTTAGGCTGGGGTCTACCGGACGTGTCGCGGCGCCCGGTGCTGAATCTGCAAGCGGCGCCAGCTAATCACGGTCGCCGCGAGATGACCGCGAAAAGCGAAGGACGAGGTAGGCATGAGACCAGAGCATGCACAGGATGTCGAAGACGGAAAAATCTCCGGCAAGCTCATCGGGTTGGCATCGGTTGCCGCCCTAGGCGGATTCCTTTTTGGTTACGACAGCGCCATCATCAACGGCACGGTGGATGCCGTGCAGGCAGAATTTGGGCTCTCGCCGGTAGGGATCGGATTCGTGGTCTCCTGCGCCCTGATCGGTGCCGCCATCGGTGCATGGACCGCCGGTTGGTGCGCGCAGCGCATCGGGCGCGTGAAGACCATGCTCATCGCCTCGGCACTACTGGCGATCAGCGCAGTGGGTTCGGCCCTGGCCTTTGGCTCGACCGACCTGATTGTCTGGCGTTTCGTCGGCGGTATCGGCGTGGGCTTCGCCTCCGTGATCGCCCCGGCCTACATTGCCGAAATCGCTCCCTCGAAGCACCGCGGGCGCATGGGCTCGCTCCAGCAGATGGCGGTCGTGACCGGTATCTTCCTGGCCTTCTTGGTCTCTACGCTGATCGTATCCACCACCGGCGGCGCCGCCGAAACCGGTTGGTTGGACATGCCCGGCTGGCGCTGGATGCTGCTGAGCGAGCTGTTGCCCGCACTACTCTACGGACTCCTCGCCCTGCGTTTGCCCGAGTCCCCGCGTTATCTGGTCGGTTGCCAGCGGCTGGCCGAAGCCTCGCATATTTTGGTGCACTACGTGGGCATTGATGCCGGGGCACGTACCGAGGCCAAGATCGAAGAGATTCGCCAGACCTTGAACGTGGAACGACGCCAAACCTTCGGCGACCTGCTCGGCGGATCGTTCATCTTCAAACCGATCGTGTGGATCGGCATTGTGCTCTCGGTGTTCCAGCAGTTCGTTGGCATCAACGTGATCTTCTACTACTCCACGACGCTGTGGAAGTCCGTGGGCTTCGATGAGTCCAACTCCTTCCTGATTTCCGTGATTACCTCGGTGACCAACATTGTCGCTACCGTGATTGCGATTGCCCTGATCGACAAGATTGGGCGTAAGACGCTGCTGGTGGCCGGTTCGACGGTGATGACCATCTCGCTGGGAATTATGGCTCTGGCGTTCTCCCAGTCCGAGATCGTCGGCGGGGAACTGGTGTTGCCGGGCAACTGGGGTGTGACCGCGTTGATTTTCGCGAACCTCTTCGTCATCGGTTTCGGTACCAGCTGGGGACCTGCCGTTTGGGTGCTGCTGGGCGAAATGTTCCCCAACCGGATCCGCGCCATGGCTTTGGGCGTGGCGGCGGCGGCCCAGTGGATGGCCAACTTCCTGGTCTCCACGACCTTCCCTTCGCTGGCCGAAGTTGGCCTGCAACTGGCCTACGGCCTGTATGCGACCTTCGCCCTGCTCTCGCTGCTCTTCGTGTTGAAGTTCGTGCGCGAAACCAAGGGCAAGCAGCTTGAAGAAATGACCGGCTAGTAGCCGCTTTCGTGACACCGCCGACCGACATCTTCACGGAGTCGGTCGGTGCCGTGTTTCCGCCCCCTACCTACAGGATGAGAATGGACATGATGACCCAGGGCACCGAATGGTCCCAGATTCCCGCCAGCGAGATCGATCTGCGACTGGTCGTCGCCGATATGGACGGCACCCTGCTCACCGATGAAGGTACGGTGCCCGAGGACTTTTGGCCGTTGCTGCGTGAACTGACCGAGCGGGGAATCGTGTTCGTACCGGCCAGCGGACGCCAGTACGCGACCTTGGCCGAACTCTTTGACCACGCCGGCTACCCGTTGTCCTACATTGCCGAAAACGGCAACTTGGTGATGCACCACAACGAGCCGATCTTCACCGCAAGCCTGAGCGAAGACACCGTGCGCAAGGGCATCGAGGCCACGCGCGGTGCTGCATCCCAGCGCAACCTGGGTTTGGTGCTTTGCGGGCAGGCCAGCGCCTATGTGGAGCGCGGCGACGAAGAATTCCTTGCCGAAGCCGGCAAGTACTACCGCAAGCTCGAGGTGGTTCAGGACCTCACCCAGGTGCAGGACACCTTCTTCAAGCTTGCGATCCATGACTTTGACGATTCGCAGCAGGCCTTCGATCAGATCTACGCGCCCTTTGCCGAGGAACACCAGGTGGTGATCTCCGGTCAGCGCTGGCTCGATATCATGCGGACCGATATCGACAAGGGCCGTGCGGTGCGCGCCTTACAGGAGCGCATGGCAGTGACCCCGGCACAGACCGCAGTTTTCGGTGACTACCTCAACGACCTGCAAATGCTGGCCGCCGGTGAGCTGTCCTTCGCCATGGCCAACGCACACCCGCAGATCAAACAGGCCGCAACGTACGCGGCGCCGGCGAACAGCGAAAATGGTGTCACTCGGGTACTCGCCCACCTACTGGGAGGCTAAACCGCCCGGCCCCCGGCTGCCGGGCGAGTGGCTCCATGCCCTAGTCGGTGGCGGGGTTTTCCGGTGTATGGGGAAGTAGTTCCTCGAGCCCCTGTGGGCTGCGCGCACTTCCGCGTTGTGCGGCCGCCCCGGCGAAGACCACCAATGCGATCCCCACGATCTGCAACAAGCTCGGTGCCTGGCTCAGAATAAGCAAGCCCATCAGCACGCCGAAGGCCGGCTCAATGGCCAGGAGCGTGCCGAAGGCAGTATGCGTCATCCGGCGCAGCGCCAACATCTCCAATCCAAAGGAGACCACCGGGGTAATCAGGGCTATGCCCGCCGCGAGAAGCAGCACCCACCCTGCCGGATTCCCCGCAAGTACCTGCGGAAGCCCCACCGAGGTGGTGAATAGGGCGGCGACGGGGATCGCCAAGGCGAGACCGCTGATGCCGCTAAAGCGGTCGCCGACCAATTGGGTAAAGACGTTATAGAGTCCCCAACAGGCGCCGGCGAGCAGGGCAAAGCCAACTCCCACCAGATCCACTTCACCATGCCAGGGTTCGGTCAGGAGCACCACACCGGCGAGCGCAAGTATCGGCCAGAGCAGTGCACGTAATTTGCGCCCCGCGATACCTGCCACGGTGAGCGGACCGAGGAACTCCACCGCCACGGCCGTGCCCAGCGGGATGCGTTCCACGGCCGCCAAGAAGAAGGTGGTCATGAAGCCGGTGACCAAGCCCAAGGTAAGCAAGGCCGGAATGTCGCGTGCCCGGATCGACCGGAAACTGGGGCGCACAATGAGCAACAGCAGCAGACCGCCGAAGCACATGCGCAGCCACGCCGTACCGGCGGGACCGACCTGGTCGATAACCGTGACGGACAGGGCATTGGAGATCTGGATGAGTAACATGGCCGCAATGGCCAGCGACCACGGCGGCACGGTCTGTGCCCGGGCGCGCATCATCGCACACCGCCTTCGAGGCCAGCACCCTGGGCCGGGGAAACTACCCGGTTTTGGCGGACGGTCGCAATAGCTGCCGGTCCCGAATTATTCATGAGAGCTCTCTTTTCCGCCAGACCTACCGAGACTAGGCTCGACGACGGTCAGGACGAAGTGGGTGGTTTCGCTGCTGTCGTTGACATACGCATGCGGTTGGTCGCCGTGGAAACTCAGTGCGTCGCCCGGGCCTAGTTCGTAGGATTCCTCTCCGGTGTGCACCCGGAGGATGCCGTGCTGCACCTGGAGCAGTTCGCGGGTGCCGGGGGTGTGTGCCGTGCTTTCGTGGCGGTCACCGGGGGCGAGCGACCAGTCCCATAGCTCGACATTGTCCGGTCTATCGGCGCCAGCGACGAGCCTGGCCTGTCCGCCGCGCTCGCCGGACCAGAGCAGTGCGCCCTCGCCGCGTCGGGTCAGCTTGGCCTGCCGCTCGCTGGGTGGCTCGACGAGCGCCGGAAGGCCGACCCCCAGCGCCTCGGAGAGGTGCAACAAGGTGGCGACACTGGGGTTTGCGGCCCCTTGCTCCACGTTGATGAGCATGCGTCGACTGATCCCGGCGGTATCTGCCAGGCGGTCGAGTGTCCACCCTCGGGTTTTGCGTTCGTGTTTGACGCGGGCCCCGATGGCTCGGGCCAGTAGCTGCGCATCCATCTCCATATGGTGCATCATACTGCACTATTTGTGCACTTGTTCCATTCTCATCTGGTGGGTTGCGCCTCGCCACCCACGGTTGTGCCCGCAATTGAACTTAAGTACAAGTCAGCGCTGTACCGAAGTACAACAAGCCGCGCCCGGCTCCTGCGTAACGTCATACCTGTCAGGAAAACAACTCTTCTTCAGGAGGACGAATGCTAGGCCTTCAGCTCACGGGTGTAAGCCGTAGTTTCGGTGGTCACAAGGTACTGCAAGGCGTCGATCTGTCGGTAGCCCGCGGTGAAATTGTTGGATTTATCGGCGGTAACGGCGCCGGCAAAACCACGACCATGCGACTGATTCTTGGACTGCTCTCCGCCACCGAAGGACGTATCGAGTGGGATGGGGAAGCAATCACCGACCAGGTGCGAAGCTCCATCGGATACATGCCGGAGGAACGCGGGCTCTACCCGGAAATGACCGTAGAAGACCAGATCGTGCATTTCGCGCTTCTCGAGGGAAAAAGCCACCAGCAAGCCCGCGCGACCGCCGCCGAGCTCATCTCCTCCTTGGGTCTGAGCACACGTGAACGCACTAAGGTCCAGGACCTGTCGCTGGGCAACCAGCAGCGCGTGCAGCTGGCGGTCTCGCTGGTAGGAGATCCCACCCTGCTGGTGCTCGACGAACCCTTCTCGGGCCTTGACCCACTGGCCGTGGAGACCATGGCGGGACTGATCGCCGATCAAGCCCGGCGCGGTGTCGGAGTTCTCTTCTCCTCGCACCAGCTGGAACTGGTCGAGCGCATCTGCGACCGGGTCTGCGTGCTGGATAAGGGGCGCGTCGTCGCCAGCGGCCCGGTAGACGAGCTGCGCGGCGGGCAAGAATCGCTCTGGAAACTTCGATTTGCCGCCGCACCCAGCGACCGGCTCATCGCAGAACTGTCGATGCTGCCGCACGTCACCCTCGAAGCCCTCGACGATGAACCGGACGCGTTGCTGGTGCACAGCCAACGCGAGGAGGAGCAGATTCCATCCGAACTGCTGGCGGTGCTCATGCGAAACCCCGGATTGCGGGCCATCGAACCACTGCAGCGTTCACTGGCCGAGGTGCTCTCCGAGCGGCTCAGCGCCAGCCTACTGACCGACACCGCCAACGCCTCAGCGGATCTTGAAAGCATTGGAGCCTAACGATGACGGCAACGACAACCCAACTTCTGCCCACCGGTACCCGCAGCACCACGGATCTCGACTCGGTGCGCACCATTATCCGCCGTGAGCTGCTCACCCGCACCGGAAACCGCACCATTCTCACCGCCACCGGCGTGCTGGCCCTCTTAGCCGGACTCGGAGCCGGCATCGGCGGCTGGTTCCTGGTCAACGCCAACCGGGGAGGGGAACCGCTGGCCCTGGACACCCAGCTGTTATTCGCCACCGCCATGATCACGGCCCTGCTCGCCTCGCTGGTCTACTCCTCACAATCCTTAGCCTCCGGGGTGGTCGAGGAAAAATCATCGCGCATCGTGGAGATTCTGTTGACCAAGATCGGTGTCGGACCGCTGCTGGCCGGCAAAATGATCGGCGTCGGCCTGGTGACACTGGGCCAACTACTGACCATTGGCGGGGCCGCCGTGCTCGGATTCAGCGTCGTCGGTGGCTGGACGGTACTAGCCGTCGACGTGGGACCCAGCTTGCTCTGGTTCTTCGTCTGGTTCATCCAAGGCTTCATGATCTTTGCCGGACTGAGCACCTTGCTGGCCTCCACGGTCTCCCGGCAAGAGGACCTGGCCACCGCCTCGACTCCGCTATCGGTGCTGCAGATGGTGCTACTGATTTTGGCCCTCTACATGGTGCCGCAAAATCTCGACGCAGCGTGGGTGAACATCCTCTCCTATGTGCCGCTGTTCTCCTCCTACCTCATGCCGATGCGCTTCGCCCTGAACAGCGTCGGCACAACAGAGATCATTATCGCCGCGGTCATCGCCGCCATTACCGTCCCACTGCTCTTCCGACTGACCACCCGGGTCTACCGCAATAACGCACTGCGGACCGGATCCCGCGTCTCCATCCGCCAGTCCATGGCCTCGGACGACCAAGCCTAAGTATCACCCAACCCACCTCGAAAGGACACACACCATGAGCACCTCCAACACCCAGAACGCCAGCGGCGCAAAGAAACTCCTGAAGAACGCCCTGTGGCTGGTGGTCGGTGTCGTCGCCGCCTACGCGGTAGTCACCTTCCTCTTCTAACGACTCACCGGGAGATCGCATCATGACACGCACCCTTGAGACACCACGCTGGCGGGTAGATCCCACGCTCAGCGCGGCGGCCGCCCGGGCTACCGACCTGTTGGCCGATGCAGGGATCCACGCGGACATCACCGACGTTCAACCCCCAGCCTTCAACGGCCGCAACGGCGCCTGGAGCATGAGCCTGACCTCGGGGCAGCGTATCTTCGTCAAACACATCTCGGCGGAGGTCTCCGGGGACCGAGCCTTCGAACGCTCCGTGGCCTTCGCCGAGTTCTCCCAGCGCCATAGCGCACTGGCACCACATAGCCCTCAACTGATCGCCCACCGCAAAGCCGACGGACTGTTGATCTTCGAACACTGCGGTGGCACCAACCTTGCCGAACTGCTGATCCGGGAAGCAATCCCGGAAGACTTTGCCGCACAAGCCGGACGCCACATGGCACGCCTTCATCGGGCACCCACCGACGGGCTCACCGCCAGCTATCACCCGAGCCCACCGACGCAGATGCTGCGCCACGGGGTCTCACAAGAGCGTTATGTACGATTCACGCTGGCCGAGCTGGCCCTGTGGCCACAACTGCAAGAGGATCAGGCGCTGGTAACCGCCGCCGAGGAACTTCGGGCCTGGGAGGCGGCACACCAGGTAGCCCCCATCCACGGAGATTTGCGACTCGATCAGTTCCACCTCAGCGACGGCCGCCCGGTGCTGCTGGACTGGGAAGAATTCGGCCTCGGAGATCCGGCCCGCGATCTGGGAAGCTTCGCCGGCGAATGGATCTATCGCGCGGTGCTCGACACCGTCACCAGTCGCGGCGGAGCCGGAGCCCCACCACTGAGTTTCGATGCGGCCAGCGCCACCCGGCGCATCACCGAACGCATGGAACACCTCGCCCCACGCATCAGCCAGATGTGGCAGGCCTATCGACTCGAAGCCAAGCGCGAGGATCCCGACCTCGCCCTGCGTGCCACCGCGCACCTGGGATGGCACCTCGTGGATCGAACCATCGCCCGAGCCGCGACCGTCTCCCGGCTGCCGGGTATTGAACGAGCCGCCGCCGGCATCGGGCGGAAAATTCTACTCGCTCCGGCCGCCTATCGTGCGGCCCTGGGATTCTGAAGGAACGACACCAATGAGTAGCATCTGCCTCACCCAGAACTTCCTCGATGTACTCGACGAGATCGAGCTTTCGGTCGCGGAGAACGGTACCGCTGCCACGGTTGGTACCGAACGGATTCAGGCCGGCAGCGAGGCGGAACTACGAGCCGAGTTGGCGGCGGCCATCTACCGAAACCTGCACATCAGGCACTCGGAGACCGCTGCGCAAACACCACCTACCGGCGAACCCGAGCTCGTCGAACGCCTCATCGCAGAGATCCCGCACCGTCAGGTGTACCAGCCGGTGGCTGCACTAGGCCCGCAGCTGGCCGAGACGGGCTCACCGACCCCGGTAGACGTGGCCGGACTCAAGGTCCTGATCCACCCCGAACATCTGGTCCGTGATGCACAAGGAACGATCACCGGGGCGTACTTTCCTAGTTACCGCACTAACACCACACCGGGCTACGTTCTTGCGCTTGGCGAGCACGGACCCGGCCCGGGGGAGATCAGCCGGATTTACATCTCCTCAAGCTCGGCATCGGACACCGTGCGGTACTGGGGCCCGCTGCTCCGGGCGCTAAATGCCACCGGTTGCGGGTACCAGGCCAAGGCACTTTCCACCGCGGCCAGCCACCCGCGATCGGACGCCATCGTCCTCTACCTCCCGCGGACCGACGTGAACGCCGTGCACCTGATCTGCGAAGAAGCTCTCGCCGCGCCGCAGCGCGCGACGACACCCACCTCGATATTTACCGAGGCGCTGGGCGGCCAACTCGCCACCGCACAGGAACCGGCCGACCCGCGCCCTGCCTACCGGGGACTGAGCTTCGGACAACACCGATCACGAGTACTGGCCGAAGCGCTCCTGAGCTCGGCCCGCAGCGGAACCACGCTGCGCGACGCATGGCAACAAGCCGCCAACCAGGCTCGAATCGACCCCGATAATCCCGGACGCAACCTGAACCGGTAGCGTCCGCCACAGATTTCCCAGCGACGCTGGGGAAACCCACCCACCGGCCGGAGCACCGGCCACAACGAAAGGAAAACCATGACCGCCATTAACCTCAACGAATCCAACGTGCAGGGCCTGAACGACCTGGCTGCCGGCCACGACGCCTTCACCAGCGCCGCCGAGATCGGTGCAGACGCCGCCACCGAGGCACCAGCCACCAGCCCGCTGTGTGTCGGCATCATCGTCGGCGCCACCCTCGGCGCCGGCTGCTAGAACAACACCACAACACTCACATCACCTCGCACCACACCGACGGTGCACCGCAACACACAACCAAAGGAATCACAGATGAACAACATCCAGAACCCAAGTGCCGGCCTCTCCGAGCTGGCCGCCGGCCACGACACCTACACCACCGCAGCCGAGATTGGCGGCGAGGCCGCCACCGAGGCACCAGCGACCAGCCCGTTCTGTGCCGGAGTGGTCATCGGCGCCACCCTCACCGTGGGCTGCTAGGCACTTCCTTCACCAGATCCATCACCTCGCACCGGCACGACAACGTATTTAGGTGCATTCTCACGCAACACAACTAACCAAAGGAATCACAGATGAACAACACCCAGATCACCGCCGCTGGCCTTTCCGACCTGGCTGCCGGCCACGACACCTACACCACCGCGGACGAAATCGGCGGCGAGGCCGCCACCGAATCGCCAGCCACCAGCCCCTTCTGCGTCGGTGTCATCGTCGGGGCAACCCTCGGCGCCGGTTGCTAAGCACCTGCACGAACACCACATCATTCACCTCGCACCCATGCGATCACGCTTCTAGGTGCATTCAGTAACAGGAACAACCGAAGGGAAAACCCACCATGACCACCAACACTCCAGCCACCGCCGCCAGCCTCTCCGAACTCGCTGCCGGCCACGACACCTTCACCACCGCAGCCGAGATCGGCGGCGAGGCCGCCACCGAGGCACCGGCGACCAGCCCGTTCTGCGCTGGCGTAGTCATCGGGGCCACCCTCACCGTGGGCTGCTAGCCACACCGAAAGTCTCAGCGGGCGCCGGTCAGCACCGGTGCCCGCTCAGGCACTCACACCACACACAACGAACCGCTGCAGAAGGGCAAGGCCATGAGCCACACCAAGAACTCCACCCGGGCTACGATCTCGGCTGTAAGTCTCGAAAGCTTCGGGTACTCACGCGTTGCGCTGGTGTTGACCGGTTCGGCCATGACGCAGGCGATGCCGTACTGGATCGAGTGGGCCCGAGCAGCGGCACCGGACACGGAATTCCGGGTTATCGTCCGCGAAACCGCCTATCGCTTCACCACACGGCACAACCTTGAATCGCGGCTACGCGCACACGTCCAAGACGACTGCTGGGAAGACGAGATCATTGCCAGTCACATCGAATTGGCCGAGTGGGCCGAACTGATCATCATCTACCCGGCCACGCTGGACTATTCCGCCAAACTTTCCCACTGTGTCACCGAATCCCCGTCGCTACTTGCCGCGCTCTCCACCGAAGCGGTGGTCTGCATCGCCCCGTCCTTGCCGCCGCGCTCCTGGGATAACCCACTGGTTCGCGAGGTCTTCGAACGGCTTCGGAAACCAAAGAACTTTATTGTCATCGATCCGGTGCCCGGCCCCAGCGAATCCAGTGACACCGCGCTAGCCTGGATCCCACCGCTACTTCCCGACGTGCTGCGGCGACTCGAAGAGCACCGAACCACTCACCAACAAGTGAGCGAGGAACGTAGCGCATGATGCCTTGTGCACCGGCGGAACAGGTGCTGCGCACAGCGCGCACCGGACTGCTCGAAACCGTGGTCACCCAAGAAGAGGCCGGCGCACGGTGGATCCACCGTCTGGGGACGGACGCTCCGCGAGATTTCGTCGAGCTACCCATGCAACGGATCGACCGCGACGGTGTGTGCTGGGGGCACGGAAGCACCACCGAGCGGTCCTATAGGACCTGTACCACCCAGGGCCTGACCGAGATCCTGCCGGCGGCGCGGCCCGCCACGCTGGAAAGAATCGGATGGCTCTGGGGTCAGGCCGTGCGCGCGGTGCATGAGCAGGAACTATCCGGCCTCGAAGGGCAGGCCCCACGGACCCTGCTACGGGCCGAGCGCTGGATCACCGGCCGGTGGCGGCCGATGATCGATGTAGTTGGCGCTCGCCGTGCAACCCAGCTTGAACGCTGGGCACAGCACATTGGTCCGCACGCCCCGGAGACGATCTTCGTCCACGGTAGCCCAGGGATGGCGCACTGGACGCTGAACGAGGAAGCAACCGCCGGTGCCCTGCTCACCGGGGAAGACACCGGTTTGGCACACCCGGCTTACGACCTCGCCTGGATCTACGGAGAACTAGCCGAACTAGCGGCCTTCTACCCTTCCCGGCGACCGGCGCTGTACCGGCTGCGCAGCGGCATCGCACAGGGTTACGGAGCGGATCTAGACCCCCAACTTCTGCGCACCGGCATCTCCTATCGCCTAATTCAGCACGCCTTCGATTGGCACCACTACGCCGGTGCTGCGCTACCGCACGCACAACTACTGATCACCGAAGCCCTGAACTATCTTGATCACCCACAGCAGGAGGAGCGGTTATGAGCTGCGCACCAACTATCGATAACCTGACGCTCCGCGGGCTCGAGGCCAAACAATGCACTCTGCCTTCGGGGGCCCGCGTGTTGGCGATTTCCGATCCGCGCGCCAAGAATCTCAGTCTGTCGTTGACCGTACCGGCCGGGATGCGGCATGAACAGGCGATGGAGCACGGCACCATGCACCTGATCGAACACCTGGTCTATCAAGACAGCGCACAGATCGGCGGCCTTGAACGCCAACGCACCGTCGCCGCGGCCGGTGGCACCTTGGGCGGTAACACGCATATGGACTACACCGAATTCTACGAAACCGGACCGGTCGGCTCCGCCACACCGGTGGCGCGACGTCTCATTGAGCAGGTCTTCTACCCGCGTTTAAGCGAAAACCAGATCGAGGAGCAGATTCAGGCAGTTGCGGCCGAACGCGCCCATCGCCTGCACGGCGTTCCTGGGCAGCGGCTACCCTGGCCACACCTGACCGGCCTGTACTGGAGCGACTACGGCTCCGGACATGATGGCAGCGGAGACACCGACCTGCGCGGGCGGGTCCATGCGGAGCAACTTCAACGTATCCATCGGCGGTACTACCGCCCCGAACACTGCGTTCTGGTCGCCCTGACGCCCCGTGATCCGCTGGAGACCGTCGCCGAGTTGGCCGACGTGATGGCCGAGGTGACGGTGGCTGCCCAGGACACCGAGCCTGAGCCACTTCGTACGCCACATGCCGCGCCTAACCCTCCACACGATCAGCACGGGCACGGTGACCGGCACCGGCTGATCGCGGTGACACAGGCCGCGCCGGCGCGTACGGTAACCGATGCGTTCCTTGGCGATACGCTCACCGCCGAGCTCTTGGCCGGCCAGCCGGGAATCGATGCTGCGGCGGGTATTTTTGGCCTCGGGGACAGCACGTTGCCGGATCTTTTTGTCCTGATCGATGACACGAATTTCACTCTTGATCCAGCCGAGCGGCTGCGGGCGGTGAGTACGGCCAAGGAAGAGAAAGTGCAGCAGGCGGTGCGCCGAGCTCACTATCGTGCCCAAAAGTTCGTCGTCGACGACGAACGCCTGGTCCGTACCGTCGCCCGCGATCTGGTGCTGCGCGATTGCCCGGAATTCACCCTGCACCTGAGTGCCCAGCTGGGCGGCTTGCGTCAGGACATCCAGCGTTCGAAGACCCTGATCGACGAATCGTGCCAGCGACTGGCGGGCCAGCCCATGGCCACGCTCACCATCCGTTATGCGTCATGAAAGGTGGACCCGTGAACGCAATACCGAGCACCCGAGAACATTTATCTGTGCAGGATGATCGTGGCGATTACGCCGCCCTGTCACTGGCGATTTCGGCCGAATCAGCCAGCGACCAAGGGTGGAGCCCGGCCCGATTGCAGGAACAGCTCACCTCCGTGGTGCATTCCGACGCGGTTGAACCATGGATCGTAGAGCACCAGTGGAGCCCGGGTGCTCAGATACATCGGTTCCAGCTGGTCGTGCCCAACGCTCAGGCGCAACGTTGGTCCATCGAGGCCCTGTACCCGGTGTTGAATGCGTTGCCTTCGACGGTGCCGGTGGTGCTGGCCCAAGCCGGTGCGGCCGCAAGCATCGAGGCGGTGTCCGAGCTGGCCGAGCAATTTCCCGGTGTAGCCCTTCCACTACCGGAGCCTACTCGTAGCATGCTGTCCCAGCGCAGAGAGGCCGGATATGAGCAAAGCACGATCACCGGAGCTGACCCGGCGGGCACTATCGGATCTGCGGCTACCTTTGCCGCGCTATGTGCGGTCATGGCTGCGGGAGCACCGGATGTGCAGGCAGCTCTCAAAGCGGCCGGCGACCCGTCGCAGGTGGCGTTGTCACGGCGAACGCAGCAGGGCTCACCGAGTATCGAGTGGACGGTGATCACTCGGGCGGAATCGAGTTTGCAGGCCCTCGACCTCGTGCTCGAAGTTCTTACGGTGATGGCTCAGCGCGCTCAGGCCGCGCCCGAGCACATCTTGCGTTTCGCCTACGCCAATCTCTGTCGTGCATGGCTCTCGCCCACGTCGCTGGCTGGCACTCTGGCGGAATACGCGGCGATGGGTTGGGGAGGTGAGCTCATCCAGGATCCCGCATCGGTACGAAATGTCAGCGGAGCCGAGCTAGCTCAGGCGCTCGGGCAACTGGGCAGACCGATCCGCGAAGTGCTGGGGCACCCCGAACGGTAATGGTCGGCGCGAGCGTGTCTAGGCTAGCGAACTTGGGTTCTTGCCGAGATCTACCAATCCGTTTTGAGCGGCGAGCACCAAGATCTGTACCCGGTCACGGACGCCGAGCTTTTCCATGATTTTCACGAAACGGGCCTTGATCGTAGATTCCGTGACGAATAATTCCTGGCTCATCTCGCGATTGTTTTTGCCGCGCGCCAACAACTGGATGACCTCGAGCTCTTTATCGCTGAGCGCGGCCAGTAGCTGCTCATCGGGCTGGACATGCGAAGGCACCGACTCCTCCAGACCCTTCACCACAAATCGCGTCACCTCGGGGGAGAGCACCGAATCGCCGTTGGCCACCGCGTGCACCGCCGCGATAATTTCCTGCGGTTTGGTGTCCTTCACGAGGTATCCGGAGGCACCGGCACGGAGCAGATCGACCACATAACGGTCCGTGGCAAAAGTGGTGAGTCCGAGAATGCGAATCTCGGGGTGACGGGTGTGGATGGCGGCCGTCGCCTGCACACCGTCGGCCCGCGGCATCTGCATATCCATCAAAATGACATCGGGGCTCAAAGCTGTTGCCTGTTTTGCTGCGGCAAGCCCATCGGCGGCCTCGCCCACCACTTCAATACTGGGGTCGGAACCGAGGTAGTCCTTGAGGATTTCTCGGGTCATCGGTTCATCATCTACGAGCAAAACACGGGTCATGAAATAGCTCCTTGATTGGCTGGGTCGAGTGATTGTTCCTTGAACGGCAGGGTGATGGCTACCGACCAAAAACCGTCCTCAGTGTTCGTGTTGAGGGTGCCGCCGAAGACCTTGCAGCGGGTGCGCATGGCCTCCAGCCCGGTGCCCGAGGAGGTCAGCCGACGTTCTTTCGATACGGCGTTGCGCGAACTCAAGGTGACTTGACCGCCACGTACCGTCAGCCGGAGCGAGACCTGCTCTGCAGGGTCGGCGTATTTGAGCACATTGGTGCCGATCTCTCGCACCGTGCGGCGCAATACCTGACACAGGCTGGTGGCAAGCACGGAAACCGGCCCCTCGACTTCCAGTAATACCTGATAACCGGAACGTTCGATGGCGTCCGCGACGTGGCGGACATCGTGGACCAACGCGGTGGCATTAGTTGTTTCGCCGGAGGGAGTGAAGTGCTGTTCCTCGTCGGTGCTGTCGAGAATGTCGTGTTGCTTATCGGATTCGTGCTCCTTGAGCAGGAGCACGAGGCTACGGAGATCTTGCAGTGTTTGCGACGCGGCATCCCCGATCTCCGAGAGGATTCGCGAGGTTTTCTCCGGGTCGTTCGTGAATTCTGCACGACGGGCCTGCATGGCGATGATGGTCACTTCGTGGGCGACGATGTCGTGCAATTCGTGGGCCAAGAGCGTGCGCTCTTGTTCACGCACCTTCAGTTGAGCCTCACGAAGCTCGCTCACGTGTTGTTCGCTACGTTCGGCCTTGGTCCAGAAAGCACCTAGCCCGAATCCTGCCGCAACGGCTAACACCGTCAGCAGTGCGAGCAGGGCGACCATCGGGGCAGTGTCTGGAGCAGTGAGTGTGCAGACCAAAAACAAGGCAAAGGTCAGCCCGGTGTAAAAAGCCCCCGCCGCCCTGGGCAACGTGGCTGTCGCGATGGCCGAGACGATCAACGTAGCGACTGCGAAAGCCGCGAGCACCGACATCGTTGCGCCCATGCCAATGATCACCAGGAATACAAGCAGCCACGAAATAATTCCGGGCAGTGTGCCAGCGATGAGCAAGAGCAATGGGAGATAGGGCAGGAAGAGTTCCACCCACCCGCGGGCCGTACCCAGGTTGACGGTTCCGAGAAAGAGATCGCTGATGAAAAAGAACAGGAACAGCACGACGATGAATGCCTTAAAGAAGGCACCGCCGGGTACGGGGCGGATTTGGTTGATCCAGCGGGTTCCTCGATCGCTCACTTCCACATCATAGGGTCAGGTTCGGTAGCTCTAGCAACTTATCGAGAGAGTATTTCTGCACTTTTGATCAAAGGCGAATTGAACTTAAGTACAGAAGTATTGATCCAACGATGCGACATTCTGAACTTGTTGGAAGTTGAAAAGGCAAAAAGCGCAAAGGAATTGGATCGTCAATGTTGAAATCAGTCGCAGCAATTTCTCTTAGTTTCTCAGCTCTGGCCGGTGTTGCTATGCCGGCGGCTACCCCTAGCGTGGAAACCGAAGCCATGGAGCAGATCTCGGTATCGAGCACGCATGTTGCTGGCGAGGTTGCCGATCCCGCGTTCCGAAATATCTGGTGCGGCCTCTTCAATAATTGCTGAGTCACGGCGCAGCGCACCACACGCCAAGCAGCGCAGGTTGCCTCAGATCCGCCCCGGGAGACCGCGCGGGGTCCGGGAGCAGCGGTTCAAAGAATATTTAGGTGGCACGAGTTCTGTTGGTGAGATTTAAGCGCAGAACTCGTGCTTAACCGTCTGGCGCGGCGGTCGCTGCGCCAACCTGCCCTAAGCGATCATTCGCCGTGATGACTGTTCGGGATCAGGGCACCGAGCGGCTTGTCCCTGCGCGACGTGCGACACGTGTAGTTGTGACTATTGACATCTTTGCCATCCTCGGGAACACTATGTAATCGATTCCATGGAATCGATTACATGTGAGCAAAGGGGCTGAGCGACGATGCATACCGTCACGATTAAAGATGTGGCTAAGGCCGCGGGAGTGTCTTCCGCGACGGCCTCGCGCGTCTTGTCCGGCCACCCCGCGACCTCGCCCGACTCACGGGCCAAGGTTGAAGCCGCCGCGCGCAGTCTCGGATTCTTCCCCAACGCGCAGGCCCGCTCGCTCCGTTCGACGAAAACCGACACGATCGCCTTGCTGATCTCGGATGTGCGCAACCCTTACTTTTCCGATCTGGCCCATGCCGTGGAACAACAGGCTCATGCCGCGGGCATGATGACGTTCATCGGCAACGCCAATGAGGATTCGGCGCAACAGGATGACTTCCTAGCCGCCATGCTCTCGCGGCGGGTCGATGGAATGATCATCGTCCCGCAGGGCCTTGGCGAGGACGCCGACCGACCCAGCGCCATGATGCAACGGCTCATAGCCTCGGGTACCCCCTTAGTGTTCGTCGACCGCACGCTCAAAGGCGTCAACGTTCCGTCGGTCACGGCCTCCAGCGCCCGGGCTATGGAGGAAGCCGTCACCGAACTCAAACGCCTTGGGCATGAGCGGATCGCCTTCATTGGGGGACCGGCGCATGCTTCGACTGCGCGCGAACGTCGCGCCGCCTTCGACCAGGCGCTGACCGCTAACGGCCTCACTATCAACCCTGGGCTGCATTTCACCGGTGACTTCAAACCGGCCTCCGGCGCCGAAGGTGCCCGCTGGCTCATGGCCCACCCCGACCAGCCAACCGCCGTGGTCATCGCTGATGCCCCCATGGCCATCGGTGCGCTCACCATCTGGCGCGAACGCGGAGTACGGGTTGGAACCGAACTCTCGGTGGTGACTTTCGATGAGGTCGATGCCTTGCTGATGCACGATCCGCCCATCGCCACCATCAGCCACGACCTCTCCCAGATGGGCCGAGCGGCGGTAGACGCACTCGAAGCCGTCACGGCCGGGCAGAACCCTAAGGTCGAGGAGTTCACAAGCCGATTTACACCCCGTGAATCACTCGCCCCGGCCCGCCCTGAAAAGTCGATGACGACGGAAGGAACACATCCATGAGTAGTGAGGCACTACTAGTTCTGGAGAAGGTCAGTAAGTCCTTCGGCCCGGTGAAGGTCATCGACGATGTCACGGTCGAAGTGCATGCCGGCAAGGTGGCTGTGCTCCTGGGTGAAAACGGGGCCGGCAAATCCACCCTGATTAAGATGGTCGCCGGGGTCCACCAGCCGGACTCCGGTCGCATCCTGTTGGACGGTGCCGAGGTGTCCATTGCGGATACGAAGGCCTCCGAAAAGCTGGGCATCGCCACGATCCACCAAGAATTGAACCTGGTGCCGTCAATGACCATCGCCGAGAACATCACCCTAGGGCGCGTCCCGCGCCGGTTCGGTGTTATCAACCGCCGCGCCATGCGTCAGATCGCCCGGGATGCACTGGACAAATTGGGGCTCAATCTCGATGTCAACACCCGGGTTGGCGACCTAGGGCTGGCGCAGCGACAGCTCGTTGAAATTGCGAAGGCCCTCTCGCTTGAGGCACGCGTGCTGATTCTGGATGAACCTACGGCGGCGCTGACCACAACCGAGATCGCCCACCTGTTTAACGTCGTCCGGCACCTGAAGAGCCAAGGGGTGGGGATGGTCTTCATCAGCCACCACCTGGACGAAATTGCTGAGATCGGCGATGAGGTCAACGTGCTGCGCGACGGAAAATTTATCGCCACGGTCCCGGCCAACACACCCGAGAACGAACTGGTGCGACTGATGGTGGGCCGGGACATTGATGCCCAGTTCCCACGAGTTATTCAACAACTAGGCAAGAGCCCGCTCTTGACGGTGCAAGGCCTGTCGCAGGGCATGCTCCAGGACATTTCGTTCTCCGTGCGCCCCGGTGAAGTCGTGGCTCTGGCGGGCCTGATGGGCGCCGGGCGGACCGAATTGATTCGTGCCATTGCAGGGGCCGATAAATACGCCCGAGGCACGGTCACGGTCGCCGGGAAGAAACTGCCCAGTTTTGACGTGGCTGCCGCGACCCGCGCGGGGATCGGACATGTGCCCGAAGATCGCAAAACCCAAGGGCTGGTGCTTGACGCTTCGGTGGCCGAGAACATCGGGTACGCAACGATGGCCAGCACAGCCAAGGGTGGACTGGTCGACCGCAAGGGTCAACGCGAACGAGCCGAACAAGTGGCCGCCCGGCTACGTATCCGAATGGGCAACATCGATCAAAGTATTCGTTCGCTGTCGGGAGGTAACCAGCAGAAAGCCGTATTTGGCCGTTGGTTCACCGCTGGGGCCAAGGTTTTGCTGCTGGACGAACCCACCCGAGGGGTCGACGTCGGTGCAAAGGTCGAAATCTACGAACTGATCAATGAAATCACCGCATCGGGAGGCTGCGTTGTCATGGCCTCCAGCGAATTGCCCGAGGTACTAGGGATGTCGGATCGGGTCTTGGTCATGAGCCAAGGACGGATTGCCGGAGAACTAGCAACCCGTGAGGCCACACAGGATTCCATCATGGCTTTGGCCGTAAGCAATGTGCACCGTGAGAACGAAATGGAAGCGAACTAATGAACAGCGTAGCTACTGCCCCGAACAAGGGCTTCGATATCAAGGCATTTCTGGCGAACAACGGCGCACTAGTTGGCCTTGTCGTCCTGTGTCTGGCCCTGTTCATCGCGACCCCACGATTCCTCACGGGGCCGAACCTGATGAATATCGGTATTCAGGTCTCGACCATCGCCGTCATGGCATTCGGCATGACCTTCGTTATCGTCGCGGCCGGCATTGACCTGTCGGTGGGCTCGGTGGCCGCACTCTCGGCCATGACGTCGTCCTATTGGGTGACGACCTCCGGTTTACCCGACGGTTTATCGATTCCCGTGGGCCTCTTCGTGGGTGCGCTGTGTGGCGCGGTGACCGGTGCCATGAGCGCCTATGGCAAGCTACCGACCTTTATTGCTTCCTTAGCCATGCTCACCGTCGTGCGTGGTTTGACCCTCGTTATTTCGGATGGACGCCCAATTTCTACCGGCACCTCGGTGTCCTGGCTCGGCGGAGATCTCGGTGTCATTCCGGTGCCGATTCTCATCCTTGTCCTCTCCGGGCTCATCGCCGCCTTTGTCCTGAACCGCACCGTGATCGGCAAAAATGCTTTCGCCGTGGGTGGTAACACCGAAGCGGCCCGACTCTCCGGAATTCCCGTGAAACGCGTTCTGGTAACCGTCTTCGTGATCTCCGGTGTTTTTGCCGCCCTTTCCGGCATGATCCTGGCCGGACGGCTCGATTCTGCCCAGCCGACCCTCGCATCGGGATACGAGCTGGACGCGATCGCCGCCGTGGTGATCGGTGGCGCGTCGCTCTCCGGTGGCGTGGGACGTATTTCCGGCACACTCATCGGCGCCCTGGTACTCGCCGTGATCCGCAACGGACTGAACCTTCTTTCGGTTTCCGCGTTTTGGCAGCAGGTCGTCATCGGCGCGGTTATCGCGATCGCCGTCGGCTTTGATGTGTTGCGACGCAAGAACGTCACCCACTGATATCCCTCAATCACCCGCACCTGAAAAACCAGTTCAAAGGAGAACCCAGATGAAAAACATCATTCGCAAAACGGCCGCCGTGTCACTATCGGTGGCACTAGTTGCCGGACTTGCCGCCTGCAACCGCGGTGAAGCGGCCGCCGATGGATCCTCGGTCACCTTGGCGGTGTCCACACTGAACAACCCATTCTTCGTCGACCTGCGCGACGGGGCTCAGGCCGAGGCAGATGCGCTGGGTCTGCAGCTGTCCGTCGTGGATGCGCAGAACGACTCGGCAACGCAGGCCAATCAGTTGGCCACCGCCGCCACCAATGGTTCGCAGGGTGTGATTATCAACGCCGTTGATACCGAAACCGCCGAGGCGGGGCTGGCACCGGTCACCGCTGCCGACTTGCCGATTGTTGCGGTGGACCGTTCCGTGGGAGAAACCAAGGTCGCTTCCTTCGTTGCCAGCGATAACGTGGCCGGTGGCGAGCAGGCGGCCAAGGCGCTGGCCGAATCGCTAAACGGTAAGGGTAAGGTCATTGTCCTCGAGGGTACCCCGGGTGCCTCGGCCACGAATGAACGTGGCGAGGGATTTACCAAGGGGCTCTCCGAGTACCCGGACATCAAGGTGGTATCGTCGCAGACGGCCAACTTTGATCGCGCCCAGGCCTTGGACGTGGTCAGCAATCTGATGCAGTCCAACCCGGACGCGGTCGGCGTGCTTGCCATGAATGATGAGATGGCCCTCGGTGCAATTCAGGCGCTTGGCTCGAAGGCCGGCAAGGAAGTCAAGGTCGTTGGCTTCGATGGGACCGCCGACGGTTTCAAGGCCGTGAGCGACGGGACCCTAGTGGCAACCATCGCACAGAACCCAGCCGAACTAGGCAAGCAGTCCGTACAGCTGATGGCCAAGGCCATTAAGTCCGAAGAGGTCGAGCCGACCGTTCAGGTTGCGGTGGATACCGTCGACAGCGACAACATCGCCGACTACCTCGGCAACTAATTACATAATCGATGAGGCCCGGAACGCCGGGCGCAAAGCATGAAGGAATTGCATATGCAGCAGCACAAGGTCACCGTCGTCGGTTCGAGCAACGTGGACATCACGGCCTTAATGGCACGCCTACCTGGCCCCGGCGAAACCGTGTTGGCTGAGTCCTACCAGCTTTCGCCCGGCGGTAAGGGAGCAAACCAGGCCCTTGCCGCACGGCTAGCCGGCGCCGACACCGAATTTATTGGCGCGGTCGGTCACGACTCCCACGCCGAGGTGGCGCTGAGCCAGTTGGCCGAGGCCGGAGTGGTCCTGGACCGCGTGCAACGCGTGCAGGCACCGACCGGCGTGGCCATCATCCAGGTGGATCAGGCCGCAGAGAACTCCATCGCGGTGGTTCCCGGGGCCAACGCCATGGTGACCGGTGAGGTTGTGGCCGAGGCGGGCGAGCTGCAGGGCATCGTGGTGCTTCAGGGGGAGATCCCGTCGTCGGGCATTGCCGCGGCAATGTCCGCGGCGACCTCCCGCGTGGTGCTAAATCTAGCCCCGGTGATTGAGCTGGATCGTGAATACCTGCTGGCCGCTAACCCGCTGGTCGTCAACGAGCACGAGGCGGCCTTGATTCTGGCGCAACTCGATGGGTCCGCCGAGCTCTCCACCGAACCTGAGACCGTGGTGGCCGCCAAGCTGCTTGAGCATGGTGTTTCTTCCGTGGTGATCACCCTCGGTGGCAAGGGATGCTTGGTTGCCGAGAACGGCACCGTCGAGCAGCTTGAGGCGGTTAAAGTGCAGGCGGTGGACACCACCGGAGCCGGCGACGCGTTCACCGGCGCGTTGGCCGCGCGGCTTGCGGCGGGCCGCACCTTGAGCGAGGCGGCACAGTTCGCCGGTCGTTTCGCGGCTCTGACCGTGCAGCACCACGGGGCCCAGTCTTCGTACCCGCGTAGCCTCGACGAGCTCTAAGGAAAGTACCGCTTTTTCGTGCTCAAAACAGAAATACTCAATGCGCCGCTTCTGGCGGGATTAGCGACCTTGGGGCATACGGATACGGTGATCATCGCAGACTATGGACTGCCGTTGCCGACCGGAACGCCCGTCGTTGATTTGGCCTTCGTGCCCGGTCAGTTGAGTTTCCCCGCCGTACTTGAGGTGCTGGCACGCCATCTAGTGATCGAGCGTAGCCTCCTGGCCAGCGAAGCCCGTGGCACCACCGTGGAAGGCTGGTGCCACGCGGTCGGGCTGACCCCGGGCTTTATCAGCCACGAACAGCTCAAGGCCGAGATCCCCAGAGCCAAGTTGGTGATTCGCACCGGGGAAGCGACGGCATATGCCAACGTGATCCTCGGTAGCGGCGTGCCCTTCTAGCGGCGTGCCCGAGCTACCGGTGCCGGAGGAGAATTCTGCGCGCCCGCCGGGCATATACTGAGGCCATCGTCCGGTCCACAGCGTGCCGGTGATCAACTCGGTGGCTGCGCGTCGCGTGGCGCAGGGAAATTGGAGGGCAGGGATGCCAGTGGTTCGGCTGTGGCTCAAGGTGTCACTGGTCTTGTTGGGGCTGCTTGCCTTGCTACTAACCGTGCCGGCGCTTCCGGCGATACTTCTTGACTTCGGGGGCGCCTTTGACGCCGCGCAGGACGCGCCCAGTTTCCTTGCGCTCACCCTGGCCAGTGGGCCGCGTTGGGTCGGTTCACTGCTCGTGCTTGTTTTGGTCGGCTGTGCCCTGAAGTTCAAGCCTCAGTCGCCGCTGCGGTGGGCGCTATACCTGTGGCTGTGTGGGCTGCTCTATGTGCTGCCGGTGTGGCAGGCCGCGATCGGCGGAGTATCGACCGCCGATGAATTCATGCTGTTGACCATACTTGACCTTGGCGTACTGCATGGCCCGCTGGCGGTGCTCCTCGCCGGCGGCGGTCTCTACTGGGGGCGCAGGGTGTTACGTCGGGCGGCTTTGGCGGCTTCAAGGAGCGAAAGCGAGCAGCTACTCGCCGCACGGTACGGTCGCTGAGTGATAGCCCGGAGCCCTTGGCCGTGACCGGTTTACCGGCCACTGCTAACCATTGGGCCCCGAGCGATGGAGCTAGCCTAGGATTTCGGAGAGTTCCAGCCAGCGCTCTTCGAGCTCATCGACCTGCGCCTGCAACTCGTTCAACTCGGCGGTGAACGTGGCCAAGCCTTCATAGTCGGACTGATCGTGTGCGGCCATTTTCTCGTGTACCGCTTCAATCTTTTCGGTCAGTTGCTTCAGCTTGCGCTCGTTGGCGTTCATTTCCTTCTGCGCGGCACGCAGTTCGGCTCCGGAGGGGCCAGCGGGCTTCGGGGCCGTTTCCGCAGCCATCGCCGCGGGCTGACGTTGGGCCGGGGTGGCGCTACGCAGCTTGAGGTATTCGTCCACCCCACCGGGCACGTGACGGAACGAGCCGTCGAGGATCGCATACTGTTGATCGGTGACGCGTTCGAGCAGGTAGCGGTCGTGCGACACCACGATCAGCGTGCCCGGCCACGAATCCAGGAGATCTTCAAGCGCCGCGAGCATGTCGGTATCCACGTCGTTGGTCGGCTCGTCGAGGATCATCACATTTGGCTCGTCCATGAGGATCATCAGCAACTGGAGCCGGCGGCGCTGGCCGCCGGAGAGCTCGCCGACCTTGGTTGAAAGGTGCGCACGCGAGAACCCGAGACGCTCGAGCAGCTGCGAGGGGGTCAGATCCTTGCCATCGACGTTGAAGGTCGTCTTAAAACGCGCCAATACCTCGCGGACACGATCTTCGCCGATTTGTTCCAAGGCGCTGAACTGCTGATCCAGCACCGCGAGCTTTACGGTCTTTCCGCGCTTAACCTGGCCGCCGGTGGGTTGCACGGTGCCAGCGATCAAACCCAGTAGCGTGGACTTTCCCGCGCCGTTGGCTCCGAGGAGGCCAGTACGCTCACCCGGTCCGATGCGCCAGGTAAAGGGCTTGAGTACTCGCTTAGCGCCGAAGCTCACCTCGGCGTCGATCAGATCCACCACGTCCTTGCCCAGCCGCGCGGTGGCCATCTTCTTCAGTTCCAGGGGATTACGCACCGGAGGCACATCGGCAATCAACTGGTTAGCCGCCTCGATACGGAATTTCGGCTTGGAAGTTCGGGCCGGAGCACCGCGCCGCAACCAGGCCAGTTCCTTTTTCATCATGTTCTGCCGCTTGGATTCGGTGACCGCAGCGATGCGATCACGTTCCACACGCTGCAGCACGTAGGCGGCGTAACCACCCTCAAAGGGCTCCACCAGGCGGTCATGCACTTCCCAAGTGCTCGTGCAGACCGCGTCAAGGAACCAGCGATCGTGGGTGACGACCATGAGGCCGCCGGTGTTCCGGGGCCAGCGGTTGTTCAGGTGCTCGGCGAGCCAGGAGATGCCCTCAACGTCTAGGTGGTTGGTTGGCTCGTCAAGGATGATGACATCCCAGTCCTGCACGAGCAGTGCGGCCAAAGCCACGCGTCGGCGCTGACCACCGGAGAGGGTACTGACTTTAGCTTCCCAATCCAAGTCGGCCACAAGCCCGGCGATAATGTCACGGATGCGGGCTTCACCGGCCCACTCATGGTCATCCATGGTGCCAACCACGCTGTAATGCACCGTGTTTTCGGGGTCCAGGGTGTCGGACTGATCCAGCACGCCCACCCGCAGCCCGCTGCGTCGGGTGACTCGACCGGAATGCGGCTCGATCGTACCGGCGAGCATGCCCAGCAGCGTGGACTTGCCTTCGCCGTTGCGTCCCACGAGACCGATGCGGTCTCCGTCGGAAATGCCGATGGTTACCGAGTCAAAGACGACATGGGTGGGATATTCCAGATGTAGGGATTCGCCCCCGAGTAAATGAGCCACGGTTCCATTTTACGAACGAGGGCAAATCGAGCACGCCGAACGAAGGTCAATTCGCACTGTTGGGGGCGGACGTGGCAGAATACTTAGCGTGTCGGATGACCCCATGCGGGTTTCAGGCACGATCCGCCCTGGTGTAATGGCAACACGCCGGCCTTTGGAGCCGTGCATTCTAGGTTCGAATCCTAGGGGCGGAACATTTCACAGCCCGCGCTACGGCGCGGGCTTTCTTGTACCCGGCAGTTTATGGCTGGGGGACCCGCGCGCTAGACTGTCACGAGGGGTTTTCTTCATCCATGAATTCCTCCTAGTCGATGTTGCAGGAGAACGCACTTGAGCAGTCAGGCCCAAGCACCAGTCGCCGTGATCGTCCTCGCCGCAGGAGCCGGCACCAGGATGAAATCTACGAAACCGAAGATCATGCATGAAATTGCAGGTCGTTCCATGGTTTCCCACGCTTTACACGCGGCTTCGGCCCTGGAACCAGGCAACTTGGTTGCCGTCGTTCGCCACCAGCGTGATCTGGTGGCCGAGCACATCCTCAACGAATTCCCACAGATCACCATCGCCGACCAGGACGAGATTCCGGGAACCGGTCGCGCCGTCGAGCAGGGCCTCGAAGCACTGGACGAGGGCCTAGAAGGAACCGTCGTGGTGACCTATGGCGATGTGCCGTTGCTCACTAGCGAAGTGCTCGGCGAGCTCGTAGCCACCCACGACGCGCAGGGCAACGCCGTCACCGTGCTCACCACCGAATTGGATGACCCGAGCGGCTACGGTCGTATTCTGCGCGACGAAGCCGGCGATGTCGTGGGCATCCGCGAGCAGAAGGACGCCAGCGAGGCCGAACTGGCCATCCGCGAAATCAACTCGGGGATCTATGCCTTCGACGCTGCCATGCTTCGCGCCGCGTTGAAGGAAGTGACCATTGAAAACGCGCAGCGCGAGAAGTACCTTACCGACGTGTTGGCCATCGCGCGCCGCAACGGAGGCCGCGTAGCGACCGCCCAGATCTCGGATCGCTGGCAGATCGAAGGCGCAAACGACCGGGTGCAGGTGTCGCGTCTGGCACGCGTCTACAACGAGCGCCGCTGCGAGTACTGGATGCGCGAAGGCGTGACCATTATCGACCCGTCCAGCACCTGGATCGATGCTGAGGTCGTGCTGAGCCAAGACGTCACCCTGAAGCCCGGTACGCAGCTTCACGGCCGTACCGCCGTCGGCACCGGTGCCATTATCGGCCCAGACTCGACGCTGACTAACGTCATGGTGGGCCAGAATGCCGTCGTGAAGCGCACCGACGCAACCGATGCACGCATTGGCGCGGCCGCCACCGTTGGACCGTTCACTTACCTACGCCCGGGCACCGAGCTGGGTGCCGATGGCAAGATCGGCGCCTTCTACGAAACCAAGAACGCGACGATCGGACGCGGATCGAAGCTATCGCACCTGGGATATGTCGGCGACGCCGAGGTTGGCGAATTCACCAACATCGGTTGCGGCAACATCACCGCCAACTATGACGGCGAGAAGAAGCACCGGACCAAGATCGGCTCGCATGTGCGCACCAGCTCGAACACCGTGTTCGTGGCACCGGTTGAAATTGGTGACGGTGCCTACACCGGCGCGGGTGCGGTAGTACGAAAGAACGTCCCGGCTGGCGCGTTGGCGCTATCCGTGGCTCCGCAGCGAAATTCGGAGGGCTGGACGCTGGCAAAACGCCCGGGTTCCTCCTCGGCGGACGCTGCTTTCAAGGCCTCGCTGGACTCCTCGGCCACCGAGTAATCCATCGAAGATCATACATTTCCTCAGAATCACCTCAACGTGACAGCGAAGCGAGCGAGAAAGCATAACCATGAGTGAAATCAGCCATAACGTCGATAAGAAGCTGGTCTTGGCCAGCGGGCGTGCCCACCCGGAACTTGCCGCCAAGGTGGCCAAGGAGCTGGAAACCGAGCTATTGCCGCTGAACGCGTACGACTTCGCCAACGGCGAGATCTACGTCCGTTCGGACGAATCCGTGCGCGGTAAGGACGTCTTTTTGATTCAGTCCTACCCGGCACCGATGAACAACTGGCTGATGGAACAGTTGATCATGATCGATTCGATGAAGCGTGCCTCGGCTCGTCGGATCACCGTGGTGGCTCCGTTCTACCCCTACGCTCGTCAGGACAAGAAGGGCCGCGGTCGCGAGCCGATCTCGGCCCGTCTGATCGCCGACCTGTACAAGACCGCCGGTGCCGACCGCATCATTTCGTGCGACCTGCACACCGCGCAGATCCAGGGCTTCTTCGACGGCCCGGTCGACCACCTCTTCGCTTTCCCGGTCTTGGCCGATTACATCCGTACGAAGGTTGATGTCGATGAGATCACCGTGGTGTCCCCGGACACCGGCCGCGTACGTGTAGCCGAGCAGTGGGCCGAGCGTCTGGGTGGTGCCCCGCTGGCCTTCGTGCACAAGTCACGCGATCTGACCGTACCGAACCAGGCCGAGTCCAAGACCGTTGTGGGCCAGGTTGAGGGTCGTACCTGCGTGCTGATCGATGACATGATCGATACCGGTGGAACCATTGCCGGTGCGGTGCGCGTGCTGAAGGAAGCCGGCGCCAAGGACGTGATCATCGCCGCAACTCACGCAGTGTTCTCGGATCCGGCCGCGCAGCGTCTGGCCGAGTGCGGCGCCCGCGAAGTTGTCGTTACCGACACCCTGCCGATTCCGGAAGAGAAGCGCTTCGAGAACCTCACCGTGCTCTCCATCGCTCCGGTCTTGGCTCGTGCGATCTCCGAGGTCTTCCACGATGGCTCCGTGACCAACCTGTTTGACGGTCGCGCCTAAACGTCGCTGGAATCGATGGCTGGTTTCCCTCTGCGCGGGGGAGGCCGGCCATCGGTTTTTAAGCTTCCGGCGACGGTGGTAGAATTATTGACTGTGCCCAGGCGAGGGAAACGCTTTTATGAGCGGGACCGTTATCGACAAGGCCGGAAAAGCTCTTTCATCCCTTGGATGTTGGATGCTTCCCGAGTCCACGCAAGGGCGTAACCGAAGCATTCATTACCTAAGGAGAATAACTATGGCATCTGTCAACCTTGACGCCGTTGTCCGCACCGATTTCGGTAAGGGCGCAGCCCGCCAGGCCCGTCGCGATGGCCAGATCCCGGCCGTTGTATACGGTGCAGGCACCGAGCCGCAGCACGTGCTGCTGCCGGCTCAGGAGACCACCCTGGCCGTTCGTGATCGCAGCGTCACCCTGGTGCTGAACATCGAGGGCAAGGAAGTTTCCACCTCGGTTCAGGATCTGCAGATCCACGCCCTGCACCGCACCGTCGATCACATCGACCTGGTCATCGCCAAGTAGGCAACGCGCGCAGCTTTCGCCAAAATTCATGAACAATGACACTTGGCTGGTAGCCGGGCTCGGGAATCCCGGGCCCGGCTACGCTGGCAATAGGCACAATGTCGGGCAGATGGTGCTCGATGAACTGGCGCAACGTGCCGGTTCCAAATTCAAAACCCACCCCTCGCGGGCCCAGATCATTCAAGGGCGGCTCGGCGTCGGCGGTCCCCGTGTGGTGTTGGCCAAGCCCATGACCTATATGAACGTCTCTGGGGCGCCGGTGGGCAAGCTGGCCAAATTTTTCAATATTGATGTGCAACACCTGATTGCGGTGCACGATGAGATCGATATCCCCTTCGACACCATCAAGCTCAAGCGCGGTGGGGGAGAAGGCGGGCACAATGGGTTGCGCGATATCTCCAAGGTTATGGGGTCCAAGGATTACCTGCGGGTGCGTACCGGGGTAGGACGTCCTCCTGGACGTATGGATACCGCGGACTGGGTGCTACAGGACTTTTCTAAGGCCGAACGGCAGACCCTGCCCATGCTGGTGGACTCTGCGGCCGACGCCGTGGAATTTCTTATCGCCCACGGCCTAGAAGCGGCGCAGGCCAAGTTCCACACCGGATCGTAGCCCGTCCTTACTAAGGACCTGCTTAGATGTCTCACGCGGTCAGCGGTGGAATAATTAGCATAAGAACGCATAGTCTAATCGTCGATTAGACGCTCGAAGCCGCTATGAGGGAGATACCAGTGACGTCGGTAACCGGTCACGCAGACACCCAGCACCCGCTGTCCAGCAGCGAGGTCGCCCGGATCAAAGCAGACTTTGAGATTCTCGAGCACCCGATTAACGGTACCGATCTCGTGTACCTGGATTCCGGCGCCACCAGTCAGAAACCGCGGTGCGTCTACGAGGCCGAACAACACTACTATGAGACGGCCAACGCGGCGGTACACCGCGGCGCTCACAGCTTAGCGGTGGAAGCTACCGAACTTTTCGAACAGGCCCGTGAAACGGTGGCCTCTTTCATCGGGGCCCGGTCGAACGAGGTCGTATGGACCTCGAACGCCACCGAGGCCCTGAACCTCATCAGCTATTCGCTGTCCAACGCCTCGGCCGGACTTGGCGGCAGCGCGGCAGAACGCTTTCGGCTAACCCGCGGTGATGAGATTCTCGTGACCGAACTGGAGCATCACGCGAACCTGATTCCTTGGCAGGAATTGGCCTTCCGCACCGGTGCCACACTACGGTACGTGCCGGTGACCGAAGACGGCGCACTACGCTATGACCTGCTCGACGAGCTGGTCACCGAGAGCACGAAACTCATCGCATTCACTCATGTGTCCAATGTGCTTGGCACAATCACCGACGTGGAGCGTTTCGTGCAGGCCGCTCGCCGCGTCGGTGCGCTGACCGTGCTCGATGGGTGCCAGTCGGTGCCGCACCTGCCTGTCGACGTCAAAGCGCTAGATATCGACTTCATGGCTTTCTCGGGACACAAGATGCTCGGCCCCACCGGCATCGGTGCTCTCTACGGCCGCGCCGAGCTCCTCGACGCGATGCCGCCATTCTTGACCGGCGGCTCCATGATCACCGTGGTGGATATGGAACACGCCGAATACTTGCCCTCGCCGCAGCGCTTCGAAGCCGGCACGCAACGCATTGCGCAGGCACACTCGCTGGCCACCGCGGCTAGCTACCTCGATGAGATCGGGATGGAGCGCATTGCCGCTTGGGAAGAGCACCTAGGAACCCTACTGCTCGAAGGGCTCTCGCAACTTGACGGTGTACGCGTCTTTGGCCCCACGGACGCCCCACGCATCGGTACCGTACCCTTCGAAGTCATGGGGGTGCACCCACACGATGTCGGGCAGTATCTAGACTCTCGCGGAATTGCGGTACGTGTAGGCCACCACTGCGCGCAGCCGCTGCACCGGGCGCTAGGCGTCACCGCCACGACACGTGCCAGTACCTACCTGTACAACACCGAAGAAGACGTCGCCGCGTTGATCGCCGCCGTCGGCTCGGTTCGTGAATATTTTGGAGTTTAAGTGAACGAGCTCGATCAGCTTTATCAGCAAGTGATCCTGGATCACGCAAAGCGCCGGGTGGGTTCGCCTCTGGTAGAACCCGCCGCGGTAGCTCAAGGTGAATCGCATCAGCACAACCCGATCTGCGGCGATCAGATCCGCGTGCGGGTTGGTCTGGATGAACAGAACGTGTTTACCTCCGTGAGCTGGGAGGGCGAGGGATGTTCGATCTCCATGGCCTCAGCCTCGGTACTGAGCGAAATGCTTCCGGGCATGGGACGCGATCAGTTCTTAACCACCCTTGACGCCTTTCGAGAGATGATGCGCTCGAAGGGAACCGCGACCCCGGATGAGGAAGTGCTCGAGGACGCAGCGGCCTTCGTTGGCGTCTCGAAGTTCCCGGCGCGAGTCAAATGCGCGATGTTGGCCTGGGTTGCGGCCGAAGCGGCCATGTTCGGCGCCAGCTCTTAGTTCGCCACGCTGATCCTCCACGCGATAAAGGCACCTCGAACCGAAACGATGTTCGGATCGAGGTGCCTTCGCTGTCGCTAGCCTCTGGTTAGCCCCGCGGTGTGGCGAGAGGATCAGGCTCAGAATCGACCGTGGCTGCTTGCAGGAACGGGGGCTCGTTCGGGTCGGTTGAGACCGCCGCACGAACCTTCGCGCCGCGCAGGTAACCAATGATGCCCAACAGGAGGATCGCCGCGAGGGTGCCGAGCGCGAAGACCTCGAAGGACAGCTGCGAAACGCCCCAGATCTCAACGAAGTCATACTCCACGTTGAACAGCGCCTCGAGGGTACCGGGGAAGATCGCTACCCATGAGCCCAACAAGATCCACGCGAAGCAGATGCCGCCGAGCAACTTGAAGACGCCATCGGAAACCGGGACTCGGAACGGGCGCACGGCATCCGGATACTTACTGCGCAATTTGGTCGCGGCCGGAATGGCAATGAGGTAGCTGAGCAAGAAAGTTGAGATCGAAATGGTCAGCACCACCGAGAAGACGGCGCCACTGGTACCCGAAAGCTGCATCGCGGCGAGCATGAATACGGTGGAGACGACTCCAGAGAGCGTATTGACTCTCACGGGTGTACCGAGCTTTTCGTGGAAGCGGCCGAAGAAGCCGCCGAAGAATGAACCATCGGCCGCGGCCATGGCCTGCATACGGTCTGAAATGATCATCCACGCCCCTCCCTGTGAGACAAGGACGAAGCAGAAGACCACCGCGCTGATCGCAAGTATCGCATCGGTTGCCGGACCGAAAATAGTGAACACGGTAGCCACGGCTCCAAAAAGCCCACCGATGCCGGTGATCTCATCCAGCGGCACCACCATCAAAATGGCCAGCACCGGCAGAAGATAGCTTCCGGCGGCCAAGAGCGAGGTGCGCATAATCGAGACCGGTACGTCCTTGGCAGGATTCTTCATTTCACCGGCCGCACTGTTCCCGGATTCGAAACCGAGGAAGGAGAACAGCAACAGCGGCGTCAGGCCCAAAAAGCCGCCCATGGTCGGGCTAAAGTCCCCAAGATTCAGCCCGTTGAAGCCGTGAATGAAACCGTAGATCACGGTGACAATTAGGAAGAATGCGAGGAAGGCCAGCTTGAGGATGGCACCGAGGGAGGGGAGCCACTTACCGTGTTTCAAGCTGACAATGGCCGAGCTGACCGTGATCCAAATGAATCCGAGTTTGAACAAGTAGTCGGTGAGCGACCCGGCAGCAATGGGGGAGACGAATTCCGACCAGGTTTCCACGGCCACGAAGGCCATGGCCCCGCCCACCCATACGGGCTGAGTCACCCAAGTCAGCAGCGACGCGATGGCCGCCACCACCCGACCGAAGGCCATTTTGGTCCAGATATAGACGCCGCCTTCTTCGGTGAATGCTCCGCCGGTCTCGGCAAAGATCAGCCCATAGGGGATCATGAAAGTGAAAGCTAATACCAGCGTCCAGGTAAAGGTTTCAGGGCCGTAGCCGGAGACTTGGCCGAGTACTTCGATGGATACAACCGCTGCAACGACGAGCAGAAGGATGTCCATCCTCCCCAGACTCTTTTGCAGATGCTTGGTTTGTTCTTGGGCCAGCTGCGTGGCCGATGATCTCGTTGACATCCTCAGTCCTTAAATGCGAGATTCCTGAAGTCCCGTGCGGGTGCTCCCTCGGGGGCTACTCTGGTCAGTTGCTCCGCCTTTGCGAGAGGCGAAGTATGTCCCGCGGTGCCCGCGGTGGATGCGTCGCGGACACTGGGGCCGTGCTGATTGCTCAAGCCTATGACGCGCGTTACATCGGGTAAACAGGTTTATTGAGATGATGATCATGCATTATTTTGATGAAGAGACTGCCGAGCCCACGATGAGCTGTCGCCGCCTGGAATGCCCGCGTAGTGACATGGCGCAGACGAGGGCCGCGCACAGGTCTAGTGCGATGAGCGCAAGCATCCAGTGGCCGTGCGTTGAGCTGTGGCTAAGGTTTCGGCTCGTCGCGGTGCCGTGGTGCCCTCCGTTGGAATACATGGCCGTGAGCAGTCCCATGTGAACGAGTGCCGAAGCGGCGCACATCAGCATGGTTTCCCGTGCCCTCTTCTCTTCCGCGCATCGCGTCAGTCGCATATGCACGGTGCAGATTAGGCAGATGATCCCGGTGATCAACATGCTAATTCGCATGGAACCCTGACTTGCCAAGGCCGCCACTAAGTGCAGTGTGAGGGTGCTGTATCCGGCCGCGCTAACCATGCGCAGTGACGGGCCGGGTGGTCGCCATGAAGCAATTCGGGGGTGGTCGGCATATGCGGCCATGTTTTCTCCCTCGTGAAGTTTTTGAGTGATGCTCTTTACGGATCCGCGTGACTCCTGTAACAATCTTTATTGAACACTTGTATCACCAAAACTTCTTCGGAGGAATACCATGACGGTCCAAGATCAGGCTCTGCGCACCACGATCGACCATCCGCTGAACCAGATCACCGCGGAGGAAATTCGCCTCACCCGCACGATCCTCGATAGGGCAGGCTTGTTGCGTGAGACCTCGCGCTTCGCCTATGTGGGTTTGGTCGATCCAAGTAAGGAAGAGCTGTACGCCGCCGCACCGCAGCCCGTCGATCGCAAGGTCCGTGTGATGCTCTATGACCCCAGCATTCCCGAATCTCTAGATCTCACGCTGTCCCTGAGCGAAGAGCGCGTGGAGACGCAGCGTGAAATTGATCCGGCGAACGACGGCCAAGTGCCGGTGTTGCTCGAGGAATTCGAGACCGTCGAGGAGATCCTCGCGAACGATGAAGGATGGATCAAGGCGCTGGCCGATCGTGGCTTGAGCCCTCAGCAGGTACGCGTTGCTCCACTCTCCGCGGGTGTCTTCGACTATGAGAACGAAGAGGGCAAGCGTCTGCTACGTGGGTTGGGCTTTGTCCAATACGATGCGCAAGATCATGCGTGGGCTCACCCGATCGACCGTTTAGTTGCCTTTGTTGACCTTGAAAACCGATGTGTCGATCGGCTGATCGATGACGGCCCGGTACCGGTACCTGAGGTCAACGGCAACTACACCGACCCACAGGTGAGCGGCCCCGTTCGCACGGACCTGAAGCCCATCGAGATCATCCAGCCCGAGGGGCCCAGCTTCACCTTGGACGGTAATCACCTGTCGTGGCTGGGCTGGGATCTTCGCGTGGGATTCGACGCGCGCGAAGGGCTGGTGCTGTACCAGATCCACCACACGCACGGTCAGCGTCGTCGTCCGGTGATCCACCGTGCCTCGATCTCCGAAATGGTCGTACCCTACGGCGACCCCGCCCCCTACCGCAGCTGGCAGAACTACTTCGACACCGGCGAGTATCTGGTCGGCCGGGATGCCAACTCCCTGCGTCTTGGCTGCGACTGCCTAGGCGACATCACCTACATGTCGCCGGTAGTCGCCGATGACTTCGGCAACCCACGCGTTATCGACAACGGCATCTGCATCCACGAAGAGGACACCGGTATCGCCTGGAAACACACCGACGAGTGGGCCGGATCCAACGAAGTGCGCCGCAATCGCCGTCTGGTGATCTCCTTCTTCACCACCGTGGGCAACTACGACTACGGCTTTTACTGGTACCTCTACCTCGATGGCACCATCGAATTCGAGGCCAAGGCCACCGGCATCGTCTTCACCGCCGCACTGCCGGATAACAGCTACCCCTACGCCTCGGAAATCGCCCCGGGACTGGGCGCTCCCTTCCACCAGCACCTGTTTGGCGCACGCCTGGACATGATGCTCGACGGCGCGACCAACTCGGTCGAAGAACTCGAAGTGGTCCGCCTGCCCAAGTCCGACGGTAACCCACACGGCAACGCCTTCACCCAGCGCCGAACCCTGCTCGCTCGCGAGAGCGAAGCCGTGCGCGACGCTAACGCCGCCGCCGGACGCGTTTGGCATGTCAGCAACCCGAATTCGCTCAACAAGCTGGGACAACCGGTTGGCTACACGCTGTACCCGGAGAACAACCCAACCCTGGCAATGGCCGACGATTCGTCAATTGCCGCCCGCGCCGGATTCACCCGGCACGACCTCTGGGTGACTCGCTACGCAGCCGAAGAACTGTATGCAGCCGGAGACTTGGTCAACCGCCATCCCGGGGGAGCCGGCCTACCAAGCTATGTGGCCCAGGACCGTGAACTTGACGGAGAGGACATCGTGCTGTGGCACAGTTTCGGGCTGACGCACTTCCCGCGCCCCGAAGACTGGCCGATCATGCCGGTGGACACCGTGGGTTTCACTCTCAAACCGCATGGCTTCTTTGATGAGAACCCAACACTTAACCTCCCGGCCAGCGTCAGCTCGCACTGCGCCAGCGAAACACAGAGCGGCGGATGCCACTAGGTTTTGGCCCTCGCTGAATACACCGGTTACCGGTTACCGGTGACTAGAACTATGGGTGGTGGCGCCGGTGCGACGCCGCCACCCATAGTGCTGCGTGGGCTGCACGTATGATCGGACAGAGTTGTGTACACGCAGTGAAAGGACGGGTGCCGATGCCCAAATTGGTTGATCACGACGAGCGACGTACCACAATCATCGAGACCACCTGGGAAATTATCGCCTCGCAAGGCATGGAGAACGCCACTATGCGGGACATCGCTGCCGCCTGCGGCTATGCCGGCCCCGGGGTTATCGGCCACTATTTTCCGAATAAGGACGCGCTGCTACTGGCCTCATATGAGCTAATCTGCCAGCGCACCAACGAGCGGATCGATCGTGCGGTGATGCAGAAAACCGGGCTTCGGGCGCTTCTTGCCATGTGTCTTGAAATCATTCCCGCCGAGGAACTGACCCGCACCGAGGCCAGGGTGGCCGTGGCCTTTTGGCAACGCGCGCAGACGGATTCCAAGCTACGCGCCGTCGGTGCCGCCACGCTGGGGCAGTGGAGGGCACGAATGCTCAGCTACCTCTCCCAAGCGCAGGTAGCGGGAGAGGCGGCCGATTCGATACGCGTTGACCAGGTGGTCGATGAGCTACTCAACGTGATGATGGGCCTGCACATCACCTCGATGCTAGACCCACAGCAGATGAGCGAAAGTGGCCAGCGACGCCTGCTGCGCGCCATGATCGACGCGCTGCAGGTGCCCTAAGGCGTAGTTTCAGCCGGGCCGGTGCCGTGTCCCTCGGCAATTTGGGCTCGAATGGCTTGCGCAACCACACGCATTCGCGCAGTCGGACGTTGGGTGCGTAATCGGGCGAGCACGGTGCGCAACGAAGGCACCTCATTGGAAATCTGCACGGTGGCAATTGAGCTGCCGTCATAGGTCAATTGATGCGCTGGCCGCTGGTGCAGAATCGAGTACCCATGGGCATGGGCGACAAAGGTGCGAACCGTCTCATAGCTGGCCGATTGAAAACGAATCTCTGGTTGCACCCCGGCCTCGTGCAAAATCGACAGCATGAGTTCTTTGGAGTGCGGCATATCGAGCAAGATAAAGGGTTCATCGGCGAGCTGGCGCAAATCAATCTCTTGCTTGCCAGCGAGCCGGTGCTCGGCCGGGAGCGCCACATAGGGGCGTACCGAATTCACCGGGGAGGCCAGCACCGTTGGTGGGATCCCCAAGTCATAACTTAGGGCCAAATCGGCTCGGCCCTCGAGCAGTGCCTGGGAGCAGCCGGCGGCGTCGGCTTCGAGCACCTCCAGGCGCAACTTGGGGTGGGTGTCTTGGAGCCGGGAGACGAGATCCGGAATATGGAAGGGTGCCAGCGTCGTGAAGCAGACGAGGCGCACGGTGCCCGAAACGCTGCTTTGGTCACCCTTGGCGTTCTCAACCACTTCTTCCATATGTGCCAGTACCGAGTTTGCGTCCCGGAGAAACAGCTCACCGGCCTGCGTGAGCACCAGACCTTTGGAACGCTGGCGGATGAACAGCTGGGAACCGATGTGTTTCTCCAACTGGGCCACCGCGCTGGAGACCGCCGATTGTGCCACGTTCAGTCGCTCGGCCGCGGCCGTCATTGAAAGACGGGCGGCGGCCTCAGAGAAGTAGCGCAACTGGGTAAGCGTCACATCCATGGTCAAAGTCTCGCATTCTCCTCGCCTCGTGGCCCCATCGGACCGTCCGGTCAATTGGGCGATTACACACAGTTAAACGCACGATGGCCCACCGACCGGTGTGCCACCGCGCGTCTACTGCTAGAAACCTTAGCCGAATTGAATCCAGGTTGTTTTCAGCGCGGAATAGTTATCGAGGGCGTGCACCGAAAGGTCCTTGCCGAAACCCGATTGCTTGAAGCCGCCGAAGGGAGTGGTCAGCCCCAATGCATCGACGGTATTGACGGATACCGTACCGGCGACCAGCCGCTGCGAGACCCGGTGGGCCCGAGCCAGATCGGCGGTGAACACCGAGGCGGCCAACCCGAACTCGGTCCCATTGGCCAGGGCAATGGCCTCATCTTCGCTGTCAAAGGCCTGCACGGTGGCCACCGGTCCGAAAACTTCAACGTGGTGCAGCTCGTGATCGTCCGGAAGGCCGGTAATCACCGTGGGCTGGATGTACGCGGTCGAACCGTGAAAGCTCAGGCGTTTTCCGCCGCAACGCACCACACCTTCTTCGGCCGCCCGGCCGATGAAACCCTGCACGGTGTCGGCGTGTGCCTCATCGACCAGCGCTCCGGCGCCCGCATTCTCCGGGTCCAAGGGGTCTCCCACTGCGTAAGCACCGGCTTCCTCGATGAGCAACTGCACGAATGGCTCGAAGACCGAGCGTTCGACGAGTATTCGAGAATTGGCCGAACAGACTTCGCCCTGGTTGTAGAAGGCACCAAAGGCCGCCTTGGCGGCGGCGACACGTAACTCGGCGGTATCGGCGAATATGAGGTTCGCGCTCTTGCCTCCGGCCTCGAGGCATAGACGTTTCATATTGGACTGCCCGGCAGCCACCTGCAGGGACTTAGCTACCTGCGTCGAGCCGGTGAAGGTTAGTGCATCAACGTCCCGGTGGCGGGCCAGCCGGTCACCGACCACCGACCCACGCCCGGTCACAACATTCAGTACGCCAGCTGGGATCCCGGCCTGCTGAGCGAGATCGGCAAGCCGAAGCGCGGTCAACGAGGACTGTGTTGCGGGTTTGAGCACCACACTATTGCCCAGCATGAGAGCCGGGGCCAATTTCCAGGCCGCGATTTCCAACGGATAGTTCCACGGAGTGATGGCGGCGATGACACCCAGCGGCTCGCGGGTGACCAGCGCGGTGGACCCCGGCGGGGTGACCGGAATTTCGTCATGCGTCTTATCGGCCAGCTCCGCGTACCACCTAAAGGTGGCCGCGGCCCCGGGAATATCGACCGCAAGGCTCTGCGCGATGGGCTTGCCCATGTCGCGCGTTTCGAGTTCGGCCAGCTCTGCGGCGTTCTCCTCGAGGAGTTCGGCCAGTCTCAGGAGCGCTTTCCGTCGGTCATCGGCCGAAATCCGGGACCAAACACCGGACTCAAAGGTGCTGCGGGCCAGGGCGACCGCCTGATCGACCTCGCGATCGGTGCAGTCCGAGATCCGCGCGATGAGTGAGCCATCGACCGGTGAGATATCGTCGATGTAGGCCTGTTGCTCTTGGCGCTCGCCGATGACGGCGCGTCCATCGAACACGGCTGTATTGACCTGACTCATGATGAGACTCCTAGGGATTGGGCAGGGCGTGTGCCGAGGCGGCTGAGGGCCACATCGATCACCGTGTGAGCCAACGCGATGGCCCCGTCGCGTAGGGCCCGTTCGGCGCCTTCGCCCACACAGGCGGCGGCGAATGCCGGTTGGTGGTTACTGGCCGTGCCACCGACCCCGATATAGGGGTGAATGGCGTTGACGAGCTGGGACACATTTCCCATGTCGGTCGAGGCGCGATTCATGGTCGCCGCGGCGGGATCCACGGAAAAGTCCCGTCCCAGCGCCTGCGCGTTGGCCCGGTAGAAATCCAGCGCCTGCTCATCGGTGCGCATCTCGGCGTAGCGCTGGCTTTCTTCGGTGATTTCCAGTGTTGCGCCGGTGGCCAGCGCACCGGCTTCGAAGCAGCGGCGCACCCGCTGTTCAAGTTCGAGTAGTTCCGCGGTGGTTTCGGCACGCACGTACCAGCGTCCCTCCGTGCGTTCGGGGATGGCATTCGGTGCCTGACCACCGTTGGTCTGCACTCCGTGAACACGAACCGTGGAGGGCAGCTGTTGCCGTAACAGACCCAGGGCTACCTGGGCGATGAGGAAGGCGTCGTTGGCGTTGATACCGCGTTGCGGGTACGCAGCTGCATGTGCCGCTCGTCCGGTGTAGGTCACGTGCCAGTGCGTCACGGCGAAGGGCCGCGCCTCGGCCACGTCCACGGGCGCCGGATGTGCCATCAGCGCAAAATCAAGATCGCGGAAGGCGCCACGATCCATGAGTTCGATCTTTCCGCCGCCACCTTCTTCGGCCGGCGTGCCGATGACCTGTACTTCGAGTCCCAGCCGATTGGCGACCCGGGCTAGGCCCAGGGCGGCGCCGGTGGACATCGCGGAGATGAGATTATGACCGCAGGCGTGGCCAAGACCCGGCAAGGCGTCGTACTCGGCCATGAGCCCAACGGTGAATCGGGTGTCGCCGGTGGGCGTGTAGCGTGCCCGGAAGGAGGTTTCGAGCCCTAGATAGGGTTGTTCGATTGTGAAGCCGTGGTCGGCGAGTACTCCGGCAACGTCGGCGCTCGATCGGTGTTCTTGCCAGCCCAGTTCGGGATGGGCATGTAACCGGTTGGATAGGCCGATGAGCTCACCGAGAAGTTCGCTGATGCGCTCGTGCGCTGCCGCCTTGACGTCGTTATTCATCGCCGGGCACCCCGTAGGAAGGGGCAAGGAGCGGATCAAGGCCACGGTTAATGTAGTCCTGGCGCTGCGGTAGCCAAATCTCCAGCAGCTCGGCCAGTTTGCCAATGGGGTCGGTTTCGTCCCAGTCCACGCGGAGATCGGTCACGCGCCAGCCGGCGTTCCCCACCACGCTGAGCCCGGCCGAATGCACCGGACCGGCTTCGCCGCCGGCATCCATTGCTGCCCGGAGCCCTGCCAGGAGCCGTTCTTCGATGGTTCCGGTGTCCTGCAGCGCTGCTTGCACCATGGCGTCGAGCACCTCGAGGCTGGAGAGCATATTACCGGCGGCGACCGCATTGGGGCGCTGCACCGAGCCATAAATCCCCAGTGCCTGGGCCCCGGAGTGCACGGCGGTATCACCGTGGGCATCGAGGACCAGCAGCTGCCGGTAGTCAATGGACTGGTCATCGGCGTCGGCGAGGACGGCGTCGAGGGCCTGTTGTGCCGTCGCTCCGGCCTGCAACTGGGCAAGCAACTGCTGGCCGAGCCGGGGATCGGTGACATTCTGCGAATGTGCCGCTCCGATCCCGTCGGCCAGGTTCAGGCAACGGGCGGCCACGGCCGGGGAGGAAGAGGAGATCGCCGAGCCGATTTCTCCGGTGCGTTCGTCGCGCAGAATCAGTGAGAAGGTCATCGTTAGGCTCCGTCCTGGCTCAGTACCGCGGTGGCATCGATTTCGACCAGCCATTCGGGCCGGGCTAATGCTTGCACGACGATGCCGGTCGAAACCGGGTAGACACCCTTGAGCCAGCGCCCCATGGTGCGGTATACGTCCTCGCGATAACGCGGGTCGATGATGTAGACGGTGACTTTGACAATGTCGGCGAGGCTGCTGCCCGCTTCCTTGAGCAACATGTCGATATTGGCCATGGCTTGCTCGGTCTGTGCCAAAACGTCGCCGATCCCGACCGATTCGCGGGTGTCGAGGTCCTGACCAATCTGGCCGCGCAGGTACACGACCCCATTGGCCACTACCGCTTGGCACAGGTCGTTATCGAGATTCTGTTCGGGGTAGGTCTCTTTGGTATTGAATGGTCGCAACCGGGTATGTGTCGGCATGGTCATGGCTCCTTAGGATGAGAGGTGAGGCGGTGCCTGTGACCATTCTTGATGCACGCCATGTATCTGTAAAATAGTCAAAATCTACGAACTGCATCACTTTTTCTGATTTACCCGGTACGACGGGTTTGTGACGGAACGCGTGGCCCACGCGTAGGCGGCTCCGGGGGTGATAGCCGCGGTTCATTGGCTTTCTTGATGACAAGTAGAGTAAGTGATCTAATTTTCTGATGAACTGGAACACATAAGACTGTTGGACAGCTACCTCCGCTCGACGGTTTGCTTGGTGTTATCACCAATCAAAAACCTTCCCTTCTGGATGTACGAGACCAGGGCTCCCCGCGAGCCCCGGCCTCGTGTGCGAAGCCTTCACCGAGCGGAGTGAAACCTATGGCTGAAGAAGTCATCGAAACGACCGAAGTTCTCGTGGTGGGTGCCGGGCAAGCCGGTATCGCCATGAGCGAGCATCTAAGCTCGATGCAGATCCCGCATCTTGTGCTTGAGCGCTATGCCATCGCCGAACGCTGGCGCAATGAACGTTGGGACTCCCTCGTGGCCAACGGCCCGGCCTGGCACGATCGGTTCCCCGGGCTCGAATTCGAGTCCGTGCAGCCCGACGAGTTCGCCACCAAGGATCAGGTGGCCGACTACTTAGCCGCCTACGCGCAAAAATTCCAGGCGCCGATTCGGTGCGGGGTGGAGGTCACCAAGGTGACCAAGAAGCCAGGGGCGCAAGGATTTATTGTGCAGACCTCGGCCGGTACCATCGAGGCCCGCTTCGTGGTCGCCGCCACCGGTGCCTTCCAGCAGCCGGTGATACCGGAGCTCATTCCGGAATCTGCCGGGTTGGAGCAATTGCATTCAAGTTCCTACCGCAATCCGGAACAGCTGCCCGCAGGCGCGGTTCTCGTGGTCGGGGCCGGCTCCTCGGGCGTACAGATTGCCGATGAAATCCAGCGCTCGGGGCGACAGGTCTACCTAGCCGTGGGCCCGCACGATCGTCCACCGCGTAGCTACCGCTCCCGCGACTTCGTCTGGTGGCTTGGCGTACTGAATAAATGGGAAGCCTCGGCCCCGGCCGCTGGTGCCGAACACGTCACCATCGCCGTCAGCGGAGCACACGGCGGACGCACCGTCGATTTCCGTGAGCTCGCAAAGTCCGGAATCACCCTGGTGGGTCGGGCCAATGAGTATGTCGATGGCGTGATGAAGTTCGGCGACGACCTCGTAACCAACGTGAACCGAGGCGACGATAATTACCTCTCGCTGCTCGCCGAAGCCGACGAATACATCGAGCGCAATGGGCTGGACCTACCCGAGGAGCCCGAGGCCAAGGTCATCGGGCCCGATCCCGAATGCATGGTTAATCCACTGCGCGAGCTCGATCTTAAGCAGGCCGAGGTCAACTCGGTGCTGTGGGCTACCGGCTTTAGCTCCGACTACTCCTGGTTGGACGTCGACGCCTTCGATGAGCGTGGGCGACCGGTGCAGGCTCGCGGGGTCTCGCGTGAACCGGGCATCTACTTCCTGGGGCTACCGTGGCAGTCCCGCCGTGGTTCGAGCTTCATCTGGGGTGTCTGGCACGATGCGAAGTACCTCGCCGATCACATCGGTATCCAGCGAAGCTACCAGCAGTATGAACTGAGCGAGCTAGCACAGGCGTAGATCGCGGGTCGGTAGCGTCCGCCGGAAATGGCGGGCGCTACCGCGCTGAGATCCTCTGGAAAGGAACTTCGGGTGATGACTACCCGCGAAGAAAGCGATTCTCTTGGTAGCCGCCGGATTCCGGCCGATGCGTACTATGGGATCCATACCGTACGGGCCTGCGAGAACTTTCCCATTTCCGCCCGCCCCATCAACATTTATCCCACCCTCATCCGCGCACTGGCCAGCATCAAACAGGCCGCGGCCCGCGCCAATGCCCGGATTGGGGTACTAGAGGCCGGCCGCGCGAGGTTGATCGAGGCCGCGTGCCAAGAGGTGATTGACGGGCAGTTACATGATCAGTTCATCGTCGACGTCATTCAGGGCGGCGCAGGCACCTCAACGAATATGAACACCAACGAGGTGATTACCAACCGTGCGCTGGAGCTTGCCGGTCGGCAAAAGGGCGACTACGCCTGGTTGCATCCCAACGACCACACCAACTGCAGCCAGTCCACCAACGATGTTTATCCCACCGCGGTAAAACTCGCGCTGGCCTTTGCTCTCGACGGCCTGTTGAGTGAACTCGAAGCGTTAGCCGATGGCTTTGGCGCCAAGGCCGAGGAGTTTTCCGGCATTCTCAAAATTGGCCGCACGCAGCTACAGGACGCCGTGCCGATGACACTGGGACAGGAGTTTCAGGCCTTCTCGGTGACACTGAACGAAGACGTGCAACGCTTACGCGAGGCCGTGGCACTATTGCACGAAGTCAATATGGGCGCCACGGCGATTGGGACCGGGATCAACGCCCCGGAAGGGTACCGGCAGGAGGTAATCCGGCAACTGCGCGCGGTGACCGGGCTTGCGGTGGTCAGCTCCGGCGATTTGATCGAATCCACGAGCGATACCGGGGTTTTCGTTACCTTCTCCGGGGCGCTGAAACGCACCGCGTTGAAGCTATCGAAGATTTGCAATGACCTGCGGCTGCTTTCTTCCGGACCGCAAGCGGGCTTGGCCGAGATCAATTTGCCCGCACGTCAGGCCGGCTCTTCGATCATGCCGGGCAAGGTGAATCCGGTAATCCCGGAGGCGGTGAACCAGGTGGCCTTCGCCGTGGCCGGTGCGGATGTGACGGTGTCCATGGCGGTCGAGTCCGGTCAGTTGCAACTCAACGCCTTCGAGCCGGTGATCGCCCACTCGCTGCTGCAGTCCATGACGTGGCTTCAGCAGGCCTGCGGCACTCTGCACCGTCACTGTGTCCAAGGAATCACCGCCAATGAGCAGCGCCTGCGGGATTCCGTGGCACGCTCCGCCACGGTCATTACCGCGCTGGCACCGGTCCTTGGCTATGCGCGAGCGGCGCAATTAGCCAAGCTGGCGTTGAGCTCCCAGCAGCCGGTGACGCAACTGGTGGGCGAAACCGAGTTGCTCGAGCCGGCGGAGCTGGCCCGGTTGCTCGACCCCGGGACGCTCACTGGCACCGTGCACGCAACCCCTGCTCAGGCCGTGCGGCGTTAACGCGGTGCTCGGGCCGCCGCGATCACGGCGGCCCGACAGCGCGGGTGGCCTAGAGGCGAACCAGCATCTTGCCGGTGTTAGCCCCGCGCATCATCTGAATGAAGGCATCCACGGTGTTCTCCAGACCGTCGACGATGGTCTCGTCGTAGGCGATCTTTCCTTCGGAGAACCAGCGGCCCATATCTGCATAGAAGGCTTCGGCGTGCTGCAGGTAACTACCGAGGGTAAAGCCCTGAAGCTTCAGTCCGCGGGTGATCAAGTGCGACATGTTGCGTGGGCCCTTGGCGGTGTCGGTGCTGTTGTAGCTGGAGATCGCACCACACAGTGCGGCGCGGCCGCCATTGTTGAATGACTCCAGGGCCGCCTCAAGCTGCTCCCCACCCACGTTGTCGAAGAAGACATCAATGCCTTCCGGGGCTACCTCGGCGAGCAATTCGATGGCTGGTCCGTTCTTGTAATTGAAGGCGGCATCGTAGCCGTACTTGCTGGTGAGTAGTTCCACCTTCTCGTCGCTGCCAGCCGAGCCGACCACGCGCTTGGCGCCCATGAGCTTGGCAATTTGCCCTGCGGCGCTTCCCACAGCCCCGGCGGCACCGGAGATGAAGACGGTCTCGCCTTCCTTCAGGCCGGCCACTTCCTTTAGGCCGACATAGGCGGTCATTCCGGTCATCCCCAGCATGTGCAGGTTCAGCGAGGACGGCAGGTCTTCGCGATCGGGAACCTGGCGAAAGGTCTCGGCCGGGGCCTGAACGGTGTCGCTCCAGCCGTGCTGGTGCAGCACGAGCGCGCCGACCGGCAGATTCTCGGCATTCGATTCGACGACGCGGCCCACGGCACCGCCGGTGATCTGCTCACCGATTTCGTAGGGAGCCACATAGCTGCGTGCATCGCTCATGCGGCCACGCATGTAGGGGTCCACGGAGAGGAATTCGTTGCGCACGCGCACCTGTCCTGCAGGGAGTTCTGCATAGGTGACGGTGCGGGTTTCGAAGTTCTCTTCGGTGGGCCAACCGGTGGGGCGTGCGGCCAGAAGAATCTGCGTGCTGGTGAACTCGGTCATGAGTACTCTCCCTTTCTGTAACGGTCATTCCAATATATACTGGAAAGGTCGTTACAGAAAAGGAGAGTTATGCCACGCGTGCAGGAATTCGAGCGAGACGCCGTGGTGCGAGCGGCCCGAGGCGTCTTTTGGGAACAGGGCTTCGAGAACGCCTCGATCCCAGCCCTGGAGCGGGCCACGGGGCTGAGCCGGTCAAGTCTCTACAACGAATTCGGGTCCAAGCGCGGCCTGTTCGATGCCGCGGTGCAGAGCTACCTTGAAGAGGTTTTGCGTCCGCGCCTGGCAGCGTTGCAGACCGATCCGGTCAACGCCGGTTCGCTGGGGGACTACCTGGAATCGCTGGAGGAGCTGTTTGCAGACCCCGACTCGCTGCCTACGGCTAACGGCTGCCTGTTGATCAACACCGCCGGGGCTCCCATGGGGCACGATGAGCACATCGCGGAGGTCATCGGTGGCTACCGTGATGAACTCTACGCCGCCGTGCTGCGCGGGGTACGCGCCAGCCGTCCGGAGGCCGAGGAGCGTTGCAGCGTACGAATGGCCGAAGCGATCACCGGGTTGATCATCGCCGCCTATGCGCTGATACGAATAACTCCCGCGCAGGCGCAGGCATTGCTGCGCACCGCACGGGAGCTATTAGTCGAGCTTTCGGGGCGTTAGGAGTTCTTTTCTTCCTGCTCGTAGACGTCCGGAATGCCGTCGCGGTTCTCGTCGGCGGTTTCCCGGGCGAGTAGGACCTTGTAGCGGCGGTTACGCGGCACCAGCCAGAGCGCACCGAGGATTGCTGCGAGGAAGGATCCGGTCAAAATCGCGACCTTCGCGTGCTCGTAGTGCTCGGACTCCAAACCGAAGGACAGCTCGGAAACCAACAAGGACACGGTGAAACCGATACCTGCCAAGAAGGTGACGCCCAGCAGGTCGCCCCACTTGACGTCCTTATCCAGGTTCGCCTTGGTGAACTTGGTCAGAATCCAGGTGAAGGCCATAATGCCGATCGGCTTACCGAGCACCAAACCGAGAATAATGCCCCACAGCACCGGATCCGTGAACAGGCCGTTGCTGCCTCCGCCGGGAGTAAAGACCGTCACACCGGCCGAGAAGAAGGCGAAAACCGGAATACAGAAGCCCGAGGACAGTGGGCGGAAACGATGCTCGAACTCTTCGGCCAGCCCGTGGCCGGGGAGGCCATCCTTGCGTCGAACCGGGACGCAGAAGCCGAGCACCACACCGGCGATCGTGGCGTGGATGCCGGAGCCGAAGAAGAAGATCCAGGTAATAATGCCCAGTGGCAAGAGGATGACCCAGGCCGCCCATGGGTGGTATCCGAAGAGTTTGCGGGCCTTATGCGAAAGCAAGGCAAAGAGCGCCACCGGAATGATTGCCAGCGCAAGGTAGCCCCACTGCACCTCATCGGTGAAGACAAAGGCGATAATGATGATCGCGATCAGGTCATCGACCACGGCCAAGGTCAGCAAGAAGATGCGCAGCGCGGCCGGCAGCGCCGAGCCAATGACGGCCAGCACGGCCACGGCAAAGGCGATATCGGTGGCGGTGGGGATGGCCCAGCCCTTGAGGGTTTCTGGACCATTAGCCAGGTTCATCACCACGAAGATCAACGCGGGGACGATCACACCGCCGAAGGCAGCAGCCACCGGAACGGCGGCGGTCTTCATATCCTTCAAGTCGCCGACGACGAATTCTTTCTTCAGTTCCAAGCCGGTGAGGAAGAAGAATACCGCCAGCAGTGCGTCGGCGGCCCAGTGGCCCAGCGAAAGATCGAGGTGCAGTCCGATGCTTTCGAAGTCGACTCCCAGGTGGAAGTCGCGCAACGCGAAATAGGACTCACGTAGCGGGGTGTTGGCCCAGATCAGTGCGATGATGGCGCCAGCGATCAGCACCATACCGCCGACGGTTTCCTTGCGCAGGATATCGCCGATGCGGACGGATTCTCCGTAGCTGGGCCGGGAGAAAAGCTTGCGTGGTGAACCCGGAGATGGGTTTGGAGTCATAAGTGAACTCACCTAATGTCGTTGAACTGTCTTACACGCCGACCAGACTTCCCGGCACACCTAAGTCTTAACCCTATCGCGTCGTGCGTCACAGGCGGGAAAACTCCCGGACTATGGCGCGCTAGGCACCCATCGTCCGGGAGCTGACTAACCGGGAAAGCTGACTACTTGGACAGCCAGGCGCTGACCTGCGAGGCCTGCAGGTTCAGGGCCTTGCCCAGGTAGGGTTCGGCCGCCGAGGCCAGCTTGCCACCGATGAAAGGGATGGAGGAAGAAACCTGAGCGTCGATGGCGAACTCGGTGGAATCACCGGCCGCGATCAGGCGTTCGGTGCCATTGACGTTCACCGGCACACCCGCCACCGAAATTTTGACCTCGGCGCTACGGTTGCCCTGTGCATCCGGGGCGCTCCAGCTCTCCACCTGCGTTACGTTAATGGATTCTCCGACGAACTTCCGGGCAATGTCCGGAACGCGGTCGGTTGGCATGGCGCGTACCGAAGTTAGCGTGAAGGCACCGTTCAGGTCGCCCTCCACGGTGAAGTTACTCAACGTCCCCTGGGCCAGCGAAGTTAGGTGCTCGGCGAAATCGCGGTTGGCGAGCGTTGCGATAACCTGCTCAGCCGGATGCGCGATCTGGGTGCTTGCGTTAAGAGCCATGGATGTCGTGTCCCAATCTTCAAAATGGCGTCATTCGAAACATGTTAAAACTCGAAGTTCCGAACGAATGGTCACTTCTAGCCTAGCCGTTCAGGTGCTTTAGGTAGGCTAGGAAGACACCGACAAACACAATACTTCCACCAAGCCGACCCCGCCCGCTGGCAAGGTCGGCCGCAGTAGCGTGAGCGGTTGAGAACTGACCTAAGCGAGGGGACCTAAAGAGCATGAGTCTGGTTGGACTTCACGAATTCCTGCGCGAGGAGCCGTCCTTCCGGCGGGTGGCAGGTAGCGCCTCCCGGGGATACGCCGAGCGTAGCGAGGAACTGGAAATCGCGGCTCCGGCTGGGCTACGTGGATTACTCAGTGCACATGTCAGTTCCGCGCTCGAGACAGTTAACGGGCACCCAGTGACGTTGGTGGTCACCGCGACCGGACGCGAGGCCGAAGAGGTGTCATCGGCGTTAGGTGCGTACCTGCCGGCCGAACAGATTGCCGAATTCCCCTCCTGGGAGACTCTGCCGCATGAGCGGCTGTCTCCACGCAGCGACACCGTGGGACGCCGACTGGAGGTTTTGCGCCGCCTGCATGAAGGCGACGAGCAGTTGAAGGTCATCATCGCGCCAATTCGTGCGGTCTTGCAGCCCCTGGTCGATGGTTTGGGACAGCTGCGCCCGGTCGTGTTGGCCATTGATGAGGAACCCGGTTTTGACGCAGTGATTAAGTCCCTGTCCGAGGCCGCTTACGCTCGGGTGGAGATGGTGACCCACCGCGGCGAATACGCGGTCCGCGGTGGCATCATCGATGTTTTCCCCCCAACGCTGGATCACCCGGTGCGTGTGGACTTCTTCGGCGACCAGATTGATTCCATCCGCTACTTCGCGGTGGCGGACCAGCGCTCCATGGAGGGAAAGGGCCCGCAGCGGGTCGTGGCAATGCCCTGCCGCGAAATGCTGATCACCCCCAAGGTCATGTCCCGGGCGGCGAACCTGCAGGACAAATTCCCCGCAGCCCGCGAAATGTTGACCAAAATTGCCGGTGGCATCGCCGTCGAAGGCATGGAATCCCTCGCCCCGCTGCTGGTCGACTCCATGGTTCCGTTCCTCTCCCTGCTGCCCGAATCGTCAATCGCTCTGGTCATGGAACCGGAGCGGGTGCGCGCTCGAGCCCACGATTTGAACGAGACGAACGCGGAGTTTTTGGCCGCCGCGTGGGCCTCGGCCTCCGATGGCGCGGCCGCGCCCTTGGATTTGAGCACTGCAGAGAGCACCCGGAAACTCGAATCCGGCGACTTTGCCACGCTGGCCGATACGGTCGAGCAAGCGACTAAGGCCAAGGTGTCGTGGTGGTCGGTGACCTCGCTGGGCGCCGACGAGGAGCTCGAAGTCGGGGCCTCAACCATCCGCATCCAGGCCCGCGAACCACGCGGCTACCAGGGCGATGTGGACGCGATGATGGAGTTCATCTCGGGGCGAGTCAAGGACAAATGGCGAGTAGTGGTGGCCACCGAAGGCCCCGGCCCTGCCGCCCGTCTTTCCGAGCTGTTCGCCGAATACCAGATCCCGGCGCACCGAGTGCCCAGCATTGAGGCCGAACCAACCCCCGGTCTTATCGAAATTACCCAAGCCAGCGCCGGACGAGGCTTCGTCTTCGAGGACCTGAAATTTGGTCTACTCACCGAGGCGGACCTACTGGGGCGTTCGAGCGCCTACGCAGCACGTGGCACCCGCAAACTCAGCGCCAAACGGAAGCGCAACGCGGTAGACCCGTTGACGCTCCAGGCCGGGGACTACGTCGTGCATGAACAGCATGGCATCGGTAAATTCGTGGAGCTCATTGCGCGTAAGGTCAACGGTTCCTCGCAGGACGCCAAGCGGGAATATCTGGTCGTGGAGTATGCCGCCAGCAAGCGTGGGGCGCCCGGCGACCGGCTCTTTGTGCCGATGGATCAGCTCGATCAAATCACCCGCTATGTTGGCGGTGAAGCCCCGACGCTGTCCAAGATGGGCGGCGCGGACTGGTCGAATACTAAGAAGAAGGCCCGCAAAGCGGTCAAGGAGATCGCCGCAGATCTCATCAAGTTGTACTCCGCGCGCATGGCCAGCCGTGGGCATGCCTTTGCCGAGGACACCCCGTGGCAACACGAACTAGAAGAAGCCTTCGCATACATCGAAACCCCCGATCAGCTCACCGCGATCAACGAGGTCAAGGCCGATATGGAACGCGAAGTGCCGATGGACCGGCTGATTTCCGGTGACGTGGGTTTCGGTAAAACCGAGATCGCGGTACGGGCTGCCTTCAAGGCGGTGCAGGATTCGCGTCAGGTGGCCGTGCTGGTACCCACCACCCTGCTGGCCTCGCAGCACTATCAGACGTTCACGGAACGATACTCGGGCTTCCCAGTTCGGGTGAAAACCCTGTCGCGTTTCCAGACGGCTAAAGAAGCCAAGGAAATCATCGCCGGGCTCAAGGACGGCAGCGTCGATATTGTGATCGGCACGCACCGGCTACTTTCGAAGAATGTTGAGTTTAAGAACCTCGGACTGATTATCGTCGACGAGGAGCAGCGCTTCGGCGTTGAACACAAGGAAGAGCTCAAGAAGCTGCGCACCAACGTCGATGTACTGGCCATGAGCGCCACCCCGATCCCGCGTACCTTGGAGATGAGCCTGACTGGGATCCGCGAAACCTCGACCTTGGCCACCCCACCGGAAGAACGTCACCCGGTGCTGACCTATGTTGGGCCGCGGAGCGAGAAGCAAATTTCGGCGGCGGTGCGCCGTGAGCTGATGCGCGATGGACAGGTGTTCTTCGTGCACAACCGCGTTTCCTCCATCGAGCGGGTGGCTGCCGAGCTGCGTGAACTGATCCCCGAAGCTCGGGTGGAAGTCGCGCACGGCAAGATGAGCGAATCCCGGCTTGAACGCATCATCCAAGATTTCTGGGAAAAGAAATTCGATGTGCTGGTCTCCACCACCATTATCGAAACCGGTTTGGATATTTCGAATGCGAACACCCTGATTGTGGATCGGGCGAATAACTACGGCCTTTCGCAGCTGCATCAGCTGCGTGGGCGCGTGGGCCGCGGCCGCGAGCGGGCCTACGCCTACTTCCTCTGGGATTCGGATAAGCCACTTGGCGAGGTGGCGCTCGAACGCTTGAAGGCGGTCGCGGCGCACAACGAGCTGGGTTCGGGCTACCAGCTGGCGATGAAGGATCTGGAGTTGCGCGGGGCCGGTAACCTGCTCGGCGGCGAACAATCTGGGCATATCGCCGGGGTCGGATTCGATCTGTACCTGCGACTCGTTGGCGAAGCCGTCGCAGACTACAAGGGCGAGGGCGAAACCGAATCCACCGAAATGAAGATCGAGTTGCCGGTGAACGCACACCTGCCTCATGAGTACATACCGGGCGAGCGCTTGCGGCTAGAGGCTTACCGGAATATCGCGGCGGCAGAAACCGACGAGGCCTTGGCCGAGGTGCGGGCCGAGCTCGAGGACCGCTACGGTGCCCTGCCACAGCCGGTGGAGTACTTGCTGCGGGTGGCGGCACTACGCATTCGGGCCCGGGCCGTGGGGCTACGCGATATTCAGCAGATCGGTAACCACATCAAGGTCTCGCCGGCCAAGATCGAGGATCTGCCGGCCTCACGTCAGGTGCGTTTGGAGCGGCTCTACCCGGGGTCGGCTAATAAACCAGCACTGGGAGCGATCTTCATCCCGAAGCCACGGACCAGCCCGGTCGGCGGGCGGGATTTGGCCGACGGCGACATCCTCGAGTGGGCCGAACGCTTGCTCTACGGCATTTTTGAACCGACCCCAGCCAAGGCCGAGTCCTCGACGCAAGCCTAGCTATCGAGCTCGTGCGCATAGTCGATAATCGAGCGCCGGTAGGCCGGCAGGTGCGGGGCCAAGGTGAGCAGGGCCGTACGTAACGCCTCCGCCGGTTGTCCATCATCGTAAAGTGCCAACGCGAGGAATGCTTGCGCGCCGGGCAGCAGCTGATGTGGGGTGTCCTCCATGGAGCGCAAAAGGTCGATCGCTTGGTCGGCCTGCCCGAGGTTGCGTAGCGTACTGGCTAGTTGGATGCGTGCGTTGTGGTGGTGCGGCGCCTCGAGTCCGGTGGCAAGCGCTCGCCGGTAGCCCTCCACCGCGAGGGCTTCGTGGCCAAGGAAGTCGTGCACCGAGGCCTGCTCAAAGGCCAGCCGTGCCGCAGGTACGTCCCACTGGTGGCAGAGCGTGGTGACCTCATCGGCGAGCCGCTGCGGATCCCGCGTTTCGGCCTGTTCCCAGAATGCGTCGATGGCTTGTTCAAAGGTGTTGTGCATGGCCCCAGCCTAGGGCAGGGGTACGGGGCGAGGGGTGAAGCGCAGCAAACGGTCATCGGTGTCGCGTGGTGTGCCGCGACCGTCGGTGTTATTGGTCAAGATCAGCAGTGAGCCGTCCGCCGCGCACTGTACCTCGCGGAGCCGGCCGTATTGCTCGGTCAGTAGCGCCTGGGATTGCTCTGGGTCGGCGAGCGGGGCCCGGTAGAGCCGTTCGCCGCGCAGGGCCGCTAGATAGATGGCGTCCTTGCCGACACACAGGCCGCTGGGGCTGGCCTCGGCCGGTGCGAATACCTGTAGCGGATCACGGAAGTCTGCATCCGCGCCGAACCCTTCGATTTGGGGCCAGCCGTAGTTCCCGGCCGGTCGGATTTCATTGAGTTCATCCCAGGTGTTCTGCCCGAACTCGCTGGCGTAGAGGGTGCCGTCGTCGGCCCAATCGAAACCCTGGACGTTGCGGTGGCCCAGAGAGTACACCGGCGAATCCGGCCAAGGGTTATCCTCGGGGACCTGCCCATCGGCGTCCACGCGCAAGATCTTGCCGCCCAGGGACTTCAGGTCCTGAGCATTGGCCGGTTCTCCGGCGTCCCCGGTGCTCACATACAACAGGTCATCGGGGCCGACGGCCATGCGGCCACCATTATGGATGCGTCCGGCGGGAATGCCGCTGAGGATGACCGTGGAATGGCCAAGCGCTAGTTCCCCGGGGTCGCCCTCCAAGCTAAAGCGCAGGACGCGGTTGTCTTTCGCCGTGGTGTAGTAGGCGAAAAGCGAATCCTGCTGCACCGCCAGGCCCAGTAGTCCGCCTTCTCCGGCCGGTTCGAGGTCCGGGACAGTCCCGATGACACGGGTGCTCCCATCGCTCAGTAGTTCACTGATCTTTCCGGTGTCACGCTCGCTGACCAACAGGGCACCACGGTAGCTGGCCAGCGACCAGGGAGCCTGCAACCCTTCGGCGAGTACTTCCACCGCTGGCTCCGGGGCGGGGGATTCGCGCTGAGCTTCTGGAGGTGTCTGGCATGCCCCAAGTAGCAGGAGCAGTCCGACCAGCGGGACAATCCGGGTAGCTCGTGGTCCATGGCGCATGGTGACTCCTTGGCCCTTAGCGCACGCAAGTGGAGGGGGTAACGCAGACAGGGAGCCACCCCGGTGGGGCGGCTCCCTGTGGATGCGTCATTGGCACTTACTTCTGTGCGGAGACCTCGTGCGAATCGCCGCGGCCCATGAAGGTCATCGGTACTGCGAAGGCCAACAGGGTCAGCACGAAGCAGGCGATGGTAGGCAGCCACGCGTTCTCGAGAGTCCAGAAGGACAGCGAGTAGATGGCACCGACGAACAACACAAAGAAGACCGCGAAGGTAATCAGGTTGCCAGCCAGGCGACCTGAACCGGAGTGGGTGACGTTCTTGCCGTTCGAGTACACGTGATCTCCTTGGAAGTTATGTAGGTGCGTGTGGCTTAGTAGCCGCTTCCGCCTTGCTCTCCCTCTAGAATAGCAACTCCGGAGCTGGACCCGAGACGCGTGGCGCCCGCGGCGATCATGGCTCGTGCGGTTTCTGCGCTACGCACGCCGCCGGAAGCCTTCACGCCGAGCTCTTCGCCCACGGTACGGCGCATCAGCGCTACGTCCTCGACGGTGGCACCGCCGGTGGAGAACCCGGTGGAGGTCTTCACGAAATCGGCGCCGGCAGCCTTGGCCGCCTCGCAGGCCAGCACCTTAGCTTCCTCGGTGAGCAGGCAGGTCTCGATGATGACCTTCAAGATAGCGCCGCCGTCATGTGCGGCCTGCGCGATTGCGAAGATCTCGTTGACCAGGGCATCGCGATCGCCGCGCAGCGCCGCGGCGATGTTGATGACCATATCGATTTCGTTGGCACCGTCTTCGATGGCGCCACGGGTTTCGGCCACCTTGATCGCGGTGGTCGAGGCGCCCAGCGGGAACCCGATCACCGAGCAGGTCAGCACGTCGGAGTCCGTCAGCTCGCGGGCCACGGCAGCGACCCATACCGGGTTCACGCACACCGACTTGAAGTGGTACTGCTTGGCCTCTTCGCAGACCTGAACGATCTGCTCAAGCGACGCGTTCGGGGCCAGCAAGGTGTGGTCAATGTAGCCGGCGATCTGCTGGACACTGAGTTCGGTCATAGGTGGTCCTCACACAATAAGTTGAATAGGGCTTCGGGGCGTCAGCCTAGTCTGTTGCCAGAAAATCGGCCAATTCGTCCTTGATCTTCAGGCAACGGGCCCGGGCGCGGTCGCGTGCTTCCGGAACGGCATCGAGGGATGCGGCCGGCTCGATGCTTTCCAAGTAGCACTTCAACTTCGGCTCGGTACCGGAGGGCCGAATGATGACTCGGGTGCCGTCGGTGCAGAACAGCATGAGCGCATCGGTGGCCGGCAGCTCATCCGAACCGGTAGACAGGTCCCGAATCTCGTTGACCTGCTGCCCGGCGAGAGTCTTCGGAGGCTGCGTACGCAGTCGATCCATCAAAGCCGGAATCAGTGAAAGCTCGGTGAATCGCAGCGAAAGCTGGTCGGTGACATGCACCCCATGAGCCGCGGCCAGCTCGTCGAGGCGGGCGACCGGCGAGGAGCCGGCGGCCTTGAGCGTGGCTGCGATATCGGCCAACACCAAGGCTGCGCTGATGCCGTCCTTATCGCGAACCATATCGGGGGCCACACAGTAGCCCAGCGCCTCTTCGTACCCGAATCCGAGCGAGGGAACCCGAGAAATCCACTTGAACCCGGTGAGCGTCTCCCGGTGCTCCAACGAATGCTCCTTGGCAATCGCGGCAAGCATCCGCGAGGAGACGATGGAATTAGCCAGACGCCGGTCCTTGGGCAGCGAGGCGGCCACATGATCACCGAGCAACCACCCAACCTCATCGCCGCGCAACATGCGCCAGCGCCCCTGATCCAGTACGGCCGCGGCACAGCGATCCGCATCCGGGTCGTTGGCGATGACCAGATCCGCTTCGACCTTATCGGCCAAGGCCAACGCGAGATCCATGGCCCCGGGTTCTTCGGGATTCGGGAAGTCCACGGTGGGGAAGAGCGGATCCGGCTCGAACTGCTCCGCGACCAGGTGCAGGTCGGTGAACCCGGTGTTGCGTAGTGCGCGGGCCATCGTCTGTCCGCCAACCCCGTGCATCGCGGTCAACACGATGCGTAGTGATGCTCGTGCGGTCGAGGTGTGGCCCTCGGCGGCGGGTATGACCGGCTGGGTATCGCGCAGGTAGTGCGCCGCGATGTCTTCGGGTAGGACCTGCCAGCCGGACTCCGCGCGGGCAATGTCGCCGACCGGCTGCGTGTGGTCAATGAGTTCGGCAATCTGTGCGTCCACGGGGGAGACAATCTGCGCTCCGCGTCCAGCTTCGTCGGTGACACGGCCGCCGGTGTAGACCTTATAGCCGTTATCCCGCGGTGGGTTGTGGCTTGCGGTGACCATGATTCCGGCCTCCGCCTCGAAGTGCCGCACCGCCCACGCCAAGACCGGGGTCGGTAGCGCCGAAGGCATAAGCAACACCTCGAACCCGGCGGCGGTGAATACCGCCGCCGAATCTTCGGCGAAGACATCGGAATTCGTGCGCGCATCGAAGCCGATCACCACCTTCGGGGTGTACGCCCCGGCTGCCTGCCCGGCCAAATAGCGGGCGATGCCCGCCGCGGTGCGCAAGACAACGACCCGGTTCATGCGCATCGGCCCGGCCCCCAGTTCGGCCCGTAAGCCCGCGGTGCCAAAGGCCAAGACTCCGCCGAAACGGTCGGCCAGGTCGGCGAGGGCCGCTGGATCGTCGGCTCGGGCCGACTCGAGCAACTCGGTCAGTTCGTGACGGGTGTGCTCATCCGGGTCCTGGGCGGCCCAGTCGCTGGCGGCGGCCAGCAGGTCTACGGTCTGTTCCATACTCTTCTTCTCTGGAGGTTTGGTCTCGAAACGGCGCGAGCTATGTTTAGAAGCGGGCGACGATCTGCGCCAGAAGCTTCGAAATTCGCGGACCGGCGGCCTGCCCGGCTTCGATCACTTCTTCGTGGCTCAGCGGGGTTTCGCTGATGCCCGCGGCCAAGTTGGTGACCAGCGAGATGCCGAAGATTTCCATCCCGGCATGACGCGCGGCAATGGCTTCGAGCGCGGTAGACATGCCCACGAGGTCGCCGCCGATACGCTTAGCCATCTGCACCTCGGCCGGGGTCTCGTAGTGCGGGCCGGTGAACTGGCAATACACGCCCTCGTCGAGGCTCGGATCGATCTCTCGTGCGATATCGCGAAGGCGCTGCGAGTACAGGTCGGTGAGGTCGACGAAGGTTGCTCCCTCGAGCGGGGACGTGGCCGTCAAATTGATGTGATCGGAGATCATCACCGGGGTGCCCGGGCCCCATGCGGGATTCAGCCCGCCACAGCCATTGGTGAGCACCAACTTGGCGCAGCCGGCCGCAGCGGCGGTACGGATCGGGTGCACCACGGCACGGACCCCGCGACCCTCGTAGAAATGGGTACGGGCGCCGAGGACCAGCACGCGCTTGCCCTCTGGGGTCAGGATCGAGGAAATATGCCCCTTATGTCCGGGTACGGCGGAGGCATGAAAACCAGGGATATCGGTGGCGTCGAGCACATGGGTGCGCTCACCGATGAGGTCGGCTGCCTGTCCCCAGCCGGAGCCCAGCACGACGGCGATGTCGTGGGAGGCGACGCCGGTCTGTTCGGCGATGTAGCGTGCGGCCTGGTCGGCAAGAATCTGCGGGTCAACTTGAGTATCAGTCACGAGCAATACGGTACTCGCGCCCGGGGGCTTTGTCAGGTGACCGAGCGTGTGATTGCTTGCTTTTCCCGCTCAGGATGTGCGCAATCACAACCCCATGGTAGAGAATGGTGGGGTGAGCGCAGATCGTACGAATGAAGCAACCCGTTTAGTGATTCTCGGTGGCGGCCCCGGCGGCTATGAAGCCGCCATGGGAGCAGCCCAGCTGGGAGCCCAGGTAACCATCGTGGAACGTGCCGGTATGGGTGGTTCGGCGGTGCTGACCGACGTGGTGCCCTCGAAGACCCTGATCGCCACCGCCGACGCGGTGCGCCGGGTCAAGCACGCTGAGTCTTTCGGCGTCATTACCGAAGGGCTGGACACCGCGGTCACCGATTTCTCGGTGGTTAACCGCCGCCTGTTGGCGCTGGCCAAGGAACAGTCCGCGGATATTCGCACCGGTTTGGAACGTGCCGGGGTGCAGATCGTGATCGGCGAGGGCCGCCTGATCGATCGCCACCACGTTGAGGTCACCGCCGCCGATGGATCCACCCGCGTGCTGGAAGCCGACGCGGTGCTTCTGTCCGTTGGTGCTCACCCTCGCGAGCTGTCCACCGCCAAGCCCGATGGCGAGCGCATTTTCAATTGGACCCAGATTTACAACATGAATGAGGTGCCCGAGCACCTGATCGTGATCGGTTCCGGTGTGACCGGTGCCGAGTTCGCTTCGGCATATAACCTCCTCGGGGCCAAGGTCACCCTCGTCTCCTCGCGTGATCGCGTGCTTCCCGGTGAGGACGCCGACGCGGCGGCCGTACTCGAGGATGTGTTCAAGCGCAACGGCGTGAACGTCGTCGCCCAGGCTCGTGCCGAGGCCGTGGATCGCAAGGGCGATCGCGTTTTCGTGACCCTGGCCGATGGTCGCGTGCTCGAAGGAAGCCACTGCTTGGTGGCCGTGGGTTCGATCCCGAACACCGAGGGAATCGGCCTGGAAGAAGCCGGCGTGCATTTGACCGATTCCGGTCACATCAAGGTCGATGGCGTTTCGCGCACGACCGCCAACAACGTTTACGCGGCCGGCGACTGCACCGGTGTCTTCGCGCTGGCCTCGGTAGCCGCCATGCAGGGTCGCATTGCCGTGGCGCACCTGCTGGGTGACTCGGTGAAGCCGATTAACCTAGAGGAAGTTTCCTCGAACATCTTCACGAGCCCGGAAATCGCTACCGTCGGTGTGTCCCAGCGTGCGGTGGCCGAAGGCAAGTACCAGGCCAATATCGTCAAGGTGGATCTGGGCAGCAACGCCCGCGCCAAGATGATGAACATGGAAGAGGGGTTCGTCAAGATCCTCTCGCGCAAGGGTTCGGGCACCGTGATTGGCGGCGTGGTCGTTGCACCGCGCGCCAGTGAACTGATCTTCTCGCTGGCGTTGGCCGTGCAGAACGGTTTGCACGTCGACGATGTCGCCGAGACCTTCACGGTCTACCCTTCCTTGGCCGGTTCGCTGTCGGAGGCCGCGCGCCGTTTGCACAGGCACCGCTAGATGCCGGTATTCCACGGGGCGGGCCCGACGCGTTAAGCGTTGGACCCGCCCCGTGGGCGTTAACCCGCCTCGGGCGCGTTAGAACAGGTCAGGTGGAAGTATCGTCGATTGCGTGTTGGCTGTCGATCATGATGTGAGATAGATCCCGCCGAATTTGTCTCATACTATGGACACTAGTGTCCACGATATGACCGGCCGGGTCTAGGATGAAATCGTTCATCACCCGACCGCAACCCAAGGGGCTTACGAATATGTCTCAGCCAAGCCAGGTGGCGGCGCCCAAGGAAAACACCCGTGGACGCGTGCTCTTTGCCAGCATGATCGGCACCACCGTCGAGTTCTTCGACTTCTATGCCTATGCCACCGCATCGGTGTTGGTTTTCCCGGCGCTGTTTTTCCCCAACGCGTCCACCATTAACGCGATTCTCTCCTCCTTTGCCATCTTCGGTGTGGCCTTCCTGGCCCGGCCGCTGGGCTCCATCGTCTTCGGCCACTATGGCGACAAGCTGGGCCGCAAGGGGACCTTGGTTGCCTCGTTGCTGACCATGGGTATTGCGACCTTCCTCATCGGCTTCCTGCCTCCGGCACAGGGTTTCTGGGTCATCCTCGCACCGCTAGCGCTGGTGCTGTTGCGCTTTGCCCAGGGCCTGGCGCTGGGTGGCGAGTGGTCGGGTGCCGCCCTGCTGGCCACCGAAAATGCGCCGAAAAACCGTCGCGCCGTCTACGGCACCTTCCCGCAGCTTGGGGCTCCCGCCGGCTTCATCATCGCTAACCTGATGTTCGTGGGCCTGCAGACCGGCCTGAGCCCGGAGCAGTTCCTCGCCTGGGGCTGGCGCGTTCCCTTCTGGTTCTCGGCCGTTATGGTTCTGATCGGCCTGTGGGTGCGTCTGAAACTTGTTGAGTCGAATTCCTTCCAGAAGGTCGTGGCACAAGACAAGGTCGTGAAGTCGCCGTTCAAGGTCACCATGCAAAAGCATTGGCGTCCGGTGCTGGCCGGTACCTTCATCATGTTGGCCACCTATGTGCTCTTCTACCTGATGACCTCCTTTACCCTGACCTACGGCACCGCCCCGGCAACGGCTGAGGCCGCACGAGCTGCCGCCGAAGCCAAGGGCAAGGTCTTCGACGCCGCAAGCTTCGTGCCAGGTCTTGGTATCGAGCGTCCGGTCTTCTTGACCATGCTGATCATTGGCGTGGTGTTCTTCGGGATCTTCACCGTCGTCTCCGGGCCATTGGCCGAGAAGTACGGCCGCCGCAAGTTCCTGATCTGGGTCACCACCGGCATCTTGGTATTCGGCGCCGCGTGGAGCCTGTTCTTCGGTCCTGGCCAGGCTGCGGCCATGGTCGGCTTGATCGTTGGCTTCGCACTGATGGGCCTGACCTTTGGTCCGATGGCCGCCTACCTGCCCGAACTGTTCCCCTCGAATGTGCGCTACACGGGCTCGGCCGTTGCCTACAACCTGTCCTCGGTCATCGGCGCCGCCCCAGCGTCCTTCGTGGCCATCGCACTGTGGAACGCCGGAAGCGGTAGCACGGTCGGCGTGGGTATCTACCTCGCCATCGCCGCATTGCTGACCCTCGGCGCTTTGGTCTTGACCCGTGACACCAAGGATGTCGACATCGAGAACTTCGTCGACTAAGCCAGTCATTCTCAACGACCGCGGGCACCGGAGATCACTCCGGTGCCCGCGGTCGCTTTCTGCTAGTTAGCGGTCCACCGAGTAGCGCAGGTGTAAGACGCCGGTACCTTGAACGATGGTGCTGGGCCCTCGCAGCTTCTGCTGCTGCTTCAGCGGCCCAAAGTAGGGTTTGCCGGTACCAAAGATCACCGGCACGACATCCATCCGCACCTCATCGACGAGCCCGGCAGCGAGAATCTGACCGCCCGCCTGGCCGGCCGCAACCTCGACTATGCGGTCGCCTGCGAGTTCCTGAGCACGCGACATGGCTTCGTGGACCGACCCGACGAAATGGAATGGGGCCTGCGGATCCCACCCTGTGGGTGGTGGCCGATGGGTGAGCACCACTACGTGCTCGACACCGCTGGGTGGTATCCCCGACCAGCCGTTGGTGAGGTCAAAGACGTGGCGCCCGACGATCGTCACCGAGATGCGGTCCCAATAGGGGCGAGTGTAGTCATATGAGGCCTTCGAAACGCGTAGCTGACCTTCATCGTCCAACGCGGTATCACCGGAGGCCAACCATTCGAAGAGAACGCCGGGCTGGTCGCTAGCATCCGCAATGAAACCATCGACCGACACCGACCCGTACATCACTACTGTTCCCATTGCTGTGCTCCGTTCGGAGAATTGGTGCCGCCATGCTAGCAGACGCCGTCGACGTGCCAGTGGCCGTTCAATAATCTTGCCTGCGTACTTGCAACAGGCGAGCGAGGCGTAAGGGGCTCGGCGGCGCTTAGCCCACGGGTCGTGTGCTTGCCAGTGCGGCGATAAGTTCTTGCTCTTCCTCCGGCTGGAGACCTGAGCGCCACGGGTCGGAAGCCAGCCGGGTCAGGCGCTCGGTTGCGGCATCACGCAGAGTTTCAAGGAGCGGTCGAGTGCAGAGTCCTGCCGCCACCGCCCGTGAGTTATCCATAGCGTTCATGCCTTGCATATGTTTTTCGGTGAGCCAGAGCGGCAAGGACCGCGCCCCGGCCCACTGTTGTACGCCGTGCTCGTGTAGCCAGGTCTCCGGAGCGCGGCACAGCGCCGGGGCATGCTCGGCCATGGACCGCGCTACATGGAGATGTTCGGCGAAAGAATGCCGCTCTCCGGCGGCGTTATAGATGCCGCTGGTCTGCGTTTCCAGTAAATCGATGGCCCAAGCCGCTAGGTCTCGCACATCAATCATTGAAACATCCTGCCCGAGTGCATCGGGTACGAGCACGGGGGTGCGGCGGTGTGGATCGAGCATGCGGGTGGGCCAATAGCTGGTACGGTCGGTCGGGTCCGCGGGGCCCGCGATAAGCCCGGCACGCAGGATAGTGGCCCGTTGTTCGGTGAACTGGTCGAGTATGGCCTCTTCGCAGGCGACCTTGGCCGAGCCGTAGTCATCCATGCTCCGCATAATGTCCGCTTCCAGAGGCGGCAATAGCGAAGCCTTCTCGGTGGTTCCAGCCACCGAGAGGTCACGATAGACGTTTCCCGAGGAGATGAACAAGTAGTGGCGGGCGTAGGGTTCGAGATAGCGGGCCGCACGGCGCACTTGGCCGGGCTGCCGGGAAACATCGAGGACCGCATCCCACTGCGCGGTGCCCAGCGCATTCAGCGCGTCTGCCTGGTCCCGATCGAGCCTTACGAGTTCTGCGCCCTCGGGAATGGAGCTACCTCGCGCCGCACAGGTGACGTGATGACCCCGTGCGAGTGCCGTTTGAACCAATTGGGAACCGAGCCAGGCGGTACCGCCAAGTACGAGGAGTCGCATGAGCCCATCCTTGTTGCTGGTCGCCCCGGGCGCTAGAGCGGTTCGCCACGGATGAACTCTGAACCTTCGTGCAGATACAGGTTGGGCCGGGCCGCTTGAAGCGGCCCGGCCCAACCTGGCTGGTACTTGCTAGGAAGCGTCGGCGATCGTCGCGATGACCGCGCCGGCGGACAGCGTCTCGCCGGGGGAGACCTCAAGGCCTTCGACGACGCCCGCGCGATGCGCGGTGATCGGCTGTTCCATCTTCATGGCCTCCAACACCACAATCAGATCACCTTCGGCAACCTCATCGCCATTGGCGACACCGACCTTAACGATGGTGCCCTGCATTGGCGAGAGCAGCTCATTACCGCCACCGGCCGCGGCCCCTGCCTTGCGGGTGTTCTTGCGCTTCTTCTTGGACCCGTTCTTCGCCGCCGGAGCTTCAGAAATCTGGCCGAGGGATGCTGGCAAGGTCACCTCGAGGCGCTTGCCGCCGACCTCAACGGTGATCGCGGTGCGTTCGGTTTCTTCGGCGTCCGCTGCGCCGGTCGGGGTGAACGGTGCGATATCGGCGGAGAATTCGGTTTCGATCCAGCGGGTGTGTACCGAGAACGGACCCTCTTCAGGGATGAACGCCGGGTCGCTCATCACGGCGCGGTGGAAGGGCAGCACGGTGGGCATACCCTCGATAGTGAACTCCTCCAGCGCGCGGCGGGCACGCTGGGCGGCTACCTCGCGGGTGGGGCCGGTGATGATGAGCTTGGAGATCATCGAGTCGAAGTTACCGGAGACGGTTTCACCGGCTTCAATCCCCGAATCGATGCGCACGCCTGGGCCCGAAGGAGTGTTCATGGCCGTGATGGTGCCCGGGGTGGGCATGAATCCACGGCCGGCATCTTCGCCGTTGATGCGGAATTCGAAGGAATGCCCACGGATCTCCGGGTCGTCGTACCCCAGCTGCTCACCACGGGCCAGGCGGAACTGTTCACGCACCAGATCCAGTCCGGTCACTTCTTCGGAAACCGGGTGCTCAACCTGCAGGCGCGTGTTGACCTCTAGGAACGAGATAACCCCATCCTGACCAACGAGGAATTCGCAGGTGCCCGCCCCGACGTACTTCGCTTCCTTCAAGATGGCCTTGGATGCCTCGTAGAGACGTGCGACCTGCTCGTCGCTCAAGTACGGGGCGGGTGCTTCTTCAACGAGTTTCTGGTTGCGGCGCTGCAGGGAGCAGTCGCGGGTGGAGACCACCACGACGTTACCGGCCGAATCGGCCAAGCACTGGGTTTCCACGTGGCGTGGTGCGTCCAAGAAACGCTCGATGAAGCACTCGCCACGGCCGAAAGCCGCCGTGGCTTCGCGTACGGCGGACTCGTAGAGTTCTCCGATTTCGGCGCGGTCGCGGACAACCTTGATACCGCGGCCGCCGCCACCGTAGGCGGCCTTGATCGCGATCGGGAGGCCGTGCTCATCGGCGAAGGCGTAGACCTCGTCGGCGGAGGCCACCGGATCCTTGGTGCCGGGCACCAGTGGGGCGCCGACCTTCTCAGCAATGTGGCGAGCCTGCACCTTGTCGCCGAGCTTGTCGATGGCCTCTGGGGAGGGGCCGATCCAGGTGAGGCCGGCGTCGATCACACGCTGGGCGAACTCGGCATTTTCGGCGAGGAAGCCGTAGCCGGGGTGCACCGCATCGGCACCGGAGCGTTCGGCAATATCGAGGATCTTTTCGATACGGAGATAGGACTCACCGGCGGTGGTGCCGCCGAGGGCGTACGCCTCGTCGGCTAGACGCACATGCAGGGCCTCGCGGTCGGAGTCTGCGTAGATTGCCACGGACTCGATGCCTTCGTCGCGTGCCGCACGGATGATTCGTACTGCGATCTCGCCGCGGTTGGCGACCAGCACCTTCGTCAATGGATTCATCGGAACCTTGCCTTCGAAAAATTACGGACAGCTATCCCTGAGCCTATCGTTTTTGTGGGATATCAATGTACAAACGGGCCCTTTTCGGGCTAACGGGTGTAAAACTTTGGAGGTTTCCTACAAAATACGGACAACCGGAGGGGGACGGTTTTGTGACTGGCCCGACAGAATCAGTCGCGTGCCCGATGTCGGCGCACCGCTGCACGGTTGGCACAACGAACCGAGCAGAAACGTTGGCGACCGTTGCGTGTCACATCGACGACCACATGTGTGCAGGGTTCGGCCGCGCAACGTCGTAGTCGATGCATGCCGCGTGTGGTGAGGTGCAGTGCCGTGCCGACACTGATGACCGAGCGTAATACCTGGGGCAAAGGCTGTCCGTTGTCGCGGTAATGCAAATGCCAACCCTCCTGGTCGTGGTCAACTAGTCGCGGATAGGCAGCGGCGCGAGCCATCTGGATATTGAGTAGCTCGGCACGCGCAGTATCCGAGGTGGCATCCACTATGTGCAACCAGTCGTCAATGACCTTGCGTGTCTCAGCATGATCCTCGGCGCGTCGTGGGAAGGGCATGGTCATGCCGACCTCGCGGGTGCGAGCCTCGATGCCGTCCCGATCGGCGGGCCAGTCGTTAGCTAGTGATGCAGCGAGTAACACAGCGTACTCACCGTAAGGGTTGAGATGCATAAGGCCATTACATCATGCTGAATTCATGACATGTGAAACCAGCATCCAGCCCACCGATCCCTCTGAGCACCCCCGGGAAGTTGCTCACCAGTGGATGATCGAATCTCGACACGGTACCGCGGACGGAATTGTCGAGTACCTTCGCTGTGCCGACTGTCGGGTCCGCCGAGTACGCCTGCGCGCATTCTCCGAACAACTTCCGCTACAGAGCCACGATCTTGGACACTCCGAGCCGATTTCACTGGATGGCGAGAGATGACGCCTGATTGCGCTATTCCGAGCTGTAATCCGCCTCGTCATGAAAGGTGTCCAGCGCGTGGCAGCCCGTCGGTAAATGCGAGCGTGTACGTTAGCGGCACTTACTGGTGCGACTGAGAAGGCGTGGCCCGTCGAGACTTCTTTGAAATCTTAGCCGCTTGCCGTGAAGCGGTGGCCATGAGTAATCTGTCCGGGCCATTGTCGCTACTGGGTCAGGTCTTGGACACCGGAGCCGGTCGGTCAAATATTGCTTAGCTCAGACCTTCTGAGTGTTACTTCCACAGCTCGGTAATGGCGGTGCCATTTTGAGCCAGTAGCTTGCGCAGCACCGAGACATCGAGTCCCACCACATTTTGGTAGTTGCCCTCAATTGAGTGAATGAAGGCCGAAGCGAGGCCGTCAATGGTGAATGCCCCCGCGCAGGGCAGCGGCTCACCGCTGGCCACATAGGCCTCGATCTCGGCCGGGGAGACCGTGGCAAAGTGCACGATCGTTGAGGAGACCTCTCCACGGGCTTCCTGCGGGTTGTTAGCGTCAATCAGCCAGTGCCCGGAGTGCAGGATCCCGGTGGCGCCCGAGAGCTGATGCCAGCGTTCACGTGCGACCGCCGTGGTGTGCGGCTTGCCGTAAGCCATCCCATTGAGCTCAAATACCGAATCACACCCGAGCACCAGGGTTCCGGCCGGATGCTCGTGGGACGCGACGTTCTCGGCCTTCGCCCGGGCGAGTAGCAGCGCGGTTTGTGCGGGGCTTTGTGGCCCGTGTGTCGCTTCTGCCTCGGCCAGTACCAGATCTTCGTCCACACTTGACACCTGTGTGTCGAACTCCAAGCCGGCCTCGGAGAGGATCTTCTTCCGGCCCCAGGAGGCCGAGGCCAAAAGCAATCGCGGTGCAGTAGTCATGGCCCTAGACTCCCACGTTGGCACGATCCTGACCAAGTTCATCCGGCGCATCGTCGGCATCCGCTGGCTGCGGTAGATTGCGTTCGAGCTTGGCGCCTTCCACATCGACATCGGGCAGGATCTTGTCCAGCCAGCGCGGCAGGTACCAGGCCTTGTCACCGAGCAGGTGCATGAGTGCTGGAATCAGCGTCATGCGCACCACGAACGCGTCGAAGAGCACGCCGAAGGCCAAGGCGAAGCCCAACGGGCGGATCATCGACAGGTGGGAGAAGATGAAGCCGGCGAAGACCGAGATCATGATCAGCGCCGCGGCGGTGACCACCGGGGCTGCCATGACGAAACCGGATCGGACCGCATCGCGGGAGGGCTCTCCGTGGGCATAGCGTTCACGCATGGCCGAGACCAGGAAGACTTGATAGTCCATGGCCAGCCCGAAGAGGATGCCGGTAAGCAAGATGGGCAGGAAGCTAAGCAGTGGGCCGGGGACCGCAACATCGAAGACCGGGGCAAACCAGCCCCACTGGTAGACCATGACGCTCGCGCCGAAGGCCGCGGCCAGCGACAGCAGGAAGCCGCCGGTGGCCATTAGCGGCACCACGATCGACCGGAAGACCAAGAGCAAGAGAACCAGGGACAGTCCCACCACGATCGCGAGGTATGGGGGTAGCGCCTCGGTGACCTTCTGCGACACGTCGATCTGGGCGGCGACCTGACCGGTCACCGCGATCTGCGTGGCCTCGGTGGCCCCGACGATCTGAGCGGCATCGGCGCGCAGTTGATGAACGAGCGCCTCGGTTCCCGCCGAAGCCGGCCCGTCGGCAGGCAGTACCTGAATGGCCGCCAGCGCGCGATCCTCGGTCAGCGTTACCGGGATGGCGGTAATCACTCCGTCGTAGCCCCGCAGACGTTCGGCGACGTCCAGCGCTGCGGAGTCGGCCTGCCGCTGGTCGAGACCGGATGGCAGATCGGCCAGAACCAATAGCGGGCCGTTGTATCCGGCGCCGAACTTGTCGCTGGTCTGCTGGTAGGCCTGGAAAGCCTGTGAATCGACCGGCTCGGCACTACCATCGGGCAGGGCGGTGCGCATCTGCGCGGCGGGAAGGGCAATGGCGCCCAATGCGGCAATGACCACTAGGGTGGCCGGAATTGCCACCTTCGTTACGATCCGTGCCCAGCGTGAGGCAAAGGGGTCACGGATGACCGGGTTTGCCGCCCGGGCCCGGGCTCGCTTGGAGACCAAGCGTGGGCCGGCTATGGCCAGCAGGGCCGGAAGCAGGGTGACGGCCAGCAGGACGGCCACGAAGACGGTGAAGGCCGCCGAGAGTCCAAGTACGGTCAGGAACGGCAGCCCCGGTACGGCCAGGGCCGCGAGCGCGATGATGACGGTCAGGCCCGCGAAGACCACCGCGTTGCCGCTGGTGCCCACGGCACGGGCGATGGACTCGCCGACCTCCATGCCGGCCAGCAGCTGGCTACGGTGTCGATGAATGATGAACAACGCATAGTCGATCCCCACGGCGAGCCCTAGCATCATGGCCAATGCCGGGGTAATAGAGGCCATATCGACCAGCGAAGAAAACGCCAGTGTGGTGCCCACACCCGCGCCGACGCCCAAGATTGCCAAGAGCAGGGGCAGGCCGGCCGCGACAAGCGTGCCCAGCATGGCGAGCAGCACCACGGCCGCGACAATAACGCCAATGATCTCTGCCGCGCCGAAGACCGAAGAGAGGTCCTGCAAGATCTCCTTGGAGAAGAGCACCTCGACTCCGGTGGCCTGAGCCGTGGCGGCGGTGGCAGTGATCGCTTCGCGATCGGCGGCCGTCAGCGCGTCGGTCTGACCCTTGAAGCTGACTTGGGCCACGGCGGTGGTGCCGTCCTCGGAGACAAAGCGCATACCCTCGCTGGCTCCGACCTGCCGCGAGGCGAATTCCATCTCGGCGCGTCCGGACTCTAGGTCCTTGGCTCCCTGCTCCAGATCCTTTTCAGCCTGGGCGAGTTCGGCCTTCTTCTCGCTGAGCTGTTGCTCTCCCTCACGTAGCTCGCGTTCGGCCGCGTCGAGTTTGGCCTTGCCGGCTTCGAACTCTGCCTTCTTGGCCGTCAGCTGCTGCTGACCGGCCTGCAACTTAGCTCGTGAATCCTTCAGCTGACTGGAGGCGGCGTCCAGCTTGGCCTTGTTCGTGTCGATTTCCTGCTTCGCGGCATCCAGTTTGGCCTTCGCGGATTTCAGCGTCGCTGAGGCCTTGTCCAGTTCGCCACGCTTGGATTCCAGCTGATCGCGCCCGTCGCTGAGCTTCTCCTCTGCCTTCTGCAGTTTGGTGCGAGAGGCGTCCAGGGCGGCCAATCCGTCTTCTCCAGCCTTGATTTGCGCCAGAGCCTCGATGAGCTGGGTGCGACCAGCGAGCGCCTGCGACTGCTGCTCCTTGAGCTGGTTAAGCGCCTGATCCAATGTGGAAATGGTGGCTTCGAGTTCGGCAATGGCCTCCGCGTCCTCGGAACCTTCCAGCGCGGCGAGCTGATCTGCGGCGGCTTGTCGTTGCGCCGTGAGTTTCTCTTGCTGATCCGCCAGTTCGGTCAGTCCCTGCTCAACCTGATCCAGTTGAGCCTGTGCATCTGATTTGCCTTGCGCCAGCTCGGCACGGAACTCCTTGCGGCTCTTGTCCCCGAGTAGCTGTGCTTCGCCCTGTTCGTACTGCTTGTGGCCTTCCTTGAGTTGCGCAGCAGCCTTCTCGAGGTCGGCTTCACCGGCGGCGAACTGCTTGCGCCCGGCATCGTATTTGGCTTTGCCCTCACGGTACTCGGCGAGGCCATCGGCGTACTGGCGCTCACCGTCGGCGAGCTTACTGCGGCCCTCGGCGAGACGGAATTCTCCGCGGCGTAGCTGGTCCCAGCCATCGGCTAGTTCGCGTTCGGCCGCGGCAAGTTGCGGTGCACCCGCTTCGAGTTGTTTACGCCCGTCAAAGAGCTTGGTCCAGCCCTCGGTGATTTTTTTCTGCGCGTCCTCTAGCTGTTTCTTCCCGTCGGCAACCTTCTGCTTGCCGTCATCGAGTTTGCGCTGCCCGTCCTCGAGTTCACGTTGCGCCTTGCTGAGTTCGGGGGTGGCCCGGTCCAGCTCGCGTTGCAGTTCGAAGGGGCTTTTGACGTCCACGACTTCGGGGTGCAACTTCAGCTGCTCGAGGCTGTCGTTGATCGCCTCGCGTTGGGTCGCCGAGAGGGCCTTATTGCTGCTCTCGCGGAATACGATCGATCCGGAGCCGCCTGCCAATTCGGGCAGTTCGGCCTTCAGCCGGTCCATGGTGCGCTGCGTTTCGGTACCCGGCAGCGAGAAGGTATTGGATAGTTGCCCCATAAAGAGGCTGGCGCAGACGCCGATGGCGATAAATGCGGCCAGCCACATGGCCAGCATGCGGTAACGGTGACGGTGCGCCCAGGAGGCGAGACGATAGAGCAGCGTAGCCATAGCCTAGTTCTCCTCGGCGCTGGAATTGGTGGTTTGAAGGGTGGCGAAACCGTCGCCGAGTTCGGTCATGGCTTCATTCAGCAGTTCATGAAGCAAAGCAACATGTTGGGCCGAGGGAGCGAAGCTCGGGGTGGAAATCGCATCCCCTTCGGCCACCAGGCGGTCGACCCATTCGTCGAAGGCGGCCTGGCCGGCGCCGAGCACGGCATGGGCGAAGACCCTGACCACGAAGTCGCTGGCCTGCGGGTGGCGTGCCGCCACCTCGGAGATGACCGCGGTGGCCGATTGCTGCCAGGCGGCTTCCGAGACGGTGAGTAGACCGTCGTCGGCGTGTTTGGCATAGACGGCAATTTGCGCCACCGGGGCCAGTAGCTCGGTAACGGCAGGAGACTTCATCGCCCAGGCGACCGACTTGATCAGCGGTTGATCGGTCGGGGCGCCATTGAGCGAATCGACCAGGCCATTGAGCAGGCTCTGAAGTGGTTCGCAGAGGACCGCATCGACGCTGGGGAAATAGTTGAACAAGGTGCGCCGTGAGATGCCCGCCTTTTCGGCGATGCCGGTGGCGGTCAGGCCTCCGGTATCGGGTTGCCGCAGGATCTCTAGGGCGGCGGTGACGATGGCCTGCCGGGTGGCCTGCTTGTTCAGGGTGCGCCGATTCTCGGCTACGGAAGAAGTCACAAAATTACACTACGTGCAACTTTGCACGATGTGCAAATATTTGAGGTGTGAGGTTTAGCGGCCTCATGCAGGTGGTGCCTTTAAACGCCGCTGGGCCCGTGCAACGCGGGTGCGTTGCACGGGCCCAGCGGACTTCGACCGGTATCGCCGCGGTCGAGCGTTCCTACTTGGCGTCGGCCAGCTCGCCGGCCTCTGCGGCCGCGGCGGGCTGGTCCTCGGAGAAAGGATCCCCGCTGCGGCGTGCGTTGTACAGATTCTCGTCGAGAATGCCTTCCCGCTTGGCCACGATGGTTGGAACCAAAGCCTGGCCGGCCACGTTCACCGCGGTGCGGCCCATGTCCAAGATCGGATCCACGGCCATCAGCAACCCGACGCCGGCCAGTGGCAGACCAAGGGTGCTCAAGGTCAGGGTCAGCATCACCACGGCGCCGGTGGTGCCGGCGGTCGCGGCCGAGCCGAGCACGGATACCAAAGCGATGAGCAGGTAATCGGTCAGGCTCAGGTCAATGTTGAAGAACTGAGCCACGAATATCGCGGAGATCGCCGGGTAGATCGCGGCGCAACCATCCATTTTGGTGGTGGCGCCCAGCGGGACCGCGAAGGAAGCATAGCCCGAAGGAACACCCAGATTGCGTTCGGTCACGCGCTGGGTCAATGGCAAGGTTCCCACCGAGGAGCGGGAAACGAAAGCAAGCTGCACCGCCGGCCAAACGCCGGAGAAGTACTGCTTGATGCTCAGTCCGTGGCTGCGAATGAGCACCGGGTAGAGTGCGAACAGCACAAGGGCAAGACCAACGTAGATGGCCAGCGAGAACTTGCCCAGGGCGCCGATGGTGTCCCAGCCGTAGGTGGCCACGGCGTTGCCGATCAGGCCGATGGTGCCGATCGGGGCGATGCGAATGATCCACCACAGGACCTTCTGAATAATTGCCAGCAGCGAGGCGGAGAAGGCCAAGAATGGCTTGGCGGCCTCGCCAACCTTGAGTGCGGCGATGCCCACGACCACGGCGATGACCAGAATCTGCAACACGTTGAAGCTGATCGAGGTGCTCGCGGCGCCGTCAACCATCTTGGTATTAGCGCCCAAACCGAGGTAGTTCGAGGGGATGAGGCCGGTGAGGAACGCCAGCCAGTCGCCGGTGCGGCCGGCGTATTCTGCCGGCTGCTCCTGCCCGGTGTTCACTCCGGGCTGGAAGATCAAGCCCAAGCCCATGCCGATGATCACGGAGATGAAGGCGGTGATGGCGAACCAGAGCAGGGTCTGCCAGGCCAGGCGTGCGGCGTTGGTGACCTGAGAAAGATTGGCAATGGAAGCTACCACTGCGAAGAACACCAGCGGGATGACGGCGGTGCGAAGCAGCGCCACGTAGCTGGAGCCGATGATGTCCAGCGTCTGCCCCAGAGCGGTGGGGGCCTCCGCGGTGGAGCCGGAGTACTTGGCGACGAGGCCGAGAATCAGGCCAAGAATAAGGGCGGCGATAACCTGCACGCCGAAGTTCGTGCTCCACTTTGGCAAGCGGCGAGTGGGTGATGTCGAAGTCATGCACTCAACGGTAGAGGTGGAAATATAGCGAATCACAGCGGATATTGCGCACTATGACAAAAATCGTCCCAGTGATACTTACGTCACATGAATCGCGTGTCTAGGCTCACGAAATGCGTCGCAAAAGCGGGAATAACTTCGCTATGTGACGCCAAGGGACGGTGTCCCCGCACCCGTGTTGCGTAGGGCGGGGACATCGTTTGGCTTGTGCCGCGCTTAGGAGAGCAGTGCTCGCTTGAGCGTGTCGAGACCTACGGACCCAATGCGCAGCGCGCGGGTGTGGAACTCCTTGGCATCGAACTGCTCGCCGGCTCGCTGAGCTAGTTCATCGCGGATCTGTTCCCAAAGTCGTTGCCCCACCTTGTAGGCCGGGGCTTGGCCGGGCCAGCCGAGGTAGCGGTTGAACTCGAAGTCCAGCTGCCCGGGGGAGATATCCAGGTTCGCTTCGAGGAAAGCGAATCCCTTCTCTGCGGTCCACTGTCCTTCGCCCCACTGCTCGGGCATCGGCAGTTCGCAGTGCACGCCAATATCGAAGACCACGCGCGCGGCGCGCAACCGTTGAGCATCGAGCATCCCCATATAGTCACCAGGATCGGAGAGGTAGCCCAGTTGGTGCATGAGGCGCTCCGAATACAGTGCCCATCCCTCGCCGTGACCACTGGTCCAGCACATGTAGCGGCGCCACTTATTCAGCGTCTCGTGCTGCAACTGACTTGTAGCGATCTGCAGGTGATGGCCCGGCACGCCCTCGTGATAGACCGTGGTCAGCTCCGCCCAGGTGGTGAAGCTGTCCTCTCCTGGCGGCACCGACCACCACATGCGACCCGGCCGGGAAAAGTCCTCGGATGGGCCGGTGTAATAGATCCCGCCATCCTGGGTCGGGGCGATCATGCACTCGATCTGATCCATCGGCGCCGGGATTTCGAAGTGCACATCCTTTAGATCGCGAATGGCCGCGTCGGCCTTGGCCTGCATCCATTCGCGCAGGGCATCGGTTCCCTGCAGACGGCGTTCCGGGTCGTCATTCAGAATGCGTTTGGCCTCGGCGATATCGGCACCCGGCTTGATCTGCTCGGCCACCATCCGTTGCTCGGCGATGATGCGATCGAGCTCCTCCACGCCCCACGCGTAGGTTTCCTCCAGGTCCACCACGGCGCCGAGGAAGTCTTGGGACACCAATTGGTAGTACTCGCGTCCCACCGCGTCCTTGGCCGGGGCGATGGGCAGTAGCTCGTCGGCGACGCACTGGGCCAGCATGCGATAAGCCTGCTTGGCCGCCGCGGCGCCGCGCTGGAGCCGTTCGGCTAGCTCCGGGGCGGCGGTAGCGCCGGCACTGGCGAGCTGGTCGAAAAAGCCTCCGTCCTTGGCGTAGTCGGTGGCCTGCTCGATGGCGATCTTCAGCTGGCGCACCGGGGCAATATGTCCGGCGCTCGCCGAGCCGCGCAGCGACTGCAAGTACCCTTCGATGGCCGCGGTGACATTATGCAGCCGGTCGCCGATATGCCCGAAATCTTCGGCGCTGTGCTGTGGCATCAGGTCAAAGGCGGCACGGATTCCCTGCACCGGGGAGGCGATGTTGTTCAGTTCGGTGCGGCCGGTTTCATGCAGCGTGACCGCTAGCGTCAGTCGCTCGGTCATGGCATCGAGGGTCACCTCGTCGATCTCGTCGACCGGCTGGGTCTGAGCTAGCTTGCTCAGCGCTTGGCGGGCTAGATCCGCAACGGCTTCGCGGCCGGCGGGGGAGTAGTCCGAGTATTGGCTCTCGTATCCGGGCAGGCCGAGTTCCGAGCCGAGTTCGGGCGTCAGTTCGAGGGACTGCTCGAAATAGGCGTCGGCGATGGCGTCAATGGCGCTGGGCTGCCGGGAGGTTTCTGTGGCTGTCATGTGGCCTACATTACTTGATCTGAAACAGATGTTGAAGAGATTTCTGACGGCTCTTCGTTACGCGGCTTGCCGTAAAAGTGACCTCCCGGCCCTGCCCGTGATGAAGTTTAACCCCACTGGTCAGCCGCGATTCTGCGGCTATGGGGAGTTCTCTCCATGGTGATGATTTTTTCTTTTCCTTAGAATTGGATGAGGAACCGGTCTAGCTTGCGCACCCGCGTGGACCGGAACCATCACTCATCACTCGCACTGCAAGGACAAAGTAGCCATGGCGAAAGCCCCTCGGACCGGATGGACCGGGTTGCTCAAGAGCACCGGTTTTAAGGCCACCGCCATTCCGGTGGCGGCCGCGCTGGCCGTTACCGGTGCCATCATCTACCCGGGTTTCGAAACCGCCGATGTCGAATTGAATGACGGCGGCGTCTGGGTTGTGAACCAATCCGAGGGCAAAATCGGGCACATCAACTACCAGTCGCGCACCATCGACGGGGGCGTGGTAACCCCCTTGGCGAACTACGATCTGGCCCAGAACGCCGAAACCGTGCTGGTGCGCAACCTCGAGCAGGCCTCGCTGACCACCATCGACCCGGCCATGGTGCAGTTCGCCGGAGATAACGCGCTCCCGGCGAACTCTTCCTTCTCCTTCGGCGCCGCAGTCGTTGCCGTCACCGATGACGAGCACGGCACCGTGCAGGCTACCCACCTCAAGCAGATCTCCAACTTCAAGGGTGAAAGCGCCGAACCCTTGGTCGAATCCAAGGGCGAAGTCGACGCCGTGGTGGGCGCCGATGACACCGTCTGGACCGTGGACTACGCCACCGGCACCATGGCAAGCTTCACCATCGACGAAGAAGGCCAAGCCCAGCCTGGCATCCAGCAAGAGCTTCCGCAATTGAGCGAACTCGAAGAGCCCCAGCTCAGCGCCGTGGGCGACACCGGTGTGGTCTTCGACCCGGCCAGTGGGGTGGTCATCACCTCAACCGGTAGCACCGCCCACCTTGAAAACACCGCCAACGCCCGCCTGCAGGCCCCGGGGCCGGAGGCCGACTCCGTGGCCATCGCGCTGGATCAGTCGCTGGCCACCGTCTCACTCGACGGCAAGGAGACCGGCTACGACCAGGTGGACACACCCGGAACCCCGATCCAGCCGGTGCGCGTCGGCAGCTGCACCTACTCCGCCTGGCAGACCAGCGGCGAATACTTGCGTCACTGCACCGATGAATCACAGAACCAGCGCATGCTGATTCCAGACATGCTCACCGGTGCCGAACTGGCCTTCCGCGTCAACCGCGATGTCGTGGTGCTCAATGACGTGCACTCCGGGCAGGTATGGCTGGCCAACGAGGGCATGGAGATCGTAAGCAACTGGAGCGATCTGGAGCCACCGGCCGGCGAGGGCGAGGCGAAGGAGGAAGAAACCAAGGAAATCACCGACGCTATCGAGCTGCCCAACCGCACCGAGGAAAACCAGGAGCCAATCGCCGAAGACGACAGCTTCAGCGTGCGCCCCGGACGCACCACCTTGCTGCCGGTGCTATATAACGATGTGGATCCCGACGGCGATCTGCTCACCGCCCAGCTCGAGGGGCCGGGACCTAAGCTCGGCGAACTGCAACCGGTTTACGATGGCACCGGTTTCCAGATTGTGGTGCCGGAGGATGCCGCTGGCGCCGGAAGCTTTAGCTACACCACCGAGGATGGACGCGGCGGACGCGATACCGCCACGGTGAAACTCAACGTGGTCAACGAGGAGACAAACACCGCCCCCGAACAGCAGCGCACCACCGTGCTACGCGTGCAACAGGGCGAATCGGTCAGCCGCAACCTGCTCAGCGACTGGACCGACGCCGAAGGTGATGATCTGCAACTGCTCGGCGGCACCTCCGAGGGCGATGACGTGATTCGCGTGCGCCCCGATGGCACGCTGACCTTCCAAGACGATGGCAAGAAGCTGGGGCAGAAGGAAGTTGCCATCCAGGTCTCCGACCGCCGCGAAAGCACCAAGGGGCGGGTGATCGTCGAGGTGCTGGCCGATGCCACCGTCAAGCCCGTCACCGCCACCGACCACGTGCTGGCCCAGGCCGGGGAACCGACCACCTTCGAGCCGTTGGCCAACGACACCGATCCCTCCGGCGATGGGCTTCGCCTGGCCGGGGTGGACGACGTGCCGGGCCTCGAGCTGACAACCAATGTGCAGACCGGCGTCGTCAGCGTGAAGGGGGACCGTCCGGGGACCTACTACGCCGAATATATGGCCACCAACGGACCGGCTAGCGCCCCCGGGCTGGTGCGCATCGATATTGCCGCCCCGCAGGAACAGCCGCGGGACCCGGTCGCCGTGCGCGATGTCGCGCTGCTCCCGGCCGGACAAGACGTGCTGGTCAATGTGCTCGATAACGACACCGATCCTTCCGGCGGCGTGCTGGTCACCACCGCGGTGGAGGGGGCCAACGATCTGCCCTTCACCGCCAGCGTGGAACGCAACACCTTCGTGCGGATCACCGATGTGCGCGGACTGACCGACCCGACCACGGTGAACTACACGATCTCCAACGGCGATGGCCAGGCCACCGGCGCTATTCGTGTCATCCCGATCCCGGCGCCACCGCGCATGGACCCGCCCCAGGCGAACCCGGACACCGTCAGCGTGCGCGAAAACGACGTCGCCACCGTGAAGGTGCTCGACAATGACATTCACCCCAACGGTGGCAAGCTGACCCTGCGCCCCGAATTGCAGGAGGCCGACCAGCTCGGCGAAGGCTCCCTGATCTCGGTGGCCGATGACACGGTGCGTTTCCGCGCCGGCGACTTCGGTGGCAAACCGCGCCAGGTCAGCGCCGTGTACACGGTCGCTGGCCCCGATGGCCAGGAAAGCAGCGCGAGCGTCACCTTTAACGTGCAACCGGCCGCGGACGCCAACGACCTGGAAAAGAACAGCCCGCCCAACCCGGTGCCGGTAACTGGCCGCGTCTTCGCCGACAGCAGCACCAACGTGGTGATCCCGTTGGAGGATATCGATCCGGAAGGCGACTCGGTATCCCTCGTGCAATTCGGTGACTCGCCGCGGCTTGGCACCGCGAAGATCCGCGGCGCCTCCATCGACTACACGGCCCACCGCAATGCCAGCGGCACCGACGAATTCAGCTATGTTGTCGAGGATCGGCTCGGTGCTCGGGCTACCGGCACGATCAAAATCGGCATCGCCCCCTTGGCCGAGGCCAATAACCCGCCGGTAGCTGTCAATGACTTCATCACGGTACGCCCCGACCGCCCGGTCGCGGTTGATGTGATGGACAACGACACCGACCCGGACGGGGATCCCATCGCCCTGCTGCCCGAGGTATCCACCGAATCCAGCCAGAAGGTTGAGGTTCAGGACGGACGGGTGGTACTGACCAGCCCGCCGGAGGACGGCAGCGTCTCGGTGCGCTACCGGATTTCCGATGGCCGCGGTGGTACCGCCGCCGGCACGTTGACCGTTTCCTCGGACCCCGAGGCACAGCTGCTGGCCCCGATCGCCCGCGATGACCGCGTCTCGCTCGAAGAAGTGATCGGCACCGACACGCTAACCGTGGATATTCTGCGGAATGACGAGGATCCCGACGGTAGCGCCAGCGAACTTGAAGTTTCGCTTCCCGACGCCCCCGAGTCGGCCCGCGTCACCGACGAAGGCCTCCAGGTGCGCGTGGGTGAGTCCGCCCAGGTCATCGCCTACACGCTTACCGACCCCGACGGCTTGACCTCCACCGCCTTCGTGCATGTGCCGGGCATCGCCGACGCCCGTCCCATCCTGGCCAGCGGGCTGAACCTGCAGGTCCAGGCCGGACAGAGCTTGCCGTTGAACCTCAACGACATTGTGCTCGTGCGCGAGGGCCGCAGCCCCCGGCTGACCACCGAGGAATCGGTGAGCTCCGTGCCGGAGAACGATGGGGAACTGGTGCGTTCGGCCACCGAACTGACCTTCAAGGCCCCGCTCGATTTCTCCGGCCCGGCCGCCGTGAGCTTCGAGGTGACCGACGGCAGCGGACCGGACGATGAGCGCGGTCTGACCTCGAAACTGACCGTGCCGATCAATGTCACCCCGGCGCCGGCCAACGAGCGCGGCGACGAACGCGTCGATGAGAAGCAGGACGGCCAGCCGGAGGAAGAAGAGAGCGAGGAGCCCTCGGAGGAACCCACCGAGCAGCCCGACGAGGAGAACTTCCCGCCGACCTTGCAGTCCAACGCGCTGACCGTGGGCCAAGGCGAAGAGCCCGCGTTGATGGATCTGCGTTTGGCGGCCAACGACGCGAACCCCGAGGACGTGCCGAACCTTTCCTTCGCCCTCGGCCAGGTGGACATTCAGGGAGTACAAGCCCAGCTGATCGATGGCCACACGCTGCGCGTCTCCGCCGAGGCAAGTACCCCGAAGGGCACCAGCGGCACTATCGGCGTGAGCGTTTCCGATGGGGTCAACCCACCGGTGACCGCAACCATGAGCGTGACCGTGACCGGTTCCACCCGTGAATTGCCGGTGGCGGTGGCCGACAATGTCGCCGACGCCCACCAGGGCAAGACCGAGCTGGTGGACGTTTTGGCCAATGACCACAACCCATATGCCGATCAGGGGCCGCTGCGCCTGCTCAACGCCCGCGCCCTGCAGTCGGGGACCGGCGCCGTTGCGGTGCGTGGAGACAAGGTTTCGATCACCCCTGCCGATAAGTTCGTGGGCACCATGCGCGTGGAGTACACCATTGGCGATGTCACCGAGGACGTTTCACGCAATGTCATCGGCACCATCACGCTGAACGTCAAGGGTGCCCCGCAGGCGCCGGGACTGCCACGCGTGCAATCCACCGGCGACCGGAAGGTCGTTCTGGCCTGGGACCCACCGGCAAATAACGGTTCGCCCATCACCGGATACACGGTCACCGGCGGCGGGCACACCCAGCAGTGTGCCGCCACCACCTGCACCATTACTCCGTTGACCAACGACAAGGTCTATAACTTCACGGTGACCGCCACGAACGCGGTGGGCACCTCCCCGGCCTCGCCGGCTTCGGCCGACGCCCGCCCCGATGTGGAGCCCGAACAGCCCGCGGCCCCCACCGGCAAGGACGGAGACCAACAGGCAAGCTTTAGCTGGACCGCACCGGTTAGCCGAGGTTCAGCCATTCAGAGCTATACCCTGGAACTGTCTCCGGCCCCACCCAACGGGGTCACCCAGGTCACCGGGATCACCGGCACCTCGTACACCTGGAAGGGCCTGAAAAATGGCACCGCCTACCAGGCCCGCGTGCGCGCGGTGAATAAGGCCTCCAAGCCTTCGGCCTTTAGCTCCTACTCGGCGGCGGTCACCCCCGCCGGCGTGCCCTTCAAACCGGGCGCGCCCACCGCTTCGCGCAAGGATTCGGCCGTGGACGGTGGCGTGGTGAACGTGGCCTGGAAGGCCCCCGGCGGCAACGGGGCGCCCATCACCGGGTACACCCTGCGCGTGTTCAAATCCGGCACCCTGGTCAAGACGATCGGCTCGATCGCAGCCAACCGCACCACCCAGACCGTGACCGGACTGAGCACCTCCGGGTCCTACACCTTCTCCATTCAGGCGAAGAACCGCGTGGGTAACTCCGCACAGAGTGCGCGTTCGGCGGCGGTCACCCCCTACGGGCGTCCCAAGCCCGTGGGGTCGGTGAAAGCCAACGCGACCGGAACCAACCGCATGGTGCAGCTGAACTTCACCGCGCCCGGGGCCAACGGCTCAAAGATCACCGGCTACCAGTACTCCACCGACGGCGGCGGCTGGAAGCCCTTCGGCGGTCCCGGAGCGGTGATCGATACCGGTTCGAACGGCACCGTGCACACCTGGCGGGTGCGGGCGCTGAACGCGGCCGGACCGGCCCAAGCCAGTAGCCCAAGTAATAAGGAAAGCGCCTACGGGCCGCTGCGCAAGAATGCCAATATTTCCGCCACCCACGGGGATCACTGGATCAAGTTCACCTGGAATAAGGACGCAGGTGCCCCGAACGGACGTAATGTCACCCAGACGGTGACCGTCAACGGCAATAAGATCGCCAACGACGGAGCCAAACGCATCGAAGGTTTGGGCTACTCTACGGAGCGCACGCTGAAGATCGTGGCCACGGACACCGAGGGGCAGCGACAGGTCTGGAGGAAGACGGAGAAGACGAACCCGAAGCCGGCGCGTTCGGTCAAGCTTTCCAAGGGCCCGAACTACAACGGGTACTCGAACTCCACCTGTGACCCGAACTGCTACAAGTACCATGTCGAGCTCTACAACTTCGACCCCGGTACCCACACCTATATGGCCAAGTGCTACCACTCGGGCGGTAACTTCTCGAGCAACTACGTGACCTTCTCGGTGAACGGCAAGGGACGGGCCTCCAAGGACCTGCCTTGCGTGGTTGAGCCGGGATATAAGCAGCCCTATTACGCCACGGTGGACGGCGTAAAATCGAACACCACCAACTTCTGACCCGCCCATTGAGCCCTTCACGGATGTATGAAAGAGAGACCATGTCGAGAACGATGAGCACCGAGCAGGCCAGCTGGTTCTGCGATACCTTCGCCAAGCTGGTGTCCAATGTGGGCCAGTCGGTGCTGGGCAAGGAGCAGACGATCAAGCTGGTGCTCACCGCGCTACTGACCGAGGGGCATGTGCTCCTCGAGGACGCTCCGGGCACCGGTAAGACCATGCTGGCCCGCTCGCTGGCCGCCACCGTGAAGGGCACGAACTCGCGCATTCAGTTCACCCCGGATCTGCTGCCCAGCGACGTCACGGGTATCACCATCTACGATCAGCGCACCCAGTCCTTCGAGTTCCATCACGGGCCGATTTTCGCGAACCTGGTGCTGGCCGACGAAATCAACCGCGCCAGCCCGAAAACCCAGTCGGCGCTGCTCGAAGTGATGGAGGAGGGCCGAGTCACCGTCGATGGCACCACCTACACGCAGGCCCGCCCCTTCATGGTGATCGCCACGCAGAACCCCATCGAACAGGCCGGTACCTACCGCCTGCCCGAGGCACAGCTGGACCGCTTCTTGATCAAAACCTCGATCGGTTACCCGGACCGTGCGGCCACCGTGGCCCTGCTTACCGGCAGCGCCCAGAAGGATCGCTCCGCGGCGCTCAGCCCGGTGATCACCACCGAGGCGCTGGCCGAAATGGCCGACCTCGCCACCGGGGTGCACGTGGATGAGGCCGTGCTGGACTATGTCGCGGCACTGTGCGAAGCCACCCGCGAGGCCCCGGAAACCCGGCTGGGCGTATCGGTGCGTGGCGCACTGGCCATGGTGCGCGCGGCGAAGGTGTGGGCCGCCGGCCAGGGACGCAACTATGTGCTGCCCGACGATATTAAGGAACTGGCACCGCACGTGTTCACCCACCGTCTGGTGTTGGATCCGGAGGCCGAATTCACCGGGGCCACCGCCGCGAAGGTCATTGACGCGGTGTTGCGCGAAGTACCGGCTCCAACCCGCCGCGGTAGCGAGGCCTAGGGCAGATCATGGTGAGCAGACGGGCCGCGCTACGCCGCGCCGCCGGAAAAGTACCGAGCCTGCTGAGCGAAAGCTCGGCGGTGCTCGGCCAATACCTGCGCCCACTAGGCGATGGGGTGCGGGCCGTAAGCCAACGCTACCTGTCCCCGGTGGCCCGCGTGGTCTCCCCGCTGGGCTTCGTGGTGGCCGGTACCGCAATACTGCTCTGGGTGCTTGGCGCCGGCTTCGGCTGGCAGGAAGCACTGCTCGGGGCCTTCATGGCCAGCGTACTGCTGGTGGTCGGGGTCGGGTTCATCCTGGGTCGCAGCGACTTTGACGTGAGCCTGGATCTAAACCGCACCCGGGTGGCCGTGGGAGACCGCGCAGTGGGCGCGATGCAGGTGCGCAACCGGGCCGCACGCAGTTCGGCCGGAGTCATGATGGAGCTGCCGGTCGGCGCCGGGGCCGCGGAATTCCGTATCCCACGGCTAGATCCCGGGGCCAGCCACGAAGATCTGTTTACCATTCCCACCCGTCGCCGCCAGGTGCTCGAGGTTGGTCCGGTGCGCTCGGTACGCCAGGACCCCTTCGGCCTGCTACGCCGCCAGGTGCGCTGGACGGACACCTACGAGCTGTTCATCCACCCGAAAACCACCGGACTCGATGGTTCCTCGGCCGGCTTCATCCGCGACCTGGAGGGTATGCCCACCCGAGACTTGTCGAACTCGGACGTGTCCTTTCACGCCCTGCGCGGTTACCAGCCCGGCGATGACCGGCGGCATATTCACTGGAAGTCCACCGCCCGTACCGGCGAACTCATGGTGCGGCAGTTCGAGGAAACCCGCCGCTCGCATTTGGCCGTCGCACTCTCGCTGAATTTAGGGGACTACGGACCCCATGCGGAAGCAGCCGAAGATGTGGAGCTGGCCATTTCGGTGGCCGCCTCGATCGGGCTGCAGGCTGCGGTGGAACAACGCAAACTGGACGTCTACAGCCAGTTCGGGCCGGTCCGCGCCGACACCGGGCGTCACCTGATGGACGGGCTAACCCGTCTGGAGGTGCGCACGGGCCTGCGCGAAAACGTGGTGGATGTGGTGCGCCACACCGCCGACGCGGTTCCCGGCGCCTCGGTGATGTTCATGCTCACCGGCGCACAAACCACGGCGCGCGAACTGCGTGAAGCGTGGATGCATGTGCCGGTGGGAGTACGTGCCATTGCGATCCGGTGTGGGCTGGGACTGGCACCGGCGCGGGCCAGCATCGGTGAGCTGACCGTCCTGACCCTCGGAAACCTCGACGAGCTGGGGTTGATGTTGCGAAGGGCCGTCGCATGAGCCAGCCGCTTCCGCTCTGGCGCTATTGCGTCGACGCAGCCTGCCTCGGTGCGGCGCTACTACTCGGCGCCCTGGGGCTCTTCGACGCCTACGGCGGCAGCCTGGCCTTCCTGTTGGCCGCCATCGGCGGCATTGTTGCCGGGCTCGGGCTTGCCTGGGCCAATGTGTGGTTCCGGCTGGGCACCTGGCGTACCGCCGCCGGCTTCGCCGTGCTCTACCTGCTGCTCGGTACCCCCTTGGCGACCCCGCGCGAGGCCGCCTACTCGGTGCTGCCGACCCTCGAATCGCTACGCACCCTGCTGGCCGGGCTGGTGTTCTCCTGGAAAGACATGCTCACCGTAGCCCCACCGGTGGGTTCCTTCGGGGGCGTGCTCATCGTGGCCTTTTTCTCCACCCTGCTCACCGCTTTACTCACCGGGCTGGCCGCCTGGCATCTGCGTTCGCCCTACCTCACGCTGCTACCGGTGCTGGCGATGTTCGTGGTGGGTATCGTCTTTGGCACCCGCGATGTGCCGATGCCGGTGGTGCGCGGCGTCGCCTTGATCGCGGTACTCGTGGGCTGGCTGTCCTGGCGGCGCTATGTGGCGCAGATCGTCAGCGATGGTTTCCGCTCGCTCAATCATGCGCCGGAGGACCTTGCCGGCGGGCACCAGCTCCGGCTGCGCCGGGTAGCCATCGGCGCACTAGTGTTGGCCGGGGCCGGGGTGCTCACCGCCGCGGCGGCCCCACTGCTCAGTCCGCAAACCCCGCGTCAGGTGCTGCGTGATGCGCTTGAGCCGCCGGTAGACCTCTACGACTACCCAAGCCCGCTGACACGTTTCCGTAAATACGTGAAAAACATGGCCGATGACACGCTGCTCACCGTCAAGGGGCTTCCGGAAGGCGAACGCATTCGGCTGGCGGCCCTGGACTCCTACAACGGCATGGTCTTTTCCGTGGACCCGAAGTCCGGCGGCAATTTCGCCCCGGTCGGTGATTCGAGCGATATTCGCTCGGCCGAGGGCGGCAGCAGCCGCAACCAGGGCGAGCTGCAGATTGAAATTCGTGACTATCAGGGCGTATGGCTGCCGGCCGGCGGTAAGCTCGCCGGGCTCGAGCTGACCGGGGAACGCCGCGACGAGCTGGCTCGCTCGCTGTTCTACAGCGACGAGGCCGAAACCGCGCTGAGTTCCATCGGCCTGCGCTCCGGCGATGCCTATACCGCCCAGGTGTACTTCCCGCCGCGACCCAGCGACGAACAGCTGGCGGAGTTGAACTTCGCCGAATTGCGCCTACCGGAACTGGCGAATGTGCCGCCGCTGGCGGGGGCCAAGGCCGTGGACTTCATCGGTTCGGCCCAAGGGGACCTGAACCGGGCACGCAGCCTCGAGAGCACCTTCGCGAATACGGGCTTCTTCTCCAACGGAGCCGAGGGGCAGGTTCCCTCGCTCTCCGGGCATGGTGCCGGGCGCATAACGAGCCTGCTCGATGCCGAGCAGATGATCGGCGATGATGAGCAGTATGCCGCGGCCATGGCCCTCTTGGCTCGAGAACAGGGGATCCCGGCCCGCGTGGTGATGGGTTTCTACCCCGAAGAGTACGCCCCGCAACGTGCGGTGGAGCTGACCGGTTCGGATGTGCACGCGTGGGTAGAGATCGCCTTCGAATCGGTGGGCTGGGTGGCCTTTGACCCGACCCCGGACGATGATGAACAGCCCACACCGCCGGAGCAGGAACCCAAAGCCGTGCCGCAGCCGCAGGTGCTGCAGCCGCCACCTCCGGGGCAGGAAGAAGCCGACCTGCCGCCAGAGACCGCGCCGGAACCCCAAGAGGTCGAAGAGGAACCGCAGACCTGGTGGGAACGCTGGGGAGTGCTGGTGAGCATTATCGGTATTTCGGCCGGCTCACTGCTCGTCTTGGCCTCGCCCTTCCTGCTGATCTTGTTGCTGAAGGTACGCCGTCGCCGCCGCCGCGAACGCACCGGCGGTCCCGAACAGCGCATGGCCGGCGGCTGGCAGGAAATCCTCAGTACCGCCACCGACCATCAAGTCATCAGCCGTGTGGGAGCCACCCGCTCGGAGAATGCGCGCCTGGTGGCCGGGGGCTTCCCCGCCATGAGCGAACCGGTGCTGAACCTGGCCCGCCGAGCCGATGCGGCCAGCTTCTCACCGGTGCAGCCCACCGAGGAAGAGGTGCGTAGCTACTGGGAAGAAGTGCATCGCCAGGCCAAGGAGATGCAGGCCTCACGTGGCTTCTTCGGCCGGCTGCGCGCCAAATATTCCCCGCGCTCGCTCGTCCACGAGGTGGCCGGTGCACTGTCCACCTCCGGGCGGCTACCCCGTCGCCCGCGCCGTAACCGTTTCGAACAACCACAGGAGTAAGCCATGGCACAAACAATGAACCTGGTGGATGCCAGCGCAACCCAGCGATTGCTCTCCTGGTTGCTCGACAGCGTGCCGCTGATTATTCTCGCGGCGATCTTCATGCCGATCATCAGTTCCAAGTTGTTGCAGGCCGCCGTTGACCCGCAAATCCTCGGACAGATTGCCGGGACCTATCTGCTCTTTGGCGTGCTGTCGCTGGCTTATACGGTGGGGATCTGGTGGTGGGAGGCCACGAGCGGCAAGACCCCGGGCCAGTTCCTGCTCAAGCTGCGCACCACGAATCTCGAAGGCAACCTGCCCGGTTGGGGTAAGGTGATCGGTCGCCGTTTGTTGATCGCCGTTGCCGGAATTATCCCGGTGGTCGGCCCGGTGCTGACGGTGATCTCCAACCTCTTCGACGCCAACGGCAAACGCCAGGGCTGGCACGATAAGGCCGCCGGCACCCTGGTGCTGGACGTCGCCGCCGGCCGCGACCCGCTGACCTCCGGCGGAATTGCCGGACCGCAGTCCTTTGCCCCGCAGGAGCACCCTTCGCCGGCACAGCCGGAGTCACACGATGAGGATGAGCGCGCGGTGGACGCGCCGGAAGGCCCTGAGGACGTGCCAGAGTCTGCGGGACCGGCCGTAATCGATTCGGTGCCCGGCGCCATCCGGCAGGCCAACGAGGAGCCCAGCCCTGCCAAGGCCGAGGTCATCTCCGAGGTTAACGCAGCTGCCCCGGCTTCCGCCCCGGTGCCAGAGCATGCCGATCCGGACGATGAACTTGGCTCCACCCGGCTACGCGTCGAGCGGGATCCGGTGCTGGTGCTGCACTTCGATGACGGCCAAGCGCTCACCATCGAGCACAGTGCGCTGATCGGCCGCAACCCGGCCCCGGCCGCAGGCGAACAGGTGGACGAGCTGATTAGCCTCGATGACCCGGAGCGCACCGTGTCGAAAACCCACCTGCTGGTGCAGTCCGGTGCCAGTGGTCTGTGGGTTACCGACCGCCAGTCGGCCAATGGCTCCTACATTGTCGATGGCCAGGGCGGCACGCGTGATCTGGTGCCGGGGCAGCCCCAACAGGTCAGCCCCGGACAGACCGTGTACTTCGGAGAGCGTAACTTTAAGGTCGAACGCGCGTGAGTGCGGTTCCCGAAGAGCACTGGGTGGCGCTGCACCACGGGCAAAGCACCGACCGTGGCTTGCGCCGCGCCTTGAACGAGGACAGCATGCTCGCCACCGACACGCTGCTGCTGGTCGCCGACGGCATGGGCGGACATGCCGCCGGGGACGTGGCCAGTTCGGTGTGCGTGCAAACCTTCGCCGAAGGGGTGCGGCAGGCCCACGGACTCATCGATGCCCAGTTGATCGATGACCTGCTGCAGCGCGCCGACCGGGCCATCCTTGCGGCCGGGTCGGCCCGCGCCGGCACCACCGTGTCCGGAGCGGCAGTGATCTATCAGGAGGGGCAGCCGCAGTGGCTGATCTTCAACGTGGGGGATTCGCGTACCTACCGGATGGCCGATGGCCTGCTCGAACAGGTGACGGTCGATCATTCAGAGGTGCAGGAGCTACTGGACAGTGGTCGGCTCAGTGCCGGTGAGGCCGCCGACTACCCGCGCCGCCATGTCATCACCCGGGCGTTGGGGATGCGCGCCGATAACCGCGCGGACTTTTGGATGCTCCCGGTCAAGGCCGGGGACCGGCTCCTGGTATGTTCCGACGGGCTGAGCGGGGAACTGAGCGATGAGCAGATGCAACAGGTGCTCGCCCGCTTCCCGGACCCGCAACAGGCCGCCGACGAACTGATCCAGGCGGCCCTGCGTAGTGGGGGACGCGATAATATCAGCGTGATCGTTGCCGATGTGGCAGCCGGGCACCCCGACGACATCGACATCACCGTACCGCGCCAGATCATCACGACCGACACAGAGGAGAAATCATGAACAGCCTGCGTTACCTCCCCGGCGACGGGTATGCCCTGGTGGGTACCGGTCACATCCTCATGCTGCCCGTGGGCACCGAGCCGGAACTGCTCGATCGGCTGTGGTCGAGCCTGGGCCCCGAAGCCAGCGTCGAATCGTTGCTGTCTGCCCTGCTGGGCAGCGTCGAGATGAAAATCAACGAGCTACCCGACCTCGCGATAATTTCGCGGCAGCCAGCCGCCCACGTCGTGGTGCGCGGTACCGCGACGTTCACCGGTCACACCGGCGCCGGCAGCGAAACCGCCAGCGGAGCCGACATCGCCACCTGGCAGGAACGGCGCTTCGCCGCGTTGGACTCCTGGACGGCCAGCCTGCACGCCGAGACCCCCGAGGGGCAGCAGCTTCCCATCAACGAGGGCGTGGTGCGCGCCGCCGCGCTGAACTTCGGATCCCCATCCGAGACTAAGAATGAATCGGAGGGCACCGCGCAGAGCGTCGCGGCACCGGCCACCGATGACGTCGCCGGTCCCGAGGCGGATTCGGAGGTGACGCAGTTGGCCAGTGCGCCAGCGAAGCCAGCTACCGAGCAGGCCAGCAGCACCCCGGATCGCACCGAGGCACCCACGCGGGCCCAAGCCGTCGTCGAGCCGGCCGCGGCCAAGGAGGCACCGGCGGCAACCGCCGGGGTGGAGGACTCGGCGGGCAAGCCCGAAGCGGACGAGGCACCGGAAGATACCCAGGACCCCGAGGTGTACGAACATTCCACCGGCACCGACGAACTGTCCTTGGCCAGTGAGTTGCTCGGACGTCGCGGCGATGCGGCCACCGAATACGAGCCGGTCGACGCCGATGATTCGGACACCATCCTCAAACCGCGCCCGGCCGGCGTTGCCGCGCCCGATGAACTCCCGGATCCGGACCGGGACGGAGACACCATCATCCGTAGCGCCCCACGCGATCATTCCGGTTCGCTGGGCGAGTCCATCTCCTTGGCCGGGGCGCCGGTGAGCGCGGAACCCAACGAATTCGTGCTGGCCCGGGTCTGCGCCGACGGCCACCCGAACCCGCCCACCGCTTCGAGCTGCCGCAGCTGCGGCGCTGCCCTGCGCGGCGAGGCCCGGCAGGTGCGTAAACCGGCCATGGGCCGCATGCTCGTCTCCGACGAATCGGGGCAGAGCGAGTCCTCCCATGAGTTGACCCGCTCGGTGATTGTCGGCCGCCAGCCCAGCGCCCAAGGATTCACCGGAACCCCGGAGCCGAAGCTGATGAAGGTGCACAGCCCCAGCGGCGACATTTCCCGTTCGCATCTGCAGGTGCGCATCGAAGGATGGCATGTAGAACTCGTCGATCTCGGGGCCACCAACGGCACCGTGCTCTTACGCGAAGGACAGGCACCTCGCCGGCTTGGCAAGGCGGAGTCGGTGCTGTTGCTCAGCGGAGACGTGGCCGATCTGGGCGATGGCGTGAGCCTGCGATTCGAGGAGCTTCCGTGAGTTCGCGGCGCCCTCCGGCGCCGGCCCCGCAGATTCCGGGCTTCAGCTATATCAAGCCCCTGGGCACCGGGGGCTTCTCCGACGTCTACCTCTATGAGCAGCACCGACCCCAGCGCAAGGTGGCCATCAAGGTTTTGCTGGCCGATGTGAGCGAAGCGGAGGCACGTGCGCGCTTCGAGGCCGAGGCGAACCTGATGGCGCAGCTCTCCACCCACCCCTACATCGTCACCATCTACCAGGCGGAGATCACCGCGGATTCGCGCTCCTACCTCGCCATGGAGTACTGCTCGCGGCCCGGTCTCGACGCGCGCTACCGGCGTTCGGTGCTCAGCGTGGACGAAGCCCTGTCGCTGGGGATCCAGATCTGCTCGGCGGTACAAACCGCACACCTAGCCGGCATTATTCACCGCGACATTAAACCGGCGAACGTGTTGACTACCGACTACAACCGGCCGGCACTGACCGACTTCGGGATCTCCGGCACCATCGGTTCCGAGGTAGCGGGCCTGTCGATCCCTTGGTCGGCGCCCGAGGCCTTCGAAGGCGGCACGCCACCCGGCGTCCGGATGGACGTGTACTCGCTCGGCGCCACGATCTATACCGTGCTGGCCGGGCACTCACCGTTCGTGCGCCCGGGACGCGATAATTCGCAGACCACACTGATCGAACGCATCACCAACACCGAACTGCAGCCGCTGCAACGCCCCGACGTGCCGCAATCCTTGAATCAGGCCCTAGCGGTGGCCATGGCCAAATCCCCGGCGGCACGCTTCGGGTCGGCCGCCGAACTGGCGCGTTCGCTGCAACGAATTCAAGCCGAGCTGGGCCTGTCCGTCACCCCCTTCGAGGTGCTCGAAGAGCACGGCGCGCACAACCCCGCCGATGAGGAAGGGGAGTCCACCCGGGTACGCAGTGTCACCTCCATCGAGGATGCACAGCGCCCCCGCGGCTCCGGACCGCTGATCTCCTCGGTGCCCGGACGACGCGCCCCCGCCCCGCGGGCCACTGATCTGGCAGGAACCCCGGCACCGGTGGAGGAGCCGGATGTCTCGCAGCGTTTTGACGCGCCGCTGCGCGGCGATCAGCAGGTACCGGTTCAGGCACCGGATGCGGCCGTAGCGGAATCGCTAGAGGTGCGGCGCAAGATGCCCAAGGCACTGCTCGGTGTCGCGCTGGCACTGGCCCTGATCGTCTCGGTCGCGATCGCTGCCAACCTGCTCGGAGATACCGACGAAGATCCCCGCAGCAGCACCCCGCCGATCAACGCCTCACTCGATCCGAAGGATCCGATTATCGGGGCCAACGCCCCGCAGGTCACCGATCTTAAACACTCCAGTGTGGGCAAGAACGTCACCTTTACCTGGAAGAACCCCGACCCGATGGACGGGGACTTCTATATGTGGGCGCCGGTGACGGCCACCGAGACCGGCGATGCGCAGAAAACCGATGCCCCCAGCGCCACCTTGCCGCGAGCCAAGGGACAAACCTGCATCGAGGTCAGATTGGTGCGCAAGAATGGTGGTAGCGTGTCCGAGCCTAAACGCGCCTGTGCGGAGGAGAACCATGGATAGTTGCCAAGAAACGCAACCTGCCGAAGATGTGTATGTCGAATACTGCGGCCAGTGGTTCCCGGTCGCCGAAGGGCAACTATTTACCATCGGCCGCGAGGGAGACCTGGCGGTGGACGACAACCCGTATCTGCACCGCCAGTTTCTGACCGTGGGACAGTATGAGGGCATGTGGTGGCTATCGAATATTGGTGCCCGGTTAACCGCAACGATCGCCGATAAAACCGGGGGACTGCAGGCCTGGCTCTCACCCGGGGCACGTCTGCCGCTGGTGTTCAACCGGACCTCGGTGGTTTTCACCGCCGGGCCCACCACCTACGAGTTCGCTATCCACGTGGCCCAACCGACCTTCCGGCAGGAACCCCTGGCCGGGGATCCCGACGGGGCCACCACCATAGGTCCGGTGACCCTGACCTCGGCGCAGCGGGCCCTGGTGGTGGCGCTCGCCGAACCCATGCTACGCCGCGATGGAACCGGTCTCAGCGCGATTCCCTCCAGCGCTGCGGCCGCCGAACGCTTGGGCTGGAGCATCACGAAATTCAACCGCAAACTCGACAATGTTTGCGACAAATTGGATAAGGCCGGGATCGTTGGGTTGCGTGGCGGGCCCGGGAAACTGGCGACCAATCGCAAGGCTCGCCTCGTGGAACACGCGGTCAGTTCGCACCTGGTGACTCGCGCGGATTTGAAATTACTGGAACTGGAGCTCGGCGCCGACGACTAGCACGTGGCCTTCCACGCTCCATAGGGTCTCCGTTGGAGGGTGGAAGGCGGCTCGAGGCATCGTTTAAAAGCGATCACGATCAGGCTGAGGGCCACGAGCCAAGACAGCGACAGCTCGAGCACCGCAACACGCCAAGCCGGCTCTCAGTGCCATCCTCGGCTTAGTCCTCATAGTCATCGATGGCCACAGTGTCATCATCGGATTCATCGATGGGCATTTCTTCGGGAGGTTCGGTGTACTTGCGCTGCTCGGTCGTGAGCGCGGTGACGGTGGCGGACCAGCGCACCGGGCCCTGAATCTCAACGGACACTGCAGTGCGCTCCAGATTCTTGAGGGCGAATTCATTGAGCGAGGGGACGGCAGCGCCACCGCAATTCAGCGGAAAATTGCCGTGGTTTTTGACCTTGAGGGTGATCTGACTAGAGCCTTCGCAGCGGATGTAGACCGCGAGGACCGGCTTAACGACCTCGAACTCTGCCACCAGGGCATCCTCGGTCCTATCATCGACGTAACCTAGGATCTGCTCGCCCTCTGGCACGTAGTGGGTCAGCGGACCAGAATGCGAAGGGTCGGACTCGGACGGTACCGCGACCGGTTCATTGGATTCCACCGACGGAAGGGGCCGTTCGGTGGCCTGTGCCTGCGGCGCTTCGGTTGCCGGGTTCGAGCATGATGCGGCGACAAGTATTGTGCCAAGCGCTAGCAAGAGGCCAGCGCGTGGAGAGCGAAATGCGTTCACCAGGTACTCCATCCCATGGTTTCCACCACGTCCTGATTGGTGCCACCGTCCCACGTGCCGACGCACGCTGCCGCTGATTCGTGGGCATCGCCCTCAAAGCTATGCATGCTAGAGATCAGCTGAGCAGAGACGATGGTGTTCGCCGGAGCGATGAGATCGACACTGGTGGGATAGCGTTCCCAATAGGCTTCCCCGGTGCTCCCGAAGAGGAAGGGGCGCATTTGCTCCACCAAGGTGTAGAGATCATCGGTGGGCTCGAAGTAAAGTAGTTCCTCCATTGCAGGGTCGGGGACCACCTCCAGCCTTGCCGACGTTTTTGTGGTCCCGCGTCGATTATCGAGAAAGAGCGCGTTGCTGGAGCCTTGCCGGTCAACGGTTTCGGTGCGCGGGTGATATTCCGCGACGGGGGAACTGCAACTCGCCGCGTGCGTTTCATCGGCCATACCAGAGGCCAGCGCGCTGGCAGGAATCAGACAAACAGCGGCGAGGGAAAGCAGGCTCGCAGCGGCGACGGGTCTTCTGTTCACAAGGGTCCTTCTATCGGGGCGACTAGCGGGTAGGAGATGGCGTAGGTCTAAGCCGACAAAGTCGGCGAGCTTAGCCACCGGAAATCTCGAAGACGGGAATGCCCACGAGCCAGTAGGTCGTTTCCTCCGCGATATCGACGGTGACCGTGACCTGCCCAGCTTCTTGTTCATCGGTGCTGACCGGAATCTTCCCCGTCGCACTGAATTCATTGATGCAGCCGCTGGCAAAGAATCCGGAGGCCGTGACCTTGTACTGACTCGGCGGGGTGCAGGCTAGGAAATATTCGACAGCGGCTGGGTCGTGTTCCAGCTCGAAGGTGTACGTCGCGGGGCCGTGACCTTGTACGTGGAGCACGGGGTTGGCGGATTCCTCGCGGTATAAGGCAGAGGAGACATCCGAGATTTCGCCGAGCGGATCCACCAACTCGGGCTGACTCGGTGTTACCGGGGCCGGGGATCGGGGCGTGGGTTCGGAAGGTGAGGGGGTGGAAGTGCACGCGGTCAGGGTCAGCGAACCGAAGACCAGAGCAGCAACGATAAAGTGTTTGGTGCGCAATTCCCACCCCTCTAAAGGCACATTTCAAGCGTATTTTTTAGCAGACGCTATGAAATATGACAGTAGTGCATATCAAACGATTTTAGTGATTCGCGAATCGAGTGTGGCCGAATCGTTACTTAGCAGTAAATGTAGGGCCGGTGGGTTCAGCTAACCGGCGCGGAACCGGAGCGGTAGAGGTAGGAGTCTTCGAAGTGATCCCGGATCCACATATGCTGGGCCAGCAGGCTCTCACGACGCATCCCGATCTTCTCTAAGACGCGCCAAGAGCCGATGTTCTCGGGTCGGCAGGTAGCGATGACGCTGAGGCAACCACCGGTGTTGAGTGCCCAGTCAAGCAGGGCTTGGGCCGCTTCTGTGGCATAGCCCCGCGACCAGAAGTTCCGCTCCAGTGTGTAACCGATTTCGCCGTGTTCCGCATCGAGGCGGGTGAAGCTGGCCGCGCCGATCACTTGCGCGTTGCACTCGATGGCCAGAGTGAAGCGGGTTCGTGGATGCCTGGCCGCTTCGGCGATGGCGGAGTGAATAAAGTCGCGGGTCTGCTGCTCGCCATTCGGTCCCCATGTTGAATAGCGGCAGACTTCGGGGTCGGAAGCGAAAGCATGAACGGCTGCGAAATCTTCGGTACTCAGTTCCCGAAGCCGCAGCCGTTCGGTGTGCAGCAACATGGCGCTCGCCTATCCTTGCTTGGCGCGGTTAGCGCCGCCCCAGGTTCCATGACAGGCGTGGGGTGGTGAGCGCCCGACGCTTGCGGATGCGCGCCACACGACGCTTGGCCGGAGCTGGCTGGGCCTCCGGGGCCGGCCGGTTCGCCAGCGACGCGACGATCGCGGTGAGCGCGGCGAGTTCCTCGGGCGTGGGGTTGCCCTTGGTGACGGACAGCAGTGGCTGTGCCTCGGCGGTGGTGTGAGTACTCATCGTGGTGGTTCCTCTGGGCGTCGGCGGCTTAGAGCGGGATGTTTCCGTGCTTCTTCGGCGGCAGCGTGGCGTGCTTTTCGCGTAGCGCACGCAAGCCGCGCACCAGCTGCAGGCGGGTGTCGCTAGGGGCGATCACCGCGTCGATGTAGCCCAGCTCGGCGGCCTGGTATGGGTTGAGCAGCTCCGCCTCGTAGTCGTCAATGATCTGCTTGCGACGGGCCTCGACGTCTCCGCCCTCGGCCTCGACGGCGGCCAGATCGCGGCGGTAGAGGATGTTTACCGCTCCGGCGGCGCCCATGACGCCAATCTGCGCGGTGGGCCATGCCAGGTTCAGATCCGCACCGAGCTTCTTCGAGCCCATCACGATGTAGGCGCCGCCGTAGGCCTTGCGGGTGATCACGGTCAGCTTCGGCACGGTGGCCTCGGCGTAGGCGTAGAGCAACTTTGCGCCGCGGCGGATAATGCCCTGGAACTCCTGGTCCTTGCCGGGCAGGAAGCCCGGCACGTCGACAAGGGTCACGATTGGGATATTGAAGGCATCGCAGTTGCGCACAAAGCGGGCGGCCTTTTCCGAGGCGGCAATGTCCAGTGTGCCGGCGAACTGCATGGGCTGGTTGGCCACCACACCCACGGTATGCCCCTCGACGCGGCCATAGCCGACGATGACGTTCGGCGCGTAGAGGGCCTGCATTTCGAAGAAGTGCCCGTCATCGAGTATCGATTCGATGACCGCACGCATGTCATAAGGCTGATTCGCGGAGTCGGGAATCAGCGTGTCGAGGGCCAGATCTTCCTCGGTGAGTTCGAGTTCCTCCTCGAAATCGGCGACCGTCGCATCTGCCAGGTTCGAGGAGGGCAGGAAGTCGAGCAGTTCCTTGCAGAACTCAATGGCATCGGACTCATCGGAGGCCAGGTAGGTGGCGGTGCCGGTGGTGGAGTTGTGCTGCCGGGCGCCGCCGAGGGTTTCCATGTCCACGTCTTCGCCGGTGACGGTCTTGATGACGTCGGGGCCGGTGATGAACATGTGGCTGGTCTTATCGACCATGATCACGTAGTCGGTCAGTGCCGGGGAGTAGGCCGCGCCACCGGCGCAGGGACCCATGATCAGCGAGATCTGCGGGACCACGCCGGAGGCGTGGACGTTATTGCGGAAGATATCGGCGAACATGGCCAGCGAGGCCACGCCCTCCTGGATGCGGGCGCCACCGCCGTCGTTGATGCCCACGACCGGGCAGCCGTTGCGTAGCGCGAATTCTTGAACCTTGACGATTTTCTCGCCGTTGACCTGGGAGAGCGAGCCGCCGTAGACGGTGAAGTCCTGCGAGTAGACGGCGACGAGTCGGCCGTCGACGGTGCCGTAGCCCGAGACGACGCCATCGCCCATGGGCTTCTTCTTTTCCATGCCGAAGGCGGTGGAGCGGTGCACGGCCAGGGCGTCGAACTCGACGAATGAGCCCTCATCGAGCAGCATGTCGATGCGTTCGCGGGCGGTGTTCTTGCCGCGTGCGTGCTGCTTCTCGATTGCCGCCTCACCGGATGGGGCCTGAGACAATGCCTGCCGGCGCCGGAACTCGGCGAGTTTGCCAGCGGTGGTGGATAGATCGATGCTCGTCTCCAGCTCGGTGTGGCCCTGCGTCATGCCGTTGGCTCCCTTTCGGGTCGATCGTTATGTGTAGGAATGGCACAATCCAAAATGCCATCCTCGCCAGTCTAGCCGTCGATTGGGTGCAATCTGTTGTAGGAATCTTACAAAATGTCGCCGCGTGGCATAAAGCACCGACTCCCGTAAGTTACTCTCCAGTAGCTTCGTGGCGAATTCTCGAGTAACCTGAGTCACATGAGTGAAGCAACCCGTAGCGTGATCGCACCACGCCCCGAAACCCTCAGTGGCCGCACCGTCGTGATGTCCGGCGGCAGTCGCGGCATCGGCCTCGCCATTGCCCTCGAACTGGCCAAACACGGGGCCAACATTGTCCTGTTATCCAAAACGGACACCCCGCACGCGACCCTCGAGGGAACGATCCATACCGCCGTCGAGCAGATCAACGCCGCCGGTGGACAGGGCCTGGCGGTAGTGGGCGATGTGCGTGTGGACGCCGACGTGCAACGTGTGGTCGACACCGCGGTGGAGACCTTCGGCGGAATCGACATCGTCATCAACAACGCCTCCGCCATCAACCTTGCTCCCACCGACAAGCTGGATATGAAGCGCTACGACCTGATGGCCGATATTAATGTGCGCGGTACCTTCTTGCTGTCCAAAACCGCCCTGCCGCACCTGCGTGCCTCGCAGCATGGCCATATTCTCACGCTGTCTCCGCCGCTGAATCTGGACCCGAAATGGGCCGGAGCACACCTGGGATACACCATGGCCAAGTATGGGATGTCGCTGACCACGCTGGGTCTAGCCGAAGAATTAGACGGCGATGGCATCGGCGTGAATTCGCTGTGGCCGGCCACGCTCATCGACACCGCCGCCATCCGCAACCTGCCCGGCGGCATGGAAATGATCAAGGGCGCCCGCAGTGCGCAGATCGTCGCCGATGCCGCGCTGAGCATCCTGGCCTCGGACCCTGCATCGGTCAGCGGCAATTTCTTCACCGATGAACAGGTCCTCGCCGCCGGAGGACTGAACGACTTCTCGGCCTATGCCATCGATCCGGAGCATGAGCTCGAAGAAGATATCTTCCTTTCGTAACCACAGCATCCGCTGCCGATGATGCTGGGCTAGGGTTGAGTTATGACGCACAATGCCAATTCGGAGAGCCGTGGTGCGCTACGCCGCGACGATTTTCCCGCCCTGGCCCAGCACCTCGGTCTTGCCCGGGTCGACATCGTGGCCGAGTCAGGTTCAACCAATGAGGACCTCGCCGCCGCGGCGGCTTCCGGTGCGGCCGGGCATTTGAGCGTACTCTGCGCCGAGCACCAGGTGCAGGGCAAGGGACGCCTAGGACGCACCTGGGTAACTCCAAAGGGCTCGGCCTTGACCGTATCGGTACTCGTGGCACCCAAGCCCACGCTCGGTATTGAGGCTCTGTCCTGGTACACGATGCTCGCGGCGCTGGCCTTCAGTGAGGCCGTGGAAAAAGTCTGCGACGTTCAGCTGGGCATTAAATGGCCCAATGACCTGCTCGTTGGGCAGAAGAAAGTCTGCGGTATTCTCGCCCAGCTGGTGACCACGCCCAGCGGCCTCGGGGTCGTGGTGGGCACCGGAATGAACGTGGACCAGCACCCCGAGGAACTTCCGGTGGATACCGCCACCTCGCTGCGCATCGCCTCCGGCGGCGGCGTGGACCGCACTGAACTCCTGGCGGAATATTTGCGCCGCTTTGCCGGACTCGATGCCGCCTTCCGCGCCGCCGGGGGACAGGCCGACACTCCGCTGGCCGGCAGGAACGAGAGCCTGCGACTCCTGGTGCAACACCGGCTACGCACGCTAGGCCAAATCGTCAACGTCGAATTCCCGGATGGAACCAAGGTTACCGGTGAGGCGTTAGAACTTGAGCGAGACGGTGGACTGGCCGTACGCGCCTCCGACGGCACACGCCACCATGTCCTGGCCGGCGATGTGCAGCACGTGCGCCGCGCCGATGGTAAGTATGCCTAACCGGCGCGCGGTCCACTTGCGGGACTAGAATAGTAAGCGGTGGTCACAGCAGGCATGACAGGGCAGGGGGCGAGAGGCTCAGGGATGAAACTGCCGTTGCAGGAAAAAGAACGTGTCGTGGTCAAGACCCGGGAACATGCCCGCGTCTTGCGTCAGCCGTTCGTCGCACTGCTACTGCTCAGCGCCATCTGTGCCTTCTTGGTCGGCTACTTTACCCGTGATGACCTCTCCGAATGGTTGCGTGCGAACACCTCGGTAATCCTTGTGTTGATCGCCATTCTGTGGGTGGTGCTGGTGCTGATCTGGTGCGTGGCTCCACTCCTGCGCTGGTCGCGTAGCCGGATCGTGCTGACCAATCAACGAATCTTTTACCGCAGTTCGACCAATGCCGGACGGATGCAATCGCTCGGCCTCTATTCGGTGCGGGACGTGGTGGCTCATGCCAAACACGGACAAGCCGAACGGCGCCCGGGGACGCTGGATATCGTCTTGCAACATGGCTATGTGCGGTTAACCAATGTTCCAGCGGTGGGCTACTTCAGGGAATTAACCATGGAACACATGATGCGGCTGCGTCAGGAGATTCGCGGGGGACGACGCGACGAGTTGAACAGTGAGGGGCTTGGGGCATGAGCGAAACGGCCGCGAACAAGGAAACTCGCATCGATAACTCCCCGCAGGCAGCCAGTGAGGCCGCCCGCGAGGCCCGTGAACACACCTCGCACGAAAACCATGTGGTCGCCGACCCCATTGCCGAGCTCACCCAGGCCCTCAAGTCTCCGTTGCAGGTGCCCGAGAGCACCCCGAAGGACGTGAAGAACCTCGTCAGCGAGCTGGAAGAGCGTCTGATCGGGGGACCGCGTGAATTCAAGCGTCGCGATGTTGCCGCCGATGCGGGTATCTCCTTGCACTCCGCCCGAAAGCTCTGGCGCGCTATCGGGTTCCCCGAACTCAGCGATGATGAGGTCTTCTTCACCCGCGGTGACGAGCACGCCCTGAAAACCATGGTCTCCTTGGTGCGCGAAGGCAAACTGACCGAAGAGACCGCGATCTCGCTGATGCGCTCGGTGGGACAGATGACCGACCGCATGGTGGTCTGGCAGATCGAGGCGATCATCGAGGATATGATCGCCAACCAGAACATGTCCGACCGGCAGGCACGGCGGCAGTTGATCGAAATCTTGCCGGAGATCATCTCCCCGCTCGAGGAATTGCTGAACTATTCCTACCGCCGTCAGCTCAATGCCGGTATTCACCGGTTGGCCCTGCGGGCCGAAACCGGGGTGGCCGCGTATGCCCAGGACTCCGGGGATGATGACGACACCCCGTTGCCGCTGGCCCGTGCCGTCGGTTTCGCGGATCTCGTTTCCTACACCTCGCTCTCGCGCCGCATGACCGAACGCACGCTGGCCCAGCTGGTCCAGCGCTTCGAATCGAAATGCGCCGAAATCATCTCCATCGGTGGCGGGCGTCTGGTCAAAACCATTGGCGACGAAGTGCTCTTCGTGGCCGAGACCCCGCAGGCCGGAGCCCAGATTTCGCTGGCCCTGTCCAAGGAATTCGAAGCCGACGAACTCCTGCCGAAAACCAGGGTCGCCGTGGTGTGGGGGCGCATCCTCTCCCGACTAGGTGACATTTACGGACCGACGGTGAACCTCGCCGCACGGCTGACCTCGCTCGCCGAACCTGGTAGCGTGCTGACCGACGCGATTACCGCAAACACACTCAAGGGCGATCCGCGCTTTGTGCTGACGGCCCGAGAGATAACCAGTGTGCGCGGATTCGGGGACATTCAACCCTTCGACCTGTCCGCGGGCGAAGGCGGACGGCTGGTGATTGACTGATGAGTGGGCCAAGTACACGCTTTCAACTGGCCGCCGCTGGGCGCACCCACGTCGGATTGCGACGCACCGAGAACCAGGATCGCTATCTGGTGACCGAACATATTCAGGCGGTCGCCGACGGTATGGGCGGGCACGAGGCCGGAGAGGTCGCGGCCCAACTCGCAGTGGAAACCCTCGAAGAGCTGCAGGTGCTGGTGCACAAAACCAGCGAACCGGCGGTACTGACCCAACAACAGGTAGTCCGTCAGGTGCAGCTGGCCGATGACCGAATCCGCGACGCACTCGAGGCGCGCGGCGGCACCACGCTGTGCATGCTCTGCATGATCGGTGCCGAAGAGCCGAGCGAGGAAACCCAGCCGGTGCCCTCGGCGGTACCACCGTGGACCGGAAGCTACCAGCGCGGCCCGAACACCGATGTGGTGCGGCGTATTACGCCGCAGGCCTTGGAGGAATATCGACGTCAGGCGGCCGATAACTTACGCGGCCAAGACAACCCCAAGGCCAAGGGACGAGCCCTTCTGCTCGTTAATGTCGGCGACTCACGCGGTTACCGACTACGCAACGGTCAGCTGGTGCAGCTGACCCGCGATCATTCGGCGGTGCAGGAAATGGTGGATGCGGGGCAGATCACCGAGGTGGAAGCCCGCAACCACCCGCACCGCAACCTCATCACCCGGGCCCTAGGCGCCGGAGCCGACAGCCACCCCGACACCACCGTGCTGCGCCCGCGGGTGGGGGACCGCTACCTATTGTGTAGCGACGGGCTCAGCGGCGAACTATCCGTTGAATCCATCGCCGAATTGCTGATTTCCTACCGCAACCGGGATGCGGCAGCCGCCGCACTGGTCAGCGCCGCGGTCGAGGCCGGCGGCCGAGACAATGTGGCCGTGGTGGTTGTGGACGTGCTCGCCGAGTAAGCGCGCCGCACCGGCCAAAGGGTCAGGTCCGTGGGGCAGAATAAGATACGTGAGTGAAAATTCTTCAGCCCCAGCCAGCGGCGGCGAGCTACCGCCGACCGAGGTCCGTGAGCGTCACAGCGAGTTGGCACAGCAGGTCCGCGAGCATCGCGAGGCCTACTACCAACAAGATGCGCCCACTATCGCCGATGCCGACTATGACGCACTCTTTCACGAACTTCAGGCCCTCGAGGCCAGCTACCCGATCCTAGCTGGGGGCGACTCACCCACGCAGGAGGTGGGAGGCGAGGTCAGCGCCGCCTTCTCCCCGGTCACCCACGCCACCCGCATGTACTCCCTCGAGGACGTCTTTTCCCTCGAGGAACTCACCGCCTGGTTGGAACGCGCCGAAGCCAACGCCCGACGTCTGCACCCGGAATCTGTCCCGGCTTGGCTCTGCGAAGTCAAAATCGATGGGCTCGCGCTGAATCTGACGTACCGGGACGGCAAACTCGTGCGGGCCGCTACCCGCGGCGATGGCACGACCGGTGAAGACGTCACCCATAACGCACTGACCATTGCCGACATCCCGCAGACGCTCTCCGGTGAAGGTTGGCCCGCCGAACTCGAAGTACGTGGCGAGGTGTTTATTGCCACCGATGACTTCAACGCCTATAACGAAGCGTTGATCGCCCAAGGCAAGGCACCACTGGCTAATCCGCGCAACGCTGCGGCGGGCTCGCTGCGGCAAAAAGACCCCGAGCAGACCGCAAAACGCCCGCTCCGCATGTTTGTCCACGGGCTGGGACGCAATCAGGAGCTCGGGTTGAGCAACCAGTCCGAAGCCTATGAACTCATGCGCGGTTGGGGCCTTCGCGTCTCACCGTATTCGGTCGTGGTCTCCACCCTCAACGAAGTGCTGGCGTTCATTGAACGCAATGGCGAACAACGCCACGAACTGATTCACGATATTGACGGCATCGTGGTGAAGGTCGATTCGCTAGCAACCCAAGAACAGCTGGGGTACACCTCCCGCGTGCCGCGCTGGGCGGTGGCCTATAAGTACCCGCCAGAGGAGGTCCACACCAAGCTGCTCGACATCCAAGTGCAGGTGGGGCGCACCGGGCGCGTGACGCCCTTCGGCGTCATGGAACCGGTGCTGGTGGCAGGCTCTACCGTGTCGCGAGCGACCCTGCACAATCAGGAGGTAGTCAAGGCCAAGAACGTGCTCATCGGCGACACCGTGATCCTGCGTAAGGCCGGAGACGTTATCCCGGAAATTGTCGGACCGGTTCTGGCATTGCGCGAGGGAAATGAAGAGAAACTTCGTCCCTTTGTCATGCCTACACACTGCCCCTCCTGCGGCTACCCGTTGGCTCCGGCCAAGGAATCCGATGTCGATATTCGATGCATGAACTCCGAAACCTGCCCGGTGCAGCTCACCGAACGCGTAGCGCATCTCGGGGGCCGCAACGCGTTGGATATCGAAGCGCTGGGTTATGAGGCCGCCATGGCACTGACCAGTGGCCCGGGCCCCGACCCGGCCACCCAGGGTGGGCAAATTCTGCCGGCCGGTCCCGGTCCGCTCCGTAACGAGGCGGAGATCTTTGACCTGAAGGACAAGCTCGAGGAGCTGGCCCAGGTCAAGGTGTGGCGCGAAAAGCGTTCGAAGGGGGAGGGGACCGGGGTCTTTGAACTCGTTCCCTACTTCTACACGCGCGGCACCAAGACCAAGGAGCCGGCACCGACAAAGAATACGCTTAAGCTGCTCGAAGAGCTGGAAAAGGCCAAAGCCAATCCGCTATGGCGTGTGCTGGTGGCGCTATCAATCCGACATGTTGGACCGAACGCCTCCCGCGCGCTGGCCACCCGCTACGGCTCGATGGACGCGCTGCTTGAGGTGCTTGAGACTCCGGATGCGGTGCAAGAACTGAGCAATATCGATTCCGTGGGTTCGATTATCGCCGAAGCCATCGTCGAGTGGTTCTCCGTGGACTGGCATCGAGAGATCGTCGCCGCCTGGAAGCGTGCCGGGGTACGCATGGAAGACGAGGTCGATCAGAGCATCACCAAGCACCTCGAGGGGCTGTCCATCGTGGTCACCGGAACGTTGGAACATTACTCCCGTGACACCGCCAAGGAAGCAATTATTGTTCGTGGCGGTAAGGCCACCGGTAGTGTGTCGAAGAAGACCGACTTCGTGGTTGCCGGGGAGTCCGCTGGCTCGAAGTTGGATAAGGCGCTGTCCTTGTCCGTGCCCGTCTTGGACGAGGCAGGGTTCACCGTATTGTTGGAGCAGGGACCGGAGGCCGCCCGCGAGGTGGCCAGAATTGGGGCGGAATAACTATGACCGAGCCGATCAATCACGACCCGCTGGTGCTGTTGGCCCGCCGGGCCGCTGCTGCCGGTGCCGAGGTGCTAGCTCGGCGCGAGGTAGCCGAGTTCAACCTGCAGGATAAGTCGGCCGCTGGCGACTGGGTCACTGATTTTGACCGTGCAGCAGAGGAAGCGATTCGGCGCGTGTTGCTGACCACGCGACCCAACGACGAACTCACCGGGGAAGAGTATCCCAGTGCCCGGCCCACCCATCCCAGCGGATACCGCTGGAGCATCGACCCGCTCGATGGCACCGTTAACTTCGTGCGCAATATTGCGTACTACTGCTCATCGGTGGCCGTGCGCCGCGAGTCCGACGGCCAATGGCTGGCCGGTGCAATCCACGCCCCGGCCCTTGGCGTCGAATATTTCGCCGGGCACGGTTTGGGCGCCTGGAAGTTGGATGTGAAGACCTCAAAGCTGGAGCGGTTGCACGCAGCCGAAGCCAGCGACGCGATGGTGATTGCCACCGGCTTTGGATATGACGCTACCCGCCGCCAATTCCAGGCCGAGGTGCTCAAGAACCTCATGGTTGATTACGTCAATGTGCGCCGCATCGGTTCGGCCGCGTTGGACCTTTGCCTGGTGGCCGAGGGCGCCATTGAGGCCTACGCCGAGTACGGCACCCAAGAATACGACTGGGCCGCCGGAGCCTTGATCGCGGAGGAAGCCGGAGCCAGAGTCGTGCGCCCGGAGCAGAGCCCCGGATGGCAGTACGCGGGGCACGTGGATCCCTCGAAGCTTCCGGCATCGGATGGACGCTAACCACCCACCTCTGGCGGCCGGCGATGAGCCGGCACAGCGGCGGTTCGTGCTCGAGGCGGTACTCGCCGATCCGGTGTGCCGGGCTTTACTCGAGCGCCTGCCGAGCCTTGGACTCAAGGACTGGTGGCTGACTGCCGGTGCAGTGTTTCAGAACGTATGGAACGCCCGCACCGGCCAGCCAGCGGGGTTTGGCATCAAGGATTACGACATCTTCTATTTTGACGATGCCGACCTTCGGTGGCGGGCCGAGGATCAGGTCATCCGCCGCGTGGCCGCGCACTTCGAGGATCTTGAAGCCAACCTCGAGGTGCGCAATCAGGCCCGAGTGCACCTGTGGTACCGGGAGCACTTCGGGCACGACATTGACCCCTTTGCCGATAGTCGTCAGGCCATCGACTGCTTTGCGGTCACCAGCTGTGCGCTGGCCGTGACGGTGGATGCCGAGGGCGGCTACCGGCTGTATAGCCCCTATGGAATCGACGATGCGCTGGAACTTCACCTGCGTCCGGGGACACGGATTGCTCCGCGGGAAGTCTACGAACGTAAGGTCACCGAATATAGTGCCCGCTGGCCGCAACTTCGTGTGGAACCTTGGCCGGTGGATTAGCCCAGATACAGATCCGCATCGCTGATGCCTGCGGCCGAATCGTTGTAGTACTGAACCTGAGTCAGGCCGGCGGCGGCCGCCTCGTCGAGGACCACGACCGCATCCTCATGTAGCTGGAGCACGGAGCCGGGGCACGAAGCCGAGAGCGGACCTTCCACGGCGGCCGCGATGGCCTGTGCCTTGCCTGGCCCGGTAGCCACCAGGACCAGGCGTTTTGCCTCGAGCACCGTGCCTAACCCCTGCGTGACGCAGTGCGTGGGTACCGAATCGATTCCCTCGAAGAAGCGGGCGTTATCTTCCCGCGTCTGGGCGGCCAATCGTTTGATTCGGGTGCGACTGCGCAGCGAGGAGCCGGGCTCGTTGAATCCCAAATGCCCGTTGGCGCCAATGCCCAGAATTTGGACCTGCACGCCGCCGGCCTGCCGGATCGACTCGTCGTACGCGGCGGCCGCTTTTTCGAGAGCCGCTACCGACTCGGCTACCCCCAATGGCACGTGCAGACCCTCGCGCGGCAGGCCAATGACTGAGCACACCTCATTGATCAAGGTCTGCCGGTAGGACTGTGCGTGCGTATCGGGGATCCCAATATATTCGTCGAGCGCGAATCCCTGCGCCCGCGAGAAATCCGCGCGACCTTCACTGACAGCGACGGCCAATTCACGGTAGAGCCCCAGTGGTGAGGAGCCGGTGGCTAGGCCCAAGACCGGCTCGGATCCGGCACCGTGGAATTTCAACCCCGCTAGCACCTGATCTGCGGCGAGGCGGGCGACTTCTTGCGGCGAGGAACCAATGAGTACGAGCATCTGTGTGGCTATCCAATCTCTGTCGGGGATGGGCGTCTTGCGGCGGTTAGTGTGATCGCCATCGATCGAAAGGAACACGGAGCACGCGGCACAAACCACCCTCCGTCTCCTACTTTGAGTAACTTTGCGTGAAGATACGCGACGTCACTCAAGTTTTCAGGGTGTCAGGAGGTTGAGTACGCAACGGGCAACCGCGGGGGACGCACCGAACGTCGTGACATCCGCCCCGTCGGTGGGCCACCCAAAGTTGACCAAGAGAACTCGGTGGCCAGCCGCGCGCAAAGTTTCCACCGTGGCGCGCGCCGGGTGATTCGCGTGCAGTCCGCGGGCCGCCAAGAGGATTTTGGAACCGGTAACGATGCTTTCCAGTCCGACGGTCGGGGCAACACTGGCCAACCCCCACGGCACGTGACCCACTGCGGGATTGCTGGTCGAGTCCACCTGCACCAGTTGCACCGGTGCCGGGTCGCTGATCCACTCCTCGACCCGGCAACCCAGGTCAAAGGCTCGGCTCCACTGGCCGCTGGGTAGTATTTCGCCGCGCGCCGACACTTCCCGCGGACGGTAGCGGCTGGCTAACTGTGCAGTGCGTTCGGTAGCCTCGCGCAGCCGGGACTCGCTCAGTGCACCGGAGTGCACCGCCTCGATGATTGCGTGCACAATGGTGTCGAAACTCTCCGCGGTGGTACCGGTGCCTAGGCATAACAAGTCAGCGCCGGCCTGCAGGGCCCGCACTGCGGCGGTGGGGATGCCGGTGTGCGCGCTGGCTCCGGCCATATCGAGCGCATCACTGATGATGACGCCGCGGAATCCCAAATCGCCGCGCAGTAACTCGTGCAAGATCGTGCGCGAGAACGTCGCTGGGTTCTGCGCGTCCACATCCGGGACGAGAATGTGACTGGTCATGATGGCCGCGACGTCGGTGGCGATGGCCTTAACGAAGGGAACCAGTTCGCGTTGTGCCAACAACGATTGCTCGGCCGAAACCACCGGAAGGGTGAGGTGTGAATCGGCGTTGGTGTCGCCGTGGCCCGGGAAATGCTTTGCGCAGGCGGCCACCCCCTCGCCTTGTAGGCCCACGGTATAGGCGGCGGTGTGGGCGGCGACCATGTCGGGATCGGTGCCGAAGGAGCGCACTCCGATGACCGGATTCTCGGCACAGGAATTGATGTCCGCATCTGGCGCCAGATTCAAATTGAATCCCAGCGAACGCAGTTCGCGGGCAATGGCGCGCGCACTCGCACGGGTCAGTTCCAAATCGTTGAGGCGTCCGAGGATGGCATTGCCCGGCTGGTTCGACCCGTCGCGATAGTGAATCCGGGTGACGTCCCCGCCTTCTTCGTCGAGGGCCACAATGGCCTCTGGGGCGGCCGCGCGAATCTGGGCGGTCAAGTCACGTAGCTGCGCGTGGGTGGAAATGTTGTCGCCGTAGATGCACACCGCGGCCAGGCCGCGGTCGAATTCTTCGGCCACCCACTCCGGCAGCGTGGTACCGGTAAAACCGGGCATGAGGGTGCCTGCGGCTAGGCGCCGTAGGGTCTCGGCGGAACTATCTTGGATCATTTTCTGCCTTTCGCGGCCGGCGGGGCGAGGAGGAGCGCTAGGTAACAGTGCTGGGTTGATTGCAATGATCAGGCCACACCGAGTTGCTCAAAGAGCACGTTGACCGCCGCGCCACGCAGCACAATGTCATCGGGGTGTTCGCAGAGCTGGACCTCGAAGCGGGGACGCTGTTCAGTATTGGTGCGCGCCGCAATGGTTTCCCGCACCGCGCCAAGTACGTCGGCATCGATATACTCGGGCGGACCCGCGAGCACGAGGTTTTCGATATCCAGTACCGAGACCACCGGAGCCAAGGCAATCCCGAGTCGTTCTCCGGCGCCGTGTAGCACCGCACGCCGGTGGGCTTCCTTGTCGCCGGATGCTGGCTGCTGGCCCAACGCCGCGCGCAGGGCCGGGATCGCGGTATAGGACTCCACGCAGCCGCGGCGCCCGCAGTCGCACTCCGGGCCTTGGTCGGTGCCGACCACCACATGGCCGATTTCGCCGGAGGCCGAGTTTGCCCCGCGCACTGGGGTGCCGTTGACGATCGACCCACAGCCGACACCGCGCCCGATCTTGACCAGCATCATATGCGAGCCACCGCTTCCAAAGGTGTGTTCGCCCATGACGGCGCAGTCGGCGTCATTGCCGACGACCACCGGCAGATTGAACCTCGACTCCAGCAGTGTGTGGAGGTCGAAGTCTTTCCAACCGAAGTTCGGTGCGGTGAGGATGACGCCCGCGTCGGACACGATGCCCGGGCTTCCCACGCCGATACCGATGATCTTTTCGGTGGCCGCGGCGATAGCTTTGGTGGTCAGTTCGATGACCTGGGCTGCCGCCTGTTGACCCGTTTCGTCGTTGGTTAGTAGCTGAATGCGGGTGAGGATGTTGCCGTCGAGATCCATGACCGCCGCACGCATCACCGCGGAATCGGCAAGGTCGATGCCGATAATTTGTAGGCCGGTCCGGTTCAAATCGAGCATGATCGCGGGTTTGCCGGGCCGCCCCTGAGCGTTCTGGCCGAGTTCCACCACATGGCCACGGGTCAGCAGCTCACTGACCAGATCCGAGATGGTCACCCGGGTCAGACCAGAGGCGCGGGCCAGCTCGGCGCGGCTCATGGGGCCCTGGGTGTGCAGGTGCTGGAGTAACAGCGAAAGGTTTAGTTCGCGTCCATGCGCCGGAAGTGAGGCGGTGCGGCGCGCCAGGTCACGTCGTGGGCCGGGAGAGCTCTTCATGACAGTTAGTTAACTATACTAACAATTGCTCGGCAAGTGCCTTGGGGTAATTCGCGCTCCTGAAGTTACGCCGCAGCGCGGGAGCACTTTCGGATCGTGCCGCCAAAATCCATCCTCACCAGTGGATACGAAAACTGTCGCGATCGCTGCGGGTGCGGCTGGCGAGATATACATTTTTCACGCGACGCTGGCAGACTATGAGCATCATGACTGAGTTGCAGAATACCGGGGCGACGGCCCCGGACTTGTGTATCGAATTGGCCAAGCCGGATGACTACGCCGCCGTCGGTGACTTAGTGGCGCGCTCCTACCTCGCCGCCGGGTATTTTGATGACCCGCAGCATGCGTATCTCGATGTGGTGCGACAAGTAGCCGATCGTGCCACCCACTGCGAGGTATTCGTGGCCCGGCAGCAGGGGCATGTGGTGGGCACGATGACCCTGATTCGTTACGGTAGCCGCTACGCGGATATTGCTCGACCCGGAGAGCTCGAGATCCGGATGCTGGCGGTGGACCCCCAGATTCAGCGAGCCGGTGTGGGGCGCTTACTGGTGCGAGCCACCATTGAGCGAGCCCGCAAACTGCACGATGTCGATACCGTCTCACTGACCACCGGTGCCGATTGGCTGGGGGCACGGGCGCTCTACGAACGCCTAGGCTTCACGCACCGACAGGAACGAGACTGGACGGTACCGGGCACGCAGGTCCATCTGGTGGTCTACACGCTCAAGGTGTAACGACGTCAGCCATTTTCTGCTCAAGTCACAGCGGGGTAGTTTTCCTCGCCTCGGATTGTCTGTAGACATTCACTTCCTTAGACTAAGGCCATGCGCCGACTTTCACGCAGCGTCCTGACGCTTTCCGTATCCGCCTTGGTGGCCAGCTCTCTCGTCTCCTGTTCGGCCAAGACGCCAGATCCGGCACCGGCCGCCGAAGCGCTGGCCTCCGCACTGTCCTCGGGAGACTTTAGCCAGGTGCCGCTACTGGCCACCGACGCAGCCGAGGCGAAGGAAGCGCTTGAACACGCTTACGGGCCGATGAAGAAAATGCCGCACAGTCACAGCATCGGGCAGGTCGCCGCAGATGAAGACAAAGGCGAGGGCCCACCAACCGCCACCGCTACGGTCCACACCGTGTGGGATGTCGACGCAACCGATAAGGATCTGGCCTATGACACCACGGCAATCTTCGAATACGATGACGCGGCCGAGCAGTGGAAGCTACGCTTCGATACCGAGTTGCTCGCCCCGGACCTGAGCGACGGAGAGTATCTGGCCGCGGTCGGCACAGCGGCCGAACGCGGGTCGATTATCGGCGCCGGGGGCGAGAAGCTCGTCAAGCCGCGCCCCGTGGTGCGCATCGGCATCGACAAAACTCGCGCCGAATCGGACCAGTGGGAAAATTCGGCGCGCAAGCTTGCCAAACTCGTAGAGATCGATGCCGACACCTACGCGCAAAAGGTCCTGGCCGCCGGCGACAAGGCGTGGGTCCAGGCCATCGTGCTACGCGACGACGACAAGCGCGAAGCCACCGACGCCAAGGTGCATGCGATCGCCGGAGCCGTGGCCACCAAGGACGAACTGCCCTTGGCGCCGACTCGCGATTTCGCCCGGGATATTTTGGGTACCGTCGGGCAGGCTACCGCCGAACTCATCGAGAAGTCGGACGGGCGGCTCGCGGCGGGGGACCAGACCGGAATTTCTGGGCTGCAGTACTCCTATGACAAGACCTTGGCCGGTACCAAGGGGATCACCATCTCCCGGTACGACGCCAAACATCAGAAGCAGGAAGAACTATTCTCCAAGGAGCCGGTGGCCGGCGAGGATTTGGAGATTACCCTCGACGCCAAAATTCAGGGCGTTGCGGAGAAGCTGGTGGCAAAGACCGATTCCACCAGTGCCCTAGTCGTGCTGCGTCCCTCGGACGGTGCCATTCTCTCCGCGGCCTCGGGTCCTGCCGACAATCCGCAAAACACCGCCTTGACTTCACGCTACGCCCCGGGCTCCACCTTCAAGATTGTCAGTGCCCTGGCCATGTTGCGTGAGGGGAAGACCCCGAAGAGTACGGTGCAGTGTCCCGCGACGTTGAGCGTGGACGGACGAGAATTCAAGAACTTCGACGGGTATCCCTCCGCGCAACTGGGCAGTATTCCGCTCTCCGAGGCCATCGCCCAGTCGTGCAACACCGTCTTCCTTGCCGCCGGTGAGCAAGTCGGGGGCAAGCAACTTGCCGAAGCTGCCGCCGCCCTTGGACTCACCGGGGAAGATGGGACCGGAGCCGGCGCCTTTCTCGGCGAGGTACCCAGCGATTCGACGGGTACCGAACGGGCAGCAAATATGATCGGGCAGGGCGTCGTGCAGGCGTCGCCGCTGGGCATGGCTACGGTAGCCGCGTCGGTGGCCGCCGCGCACACCGTCCAACCGGTGCTGGTCACTTCTCCGGAACCTAAGAAGCCAGAGGCCGCAACCAGTGAACTGAGCGCCGAGGAAGCTAAAGACCTGTCCTCAATGATGGCCCAGGTCGTCGACCATGGCACGCTCACGCTCCTGAAAGATGTGCCCGGTCCAAAGGTGATCGGTAAGAGCGGAACCGCCGAATACGACAGCGAGCGAAACGCCCATGCCTGGACCATCGCGGTTCAGGGCGACCTGGCCGTCGCGGCCTTCGTCGAGGATGGCGAAGGCGGGTCACACACCGCCGGTCCCTTGGTGCGCGACCTGCTGACGGCGATCAACAAGTAGATAAGGAGGCCTGCATGGGCACCATCTATCAGACCACCATGACGCCAAGTAAGAACGAATTGCTCACGCGGTGGCTCCCGCAGCAGGACTTCTACCGCGGGCAGGGACAGCCTCAGCTGGTGGACGCTGGAGGGTTCCGTCTCGAGGATCCCGCCGGAAAGGTCGGACTGGAGTTCCGGATTATGGCGGATCGGCGACCAGAGAGTGAATCGATCTACGCGCTACCCATGAGCTACCGGGAAGCACCCTTGGATGGGGCCGAGGCGTCACTGATCGGTACCTCCGAACACGGCGTGCTCGGTACCCGCTACATCTACGATGCGGCCGGCGACCCGCTCTGGCATCGGGTTGTGGCCGACCTTGTCGCCGGTCGGTGTGTGCCGCAGCATCAGCAGGAGTCGGACACCGAGGAACCGCGAGTGCGGTTGGTCTCGGTGTCCGGAACCGAGCGTACGGGGCAGATTTGCCGTGTGCTGAGCTCGGCACCGATTACCGGAGCCTATGTGGAGGGGTTCTGGTACGACGCGTCGGGTCGCGAGCGGCGCGGGGCGCTACTCAGTCTGAGCTAAACCCGCGAAGTAGTCGCTGGAGAGCATGCTGAGGCTCAACATGTCGTAAAAACGCCCATTGCGGAATATCGACTCGCGCTCGGTTCCCTCATGAACGAAACCAGCCTTCAAATACGCGCGCACGGCGCGGCGGTTGTATGCGTGTACCTTCACGCCCACTCGGTGCAGGCCCAGTTCTCGAAAGCCGTAGCCTAAGATCAGGGCCAGCGCTTTCGGGCCGTAGCCGCGGCCGGTGAATTCTGGTCCGATGAGGATTGAACACTCTGCCGCACGGTGCATGAAGTTCGCGCCGTACAGGGTGATATGACCGATCAACTGACTGTTCTGCGCCGTGACGATGCTAAACCCGCAATTGGCGTCGCCGGGCCGATTCACGCTCCAGTCGGCGAACATCTCGGTTACCGGACGTTCGGGGCGCGGCTTGACCGTGCGCTGCTGCAAGACCGCCCATTCGGGATCATTCCACCAAGCGGCCAGCAGTGGCAGGTCCTGCTCCTGCAGTTCACGCAAGGTCACCACCGAATCACTGAGCAAGGTGCGCCCGAAGTCCTGTGCCATTTCCGTGTCCGTGAAACGATTGATCCTCATGATCCGATCCTGTCATATCGCGCCGGTGACCCAACGGTGCACCGCCGGGTTCCATGAGTGCCGGTGCCACCGTTATGCAGCTTCCAACCGCACCACAGGGAACTGTGTCCAACGGATCGGCCGCCCGCAGCCCGCCGATCGGGTCGAATCGGGCCGTACGGGCTAGACTTATAGCTGAAACCAACCGCCCACTTTCAGGGAGATATATGTCTGCCATCAGCCGTGAGGACCTCGTGCATCTGGCACGTTTGGCCCACATCGAGATGGGCGACGCAGAGCTGGATAAGATGACCGGCGAACTCGGCGTGATCGTCGATGCCATCGCATCTGTCAGCGAAGTCGCCTCCTCCGATATCCCAGCCACCAGCCACCCGATTCCGCTGAATAACGTGTTCCGTGAGGACGTGGTGGGGCAGACGCTGAGCATCGACGAGGTCCTGCTCAACGCTCCGGATTCGGACTCGGACCGCTTCAAGGTCCCGGCAATTTTGGATGGGGAGTAATCCATGAGCGAGCTGATTCACCTTTCCGCCAGCGAACTGGCCACCAAGCTGCACTCCGGTGAAGTCACCAGCGTGCAGGCCGTGCAGGCCCACCTGGACCGCATCGCCGAAGTCGACGGTGCCATCAACGCCTTCTTGCATGTCAACGCCGAGGAAGCGCTCGCCGTAGCCGCCGAGGTCGATGCCATTCGCACCGCCGGGGGAGAAGCCGCCCAGGCCCTGCACCCGTTGGCCGGTGTGCCGATCGCGATCAAGGACTTGATCGTGACCAAGGGGCAGCCGACCACCGCCGCCTCGAAAATGCTCGAGGGCTGGATGAGCCCCTATGACGCGACCGTGATCGAAAAGATCCGAGCCGCGAAGCTGCCCATGCTCGGCAAGACCAACCTTGACGAGTTCGCCATGGGTTCCTCCACCGAGCACTCCGCCTTTGGCGTGACCCGCAACCCATGGGACCTGAACCGCATCCCGGGTGGCTCCGGTGGTGGCTCGGCCGCTGCCGTGGCAGCCTTCGAAGCTCCGCTGGCATTGGGCACCGACACCGGTGGGTCGATCCGTCAGCCCGGTGCGGTCACTGGCACCGTGGGCGTGAAGCCCACTTATGGCGCGGTGTCCCGTTACGGGGCGATCGCCATGGCCTCCTCGCTGGATCAGATCGGCCCGGTCTCCCGCACCGTGCTCGACTCGGCGCTGCTGCAGGAACTCATCGGCGGGCATGACCCGAAGGACTCCACCTCGCTGCCCAATACCCTCGACGGTCTCGTAGCCGCCGCGGTGGAAGGCACCGCGGGGGATCTGACCGGCGTGCGCGTGGGCATCATCGAAGAACTGCAGGGCGAGGGCTATGAGCCAGGCGTTCAGGCACGCTTCGAGGAATCCCTCGAACTGCTCAAGGCCGCCGGCGCAGAGATCGTTCAGGTCTCCTGCCCGAACTTCAAGTACGCACTGGGTGCCTACTACCTGATCATGCCCTCGGAGGTTTCCTCCAACCTGGCCAAGTTTGACGGCGTGCGCTACGGCAACCGTGTGCTGCCCGAGGAAGGCCCAATGACCATCGAGCGCGTCATGGGTGCTACCCGTGCCGCCGGCTTCGGTGACGAAGTCAAGCGCCGTATCATCCTGGGTACCTACGCCCTGTCGGCCGGCTACTACGATGCCTACTACGGGTCGGCCCAGAAGGTGCGCACCTTGATTCAGCGTGACTTCGACGCCGCCTTCGAGGCCGCCGACGTGCTGATCTCCCCAACCGCGCCGACCGTGGCCTTCGAACTCGGTTCGAAGACCGACGTTCCGCTGGCCATGTACCTGAACGATGTGGCCACCATACCGGCCAACCTCGCTGGCGTTCCGGGCATCACGGTGCCCGGCGGTCTGTCCGAGGGGCTGCCGGTGGGCATCCAGTTCCTGGCGCCGGCCTACGAGGACAAGCGCCTCTACAAGGTCGGTGCCGCGCTGGAGACCCTGCTGGAACAGCGCAGCGGTCACAGCTTCATTTCGCAGGCGCCGTCCATCGACGCCGCCACGATCGGGCAGAAGGGCTAGGGCTTTCTTCAATGGCTAACTACACCGATGAATTGGTCGATTTCGACGTAGCACTGGAAAAGTACGATCCGGTGCTGGGCTTTGAGGTCCACGTCGAACTGAACACCAAAACCAAAATGTTCTCCGATGCGCCCAACGCCTTCGGCGACGCTCCGAACACCAACGTGACCCCGGTCGACCTGGGGTTGCCCGGTGTCTTGCCGACGGTCAACAAGACCGCCGTGGAGTACTCCATCCTGATCGGCCTGGCGCTGAACTGCCAGATCGCCGAGAAGTGCGGTTTTGCCCGGAAGAACTACTTCTACCCGGACACCCCGAAGAACTTCCAGACCTCGCAGTACGATGACCCGATCGCCCACGACGGCTACCTGGACATCGAGCTCGAGGACGGGGAAGTTTTCCGAGTCGAGATCGAACGTGCCCACATGGAAGAAGACGCCGGCAAGCTGACCCACATGGGTGGCGCCGCGGGTCGTATTCAGGGGGCCGACTACTCGCTGGTGGACTACAACCGTGCCGGTGTGCCGCTGGTTGAGATCGTCACCAAGCCGATCGTCGGGGCCGGTAAGCGTGCCCCGGAACTGGCTCGTGCTTATGTGGCGGCCATCCGCGAGATCGTGAAGAATCTGGGTGTCTCGGATGCCAAGATGGAACGCGGCAACGTGCGCTGCGATGCCAACGTTTCGCTCATGCCCAAGGGCTCGGAGAAGTTCGGTACCCGTACCGAAACCAAGAACGTGAACTCCTTGCGCGCCGTCGAGCATGCCGTGCGTTTCGAGATCGAACGTCACGCCGCCGTGTTGGAGTCCGGGCAGAGCATTCTGCAGGAAACCCGTCACTGGCACGAGGACACCCGTTCCACGACCTCGGGTCGCCCGAAGTCGGACGCCGATGACTACCGTTACTTCCCGGAGCCGGATCTGGTCCCGATCGTCACCACCGCCGAGTGGATCGAGGAACTGCGCGCCCGGTTGCCGGAACCACCGTCCGAGCGCCGCAAGCGTCTGAAGGCCGAGTGGGGTTACGCGGATAAGGAATTCCGTGACGTGGTCAACGCCGGTGTTCTCGACGAGATCGAGGCGACCATCGCCGCCGGTGCTTCGGCCGCGGTAGCCCGCAAATGGTGGATGGGCGAAATTGCCCGCCTGGCCAAGGCAGCGGATAAGGAGATCGCCGATCTCGGCGTCACCCCGCAGACCATCGTGGAGCTGGACTCGCTGATCAACGCGAAGAAGATCAACGACAAGATCGCCCGTCAGGTTCTCGAATACGTGCTCGCCGGAGAAGGTATTCCGAGCGAAATCGTCGAGAAGCGTTCGCTGGCCGTGGTGAACGACGAGGGCGCGCTTGGCAAGGCCGTGGACGATGCCATCGCCGCCATGCCGGACGTGGTCGAGAAGATCAAGGGCGGCAAGTTGCAGGCCATCGGCGCCCTGATGGGCCCGGTCATGAAGGCAACCCGTGGACAGGCCGACGCCGGTCGCGTACGCGAAATCGTCATGGAGAAGCTGGGTCTCTAGCACTCAGCCGAACCGGCAACGGCCCGCACCATCCCGATTCTCGGGGGCAGGTTCTAGTGGTCGTTGCAACACCGGCGGTCTAGGCTACCGATAATAATTCATGCAGACGCTCGGCTGGAGTCTTCCAGTCGAGCGTTTTGCGTGGACGCCCATTGAGCAACTCAGCTACCTGCTTCAAATCCTGCGGACCATACTTGCTCAAATCAGCACCTTTGGGAAAATACTGGCGCAACAACCCGTTCGTGTTCTCATTCGATCCACGCTGCCACGGACTATGTGGATCACAGAAATACACGTCCATGTCCGTCGCCGCGCTAAACGATTTATGCAATGCCATCTCAATACCTTGATCCCAGGTTAGAGATCCGCGTAACGCGTCAGGCAACGTCGCCATCGTCGCGATCAGCCCGTCACGCACGGTTTCTGCGGTATGGTCCCCGGGCAAGTGCACCAGCATCACAAACCGGGTGCTGCGCTCCACCAGCGTGCCAATCGCTGATTGGTTCCCCGCCCCCATAATCAAGTCGCCTTCCCAATGCCCCGGCACGGCACGATCCTCAACCTCAGCAGGGCGTTCACTGATATTGATCATCGGGTCGCGAAAACGTGGCCGGCGCTCATCAATCTTCTTCTGCGGCTTACGCCGTGCCCGTCCGGAACGTAGTGCTTGAGCGATTTCTCGTTTTAACCCACCACGGGCTTGCAGATAGATAGATTGATACACCGTTTCCTGGCACACTCGCATCTCCAAATCATCAGGGTGATCAGCTGCCATGCGGGAGCAGACTTGTTCCGGTGACCACCCTAGACCCAAACCATGAGCAACGTAATCACGTAATGCTCCGGAGCGGGCAAGCCTGGCTTGCTTCGGTCGTGCTCTGCGGTACGCAGCTTGGCGGTGTGCCGGGTGAGGGTAGTAATCACCGTTTACTGTGCAATTTCGCCTCAGTTCCCTGCTGATGGTGGACGGCGAACGGTGAAGCTTCTGCGCGATCTGACGTATCGAGTGTCCAGCAATGCTGAGCGCATAGATTTCCTCACGTTCCATCATGGACAGGAAGCGCGGATTAATCTGCTGCTCCAACGCCAGGATGCTGGGATTCGCTGTGTTCTGCTGCCGGCCTGACGGGGCAGTGTGGGTGATCATTCCACTGTTATAGTCCACGACTCGGCCATCTGGATAGAACCGCTTGTCGCCGCTCCTACGGATGCCGTTGTCCCAGTCTCCAGCGGTTCTGATGTTGGCTCTGACATGCTCGGCGGCTTCCCGACGACTCATGCCTTGCTTGCGTAGGCGCAGGAACTGTTCACGCTTGCCCGCGTGGGGATTCGGGACTTTCAGTCCTGCTTTGGCGACCCATTGATAGCACGTAAACCGTGGAATGTTGGTCTCTCGGGCCGCGGTGGTGACGTTCTGATACTTCTGAAACGCAGTAAAGAACGCGTCTTTCTGTTCTTGGGTGTATCGAGTTTTGGGCTTTCCGAGAGCGCTAGAGGGGGTTGTTCGAGACGATGTCCAGCCCATTGTTTTGGCGAGTTGATAGGCCGTGGGTAGCGAGACGTTGATGGCCTGGGCCGCATCTTTGACACGCTGAGTTTGCTTCAGCACCTCATAGAAGCGCTGTTTCTCGTGCTCTGTGATTCTTGCTCTTGTGGATCGTTCAGGGGTGGTAGGTAATGACTCTTGGGTTAAATAAGGTAATGACTCTTGGGTTAAATGAGGCACGGTCGTTGCAACTCCTGATTGTTCAGGGTGTTGCAACGACCGTTAGAACCCGCCGGGTTGGTACGGGCCGTTCGTTATGTCCAGGCGGCATGCGCCGGATCAATCGCCCATGAGGTGACGAGGTGTCTTAGCGAGCACCCGTCGTGCAGGGCAAGCCGTTCGCGGAGTCCGCAGGTGGGGATTGAGCGTCCAGGGCGAATGCGGCGGAACGTGCGGCACGGATCCCCGATTCGAGGGCACCGTCGATGAATCCGCCCCAACCGTCGGCGAGATCCGATCCGGCGAGACGGATACGGCCTTCGGTCCTCTGCAGTTCGGCAAGTGACTGCGAGAGAAACCCGGTTCGGTGCATTGACCAGGTCGAACGCGAGTAGGCGTCGTCGACCCAGTCATGGCCGGCAACCTCGATGACCTCCAACTCCGGGACGAGCCGATTAAGGGCAGCCTGTGCGCCGGCGACATCCTGGACGTCGATCGCGGAGGCATCGGGGCCAAAGCAAACCAGCGTGGTGGAATCCTCATCCAGGTACTCGGCCTGTGCGAAGTTCAATGGCGCATCCTCACCTGCGAAGGCTATGAACCGCTCCTGCCGTCCCTTGACCTTGATCCAGAGTTTGGCGCCTCGACCGGCGTGGCCGGAGGTCGAAGCGGCCACTTTACCTGCCGAAAGCTCGGGGTGGATGTCGATATCGCCGAGTACATGCAGGGGGACTGCCAGGATGAGTTCACGGGCGGTGAAGGTGTGGCCGTTGGCGGTGCGCACCGTGACCGACTCAGAGTCATGGTGAATTGAGTCCACGGCGTGCTCAAGGCGGATATCAGCGGTTGAATCCGCGGCGATCGCCTCGGCCAGACGGTGAGTGCCGCCAGCGATCTTAAACGTCGAGCACGTTTCAAACATGAGCCGCCAGGAGCCGCTCGCCGCCGCACACCAGCGCAGGGCCTGCGTGTATGCGGCGTCATCCAGCCGACCATTGAAATTCAACGCCCAGAACGAGCGCAACAGCAGGCGACGGTCCTCGGGCAGATCGAGCCGGTCTATGACCTCCGACAGCGTGAGTGCATCGACGTCCTTGACCCTGGCATCAGCGAGTGGCTGCCAGGGCAACGGAAAGTACTTCCTGGCGTCGGCGAGCAGCGCTTGGTTTGGTGCGTCGAGCAGGTCGAGGATTTCGTCCGCATGACCTGTTTGACGTTGCCCGCCGATGTTCCAAAAGGCCTTGGTGAATTCGGGTCCCGCGACAGGTTCTATGCCGTATCGGCCCATTTCGGACCACACGTAAGGCTGGCTCCAATGCACCCAGGTACCGCCGAGCTCCAGTTGCCGGCCCATGCGTTCGCTCGTGTGGGTGCGTCCGGCGATGCGGTCGCGGGCCTCAAGAACGATGACCCGGTGGCCACGGTGCGTGAGTTCGCGAGCCGCGACAAGTCCGGCGAATCCAGCCCCCACGATGATGACGTCAGTGTTTTCCATGGTGCATCCTTAGCTGTAAACGAAGAACTCGACGGTTGGCTCGAGGACGGTCCACCGCGTCATCGCCCCTTTGGAAAGCGAGGCCATGGTGCCGCCGGTCATCTCGTGCGTCGGGCCACCGGCCACCTCGATGCGCAGATGTCCGGAGACGATGTAGATGGTTTCGTCCTCCTCGATCGGTAAATCGAAGGGGTCGGGTGCTTCATCCGGCGTGATGTGCCAGATACCCGCGGAGAGCGCCTGATTGCCATTGTCGCCTGGCCTGCGAAGCCATTGAACTGTGCCGACAGCAAATGGCTCGGCGGCTGATCGATCATGTTGTGCATAGAAGACGTGTGACATGGTTTTCCTTGATTTGAGGGGAACGTGACAGCGCGTCACGGGCTGACTGGGGGCTCGGATTCACTGGGAAGTCGCGGTTCATGCAGAAGGGGTAAGCGATCTTGGAATCGCCGACGGATGACGAATAGGACGAGAGACAGCAGAAGGATTCCGACCCCGATGGTTAGTTCCGCGGTGCCGCCGTAGCCTGATATCTTCGCGGAGGAGGCACCGATGATCAGCACTGCGCCCCCGTAAACACTTAGGACGACGGCTACCGGGACTGCCCAGTTTCCCAGCTTGAAAGTGCGTGGAGCATCGGGTCTGTCCTTGCGCAAGATCAGGAATCCGGAGACGGCAAGGAGGATCGCCAGCAGATAACCGATATTCGCCGCCACCAGGATCGCAATGGGGTTTGATACGAAGATCACCAGCAAGACGTTCATGACAACGGCGGCTACGATGGCCCGGGCAGGAACCTGATGGCGATTGAGCACTTCAAGCTGGCGGGGGACCAACCCGTCTATGGCCGCACCGTAAAGCGCGCGGGAACCATCGGCCATGCTGGCATTTACGCCCATCAGAAGCGCGCCGATGGTGATGATCAGCGCAATATCGCCGGCGAGGCCGGTGGGTAGCACGGTGGCGAATCCGTTGACGAACACGGAGCTCGGGTCCGCGGCGGCGTCGGCGTGGGACACGATGCCGCCGATTCCCAGTGGAACAAGGGCGAACATTATGAACGTGAAGGCCCCGGAGCTGGATAGGGCGCGGCGGGCGTCTTTGGCGCTACGGTATTCGGGGGTGAAAGCGGCGCACATTTCGGTGCCATAAGCGGTCCAGCCCACCAAATACAGCCAGACTGCAGCATCTTGCCAGCCGCCCCAGTGATCGGCTCCTGGCTGGCCAAGACCCCACGTGATATTGGAGGCGTCCCACTGGCCGCTTGCCAGTGGAGCAATGACGAAGGTCAGCAACGGCACCAACAACAGGATCCCAAGGACCTTGTTGACCCAGGCAGCCGGTTGGGCACCAAATAGGTTGGGCACCATCAGCACCAGGATGAAGGCGATGCCTATCAGCTGGCCCGCACCGAGTTGCACCACACCGAGATCCAACGGCTCCACAGCATTGGGGAGCCACCGGTGCTGGACGATGGTGCCGGCGGTGAGGCTGACCACCGAAATCACGGCTGACCAGCCAAACCAGTAGCCGAAGGCAGCCAACGCCCCGGCCGGGGCGAATCGTTCCTTCCATGCTTCGTGCGCATAAACCGGGACACCACCTGGTTTATCTGGAAACATCGAGGCCATCTCCGCGAAGAGGTGGTTCTGCAACCAGCCGATCCCGGCAGCCAGCGCCCAGATGAACAAGGCGGACAACGCGCCGATCGCAGCCATGGTGGGGCCGAAAGAGACGAACAGGCCTCCGGATACAGCCATGGCCAAGGCAAAAGCGTCCTGCCATCGCAGGGTTCGATGCATCGGCTGTGGTACTTCAGGAAATTGTTCTGAGTTAGCCACGGGACTGCCTTTCAGGGTCAGAGTTTGGCGAGGTCCTGCGGGTATTCGGTGGTGTTTAACACCGATAGCCGAGAATTGAAGGGGAGCGAGACGACGCCGGCGGCAGAGTGATCCCATCCGAACATGCGCCCAATTGAGCGTTGTTCTCGCAGGTCAACGAGCAGAACGGCCTCGACCGCCATGACCTTTTCGGTCCAGAAGAAGATGAATACGTCCTCGGCGACCTCCCACGCCATGCAGCGGTCGGTATCTGCCAGCCCGGCTTCACCGCCGCGCAGGCAGTGCCACGTGAAGGTTCCCGAGTTCAGGTAGATGTGTTCGTATGTTTCGCTGTCGCTGTAACGGTAGAAAACCCTTTTTCCGACAAGGCCGGACGAACGTTCCCGTTGAATTGGCTGCCCGTCAATGCTGGTATGGCTAAAGTCGGTGACACTGCGGACATTTCCGTCGATGGTCACTAAACGAGAAATTCCGGAAGTTATGATTCCGCTGGTTCGATCCAGAACTATGGTCACGTTCTCGGTGTCCAGCCCGGTACCGCGCAGGAAATTGATGATGAACAGACCCGCGCGCGCCTCGATGGCCTTGTATGGTGCGGTGCCCTGCGTGCTGCCGGGGTTCCCGGTAGAAGACCATGCCACGGTTTCGCCGTCGAGGAATGTGTATACGGTGTCATGCTCGTCACCGGGCATGAGGATGGTCGAATCGCTCAAGGCCGTGGTGGCAGACAGAGTTTGTTCTCCGAACCCGTCAAGCATGACTGAGATTGCCGGCCAGTCGGTTTCGGGGACGAAGTCTTGGGAATTTGGAATGGACATTATCGAGTAGCTCTTCCGTGCTGGGGATACCCACAAGCCGGTGTGGCGTAGGTCATGCTTAAGAACTATACACTTGTCTAGTTCTTGGTCAAGGGTCAAATTCGAGGGTGAAGTTCACCGGTCGGGGTGGGCCCACGCCGTGGCTAAGATGGGATTCATGAGTCAGACTTCTACCCGCTTGCCTTACGGAGATGGCCGGGAGGCCCTACTGGAAGCGGTCATCGCCGTCGTTGCGGAGAAAGGGCTACGGGGAGTCACATATCGCGCGGTCGCCGGGAAGGCCGGAGTGAACCACACGCTGGTCGCCCATCATTTTGGCTCAATTGAGGGGCTACTGGCTGCCACGATGGAATGGGCTGCTCAGCGGTCTATTGGCGAGACGGGACTGGACCGAGTCGTGGAATTCGACGAGTCCTTTGCGAATTCACTCATGCAGTCGATTTTGGACGCGCCAGAACTCCAGGTTTTCCAGTTCGAAATGATTCTCCAATCTCGCAGGGACGAGAAAATTCGAGTGCTGGTGGAGAACCTCTATATGAACTACAACTCCGCCATCGAACGTGCGCTGGAGCGCCGGGGGTTGGCGGTGATCGGTGAGATTGCCTCTGCGATCTTCGCCGCGTTCGATGGGCTGATGCTTCAGCTCCTGACCATAGGGGACGAGGAGCGGATTCGGGAGGCCGTTGTCGGCGTGGGTCGCTTGGTCTCACTGCTTGAGCGATCGGCTGCGGGCGAAGAAGGTTGAATTGCCGAGCATGACGAAAGCTGCGTTGGTGGTTTGTAGTATTCCGTCATTGCGCAGTCGAGATGCGGACTCACCGTGAGGTGTGTGCACGTTGGGTAGGACATGCACTAGCCAGGGTGGATTCTTCACCTGCGGCCAAGGCTGTTTCGTCGATTCCATCAAGCCCAAGCCGCCGTCGGTTACCACTACTTTCGGAGCGGGGAAACCCGCGGCAGCGAGGTCCATGTCTCGGCTCAATCGTGATTACTCTACTGGTCGCCGCTAAGGTGTCCGTAGCTGATAGTGCTCAACAAACACATCCCTGGTCGAATGGCGTTGCCATCGACTTGAAGCCTCGTTGAAGACCTTGCCGGTGTGGCGTGGGGAGGGCGAAGGTTTAAGCGCCGCGCGTTCTGGTGCCGAAAGGTCCGGCCGGTGTCGCCGCCGAATTCGGTCTGCCATTGTTTGCTCATCAACTAGGCAACGAAGCCGCTGAGTTCGTTGCGCGAGGTGGTGAGATTCAGGCCGATGGGCCCAGTACCTCTGCGAACCGAGACCTTGCCCCGGTCATTCTGAGGCCGGATAAGGATTTCAGGCACAATTAGGTGCTTACCGCCGGGGAATGGGCTATCTGAAATCAGTTACCGGTACACAGGGCGGGTGTCGCGCATTATGGTGTGAAGATGAGAGTTGCCCGTTCGGTGTCGCGAAGGTCGTGGCATACTCAGGTCGCGAGTACGTGCGGAACCCTCGCACTGTTGCTCGGTTCGGTCGTAGCCTGTGCCGCGCCGGATCCCGTGCCGCCTTCGTGCAATCCGCCAAAATTCGCGGTGGAACCCTCCAACGCTCGCGTGGGTGACGAGGTGACAGTCTCCGCACCGGCTGCGACCTGCAATCCGAGTTACGGAGAAGACGCGAAGGTTCGAGTGATACTCACGGATGCGTCGGGTGCAGAGGTGCTGAACACGACCGCCGAAATGAGCGACACCGGTGCTTTCGAATTCACTTTCGTCATCCCGGACAGAACCCAGACGGGTACGGCCACGGTCTTGGCGATGCCCGACGCACTGGATTGGTGCGATGACACCGGCGTGAATAACCGCCTGAAGTCCTCGGATGCTCTGCTTCATCGCACCGCCTGTGCCGAACCAGCTCGAGCACTTGAGATCGTGCCTGCGCTTCAATAGCTCAGTCGACCGGCTAGCCTGCAGGGGTTATGCGAGCCAGGACGAAACGACCCACGCCACTCTGTGCGCCAGGGGTGAGCAGGAGGGCATCGAGGCGAGCGAAGCGGTGATCACCGAACGTACAGGAATCTTCCAGAGCAACCACTGCCCAGAAGCCGTCCTCGGGGACTTGCAGTGCCGGATCGTTAATGATGCTCACGTGCGGTGTCCACCGTGCTCGGGCGACCATGACGTTGAGATCGAGAAAGCCTTCGCTGTGTGGGGTAGCTGAGACTTCCTCTTCGCCGTCAAAGACGATGGTGCCCTCCACCGGAAGCTCGGTGATTTCGCCGTTGAGGGTCAGTTCGACGGCACCAGGGCCGAGGGCGACCTGGCCGCGCCGCACACCGGGGTAGCGGCTATAGGGCTGCGTCCCGGTGATTTCGGCGATACTGATTCGCCAACTCCACTGACCCGCTCGGTCGCTGTCGTCGAAGAGATTTCGTGTGATGCCACGCCCGTTCTTCCAGGGCTGTGGCGTCACCGCGGTGTACTCGACGAAGACTGGGCTATTCATGAGGCAGTCTCCTTTGCACTGTCACCATCGACAGTTGCCTAGATTCGGGTGTGCCTCCTGCGGGGACACGTGCGGGCGCACAGTTATCGTTTCACTTGTGCGCATGGCCCGCCATTTCTGAATCTTCGATGTCCTCGCGAGCCCAGGTGGTTTCCGGGGGAGAGCGTCAGCATCCGCCAGCGCCTTAGCGGGCGAGTAGATTGATAGGTGAACAGCAGGTCGTGGGCCAAAGGGACAAATGGATGAGAGTCACGGATACGGAGCACGAGGGATCGACGGTGTTGCTCGTCATCGATATGCAGCAAGGTGTGGTGCCCGGTTGCCTGGCCGAAGATGAAGTGACGATGCGTGTGGCCGCGCTGGTGGAGCGGGCACGTGAACAAGGGGTGCCGGTTGGGTGGGTGTTCCATGATCCAGTTGGTGTCGGCACACCGAAGTGGGAACTCGTGCATCCACTGGCCACTATGAGGGATGAGGCAGTGATCCGGAAGAGCTACCGTGATTCCTTCACGGACACCGAACTTAGCCAAACCCTGGAGAGATTGGGTGCACGGCACTTTGTGATTAGTGGTGCCCAGAGTGATTTCTGTGTCCGCACCACCGTGCAACGGGCCGCGATTGAAGGTTATGACGTAACCCTAGTGGCCGATGCCCACACAACCTGCGACAGCACCTGGGGCGGAGTGGACATCAGCGCCGAGCAGATCATTGCGCACACCAACATGTATGTCTCCGGCCTCCGTTACCCGGGTCAGCGTTTTGCCGTTACCAACCACGACGCCATCGAGTTTCCCGGCGGCGTTGATAGCTTGGCGACCGGGTTCCTGACATAGCATGAGCAGATGAAGCCTACCCCGCCCGCCGTGACTCGGATGCCTGCCGCTACGGTCCAGATCGATCACCATCTGGCCAGCCGATTACTTCAAGAACAAGCAGCGCACTTTGCCGCCTACGAGCTCCGCTACGTCGCCACCGGCTGGGATAACGTGGTTTATCGCTTGGGCGAGCAATTTCTGCTTCGGTTACCGCGGCGGGAACTCGGGGAGGAGATCGGGCGCAAAGAACGGACGTGGCTGCCCGTTCTCGCACAAGACACCGGCCTGGCCGTGGGGGAGGTCTTGTTCGAAGGTCGCCCGACCGACTACTACCCCTTCACCATGAGCATCACCCGGTACGTTCCGGGTAGGAGCGCTGCCACGCTCAGCCGCGAGGAGCGAGATTGCTATGCCCCAGAGTTTTCATCGCAACTCTCCCGTCTGCATGTGCCGGCCTCACAAGGGCCGCGAAGTGCGTTTCGGGGTTGCGCCCTAGCGAGTCTCGACGAGCGCACCACTGAGCAGATCGCGCAGTTGAACGGACGTGAGCAGGCCAAGACACGAGAAATCTGGGAGGCGGGCCGGGGCGCGGAACCCTTTGACTCGGCACCACGTTGGCTCCACGGCGATCCGCACCCACACAACACTATTGCCACCGTTGCGGCGCACGGCGGGCACTTCGTAGGACTGGTCGATTTCGGAGACCTATGCATCGGAGATCCTGCCTCAGATCTCGGGATGCTCTGGCTGCATTTCAGTCCGGCGGTGCGAGACGTAGCGCTCGCCGCATTGGGCTACGAGCACGGTGGAAATACATGGCTACGAGCACGGGCCTGGGCACTGCGTTACACCTTGCTGATTCGGGGCCTGCCCGCCGATGACCTGCTGGGTGCGGTGGGCCGTGAGAGCTTTTCGTTGCTCTGAGTTAGATACGCATACTGCGGCGATAACATCTGAATTGGGCATCGGTGGCAGAATTAGCTCAGCTTCCTGATGTTGGTGGTGAAAGAATACGCATGTGAAAGGCAGGCAGGTGGATGGCCCGCAAGTCCGACCCGATACGTGAGCGAAATTTTGCTTCGGTCTTACGCGAAGTTTTTTCGAATCCCGGTCAATCGCGGAAGGACGTTGCCGATGCAGTCGGCATTAGCGCTGCGTCGGTGACCAGCATCGCTCTGAAGCTTGTCGAAGCCAAATTGCTGTGTGAAGCGTCTCCCGTCGCTGCGGGACAAGGGCGGCCTCGCGTGCCTCTACACGTTGACTCAACTTCGCACCTAGTCATGGGGATTCATTTAGGGCCGCGGGTGACTGGCGTGGTCTTGACGGGCCTCGATGGAATCGCCCATGCTTCCGCGCTGGTTCCGCATTCTGGTTTTAGCGCTGAGCAGACCTTCGACGTTGTCGTAGCGGAGGCTACCAAACTGGTTGAGGAACATGCGTCGGGACGCCATGTTCTTGGTACGGGCGTGGCCACCGGCGGCATCGTCGATCGCGAGCGCGGGATCATTGTGGAAAATTCCGGTGCGGGCTGGTTTGATGTGCACGCCGTGGAACAACTGGCAGGTCGCCTACCCGGACCTGTGGTGCTGGATAATAATGCGCGGGCCGCGGCTCAGCATGAATTACTTTTTGGTCATGGGGCACAGCAGCCTGATTTCGTGCTCATGGTCAACACCTCGGATCTGGGCGCGGTACTGGTCAGTGACGGTGTCATCCGTGCCGGTCATTCGCAGCACGCCGGGAAGATTGCGCACTTGCGGGTATCGGACGGGCAATTCCGTTGCGACTGTGGACGCCAAGGATGTCTTCAAACGGTGGCCACAGACGAAGCTACGGTGCGATGTGCGCAAGCGGCCGGTCGTCAGGACGTGCGCACTTACGCCGACGTTGACCGACTTTATGATGCGGGGGATGAGCAGATCCGTGCGATTGTGGCCGAACGCGATGGCTATGTGGCGCGGGCTGCGGCCGTACTCATGGATCTGTTGGATCCTGGGCTCGTAGTCATCGCAGGAACACCCGCCGAACGCCCGGAAACTCTAGCTCATGTCCGACGGGTGGTTGCCGCGCGTGCCGGTCAAGGAGAACTGGCGGCGCAGCGTGTGGTGTACTCCAGTGACCACGAACTATCGCTCTCCATCTTTGCCGCAAGCATTATGGTCAATGAGGTCCTCGAGCGCCCGCTGGGTGTGCTTGAGTCGCTGTCCTCGTAGCTTCGGCGTAAGGTCATTTTCTCGGAAAGTGTTGACAGGATCACATTGGCATGTTTACTTTATTTCATAAAATAAAGTATGTGTTGGCAGCCAAGCACCGAGATGTGGGTGAGTCGGATGCCGCACCCAACTAGGAGTCCCAATGAAGCGATCCCCCAAAATGGTGTTGGCCGCCGGAGCGGCAGCGCTCGCGCTCGTCGCCACCGGTTGTGCCTCGGGTGAAAATGGTGGCCAGCCGCAGAGCGACGCGCAAGGCAAACGGTCATTGTCATTTATGACCAGCGAGCCGAAGAGTATCGTGCCGCAAAAAGATCCCGGCAGCCAAGTAGGTATGGCGTTGTGCGCCAACCTCATGGAAGTCAATGTTGAAACTCAGAAGCTTGAGCCCTTGGCGGCCCAAGCGGTCGAAAGCGAAGATGCCAAAGTCTGGAACATCGAGCTTCAAGACGGCTGGACCTTTCATGATGGATCTCCGGTGACCGCACATTCTTTCGCTGACGCATGGAACGCGACGGCGACAGGGTCAAACGCATGGCAGGGTAACGGCACGTTCGTCTCCTTCGAAGGTTACGACGAGTTGAATCCAACGGATGGATCCGAACCGAGCACCGATGTGCTCTCTGGCGTGAAGGTCATTGACGAAACGCACCTGGAAGTTACGCTCAAGGCACCTAACGCCGACTTCCCGAAGGTTCTGAGCACAAACCCAACGTGCCCGCTACCCGCTACGGCACTGGAGGACGAGGCATCTTATGATGAAGCCCCGGTGTCCAACGGACCGTACAAGTTTGTTTCCTGGGACCACAATCAACAGATTGTGTTGGAGAAATGGGATGGCTTCAAGGGTGCAGCCGGTTTCAGTGGTGGTGCCGATGAACTCGTTGGTAAGGTTTACACCTCGGTAGATCCGGCCTACACCGATATGACGGCCGGTAATCTCGACATGATTCGGAACGTGCCGGCAACCATGGTCGATAAAGCAACTAGCCAGCTTGGCGATAAGGTGCTTTACAAGGTTTCCATTGGATCGAAGCAGCAAACACTTCAGATTCCCGACTATGTTGATGAGCTGAAGTCGCCGGAACTGCGTAAAGCCATTTCACTGTCGATCGACCGCGATGCCATCGCAAAATCATTGCTCAAGGGGCACGCCACCCCTTCGGATTCGTTGGTCCCACCGGCACTTGCTTCCTATGTGGAGGGTGCCTGCTCCGAGTGCACCTTTGATCCAGAACGCGCCAAGAAATTGTTGGCCGATTCCGGTGGCTTCGATGGCACATTGATTATCGAGAGTAACTCGAATTCTGATCAGCAACTCGTCCAGGCAGTGGCCAAACAGATCCAGGACAATCTGGGAATCGAAGTTCAGCAGAAACCAATGTTGGGCACCGAACTTTCAGAGCGTCGCAATAATCAGAAGCTCGAAGGGGCGGCCTTTGGCCTCTGGGGATGGTCATACATGTCCTCCGACCAGTACCTGAGCCAGTACGAAACCGGAGGCGACGGCAACGCGTCCACCGGCTACTCGAACCCGGAAGTTGACAAGCTCCTACGCGCAGCACGCGCCGAGCAGGATGAAACCAAGGCGGCAAGCCTGTATCGCGATGCCGAACAGATCATCCTGAAGGACCTGCCGGCCATCCCCTTGTTCATTCCGACCGACTACGGGCTGCACTCCGAATGTGCAGTGATGAACGACGTCCAAGGCGACCTGCAGTTCTACCGCGCCGGCTACGGCTGTTAAGCAGTTTCCGACCGCTGGTGGCGGTCCATACGCAGCGATGGACCGCCACCGACTGTACTGAGTGAGGTAACCCCATGTTGGGCTATGTCCTACGACGCATCTTGCAGATGATCCCTGTGCTCCTTGGCGCAACGTTCATTATTTACGCTTTGACCTTCCTCATGCCGGGAGACCCGATTTCGGCGTTGACAGGAGAGCGTCCACTACCAGAAGCCACGGTGGCCCAGATTCGTCAGGCGTACCACCTCGATGATCCATTTCTCATCCAATACGGCAATTACATGCTCGGAGTTTTCCGCGGAGATTTCGGCATCGACTTCTTTGGTCGGCCGGTGATGGGGCTGATTCTCGAACGCCTGCCCGCCACATTTGCTTTAGCGATGACCGCCTGGGTGCTGAAACTATTTATTGGCTTGATCATTGGCGTCTACGGAGGGCTACGCCACGGAAAGGCGGCCGATCATTTCGCGCTGGTCTTCACCGTGTTGTTCATGGGAATCCCCGGATTTGTGATTGCACTCGGAGCCCAAACCTACTTCGGGGTGCATCTGGGCTGGGTTGACCCGGCTGGCGTCCGAGCAGGGTGGCCCATGGCATTTATCCTGCCCGCGCTGGTGATGGCCATCGAAGCGGCAGCCGGTTTGGCCCGTCTCACGCGAACCTCGTTGGTAGATGTGCTCCGCGCCGAATATCTCAGGACCGCTAAAGCAAAGGGCCTTTCGGATCAACGCATTATCTGGGGCCACGCACTACGTAACGCGCTGATTCCTGTGGTGACTTACTTGGGGCTTTCACTCGCTGGAATGCTCGGGGGTGCGGTAATCATCGAGGCGATCTTCAACATACCTGGCATTGGAGGGCTCATGGTCAGTTCCATCAATAACAAGGAGGGGACCATCGTGGTGGGTATCGCAACGATGCTCGTGTTGGTGTACCTCGTGTTCAACCTGTTGGTTGACCTCACCTACGGCCTGATCGATCCTCGAGTAAGGGTATAGAGACGTATGAGCACGGCAACGAATACCGTAACTCCCACAGAAGGTGCGCAGGCGGCTGCGCGTATCCCCGGGAAGACCAAAGGAGGGCACCACCATTGGTGGCTTCGACCGCGTTTCATGATTTCCGGATCCATCGTGCTCTTGGTGATTCTGATGGCGGCCTTTCCGCAAATCTTCACCGGCTTCGGTCCGGGGCCGACCGAGAATTGTGACATCCTCAATTCCAACCTACCGCCCAGCGCGCAGCACCCTTTCGGCATGGACGTTCAAGGTTGCGACTACTACACTAACGTCATCTACGGGGCACGCGCCTCAATTCTCGTGGGCATAGTGGTCTCGCTGATTGCCTTCGCCATCGCCGCTGCGGTGGGAGCTATCGCCGGCTACTTCGGAGGCTGGATTGACGCAGTCATCTCGCGCATATGCGATATGGCCTTTGGATTGCCCTTTATCTTGGCTGCCATCGTAGTGCTTCAGCTGTTCGGACAGCGCAATGTATGGACCGTGATCTTTGCCTTAGCCCTGTTTAGTTGGCCCGGCGGGGTACGGTTTATGCGCTCGTCCGTGCTCGAAGTGCGCAATCGCGAATATGTTCAGGCCGCACGGCTCCTTGGAGCCAGCAACTCTCGTATTATCCGAAAGCATATCGTTCCCAACGCCATCACTCCGCTGTTGGTTTTGCAGACACTGGGCGTGGGCGGGATGATCTCGGCCGAGGCCGGACTGACCTTTATCGGCATCGGATTGACCCCGCCAGCTGTATCTTGGGGCCTGCAGCTAGCCGCAGCCCGTGACTACATCGACGCAGCTCCTCATTTGCTGATATTCCCTGCAGTTTTCCTGACCGTTACCGTGCTCGGCTTCGTCCTATTCGGTGAAGCCATGCGCGATGAGTTCGATCCCAAGGGTAAGTGATGAGCAATCAAACAGATGCGAAGCAGACTCCGTTATTACAGGTGCGCGATCTGCGTGTGGAATTCTCTACCAGTCAGGGAATCGCCACGGCCATAAATGGGGTGGATCTGTCAGTTTCGGCCGGTCAAAGCCTCGGTATTCTTGGTGAATCCGGATCCGGCAAGTCTGTAACCGCCCGCACGATCATGGGCCTGCTGGATACGCCTCCGGCCAGAGTTGTTGGTGGACAGATCATGCTTGAGGGTGAAGACCTATTGAGCTTGCCCTCAAAGGTTCGACGAAGCTTGAACGGCCCACGGATGGCCATGGTTTTCCAAGATGCGCTGAGCGCCCTCAACCCAGTGCATCCGGTGGGCCGGCAAATTGGTGAGCTTTTTCGGGTCCATCGCGGTTACAGCCGTGCCGCAGCCAAGAGAGCCGCGATAGAACTCATGGATCGTGTGAAGATTCCGGCTGCAAGCAGTCGTGTCAACGACTATCCGCACCAGTTTTCTGGCGGCATGCGACAGCGCATCGTGATCGCTATGGCCTTGGCGTTGGATCCGCAATTGCTCATCGCTGATGAGCCCACCACCGCGCTTGACGTCACGGTGCAGGCCCAAATTTTGGCGCTGCTCAAGGAACAACAGGTTCAACACAACATGGGACTGATCCTTATTACGCACGATATTTCGGTCGTACGCGAAGTGACCGATCATGTGGCGGTCATGTACGCCGGGCGCGTTGTCGAGCAAGGTCCTACTGCTCAAGTTCTGAGCGCGCCACGGCATCCATATACTCGAGGGCTAGCTGAGTCGGTGGCCAGCGAGGAACTGAAGGGTTCCCGCTTGCCCGCTATCCCGGGTAGTCCGCCGGATCTGCTTAATTTGCCCAGTGGCTGCTCGTTTGCGAATCGCTGCTGGCTGGCCACCGAAGAATGCAATGGACGCGTTCCGGCGCTCACAGAGCTCGGCGAATCCCGAGCCACCGCCTGTTTCCATCACGAGGAGGTGCAGCCATATGCCGCACATAGTCGCTGAACAAGCCCGCCGCGCAACGAACACGTCGCCGATCATGGAATTGCGAGGGGTCAAGCAACATTACGCCATCGCCCGTCCCCTGCCTTTCGCACCGAAAAAAATCGTCCGTGCCCTCGACGGCGTCGACCTCAGGGTGAAGCTCGGTTCGACCCTCGGGATCATCGGTGAGTCTGGGTGCGGAAAATCGACTCTGGCCCGAATTCTTTCCGGGCTGGAAGCTCCGTCCGAGGGCGAAGTGCTATTCGAGGGCGTGGATATTAATTCGCTGCGCGGTGCTGAAAAACGGCACATGCGCCAGAATATTCAACTTATATTCCAAGACCCTTACGCCGCGCTTGATCCGCGCATGAATATCGAACAGATACTCAGTGAGCCGTTCGAAATTCATCCTGGGCTCGTTCCCGAATCGGGCAGGCGACGTAAGGTGCAGGAATTAATGGAACTGGTCGGACTCAATCCCGATCATTTGGGGCGCTACCCACATAATTTCTCCGGGGGACAGCAACAACGCATTGGTATTGCGCGTGGAATCGCGTTGAACCCGAAGGTGTTGATTTGCGATGAGGCAGTCTCCGCGTTGGACGTGTCAGTTCGTGCTCAGGTCGTGAATCTACTTCAGGACCTACAGCAAGAACTGGGTTTGAGCTTTGTTTTCATTGCTCACGATCTCCAAATCGTGCGGCATATTTCGGACGAGGTTGCCACCATGTATCTCGGTCGGATCGTTGAACACGGAACATTCGCACAGGTGTATGACCACAGTGAGCATCCGTACACCCAAGCCTTACTGTCTGCGGCCCCGGAATTGCGGCAGGGCAACGGTACCAAGCGAGAGCTAATCATGTTGCAAGGTGACCCGCCGTCACCCATCGATCCGCCGTCGGGTTGCCGGTTCCATACCCGTTGTCCCATCGCTCAAGCGCGCTGTGCGCAAGAGGAACCCACGCTCGATGTAGTGGATGAGGACCACAGCGCCCGATGCTTTTTTCCCGGCCCGATACCCGTCCGGTCTGCCTAAATTACCGCCGTCTGCCCTCAGCGCTGGGGGCAGACGGCACACAAGGAGTTTCTATGGATATGAAAGTTGGCATCGTAGGTTTCGGTCTGCGGTCTTCGCTCTACCGATACGTACAGCGTCCAGGGGAGGGATCGGAGATCACCGTGATCTGCGATAGCAGTGAACGTGGTCGCGCCGATGCCCGGCGAGCCGTACCCGATGCGGTGGTGACAGGTGACCTCGAGGTGTTATTGAATGCCGGGGTCGACGCGGTGCTGGTGCTGACGCCCGACCACACGCACCGTGACGTGGTGGTGCGAACTTTGGAGGCAGGAATTCCTACCTTCTGCGAAAAGCCTCTGGATATCACCATCGAACGAGCCGACGAAATTCTGCAGACAGCCCAGCGCACCGGAACACGACTTTATGTGGGACATAATATGCGCCATATGCCTGTGATCCGACAGATGAAAGAACTCATCGAGGGCGGTGCTATCGGTGAGGTGAAGGCCGTCTGGTGCCGCCACTTCGTGGGTAACGGCGGGGATTATTACTTCAAAGATTGGCATGCCGAACGTCGCTATACGAATACGCTGCTCTTGCAGAAGGGCGCGCATGATATTGACGTCATCCACTGGTTAGCTGGTGGATACAGCACTCAAGTGACCGGACTGGGCACACTAGCCGTGTACGGGCAGGTTACCGATCGCCGGGATAACACCGATCGCCGAATGGGCGAGTGGTTCTCGGTAGAGAACTGGCCGCCGCTGAAGCAACACGATCTAAATCCAGCTTTGGACGTGGAAGATCTCTCGATGGTGCAGATGCGGTTGGATAACGGTGTGCTGGCGTCTTATCAGCAGTGTCATTTCACGCCGGACTATTGGAGGAACTATACGGTGATCGGTACCGCCGGTCGGATCGAAAACTACGGGGACGGGCCCGGGGATTATATTCACCTGTGGAATACGCGAACCACGCACGGATTTGTCGAACCAGATAGAAAAATTCGGGTGCTCGGTGATGAGGATGGGCATGGGGGAGCAGACCCAAACTTGATTGCCGAATTCTTGCGCTTCGCCCGCGAAGGTGGATCCACCGATACTTCACCGTTAGCCGCCCGGGCCGCCGTTGCAGTGGGCGATCTTGGGGCCCGGTCGATCCGTGGCGATGGTTCAACATTGACAGTGCCTGAGCTCAGTAACGACGTGGTCGAGTATTTCGCCCAGAATCAGGAACCGATCGTAGCCCGCTAGGGCCGATAATTCTTACACGAACAGCAAGGTCGGGCTCACCAATGGTGGGTCCGACTTTGCTCTATGCAGTCGCCTTGACGGTTGCTGTCTCGCTATCCAATAGGGAGCCGTGGCGTATGGTCAGGCGCATTCCCCAGCGATTACACGGCGCCCTGTCTTGATTAGCATCAGGACGAGCAAGGCGATGCCGACGTAGCCGTTGATGACATACACGACATTAACCATCTGGCTAAACGGTACGGCTAATCCGATCACCGTACCGAGTCCTGCTAAGCCTACGGTGGCGGACTTGAACTGTCTGGTGCCTTCGGTGAAGAACCGCGAGGAGACCGTCCAAAGCAAGGGCACCGCCGTGGTGTAGATGCCGGTAAGGATCATGACCGAGATGCCCGAGGCTAGAAGCGGACTCACGTCCTGCGCCAGTACGAGCATGGGTATTTCAGTTCCTGCAACCCGCGTGATATTGGCCAGTAGGCTCAGCGCCACGATGATGCAGGCTGCCGAGAAAGCCAAGGCGCCGAGCGATCCGCCGGCGACGGCTTCGCGCTTAGAGCGTGCTGTTTTACCCAGGGCGGCAAGGAAAGCGGCGAGCCACAGCATGCAGAAACCCACGTACGATAACGCCGACATGAACCAGGTGCTCGAGGCCTGGGTTACTTCTAATGACGGCAAGAGAACGGCGCCTTCGGAGATCCCCTGCGGATTGCGTACGATCCCCAGCACGCCCAGGCCCACTGCAATGATCACGATCAGCGGCCCGATTTTGCCGATAATGTCGACAAGCGACTTCAGGCCGAACCACACGCTGGCGGCCACCAGTAGCGCCAGGCCAATGCCGCCGATGTATTTTGAGAGTCCGTAGTGTTCCTCGAAGACGGCGCCAGCACCTGCCACCATAACGGTGAAGCTCAAGAAGACAAAGAGGATCGAGAAATAGTCGAAAAAGGTGGCGCCAATCTTGCCGCAGTAATAGTGGTAGATCTGTGACGGCTTGTCGAATCGATAGCGCTGACCCGCCGTGAAGAATTCGACGATTACATACGTCATTAGTGCTGCGACCAGCAGGCCCGTACCAACAATGCCCTGATAGCCGTAGGAGGTGAAGTATTGCAGGATTTCCTGTCCGGTCGCGAAGCCTGAACCGATGAGAAATGCCATGATCGCTCCGGCGTAGGTCAGAACCCGACTGAGACGAACCTTCCCCGCGGCACGTCGGGTGTGCGGGACTGAGCTTTGTTCTACCATTGCGTGCTAATTCTCCCTGAGGCCTAACTAGGCCCAACATTGATCAACTATTGATATATCTGATGTGGCTCACATTAGATTTAATCAACTGTGCTGGTCAATGAATTGCGGGAATATTTAGCGGATCACGCCTGGCGCGGGTGAATCCGGGCATGATCCGCTAGGCTAGCGCCGCTTTTGGATTCGAAGATCCAGTCCACTACGCACTTGCGGCCACTCCGAAGCGAGGATCGAGAAGACGACGGTATCGCGTAATGAGCCGTCGGGCATCCGCCGATCCGCGCGTAGCACGCCATCTTGCTTGGCGCCGAGCCGTGCTATGGCTGTGCGCGATTGCATGTTCATCCAGTGCGTGCGGAACTCAACTGCCACGCAACCTAGAGTTTCAAAGGCGTGTCCCAAGAGCAGTCGCTTGCTATCCGGGTTGCTGCCCGTGCCGTGACTACTAGCAGCATTCCAGGTATAGCCAATTTCCAGCCGCGGCAGTTCATGGTTGATATCGCAATACGTAGTCATCCCAATGATTTTGCCTGGCTCGTCGGTGACTGGGTCGTTCAGACGTGTCGTAAAGGGCACCATGCTGCCCTTTTCTTGCATCGCTAAGCGACGTTCGATCTCCGCGCGCATCTGCTCTGGACGCGGTACCGAGGTGTACCAGAGGTTCCAGAGCTCTCCGTCGCTGGCGGCCGCGACGAGTCCGTCGTGGTGTTCAAGGCTAAGTGGTTCGAGCGTTACGTACTTTCCACGCAGGACGACGGGGGCAATATTTGTCATGGGAAAAGTCTAAGCGTCGGTCGGTGGCCCGGGAAACGTGTGGGTGGAGGCCGTGCCCTCGCGGGTGTGCTCGGTGCCCACCAGGCGCCGAACGGTACGGCGGATGGCGTGAATGACTTCGTTGATAGGGCGACGATGCAAGTGCTCGGCGCGAACAAGAAGATCGATTTGTCGACCAGAATTGAGTCCGTGAATTGGTCGTAAAGTCACCGAGTCGTCCAAGGACTTTCGGGCGGTGAAACGTGGCAAGATGCCCAAGCAGTTACTTGCTTGAACTAGCGCGCCGGCCGTGGCGTAGTCGTTGACTCGGTGTTCGACTTGCGGGGCGCTGCCCGCCAGCGCGGCGATAGTTTCAAGTACGTCAGCGGGGGAGTAGCCAGCCTTCGAGACGACCCACGGTTCATCGATGACCTGAGTCGGGGTGAGTTTTTCGAAGCGGGCAAGTGGATGGTCGCGATGCAGGGCGATGTCGAGCGGCTCAAAGGCCAACGGTACGACGCTCACGCGGTCCGAGGGCCATGGGGCGGTGTGCGGCATTCGATGTGCCAGCACCAAATCGTAGCTCGAGGTGAGTGAGGGAAAGTCTTGCTGGGAAACATCTTCATCGAAGAACCGCAGCGGTGGAAGTCGATCGTCGGAAGTAGTCAGTAGCGGCGCGAAGATCGTCTGACCGATTGAGTGGAAGCCGGCGATGCGAATGGGGGTGTCCACCGCTTGCTCGTGGGCATGAATCTTCGAGGTGGCTTCGGCCAGCGTCGAGGCTACCGCGGCTGCCGCGGTCGCTAGTAACTGCCCCTGTGTTGTTAAAACCAGCGAGCGGCCTTCTTTGCGCGTCAATGGGGCATCGAAGCCACGCTGCAGCGCGGCTAGATGTTGCGACACCGCAGAGGGCGAGACGTAGAGCGCCTTGGCCACGGCATTAACGCTCCCCAGGTCCCCTAGTTCCCGCAGAATCCGAAGCTGGTGCAATTCCATGAAGTAAACACTAAATCATCAGATCAGAGATTCGCGGGCAAACTTAGGTGTTTTACGGGTTGGGCCGGTGTCAGACTGGAAGAAACCATGGCTTGGGACACGGCACCCTGTGCCACACACCGCAAAGGACGTGACGCAATGAAAGCACTATATAAATCTGGACCGCATGCCGGACTGGAACTTGTCGACCGCCCGGAACCGAGCACCGGTGCGTCGGAGGTCAAAATCAAGGTGATGACCGCCGGTATTTGCGGTACCGACCTGCACATTGAGGCCTACGATGACGCGGCCAAGGCGATGATCAACACCCCGCTTGTGCCTGGCCACGAATTTTACGGAGAGGTCGTCGAGGTCGGCGCCGATGTGCAGGGCGTCAAGGTGGGTGACCGTGTCTCCGGTGAAGGCCACGTGGTCTGCGGGTTGTGTCGAAACTGCCGTGCGGGGCGGAAGCAGATGTGCATCAACGTCAATTCCGTGGGTGTCCAGCGTGACGGCGCCTTCGCCGAATTCGTGGTGATCCCGGAGGCCAATGTCTGGGTCCACCACGATGAACGTATCACCCCAATGCTCGGAGCGATTTTCGACCCCTTCGGCAATGCGGTGCATACCGCACTACAGTTCCCGATGGTGGGTGAAGACGTCCTGATCACCGGCGCCGGGCCCATTGGCTTGATGGCCGTGGCTATCGCCCGCCATGTCGGTGCACGCAAGGTAGCTATCACCGACGTTGCTGAGGAACGCCTAGCACTGGCTCGCGATATGGGCGCGGATCTAGCCATTAACGTGGCGAACTCGCGAATTCATGACGCGCAACGCGAACTGGGAATGCGCGAAGGTTTCGACTTCGGCATGGAAATGTCCGGGCATCGCACCGCGTTGCCGGAAATGATCGACAATATGAACCACGGCGGCAAGATCTGCATGCTCGGCTTGCCTAGTGAGTCCATCGAGATCGACTGGGGCAAGGTGGTCACCCATATGCTCACCCTCAAGGGTATCTATGGCCGCGAAATGTTTGAAACCTGGTACGCCATGAGCGCCATGCTGACCTCCTCCGATGTGCTTCGCGAACGCGTGGCCTCGGTGGTCACCGACTTCATCCCGGCCACCGAATGGGAACAGGGATTTGCCGCGGCGCGCAACGGCGTCGGCGGCAAGGTTGTGCTCGACTGGACCGTCTTCTAAGCAAAGGGAGTTTTAGATGTATACCGATCTCAAGGATCAGCTCGCCAGCGAGCTGGCCGAACTGCAAACCGCAGGGCTCTACAAGCACGAACGTCACATCGACTCGCCACAGTCGGCTGCCATCAAGGCCGGTGAGCTGGGTCAGCAGGCCGGCGATGTGCTGAACTTCTGTGCCAATAACTACCTAGGCTTGGCCGACGATGCCCGCATTATTGACGCGGCCAAGCAAGCGATGGATCAGCGTGGCTTCGGCATGGCCTCGGTGCGCTTTATCTGCGGCACCCAAGACTTGCACCTGGAACTTGAGCGCAAGGTCTCCGAGTTCCTCGGTACCGAGGACACCATTTTGTTCTCCAGCTGCTTCGACGCAAACGGCGGAGTCTTTGAATCGCTCTTCGGCAAAGAAGACGCGATCATTTCCGACGCTCTCAATCACGCCTCAATTATCGATGGCATCCGGTTGTCCAAGGCGGCCCGATTCCGCTACGCCAACCGGGATATGAAGGACCTGGAGCGTCAGCTGCAGGCCGCAGCGCAACACAATGACGGTGCCGGGGCACGCCGCACCATCATCGTGACCGATGGTGTGTTCTCCATGGACGGATACCTGGCGCCGCTGCAAGAGATTTGCGATTTGGCAGAACGCTACGGCGCGCTGGTGATGGTCGATGACTCGCACGCGGTGGGCTTCATGGGATCTACCGGTGCCGGTACCCCAGAACACGCTGGCGTTTCGGACCGCGTAGATATCTACACCGGTACCTTCGGCAAGGCGCTGGGCGGCGCCTCGGGCGGTTACGTCTCGGGACGTGGCGAAATCGTTGCGATGCTGCGCCAGAAGGCCCGTCCTTATCTGTTCTCCAACTCGTTGGCCCCGGCCATCGTTGCGGCAACCTTGAAGGCCTTGGAACTTGTAGTTGGTTCGGGAGAACTACGCGAAAGGTTGCAAGCCAACGCCGAGCTCTTCCGCAACAAGATGACCGACGCCGGGTTTGAACTGCTCGATGGGGAACACGCCATCGTGCCGGTGATGTTTGGCGATGCGGTGTTGGCCGGAAAGATCGCCGCCGCCATGCTGGAGCGCGGGGTCTACGTCACCGCGTTTTCATTCCCCGTGGTCCCGCGTGGTGAAGCTCGTATTCGCGTCCAGCTTTCGGCGGCGCATTCGCCCGAGGATATTGACGCATGTGTGCGCGCATTTAGCGAAGCACGCGCTGCCGTGAACGCGTAGTTACCGGCACGCTGTTCAGTGGGTGCTCTCGTTGATGACGGGGGCACCCACACGTGCATCCTGCCGCTGTCCGAAATCCCGGATTCAACGTGCCAAGGAGGCGCCCGGCGCGATGGTGACAAGGCTAGGGTGGAGCGCAGATGCATCTGACTTCCCACTAACGTACTTGGAGGGGCCGTGGCCACCGAACTCTTAACTAATATCGCCCAATTGACCACCGTAGACGCCCAGGGCACTGTGATCAGCGACGCGGCGGTGCTTATCGACGGTGAGACGATTGCGTGGATCGGTGCGGCCACCGACGCCCCGAGCGCCGATATCGTCACCGATCTGGGAGGGCGTGCGGTGCTTCCTGGCTGGGTCGATTCGCACAGCCACCTGATCTTCGCGGGCGACCGATCCGAGGAGTTTGTCGCACGCATGTCTGGCCAAGCCTACGCGGCCGGCGGCATCGCGGTGACTACCGGTGCCACACGCGAGGCCAGCGAACAACAACTACGCCAAATGGTCGCCGAGCGTCGCGCCGCGGCCCTCGCCACCGGCACCACATGGATGGAGACGAAAACCGGATATGGGCTCTCGCTGACCGAAGAAGTGCGCCACGCAAAGCTCGGCCGCGATCTTGTGGATTCCCTGACCTTCCTCGGTGCTCACTTAGTGCCCGCTGGAAGCGACGCGGATGAATACACCGATCTGGTGGCCGGCCCGATGCTGGAGGCGGTGGCCGATCAGGTCGACTTCGTCGATATCTTCTGCGAGCGCGGCGCATTTGATGAGGCGCAGACCCGCCGAGTTTTGGATGCTGCGAAGGCTCGCGGGCTTGCCACCAAGGTACACGGCAATCAACTCGGGGAGGGCCCGGGTGTGGCGCTGGCTGTGGAGTATGGTAGTCACTCGGTGGACCACGTGAACTTCCTCAACGAGCACGATGTGGAGGCACTCGCCGGAAGCTGGACTGCGTGGGACGCCGCCTCGCGCTCCGGCAGTCCAGGTGTTGTGGCAACCTGCCTGCCAGCATGCGATCTGTCCACGCGGATGCCGTTCGCGCCGGGAGCCGAGCTACTTGAACGCGGCGTGCGCATTGCGCTGGCCAGTAACTGCAACCCCGGCACCAGCTACACCAGCAACATGAATTTCTGTGTGGCAACCGCCGTGTTGCAGATGAAGCTGAGCCTCGAGCAGGCCATCGAGGCAGCGACCTTCGGGGGCGCGTTGGCTCTGGGTGTGCAGGACCGCGTAGGTTCGCTCGAGGTGGGCAAACGCGCGGATCTGCACGTACTCGATGCCCCAAGCGCGGCCCACCTGGCGTACCGTCCGGGTATGGCGCTGACTCATGCCGTCTACCGGGCCGGGCGCCGCGAACTCTAGGTTCGGCCTCTCGACTCTGAGTGCCCGGTGTCACAGATGGAAGCGGCCGCGCAGTTCGTGATAGACAGTGGAGTATGGCAACTACTGCATTTCAAGGAACTCCTGTCTCCACCGTTGGCGAACTGCCGGCCGTAGGCACCAAGGCTCCCGAATTCACCCTGACCGGTGGCGATCTGTCCGACGTCACCAGCGCATCGTTGGCTGGCCGCCGCGTTGTTTTGAACATCTTCCCGTCGGTGGACACCGGCGTCTGTGCCGCCTCGGTACGCCGCTTCAATGAACTGGCAGCCGGTCTGGAGAACACCACCGTGGTGTGCGCCTCTGCCGACCTGCCCTTCGCACTGGGCCGCTTCTGCGGTGCTGAAGGTTTGGAAAACGTGGTTCCGGCCTCGACTTTCCGCTCGAGCTTCGGGAACGACTTTGGTGTGGCTCAGGCCGACGGCCCGCTGCGTGGCCTGATGGCCCGCGCCGTTATCATCCTCGATGAGCAGGGCAAGGTGTCCTACACCCAGGTGGTCCCGGAGATCACCACCGAACCGGATTACGATGCTGTGATGGCCGAGCTGAGCTAAGCTCCGCCAAAGGCGGGATGGCCGGGATGCCCCAATGGGCATCCCGGCCATTCGTATTTAAGGCACCCGTTTCCTTTTCAACGTTCCCCGCCTATACTCGATTATGGATTGATTGTGATTGTAATGTTGGTAAAACAATCACAAAGCATCATATGAGTGGATGGCTGTCGGGCAACCGACAAGGCGAGAGGACCAAACAACGTGAGCGAAGCGGCTGATCTGGGTAGCAAGATGGAGGCCGAGCTGCACTCGCAGCCGAGCATGTGGCAACGTGCCATTGCCCAGCAAGCGGAAGAAGAACTTCTGCCGACCCCGGGGCAGAAGGTGGCTGTGGTCGGATGCGGCACTTCCTGGTTCATGGCGGAGTCATATGCCGCCGCCCGGGAGGCGGCTGGCCACGGTCTCACGGATGCCTTCGCGGCCTCCGAGGCACGCATCGCTGGCCGCGGCTACGACGCGGTGGTGGCGATTACTCGTTCGGGTACGACCTCCGAAGTTCTGGAACTACTTGAGGGCGTGGAGCCCGGGCTGCGTTCCGTGGTCCTGCTTGGTGACACGTCCTCGCCGGTGCGCGACAAGGTCGATGCGGTGATCGAGTTGCCCTACGCCGATGAACAGTCCGTGGTGCAGACGCGCTTCGCCACCAGCGCGCTGGCGTACCTGCTCTCCAGCGTCGGCATGGATCTTAGCCCGGCTATCACGCAGGCCAGCGAGCTTCTCGCCGAGGAAACCGATCAAGCCCTATTACAGGCTGAGCAGTTCACATTCCTCGGACGTGGCTACAGCGTGGGCTTGGCCCATGAAGCGGCCCTGAAAATGCGTGAAGCCGTCCAGGGATGGACCGAAGCCTACCCGGCCATGGACTATCGCCATGGACCAATTTCCATCGCCGCACCCAACCGGGTGACCTGGATGTTGGGCGAGGAGCCGGAAGGTCTGAGCCGCGATATGGCCGCGACCGGCGCGCTGTATCTAAACCGGGATCTGCACCCGTTGGCCGAGTTAGCCCAAATCCATAAGGTGACGTTGGATCGAGCCCGGGCCCGCGGGCTTGACCCTGACACCCCGCGCAACTTGACCCGCTCCGTGATCCTGGAAGGCTAACCCTCAAGCATGGGTGCGTTCTACCTGCTCTTCGACGTTGGCGGAACCGACGTGAAGGCCGCACTGGCTACCGCGGACGGAGAACTGTTACATATTCTGCGTGAGCCGACCGCACGCCCGGAGCCGGGCGGCGACGGTGCTACGGCCGTGCTCGAACAGCTCAGCGACTTGGCGGACCGACTTGGGGCGATGTCGGCACAATCGCCCATCGGGGTTGGGCTGCTCGTCTGTGGACTGGTCGATGCCGAGGCCGGAGTGGGGCTGTATTCGGTCAATCTCGGATGGCGTGATGTGCCGCTCCGCGCCATGGCCGAACAACGTTTAGCTTTGCCCGTGGGATTCGGTCACGATGTCACGTGCGCGGCTCGTGCCGAACTCGAGTTTGGCGCCGGTGCCCACGTGCCCGGTGGTGTACAGAATGCTGCAGTGCTGATTATCGGGACCGGCATCGCCTCGGCACTGGTCGTCGATGGTCGTCTGGTGCTCTCCGGCGGCTACGCCGGAGAGTTGGGCCATGCCCAGGTCCCCGGCGGGTTAGCCTGCCCTTGCGGCGCCACCGGATGTTTGGAGACGTTGGGGTCGGCTGGGGCGATTGCGCGACGCTATTACGAGGCCACCGGAGTAAGTGGTGGCGCCCGTGAGGTGTTCGCCGCCCGTGCGCAGGGGGATCACGTGGCGCAACGCATTATCGACGAAGCGCTCGATGCCCTGAGCTTCACGCTGGCGCAGCTGGCAGCGTCAGTAGCCCCCGAGGTGGTCATTATCGGCGGCGGACTTGCCCAAGCCGGGTCCCCGTTTTTTGATGATCTTCAGGCACGGCTGGCCGCGCGGCTGTCCTACCACCGCCTACCTCAGGTGCTGCCCGCGCGCCTTGGCGCCGACGCGGGACTCAGAGGAGCTTGGCTAGCCATTCGGGATCGGATGCGGGAGGAAAGCTAGTGATTCTCTGCCTTACGCCGAACCCCGCACTGGATTTGAGCTACACGCTACAACGCATCGATCTTGACGCCTCCCACCGGGTGGACACCGGGCACGCCCAAGCTGGCGGCAAGGGACTGAACGTGGCACGGGTTTTACATCAGCAAGGCTATGCCACGCGTTCGGTACTGACCGCCGGCGGGATCAACGGCGCCGTGTTGTTGGAAGAGTTGGAGAGTACGGGCCTGCCGTTTAGCGCCATTGCGGTCTCCGGCGCTACGCGCCGTTCGATGGCTTTTCACGCTCTCAGCCAGCAGCAGAGCACGATCTTTAATGAAACGGGACATCCGTTGAGCTTGGACGAAGGCGAAGCGCTGTTGGAGTCCTTTAGCGCGGAGCTTACCGCGGCGCAGGCGGTCGCCATCTGTGGTTCGTGGCCGCCTGAGACCACGTTGGAATATTTTACACAGTTCGTACGTCGTGCGGTCGAAAGTGCGTGGACCGTGGTGGACACCAGCGGCGCGTTGCTTCTCGAGGCAGCGCGAGCCGGGGCTGTACTCAAACCAAATCACCACGAGCTCCGACAAGCCACTGGTACATCGGATGTGGCCCAGGGCGTTGCGCAACTGCTACGACTCGGTGCTCCCGAGGTTTACCTCAGTGCGGGGGAACATGGTCTGTTCCACTTCTCCGCTTCAGCCGCCGGAATTGCTCATGCGTTCTTGCCAACGGCGCTTCCCGGGAATCCCACGGGGGCAGGTGATTCAGCCGTCGCAGCCCTGACGGCTAGTGCGCTAGATGGTGCGGACCGGGAGCAGACCTTGCGACGAGCAGTGTCGTGGTCGGCCTCAACGGTACTGATGCCGACCGCAGGGGCCACTCACCCGTCCCATGCCGAACTTTTCGAGCAGGTCAACTACGCCCTGCTCGAGAGCGTGCCCGACTTCTAAAGAAAGCTGGATATTCATGCCATTGGTACCAACCCGCGACATTATGACTCAGGCCGTCACCGGTGGATATGGTCAGGGGGCATTCAACGTTATTCATCTCGAGACCGCGCAGGCGCTGATCGCCGGCGCGGAACAGGCCCACCGACCCTTGATTCTGCAGATCAGCGAAAATTGTGTGGCCTATCATGGGGCTCTGGAGCCGATCGCCCTTGCCACTATGGCTAGTGCGCGGGCAGCGCAGGTGCCGGTGGCTGTCCATCTGGATCACGCCCAAGACGAACATCTGGTGTATCAGGCAATTGAGCTTGGGTTCGGATCGGTGATGTATGACGGGGCGCACCTAGATTATGCACGGAATCTGGCAAGTACTCGCCGAGTGGTCGAGGCTGCGGCACGTCAGAACATTTACGTGGAAGCCGAATTGGGCGAGATCGGTGGGAAAGATGGGGCACACGCGCCCGGGGTCCGAACCGACCCGGAACAAGCCCTGGAGTTCGTGGCCCGTACCGGAGTCGACGCTCTCGCTGTGGCAGTCGGATCGTCGCACGCGATGCTTGAACGGCGCGCCGAACTCGATACCGAGCTGATCTCGCGCCTCGCGCAGAGTCTCGATGTTCCGTTAGTTCTACACGGTTCCTCCGGAGTTTCCGACGAGAACCTACGCGCGGGTATTGCCGCAGGCATGCGCAAGATTAATGTCTCCACGCACCTGAATGGTTTCTTCACCCGCGCGGTCCGTGACTGGCTCGCAGCACATCCCGAGGCGGTGGATTCGCGTAAATATGTGGCGGCCGGGCGCACCGCAATGGCCGCGGAGACTGCTCGCTTATTGCAGCTTTTCGCGACGACCTAGGCCTGCATCCCTGCGTCGGCGTGCCGCCGATGGCTCTCCTGCATGCTGCGCTCACCAACGAGGCAAGATGTTAGGACTCCTTTAGATTGATTTTGATTGATTCTTGATTGTTTCGCTGAAAAAAGATCGAAAATCTCTTGACGAGTGATTCAGGGCACACCATAATCGTAGAGAAGTGATCGTTTGGTGAATGCAAAGTACCAAAAACAAGCACAAACGTTCACCTGCGATTCCATCACCGGCACGCACGACATTCCATGGGGAGCAATAATGAAACGCACGGCACGCACATCCATCCTGGCCCTCTCGGCCGCCTCAGCACTGCTGCTGACCTCCTGCGGTTTCTCCGGCGGTGGTGGCTCTCAGGGTGGTGAAGACGGTGGCACCACGTTGAACATGCTGGTTCCGACCTATTCGACCGGGACCAAAACTCTGTGGGAAGGCGTGATCAAGGACTTTGAAGCCGAGCACGAAGATATCGACATCAATCTCGAGGTGCAGTCTTGGGACAATCTCGAAGGCGTGCTGAAGACGAAGTTGCAAGGCAATCAGGCTCCGGATATCTACAACGGTGGTGCCTTCGCCGAGTACGCCGCCGAAGGGTTGCTCGCCCCGGCCTCTGACATTGCTTCGGCCGAAACCCTCGCCGACTTCCAGCAGTCTTTCGCCGACGCGGAGACCTATGAGGGCACCCAGTACGCCCTGCCGTTGATCGCTTCGGCTCGTGCACTGTTCTACAACGAGACGCTCATGAAAGAAGCCGGCGTTGAACAGGTGCCAACCACGTGGGACGAACTCTACGAGGCCTCGAAAAAGATCAGCGAGAAGACCAAGGCCGCGGGTTACGGAATGCCATTGGGCAGTGAAGAAGCCCAGGGCGAATCGCTGATCTGGTTCGCCGGTAATGGGGGTAACTTCGGGGACGCGGAGAAGATCAGCGTGGACACTCCGGCCAATATCGAGGCGGCGAAGTTCATGCAGAAGATGATCGAGGACGGGGTCACGCAAAACGATCCCGGCGCCACCCAGCGAACCCCGATGCTCAATACTTTCATTCAGGGTAAGGTCGGCTTTGCCTACGGCTTGCCGCAGACCGCGGTGCAGATTGAGAAGGAAAACCCGGACCTGAAGTACGGCATTGCGCCGGTTGCTACCAAGGACGGCTCCGCAGCCACCCTCGGTGTGGCCGATCGCCTGATGTCCTTCAAGAACGACGGTTCGAAGAGCGAGGCAGTGAAGGAGTTTATGGACTACTTCTACTCCGCACCGGTCTACACCAAATGGGTGAGTGCCGAGGGCTTCCTGCCGACCACCAAGTCCGGCTCCGAGCAGTTGGACGGGGACCAGACCCTGAAGCCATTCCTAGATTTGCTGCCGAATGCCGTTTTCTACCCAACTACCAACCCGGCATGGAACGCGACCGACGGTGCTTTCAAGTCAATGATGGGTGAAATCGCCACCGGTAAGTCCGCTGAGGACGTACTGGGCGGCATTCAAGCCAAGGCCGACGCCGCGAGCAACTAGTCGGCAACCACCCACCCAGGTCAACGGGCCCGGCGAAAGCCTTCGCCGGGCCCGTGCCATGAGTAGGTATCCGGCATCATGAAAGAGAGAACATCATGAGTACCGCAGTGCGCGACGCAACCGCCCCGAAATACCGGGTTCGCAAACATGATCAAAGCTGGTGGGCCTCACTGCCTTGGATCGGCCCCGCGCTGGCCCTGATTCTAGCCATCGTCGTTTTCCCGGCCGGCTACATGATCTATAACTCCACCCGGAAAATTTCGCAGGTGGGCACCGATCTCGAATCGGTAGGGTTCAAAAATTTCGCGACCATCTTCGCCGACCCAGCCCTACCTCGCATATTGATCAACACCTTTTTCTGGGTGATCATCGTGGTACTGCTGACCGTGGTGATTTCACTGGCCCTAGCGCAATTCTTGAACAAGCCCTTTCCCGGACGCACCTTGGTGCGCATGGCCGTCATCGTGCCATGGGCAGCCAGCGTGGTGATGACCACGACCCTGTTTTACTACGCCATGGATCCCAACTACGGGCTGTTCAACAAGTTTCTCGTTGACCTAGGCGTGCTGGAGGAGGGGTTCGGGTGGACCAAGAACGCGGTACCGGCCATTGCCGTGTCCATCGTGGTGGCGGTCTTCGTATCCATTCCCTTCACGACCTACACGATCCTAGCCGGGCTACAAGCCGTGCCGGACGAGACCCTTGAAGCAGCCAAAATGGATGGGGCAGGACGGTGGCGCACCTACTTCTCCGTGATCCTGCCGCAACTGCGAAGCGCGCTGGCGGTGTCGGTCCTCATCAACATCATCAACGTATTCAACAACCTGCCGATTCTCCGTGTGATGACCGGTTCAATTCCGGGCAACGACGCCGACACCCTCATGACCTACATTTTCAAGGTGCTGCAGTTCGATCGCCGGCTCGACTTGTCTTCGGCACTGTCCGTGGTCAACTTCGCCATCGTTCTCGTGATCGTCGCGATCTACGTGAAAACCGTCAAGCCGATGCAGGAAGTCTAAGCCATGGCGCTGCTAACTACAGAGGACCGCGCCCCGCGTAAGGTCGTCATCTCCCGAATGGCCGTCGGACTGATCGTGGCCGCCGTTTTCTTGATTCCCTATGTCACGATGTTCATCGGGTCGCTCAAAACCCAGTCTGAGATCCTCTCGATTCCGCCGTCCTACATGCCGCGCGACGGATTTCAATTCTCGAACTATGCCAGCATGTGGGATACACCGGAAACGCCTGTCCCATATAACCTGATCTCCACGATCGTCATCTCCGTCTGCGCCACACTACTCGTGTTGTTAGTCGCAACCCCAGCTGCGTACTTCACCGCACGCTTCCGCTTCCCCGGCAAGATGGTCTTCATGTTCTTGGTGATCGTCACGCAGATGCTACAGCCTGCGGTACTGACCGCCGGTCTGTTCAAACAGATGTTGGCCTGGAACCTGCACGACACCTGGGTGGCCATGATCCTGATCAACGCCGCCTTCAATCTAGCCTTTGCGGTCTGGATCATGCATTCATTCTTTGCCGGTGTACCCAAGTCGATCGACGAGGCCGCGCAAATCGACGGTGCAGGCAAGCTACGAGTGCTGTTTACGATCAACCTGCCACTAGTCTGGCCGGGCATCGTGACTGCGGTGATCTTCACCTTCGTCACCTGCTGGAACGAATTCGCCGCCTCGCTGGTGATCCTCTCCACCGCCGAGAACCAGCCGCTTTCGGTCGCGCTAACGAAGTTCGTGGGACAGTACGCCACTGCGTGGCAGTACGTGTTTGGTGTCTCCATCGTGGCGATCGTCCCGGTGATTATCCTCTTCGCCCTGATCGAGAAGCGTCTGATCGGCGGTCTGTCGGCCGGTGCGGTGAAGTAGCGTGGCTCCGCTTTGCTTGGAGATCGTTGCGACCAGCGGCCGTTGCGCAGAACGTGCAACGGCCGCCGGAGCCGACCGGGTTGAGGCTTGCCAAGCTCTGGAACTGGGCGGACTGACGCCCAGCCTTGAAGTTCTTGAATTGATCTTGGAGCACGCGCCAGCGCGCGGCGTTCACGCTCTGTTACGGCACCGGCCTGGTAATTTTCACTACGACGCCGACGACCGCGCTGTGTTAGTCGCTCAGGCCCGATCCTTGGCGCGCTCCGGTGTGCACGGCTTGGTGCTCGGCGCCCTGGACGCTTCGGGAGCAGTGGATTCGCACTGCCTGCAGGAAGTGACCGCGGCCGCTTTTGAGGTAAACCCCGAACTGGAGATTACCTTCCATCGGGCCATCGACGAGGCCACCGACCCACTTGCGATTTTGGACTCATTGTTTGCTCTGCCCGTCGATCGCGTGTTGACTAGTGGAGGGAAAGAATCCGCGGTTGATGGCCTGGCGATGATTGGGCGGCTGGCCACGCGATCCGCGGGACAGATCCAGATTATGGCTGGAGGCGGGATGACCGCCGAAGCCATTGCCCAGGCCGTGGCCTATGGAGCTAGTGCGGTGCATTTTTCGGCCAAACAACCTTGGGCCGGAACCATCGGTGTCGATGCTGAGATGGTCGGCTTACTACGACAAAGTGTGGATCGGACCATGTCCGCTGCGGCTCAACTAACGAGCGAGGAAACATCATGAAGCGCGAGGAACGTCTCAACCAGATCTTGGATCTTTTGGGAGCCCGAGGACAACTCGATGTTGACGAAATCGTGCAACGGCTCGAAGTATCTCCAGCCACTGCCCGCCGCGATTTGGATTCGCTGGCCGCAGCGTCCTTGCTGACTCGCACCCATGGCGGTGCCGTCTCCAATACGGTGGCCTATGAATTGCCGGCTCGATTTCAAAAAGACACCAACGATGGGCTAAAGGCGCAGATCGCCAAGCGCGCAAGCTCGATGGTGCGACAAGACATGGTGGTCGGGCTTTCCGGCGGCACGACTACCAAGGCAATTGCCACCGAACTTGGGATGCGCGAGGATCTGGTGGGCGAACCGGGGCGAACTACCTTGACCGTGGTAACCAATGCGGTGAATATTGCTGCGCTACTGGCGGTGCGACCTCATATTCGTGTGATGGTTACCGGAGGGGTGCTCAACGCCCGTTCCTACGAATTGGTCGGCCCGTTGGCCCAGAGCGCTTTAGCGAAGATCACTCTGGATCTGGCTTTCGTGGGAGTCAATGGGCTCGATCCGACGATCGGACCCATGGTTGGCGATGAGATGGAGGCAGCCATTAATGAGCAGATGATTCAGCAAGCCGAACACAGCTACCTAGTGGTTGATTCCACGAAAATTGGGTCCCGGTCGTTCATTATCTTGGACCGTGAAGAAGTTGACGGCGTCATCACCGATGATCAGCTCAGCGAACCGCAGCGCGCCGGGCTTGAAGCCTCCGGGTTACCGGTGATCAACGCGGACTAAAGTACCGCCGCGGCGTCCATTACGCGCGGGGCGACCTTGGCCAGGAGCTTATCCATCCGTGGGTTGTCGTCGCGCGAGAGCGTATCGCTTACCCGTTCGAGGGACATGAGCCCCAACCAGATCTTGGCGCGGTGGGCGGTTGCCGGATCGGGTGCAATCTTTTCGATCAACTCGCGCCCATGCCATAACCCAAGGTACGCGCTGTTGAGCGCAGGATCCCATCTGGCGGCTAAGTCCCAGTCGAGAAGCCCAACGAGTTCTCCATCGACCCAATGCATGTTATGACCCGCTAGATCGCCGTGAACGAGGCCCGCGGGAACCTGAGCCAGCATCGGAAGCTGGGCCCACAACGCTTGGGCGGGGGCGCGGAGCTCAACGGGCAACCCGTTGTAGGTTTCGGCGATCCGTGTTTCGGTCCATGGACCTCGGAATGCGAAAGGTTCGGCTAGTAATCCCTCAAGCTCACCGAGGGGAATCCGAGCCAGCTCGGTCACCACGCGGCGTAATACCTGAGGATCGCCTTGATGCGGCGGGTGAGCGGTACCCGGAACATAACTCATCACGACCGCGTTGAGATCTTGAAACCGTCCAACGCCACTCAACGGCCGAGGGACTTGATAGTCCAGTAGTTCATTCATGCGTGCGTGCAACTGCACCGACCGCGGCATGTCGTCACTTGCCTGCTTAGTACGGGCCATTCGGATCACGGCCTGCCCTTCGGCAATGAGCACCCGGTGAAATTGCCCGCCGGTATTGATAGTGGCCTGCTCCCAGTCGACGGACGGATAAAAGTCGCGGGCAAATTCTCGTTCGGCAGTTAAAGCTAACGACGTCATCAGGATCCTCGCATTGACATGTGGGTTCAGAACCAACCCTAGCCGCTACTCGCTCAGCGCAAACACAGCAGTCACTGCCTATGATCATGGGGTGAGACCTCAACTGCCTGCCGTTACGTCCCGCACCGATCGTTCACCGCGTCTCGAAGTGCTACTGGTGCTGGCCCTATCACTGGGACAAAGCGCCGTGTATTCGCTGGTCAGTTTCCTCGATAAGCTCACGCGTGCGCCGCTGGGGGAGCAAACTACGTCGCTGAATGACTCACTAAGTTCGCGGCCCTATCTGGACCTGACTTACCAGCTCCTCGACATACTTTTTGCGCTCGTCCCGGTGGTGCTCAGTCTGTACTTCCTGCGCCTGACCCTCGGGCGTACCATCCATGACATTGGTTTCGACCTGCGGCGTCCATTCCGGGACCTGCTAATGGGTGCGGCACTTTTCCTCGCCATGGGATTAGGCACCTTGGGCCTCTATGCGGCAGGCCGGGCTCTAGGGATCACTACAGCGCTGCACGCAGCAAACTTAGCCGAATACTGGTGGAGCATTCCGGTACTACTGCTATCCGCAGCGCGCCATGCAATTCTCGAAGAAGTCATCATGCTGGCCTTTCTCGGTGCCTACCGGAAGTTCTTCGGGCTCTCGCCTATGGCGATCATTGTGGTCTCAGCGCTCGTGCGCGGTAGCTATCACATCTATCAGGGCGTCGGACCGTTCCTCGGCAATTTCGTCATGGGACTGGTCTTCGGCTGGATTTATCAGCGTTATGGCCGGGTAATGCCACTAGTGATAGCCCATTTCCTCTTAGATGCGGTGGGCTTTGTCGGGTTTATGCTCATTGGCCCGGCCATCGGCATCGGAAATTAGGAGATGGATCATGGACATCAGAATTGTTGCCGCCACCGAAGAACACGGTACCGCCCTGATTTCATTGTGGGAGGAGGCCGAGCTATTGCGACCCTGGAATGATGCTCGAGCAGATATCAGCCGCGCTATCACTGGGCCCTCGTCGGATCTGCTCCTCGGGATGGTCAACGGGCAGCTGGGCGCTTCGGTGATGGTAGGCCACGACGGGCACCGTGGGTGGCTTTATTATCTTGCGGTAGCTCAGAGTGCGCGACGTCGAGGCTTCGGGCGTGCAATGGTGCAGGCGGGGACGAGTTGGCTTGAGCAGCGAGGAGTACCCAAGGTCCAATTGATGGTGCGCGATGGCAATGAGCAGGCCCGTGACTTCTATCGGGCCTTGGGTTTTGAAAGACAACGCGTCGAGGTGCTGGGAATGGTTCTTCCGCAGACGCAGGATGCATTGTCTTAAAACGTGGAGGTCGGCACACCCCAATTGGTATGCCGACCACACACTGCAAAGTTCTAAAGAACCACGGTGCCATTCGGAGTTTCGAAGGTAACCGACATGATGCCAGGAGTCCCGTTCGGCGCCTGGTAATTCATGATGACGTCGCCTAGGACTACCTCACGCGGTTGTCCAAGCCATTCGAGTACCCGATCACGTGATCCGGCGATTGAGATCTGCGAAATCGAACCGCGCGGTTCTAGCGCGCGTGAGGGGTGCAATTCCTCTGTGCCCTCGTCCCAGCGAATTAGGTAGGGGACCTGCGGATCGGCGATGAGTCCCTTGATGCCGATCTGGCGCCAGGTCAGCTCACGGCCATCTGGGAACTTGCGGTTACCCGGCACGGACTCACGACCCAGCCGTTGCTCGGCGTCCGAGAGGTCATCGAGTGAGACAACCCAGCCCATCCAGCCGCCGCCGGCCTCGGAGCGGGCCCGCACCGCTTGGCCGAAGGGGGCCTTGTCACTGGCCGGGTGATTCAGTACCTCGACAACTTCGAGGTACTGATTGTTCGTTAGCGGAAAAATTACGTTGCGAGTTCCGAATCGTGGATGCACGCCACCTTTGACGAAATCCAATCCCAAGGTCTTGGATACCCGCTCGGCAGTAGGCATCAGCCCATCTGGGCCACAAGCGTACGAAACGTGATCTAGCCTCATCATGGCTACATCATTGCACCATGTGATTCAAGTCTCGACTTAGGTTCACCTTAGTTGCGTTTGGGCCCGTCATTGAGCCTATTTGCTGGAGTAAACCGCAAGGCTCATCCTAAGTGCCGCCCTCGAGTTGGTTTGCTCGATCGCTGTGTAGCGATGTGAGGCATGGGGGATGGTGGTGTCTAGGTAAGCGCGTTGCATTCTGAAGGCGCGCGGTTTTCTGTCCAGAGTTTCCCGCCTCGGGGTCCTAGTCGAATATTCTTTGATCAAATTCCCTGATTACGTGATTGTGACCCACTGCGTCACGTCAATAAGTCTCAGATTGCAAAATTCTTCGACAGTCGGCAGACTTATAGCTAGGTCATGAGTTCCAGTGACAAGCCCCGGCTCGCTGGACGGCAACCCTCCAACCGCGGTGGGGTGCCCCGGGTGAAGACCTGGCCCTGCACGCAGATGCGTGCTCAGGACAAGCGCGGGTTACTCCCTGGAAGGCGCCACCGTGTGGTCTTCCATGCAGGTGTGTTTTCAGTGGTGTACCCCTAACTAGTTATGAACTAATTGGAGGAAAACCATGAGCCAAAATTGGTCCTTTGAAACTCGTCAGATCCACGCAGGACAGACACCCGACCCGGTGACCGGTGCACGTGCGCTACCGATCTACCAAACCACATCGTTCGTCTTCCCGAGTGCCGAGAGCGCCGCGGCACGATTCGCACTTCAAGAACTCGAGCCGATCTACACCCGCATCGGCAATCCAACGCAGGAAGCCGTCGAAAACCGCATCGCAGATCTCGAAGGCGGCGTGGGCGCACTGCTACTGTCCTCCGGGCAGGCGGCAACCAGTTTCGCTATTCTGAACCTCGCCGAAGCCGGCGATCACATCGTGGCCAGCCCCAGCCTTTACGGTGGTACGCAGAACCTGCTCAAGCACACCCTGAAGCGTCTGGGCATTGAGGTTACCTTCGTGGCCGATCCGGACAATCTCGAGGCATGGCGCGAGGCCGTGCGTCCAAACACCAAGGCCTTCTTCGGTGAGGTAGTCTCCAACCCGCGCCAGGACGTGCTGGACATCGAAGGTGTGGCCGCCGTGGCCCATGAAGCCGGTGTGCCGCTGCTCGTGGACAACACCCTAGCGACGCCGTACCTGGTCCGTCCGATCGAGTGGGGCGCCGATATTGTCATTCATTCGGCCACCAAGTACCTCGGCGGACATGGCACCGCCATCGCTGGCGTAATCGTTGACTCCGGGAATTTCGACTTCGCTAAGGACCCGGAACGATTCCCGGGCTTCAACACCCCGGATGAGTCCTACAACGGCTTGGTTTTCGCCCGTGACCTTGGCGTCAACGGCATTCTCGGGGCCAACTTGGCCTACATCCTCAAGGCCCGGGTCCAGCTCCTGCGTGACCTCGGTTCCGCGGTGGCACCTTTCAACGCGTTCCTGATCGCACAGGGACTTGAGACGTTGTCGTTGCGCGTGGAGCGCCACGTGGCCAATGCCAAGGCCGTGGCGGAATTCCTTGAACAGCACGAACTGGTCGAATCCGTCAGCTACGCAGGGCTACCTTCGTCGCCATGGTACGAGCGCGGGCAGAAGTACGCTCCGCAGGGTGTTGGGGCCATCGTGGCCTTCGAAGTGGCCGGTGGCACCGCCGCCGGGCAAGCCTTCGTCGATGGACTCAAGCTTCACTCCAACCTTGCCAACATCGGCGACGTGCGCTCGCTGGTGGTGCACCCCGACTCCACCACCCACGCGCAGCTCTCCGCCGAGGAACGTCTGGCCGCCGGTGTGCGTCCGGGCCTCGTGCGGTTGAGCGTGGGCATCGAAAATATCCAGGACATTCTGGCCGATCTCGAGCTCGGCTTCGCCGCCGTAGGTGAGCTCGGCTCGAAGGAATTGCAAGAGACACACTAAGGCATATGAGCATACCCGTGACTACCGAGCCGACGTATTCGGATCACCCGACCATCGACGGGAAGGACGGCATTGTGCGCCGCCTGTCCGTGGGTGAGCACCATTTTGAAACCGGCGGGTACCTGCCCGAGGTGGAACTGGCCTACGAAACCTTTGGCACGCTCAATGCCGAGGGCAGCAACGCGGTGCTGGTGCTGCATGCGCTGACCGGAGATGCACATGTGGCAACCGGGCATGCCGCACAGCCCGGCTGGTGGGCGGACTTCGTCGGTCCGGGGCTCACCGTGGATACGGATAAATATTTCGTGCTCAGCGTCAATATGCTCGGTGGGTGCAACGGTTCCACCGGGCCATCGAGCCACGACGCGCAGGGCCGTCCCTACGGGTCGCGCTTCCCGTTCACCACAATTCGCGATGCGGTGCACGTCGAGGCGAAACTCGCCGATGCACTGGGGATCGACGTGTTTCATGCGGTGATGGGTGGTTCCATGGGTGGAGCGCGCGCTCTGGAATGGGCCGTGCAGTATCCGGATCGGGTGAGGAATCTGGTGGTTATGGCTGCCACCGGTCAGTCCACTGCCGAACAGATCGCCTTCGCTCAGGTGCAAATCGAATCGATTCGGCAGGACCCATACTTCGCTCAAGGGGACTACTACGCAAATGCCGTAGGCCCCGATGCGGGTTTGGGTATCGCCCGCAAATTGGCCCACATTACGTACCGTTCCGAGGCGGAACTGGAACACCGCTTCGGGCGGACGGCGCAGGGCCAAGAACAACCACTGGGATCTGCAACCTGGCCACGCGGTCGCTACCAGGTGGAGAGCTACCTCGACCACCAGGCCGGCAAGCTGGTCAACCGTTTCGATGCGAACAGCTATGTGGTGCTCACCGAGGCGCTGATGAGCCACGATATCGCGCGTGGTTTCGATTCCTTCGAGGCGGCATTGGCCCGGCTCGCGGAGGTCAACGTGGTAATTGCGGCAGTGCGTAGCGATCGACTGTACTTCCCGGAACAGTCCGAACGGCTGGCCGCGGCACTGCCTGTGCCGAAGCCGGTGTACTACATCGACTCACCCATTGGCCACGATGGTTTCCTGACGGACGCCAAACAGCTGCACGGGGTGCTCAGCCATCTGGTTTTCGAGCAAGAGCCCTAAATATGGAAATGCGCTACGGCCCGTAATCCGACTCCTCAGTATGCGATGGAGCTTCGCGGTTGCGGGCCGTAGTTCGTTGGCGGGAGCGCCAGAGGCACACGCCCACCCAGAGCACGGCCATAGCGCCACAGCCTATAGCTGCCCGGTCGTTCCCTGTGCCCAGAGACCAGAAGCTCAGCATGGCAAAGAGGGCGCTGATCAGCGCCGCCATGCGGACGGAGATCGACGACCGGCGCATCTGATCAGCTCCGCCGCGTCCCGGCAGTAGCCACGAAGATCATCAGCGGCTCGGTACCGGTAAAAGCGGAGTGCTGCCAGTCGCTATACACGGCCCTGAGGGTAAATCCAGCGTGTACTAGCTGTTCCGTGATGCGCTGCCGCGTGCGGAAGACTAGGTCCAGGTCCTCAACGATTTGCTGCCCCGTAGTTAGTCGCTGGGTTTCGAAACGCAGCGAAACCACCTCACCGGTTATGCCACGCAGCTGCGTGGATTCACGAAGCGGGCCGAGGGCCGCGGTGTGCCTGGTCGTACTACCTTCGCCGACCCAGGATTCCCAAGCGCGCGCCTGCGGATTACGTGATTCGAAGGCGATCATCCCGCCCGGCCTGAGCCGTTCGTGCAGGTCGTTCAGCGTGCGTTGCCACTGCGGATCGGGGATATGCTGCGCCACATTGCCGCTGAGCACCGCATAGTCTGCCCGCAACGCAGGTAGTGAAGTGCTATCTCCCTCAATCCACTGCACGCGCTCAGCGCCGGGGCGTTGCCGTGCCTGTTCGAGCATCACCGCGGCCGGATCTAGTCCTACAACCGTTCGTCCTTCGGCGGCCAAGCTCACCGTCAGCAGGCCGGTGCCACAGCCCACATCCACAATTACCTCGGCCTGAATCTCTTCGGCTAAGGCTCGATAAAAATCATGATCCGGCCCGTCGGGATTATCCTCATCGTAGAGCGTTGCCAATTGTGGGTGGGTGTAAGCCATGGCCGGTCCTTTGCGCTAGAGCTGGTCGCTTTCGGCACCGGCGCCGAGCGAATCGTTTGCCCGTTGCGTTGAAAACGGTACCGCTTCGGGACGCTTGGGGGTGATTCCGTCGCCGGAGGACTGGTGCCGCAGACGGCGTAGCACCCACGGGGCGAGATGCTCACGGGCCCATTGCAGGTCATCGATGCGAGCCTCGCGCCAAGAACGCAGATCCGGGTCGACGGCGATGTCCAGGTCGAGTTCATGCGAGACGTTCAGCGAATCTAAGGCCATGGCTGCGATCTGCTGGTGTCCTAGCGGCGAGAAATGTAACCGGTCTTCTGACCACATGACCGGCTGATGCAGCTGCCGCATGGCCCACAAGTCCGCCACAATCGCGTCGTGGCGTGCGGCGACCGTGCGCACGTTCTCGTTATAGATGGCAACCTTGCCGCGAATTCCGCCCAATACTGGGGTATCTCGGATATCCGGACCGGTGAACAGCAGGATGCTGGCGCCGGTACTGGCCAAATCCGCGATGAAACCATCGAGAAGTTCGGCGATGCTATCCGGGTCCCCGCCGGGGCGCAGCACATCGTTGCCGCCTGCACAGACGCTGATCAGATCGGGGCGCAGGGCCTTGGCCGGCTCGGTTTGCTCATCGATGATCTGCCGGATGAGGCGTCCACGGATGGCGAGGTTGGCATAGGAGAAGCCCGGATTTTGCCGGGCTAGCTCCTCCGCTACCCGATCGGCCCAGCCACGGTGCCGTCCGGGGTTATGCGGATCGGGATCGCCGATGCCCTCGGTGAAAGAGTCTCCCAATGCGACGTAGCGGTGCCAGGGATGCTGCGGTGCTTCGTGGTCAATATTTTGGGTCACAGTAGTTATGTTACTCATCAGTCATAAAAGGTACATAGGTAGGCTTGGGGCATTATGGGAATTGAAAACACCGCTCCGGTCGCCCTGATTTCGCGAACCGACGATGAACGACTTGGTACCCCGTTGCTCGTGCTCCTGCACGGATACGGTTCAAATGAAGAAGACCTCATGTCCTTGGCCCGCTACTTGCCCGAGGACTTCACCTACCTCTCGGTCCGCGCGCCCTTGTCCGCCGGCCCCGGTTTTAGCTGGTTCCCGCTGACCAGCGAGATCGACTACTCGGTCGACGCAGTGCAGTATGCGGTGCGCGGCCTCTGGGAACTGCTCGAGCCACTGTGCGCCGAACATTCATCGGTGACCCTGTTGGGATTCTCGCAGGGCATGGCCATGGCCACGTCGCTGGCGCGCCACCGCCCCGAGGCCATTGATGCGGTGGTCGGACTGTCCGGTTTCGCGGTACAGATGCCCGAGGATGGTTTCTTTGACGATGAGGCGCTGCGGGCCCGCCCGCTACCGATGTTCTGGGGGCGTGACACCGCCGACCCGGTAATTACCGCGGATAAGATCGCCTATACCTTGCAGTGGGTGCCGGAACATACCGTGCTGACCAGCGAGCAGTATCAGGGGATCGCGCACTCCGTGTGTGCCGAAGAGATTAGCGACGTGGCCCGCTTCCTCGCCGACCACGTCCTGGCTCAGGCCGAGCAAGCTTAGTTGCTGCGGACCCGTACGCATTCGCCGTTAACGCAGACCACGTCGCCGGGCTGAATCTGTGCGCCACGGCGCGTGTCGACCTGACCGTTGACGGTCACCTCTCCGGCCTGGATCAGTTCCTTGGCGTGAATGCCATCCTCGGCGAGGGAGGCGAGTTTTAGTAGCTGCCCGAGGCGAATGGACTCGTCACGGATTTCCAGGTCAAAGATTTCGGTGCTCATACCCCCATTGTTCCGCATCCAGCGGTGAGCCGGTGCGGGCAGGGATGTAAAAGATGCCACATGGCACACACTTCGTCCATCCCTGCCCGGGGCGCTAGGCTTAACGGGTATGTGTTTCCTACGGACCGCAACCAGCGGCCTCGTAATGTCCTTTGGAGTTGATATGGCGCCACAGTCCAAGCTTGATCAGGTAATCTCTCTGGCAAAACGCCGGGGTTTCGTGTTCCAGGCCGGTGAGATCTACGGCGGTTCCCGCTCCGCATGGGATTACGGACCGCTGGGAACCGAGCTGAAAGAAAACATCAAGCGCGAATGGTGGCAGCACTTCGTGCGCAGCCGCGAAGACATGGTGGGTCTGGATTCCTCGATCATCCTGCCCAAGGCTGTGTGGGAAGCCTCCGGCCACGTCGCAACCTTCACCGACCCGTTGGTGGAGTGCACCCAGTGCCACAAGCGTCACCGTCAGGACCACCTGATCGAGGCCTACGAGGCAAAGAAGGGTCGCGCCCCGGAGAACGGCATGGCCGATATCGCCTGCCCGGATTGCGGCACCAAGGGACAGTTCACCGAGCCGCAGCTCTTCTCCGGTCTGGTGAAGACCTACCTGGGGCCCGTGGATAGCGAAACCGGCCTGCACTACATGCGACCGGAGACCGCTCAGGGCATCTTCGTGAACTTCAACAACGTGCTCACCGCTAGCCGCAAGAAGCCACCGTTCGGCATTGGCCAGATCGGTAAGGCCTTCCGTAACGAAATCACTCCGGGAAACTTCATCTTCCGCACCCGTGAATTCGAGCAGATGGAAATCGAGTTCTTCACCGCACCAGACGAGGCAGCACAGCACTTCGACGAGTGGGTCAAGTACTGCTGGGACTGGTTCATCGACCTGGGCATGAACCCGGAGAATCTGCGCCAGTTCGACGTCCCCGAGGACGAGCGTGCGCACTACTCGGCCGGAACCATCGACTTCGAGTACCGTTTCGGCTTCCAGGGCTCCGAGTGGGGCGAGCTGATGGGTGTGGCCAACCGCACCGACTACGACCTCTCGAGCCACTCCAAGGCCTCGGGCACCGAGCTGTCCTTCTTCAACCAGGCCACCGGCGAACGCTTTATCCCCTACGTGATCGAGCCGTCCTTCGGCCTGACCCGTTCGATGATGGCCTTCTTGGTGGATGCCTACACCGAAGACGAGGCACCGAACACCAAGGGCGGGGTGGATAAGCGCACCGTGCTGAAGCTCGATCCGCGCCTGGCGCCGGTCAAGGCCGCCGTGTTGCCGCTGAGCCGCAACGAGAACCTGTCGCCGAAGGCGAAGGACCTGGCCGCCGAACTACGCAAGCGCTGGAATATCGACTTTGACGACGCCGGAGCCATCGGGCGCCGTTACCGTCGCCAGGATGAGATCGGTACCCCGTTCTGCATCACGGTGGACTTCGACACCCTTGAGGACCAGGCGGTGACCATCCGCGAGCGTGACACCATGGCGCAGGAACGCGTCGCGCTGGACCAGGTGTCGGCGTACCTCTCCGAGCGTCTGAACGGAGCCTAGGGTTTGGGCGAGCTGACCTTCCGACCCTGGCGCTCCGGCGATGACCTGGAACTACTTCAGGTCCTCGGAGACCCGCGCTCGCCGCAGGCGCATCAAGACCGCACGATGCTGCGTGCCGACAGCGATGCACCGTTTTCCCGCACCCTGGTAGCCACCGAAGACTCGGTGGCCATCGCCGCGGGCGTGGTCTTTGCCTCGTCGCTGCACCCGCAACGCCTGTGGCTCTATGTTGAGGTGGCCCCGGCGCACCGCCGGCAGGGTGTGGGCCGAACCCTTGTGGCCAAGCTCCGCGAGCTCATCCCGTCCACCGAGACCAGTGAGCTCAAGGCGCGGTACACCGTGACCGCAGGAGATGACGCGGCCGCGGCCGCCGGGTTCTGTGCCGCGTTGGGGCTCAAGGAAATTCAGATCTCACGCGATGTGATCTTGGAACCGGGTGCCCTGGCCGAACCGCGTTTCGACGACACCGAGGCGGTCATCGAAGATATCGCCACCGGTAGCGTGGAACTGACCCAGGTGGTCATGGACTTCTACAACGCCACCCATCAGTGGGATCCGGCGCAGATGACCGTTGGTTCGGCGCAGCGCATGCTGTTGGACGTGAATACCGGAGCGCAGGGCGCCCTGGTGCTACGCGACCGTCCCAAGATCCACGGCGGTAAGATTCTGGCCTTCGCCATAAGCTACATTCCGGCCCGCGAACAGGCACCCAGCGATGTGCTGGTTGGCTTCAACCCGGAATTCAGTGATGACGAGGTGGCCGAACCACTGCGTGACCTTGTATCGATGCTGATTCACCAGTACCCGATCAAGCTCGAAGTCGACTCGTCGATGTTCGTGCTGTCCTCGCTGGTTGATGCCTTGGCCAGCGTTGAGCAGGCCACGGTCATTTCGACCACGCATATTCTCGCTTCGGACGGCTAATCCCGCCACCGAAGCTTGGGCCCGGGTGGAACCTCATGGTTCCGCCCGGGCCCTTGCCGACCCACCGCTTTTAACCCACTGGAGCCAGCCGATAATGGCCTCACCCACCCGCCCGCCGAAAAACCTCGGCTTCTTGCTACTGATTGTGGCCCTGCTTGGCGGTTCCCTGTTACCGATCCAAAGCCGGATCAACGGAGCGCTGAGCACCACGTTGGGCGACCCGGTGACCGCCTCCACCATTAGTTTCTGTATGGGATTGGTGGCGCTCAGTTTGCTGGCCGTCGTGTTACCGAAAGCCCGCCGGGCGGTGGTGGGAATCCCGCGAGTGTTGAAACGTCGTGAATTTCCCTGGTGGTTCCTGCTGGCCGGTGTGGTGGGAACCTTTACCGTGGCCAGCCAATCGGTCGTCGTTCCCGCGCTTGGCGTCGCCCTGTTTACCGTTGCCTTGGTGACCGGTCAAAGTATCGGATCGCTGGTTATCGATCGGATCGGGTTCGGTCCCGGTGGGCCCCGCCGCATTAGTGCCACGCGACTGATTGGCGCACTCTTGACCGTTGGCGGGGTGCTCTGGGCCGTGAGCCCACGCTTGGAGCTTGCGAATCACCTGGGACTGATTGTGTTGCCGGTGGTCTGCACGCTCACCGTCGGTGTGCTTCTCGGGTTCCAGTCTGCCGCGGTAGGTGTGCAGGCCAACGCCTATGGCTCTGCCCTGGCCGCGACCTTTATGAACTTCCTGGTCGGCACCCTGATCTTGGGATTGCTCCTTGCCCTGCGCTGGTCGGCCAATGGCATGCCGCAAAGTTTTCCAAGTATCTGGTGGTACTACTCAGGGGGCCTTCTGGGTTGTATTTTCGTGGGGGTAGCCGCCTTCCTGGTGCGCCGACTCGGGGTGCTGGTTACCGGGTTGAGCATGATCTGTGGGCAGCTACTTGGTTCGTTGTTATTGGATCTGCTGGTGCCAACGGCCGGTACCGTCCTGTCACTGGCTACCGTGGCCGGAACCGTGCTGACCATGCTCGCCGCGGCTATCGCCGCCTTGCCGAGCCGCTCGGCACCGGCCGAGGCCCGGCGCACGGTGTAGTGGGCCGGGCCTCGGAGCGTGCAATACTTCGCGGGCAAGCTGCGCGGTGAACGAGCTCCTGAGGACAGAGAGCGAGCCGGCGTTCCGGAGAGCGAACCAGCTCAGATGTCACTGGTCCGTGCAACAACCCCGCGGCCACCATTCGATCTGCGGCGTTCGAGACAGATGCCGGCGCCCACGGCCAGGCTGAAGAATGCCCAGCCGTTCATGGTCTCACCCGTCGACTTGACTGCAATCACGCCCATGACAATCGCCGTCAAACAGAGTGCCCCGGCCAAAGCCAACGTGGGCATCGTCGGCGCCTTCGGCAGGAACCAGGCGAGGGCTGCGAGGCACAGCGCCCCAGCGACGAAGACGACGCTGAGCGCGAATGGGACCTGCTGCCATAGCGCCCAGGAAACGAGCGGAATTGCTGCCGTGATGGCAAGCGCCCACCATTGGTTCGACGTCATGTGGTTCACTCCTAGCACGTGTGTGAGGTTCGAATGGTGCACTCTTCGCGAATGCGGTAGTCCCCAGACCGCGATGCGCAGAGCGGGCAAAGCACTCCAACGCAAGCGGCGCGGGACCAAACCGCCCCGCATGCGCGCGCCTTGCGCGCACCATTTCACCCGGTTTTTGACGATGTACTCGGTGTACTGGCTACACTAACACCGACGGTTGGCCGGTAGCAGTAGTTCGATCCGCTTCCGCGCCTCGTCTGTGAGCGCTCCGAGTCCAAGTAAGGCATCGGGTTAACGGAAGAACCCGGTGACTTAAAGCGGGTTCACCGAACCATCAACTGACGTACCGGACACCCCTAGGCCTCGGGCACTAGGTTCAGCACCTGGCCCTTCCAACGGGAGCGCAGCCAACGGTCATGCGTGGCGATGAGCAAGGTTCCGGCATACTGGTTCAACGCCGTTTCAAGCTCCTCCACCAGCGCTAACGAAAGATGGTTGGTGGGCTCATCGAGCAACAACAGCTCCGGGGGATCGGCCACGAGGGTTGCCAGCGCCAATCGGCGGCGTTGACCCACGCTCAGCTCGCCCACCGGACGGTGCAGGTCGCGTTCGGCCAACAAACCACTTAGTGCCAAGGGCGTGGCCTCGGCGCGATCGAACCCCACCACAGAGCGGTAATACTCGGCCGCAGACTGCCTCGGGTGCTCAAAGCTCACCTCCTGGGGCAGATAGCCGACCCGGTGACGGCTCTCGTCGGTGCCGATCTGTAGCGTGTCTTCCGGAGCGTCGAGCACGCCGGCAAGCACCGAGAGCAACGTGGATTTACCTGCACCATTCGGACCGCTGAGCAACAGCCTGGCACCGGGCTCGAGGGTGAAGGACACCTCAGCCAAGCGCCCGGGTATGCGCAGCGAGTTCACCCTAAGCTCCGGGGCTGAATCGTGGAATTGTTCACCGAAACCGGCGAATTCCAGAGGTTGTGGTGGGCGGCGTACCCGGTCGCGCTCGAGCGCTTCGAGCCGCATCCGCGCATTGCGGGCCCGCCGGGCCGTGACCCGGGCGTCCTTGTCGGCATAGAACTTCTGGCTAATCTTCGACTCGGATTTGGACTCTTGCTTACGGTTTACCTCACGCGAGCCCACCGCGACTTCATGGTGCAGGGCGTTGCGTTGCTCGAGTTCCCGGGCGTAGCGCTCCCGCCAGCGCCGCAATTCCTCGCGACGTTCCTGACGGGCCTGCGAATAGCCCAGTCCCCAGAACCGCGCGCCGTACCCGGCGCCGGTGTCGCTGGTTTCCTCCGAATCCGCGGCAATCGCGTCGGCGGCAGAGCTTTCGCCGTCCGCTGCGGCAGCGTCGGCGAGTTCACTGGCCGGCACCGGCAACGGGTCGAGATCCAGAATCCCGGTGCTGACCGCATCCAGTAGCGCGCGGTCGTGGCTGGCAAGAATCACGATCCCCGGCCAGCGGCTAAGCACCTGTTCCAAATAGGCGCTGGAGGCGTCGTCGAGGTGGTTGGATGGCTCATCAAGCAACAGCAGATAGGGCGCCCGCAACAGCAGGCAGGCCAGCGACAACCGCACGATTTGACCACCGGAGAGCTCGCCCAGTCGTCGACGTTCGTCTATGCCGCCGAGTCCGAGGCCGCGAAGCATTTCGGCACGCCGGGCCTCGGCGGCGAAGGCTTGGCTACGTTCGGCCTCGTCGAGCGCGGCCGCGAAGGCGTCGGCGATCTGCGGATCGTGCGGATGTGCCGCCAGCTGATCGCCCAGTGATTCCATGGTCGCCAGCGACGTCAGCGCATGGTGCTGCGCGTCGTCAAGGATCTGCACCAGTGGGGTATCGGGCGGGTAGGGCAACTCCTGCTCGAGTAGTCCCACGTGTTGCGGGCGCAGTATCGATCCGCTTTCGGGCGTGAGCTTGCCGGCGAGCAGCGCCAGCAGTGTGGATTTACCGGTGCCGTTTTCACCCACGAGGCCAATGCGTTGGCCAGCAGAGGCGGCGAAACTAATTTTGCTCAGTACCCGCCGATCCGGGTAGCTAAAGCTCAGCGAATCCACGGTGAGTTGCTGTTGTCCACCACCGGTATCGGTGCGTGTGCCGGCACGCTGTGCGGCGGTTAGGGAAGGAGACGTAGAGGTCTGGGAAGCGGGCATGGGCCACCGCCTTTCGGAATGAAGGTGACATTCCGCCGGGCTACACGGACAACCGCGGTCTGGGGCCTGAACAGGGAGGGGTCCCCGCTAGATCAAAAGCAAAGGGGGAGAGGAAAACCTAGATGCAGAGCCAACCGGACGCCTCGGGCGCGGAATGAGGGGCTAGCTGCAAGTCTTCATGAGCACGAATGTACGCCATGAATCGTTCGTGGACAAGTGCCCGGGCCGGCTGAGGCGGTGGTTAGCGGTTCACGTAGTGCAGATAAACGGTACCGTTGCCGAAGATTCGATGTTCGGCCAGGCGCAGATCTAGCGACACTTGGGCAGGTAGCGCGGCGAGGCCGCCCCCGAGGGTTTTCGGGACGATCAAGAAGCGATAGTTGTCGACCATTCCGGCCTTGATCGCCGGTGCCGCGGTGGTGGGCCCAAAGATTTCGACCTCGCCCGGAGCCTGCTGGACAATCTCTCGCAATGACTCCAGCGGTAGGTGCGGACGAAGCTCCGTACCCGGATGACTCAGGTCGTGGTCAGTGAGCGTGGAAGAGATCACCATACGCTGCAAATTGCGCCACCGGCGTGAGAATTCAGCCTCGTCGGCCCTCCACTGTTCACCTTCGGGTGCTTGTTCCCAGTAGGTCATGAGCTGGTAGGTTTTGCGCCCTAAGATTTCGGTGGAAATATGCTCCATGCGTTGAACGTGGAAAGCGAAAACCTCTGCATCGGGAGCCCCGAACTGGAAGTCTCCATCCGGGCCGGCCGCAAAGCCATCGAGCGAAATGGTCGCGGTATAGCTCAAGCTGCCCATGGAACGCCTCCGGTGTCATCTCGCTGTCCTAGGCCGTGCACGCCCAGCCTAGGACCGGGTGCGCGGTAGCGCAATGGCTACCCACGCTCTAGCCGCCGGTCGAGTCTCGGAAGACGACCCTCGTGGGCACGAGTTCGGTGAGCGGGCCTTGGTCTTCGGCCTGCTCCGAGTCCAGAACGCGTTCGAGCATGTTCATGCACCGCTGCCCGAAATCGCGGGGGTTGAGATCAACGGCGGTTACGCTGGGGTTCATGTAACCGAGCACCGGGGAGTCCACGGCGGCGGCGATGAACAGGTCCTTGCCGATGCGTCGGCCAGATTCGGCGGCGTATCCGGCGACCGTAAGCACCGAACCGTCCGTGAGGGCCAAGATGGCGTCGGTGGTTCCGTCATCGAGCAACTTTCGCGTGGCCCGTCGGGTGTCCTCGACGATCAGGTCCATGGCGGAGACCTCGATGCGGGCATCCAGCCCGCGTTCGGCACACCAATCCCGGTAGCACTGCTCGATGCTCATCGACCACGACATGCGTTCCTTGGTGGTGATAATGGCCGGTGCCCGGGATCCGGCCGCGGCGAAGCGGTCCAGGATGGCGCGGGTGGAGCTGGCGTGATCGGCAATGACGGCACCGGACACCCGATGGTTTGGATCGGGCATCTCTTCACCGGTAACCACCGGTAGGCCCAGATCAAGCAGCTTATCGACATGGGGGTCTTCGAGAGTGGGGTCGATGATGATCAGCCCGTCGGCGTTCAGCCGGGTGGCGTGGGGTGCCCCGTTCGTGTGTGGCACCAAGGTGACGGTGCGTCCGGAGAGTTCCGCGGCGTCGATGATGCCGAAGGTCGCCTCCATGTAATACCCCAGGGCGGACACATTTTCGGGCAGGTAGACCGCGACGATCCCGGTGCGTGACGAGCGCAGATTCTGTGCGGTTTGGTTTGGACTATAGCCAAGTTCGGTGGCAATTTTGAGCACTCGGTTGCGGGTATCTTCCGAAACCCCGGGACGCCCGGAAAGTGCGAAGGAAGCGGCGGCGCGCGAAACCTGGGCGGTTTCGGCGACCTGCTTGAGGGTGACGGGGCGAAACTTCGGGGCCATGCATTGAACGTAACAGATGTTCAGCCTGCGGGACGGCTATTGCGCAGCTCACTTAATCGATTTAGTGTTAACCTCATTGGCGCCGCTCGCGCCCCAATCATCACCGCGCTGACCGTCTCAAAGGAGAGTTCATGGAACAGCAAACGACCCCACAGCTACGCCGGGCCCTAGGGCTGATCGGGCTGACCCTCTTCGGGCTCTCGTATATGGCCGTTGGCACGGTCTTTACCACCTATGGCATCGTCAACCAGATCACCGAGGGGCGCTTGCCACTGGCCTACGTGGTTGCCCTGATCACCATGCTGTTCACCGCTTTGAGCTACGCGGCGATGGTGCGCAAATTCCCTGTCGCCGGTTCCGCCTACACCTATGTGCAGCAGTCCTACGGGGGAGCGGCCGGATTCATTACCGGTTGGGTGCTGCTACTGGACTACCTGTTCATTCCGATGTTGAACTTCCTGATCCTGGGACTCTACGTCAGCAGCCAATTTCCCAGTATCCCCATGCAGATCCCCGCCTTCGGGGCGGTGTTGCTCGTCTACCTGTTCAACGTCTTGGGCATTAAACTGGCCAGCCGGTTCAATATTGCGACGGTGGCCATCTCCACCGCCGTCGTCGTGGCCTTCGGAATACTCGCGCTGAAACTGGCCGTCAACGATCCCAACGCACCGGGACTGCTCGAGCCCTTCCTCCCCGGCGCCGCGGGCTTTAGCCCGATTCTCACCGGCGCGGGCATCCTTGCGCTGTCCTTCCTTGGTTTCGATGCGGTCTCCACGCTCTCCGAGGAGGCGCGCCGTCCAAACCGCGATATTCCCCGGGCAATTATTCTCACCACGCTGATCGGCGGCGGTATCTTCATCGTGGTCTCGTGGATTGGTGCCCTGGCCTACCGTCCGGAGAACTGGGCGACCGTGCCACAGGACCTGCTGGACTCCGCCGGTGTGGTGCTGGCCAACTTCGTCGGCGGCCCGGTCTTTGGCATCGCCATGGTGATCGCCACCATCGCCGGTTGCCTCGGTTCGGGACTGGCCGGTCAGGTCTCCGTCTCTCGCATCCTTTACTCCATGGGCCGTGACGGGATTCTTCCGCGCCGATTCGGCGCCCTCTCGGCACGCTACAAGACCCCGGTCTTCTCCACCACGATCGTCTCGCTCATTGCACTGTCTTGCCTGTTTCTCTCGCTGGACCAGGTCGCCTTCATGATCAGCTTTGGAGCCCTGGCCGCCTTCAGCATGGTGAACCTTTCGGTCATCCGCAGTTACCTGTTCCCGCGCGACGGAGAGCCCGCACGAGGTGTGCTCTCGCTGATTCGCTACGGCCTGTTGCCCGGCATCGGCTTCGCCCTGAGCATCTGGTTGTGGACCTCGCTGGATCCGGTCACTTGGGTCGTTGGTGGCATCTGGGCGCTATTGGGCGTGGGCATTCTCGCCGCCAAAACCGGATTCTTCCGCCGCCCGGTCCCGACCATGGACTTTACCGAGGTCGAGACCGAGGCCAGCGGAGAACCGGTCTCCACGGCCACCGGCCCGCAACACAACTGACCTGACCCTACCCATCGCCTACCTCACCGAACGGAATCGTGAATCTATGACCGCCACACCCCAGGCCGCACCGGATCTGATCGTTGTCTCCCGTCGCATACACCCACTGACGGAGCAGAAGACGCAAGAGCTGAACGCCATTGCCGTAACCGACGGCATTATCAGCGCGCTCGGAAATGCCTCCGATGTCGTGCCCTTGGCCGGCGAACACACGCAGCTCATTGAATTGCCCGGCACGCTGGTTCCTGCCTTTACCGACGCGCACGCCCACCCGATCATGAGCTTGAGCATGGCTCGCGGAGCCGACTTGTCCGGGTGCTGTTCGCTGGATGAGGTCGTCGTGGCGTTGCGTGCGGAGGCAGAGCAGCAGGGACCGGATGACTGGGTTCTGGGGTGGGGGCTGGATCCGAACCTCTTCGTGACCGGAGGAATCAGTAATCAGGTGCTGGTAGACGCTTTGGGCGAGGAACGGAAGGCATATGTCACGCTGTTCGACGCGCATTCGGCAATCGTCTCGCCGGCTGCCCTGGCGGTGGCAGGCATCGACTCCGCCAGAACTTGGCCCAGCGGTTCGAGTGTTGTGGTCGATGCACAGGGGCGTCCGACCGGGCACCTGATTGAGTTCGAAGCCATGAGTCAGGCGCAGGCTCACCTGCCCGAGCAAGGCCTGGACGAGGAGGTCGCTGCCTTGCACGAATTGCTTGCGGCGATGGCGGCGCAGGGCATTGCTGAGGTGCATGTGATGGACATGAACCATCCGCGGACCCACGAGCTGCTCACCGCCGCCGAGGCGCAGGGGCCGCTACCGGTGAAGTTGCGCATTTCGCCCTGGTGCACCCCGGCGCTCAGCGATGAACAGTGCGCCGAGCTAATCACGATCCAGGGTGATGGCGGGGCCCGATGGCGCGTGGAAGGGGTGAAGTTCTTCATCGACGGAACCGTGGAGGGCGGAACCGCGTGGCTTGAGACCCCGGATACCAAGGGGGAGTCGACCGCCTCGGCGTGGGGCGAAATCGGTGCCTACGCACGGCGCGTCGCCCAGTTGCACGCCGCCTCGGTGCCCACCGCCACCCATGCCATCGGTGAACGCGGGATTCGCGAGGTAGTTCAAACGTTGGCTGCCCTGCCGAGCAATGGCGTGCAGCACCGCATCGAACATATCGAATCGGTGCCTCGTCCGGTCATCGACCAACTGGCGGCAGCCGGCATCGCCGCCAGCATGCAACCAACGCATTGCACGCATTACACCAAGGCCGACGGCAGCGATGACTGGTCCACGCGTCTGGGCCGGGACCGGGCGGCTCGTGCGTGGTGTACGCGTGATGTGCTGGACGCTGGGGCAATTTTGGCTCTCGGGTCCGATTTCCCGGTCGCCCCCTATCCGGTGTTGCCGATTATGGCCGATGCGCAGCTACGTCGGCCGGTTCATGACTCGAACGCCGCACCCATTCTGCCCGAGCAAGCGATTACTGCCGCCGAAGCGTTGGCTGGATTCACCACCGGCCCGCAACGGGCCATCGGTCGCAGCGGAGGAACGCTCGCCGTCGGCGCCGCAGCATCCTTTACGGTGTTAGACGTAGACCCGCTACGTGTCGCCCCCGAAGAACTTGCCGAGGGGCAGGTGCTGTTGACCGTATCCGATGGACTGATTACCTATCGGGCCCACTAGTCCGCCTGGGAAGTCCAACGATCGATTCGTTCCTTCGCCTCGAGCAAGTTGAGGTCGGTGTGGCGTCGAAGGCGCTTGATGGCCTTCACCCTTTGCCCGTTGGCTAGTAAGAGCTCTATTTCGGACCTAGCCGCCGGGCTCAGAGCGCTGGTGGCGCGCTGGTTCGGATCGATGATGAGGCGTTCTCCTGCGGGTGGCCAGTGGTCAATCAACTCTTTGGCCGCCCGCAGGCCGAGCTGCGGCACCGCCGCACGTAGTGCCTTGATGGCCGCAATCTGGTGGCCCTCGGTCAGGAGCCGACTGATTCTTTCCTGCTCATGGGCGGAGAGCTCAACTGGTTCCGCTCTGCCACGCTTTGTTGTCGTCCGATCGAGCACTAGATACAAAAGTACGGCTGCTGCCAGAGCAAAAAATGTCCACTCCATGGTTTCGAGTCTATGTGATTCGGTGGCGTGGGAATCCATGCGCTCAATCGGCGGCATAGAACGGGCCTGCACGTAGCTACTAGGCGCCGCAGGCTTCCCGCACCGCCGAGACGATCAGGGCTCGCGCCGCGCGGGCTTCTGGCACCGGCAGGAGCGGATACACATGAAGCTGGCCAGCGCCTTCAAAATAATCCACCTGCACCCCGGACTCTCGGGCTGACCGGACGAAAAGTCGGCTGTCTGGATTGAGGATGCCGAACGTTCCGCTAAACAGCAGATAGACCTGCAGGATGGGAGCCGGACGGTGCGTCGAGGATTTGCTGATCGATATTCATGAACGCAGTAGGACAGCGCACCGCGATGGAACGAGAAGCATTGCTCCAAGTCCTGTTGTGCCACACGGGGAGCATTAGCTAGTTACGTCCCGGAACCCAGCGGTCAATGCGGGCTTTGGCCTCGCGTAGGCCGAGGCCAGTGTGTTCGCGAAGGACCTTGATGGCCCGGACCTTATTATCGGCCGCCACCAGCTGATCGATTTCAACAATTACATGGGGAGGCAACGGATTGCTGTCCGGTTGTTGTTGTGCTCCGGGTGCGACGGAGTACGGCTTGGTTTCCGGTTGCCAACGGTCGATGCGCGCCTTAGCCTCACGCAGGCTCAGTGTTGGATCGGTTGCCCGCAACTTCTTCACGGCCGCGACCTTTTGGCCATTGGCTACGAGTTGATCAATCTCGTGAATTGTCCCGGGACGTGCCGCCGGGGAATCATAGGGATCACTCTCGACCCGCGGTCTCGCGAGCCTGATCACGATAACGAGCAGGGCAAGAACGACCAGTGCGAGGATGATCCACTTCATTATTCCACCCTACGAGATCCGTTCCCTCCTACGAAAGAGTAGGAGCCGGCGTTGCGCGAACGCTCAGGTTTGTGGCTATTGGCCAATAACAGTGGGAGTGAACGAAGCTGATTGAACGAGCTTGTTGGAGGCACATATCTTTGATGAGCTCCAGCTCTGCCTACCAAGGCGCAGAGCGTAACTCCACCAGGCGCCACTCGTGCTCCGAGTCGGTGAGCAACACTAGGTCCGTCTCAGCGAGCTGCACCGATTGACGTACCTCGTGAATTCTGTCTTCTGAAAAGGCGAGTTCTGATCGCGAGCCCTCGCTTTGGAGCCAACGTACCCGTACATTGGGCAACGCCTGAAGATCACGCCACAAGGGCTCGGCGCTCGCCGGGGCGATCAGAAGCACACGACGTGGAACTAAGTTGCCCGAAGCAGGAGCCAACGCTCGATCATGACGCCACAACACAAAGTGATAGGCAGCGACCAGCACCGTGGCTAGCAACCAACCCAGTGGCGCGCGAACCAGACCCAGTAGAGACTGTTCGGCAGCGTCTGGAGCCAATATATGGTCAAACACTCGATAGCCGACGACGAGCAAGGCACTGAGCGCGACAACCGCGCTGAGCCCAAAGACCAAGACAAGGTAGATACGCCGTTCGGCCACAACTGGCTGTTGCAACGGCCGGAAAGAGCGCACCCACACGGCCGCGCCCACCACGACCAAGGCGAGCCCCGAACGCACGAGTCCCGCCGGACCTTCACCGATCAGCGGTGGTGCCCAACCGGCTAGCAGAGCATTGATGAGGATCCCTACGCCCGTAGCGGTCATCGTGAGGCTGATCCCGCTGAGAGCCTGTTCTCCAATGGTGCGGACCTTCGGTGGGCGTAGCGCCGCGGCATTCCAGTGAAAGACCCAGAAGAACAGGCCGATCACGGTACCGGCAATCGCCAGCGGTGCGCCGTCGACGACTCGGAGCCACCATGTCGCACCGTCCGGTGGCAGCGGCAACACAAGCGAGATCACCGTTGCGAGCGAAAGCAACGCCGTCAAAGCCGGAAAAACCAGTCCCGCCAAAAGCAGTAGGACCGTCGCGAAGCCGCGCCGATTCTCCTTGGCGCGTAGGGTGCGCCAGTGCCACCACCAGATCAGCGCCCCGCCTAGGGCGAACACCGCGGCACTACGCATAGCAGAGGAGTAAGAGCCCACCAATAAGGGCTCCTCGAGTCCTCCGGAGAGGATTTCAAGGCTATGCCGCAGCAACGACAGGCTAGCCCCAGCGGTTAGCACCATCGCATAGGTATTGCCCAGCACCCAGGACAAGGCTTCTGGGCGATCCGGCTGAAAGCCCGGGCGCATTAACACGCGATACTGCCAAAACCACAGCGCACCATAGCCAAGGGTGACCCCGAGCCCGCGCGGCCACTGTGCGTCGTCACCGCCGAGGACGTCGGAGACCAATCCAAACAGGGTCACCGAACTGGTAATGAGTGCAATGAGATAAATGGCCGCGGACTGTAATGCCCAAATGACTCCATCGGCACCCCGCGCCCCGGGCAGTGAACGGCGAAGCCAGCGCCAGAGCAACCAAGCCAAGGGAGTCGCGATAATTGCTTGTGCTAGACCCACCGGCAAAGGCTCCACGTCCGGACGACCATTAAGCAGTGTCAGCGCGGAGGTTGCCAGCTTGCTCAGGCCGCTGGCCGCAAGCAAGAGGAGAGTTAGTAAAAGGCCATGGGCTACGAGCCGACGCACCACGCCTAAACCGCTAGAAGTTGCGGTCGTCTGCCCGTCCATTAGTCAAACTCCGGCTCGCCGGGTTGGCACGTTCCCACCGGCCAAGGTGCCGTGGATATGAGCCAAGACCCGCGATTGACCAATTCGAAGCGGTCCTCATAGCCGGTGTCGGAGCCGAAGAGCGGCGCCCGTTCGCCGGCATAACTGATGCGCACCACCAGCGTGGCACGCTCGCCCTCGACCGTGGAGGACTTCAGCTGAATCTGCAAGTCATGAGGAACTTCGTACAGGTACCGTTCACAGTCATCACTACGATCGGCCAGATATTCAGCGGCAACATCGCGCTCGCCGTGAAGCAGGGCGGTGACATAGCGTTGCACCGTACCCTCGGGAGTTTGCGCGGGATATTGCACAGTCAGTGGTCGTGCGGCCTGCACGATGAGTGCCGCCAGCACGATTAACACCACGACCGCCGTCAGTGCCCACAGCGTGCGGCGCCCCGGAACGGAATGCTCGCTCATGCTCCAATTCTCCGCCCGTACGGCCGCAGTTAACAGCACAATTTGGCCACAAGATGAGGCGTAGCTCATGGCCGATTTGCTCCCATTTGAGATAATGAATCGGTGAGCATTCTTTCCCCCGTTGATTCCCAGTCGTCGCAGCGCCCCGGCACCGTGCAGTTGCCGCCGCTGAAGCTGGGCAAGCACACCATCGAAACTCCGGTGGTCCTTGCCCCCATGGCAGGTATTACCAACCGTGCCTTCCGACGGTTGTGCCGTGAATACGGTGGGGGAGTGTACGTGACCGAGATGGTCACCGCCCGGGCCCTTGTGGAACGCAATACCGAGTCCATGCGCATCATCTCCCACGATGACGACGAGGATCTGCGCTCAATTCAGATTTACGGTGTCGACCCGAATACCGTTCGCGCCGCCGTGCGCATGGTCGTCGAGGAAGACCGAGCCGATCATATTGACCTCAATTTCGGCTGCCCCGTACCGAAGGTGACCCGTAAGGGCGGCGGTTCGGCCCTGCCGTGGAAGACCGACCTGTTCACCTCCATCATTGCTGCGGCCACGGAGGAAGCGGCCAAGGGCGATGTGCCACTGACCATTAAGATGCGCAAGGGCATCGACGAGGATCACCTGACGTACCTGGAATCGGCCAAGATTGCGCGCGATCACGGTGCGGCAGCGGTAACCCTTCACGGGCGTACCGCCCGCCAGTATTACTCGGGCAAGGCAGACTGGTCTTCCATTGCCACCTTGCGTGAGGCTCTGCCGGATATCCCCGTGCTTGGCAACGGAGATATTTTCAGCGCCGAAGATGCCCTTGAAATGGTCAAGCAAACCGGAATCGACGGGGTCGTGGTTGGCCGTGGTTGCCAGGGCCGCCCGTGGCTTTTCGGGGACCTGCAGGCAGCCTTCGAAGGACGCGAGGAACGATTCCGCCCTGGCGTGCGCAAGGTCGCCGAAACCGTTTACCGTCACGGTGAACTGTTGACCGAATTCTTTGAAGATGAGGGCAAGGGTATGCGTGATATTCGCAAGCACATTGCCTGGTACTTCAAGGGGTACCCGGTGGGCGGCGAAATTCGTGCCCAGCTGGCACAGGTTCCTTCCCTCGAACGGCTACGCGAACTGCTCAACGAACTGGATCTCGATCTGCCGTATCCTGGTGCGGCTGCCGAAGGCACTCGTGGTCGAGCCGGAACTCCGAAGAAGACCCACCTCCCCGATGGCTGGCTGAACTCCCGAGAGATGGCCGAGGAACACAAAGCCATGATCAAAGCCGCCGAACTGGACATCTCCGGTGGATAACGGTCACCGACAGCTAGCGGGCTGACTAGACTTGAAACATGCCCGAGCTTAACGGTTATACCGAGGCCGATCAGGAACGTTGGGTTCCGGAACCGGCCAAGAAGTCCTACCGCACCGCCTTCGAACGCGACCGCGCCCGCGTCCTGCACTCCTCGGCGCTACGACGCCTTGGTGCCAAGACCCAGGTGGTGGCCCCGTACTCGGATGACTTTGTCCGCACCCGGCTAACCCATTCTCTCGAGGTGGCACAGGTGGGTCGCGAACTAGGTGCCGCCCTGGGCTGCGATCCGGACGTGGTGGACACGGCTTGTCTTTCGCACGATCTGGGCCATCCTCCCTTCGGCCATAACGGGGAAAAGGCGTTGAACGAGCTGGCCCGTGACATCGGTGGTTTTGAGGGCAATGCTCAGACCCTACGCTTGCTGACCCGCCTCGAGACCAAAACGTTCCGCCATAACGGGCGGTCGGCAGGACTCAATCTTTCTCGTGCTTCGTTGGATGCCGCCTGCAAGTACCCCTGGCTGCGCGAAGATGCGCCGGTGATCAACGGCAAACAGAGCAAAAAGTTCGGCGTCTACACCGACGATCATCCGGTCTTTGCCTGGTTGCGTTCGGTGCCGGAAGCAACGGACGGCCGCGTGTGCATGGAGGGGCAGGTGATGGACCTCGCCGACGATATTTCCTACTCGGTTCACGACGTCGAAGACGCCATCGTCGGTGGCCGGCTTCAGCTACGCTGGCTACGAGACGAGGCCCAGCGAAGCAGGGCCATTAGCGTGACTCGCGATTGGTACCTGCGCGAGACCAGCGAGGATGATATCGACCGCGCCATGCGGCGGCTTGAAGACTTCGCCGAGTGGGTGCCTCATGCCGATGGGTCGCGTCGTTCCATGGCCGCGTTGAAGGATATGACTAGCCAATTCATTGGCCGATTCTGCCAGGCCGCTCTGGATGCAACCCGCGCCCAGTACGGTCAGGGTGAGCTGACGCGCTATAACGCGGAACTAATCATCCCCGAGGAAACGATGCAGGAAATCGCGGTCATGAAGGGCATCGCCGCGACCTATGTGATGACCAACGAGGAGCGCCAGCCGCTGTACCAGGGGCAACGGGTGTTACTAGCCGAACTGGTTGAGCTCTTGGTTGGAACGCACGATAAGTACCTCGAGCCGATCTTCGCCGCCGACTGGCGTGACGCTGCCGATGACGCCGCGCGGCTTCGCGTGGTGATCGATCAAGTCGCTTCACTCACCGATGCGTCGGCCAAAGAATGGCATGCGACCCTGGTCAAGGGAGAGAGCTTCACCGAGAAGCTCTTTTAGGTGGTCCGCACTCGATCAGGATGCGGTGCACATCTCGTATCCGCACCCGTTGGTGCGGAGCGTAAGTTTTTAGAATGGGGAGTATGGCCGGGCTGATTAAACGAGAAGATATCGACGAGGTGCGTAACCGCACCGATCTTCGTGAAGTCGTCGAATCCTATGTCACGCTCAAATCTGCGGGCATTGGGTCCTTTAAGGGCCTCTGTCCCTTCCACGATGAGCGCAGCCCGTCCTTTCATATACGCCCGCAACTTGGGACGTTCCACTGTTTTGGCTGTGGCGAGTCCGGTGATGTCATCGCCTTCGTGCAAAAGATGGATCACTCGACCTTTAGCGAGACCGTGGAGATGCTGGCCTCCCGCATCGGCTACGAATTGCGCTATGAAGATGGTGGTAGCGGGCCGAATAAGGAGGAATACGGCAAGCGTCAGCGTCTACTGGACGCGCACAAGGTTGCCGAAGAATTCTTCCGCTTCAGCCTCAACAGCGAGGAAGCCGCCACGGCACGGGAGTTCCTTAGCGGCCGTGGCTTTGACGCGGCGGCAGCCACACAGTTTTCCGTGGGCTACGCGCCGAAGGGTTGGGACTCACTACACAAGCACCTACGTTCCAAGGGCTTCATCGACGATGAGTTAAAACTTACCGGGATGTTCTCCGAAGGAAATCGCGGAATCTATGACCGTTTCCGTGGTCGGCTCGTGTGGCCAATTAAGGATCTCTCCGGAGCCACGATCGGTTTTGGTGCGCGCAAACTTTACGAGGATGATCAGGGGCCCAAGTACCTCAATACCCCTGAAACCTCCCTGTATAAGAAGTCGCAGGTGCTCTATGGCATCGATCTAGCCAAAAAGCAGATCTCTAAGAGCCGGCAGATCGTGGTGGTCGAAGGCTACACCGATGTGATGGCGTGCCACCTAGCCGGCATTACCACGGCGGTCGCTACCTGTGGCACGGCCTTTGGTACCGACCACATCAAGATTGCTCGTCGTTTGCTCCAGGATGACGGGACCGGTGGCGAGGTGATCTTTACCTTCGACGGCGATGCTGCCGGTCAGAAGGCGGCGCTACGTGCGTTCTCCGAAGACCAGCGCTTTATCGCTCAGACCTATGTGTGTGTCGAACCGACCGGTGCGGACCCATGTGATTTGCGCCAGCATCGCGGTGATGAAGCGGTACGAGAGCTCATCGAACGCAAACGACCGCTCTTCGAATTCGCCATTCGCGCCGAGCTGAAGAAGTTCAATCTCAACACCGTCGAGGGTCGAGTTCAGGCACTGCGGCAGACCGCGCCGATCGTGGCTGAAATACGTGACTCGGCAATCCGCCCTGCCTATAGCCGTGAGTTGGCTGGCTGGTTGGGTATGGCCAACGAGGACGTGAACCGTGCGGTGGGCGCGGCCATCAAACGTGCCAAACTACCCAAGGCCGCGCCCCAGCACCAGCACCCGGCGCCGGAGAGCCCGGAGGTAGCTGCCCCGGCTGGGCCCGTTTTCGAACGGCCCGACTTCCGAGATCCCGTCATGCGTCTTGAACGCCAAGCTCTAGAAGTGGTGATTCAGCAACCGCAACGTTTGGGGAATGAGCAGTGGCAAGCATTCTATGAAGCGCGCTTCATGGCGCCTGCGCATTCGGCGATCCACGACGGAATCGTCTCTGCCAGCGCGGCCGGGGCCTCGGCCGCCTCATGGGTGGAAGTAATTCGTGACGAGGTCCCGGAGCAACTCCGCCCCTTCGTTTCAGAGCTAGCGGTCTCCGTAATTCCTGCCCCCGATGAGGACACCCTCGCCCGCTACTGTGCGGATATCATCAACGGGCTCATTGAGTTGCAGATCACACACCGCAAGGCCGAGCTTATCGGGCGCTTGCAACGTGCCGAAATGGACCCGACGAGCGAAGAATACGTGCAGATCAACCGCGAATTGATGGAACTCGAGACGCGTCGCAGGGTGCTCCGAGGGACCTAAGCTTTGGATTTTGGAATCCACTAGGGTTCGTGTAAAGTATTATCTCGTTGTGATCCTCCATAGCTCAATTGGCAGAGCATTCGACTGTTAATCGAAGGGTTACTGGTTCAAGTCCAGTTGGAGGAGCTTACTAAGGCCCCGATCCTCATCTGAGGATCGGGGTTTTCCCTTTTAATCACTCAGAGTGCACCGACAAGGGGTTATGTGTCACAGGGGATGTGAACCTAACCTTGGAAGGTTCGGTTCGTTCCCCTTTTGGCACATACCCCCAGAATGGTCCCTACGCGGGACACTGAGCAAGGCGTAGCATCATGATCATGATCCGCTTCCCGGGCACGGCTGAAACATCGGTCACATGGCGAACCCTAGCGATCGACAACTCCAAGGCAATATTGGTTCTGATCGGAATTTTTGTTCTCGCATACCTGGTCCCGCACCTGCTCCTACCCGGCTTGATGCTTGGTATTTCAGGTCTCCCTATGGTCCCGCTGATGCTCGTGTTGAGCTTTGGAGCGCTCCTGTTCAAGGCCGGAAACCGCGTCCGCAAGCTTTGGTGGTTTGCCGCGGCAGGGATCGCATGGTTTCTTACGCCTATCTACGGTGAGCTACTCCTGCTGCCATGGATCGACCGACTTTTAGCCGACGAGGTAATCGTTTCGACGACGTCGGAGGGGCAATTCGTTTGGACTCAGTGGGTCTGGACTTTGCCATTTCTTGCGTTCAACGTCATTGTTGGCTTGATACGTTTGTGGCAGCTGAAGAGGGAGGTCGCTCAAATGAAGGTGACAACGTCCTAGATGGTAGCTTACGATGGCGCGTTTCCACGTGTTGACGTTCCATGAACCCATATAAATCACGGGCGATAAGGGTCAAGAGCAGCATGCGGGTCATGGCCTTTCTCCTGAGCGAAATACAATTACACTTACGGAATGCCAAGTTTGCAAATATTGAATGATAGCCACGCACCAGCGATTCTGACATTTGAAATGGAGAATCGCGCATTTTTCTCGGCGTGGGTCCCGGACCGTGGTGATGATTATTTCAACGAGTTTCAAGATCGTCACCGAGCTTTATTGGAGGAGCAGAAGAATGGTGATTGCGCCTTCTTCGTTCTCTTCGACGATGACGGATATGTGCTCGGCCGTTTTAACCTTTATGACATTCAGAACCGAACGGCTTCGTTGGGTTATAGGATGGCGCAGAAAGCGACAGGGTGTGGTGTGGCGACTTCAACCATTATTAGGTTATGTGCAGTGGCGGCTGAAGAATATGAACTCCATTCGCTTAGCGCAGTAGCGGCCGACGACAACCCAGCATCGCAGCGGGTCCTTACCAAGTCGGGTTTCCGCATACTAGGTCCGGCACGTCCAGAGGAGCTAGATGGCCGCGAAGGGAAACGCTTCTTTCGGGAACTCCGAAAGAAGCGATAGCTTTATCGTTCTGATGGCGAATGGCCTAGTCAGATTCCGAAAAGTGGCGTGTGATGGATGCAAACCACACCACTACGGCTCTGCAACTATGCGAGGAAGATAAAGGAGACGCGCAGATTGGCACGATTTTGGTGCCAGTGCCGCGGGCGTTTACCGCGCGTTGTTTATCGCGACATGAATCCAACGTGTCAGATCTAGATGTGATGATCGAGCCATTGGCGATCCGAAGGCCACGATGTGACTGTCTAATTCCGTCTATAGGTTGGTTGCGACACCTGTGGTGGGCGGTCGGGCCGAGTCAAAGGTGACAATTCCAGGGCCGACACCTCATTTTCTGAACTAGGGTGATTGATATGGCCATGCATGAAAATCAGCTGCGGATTGACGAGCGACTTGCTGCACGGATGATTGCTGACCAGTTTCCGGAGTATAGACGTGAACCAATCCAGCAAATTAGGTCCGATGGCACAGTCAATGCGATCTTTCGCATCGGGACTGAATTCACCGCTCGATTCCCGCTTCTAGCTGAAAACCTAGACCTTGCAGAAGCTCATATCGCAAGAGAATCAGCAGCTTTACGAGAGCTAGCTGTGTTTTCTACCGTGCCTACACCGGAGCCAATCGCTTTAGGGGAACCCACAGATGATTACCCGATGCCGTGGTCTATTCAAACGTGGATCCCGGGCCAAGTAACTACACCTAACGGGGTGGCCCATTCGGACGTATTTGCCTGTGACCTTGCCGAGCTGATTACGTCACTTCGTACTGCTGACGTTACAGGACGACAGTTCTCAGGTTCCGGGCGCGGCGGGACCCTGGCAGACTCGGACGAATGGATAGAGGTCTGCTTCCAAGAAAGCCAGGGGCTGATTCCTGTTGACGAGCTTCGACAACTTTGGGCCAGTTTCAGAAGATTGCCCCGTGCGGGAAAGGAAGCCATGACGCATGGCGATTTGATTCCCGGAAATCTCGTAGTTGAAAACGACCGTTTAGTGGGCGTTTTGGATGGTGGGGGATTCTCTCCCGCTGATCCTGCGCTTGATTTGGTATGTGCGTGGCATTTGCTCGACGCAGAAAGACGCAGTCTTCTTCGCCAAAGTTTAATATGTGATGATCTGGAGTGGAGGCGTGGTGCGGCGTGGGCGTTCGAGCAAGCCATGGGTCTAGTGTGGTATTACAGAAAATCGAACCCCACGATGAGCAGGCTTGGGCGATCGACCTTAACCCGTATTCTCAACGACCATGAGATTGTGGAGAGTTCCCGACGTGAATGAGTCCGACCAGTAACGACTGTTTTTGGCTCCCCAAGAAGAGGGAAATGTCCGGCCTGTTTAGTCAGCACCAACACGCTAGTAGTTCCTAATGCGAACGATAGCATCGTTGACTTCGGCAGCGGTGTCCGCGGTCAGGGTCGGAAAAATCGTTTCTCTTGACCATTCTTTACCACGTGAGACCCAGCCGGTATGTAGACCTGCTGCTTGGCCGCCTGCAATATCCGCGGTTGCATGGTCGCCGACCATCCAACCGCCTAATAGGTCGGAGCCTAGTCGCCGAGCCGCAATCCGGAAAATTTCGGGGTTCGGCTTCTTGACTTGTTCAGCTTCGGATATGACGACATCATCCACGTAAGAATCAAGCCCAACTTTCTGGATCTTGAGCCACTGTTGAGACGTTGTTCCGTTGGTAACGATGGCTATCTTCCAGCCGTGATCGCTGGCATTTCTGAGTGCTTGCGCAGTTGCAGTTTCCATCGTCAACCAGTCCACGTGTTCGTAGAGTAGCCGGTCCAAAATGCCCTCAACGGCCATTTCTAATTCAAACCGTTCATGGATCGCGTGCGCCAGTGAATCCCGAGGTTCGTAGCCGTCCCGGTCGGCTTGAATGAGCCACTCTACATCCGACTTGGATTTCCCGATTGACTCTACGAAAGCGGTAGCCCAAGAATCGAAAGCGGAAGCGCGGTCGACCAGCGTATTATCCAAATCAACGAGGAGTAGCATCGCTCCATCTTAGTTTGGTAACTATGAACGTGCTTGACGGGCTCCATGCTGGCGACTACTTCGGAATATGGGAAACTACCTGTTGAGAGTACGTATTACGGCACATCTACCGGGCTGGGCTTCTCCGCAATTCCTAGTTGCGTAACCTACTCCGCGGAACCAGCGTGAGGATGGCTTCTTGGTATTCATCTAGGTCTTGCTGACCGCGAAGCCGTAGCTCAAAATCTACGCAGGTGCCATTCCTGACTGGAATGTAACCACCGGCGGCTATACTAATCCTCAATCCACAGCCGACTTTCTGCTTCGTTTCAGACCTCGTTGCCCACCGGCACCGGCTTACGGGGCAACGTGGATTAATCTGCACATGGCAATGCTAGAAGAACGTACGCTGTAAATCCGCTCGGCCGAAAGTATCATTGCAAACAACTGCCTGTCTTTTGGGAACTTGGCTGCTCCTCCTCTCGAAAATCCACCAGCCTCCGCTCATCTAAGTCACGAGGAAACTAACATGCAAACTATCGAAGCTTCACAACGCTGGGCGAGGACTTGGGCCAAGGCGTGGCCACTCAAGGATGCAGACGCAATTGTCGAGCTGCAGGCTGAAGATGGCGACCACTGGGCATCGATGTTTAGGCCATTGCACGGGCCTAGTGCCCTTCGCGCTTATCTGGAGGAATGCTTCGCAGAAGAAACCAAACCGGCAGAGACATGGTTCGGTGAACCGCTTGTGGATGGAAGTTCAGCCTCCGTCGAGTACTGGGTCGTCATGTTTATCCGGGACAAGCCAATAACGGTCTCGGGGTGCACAGTCCTTACATTCGACGATTCCGGCTTGGTAACAACAGCACGAGACTACTCACACGTCAAAGATGGGTACCACCTGCGGCCCGGCTCTCCGCCCAGCATCTGAGCTCTGTTCGACGACCTGCCACCGAAGGTGACTCGTTCGGCCCACCTTACCCCGGTAGCCATTCACCTTTCGGTCTGCTCGACGCAGTGCTGACGACTTCGGAATCCGACAGATTTGACAGTGTCCCAAGTCGACTGAACTTGTACCGGTGAACGACCGGCTTACGGGAATGTGAAAATTCCTGATTGGGTATGGGGCTTATGGGAGAAAGCAACCCAAAATCAAGCCGGCTGCTAGGAAGCTAAATTGGGGTCCATTGATACTTGGCCTGAATCATTATTCACGTTCTTTCCTCGAAATTCGTCAAGTAATCCTCGCTTCTCGAATCCGCTAGTCTTTCTGGATGAAGCTAAAACCCAGCACCATCACAAGTATTCAATTTGCTTGGGCACAGATCCTTGGTGTCCCTCCGGAGGCTCTGGGAATCGAAGGCAATCGGGTGTATCGCGAAAAGGACGATAGTGCCCTGCTAATGTTTGTTTCTTTGTTCGGGACTGGGGTTTTGGTTGGCCCTTCCTGGGCGATAGAAGCAGCCCAAAACTTGACCGACGCCGAACTTGCCAGTCATGCGAAACTGATGGAAATCAGCGCTCCCTATGGCGGCCAGGCTCTCGGCGAAGCGGAACTGTATTACTGCGACACAGCGCCACCGACCCCAAATCTCCGAATGACAGCGAGCCGCGAGCAAGAGCACGCTATCGCACTGGAGAACATCTGCCTTCCCGACGATTCGGCGGAAGTAGGCTTGAGCGAGATGGAGAGTACCTTTGTCCTACTCAGCGAGTGCGACAATGGGCCACAGCCACTGGCAGGTGCCGGTTACGACATTTGGGAAGGCAAACTGGCTCACCTTGGAGTCCTCACAGCGCCCGATAAGCGGCAAAGTCGGCTGGGTTCTAATGCGGTTGCAATCGCAATGACACAAGCAATGAACTGCGCTCTCATTCCGCAGTGGCGCGCCCGCATGGACAATCCCGCTTCGATTCGTACGGCACTTCGCGCAGGATTTGAATACGTAGGAACCCAAACCAGCGTTATTCTCTAGGCGCATCCCTTCAACTGCCCGCAGGAGGTTCCTCTTACGGGCGGCTCGGCGCAGTGCTGAGGACTATGGACGGTTTTACTGAGGACTTCGGAAACTGACAAACTGACTGATTTCTGTACTCACAGGTATGACGAGCGTGCCGTGTATCCCGCCCGCGAAAATGCCCGGTGAAGGTGCCATACACGGACGCCGAAGACGGTGGGCAAACCACGTGGCCGATACCGAGTGCCTAGGCTTGTAGCTTTACTCGTTAAGTACTTAGCGGTGGTCGCCGGATATAGCGATGGAGATTCCTACGCCAATGATGGATGCCCCACCGATGCGTCCGATGGTGGTCATCCGTTGAGTAGATTTGGCGAGCCAGGTTCTGGCTTGACCGGCCGACAGTGCCCATACCGAGTCTGTGATCAGTCCGATCAACATGGGGATGATGCCAAGAACGACAATTTGTAGCGCGACGTTGCCCCGGCCGGTGTCGATGAACTGTGGCACGACAGCGGTGAAGAGGATAAAGCTTTTGGGGTTGGTTAGACCAACTATTGTTCCCGTCCGAATCGCGTTCCAAGTGGAGTTGTTTTTCAGTTCCTTCGTCGCCGATTCCGCCGCTGGTGCTGCGTGCCGAATTGCCTGAATGCCGAGATAAACGAGGTAGAGGATACCAACCCATTTGATGATCTGGAACAGAATCTCTGAGCGTTCCAGCAGTGGACCGAGCCCGAAGGCGATTGCCACACCGACAGTGAAGCAGCCAATGGCGTTACCTAGAACGCTAGCTAATGCGTTGCCTCGTCCGTGGCTGAATGCGCGGCCGACAACGAACATGACGCTGGGGCCGGGTACGGCTATGAGAACAATTGAGGCCAGAGCTAGGCCGATGGCTTGGGCTGCGGTGATCATTGGATGATTTTACCGGTGGTCTTGTTTGCGGCTCTAGCAATTGACTCATAATCAGTCCCTTAGCAACGAACTACTTCTGAATCGCTCCTAGAGTAACAAAGAGGAGGGAACGGTTCAGACCGATTCCAAACCATGAACAGAGGTACTGAACGCCTTGTGAGGCTAAGCGCAAAACTCAAGTAATCTTCAAAAGATTCAAGTTTGTCGTGCGGAAGATCCCTAAAGCGCAATCGTGCATCCGCTCTTGCTCGCCCTATCAACTAGCCATTGAGGGAGAAATGCATCTGCCCATTTTTAGGTTGTGCAATCTGCCGCAGTCCTACTGCGGACATCTTTGAGTGAGTGTGGTTGCCATCGACTCCATCGAGATTCTTAGAAGCTTGGGGCCAACGATTGCCGAAGAGCTAGGTTCAATCTCCTAACTAGTAGCGGGTATGCCGGACTTCGCGCGTGAATTTGCAGATTCTAGGATGAGCGTCCCAGCCCGGTAGATCTTCTGAGGCAAGGGTTTGATCAGCCGAGTTGCCTCATGTTCTAGTATCTGAACAGCCGGCAGCAGCCCACGGGCCAGGAACTTGTTGCAACCTCCTTGGTAACTTGTTGTTGAGGCTGAGATGCTAGCGGAAGCTAAGCAGAATCGGGCGTCCCACCCGTGGTGGAACGCCCGATTGATCTGATGTGCTAATAGTGGATGAAACTTGCTCGCCCCCTCTGTTCGGACGTGCGATCTAGTTAGCTTTGCGCCGGTACAGTGCGGTGGCTGCAAGAAACGCGACGAGTAAGATTCCTACGAGCCACATGATGGCATAGCCGAGTTCCTGTCCCACCGGTTGCTGATCAAAAAGTGACCGAATCGAATTCACGATGGCGGTGACCGGTTGATGATCGGCAAACCAGGCCACGGGCCCAGGCATTGAACTCGTGGGGACGAACGCCGAACTGATAAATGGCAGGAAGATTAGTGGGTAACTAAACGCGCTAGCTCCGTCCACCGTTTTTGCGGTGAGCCCAGCAATAACCGCGACCCACGTAAGAGCCAAAGTGACCAAAACTAGCAGGGCGATCACCGCCAACCAGGCGCCGAACGAGGCGCCGGTCCGGAATCCCATGAGTAGGGCTACGCCAATGACCAAAGCAACCGAGATCATATTCGACACCAAGGAAGTCAGCACATGCCCCCAGAGCACGCTGGATCTCGAAATAGGCATGGACCTGAAACGTTCCAGTACACCACCTTGCATGTCGAGGAATAGCCGGTAGGACGTGTAGGCGATGCCGGACGCGATGGTGATCAGGAGAATTCCGGGCAAGAGATAGTCAACGTAGCTACCGTCGGTGCCGGTGTTGATGGCACCGCCGAAAACATACACGAACAGTAGCATCATCGCGATCGGCGTGATCGCCGTGGTGATGATAGTGTCCGGGCTACGCAGGATATGACGCAGCGAGCGACCCGTAAGCACTCTAGTGTCGAAAAAGGCCATGGTACTCATGATTTGTTTCCTCCTGTCGAAGAGTCGGTGCCGACGAGAGCCAGAAAGACCTCTTCGAGGCTTGGCTCCTTCTCGACATACTCCACCGTGCTCGGAGGCAGGAGCGCCTTGAGCTCGGCAAGGGTGCCGTTTTGGATGATGACCCCCTGATGCAAAATGGCGATGCGATCCGCTAGCTGTTCTGCCTCATCGAGGTATTGAGTGGTCAGCAAGATTGTCGTTCCGGCGGCCGCCAACTCCCGCACGGTATCCCAGACCTCACTTCGAGCCTGCGGATCAAGACCGGTGGTTGGTTCGTCGAGGATGATGACGCTCGGATTGCCAATGAGGCTCATCGCAATGTCGAGCCGCCGTCGCATGCCACCTGAATAGGTTCCAGCTCGACGGGCTCCGGCCTCGGTCAAGGAAAAGCGCTCCAGCAGCTCGTCAGCCAGCGCACCAGGATTCGGCACGCGGCGCAGTTTGGCGATGAGGACCAAATTCTCGCGCCCGGTCAGTACCTCATCAACGGCCGCGAATTGCCCGGTGAGACTCAGCGACTCGCGCACCTTGGCGGGGGCAGACTGGGTGTCGAAACCATTGACCTGAGCTGTGCCCTCATCGGGCCGGAGTAATGTGCTTAGGATGCGGACGAGCGTTGTTTTGCCTGCGCCGTTTGACCCTAGCAAAGCGAAGATGCTGCCGGGTTCGACGCGAAAGTCCACTCCGCGGAGTACTTGAAGATCCTTGAAGGATTTTTCGATCCCAGCGACTTCAATTGAGCCGGCGGTCAAAGTTGGTGACTTCATGACTATTCCTTTTTCGTTTCGTCCGCGGCCGCGTCGATGCTCTTGGTCAGCCGCGCGCGTTCCTTATCGATCCAGCGCTGACCGCCGTAGGCCTGAGTAAACTCTTCGGCGAATTCCACCGGGTCGTCTCCCACGATGTCGCGGATTGGTGTGTTGTCGGCGGCAGCAGCCTCGAGCAGGTCGGCGAGGTCAGAAAGCATTGTGCAGAGGGTGTCCGAGTCGGTGATTCCACCTTGGTACATGAAGTACCGCTGCAGCGCCTTACCTGAATTCGCATAAGGCGCAGGCAGAGCCTCGATGCGAGCGACGTTTTGCTTGTACTGCTTCTTCTGTTCGAGCGATCCGGTGAGCGCTTCGATCCATTTTGCGGCCATGATTAGTTCTCCTTGAGTTGGTTGGTGGTGTGTGGAAGTTGTTCAATGCGTGTGACTAGCTGGTTCCAGGTTTCCCAGAAATCGGCCAGCTGTTGGCGGCCCACGTCATTGAGCGTGAAGACTTTGCGCGGAGGTCCCTTTTCGGAGGGAACCTTCTCCACGGCGACGAGCCCTTTTTGCTCGATTCTTACCAGCAGGGCGTAGATCGTTCCTTCGGCGATGTCGGTGAACCCGCGTTCACGTAGTTCGGCGGTGATCTCGTACCCGTAGGCTGATTTCTTGGCGAGAATCGCCAAGACAATGCCTTCGAGCGTGCCCTTGAGCATCTCAGTCATTTGAGTTCCCACGGGTCAGCTCCCTTCTACTTAGTGTTGCTGACTACAAGTAGATAGTAGAACTAAGTACCGGTAGTTAGCAATACTGAATACTAAAAATTTTTCCAGCAGGTTCGGGGACCGCTGTGTGTAAGCAGGTCGCGCCCATGTCAGTTAGCAGTATGTGAGTTCGAGTTTTTGCAATCGATGAAGCGGCCTGGCCAGATGCGCTGGCGTGGCGACACGCGGTTCGCTCTCGGCCTCAATCTTGAGCGTGGTGCGCAATCGCTTCGGCGGAAGCGGTACTTGGATCGGGGGTGGGGGACGAAGGCGGGGTATATGCTTCGTGCATGGCGCATAGCGAGGTTATCGACTGGTTGCTCGATTCTGACCCGGCTATTCGATGGCAGGTTGAGCGTGACTTACTCGGCGCGAGTGAATCGGTGTGGAAGAAAACTCGAGCGGTCGTGTCAACGTCGGGTATGGGTGCGCGCTTGCTTGCTCAGCGGGGCGATGACGGCCTTTGGGCCGGTGGCCCGTTCTTCCCTGCCGGGTGGGACATGGAGGGCGGGGGACCGCAGCCGTGGACTGCGACAACTTGGGTGCTGAAAGATCTTCGTGAGTGGGGTGTCGCGGCCAGCGCCTTAGGCGACACCGCGCACAAACTCGAATCGGTCACGTGGGAGTATGACGATCTGCCCTATTGGGGCGGGGAAGTGGATGTCTGCATCAACTCGTGGACCTTGTCCAACGGTTTGTGGCTGGGTGCCGACGTCGACGGAATTGTGGACTGGTTCCTCGAGCATCAGCTCGACGACGGTGGATGGAACTGTGAGTGGGTGGACGGTGCGAGGGTTGGGTCTTTCCACTCGACACTAAACGCTCTGATCGCATTGCTGGACTATCAACTGACAAGCGGCGATACCGAGCGCGTGGGTGGCGCTCGCCGTGCTGGTGAAGAATACCTGCTGCAGCGTGAACTGTTCCGGCGCCGATCAACTGGCGACACGGTGGGGGGCTGGGCCTTGAGCCTCGCGCACCCCCGCAGGGCCTACTACAACGTACTTGCCGCGGCAGATTACTTCCGTGCGGCCGCTGGGGCGGATGGGAGTGCCCCGGATCCACGTATGCGCCGGGCCATAGCTCATATCCGCTCGCTACAACAGCCTGACGGTCGATGGTTGCAGGGGCATCGGCTGGCCGGCGATGTGTGGTTTCATCAGGATGTTGGGAAGGGGGAGCCCTCGAAGTTCGTCACTTTGCAGGCATTGCGGGTGCTTGGCTGGTGGGATGCTCGAACTCCCGCTCACGGGTAGAGCTAGGTGCAGGTAAGTCGTACGACTTTGTGCCAAGTGCGGCTATCGGCTCTCAGGGCGCCCCTTGAGGCTTGTTGCCGTGGTGCTACGAAGCCCCAGAGGTGAGATGAGGCTCCGTAGCGTATCGATGTTAGCCCTCTAGCAATTTGGGGCTACCTGCGTTCCTGCTCCTCGGGTGCGCAGGGTGAGGTCGGTGGATCCGCTGACGGGGCACTGGCTTGGTGCGCAGGCCGACCCACCGCAACCGGTCGCGCAGCCCGCGGCTTCGGGTGCCGATGTGCTAGGAATATTCTCCGGAGTGACGAGCTCACGCCCCTCGCTGCCAAGTACGGTGTAGCCGGCGTCGCGGATCATTTCGAGATCGCGACGCGCCTCTTGCCCTTCGCTCGTCAGATAGTCGCCCAGAAAGAGCGAATTGGCGACCTGTAACGCGGTTGACTGCAGGGAACGCAAATGCATTTCACGTCCTCCGGCCATGCGAAGTTCGGTGGAAGGGCAGGCTAGGCGTACCAAGGATAGAATTCGTAGACAGGCCAAAGGCGTCAGTTCCCACTGCCCTTCAAGTGGAGTCCCGTCAAAAGGCATGAGGAAGTTGACCGGGATGGAGTCGACCTGCATTTCGCGCAGGGCCAGAACGGCTTCGACGAGTTGTTCGTTGCTTTCGCCGAGCCCTGCAATGAGGCCCGAGCAGGGGGAGAGTTCGGCCTGTTTGGCCTTGGCAACGGTGGCTACGCGCTCGCTGTACTCGTGGGTGCTGCAGATCGACGGATACATCGATTCAGAGGTGTTGATGTTGTGGTTATAGGCGTCGGCACCTGCCTGGTGCAGGCGCTGGGCCTGGCCTTCCTTCAAGATGCCAAGGCAAGCACAAACCTCGACTTGAGGGTGTTCCTCTTTGAGGTTGCTAATCATGGTGGCCACCCGATCCACGTCGCGGTCCGAGGGCCCCTTGCCGGAGGCGACCATGCATACGCGCGAGGCGCCGGCTGCAATTCCCAGACCGGCTTGATGAACAGCCTCGTCGGTTTTGAGCCAACTGTACTTGAGGACCTCGGCCTTGGAACCTAGGCGTTGGGAGCAATAGGTGCAGTCCTCCGGGCAGAGCCCCGACTTGAGGTTGACCAAGTAATTGACCTTGACGGTATAGCCGAAGTGCTTATGGCGTAGCCGGGCGGCTGCGTGCACGAGCTCAAGAGTTTGTGCATCCGGTGTCTGCAGAATCTGTAGTGCTTCCTCGGCGGTGAGCTGATGGCCTGCGTCGATTCGTTGCGCAAGTTGCCACGGGTCAAGAGTCTGCGCGGGTGAGCTGTCGGCTGCGAGGTGCATCTCGGAAGGCGCCTTTCGTCGGGTCGGTTGCTGCGCTATTAGGTGACTTGAACGCTGTTCAAGTCGCCGCCTGTTGTCACTCTACACAGAATGCCGCCCCTACGTGAACACTGTTCAATGATATTGCAGTGTGTGTTGACGCCTGCACGAGACAAAAATGCCCCCGCCCACCGAACTGAAGATCAGTTCGCCATGGGCGAGGGCATCAGCCGACGGGCTAGACGACGAGAGATTCGCGAAGAATCAGCGGATTTTCCAGATCACCGGCGTAAAGCAGGCCTCCGGACTGATCGGTCAGGTCCAGCATCTGCTGGTTATTGCGTAGCTGTAGCCGGTTCAGGCAGGAGAGTGGGAAGGTCTCGGCGAACAAGCCTAGTGCGTCAAAGTGTTCGGCGAACTGTGGATTGTCGCGTCGGTAGCTCAAAAGTCGATCCGACACGATGCTCCAGAAGGTCTCCTCCGCTAGCAAGCCCTCGGCATCCAGCAACGGAGCAAGGAACCGGAAGAAAGAATCGAAAACATCGGTGAAAATTGAGAGCACCGGGTCTCCGCCGGTACGTACCCGGCGAATTTCCTCGGGCAGGTGCACCCGGTCGGAAAGCACCGCGATCTCTTCGCCAAGGTCCTTCATCAGTGCCTTGCTGATGGCACCCTCACGCAGAACGAGGATGACGTTCTCACCGTGGGGCATAAATGCCAAGTCATAGGCGGCTAGGCAGTGCACCAAGGGCACCAGATAAGCGTCGAGGTAGTCGCTGACCCACTGTTCTGGCTCTTGTCCACTGCGCCGAATGAGCGCACCGGCAAAGCTGCGACCTTCGTGATCGACATGTAGGAGGCTTGCCATGGTGGCTAGGGTCTCACCCTCGGCCAGCATATCCACCGGGGATTCGCGCCACAGCGCGGCCAGCATCTTACGTTGCGCCGCCGATGGTTTGGTCGCCGCCTCGAACTGGCGATTACGGTAGCCGACGGCTGCGACCTCGCGCAGCAGACCTACGGGAGCCTTCGCAAGATATGGGTCGGCGTCAAAGAGCTCACCTAGCCACTGGTTGATGGCCGGAGTGACCTTCATATAGTCCGCGCTCAGTCCGCGCATGAATCCCATATTCAGAATCGACATGGCCGTTTTGACGTAGTGGCGAGTCGGATTGGAACGGTTGAAGAAGGTGCGGATGGACTGCTGTGGCTGGTAGTAATCCTGTGTCGCACCCAAATAGATCAGATCTTGATTTGCGATGTCGTTGGCAAAGGTCGTCGACAGGCGGTTCTCCCACTGCCACGGATGTACGGGCATCAGCAGGTAGTCCTCGATACTTCGGGAGGTTCCCAGCAACGCCGTGCCCAAAATACCTTCCAGACGCGCCCGTTCGGCAGGACCGAGCTCGGTCTCGAGCAGCTGCTCGTAAGACAGCGAGTCCATGGTCGAGAATTCGGCGGCATCACGGTGTGCGGCTAGCCAGCCCAGCTTGATCGCCGATCCGGTTTCCGGGGCATAGCGAAGATAATCGGTGCGACCGATACCCATTCGACCGTTGTTGGCGACGAAGCAGGGGTGCCCCTCGGTCATGGCTGCCTCGATGCGCTGGAAAGAGGAGGCGGCGTCGCCGGAAAACTCGGCCAGATCTGCACTGCTGTGTTCGGCGTGCAACTGCTTGTAGCAGTGCCCGGCCAGCGTCGAGTTCAGCTCCTCGAGGTAGGTGGGAAGCTGTTCCTCGCGAAGGGTCAGTCGCCCGGCGAAGCTGGTGATGAAGTCCAGGACGTTGACCGAGGCCTCGGTCCACTGCCCATCAATGAGCGTCTCGTGGCGAATCGAGGCTGGGTCGACGATCCAATGGTTGAGCAGGTAGCGGCCGGCGGCGAAGTCATAGCGCTCGGTGGGGGAGTCGATGCGGAAGCGGCCGTCATCCAGTACTACTGGTTCGAGTAGTCGTTCATGACTGAACTCGCCGATCGCCTTGGCCAGCACATGGCGGTTGGCTGCCGCCCAACGCGCTGGTGTTAGATGTGCGGCTCCGGTGCTCGTGCCGGTGACACGTTCATAATCGGCGCGTGTGCAGATCGAGAGCAAGGCGTGCTTTGTACTGCCGTCTTCTTCGAGGAGCTCAACCGGGCCCACGGGAGCGAAGCCAACGCGTGAATTCAAGGCCTGAATAGCTTTATTGCGAATATCGGGTTCCACGACGACACGTTCGGTTCCCGGCTGGGAGAAAGCGTAGCTCAATGCTGCGGTCATCGCCTCAAGGGTGAAGCCCGGTTTGGGTGCCTGTGGCTGTGGCGCGAGGAAATGCAGGCCAAGGTCACCGCGCACATAGGGGTATCGGCCCGCCAAAGGGGAATTAGCCGGGTCGTAGAGTTCGATCAGGAACTGTGGTCCCTCGGCGTCCTCGGCAATGAGGACGTGATACTCGGCAGCTTCGACCAAGGGCGCATAGGCCTGCTGAATCTCCGCGACGCTGGCAGTGGGCATGCCCCAGAAGCGTGCGTGCTCCGTGGCGATCCACGAGTGCAGGAGTTCGGCGTCGGCGGGTAGCTGCGCGCTACGGAAGGTGTAAGTCTGGGTCGTCATGATCTCTCTCCTAGTCGAGTGCGGTCGCAGTGGCTGGCAGGATGCTGCTGGGAAGCCCTTCGAGTTCGGCGGCACCGAACTTTTGGAAGGCGATTCGTTCTTCAACCGGGTACACCTCTCGACCTGCAAGGCGATTGATGAGCACCGAATTGCGGTACGCGCCCATACCCAGGTCGGGGGCGGTGAAGCCGTGGGTGTGCAATTCGGCGTTCTGTACGAAGATGTCTTGCGCGCGGCCAACGCTGTAGTTCCGGTCTACATCAAAGCGGCCATCGGGAAGGTAGCTGATGCGCTCGGAAATCCCCTTCAGGAATTCGCCGGTGGCCTGGCGGTAGCCGGTGGCAAGCACCAGCTGATCGGTGCCAAAAACCATCTCTTCGTCAGTGCGATCATGGCGCAAGGTCACCTGCAAGGTGTCTCCGGCCGGGCGCACCTCGCGTAGTGAAGATCCGGTGCGCAAATGCACATTCGGGGCTCCGTGGACGCTGCGTTGGTACAGCTCTTCGTGGATTTCGTCGATCAAGTCGGCGTTGATCCCCTTGTACAGGCCCTTCTGCGCCTTGGAGAGGGCATCGCGTCGGTCCATGGGCAGTGCATGGAAATGGTCGATGTACTCCGGCGACGTCATTTCCAAGGTCAGCTTCGTGTATTCCAGCGGGAAGTAGCGTTCGGATCGAGTGGACCAGACCAAGTGATCCTCTTCCGGCAGGCTGCGTAGCAGATCGAGGAAGATTTCGGCGGCACTTTGACCACTACCCAAGACCGTGACTACCTTGCCACGCTGGGAATCGGGTACCTCAGCGAGGATTTGATCGCGTCGGAACAGGTACTCGCTACTGTGCGTTACCGCGCCGCTTCCCAGTGCCTCGGAGGTGACGGAGTCGGGTAGGTAGGGCTCGCTACCGGTGCCAAGCACGAGCTTGGTGGCGCTGAAAGAAAGCAGGCCTTGATCGGTGAGGACCGATAGTTCGTAGCGCCCATTCTGGTAGCTAATGTCCATGACACGGTGCCCGAACTTTACGCTGGGCAACTGCTCTGCGGCCCACGCGAGGTAGTCGCTGTATTCGTTGCGCAGGGCATAGAAATTTTCGCGGATATAGAACGGGTAGATACGCCCGTGAAGCTTCATGTAATTCAGGAATGAATAGCGATTGGTCGGATCCGCCATGGTGACCAAATCGGCCATGAAAGGAACCTGCAGATGGGTGCCGGGAAGCATCATGCCCGGGTGCCAGCTAAAGGAATCGCGTGCCTCGAGTACGGCCAGCGAAAAATCCGGCAAACCATCGCTCAGCGCGGCAAAGCCCAGATTGAAGGGGCCGGCGCCAATGGCGATGACATCGTAGTGTTCGTGGGTCGTGGGGGTGCTCATGCGGTGGCCTCATTCATGTGTTCGCTCAGGATTTCATTGCCGACGCGGCTAATCTCGTCGAGAATTTCGACCAAGCTTGCCAGCGGCGTATTCGGGTTCAAGATGGTCAGCTTGAGCATGCGCTGGCCCCCGACGGTCGTGGCCGCAATCATCGCTCGTCCGCTGGAGTAAAGACGGCGTCGTATTTCGTTGGTCAGTTCATTGCGTGTCGCGTTATCCAACGGCCAGCCGCGCTCTTCGAACCAGAACACCACGGTAGAGAGCTGGACCGGAGCGGCGAGGTGCAGATCCGAACGCAGCGAAATTTCGCGCTCCAGATCCTCGGCTAGCTCGATCACCCGGTCGAACATGTGGCCAATGCGGGCGGCGCCGAGGTTCCGTAGCGTGACCCATAGTTTCAGGGCGTCGAAACGGCGGGTGGTTTGTAGCGATTTGTCGACCTGGTTCGGAGTCTGCTGAGCTTCGGAACTTGGGTTTAGGTACTCGGCGTAGTGGGCGATTGCCGCAAAGTTTCTTCCGTCGCGCAACACCAAGGCACTGGAGCCGATGGGCTGGAAGAAAGACTTGTGGAAATCGAGGGTTACCGAGTCCGCGAGGTCAATGCCCGATAGCCGCTGTCGGTGCTGTTCGGAGACCAGCAGGCCACAACCATAGGCCGCATCCACATGGAACCACGCTCCGCATTCACGAGCTAGCTCAGCCAATTCGTTCAATGGATCGATTGCGCCAAAATCGGTGTTTCCTGCTGTCGCCGAAATGGCCATGGGCACCAGACCTGCCGCGCGGTCGGCCGCGAGGCTGGAGCGAAGCGCGTCCACATCCATCCGGTGCTGAGCATCGGTGGGAACGCTGACGACGGCGTCCGGCCCCAGACCCATGAGTTTGGCAGCGTTCACGATGCTGAAATGCGCGTCCTGGGAGGTGTAGATCCGCAGGGCGGCCTGACGATCGGCAAGGCTACCGTGGGAGCACTTGGCGGTTGCGACATTACGCGCAATCAACATGGCCTGAAGATTCGATTGGGTGCCGCCCGAGGTGAAAATGCCGTCGGACTGTGTCTCATCGAACCCGATCAGTGAGGCACTCCAGGTCATCAACCGACGTTCAATCATCGTGGCACCGGCACTTTGATCAAAGGTATCCATCGACGTGTTCAGCGAGGTTACGAAGGTTTCGGCAGCGACGGCTGGGACGAGAACCGGGCAGTTGAGATGTGCCGCGTACTTTGGATCGTGGAAGTAGACCGCATCCCGAAGATAGAGGTCGTGTACTTCGTCGAAGACCTCGCGGAGGTCTTCCAGCGGTGAATCCAGATCCACGGCGTTTACTGCTGCTGCTAGCTCAGACGGTGCCGGGCCCGTGGTTGGTGATGAGACGGTGGCGAAGCGAGCTGCTACTCGAGCGGTCGACTCTTGGGTTGCCAGCAGATAATCCTGCACTGAATGGGAGTCCAGTACTGCCGGTTCGAACTGTCGCTGAGCCGTGGGCGCCGGAGGGGCCGTTGGCAAGGATTCTGTAGAGATGCTCACAATCAATCCTCGGGTCGTATGTATAGAAGATTTGGCTTAGCTAACTTAGCGATGACTATTAACATCACAAGCCCCTTGGCTAATGCAAGTGTCCCCAAGTCGACCTCCGGTTCGCAGGTAGGGGAAGCTTGCATTTTGGACGACTCGGAGAGATCATCTCGCGGGACGCGCGAGCCTATAATTCAATTTCGAGACACGAAGATTGCGTTATTGCTCCTCATAAACCGGATCGAGAACACAATCTGCCACACGGGAATATTGCCCATAATCAGCCTTCGCTCAGTGTTGCTCGTCGCACGGGTCTAACCCGGCAAATGCACGGTCGGTGAATGGCTCGATAGGTATGGGTGTCTTGAAAGCCTCCGCGCCATTGACGGATTATGGCCATGCTGCCGGGCATCTTCTCGGCCAGTCATCGGGTGAGGTGATCGCCTATCCGAACTTTTTGGCGCGATGTTGAATACGAAGGTTTAAGTTTTGAGCGATTCAAACTCGCGCAAGTCATGCCGTTTCGTACGTGACTTTTTCTGATGTGAACCGGTCGAATTTTGGTAGGGGCTCATCGCCGCCGACCCGTGGAAGTAGTGGGCGCAACCAATTGCTCACGCACCATTATCGGTAGCCGCTGAACTTACTCAGTGGGCCGCAAATCGCTAAGGAGCGAGTCTGACCCTCGTGGGTCATATATTACGAATGTGTCTTATCCCACGTTTTCGAGGGGTGTGGGCAGCTCTAATCTTGCCGATAAGGGGTAAGGCGTGGGATCCAGCATGCGACATGTTCTTGGTAGCTATGGAATGAGGCGCCGAAGCGCTCGCGGAGATCGTCCTCCTCCACGGGGCGGACAGCCCAGTTCCACACGGCGGCGCCGGCAAGTGCGTAAATAAGAGTGAGCCACGAGCCGATGATGAGCCCCACGGCTATGCCCTGCGTGATACTCGCAGCCGCCATCGGATTTCGAATCCAGTGATATGGGCCGGCGATCACAAGACGAGTCGGCATGGCCGAAGGCAGGGGAGTACCTTCGCCGTGTCGTGACATGGTCGCGGCCGACCAAATGGCCGCAACGCTACCAAGAATAAAGAGCCCGTAGCCGAATCCCGGGACCGCTGAGTGCCATGGAACGCCCAGAGCCAACCGGTGCTCGTAGTACCAAATCATCGCAGGAATGAGCGCCAAAAAGACGATCCAAAATACGGCCATCTGTCGCAGGGTGCGCAACAGGTGAGCCCGTGCGGTTGCAGCGGGCGCCTTGCGAAATGTAAACGGTCCGCGCAAGAGCAATTCACCGGGGACGCGCCGATAGCGCAGGATCATGCCAGAAGCAATGGTGCCGGCCATGGCCAGGAGCATGATGAGTGACCCCCAACCGGCTCGCGTGGTGGCCAAGGTATAGCCAGTCGTGCCCAGCGCGGCAATTGCGGTGTAGGGGATCAGCACCCAGATAACCGGGACATACCCCGCCGCAGCGATGGCCGAGGTAAAGACGAACAGCGGAAGATCGAAAAGCGCGACTACCGCCGGATTGAGGCCCCCGAGCGTGGCCTCGCGCACTACGGGAGAGAACATCAGCACCAACCACCAGCCAGTGGCCGCCACAGCTTGCAGCGCAAAATATGTGCGCGCAAGGTGATAGTGCCGCGCTGATGGGCTAGTGGCTGCATTGGACACACTGTCAGCATAGGTCACCGACGAAATTAGCGAGCCCGCCGCGGCGCCGTGGATCGGCTCTGTGTTCAGCAATGCCCGGTACACTGGCCACATAATCGGGTCATATGCGGTCTGCGATGTCGTTCCTTAGGATCCGACTCCTACAAGTTGAGGGCACCACCACAAGTGAAACTCGTCATCGATGCACGGTACGTCAGGATTACTCACCACGACGGAATCAGCCGGTTTACCGCCGGACTTATTGCAGCAGTCAGTGAATACGCCGATGTCACCATGCTGATTCACGACGAGAGGCAACTCGAGCACTTGCCTCGCCTGCCCTACCTGAAAATCAACGCTCCGACCTCGGTGCTCGAACCGCTGGCGGCCCTCCGGGTCAACAAGCTGAAACCCGACGTTGTCTTTTCGCCGATGCAAACCATGGGTTCCTGGGGACGCAAGTTTCCGCTGGTCCTGACGCTGCATGATCTGATCTACTACGCCCACCCCAAGGCGCCGGGCTTTCTTCCGGCGCCGATTCGCGCCGGTTGGTATCTCTTTCATCAGGTCTACTGGCCGCAGCGGATGCTACTTAACCGCGCCGATGCGGTGGCTACGGTGTCCCACACAACGCGCGACCTGATGCGCCGGCATCGCCTCACGCGACGCAAAATCGGGATCGTGTCTAACGCGCCCAACCCTGTCGATGCGGTGCGCGACCCTCAAACGCAACCGGCGAAGACACTTCTTTATATGGGGTCCTTTATGGCCTATAAGAACGTTGAGACGCTGATTGACGGCATGGCGTCACTGCCGGATTACGAACTGCATTTGCTCAGCCCCATTCGCCCCGACCGCCAGACTGAGCTCGAAGAACGGGCGCGGCCCGGCACGCGGCTCGTATTCCATAACGGGGTCAGCGACATCGAGTACGCCGAGCTTTTAGCCCGCTGCACCGCTTTGGTGACACTCTCGCGCGAAGAAGGATACGGTCTTCCGCTGGTCGAAGCGATGTCGACCGGAACCCCTGTGGTGGTAAGCGACATGCCGATATTTCGTGAAGTCGCCCAAGATGCGGCGCTCTACGTCAACTCAGATAGCGCCGAAGGCTTTGCGTCCGCGGTACGAGAACTAGCGGACGGGGATCGGTGGCGTGAGCTGTCTCGACGCTCGGTGGCGAATGCGCAGCGTTATTCTTGGCAGCATTCCGCGCGGCAACTAATGGAACTTTGTGAGTATGCGATAACTCATAGTCGAGTGCATCGCTGAACCGTCGACCTCGAGCCCTGGACACATCCAGCGAGGCCCGAAAAATAGGGGTTGAGTAGTGATTTGGCCCGACTCGTGGGCTGATTTGTCACTCTGAGAGTCGGGGTGCTAGAGTATTACTCGTTGCAATCCTCCATAGCTCAATTGGCAGAGCATTCGACTGTTAATCGAAGGGTTACTGGTTCAAGTCCAGTTGGAGGAGCCAATTTGGCCTCGATTCTTTTCAAGAATCGAGGCCATTTTCATTTCTGGCATTATTTCTGTGTTTTCACGCGTTTCCCTGTGGTCGCTTCGGTGCCCTCCCCGGTTCCTGACCCCTTGTGGTAAACGCTCAGCTTCCCCTTGGCCCATCTAGCAAAAGCGATAGACTTTCAGATCGGTAGCAATTGCACCCGCAGAATGACTTTCGGCCGATAGGGTTACTCCTAAAGGTGGAGTCGTTGAAACCCATGCGGGTGTTAGCGTTGAATCACCGGTTGCCCGGCAATCTAAATACTGGAGTAGAGCATGTCGCACGCGGAGTCGTCGCAGGTGAACGGAAGTCTGAAGGACAGTCTCAAGGACGCGAAAACGCAGGTCGAGGGGCTGAAGGACCTCGTTCCCCAGCAGCTCAATGACGAAGTCAAGCTGGCCACCACCACGCTGAAAAGCAAAGGTATCAGCGTCGGCGTGGCAGCCGCACTTGGCGTCGGGGCGCTACTGGTGGTTCTACTATTCGTTATCGCGGTTGTCGTGACCCTAGTAAACGTTCTGGCGATTTGGTTGCCCGGCTGGCTTTCCGCATTGATTGTTGCCGTCTTCTTCCTGCTGGTTGCCGGAGTGCTGGCGCTGATCGGTTACCGCAAGGTCAAAAAGGCGCTGCCGCTGACCCCGGATGACGCTATTCGTGGCATCCGGCACGATATTGGCGTGCTCAAGGACGGTAGCGCATTCGACGAATCCACGTTGGATGAGCCACTGCGTCCGAAGAAGGAAGATAAGGACGAGGAAGCGGCCGAGGATAAGGAAAAGAAGGTCAAGGAGCCGGCTCCAAGCATCGACGAATTGAAGCTGCGCACCAACCGTCGCCGTCGCCAGATTCAGGCGCTGCGCGACAACCTGGGGGCCAGCATGGAAACCCCGAAGGCCAAATACGATCAGGCGCGGAACTTCGCCGATCGTATGGGTCAGGGCGTGACCAGCTTCGCCGCAAAGGCCCGTACCGTGGTCAACCCCTCCGGCGATCCTGCCGGAGACCGGCCAGAAGGCCGGGACTTTCGCCGCAAGGTGGAAAAAGTAAAGCCGATTGCCATCATCGCAGGGTCGTTGGTGGCGCTAGGACTCATTATTCGTAAGCTCGCTCAGCGAGGATAGTCGGTGACCGGGTGTTGCAGGACAACGCCTGTGCCTCTGTTCTTGATGCGGCCGGGCCGGTGGGTAACCACTTCGGAGCATTTGTAGATACAGGGAGGGCACTGTCATGGTGTGGATTGCCGTAGCGGCCGCCGTTTGCGGTGCCTTTGGGCTCGCCTTCGGCGCACAGCTGCAGTCCATGGCCGTGCGTTCGCACGCCGGCGGACTTAGCCTCAGCCTCGGAAATGTTGGGAAACTACTATCATCCGGACGCTGGGTCGGCGGCCTGTTGCTTCTGGGCCTCGGCATGGTGCTGAACGTTTTTGCGTTGGCCAGTGCACCGTTGACGGTCGTACAACCAATTGGTGCCATCGCCTTGGTCATCACCACGGTGGTCAATTCGAAGGTCAATAACCTCACCCTGAACCGTCCCACCGTGATGGCGATCATCAGTTGCATGGCCGGCTCGGTGGGCTTCGTCTTGCTGGCGATCGCCGTGACCAACGCCAGCAATGAGATCACCGCCGCCGAGGCGCTGACGATTGAGGGCATTCTGGCCCTCGTGGTGATCTGCTTCGGCGGCTTGTATCTCATGTTCCGCCGTCGCTTGGGCGCCTTCTTCTATATTGTGGCCGCCGGCGTGCTCTTTGGTTTCGTGGCCGTCCTGGTGCGCACACTAGCCGTATCGGTGGTGCACCTAGACGGGCGAAGCCTCTGGACTCTGCCTTGGCTGGCCGTGGTGGCAGTGGTCGTCGCCGGGCTCCTGGGCACCTATTTCGTACAAAATGCGTACTCGAAGGGTCCGCCCGATCTGGTGATCGCCGGGCTGACCGTGATCGACCCGATCGTGGGGATCGCGTTGGGCATCTCGATACTTGGAGAATTGCGCTCCGACGTACACCCGGCGATGTCTGTGGCCATGGCCGTCTGCGCGCTCTTGGCCATTATCGGCGTGGTAGCCCTCTCCCGGCACCACCCGGATGTGCTCGAGCGACGAGCCAAAGCTCGCAATGATAAAGAATCCGTGGGGCAGGGCACGTACAACCTTGCCGAGAACAAGTTCATGACTGACAGCTAAGGACAACGAGTGGCCAAGGAAAACCCGCTGACCATCGTCATCGCCGCCGATACGTATCCACCAGATGTGAACGGCGCTGCAATGTTTTGCTACCGCTTGGCTACGGCCATGCACGCGCGCGGCCACCGCGTGCACGTGCTGGCCGCGCGCGGCAGCAAGGGCGCAACCTACACCGAGGTGCGTGACGAGGCCATCGTGCACCGGCTGCGTTCGCACGCTGCGCCCACGCACGATTACTTCCGCATCGTCTTCCCCTGGGAAGTCAACCGGGAAATCGACAAGTTGCTGAACGACATCAACCCCGATGTGATCCATGCCCAGAGCCACTACATGATTGGGCAGCACGCACTGGCATACGGGCGCAAACATTCGGTACGCACCGTGGCCACCAACCACTTCATGCCCGAAAACCTCGACCCATTCCTGCCATTCCCTCGCTGGTTCAAGCGCATCGTGGCACGCAACTCGTGGCGCGATATGGGCAAGATCTTCGGTCGAGCCGACGCGGTGACTACCCCGACCCCACTGGCGGCCAAGGCCATGCGTGAACGGGCCGGGCTGGAGCAGGTTCTGCCGCTGTCCAATGGCATCGAGGTAGGCAACTACGAATTGGCCGAGGGCGAGCAGATCGAGAAGAACCCCGAACCGACGATCCTCTTTGCTGGACGTCTGGCGGTGGAGAAGAACATCAACGAGCTGATTGAGGCGCTTCCGCTGATGCGCAAGGTGCCCAATGCCGTGGTGGAGATTGTCGGTGGCGGCGAGCAGCGCGCACCGCTGGAAAAACTCGCCAAGGAGCAGGGTGTAGCCGAGCGGGTGCGTTTCCTCGGACACGTCAGTGACGAAGAGTTGCGGGCAGCGTATTTGCGCGCCGATGTGTTCTGCCAGCCAGGCACCGCCGAGCTGCAATCCTTGGTCACGCTCGAGGCCCTCTCGGCCTCGAAACCGGTCGTGCTGGCCAACGCAATGGCGCTTCCGCACTTGGTCGACGTGGGAGTCAACGGATACATGTTTGAGCCAGGAGACCGTGCCGATCTGGCCGCCCGGCTCGATACCATCCTCGGTCTGGACGATGCGGAACGCGCCAAAATGGGCGAAGCCGGGCACCGCAAGGTGATGAATCACGCCCAGAATAAAACCATGGACGCCTTCGAGGCATTGTATCGCGGACAGACGGTCGGGATTCTGTAGGCTACGGCCCGTCGAATCGCGCATTAGCCGACCCATGCCATAAGATATTTCGAGTGTGTTGGGCTAATGCCCGCGGCACACAGTGGGGCGTTAGCTCAGTTGGTTAGAGCAGGGGACTCATAATCCCTTGGTCGTCGGTTCAAGTCCGACACGCCCTACCACCGCGGCGGCGCCGGGGACCTTGCGTACATCAAAGTCCCCGGCGCCACCGTTTGTTTTCCGCCCCAGGCATCCCAGGGCAGGAGGATCGAGGGGCGTTGATCGGAGATCAACAGTGCCGGATCGATATATTCTCCGTTCAAGCGCACACCCCAATGCAGGCAACGTGCCGAACAATGGGCGCCGGTCGCCAACTCGCCCAGTTTCGCCCCGGCCTCCACCCAGTCGCCCTCGTTCAGCGTGGCCTCGAGCGGCTCCAGGCTGGTGGTGTAGCCATATCCGTGGTCGATCACCACCACCGGCCGATCGACCACGGTGCCGGTAAAGGTAATGCGCCCGCGTTGCGGGGCCAGTACCTGTTGCGGTGGTTGGGCCGCCAAATCCACCCCGCGGTGACCCGCTAACCAGCGTTGCGCCGGAGGGTCAAAGGGGCGCAGTACCGTCACCGCGCCGGGCAGTGGCCAACGCCAGGCATCTGGATGCGGGGTAGGGGCACCCGGGCTCGACGTTGTCACTGGAGCACTTCCCATTCCCAGCGAGAGGAAGGCTGCCAACAGCACCGTGGCAGCCCGTCGCACAATTGTCACCAACAGAGCGTTCATGGGGCTTAGCATGGCCACGCCAACGCCGCGCGAGGCGGGGCCATCAGCGGGCTGTGGGTAAGCCGGCTCACGTTAGCCGGCAAGGCGGCGTGTAGTACACTAAGAACTGCAGTTTTGTGCAGAAATCCCCTGGATCGAACCAAGACTGACTTCGCGTGCGATTTTCCCGAACGAGATAACTCACCCGGGCGCTGCGGCCCACTGGTCCGACTTCGGTCGGAGGGCGGCGCGATCGCACTAGGGCGGAAGGCCACAAGGGCCCGACGCGTCAACCACAACAACGAGGGCAGTTACCGCGGTTGCACTATGCAACCGGTCCGCCACTGCTGGAAGGAGTTGCGACATGCCAGTCGTAACCATGCGAGAGCTGCTGAACAGCGGCGTGCACTTTGGACACCAGACCCGTCGCTGGAACCCGAAGATGAAGCGTTTCATCCTCACCGAGCGCAACGGCATCTACATCATCGACCTGCAGCAGTCGCTGTCGTTCATCGACCGCGCCTACGAGTTCGTGAAGCAGACCGTGGCTCACGGCGGCTCCGTGCTGTTCGTCGGCACCAAGAAGCAGGCTCAGGAGTCCATCGCCGAGCAGGCCAACCGCGTTGGCCAGCCGTACGTGAACCACCGTTGGCTCGGCGGTATGCTGACCAACTTCCAGACCGTTTCCAAGCGTGTTGCACGCATGAAGGAACTGGAAGAGATCAACTTCGAGGACGTTGCCGGTTCGGGCCACACCAAGAAGGAACTGCTGCTGCTCAAGCGCGAGCTGACCAAGCTGCAGGCCAACCTGGGCGGTATCCGCAACCTGAGCCGCACCCCGTCGGCTCTCTGGGTTGTTGACACCAAGAAGGAGCACCTGGCCATCGACGAGGCTCAGAAGCTGGGCATCCCGGTTGTCGCCATCTTGGACACCAACTGCGATCCGGACGAAGTCACCTACCCGATCCCGGGTAACGACGACGCCATCCGCTCCGTGAACCTGCTCACCCGCGTTGTCGCCGACGCCGTTGCTGAGGGCCTGATCGCCCGGAACAACAAGGCTGCCGGCAAGACCGAGGGCGCTGCAGAGCCGCTGGCCGAGTGGGAGCGCGAGCTGCTCGAGGGCGAGAAGGCCAAGGCTGAGGCTCCGGCCGAAACCGAGGCTCCGGCCGCCGAGTAGTCACCTAGCTGACTCTCACGGTTCATCTACCGGTGCTAGCGTGCCGGTGAGATGACGTAAACCAAGTCTTGTGGGACGAGCCGGAATCCGGCTCGTCCCACAAGCAAACAAACTTGAAACTCCTAGCTGAATGGGATTGCACGTGGCAAACTACACCGCTGCTGATATCAAGGCACTGCGCGAGCGCACCGGCGCCGGCATGATGGACGTTAAGAAGGCTCTGGACGAGGCCAACGGCGATGCCGAGAAGGCCATCGAGATCATCCGTGTGAAGGGCCTGAAGGGCGCTACCAAGCGCGAAGGCCGTTCGACCGCTGAAGGCCTGGTGGCTGCCAAGGTCGAGGGCACCGCTGGTGTCATGATCGAGATCAACTGCGAGACCGACTTCGTGGCTAAGAACGAGAAGTTCATCGCCCTGGCTAACAAGGTGCTGGACGCCGCTGTGGCTTCCGGTGCAGCCGACGTTGACGCGCTGCTGGCCTACGAGCTGGACGGCAAGAAGCTTGGCGACATCGTCATCGAAGAGGGCGCCATCCTGGGCGAAAAGGTTGTCGTTCGCCGCCTGGCCCGCGTTGAGGGTGCACAGGTCGCCGCTTACCTGCACAAGACCAGCAAGGACCTGCCGGCTCAGGTTGGCGTGCTGCTCGCCGTGGACTCGGACTCCGAGGCTGCTGCCTCCGTCGCCCACGACGTGGCCGTGCACACCGCAGCTATGGCTCCGACCTACCTGACCCGCGACGAAGTTCCGTCCGAGAAGGTTGAAGACGAGCGCCGCATCGCCGACGAGACCGCACGCGCCGAGGGCAAGCCAGAGGCCGCCCTGACCAAGATCGTTGAAGGCCGCCTGACCGGCTTCTTCAAGGAGATCGTGCTGGTCGATCAGGCCTTCGCCAAGGACGCCAAGAAGTCCGTGGGCAAGGTTCTGGAAGAAGCCGGCACCGCACCGGTTGCCTTCGCACGCTTCCGCGTTGGCGCCTAAATAGCGTACCGTCGCGTCTAGACGCGTCAACGCCGCCGATGGCGGCACCCAGGGGAGGGGAGGTGAGCACCGAGAACACTCGGTGTCTCGCCTCCCTTTTCCTACGCCCGGAGTTAGGGATAGTTTGAATCCCAGCACCGCTTTCGAGTTCCTATCGGAAAACAGCAGCAAGGAGTTTGCCCCCATGTCCACCACCCCAGAATCCAAGCGTCGTCGCGTCCTGCTCAAGCTCTCCGGAGAAGTTTTTGGCGGCGGGAAGGTCGGTGTCGACCCGGAAACCGTGCGTTCGGTGGCCCAGCAGATCGCGCAGACCGTCGGAGAGGTTGAGGTGGCGATCGTGGTCGGCGGCGGCAACTTCTTCCGCGGTGCCGAACTGTCCGCGGCCGGCATGGACCGTTCGCGTGCCGACTACATGGGCATGCTCGGCACCGTCATGAACTGCCTGGCGCTGCAGGACTTCCTGGAGCAGTGCGGGGTAGAGACCCGCGTGCAGTCCGCCATCGCCATGGCTCAGGTGGCGGAGAACTACATTCCGCGCCGCGCGATCCGCCACATGGAGAAGGACCGCGTGGTCATCTTCGGTGCCGGCGCCGGGCTGCCTTACTTCTCCACCGACACCGTGGCCGCCCAGCGTGCCCTGGAGGTGGACGCCGACGAGGTCCTGATGGCCAAGTCCGGGGTCGATGGGGTGTACACCGCCGACCCGAAGAAGGACCCGACCGCGCAGAAGCTGGCCACGCTGACCTACCAGGACGCGTTGGTCAAAAACATTCGCGTCATGGACCAGACCGCGATGACCATGTGCCAGGACAATAAGCTGAATATGCTGGTCTTCGGCATGGAGGGTGAAGGTAATGTGGCGGCCGCCATTCGCGGCGAGCGGATCGGCACCACCGTCACCCCGTAGCCCCATCTTTGGCATAGGATGGGAAGAGATTCTTGACATGGACGACTACGTGCTTGAGGAGTACTGGTGATTGAGGAAACCCTGGCGGATACCGCCGAGAAAATGGAGCGCACCCTAGAGGCTGCGAAGGAAGACTTCGCGACGATCCGTACCGGTCGCGCTCACCCGGGCATGTACTCCAAGGTGATGGTGGACTACTACGGTGCGCCGACCCCGCTGCAGCAGCTGGCAACCTTCAACGTATCCGACGCGCGCACCATCTTGATCACCCCCTTCGACGTCAGCGCCCTGCGCGAAATCGAGAAGGCCTTGGGCGACTCCGAGGTTGGCGCCAACCCCTCCAACGACGGTAAGACCATTCGCGTGGTTCTGCCGCAGCTGACCGAGGAACGCCGTAAGGAATACGTGAAGCTCGCTCGTTCCAAGGGCGAAGACTCCAAGGTGGCGCTGCGTGGTCACCGCCGCAAGGCTAAGGACCTGATGGATAAGCTCGTCAAGGACGGCGAAATCGGTGAGGACGAGGGTAGCCGCGGCGAGAAGGATCTGGACGCACTGACCAAGAAGTACGTTGACTCGGTCGACGAACTGCTGAAGAAAAAAGAAGCCGAGCTGCTGGACGTCTAATGTCAGCGCCGAGCAACGAAACTGAGGGCACGGCTTCGGCAGTGCCCTCAGTGGCATCCGCGGACAACCCACCGATGACCCGGCGTGAAGCCCGGGCCCGGCGGGAGGCCGAGGAAGCCGCAAAGAAGAAGGCCGGTCGGACCAAGGCCAAGGATGCCAAGCCGGCAGCGCCCACGGCCGCTCCGGCCGATAGCGAGCAGGACCCGGCGCGTGCGGCCAAACTCAAGGCAGCAAAGTCGGGGACGCCGCAGGCGGCACCCGCCACGCCAACGGTGCAAGCAGCCGCTTCGTCGGAACCCCAAGCGAGCCCGGCACCGGATCCCTCGAAGCCGGCCCCGCAGCCGGCTGCGGCCCCCGCCGAGCCAGCCGTTCAGCAGGCTACGAGCGCCAAGGCTACGCCTCCGGCCGCTGCAGAGGCCGCTGAGCAGGCCCCCGCGCCCACCCCGGCGACGGAGCCCACCGCCGCGGACCCCGCCGCGAAGGCGGCTGACAGTGAACCGGCGGAACCGAAGGCCTCGCGTGCCGGACGTAACCTGCCGGCGGCCATCGGTGTCGGCGGAGTGCTGCTGGCCGTGGTGCTCGCCGGACTGTTCTGGTACCCGCCGCTCATCCTCGGCTTGGTGATCGTGCTGGCCGGACTGGGTTGCTGGGAGGTCGCGCGGGCAACCACGCAGGCGCACACCAGCGTCCAACTCGCACCGCTGCTCCTGGCCTCCGCGCTATTACCGCTTTCGGCGTCATTTGGAGGGCTCGAAGCGGTTGGCTTCGGCTTGCTCGCCAGCTTGCTGGTGGTGGTCGTCTTCAGATTGACCGAGGGGCTCAAGGGCGCCGCCGCCTCGATTATGGCCAGCACCTTCATCATCGTCTGGGTGCCCTTGTTGCTCAGTTTCGCGGTGCTGGTGCTTCAGCAGGACAACGGCCAAATGCTCATCGCCACGATCTTGTTGCTCGTGGTCGCCAACGACACCTTCGGTTACATTGTCGGGGTTCTCTTCGGCAAGCACCCCATGGCGCCGAAGGTCTCGCCGAAGAAATCCTGGGAGGGCTTCGCCGGATCGTTGGTAGGGGCGATGATCGTGGGCGCCCTGACCGCCCAGTTCTGGCTGAATATGCCCTGGTGGAGCGGGCTGATCCTGGCGCTGGTTACCGTGATCGCCGCGACAACCGGCGACCTGTCGGAATCGACCGTCAAACGCGATCTGGGCGTCAAGGATATGAGCCATATTCTGCCCGGACACGGTGGCATCATGGACCGGTTGGACTCGGTGCTCTTCGCGGTACCGGTGGCCTATCTCGTCTCGCATTTGCTCGAATGGTTCATCACCGTTTCCTAGCTCGGTTCGCGTCATCGCGGTGCGCCGGTGCCGCGTGGCGAGCGCACACCACATAGAATAGTTGCGTGCTCTTCCGCGTCGGAGAGCCCAGGAATCACCACTCAGTATTGAAGGAAGTCTCGTGTCGCAGCAGCAGGAAGCTCCGTTCTCCCGCGTTCAGGAACAGGAATTCGGCTACAACATGAAGCAGGTCGATGCCTTCCTTTCGCGTGCCCGCGCCACCTTCAACGGTGAGGGCTCGGACGACAGCGTGGTCACCAGCCACTTGGTGCGGCGCACCACCTTTGCCCCGTAGAAGGGTGGGTACAACGCCCGCGAGGTCGACGGCGCGCTGGACCGTCTCGAGGACGTCTTTGCCAAGCGCGAGCGTGATGACCTGATCGCCCACCAGGGCGAAGAGGTCTGGCTGCAGCAGGTGGGTCGCTTGGCGGCGATTCTGCGGGGACGTTTGCACCGCGCCAAGGGTGAGCGTTTCCGCCGCCCCTCGCGCTCGAACGCCAGCAGCTACAACGTTGAAGACGTGGACCGCCTGTGTGATCAGCTCATCGACTACTTCGAGCACGATGTGCCGATGAGCGTCGACTCGGTGCGCCGTGTCGAGTTCCGTTCGGCCGTTGGCACCGAGGGCTACGAAGAGTCCCAGGTTGATGCCTTCCTCGACCGCGTGGTCGAGCTAATGGCCTCCATCGACTAACACTCACAGAGCCCGCGCGTCTTGTTTGATGCTCCGGGCAACGGCCTAGGATTCGGGGACGTGTAACCGGGCCATCACCCGGTCCACCTCTGCGGGCACCGTCCGCCGAGTCGCACGGGAAACTACCACCATGGTCAGGAAGGCCAGCGGCACACTCCAAGCCGCGGGTTGCCGCAACATTTGTGCCCACCAGGCAGTGGTATCTGCGGGCAGCGGCCCGGCGATCAGCAGGGCCAGGGCACAACTGATCGCCCCGACGCTCATTCCGGCCATGGCCCCGCGGGCGGTCAGGTTCCGCCACCAGATCCCGAGCAGAAGTAACGGGCAAATGGTCGAAGCGGTGAAGGCAAAAACGTTGCCGATGGCGCCGGCCAGCGCCAAGGAACTGGTCAACAGCGCGATTCCCACGGGCAAGAACGTGGCCAGTAGCGTTGATATGCGAAAGCCGCGCACGGTCCCGGCAAAAAACTGTTGCGAGAGCGTCCCGGCCAAGGAGACCACAAGCCCCGAGGTCGTGGACAAAAATGCGGCAAAGGCCCCGCCGACCACCACGGCGGTGAGTAGATCGGCGACGGGGGAGTCGAATACCTGTTGCGGTAGCAGCAACACGGTCGCGTCGGTATTGCCGCTTTCACGTAGCTGCGGGGTATAGAGCAGGCCTAAGGTTCCCAGAATCACCGGGAGCAGGTAGAAGATCGAAAGTAATCCCAACACGATGACCGTGGTCTTCCGGGCCGCTTGCCCGGTGGGATTGGTGTAGAACCGCACCAGCACATGCGGTAGCCCCAGCGTGCCAAAGAGCAACGCGAGAATCACCGAGACGGTCTCGTAGCCGCTCATGCCCACGACTGACTGCAGCTGTTCGCGCAACTCCAGTTGCCCGTGCGCGTTCTCCGCGAACGGGCGCAGGGTCAGCAGCAAAAAGACGGTGGGGATCACCAAGGCTGCAAGCTTGAACCAGTATTGAAAGGCCTGCACGAAGGTCACCGAACGCATGCCGCCAGAGAGCACGGTCAGGCACACCACGGTGGCCACGATCAGCGGCCCCACCCAGCCGGGCAGCCCGGTGGCAATACTCAGGGTGAGCGAGGCCCCGTGCATCTGCGGGACGATATACAGCCAGCAGATCACCGCCACCAGCCACGCGGTCAGCTTGCGCACTCCGGGTGCCGAGTCGAAACGAATCTGGGCGAAGTCCGGGATGGTGTAGGCCCGCGAGCGGCGCAGGGGTGCCGCTACGAAGAGCAGCAGCATCAAATAGCCTGCCGTGTAACCGATGGGAAACCACAGCCCTGACTGGCCGGTCATCACGATGAGCCCGGCGACCCCCAGAAAGGAGGCCGCGGAGAGGTACTCTCCGCCAATGGCGGAGGCATTCCACCACGGTTTTACGGTGCGTGAGGCCACATAGAAGTCGCTGGTGGTCCGCGAAAGCCGCAAACCAAAGACGGCAATGAGCACCGTGGCCAAGCTGATGGTGACCACTGCGGCTAGTGAGAGGGAGTGCATCATTTGGCGATGCTCCGGTAGCGGCGCTCGTTACGCACCGCACTCCAGGTGTAGAGCAGGCCCGCGACGATAATCAGTGGGTACATGCCCACCCCCAGAACCCACCAAGATAGGGGGATGCCCAGCAGCGTGATCTGCTCCATGCTGGAACCGGCCATGACCAACGCCGCGAACCCCAGGAGCAGAACCAGCACCCCGGAGGCCACGCTGATGGCTAAACGCAGTTGCGAGCGGACAAGCTGACGGACGTAGAAGTTCTCCGCGCTCTGTTCCTTGAGTCCGGTTGTCGGGGCGATGGGTGCATCCGACGGGGCCTGCACGCGTACACGCAGTTTGCGCTGCTCGGCGAAGTGCTGCTGATCGTGCTCGTTCATAGCGGTCGCACCCGGTGCGCGGCAAGCCGCTCGCGCACCTCGGGCAGCGTCCGCCGGGCGATCGGTAGCTCGGTGCCATGGACTATCACCGAGGCATTGCCCGTTTGCAAGCGCATAGTGTCAATCTTGTCCATGCAGACAAGGTACGAGCGGTGAATGCGGACAAAACCTGCCGAGGCCCATTGCTGTTCGAGATCGTTCAGCGGCACTCGGATGAGATAACTGGAGTCCTTGGTGTGTAGCCGGGCGTAGTCGCCCTGTGCGTGTACGTAACCGATCTCGGCCAACGGGATCATCTTGGTGATCCCACCCTGATCCACCGTAATCATTTCGGGTTTCGCCGGGGTCTCATCCACGATTTCGCAGATGCGGCGCACCGACTCGGCGAGCCGTTGCGGCCGAATCGGTTTAAGCACGTAGTCAATCGCGGCCAGCTCGAAGGCCTCCAGCGCTTGGTCCTCATCGGCGGTAACGAAGACAATGACCGGGGGATTGGCGAACCGGGAGATCACCCGGGCAATATCCAGACCGCTGAGCGCGGGCATGTGAATGTCGAGAAAGAGCGCCTGAACGTCATTGTCTTCCAGGGCCTTGAGCGCCGCAGCCCCAGAAGTGGCGCGGTGAATCGTGCCAATGCGTGCGTCTTGCCCTAGCAGGTAGGCGATTTCCTCAACAGCGGGGATCTCGTCGTCCGCGACCACGACATTAATCATGGCCAAGAGTCTACCGGTTCACGCTGGTCGGGGCGCGAAATTTTGGGATGCGCAAGGTGATCATAGTGCCCGCGCCGGGGGCGGTATCGATGAGCAGTCCATGCTCCTGCCCGTACAACTGACGCAGCCGGATATCGACGTTGCGCAAACCTACGTGTAAGTTCTCGGTGGTTCCGGCCAGCACCTCGGAGAGCTCTGCAGGGTCCATGCCCACCCCATCGTCTTCCACCCGGATCACCGCATGCGGACCCTCCTCCGTGGCGGTGATGGAGATCAGCCCACCATCGGGGCGGGCCTCCAACCCATGACGCACCGCATTCTCCACCAGCGGTTGCAAAGACAAGAACGGAATCTGGGTCGGCAGCACTTCTGGGGCGATCTGCAACGAAACTCGGATGCGCTCGCCGAACCGGGCCTTTTCGAGCAGCAGATACCGGTCGATAGCCTCAAGTTCTTCGGCCAGCGTCGTGAAGTCTCCACGCCGCCGGAAGGAGTAGCGGGTAAAGTCGGCAAACTCGATAACGAGTTCGCGGGCGCGAGCCGGGTCCGTGTTGATGAAGGACGCGATCGCGTTGAGTGAGTTGTAGATAAAGTGCGGTGAGATCTGGGCACGTAGCGCGCGGACCTGCGCCTCGAGCAGTTGGGCCTTGGACTTATCAAGTTCGGCCAACGAGACCTGGGTGGAGATAAAGACCGCCACCTCGGAGACCGCCCGCACAAAGCTGGCCCCAGCCTTCGCCGAGACCGCGGTCACCGTGCCGACCGCCGTCTGGCCGACCATGATCGGTGCGGAGACGGCGTCGAGCCCGGGAGAACGGTGGACTTGGGTTTTCCGGTCGGCCAAAGCCGCGGCGCTGGTCTGGGTGCAGATCTCGCGCAGGTGATCGTTGAACCCGATGGATGACTCGGAGGCGAGCACGGCGGTGGCGTCGCTAATGACCAGCACCTGGCACGCCAAGAGTCGGCGTAGCGCTTTGGCGCTTTTGGCTGCGCCCTCCTGACTCATGCCGCGCGAAAGGTGCGGTACGGCCACCGACATATGATGCAGCGCCTGAAACGTTGCCTGCTCGGCATCCGTACCCATCTCGCGGGTGGAGCGGGAAATCTTGAATCCCAGATAACCGATGATCGCGATGCCGACACTCACGGTGGTTACCATCAGGACGATCTGCAAGCCGGGGGACATGGACTCATTACCTTTCTTGTATGTGGATTAGGAGCGCTGGTAAGTTCCTGAACACTCCGGGGATGCTGGGTATGGCTTTCATGTGCCACCCGCCAAGTGCATGGGCAAGGATGATTGGCCGCCCAGCATCCCGCAACGGCTCGACCGCTGATTGAGAGATGCGAACCAATCGCTGTGTAATGACATGACGGCGCGGCTGTTGATCACGGAGTGACCCACCGGGCAACGGAAGGACACTAATCATGCCGCGACTGTGGGCCGGTATCGATGCCGGCAAGACCAATCACCACCTCGTAGCTATCGACACCGAGGGCAAACGCCTGATCTCGAAGAAATTCAGCAACGATGAAACCCTCATCCTCGAGATCATCGCAGAAGTCAATGAACTGGCCGACGGCGACGCGGTCACCTGGGCCACCGACCTGAACCGCGGCGGTGCTGCCTTGCTGATCGCGTTGATGCACGCTCATGACCAAACCCTGCTCTATATCCCGGGACGCACCGTGTTCAACGCGGCCCGCACGTACCGGGGTGATGGGAAAACCGACGCGAAAGACGCCGGAATTATCGCCGACCAAGCCCGCATGCGCCGGGATCTGACCCCGGTACGGCTGAGCGATGACATCGCCACGGATCTGCGCTTGTTGACCGCGCACCGCACCGATCTGGTCACCGACCGTACCCGGGCGATCAACAGGATGCGAGCCACGTTGTTGGAGTTCTTCCCCGGTTTGGAGCGGGCTTTTGACTACGCTAAATCCAAGGCTGCACTGACGCTGTTGACGGGCTACCAGACCCCGGAGGCGATCCGCCGACTTGGTGAGAAACGCTTGACGACGTGGCTGCGCAACCAGGGGGCGCGTAGCGCAGCCAACACGGCCGAACGTGCGGTGGCGGCGGCGAAGATGCAGCATACTACGGTGCCCGGCCAGGAGGCCGGGGCGAAGATCGTGTCCCGGCTGGCCACAGAGATCCTGCGCCTGCATGAGGACATCGATGATCTGGATCGGCAGATCGAAACCCGGTTCAGGCAGCATACCGATGCGGAGGTCCTGCTCTCGATGCCTGGGTTCGGGCCTCTGCTGGCCTCCGAGTTCCTCGCGGCCGTCGGGGGCTCGATCACCCAGTTCGATAGCGCGGATCGCCTGGCCGGTGTGGCCGGCCTGGCCCCGGCCCCGAGGGACTCGGGCCGGATCAGCGGCAATCACCACAGGCCGAAGCGTTATGACCGCAGGCTGCTGCGCGCCTGCTTCCTCGCTGCCCAAGTCGCGGCAAAGTGTTGCCCGATCTCCAAGGCGTACTACGAACGCAAACGCGCTTCGGGAAAGAACCACAAGCAGGCGGTTCTCGCACTGGCCCGCAGACGTCTGAACGTGCTCTGGGCGATGCTGCGTGACCATACTGTGTTCGGTCATGGCCTGGCCTCAACTACGGCGTCTGCCGCTTGACAACTTCATTGAGATTCATCCTACGTGCTCTGCGACCGGTTGCCGCTTATCGTTCGGGCGGTGGCCGTTGGGCGCAGGATTGAGTCCGCTGGCCCGAAACTCCTGCGATGCCCCTAGTCGTACGCGAATGGGCTAGGCGATAGTGAGGTGAGTCACAGATGGCGTGAGCCATCGCATCGATGAGGAGAAAAGTGATGACTGCCAACTCGCCAAACGATGTCGATAGCGACATCGACTTTATTGCGGAACGGGATTCGGCCGAATTCCAGGAGCTACGCCGCACACACCGTAGCTTCGTGTTCCCCATGGCCATATTCTTTTTGGTCTGGTATTTCGCCTACGTGATCTTGGCGGACTATTTCCACGACTTCATGTCGATCAAGGTCATGGGCAATATCAACGTGGGTATCGTACTGGGGCTTTTGCAGTTCGTATCCACCTTCGCGATCACCGCCGCCTACGTGCGCTTCTCGAATAACAAGCTGGATCCAAAGGCCACGAAGATTCGTGAACGCCTCGAAGACGAGGGAGTGAAGTAATGAATTCGTCGCTGATTCTGGCTCAAGCGGCAAGCACACAGGTGGGTAACCCGTGGGTCAATATCGGAATTTTTATCGCCTTCGTCGGTGTGACCCTGGTGATCGTGCTGCGTGCCAGCAAGAACAACAAGACCGCCGCCGATTACTACGCCGGTGGCCGCTCCTTTACTGGAACGCAAAATGGTACGGCGATCGCCGGTGACTACCTCTCGGCGGCCAGCTTCCTAGGTATTGTCGGCGCAATTGCCATCAACGGTTACGACGGCTTCTTGTACTCAATCGGCTTCCTGGTGGCCTGGCTCGTGGCATTGCTTTTGGTGGCCGAGCTGCTGCGCAATACCGGTAAGTTCACCATGGCCGATGTGCTCTCCTTCCGCCTCAAGCAACGTCCCGTGCGTATTGCGGCGGCGGTCTCCACCCTGGCAGTCTGCCTGTTCTACCTCCTGGCCCAGATGGCCGGTGCCGGCGCACTGGTCTCCCTGTTGTTGGGGATCAACGAACGGTTCGGTCAGTCCTTGGTCATCGTGGTGGTCGGCGCGCTGATGATCCTTTACGTACTGGTCGGCGGCATGAAGGGCACCACCTGGGTACAGATCATCAAGGCCTGCCTGCTGATCGCCGGCGCTTTCATCATGACCGTGTGGACTCTGGCGCTCTTCGGGTTCAACTTCTCCGAACTGCTGGGCAAGGCCGCCGAAGTGGCCAACAACCCCGAGGTCCTCAACCCGGGTCTGAAGTACGGCGTATCCGATACCAGCCGACTGGACTTCATCTCGCTGGGCCTGGCGCTCGTGCTGGGTACCGCCGGTCTGCCACACGTGTTGATGCGTTTCTACACCGTGCCCACCGCCAAGGAAGCTCGCAAATCCGTGGTCTGGGCGATCTGGCTCATCGGAGCCTTCTACCTGTTCACCCTGGTTCTGGGCTACGGGGCTGGCGCGCTGATTGGACCGGATAAGATCAAGGCCGCACCGGGCGGCGTGAATTCCGCGGCACCGCTGTTGGCCTACGAACTGGGCGGCACCTTGCTGCTCGGCCTGATCTCGGCGGTGGCTTTCGCCACGATCCTCGCGGTGGTGGCCGGCCTGACGATTACCGCAGCGGCTTCGTTCGCCCACGATATCTACGCTTCGGTGATTGCCAAGGGCAAGACCACACCAGAGAAGGAAATGAAAGTCGCTCGCCGCACGGTGATCATCATCGGCGTCTTCGCTATCCTCGGCGGTATCGGAGCGCAAGGTCAGAATGTGGCCTTCCTGGTGGCGTTGGCCTTCGCGGTGGCCGCCAGCGCCAACCTGCCCACCATCATCTATTCGCTGTTCTGGCGTGGATTCAAGACCCGCGGTGCGGTGTTCTCGATGTACGGTGGCCTAGCCTCGGCGCTGATCTTGATCATCTTCTCGCCGGTGTTCTCGGGCTCGGAAACCTCCATGATTCCAAGCCTCGACATTGCCTTCTTCCCGCTGGCAAACCCGGGCATTGTCTCGATTCCGCTGGCCTTCGTACTCGGCTGGATCGGATCGGTCACCGACAAGGGTCGTGAGGATGAGCAAAAGGGTGCCGAAATGGAAGTCCGCTCACTGACCGGCGTGGGTGCCGAAAAGGCGGTCGACCACTAAGTAAATATCAACTCATCGCATGCAAGGGATGCCTCGAAGCTCACAGGCTTCGGGGCATCTTTTGCGTGCACGGATCGATAGGTTATTCGCTGAGCGAATGCCGTAGTAGTTCGCTGGTGCGGTAGGGGACCAGATCTGCCATCGCCAGTGCCGAATCGGCGCGGGTTACTCCGGGTAGGTGCAGAAGCTGACCGTGAATCCGGAAGAGATCATGGGCATCGACGGCGCAGACGCGGACCAAAATATCGGCAGATCCGGTCAATCCGTGGGCCTCAAGTACCTGCGGCATTTTGGCTAACGCCTCGGTGATCGAGGCGAGATGATGCTGCTCGACATGCAACTCGATAAAGGCCAAGAGGTTGTAGCCCAAGGCATGGGGCGGAACGCGCACCTCCTGGCCCAGAAGCACCTCGTTCTCCAGTCGATTGAGCCGCGACTGCACGGTATTGCGGCCCAGATTCAGGTGCTCCGCAAGCGACGCGGCGCTACGTTTTGCCAGTTCGGTCAGGGCCAGCAGAATGCGCCGGTCGGTCATGTCCACGTTCACCATAAAGCGCAGATTAGCACCCATTCGACGGTTGAAACAGGGCAAAGTGCTCCATTCATCGCGTAAGCATTGTGCGGTGTGCATATTGTGAGTAGCATCACACATACCCGGGAATGTGATCGCCGGGCCGACCAGACCGAGCACGCGAGATTAAGGATGCCGATCGTGTCCACGCAACGCATGGATGTTGATGCCGAGGGTCTACCGACCCACCAGGTACTTAGCACCGATGGAGAACGAATCCCCGATACCGAACTGGACCATTACCTGGCCAATCTGACACCAGCCATGCTGTCGGATTTCCTGCGTGACATGGTCGTGGTCAGGCGCATGGACGCCGAGGCCAATGCACTGCAGCGCCAGGGCCAGCTAGGGCTTTGGGCACCCCTATTGGGGCAGGAGGCCGCGCAGATCGGCTCGATTCGCGCCGCCCGCAACGACGACTTTATTTTCCCCTCGTACCGTGAACATGCGGTCGCCTGGGCACGCGGCGTCAAGGCACAAGACCTGCTCAGCGTTTGGCGCGGAGTCACCCCGAGCGGCTGGGATCCCTATCAGGTCAATATTGCGTGCCAGCAGATTGTGATCGGCGCTCAAGCGCTACATGCCGTCGGCTACGCGCTGGGCATTAAATTCGACGGGTCGCACCAGGTGGCATTCGGTTACTTTGGTGACGGTGCGACGAGCCAAGGCGACGTCAATGAAGCCATGGTCTTCGCCGCTAGCTACCAAGCACCCGTGGTGTTCTTCTGCCAGAACAACCAGTGGGCCATCTCCGAACCCGTCGGCTTGCAAAGCCGGACGCAGATCGCCGACCGAGCCCATGGCTTCGGACTCAAGGTGTGGCGGGTAGATGGCAATGACGTCTTGGCGGTGTATGCGGCCACCAAGGCGGCCACCGAATATGTGCGCCACGGACTAGGCCCGGTATTCATCGAGGCCGTCACCTACCGCATGGGTGCACACACCACTGCCGATGACCCCACCCGGTATCGCACCGAGGAGCAACTCGATAAGTGGCGTGCGAAGGACCCGATCGATCGCTTGCGTAAATACCTAGAGAAGATCGGTGCGGACCTTCCGGCCATGGAACGTCGAGCCGAAGAAGCAGCCGACCAGCTCGCCGCCGATCTGCGCGCTGCCATCACCTCCATGCCGGATCCAGGTCCCGAAGCACTCTTCGAGAACGTGTACGCCGAACCACATCCGCTCATTGAAGCGCAACGCACCGGCTACCTCGAGTATTTGGCGACGTTCGAAGGGCAGGATGCCTGATGTCAACCATGATTCAAGCACTGAACACCTCGTTGCGTGACGCGCTCACCGACGACGAAAAGGTCGTGCTGCTCGGCGAAGATATCGGTACGCTCGGCGGCGTTTTCCGTGTGACCGATGGACTGAAGTCGCAGTTCGGCGAACACCGGGTGATCGACACCCCGCTGGCCGAGTCCGGGATCGTCGGTACCGCAATAGGTTTGGCCTACCGTGGCTACCGTCCGGTCGTGGAAATCCAGTTCGATGGCTTCACCTACCCGGCGTTCGACCAGCTTGTCTCGCAGCTAGCGAAGTTGCACTACCGCTCCCGCGGACGAGTCAAGATGCCTGTCACCGTCCGGATCCCTTTCGGTGGCGGTATTGGCTCGCCGGAACATCACTCCGAGTCGCCCGAAGCCTACTTTGTGCATACTGCTGGCTTGCGCGTCTTCGCTCCGTCCACCGTAGAGGACGCCTACACGATGCTGCGGCAGGCGATCGACTGTGACGATCCGGTCATTTTCTTCGAACCCAAACGCCGCTATCACGAAAAGGCCGAGCTGCCCGATGGCGACCGGTGGCGCGATGAGGCGCCGTGTGCCCGTGTGGTGCGTCGCGGCGATGACGTGACGGTCATCGGTTATGGCCCGACCGTGTACACCTTGAACGATGCGGCGGTAGCGGCCGAAGACGAGCAGATCTCGATGGAAGTTATCGACCTACGCACCCTCGACCCCTTGGATTGGGGCACCATCACCGAGTCGGTGAAACACACCGGCCGTGTGGTCATCGTGCACGAGGCCAGTGCACAGGGCGGGCTGGGTGCCGAAATCGCTGCCGGCATCACCGAACGTTGCTTTGACTACCTCGACCATGCTCCATTGCGGGTGACCGGTTTCGATGTGCCGTACCCTCCCTCAAAACTTGAGCACCACCACCTACCCGACCTAGACCGCGTGTTGCATGCCGTGGATACCGTGATGCGACGAGACGAAGTAACCGCACAGGGAGCCGCCCGATGAGCGCAACGCAAGTTTTCACCCTTCCAGACCTAGGGGAGGGGCTCACCGAATCCGAGGTGTTGAACTGGAAGGTCGAGGTGGGCCAGGAGGTCTCGCTTAATCAGGTGATCGCCGAGGTAGAAACCGCGAAAGCGGTCGTCGAACTGCCTTGCCCATACGCCGGCGTGGTGGCAGAAATCCACGCTGAACCCGGAACGGTCGTTCCGGTCGGCGGGCCACTTCTAACGATTGCCTCCGACTCAGAGGCACCGGCCAGCGACAAACCCGCCCCGGAGCGTACCCCCACCCTAGTAGGCTACGGCGCACCGTCCTCCGGTGGGCACCGGCCGGCGCGTCGCCGTCGCGGCTCGGCGCTAGCTGCCGCCGTACCCGTGCCGGATAACCACGCGCTCGCCGAAGAGCCAAGCGAACGTCGCTATGTAACCCGCAGCACCCCGCCGGTACGCAAGCTCGCACGAGATCACGGCATCGATCTGGAATCGATACAGGGCACAGGTCCAGAGGGTCTGGTGACCCGTGAAGACGTGCAAGCACTGATTGCACAACCGGCCTCCTCCCGGCCGAGGGAGGAAGCAACTTCCGGTACGGCAGAATCCGATCGCGATCAGGTGATCATCCCCAGCGCGGTGCGCAAGGCCACCGCGGCCGCCATGGTGAGTTCGGCCTTCACAGCGCCGCACGTCACCGAGTTCCTCACCGTCGATGTGACCGAATCACTCGCGCTGGTCGAACAACTTCGGGCACACCGCAGCCTGAAGGATACGAAGATCAACTTCACGACCTTCGCCGCGTTCACCGCGGTCAAGCTATTGGCGCGGCATCGTGCGTTGAACTCGATTTGGGTTCAGGAGCATGGCCACATCCTGCAACGCGGGACGGTGAACCTCGGTATGGCCGTTGCCAGTGAGCGGGGCCTGTTGGTTCCGGTCGTGCATGACGCCTCGGCGATGACGCTTGATGTGTTTGCCAAGGAGCTATCCGAATTGATCCGCCAGGGCCGTGAAGGAACGCTTAGCCCCGCCCAGCTAACTGGTGGCACCTTCAGCATGACGAACGTCGGCGTATTTGGTGTCGACGCAGGTACACCAATTATCCCACCGGGTCAATCCGGCATCATCGCGCTGGGTCAAGTGGCACGCCGTCCGTGGGAGTATCGCGGTGAAGTCGCCCTTCGTCACACGACCACCCTCGCCCTCTCATTCGACCACCGGGTGATCGACGGCAAGGAAGGAAGCGAATTTCTCGCAGATCTTGGCCAAATCTTAACTAACCCGGGCATGGTGAATTTGTTTGCTTAGCTGACTAGGGATCATGAAGATGACGCTTCACATATCGACCCAGACTTTGCTGGCGGCGTCCCACTGATTGAAAGTATTCATTAGTTGTTTCGTAATGTTTGTTGTAACCTCGTTCACGAAGTGCATTACCTCACCATCGTGTGTGACGCACTCGAAGAATGCTGGAAGGCAACTCTACTGTTGAGGAGATTATGATGCGGAACTCGCACGCATCGAAGGCGCTGGCTCTGTCCGCCGCCTTGGCGTTGACCCTGACCGCTTGCGGCGGCGGCAATGAAGCTGGCGGCAACGGCGGCGGAGGCGACACCAACAAGGTCATCACCGCCAACACCACTGAGCCGCAGCACGGTCTGCTGCCGGCAAACACCAACGAAGTTGGTGGCGGTCGCGTAATGGATATGATCTTCACCGGCCTCGTGAGCTACGACGCCAAGGGTAAGGTCGTCAACGAACTGGCCGAGTCCATCGAAACCGAGGACTCCCAGAACTACACGATCAAGATCAAGGCAGACCAGAAGTTCTCCGATGGTTCGCCAATCACCGCTTCCTCCTTCGTGGACGCGTGGAACTTCGGCGCAGCGGCAAAGAACGCTCAGCTGAACTCCTACTTCTTCGAGTCCATCAAGGGCTTTGACGAGGTGCAGGCTAAGGACGCCAAGACCGATGTCATGGAGGGCCTGAAGGTTGTCGATGAGACCACCTTCACCGTCGAACTGTCCCAGCCCGAATCAGACTTCCCACAGCGCTTGGGCTACACCGCCTTTTACCCGCTGCCGGAAGCCGCTTTCGACGATCCTGACGCCTTCGGCCAGAACCCCGTTGGCAACGGTCCGTACAAGTTGACCGAGTGGAACCACGACGTCAACCTCATGCTCGAGCCGAACGAGAACTACGACGGCCCGCGTGAAGCACAGAATGGTGGCATCAACTTCAAGGTGTACCAGTCGACCGAAGCTGCATACCAGGATCTTGTGTCCGACAACCTGGATGTGCTCGATCAGGTGCCCCCGATGAACCTGGCCCAGTACCGGGACGATCTGGGTGACCGCTCGGTGAACTCGCCGTACGCCGGTAACGCCACCATCACCATTCCGAGCTACTTGGATCACTTCAAGCAGGACGAAGAGGGTAACCTGCGTCGACAGGCCATTTCGATGTCTATCGATCGTCAGCAGATCATCGACAAGATCTACTACGGTGGCAAGGTCATCGCAAAGGACTTCACCGCTCCGGTGCTTGAAGGCTACAACGATGCCCTTCCGGGTGCCGAGGTTCTGACCTACAACCCAGAAGAAGCCAAGAAGCGTTGGGCCGAGGCTGAGAAGATCTCGAAGTTTGGCGACAACGAGCTGACCATCGGTTACAACGTCGACGGTGCCGGTAACAAGGAATACGTCGAGGCCGTGGTGAACCAGGTCAAGAACAACCTGGGCATCAACGTGGCACCGAAGCCATACACCTCCTTCAAGGAACTGCGTAACGAGGTCACCAAGTACAAGATGACCGGCGCCTTCCGCACCGGTTGGCAGGCTGACTACCCGTCGCTGTACAACTTCCTTGGCCCGCTCTTCGGCACCGACGCTGGTTCGAACGACGGAAAGTACTCTTCGGAGGAGTTCGATAAGGCACTATCCGAGGGCTTGGCTGCCAAGACCCCTGAGGAAGGCGCGGAAGTTTTCAACAAGGCACAGGAAATCCTGATGAAGGATCTGCCGGCTATCCCACTGTGGTACCAGGCAGTCCAGGGTGGCTGGAGCAACAACGTTGAGAACGTCACCTTTGGTTGGAACGGCGTGCCGCTCTACCAAGAAATCACCGGCAAGTAACTAGCCGGATCCGACTTGGGGCCAATCGGCTCCAAGTCTGAGAACTACGTCGAGGGAGACCCGAGGCTTTATCAGGGTCTCCCTTTGGCGTGTACCGTCGCCTCAAATTCTCAGGATTCACCATGGCTTATTCACGCCTCGCGTCTGGAAGGACGCTCTCATGATCAGTTTTGTGCTTAAACGATTCCTGCAGCTGATCCCGGTCTTTATCGGGGCCACGTTGTTGGTTTACTTCTTGGTCTTCGCCACTCCGGGAGACCCCATCGCGGCGCTCTCCGGTGGCAAGCCGATGTCACCGGCCGTCGAGGACGCGCTGCGGGCCCAATACAACTTGGACAAACCGTTCTGGGTCCAGTACGGCTTGTATCTCAAAAATCTTCTGACTTTCGATCTGGGCATGTCATTCTCCGGGCAGGAAGTACGCGACCTCGTAGCCCGAGCGTTCCCCGTAACCGCACGCCTGGCCGTGATCGCCATTGCCATCGAAGCCGTCTTCGGCATCATCTTCGGTGTGATCGCCGGTATGCGTAAGGGCAAGATCTTCGACTCCACCGTTCTCGTGCTGTCGCTGCTGGTGATTGCTGTACCGACCTTCGTACTCGGTTTCGTGTTGCAGGTAGTGATCGGTGTCCAGCTTGGATGGGCTAAACCAACTGTTTCCGGCCAAGCAACCTGGAGCGAGTTGATCCTTCCCGGCCTGGTGCTCGGTCTAGTTTCCTTCGCGTACGTTTTGCGCCTGACGCGTACGTCCGTAATTGAAAATAAGACCGCAGACTATGTCCGTACCGCTACTGCCAAGGGTCTGAGTCGTCCGCGCGTTATCACCGTGCACATTCTGCGCAACTCGCTGATTCCTGTCGTGACCTACTTGGGTGCCGACCTCGGTGCGCTGATGGGTGGCGCGATTGTCACCGAAGGTATCTTCAACGTGCCCGGTATCGGCAACCTATTGTTCAAGGCGATCCGCATGGGCGAAACGCCGACCGTGGTAGCCATCGTTGGCGTGCTCGTGATTATTTTCGTTATCGCTAACCTCGTCGTGGATATGCTCTACGCCCTGCTTGACCCGAGGATCCGTTATGCCTGAGAATCTGACTCCTAATCCAGAGGCCGGTGCTCCCCGCGGGAAACGCGAGGGAAAGGTCTCCAGTTACAAGATCGAGCACTTCGTCGCTCCGATTAGTGAAACGCCACTCCAAGGCGTCGATGCGGTAAAGGAAACCGGTAAGCCGCTTTCCATGTGGGCTGAGGCATGGCGGTCGCTACGCAAGCGCCCGCTGTTCATCGTCTCGTCCATTCTGATTGCAGCGATTATCGTCGTTGCTGCCTTGCCGAACCTTTTCAGTTCGGTAGACCCCACCCTTTGCGTTCTTGAAAACTCCAACGGACCGGCAGCATCCGGACACCCGATGGGATTCAATTTCCAGGGCTGCGATATTTACTCGCGAGCTATACACGGGACGCGAGCGTCGTTGATGGTGGGCGTGTTCACCACTATCTTGACGGTGCTTCTAGGCACGACCATTGGCGCCCTTGCCGGGTACTACGGTGGCTGGCTGGATGCCATTCTGGCCCGTGTCGGGGACGTATTCTTCGCATTGCCGCTCATCCTTGGTGCCATCATCATGATGCAGCTGCCGCTATTCCGCGAAAATAAGAGCCCATGGACGGTTATTGTCACACTTGCCGTTTTCGGTTGGCCACAGATCGCTCGTATCGCCCGCGGTGCCGTCATCGAGGTGCGTAACGCAGACTTCGTGACTGCCTCGCGAGCTTTGGGGCTTTCCCGTTTCAAGGCGTTGCTACGCCACGTCATTCCCAACTCCCTGGCACCGATCATCGTCGTGTCCACGGTGAACCTCGGCGTCTACATTGTCGCCGAGGCAACGCTGTCCTTCCTTGGCGTCGGATTGCCCCACGAGATTATGAGTTGGGGCAACGACATCGCATCGGCCCAGACGCAGCTGCGTAGCAACCCAATGGTCCTGATGTGGCCAGCATTGTTCCTGTCCGTTACCGTCCTGAGCTTCATCATGCTCGGTGACGCAGTGCGTGATGCACTGGATCCTAAAGCACGTAAGGGGGCCTAGCGATGAGCGAAGTAAGCGCTCCTAAGCCGTTGTTGGAGATTAAGGATCTGGCGATCACCTTTTCCACTCCCGAAGGACCGGTTAGCGCGGTTCGCAACGCCAATCTCACGGTGATGCCGGGCGAAACTGTGGCGATCGTGGGGGAATCGGGCTCGGGTAAATCCACCACGGCTCTCTCTGCCATTGGGCTCCTGCCGGGCAACGGCAAGGTTTCCGCTGGACAGATCTTGTTTGACGGCGAGGATCTGGCTCAAGCACCAGAAAAGCGATTCGTCGAACTGCGCGGCAACCACATTGGTATGGTTCCGCAGGATCCGATGAGTAACCTGAACCCGGTGTGGAAGATTGGTTTTCAGGTTAGGGAAACTCTGAAAGCCAACGGGTTGGCGGGGGATAAGCCCAACGAACGTGTGGCGCAGGTGCTGGCCGATGCAGGGCTACCAAATCCGGCGGCTCGTGCAAAACAGTATCCGCACGAGTTCTCCGGTGGTATGCGCCAGCGTGCACTGATCGCTATCGGCCTTGCTTGCCGCCCACGGCTCCTGATTGCCGATGAGCCGACCAGCGCGTTGGACGTTACGGTGCAGCAGCAGATCCTGGATCACTTGGATACCATGACCAGCGAGCTGGGTACTGCCGTGCTCTTGATTACTCACGACTTGGGCTTGGCCGCAGAGCGCGCCGAAAAGGTCATCGTCATGTATAAGGGGCAGGTCGTCGAGTCCGGCCCCGCGTTGGAGCTGTTGCGTAACCCCCAGCACCCCTATACCAAGCGTTTGATCAACTCGGCACCGTCATTGGCAGCGAAGCATGGTGTTGAGGTCAAGACCCCTCACGAAGAACAGGCTGCTAAGAACGACAACGTGCTGGAGGTCAAGGATCTCACCAAGGTCTTCGATATCCGTAAGGGCTTTGGGCGCAAGGATAAATTCACCGCGGTCGACAAGGTTTCCTTTGCGGTTCCTCGCGGAACTACGACCGCTGTTGTTGGTGAGTCGGGGTCGGGAAAGTCCACTATCGCCCAGATGGTGTTGAACCTGCTCGAACCGACCAGTGGAGAAATTACCTTCGACGGTCAAAAAATGAGCAAGCTCTCCGAGAAGGAATTGTTCAAGTTCCGTCGCAGGGTGCAGCCCATTTTCCAAGATCCCTATGGCTCTTTGGATCCGATGTATTCGATCTACCGCACGATCGAGGAGCCTTTGCGTATTCACGGTATCGGTTCTACTGCTGAGCGTGAGAAGAAGGTTCGAGAGCTGCTGGACCAGGTTTCCATGCCTGCTTCGACTATGCACCGTTTTCCGAATGAGCTTTCCGGCGGACAGCGTCAGCGTATTGCCATCGCGCGCGCTCTGGCGCTTCAGCCAGAAATGATCGTTTGCGATGAAGCGGTCTCCGCGCTCGACGTGCTGGTGCAGGCTCAGGTCCTAGAACTGCTACAGCAGCTGCAGGACGAGCTTGGCTTGACGTATCTGTTCATCACTCACGACTTGGCTGTCGTGCGTCAGATCGCGGACGACGTGGTCGTGATGGAGCGCGGCAAGATGGTGGAGCATGCATCCACCGACGAAGTGTTCACGAGCGCGCAGAGCGACTACACGCGCAACCTGCTCAACGCCATCCCGGGTGCAACCTTGCTGTAAACGGCACGGTATCGCGTCCATATCAGGGGCCATGGTTCTTCGGAACCATGGCCCCTTTTGCATGCTTCACCGGAATATTCAGCAAATGTTTCGAGTATGACGCGCCCCGGCATGAATGTTGCAAAAACGTTATAAACCTCTTTGAGGGGCAGCCAAGTCAATGCCCGATTCTGATTGAATTTTCCCAATGTGAAAGAGATCCTTGATTTCTCGGGGTAGTGAGCCGGGTCTCAGTCACTGAGGTCAAATGTTGCGTGGGTCACGATGCCGTTATCTACGGTTGGAGAGTAAATGTGAAGCGGATTTTTCTATATCCAACGCCACAAAAAGTGGTTACTCTATAGTCCAAGGAGCATTCATGTGATGTGCTCCACACTGGGTGTATTTACCCGAAAGCTCGTCCATTCACTTCAAGGAGGCGAAATGCGGATTCAACGCGTTTCGAAAGCGGTAGCGGTTGGCGCTGCCATGGCATTGGCACTGTCCGCATGTGCCCCAGGCGGTCCGGGTGATTCCAACCCGACGGCCACCGATTCGGCTGGCGGCGGCAACGGCGCCGAGGTAACCAACAGCGGCCTGGCGGACTTGGGTGATGTCACGACCAAGGATGACACCATCAAGGTGACCGTCGGTGCGCCGGAGTTCATCAGCTACAACGGCTTCACTCCAAACACGTACTCCACCTACAACTCGTCCATCACCGACCGTATGTTTGCAGGTTTCACCTACTTCGGTACCGATGGAACGATCTACCCCAACGAAGACCTCGGTAGCTTCGAAAAGATCAGCGATGACCCGCTGACCATCAAGTACACCATCAACGAGAACGCCAAGTGGTCCGACGGCACCCCGATCACCACTGCCGACGCCGTGTTGGCCTGGTCGGTGCAGAACCTGAACCTGAACAAGGGTTCCAAGGACAAGCCCCTGTTCTCGTCGGTCTCCACCGATCTGGGCGACACCGTGCCCAAGGGCCCGCAGGGCGCCGCCGACTCCAAGGAATTCACCGTAGAGTTCAAGGAGCCGGATCCGGACTGGCAGATCCAGACCTGGATGCTCCACCCGGCGCATGTCGTGGCCGAGAAGGGTGGTCTCACGACCGAAGAGTTCGTTGAGGCAGCTCGCGCTGGCGATGCCAAGAAGTTGGAGAAGGCCGCCAAATTCTGGAACGAAGGTTGGATGACCAAGCCAGGTACCCTGCCTGACGAAGCCGACATGCCGGTTTCCGGTCCCTACAAGCTCGATTCGTGGAAGGCCGGCGAGTCGGTCACTTTGACCGCGAACGAGGATTACTACGGCACGCCAGCGGCGACCAAGAACTTGACCTTCCGCTTCGTGGAGGACGCTGCAATGGTTCAGGCCCTGCAGAACAAGGACTTGGATGTCATCAACCCGCAGCCGACGGTTGACACCCTTGCTCAGCTACAGGGCTTGGGCGATGCTGTGAATATCCAGCAGGGTGACACCTTGACCTGGGAGCACTTGGACTTCAACTTCGCTAAGGGCAATGCCTTCACCAACCTCGAACTGCGCAAGGCTTTCGCCATGTGCGTTCCGCGTCAGCAGATCGTGGATAACCTGATCAAGCCGCTGAACCCAGAGGCCAAGGTCATGAACGCCCGCGAGGTCTTCCCCTTCCAGGAGAGCTACCAGGAAGTTGTGGACGCAGCCTATGACGGCCGCTACGACGAGGTGGACATCGAAGGTGCTAAGAAGATCCTCGAAGAGCAGGATGCGGTGGGCACCGAAGTGCGCATCGGTTACTCCAAGCCGAACGAGCGTCGTACCAATGAGGTGGCGGCCATCAAGTCGTCCTGTGATCAGGCAGGCTTCGAAGTGAAGGACGCCGGTGACCCGAAGTTCTTCGCGCCGGGCGGAACTCAGGATCGTGGAGACTACGAGGTAGCATTGTTCGCTTGGGCTGGTTCGGGTCAGATTTCCTCGGGCCAGAACATCTACGGTACCGGCAAGCCGCAGAACTACGGTAAGTACTCCAACGAGCAGGTCGACGCCGAATGGGCTACCCTAGCTTCTTCGCTGGACCCGGCCGTCCACAAGGAACAGGTCAAGAAGATCGAGAAGCTGCTCTGGGATGACCTCTACGGTATTCCGGTCTTCGCCCACCCGGGCCTGAGCGCTTCCGGTTCCGATATCAACAATGTCCGCCACACGGCAACCCAGGATCAGATCGTCTGGAACGCCCAGCAGTGGGTGCGTGCCGAGTAGGCCCACGGGGCTAAAACGCAATCATCGACTGTGAGCGCCCGCGGGGCCCGATCATCATCGGGCCCCGCGGCGTGTCTAGCCTCCTCCCATCGGTGGAGACGGTGCGCTCAAGGTGAGAAGAAAAAGAGGACTAAAAAACCGTGTGGAAGTTCATTCTTAAGAGATTAGGCTCGGCGATCGGCGTACTGTTTGGCGCCTCGCTCCTGCTCTATATCCTGGTCATCAATGCCGGTGACCCGCTCAGTGACCTGCGCGAGAGTAACGCAGAAAATCGCGAGTACTTGATGCAACAACGCATCGACTACATGAATCTCGAGCAGCCGTGGTACCTGCGCTATTGGACCTGGCTGACCGGGGCCTCGCGTTGCATCATCGGTCAATGCGACCTAGGCCGAAATATCAACGGTATTGAGGTCGCTGATCTACTAGGGAACGCGGCATCATCTACGCTGCGCTTGGTATTCCTTGCAACGGTTATCGCCGCAATTCTCGGTATTGCGATCGGCGTACTTACTGCCGTGCGACAGTATTCGGGTCTTGACTACCTCGTGACCTTTTTGACCTTCCTGTTCTTCTCACTGCCGGTGTTCTGGGCCGCAGTGTTGCTGAAGGAATTCTTGGCGATCGGCTACAACAACTGGTTGGCCAATCCACAGATATCAATCGGCACGAGTATCGCCATTGGCGTGGTGCTGGGCTTGATACTGCAAATGTTCTTAGGCGGCTCGCTTAAGCGCCGTGGGATCACCTTCATTATCACTGCGGTATTCGTGCCGCTGATCTTGCAGTACACCCTCTGGCTGAATTTCTACCGGTACCCGCAGATGGGACCGGCAGTGATCGTCGTACTGACCGTATTGCTGGCGTTGAGTGCCACTGCCATGAGCGTAGGCATGAAAGAGAAGAAGGTGCTGTATCCGGCACTGATCTCTGCCGCGCTCGTCTTGGTTGCCTACTACGCCACCTTCTCACTGCTACAAAACGCCAACGCTTGGGTGTTGATCTTCGGGGCAATCCTCTCCGTGGTCATTCCGGGTCTGGTTGGTTGGTTCATGGGAGGACGTCTCAAGCGGATCGCCGCCGGTGTCTCGGTAACCGTTGGGTTTGTCGGTGCCGGTCTGACCGTTATTGACCACCTCTTCCGAGCATGGCCCGGTTTCCTCGAGGTCAAGGGGCGACCAATCGCTACCATCGGGTCCTCTACGGCGAACCTCAAAGGTACCTTCTGGGATCACTTCCTAGACAACGCAACCCAGCTGCTGTTGCCGACAATCCTGCTGGCAATTATTTCCTTGGCCAGCTACTCGCGTTACACCCGTTCCTCGATGCTCGAAGTTCAGCAGCAGGATTACATCCGAACTGCACGTTCAAAGGGTTTGAGCGAGCGTACCGTGATTTTCCGTCACGCCTTCCGCAATGCCTTGATTCCGATCGCCACGATCGCAGCTTTCGACTTTGCAGGATTGATCGGCGGCGCCGTCATTACCGAAAGCGTCTTTGGCTGGAAAGGCATGGGCGAACTGTTCATCACGGGCCTACGTGCCGTCGACCCGGCACCTGTGATGGCCTTCTTCTTGGTGACGGGTACAGCTGCCGTGCTGTTCAACCTGCTGGCCGATATTGTCTACGCACTGCTCGACCCGCGGATCCGGGTCTAGGGAATAGGGACATCTGATGAGTAACACGAATAATAAGATGCCGGAAAACCTGACATCCCTTGCCGAGCTCGAGGACGCGAAGCTCGCTGCTTCAGACGAACAGTCGAAGAGCCAGTCTCAGATCGTTTGGGGACGATTCCTGCGGCATAAGCCGGCGATGTTTTCCTCGATCCTGCTGGTCGTCATCGCGATTATCGCCTTCACCTCTATTGGTTATGGGCCACTTCCGGGTTGGTGGAAGGCCAGCTACTTGGAAGCCGGTGTTGTGGTCGATGGCGGTAAGCCGACCCTCTCGTTGCTTCCTACCTGGCTTGGGGGCTCGGGCATCCAATGGGGTGAGCACCCATTTGGTCAGGATTCGGTGGGTAAGGACTACTTCGCCCTCGTAATGAACGGCACCCAAAAGTCGCTGATCATTGCCTTCGTCGTTGGTATCGTCGCCACTTTCATCGGGGCGATCATCGGCGCGTTGGCCGGTTACTTCCGCGGCTGGGTCGACGAAGTCTTGATGCGTATTACCGATCTGTTCATCGTGATCCCGTTGCTGGTTCTGGCAGCTGTTCTGGGACAGATCGCGAGCTCCTCCTCGGGGTCGATCATCCTTCTGGCGCTCGTACTGGGCCTGGTGACCTGGACCGGTCTTGCCCGTCTGGTTCGCGGTGAAATCCTGTCGCTGCGTGAACGCGAGTACGTGGCCGCGGCGCAGGCAATGGGGTCTAAGACCTCGCGAGTGATTTTCAAGCACCTGCTTCCGAACACGATCGGCGTCATTGTCGTCAACGCGACCTTTGCGATCGCCGGCGCGATCTTGCTCGAGTCCTCGCTGTCCTTCCTGGGCTTCGGTGTACAGCCACCAGAGTCGTCGCTGGGTCTGCTGATTAGCCAGTACCAGAATGCGTTTACCACCCGTCCATGGCTCTTCTGGTGGCCGGGCATGATCATTGTGGCGATCGCATTGAGCGTGAACTTCTTGGGTGACGGTCTTCGAGATGCCTTCGACCCCCGTCATACCGGACATCGCCGAGGCCTCTTTAGCTTCCTGAAGAACCGAAAGGATCGGGCATGAGCACGATGAATGAAGAAAACTATGCCCTGAGCTTCGACGATTTGAAGGTCACCTTCGAAACTTCGGGCCCCGAAGTACACGCAGTCAAGGGCTTGAGCCTGCAGGTGCGTCCCGGCGAAGTCGTTGCGTTGGTCGGTGAATCGGGGTCAGGTAAATCGGTGACCTCCACCGCCGCCATGGGTCTGCTGCCGTCGAACGCCAAAATTACCGGTGAAGCCAAGGTCGGAAACGTCAATGTGGTCGGCCTCGACCAGGGCAAGATGCGCAAGATGCGCGCCACCGATATTGCCATGGTTTTCCAGGAGCCGATGACGGCACTGAACCCGGTGCTGACCATTGAACGGCAGTTAACCGAGGCCTTGGAACTTCACGGCATCGCCTACGGTGGCGAGGCCACCAACCGGGCGATCGAATTGCTCACCATGGTCGGGATCCCCGACCCGGCCAAACGCATCAAGCAGTACCCACACCAGTTCTCCGGTGGTCAGCGTCAGCGCATCGTCATCGCGATGGCGATCTCCTGTGACCCTCGGGTAATCATTGCCGATGAGCCAACGACCGCACTGGACGTGACGGTGCAGGCCGAAATTCTTGATCTGCTCCGTGAGCTGAAGGACCGCCTGAATACCGGCATCCTACTGATCACCCACAACATGGGTGTGGTGGCCGATATGGCCGATCAGGTGGCCGTGATGTTCCAAGGAAACTTGGTGGAAACCGGTAGCGTCGATCAAGTGCTGATGAACCCGCAGCACGAGTACACCCAGCGTCTGCTGGCCGCGGTTCCGCGGCTGACGCCGGTTGAGATCGATGAGACGGCCACCCATACCAGCGCCACGGCGCCGGCAGGGCGTGAGCTGGTGCTCGAGGCCAAGGATCTTGTGCTTGAATACGATATGCGCGGTTCGACCTTCCGTGCTGTGGAGAATGTTTCCTTCAATGTGGCCAAGGGCGAAGTGCTGGGCATCGTGGGAGAATCCGGTTCCGGTAAGTCGACGATTGCCAAGGCCGTTCTCGGGTTGTTACCGGTGGCCGAGGGCACTCTGGCGGTCAAGGGGCATAACCTGCCGAAGCTGTCCCCGAAGGAGGCCCGCAAGATCCGCAAGGACATTGGGGTGATCTTCCAGGATCCTGCGGCCTCGTTGAATCCTCGTTTCCCTATCGGTGAGTGCATTACCGAGCCGATGGTCGTGCACAAGGTTGGCACGAAGCAAGAGCGTATCAACCGTGCCTTGGAACTGCTGGATGCAGTGAAGCTACCGCGCAACGTGATCAACCGTTATCCACACGAGTTATCCGGTGGCCAGCGCCAGCGTATCTGCATTGCCCGAGCCTTGACGATGAATCCCGAACTGTTGATCGCCGATGAGCCAACCAGTGCGCTGGATGTCTCGGTGCAGGCGGTGGTTCTGGAGATGTTGCAGGACTTGCAACGGGACTTCAACTTCGCCTGCCTGTTCGTCAGTCACGACCTTGCCGTGGTCGACATGCTGGCTGACTACGTTGTGGTGATGCAAAGCGGAAAGGCTGTTGAGCAGGGTCCGGTGAAAGACGTGCTCCATGCGCCACAACATGACTACACCCGTCGGCTGTTGGCCGCCGCGCCGGTACCGGATCCGGTGCTACAGGCCGAGCGTCGCGCCGCGTGGCGCGAGCTGAACGCCACGAAGTAGTCACGTCGAAAACTAAGATGATCTCGGTCCTTGGGGGCCGAGATCATCTTTTTTGTTAGCGATTGCGGTAGGCGGCACGCCCTCGTTCAATGTCGCGGCGCATGTCGCGCAGCGCCTGAGCGACTTCTGGATCGCTGCCTTCGAGCCGGTCGGCCTTAGAATCCCAGCTTCGGTAGAGGCCGAGGCAGACGGGTAGCGCACACAACACGATGATGCTGATCAGGATGATGATTGAGGCCAGATCCATGAACTACTCCTGTGAACGTTGGGGATTTGTCAGGCGGTTACTACGGGTTTGGTCTGCGCCGTGCGCCGGTAGTTGCGTAGCACAAGCCCGAGCGCACCGAGCACCGCGGCGAGGGCGCAGACTCCCGAGAGCGTCACGATGAGTTGCTCTGATTCGATCAGGAACCCAGGCGTTCCAGCGAGGTAGCCGAGGGCAACCATGCTGTTGATCAGCATCGTGACATAGGCCCAGGCGGCGCCGTGTCGTTCCTGGGGAACGAGCCGATAGATAGCGTTGCGTAGACCGAGATTGTGCATGCCGTTGCCATACCCGCCGATAAGGAAAGCCACGCCGATGGCCACCGCATTGGGCCACAGCCCTTCGAGGGTGATGGCAGCGCCGATCAGCCCGGCTCCCAGAAGCACCGGGAGCGAAACCCGCTGCCCCAGAAGCTTTCCGCCAGCGCTCAACGAGCCCAAAACTGCACCTACCGACCAGAGACCCAAGAGCATGCCGTAGACCGTGTCATTGGGCGAAATGGCCCGCAGGTAGAAAACGCCGGACACTGCCTCGGTCGAGGTAAAGAACACCACGGCGGCGATCGGGACCAACAGAATTCTTAAGGTGCCGTTGCTCGTTAGCACTCGCGCCCCGCGAAGGCCGGTGAATGGCTCAGGAACATCCGAGTTATATGCAGTGGATTGCGAGCGCAGGAGGAACCAAGCCACTACGGCAAAGAACAGGAAACTTCCGGCATTGACGAGGAGCAGGGGACGTAGGCCCCACAGGTCATAGCCGAGAGCTGCCAACGCGGGGGAGAGGATCCCGGCCAAGGACCCAGCCGCAACGAGGAGGCTACTAGCGCGGGCCAGACTGAAGCTGCCTCGAATCTCGGGAATCAATTTGAAAACGGCCGACGAACTAAAAACTGCGCAAATACTGGCCACACACATTCCAGCGAGGCTGACCCAGATACTGTCGAGTGCCGCCATGAGGGTAAAGACCAGCGCATGGCACAGTAGTGTCGCCAGCCACAGACCCCGTACCCGCTGTCCGTCAACCCAGCGGCCAAGCCACGGGGCGGCGAGGATGGGCGGGATGAGGCCAGCCAGAAAAAGGGCGCTGACACCCCAAGAACCGAGTTCATCGGCGGCGGCAAGGGTCAGCGCGAACATGGCTAAACCGTCGCCAATCAATGAGCAGAAGGCTAGCGCGATAAACAGGAGGTACTTTGCGTGCATACACTGCCTCCGAGTTAACGCACAGACGCCGAACCCGAGGCTCGGGGTTCGGCGTCTGCTCCGTGCAATGTGCGGATTAGTTGTCGAGCTGCAGAATGATCTCGGTGACCACTTCGGCGCGGGCATTCGAGAAAATCTGCTCAGTGCCGACCTGGCGGAAACCGCGACGCTCAAGTACCTTCAGCGAGCCCAGGTTGTCCTGAACCACGTGGGCGACCAGCGGACGCTTGGTGTATTCGGCAAGGAAAGCATCCACGGCGCTGGTGGTGATGCCCTTGCCCCAGAACTTCGTGGAGGTCCAGAAGTTGATTTCTGGGGTGTCGCCCTCAAAGACCAGAATTGAACCGGCAACCTGGCCTTCATGTTCGATGGTGCGCACGATGACACTTGGATCATTCAGAATCGAATTCCAGTGGTGGTCAAAAACGGCGCGATCCGATGGGTTGCGTGCCTGGTAGGCGGCCATCAGATTGGCTTCCGGCTCCTGCTGGTGAGCGAAGAACTCATCCAAGTCGGACGGGCGGACTTCACGTAGTTCCACGAGAAGGACCTTTCGTACGTTGGGGGCGCGAATAATTCACACCATGGGTAAGGGGGCGCTGAGATCTAGCCTACCGGTGTTGCTAAGGCCGCGAGAGCCATCTGCGTGAGTAAGGCCTTCATACCTGATTTTTTAGTCCGCGGGGAGTGTGCCGAATGGGCCGTGGAATTCAACAGTCCAAAGACCGCATGGGCGCGGAATCGGTGCGATGGCGCGGTTGCCTCGGGGTGGAGCTTGGCCAACTGCGCGGTCCACAGGCCGATATAGGCATTCTGTAACTTTCGGACCAATTGCAGTTCACTTTTCGGCAATGACTTTAAGTCGCGATCCTGTACCTGAAGTATGTCGGGGCGCGAGAGCGAAAAATCGGTGTGAAAGTCCACCAGCCGGGCCAGCACCTCCATGGGTTCGCCGCCATCTTCGGTTGCCTTGAGCCCGCCGTCGTAGATGTCTTTCGACATGTCCACGAGCAACGCGATGAGCACCGCCTGCTTGCCAGCGAAGTGGCGATATACCGCCGGCCCCGAGATCCCGCAGGCAGCACCGAGGTCTTCGAGTGAAACTCCGGCGTAGCCGTGTAACGCAAAGAGCCGGGTGGCTTCGCGCAGTAACGCTTCGCGTCGTTCGGCCTTGGCCCGCTCACGTTCGGTGGGCTCATTCGTAGCTTGGTAGCGACTCATGGCTTCAACTCCTTTTCACGGGCCGACTATGGACAACTGTGATGCGCGCCACTAGTGTCGGAAACGCGGCCACAAGCCAAGTAGTTAATCGAAATTAACCATACGCGGTGAACGGAGTCACTCGAAACCCATTCGTGGATTTTGCGCTCCAGACACCACCACCTGCCGAAATCGGTGCCACTGAAGACCTCAGACGGCGGCCGGAGGCCCGGAAAAACTAGGAGATAGCCATCATGCTGGACCTTGAACTGGACGAGCACTACCAGGATCTGGTGAACGTCGTCAGGGAATTCGCCAACGAAGTCGTTGCCCCGCGCAGCGCACACCACGATGCCACCCACACCTTCCCCTATGAGATTGTGGCGCAGATGGGCGAATTGGGTCTCTTTGGGTTGCCAATCGGAGAAGAATTCGGCGGCATGGGCGGCGATTACTTTGCCCTTGCGCTCGCACTCGAGGAACTTGGGCGAGTCGATCAGTCGGTCGCGATTACGCTCGAAGCCGGGGTCTCCTTGGGGGCCATGCCCATTTACCGTTTCGGAAACCAAGAGCAGAAGGAACGCTGGCTGCCCGACCTTGCGGCCGGAAAGTCGCTGGCAGGCTTTGGTCTCACCGAACCCGGAGCCGGATCCGACGCTTCGGCGACCCGCACCAAGGCCGAATTAGTCGACGGGCACTGGAACATCACCGGCTCCAAGGAATTCATTACCAATTCCGGAACGGACATTACCTCGCTGGTAACCGTCACCGCGGTGACGGGCATGGACGAACAAACCGGCCGCAAAGAGATCTCTACCCTGATCGTGCCCTCGAAGACACCTGGCTTCACCGTTGAGCCGGCCTACGACAAAGTGGGGTGGCGAGCCAGTGACACGCACCCGCTGACCTTCAACGATGCGCAAGTTCCCGAAGACCATCTTCTCGGTGTCCGTGGTCGAGGCTATGCCCACTTCCTCGAGATTCTCGATGAGGGACGCATCGCCATTGCCGCACTGGCCACCGGTGCCGCACAGGGCTGCCTGGATGAAGCCACACAGTACGCCAAAGACCGCACCAGCTTTGGTGCACCGATCGGCAGTTATCAGTCCGTGTCCTTTACGATCGCCCGAATGGCATCTCGCGTACACACCGCACGGCTGGCCTACTATGCTGCCGCCGCAAAGATGCTGGCCGGCAAGGATTTCAAGGTCGAAGCCGCCCACGCGAAGCTTATCGCCAGTGAAGCGGCCATGGACAACGCTCGAGACGCCACCCAAATCTTCGGTGGCTACGGTTTCATTAACGAATCTCTAGTGGCGCGGCACTATCGCGACTCGAAAATCCTTGAAATCGGGGAAGGTACCAGCCAAGTGCAGCTGATGCTGATCGCGCGCAGTCTGGGGCTCTAACCGTTCGGGGCCCTGGGTTATCCACCGGACGCATGGATGCTTTGGAAGCACACAGGAGCACGGGGAATAATTGATCGGGTGAGCACCCAAGAACCATTCGTCGTTGCCCAGCATCCGCGTCGTGTCATCCTTCTGGGATCTACCGGATCGGTCGGAACCCAAGGACTGGACGTGATTGCCCAGGCCCCCGAGCTTTTTACTGTCGCTGCGCTCGCCGGAGGTTACAACCTCATGCTGCTGGCCAAACAGGCGGTTGCCTTCCGCCCGGAGCTTGTTGGCTGCGCCCACGAAGATATCGACGCTCTAGCTCAGGCCATTGAGTCCGCAGCGGCGGCGGCCGGTGTCGCAAACTATCGCCCGCAGCTGCTCGCCGGGTCGCATGCGGCATCTGAGGTCGCCCGGTACGACCAAGCTGACGTGGTCCTCAACGGCATCACCGGGGCCATTGGTTTGGCACCGACCTTGGCTGCTCTCGATGCGGGCCATCTGTTGGCGCTGGCGAATAAGGAGTCGCTGATCATCGGGGGAGAAGTGGTCAAGCGAGCCGCTGCCCCCGGGCAGATCGTCCCCGTAGATTCCGAACATTCGGCCTTGGCCCAAGCACTTCGCGGGGGGAGTTCCGACGAGGTGTCCAAACTTATTGTGACCGCTTCGGGTGGACCCTTCCACGGCTACTCGCAAGCACAACTGGCAGATGTAACTCCCGAACAAGCACTGGCGCACCCGACGTGGGATATGGGCCGAGTCATCACCACCAATTCGGCGAGCATGGTCAACAAAGCACTTGAGGTAATTGAGGCGCATCTGCTCTTCGACATCCCCTTGGAACGAATTGAAGCAGTGGTGCACCGTCAGTCGATGGTGCATTCCATGGTCGAGTTCATTGACGGTTCTACCCTGGCGCAGGTCTCACCGCCGGATATGCGCTTGCCGATTGCTTTGGGAATGAATTGGCCCCACCGTGTTTCAGCGGCCGCCGCAGCCTGCGACTTCAGCCAAGCCGCCACTTGGACCTTTGAGCCGCTGGATGAAGAAGTTTTCGGAGCTATCCGTTTGGCCAAGCGTGCAGCGGCCAGCTCGCCGACCCACATGGCCGTCTACAACGCGGCCAACGAGGTGGCGGTCGATGCGTTCCACGATCGACTCATTAGGTTCAGCGATATTGTCCCGACTATCGAGCGAGTCCTGGAGAACTACACTCCGGTGGCCGCCGAGCCCAGCCTCGAATTGGTATTGGACACCGATCGGTGGGCCCGAACCCACGCAACCCAACTGCTTAAGGAGAATGCATGAGCACCCTCTTGTTCCTCGGCGGTGTGTTGTTCATGGTAATTGCCGTCGCCGCCTCCATCGCTCTGCACGAAATCGGTCACTTGATCCCGGCCAAAAAGTTCGGATTGCGGGTGCCGCAGTACATGATCGGCTTCGGCAAAACGCTTTTCTCCGTGCGCCGCGGTGAGACCGAATATGGCGTGAAAGCCATTCCGCTGGGTGGCTACATTTCCATGGTCGGAATGTATCCGCCGCGCGAGGAGAAAGTTTCGGAGAGCAAACCGAACCTCTTCACGCGCATCTTCGGCCAAATGATCGATGACGCGCGGTCACAAGCCAACGAGCAAGTGCGGCAGGAAGATGCTGGCCGCATGTTCTACGAGCTTCCGATCTACAAGCGTGTGATCATCATGCTCGGCGGCCCGTTGATGAACTTGATCATCGGCACTGTGGCTCTTGGCATCGTACTAGTTGGCTTCGGTGTTCCCACCGCCACCACCACCGTCTCGGAGGTCTACCAGTGCATTGCTAGTGCGCAGAATACGGACGCTACGGAATGCACTGCGAACGATACTCCCGCCCCGGCGTACCAGGCCGGGTTGCGCCCCGGGGACACCATTACCTCGATCAATGGAACTGCTGTTGCACGCGATGCGTGGTACGAGCTAACCGATGTAATTAGGGATCATCCTGACACCCCGGTTTCGCTAACCTACGAACGCGACGGTGTCAGCCACGACACCACGTTGACTCCATACCTTACCGATCGTCCGGTTCTGGATAAGGACGGATATGTCATCAACGGTGAAGATGGTCAGCCCAAGATGGCCCAGGTGGGTTTCGTCGGGATGAGCTCACAAATTCAGAATGTCTCCCAACCCGTCTGGGAGGTCCCGGCGCAGGTTGGTGACCAGCTACTGCGCATCGGCAACATCATTTTGCACCTGCCGCAACGCATGGTCGATGTCGCTCAAGCGGCATTCGGGAGCGAAGAACGCGATCCCAATGGGCCGGTGTCCGTGGTCGGCGTCGGCCGTCTGGCCGGCGAAATCAACTCTACGGACGCGCTGAACCTCGAAGAAAAGACCGCGACGCTCATTTCATTGGTCGGCGGGTTGAACTTGGCGCTCTTTGCCTTCAACCTGATTCCGTTACTCCCATTGGATGGTGGACATGTCGCCGGAGCACTCTACGAGGGGCTCAAGCGGATGGTGGCTAAACTTCGCGGAATACGGCAGGTCAAACCGGTGGATACCATCAAGATGCTGCCGGTTACCTATGTGGTGGTTATCGCCATGCTGGTGATGGGCGGTCTGCTGATCTACGCGGATATTTTCAAACCCATTACGCTTTTCTAGTCATCGACGAGCCTCGAGCCGGTAACCGTACCGGTGCGAGGCTCGCTCGTTTTAACCTCACCACTCGATGCAATGACAGCAAAGGTCATGACTGTGGGAGGAAGCGGAGCCCACAGGACACGTGCCAAGCACGGACCCCAAAGGATCATGGTCGGGCGGGACCTCTGCCACGCGCTAGGCTGGCGGAAGGGAGCCACTGATCCAGCCGGTGATACCTGCCGGTGACTATACGTTGCGACCGTTCGCGGCGAAAGATGCGCCAGCAGTCCGCGACGCTTCGGGCGATCCGCTGATTCCCTTGATCACTACGGTCCCCGCTCACGGAACGGAGAGCGAGATCCTGCAGTTCATCGACCGGCAAATTCACCGGGTGGCCACCGGAACCGGCTATTCCTTTGCTATTGCCGAAACTGCTTCCGACCGGGCCGTGGGGCAGATTGGACTGTGGCTCAAAGACCTCGATCAGGGGCGTGCCAGCATTGGTTACTGGGTGGCTCCGAGTGATCGTCAGCGCGGTGTGGCCTCAGCCGCGTTAGAAGCGATCTCCCGATGGGGCCTGGACCTGCCCTCCATTTATCGGCTGCAGCTGTATGTGGAACCGTGGAATGAAGGATCCTGGCGCGCCGCCGAACGCTGTGGCTACCTGCGCGAGGGTTTGCTACGTAGTTGGCAGGAGGTTGGCGGGCATCGCAAAGACATGTACATGTACGCGCGCCTGCGGTAATAGACGCCGGCTACTTCCGTAAATTAGCGCAGGGATTGAGCTAGTGCCGTGATGCTTTCGGAGCCGAGTCCGTGGTCGGCGGCGAGGATGCTTGCCCCGAGCAGACCAGCTTGATGTGTGGTGGTTGCGGGCCGGATCTGTAGTTGGGCAGTGGCCAATGGCATGGCACGGTTGTAGATGACTTCGCGGATCCCGGCCAGCAGGTGTTCGCCGGCGGCGGCCATTTGTCCGCCGATGGTGATCAGCGAAGGATTGAGGAAACTGATACCGGCGGCAAGGACTTCACCGATGTCGCCTCCGGCGCGGCGCACCGCCTTAATAGCCTCCAAATTCCCGCCGTTGACCAGGTCGATCACGTCGCGAGCGCTATGCACATCGGGAAGCCCTGCGGCGCGGAGGGCATCGGCGATTCGCGGGCCTGAAGCCACCGCCTCGAGGCACCCTTCATTGCCGCAATGGCATTGCACCCCACTTCCGCGGCTTACGCGGACGTGCCCGATATCTCCGGCCGTGCCCTGTGCGCCGCGTTGTAGCTGACCACCCGAGATAATCCCTGCCCCGATGCCGGTGGCTACCTTGACGTAGAGGAAATGCCCGAGGTTTCCACCATGACCATGGTGTTCTCCCAGCGCCATGAGATTGACGTCGTTATCGACCATCACCGGGGCATCGAGCTGTTGCGTGAATGATGCCCGAATATCAAAGTTGTCCCAGCCGGGCATGAGGGGTGGCCGACTGGGGCGACCAGTATCGAAGTGCACCGGGCCCGGCACACCCATGCCGACGCAGAGGATATCGGCTGCGTCTCGGCCAATTTGCTGCAGCAAGGTTTGGGTGAGCCGATGAATATCTTGAAGTACTGGCTCGGGCCCCTGACTCAGGTCCACGGTGGCTTCGGTAGCGGCCAGAGTCTGGTGCAGTAGATCGGTCAGGGCAAGGCGTAAATGCGCGGCACCGAGGTCCACCGCCAGTAAGAGCTTGGACTGCGCGTGCAGTGCGACGCGGCTTGGGGGACGTCCGCCGGTCGAGGTGCCGTCAGCGACAGGTCCAACGAGTCCGATGGCCATCAGCGTTTCGAGTCGATCGGTCACCGTGGATCGTGCCAGGCCGGTCAACGTGGCCAACTCGGTGCGGCTTTTCGGGGTTCCGTCGCGCAGGAGCTGGAGAATATCGTGCGCGCTGGCACCGCGCGGGGCCGGGGTTGAGCGTTCTATGGCCATGGCCCAAGTCAACCATATCTGAGTGCTTTCACGCGAAGTTTTGATGAACGGCATCAGACTTTCATTGACTTTCGACATAAGTGTCTCTAGGGTCGACATGAAACCATGTGTCACATATCACCGGCACCGCTCTCAGGGGCATTAGGTCGCCGGCCAGCTAAGGAGCCGTGCATCAGTGATCACACCTTCCGTTCAGCTTTACACCGTGCGTCAACACCTTGCCGATGATCTGCCCGGTACGCTCAAAAAACTGGCCGATATCGGCTACACGCGCGTTGAGCCCTACGACTTCGTGGCTCGCGTGGACGAATTCGAACGTGCGCTACCAGCCAATGGCTTGAGCGCACCCACAGCTCACGCGCCGCTACTGTCTAGCGACCTGCACCAGGTTTTCGAGGCGGCGCGGCGCCTTGGCATCACGACCGTGATTGACCCCTATCGGCCAGCCGAGCTATGGCAGGACGCCGAGTCCATCCGCGCCACCGCAACGGCCTTGAATCAGGCCGCATCCATCGGCGCCGAGTACGGAATTCGGGTTGGCTATCACAATCACCAGTGGGAAATTGCCGCAACTATCGGCGAGCGCACGGCACTGGAGTACTTGGCCGAGCAACTCGAAGAGCGGGTCGTTCTGGAAGTCGATACGTATTGGGCCGCCGTGGGTGATGTCGACGTGCTGCCGCTGCTGGAGCGACTAGGCCGGCGCGTCGTCGCACTACATATCAAGGATGGGCCCATTTCAACAGACACCCGCGCCCAGCAGGCCGTCGGGTCGGGACAGATGCCCGTGGCACAGATCCTCGCCGCCACCGACCATCTGTTGCATGTCGTCGAGCTCGACGACTACGACGGCGATATTTTCGAGGCTTTGCGGCAAAGCTACCAGTACTTGGCCGCTACGAGCGGTGTTGAGGGGGCGTAATGAGCGAGCAGCATACCGCCAGTACCGTACGTACCGGCCCGGTGGGGATCGGCGTGGTCGGCGCCGGGGTGATCAGCGATGAGTACCTAACGAACTTGACCCAGTTTCCAGACCTGCGCGTTGAATTCATTGCGGATCTGGACGCCGACCGGGCCGCGGCGCAGGCCGCTAAGTTCGGCATTCCGAATTCAGGTAGCTACACCGACCTATTGAAACGCCCGGACATCGAAATCGTGGTCAACTTGACGATCCCCGCGGTTCACGTGGAGGTAGCGTTGCAGGCGGTTGCCGCAGGTAAACACGTCTGGGGTGAAAAGCCCTACGCACTGGACACCGAATCGGGACGCAGTTTGCGCGATGCCGCCCAGCAGCGCGGAGTACGCGTAGCCGTTGCTCCCGACACCATCTTGGGCGCGGGAATACAGACTGCGTTGCGCACGGTACGCGCCGGTGAGATCGGCACGCCGCTTTCAGCCTTGGCCATGTTTCAGGCGCCCGGGCCAGAATCTTGGCACCCGAGCCCGGAGTTCCTTTTCGCTCGCGGGGCCGGGCCGCTCTTTGACCTTGGCCCGTACTATCTGAGCACCCTCGTCCAGGTTTTTGGTCCGGTGGATCGTGTTGCGGCCCTCGGTTCCCGTGCACGCGAGACGCGCGTGATTGCGTCGGGTCCCAAGGCGGGTACCGAATTTCCGGTCGAGGTTCCCACGCATATCGGTGCCCTGCTCAGTTTCGCCTCGGGCGCCAGCGCACAATGCGTCTTTAGCTTCGACTCCAAGCTTGAACGGATGGGATTTGTCGAGGTGGCGGGCACCGAGGGAACCGCGGTGTTCCCCGACCCGAACATGTTTGACGGAGACACCGTGATTCACTGCGCACCGGGCGCCCCGGTCACCGTACCGGCTCAAGGATCGTTCTATTCACGCGGTACCGGAGTGCTGGAGTTGGCTCGGGCAATCCGTGAAGATCGAAAGGAACGGGTGCCGGGGGAGCTTGCTTTTCACGTGCTTGAGGTGATGGCCGCGGTAGCCGAGGCGGTGGACACCGGGCAGTTTGTGGAGGTCAGTTCTCGAGTGGAGCCTTCGGATCTCCTCGATGGAGACTGGGACCCGGCGGCGGCCACGCTCTTATCCAATTCGAGCAGCAGCAGCGCCCATGACTAGCCTGCGCGTAGGAATCATTGGCGGGGGCTTTATGGCCCGTACCCATGCCCAGGCCGCTCGTCGCGCTGGCGGCACGGTTTGTTCCGTGCTCTCTTCAAGCCCGGAATCTACTGCACGGGCGGCTAGTCAGCTTGATGCCAGCCCGGCCGCATCGCTTACCGAGCTGCTCGAGACTTCCGAGATCGTGCATGTGACCTCGCCGAACAGCTTGCATGCCGAGCATGCGTTGGCCGTGCTCCAGACGAATAAGCCGGTAATTTGCGAAAAGCCGCTTGGCGTCGATTTCGCTCAGGCCAGCGCACTGGCTTCGGCGGCCACGCAAGCCGGTATGCTCGCCACCGTGCCCTTTGTGTACCGTTTTCACCCCATGGCGCGGCAAGCACGCGCCATGGTCGCCAAGGGGCATCTGGGGCGCCTGCTAACCGTGCGCGGAGCTTACCTACAGGATTGGTTGCTGGGTTCTCAGGAGGTGAACTGGCGGGTGGATGAGACCAGCGGAGGTCCTTCGCGGGCCTTTGCGGACATTGGCTCGCATCTGGTGGACCTAACCGAGTTCATCGCCGGGGAACGAATCACCGAACTGCAGGCGACCACCAGCATCGCGCACGAACGCCGGGCGGGACGGAAAGTGCGTACCGAAGATGCCGCGGTGCTCACCGTGCGTTTTTCCTCCGGAGCGCTGGGAAGCCTGATGGTTTCCCAGGTCAATGCGGGACGTAAAAATGCGTTGAGTCTCGAACTGTCGGGTACCGAGCACGCGATCGAGTTCCAGCAGGAGCGTCCCGATGAACTGTGGATCGGCGGGGTCGAATCGAATCGTGTTCTGGCGCGCGATGCGGCCATCTTGGAACCCGACGCCGCGCGGCTCTCTACCATCCCGGCCGGGCATCCCATGGGCTATCTAGATGCTTTCGCCGCCTTCGTGGCAGATAGCTACGCCGCCCTTGGTGGTGAATGCCCCGAAGGTTTGCCGACCTTCGCCGACGGTGCCCGCGCCGCCCTACTGACCGATGCCGTCCTGCACTCGGCGGCAGAACGTACCTGGGTGTCGGTGGATGATCACCGGCACGAAGCAACTGGACCGACTAAAGAGCAGACATGAAATCCACGCATCCCGTGACGCTATTTACAGGCCAGTGGGCCGACATGCCCTTTGAAGAGCTTGCCCGGCGCGCGGCCGAATGGGGATATGACGGACTGGAGATCGCCGCGAGTGGTGATCATTTAGATCTGAAACGCGCCGATGAAGACCCGAACTACCTCCGCTCGCGACGTGAAATCCTCGACCGCTACGGTTTGCAGGTTTGGGCGATCTCCCATCACCTGGGTGGTCAGGCCGTCTGCGATGATCCCATCGACTTTCGTCATCAGGCGATCTTGCGTGACTACGTCTGGGGTAACGGTGACCCGGAGGGCGTCCGTCAGCGTGCCGCCGAGGATATGAAGCGCGCGGCCCGCGTAGCAAGGCAGCTCGGTGCCGACGTCGTGGTCGGATTTACCGGCTCCAAGATCTGGCAATATGTGGCGATGTTCCCTCCGGTGCCCGGCGAGGTCATCGATGCCGGATACGAAGATTTCGCACGGCGGTGGAACCCGATCATGGACGAATTCGACGCGCACGGGGTGAAGTTCGCGCTTGAAGTGCACCCGTCGGAGATCGCCTACGATTACTGGACAACTAAGCGCACCCTCGAAGCGATCGGACACCGAGAGGCCTTCGGGATGAACTGGGATCCAAGCCATATGTTCTGGCAGGGCATCGACCCGGTGGGGTTCATTACCGATTTTGCGGACCGGATCTATCACGTGGACTGCAAGGACACGAAGTTGCGAGTCCCCAACGGGCGCAATGGCATTCTCGGTTCGCATCTGCCGTGGGGAGACCCGCGCCGTCGCTGGGATTTCGTCTCGACCGGTCATGGAGATATTGATTGGGAGGATGCCTTCCGCGCCTTACGGCACATTGGCTATCGTGGCCCGATCTCCATCGAATGGGAAGACGCTGGGATGGACCGGTTGCAGGGTGCTGCCGAGGCCATTGAGCGGATCCGTCCGTTGCTGTTTAGCGGTCCCGACACATCCTTTGATGCGGCCTTTGCCAACCAATAAGCTGTGCCCATGACTGTTTTCGCTGTTGAATACCGCTACGCTGCGAACTCCGCGGCAGTGCGCGATGAGTATCGTCCGGCCCACCGTGAGTTCCTAAGTGGATTTATCGGAGAGGGCGCGGCGATTGAGCTGATTGCCTCCGGCCCGTACACCGAAAGTGACGGCGCACTCCTGCTGTTGCGCGCCGAGAGCGAGGCAGCGTTGCGCGAGGTGCTCCAACAGGACCCCTTCAACATTCACGGCACCCTCGAGTCGGTCGTGATTAACGCCTGGAACCCGGTTACTGGTGCCCTCTCGGCTTTCGCTTCCTAGCGCGATCTCAACCTAACGATCTGGCCCGTATTCCCCGATGGCAGGTTCTAGTGGTCGTTGCAACACCGGCGGTCTAGGCTACCGATAATAATTCATGCAGACGCTCGGCTGGAGTCTTCCAGTCGAGCGTTTTGCGTGGACGCCCATTGAGCAACTCAGCTACCTGCTTCAAATCCTGCGGACCATACTTGCTCAAATCAGCACCTTTGGGAAAATACTGGCGCAACAACCCGTTCGTGTTCTCATTCGATCCACGCTGCCACGGACTATGTGGATCACAGAAATACACGTCCATGTCCGTCGCCGCGCTAAACGATTTATGCAATGCCATCTCAATACCTTGATCCCAGGTTAGAGATCCGCGTAACGCGTCAGGCAACGTCGCCATCGTCGCGATCAGCCCGTCACGCACGGTTTCTGCGGTATGGTCCCCGGGCAAGTGCACCAGCATCACAAACCGGGTGCTGCGCTCCACCAGCGTGCCAATCGCTGATTGGTTCCCCGCCCCCATAATCAAGTCGCCTTCCCAATGCCCCGGCACGGCACGATCCTCAACCTCAGCAGGGCGTTCACTGATATTGATCATCGGGTCGCGAAAACGTGGCCGGCGCTCATCAATCTTCTTCTGCGGCTTACGCCGTGCCCGTCCGGAACGTAGTGCTTGAGCGATTTCTCGTTTTAACCCACCACGGGCTTGCAGATAGATAGATTGATACACCGTTTCCTGGCACACTCGCATCTCCAAATCATCAGGGTGATCAGCTGCCATGCGGGAGCAGACTTGTTCCGGTGACCACCCTAGACCCAAACCATGAGCAACGTAATCACGTAATGCTCCGGAGCGGGCAAGCCTGGCTTGCTTCGGTCGTGCTCTGCGGTACGCAGCTTGGCGGTGTGCCGGGTGAGGGTAGTAATCACCGTTTACTGTGCAATTTCGCCTCAGTTCCCTGCTGATGGTGGACGGCGAACGGTGAAGCTTCTGCGCGATCTGACGTATCGAGTGTCCAGCAATGCTGAGCGCATAGATTTCCTCACGTTCCATCATGGACAGGAAGCGCGGATTAATCTGCTGCTCCAACGCCAGGATGCTGGGATTCGCTGTGTTCTGCTGCCGGCCTGACGGGGCAGTGTGGGTGATCATTCCACTGTTATAGTCCACGACTCGGCCATCTGGATAGAACCGCTTGTCGCCGCTCCTACGGATGCCGTTGTCCCAGTCTCCAGCGGTTCTGATGTTGGCTCTGACATGCTCGGCGGCTTCCCGACGACTCATGCCTTGCTTGCGTAGGCGCAGGAACTGTTCACGCTTGCCCGCGTGGGGATTCGGGACTTTCAGTCCTGCTTTGGCGACCCATTGATAGCACGTAAACCGTGGAATGTTGGTCTCTCGGGCCGCGGTGGTGACGTTCTGATACTTCTGAAACGCAGTAAAGAACGCGTCTTTCTGTTCTTGGGTGTATCGAGTTTTGGGCTTTCCGAGAGCGCTAGAGGGGGTTGTTCGAGACGATGTCCAGCCCATTGTTTTGGCGAGTTGATAGGCCGTGGGTAGCGAGACGTTGATGGCCTGGGCCGCATCTTTGACACGCTGAGTTTGCTTCAGCACCTCATAGAAGCGCTGTTTCTCGTGCTCTGTGATTCTTGCTCTTGTGGATCGTTCAGGGGTGGTAGGTAATGACTCTTGGGTTAAATAAGGTAATGACTCTTGGGTTAAATGAGGCACGGTCGTTGCAACTCCTGATTGTTCAGGGTGTTGCAACGACCGTTAGAACCCGCCGATGGAGTACGGGCCATACATTTAATGTGAGCTAAGTCTCTTCGCGATGGGGGAATGCCGCGCCTGCCGCAGGAGTTGATGTAGTTGAAGCGTCACGCTTTTGACTTATTGCATTCCCAAAGGAGATTTCATGGCTACCAAGGTCCTCACCCTCGTCGGTTCGCTACGTGCCGGATCCACCAACCTCCAGCTCGCCGAAGCAGCGGCGCACCATAACCCGGAAGGTGTTGAAGTTACCGTCTTCTCCGGCCTGGAAAATATCCCGTTCTACAACGAGGACCACGACATTGAGGGTCAGGTTCCAGCCAGCGCCCTTGAACTGCGTGCCGCCGCCGAAGCGGCCGACGCCGTGCTGCTCGTGTCCCCGGAATACAACGGCACCATGCCTGCCGTGCTGAAGAACGCCATCGACTGGCTGTCGCGTCCCTTCGGAGCCGGCGCGCTGAAGGACCTGCCCGCCGTAGTGATCGGCACTGCCTTTGGCCAGTACGGTGGCGTGTGGGCGCAGGACGAAGCTCGCAAGGCACTGGGTATTGCCGGGGCTAAGGTACTTGAGGATGCCAAGCTGTCTATCCCGAACTCGGTGGTGCGTTTTGCCGAAACCCACCCGAAGGATGACACCGAAGTTGCCGAGCAGGTAGCGGCCGTTCTTGAGGCTCTGCGTGAGGTAGCGGCCCAGAACTAGTGAGGTTCTCAACCGGGCGTGGGAGCGGGCCGATTCGGCGGCGCCCACGCCCGTGGTGCATGCACGGTGCGGCGTGGTCTTTCTCGCATCCGTGCCCGCAACACGCGCGGACGGTGCCATACTTAGTAGTAAGTCCAACCCACCAACCATTCGGAGGCATCCATTGACCTCGGTCAACCTTGGCATGCCGGCATCACCACCGCCGGTACTCGCTCCTCGACGTAAGACCCGCCAATTCCAGGTTGGCTCGGTGGGCGTCGGCTCGGATTCACCGATTAGCGTCCAGTCGATGACGACGACCAAAACGCACGACATCAATGCCACCCTGCAACAGATCGCGGAGCTGACCGCGGCCGGTTGCGATATCGTCCGCGTGGCCTGCCCAACGGACAAGGATGCCGAGGCGCTGCCGATCATCGCGAAAAAGTCGCAGATTCCGGTGATTGCCGACATCCACTTCCAGCCCAAGTACGTTTACGCTGCGATTGAAGCCGGTTGCGGCGCGGTGCGTGTCAACCCGGGTAATATCCGCGCCTTTGACGATCAGGTCAAGGAAATTGCGCAGGCGGCCAAGGATCACGGCACCTCCATTCGCATTGGCGTCAACGCCGGATCGCTGGATAAGCGCCTGTTGGCCAAGTACGGAAAGGCCACCCCGGAGGCACTGGTCGAATCGGCGGTGTGGGAAGCCTCGCTTTTCGAAGAGCACGGTTTCCACGACTTCAAGATTTCCGTGAAGCACAACGACCCGGTAGTTATGGTTCGCGCCTACGAGCTTCTGGCCGAACGCGGCGACTGGCCGTTGCACCTTGGCGTAACCGAGGCCGGTCCAGCGTTCCAGGGAACCATCAAATCGGCCACCGCCTTCGGCGCGTTGCTGTCGCAGGGTATTGGCGACACCATCCGCGTCTCGCTCTCGGCACCGCCGGTTGAAGAGGTCAAGGTCGGCAACCAGATTCTCGAATCGTTGAACCTGCGCCCCCGCGGTCTGGACATCGTCTCCTGCCCATCCTGCGGTCGCGCCCAGGTCGACGTGTACTCGCTGGCCGAAGAGGTCACCGCGGGGCTCGAAGGAATGGATGTTCCGTTGCGTGTGGCCGTCATGGGCTGTGTCGTAAATGGCCCGGGCGAAGCACGCGACGCCGATCTCGGCGTGGCCTCAGGTAACGGCAAGGGACAGATCTTCGTCAAGGGCGAAGTCATCAAGACCGTGCCGGAAGATCAGATCGTAGAAACCCTGATCGACGAGGCAATGCGCCTGGCCGAGGAAATGGATTTGGGCGATGACGAGAATCCTGCCGCGGGTACGCCCGTGGTTACCGTCAGCTAAACGCGGCGGCGACTCGCGGATTCGCGTGTTGGGCGGCGCCGAAAGCGCCGCCCTTCGCGCATTGCTCGACAGCGACCCAGCCGCGAACATATTTACCCGCTCACAACTTGAGCGGGGCAACGCCCCACAGGGTGCCTACTCCAACGTGGTCGGTATCGAAGGGGAACAAGGGCTCGAAAGCGCGTGCTGGATCGGGGCAAATATAGCTCCCACCGCCATGAGCGAGGACCATGCGCGCGCCTACGCAGAATACGCGCTTCGTTCCCGCCAGCGCTTTGCCTCGGTCTTCGGGCCAGCCCAAGCAGTCATGGCCATGCACCAAGTAATGGCCGCTGGTCCGCAGCCCATTTTCGACGTGCGCCCGAACCAGCCTCTGATGTCCTTGCGAGAAGCACCCCGAGGGGAGCGGTTGCCGCTACGCCGGGCCGGACTACAGGACTACGATCGGGTGTTGCCTGCCAGCGCCAAAATGTTCGAGGAAGAGCTCGGCTATTCGCCCCTGCAATCCGGTGGTGGCTATTACCGTAGCCGGGTGCGCCAGCTCATCCAGGACGGGCATACACTCATCGATCTCGACCAGCGCGGCAAGATCATCTTCAAGGCCGATCTCGGAACCGTTACGCGGGGAGTCGCGCAAATCCAAGGCGTATGGATCGACCCGGCACATCGCGGCTACGGCCTTGCCGCCGGATACATGGCCTCTGTGGTCGACTACGCCCTGACCCTCGTGCCCGAGGTGACCCTCTACGTCAACGACTACAACGAGCCGGCCCTACGGAGCTACCAGCGGGTCGGTTTCGAACATGTAGGCACCTTCGCCACCATCTTGTTCTAACCGCTAAAAATTAACTGCAACGACCGATGACGGCCGTACTTCCGGTCCGTCATCGGTCGTTGCTTATTGCATCTTGGTGCTAGCCCATGAGCTCCTGCAACTGGTCGAGGATCTTATGTGCGCCCTTGACGCCGATACCGACCATCCATGTTTCGTCCGCAACCTCGTAGGCCTTATCTTGCGCTACGGAGTTCAAGTCGCTCCAGAGCGCGCTGACCTTGTGCATGGTTGTCGCCTTTGGGTCACCGCCCGGATTGGCGTAGAACACCACGTCGCCGTCGATCTGTGCGTAGTGTTCCGGGCTTAGTTCCTTCATGGAGTATTCGTTCCAGCCCTCGTTGCCAAGGTCAAAACCGACCTGAGTCAGAAGCGAGCCGGAGAAGGACTGTGGTCCGTACAGCCGGAAGTTATCAGGACGGAAGCGCACCATGGACGCCGTCGTGCCCTTGGCTCCGATCTGTTTACCGACGTCGGTCGCACGTTGTTCTAAGTCACTCAGTAGCGTTTCCATCTGCTCAGATTGATTGACCGCAGCCGCGGTAACGCGAGCCTGCTCTTGCCAGTCGGTGCCGGAATTTTCGGAAAAGACTGTCGGGGCAATCGCCGAAAGTTCCTCATAGATGGCCTCATGGCGCACCTTAGCGCCAATGATCAAGTCTGGACCGAGTTCGGCAATTTTATCCACACTGGGTTCGGCGGTGAGCCCGACGGAAGTCACCGCGTCCTGCGGCAGATCGAGGTACTCGGGAAATCCAGCGTTGGCACCGGACTCGGTTGCTCCTATCGGCGTGATGCCGAGCGCAGTCAGCGCATCCAAATGTGGAGAGTCAATGACGACAATTCGTTGCGGAGTAGCTGGCAACTTGGTTTCACCCATGGCGTGTTTCACGGTGTAACCGGACTCGTTGGATTCGGTCGGGGGAGCCGAATTAGTGGCCGAAATGGCGCATCCGGTCAGGGCAATGGCAGCGGCCATCACGGTTGCAACGAGCGTCTGTGCTCGTCGAAAACGCTTAGCGATCATTAGTGTTCCCTTATTATTAGTGGGTTAGCAAGATAACCCTAAGTGATCGGCCGCGAATTTAGTGAATCGAGAAGCCCCGCCACCAGCCACCTGTGAGCGTTTGGCCGAACCGGTATACCGTCGGCGCTCCCTCGGGCCTTTTGTCGCAGTACTACTACTCGCCTTGTCACTTAGTTGCCTGTTGTCGCTTACTCTTGGCGCGAAAACATTATCTGTTGCCGAGCTCTGGGAAATTTGGGTTGGCCGCGGTAGCGCAGGGGACAGCAAGATAGTCTTTGAGCTCCGTATGGATCGCACCCTTAACGGGCTTTTGGCGGGGGCCGCGTTAGGGGCCAGCGGAGCCATCTTGCAAAGCGTGATCCGCAATCCCATTGCCGATCCGGGAATTCTGGGAATTAACGCCGGGGCAGCGCTGGGCGTGGCGGCAGGTATCTCGTTGACCGGAGGCCTCGGACTTGTGGCGGGCGTTGGTTTTGCGCTCCTGGGTTCGGCTTTAGTCGCCCTCGTGCTCTTCATCTGCGCCGCGCTACCAGCCTTCCGCCAGTCTCCGGTGCGGCTGGCGCTCTGCGGCGTGGCCTTAGCGGCGCTCCTAGCAGGAGTGACGAACTTGCTGGTGCTCAGCGATGAGAAACTTCTCGACCAGTTCCGCTTCTGGCAGGTCGGTTCTCTTGCCGCACGCCCCGCAGAGGCAGCATCGTGGATTGCGCCTTGGCTCATCGGCGGTCTGTGCCTAGCAGGACTTGTCGCACGGCGGTTGAATGTATTGGACTTGGGTGATGATGCGGCCACCGCCATGGGTGCGGGTGCGCCGAGGACACGGCTATTAGGACTTGGGGCTGTCGCAATGCTCTGTGGTCCGGCGACTGCACTGGTTGGACCCATTGCGTTCGTGGGTTTCCTCGTCCCACATCTAGTGCGCCTCTGGATCGGCAACAACTCTGCGCGGGTGCTGGGGCTATCAATTCTTATCGGCCCAATCTTCTTGCTGGGCTGTGACATTCTAGGCCGCCTCATAGGCTTCGGGGCAGAGATACAAGTCGGCGTGATCACGGGCGTGGTGGGCGCGCTTAGTCTTATGGGAATGCTGCTACGCCCTCGGGCGGTGGTTGTGAAATGAATGGCTTAAAAGCGCGCGGATTGAGGCTTAGCCTCCCGTTATTGATCTCCATCGCCCTGCTGAGCGTTCTTGGGTCGGTGTTCTTTGGGGACTACCGAGTCTCCTTCGGCGACCTGATCGCAACACTTGGCGGTGATCCGCCGGCCGCACAAACTGAGTTTTTTGTATTACACCGCCGGCTGCCGCGTGCATTAGTAGCACTGTTGGCTGGAATGCTCTTAGCAGCCAGTGGCGCCCTGATTCAACAGCTTTTGCGCAACCCGCTGGCCAGTCCGGACATCATTGGGTTGACCAGTGGCGCATCGCTGGGTGGATGTGTGGTGCTGGTGGCATTCTCAGGCACCTTGGCTCAGGCCTCACTCGGGGCTTTTCTAGGGGCCGGTCTTGCCTTGGCGGTTCTTCTGGTTGCACGCCGATTCTTTAACGTCACCGGTGCAAAGATGGTGTTGCTTGGCGTGGGGCTTGCGGCGCTGTCCCAATCGCTGACGAGCTACTTGCTTACGGTCGAGTTTGTACCTTCGGCGCAGGTGGCTCAAACATGGCTTGTAGGAACGTTGCAAGGACGAGGCTGGGCCGAGGTGCCGTGGTTGGGGGCTGGAGTGTTGCTGCTGTTGTGGGTACACCTCTTTGATTCCAAGGCCTTAGACATGCTCAATCTCGGAGATGATGTGGCCGCGGGCCTCGGAGTACCAGTTATTCATTTGCGGGTGCGGCTGCTCTGTGTAGCGACCATCTGCGCAGCTGTGGCGGTGTTATGTGCCGGACCCATCGGTTTCGTGGCTCTCGTGGCACCGCACATCGCCCGTCAACTCACCGGACGAACGCAACTTTTCGCCTGCGCTCTCACTGGAGGCCTATTGCTAGTGATTAGTGACCTCGTGGCCCAATACGCGCTGGGTTTCATTGTGCCGGTCGGTGTGGTCACGATCGTGCTGGGCGGTGGGTTTTTCCTCTGGCTACTCTTTCGGCAGGGGGTCATCCGTGACTGAACGTATTGGCCGACGGCGTACGGCGCTTCGTGCCGAACAGCGGCATGAGGCGCGGTGGACTAGGGCACAAGTGATTTCCATCGAACCACTGGCCGAACGGTACCTCCGGGTGTACTTTCGGCTCGAAAACAGCCAGCGGCTCTCTCTGGGCTTTGACGATGTGGTCATCTTGGCCTTTGGCACTGATCTTCAATCCGGGAACATTGCGCCGCATCCGCCCGAAGGTGCTAGTGACAAACGCTATGCACTGCGCGAGTACACGGTCCGCGATTATCGCGAAGACAGTGGGCTGCTGTGCGTTGACTTCCTGATCCATTCACATGGTGCGGCTATCGACTGGGTGCGCGGCGCGCGTCCCGGTGCCTGCTTGTGGGTCTTACCGCCGCGTTTGAGCAGGCACTGGCCTGAAGCGTCCACCACGGTGTTATTGGCCGATGCCTGTGCGTGGCCTGCGGTGGCGAGGTTTTGCGTTGAAGCTCGCGCCCGGGGCACGGGCTTTGAAGCACTTGTAGCCGCCGCTGTCCCGGAAAGCCCTGGAGTGCGCAGTCTGCCGGGGGTTACACCTGAAGAGCTCGTCGAAACGTCTTCGGAGCTTCACCGTTCCACCGCCGCGCAGAGCTTTGTGTGGATCGCCGGAGAAGCGGCCTGGATGCGTGAGCTGCGGCAACTAATCCTTTCTCGCACCCCCGTGCTGAAAGAGCATATTCAATTTACCGGCTATTGGCGCACCGAGAACGTGTCATTGAGCCGGGAAAAATCCGCTGAATCTTCTACACTTCAGGTGGAAGCATCACGTCACTAAGGGGGAAGATCGCGTGGGTCAACGCAAGCTGCGGTGGGTGCGCACAGGCCTCATTCTCGCCACCGGAATGCTTGTCTTGAGCGGCTGCACGCAAAACCCCGCCGCAAGCGCCGGGACTCAAAGCTCCGCACCGGTCGCGCCGGTGCTCGATGCCGCCACCGTTGAGCAGCTATTGAAGGACGCCACGAACGATGATCCCAAGGCCGTCGTGCTCGGAGATCAGCAATTGCGTGAATCCATTCCCAAAGCTCAACAGTGGCTGGAGGATGTGAAGGTCACGCCCGAGAGCTGCGGGATTACTTTCGCCGCGCCCGTGGCGGAACAGCTGAAAAATTCCACGCTGGGTGTCGCTCAAACCAAGGACCAGCTTCTCACTTTGGCTTCCTACCCGGATGCCGGAAAACTTGCCGAGCACTGGCAACAGACGACCGAAGCAGCCAAGAAGTGCACCCGCTACTCGGTGAACGTCGAGGGGCAAGTGCGGGCCTATCATCTAGCCAAGCAACCGGTCACGGTGCAGGATCTGGCCGCCGATGCATGGGTGGTGACCAGTAGCGATGGAACCGATACCAGCCAGCAACTCATGGTGCGCGCGCTCTCCGGGGCATCACTGGCCGGCGTGCAACGTACTGTCTCCGGGCAGGTGTCGAAGCAGGATGTTGCCAAGGCCGCAGACCAGCTGGTCCAGCTGCTGAAGCAAGCCGAAAAAGCGGCCGAAAAGTAGGCAGAGGCTGCGCGCGAACGCGGTTTATGTCACGCTCGAGTAGATGCTTGTCCAAAGGCGGCTTTTCTACGGCTAAGATTGTCTGAGGCCGCCTACGGCGCCACCTAAAAATACTAATGATTTGCCCATCCAGCCGGCCGCTTATTCTCGATGTGAAAGCGGGGCTTGAACCTTGAAGGACGCCTAGAGTGGTTTCGAAACTTTCCACCCTGTTCCTGCGCACTCTGCGCGAGGACCCGGTCGACGCTGAAGTGGCCAGCCACAAGCTGCTGGTTCGCGCCGGCTATATTCGACGTGCGGCCCCGGGTATTTATACGTGGTTGCCGTTGGGGTTGAAGGTGCTGGCCCGTGTCGAGGCGATTATCCGCGAGGAAATGAACGCGATCGGCGCCCAGGAAGTGCACTTCCCGGCGTTGCTGCCACGCGAACCCTACGAGACCACCAATCGCTGGACCGAGTACGGTGAGGGCCTATTCCGCCTGAAGGACCGCAAGGACGCGGACTACCTGCTGGCGCCCACCCACGAAGAGATGTTCACCTTGCTGGTCAAGGACCTGTACAACTCGTACAAGGACCTTCCGGTGTACCTCTACCAGATCCAGAATAAGTACCGCGATGAGGCCCGTCCGCGTGCCGGCCTGCTACGCGGTCGCGAATTCATTATGAAGGACTCCTACTCCTTCAATATCGATGACGCCGGACTCGACGAGGCCTATTACGCGCACCGCGGCGCCTACTTGAAGATCTTCGAGCGTCTTGGCCTCGAGGTTGTGCCGGTCTTCGCGCAAGCCGGTGCCATGGGCGGTTCGAAGTCCGAAGAGTTCTTGCACCCCACCGCCATCGGCGAAGACACCTTCGTCCGCTCGCCCGGCGGATACGCGGCGAACGTCGAAGCCGTGACCACCGTGGTCCCCGAAGACATCGACTACTCGAATGCTCCGGCCTTCGAGGTTCTCGACACCCCGGATACCCCGACCATTGACACCCTGGTCGCCGCCGCCAACGAGATCCGTCCGTTGGAGGACGGCCAGTGGGCAGCCGAAGACACGTTGAAGAACGTTGTGCTCGTCGTGATCGATCCGGCCGGTGAACGTCACCTCGTGGTCCTCGGTGTGCCCGGCAACCGTCAGGTCGACCTCAAGCGCGTAGAAGCCACCATTGGCACCGCACTTGAGATCGGCGGCGAGGTCCAGGTCGAAGCCGCAACCGCAGAAGACTTGAAGAACTACCCGCAGATCGTCACCGGCTACCTCGGCCCGGCTCTTGGGCTGGATAATGTTTTGCTCGGCACCGAATCGGTGACCGGCATCCCGTACCTGGTGGATCCACGCGTGGTCTCCGGTACGACTTGGATCACCGGTGCCAACGAAGCCGGCAAGCACGTCTTCGGTCTGGTCGCCGGTCGCGACTTCGGTTGGGATGGCACCATCGAATGCGTCAACGTCCTCGAAGGTGACCCGGCACCGGACGGCTCCGGTCCGCTGCGCACCGAGCGCGGCATCGAAATGGGCCACATCTTCCAGCTGGGCCGCAAGTACGCCGAGGCCCTCGACCTGAAGGTGCTGGACTCCAACGGCAAGCTGCAGGTTGTGACCATGGGTTCCTACGGCGTCGGCGTCACCCGCGCGGTCGCCGCGCTGGCCGAGGCCTACCACGACGAGAAGGGTCTTTCCTGGCCGGCTCAGGTCGCCCCGGCCGATGTGCATGTCGTCGTCACCGGCAAGGGACCGGAGCTTCTGGAGGCGGCCGAGAAGCTCGCCACCGATTTTGAAGCTGCCGGACTTGAGGTACTGCTCGACGACCGTCCGAAGCTTTCGGCGGGCGTGAAGTTCTCCGACGCCGAGCTCATCGGTGTGCCGAAGATCGTTGTGGTCGGACGGGGTCTGGCCGACGGTCTGGTCGAGGTCAAGGACCGTGCCACCGGCGAGCGCAAGGATGTTGCGGTCGATCAGGTGGTCGCCGAAGTCAGCGGGAGCTAACCCGCCGAGAAAGAGAGTGTGCGCGGGTGGTTGAATCCCTCGAGTTTCTAGGCCCCGACCTACTGCAGGCTGGCTGGTGGCCGGTGTTGCTGTTATTGGCCGCCGGTTTTGCCGCCGGATGGATCGATGCGGTGGTCGGCGGCGGGGGACTGATTCAACTGCCCGCGCTACTACTTTTCCCCGGGCTCAGCCCGGTACAGGCACTGGCCACCAATAAGTTGGGCTCCATCTTTGGGACCACCACCAGTGCCATCACCTATTACCGGCGAACCAGTCCGGATCTGAAAACGGCGATCCCGATGGCGTTGCTGGCACTTGTCGGAGCGTTCGGTGGGGCCGGTATCGCCACCATCCTGCCGTCGGCGGCCATCAAACCCATCATTATCGTGGCGCTGGTCGCCGTGCTTGCCTTCACGATCTTCAAGCCGCGGGCAGGGGAACTGAGCCAACTACGTCACCGCGGCCGTACCCACTACGCGTGGGCGTTGCTCATCGGGTTAGTGATCGGCGGCTACGACGGAATGATCGGTCCCGGGACCGGTTCGTTCCTGATCATCGCGATGGTCACCATCTTGGGTTACAACTTCCTTCAGGCCTCCGCCAAGGCCAAGATCGTCAACTTGGCCACGAACCTCGGGGCCTTGCTGCTCTTCCTTCCCGGCGGGCACGTGGCCCTCGGGTTGGGGTTGGCCCTCGGCGTGATGAATATGTTCGGTGGCTATCTGGGGGCACGGATGGCCATTTCCAAGGGAAGCGGCTTCATTCGCGTTGTCTTCGTGATCGTGGTGCTCGCCCTGATCCTCAAGCTTGGCTGGGATATGCTCGCCGGATAGTTGACCGGCCTTCAAGCTGCCAGCTCTTCTCAAACGCCCCAGTTGCTGGCATCATTCGGTAAATGAACTCGATCTCCCGCGATGCGTCGCGGCCGCAGCCTGCACTGGGGGCCGGGGAAGACCCGAAACTCAAGGCGCGGGCGTTGCTGCCGCTCCATCGTAGTTGGGCCGAGTCCCGGCAAGTGGCCCAGCAGGTGCGCCCCGTGGTGGCCCGCTCGTGGCAGCGCGCCGGTGATTACCGTGCCGCGGTGAACCCGCTGGATTCCGGAGATCTGAACGAGCGCCGTCAAGCGCATCGGGAACTACAGTTGCTGCTGCCGTTGTTCAAGGAGCGCCTTCTTGCCACGGCCAGCGATGCGCAAAACCAGCTGGTGATCGCCGATGGTGCCGGCTACGTGTTGTGGGTGCTCGGCCCCTTTGCGGTGCGTCGCCGGTCCGACGGCATAGGTTTTGTGCAAGGAGCCCGCTGGCGCGAAAACGATGTGGGTACCAATGGGATCGGTGCGGCCATGGCCGAAAAGGTCCCGGTGCAGATTTTTGGCCCGGAACATGCCCGCGAGGAACAGCACAGTTGGGTGTGTACCTCGGCGCCGATTATGGGGCCCGGCGGAGATCGACTTCTGGGAACCATTACGCTCTCGGGCTCCTACCGCACCGCGCACCCGCACACTCTCAGTCTGCTCTCCGCCGTGCTGGGCGAAGCCCGGGGAGAGCTGGCCCGCGCCGAACAATCGAGACTGCAACGGCTGGTGGATTCTACCCAGCTACCCGACGGTGGCTATGTCCTGGTGGACGAGCAAGGCACCGTCGCCGCCCAACGCGGCTTCGTGCTGGGGCAAAAACTCTCGCTTCCGGCGGCGCTGGGACAGGCACCTACCTGGGTACCGGGCCTCGGCGTGGTCAACGCCCGTCCGGTTCCCGGCGGTTGGATACTGGCACCGACCGCCAACGAAACGTTGCTCGAACTGTACGCACAACCGCATCCACGCGCCGTGATCCGGGTTGAACAGGGCAGCAGCGAGGTCACCCTGAGCCATCGGCATTGGCAAATACTCCGCTTGCTGGCGCAACATCCGCAGGGCGTGGAGGCCGAACAGTTGCGCGACTTGTGGCCCTCGCCGGCTTCGGCGATTACCGTACGTGCCGAAATTTCTCGCCTCCGCTCGAGGCTCGGTGGCCTCATCGGTTCCAGACCGTATCGGTTACTGGTGCCGGCTCGGCTCGTCGACTGATCACCCAACGTTGCAACCTTTTGCAACGCTGGTCAAATGTGAGCTAGCTCATACTCTGGGGATATGCACCCCCGGCGCACCGCGACCGGGATGTTCCCACGGTAGAGCGAAGCGAAGTGAAAACTATGAGAACCATCGACCCCACCCAGGCAGCCAGCGAATGGCTCACGGCCTTACAGCACGCACTGGACGAGCGAGACGCCGACGCGGCCGCAGCATTGTTCGGGGCGGAATGCTATTGGCGGGACCTCGCGTCTTTGACGTGGAATCTACACACCAGCGAGGGGCGCGAAGAGATCCGTGCGATGTTGCAGGGCATTGAGCCCTCCGCCTGGCCGCGCGAGCTGACGGTCACCAAGGCCAGCGAAGCCGATGGCGTTATTGAAGCCTGGTTTAGCTTCCAAAATGAGGCGTTCGATGGCTTGGGCATCCTGCGCCTGCGCGAGGGGCGTTGCTGGACCATGCTCACCACCGCCCAGCAGCTACGTGCCCATCCCGAACCGGCAGGTCCACGCCGTGAACTCGGGGCCAGCCACGGCAGCGCCATGAGCAGCGAAAACTGGCTGGATAAGCTCACCAGGCGCAAAGAAGAATTCGGCATCACCGAGCAGCCCTACGTGCTGGTCATCGGTGGCGGCCAAGGTGGTATTGGGCTCGGTGCCCGGCTCAAACGCATGGGGGTCCCAGCACTGGTGATCGATAAGCATCCGCGTCCCGGCGACCAGTGGCGTTCGCGCTATCACTCGCTGGCCCTGCATGACCCGGTCTGGTACGACCATATGCCGTATCTGGAGTTCCCGGATCACTGGCCTGTGTTCACCCCGAAGGACAAGATGGGTGATTGGCTCGAAAGCTACACCAAGCTCATGGAACTGGACTACTGGTCCAACACCGAGGCACTGAAAGCCACCCAACGACCCGATGGGCAGGGTTGGGACGTACAGGTGGTGCGCGAGGGCGAGGAACTCACCTTGCACCCGCAACACCTCGTACTAGCCACCGGCATGTCCGGGGTGCCAAATATGCCCAGCTACCCGGGGCAAGACATCTTTGCTGGCGAGCAGAACCACTCCTCGACACATCCCGGCGGGGCCCGCTACGCGGGCAAAAACGTGGTGGTTATCGGCGCGAACAATTCGGCCCACGACATCTGCGCTGACCTCGTGCACAACGGTGCGAAACCCACCATGGTGCAACGTTCGTCCACGCACATTGTGCGCTCGGAATCTCTGATGAAAACCGTGCTCGGACCGCTCTATTCCGAGGAGGCTCTGGCCAACGGCATCGACCACCACGCCGCCGATCTAATCTTTGCGTCGATCCCCTATAAGGTACTGCCGCAGTTTCACATTCCGGCCTTCGCGCAGATACGCGAGACGGATGCGGACTTCTACGAAGGTCTCGAAAAGGCCGGGTTCGACCTGGACTTCGGCGACGACGAGTCCGGTCTATTCCTCAAGTACTTGCGTCGCGGCTCGGGATACTACATCGACATCGGCGCCTCCGCGCTGGTTGCCGACGGGTCTATCGCCTTGGCCCGCGGCGAAGTCGATCACCTCACCGAGAATTCCGTGGTGCTCGCCGACGGGACCGAGCTGCCCGCCGACGCGGTGGTGTATGCGACCGGATACGGTTCGATGAACGGTTGGGCCGCCAAGCTCATTTCGCAAGAGGTGGCCGACGCGGTGGGCAAGTGCTGGGGCCTTGGCTCGGACACCACCAAAGACCCCGGACCTTGGCAGGGCGAACTGCGCAATATGTGGAAGCCTACGCAGGTCGAGAACCTTTGGTTCCATGGCGGTAATCTGCACCAGTCTCGGCACTACTCAAAGTATCTAGGGCTACAGCTCAAGGCACGCTACGAAGGGATCGATACCCCGGTGTATGCCCTCGCCGAGACGCATCACTTGGCTTAGTGATAGGTTCACACAGGCGTCGGGCCACCCCTTAGCTCAAGGGCCGGCCCGACGCCTGTGCATATGCCGGAGTCGGCCCTAGGACCAGTCTTTCCCGCTGTAGAGCGTATCGATCGCCAGCCTGCGCTGCTCAAAACTTAATTCGTAACCCCCGAAGTCCAACACGATATTCTTCCAGCGACGCCCGTCGTCGCCCAGATAAGTGGCAAATTGCTCGGCCGCCCCAGCTGAATCAAATTCGAGGAAATTTCGAATCTCCGTGCTCCACCCGGCCACGCACGGTTCCGTGGCGCAGAGCTCAGCGGTAGCGTCACGTGACGTGAACTCGCTGTTGGAGAGCAGATCTTCTGTCCGCATAGTTCCAGCGCCGAATCCCGCGCCAGTTATCCACGCGACGCCAGCCACCACGGCAAGCAGCACCAGCAAGGCCGCGCCGATCAAGAACGCGTTTCGTGGCATGTGGGAGGCCTTTGCTTCAGCAGGTACTGCCATGGCGTTATCCAATCTTCGAGTGGTGGGGAGCATCCGGCGGAGACGCGCTTGTCGTGGCCGGTCCCACCGCGACGGTAGGGACCCTTTTTCGCTATTTTGCTGCGCGCAGTAAATCGAAGGGCACTTTGTCTTCGGCGAGCGACTCGAAAAGGTCGACCCCGAGCTCTGCCAACTCGGCGCGCTTGGCCCCGGAGGTCGAGGTGGCCGCATCCAACACGGCAAAGGCGAAATCTCGTTGGGCCGCGTTGCCGACCTCGGGAAGCTTGTCCAAGGCGTTCTCCGGCAACCGGTAGGCCGGGGCGCGGACGTCGGCGCAGTCCGGGGCGCGCACGGCACGCAGCGCGTCGAGCTGGGTGGCCAGCCGATCGCGGCGCTGCTCGAGCGACTCGGCGGCCTTGCCCCCGCTACGCGCGGCGGTAAGTTGCCAGATGTAGTCCAGCGCGTAGCCGCGGTCCAAGGCGTAGGCCACATCGCGCACCGCATCCTGCCCGTGGCCCGGGCTTGGCACACCCTCGTCCGCGGCCAGGCAGGCCACCGGGGCGGCGTCGGCCTCGCCTCCGGTCGCCGCCAGCGGGGCGGTGAGCCCCTTGGGGCGCTGCTTCTTGGGCAACTCGGCAATCACCGCGCGGGCCTGGAGGTTGAGGGCCACGGCGCTGTGGGTCAGCACCTTGCGCACCTGCGGGGCGTTGTCGGGGGCCGCGGGCACCTCGGCGCTCGCCGTGGCCGCATCGACGGCCAATTGCGCGGCCGCCTGCTCGCTGTAGTCCTGGGCGAGCACCGGTTGGGGCGCGTTCTCGAAGCTCAGCTCGCCGAGCAGGGCCACCGAAGTGCCGAGCGTTTCCTGAAGTCCACGCAGGGCCAGCTTGGTATCGCCCTCGGAGATGTCGGCCAGCTGCTCGGCGCGATCCTCAAGGCTCGCCAGTCGCGCCGAGTACTGCCACACCTGCTGTTGCTCATTGCTGACCCCTCGGGCGCCCTCGGGCAGTCCGCGTTGCACGAGCAGCGGACGCAACAGGGTCACGGCCAAGATCCAGCACAGGGCGATCACCAGCACGGCGGCCAATAAAGGGGCCAGCCAGCGTGGGGCGCGACGGGGAACGGGGCTCTTCGGGTGCGCATTCATCCCTATGATCTTCCCATGCCCACGCGGCGATTCAGCATTTTTGTGGTGAGTTCGGCCACCAGCGCCCGCTGAGCCGTTCTCAACGTCGGTGGGAGGCGATACGCTTTAAAGACAACAACGAATAGCGTGGGAGGATATCCATGACCGGAACGCCGGCCGATACCGAACAAGAAGCCTTGCGGTTGATGACCGTGCTGAACAAGGAAGTGGAATCCCACGGGCTGGTTTTGGAGGAAGTCTCCCTCCGAACCGCTGGGACCCAGCAGATCATCCAGGTCATTGTGGATCTGCCCACCGGCACCGAGTCGGTCAATCTTGATCAGCTCGGCGAAGTCACCACCACCGTTTCTACCGCGCTGGATCGCGATCCCGTGTACGCGAACAGCGCCCCCTATGAACTCGAAGTCAGCTCCCCGGGCCTTTCCCGCCCGCTGACCGAACCGCGCCACTGGGCGCGCGCCCTGAACCGCATGGTCAAATTCCGTCTCGAAGACGGCACCCGGCTGCGCGGACGCATCACCGAGGTCGGCGAGGAGCAGGTGCTCATCGCGGTGCACCACGAGCCGGCGAAAAAGGGCATGAAAGCAAAGGTGGACGAGCCCCGCGGCTTCGCCTTCACCGACATTCGTAAGGCCGTCGTCGATCCCGAACTGAATTTCGACGACGCCGCAGTGATCACCGACGACATTGAAGACATGGAGGACTAGGGCGTGGATATCGATCTCGAAGCCCTGCGCATTCTGGAAAAGGACCGCGACATCCCAATGGATGTGCTGATCCCAACCATCGAATCCGCGTTGCTATTGGCCTACAACAAGACCGAGGGCGCAATGCCCAACGCACGGGCCGAAATTGAACGCAGCACCGGGCACGTGCGCATTATGGCCCCGGATGTGGATGAGAACGGCGAATTCCTTGGCGAGTTCGACGACACCCCGGTAGGTTTCGGCCGTATCGCCGCCTCCACCGCCCGCCAGGTGATCATGCAGCGCCTGCGTGAGGCCGAGGACGCCCAAGTGGTCGGCGAATACGCCTCCCGCGTCGGCGAGCTGATCTCCGGTGTGATCCAGCAGGGCCGCAACTCCCTGATGGTGCAGGTCAACGTCGGTGACATCGAAGCCCTGCTGCCGCCTCCGGAACAGGTGCCGGGGGAGCGTTACCCGCACGGTAAGCGCCTGCGCGCCTATGTGGTTTCCGCCGAGCGCGGCATGAAGGGTCCGGCCGTGACCCTTTCGCGCTCGCACCCGAACCTGGTGCGCAAGCTCTTCGAAATGGAGGTCCCGGAGATCGCCGAGGGCGTTGTCGTTGTCGAGGCCCTGGCCCGCGAGGCCGGACACCGCACCAAGCTGGCCGTGAGCGCCACTGTCAACGGCGTGAACGCCAAGGGCGCCTGCATCGGCGAAATGGGCACCCGCGTACGCGCGGTGATGAATGAGCTGAACGACGAGAAGATCGACATCGTCGACTACTCCGAGGATCCGGCCAAGTTTATTGCCGCCGCGCTGTCCCCGGCCAAGGTGGTCTCGGTGGAGATTTTGGATGCCGACGAACGCCGCGCCCGGGTGATCGTGCCCGATTCCCAGCTGTCGCTGGCCATTGGCAAGGAGGGGCAGAACGCCCGTCTGGCCGCCAAGCTCACCGGCTGGCGCATCGATATCATTGCCGCCTCCGGTGGCAAGGAGCCACAGTTCTAAACGGCCAACTAGTCAGGCCGTGAACCTTCGGCGTCGACGTGAAAGCAACCTCACGTCGGCGTCGGCGTTTAAACGCGCTAGACTGGTAGGTGGCTTTGGACATTTTCATCGCGAAAGGCGGGATCGGCACCGGCATGAAGCTGCAGCAGCAACGCACATGCATCGCGTGCCGTACCACCGAATCGCGCCAAGGCTTGATCCGTTGGGTCCTGTCCGGGGACGTATCGCCGCGTGCGGTACGCCTGGATATCACGGCCACCGCCACCGGGCGGGGAGCGTGGACCCATGCGGACCAACAGTGCGTGCGCAAGGCCGTGCATCGCAAGGCATTCCACCGGGCCTTCAGGGCTCCGGTGAATGATGCCTCGGTGCTCGAGCAATTTGCCGCCCACGAAGATTTACCGGCAGCCGGCCGGAAATCTGGCAGAGACAAGGAAAGCGGGTCAGAAATCTGATGGCAACCCGATGAGACCGCAATGTTGAGCGCACAACGATGAACAATCGATTTTGCGTGAAGATCCGTGCGGCGGAAGAATTTCACAAAATTACACGCTGATCTGCCAGAACCCACATCCCTTTGGACGCGTTGGATCTTGGCCGATCGCATTGATACAGGAGAGATGTGGCTAAACCCCGCGTTCACGAGCTCGCCAAAGAGCTCGGAATCAGTTCCAAAGAAGCATTGACCAAGTTGCAGGATATGGGCGAGTTCGTTCGCTCGGCCTCCTCCACGGTCGAACCGCCGGTGGCACGCAAACTGCGTGATGCCTTCGGCGGCGGCAAGCCTGCCCCGGCCGCTGAGAAGAAGCCGGCCGCAGCACCCAAGCCAGGCGGCGCCCCGAAGCCGGGCGCACGCCCGACCCCGGAGGCTCCGGCCCCGGCGGCCAAAACCCCGAAGGCTCCCACCCCGGGAGCCAGCGCCCCGAAGCAGACTCCGGCTCCGGCCGCCGAGTCCAAGCCCAGCGGCAACGCACCGACCCCGGGTGGACCGCGTCCCGGCCCGCGTCCGGCAGCTCCCAAGCCTGCCGGTCCGCGTCCGGGTAACAACCCCTTCTCCTCGCAGCAGGGGATGCGCACCGGTGAGTCCGGTCAGGGCGGCCAACGCTCCGGCCAGCGCGCACCACGTCCGGGCGGTCCACGCCCGGGTGGCCCGCGTCCGGGCAACAGCCCGTTCTCCTCGCAGCAGGGGATGCGCACCGGTGAGTCCGGTCAGGGCGGCCCACGTCCGGCAGGCCAGCGCGGTCAGCGCCCCGGCGGTCAGGGCCAGGGTGGCCCGCGTCCGCCACGTGGCGAGAACGCTCCGCAGCGCGGCCCGCGTCCCGCAGGTGCAGGTCAGGGCGGCCCACGCCCAGCCGGCGCCGGCCAGGGCGGCCCGCGTCCTGCCGCTCCGCGCACCCCGAACGGTGCACGGGCAACCCCTGGCGTTATGCCTAACCGCACCGAACGTCCGGCTCCGGCCGGTGCCGGCCGCCCAGGTGGCGGTGCCGGTGGTCGCGGCCGCCCAGGCGGCGGTGGCGGTCCGGGTGCCGGTGGCGGCGGCGGATTCCGTGGCGGTGCTCCGCGCGGTCGCGGTGGCGTAGGCGGTGCCTTCGGTAAGGGAGGCGCCGGTCGCGGCAAGCAGCGCAAGTCCAAGCGCGCAAAGCGCCAGGAATTGGAGCAGATGAGTGCTCCGAGCCTGGGCGGCGTGAATGTGCCGCGCGGTAACGGTCAGACCGAAATTCGTCTGCGTCGTGGTGCTTCGATTACCGACTTCGCCGAGAAGATTGGCGCCAACCCGGCAGCCCTGGTGACCGTGCTGTTCCACCTAGGCGAAATGGCTACCGCCACCCAGTCGCTGGACGAGGCAACCTTCGAGGTCCTCGGCGAAGAGCTGGGCTACAAGGTTTCGGTTGTCTCCCCGGAGGACGAGGACCGCGAGCTGCTCGAAGGCTTCGGACTCGATCTCGAGGCCGAGCTTGAGGCCGAAACCGAGGAGGAGCTCGAAGAGCGCGCCCCGGTTATCACCATCATGGGTCACGTCGATCACGGTAAGACCCGACTGCTGGATGCTATCCGCCAGTCGAACGTGATCGCCGGCGAGCACGGTGGCATCACCCAGCACATCGGTGCGTACCAGATCGTGCACCCGCACGAGGGCCGCGACCGCGCGATGACCTTCATCGATACCCCGGGTCACGAGGCGTTCACCGCCATGCGTGCCCGTGGTGCCGAGGTGACCGACGTGTCCGTGCTCGTGGTCGCCGCCGACGATGGCGTGATGCCGCAGACCGTCGAAGCGTTGAACCACGCTCAGGCGGCCGGCGTGCCTATTATCGTCGCGGTCAACAAGATCGATAAGGAAGGCGCCAACGCCGACAAGGTCAAGGGCCAGCTCACCGAGTACGGTCTGGTGCCCGAGGAATACGGTGGCGACACCATGTTCATCGAGGTCTCCGCACTGCAGAAGCTGGGTATCGACGACCTGCTCGACGCCATCCTGCTGACCACCGACGTGCTCGAGCTGCAGGCCAACCCGGACAAGTCCGCTCGTGGTGTGGCCATCGAAGCGAACCTGGATAAGGGTCGCGGCGCCGTGGCGACCGTGCTGGTGCAGTCCGGTACCTTGGCCGTCGGTGACACCATGGTGGTGGGCACCGCCCACGGCCGTGTGCGTGCCATGTTCGATGAGAACGGCGAAAACCTGGACGTGGCCCTGCCGTCGCGTCCGGTGCAGGTGCTGGGTCTGTCCACCGTGCCACGCGCCGGTGACAGCTTCCTGGTGACCGAGGACGAGCGCACCGCCCGTCAGATCGCCGAGAAGCGCGAGACCGCCGAGCGCAACGCTCAGCTGGCCAAGCGTCGCAAGCGCATCACCCTGGAAGACTTCGACAAGGCAGTGGCCGAGGGCAAGATCGATACCCTCAACCTGATCCTGAAGGGCGACGTCTCAGGTGCCGTGGAGGCCCTGGAAGACTCGCTGCTGAAGATCGACGTGGGCGACGACGTGCAGCTGCGCGTTATCCACCGCGGCGTGGGTGCCATCACCCAGAACGACGTCAACCTGGCGACCGTGGACAACGCGATCATCCTGGGCTTCAACGTTCGCCCGGCCGAGCGCGTTGCCGAAATGGCCGACAAGGAAGGCGTGGACATGCGCTTCTACTCGGTTATCTACGCCGCCATCGACGATATCGAGCTGGCACTGAAGGGCATGCTCAAGCCGGAGTACGAAGAGGTCGAACTGGGTACCGCGGAAATCCGTCAGGTCTTCCGTTCCTCCAAGTTCGGCAACATCGCCGGTTCGATCATCCGTTCGGGCACCATCAAGCGCAACACCAAGGCGCGCCTGGTCCGCGACGGCAACGTTGTGGCCGATAACCTGTCGATCGACTCGCTGCGCCGCGAGAAGGACGACGTCACCGAGGTCCGCGAGGGCTTCGAGTGCGGTATCGGTCTCGGGTCGTTCAACGACATCAAGGAAGGCGACATCATCGAGACCTTCGAGATGCGTGAGAAGCCGCGCGACTAGTAGTTCTCGGCTGTTAGCAGCCTGACTCACCGATTCGTGGGCGTTTGACCTAGTATGTGGTCAGGCGCCCACGAATTTTGAACCATAAGGAGATAACCATGGCTGATTCAGCCCGTGCCGCACGCCTGGCCAAGCGCGTGCAGGTCCTCATGGCACAGTCGTTGCGCACCGTCATCAAGGATGAGCGCATCGACAACGTGACGGTGACCGACGCGCGCGTCACCAATGATCTGCAGCACGCCACCGTGTACTACACGGTGTTCGGCGACGAGACGGCCAAGGCCGAGATCGCCGAGATGCTCAAGACGCGCTCCGGCGCACTGCGCAAGGAGCTAGGGCGTAACCTGACCATCCGGTTGACCCCAACCCTGGAATTCGTCGCCGACGAAATCCCGGAGAGCGCTTCGCACCTCGAAGAGCTGCTGGCCAAGGCCCGCGAGAAGGATGCCGAGGTCGCCGCCTTGCGCAACGGTAAGAACTACGCCGGTGAAGCCGATCCGTATAAGAAGGATCCGGTCGACGACGAGGAATAATCTTCGCCGACAACGAGCCCCCGTCGCTGTGTGCCCGCAAGGGCAGGCAACGACGGGGGCTTGTTCTTTGTGGCTTATTGGTTCGCTAGTCCTGTGCCGGTTGGCCGACGGAAGCCGGTGCATGGGCCAGTACCCAGCTCAGCAGCGGCGTGAGAATCAGGTAGAGCACGAGGCAGGCAACGGCGGCGATCAAGGTCGCCTGATAGCTGGCCATGGTCAACCCATAGAGCAGGGCCGCCGCCAGCAAGGTGAAGACTGCTTCCAGCGGTCCTGTCACCGACCGTCGCGCGGTCGCCCCGAAGAGCAGCGCAAGGCGCTCGATCGGCCCATCCAGCAACGCGAGCACCACGGTAAATACCAGCGCCAACAGCGGCGTCCAAGGCCACAAACTATCGTCAATCCCCGGAAACTGCGGCCAGAGCAAGGGCGCGGCGAAGCCGCCCATGGCGGGCAGTCCAATAAGGAGCAGTAGTAACGCCAAGTAAAGCGCCGAGGGGAGCCTTTTGCGTAAGTTGACCCGAGTCACGATCCTCCTAGGATTGTCGGCAGTAATTCTAAACTGCTGACAATCTATCAATAAGTGCTGGAGTCGACGAATACTAACCACTGATGAACCTCGGGTTTAACACGTCAATGACGAATCAGTGATGCGTAAGGTACCTTGTGTGACCATGAAATGTTTCTTCTCACGCGGATACACCACGTCTGGACTGGTGATGTTGGCGTCGCTCCTCGTGCTCGGTCTTGCACGCATGCTGAGCGAGTCCATGCGCGGGGTTTCGATATGGACGTTGTTGCTCTGCTCGGTGTCGATCACCGGGCTGTTTCAACTTTTCGACGCATTCAGGCGTATCCCCGCGGAGGCGCCACGGCAAGAAAAATGATGCTGTGGTAGGTTCTGGTGCATGGCCCGCATTTGAACACACATCATCCCAATTGTTCAGCTATCGAGCGGAATTGCCATGCCATCAGACCTTTTACAGCTGCGCCTAGATCCGAATCGTTCGCAGCCACAGCAACCGATGTCCCCGTACCTAACACCAGTCACCCCAGACCATGCCCCGGAACTTGCCGAAGCGTATCTGGGTGCTTATCCGCCCGGCGTTGCGGCAAACACCATAGCCGAAGCCAACGAGGAAATACGCGCCACCTTCGCGAACGACTACGGCATACTGCAATCAAGCTGGTCCTTCGCCGCGGTTGCTGTCACACAGGTCGTAGGGGCCATTTTGGTGGTCGAGCAGTCCATCTGGGATGCGGAGTTGGCCGGGCCCTTCGTCATTGACCTGTTTGTTGATAGAAGATATCAAGGTCAGGGGCGAGGCCGAGCGCTGCTGCTGGCGGCCAGCGAAACATGTCGACGAGCGGGGGAGCACAGTCTCAGTCTTCGCGTCGGGGAAGGCACCTCCCCGAGCGCCTATCGCCTCTACGACGACTTGGGATTCAGGCGATGGCACCACGAGTAGCTTGCGCAGCTACGGCCTATACCTATGCCTCGAGCACCACGAAGAGGAAGGCCAGGAACCGCGGATCTTCACGTCCTTCGAAAAGCTCGGGGTACTTCTCCCGAGCTCGGTCGGAGGGTGCAGGTTCCCCCAGATGAGTGATGCGGAAGCCCGCACTCACAAAGGAATCAACCATCGAAGATAACGAACGATCCCAGAACTCCAGCGTGGCCTCTTGCCCGTTCATCGACCAGTGCTCGGCACGGGGACGGGTGGCGAAATAGTTCGTCTTTACCCCCTGCTCGCGCTGGCCCAGCCAGCTGGCGAACGGGTGTTCTACCGACAGCACTAGGCGCCCCGAGGGTTTAAGGACACGCTTGAATTCGGCCAGTGGCCCACTCCAGTCTTCGAGATAGTGCAGGGCTAAAGAGCAGACCACATCGTCAAATTCACCGGTGGCAAAAGGCAACGGCTGCGCAAGATCTGCAACACGTAAGTCGACCTCCGCGCCGAGACGTTTTCGCGCAATTTCCAACATGCCACGGCTGCTATCGAAGCCCGCCACCGTGGCACCCCGACTGAGCAGGTCCGTGAGAATCGGGCCCGAACCACAACCGGCATCCAACACATGCCGACCGGAGACATCGCCGAGCAGATCCATCAGGGCAGGTCGGTTGTAGTACTCGTTGAGTAGGCTCGCGTCGTTCTCAGCCGCATAGCCTTCCGCAATCGAGTCGTAGGCTTCGGCGGTGGACCGCTGCGGGACTGCAGATGATTGATTCATGTGGTCAGCATCGCATAGCTGCACGCGCATGAGGGAGAACGACTCGAATCCTCCCTGCCGCAATGGCGGCACCTAACTAGCGGCGATCGATGAAAGCGCGCCTCCTTATTCGGTGTATTTCAAGGTCACGACGGTCTCTATCTGCACCTTGGCGCCAAGGGGCAGCGCGGCCGTTTGCACGGTGGTGCGTACGGGATAAGGGGTTGGAAGGAAACTGGCATAAACCTCGTTGATTGACTCAAAATCCGCATAATCGGTCAGATAGATGGATTCTTCTATGTCTGTCAAGGCGTAACTGGAGCTTGGTCAAATGTTGCTGAAACACTGAAGATCTTGAAAATTCGACGGACGAGATAGCGTTTGATGCATCGGCGGATCTCCCGATCAGTTTTCCCCTGAGCCTGACGCTTCTCGACATAGATACGTGTCTCTTCGTCATGAGTCATACGTGTCACCGCCGCCAAGTGTAGGGCAGCATTCAACGACCGATCACCGCCTCGATTAAGTCGGTGCCTGATCGTATTCCCGGACGATGCAGGAATCGGATTTACTCCTGCCAAACAGGCAAATGCCGCTTCATTGCGCACCCGCCCTTCATGGGACCACGCGACGAAGCATTTCGCTACGGTGATTGCCTTGAACCCGATTTCATTTAGTAAGGGTGCTGCTTCGCTGGCTTTGACCAGTTCGTCTAGTTGCTGCTCATTGGTCGCTAGGTGCTGGTCCAAGTCCATGACATGTTTGGCCAGGCGTACTGCTTCAGACCGTGCAATCCGCAGCGACAGCTCTTCTTCCCGCTCTCTCCAGCGGCTGATCTCAGTGATCTGGCTGCCGGTGAGCTTCTTGCGGGCATCAATCCCCAACTCGTTGCTGCGTACCAGGGCGTTTAGAGCGTTCATGGCCCTGGTACGGTCTTTCGCCATCGAGCTGCGTGCCGTGACGAGGATCCGTAATCCTTGGCGGATCCCTTCATTCAGCCGTGGATGGCGTAGCTTCTCTACCGGTAACGGCAGGGAAGCTGCCGCCATTCGGTGGGCGTCTAAAGCATCAGTTTTTCCCACGCCACGGTTCTGTTTCTTGCTCATGCGCGGTGCCTCGGTGACGGGGAATCCATGGGCGGCGACCGTGCCGGCAAGGATTGCCCCGTAGGTGGCGGTCCCTTCGATCACCCACAGGGTGTCTGCGTTGCCTTCGGTTCGTCGCGCGACCCAGGCGATGGCCCGGTTAATCCCAGTACTGGTCACTGGAAATGACTGCGTATCGAGCAACGCACCGTTGCTTGCGTTGATGATGGCGTAGACATGGTTGCGTGCGTGAGTGTCGACACCCACGACAAATGGATAAGAATGAGCGACGATAGGTTGTGCGGTCACCGTACTTTCCTTTCCTGGATTTTCTTGGTCGGCCGTGAACGGCCGGTACCAGTCCGGGTAAGGGTCACTACGGAACAGCACTGTGATGGGTCACGCCCCTAGAAAGGGGTGGACAATCTTCTGATCAAGTCACCGTGGTGGGCCGGATTGGTTCCGGCCGACCCACCCCGATCAGATGGACAGATCCATCGGATGACACCTTTCGGGTCAGCGTTTTAATGAGTCACATCCTCGGGGTGGGGCGGCTGGTTCTTATCCTGCCAGCTAGTCCCAGACCAGCTACCTCCATACTCACAATCGTTTTAAGGAGGCACGAAAAATCCAAACCGACCTCCTTGAGTAACTGTGCCAAATTCTGCATCATCTGCTCGGTCTGTGCACGGACATCGGAAGAAACCAGAGAGCCCGCGGCAGGGCACTGACCAATGATCCCCGCAGTGAAGCCGATATCAGCGAGCCGAGCAAGGTGCGAAAAGGGAGCATCCGATTGAAAGAGGTTTGGGCTGAAGTGATGGTTGATCATCAAAGTCCTTTTGCTGCGTCCGTGGTGAGTCGAGAACAGCCTATGCGGTTACATCGCTAATGGCTTGAACTGTGAAGCTACCCCGGGGTGGACCCAAAGCGAACCGCGTTGTCGAACGACTGAAATCTCTTGACAGCGACAGCACGCGGTCAGACAGTAGCAGTGAGACATGGCGTCATGCCTCGGTATATCGAGGAGGGGCACGATGGAAGATGCCGAACTTCAAGGAATATTTGCTGTCAAGCTGCCGGTCCGAGATCTCGCACGAAGCCGCCAGTGGTACGAACGAGTCCTGGACTTCGAAGTAGCCTACGAATTCTCCGATGCCGACGGCGTGGTCCGCGGTGTCGCCGGAAAAGTCCCGGGCTCCGGTCAGACACTCATAGGACTGCGGCAGAGCCCCCAGCATGCCAAGGCCGCCGACGGGTTCAACCTGGTAAATTTTGCCGTTCAAGACCATGCCGCGCTCACGCGCTGGGTCGCTCGGCTCGACCGCCTCGGGGTGAAGCATTCGCCCATTATCGATGCCAGTGTGGGATGGATTATCGTGCTCTCCGACCCGGACGGCATCGAGCTACACCTGTACACCCTGGAGAAACACGGAATCGACCAATCCGGCCGCCCCGGATATGGAACACCCACCGGAAAACACCGGGCCTAGAGGCTGTCCCGACGCGCCAACGGCGTGTTAAGGTCATGATGATCGTGAAGAACCTACAGGAGGTGAGCACCATGTACGCAGTATCGGCACAGGGTGCTCCCCGCCCGGCCACGATCCGGCGGCAAGCCTAGCCGCCACCCGGGAGCACCACGCAGCACATATAGCGAAAGGCATCTCCCATGAACTCACCATCTTCCACATCCAACCAAGCCGCGACGGAGCACGCCCTAGTACTCGGTGGTGGCGGCTCCACGGGTAACGCATGGTTGCTCGGCGTACTTGCCGGGTTCGCCGAGGGCGGCGTAGATCTGACCGGTGCCGCACGAATTATCGGCACCTCGGCCGGCGCCACCGCGGCCGCCCAACTGGCCGGTGCCACTCCTGCCGCACTCTATGAAGCCGCCTGCCAGCCAATGACAAGAAAGACGCCGCCGGGCAGCAGAGCCGCTTCTCCCACGCGCGGAACGGTCAATCTGTTGGCCGCCACGGATGAAATCATCGCCGCCGCCAACTCAGCGGCCGACATGCGACGTCGCATCGGAGCGATGGCGCTACAGGCAGCCCCGAGCAGCGACACGACAGCACAGCAACGGTGGCGCGCTACCGTAGCCGCCCGGCTCCCCGTGCATCGGTGGCCGTCCCACGAACTCTTGATTACGGCGGTAGACGCGGAGACCGGTGCCCCGAAGGTCTTCCATAAACAGAGTGGGGTGGACCTTGTTGACGCCGTGGCGGCCAGCTGTTCCAACGGCTTTGCCTACAGTATCGGGGCGCACCGCTACATTGACGGCGGCTACCGTCGCAATGAAAACGCGGATCTCGCGGCCGGATGTGCTCACGTGGTGGTGCTCGCGCCCTTTGCCGGGCGGACACGGCATCCACTGCCCTGGGCAATGCAACTCGATGCGCAGCTGGACGAGCTGCGCCAGGCTGGTAGCAAGGTCTTGACCATCTACCCCGCGGCCTCCAGCGCGCACCTGTTCGGGGCATCGGCCATGGACTATTCGCTACGCCCTCAGGCGGCGCGCGCCGGGTACACCCAAGGCTTAGCGCGGGCCGCCGAGTTCGCCGGCGTGTTCTGCTAACACTGAGGCGTCGCTGCGGCGTGGGGTCGGTCATGTCGTGAGTCACTCAAGGCGGAGCGGCGCCGATGCACGCCCTATACTGGAGGGCGTGAGTAAAGCCGGTCAGAACACGCAAGAACAGGCCTCGGGTCTCGTACTCGTCGACAAAGATCCAGGGATGACCTCCCACGATGTGGTTGGTCGTATCCGCAGACTGGCCGGGACTCGCAAGGTCGGCCATGCCGGAACCCTCGACCCCATGGCCACCGGTGTGCTGGTGATCGGCGTTAATAAGGCCACACGCCTACTGACGTACATCGTCGGGCACGACAAGACGTACACCGCCACCATCCGTCTGGGGCAATCCACCGTCACCGACGACGCCGAAGGCGAGATCACCTCGCAGCGGATTGCCGCGGCGGTCACCGACGAGGACATCGAGCGTGAGATCGCCAAACTGCGTGGTGACATCGAACAGATTCCGAGCCAGGTTTCGGCCATCAAGGTCGACGGAAAACGCTCCTATGCCCGCGTGCGCGCCGGCGAACAGGTAGAGCTCAAGGCCCGCCCGGTGACCATTTCCCGTTTCGACGTGCATGAGATCCGCCGCGAAGCCGGAGGCAAGGTGCTCGACGTCGACGTGACCGTCTCCTGCTCCTCAGGCACCTACATCCGCGCCCTGGCACGCGATCTGGGCGAAGCCTTGAACGTCGGCGGGCACCTGACCGCGCTACGCCGCACCGAGGTCGGACCCTACAAGATTCAGAACGCAAAAACCTTGCAGCAGCTGGCCGAGGGTTTCGAGGTCATGCCGTTGGAAGATGCCGCCGCCGCGCTCTTCCCGAACCGCACCGTGAGCGTCGACGAGGCCGTGGAGCTGTCCTTCGGGCGACCCATCGCCGCCTCACATTTGAGCATGGAGGTTCCCGCCGGGCAGCCGGTTGCCGCCTTCGCCCCGAACGGTGTGCTGGTGGCCCTGCTCGAGGACAAGGGCGATAAGGCCCGCACCCAGCTGGTCTTCACGGCCAAGTAGTATCCGCCAGCACCGCACCGCGACCCACCGAAAGGCCCGACCTTGTTTGCCCTCAACGGCTTCTTTATCGCCGGTACCGTCGTCTGCGCGGTGGCCGTGCTGCTCGGCGTGATCGCCACCATCATCCGGCGCTATCCGGACGATTGGGCCCTGATCGCCACCGGAGCCACCGAACTGTTCCTGGTGATCTACGGTGTCGCCGCGGCCATCCGGCAGGCCGGTGGGGAAGTAGTTCAGGGCGAGCTCTGGGAATTCTGGGGCTACCTGCTTACGGCGCTGATCATCCCGCCGGTCGCTTTCTTCTGGGCCGTGGCCGATAAGAGCCGCTGGGCCAATACGGTACTTGCCGTATCTGGGGCCATAGTCTTTGTGATGTTGTTCCGTATGGAACAGATTTGGAATGTAGGAGTAGCCGCATGAGCGAGCAGCCACGCAATTCGCGTATCGTATCCGCCGCCGAAGCCCGGCAAGGGGATAAGCTCAACAAACCGGGTCGGTCCACCGGACTGGGGCGCATTATCATCGCCGTCTATGGTATTCTGTCGCTCTCGGCCACCGTGCGTGCCCTGTATCAGATCTTCTTCCGCAACTTCTCCGAAGCCCCGCTGGCCTACAGCTTGTCGCTACTTTCCGGGCTGGTCTATATTTTGGCGACCTTCAGCCTAGCCTCGGCCAAGCCCGGCGCCTGGAAAGTCTCGGTCGGCGCGGTCGGTTTTGAACTGCTCGGTGTGCTGGTCGTCGGCACGCTGTCCTTCACTCACCCCGAACTGTTCGGCCATGACTCGGTGTGGAGCTACTTCGGCAAGGGGTACGGTTATGTTCCGCTGGTATTGCCGCTGGTCGGCCTGTGGTGGCTGTACCGTAACCGCGGTGAGCGTCAGCGCTAAAGAACGTGCGAGAATAAGCACGAGCAAATCATTCTTTCCCCAAAGAAGTCAGTAAGGATCACCGTGCACTATTGGAAGGGTCTTGACTCGGTCCCCGCAGACCTGAAGCCGTCGGTCGTGACAATCGGCAATTTCGACGGTGTACACCTGGGGCACTGCGAGGTTCTTGACCAGGTGGTTGAACAGGCCCGCCACCTCGGCGCTAACGCCGTGGCCATCACCTTTGACCCCCATCCGGCACAGGTGCACCGTCCGCAGAGCGCCCCCGAACTGATCATGGGGCTCGCCGACCGTATCGACACCCTCGCCGCAGTGGGCATGGATGCGGTGCTGATGATCGAATACACCCTCGACTTCGCGGAGAATACCGCCGAGGAATTCGTGCGTCAGGTGATCGTTGAGGCCCTGAAGGCTAGCTGCGTGGTCGTCGGCCACGATGTGCGCTTCGGCAAGGGGAACGCAGGGGACTTCGAGTACATGCAGCAGCTCGGCGAGAAGTACGGGTTTACCGTGATCGGCGTGGCCGACGTGGGAGATAAGCGCCGACTGTCATCGACCTGGGTCCGTGAAGAGCTCGCCGCAGGCAACGTCGAGGCCGCCGCCCGGATTCTGGGACGCCCGCATCGCATGCGTGGGGAAGTGGTTCACGGGGCCGCTCGTGGACGCGAACTTGGTTTCCCCACCGCCAACCTCTCCTCGGACGCCACCGGAATTATCCCCGCCGACGGCATCTACGCCGGCTGGTTGGTGGACGAGGCCGACGTGCGGTGGCCCGCGGCGATATCCGTAGGCTCGAACCCAACCTTCGACGGCGTCTCACGCGTGGTCGAGGCCCATGTCATCGACCGGCCGGACGAGGGAGTCGAAGACTTCGACCTCTACGGCCAGCAGGTCATCGTCGAATTCGTCAAGCACTTGCGCCCGATGGTGGCCTACCAGGGGATTGAAGCCCTGGTCGAACAGATGACCACGGATGTGAAACAAGCCCGCGACGTGCTGAGCAAGGTGTCCTAGTGGCAGAAATCCCGCCACTGCCACGGCAAGCGTTCGGGCTCAGCGCCGCACAGCGCACCCACCATTCGGCGGCATTCCTAGCCGGGGCGGACCAGTACGACAAGGTGCGCCCGCGCTACCCCGAGGCCGCGGTGGACTTCGCAGTGGAGGGTTTGACCGGGCCCGCGGCAGATATCGGGTGTGGCAGCGGGATTTTCACCGCCCAACTTGTCGCTCGGGGACTGCAGGTCACGGCCGTCGACCCGTCGCAGGATATGCTCGACGTTTTGGCGCAACGGTGTCCTGGTCTCGCGCTCGTACGGGCCGGAGGGGAATCCACCGGGCTGCCGGAGCGCAGCTTCGAGCTGATCAGCTACGCGCAGGCCTGGCATTGGGTCGATGCCCCCGCCGCCAGCGCGGAAGCGGCACGGCTCCTAGTCCCCGGCGGACGGCTCGTGTTGCTGTGGAACCAGCTGGATGTTCAGGTGCCGTGGGTACACCGCCTGGCACGGATCATGCACGCCGGAGACGTTCACCGGCCAGAGCTCGCACCGACCCTCGGAGCCGAGTTCATCGGGCTCGAACAGGGACTGTGGCACTGGGAGTGGACGCTGACCTTGGGCGATGTCGTGGAGCTGACCAAGTCGCGGAGCTACTATCGACAGGCCACCGAGAGCACCCGGAAGAAAGTCGAAGCCAACCTGCACTGGTACTGGTGCGAACACCTAGGCCATGACGTGGACGAACCCGTGGCCGTTCCGCACCTCTCCCATGCTTGGCGCTCCTGGCGCCGCGAGATCCCGGGGTGTTAGCTTCCCGACAGAAGCGCCGACTCGCGCCGTTGCGCGGGGGAAAATGATAGACTAGTCAACGGTCTACGCTGCAGTCCGCGGTTGCGTGGGCCCGGTTCCCTTCTTCGGGAGGTTGACTGGTTCGTGAAACGCGGTCCAACTCTAGGAGTTTGTTATGGCATTGGATGCCGCAGTCAAGCAGGAAATCATCAAGGCTTACGCCACCCACGAGGGTGACACCGGTTCGCCTGAGGTTCAGATCGCCGTCATGTCCCGCCGTATTTCGGACCTGACCGAGCACCTGAAGATGCACAAGCACGATCACCACACCCGCCGCGGCCTGATGGCTCTGGTTGGTCGTCGTCGTCGTATGCTCAGCTACCTCAAGGACACCGACATCGAGCGTTACCGTTCGCTGATCGAGCGTCTGGGCCTGCGCAAGTAGTCCCACGATGGTGTGCGAAACCCCGGTTCCCTTTCGAGGGAGCCGGGGTTTCTGCTATCCAGAGTCCAGTACGTTGCGCAAAATTTGTACCGGATACGGTTAGGGCACCTGCGGGCCTTGGCGTGATTCTGCAGGATAGGCTTCGACGCTTCGAGTCTCGGCTCTGAGCCCCGAAACGACTTACGCATCATGTGCGTTTTCCAGACGTGCGCTTCTGTATGAAATGTCGGGCCGTAGGCATGACTCCGGCGGAACCGATACCGTGCTGATTTTGCCCAACCCGTTCGACTACCGCGCTGCCGTCTACAACGAAGCGCTGGCTACTCCACCGAAACCAGATGGATGCTCGCCACTGACTCTGCGGTGCTCAAATCAGCCTCCGAGGACCATGCCTGCGGCCTTCTCGCCGATTAAGATCGCTGGCGCATTTGTGTTGCCCGTGGTGACCAGTGGCATGACTGAAGCATCGGCGACGCGTACGCCTTGCACACCATGAACACGCAAAGTGGTCGGATCGGTGACGGCCGCATCGTCTACGCCCATCTTGCAGGTGCCAACTTGGTGGTGATACGTGACCACCGTATTGCGCACATACTCTTCCAGTTCGTCATCGCTGACCTCCGGGCCCGGGTAAATTTCGGTGGGCTTGAACTTGGCCACGGCTTGGGAACGACCAATCTCTCGGCACTGTTTGACCGAGAAGACCAACGCGTCTAGATCTTGTTGCTCGGCCAACGCAGCGATATCTACGTTCAGGCCGTCTGCCGGATCCGAGCTCTTGAGCGTCAGTTCGCCCCGGCTAGCTGGACGTACCAGACCTCCGAGCAATGAGAACCCGTTATCTGGACCGATCATTTCTGGAACGACCTGTTGCGAATACATGGGTACGGAAAACAGGATGGGTTGGGTATCCGGCACGGGAAGGTCAGGCCGGCTCTTGGTGAAGAAGTGAACTTCAGCAGGGGCCACCGGCCCGATCTCGATTGGTCCCACACCCGAGGTGAGGATAACCGGCGAAAGTAGGTGATCGTGCAGGTTTTTCCCCACGCCAGGCAGATCGTGGGTGACTTCAATACCCAGCGCCTCGAGTTCGGAGGCAGGACCAATCCCGGAGCGCAAGAGGATTTCGGGAGAGTTCAAAGCGCCCGCACACAGGATCGTTTCGGTTGCTGCAATGGATTTGATCTCTCCTTCGTGAAGGTATTCGGCGCCGGTGGCACGCGTGCCGTCCATGAGTAGGCGGGTCACCCGGGCGTTGGTGATAATGCCCAGGTTCTCTGCGTCGGCAACGGGCTTCAAGTAGGAATGCCAAGTGTTGTAGCGTAGCCCATCGCGAATAGTTAGCTGCATCCAGGCCACGCCTTCCACGTCGCCTGAGTTATAGTCCGGATTGAATGGGATTCCGGTTTCTAGGGCACCGTCGAGCATGGCCTGCTGAATTGGTGCATGCTCAAAATCCTGCACTACGTCCTGAAGCCCAGAATCACCGTGTAGCGCGGATGCACCGCGATCGAAGTTTTCTATGCTCTTGAAAACTGGCAGAACTTCGTCCCAGCTCCAGCCCTGGCATCCAAGCTCTGCCCACGTGTCATAGTCCCACTTGTCGCCACGAACCCAGATACTCGCGTTGAGCGCGTGGCTACCGCCCATGACCTTGCCACGCGGGATATGGAGTCGGCGGTTGTTAGCGCCTGGCTGGGGAATGGTGTAGTAATCCCAGTCGTTCTCGCTATGCCACAGTAGGCCCAGAGTGTTCAGGTGCTTGATGTTCGGGTTCGTGTCATCGCCGCCGGCTTCCAAAAGCGCCACGCTTGCCCCGGAATCAATCAGACGGCGAGCCAACACGTTGCCGGCCGACCCGGCACCGATGACGAGGTAGTCAAATTGATCGTTACTCATGTCTTGTCCCTTGTTGGTGAATTGAGTCTAGTAGCTGATAACTTGTGGCTGGCCTAGTTGCTTGAGCCCTTCAACGCCGAATTCGACGCCGTAGCCGGACTGCTTGGCACCGCCAAACGGCATGCGTGGGTCAATGGCGCCATGCTTATTGATCCAGACGGTACCGGCCTGCAAACGAGCCGCGATTTCACCGGCCTTGGCCCTGTCCGAAGACCAGACCGAGGCACCCAGACCCACCTCCAGACCATTGGCCATCTCAATGGCTTCCTCTACAGTGGAGTACTTGATGATCGGCAGAGCCGGGCCGAACTGTTCCTTGACCACTAATGGGCTATCGTTCGAGATGTCGCACACCAACGTGGTCGGATAGAAGTTGCCGGGCTGCTCTGCTACCGGGTTGCCGCCGATCAGGATGGTGGCTCCGTCACTGCGGGCCTCGTCGACAAGACCGGCCACGATGTTGAACTGGTTCCTATTTTGCAGAGGGCCAAGCACATTGTTCTCATCACGGCCCATGCCCATCGGCATCTGGCCAGCTATCGTCACGAGCTCTTGACACACTTGATCGTAAATGGACTCTGGAACATACAGACGCTTGAGTGCGGCACAGGTCTGACCGGTGTTAATGAAGGCGCCCCAGAATAGATCGGTAGCGATGGACTTCGGGTCTACGTCGTCCAGCACGATGCCAGCATCGTTGCCACCCAGTTCCAGCGTCACGCGCTTCACGGTATCCGCGGCGGCTTTGGCGATGGCTTTGCCGGTAGCGACAGACCCGGTGAACATGATTTTGTCGATGCCAGGGTGGTTGCTGATGGCCTCACCGACTTCACGGTCACCGGCGACGACGTGCAAAACCTCCTTCGGCACGGCGTAATGCAATACCTTCACAAGGGCTAGGACCGACAGCGGTGTGTATTCGCTCGGCTTGACTACGACGGTATTGCCCATGCGAAGAGCTGGAGCAATCTGCCAGATGGAGATCATCATTGGCCAGTTCCAAGGGCCGATGGCGCCTACGACGCCTAACGGACGGTAGTGCAGTTCTGCATGAGCGGAATCGTCATCCACCAGAACCTCGGGTTCCATGGAAAAGGACGCGGTGGCCCGAAGCCATCCTATGCAGGCGCTGACCTCGAAGCGTGCATTGGGACCGTTCAATGGTTTGCCCTGTTCGCGCGAGAGAATATCGGCCAGGACCTCGGCGTTGGCCTCGATGGCATCGGCTGCTGCATTGAGTACGGCCGAACGATCCGCGTGGCTCTTTGCACCCCACGCTGGTTGTGCGACGCGGGCTAAGGCGACCGCCTTGTCCAAATCGGCGGCGGTGTGTTCCGGCGCGTTGCCGATGAAATCCCCAGTGGCGGGGTCCGTGATGGGGCGGCCTGAAGCGGAGGTTATGGTAGCGAGGAGGTCCTGAGATGTGGCGAATGTGGTGGACACGAAGTCGCTCCTTTGTGGTCAGGAGGATTCACACAAGGCGAATCTTGTTCAATAACTTCATGGTGACTCGTGTCACAACGTAGTGGTTAGGATAATTCGGCCTGAACTTTGGATGGTTGCGCACGTTGGCTACGCATGAGGCATCTAGGACGCGGCCTTCTTCGAGTTCAGGGATTCGGCGCGATACTGCGTGGGACTGCAGTCGAAGGTGGCGCGGAACACTCGACTGAAGTGTGCTGCGTCCGGGTATCCCCAACGTGCCCCGATCGCGCCGATCGGTACCTGCTCGTAGAGCGGATCGGCTAAATCTCGGCGGCTATGCTCCATACGACGTTCGCGGATCCATCTGGCCACAGTGTATCCCGTGGAGGAGAACAGTTTCTGTAAGGTCCTCACTGCAATGTAGTGAGCTTCGGCAATGGACTGGGCACACAGTCCCGTGTCGGCTAAGTGTGCCTCGACGTAGTGTTTGATGCGCAACAGCAGCGATGAGTGAGAATCCGTGCTCGATCCCGGGGAGGAATAGATGCGTTCGGCCATCAGGGTGGACAGCAGGTCTACCACGTTCAGCGCTAACCGATGTCCCACCGCGGCTGGCAGTGACGGTAACTGCTCATTGATCTGCCGGATGAATGGAATGATGCTCCCCGCCAATGGGCTGTCTTCATTCATAGCCGTGGCAGTCATGGACCGCACGTCCTCCGGTGAGAGGCTGAGCAATTGCTGCGGGAAGATCAACACTAGACACGAGAAGTCATCCTGATACTGCAGGGTGTAGGGACGCTGAGTGTCGTAGATCGCCAGAGAGCCAGGAACGAGGCGGGCTTGGTGACCGTCCTGTTGCAGAAGCCCGGTGCCGGCAAGTTGCAGTGAAAGCTTATAGAACGCGCCATCATTGGCCGCGATCAACTCTCGCGTACGGATGACCGTCTGGGCATGGGCCTTGACGTGCATGAAACCGATGTCTTGGAAAGTGGATGCGCTGATCGTTCCGGTGAAAGGCCGACTATCAACTGGCAGTGCATCAAGAGGAACGAACGCCGAGGAGATCAGTTCCTTCCAGCTACTAAATGAATCAGCACGAAGAAGTTCCACGGACTTTCCAACCTCCCGGAGTTGAGCCACGACGAACGGTGACCTGCGCAACAGTATAGGCCTGAATCTTGTGAGTCTATGATGAAGCCCAGAGCCGAAAAGACAGGGCCCGTATACCGGCCGTCGTTTCAGTTGGCCGGTACCGTGGAGCGTGGGAACGCACGACGAGCAAAGAGGGCTAAATGGAGCTAAGTTCTGAACAATTTGAGCGTGCTCAAGGCGTATTGCTCGGACTGGCGAGCGGGGATGCCTGGGGGCTGGCTATGAATTCCAACGGCCGCTGGACGATGCAGATCCGGTAGACATGATTGGTGGAGGATTAGGGAACTTCGAACGCGGAGAGTGGACCGACGATACCTCGATGGCCATTGTGATCGCGCAGGCGTTGGCGGACAGCGACTCGCGATTGATCGTGGAAGTGCGGCGTAGGTGAATCGATGGATCAGGTAGACCAAGAAATTGCGAGAGACGTCGAATCGTACTATTCCCTACAGAGCTGGGCCGGTATCGGTGGTTAGCTCGGATATCTCGATGAATTTTCGACGCAATGGTGCCGCCCGCAGCGAACCGAAGATTGCGCGGGCGGCACCGATACGTAGCTTCTGAGAATCGTCGCCGTGACAAGAGGCCTAATACATGGAATCGGCTAGCAGCCGTGGCCAGTAGCGTAGATCGCCCCACAATTCGGCGTAGCCCGGGTTGGAACTGTAGGCACCTTGTAAGCCTTCGGCGACCATACGGTAGGAGGCCGCCGGGTACTGCGAGCGGAGGGATCCGTAGTCGATTTTGATCGGGCCAGCATAGTACGAGAATCTGCCGGAGGTGCTCGCTTGGCGTACCTTGCGGATGAAGTTGCCTTTAGAGTCGTACGCGGAGATCCGGATCGATATGTCTCGCTGTTTCAGCGACCCGTAGTTCGAACCGAACCCGATATTGACCGCACAGTACTTATCGACATCGCTGTTTTTCAGCACCCAGATGTAGGCCCGATGGTAGTTGCCGTACCGATCTTGCAAGCGCTCGGACTGGTTCGGAACGTATCCCGGCCCGCAAATTTGTTTGGCCTTTTCTCGGGTGAATTCCCAACCTGCTGGGGCGGCCGAAGCCTCGGGAGCTTGCTGAACGCCGATTACTCCTGCGCCGGTCAGCGCAATCGCCAAAACTAGTGATCGTGTAACGCCCTTTAGCGTTTTACTTTTCCTCACCGAAGATCCTTCCTTAGATACCTTGAGCTAAAGATCTCAGGATGGCCGGAGGGTGGCAATGGGAAGAACTGCCCATGAGCAGGAAAAACACGTAGGCAAACGGGTTTACGATCTCGGTGGTTTAAGCGCGCGTGAACTCGTGAAGGGGTCCGTCTACCTCGGCTAATCCTGCCAGGATGGGCGCTTCATGTGGCACCAGGGCCGATGGCAAATCGTCGAAGGAAAACCAGCGAAGTTCGGCGCATCTTTGCTGCTCCTCGATACCGGGCGTGCCGTTCCACTTGCGGCAAAGGAAAAAATGATCCCGATGAGACGGGGCGGGCGCGGCTGGATCCTGCCGCCGATCGCGTACGGCCAGTGGCAGGAGATCACTCGGCGCGATGTGTATACCAAGTTCTTCTGTAGCCTCACGACAGGCCGCGGCGATGGGGGACTCGGCCGGCTCAACGTGACCGGCGGCCGCGCAAGAGAAGTGTCCATCCATAAAGCCGGTGTTTTGGCGTCGTTGCAGGAGTACCGTCTGATCTCTGAGCAGCGCGACATAGACGATGTCGATCGGTGAGGCGACGGTCATCTTCGCAGGCTCCTTAGTCGGTGGGGGAAGATCCTCCTTCAGGAGCATATCTGGTTGTCAGGGGCGGCAGTAGGCTGTGAACATTGGGCCAGAGTGGCGACGTAGCCGTGTAAAAGAAGGGACGGCGCATGCTGATCACCATCACGTTGGAACCGGAATCAGGTCAGAACCTCGATGCAACGGCGCTCTCGCATCTGTTACGTAAACATCCCGGTAAGGCTCAATCTTTCCAACTACCGGTCGGCACAGCCCACGTGTTCTACCCTGAATATGGGCCGCGACGCTGCACCGCGGCACTACTGCTCGAGGTCGATCCGGTGGGGTTGGTTCGATCCAAGCGCTTTCGCGGGGAAGCCGGGGTGCTCGATCATTACATCAATGATCGTCCCTACGCAGCCTCCAGCCTATTGTCGGTTGCGCTGGGCAAGGTCATGCGCAGTGCCATGTACGGGCAGAGCGAAAGCCACCCAGAACTGGCGACGGCACCGCTGCCGCTGAAACTCGCAGTCCCAGTCATCTCCACCCGGGCCGATGCAGACGGGGACCTCGTACGGAGACTTTTCGAACCATTGGGGTGGCACATCGAATCGGCTCCGATCGAGCTCGACGAAAACTATCCGCAGTGGGGCACCTCGCACTACAGGTCGCTCGAACTTACCGGGAACGTGCCGCTACACCTCGCGCTACGCCAGCTTTACGTCCTGATACCGGTGCTCGACGACGCGAAGCATTACTGGGTGGGCGACGACGAAGCAGCCAAGCTTGTGCGTCAAGGCGAAGGCTGGCTGGCCGAACATCCGGAACGCGAACTCATCGCCCACCGCTACTTGGCGCATCAGCGTGATCTGGTCGAGGTGGCCCGTGAACTAGGAACCTCTGGTACGTCCGAGGTTTCGGGGCAAGCCACAGAGGCGACCGATCAGAATAATCCGGCTGTGCCGCTGCGGATTCTGCGCGCCGAAGCAGTACTTGGTGCGCTGCACGAGACGAACTCGCACAGCGTTGTCGACGTCGGTTGTGGGTCCGGCGCGCTACTTCGCCGCCTGCAAAAAGACGGGTTCTTCACGCGCATTGTGGGCACCGACGTTTCCGGAAGGGCGCTTGAACGGGCCGCAGCGGACTTGCACTTAGCCGAGCGCTCCGACGTTGACCGGGAAAGGCTGCAACTGTTGCATAGCTCGGCCGTCTATCGCGATGAACGGCTGCGTGGTTTCGACGCCATCGTACTCATGGAGGTGATCGAACATTTGGATCCCGAGAGGCTACCGGCCCTCGTGGACTCGATCTTCGGGTACAGCCAGCCACGAACCGTGCTCGTCACCACACCGAATGCCGAATTCAATGCCCTGTATCCGAGGCTTGCCGCGGGCACCATGCGCCACGATGATCACCGATTCGAATGGAACCGTGACGAATTCCGGCGGTGGGCGGAGAACGTCGCCACGGAACACGGCTACGCCGTGGACTATCGTTCCATCGGCAATGAACATGATCAGCTGGGGCCGGCAACCCAAATGGCAATCTTCCGAAAGGTGGCCGCATGAGCACGCTGAACATCCCACAGACCTGCCTCGTGGTACTCGTGGGGATCTCCGGGTCGGGGAAGTCGAGCTTTGCCGCCGAGCACTTCGGCGCCTTCGAGGTGCTCTCCAGCGACTATTTCCGCGGGCTCGTCGGCAATGACCCCAGCGACCAGTCGGTGACCGCAGCGGCCTTCGACGCCCTGAACTATGTGGCCGGAAAGCGCCTCGCCGCCGGCCTGCTCACGGTCGTTGATGCCACCAGCCTGCAACCCGGTGACCGGAAGAAACTGGTCGAACTGGCGAAGTCGCACGACACCCTGGCGGTGGCCATAGTGCTGGACACACCGCTTCGAACCTGCCTGGAACGAAACGAAAAGCGCGGACCCGACCAGGTACCGGCAGCTGTAATCGACCGGCAACACCGTCAGCTGCGCAAACACCTTCGGGGGATCCGCCGCGAAGGGTTCGCCCGCGTACACATTCTTGAGCCCGATACCGACTTGAGCCAAGTTACGATCCACCGGCACAAACTACTCAATGACTTCCGCGATCACACCGGCCCCTTTGACGTGATTGGGGATGTCCACGGATGCCTCGATGAGCTGCAGCGGCTGCTGCAGAAGCTTGGCTATACCCTGCATTTTGATGCGCAGGGTCGCGCGGTGGACGCCAGCCACGAAGGGGCCCGCCGCGCCATATTCGTCGGCGACCTGGTGGACCGTGGCCCGGACTCCGCCGGCGTACTGCGGCTGGTGATGGGGATGGTGCGGGCCGGGCACGCGCTCGCCGTGCCGGGTAATCACGAAGATAAGCTGGTGCGCGCCCTGCGTGGTCGCAAGGTGACGCTGAACCACGGACTGGGCGAAACACTCGAGCAGCTTGCGGCCGAAGGGGAGCAGTTCCAGCGCGAGGTCGAGCGCTTCTGCGACTCCTTGGTCTCGCACATGGTGTTAGACGACGGGCGCCTGGTGGTGGCCCATGCTGGATTGCTCGAGGAATACCATGGCCGGGCCTCCCAACGGGTGCGTGCCTTCGCGCTCTATGGGCAGGTCACCGGCGAAGTCGACGAATACGGGTTGCCGGTCCGTTACCCGTGGGCCAACGATTATCGAGGGCAGGCCGCGGTACTCTATGGCCACACATCGGTGACCGAGGTCGAATGGGTCAATAACACCGCCTGCCTCGACACCGGATGCGTATTCGGTGGCACGTTGAGCGCCATGCGCTACCCCGAACGAGAGGTTGTTCAGGTCGCCGCCGCGGAACAGTACTGCGAACCGGCACGTCCCTTGGAACCGGTCGGTGGGCCTGCGCGTGCCGATCACGTCATGGACATGAAGGACGTGACCGGCCCGCTGGTGCTCAAAGCAGAGGGTCTGGGCACCGTGAAAATCGGTGAGGCTCAGGCCGCCGGCGCGCTGGAAACGATGAGCCGGTACGCCACCGACCCGCGCTGGCTACGCTACCTGCCCCCGACCATGTCTCCGTGCGAGTCCTCGAAGCTAGCCGAGTATCTCGAGCATCCGGCCGAAGCATTCGACTACTTCCGCAAGCAGGGCGTCGCGCAGGTCATATGCCAAGAGAAACACATGGGGTCGCGGGCGGTGCTGTTGCTCGCGAAGAATCCCGAACGCTTTGCCGCACCCGAGGGGTGGCTCGGTGCATTACACACGCGCACCGGCCGCCCATTCCTCGAGGATGCGGCCGAACAAAAGCTGTTGCGCAGTGCTCACACAGCTGCGGAACGTGCCGGATTGTTTCAGGAGCTAGCCAGCGACTGGGTCATACTCGATGGTGAGCTACTGCCCTGGTCGCTTAAAGCGCAGGAGCTGATCACCGGGACCTATGCGTCGGTAGGTTCCGCCGCGAGTACTGCGACGGATGCCGCTCTGTCCGTGTTGCGACGCGCTGAAGCCAATGGCCTTGAGGTGGCTGAGCTTCTGGAACGCACCAGTGCGCGTGCCCACAACGCCAAGGCTTTTCGCGAGTCCTACCGTCGTTACGTCGGATCGCCGGATGAGCTGAGTTTCGCGGCATTTCAGATCTTGGCATCCGAAGGGCAGAGCCATGAGACCCGCAGTCATGACTGGCACATGTCGTGGGGGCAGCGCCTTCACGAGGCCGACGACACTCTTTTCACGGCCACCAGAAATCGTGTGGTCACCGTGGAGGATGAGCAGGAAGTGGCCGCCGCGGTGCGTTGGTGGGACGCGCTCACCTCTGCGGGCGGCGAAGGCATGGTGGTCAAACCGCTCGAGAATTTGGTTAAGGGCAAGCGCGGTTGGATTCAGCCCGGGTTGAAGGTCCGCGGCCGCGAGTATCTGCGCCTGATCTACGGTCCTGACTACCTCGAGCCGAGCAATCTCGACCGGCTCCGCGAGCGCGCGACGGACCGCAAACGGCAGCGGGCGTTGCAAGAATACCTGCTGGGATTGCAGGCACTGAGGCTGACCGCGTCGGGAGCACCGCTGTGGCAGGTGCACCAGTATGTTTTCGGGGTGCTAGCCCTTGAATCCGAGCCGCTTGACCCCCGCTTGTAAACGCGGCCGGTTCACGCGGTCGCGGTGAGTCCCAAACTTTCAAAAGCGCGGGCAAGGCCAAGGCCTTCGGGGTTTGGCACCGTTATATCTGCGTGAGTGAGCAGCGCGGCCGGTGCACCGTCGATGGCCACGGCGGTGCCGGCCAACGCGAGCATTTCAATGTCGTTGTGCCCGTCGCCGATGGCGATCGATTGCTCCACGGCAACATCCAGGTACTCGAGCGCCAGTCTCATGCCATCGGCCTTGCTCAGTCCCCGGGCGAATAGCTCACCGCTATACCGGCCCGTGCTCGATACGGAGTTAGCGACCGAATCCAGCTCCGGGCCGATCTCGTCGAGCAAGCATTGCATCGACACCGCAGAATCAAAGACGCACGCCTTCGACCAAGGGTCGGGCCGCGCCGTGGAAACCTTCACGAGCTGGTCTTTCAGTTCACGTGAATCCTGCTCGGCGATCGCAAGTAGTCTAGGTCTGGCGTGGTCGGGGATGAACACGGTGTCCGGCGACTCCAACAGGTAGCACACGCGGTAATGATCCAGCACGGTGGTGATGCGCTGAGCCAAGTGCTGCTCGAGGGTGCGATTGCTCAATACCGCATCGCCCACGCGCACGTAGGCGCCGGCACTGGCCACCAGTCCGTCGAAACCGGCGGCAAGCATGTGATCGGACAGCATGCTCGGTGGCCGCCCGGTACTGAGGAATACCAGATGGCCATTGGCGCGCGCGGCACGAACCGCCTGCGCATGTGCCTCGGGCACGCGGCTACGGTAGGCGTAGGTACCGTCGACGTCGATAAAGATGGCTCGCCGCCGGTGCTTCGGCGCCGGGAGCACGGCGGAGGCGGTGGGCTGATCATTGCTCATGTCCGGAGCCTACCAAGGCTGAAGATTGGGCGGTCATAAAGTTCCGAAACTAGACATATCGCCTGATTTCGACCAAGAGTTCGGGTAATGTCGGCGGTGTCATCTATCGCAACTAGCAAGATGGGAGATGGGCCGTGAAAGCGCTCTTCGACTTGGACTTCAGAAAGTTCATCACCCCCACCATCATCAAGATCGTTTACGTTTTGATCATGGTGATGTTGGTTCTGGCCTACATCGTGTTCGTGGTCGCCGCGTTCAACACGAACATTGCCTTTGGTTTCCTGACCCTGCTGATTCTCGGCCCGCTGTTCATGCTGATCTATTTGGTGCTGGCGAGAGCGGGCCTCGAGTCGCTCATCGCGCAGATCCGCACCGCGGAGAACACCACCGAAATGGTGCGCCTCATGGGCGGCATTCCGCCAGCAGAGGCCACGCATAACTACTACCCGTCCACTCCGCCGCCACCGGCCGGGCAGCAGCCAGAGGCCGGCAACCCTTCGACGCCGCCGACCCCGCCGCGTAGCGAGGGAAAGGACGATGAGGGTCCAACCCCGCCGACTAACCCGTACCAGTCCTAAACAGCATTTCCCCGCCCAGGCGCCGGGACGCTAGCCGATGGCCTGCCCCTAGGGGCGGGCCATCGGCGTTTGACCGCACCTATTGCACATCCGTTTCAGCCGGACAGGGCCGCGCTTCGGGGAGTTTGCCGTAGACCCTTTGCTGAGTGCCGAGCCGGTGCTTGACTGAGTTCATGACGGACATTCTCACACTCCGTGTCGTGCTCGACGGGTCCAATCCGGAAATCTGGCGAACTCTGGAGCTTTACAGCGACCTGCCTCTTATCGAGGTCGGGCACGCGATCCAAATCGCCATGGGCTGGGAGAACGTTCACCGACAGTGCTTCCACAATCATGCACCCGACGAGCCAGCTCTCAAGGCGGACGAGATCTGCTGGCTCGATGCCGACCTTTTGGATGAATCCCACCACCGAGAGCTAGCCCAGAGCACACTGGAGTCGGCACTGACCGCGAGCGGGGGAGTGCTGTACTTCGAGTACGACTTCGGCGACCGGTGGATCCACAGGGTGAGCCTGATGCACCGACGGCCGGCGGATGGACAAGCGCCACGGATGAGCCTGATCGAGGGTGACCTACGGGCGCCCATCGAAGACAGTGGCGGGCTAAGCACGTGGTATGAGAATCTACGGATTATTTCCGCCAAGGACGAAGCGCGAAACTATCAAGAGGTGCTGGCCTGGATGCGGTGGCGAGTCGGCCCACGCGGCAACATCGACCCCACCTACTTCGACATCGACTCTGCGCGCCGGATGCTGGCCCTGCATGCGGCCGGCTACCGTGGCAAGAGCGTGCTCGGAACCTGGCTGCAGCAGGTCCCGCCGGGCACCGAGCGCTTCTTCGGCAGGATGATCGCGCAGACGGAGCTCACCCTCGAACCGCAATTCGCCAAACCGTCGTGGCTTGAGGAGGTCCTTGAGCCCTTCGCCGAATTAATCCGCCTATGCGCCGGCGCTGGGGTGAAACTCACCCACGCCGGCTGGTTGCCGCCACGGGTCATCGAAGAACTTCTCGATCGGTGCCAGTGGAACGGCATTGACTACGAGAGTGGAACCACAAAGCGGGAAAACAACCTCGACACGGTTCGCTGGCTCAGGGATATCGCCGAGGAACTCAAACTCGTTCGCAAATATCGTGGACACCTCATCGCCACGGAGTTTGGACTGGGACTCCTCGCCGAGCCGGGCACATTGCACCGGTACCTGCTTGATTGCCTGATCAGCGGGATGAACAGCAAGATACACCGCGACTGCCAGATCACCCAGTGGATCGTCGACGAAATGGGGCTCGAAGGATTCGAAGAACGGGCCGATACCAGCAACGCCATGCTCGGTGCCCTGCACTATGCCGATGCTCGAACCGGCGAGCCGCTGACCCGCGACAGCTATGCCCCCACCAGCGCGCTGTGGCATTTGATCGACCGCAGCACCAACTTTCACTTCAGTTTGCCGACGGAGCCGAACTTGCCAGCACGGCGCGCGGCACTAAGCCAGCTGCGTCGTTACCTGCTCTCGGGTTTCGAGCAGAGCTTAGTAATCGAAGGAAATTAGCATTTTCTCCCGATGACGGGCATAAGTGACCAATCACTAGTCTGCATTGAACCTCAATAAACGGTAGGCTAGTGACTGGTCGTAATGTTCGCTCAGGTGACGTAACGATCGAATGGAAACACCAAAGTCTCCCTCGGCCAGCAATTCAGGCGCCTTCGTTGCGTGGATCGCGGTCCTCGGTAGTGGTTTTCGCTGCAGCTACGTAGCGCGGGCCTCAATCGATGACCAGGTCGCGAACGATGCGCCCAGTTGCGGCGCCACCAGGGAGCGATCGAAAGGAGAACCCCCTTAATGGAGGGTCCAGAAATCCAATTCGCCGAAGCCGTTATCGATAACGGTCGTTTCGGTTCCCGCACCATCCGTTTCGAAACCGGACGTCTGGCCAAGCAGGCCGCCGGTTCCGCAATGGTTTACATCGATGACGAGACCGCGCTGCTTTCGGCCACCACCGCCGGCAAGCACCCGCGCGAAGGCTTCGACTTCTTCCCGCTGACCGTGGACGTCGAGGAACGCATGTACGCTGCCGGCCGCATCCCGGGCAGCTTCTTCCGCCGTGAAGGTCGCCCGTCGACCGAAGCCATTCTGGCCTGCCGTCTGATGGACCGCCCGCTGCGCCCGGCCTTTGTCAAGGGTCTGCGCAACGAAGTTCAGGTCGTCGTCACCGTGCTGTCCATCCACCCGGATGAGCTGTACGACGTGGTCGCCATCAACGCTTCGTCGATGTCCACCCAGCTGTCCGGTCTGCCGTTCTCCGGCCCGATCGGTGGCGTGCGCGTGGCCCTCGTTGACGATGGCACCGGAGCCCCGCAGTGGGTGGCGTTCCCACGCCACTCGGAGCTGAAGAACGCCGTGTTCAACATGGTGGTAGCCGGCCGCGTGGCCGGCGATGACGTCGCCATCATGATGGTGGAAGCCGACGCCACCGACAACGCCTGGGAGCTCATCAAGGAGCGCGGCGCCGTGGCCCCGACCGAAGAGGTTGTGGCCGAGGGCCTCGAGGCCGCCAAGCCGTTCATCAAGGTTCTCTGCGAAGCACAGGCCGACCTGGCCGCTCGCGCCGCCAAGGAAACCGTGGAATTCCCGGTCTTCCGCGACTACGAGGACGATGTCTACGCCGCCGTCGAGGCTGCCGCCTCCGCACGTCTGACCGAGATCTACTCGATCGCCGACAAGCAGGAGCGCGATAACACCGCTAGCGAGTACAAGGACGAGATCCTGGCATCGCTGACCGGCGAAGGCAACCAGTTCGACGGCCGCGAGTCCGAGGTCTCCAAGGCCTTCGGCGCGGTAACCAAGCACATCGTGCGCCAGCGCATCCTCACCGAGCAGGTGCGTATTGACGGTCGCGGTTTGGCCGACATCCGTCAGCTTTCCGCCGAGGTCGAGGTGCTGCCGCGCGTGCACGGTTCGGCCATCTTCGAGCGTGGCGAAACCCAGATCATGGGTGTCACCACCTTGAACATGCTGAAGATGGAGCAGCAGATCGACTCGCTGAGCCCGGTCACCTCCAAGCGCTACATGCACAACTACAACTTCCCGCCGTACTCCACCGGTGAGACCGGCCGCGTCGGTTCGCCGAAGCGCCGCGAAATCGGCCACGGTGCCCTGGCCGAGCGCGCCATCGTTCCGGTGCTGCCAAGCCGCGAGGAATTCCCCTACGCCATCCGCCAGGTCTCCGAAGCGTTGGGCTCCAACGGTTCGACCTCGATGGGCTCGGTGTGCGCCTCGACCCTGTCGCTGCTGAACGCCGGTGTGCCGCTGAAGGCCCCCGTCGCCGGTATCGCCATGGGTCTGGTCTCAGACACCGTGAATGGTGAAACCCGCTACGCCGCGCTGACCGATATCCTCGGTGCCGAAGATGCCATGGGTGACATGGACTTCAAGGTTGCCGGTACCTCCGAGTTCGTTACCGCCATCCAGCTGGACACCAAGCTCGACGGCATCCCGGCCTCCGTGCTGGCCGCCGCACTGACTCAGGCCCGCGAGGCTCGCCTGCACATCCTGAACGTGCTGAACCAGGCGATCGACGCACCGGATGAGCTGAACGTCAACGCACCGCGCATCATCTCCGTGAAGATCCCAGTCGACAAGATCGGTGAGGTCATCGGCCCGAAGGGCAAGATGATCAACCAGATCCAGGAAGACACCGGAGCGGACATCTCCATCGAGGACGACGGCACCGTGCTGATCGGCGCCACCGGTGGCGAAGCCGCCGAGGCTGCCCGTGCCGCCATCAACGCCATCGCGAACCCGCAGGTTCCGGAGGTTGGCGAGCGCTACCTGGGCACCGTCGTGAAGTTGACCACCTTCGGTGCGTTCGTTTCGCTGACCCCGGGCAAGGACGGTCTGCTGCACATCTCCGAGCTGCGTAAGATCAACGATGGCAAGCGCGTTGAGGACGTCGAAGACGTCGTCTTCGTGGGCCAGAAGATCCAGGTGGAGATCACCAAGATCGACGACCGTGGCAAGCTCTCCTTGGCCCCTGTGGTCGAGGAAGAGGCCGAGGCTGTTGCCGCCGAGTAATCGGTAGCTTCCTTCCTAACAGTTCCCGCCGCACCGTGATGGTGCGGCGGGAACTGTTATTTTACCGCCTGCAACGTGGGCCGACTTCGCCTTGGCCGAGCATCCAAGTAGGCTGGCGGCAGGGCGCATGAATGCAGTCCATCGCGCAACAAGTCCCGCCGAGTCGGAGGAACCGTACATGCATAATGGCTATCGCCTCAGCGAGCATGGCTCTGGCACCTATTTGGTGCAAGGTCCGGCCTCGAACTGGGTAATTCTCGCCGAGGGCGGAGAGTTCACGCTGATCGACGGTGGCTATCCCAATGACACACCGCTGGTGCTTGAATCCATTCGGCAGGTGGGCCTCGACCCGCGGGCGGCGCAGGCCATGCTGATAACCCACGGGCATGTGGACCATACCGGGGCGGCCAATTACTTCGCGCAGCACTTTGATGTCCCGGTACTGAGTTCTGCCCAAGAGCATGGGCAAGTACTGGGCCTAGAGCGCTTTCAAGTCACCCCAGCCCAAGTCATTCTGCGGGCGTGGCGCCCGGCGGTGTTCAGGTGGATGCGGCACGTGATCCGCGCGGGAGGTGCACAGGGCACTCAGGTGCCAACGGCGCAGCGTTGGAATGCAGAACAACTCGCCAAGCTGCCCGGGGCACCGGTGGCGATTCCTACTCCGGGGCATACGCCGGGGCACACGGCCTTTCTCCTGCCCCAGTCCGAGATACTCATTAGCGGCGACGCCCTGATTACCGGGCACGCACTGAGCTCACAACACGGTCCGCAGATGCTGCACCCGATGTTTCACCATCACGCCCAGTGGACGCAAAACTCGTTAGAACGACTTGGACAATTCTCTGCCTCGCTCATCCTGCCCGGCCACGGAGGAGCCTTTGAAGGTACTCCGCGCGAGGCCGTGCTAGAAGACGCCGCCCGACGCTAGCGCAGGCGAGCCGCTTCACAATCACCGGCGAGCGGGCAAGCTCAGCGCCTCGAAAAGAGCCCGGCGCTACCTATAGGTGGCATCGCGCTGCCTAGCATTTAAGTGTTGCGAGTCACAATTATTCGGCTAGGGTTAAGCCGTTGTTAACCATGAAGATTCTAAATCTTCTGGTCAGCGACCTATCGTCGTTCCTTGGGCCAGAAAGCGCCCGCGGACCGAACGGTCACTCGCACCTGATCGCGCTAGACACTCAAGGACTGTTGTCATGAAATCTCGTATTCTGCTCGCCTCGGCCGGTGTGCTCGCACTCTCGGCCTCCCTGGTAGCTTGCTCGGGCGGTGCCACCCCCGAAGCACCTGCGGGCGTCGATGCGGCCACCGCAACTAGCGCCGAGGACTTCGGCGGCATGGACCAACTCATTGCTGCCGCCCAGGCCGAAGGCGAACTGAACGTCATCGCCCTGCCCGAGGACTGGGCCAACTACGGTGCCATCCTCAACGGCTTCGAGGACAAGTACGACATCACCGTTAACTCGGCCAACCCCAACGCGTCCTCGGCCGAGGAAATTCAGGCAGCACAGAACCAGGCCGGGCAAGATACCGCGCCGGATGTCTTCGACCTGGGCACCGCGGTTGCGTTGGAGAACACCGACAAGTTCGCCCCTTATAAGGTGACCACCTGGGATTCGATCCCGGAGAAGAACAAGCACCCGGAAGGGCTCTGGGTGAATAACTACACCGGCATCATGTCCGTCGGCTACGACTCGTCGACCGTTGAGGAGCCCAAGCAGCTCGATGACCTGCTCGGTGAGAAATACCGTGGCTCGGTGGCGCTGAACGGTGACCCAACGCAGGCCGGTGCCGCATTCGCGGCCGTGGGCACCATCTCCGCCCTGGCCGGCGGCGGAGTCGAGGACTTCGCACCGGGCATCGACTGGATGCAGAAGCTCAAGGATGCCGGTAACTTCCTGACTGTCGATCCGACGCCGGCCACCATCGCCTCGGGCGAAACCCCGGTGGTGTTCGACTGGAGCTTCAATAACATCGCTGCGGCCGCCAACAAGCCGGACTTCAAGACCACGGTCCTGCCGGGTGCCGCCTACGTCTCCTTCTACAACGAGGCCATCAACAAGGACGCCCCGCACCCGGCCGCCGCACGCCTGTGGCAGGAATGGATGTTCTCCGACGAGGTGCAGACCCTGTTGCTGGAAGGTAACTCGGTGCCGGTACGCGTCGACGCCTTGAAGGAAGCCGGTTCCGTGGACGAGAAGCTGCTCGAGACGGCAACGGCCGGCACCACCTCCGAGGACTGGATTTCGCCGAACCAAGAGCAGACCGATGCTGCCAACAAGCTGCTGACCGAGCGCTGGGCCGCGCTGACCCGCTAAAGCGATGACGGTGGGGCCGCAGTCGGCCCCACCGTCTGGCGCTCGCGCGTCAAAGGACTTTCTCACGTGAAAACGAAATTAGCTTGGTTAGGGCTGCTACCGTTCGCCGCCTACCTCGTACTCTTCTTGCTACTGCCCACCTTGCTGGCCATCTTTAGCGGCTTCAGCGACGGCAAAGGGGCCCTGACACTGTCGAATTTGTCGATTCTCATCGACCCAGTGGTCTCATCGACCTTTATGGCCTCGGCGACGATCAGCGCGATCACGGCGCTAGTCGGCGCGGTGATCGGCGCCCTCGTTTGCTGGGCCCTGACCGGGGTGAGCCCGCAGAGCGCGGTGCGACGCATCGTCGACGCGGCGGCCTCCGTCTTGGCCCAATTCGGTGGTGTGATGCTGGCCTTCGCCTTCATCGCCACCATGGGAGCACAAAGCCTATTGCGCCTGTGGCTCGATGACACGCTCGGCTGGGACATCTACGCCGACGGAGTCTGGCTTTACCAACTGCCGGGCCTGATCCTGCCCTACCTGTACTTCCAGATTCCGCTGATGATCATCACCTTCTTCCCGGCCATTGACCGGCTACGCCCGCAGTGGGTCGAGGCCAGTGCGACGCTGGGCGCAGGGCTGTGGGACTACTGGCGGCATATCGGGTTGCCGGTGCTCGCCCCCTCATTTCTCGGTGCACTGTTACTACTGTTCGCCAACTCTTTCTCGTCCTACGCCACGGCCGCCGCGCTGATTAGCCAGGGTGCGCAGATCGTACCCTTGCAAATTCGGGCGGCGTTGATCGGTGAAACCGGCGCCTCCAATGTCAGCTATGCCGGCGTGCTCGCACTGGGCATGATCCTGTTGATGAGCCTGGTGATGGGACTCTACTCATTGGTGATGAAACGAGCGGCACGGTGGCAGTCATGAGCCGCACGATTTCAACGGCCCCACCGGTGTGGGCTCGCCGCACCATTCTGCTGGTTATCGGCGTGATCTTCCTCTTGCCGCTGGTGGCCATGGCCGAGTTCACCTTGCGCAGCACCACCGGCGGACACAGCCTGGAACACTGGCTGAGCCTCGCAGACCTGCAGGGGCAACGCCAATACCGCGCCCTGACCCAGGGGCTCGGTAATTCTTTGGTTCTCTCGCTACTGACCTTGGGGATGGTGCAACTGCTTTTCGCCCCCACCATCGTGTGGATCCACCTGCGCTTCCCGCGCTTGGAACGGATGCTGGACCTGCTGACGGTGCTACCCATCGCGATCCCGGCCATCGCCATGGTGGTCGGTTTCGCGCCGGTGTATCGGTACATTGGCCGGACGTTGGGCTCCGGGGAATGGACACTGTTCCTAGCCTACGGAGTGCTGGTCCTGCCCTTCGCCTACCGCACCTTTGCCACCGACCTGCAGGGGATGGATGCCCGTGTGCTTTCCGAAGCGGCCCGGACACTGGGCGCCAGCTGGGCGACCGTCTACTTCAAGGTCCTGGTTCCGGGTCTGCGCCGCGGACTGGTTTCCGCCTCGTTGCTGACCATCGCCATTGTGATGGGCGAATTCACCGTGGCCTCGCTCCTGAGCCGCACCACCTTCCAGACCGGGCTGCTACAGATATCACAGACCGACCCCTTCATCGCGGTCCTGTGCTCGCTGCTCTCCTTGATCATTATGTTCGTCCTGCTCGCCGCCGTGTCCTTTATGGGCAATACCGGGGCACGGCGCCCGCTGCCGACGAAGCCTACGAAAGATACCGCGCATGTCTGAGACCACCACCCACACCGCAAAGCATGTGAAATCCGCCGGACTTGAACTGCGGGCCGTGCGCAAGGACTACGGTTCGAACACCGTGCTGCATTCCATCGACCTGCACCTAGAGCCAGGCGAGCTGGTCTGCCTGCTGGGACCGTCGGGTTGCGGCAAAACCACGGCGCTGCGCTGCCTCGCGGGACTCGAAGAGGTCACCTCGGGGCAGGTGCTCATCGGCGGTGACGAGGTTTCGGGCACCCCGGTGAACCGTCGCGACATTGGCATGGTGTTTCAGGCGTATTCGCTCTTTCCGCACATGACCGTGGCGAAGAATGTCGAGTTTGGCTTGCGCATGCGCAAGATTCCGCGCGGTGAACGCACCCAGCGTGTTGCCGAGGCGCTCGAGCTGGTGGGACTCTCGGGATTTGAGCACCGCTACGCCTCGCAACTCTCCGGTGGGCAACAGCAGCGTGTGGCTCTGGCGCGTGCCCTGGTCACACGCCCACGGGCACTGCTGCTGGATGAACCGCTATCCGCGCTGGATGCCAAGGTGCGCGTACACCTGCGCGAGCAGATCCGTGAGATCGTGACCGAACTGGGGATCACCACCGTCTTCGTCACTCACGACCAGGAAGAAGCGCTAGCGATCTCGGACCGGGTCGCCGTGATGAACGGTGGACATATCGAACAGTTCGCCAGCCCGGAAGATATTTACCGTTCTCCGGCCTCGGCTTTTGTCGCCGACTTTGTGGGTGTGTCCAATAAGCTGCCCGGCGTGCTCACCGGGCAGGGGGTCCAACTACATCAAACGACGCTCCCGTTGGTGACCAACACGCAGCTGGCTGCGGGCACCTCGGTGACGGCGTTGGTGCGCCCCGAACACATCGCCTTTGCCGCAGCCGTCGATGCGCAACTTCACGGCACGGTGGTTTCCTCGGGCTTTCTCGGATCGCTGCGGCGCACCGTGGTGCGGCTCGACGAACTCGAGACCGAGGTAGCGGTGCAACATCACGCCAATGAGCGGCTGGAGATCGGTGAAACCGTGGGCCTGAGGTTCGCCGAGGTCCCGGTGGCCATTCGAGCCGAAGGCTAGCCAGAGCGCTACCGGCATGACGAAGGCCGGTCCGGAGGGGATGCCCACGCTCCGGGCCGGCCTTGGCAAGAGTTGGGACTAGCGCAGATTCTTGTCGAAGAATTCGCGTAGCTGGACGCTCTTATGCTTCACGATGGCATCCCAATCATCCATGGTGGTCTCACTGTCGGCGTAGTCGCTGGGCACCTTGAAAATCTGTAGCGGCACGTCGAAGCGCTGGCACATGCTGGCATAGGCGTAGCCTTCCATATCCACCAATTCGGCACCGAGCTCATGGATGTGGGCGCGTTGGGCGTCGTCGGATACGAAGACATCTCCGGTGGCCATCGTGGCCTGATGATCCGGCAAGAGCACCTCGCCGGTCAGGGTTAGGGTGGGGGAGGCCAGCGGGAAGTCGTGCTGCAGGACGTGGGTGACCTGATACACGGTGTTCAGATCCGGGCGGGGCTCACCATCGCCGACTACGCCGGCGGTGCCCAGCACCACCACTTTCTCGACGCCACCAGCGGCAAGTGCGCCGGCTAGCGCCACCGAGGCGTTGACCTTGCCAACACCGGAGACCAGATGCTGAACGTCGGTGAAGGCTGCTGCCTCATCGCTGTGGGCGAAGACCACCAAGGTCTTGAGGTCTGACATGTACTTCCTCTCGTGAGCGCTACCACCCGGGCGGTCGAACACCGGGCATACTCACCGAGTTTATCCGGTTACCTCTGATGAACGCGGAGCGGGGTCATCGAGCCCAAGGGATACACTGAATTTATGAGTGATGTTGAACTTGCCGAAGTCGAAAGTTTCGCGTTGGACCACACCAAGGTCAAGGCGCCCTATGTGCGCAAAATTGGCGTGGAACATGGCCCCAAGGGCGACGCGATCTCCAACTATGACGTGCGCTTTGTCCAGCCGAACTATGGCGAGATTCCCACCGCGGGATTGCACACCATCGAGCACACCCTCGCCGCCTTGCTGCGCACCCGCTTTGACGGGCTGATTGATTTCTCGCCCTTCGGATGCCGCACCGGATTCCACCTGATCGCGTGGGGTGAGCCCACTCCCGAGCAGGTCGCCGCCGCGGTGAAGAGCTCCCTCGAGGACCTCGTTGAGAAGGTCACTTGGGAAGACGTTCCGGGAACCGAAGCGGTGAGCTGCGGTAACTACCGGGACCACAGCCTGCACTCGGCCAAGGAATGGGCCAAGGTGATCCTCGAGCAGGGCATCAGTCTCGACGCTTTCGATCGTTCCAAGCTTGCCTAACAGGCACGCGATGTAGACGCCGGTACGTGGCGTTGCGTAGATCCGCCGCCCCTAGCAACTTTGTTGGGTGCGGCGGATTTTTCGTGCCGCGGCACACCTCCACCGCCAAAGTACGGTTCCATTCCACCTCCCGTCATGACGCACCACGGTCTGCGGTGCAGGGATGATCGCGCCTGCTGAAGCTGAGCGTGAGGGCAGATACGGCCGTGGCCGCGCGCGAGCTGAGAGATTCTTTTCACACCACCAGCGATCCGCGATGTGGTGTGCGCCGCAATATCGTCCCCGTTTCTCCGCAGTATTTCGCTAATTCTTGTGAGGTGGACCTCGAACAGCGGGTATCTGGGCTAACTCCTGGCGGCATCGGGCCGGGCCCGGAGGTGAGTTAGCGTTAACCGCTGTCGCCGAGGATTGCCTGCGGCATTAGTCATGTCTGAAATGAGGTGTGTATGACCGCGTGGTCGCTATTTACGGATCTGGGCTGGATCAGTATTCTCCTGCTCGTCGGAGCGTTCCTGAGGGCCAAGGTGCCCTTCATCCAAAGTATCTTCCTGCCTTCGAGCTTGATCGCCGGTGTGCTCGGCCTCGTGTTGGGACCAAAGATGCTGGGGATCATTCCCTTTTCCTCCGATATCTCCAGCTACGCGGGAGTGCTCATTGCTGTCGTCTTCGCCGCGCTTCCCTTCACCTCCAAGGTAGCCTCGCTCAAGGGCGTGATGAAGTCCGTCGGCACCATGTGGTCCGTTTCGCAATCCGTGGTGGTCCTGCAGTGGGGCGTCGGCTTGCTCTTCGCGCTCGCCGTCGTCTCCAGCGTTTTTAGCACCGTGCCCGATGGCTTCGGGCTCATGATTGCCACCGGGTTCATGGGTGGCCACGGTACCGCCGCCGCAATCTCCGATAGTTTCGGTGAGAACTGGCCAGAGGCGGCTAGCCTCGGGATGACCGCGGCGACCGTGGGCATTATCGTCTCCGTGGTCGGCGGCATCATCCTGATCAAAATCGAATCCATGCGTGGCAACACCACCTACCTGACCCACTTCAAGTCGTTGCCCAATAGCCTGCGTACCGGCATGGTTGGCGACGGTAAGCGTGAACCGGTCGGTGCCTCCCCGGTTTCTTCGATGTCCATCGATCCGCTGATTTACCATGGCGGTGTCTTGTTCGGCATCGCCGCGATCTCCTATGCGATCTCCAACTGGGCCGGCACCATGGTGGACGGGCTGAACATTCCCACCTTCTCGGTGGCCTTCTTGGTCGGTTACCTCGCCCTCTTTGCGTTGCGTTCGACCGGAGCCATGAAGCACTTTGACGCCCGGCTGTTCGAACGCACCAGCGGTTCGGCCACCGATCTGCTTGTCGCCTTCGGCATCGCGTCCATCGACCCGGCCATCGTGGTGGCATATGCCGGCCCGCTGGCACTACTCCTGGTCTTCGGCGTGCTGGGCATGATCGCCTTCTACTTCCTGATCGCCAAACGCTTGTTCGTTGACCACAAGGTAGAACAGTCCATTTTCACCTGGGGCTGGGGGACCGGAACCGTGGCCATGGGTATCGCATTGCTGCGCATCGTCGACCCCGATATGCGTTCACGAACCTTGGACTACTACGGTCTGGCCTATATTCCGATCGGGTTCGGGGATATCGCCTTCGTCGCAATTCTGCCGGCCCTGATCATGGCCGGATTCGCCTGGCCGACCGCGATCGTGCTGACCGTAATCGGCGTGGTGATCCTCGCCGTGGCCGCACTGCTACGGCGCAAGAACACCCTGCCCGCCGAGCCGGTGGCCGTGTCCATCGACTCCTAGGCTGGTAAGGCCGCGGCCGCGCCGGTGATACGTTGCTATCGCCGACGCGGCCGGTTTCTTAAATATCCGCAGGTCGGTGCGAGGGCACGTGGCAGGGTGCAAATGTGCGAGAATAGAGCGAGCTTTCGGCGCCGGTTCAGGTGCCATTTACCCCCGATTTTTCGTGGAAAGTAAGGACAACCCATTGGTCATGATTCCGCTGCCATTGCACCACCAGGACACCAGCGAGTTTTCGCCGGTCGACCCGTCGGACCCGACCCTGGTGCATCGCGGCGAAGGCGGGGCCGAGGTGCGCCGAAGCATTCTGCCCGGTGGGGTGCGCGTGTTGACCGAGGCCATGCCCGGGCAGCGTTCGACCACCGTGGGCTTTTGGGTGCCGGTCGGCTCGCGCGATGAACAGGCCGGTCATTACGGCTCCACCCACTTCCTCGAGCATCTGCTCTTCAAGGGCACCGCGACGCGCACCGCGCTCGATATTGCCCAGGCCTTCGACGAGGTGGGCGGCGAGTCGAACGCCGCTACCGCCAAGGAATCCACCTGCTACTACGCACGGGTGCTGGACTCGGACGTCCCCATGGCTATGGAAGTCATCGCGGACATGGTGACCTCGGCGGTGCTCGACCCCTTCGAATTGGAGCAGGAGCGCGGGGTGATCATCGAAGAGCTCAATATGGACGCCGACGATGCCACCGAGGTCGTGCACGAGCACTTCGTCGCCAAGGTCCTGGCCGGTCACCCGCTGGGCCGCCCCATCGGAGGTACCCCGGAAGAGATCCGCGAAATCACCCGTGAGGCGGTGCTTGAACACTACGAGCGGCACTACCGTCCCAGCGAACTGATCGTCACCGCCGCCGGCTCCCTAGAGCACGACCAGATTTGCTCCATGGTGCTCACCGCGCTGGCCGACGCCGGATGGGAGCTCGATCCGCTGGCGGTTCCCGAGGCCCGACGCAGCGCGGAGCCTGCCACCATTGAAAGCGCCGGCGGACTCGAGGTCATCAACCGCCCGGTGGAGCAGGCCAATATCATCGTCGGGTGCGTGGGCATCACCGGCCATGACCCGCGACGGCACACCCTGGCCGTGCTCAATGCGGTGCTTGGCGGGGGCATGAGCTCACGGCTCTTCCAAGAGGTCCGCGAGAAGCGCGGCCTGGCCTACTCAACCTACTCTTTCTCCGCCACGTACTCCGATGCCGGATACTTCGGCATGTATGCCGGATGCTCTCCGGCCAAGGCCGGTGAAGTGATTGGCCTGCTCGGCGCCGAACTCGACCGGATGGCCGCCGAGGGGATCACCGACGAGGAACTGCGCAAGGCCAAGGGCCAGCTGGCCGGGGGCACCGTGCTGGCGTTGGAGGATCCGGGTAGCCGCATGTCGCGTCTGGGGCGTGCCGAAATGGTCACCGGCGAATTTCAGGATATCGACGAGTCCCTGCAGCGCGTGCAGGCCGTTTCCGCAGCGGATGTGCAGGCCCTCGCCGCCGAACTGGCCGCACGTCCGCGTACCATTACCGTGGTTGGCCCCTTTGAGAATGAGGCAGCGCTAGGCCTGGAAGGCTAGCCAAGTAGAGCCGCCGACGTCCGTGTGGGCGTTATTAAACCAAGCAAGCGGTGGGTGGCGATCCTTGAACGATCGCCACCCACCGCTTGTCTTGTGGTGCAGTGTGTCCGTGCGGGCTTACTGCTCGGAAAGGTCCTTGCCGCGGGTTTCCTTCAACCCGATCACCGTAATGACGGTGATCAGTAGCATGGCAAGGGTGTAGAAACCGAAGTAGCTGCGCCCGGCCTCACCAAACCAGGTCTCGAACCCTGCCTGCAGGTAGGCGGCGGTGCCGCCAAAGGCCGCCACGCAGATCGCATAGGGGACCGCCACACCGATGGTGCGCACCGAGGTCGGGAACAGTTCGGCGTACACGGCCGGCCCAATGGCGGCGAATCCGGCGATGAAGATCAACATGATCGACATCGACACCGCCAGCTGCACCGCGGAGTTCTGCAGGATCGCGCCGGCCGGGAAGTAGCACGCGATCGTGCCGATTGCACTAATCAGCAGCACCGGGCGCCGGCCGATCTTATCCGAAAGCCGACCCCACAACGGAAGCGCGGCGATAAAGACCAGGTTCGCGACCACACCGGCCCAGAGCGCGCCCTTGGCGTCGATCCCCAGCACGTTGATGGCGTAGGCCGGGGTGGAGACGCCCCAGACGTAGTACACGACGGTCAGGCCGATGGTCAGGCCGATCACCTGCAGCGCCTGGCGCCAGTGCCGGGCCATGTCGGTCAGCAACTTCGGCTTGGCGGCAGCCGGTGCCTCGGGGCTGCGCAGTTCACCTTCGAAAACGGCCGACTCTTCCATCCGCGAGCGCATCAGCAGGGCCACAAACCCGAACAGCGCACCGATGGCAAAGGGGATACGCCAGCCGAAGCTGGACATCTGCTCGGCGCTGAGCACCGTGGAAAGAACCGCACCAAGCAGCGTGCCGAAGAGAATGCCGGTGGTGCCGGAGACGTAGATCAGCGAGGACCACAGGCCGCGGCGCTCACGCGGGGCCATCTCGGAGAGGTAGGTCTGCGCGCTGGGCAGTTCGCCACCGTGCGCCAGCCCCTGAATCAGGCGGGCGACCACCAGCAGGACCGAGGCTCCGGCCCCGATGCTCGCGTAGCTCGGGGTCAGCGCAATGGCCAAGGAGCCCAGGGAAGCCAGCGCCACCGACAGCGTCATCGACGCCTTGCGTCCGACCTTGTCACCGATCCAGCCGAAGAGGAATCCACCCAACGGTCGGGCGACGAACCCCACGGCAAACACCGCCAGCGTCATCAGGAACGCACTGGAGGGGTCCGCCGGGCTGAATAGTTGCGAGGCGATGAAGGAGGCGAAGGTTGCGTAGACCGCCCAGTCGTACCATTCCACGGCGTTACCGGCGCCGGTGCCGATCAGCGTGCGGGTGACGCTGTGACGCTGCTGGGTAGGCGAAGAAGTCGCAAGTGTGTTGCTCATGTCGAATCCTTAGTTTGAGGCGGCGAGGTTGAGTCGGTCGAGGGCAAGCCGTGCGTAGGTGGCCGCACCGTCGGGCAGCACGGCGTCGTCGAACACGGCATAGGGGGAGTGGTTGTAGGGGCTCTGCCGGTAGTCGGTCCCTTCGGGCACCGCGGAGAGGAAGAGGAACGCGCCGGGCACCTCTTGCAGCACGCGTGAGAAGTCCTCGGAGCCGGCCAGCGGGTGGGCCATCTGCTGGTGGCGGTCCTCGCCGAAGAGCTCACGCACCGTGGACTGCGCGAAGTTCGTTTCGACGGCGTCGGTCACGGTCAGTGGGTACTCCTCGATATATTCGACGCTGGCCCAGAGTCCGTGCGCGGCGGCAATGGATTCGATCAGCTGCGGAATCGCGGACTTCAGCCGTTCCTTGGCCGCCGGGGAGAAGGAGCGGATGGTGGCCTCCAAATGCGCGGTCTCCGGAATGACGTTGCGCTTGGTACCGGCCCGGAGCACACCGACGGTCAGCACCACCGGGTCGAAAACATCGAACTGGCGGGTCACCATGGCCTGCAGGGCCGAGACGATTTCCGCGACCACGGGGACCGGGTCCTTCGCGGCGAAGGGCGCCGAACCGTGCCCACCGGCGCCGTGCACCGTCACCACGAGACCGTCGGAGGAACTCATGGTGGCCCCCGGGCGGGAGAGGAAGGACCCGCCATCGGCCATCGAGCTCATCACGTGCAGGCCATAGGCGGCGGTGGGGCGCCGACCGGCCGCGTCAAGGACTCCCTCGCGCAGCATGACACCGGCACCGTCGAACCCTTCCTCACCGGGCTGGAACATGAACAGCACGTCGCCGGTGAGTTGATCGCGGCGGGCCGCGAGCAGTTGCGCGGCGCCGACGAGCATGGCGGTATGCAGGTCGTGGCCGCAGGCATGCATGGCCCCATCGATCCGCGACGCGTAACTCACCCCGGACTTCTCCTGCACCGGCAGCGCATCCATATCGCCGCGCAGCAGGACGGTGTGGCCGGTGGCGCCGCCGGTGTTCGCCGTGCCGCGCAGCACCGCGGTGACCGAGGTGGTGTCGGTGCCCGTGGAAATTTCCAGTCCGAGCCCGTCGAGCGCCTCGAGGACCTTTTGCTGAGTGCGCGGCAGCTCGAGTCCGATTTCCGGCTCCTGATGCAGGCGGTGGCGCAGGTCGGTGATCTGCTCGGCTAGTGCGCTCGCGTCGTCGCGTAGCGACACCGTCAGATCGGCGGAGGATACGGAATGTGTCATCGCGGTCCCTTCGTTTATGTGATGCTCTACATATCGTGAAGTGACCCACTTCACTGCGTCGCATAAACTAAGAAAACTGTTAAAGCCACCCCGAAAACCGAAGGATCCTGCATGGAGCTGCCACAGGCCGACCTCGAACTGGTGCACGCCCTTCAGATTTTTCCGCGTGCTTCCTGGGCTCAGCTCGCCCCCATACTGGGACAGCATCCCACCACCCTCGCCGCGCGGTGGGAGCGGCTTCACGCAGAGGGCAAGGTCTGGGTGACCGGCCACCTCGGGGCCATCTCCACCAGCGGCACGGCCACCTTCATCAGCATCCAGTGCTATCCCGAGATGCGCGACGAGGTCATCGCCCGCATGTGCGCTATTCCGGAAATTGGCAATGTGGAGGAGTCCGCCCGGTCCTGGGATGCCCGGCTGACCGTGTTGACCGACGACTGGTCGCAACTAACCCACGAAATCCTTCCCGTGGTCCGCGCCGACCCGGGCATTATCCGTGTGCACGTCTCGGCGATGACCGGGTTGTATGCCACCGGTGGGCATTGGAGGCTCGATGTGCTCTCCCCGCAGCAACAAGAGCGGCTACGCGAGATGAACCCGACGAATGCAACCCATGGCGCCGAACTCGGTCCCACCCACCCGCAACTACGGCGCCTGCTGTCCATCGACGGACGCATCTCCGCCGCCGCGATCGCCGCCGAACTGGGCATCCACCCGACCACGGCCGCACGTCACCTGCGCCAACTGCTCGACTCGCGCACCATCTTGCTCCGTTGTGAACTCGCACAGGATTACTCGGGGTATCCGGTCTTCTGCCACTGGTACGCCCGGATCCCGCCCTCGCAGCTGGAATCGGCCGTGCGGCACCTGCGTTCGCTACGCACCCTGCGCCTGTGCGCCACCATCACCGGAGACGCGAATCTCACCTTTGCGCTCTGGCTGCGCAACCCGGCGGATATTGCCGAGGTCGAACGTCAGCTGCAACACGCGGCGCCGGGGCTGCAGATTATCGAATCCGACGTGGGGGTACGCACCCATAAGCGGATGGGCTGGATGCTGCGGGCCGACTCCACGGCCACCGGGGAAGTCATCACCCACCCGGCCGACCACCCAAGCCACCACTAGTTTCAACCTGCCCGCGCACGGTCATATGCGTCGTTATCGGTTTCTGCCTCTTACCGCCATGGCGCTAGGCTTAAAGTCATGAGTTCTACGATCAAGGTCGCCGTTTTGGGCGCCAATGGACGAATGGGGTCCGAAGCGGTCAAGGCGGTGCGAGCGGCCGAGGGTATGGAGCTGGTCGCCAGCCTCGGGCGCGGCGATGACCTTGAGCAGATTCTGCAGGCCGGAGCCACCCACGTGGTGGATCTGTCGGTGCCCTCGGCTACCGAAGACAACGTGCATTTTGCCGTCTCCCACGGGCTGCACGCGGTCATCGGCACCACCGCGTGGGACGATGAGCGACGCGCTAACCTGCAGTCCCTGCTGGCCGAGCACCCCGAAGTGGGTGTGCTGATCGCCCCGAACTTTGCCTTGGGGTCCGTGCTGGCCAGCGCCTTTGCGGCCACCGCCGCGAAATACTTCGAGTCAGTGGAGATCATCGAACTGCACCACCCGAATAAGGTTGATGCCCCCTCGGGCACCGCGGTGCGCACCGCCGAACTGATCGCCGACGCCCGCGCCCAGGCCGGCGTTCCGGCGAGCCCGGACGCCACCGAAACGCAGATCGACGGGGCGCGCGGCGCCGATATTTCCGGCGTGCATGTGCACTCGGTGCGCTTGCGCGGCCTCGTAGCCCACCAGGAGGTGCTGCTCGGCGGCGAAGGGGAGCAGCTCACGCTACGCCACGACTCCTATGACCGTGCCTCCTTCATGCCCGGTGTCCTGCTGGGGTTGCGCACCGTAGCCTCGCGTCCCGGACTGACCTATGGCCTAGACGGCTACTTGGAGCTGGGGCAGTAGTGAAAACCAAGCTTTGGGTCGGCGGCATCCTGCTGCTGTTCGTCCTGTATATCGCCATGGCCTTTACCCAGGCCTGGCGCTTTATGCTTACCGAGGAGCCCATCGCGAAGGTTATGGGCGTGGCGATTCTGGTCATTCCCGCCCTGGGCGTCTGGATTCTGATTCGCGAGATACTCTTCGGTTTGCGCACCGAACGCATGGGCAAGGAACTCGAGGCGCTGGGTGAGCTACCGGAGGATAACCTGCCGCGCACCCCCTCGGGACGATTCGTGCGTGAGGCCGCCGACGCCGACTTCGTGAACCACCAGCGCGATGTCGAGCAGCATCCGGAGTCCTGGAAGTCGTGGTACCGCCTGGCCCTTGCCTATGAGGCCTGTGGGGATAAGCGTCGTGCCCGCAATTCCATGCGCACATCCATCGGCTACTGGCGTGCCGAACAGCGCTCGATAAGCCGTTAGGCACCGCTCAACCGCACACGATGAGGCGCCGGTCAGGACATGAGGTCCTTACCGGCGCTTTTTAGTCCCGCGCGGAGCGTTCGGCCGCCGTCGCGTCGCCCGGTGCATCTCGTGTAACCCCGCTGAGCCACCGCAGGAGAGCTTCGAGCGGACCTTGCGCCCCCGAGTAGTTCAGCCAGGCACCCGTGCCCAGCAGGCCGGCCACCAACACCCACCACGTGGCCGTCGTCGGCAGAAGCTCCAGCAAAATCGGCAGGATGAGCAGGTGCCCGACGTACAGGCTTAGCGGGGCGCGCCCCGCCGCGGAGAGCACCCTGCCGAACCAGCCAAGCCGCGGGGTCAGCCACAGGCAGAGCCCGATGATGGCCAGCGCGCAACAGGCGGCATGCAGTGTGAAGAGCAAGGAGTTGCTATGCGGCATCGGCAACCACGCGAAGACCGGATGCCCGCCGAGCGCGTTCTCGACCGCGGCACCGTACCGCCCGGTGACCAGCGCGGCCGGTAGCCTCTCGGATAGCTCCGGCACCAGGCGCTGCAGTTCATCGCCCAACCCGGCCACCTTCCACCAGCCCGCGGCGAGGCTGGACGCCGCACCCAGCAGGCCTGCGGCCAGTAACCCTAGCTGTGCCCCCAGACGCCTGAGCGGTAGTGTACCTAAGGCCATCCCGAGCAGCCCGAAGCCGAACCAGACCAGCAACGGGTAATAGCCGGTGACCCATAGGTCGGCCATGAGCCTCGCCGGGTCCAACAGGTCGGTGGGATTTGGGTTGTGATCCAGACGCAGGCCCTCCAACGAGGTGCTCAGCGGAAGTCGCAGCATAGGCATGGCCATTAGCCAACCAAGGGTAAGCAACCAGCGCGCTACCGGGGGTAGGAAGAGTGCCAAGGGCAAGAGGAGGAATAACATCGCGTAATGCACCAAAATGTTGGCTATGCCTTCGTTGGTCAAGCCGGTGATAAGCCCAAGTGCCGCTAGGGCTAAAGCGCGGCGCAGGTAAATCAACGCCCGCCGTCGCACCGGCACTCCGCGGGCCCGCAACGAGCGGTCGAAAAGCTCCAGTGAGAGCCCGGCCACCACCATGAAAAGCACCGAGGCTCGCCCCGAGGCCACTGATCCCGCGAAAGTTGGCTCCGCGCCACCAATCGAGGTGAGGACCAACAAGGGTAGCGCGTGCGCCGCAAACATGCCCAGCACGGCGACCGCGCGGGCGGTGTCCACGCCGGGCAGGCGCGTGGGGCGTGGTGCGGGTCTCATGCACTCATCCGATCACAAGGGGCCGTCGATATGCCACGACGACACCTGCGCGTGTAGATTTGGACTATGGCACTACGCGACACCGATCAGCAGGCATTCCCCTTTGGAACCGTTTTGACCGCCATGGTCACTCCCTTCACCAATGAAGGCGAGGTCGATTACGAGGCCGCGGCCAAGGTAGCGCGCAAACTGGTTGATGACGGTTGCGACGGCCTGGTGGTTACCGGCACCACCGGTGAGACCTCGACGCTCACCGACGAAGAAAACGTCGGCATGTTCCGCACCGTCGTTGAGGCGGTCGGCGATCGCGCGGCCGTGCTGGCCGGGTCGACGACGAACGACACCCGCCACTCGATCCACCTGAGCCTGCTAGCCAAGGAAGCTGGCGTCGACGGCATTCTGGCCACCACCCCGTACTACAACAAGCCGAGCCAGGCCGGGATCATCGCCCACATCGAGGCCATCGCCAACGCCACCAAGCTCCCGATCATGCTCTACGACATTCCCGGACGCACCGGTATCGCGCTGAGCCCGGAGACCATCATTCGGCTGGCCGAAATCCCCGAAGTCATTGCGCTGAAGGATGCCAAGGCCGACTACCAGTCGACCACCACCGTGCTGGCCAACACCGACCTGCACGTGTACTCCGGCGACGACGGACTGACCCTGCCGCTGATGGCCGCCGGCGCCGCCGGCGTGGTCTCCGTGACCGCCCACGTGGCCGCGGCCACCTACCGCAAGCTGGTCGACGCCATGCACGCCGGAGACCTGGCCACCGCGCGCGCCGCACACTTTGAGCTGGACCCGATCCAGCGGGCTCTGATGAGCCACATTCAGGGGTCCGTTGCCTCCAAGTACGCACTTCACTGGCAGGGTGTCCTGCCGAACACCGTCGTTCGACTGCCTTTGCTGGAACCGTCGGACGCTGAACTCGATGCCATCCGCGCGGACCTGCGTGAAGGCGGATGGGATCTCTAACGAAAGGGATTAACCGCATATGACCGAAACGTCAGTGGGTAAGGCGGATACCGCCCGCCTGCAACAACCCAAGAAGCTGAAGAAGGACACCCTGCGGGTGGTTCCGCTCGGCGGCCTGGGCGATATCGGACGCAACATGACGGTCTTCGAGATCAACGGCAAGCTGTTGATTGTCGACTGCGGCGTGCTGTTCCCGGAGGAGCACCAGCCGGGCGTGGACTTGATCCTGCCGGACTTCTCCTACATCAAGGACCGGATCGACGACATCGTCGGCCTGGTCCTCACCCACGGTCACGAAGACCACATCGGTGCCGTGCCGTACCTGTTGCGCATGCGCGAAGACATCCCGATCTACGGTTCCAAGCTGACCTTGGCATTCATCGAGGCGAAGCTTGCCGAGCATCGCCTGAAGGCCAACAGCACCGTCGTCGTCGAGGGTGAAGTGCGTGAAGTGGGGCCCTTCGAATGCGAATTCGTGGCCGTTAACCACTCGATTCCCGACGCCCTGGCCGTTTTCCTGCGCACCGACGCGGGCACCGTGCTGCACACCGGCGACTTCAAAATGGATCAGCTGCCGCTCGATGGGCGCATCACCGACCTGCGCCACTTCGCCCGCCTCGGCGAAGAGGGCGTGGACCTGTTCCTCTCGGACTCGACCAACGCCGACGTCCCGGGCTTCACCATGCACGAGAAGGACATCGGACCGGTGCTCGAGGCGAAGTTCGCCAAGGCTCGCCGACGCATCATCGTCGCCTCCTTCTCCTCCCACGTGCACCGCGTGCAGCAGGTGCTGGACGCCGCGGCAATCCACGGGCGCAAGGTGGCCTTCATCGGGCGTTCCATGGTGCGCAATATGGGCATCGCCGAACGTCTGGGATACCTGCATGTGCCGCAGGGCGTGATTGTGGACATGAAGGAAGTCGACAAGCTGCCCGAGCATAAGGTCGTGCTGATGTCCACCGGTTCGCAGGGCGAGCCGATGGCTGCCCTGTCCCGGATGGCCAACGGCGATCACAAGATCCAGGTCAACCCGGGGGACACCGTGATCCTGGCGTCGAGCCTGATCCCGGGCAACGAGAACGCGGTCTTCCGCGTGATCAACGGCCTGATGCGCCTGGGCGCCGAGGTGATCCACAAGGGCATGGCCAAGGTGCACGTCTCCGGGCACGCCTCGGCCGGTGAGTTGCTGTACTGCTACAACATCCTGCGCCCGAAGAACGTGATGCCGGTGCACGGCGAAACCCGTCACCTGATCGCCAACGGCCGCTTGGCCGCACAGTCCGGTGTGCCGGAGGATAACGTGCTGCTCACCGAGGACGGCTCGGTGGTGGATCTGAAGGACGGCAAGGCCGAGCTGGTTGGTCAGGTCGACTGCGGTTACGTCTATGTCGACGGCTCCAAGGTCGGCACCGTGACCGACTCGGACCTCAAGGACCGCGTCACCCTCGGCGAAGAGGGCTTCATCTCGGTCATCACCGTCATCAACCGGCAAAACGGCACCATCATCTCCGGGCCGGATATCCACGCCCGCGGTGTCGCCGAGGACGATAAGGTCTTCAACGAGATCAAGCCGAAGATCGCCGCAGCGATCGTGGAAGCGGTGGGGAATAACCCCTCGCACACCACCCATCAGCTGCAGCAGATCACCCGCCGCGTCATTGGTTCGTGGGTCTCCCGCAAGCTGCGTCGCCGCCCGATGATCGTTCCCGTGGTGCTCGAGGCCTAACCCGCCTGCCACACCACTGGTCCCCACCTCAATCATGTTGAGGTGGGGACCGCTGCTTTAACCCCACGCCACAGCGGCATAGCAGGTGTTGCTCTCGAGGCCGCGGATTCCATGGTGTGCCCGTTCGAGCGCCGACGCGCGAAGCGGAGAAAAATAATCCAATCCACTCGCGCCACCGCTCCGAACCTTCGATGACAGCCCACACCACGGGTACACCATTCGCGGTCCATCAGGTCCGCAGATCGAAGGAGCAACACCATGAAGAAGATTGCGCGCACCGCATTTGTTGGCCTGAGCCTCACTGCACTGTTTGGGCTCGCCGCCTGCAGCACCGGTGGCACCACGACCTCCCCGCAGAGTTCCTCGCCGGCCGCAACGGCTTCCACCCCGGCCAGCGAGTCCAGCGAATCGCCGAGCATGGACCCTGCGCAGTACCTGGTGGGTTCCGGATGTGCCAACTACGCCGAACAGGTTCCCGATGGCGAGGGATCGGTGGCCGGGATGGCGCAGGACCCCGTGGCCGTTGCCGCCTCGAACAACCCGCTGCTGACCACCTTGACCGCTGCGGTTTCCGGGAAACTGAACCCCGAGGTCAACCTGGTGGACACCCTGAACGGAGACGAGTTCACCGTTTTCGCCCCGGTCGACGAGGCCTTTGCCGCGATCCCCGAGAAGGACCTCGAGGCCGTGGTGCAGGACGCCGACACCCTGAGTACCGTGCTGACCTACCACGTTGTTCCCGGCCAAATCCTGCCTGAGGACCTGCCCGGGAAACACGCCACCGTGCAGGGCGAAGATGTTGAGGTCACCGGTTCCGGGGATGAGCTGAAGGTCAACGGCGCCAACGTCATCTGCGGTGGCGTGCAGACCGCCAACGCCACGGTCTACCTGGTGGATCAGGTGCTAATGCCCTCAATGAAATCCGAATAACGCACCACCGGGGCCGTCGATGGGCCTCGGGCTGAGACGAACGAGGTGGGGCGGGGTAGCGGCAGCTACCTCGCCCCATTTTTGCCCCACGCGTCGGCGGAGTGGGAACAGGGCCAGGCTAAAGGAGACGTGAGATGCTGATGCACATGGAGGAATCGGAAACTGGGCAGCGCTCTGCCGCACTCGATGCGACGCCCGAAGAGTTGCTCACACGCACCGCGCAGGGCGATGGGGCGGCCTTCGAAGCGCTGTACGACGCCGTCTCACCGATGGTGTACGGTGTGGCTCGGCGCATATTGGTCGATCCGGAGCTCGCCTCCGACGTGGCCCAAGAGGTATTCGTCGAACTCTGGCAACATGCCGCTCGCTACGATCGGACGCGCGGTTCGGCCCTGCCCTGGATCGCAACAATCGCGCACCGGCGAGCGGTGGATCGAGTACGCTCGGCCAACGCGAGCCGGAACCGGGATCTTCGAGAAGGCATCCGCGACTATCAGGAGTCGCACGATGATGTTGAAGACCTTGCCATAGTGCATGCCGATGCGCAGCGCGCCCGGCAAGCGCTGGAAACGCTGCCGGATGCGCAACGACAGGCGATTTCACTGGCCTACTACGAGGGCCTGACGCAACATGAAGTTGCCGAACGGCTTGGCGTTCCACTAGGCACGGTGAAAACACGAATACGTGATGGACTGAAACGACTACGAAACGGAATGGGGGTGGCCTGATGGAACAGCGGAAGAACTCTGAACACGCGGATGCCGCCGCCGCGTATGCGTTGAACGCCATGTCCAACACCGAACGAGCCGACTTTGAACGGTTGCTGGCCACCGATGAAGCCCTAGCGCAGGATGTGCAACAGCTTTCTGAGGGTGCCGCCGTTCTTGGCTACGCGGCCAGCGAACAGCCACCGGCGCAGCTAAAACGCAATGTGCTCGACGCGATTCGTGACTTGCCGCAGCAGCCCGCCGCAGATCCCACCTCGCCCACGTCCGCGGCCCAGGAACCCGCTAGCGGACCGGAAGCGGCGATGACCTCGGCACCAACGCCGGGGCCAGCCCGCGAAGAGCGGGTAGCGACCGAACCAGCACCGAGGGCACGACGAGGCCGAACCGCTTTTGCCTTGGCCGCGGCCACACTGCTGGTGGCAGCGCTCGGCCTTGGTGGCATACTCGTCGCCGAGCACCGGCAAGGCAACGAGCTGCGCGAGCAACTCAACGCAGCGCAGAATGAGGCGCAAGGGCTACGCTCGCTATTGCAGGCCCCGGATTTGCGGACCGTGCAGGCCCGCACCAGTGACGGCGCCACGGTGACCCTTGCCTACTCGAGCGCCTCCGGCCTGATGTCCGTCTCGGGGGAGCAACTGCCCAAGGCACCGGAGGGCCACGGCTATGAACTCTGGCTTATCGGGGACAGTGGCGCGACGCCGGCCGGGATGCTGGCCTCCGGAGAGGTAAGCCTGGTTGAAGGCAGCATGGACGGCGTGACGCATCTGGGAATTACCGTCGAACCGGCAGGCGGTTCTCCGCAGCCCACCACCGACCCGATCCTCGTTCAGGAGCTCTAGAAATTTTTCCCCCATCCGGCAATCCAGATGGGGGAGTGCTCCGAACCTCTTGTGTCAGCGGCGGCCAATACGTGGTCGCCGCCCAGCACGAGGGAGCACATCATGAGCGCGCAAACCACCGTTAAACGAAGTCCGCTGCAACTGGCCGCCGGCCTCTTTGGCGCAACTTTTCTACTCGTCGGGATCCTCGGCTTCGTGCCGGGTATCACCAGCGGGATCGAACATCTGGGCTTCGCCGGACACCACTCCGAGGCGATGCTCCTCGGCGTCTTTCAAATCTCCACCCTGCACAATTTGGTACACCTGATATTCGGTGTTCTGGGACTTGTCGCTGCCACCGCGGCACCAAGGTCCAAGATGTTTCTCGTGCTTTCCGGAGCCGTCTACCTGGTCTTGTGGATCTACGGACTGGCCGCCGGCTCTGGGCCGGCGAACTTCATCCCGCTGAATATGGCCGATAACTGGCTGCACTTCATCTTAGGTACCGTCATGCTGCTCAGCGGCCTGCTCCTGGGCCGCAAGGCCACACGCCACTAAAGCAGGTGCAATGCGGCGCCGCTACCTTCGGGCCGGCGCCGCATCGACGGCACGGAAAGTAGGCCATCATGAAGAAAAACCATGGGCTTGATAGCCGGCAGACGATACGCCGATGGCCGTTCGCCCTGGCCGGTATCGTTTCCGCCGCCCTGCTCTTTGGCGCGGCGGAACTCATCTCAGTGTTCTTTGCAGCAGCTGCCTCACCGGTCGTGGCCATAGGAGCCTGGCTGATCGATTTCTCGCCACCGGCAGTCAAGGACCTAGCCATTGCGTTATTTGGCGTTCACGATAAGGTGGCACTGTTCGTCGTCATCGGCTTGGTGTCGCTACTGATCGCCACGGCCATTGGACGGTTGGCTGCCGCTCGGCTACCGGCCGCACTTACTCTGGTCGCCGCATTGGGGCTGTTGCTGGTGGCCGCCGTGCTCACCCGCGCCTCCACCGGCCCGAGCGACATGCTACCCACGCTGTTCGGTGTAATGCTCGGCCTGTGCACATTGACTTTATTGACGGGCCGGGCGCGACGAGTCGCTAATGGCGCGCCGGTGGGGAACGCCGCGGAACAAACGGCGGGCCGAGGAGCGCACACTCGTCGCGACTTCTTGCGGTTGAGTTCACTGGGTCTGGTGCTCGCTGGGGTGATGGCAGCTTCGGGACGGGCTCTTTCGTCGGCGCATTCGACCTTCCGGGCCGCCGTCGACCAGGTGAAGCTTCCAGCCCCCGCTCGACGCGCTGCCGCATTCCCCGATGACGTGGCAGTCAAGCTGGCAGGGATGCCGCCCTTCGTGACCCCCAATGAGGAGTTTTACCGCATCGACACGGCGCTATCGATACCCCGGATTGATCCAACAACCTGGAGCCTGCGAGTCCACGGCTTGGTCGAACACGAAATCACCATGGATTTCGACCAACTGCTGGGCCAAGAGCTGGTCGAAAGCTGGGTCACGCTCACCTGCGTCTCCAACCCGGTCGGCGGTGACCTCGTCGGCCACGCCAAATGGCTGGGCTACCCGATCCGTGAGCTCATGGCCCGCGCCAAGCCGCTCCCGCAGGCAGATATGGTGCTCTCCACCAGCCACGACGGGTTCAGCGCTTCCACACCCCTTGCGGCGCTGACCGATCAGCGCGACGCCTTACTCGCCGTGGGGATGAACGGCGCACCGCTGCCTGCCGAACACGGATTCCCGGTGCGCATGGTCGTTCCCGGACTCTACGGATATGTTTCGGCCACAAAATGGGTGATCGACCTCGAAGTGACACGTTTTGCGGATAAACAGGCCTACTGGACAACGCGCGGCTGGTCGGCTCGTGGACCGATCAAATTCTCGTCGCGGATCGACGTGCCTCGCGGATTTGCCCAAGTACCGGCCGGAGACCTCATGCTCGGCGGCACCGCGTGGGCACAGCGTAGTGGAATTACCCGTGTTGAGGTGCAACTCGACGGAGGCCGCTGGCACGCAGCGCAACTAGCCGCGGCGGCAGGTATAGACAGTTGGAGACAATGGTCGTTACCCGTGCGCGGCCTGGCCCCGGGGACTCATACCGCCCGCGTGCGCGCCTACGACGGCTTGGGGCGATTACAGAGCGAACAACGCGCCAACCCTGTGCCTAATGGCAGCTCCGGCTGGCACGAAGTCTCCTTCCGGGTCACCTAGGAGCCGGGCACCGCTCGCCGCGTTCCGGTATGCGTCTCTCCAGCGGCGCAGAGGTCGAGTGCGCAGAACATTACGGTTCCGTTAGGAACCGGCCACGGGATTTGCTGCCTGCCTATGATGGGAGCCCAAGCCCGAGGAGTAGGACATGAACAGCACCGCATCACCGAACGTCCAGCGCTGGCGCTACGCGCTTGCCGGGGTGGTATCGGCCGGCCTTTTCTTCGGCGTGGCGGAGTTGGCCTCGGTGCCTTTCACGCGCGCCTCCTCGCCCTTGGTGGCCGTCGGCGCGTGGTTTATCGATATCACCCCGCCGTGGCTGAAAGATTTCGCCATCGCGGCCTTCGGCACGAACGACAAGCTGGCGCTATTCATTTCTATGGGGATTGTGGCCTTGCTCGCCGCCGCGCTGCTCGGGATTCTGGCGCGGCGGGCAAGTGCCTTTGCCGCGGGGCTAATTATCCTGCTGGCGATAGCCCTCGGCATGGCGGTCTGGTCTCGCGCAGCCACAGGAATCCTGGATTTGGTGCCCACCGCCGCGGGAGCCGTGGCGGGAATACTCGCCCTGAACTATACGGTGCGCGCCGCCGAAGCAACGGAGGGGAGCAACTCGTCGCATACGGCGCAAGAGGTGCCGCGCAGTTCGCGCCGTGAATTCCTGCGGGCTGTATCGGTTACCGCCGCCGGGGCCGTACTCCTAGGTGTTGGCGGCAGGGCCCTATCTTCGGTGCGCAATGTCGCATCTGCTATTCGGGAAGCGCTACGACTGCCGCGCGCTGCAACACCGGCCGCGGCGGTTCCCGCTGGAGCCCAAGTCAACGTCGCCGGTATGCCGCAGCACGTGACACCCAACGTCGAGTTCTATCGCGTCGACACCGCCCTGCGGGTGCCCGAGATCGACCCCAAGAATTGGCGGCTTCGCGTCCACGGGATGGTCGAAGAAGATCTGGAAATCGACTTTGCCGAGCTCCTTGCGCAGCCGCTGGTTGAAAGCCGGGTGACCTTGGCTTGTGTCTCGAACCCGGTCGGCGGGGAATTGATCGGAAACGCCAAATGGCTGGGCTACCCGATTCGTGAGCTACTGGCCCGCGCCCGGCCGTTACCCGAGGCCGATATGGTCCTGTCCACCAGCCACGACGGGTTTACCGCTTCCACGCCCTTGGAAGCGCTCACCGACGACCGCGACGCACTGCTCGCCGTCGGCATGAACGATGAACCGCTACCGCTCGAACACGGCTTCCCGGTGCGCATGGTGGTTCCTGGGCTTTACGGATACGTCTCGGCCACGAAATGGGTGATTGACCTCGAGGTGACACGCTTCGACCAAGCCTTGGCCTATTGGAGCACTCGTGGTTGGTCCACCCATGGTCCGATCAAGTTGTCCTCGCGGATTGATGTTCCGCGGGCCAAGGCCACGGTGTCTTCCGAGAAGCTCGCCATTGCCGGTACCGCGTGGGCCCAGCACACCGGAATCTCCAAGGTCGAGGTGCGTCTCGACGACGGTCCGTGGCAGCAAGCCGAACTGGCGGAGCAGGATTCGGTCGATACCTGGCGGCAGTTCGTGCTCCGTGTGGATTCCTTGGCGGCAGGGGAGCATACAGCCACTGTGCGGGCCTATGACCGTGAGGGCAAGCTACAAATCGAGGAGTCGATGAGCCCGGCCCCCAACGGTGCGACCGGCTGGCATCGGGTGAGCTTTACCGTCAAGTAGGGGAGCTCATTCCGGCCGAAATGCTGCCTCGAGGCGATATATTACGTGCTTTTCATTCTTGTTGGGCACGGTTCACTCGCCGTTCGGTGTCAGGACGTACGATAACCACAGCCCTCGGAGAACCTGTGCCGGAGGCCGAAGAAACGCCGACCCCGAGGAGTGGCTGCGATGCGACATGGATCCGATGACCTGAGCTCACTACATGAGGTGAACCGCGAATCGATTGTGGCTCACCAAAAGCGCATGAAGAGCGCGAACCGCACCCGGCAACTCTCGGATTTCCGGCAGGCCCACGAGATCACCCGCGAGCAGATGGCCGAGCAAATCGGAGCCAGTCTGGCGGAGGTCATCGACTTGGAAAGGGGCGCGCTCGACGAGGTATCCGTCGGCACCCTGCGTCGCTACACCGAAGCCCTAGGCGGATCCTTGGAACTGCGCGCCGTGCTCGTCGAACAGACCCTAGAGCTGGACTAGCAACAACCGTCTATGCGGTGGGTGTTGGTTTAGCGCTGGGTTTGGCCGTCGCCGCCGGTTCTGGCACCGGCTCCAGATCCAGCTGGGCTACCGACGTATCGTTGTAGGTGGCAAAAACCCGTCCGTCGGGGAACGAGGCCAGGCGCACGCCAAAACGTCGTTTCGTTCCGGGGCCACCGATGCGGTGGTGTGTGCCGGTGCGGAAGTTCAGCACCGTGGTCGTTCCCGAGGCACTGTGCACCACACGCTCCCCGTCGCCCACTACTTCGAGGCCAGCCGAAGCCCATCCCGGGCGGCGCGAAGCATTAAAGTGGGCGCTGACCTTATGACGAGCCTCGAGTTTGCCATTGCGTGGGTCGATCACGTTGATGCCCTCAATATCAGCGGCAAGTAGCCAGCCGGCCACCAGCTGCGGAGAGTACAAGGCCCCGGCGGTCTCTACCGGCTCGCTTTGCCACACTAGCTTCTTGGTCTTCACATCGAATTTGAAGACCTGGGACGGTCCTTCGGTGTCGGGGATTCCGTACCCGTTGCGCACCGAGGTGGTTCCATACACGTAGTCCTCGTCGGCCACCAGGCCGATAATAGAGTGGCCCGGAATGAAGCCCTTGCCGTTGCCATCAAGCACCCACGCCACACGGTCTTTTTCCGGGTCAATCATCCCGAACACGCCACCGGCCAACCCGTAATCCGGGACGGTGCCGAAGTACACCTGCGTGGAGTTCGCCGCCCACCCGTACGGGCGCGACTGATGGTACTCATAGCTCAACCGCGAGATCCGGCGGTAACTGTTGTCGTCGTCCTTTTGCGCGCTGTCCCAGCTGATCAAGTCCGCGGCACCATAGGAACCTAGGTAGCAGCGCGTAGGGGAGAACTCGATCATGTTCTCCACCTGATGGATGACCTGGCCGCCCTCCGGCGAGCGCCAGCGGTCGCCGGTCACCGGATTGAGACCGGAGAGCCCCGAACCCATGAACCCGCCGATATAGAGGTTGCCATCGGAAAGAGCGAGCAGGCTGTGCGCATCGAATAGGCCTTCGGTCAATGTCACCGCATGCTGCCCGACGGATTTGCGTGCTTTCAGGTCGAAGTGCTCGGTCCGGTAACCGGTAGCGGTTTCGCTGAAGACCAGAACGGAATTCGCCGTGGCGTGCAGTTCGATCGGGGCATTGGTGCCAATCGCCCCGAGGTCCAGGGCCGAGGCCGCCCCCGGCTTGTTGGCCGTGAGCCGACCCTTGACGACGGTGTAGTAGGTGTCGCGGCCGGGCAACCAGTTTGACGCGTTGCGCGAGGAGCCCTTCAAGTCCATCGGCGTGAGCCACTTGCGGGTCTTGGTATCGAGCACCAGCTGGTCGACGTGTCCGCTGGCGGTCACGAGCAGTTGCGAACCTCGGGCACGCAGCACCGAGACGAAGCCGTTCTTTTGCGGCGTCGGAAGTTGCACCTCGGTCCGGTCGCTGGGATCGGTGGTCGGGAAGGTGAAAATGCGTGGGTTCCGTGAGCCGGTGCCGACCCAGAGCCTGCCGGTGGGATCCAGTGCGAGCCGACGCACGTAGTCGCTATCCGCGGCCATGCGTGGGAAGACACGAATTTTTTGTGTGCCCGGGGTGTAGTTGAAGACCGTTCCGGTGGGGTAGGTTCCGCCCCACACCACGGAGTTCTCGTCGACGACGAGGTCGTAGAGGGTACTGGCCTTGGGGACATCTCCGAGCTTGGCCAAGGATTTGGGGGCGGCGTGACGCCATGCCCACAGTCTTCCCGAGACGGAGAGATACAGCGTCTTGCGTTTCGCGTCCCAGGTCATGGACAGTATTTCACCTTGAGCGTCCTCGGGAATGCTCAAGGTGTAGGCGGGGGTCGAGGCCCCGGACGGGATGATCTGAAGCTGATGGGAAGGACCGATGATGGTCGCCGCTACCCAAGGATCCTCGGCGGTTCCTAACCCGATGAGCGGAACGACATCACGCAGTGTGAGCGCGGGGAAGACACCGGTGTATTCGCGGTGCATCCCGCCGGTGTCCCTCCCGCGGGTGAGCTCGGCCAGGAAGTGTGGATCGCGTTCTTCCCAGATCGGTTCGGGGCTGGGCGTGGGGGAGGGCGAAGGCGTGGACTCGGGGACCGGCGCGGAAGCCCCTTCGCGGTTCGCCCAGAGCGCCCCGCCGGCAAAACCTCCTGCGGCGACGACAGAGAGGGCAAGGACGGAGCGTCGCGTGATGGACTTCGAAGGTTGCGTGGAGCCTTCTGGCACTAGCTCTCCTGGAGGTGGTCGGCACCGGAACGATCTACCAGCCTACCGTTTAGGCATGAGTAAACGCTGAAGATGCCTCGCGTGCCTGTCATCTCCACGCTCGGGCGTTCGCCGGCCGCGTCCTCTGGGGCCTTGAACTGTCCAGAGAGTACCGATAGCTTACCTTTCATGCGTATCCGCGGACCTCTTGGTCGTTTTGCAATCTCGGTGATGATTCTCGCCCCCATCGCGCTCGGCGCCACCGGGTGTGCTGGCGGAACGGAGATTCGTCAGGTGCAGGCCGGCGGACAGCGCACTTTTCTCTCCGACGCGAGTGGACAGGCTAAGTCGACCGCTCACCTTGAGGGGACGTTGGAAGTTGGCGATGGGGGCTGCTGGCTAGCGCGGCTATCCGACGATACGGCTGAGGTTCTGGTGATCTGGCCGCAACGTACCTCGGTGTCCGATGGCCACCCCGCGTTGCAGCTAGATGGCGATGAGTACTCGCAGGGTTCGCCGATTGCATTCGGTGGCGGCTATCGCGAAATTGCCGAGCGGGAACCGGCCGCAGAGTGCGGGGCGAAAGAAGCCTTCATCATCAACTGAACGTGGCGTACGCGTGCGATCAGTCTAGGTCGGCGTCAATATGCCGCCGGTGGATGAGCACCAAGTCTCGGACTAAAGCATCTGGTAGCGGCTTGTTGAGGGTAAACCGAATGGCGTGTTTGGTGCACTGGTAGTCTCCGAGCCGATCTTGGCACTCTTCGATGGCCCACGACGATGGGTAGAAGCTCAAATGCTTCTTCGAGGCCGTGAAATACACCAGAGCCCGACCCCGATACGTCAACGTGGGCATGCCGTAACTGATCGATTCGGCGACGTCGGGAACGGTTTCGGTGACGAGTGCCCGTAGGCGTTCGAGTTCATTTCTCGCCTCGGGGTTGATCCCCTGCAGGTATTGCTCGATGCTCGTTGCCTTCTCATTCATGGGGTCACCCTTCCGTTCCAGCTAGTCTTCTCCACGAACGCTTGCCGCGCAAGTATGGGGGACTCCTCTGTACCTTTGCAAAGACCGACGCCAATCACTGGCTGAGAAGGCTTTTCGCTGCCGGTGGGAGTTGACTAGACCCGTTGGTCCCACGGCGCTTCACAATTCGAGACAGACCATTGACAGCCAGCATGTGACCCTCGACACTTGTAGACATTCTAATGAAAAAAGTTTTCATAATGCGGAATTTGCGGAGAGTGCTTGGTTGACGAGGGTCGACTTGGCGGATCCGCGTATCAATCAATCACTCGTTCCGAGCCCATGAAGGTATAGACAATGGCAGAGCAAGAAGTCGAGAACGCAGAACCTGCGACGCGCAAACGCCGAAAAATCGGTGTACCCCACATCTACATCATTCTCTTCGCATTCATCGCGCTGGCCGCACTGGCCACCTACCTCGTTCCGGGCGGTCTGTATGAGCGCATCGACGGCCCCGATGGGCGAACCACCATCGACCCGGATAGCTTCACCTTTATTGACGCCCAGCCCACGACCCCGGTCGATTTCATGCTCGCGATTCCGCGCGGCATGGTTTCCGCGGCAGAGGTCGTCATCTTCACCCTGATGATTGGTGGACTCTTCGGAGTCTTGAAGGCAACCGGCCTGGTCGAGCACGCCGTGGCAGCGCTAAGCAAGCGATTCGCCCGTCGCGGCCCGGTACTCATCGCCGTGCTCATGGCGGTCTTCTCCACGGTCGCCACGCTCATCGGCACCCAGGAACTCGCCTTGGTCTACGTACCGGTGATCCTGCCCTTGATCATTGCGCTTAAATACGACTCGATCGTGGCCGCCGGTGTGGCACTCTGCGCGACGACGGCCGGATTCGCGGCCGGCGTGCTCAACCCGATTAACACGGGACTGGGCCAGAAGCTGGCCGGGGTTCCCCTATGGTCGGGTCTGGGGCTGCGCGCGGCAATCTTTGGTGTAACCGTCGCCGTGGCGATCTTCTTCGTCATCCGCTACGCCAACAAGGTCAAGCGCGACCAAACGGCCAGCTATGTGCACGGCAATCCAGCCGAGACCGAGAAACGCCGTGTGTACATCGAAACCGCACCGGGCGCGGTGAAGCACGTAATGACCGTGCGCCAACGCATTGCTGCCTTCGTTGCCCTAGCCTTCTTTGCGCTCCTCGTCTTTGGTGTGCTGAAGCTGGGCTGGTTCATGCTGGAAATGGCTGGACTGTTTATCGTCATTGGCGCAGTCGTCGGCGTGATCGCCGGGCTACGAGGCGAGGAACTGGCGGAATCTTTCAACGACGGTTTCCGCGCCGTACTCGTCGGCGCCCTGATTGCAGGTATCGCCCGCGGTGTCGCCGTCGTGCTGGAAAACGGACAGATCCTGGACACCATCGTTCATGGTTTGGGGGAGGCAATCGGTGGACTGCCACCGGCACTGGCCGCGGTAGGCATGTTCATTGGCCAGATGCTGCTGAACTTCATCATCCCTTCGGGTAGTGGGCAGGCGCTGGTGACCATGCCGATCATGGCCCCGCTCTCCGACCTGCTGGACGTCACGCGACAAACCGCGGTGCTGGCCTACCAGCTGGGTGATGGCTACGGAAATATTCTGTTCCCCACCTCGGGTTACTTCATGGCTACCCTAGCCATCGCCGGCGTGCCATGGCAGAAATGGGTGCGCTTCTTCTTCCCGCTGTTCCTGACCTGGCTCGGTATCGCCCTCGTGGCGCTCGTCTTCGCGCAAATTATCGGCTGGTCCTAGGCTTCATAGCCGTTCTCAGAGCGCGTCGTCGTCGACCATCAGGGTCGGGGGCGGCGCGCTCGCCGTGTGTTGGCTCGCCTCACCACCTTCGCTCGTCGCGTCCATAGATTTGATCTGCCAGTAGATATCGTCCGGTAGACAGAGCACGCCGAGAACGATGCCAATGGTGTGCTGTCCCACGCAGTCAAAGCGTGCGGCTCGAGTCCGTTCGTGGCAATTTAGCCATGTGGTGTGCCGAGTTCGATGAGCAGTACCCCGCCAGCGATGAGGACGATCCCCAGCGACATTAGCCAGGTGAGCGCTTCGCCGAAAAGAAATTTGCTGCAGATCGCCGTGAGCGCCACTCCACAGGCGGCCCACACCCCGTATGCCACACCCAGCGCCATACCTTGGGCCAATGCCCCCGAGAGGCAGCTAAAGGCAGTTACATAGCCTGCGACGACCGCCAGATACCATCGTTTGTTGGTCAACGACATGCGTAAGGACAAGGTCCCCGCAACCTCGCACACAATGGCCAGCGCCAAAAGCACGACCGACATTAGGAACCTACCGGCTGATTGGCGGCACGGGAGTGCTCCGCGGATTGACTGCCAAGTTCGACGCAGAGCACGCCAATAATGACGATCACGATTCCAAGAAGCATCACCGGAGTAAGCGCCTCACCCAAAAGCAACCACGAAAGGAGCGCCGTCAACGCCACTCCACTCGCGCCCCACACGCCGTACGCTACGCCCAGCGGAATTCCGCAACGCAGGACAAACGCGAGTAGGGTAAAAGCGGCTGCATACCCGAGGACAACCAGCAGATACAGCCACGGCGATTCGAGGGCCAGTTTCAGACTCAGCGACCCGGCAACCTCCGCGAGGATGGCCCCCGCCAAGAGCCACCACCCGGTGCGTAAGCGCTTCATGCTGCTTCTCCCTCCGTACTAGTCAGCCAGAAGCCCTGAGTATACCGGCCGGCGCTACGGGCCGGCGTGACCCGTATGACCGTGTAAATTCGGGTCCCTTCCAGCCCGGCGGGATACCCTTAACCTATGGCTGAAGCTTCCTCCAAGCAGGGGACGAAGAAGGCGGCACCGCGTAAACCGCGGGCTACCAAATCGTCATCCGGCAAGAAAACACCACCCAACCCCGAAGAGGAGTTGGCCCTTCCACTGCGCCTACTGCGTAGCCTCTGGATGGGCATCGCCCGGGTCGTGGGTGGCGCTTTCCGTAAGCTGGGCCCCAACGTACGCCCCGACTACGAACTGCGCCGCGACGGCACCGGACTATTTTTGGTGCTCGTCGCGGTTCTTGTCGCCATCATTGAATGGTGGGGCCTACGCGATGTGGGATGGTTTGGGCGCGGAGTACATGCGGTGGCTGGCGGTAGCCTCGGCTTCATGGCCACGGTGCTACCGGTCATCTTGCTGATCGGCGCCACCCGATTGTTCCGTCACCCCGAGGACGAACAGGCTAATCAGCGTATCGGCATCGGCCTGAGCATACTCACACTGTCCGGTGCCGCCTTGGCCTCGTTGATCCAAGGCTCGCCCGCGGTCTCTGACGAGTTCGAGGTGCTTTGGGCAGCCGGTGGTATGGCCGGGTCCATTCTGGGCACCCCGCTGGGCTTGCTGATCACCGTGCCCGGGGCCATGGCGGTCTTCATCTTCCTGATCTTCATGTCGCTTCTGATTATCACCGCCACCCCGGTGATGCAGATTCCGCAACGTATTCGCGCCGGGTACAACAAGCTGCTGGGCCAAGACCCCAATCAGCCTCGCGCGCAACAGAAGCCTGCGGCCAGCGCCCCGGCCACCGTGAATCTCGACCCGAACGCCCCGGAGCACGACCAGTCTTACCTTTACCCCAAAGAGGAGCCTGCCGCGGCGAAGCCGAAGAAGCGCGGCTTCTTCGAACGCCGGGCTGCGGCCAAGAAGGTCACCGAAGTGTTTGACGTGGACGGTGCCGAGAGCACGCCACGCCCCGGCGACGTGGCCTACGACAAGGCCGTGATCGACGCTAAGGACGCCGCAACCGACGATGAAGCCAGTCAGGCCGCCGCCGCGCGACTTGCCGCCGTACGCGGTAATCGCGGAGAGATTTACGACGTGGATGCCACCGAGGCTGCCACCCAGGCGATCTCCCGCCCGGAACAGCCGGCCGCCTTTGACTTTGACGCCTCCGAGCAACCCACCAGTGCCATGCCTTCGGCAGCAGACCGTGCCCCGGCACCAAGCACCGACGACGCTCCGACGACCGCTTTGCCCTCCGGCCCGCCTCCAGGCGTTAAGCGACCCACCGCGGAAGAAGCCAAGCGCGCCGCCATCATGGACAGCGTAGGACTGGCCGCGAAGTCTGAGCCGGAAGCCAGCACCTCGGCCATGCGTGTGGTGGCACCGCGTTCCGAACAGCTCACCGTCGCCGGAGACGTCACCTACACCCTGCCCTCCAGTGACTACCTGCCAGCCGGCCCTCCGGCTAAGGAAGCCTCCGCCGCCAATGAGGCAGTGGTGGCCGCCCTCACCGATACGCTCGCCCAGTTCAAGGTCGATGCGCAGGTAACGGGCTTCTCCCGCGGTCCGACGGTGACTCGCTACGAGATCGAGTTGGCTCCGGGCACCAAGGTGGAAAAGGTCACCGCCCTGTCCAAGAACATTTCCTATGCGGTGGCCTCCTCGGATGTGCGGATCCTTTCGCCGATTCCAGGCAAATCCGCTATCGGTATCGAGATCCCGAATACCGATAAGGAGATCGTCGCCCTCGGCGACGTCTTGCGCAGCAACAACGCCACGAAGAGCGAACACCCGATGGTGATGGGTGTCGGCAAGGACGTCGAGGGCGGTTTCGTCGTGGCCAACTTGGCCAAGATGCCACACCTGTTAGTGGCCGGTGCTACCGGTGCCGGTAAGTCGTCCTTCGTGAACTCGATGATCACCTCGATTCTGATGCGCGCTACACCGGATGAAGTGCGGATGGTCATGGTGGACCCGAAGCGCGTGGAACTTACCGCCTATGAAGGCGTGCCGCACCTGATCACCCCAATTATCACCAACCCAAAGAAGGCCGCCGAGGCCTTGGCCTGGGTGGTGCGGGAGATGGACACCCGCTACGACGATCTGGCGAACTTCGGTTTCAAGCACATCGATGACTTCAACAAGGCAGTGCGGGCCGGCAAGGTGCAGGTTCCGGCCGGATCGCAGCGTGTACTCAAGCCCTACCCTTACCTGCTGGTGATCGTTGACGAGCTCGCCGACTTGATGATGGTGGCTCCACGCGACGTGGAAGACGCTATTGTGCGTATTACTCAGCTGGCTCGTGCCGCGGGTATTCACCTCGTGCTGGCGACCCAGCGCCCCTCCGTGGATGTGGTCACCGGCCTGATCAAGGCCAACGTGCCTTCGCGCATGGCCTTCGCAACCTCGTCGGTCACCGACTCGCGCGTGGTGCTGGATCAGCCGGGTGCGGAGAAGCTGCTTGGCCAGGGTGACGCGCTCTTCCTGCCCATGGGTACCTCGAAGCCCATGCGTGTTCAGGGTGCCTGGGTCACCGAGTCCGAAATCCAGCGCGTCGTCGAACACGTCAAGTCGCAATTGCAACCCGAATACCGCGACGACGTGGTGCCGGTTGCCGAAAAGAAGAAGATCGACGAGGACATCGGAGACGATCTGGATCTGCTGTTGCAGGCCACCGAGCTTGTCGTGACCAGCCAGTTCGGTTCCACCTCCATGTTGCAGCGTAAGTTGCGCGTGGGCTTCGCCAAGGCCGGACGCCTCATGGACCTGATGGAGTCCCGCGGCGTCGTGGGGCCTTCGGAAGGTTCCAAGGCCCGCGATGTCTTGGTCAAGCCCGATGACCTGCCTGCAGTGTTGGCGACCATGCGTGGCGAGGATCCCAACGCGCATCAAGCTTCGGCGACCGAATCCGCGCTCGTGGAAGAGGCCAATGTGAATCATGCTCCGGTAATTGACGAGGTGGCCGCGGACCTCGATGCCCGTGAACAAGCGGTCGACTACTATGACTCGGACGACTCGAGCGAGGACGCCTGGGACCTGACAGGAAGAGGCTAAGCTCATGGCGGCAAATAATGAACAGGCGCCGGTACCGACGCTGAACATCGCCAATGTCCTGACCACCATCCGTATCCTCATGGTGCCCTTCTTCATTTGGGCGCTGGTGGCGGATGAAAATCACTATGGCGCATGGCGTTGGGTTGCTCTGGTGATCTTCGTACTGGCGATGTATACCGATAAGCTCGACGGCGACCTAGCCCGTAGCCGCGGCTTGATCACCAACTTCGGTAAAATCGCCGACCCCATCGCCGATAAGCTACTTACCGGTTCGGCGCTGGTGATGTTTTCCATTTTGGGTGAATTGCCCTGGTGGGTGACCATCGTGATCCTCGTGCGCGAGTGGGGGATCACCCTGCTACGCGTGGTGGTAATTCGGTATGGGGTTATCGCCGCCAATATGGGCGGCAAGATCAAAACGGTGATGCAGGCCGTGGTCATCGGGCTGTACCTATTGCCCTTTACGCAGACCATTTCTTGGCTGAACACCACCGCGTGGATCCTCATGCTGGCCACCGCAGCGGTGACCGTGGGCACCGGTCTGGAGTATGTGTACAAGGCCATCGTGTTGCGCCGACAGGCCCGACGCGACACTCAGGAGCAGTAAGAGATGACCACAACTCAGCGAGCCGGTCAGGTCATTGAGCGCGCCATAACCCAACACCTGAGCATCGCCACCGCGGAATCACTCACCGCAGGACTCATCGCGGCGGAACTAGCCACCGTGCCGGGGGCATCTGCAGTGCTTCGGGGCGGGGTTGTTTCCTATGCCAGCGAGGTGAAGTCCGCGCTTCTTGGCGTGGACGAAGAACTGCTGGCTACAGCCGGTTCTGTCGACCCTCAGGTGGCGGAGCAGATGGCTTTGGGCGCACGCCGTGCCTGTGGTGCGGATCTAGCAGTTTCAGCCACCGGAGTGGCCGGACCCGAACCGCATGACGGGAAGGGCGTGGGTACCGTCTATATCGGCTGGGCCTATGCCGGCGGAAGCGGAGCTCAGGCCCATCACTTCGTAGGTGGACGCGAAGCGATCCGCGCCCAAGCCACTCAGGCGGCATTGCAGCAATTGATTCAGCTCCTTGAGCAGTCCGGTGGCCACGCCGATTAATAGATTCGGTGCTGATTTCTTGCCCCCAGTGCCGGATTCTCAACGCACCTTCGACAAGTGATCTTGCAGGCACATTCCATTGCTCGGCCCATTGGGCTGGGTGATGTTTGTAGCCGGCAAGCGCGGGGGCGAGTCCTCAACTTATCTCGGGGTGAAATTGATCGTGTTCCGTCGCAATCGTTGCTCCGGATCCACATGCTTTGGAAATCGCACCCACGGGATGCCGTCTTTCATCACCACCTCAAACAATCCTGCATGCCGATCCACGTGATGCCCCGGATGCAGCGTGGCCCCATTGCCGACACTGGTCACCCCGCCATACTCCCATTCCTGCACATGATCGATTTCGCAGTTTTCGGCCGGGACCGTGCACCCCGGCACAATACAGCCCCGGTCACGAGCGAGGATCGCTCGTTTCATCACTGTCGGGAAATAGCGTTGCGAACGACCCACATCCAAAATCTCTGAGGCACCCCCGAGCACTAACGGGATAATGTTCGCTTCACACAACATCCGACGTAACGCCCCGGAATCGATCGCTAGGCCGTGTGCGGTAATCCCACCCACTGCCGGTAACCCCTCGATGATAGGTGGGGCCCCGGCCCCAGAGGTTTCCGGTAACGGGAGCCCGTGGCTTTGGGCGAGGCCGACCAGTTCGCGAAGCGGCATGTGCACGATGATGGTCGGCCGGAAAAGGCCTTTCGGTTTCCCCGTTCCAGCACCAGCACTAATGTGAGTTGCCTCGCCGGTATTGGCCTCGGCAACGGAGTTTTCCTTGGTGTCGGTCTCGGCGTGGGGATTAGTTTGGGTTGGCGGGGTGGCTTGGGTGCGCAGGAGATTGATCAGCCCCGCGAGGCGGCGTTGCGCCACCGTGGGCTCGGGGGCGTCGAGGGTGTCGGCGCGGGCGGTGGCAGCTTCCTCGGCGGTGAGGAAGTCCGGGAACACCTCACCGGCGCCCGGGTTCTTACCTTCTGCACCAGGAGCGTCGTCACTTGTACTGGCAGAGGCCATGCTACCGGCCCGGCTGGCGGTGGATTTCGCGGACTCGATCGCGTGGGCATGCGCCTGGGTTTTCGGGTGATCTACGTGTCCGAGTAGCGATTCGATTAGTTCGCTATCTTCTGCGGCCGCCTTGAATACATAGGTGGTGATCCCGTGCTGGGTACCCTTACGGAACAACCCCGTCATGCTCATCGGATCACTGCGTTGCGCGGTGGTTGCCGCGTGACGGAAGAACCGGTTCAGTCCCTCAGTGCGCGTGCGTGGGTTCTCTTCGGTGAGTAGGTTCGCGGCCTGGGTTTCTAACCCAGTGTCTCCGAGGGCGGCCGCACCCTCGGATGCGGTGTTCGGGTTAGTAAGTTTTTCGAGGCGGCGGGCCGCGTTCAGCACGCTACGCACATCCTGAGTGGTGGTGAAGTGCGTGGCAAGTTCCGGAAATACGGGCTGTGCGGGAATGTCGGTGCCTGTGGGACGGGCGATGAGCCGGTGCGCGTCGGTGACCCGGGTTTTGGCGGTGAAGTAGTCCTGATTCAGCCAGCTGGCCAGGAAGCTGGCCGCGTCGCGGTAGGTCGGCCGCCCGGAGACCGGTTCACAGGGATGCTGAAGAAGCTCGATGACCCGTCCGAACCCACCACGACCCATACCGTCTTCACTATCGCGATCGTCGTCGTTGTTAGCGGTGGTCCCGTTCTTCCCGGTGATGGTGCCGGTAGCGTTCTTCATAGCATCCAGAACAGGACTCGGCAGGGTGTGGGCGGCGGTTGCTTCGACTTGATGTGCTGCGTGGAGTTGGTTCCGCAGAAGCTGGTTGGCTAGGCGCTCGGTGGCAAGCGCGATCAGCGCGGCGGCACGCGGGTCGGTGTTCGTGGCCAGCAAGGCGGGTAGCTCTGTGAGGTAGGTGTTGATTTGGGTGAGGGCGTGCAGATGTGAAGCGACGGCACCCAATGAGGTGGTGTCGTGCTCCCGGTATTCGGTGGCCCGGTGCAGCGCGGTGGCCAGGTCGGTGATCTGCATGCCCACAGTTTGCACGCACGGGTCGTCGGGCAGGGGTAAACACCCACCAGCTGTGGACAACGACCAAGGAGACAGGACGAACGGTACTTCCGTCGTTTGAAATATGCGAGCACGCGGCACAAGGTGGGCGCATAATATGGAGATGGTTCATCCACGGAGCCAGCATTCGTTACCCGAGGAGGCCGGTATGGCTGAATTCAGAGTCTCGCGTCAGATAGATATCGCGGCGCGTCCGCGTGACATCGCCTCGGTACTTTCCGATTTTCGACGGTGGCCCGAGTTTTCAGCTTTCGAAACCACCGAGTCCGACATCGACCGCGAATTTCGCGGTGCGCCTCGCGGCGTCGGGGCCGTGTATGAATACAACAGCAATGAGGAACGTAGTGCAGGCATTATGGAAATCACCGAGGCTCGCGATGATCTCGTCGCGGTGCAGCTTCGTTTTCTGAAACCCTTCAAGTCCCAGATGGATCATCGTTTCGAGCTTACGGCCAAAGCGCCTGACCTCACGGAGGTGCGATGGGTGATGCACGGGGAACACAGGGGCCTGCTTGGGGTGCTCGCTAAATACCTGCTGCCCATGGAGAAGTTAATGGGTCCGCAAATTGAGCGGGGACTGCAGCGATTGAAGGACTTGCTCGAAGGGTAGAGCGCATCGGATGACCACCTTTGGCGAAGCGCTTGCTTAAGCCAACACTGCCTGTGGGCGATTTGACACGACCGGTAAAGTATCTTCACAGGTTGACCACTCACACTGGTCGAACGTAGTTTTCGGCAACATTCCTGAGAAATTTCTCCCGAGTGTGGCCTAGATCGCAGATTTGTGCATAGGGTAAAGGCATCGGGAACAAAATTTCCGGATACGCCGTTGTAACTATCGAGAGTCCCACCTAAGGGGAATCTCGAACCGAATATTTTCGAGAAGGACCAGGAGTAAGGCTCGCACATGGTGAAGCAACCCGTGACCGTCAATGGTGTTATCCGTTGGCAAGAGATGGGCGACGCGAACACGGTCCAGCCCGAGAAGGAGGAGCACAAAATGGTAGTACTCCGTCACGAAATTGGAGACGTGCTGCGTGACGTCCGTCAGCGTCAGGGACGTACCTTGCGCGAAGTCTCGCACAGTGCCCGTGTTTCCCTCGGATACCTCTCCGAGGTTGAGCGCGGACAGAAAGAAGCATCCAGTGAATTGCTGTCCTCGATCTGCGCGGCTCTCGATGTCCCACTCTCGCTAATGCTCCGCGAAGTTTCTGACCGCGTTGCTCTGGCTGAGGGCGTTGTCATTCCGGATACCGTTCCCGTCGACCTGACTAAGGAATTTTCCGGAGATGTTCCTAGTCATCTGAACAAGCCACTGGCTTCGGCCGCTAACTAATTGCTAACGCAGACCCCGCGACGGGGTCCGTTTGACACTAAGGGGTCCTGAAGTTGCGTCAAGCAGCTTTAGGACCCCTGTGCCGTGCAAGGAAGACTCAAAGTTGAAGAACTCAGATTTTTGGCGAAATATGGACGCCGAATTTGGTGCCAATTACTCGCGGATGCTCGCCGATACGTTAGCGCTGACAGAGCTGGAAAGCATGACCGCTACTGAAGCGCTGAACAAGGGCGTCAAACCCAAAGAGGTCTTTGCCGCGATATGCCGCGCGCAGGACGTGCCCGAGAATCGCTGGCTTGGCGTGGATATCGAACCAAAGCCGTAGCGGCAACACGGGTATTCGAAGTCAACTTGGACTTCGAATATCTGTTCGGATACTCTGGTCTATGAAACGATGACACCGGGCATGAACTCCACAGTGCGTGCGAGGCAACGCAAAGTGTCGGTAGACGCTCGTACTGTTTAGAGCAGTACAACAGATCCACTGGCAGGTCCGACAATGGCTTGCATGAACAAAGGTTGAACATGGCTGCTAACAATGATCGGGAAAAGGCGCTCGAGTCCGTCCTGGGCCAAATCGACAAGGCCTTCGGCAAGGGTTCGGTAATGCGCTTGGGTGACGATACCCGCGCACCTATCGAAGTTATCCCTACTGGTTCTGTCGCCCTTGATGTTGCATTGGGTATTGGCGGCCTGCCGCGCGGTCGCGTGATTGAGATCTACGGTCCCGAATCTTCGGGTAAGACCACCGTCGCCTTGCACGCAGTGGCTAGCGCTCAGCGCAATGGTGGCATTGCCGCCTTCATCGACGCGGAGCACGCCTTGGATCCCGAATACGCGAAGAAGCTCGGCGTGGACACCGATGCTCTGTTGGTATCTCAGCCAGATACCGGCGAGCAGGCGCTGGAGATCATGGATATGCTCGTCGGTTCGGGAGCATTGGATATTATCGTCATCGACTCCGTTGCTGCCCTGGTTCCCCGCGCCGAAATTGAAGGCGAAATGGGCGATAGCCACGTGGGTCTACAGGCACGCTTGATGTCCCAGGCGCTCCGTAAAATTACTGGTCGACTGAACTCTTCGAAGACTACGGCAATCTTCATCAACCAGCTTCGAGAGAAGATCGGTGTATTTTTCGGTAGCCCAGAAACCACCACCGGTGGTAAGGCTCTAAAGTTCTATGCTTCGGTTCGAATCGACATCCGACGGATTGAAACCCTCAAAGAGGGCACGAACCCCGTCGGTAACCGAACCCGAGCCAAGATTGTTAAGAACAAGATGGCACCTCCTTTCAAGCAGGCGGAATTCGACATCCTTTACGGTGTCGGAATCTCCAAGGAAGGTAGCTTGATTGACATGGGTGTAGAGCACGGGTTGGTCAAGAAGTCCGGTGCGTGGTTTACCTATGATGGCGACCAGTTGGGGCAGGGCAAGGAGAATGCCCGACGCTTCCTGCGTGACAACCCGGACCTTGCCAATGAACTCGAGCGTCAGATTTTGCAGAAGCTCGGCGTCCTCTCCACCGAGGAAGAAGTGGACGAGGAAGGCGAGACCGAACTGCGCGTTGTCGAAGGTGAGTAGTTTTCGTGAGCGGCAGGTTTAAAGGACGTAGCGTTCGACCCGGATCAGGATCCGGGGCGGACGCTACGTCCATTTCCAACGAGTTTCTTGGCGACCCGGCAGAGATGCCGGACTGGGCAAAGCCAGACCCAACGGACGTTGAAGAATCTGAGATCGTGGTCAGCGGCGAGAGGCTTGACCCGTCAACGGTGTCATTTGAGGACGAAAGCACCGAAACCAATCCGCCGCGATCGGTAGATGAGTTGCGCGAAGCCATGCGCCAAATCATGGATCAGCCGCCGACGCCTCGAAAGACAAAGAAGGAGCTCAAAGAAGAGCGGAAGGCGCAGCGCCAGGCGCAACGGGACCTTGAGCCCGATGAGTTGACTGACGATCAATGGAGGGAAAAGGCTCGCGCCATCACGCTGCGCCAACTGACCGGCAGTGACAAGACTCTCAAGCAGCTCAAGGATAAGTTGCTCGAGAAAGAATGTCCCGAAGCGATCGCTGATGAGGTACTAGAGCGCTATGTCGAGGTGAAGCTTGTAGACGATGAACGTTTCGCTAAGGGGTGGGTTACAGCCCGTGCGCGTTCGCGCGGTCTAGCCCGAGGTGCAATTCGTCGCGAGCTACGTACCAAAGGGATCGATGACGAGTTGGCTGCCGAGGCTTTAGAGCAGATCGACGATGCTGCAGAGGAAGAACGCGCACGTGAGATAGTGCGCGCAAAATTGCGACCTGCGGCAATGGGCGATAACCGAGACAAAGCGCTACGTCGCCTAGTGGGAATGCTGGGGCGTAAAGGTTACAACGGGGGATTGGCTTTTCGAGTGGCCCGTGAAGAGTGGGACGCACGATTCGGAGAGCAGCATGGCCACTACTGACCTAGGTTTCGGACAGACCACGTTACTGTAGGGCGCTAGTCCTAAGCTGGAACCATGTCGATCATCTCGCCACGCATAAACATTCCTGACCTACCGGACCTTGATGAAGGTAATCTCGATTTCCACTCCATCGGAGGCTTTGAGGAACTAACTCTGTTCTCGGATGAATCTCTTGATCGCGTGAACCTTACTAGGAGTACGTTCAGCGAATGTGCACTGAACAATTTGTCTGGCACGGATCTTGCATGGGCCGATGTGCGAATCTCCGAGTCTTCCATCTCACGACTTGGTGCTTCAGTCATTGAAGCGCCGGGGCTTGTCATGCGACAAACTCGGATATCCAGCAGTCGAATTGGAGTGCTCCACGCCTCGGAGAGCACAATTTCCGAGACGGAAATCGAGCACAGCAAACTTGATCTTCTTGCGCTGCGTCGTGCAAAGGTCACCGATTTACGGTTGAGTAATTGCACGATTGGGGAGCTCGATTTGTCTGGCGCCACAGTTAACCGCGTGGCACTGGTTGACTGCCGCATCGACAGCTTGAGGTTGAGTCAGAGCACGCTCAAGCACCTCGATCTACGTGGCGCACATCTCGGCGATCTTGACGAAGTTTCGGCGCTGCGCGGAAGTCTGCTGAGCTACGAGCAACTCCTCCAGTTTCTGTACCCGATCGCTGCGCATTTGGGAATTGCCGTCGAGGACTAACTGGGCTAACCAGCCTTAGTTTCTTGGCCGCTGGGTAATGTGCTCATTTCGGCCAAGCCAAGGCTAAGATGTTGGGCCTTGGAAAATTCGCTACCATTTATAGGTGACTGAGCGCGAACCGATGACCCTGATCGACGACGAAAACCTTCCGCAGACCTACGAGGTGCGGACCTTCGGCTGTCAGATGAACGTGCACGACTCCGAACGCCTTTCCGGATTGCTGGAAGACGCCGGCCTGAGCCGCAAAGACGATGCGGATACCGAGGTGGCCGACGTCGTGGTGTTCAACACCTGCGCCGTACGTGAAAACGCAGACAATAAGCTCTACGGAAACCTAGGGCAGTTGGCGCCGCTGAAGCGTGAACGTCCAAACATGCAGATTGCTGTCGGCGGTTGCCTCGCGCAAAAGGACCGCGACACAATCTTGAAGAAGGCCCCATGGGTAGATGTGGTCTTTGGTACACACAACATCGGCTCACTCCCGACGCTTCTGTCGCGCTCCCGGCACAACAAGCAGGCAGAGCTGGAGATTCTCGAGTCTCTTGACGTCTTCCCCTCCACGCTACCGACCCGACGCGAGTCCGTATACGCCGGGTGGGTGTCCATTTCTGTGGGCTGCAACAATACGTGTACTTTCTGCATCGTTCCTTCGCTGCGCGGTAAGGAACGAGACCGCCGCCCGGGCGAAATCCTCGCTGAAATTCAAGCGCTGGTCGATGACGGCGCCATCGAGGTGACATTGCTGGGGCAGAACGTGAACTCCTATGGAGTTGAATTCGGTGATCGTCTCGCCTTCGGCAAGCTCTTGCGTGCCTGTGGTGAAATCGAAGGGCTAGAACGTGTGCGTTTTACTAGCCCACACCCGGCGGCCTTTACCGACGACGTCATCGAAGCCATGGCCGAAACCCCGAATGTCATGCCGCAGCTGCATATGCCGCTGCAGTCAGGCTCGGACAAGGTACTCAAGGACATGCGCCGTTCGTACCGTTCGAAGAAATTCCTTGGCATTCTGGACAAGGTGCGCGAACGTATCCCACACGCGGCCATCACAACCGACATTATCGTCGGATTCCCCGGAGAAACCGAAGAAGACTTCCAAGCTACTCTCGACGTGGTCGAGGCGTCGCGTTTCTCGTCGGCATTTACCTTCCAGTACTCGCAGCGTCCGGGTACTCCGGCCGCAACCATGGACGATCAACTGCCGAAGGCCGTGGTTCAGGAACGTTATGAACGACTCACTGCACTACAGGATCGGATTGCAAAGGAAGAGAACGCCAAGCAGGTTGGACGCACCGTTGAAGTCATGGTCACGGAGCAAGCTGGCCGTAAGGCTGAGGAAACTCATCGGCTCTCCGGCCGTGCGCAAGACCAGCGCCTCGTGCACTTCTCGGTGCCAGAGGGGGCCGAGGTCCCGCGCCCTGGTGATCTAGTGACCGTACCGATCACAGAGGCAGCGGCATTCCACCTGATCTCGGATCCGACTAAGGATCAGTATTCGGTGCGCCGATCCCGTGCGGGCGATGCTTGGGACCGTGCACAGGCCGACTCTTGTGGCGTTCCGACGACGGGGACCGGCGGCGGCAAGGGTAAAACTAGCCTAGGTATGCCGACCTTGATGGTGCGTAAATAACGCGATGACTTCCTCGCTTCCGATCCTTGCGATCGTGGGTCCTACCGGAACAGGGAAGTCGGATTTGGCGATCGCGCTTGCTCAGGAGCTGGGCGGCGAAATCGTCAATGCCGATGCATTGCAGTTCTATCGTGGCATGGACATTGGAACTGCAAAGCTGGCCCCGAACGAACGCGGTGGGATCGACCACCACCTGCTGGACATCATGGATATTCGTGAAGAAGCGTCTGTGGCCCAGTTTCAAGCGCAGGCCCGCGAACGATTCGAGGTCATCCGCGCCCACGGTAACGTACCAATTCTGGTGGGTGGATCTGGATTGTACGTTCGTGCTGCATTGGACGTGATTGACTTTCCGCCGACGAACCCAGAGGTCCGCAACCAGGTCGAGGCGCAAATGGCTGCTGCGGGGGAGAGCGACTTACGGCGCGAACTGGCAGAGGTCGATCCAATATCCGCAGCGCGGAACTTGGATGTTCGACGTGTTATTCGAGCGCTAGAGGTCTACCGCATTTCGGGACGTGCCTTCAGCTCGTACATGCCAGAACGAGAGTACATGCAGCCGACCATACAATTGGGGCTGAACTTTGAGCGGGCGGCATTGCACGAACGTCTAGCCTCTCGCGTCAAGCGGATGGACGGTATGGGACTCGCCGAGGAGGTCGCTGGCCTGCTCGAACGAGGTCTACGTGAAGGTAAGACGGCGTCACGTGCTATCGGATATCAGCAATACACTGATTATCTTGATGGCAAGATCGACAGGGCTCAAGCCATTGAGCAAACTGTCGTGGCCACCAGAAAGTTTGCGCGGCGACAAATCACCTGGTTCACCGCAGACCCACGAGTGACATGGTTTGATCCGACCCGGGCGGGAATGCTCGGCGATGTCCTCGCACATATCGACAACACCCACAGCCAACCTGAGGCGGAGTAATGACAATCAGTGCACTGAACGAATTGGAGGGCTTGTCCTTTGCCAAGGGGCATGCCACCGGCAACGACTTTGTGCTGATCTCGGACCCGCAGGGCCACCATGACCTTAACGCTCAGCAGGTGGCGGCATTGTGTCATCGCCGATTCGGCCTCGGCGGAGACGGGCTCATCCGCGTCGTGCCAACCTCGATGGTCTCTGGATACGAAAGCCAGGTGGCCGAGAATCCGGAGGCCCAGTGGTTCATGGACTACCGCAATTCCGACGGTTCGATAGCTGAAATGTGCGGCAACGGTGTGCGCGCCTTCGTTCATTTCCTCGTGGCCGAGGGGCTGGTGGATCTCGAGGTCGGTCAAACATTGAGCATCGGTAGCCGCGCCGGCGTAAAGAAGGTGCAACGTACAGCTAACGGCTACGCGGCAAATCTGGGGCCTTGGGGGCTGATTCATGAAGACAAGGCAACCGCTGAATCGGTAGATTCACTGGTTTTGGCTTCCGGATGGAATCAGCACCGTCCGGCTCTCAGCATTACGATGGGCAACCCCCACACCGTGGTTGCGCTCTCAGACCCGCAGGAGCTCGAGGCGCTGGATCTTTTTCATGTGCCGGAAGTGGAGCCTGTGCCCGTGAACGGGACGAATGTCGAGTTTGTCGTTCCCGCGGAACCATTGCTAAGCAACGGGGTGGCCACGGTGCGTATGCGCGTGCATGAGCGCGGCGTGGGTGAAACGCTGTCGTGCGGTACCGGAGCCTGCGCTGCCGCGGCTGCCATGCGGTATTGGGCGCGCAGCCAAGCCACCATTGACCATTGGATCGTGCAGATCCCCGGTGGGGAAGTGGGCGTCGACTTCGTGCCCGTTGCCTCCGGGCGTGAGGAAGTGGTGCTTTCTGGTCCGGCCATGTTGGTGGCCCGTGGGGTATTGGGCTCCGACTAACTGAGATCGGCTAGTCGTCTGACGGCCGATTCACTTGCAGGATGCGGAAGCCCTTGGAAGTTGCCGCACGTGTCACGTTCCAGTGATTTGGTAGCTGTTCGGCCAACCACTTTTGCAGCGAGTCACTTCCAAGGTTCTTCTGCACGACGAGTAGGGCCTCCCCACCCGGGGCAAGCCGCGGCAGCCAACGTAGGAGCAACTCATGTAGGGCTTCTTTACCGATACGAATCGGAGGGTTGGACCAGATAGTGTCGAATTCGAGGTCCTCGGCAATGTCATCCGGCGTACCTACCTGAACGCGGTCAAGGTTCAACGCCTTGGCATTGCGCCGCGCCAAATCAATAGAGCGCTCATTGACATCTACGGCAAAGACCTCGCTGTCGGGGGCGAGCAGTGCCGCAGTAAGCGTAATGGGTCCCCAGCCACAACCGATATCCAATACGCGTCCACGTGGTGGCGCCACATATTCCAGCAATACCGCAGTACCTTTGTCGAGACCACCGGGGGAAAAGATCCCTGGGGCAGTCATCACTTCGCGTTCGGCGCCGGCGAGGGTGACGCGTAGCGTCCGTCGTTCATCGTTTGAAGCCGGCGACGCGCTGAAATAGTGATCCGAGGTCATGATGGAAGATTATCGGTTGGCACGGTGGTGGCCAAACATAGTGAGCCACACAATATAGATCGACGGCGACTCAAGTGATAGAGTTTTCTCTATGACTCTGATCTACAGCTAATTAAGCCGCCGATAACGGTAGCCGCTCCGCCAGTTTTTGGTGCACCTCTCTTTGGTGCGCGCTGGTACTTGATGAGTGCGCGTGGACAGAGTCATTAGCTATAGGTCGTCACCGAACGTGGCACCTAGACATCTTGTGTACTTGGACACTGCACCCCTTCCGGCAGCCGTTGGCATATCTCTGCAACTCCTCACCATTGTGCTGAACAACCGGAGGCTCATAACCATGACCGAACATCTCGATGCCACAACTGCCACCTCGCAAAATCAGGGGCAAGCACACTATTCTGTAAAGCGACAAACTTCTAAGGGGAACATGACTAACTCTCAGTCGCACGATCACGAATCCGCGCCGATGGATGACGCGCAGATTCAGGCGGCCATTGATCGTATTCTTGCCGCCGATAGCGCCGATGCGCCGCAGGTGCACCACTTCGGGCAAGACGAATCGAAAGATGTGCTCGGCGGTCGTGCCACTGCGCTGAACCGATTCTCGGTATCGCGCTCGACCTTCGACGGCGAACAGGACGACCTTGCCGATCGCCATGCTCTGCGACGCGTGGCCGGATTGTCCACCGAACTCGAAGATGTGACGGAAGTCGAATACCGCCAGCTACGCCTGGAACGGGTTGTTCTGGCGGGGATCTGGACCGAAGGGTCGGTTCAAGAAGCGGAAAATTCCCTACGCGAATTGGCCGCGCTGGCTGAGACCGCGGGCTCCGAGGTGCTCGACGGAATCGTGCAACGTCGAAGCAAGCCCGATCCCAGTACTTTCTTGGGCTCCGGCAAGGCTGCCGAACTGCGCGACATTGTCGCCTCTACCGGGGCAGATACCGTGATTGTCGACTCCGAGCTGGCACCCTCGCAGCGCCGCGCACTCGAAGACATCGTCAAGGTGAAGGTCATCGACCGGACCGGACTGATTCTTGATATCTTCGCGCAACATGCCAAGAGCCGCGAAGGTAAAGCGCAGGTCGAACTTGCGCAGCTTGAGTACCTTTTGCCGCGCCTGCGTGGTTGGGGCGATTCCATGTCTCGGCAGGCCGGTGGCCGTGTCGGTGCTGCGGGTGGCGGCATCGGTTCACGCGGTCCTGGTGAAACCAAGATTGAACTTGATCGTCGTCGCATTCGTGACCGCATGGCGAAGCTGCGGCGTGAAATCAAGGCGATGAAGCCCGCACGTGAAGCCAAGCGCGCAAGCCGTAAACGTAATGAAGTGCCGGCCGTCTCTATCGCCGGTTACACCAACGCGGGCAAATCTTCCTTGCTCAACCGCCTGACGAACGCTGGGGTCCTGGTTGAAAACGCGCTGTTTGCGACCCTGGATCCCACTGTGCGCCAGGCCCAAACCGCCGACGGGATGGGCTATACGCTCGCCGACACGGTGGGCTTCGTCTCCAACCTGCCGACTCAGTTGGTCGAAGCATTCCGTTCAACGCTCGAGGAAATCGGCGACTCGGATCTGATCCTGCACGTGGTGGATGCCTCGCACCCGGACCCCGAAGCGCAGATCCGTGCCGTACGCACCGTGCTTTCCGAGATTGACGCGTTGAATATCCCGGAAATCATCGTGCTGAACAAGGCTGACGTCGCCGATCCGTTTGTGATCGAACGGGTACGCAATCGCGAATCGAATTCGATTGCGGTTTCGGCCCACACTGGCGAAGGCATTGATGCGCTTCTCGAGTTGATTAGTGCCTCGATTCCGCGGCCCAGTGTGCAGCTTGAAGTCCTGATCCCCTATGACCGTGGTGATTTGGTCTCGAAACTGCACCGCGACCAGTCGGAAATTTTGGAAAGCGAGCATCGTGAAGACGGCACTCGCATGATCGTCAAGGTTCGCGAATCCCTCGCGGCGGAATTGGAGCCGTACAACCTTCATGGATAAGCAAGAGCAGGCCCTTGGGCTGCTGCAAGCCGCCGTGGAATCCATGGGTGGGCAGGTTCGCCCCGGTCAGCAGGAGATGGTCAAACACGTCGTTGAGGCGTTGGACGAAGAACGTCATCTGCTGGTGCAGGCGGGTACCGGAACGGGTAAGTCGATGGGCTACCTGATTCCGGCGCTGGCTTATGCACAAACCTCGCCAAAACCCGTGATCGTCTCCACCGCCACGTTGGCGTTGCAGTCTCAGATCGTCGGACGTGATGTGCCGCGTCTGCTCGAATCGCTCAAGGGCAAGCTCTCGCGCCCCATGGATGTGTCCTTGCTCAAGGGACGCTCGAACTATTTGTGCCAATATAAGCTCGGCGGCGGCTACCCGGATGAAGACGAGGGCGCGCTGTTTTCCATGGATGAGAAACCCGCGGCCTCTGGCACGGTGTACTCGCCGCTGGCTAATGAAGTCATGAAACTTCGTGAATGGGCCGAACGCACGGAAACCGGGGATCGCGATGAGTTGGTTCCCGGGGTCAGCGATAAGGCCTGGCGGCAGGTCTCCGTCTCCGCCATGGAGTGCCTAGGGTCGCAAAAATGCCCGATGGCAGACGAATGTTTCTCGGAAATGGCGCGCGCCCGTGCTTCGGAAGCGGATGTGGTGATTACCAACCACGCCCTGCTCGCCGTCTCGGCCTTCGAGGGGCTGAACGTGCTTCCGGATTTCGACGTGGCCATCATTGATGAGGCACATGAGCTTCAGGACCGCGTGACTTCTTCGGTCGCTGGCGCGCTTTCTGCTCGCATGGTGCTGACCGCCGCTGGCGGGGCGAAGCGTCACTGCGCGGTGAACGTCGATGAACTCACCAAGGCGGCCCACAAACTTGAAAAGTCGTTGACTGGCATCCCCACCGGCCTGATGGATAAGGGATTGCCGGAGGAGATGGGCATCGCGCTGAACGACATCGTCGAGCAGTCCCGCTTGGTTCTCGCCTTGACTAAACCCGAGGCTAACGCCCCGGCCGACGGCGGGCGACAGACGGCTCGTTCCCAGCTGCAGGCCATTATGGATGATGCGATTCGCATGTTGGAGACCGAAGAGCGACGCGAAGTGCTCTATACGACCCGTCCCCGTGAGTTCGTGGATGGTCGCGGCTACGTAGAATCTGACCCGGGCACCCCGGCCACCCTCAATGTCGCGCCGTTGTCGGTGGCTGGCAAGCTCCGTGAAGGGTTGTTCGACGGACGCACCGTGGTTTTGACGAGCGCCACCCTAGCCATTGGTGCGCAGTTCGATTCCGTTGCCGGATCATTGGGGTTGATGGGTGCCGGTGCCCCGAGCTGGGAGGGCGTGGACGTCGGCAGTCCTTTCGATTATCCCAAACAGGGCATTCTCTACGTGGCGAAACACCTGCCCAAGCCTGGTCGCCAGCTCTCGGCCGAAACCCTCGACGAGATCGAGGACCTCATCGCCGCCTCGGGCGGTGGGGCATTGGTGCTCTTTACTTCTAAACGGTCCGCCGAGGAAGCAGCCGAGATCCTACGCCCTCGTTTGGACACTGAGATCCTCTGCCAGGGTGAAGGCAGCATGAAGTCGCTCGTGGAGCAATTTGCCGCCGACCGAGATAGTTGCCTGTTCGGCACGATGACTCTCTGGCAGGGCGTCGACGTCCCGGGCGACTCCTGTCGACTGGTGATTATCGACAAGATTCCTTTCCCACGCCCCGACGACCCCATCTCCAAGGCGCGTACCGAGGATATTGCCCGGCATGGCGGGAATGGGTTCATGCAAGTCTCGGCCACCCACGCGGCCATTCGTCTCGCACAGGGTGCCGGACGTTTGATCCGTTCGGTTAACGACAAGGGTGTTGTGGCAGTGCTCGACTCCCGTATGGCCACCGCACGCTACGGAACCTTCCTGAAGGGCTCGTTACCGCCGATGTGGCCTACCGTCGATAAGAAGACGATCCTCGGTGTGCTGAAGCGCCTCAAGCCCTAGAGAAACGGTGAGGTTCCAGTGGAGTCCTTTCGATCACTTGCCGCCGGCGCGGCCCGCGATACACACGCGCGCTTTGGACGTCACCTCGCCGGACTACCCGGTACATTCATTGGACGAAGCCACGATAGGCAAGACGATACCCGGCACATTCGCGACTTAGGGCCCTGGAACTACTGGTGGCAGGCGCACTATTTGGATGCGATCGTTGACGATGCCGAGCTGTGGCTTGCATCAGGGGAGCGGCTCCGGGCGATGCAGGAAATCCGGCGGGCTAAGGCGTTGCTACGCGGAATCTTCTTGCGTAATCTCGGCAAATTCCCGAATGCCTTCTACGACGACATGGCGTGGCTTGCGTTGGCGGCGCGTCGTCTGGAACGCCTCACCGCAGCTCTTCCGGGGCAACGGGCCCCGTTGGCTTCCCTGGCGGTCCATCAGCTGGGTCGGGTTCTAGCAGCGGCCGGAGATGACCGTTTGGGTGGCGGAATTTACTGGAATCGCTCAAGAGACTTCAAAAATACGCCGGCCAACGGCCCGGCCGCGCTTTTGTTTGTTCGTACCGGACGCTATACGGCGGCCCGCGCGCTGATGCAGTGGCTCAATGAGCATCTGTTCGACACGGCTCGCGGCCTCTACTTCGATGGTCTGCGTCTGAAGGATGACGCCGTAGATCTCGAACCGGCTATTTACACCTACAACCAGGGCACAACTCTGGCCACGCTGTGTGCCTTGGGTATGCCCGAGGATCTGACGCGTGCGGCCGACTTGATTCACGCGATTCGTCGTGAATTGGCTGACGAGCACGGCTCCTTGCCGATCTCGGCGGCCGGCGACGGTGCACTATTTACCGGCATCCTGTGCCGCTACTTGGCACTGTCCGCAGGTGACCGGCGACTTCCCTCCGAGGTGCGCGATAAGGCGGCGCAGATGGTGCGCAGCACCGCGCAAACGCTGGTGGAACGGCAGGAGATTGAACTATCTGCGGTCGTGCAGCGCTGGATGATTTTCAACGCCGCGTGCCGGTTGAGCCCGGCGACCTCGATACCGAACGCCTAGAGCGAGCGCATCACCGAAACAACGCGGCCCATAATGGCGGCACTGTCGCCCAGAATTGGCTCGTAACGGGAATTCTGCGGCAACAGCCACGTATGCCCATCGCGCTGCCGGAAGGTTTTGACCGTTGCTTCCTCGTCGAGCAACGCCGCCACAATGTCACCGTTTTCGGCGGTCTGCTGCCGACGCACGACAACCCAGTCGCCATCGCAGATGGCAGCATCAACCATTGAATCGCCCGAGACTCGCAACATAAAGAGTTCGCCATGACCGACCAACTGCCGAGGGAGCGAGAAGACGTCTTCTACGGTCTGCTCGGCCAGGATCGGGCCACCGGCGGCGATACGCCCTACTAGCGGAACCATAGTGGTATCAGCCGAGGTACTGAGCTCGATGACCTTGGACTCTTCTGCCGGGCTGGGTTCCTCGGCTGCCGGTGCAGGTGCCGATCCATCTTCGCTTAGCTGCAATGGAAGGAGGATCTCCATGGCTCGCGGACGACGCGGATCACGTCTGATGTAGCCCAACTTTTCCAACTGCCCCAGCTGATGCGTCACGCTTGAGAGGCTTGCCAGTCCGACCGAGTCGCCAATCTCACGCATTGATGGCGGGTAGCCATTCTTCCCGATAGCGCGCTGAATTGTTTCGAGAATCTTCTTCTGACGAATAGTCAGGGATCGAGCGTTGGATCGCGGAGTGCGTTGCGATGCTGACATGAGTTTCTGCCTTCCCTAAGCCTTCTGATCCCGCCGGTGAAAGACAAACTGTCGGGGCCGAATGCTGTGATGTTTCCATTGCTCGATTACTTCGAAATCTTAGTAGAAGATGACTCCTCTTTCAAAGATTTGTTCGAAGGTGTCTGGACAACGTCGATCGAGCGGTGTTAGAACAGATGTACTACTTCCGAATACATGTTCGAACTAGTTGTTCGAATTCGAACTCGGATCACTCGTAGCCACACATGAGGAGAAAACATCATGGGTACTCTTGCGTTGGACGCCACCACCAAGGCCGCTCCCTTGAAGATCAAGATCAATCGTCGCGGTTGGGCCGTGCTGGTAGGAATCCCCGTATTTGCGCTGACCGTCGCCGCGGCATTCTTCGTGGCCATGTTCTTCAATTCCGCACAGGCCAGTTCCGCCGCGCCGCAAGGGCAAGAGTTCGTTGAAGTGACCGTGATTCCTGGAGACACGCTATGGGGTCTGGCTCGTGAACACGCCGGAGAACACGATATTTACTCCGCCATGCAGTACATCAGCGAGATCAACTCCATCGAGTACGGCGAGATTCAGGCGGGCGACACCCTGCAGATCCCCGTTCTCGACTAGCCTGTTGAAGTGCGGTTTATTACCTAGTAGCGACCTCGATTGAAGCGGGAGGTCACTACGCGACTAGAATTAAACCGTGAATGACCGCAGTGAACTTTTGAGTCAGCTGCCCTTACGCGAGAATCTCCGAGGGCTTTCTCCCTATGGCGCGCCACAGATCGACGTGCCCATTCAGCTGAACGTCAACGAGAACACCCATCCATTGCCCGATGCAGTAGTTCGGGCCATTAGCGATGAGGTAGTGGCTGCGGCAACCACACTGAACCGATATCCAGACCGGGAATTTACCGAACTCCGCGAACGTCTCGCCGACTATCTGGGTCACGAGTTAGCCGCCGACAATATCTGGGCGGCCAATGGGTCCAACGAGATCCTTCAGCAGATTCTGCAAGCATTCGGTGGTCCAGGACGTAGCGTAATGAGCTTCGTTCCGACCTATTCGATGTATCCGCTGCTTGCTAGTGGCACCGACACCACTTTCATCGCCGGGACCCGTGATGAAGATTTCGAACTGACCGCCGCATCGGCAGCAGCCCAGGTGCGCGAGCACCGACCCAATATTGTCATCCTTTGCTCGCCGAATAATCCAACTGGTACGGCGTTGGGGCTAGATGTCATCGAGGCTGTATATGAGGCGTGCTCCGAAACCAACGCCATGGTCGTCGTCGACGAAGCCTATGCCGAGTTCTCCTTGGCTGGTACTCGTTCGGCGCTGACCCTGCTTGCCGATCGCCAACGGCTGATCGTAACGCGTACCATGTCGAAGGCTTTCGCCCTTGCCGGTGCTCGACTGGGCTATCTTGCGGCCGCGCCCGAGGTTACCGATGCCATCCGTCTGGTACGTCTGCCGTACCACCTTTCCGCGGTCACCCAAGCTACTGCCATTGCTGCGCTGAAGAACGTGGATCTACTTTTGGCGGAAGTCGAAGCCATCAAGGTCCAGCGCGACCGGATCGTGGAACGACTCAAAGAACTTGGGCTCAAGCCATCGGTGAGCGACTCGAATTTTGTGTTTTTCGGCGGGCTCGACGATCCAGAGGCCATCTGGCAGGGACTTCTGGAAGCAGGCATTATCGTGCGAAACAACGGGATCCCCGGAACTTTGCGCGTGACGGCCGGTACCGAAGCCGAGACGACGGCCTTCCTCGACCGACTGGCCGAGCTGTTGGACGCAGCGAACTAGCGAGAACGAACTACCGCAAAGGAAATAATGACTGCCGAACTGATTGGCGCACGTCGGGCACGCATGGAACGCGTGACTAGTGAATCCTCCGTGTTTGTGGAACTGGACCTCGATGGGACCGGCACCAGCGAGATCTCCACCAGCGTTCCGTTCTATGACCATATGCTCACCGCGCTGTCCAAGCACTCGCTGATCGACCTGACAGTCCGCGCGACCGGGGACACGCATATCGACGTGCACCACACCGTCGAGGACGTTGCGATCACCATCGGCGAAGTTTTGCGCGTGGCCTTAGGCAACAAGGCCGGTATCCGTCGCTTCGGTACCGCCTATGCGCCCTTGGACGAGGCGCTGGCACGTGCCGTTGTAGATGTCTCCGGGCGCCCTTACCTCGTCCACGGGGGCGAGCCGGCCGGTCAGGAGTACCACCTCATCGGCGGGCACTTCACTGGTTCCATGACGCGCCATGCCTTTGAAGCGATTACCTTCCACGCCCAGATTTGCGCGCATATCGAGGTACTTTCAGGTCGCGACCCGCACCATATTGTCGAGGCACAGTTCAAGGCCTTTGCCCGGGCGCTACGCGAGGCAACTGAACCCGATGCCCGCATGGGTGACCAAATCCCGTCGACGAAGGGTGCACTGTAAGCATGACTGCAAAGAAGGTCGTCGTACTCGAGTACGGTTCTGGCAACGTTCGCTCCGCGGTCCGTGCATTGGAGGCCGCCGGGGCCGACGTCGAACTAACCGCTGACCCGAAGGCGATTCAGGACGCCGACGGTGTGGTGGTGCCCGGGGTGGGAGCCTTTGCCGCCGTGATGGACGCACTGAAGGCCAGCGGGTCATTGCGTTGGATCGGTCGGCGCATTGCCGGCGGTAAGCCGGTACTTGGCATCTGCGTGGGACACCAGGTGTTCTTCGAACGGGGCGTCGAGCATGGGGTGAAAACCGAGGGCCTCGGTGAATGGCCTGGCGTGGTCGAGCGTCTGAAGGCCGATGTCATCCCGCACATGGGCTGGAACACCGTGAAGGCTGCCGAAGGGAGCAACCTTTTCAAGGGCATCGAAAACGAGCGTTTCTATTTCGTTCACTCCTATGCGGTGCTGGACTGGGCGTTTGACGTAACGCAGCCGGCGATGACTCCGCCGAAGGTGACCTGGTCAAACCACGGGAGCGATTTCGTGGCCGCGGTAGAAAACGGCCCGCTCTCGGCTGTGCAGTTTCACCCGGAGAAGTCCGGAGAGGCCGGCCAGAAGCTACTGCGCAACTGGTTGGCGAGCCTCTAATATGTGGTCCGTAGTACTTCTCGGACTCGCCGGATTCCTCGGCGGTGGAGCGCTATCGCTACGTAAGCAGAGCGCACATATTTCTTGGCAGATTGCCCTTTGGGTGCTGGCCGTGACCGCAGTTGTCGCCGCCTGGGCCCTGACGTACTAAGAACTTCAAGGAGAAGACAAGCAATGAGCGAGCTACCCATTCTTGAGCTGTTGCCCGCCGTAGACATCGCCGGGGGACAGGCGGTGCGTCTGGTGCAGGGTGAAGCCGGCTCCGAAACCGGCTACGGCGACCCACTCGAGGCCGCATTAGCTTGGCAGAACGACGGGGCACAGTGGCTGCATCTGGTGGACTTGGATGCCGCTTTCGACCGAGGGCATAACACCCAGATCGTGCAGCGTATTGCCGAAGAGCTGAAGATCAACGTCGAACTATCCGGCGGCATCCGCGACGATGCCTCGCTGGAGCGCGCCCTGGATTTTGGGGCTACCCGCGTCAATCTGGGTACCGCAGCGTTGGAAAACCCGGAATGGACCGCCCGCGCCATCGAGCGCTTCGGTGACAAGATCGCCGTGGGGATGGACGTGCGCGGCACGACCTTGGCCGGACGTGGCTGGACCAAAGAAGGCGGAGACCTCTGGGAGGTGCTGGCGCGTTTGGAGGATGCCGGATGCGCGCGGTACGTAGTCACCGACGTGACCAAGGACGGCACCCTGCGCGGACCGAACGTCGAGCTGTTGCGTGAACTCTGCGCCAAGACCGATAAGCCCATCGTCGCCTCCGGCGGTATTTCCTCGCTGGAAGATCTGCGCGTGCTACGCGAACTCGTTCCTGCCGGAGTTGAAGGCGCGATTATGGGTAAGGCCCTCTATTCGGGGCAGTTCACCTTGCCCGAGGCGCTCGACGTCGCCGGACGAGCCTAGCTTCAGAGGGGAATTCCCCAGCATTTCGGCTCAGGCCGACAGCGCATGACAGGTGCGCTGTCGGCCTGAGCCGTTCTTAGGACCGTGCGTGGCGCAGCGCACTATGAGTTCAGCCGCAAGGACAACCTCGCCGCTTGCCCCGACCGATAGCATGGAGCCATGAGCAGTCACAACCCAGAGCAAACCCCGCAGCGACACCTGCCCGGACATATCGCGGCGGCCCTGGCCAGAGCCGGTGAACCGAGCGATTCTGCGGGACAAAGCTGGGAAGGTCGAGACCTCAGCGGCGAGGGAAACCCGCTGCACAATTTCGATCAGGATGACGGACTCGCGAACCCGGACGTGGTGGCCGCAATACAGGCGCTTCGTGCCGGAACCGGTGATGAAGCGGGCGTGCATGCGGCGCTGGCCAACGCGCGCGTCTTTGTTGCCGTGGTGGCTCAGCTCGGCGAGGAAGCGATGACCGAACACGGATTCGCGTCCGATAAGGAAGCCGATATGGCGCTGGTGAAAATCAAGGCGCCCGACGGACGTATGGCACTGCCGATCTTTACCACGGTGGACGACCTGCAGGCATGGCACCCGCAGGCGCGTCCGGTCGCAGTCTACGCACCTCGGGCGGCGCTCTCCGCGGTCAGCGAGGAAGCTCAGCTCTTGGTGATGAACCCCGGTAGTGAATTCACGTTCGTGCTGCGCCGTCCGGGTGTGTGGACGCTGGCGAAACAGGTGCCCTGGGTGCCAAGTTATCGCGACGAATCTCTGGCGGAGGTCATCGGCCAGGTGGTTGCCGAGCATCAGACGATTGATTCGGTACGCCTGGGCCCAGGCCGAGGTGTAGCCAGCCGCGACCGTGATGGCGCGGTTGTCGGCGGCGGGGGAGTTGGCCCCGAACTGAACGTACAACTGGTTTTCCGACATGGAACACCGAAGGAACTGGCCGAAGCTACGGCCCGCCAGATCCATACGGAACTTGCTCAAGATGTTCACTTCGCCGAAGCAGTGGACTCGATGGAACTGAGTTTGATGAGCACGGCACACTAAGAAAGGACAAAGATAGTGTGGGCATGAAACGGTACTGGCAGATCCTAAGCCAGCCTAAGATCGCGACCCTACTAGTTATCGGAATGGTCGCTCGCCTACCTCATTCCGCGCTCAGCATGCTGCTGTTGCTGCATCTGGTGCTCAACCTCGATCAAGACTGGACGACCGCAGGTCTCGCCACCGCGCTGATGACCATCGGTATTGCGATCGGTGCTCCGTGGCGTGGTAGCCGGGTAGATACCTGGGGCTTACGCAGAGCCCTCTTGCCCTCGGTCATTGTCGAAACCGCAGTGTGGTGCACCGTGCCACATGTGTCGCTGCCCTTCGTTTATCTCCTAGCCTTCATCGGCGGCCTGTTCGCGCTGCCGGTTTTCTCTGTGGTCCGTACCGCCTTGGGCATTATGACCACCGGTGAAACGCGCCGTTCGGCTTTTGCCCTAGATGCGATGGCTACCGAACTGGTATTCATCGTCGGACCAGCATCCGCCGGACTGATCGCCACCCAGATCAGTACGACCATCGGCCTGAGCGTGATCGGCATCAGCACCTCGCTGGCCGGGCTCGGTCTCATGTGGCTCAACCCGCCCACCCGGAGCGAGAGCACAGAAGGTGAAACTACGGCCAGTGCCCACGAGGAATGCCTCGGCGCCGAGGCGAGCCTGCTAGCCTCGGCTCCGGCCGGTGTGCACGAAGTGGAAGGCGAACTGATTTTCGCCGGTGCGAAGTCCACCAAGGCACGGATCAAGGCGCGCGGACGGGCCTTTAAGAGCCGCTTTAGCTGGATGAGTGCCACCGTGCTGGCCGTCTTTATTGCCGCCGGCGGGGCCGGGGCGTTGCTGACCGGAACCGAAGTGGGGATCGTGGCCGATCTGGAACACCGCGGTGTTCCCGCAGATCTCGGGATCGTCTTCTTCTTCTGGTGTGCTGCCTCGCTGGTCGGTGGGTTGTTCTACGGCATGATTGAACGGCAGATCTCCCCACTGTTCCTCCTTTTGGCCATGGGCGTGCTGACCATCCCGATGTACTTCGCCACCGATACCTGGTCACTGGCGCTGCTGTCGATTGCCCCCGGCTTGCTCTGTGCACCGACCCTTTCGGCAGCCTCCGAGTGGCTTACCGACCTTGTGGCCGAAAAGCGACGCGGTGAGGCGATGGGTTGGTACGGCACGGCGATGACCACCGGCACCGCCTTGGGTTCGCCGCTGACCGGTGCCATGGTCGATGGCTACGGGTCCGGACCGGCCTTCGCTGGCATCGGCATTCTCGCGGTGTTCGTCGTGCTCGTGGCCCTTGTCGCACAGCAGATTAGGCGGCGCATTCGGGGGCGTCGACGTTCGGCGTTGAATCAAGTCCACTAGGTTGCTTATGGCGCCATAACTTACCGGCTGGGTCGCTTTGGCGGCCCAGCCCTCCTACTTAAGTACAATGGCGCGGCCGGTCACCGGCTGATAGGTTCGACGTGATCGGCGATCATGACGACGACGGCGCCGATAGACGACTAGTAGGCGAACCGATGGAAGTGATATCCGCATGTTGATCGATCCAGTCCGTGGGTGGAGATTCGCTCTCCTTGCGGTGATCTATGCGGGCTTCTTGCTGGTGGTTGGTGAACTGGGCGTGCCCCTGATCTGGTGGGCCATAGCGGTCGTTGGCCTGCTAGGGGCCGCGACGGGTATTTGGGTGTATCGCCGAGAGCATTGGAACTTTAGAGCCCGTGGGAGCAGCCTGTACTGGGGCGGCATCCTGATCTATACAGCCCTAGTGTTCTACACCCGAACATTGGGAGGAATCGCAGGACTCATTCCTGCAATCGCCGTAGTGTGCGGCGGATTCGTCTGGCTGTATCTGGCTAAGGTCTGCGTATCAGACGACGAGCTCGTCGACAGCCCGATCTGATGTCCGCAAGAACAAAGGGCCCGCATGCGTAGACGCATCCGGACCCCATGACTTTAATCTCTTAAATTTGTACCTAAATGCCGCTTAGTTCACCGGGCCGGTGAACTTTTCGCCCGGACCCTTCCCCGGCTCGTCCGGAATGATGGACGCTTCGCGGAAAGCTAGCTGGAGGCTGCGCAAACCGTCGCGCAGTGGAGCGGCGTGCTGTGAACCGATCTCCGGTGCACCGGCGGTGACTAGGCCTGCTAGTGCAGTGATGAGCTTACGGGCCTCGTCGAGATCCTTGAGCTCATTGGCGTCGTCGCCCTCGGCGAGACCGCATTTAACTGCGGCGGCGCTCATCAGGTGCACGGCGGCGGTGGTAATGATTTCAACGGCCGCGACCTCGGCGATGTCGCGAACCTCCTGGGCCACGTTGTGCTCGTGCGAGTTGGTGTCTTCGGTACTCATACTGCTAAGCTTGTCACAGACCGACTCGATGCAGGTACTTGAGAGTGTCCGGAATCCTCCGGATGTGATCAACGGACCAGCGTTGAGCCCAGCAAGTGGAGGCCATCTCCCACCCGCTGTCGCCGACTTCAGGCTTCCGGGTTTTTCGGCAGGATGTCAATGCATCCCTTAAGAGATCCTTTGGGTTCTCACGCCGATGTCGTTATGGCCTTCACCTGCGAACTCGCAGATGGAGGCCTTCTTTATTTGCGGGACACGGACTTTCGAACATCAGGAGTAACACATCAGCGATCCACGCATTAACGAGCGCATTCGCGTACCAGAGGTACGTCTCGTTGGCCCTAACGGTGAGCAGGTCGGCATCGTCCGCATCGAGGACGCATTGCGACTGGCTCATGAGTCCGATCTGGACTTGGTCGAGGTGGCGCCTAACGCCAAGCCTCCGGTGTGCAAACTGATGGACTTCGGCAAGTACAAGTACGAAGCCGCGGTCAAGGCTCGTGAAGCTCGTAAGAACCAGACCAATACGGTGCTGAAGGAAGTTCGCTTCCGTTTGAAGATCGACACCCACGACTACGAGACCAAGGTTGGCCACGCGCTACGCTTCCTGGCCGCTGGTGACAAGGTCAAGGCCATGATCCAGTTCCGTGGGCGTGAACAGCAGCGTCCGGAGATGGGCATTCGCCTGCTCGAGAAGTTTGCTGACGATGTCGCCGAAGTCGGTGCAGTGGAGTCCGCTCCGCGTATCGATGGCCGCAACATGGTCATGGTGGTTGGCCCATTGAAGAATAAGGCTGAGGCTCGTCGCGAGCAGCAGGCGAAGTCCGGTGGCCGTAGCCGCCGCGGTGCTAGCAAGGTGAACACCGAAGCGCCGCAGGAGACCGAAGGTCAGTCCGTTGCTTCCGCCATGGACGATGAGGCTCGAGCCAAGCTGGAGCAGGCCCGCGAAGCAGCCGAGGGCGACGCCTAGCCACGCCTGTTGGGTTCACAGCAGCCTGTCACCGTCCAACGGTGGGAGATCTTCTTCGCGAAGATCTAACTATAAGAGAACAACAGCGATCCTCTCCCATGGGAGGGCCGCTTCGGATGATCCCTCGGTGGTTTACCGACCGCCGAGAGCACGTAAGGAGAACGGCAGCTATGCCGAAGTTCAAGACTCACAGTGGCGCCAAGAAGCGCTTCAAGCTGACCGGTAGCGGCAAGCTCAAGCGCCAGCAGGCTAACCGCCGCCACTACCTGGAGCACAAGTCCTCGCGTCTGACCCGTCGCCTGGCTTCCGACCAGATCGTGGCCAAGGCCGATGTGAAGACCATCAAGCGGATGCTGGGTCTCTAAGCCTCCCTTTTGCAATTCGGGGAAGCATAACCCCAACAACCATAGTTTTCCCTTCACCCCACCGGGCGAAGGAAACCGACTTGAAGGAGTACACACGTGGCACGTGTGAAGCGGGCAGTCAACGCCCACAAGAAGCGTCGCGTCGTAATGGAACGCGCAAAGGGTTACCGCGGTCAGCGCTCGCGCCTGTACCGTAAGGCCAAGGAGCAGCTGCTCCACTCGTTCGTATACAGCTACAACGACCGCCGCAAGCGCAAGGGTGACTTCCGCCGCCTGTGGATCCAGCGCATCAACGCTGCATCCCGCGCCAACGGCATGACCTACAACCGCCTGATCCAGGGCCTGAAGGCCGCTGAGGTCGAGGTTGACCGTCGTATGCTGGCCGAACTGGCCGTCTCGGACGCCAACGCTTTCGCCGCGCTGGTCCAGGTTGCAAAGGGTGCCTTGCCGGCTGATGTCAACGCCCCAAAAGCGCCTGAGGCAGTAGCCGCCGCACCAAAGGCAGCAACCAAGAAGGTTGAAGCCAAGGCTACTGTCGCTGCTGAGTCGACCCCGGCTGAAAAGGCCGAGGCCGTCGGTGCATACAAGGCTGTTGACGGCGCCGATGTCCCGGAAGGGTTCATCATCAAGGGCAACGCCGGCTCCAACAAGTACCACGTACCGGGCTCGACCTGGTACGAGCAGACTGTTGCTGAGTACTGGTTCAACTCGGTTGAGTCCGCCAAGGCCGCAGGCTTCGAGCCTGCCGGTGGCGAAGCTCGCCAGAAGATGAAGTAGATCTGACCGTATAGGACAGATCACAGCTAACAGGCGGTGTTCACGAACGCGTGAACACCGCCTGTTTGCATGTCAGCTAGTATCCTCGAATCATGACCAGCTACGCCGATGAGCTCCTGAGCAACCCCAAAGCCGACCGGGTCAAGACCGTCGCACGACTCGCCAGCCGGCAGGGACGCAAGAGCACCGGCAACTTTCTGGTCGAGGGTCCGCAGGCGGTGCGCGAAGCCCTCAAGGCTTCCCAGCACAATCCTTCATTGGTCACTCAGGTCTATGCGGCCGAAGGATTCCTCGAGGCCAACCCCGAGTTCGTAGAGATGCTTTCCGGTACACGGGTATTCACCCGTACGGTCACCGGGCAAGTTCTGCTGGCCATGGCCGACACCATGACCCCGCAGGGCATCATCGCGGTTGCCAGAATCACCGAGCCCACGCTCGAGGAGATCTTTGCGCAGCAGCCAAAGCTCATCGCCGTTCTCTGCCAAGTGCAGGACCCTGGCAACGCCGGAACGATTCTTCGGGCGGCCGACGCCGCTGGGGCCGACGCTGTGGTGCTCTCCAAGGGAAGCGTCGATATTTACAACCCCAAGGCGGTGCGATCCACCGTCGGCTCGCTGTTCCATTTGCCGGTGCTCAGCGCGGTGGACTTTGCCGAGCTTGCCCAGTTGGCTCGTGCGAACGGGGTGCAACTGCTGGCCGCCGACGGCTACGGAGCCCATGACCTGGATGCACTACAGGATGCCAGCGTGCTGCGAAGGCATGACTCCGGCGCCGGTGCAACGCAGGACGAACCGGCTCTTGAACAGCCCAGCGCGTGGCTCTTTGGCAATGAGGGGCAGGGGCTAAGCGATGAGGAAAAGCACGCCAGTGACTATGGTGTCGCCGTTCCGCTCTATGGTGCCGCCGAATCGCTAAACGTGGGCACCGCGGCCACGGTGTGCCTCTACGCTTCGGCTCGCGCCCAGAACCGGATGGGAGCTGGAGCGTGAAACAGATCGTTGCTGTCGCCATACTTGATTCGCTGACCGCTCCGACCCGCCTTTTGGCCGCACGCCGCACCTACCCGGAGCATCTGGCCGGACAGTGGGAATTTCCCGGCGGAAAAGTTGAGCCGGGGGAGGAGCTTGTCCAAGCGGTGCACCGTGAAGTGCGTGAAGAACTGGGCGTGGACGTAACCCTTGGCGAGGAGCTGGTCGGACCCACCGCCATGGGCTGGCCACTGCATGAAACCGCCGCGATGCGCGTGTGGTTTGCCGTAGTCAACGACGGGGTTCCGGAACCTATCGAAGGACACGATGAGCTGCGCTGGTTGCCGCTCGACGCGGATCTGGCAGAGCAGGTACCGTGGATCCCAGCCGATGCGCCGATTGTGGCAGCCCTCCTGGAACGCGTCGCACGCCGTCTACCTGACTAAATACCCCGTGCAGGATAATCTCGCTCACCGAAATGTGAGGTGAAAGGCGAGTTACCAGCGCGTAAGATATAACGGTGCCCGCGGGCAGGGCACCTCGCAATGGCTTCGGCCGCCTCATAAGAACGTTGTTTGGGAGACTACTCCGTGAAGAAAATTCTCGGCACCATTATGCTTGCCGTGGTTGCAGCGCTATCGATGGTCGGCTGCGCAAATGTAGATGCGCAGATCAACATCAAGAATGCAGACTCGGCCAGCGCACAGGTCAAGGTGACCGCCGACAAGTCGTTGGTCGACGGGGCCAGCTTCGACGAGCTCACGACCCCCAGCGGCGTGCCGCTCTCGCAGATCCTCACCGTCGAAGACGATGAGTGGAGCATCGCCAAGGTCGACACCGCAGATGAGGTTGGTCTGGAATTCAGCACCATCGGCACGCTGAACCTGGTGCAGTTGCAGGACGCCCTGTCGAACCTGCTCGGCGTCGATGCCCAGTTGGTCAGTGAGGGCGAGGACATCAAGTTCTCGATGCCGGGTATTGCCGACGCTCTTGGTGGCGGCGTGCTCAGCTCCGGTCACCTGTCGGTTACCTACTCCGGGCACGTGGTGAGCCACTCCGCCACCGGTGTGCAGGAACATAACACCGTGACCTTCGACCTGCTGCAGCCCACGGCCGAGTATCAGGTCACCGGCACCGCCTCACACGCGCTGTTTTACTCGGTGGTCTTTGGCGGGGCCCTGCTGGTTCTGACCTTTATCTTTGCCCTGGCCTTCGCGCCCAAAGGTGTCAAGGAGCACACGCACTAAGCTGCTGCGGCAGCCGTGAGCACATCAGCACAGCTTTGGGGCCCGTCATCGTTCAAACGATGGCGGGCCTTAGCTAATAGAATGGGACTTAAGAATCCCGCGAGAGAAGAGAAGGATCGATCGATCCCATGTCTGATCAGACAATCCAGGAGGAACACACGTTGCAGCCTCCCGTGCCCCATCCCACCGATGAAGCGGCCGTAACCGCCGCCGTCGAGGCAGCCCTAGCGGCCATCGAAAGCGCCTCCGACCTAGCCCAGCTGAAGGAGGCCCGGCTGGCGCACACCGGCGAGAAGTCCCCACTCTCGTTGGCCAACCGCCAGATCGGCTCGCTGGACAAGTCCGAGAAGGCCGTGGCCGGCAAGCTCGTGGGTGCCGCCCGCGGCCGGGTCAACAAGGCTCTTGCCGCCCGCACCGTCGTGCTGGAAGAGGAAGAGGCCGCCCGCATCCTCGTCGAGGAGACCGTCGACGTCACCGCTGCACCACGCCGTCGTCGTGCCGGTGCCCGACACCCGCTGTCGGTGCTGCAGGACCGCGTCTCGGACATCTTCGTCGGCATGGGGTGGGAAATTGCCGAGGGGCCCGAGGTGGAATCCGAGTGGTTCAACTTCGACGCGTTGAACTTCAAGCCGGATCACCCGGCCCGCGAAATGCAGGACACCTTCTTCATCGAGCCTGCCGACGCGCACCTGGTGCTGCGCACGCACACCTCCCCGGTACAGGTCCGTTCGATGCTCGAGCGCGAGGTGCCCGTCTATGTGCTCTGCCCGGGACGCACCTTCCGCACCGATGAACTGGACGCCACCCATACCCCGGTCTTCCATCAGTTCGAGGGCCTGGCCGTGGACAAGAACCTGACCATGGCCGACCTGCGCGGTACGCTGGAGCACTTCGCCCGGCAGATGTTCGGCGAGGAAGCGAAAATTCGTCTGCGTCCGGCCTACTTCCCGTTCACCGAACCCAGCGCGGAGCTGGATTTGTGGCACCCGACCTTCAAGGGCGGGGCACGCTGGATCGAATGGGGTGGCTGTGGCATGGTCAACCCGAATGTGCTGCGCGCCGCGGGCATCGACCCGGAGGTTTACTCCGGCTTTGCCTTCGGCATGGGCATTGAGCGCACGCTCATGTTCCGTAACGATGTCCCGGACATGCACGACATGATCGAGGGCGACATCCGTTTCAGCCAGCACTTCGGGATGGAGATCTAAGCAATGCGTATTCCACTGTCTTGGCTGCGCGAGTACGCGCAGGTACCGGCCGATGCCACGGCCGAAGACGTCATGGCCGACCTGGTCAAGGTCGGCCTCGAAGAAGAGGACGTGCACCGTCCCTCCGACGAGCTCTCCGGCCCGATCGTCGTCGGTCAGGTGCTCTCGCTCGTCAAGGAGGAAGCCTCCAACGGCAAAACCATTAACTGGTGCCAGGTGCGCGTGGTGCCCGAGGGTGCCGAGCAAACCCTGACCGGCAAGGGGATCGACCCCAGCGGTGTACAGGGGATCGTGTGCGGTGCGCACAACTTCGTCGAGGGCGAAAAGGTCGTGGTGACCCTGCCCGGCGCGGTGCTGCCCGGTAACTTCAAGATCAGCCCCCGCAAAACCTATGGTCACGTATCGGCCGGCATGATCGCCTCGAGCCGTGAGCTGGGTATTGGCGAGGACCACGACGGCATCATGGTGCTCTCCACGCTGGGCCTCGACCCGGAACTGGGCACCGACGTGATGGAACTGTTCGGACTGAACGACCAGGCCGCGGAAATCAACGTCACCCCGGATCGCGGCTACTGCTTCTCGATCCGTGGGGTGGCTCGCGAATACGCGCTGGCCACCGGCACCGAGTTCGTCGATCCGGCCTCGAAGGTCACCGTCGCCGAGGCGCAGGCCCCGGGCTTGGACATTACCCTGGCCGACGAGGCGCCGATCTATGGCGTGCCCGGTTGCGACCGTTTTGTCACCCGCGAGGTGACCGGCATCGACGCCACCGCGCCGACTCCGCGCTGGATGGCTTCGCGGCTGCAGCTGGCCGGCATGCGCTCGATTTCGTTGCCGGTGGACATCTCGAACTACGTGATGCTTGAACTCGGCCAGCCGCTGCACTTCTACGATGCCGATAAGCTCAACGGCGGCATCACCGTGCGCCGCGCGACGGCGGGGGAGAAGCTGGTCACCCTCGACGAGAAGGAACGCGAGCTGTCTCTCGAGGACCTGCTGATTACCGATGACTCCGGGCCTATCGGTATCGCCGGTGTGATGGGCGGGGCCTCCACCGAGGTTTCGGACACCACTACCCGCGTGCTGATCGAAGCGGCACATTTCGATGCGGTGTCCATCGCCCGCTCGCGCCGTCGCCACAAGCTGCCTTCCGAAGCGTCGAAGCGTTTCGAACGTGGCGTCGACCCGCAGGTGGCCGCCGTCGCCGCACAGCGCGCCGTCGACCTGCTCGTCGAGCTGGCCGGTGGCACCGAAACCCGCAACATCACCGATGTGCAGGATGTGGCCCCAGCGGCACAGGTACTGCTGCCCGAGGGCTTCGCCCAGCACCTGATTGGCGTGGACTACAGCGACGCGCAGATCACCGAGGCGCTGACCGGTATCGGTGCCAGCGTGACGCGCACCGCCGAGGGCTTCGCCGTGCAGGTGCCAAGCTGGCGTCCGGACCTGGCGATTAAGGAAGACCTTGTCGAAGAGGTCGCTCGTATCGTGGGTTACGACCAGATTCCGGCAACCCTGCCGGTGGCCCCTCCCGGCCGCGGGCTGACCCGAAGCCAGTCGCAACGCCGCCGCGTGCTGCAGGCCCTGGCCGACGCCGGTTTGACCGAGGTGCTGTGCTACCCCTTCGTGTCCACCGCGCAGAACAACACTTTCGGTACCGCGAACGCGGGCACCGAGGTGCCCTCGGTGGCGCTGGCCAACCCGATCTCCAAGGAGTTCGGCTTCCTGCGCACCAGCCTGTTGCCGCAGCTGCTGGAAACCGCACGTCGCAATAACGGCCGCGGCTTCCGCGACCTGGCCCTCTACGAGGGTGGCCTGGTGTTCCTGCCCAAGGAACAGATGGGTTCGTCGGTACTGCCTCCGCTGGGTGCTAAGCCCAGCGAGGACGTGCTCGCGAACCTCTTCGACGGGGTACCGCACCAGCCATGGCATGTGGCCGCCGTGTTCACCGGACATGAAGCTGCTGCCGGGGTGGACTTCACCCCGCGCGCCTGGGACTGGGCCGACGCGATCGACGCGGCACGCACCGTGGCCGATGTGCTCGGCGCCCCGCTGCAGGTTGCCCAGGGCAGCCACCAGGCCTTCCACCCGGGCCGCGTGGCGGCACTGAGCGTGAACGGCACCGTGATCGGTTACGCCGGTGAACTGCACCCGCAGTTGCTCAAGGACGCCGATTTGCCGGCCCGCACCTGCGCCATGGAGCTGGACGCCGAGGCCCTGATGGCTGCGGCACCCGCCGTGGTCGTGGCCCAGGCGCTGTCCACCCAGCCGCTGGCTACCCAGGACGTGGCCTTGGTCGTGGATCAGGAAGTTGTGGCCGGTGACGTGCTGGCCGCACTGCGCGAAGGCGCCGGGGAGCTGCTCGAAGACATCGCGCTCTTCGATGTGTACACCGGGACCGGCATCCCCGAGGGGAAGAAGTCGCTGGCCTTCGGTCTGCGCTTCCGCGCCGCGGACCGCACGCTGACCGCCGATGAGGCCTCCGAGGCGCGCGCCGCTGCGGTCTCCCTGGCCGCGGAGCGCTTCGGGGCCACCCAGCGCTAGACCGCGTAAGCGCACCTAACTGCAACGGGTCGGTAGTTCAGCACGAACTACCGGCCCGTTGTGTGTATCCAGCGGTTCATCGCCCACAGCGTACGCCGTCAAAGCCGTGCAGGCCCAGCGTTATACGATGGGCTCTATGACCCGGAACCATGTACAGGTAACGCCGTGAGCCAGGAGCTGATCGACCTCAGCCATCCCATCCACACCGGCATGCAGGTCTACCCCGGTGACCCGCAGGTGACGCTGCGACGGGCCGCGGAACTGGAAACCGACGGCTTCGAGGTCGCCGAGCTACACCTCGGCTCACATAGCGGCACGCATATGGATGCACCGTTACATCTGATCGCCGACGGGTCGCCGATCGATCGGATCCCGCTGGAGCACTGCACCGGCCCGGCACGTATCGTGCACCTTGATACGCCACCCGCGCAGTCGGTAATCAGCCTTGCCACGGTGCGAAGTCAGCTCAGTGGGCTCCGTCCCGGAACCGTCGTCCTCTTTCACACCGGATACTCTCGCCACTTCGGCACCGACGAGTATTTACGCCACCCGAGCCTCGCGGTAGAGATCGCCGAGTTTCTGCTCGAACACGGCGTGCGTCTGCTCGGTGTCGATACGCTCAGCCCAGATCCGACACCGGATTCCGAACAGTCCGAACCGGTACAGCTGCCGGTGCATGAGGTTTTCCTCGGCGCCGGTGGGCTGATCGTCGAAAATCTTACCCAGTTGCATCGGGCCTCGGGAACAGGCTGGTGCTTCAGCGCGTTTCCCCTAAAGCTACGCGGGGTCGATGGGTCGCCCGTGCGCGCGGTATTAACGCGACAGGGTGCAGCGGCCGACAATTAAACGCGCGTCGCAGAGAGGAGCATCAGTGGGTACGGACGCTAAGACCCCACAGAATCCGGCAATCGCCGCGGTGCAGGCCGCGGGCATCGAGTATTCGGTGGCGCGCCATGGGCCGGTCGCCAGCTTGCAGAAAGCGGCGCAGGCACGCGGCGTCAGCGCCGCAGATCTACTCAAAACCCTCGTGGTGCGTCGCGCCGCCGAGGACTACGTGTTGGTTCTGGTGCCGGGGGATCGCCGCTTCTCCTGGACCAAACTGCGGGCCTTGTTGGGCACCAACCGCCTGTCCATGCCGGATGCGGCCGAAGCCCAACGAGTTACTGGCTATGAGCGTGGCACGATCACTCCCTTCGGCACCCGTACGGTCCTTCCGGTGATTGCCGATGCACATATTGTCGGGCGGCACATTTCGCTTGGAGGCGGTGAGCACGGAGTCGGGTTGAACGTGGCGGCCGATGATGTGATCCGTCTCTTTGAGGTCACCCTGGCCGATATTTCGGATCAGGCACCGGGCTCGGCTTCATAGTTCGCCTGCCGCTCATGGGAGCGCCGCCGCGGGCATTAGCATTGACCGGTGGGTCGGCATAGCGGCGGCGCATGACAGCTGGAAGGTAAGAGCAGAATGAAACGACAAGGGCCCGGGGCGGGCGTGCATCCGAAGCGTGGACCGCGCCCGCGGGAGACCGGAGCCCTGGCCGCACTGCACAGTCGGCCCTTTCGCATCTATGCCGCCGGTCAACTGGCGGCGACGATTTCCTTGTGGATTCAGCGCATCGTGCAGGATTGGCTGGTGTTCGAACTGACCGGCAGCCCGGCGATGGTCGGTGCCCTGGTGCTGATCCAGTTCGGCCCCACCCTCCTGTTGGGAATGTGGGGTGGGGTGATCGCCGACCGTTGTGCCACCGGACGGCTGCTGTTATTCACCCAATCCGGGGCCGCGGCGGTGGCCCTGCTCATGGCGGTACTCGGTTTGACCGGTGGGTTAGGGGTCGCCACCATCTTCATCGCTGTGGCGGTGCTGGGCGTGCTCTCCGTGGTCGAACGTCCGGCCCAGCAGGTTTTCGTTGGCGAGCTGGTGGATGCCGCACGCTTGCCCAACGCGATCAGCATGAATTCCACGATCTTTCAGACCGGCAGCATGCTGGGGCCGGCGGTCGGCGGGCTGATGATTCCCCTCGGTCCGGGGTGGGCCTTCGGGGCGGCGGCCCTGCTCAGTGCCGGCAATGTGCTGGCGCTGAAGCAGATTGCCGCCCGTGCGGAGGCGCGGCAGGCGGCGCCCAAGGCGAAGGGGCAGATTGCCGAGGCACTGCGATACTGTGTGCAACGCCCGCCGATCTTTTGGACGCTGTTGCTGCTGTGCTTCGTATCGTTGATCGGGCTGAACTGGCCGGTGCTGCTGACCAGTATGGCCGAGGCGGTGGGGGCCGGCGGTGTGGGATACGGGCTTTATACCTCGGCCCTTGGAGCCGGTGCCCTGATCGGGGCCCTGCTTGCGCTGCGCCGTAGTGTGGTTCGGCTACGCAGCGTCTACTTGGCCACCGTCGGATTCATGATCTTCAAACTGATCGCCGCCTTCGTGGGAAACCAATGGATCTTCGTGTCGCTGATTGCCGCGGCCGCGGCCTGCAGCATCCTGATGTGGACGGCAGCGAACACCACCTTGCAACAAAGTTCCGAACGCTATATTCGCGGGAGGGTGATGTCTCTTTACATTCTCATCGCGATCGGTGGCCAAGCCTTGGGTGGTCCGCTACTTGGCTGGGTGATTGAATTGACTGGCCCGCAGGGGGCGATGGCTCTTTCCGCGGGTATTCCGTTGGCCGCGGCGCTGTCCATTGGTTCGCTGGCGCTACTGCGGCAGGGGCGCGCGCGGCACCAAGCAAGCGCCGAGGCCCAGGGCAAGAGGCTTTAACGAGAGATGGTGGCGGTGCCCGCGGGCACCGCCACCATCTGCTGTGGGGCTAGAAACGATTAGGCTTCGGTGGCTGCGGTCACCGGCGGCAGTGCCGACCACGGGAAGGTGATCCACTTGTCGGTCCGACGCCACTCGAAATCCGGGGCCAGGATGGTCCGCGGCTTGGTGTAGAGGCAGACGGTCTTAACTTCGGCGCCCCAGTTGCCGATGAGGTCAACGACCTTGGCCAGGGTGCGGCCCGAGTCGGAGACGTCGTCGACCAAAAGGACCTTCTTATCGCGCAGGTGTCCCTCGTCGAGCATCGGAGGCAAGACCACCGGCTCGGGCAACACGGTGCCGATACCGGTGTAGAACTCGACGTTCAAAGCACCGCAGGCCTTGACGCCCAGTGCATAGGAGATGGAACCGGCCAGCAGCAATCCACCACGGGCGATGGCCACCACGACGTCGGGTTCGAAGCCACTGTCAACAACGGTCTGCGCAAGTTCACGGGATGCTTCGCCGAAGGTGTCCCAGGTGAGCACCTCGCGCTCTGGCTCTGGAAGGACGTCGATACCGGAATCGTCAATGCTAGTCATTCTCCCAATAATACCGTGAGCCGCACAGGGCGGTGTATCGATGTTGTGCAGCTAACGGTGCTAGAGAACCTTCGTGGCGATCAGCTGTGCCAAGGCACGAACGTCCACCTTCCCCTTGAACTCGAAGCGCACCATTCCCAGCCCGCTAAACCACAGGTCGAGCTCCGAATCCAGGTCGAAGGTTCCGGCGGTCTCGACACTAAAGGACTGGATCTTGGAGTACGGCAGCGAGGTGTAGTCGCGTTTCTTGCCGGTCAAGCCCTGCACATTAATGGCGATAATGCGCTTGTCGGTGAACGCCACCGAGTCGCGCACGCCCTTGAAAGCGGCCAGTACTTCCTCGCCGGGCACGAGCAGGGACGCGACCTCTTCGGCTAGATCGGCTGGGTTAGTCGGACCGAGCTTCAGCAAAGACGCATTCGAAAAGTCAATCATTGACTCAGCATAGCCCGGCTGCCAGCGGCTAGGATGACAACTAAGCTAACGTCCGGATTTATTCGACGTGCTTCGGCACGCAGAAGGGGCCCGATGAACCGTCTGTCAAAGATCACCCGGCTGGGCTCGGCCGCTGCACTCCTGGTGTTCAGCTCCGTGGCGGCGCTACCATCCGCCGCGGCGCAGAGCACCTCGGAGCAGTCCGCCGCCAACAACCTCGTTTCGGTCTCCATCGATGATGAAGCCCTGGTACTCAACGACGAGAAGCTGCGCGACGCGCTCGCCGATATCAGCTTCTATGAACCGACCAAGGTCGCCATCTATACCCGTGAAGGGGAGTATTCCGACGACATCAACACCGAAACGCTGAATTACGCCAAGAGTACGCACCCGGAGTGGATTTCGGCCGACCCGGAAGACTACGGCGATTACTGGGCCGATGGGTATTTCATTATTACCCTCTCGGTCGAAGGCCCCGGTGACGGGCAGATTGGCACATATTTCGGTGAGGACCGTAAAGTTAGCGACGGCCAAATGCAGTCGATTCACGAGGCGGGCTACGAGGATTTCAATCAGGCGAGGTGGACCGACGGGGTGATTGCCGTCGCCGGCAAGGGAGCGGCGGTGATGAACCGCCCTTGGTATAAATCCCCGGCGCTTTGGATCACCACCGGAGTACTTGGCGGCGGCGCGGGCGTGACCGCCGGGGCGGTGCTCCTGGTGCGGGCACACCGTCGGCAGAGCTTCGCCGCCGAACTGTCGGCTGGCAGTGAGCACCTAACGCGCGTCACGATGGATTTGGAAGTCACCGAATTATCGGCCCGGACGTTGCCTACCGGCTCGCGGCACGCCGCCGATCTGGAGCGTCGTTTCGCCGACTTCACCGAGAAGTACCGCACGAGTTTCGATCAGCAACAAGACCTGCAAGCCATGGATAAGAAGGCTCGATCTTCTAGCGCCGCGGTGCAGCGCGCCAAGAAGTTCCGCGAGACAGCTCAAGAATTGGATGCCACGGATGATGCGATCACCGCCGCCGCGGCACTTTATACCCGCTCGGCCACTTGGGAAGACGCGTGGCGCGCCCAAACGGCGCCGATCCTGGAGGATCTTGACGAACTCGGCAACCTGCCTTCCGAGGGGGAAGAGAAACTGCAAAGCGCGTTCGCGGCCCTGCAATCCTTTGGTGAAGAAGCGCGTGCGGTCGTTGAACGGACCGGCACCGACCTGAAAGCCGAGCGTATCGACGTGGATACGGCGTTGGACCGGCTGCGGGAGTTGCGTGAGCGACTGACCTCGCGGCTCGACGAATACGCCAAGGTGCAGATCGAAAGCTATGCCGAAACGGAATCCGAGCGCCAGCAAATGCGCGACAAGCTGCGTGAGGCACGCAGTGCAAATTACCGGTCACGAACACGTGGCGGCGGATCCATTCTTGACGTCATTTCACCGGCTGATCTGTTCTGGCGGGTTCAGGCTTACAACGTTGGATACAGTTCCGGAGTCAGCGCGGTGGAGAGCTCGCGGCAGTCGGCCAGTTCCTCCAGCGGGGGTATTTCCCATGGCTACTCCGGGGGAGGCAGCTTCTCGGGATCGGGCGGATCGTCGCGGTTCTAGGAGGCATTATCTCGTCGGCCATCGTGGATGAACGGTGAAATCTATTGATTAACGATAGGTTCATGCTGATAATCGATGTATGAGAGAGTTTCTTCATGCCCTGATGTGGCCGTTGATTGCTTCGCTGTGGATCCTACTGGGCGCCATGGAAGTACTGCTTCCGGGCTTGGCGCGGCAGATGTCCGCGGGGTTGTGGGAGGTCGAGCATCTCGCTGTGCCGTACAGCGTTGCAGGGGTGATCGCGTTGGCCGCGTTGCAGGTCATGATTTTGGCCCTAGGCGTACTAGCTAGGAAGCGGTTGCAGGGCCGGGTCGTGGTCCCCGCTGATCGACTTTGGGCGCGACTGGCCCTGACTTGCGCGGTCCTAGCCACCACTCTTCCAGCGGCCACCATCGGGCACCTGTTGTTCGTGGTGTCGGTTGGTGGCCCGGGATTCTTGTTGCTTGCCGCCGCAGATCTTGCCGTCGGAGGGGCGGTGTGTGGAATGTTGTGGCGGCTATGCGCAAGGTTGCGCCGCTCGGTGCAGGGTCATGATGCGTTGATCATCGGTGTGCCCACGCCGAAACCCGCGACGTTCGAGTAGCTTCAGTGAGGCGGTGTTCTGTTCGTGCACCCGCGCCAGCAAGTCCGTATCGGGGAAGCGGTCTGCGACGAGCGGCAGCCCGGCATCCAGCATGCGTCCGGCCACTCCTTGCCCCCAGTTCTCGGGGCGGACCCAATAGCCGACTTCCACTCCGCTACCGGTGTCACTTGCGACGAAAAGCCCAACAGGGATCCGATTGACGAGAGCCAGTAGCCAACAGATGTGCTCATTACCTTTCTTGTATGTGGATTAGGAGCGCTGGTAAGTTCCTGAACACTCCGGGGATGCTGGGTATGGCTTTCATGTGCCACCCGCCAAGTGCATGGGCAAGGATGATTGGCCGCCCAGCATCCCGCAACGGCTCGACCGCTGATTGAGAGATGCGAACCAATCGCTGTGTAATGACATGACGGCGCGGCTGTTGATCACGGAGTGACCCACCGGGCAACGGAAGGACACTAATCATGCCGCGACTGTGGGCCGGTATCGATGCCGGCAAGACCAATCACCACCTCGTAGCTATCGACACCGAGGGCAAACGCCTGATCTCGAAGAAATTCAGCAACGATGAAACCCTCATCCTCGAGATCATCGCAGAAGTCAATGAACTGGCCGACGGCGACGCGGTCACCTGGGCCACCGACCTGAACCGCGGCGGTGCTGCCTTGCTGATCGCGTTGATGCACGCTCATGACCAAACCCTGCTCTATATCCCGGGACGCACCGTGTTCAACGCGGCCCGCACGTACCGGGGTGATGGGAAAACCGACGCGAAAGACGCCGGAATTATCGCCGACCAAGCCCGCATGCGCCGGGATCTGACCCCGGTACGGCTGAGCGATGACATCGCCACGGATCTGCGCTTGTTGACCGCGCACCGCACCGATCTGGTCACCGACCGTACCCGGGCGATCAACAGGATGCGAGCCACGTTGTTGGAGTTCTTCCCCGGTTTGGAGCGGGCTTTTGACTACGCTAAATCCAAGGCTGCACTGACGCTGTTGACGGGCTACCAGACCCCGGAGGCGATCCGCCGACTTGGTGAGAAACGCTTGACGACGTGGCTGCGCAACCAGGGGGCGCGTAGCGCAGCCAACACGGCCGAACGTGCGGTGGCGGCGGCGAAGATGCAGCATACTACGGTGCCCGGCCAGGAGGCCGGGGCGAAGATCGTGTCCCGGCTGGCCACAGAGATCCTGCGCCTGCATGAGGACATCGATGATCTGGATCGGCAGATCGAAACCCGGTTCAGGCAGCATACCGATGCGGAGGTCCTGCTCTCGATGCCTGGGTTCGGGCCTCTGCTGGCCTCCGAGTTCCTCGCGGCCGTCGGGGGCTCGATCACCCAGTTCGATAGCGCGGATCGCCTGGCCGGTGTGGCCGGCCTGGCCCCGGCCCCGAGGGACTCGGGCCGGATCAGCGGCAATCACCACAGGCCGAAGCGTTATGACCGCAGGCTGCTGCGCGCCTGCTTCCTCGCTGCCCAAGTCGCGGCAAAGTGTTGCCCGATCTCCAAGGCGTACTACGAACGCAAACGCGCTTCGGGAAAGAACCACAAGCAGGCGGTTCTCGCACTGGCCCGCAGACGTCTGAACGTGCTCTGGGCGATGCTGCGTGACCATACTGTGTTCGGTCATGGCCTGGCCTCAACTACGGCGTCTGCCGCTTGACAACTTCATTGAGATTCATCCTGTACCGCCTGGTTCAGGCGTTTCATCGTGAATTCTTCGCTCCACGGTTGCCCGTCGCCCACGAAGGCGGTCACCCGGGCATCGGAGGCTAACGAGTAAATGAAGTCAGCATCCGAAGGCGTAATTTCGCGCAGGGTCAGTTCGCTCTGGGACATGTCACCTAGCCTAGTGGTAAGTGAAGCGAAAGGCCGCCGAGATTATGTCAGAGCCGCATCGATGGCACCGATGCCCGATGCGGCCAGCCCGACGGTGAGTGCGACTGCACCGGCCAATATCAGGTAGCGCCATTTATTTGGTGTCTTCGGGTCGGTGCCCAAGACGCTGAGGAAGAAGCCAGCAGGCATTAAAATCGCGGCTAACGGCACCCCAATGCGGGCAAGCAATAGCGCGCCACCCTCGAATGTGTAGTGCTCTGTATACGGCAGGATTGCCAGTGATAGCACGAGCAGTACGGCTGCATGGGCGTGCCCTGCCCGAAAAAAGGCGCGTTGTAGGGCGTTCGCAGGGCGGTTCCCGCTACCAATGCGCAATAACAGCAGGCCACCGGATTCCACAGTGATTAGCGACAACAATAGGATTCCGGCAAGTAGCAAGGTACTCGGTTCCATAGCGCTCCCTATGGTCGCTCCTGCGACGCTCACTCCCGGCGTCCTCAAGTCTAGGCTAGTTGCGTTGCCGGCGTCTCGCCATGGCCCGCGGGTAGACAGTTAGCAGTATTAGGGAAGTAGCAGTACCTTGCCGGTGGTGGACCGGGATTCCAGCGCTGTATGTGCGGCGCCGGCCTCGGCCAGGTCAAAGCTGACCCCGATGCGCAGGCAGAGGGTGCCGCTGGCCGCCCAGCCGAAAACATCGCCGAAACCCGCGACGTTCGAGTAGCTTCAGTGAGGCGGTGTTCTGTTCGTGCACCCGTGCCAGCAAGTCCGTATCGGGGAAACGGTCTGCGACGAGCGCCAGTAGCCAATAGATGTGGTCATCCTGTACCACCTGGTTCAGGCGCTGCATCGTGAATTCTTCGCTCCACGGTTGCCCGTCTCCCACGAAGGCGGTCACCCGAGCATCGGAGGCTGGCAAATAAATGAAGTCGGCATCCGACGGCGTAATCTCGCGCAGGGTCATTTCGCTCTGGGACATGTCACCTGGCCTACGGGCTTCATTGCGTTTTTCTCACCCTTGGTCCCATGTGTCGATCGGCCATGGTGCGCGACGCTTCGAACAATACTGTTGAGCGCATCGGTTGTCGTTGAATCGGGCTCGAATAGCGAGCGGCGGATGCATGGACAACGCAAGGGTTCATCTAGCTGGACTCTTCTGCGGCGGCTTCCTTAGTCTTTCTCAACCTCGAAAACTGACACAGCGAGCTCAACGTGGCCCAGTGACTCTAGGGTGTCCGGCCATTCGGTCGGGCTCAATGCTCTGGTGGTGAACATTTCAACTGAATTTTCTGTGCAAGCTTCTGACTGGATGCCTGAGTGCAAGGGTTCAGAATCGATGGTGAAGTCAACGCCCCACCGGCTCCCTGGTTCATCTGACGAGCGGCATATGTACGAGACAAGTAGTGATTTTCCGTCCGTTCCCTTAATCTTCGGGATGCTCAATGCCCTATCAGGCCCGAGCAAACCTTGGGCAACGAAGACCAAATTCGCGGCATAAGATTCTTCATTGCGTTTCTCGGTGAATTCGGTGAGTCGGGCGGGGTCAAAGGCTTCGTATACTGCTCGGACCTCGGAATAGCCATCAGAGCTTCCCGGTGTTCCGTTGCTGGTCGAACTGTTAACTGAGGGATCGTCTGGGGTGGCCGTGCATGCGACGAGGAACAATGGTAGGGCGCACGCCAACGCCGTATACACGGCCTTCGTCCCGACCAGTTGTGAAAGCCTTGATTCCATGACTCATCTCTGCCTCAAATTTACAAAATATGAGTAAGAGACTACACAAGAGCACTGCGCATTGACGGTAACTCAGGGGAGCGTCGCAGGATGCGGCGAGGGTCCCCACGGTACTTCAGTGCCCGCGTGATCGAGTCCGCTAAATAAGTGTCCGACAGCTCGCCGACCGGGCATTCTCCGCCCGATCGGCACACATCGGACTGCGTGGCCGGATAACCTCGTTGGATTGATCCGGCCAGCAGTCAGCTAGGGTGGCGTCCCGCGACGGCCAGCGGGTAGACCGTCAGCAAGTATTAGGGGAGTAGTAGTACCTTGCCGGTGGTGGCCCGGGATTCCAGGGCTGTATGTGCGGTGCCGGCCTCGGCCAGATCAAAGCTGGCCCCGATGCGCACGTCGAGGGTGCCGCTGGCCGCCCAGCCGAAAACATCGCCGAAACGCCACGCGTGCTCGTGCGGGTCCTCAATGAAATGGTTCAGCGAGGGGCGGGTGACCTTCAGCGAGCCGCCGGTGTTTAGGCGTTGCAGGTCGAAGGGCGGGACCTGACCGCTAGCTCCGCCGAAGAGCACCAGGGTGCCGCGGGTGCGCAGTGCCGCTAGGGAGGTTTCGAAGGTGTCCTTGCCAATGCCGTCATACACGGCATGTACCCCGCGCCCGTCGGTGACTTCGGCGACGGTGTCGGCGACCTGATCGTAATCCACCACGTAGTCGGCTCCGGCGGCCTTGGCCAGGTCCTTCTTCTCTTGCGTGGAGGCGGTGGTGATTACCGTGGCGCCCTTGAGTTTGAGCATCTGGGTAAGAAGCAGTCCCACGCCACCGGCCCCGGCATAGCTCAGTATCACGTCGTCCTGACGCACCAAGTAACTCGAGTGCACCAGGTAGTGTGCGGTCATTCCCTGCAGCGGTAGAGCGGCGGCCAACTGCAAGTCCATGCCTTGCGGGACCTTGCCAACATGTTCGGCCTTGACCACTGCATATTCGGCATAACCGGCCACAGCTCGCGAGGTGGCCACGGCCTCGCCGATGCTGAGTCCCTGCACGCCTTCGCCGAGGGCGGCGACGGTGCCGGAGATTTCTGATCCTGGGGTGAAGGGGTAGTCCACCGGGTAGACGCCGGAGCGCTGGTAGGTTTCGATGAAATTAACCCCGATAGCCGCGACCTTGACGAGAATCTCGCCGGGCCCCGGGGTCGGCGCCTGCGTGCGGGTTACCTTCAGCACCTCTGCTCCGCCGGGGACGCTGACGACAATGGCGTTTTGCTGCATGCTCACTCCTGAATCCATCTCGAGGCTGCCGGGCAGGCTTCCGACTGGAAGCCGGTGGCCCGTCACCGCTACAACGTTACTCTTCGGGGGCCCGCATCCGTGGTGCGCAAGGCACCGCCGTGTCATAGTGAATATTTATTAGGTTTCATGAATATGCAGCGGTAGAGTGAGGTCATGACGATTTCAGTAGCAGTCTCCGGCGCCAGTGGATACGCCGGTTCAGAGGTGTTGCGCCTGTTGGCCAACCACCCAGAGGTCAGCATCGGCACCATCACCGCGCATTCGCAGGCCGGGCAGCGACTCGGGGCCGTGGCCCCGCACCTGCATTCACTGGCCGACCGCGAACTGGTCGAAACCACGGCGGAGAATCTGGCCGGGCACGATGTCGTCTTCCTGGCGTTGCCGCACGGAGCCAGCGCTCAGCTGGCCGCCGAACTGCCCGCCGAAACCCTGATTATCGACGCGGGCGCCGATCACCGGCTAGAGTCCGCGGCCGCGTGGGAAAAGTTCTACGGCAGCGCGCACGCCGGGCACTGGCCCTATGGCCTGCCCGAATTGCCCGGCGGACGCCAGGCGCTGCGCGGCACCACCCGTGTGGCGGTTCCCGGCTGCTATCCCACCGGAGCCCAGCTCGCGTTGGTGCCCGGCTTTGCCGCGGGCCAGCTGGCCCCCGAAGATGTTGTGATCGTCTCGGCCTCCGGCACCTCCGGCGCCGGTAAGGCGGCCAAGGCTCACTTGCTTGGCGCCGAGGTGATGGGTTCGATGAGCCCCTACGGCGTAGGCGGCGTGCACCGGCACATCCCCGAAATGGAACAGGGCTTCTCCAAGGCCGCCGGCGAGGCAGTGACCGTCTCCTTCACCCCGACGCTGGCCCCCATGCCGCGCGGCATCCTCACCACCGCGACCGCCCGGGTGCGCCCCGGGGTCAGCGCCGCGCAGCTACGCGAGGCGTGGGCCGCCGCCTACGCCGAGGAACCCTTCATTCATTTGCTTCCCGAGGGCCAGTGGCCCACGACCGGCGCGGTGCTGGGCAGCAACCATGTGCAGTTGCAGTTGGCGCTGGATGAACACGCCGGACGCGTGATCGTCAGCGCGGCACTGGACAACCTGACCAAGGGCACCGCCGGTGCCGCCGTGCAATCGATGAATATCGCCCTCGGGTTGCCCGAAACCCTGGGCCTGAGCCAGCAAGGAGTGGCCCCGTGAGCCAGCCGACCGAGAATTCCCCCGCCACCGAAGGCATCACCACTCCGGCCGGCTTCAGTGCCGCTGGCGTTGCCGCGGGACTGAAGTCCACCGGTGCCAACGATGTGGTGGTGGTGCGTAACCAGGGTCCACAGTTCGCCGCCGCCGCGGTGTTCACCTCGAACCGCGTGGCCGCCGCCCCGGTGCACTGGTCGCGTCAGGTGATCGCCGATGGGCGCGCCGATGCGGTGGTGCTCAACTCCGGTGGTGCCAACGCGTGCACTGGCCCGGAAGGTTTCGCCAACACCCACCGCACCGCCGAACATGCCGCCGAAGCGCTGGGCGTTTCGGCCGGCGACGTGCTGGTCTGCTCCACCGGCCTGATCGGCGAGCAGCTCCCCATGGACAAGCTACTGCCTGGGGTGAGCGCCGCCGTGGAGGCGCTGGCCGCAACCCCCGAGGCGGGTTTGTCTGCCGCCACCGGCATCATGACCACCGACACCGTCCCGAAGCACGGGGCACGTCACGGATCCGGCTACGCCATCGGCGGGATCGCCAAGGGGGCGGGCATGCTGGCCCCGGCGCTAGCCACCATGCTCGTGGTGCTCACCACCGACGCGGAACTCGACGCCGCGGAACTGGATGGTGCCCTACGCGCCGCCACCGCGCTGAGCTTTGACCGCGCCGACTCCGATGGATGCATGTCCACCAACGACACCGTGGTGCTGCTGGCCTCCGGGGCCAGCGGCGTGCGCCCGGATCTTCAGGAGTTCACCGCGGAACTGACCGGGCTGTGCCAAGAGCTGGCCAAGGGGCTGATCGACGACGCCGAGGGCGCGCAACACACCATCACGGTGCGCACCTTCAACGCGGCCAGCGAGGCCGACGCACTTGAGGTCTCCCGTGCGGTCTCCCGCTCCAACCTGGTGAAAACCGCCATCTTCGGCCGCGACCCGAACTGGGGCCGGGTGCTTTCCGAGGTGGGCACCACCGCCGCAGCATTCGAACCCGAGCAGCTGAACGTGTCCATCAACGGGGTGCAGGTCTGCCGCAACGGCGGGGTCGGCGAGGACCGCTCGCTGGTCCAGTTCAGTGGCCGCGAGGTCGCCATCGACATCGACCTGAACGCCGGGTCGGCCGAGGCAAGCATCCTCACCAACGACCTGACCCACGATTACGTGCATGAAAATTCCGCCTACTCCAGTTAGGTCGGCCAGAGCAGAACAGGCAGAGACGATGAGCGAGAGAAACCCCACCGATACCGCACTGGCCCAGCGCAAGGCCGAGGCACTGATCGAGGCGCTGCCCTGGATCCAACGCTTCACCGGAACCACCATGGTGATCAAGTACGGCGGCAATGCCATGGTGAACGATGATCTGCGTCGCGCCTTCGCCGAAGACATCGTCTTCCTGCGCCACGCCGGAATCAAGCCGGTCGTCGTGCACGGCGGGGGACCGCAGATCAATAAGATGCTGAAGACCCTGGGCATCGAATCCGAGTTCCGCGGCGGCCTGCGGGTAACCACCCCCGAGGCCATGGATGTGGTGCGCATGGTGCTCACCGGTCAGGTGCAGCGCGACCTGATCGGGCTGATCAACTCGCACGGTCCCTACGCGGTGGGCCTCTCCGGGGAGGACGGGGCCACGTTGCAGGCGGTCCGCACCGGAACCATCGTCGATGGATTGCCGGTGGATCTGGGGCTGGTCGGTGAGGTCACGCGGGTACGCACCGATCAGGTCGATTCGCTCGTGGCGGCCGGAATGATCCCGGTGATCTCCACCGTCGCCCCGGAGTTCGACGAACGCGGCGAACCCACCGGCGCGGTGCTGAACGTCAACGCCGACACCGCCGCGGCCGAACTGGCCGTGGCCCTGGGCGCCTCCAAACTCGTCATCCTCACCGACGTCGAGGGTCTCTACGCCGCGTGGCCGGATAAGTCCTCGCTGATCACCTCGCTGAGCAACGAAGAACTGCGCGCGCTGTTACCGTCGCTGGAATCGGGCATGATCCCGAAGATGGGCGCCTGCCTCAAGGCCGTGGATGCCGGGGTGCCGCGCGCCCACATCGTCGACGGACGCCAACCACATTCGATGCTGCTCGAGGTGTTCACCACCGCCGGTGTGGGCACCCAGGTGCGGCCCGAGGGGGAGAACCAATGAACCAGCCAGCACCACAGCCTTCCGATGCGCTCGCCGCGCTCGGGGCACTGCCATCCACCGCGCTGACCGAACGCTACACCGGTAGCCTGCTGGGAGTGTTCGGTACCCCGCAGCGGGTGCTCGTGCGCGGTTCCGGCGCCCACGTGTGGGACGCGGATGGCAAACAGTACCTGGATCTGCTCGGCGGGATCGCGGTCAACACCCTGGGCCATGGCCACCCGCTGCATACCAGCGTGATCTCCTCGCAGCTTGCCACCTTGGGGCATGTGTCGAACTTCTTCACCTCGCCCGGGCAGATCGCCCTGGCCGAGTCGCTGCTGAAGATCGCTAGCGCCCCGGGCGGTTCGAAGGTGTTCTTCACCAACTCCGGCACCGAGGCCAATGAGGCGGCGCTGAAGCTCGCCCGGCGCAACAGCGGTAGTGCCGAGAGCCCGCGCACCAAGGTGATCGCCCTAGAGAACGCCTTCCACGGCCGTTCCCTCGGCGCCCTGTCGCTGACCTGGAAGAAGGCCTACCGCGAGCCCTTCGAACCGCTGCCCGGTGAGGTGCAGTGGGTGCCGGCCGGTGATATCGAGGCCCTACGCGAAGCCGTCGATGAGCACACCCAGGCGGTATTTATCGAACCAATTCAGGGCGAGGCCGGGGTGCATGAGCTGAGCACGGAGTACCTGCGTGCGGCCCGCGCCATCACCCACGAAGCCGGAGCGCTACTGATTTTCGACGAGGTGCAAACCGGTATGGGGCGGACCGGAAGCTACCTGGCTAGCGCCCCGGTGCTACCCGATGCCATCACCTTGGCCAAGGGGCTGGGCGCCGGGTTCCCCATTGGCGCGTTGATCACCCTGGGCCACGAGATCTCGGACCTGTTGAAGCCGGGGGATCACGGCACCACCTTCGGCGGGAACCCGGTGGCCACCGCCGCCGGCTTGGCCACCTTGCACGTGCTGGAAAAGGAGAACCTACTCGAGCACGCCGCGAGTACCGGTAGCTGGCTGCGCGAGCAGTTGGCCGAACTATCGGGGGTCACCGAGGTGCGCGGCCGCGGTCTGCTCATCGGCTTCGACCTGGCCGGCGACTACGCCCCCGAGGTGGTCAAGGCCGCGCTCGAGGCCGGCTTCATCATCAATACCACCGGCCCACGCACACTGCGTTTGGCCCCTCCGTTGATCATCACCCGCGAGCAACTGAGTACATTTATCGACGCCCTGCCCGGCCTCATCGGCCAGGCGATGGCACACCGCAAGGAGCATTAAATGGCCACCACCCGTCACTTTTTGACCGACCTCGACCTGAGCCCCGGCGAACAGCGCGAGGTGCTAGACCTGGCCCTGGCCATGAAGGCCGACCGCTTCGGCTATCGTCCCTACGCGGGGCCGCAAACGGTTGCGGTGTTCTTCGATAAGACCTCAACCCGCACCCGGGTGTCCTTCCACGCCGGCATCGCCGAACTGGGCGGCAGCCCGCTGATCGTGAACTCCGCGGAATCCCAGCTCGGACACAAGGAGTCCATCGCCGACTCGGCCCGCGTGCTCGAGCGCATGGTCTCCACCATCGTGTGGCGCACCTACGCCCAGTCGGGCTTGGAAGAAATGGCACAGCATTCAAAGGTGCCGGTGATCAATGCGCTCTCCGATGACTACCATCCCTGCCAACTACTGGCCGACCTGCTCACCATCCGTGAACACAAGGGCGAGCTAAAGGGGCTGAAGCTGGCCTATCTGGGCGATGCGGCGAACAATATGGCCAACTCCTACCTGCTGGCCGCGGTCAACGCAGGAATGCACGTGGCCATCGCCGGACCCGAGGGCTACCACCCCGAGCAACGCATCATTGCCGCCGCCCAGCTGCGCGCCAATGAGACCGGCGCGAAAATCACCATCACCTCCAACCCCGCCGAGGCGCTGGCCGACGCCGACGTGGTGGCCACCGACACCTGGGTGTCGATGGGACAGGAGGAGGAAAAGGCCGAGCGGCTCAAGCTGTTCACCGACTACCAGGTCAACGCGCAGGCCATGGCGGCGGCCAAGTCCGATGCCATCGTGTTGCATTGCCTGCCGGCCTACCGCGACTATGAGATCACCGCCGAGGTGATCGATGGGCCACAGTCGGTCGTGTTCGACGAGGCGGAAAACCGTGTGCACGCGCAGAAGGCCCTGATGGCCTGGCTGATGGCGGCCTCGGGGTTGAGCGCCGGCCCGGCCGGTGCTCCCCGAGAAAGCGGGGACTAAATGGTCGGCCAGCCCAGCACCAAAACCGCCCGTCAAGCACGAATCCGTAGCTTCCTTGCCGCGCATTCGGTGCGATCCCAGGCGGAATTGCTCGCACTCCTCAAGGACGATGGGCTCGAGGTCACCCAGGCCACGCTCTCCCGGGATCTGGTGGAGATCGGGGCGGTGCGGGTCCGCGACACCACCGGGCAACTGATCTACGCGATTCGCTCCGAGGGTGGGGACCGCAGCCCGCAAACCGTGCTGACCCAAGAGGTGCTCGACGCGCGACTGGCGAAGATCTGCCAGGATCATCTGGTCACCGCCGAAGCCTCGGCCAACATTGTGGTGTTGCGGACCCCGCCCGGGGCGGCCAACCTGCTGGCGTTGTCCATCGACCATTCCCAGTTGCCCTCGGTGCTCGGCTGTATCGCCGGTGACGACACCGTCATGGTGATCACTCGCGATCCGGCCGGCGGCGCCGAGGTGGCCTCCCGTTTCCTGCGGTTGGCCGAAAGCAGCTAACCAGAGTCTGAACAGTACGGCGGGCCGATGCATGAGCATCGGCCCGCCGCTGTCATCTATCGCCTCCTAGGCGGCAACCTCCTGCGTTGAGGGGAGCCCGAAAGCCTGCTCAAAGGCCTGCTGCACCTGATCGGTGTGCGAAACCATGATGATTTTGTGAATCGGCGAAATGTGCAGGTTTGTCTGCACCCAGCCCCCAATGGCTTCCGTGGCGATTTCGGCCACCTGCTGCGGATCCCATCCGAAGGCGCCCGCGCCGATGGCGGGGAAGGCGATGGAATGTGCGTCATGGCGCGCGGCCACATAGAGCGAGTTGTTGAAGCAGTCGGCCAGAATCTTCGGGTTCGGCTTCGCGCCGGGCAGGCTCAGGTTGGGTGCCGCGGTGTGCACAACCCACTTCGCATGCAGATTCCCGGCCTTGGTGGCCACGGCAATGCCGGAGGAGATTCCGTCGGGATAGTTCCCGGCTCGTAGTTCGCGACAGGCGGCCAGGAGCTCGGGTCCCGCTGCGGCGTGAATGGCACCATCTACACCACCGCCACCAAGCAGTGAGGGGTTGGCTGCGTTGACAATTGCGTCGACGTGCAGCGTGGTGATATCGCCACGGTACAACTGGATTTCCATGGGTGAACCTCCAATGAAGCATCCGCTTTCTACTGTTGCCCTTTACCTTACGACTACGTGCGACGTGGGGGAAGAGCTTCATCATTGTATATTTATGAGTAACAATGAATATTCCTCTGTTACAGTGGAGGCAACGCAAAAGCGCGACGACTACCGATCAAATATCAAGCCACGCACACGCGGGTTCGAAAGGATGAAGCCATGTCCTCAGTAGAGCAGGGATCGACCAACCAGGGTTCGCTGTGGGGCGGTCGCTTCTCCGGCGGACCGGCCGATGCCATGGCGGCACTGAGCAAATCAACGCATTTCGACTGGCGACTGGCCAGCTACGATATCGCCGGTTCGCGGGCGCACGCCAAGGTGCTGCACCGCGCCTCGCTGCTGAGCGACGACGAACTCGACGGCATGCTCGCGGCCCTCGACCAGCTCGATGCCGACGTGGCAAACCAGGTGTACGTCGCCGCCGAGTCCGACGAGGACGTGCACGGCTCCCTCGAGCGGGGACTGCTTGAACGCGCCGGAGCGCAACTCGGCGGCAAGCTTCGCGCCGGGCGCTCCCGCAACGACCAGATCGCCACCATGGGACGCATGTTCCTGCGCGATCACGCGCGGATCATCTGCGCCGGTGTGCTCGACGTAGCCGAGGCCCTGCTCGCCCAGGCCAAAGCCCACCCCTATGCGCCGATGCCCGGCCGCACCCACCTGCAGCATGCGCAGCCGATCCTGCTCTCGCACCTGCTTCTGGCCTACGCCTGGCCGCTGGTCCGCAACGTGCAGCGCTTCATGGACTGGGATAAGCGCGCGGCCATCTCGCCCTACGGCTCCGGGGCGCTCGCCGGGCAGACGCTGGGCCTGGACCCTAACTTCGTCGCCGCCGAACTAGGCTTCGAATCGGCCGTACACAACTCCATCGATGGCACCGCGGCCCGCGATGTGTTCGCCGAGTTCGGCTGGGTGGCCGCCATGACCGGTGTAGACCTCTCGCGCATCAGCGAGGAAGTGATCCTCTGGGCCACCAAGGAGTTCTCCTTCGTGACCCTGCACGACGCCTACTCCACCGGTTCCTCGATCATGCCGCAGAAGAAGAACCCGGATATCGCCGAACTGGCTCGCGGTAAGGCCGGCCGCCTCATCGGCGACCTGACCGGCCTGCTGGCCACACTCAAGGCGCTGCCGCTGGCCTACAACCGCGACCTGCAAGAGGATAAGGAGCCGGTCTTCGACGCGGCCGACACCCTGGAACTGCTGCTTCCGGCCGTGGCCGGCATGATCGCCACGCTGAGCTTCAACACCGAGCGGATGGCCGAGCTGGCCCCACAGGGGTTCGCCTTGGCCACCGACATCGCCGAATGGCTGGTCCGTCAGGGGGTGCCGTTCCGCGAGGCGCACGAGCTGTCGGGTGCGGCCGTGAAGCTTGCCGAGTCCCGTGGCGTCGAACTGTGGGATCTGAGCGACGAGGACTACGCCGGGATCTCCGAGCACCTGACCCCCGGGGTGCGCGAGGTGCTCTCCACCGAGGGTTCGCTCAACGCCCGCAACGGCCAGGGCGGTACGGCCCCAAGCGCCGTGGCCGCGCAGATCGAGGCCTTCGAAGAGCAGCTGAACGCCGCACGTCAGTGGCTTAGCTAAACCCGTGCGCGCACCGCGCCACGGCAACCCGTGGCGCGGTGCGGCAATGGCCCATCCGCGGTATTAGAGTATGTGGCATGACACGTCTACTGCCGCCAAGTGAGCTACTGGCCTTGGTCGAAACCTCGATCGACGAGCTTGTTTCGCAACTGCGCGCCACCGACCTTGCCCGCTATCCGCATCCCAGCTCGCTGCCCGGATGGAGCACCGCCCAACTGGTGGCCCACCTGCACTCCCTGGCACGGGCCGCGGTGCGCCAATTTGAGCACGCCGGTAGCGAGAACCCGCCGGAAATGTACGACGGCGGCATGGCCGGCCGCGTTGAGGCGATCAACATGACGGCGCTGATGCGTCCCGAAAAACTTGCCGAGCTGACCATTGAGTCCCTTGGCGCACTCCGGGAGAGCCTGCCCGGCCTCGAGGAACGGTGGGAGCAGCCCGTGGGCTACCGGCCAGGAGCCACCGTGGCCGACATGGTGTATGCGGTATGGCGCGAAATGCTGATTCACGCCACTGATCTCGATGCGTCGGTACGCCCGGCCGCTAGCTGGCCGCAAGCCTTCACCGATCACCTGTTGCGGGCCCTGAAGGCTCGCGTTGCCCCCGGTGATCGGATTGTCCTGCAGCCTCACGGAAAGCAGCCCATGGTACTCGGTGGCGGCGATCGCTCGTGGGTGCTGACCGGCACCGACTACGATTTGGCCGCATGGCTGGCCGGTCGCCCCAGCACCGGGGTGGTGCAGGCCACCGCCGCGGCAGACTCTGCGGACTTCCCGAACCTCGACCCGTGGCCGTCCACGGTACTGATGGATCGCTAGGAGCAGGTCCACGCGTAGGTTACGGCCGTAGTAAACGGTAGACTTGAGCCTCGTGGCTGAGAATGAAAGCATCATCGACCTGTTAGATCGTCTCTGTGCAGTTGTGCCGGACTACCCGTCGCCGGGCATCTCCTTTAAGGACCTGACGCCGGTTTTTGCGGACCCAACCGGGCTACGGCGGATCGTCGACGAACTGATCGCCCCCTTCGCCGGCACCTTTGACCTGGTGGCCGGGCTCGAAGCTCGGGGCTTTGTCTTGGCAGCCGCCGCGGCCTACGCATCAGGTACCGGAATGCTCACCATCCGAAAGGCCGGTAAGTTGCCGCGCGAAACCTTCCGCGACGACTACAGCCTGGAATATGGCTCCGGGTCTCTGGAGATCCATCGCGATGAGTTCAAACCGGGCACCCGGGTGCTGGTGCTCGATGATGTCTTGGCCACCGGTGGCACGGTTGGCTCGGCGCTGCGTCTGCTGGAACTGGCCGGCGCGCAGGTGGCCGGCATTGGCGTGGTCCTCGAGCTGGAAGAGCTCAACGGACGGGCGCAACTGCCGGAAACTAAGTTGGTGTCCTTGCAAAAGGTCTAGTGAGTACGTCGTTCGCTAGGGGCGATTACCCACCGGTACCGCAGAGGGCGTAGGATGATCTGTCCGGAATTAACGGCAGGTCAGTGCGGGAGGGAGCCTAGATGGCGGGGTCGATCGAGAAGGATTTGCGGTCCGAATCGGAATATGTCGGCAAGTTATACGCGCGGTTAGATGAGCTGCGTGCCGAGAAAGTTGAACAGCTCGAACGCACACGCGCCACCGGCGCCGTTGGTAGCTTCCAGAACCAATCAGAGCGTGACTCCTTTGCCACGCTCTACGAGGATCGCATTGCCCAGCTCGACGCCGTGGAAGATCGTTTGGTTTTCGGCCGCTTGGACCTCGACGCAAAGGCCGCGCAGAACGGTGGCACCCCACGGTATATCGGTCGTATCGGCCTGACCGATGAGGAGCTGAACCGGTTGCTGGTCGACTGGCGCGCCGCCGAAGCAGCCCCGTTTTATCAGGCCACCGCGCTCAACCCGCGCGGGGTACGCCGGCGCCGTCACCTCATCCTGAAATCGCGCGCCGTGGCCGGGATCGAAGATGACGTTCTGGACGCCACCTGGCTGGATGAGGGTCACACCTTCCACGGCGAGGGTGCCCTGCTCTCGGCGCTGCGCGAGAAGCGCACCGGGCGCATGGGAGATATTGTCGGCACGATTCAGGCCGAACAGGATGCCATCATCCGCCGTGAGCTCGCCGGAGCGGTAGTCGTTCAAGGCGGGCCGGGTACCGGCAAAACCGCCGTGGCGCTGCACCGTGCGGCCTATCTGCTCTACGAATACCGCGAGCGTCTGCGCAATGCCGGCGTGCTCATCGTCGGCCCCTCGCATTCGTTTATGCGCTACATCGAACGTGTGCTGCCCTCGCTGGGTGAAACCGGCGTGGTAATGTCCTCGCTCGCGGATCTGTTCCCCGGCGTTCAGGCGATCCCGGAAACCGACCGGAGCGTCGCCCGCATCAAGGGCCGCCTCGAGATGCGTAAGGTGATCGCCGCCGCGGTGCGCAACCGACAGCGTCTACTGCACGCAGATCGACTGCTCAACGTCGAAGGCACGCTGTTGACCCTCACCCCGCGGATGGTGCGGCACGCCCGCGAGCGGGCACGGCATAGCCGCAAGCCACATAACCAGGCCCGTGAGATCTTCGTGAAAACCCTGGTGGGGGAGCTGGTCGAGCAGCTGCAAACGAAACTCGAGGAGTCCTCGGGCAACGGCAACACCGCCGACCGTTCCTACCTGCCACAGGAGGTGCGCGAGTCCGCCGACGTGCGGGTGGCGCTGAACCTCTGCTGGATGCCGCTAAGCCCGCAGCGACTGGTCTCCGAACTGTGGGCGCAACCGCATCTGTTGGCCGCCGCCGCACCGCATTTGACCGAAGCCGAACGCGACGCGCTGTTCCGCCCGGTCGGTGAACCCTTTACCGAAGCCGACGTGCCCTTGCTCGACGAGGCCGCCGAGCTGTTGGGCGACTACATCGATCCCAGCAGTCTGCCGGACGAAGAGCAGTACGGTCGCGACGTCGAGAACGCCAAGGCGGCACTGCAGAATATGGACACGATGCTGGCCAATGCCGGTATTGATGGAATCGTCGATGCCGAGATGCTCGCCGGGATTAATCAGGAGACGGCGGCTCACCTTTCGGCCGCCGACCGGGCGCTCTCGGACCGGACGTGGGCCTACGGCCATATTGTGGTGGACGAAGCGCAGGAGCTCTCGCCGATGCAGTGGCATCTGCTGATGCGTCGTTGCCCCATGAAATCGCTGACCATTGTGGGGGATATTGCGCAGACCTCGGCCGCCTCTGGTGCGCAATCGTGGGCGCAGGCCCTGGAGCCATTCCTTCAGGACCGGTTCCACCTCGAAGAGCTCACGGTCAACTACCGCACACCGGCGCAGATCGCGCGGGCCGCGGAGTCGATGGCGCGTGCCGCTGGCCTGCAAATCACCAAAACCAGTTCCGTGCGTGAAGGCGACTTCAGCCCGGTGTTCACCAGCGTGGACAGCGAAGATGAGATCGCGCCGACCAAGACCCTTGCCAACGCGGTCCTAGGTGCCCTGCCCGGCGAACTTGAGCACACGGCGGGCGGGTTGCAGGCGGTTATTGTCCCGGCGCATCGATTGGTCGAGTTCCGTCAACGGATCGCCCAGGAGTATGGCTCGCGCGTAGGCACTGGCTCCGGTGGGCTCACCCAGGATCTCGTGGTGATTTCGGCCCGTGAATCCAAGGGCTTGGAATTCGACGGCGTGCTGGTGGTCGAACCGGCCGAACTGGTAGCCGAGGTGGATGGGACCGTCGGTGACCTGTATGTGGCGATGACTCGAGCCACCACCCGGTTGCACGTGCTGCACTCGCAACCATTGCCTGCCGGGCTGCAGCCGGTGCGTAGTTAGCATCCCGCCGCCGCTTGTTATCCCACCGTCGTCATGCTGCCTAGTGGTGGCGTTGGCGGCGGTGGGATTTTGCTACTCTTGAAGAGTGTCTGAGCTGAAGCAGAATCCCGTTCTTGCGGGACAAAGTAATGATCCGTCGTTCGAGAATATCTGGCAGGAATTGAAGTGGCGTGGACTGGTCCACGTTTCCACCGATGAAACCGCGCTGGAGAAAACCCTTGCCGAGGATTCGATCACTTACTATTGCGGCTTTGACCCCACTGCGCCGTCGTTGCATCTGGGCAACCTCGTACAGCTTTTGAATATGCGCCGACTGCAGCTGGCCGGTCACAAGCCATTGGCCCTCGTCGGTGGTTCGACCGGTCTGATCGGCGACCCGCGGCAGACTGCTGAGCGTACCCTGAATACCAAGGAGACCGTCGCCGAATGGGTGGCGAAGCTTCAGGATCAGGTCTCGCGCTTCCTGTCGGCCGAGGGGGATAACGCCGTACGTCTGGTCAATAACCTCGACTGGACCGCAAACGTGAGCGCCCTGGACTTCCTGCGCGATATTGGAAAGTACTTCCGTGTTGGCACGATGATCAAGAAAGAGATCGTCGCCGCGCGCCTGAACTCCGAAGAGGGAATTAGCTACACCGAGTTCAGCTACCAGGTGTTGCAGGGCTACGACTACTTGCAGCTAAACCGACTCTACGACTGCACCTTGCAGACTGGTGGTTCGGATCAGTGGGGTAACCTCACCAGCGGCACCGAGCTGATTCGCAAGGTGGACGCCAAGCACGTGCATGCCTACGGTACTCCGCTGATTACCAACTCGGATGGCACCAAGTTTGGTAAGTCCGAGGGCAACGCGATCTGGCTGGACGCGGAGATGTGCAGCCCGTACACCTTCTACCAGTTCTGGCTGAACACCGCCGACGCCGATGTGATCGATCGCCTGAAGGTCTTTACCTTCATGACGCGCGAAGAGATCGAGGCCTTGGCCGTTGAGGTTGCCGAGCGTCCGCACCAGCGCAAGGCGCAGCGCGAATTGGCGTGGGCCGTTACTTCGCTGGTACATGGAGAGGAAGCAACGCAGAAGGTTATTGATGCTTCGGCAGCTGTTTTTGGCAATGGCGAATTGCAGAGTATTGATCTGGAAACCTTGCAGTCGGTAATTGCTGAATTGCCACGAGCCACCGTAGAAGCCGAAAGCCTGAATATTCTTTCGGTGCTCACGACCTCGGGTTTGAGCAAGTCGCAGTCTGAGGCACGGCGAACCGTGTCCGAAGGCGGCGCCTACGTCAACAACCAGAAGGTTGAGGGCATTGACAGTGAACTGTCGGCCGATGATTTCTTGCACGGTCGGTATGCACTGGTTCGGCGCGGTAAGAAGAACATGGCCGTCGTTGAACTGGCCGGCTAGAGCGCCCGAGTAGCAACAAAACCCGCTAGATTTTGTGAAGCAGCACACAAAATCTAGCGGGTTTTTACGTCTCATCGGATAAACGCCTAGTCAGCTCGGATTTATCGAGCTCAAAGGCGGGAGTTGACCGGTTTTGCGTTGCTCTGGAATCCGTGTATAGTTTTTCTCTGTCGCCGGAACGGCCACCACGGATTTCACGAGGTGTTCACCGGTTGATGAGCTTCCAGTCAGGAACTGCTCACCGGTTCGGATTTGCATCCGGAGGGTGGCGGTGGTAGGCTAGGAAAGTTGCTCCGAAGCGAAGCAGTCGCCCGTGATAGTGGGTGGGTGTGGTGTCGAGAGTGTTTGTTGTTTGAGAACTCAATAGTGTGCCAAGTTTGTTGATACCGAATGTTTATTTATTTGGTGAATACATAACATTTTGCTTGGAATGATGCACCCCCGTGTGTTGTTCCGAGTGTTTTTTATTCGCCAGGATGTACGCTGGTTCGCCTTTATTTTCCGAAGGGTTCTAGCGGCTTTTTATTTTTTTATGGAGAGTTTGATCCTGGCTCAGGATGAACGCTGGCGGCGTGCTTAACACATGCAAGTCGAACGATGAACCAGGTGCTTGCACTTGGGGATTAGTGGCGAACGGGTGAGTAACACGTGAGTAACCTGCCCCTGACTCTGGGATAAGCCCGGGAAACTGGGTCTAATACCGGATATGACTGTTCACCGCATGGTGGGTGGTTGAAAGATTTATCGGTGAGGGATGGACTCGCGGCCTATCAGCTTGTTGGTGAGGTAATGGCTCACCAAGGCGACGACGGGTAGCCGGCCTGAGAGGGTGACCGGCCACACTGGGACTGAGACACGGCCCAGACTCCTACGGGAGGCAGCAGTGGGGAATATTGCACAATGGGCGAAAGCCTGATGCAGCGACGCCGCGTGAGGGATGACGGCCTTCGGGTTGTAAACCTCTTTCAGTAGGGAAGAAGCGAAAGTGACGGTACCTGCAGAAGAAGCGCCGGCTAACTACGTGCCAGCAGCCGCGGTAATACGTAGGGCGCAAGCGTTATCCGGATTTATTGGGCGTAAAGAGCTCGTAGGCGGTTTGTCGCGTCTGCCGTGAAAGTCCAAGGCTCAACCTTGGATCTGCGGTGGGTACGGGCAGACTAGAGTGATGTAGGGGAGACTGGAATTCCTGGTGTAGCGGTGAAATGCGCAGATATCAGGAGGAACACCGATGGCGAAGGCAGGTCTCTGGGCATTTACTGACGCTGAGGAGCGAAAGCATGGGGAGCGAACAGGATTAGATACCCTGGTAGTCCATGCCGTAAACGTTGGGCACTAGGTGTGGGGGACATTCCACGTTTTCCGCGCCGTAGCTAACGCATTAAGTGCCCCGCCTGGGGAGTACGGCCGCAAGGCTAAAACTCAAAGGAATTGACGGGGGCCCGCACAAGCGGCGGAGCATGCGGATTAATTCGATGCAACGCGAAGAACCTTACCAAGGCTTGACATGTGCCAGACCGCCTCAGAGATGGGGTTTCCCTTCGGGGCTGGTTCACAGGTGGTGCATGGTTGTCGTCAGCTCGTGTCGTGAGATGTTGGGTTAAGTCCCGCAACGAGCGCAACCCTCGTTCCATGTTGCCAGCACGTAATGGTGGGGACTCATGGGAGACTGCCGGGGTCAACTCGGAGGAAGGTGGGGATGACGTCAAATCATCATGCCCCTTATGTCTTGGGCTTCACGCATGCTACAATGGCCGGTACAATGGGTTGCGATACTGTGAGGTGGAGCTAATCCCTAAAAGCCGGTCTCAGTTCGGATTGGGGTCTGCAACTCGACCCCATGAAGTCGGAGTCGCTAGTAATCGCAGATCAGCAACGCTGCGGTGAATACGTTCCCGGGCCTTGTACACACCGCCCGTCAAGTCACGAAAGTTGGTAACACCCGAAGCCGATGGCCTAACCACCTTGTGTGGGGGGAGTCGTCGAAGGTGGGACTGGCGATTGGGACTAAGTCGTAACAAGGTAGCCGTACCGGAAGGTGCGGCTGGATCACCTCCTTTCTAAGGAGCTAAACCATTATGGTTGCCTGTTTCTGTCACGAGTGTTGGCAGGCGGGTTGCTCATGGGTGGAATATCAATGAATCGCGGCATCCTGTGGCGCCCCGTTGGTGGGGTGGTGTGGGGTGTTGGCTGTGCTTGGTGCTGTTGGTTGATGCGTGCGTAGTACGCCGTGCCGTTGCTTCGCTCCACTGTGGTGGGGTGTGGTGGTGGTGTGGTTGGAATCGTGGTGTTGGCCGGTGGTGCTGGTGTGGTTTGGCATGCTGTTGGGTTTTGAAGCAACAAGCCTTTGGGTTTGGTGTTTCGGTGTTTCCTGTGTCTGTTGGACGCGTACCCCTTGGTGGGTGTGTGGTCGGTGGGTGTGGGGTTGTTGTTTGGGAACTGTATAGTGAACGCGAGCATCTTATAAGATGACCCTTTTTCCTGCCCCCTTTGTGTGGGTGGGTTGCTGATGGCACTGTTGTCCTGATGGTGTTGTTGGTGGGTTGTTTTGTGATTTTGTTGATTGTTTTTGTTGCTCATTTTTGAGGACTTTGATTTGTGTTGAAGTTTTTAAGGGCGCACGGTGGATGCCTTGGCATCAGGAGCCGATGAAGGACGTGGGAATCTGCGATAAGCCTGGTGGAGTCGATAACCGGACGTTGAGGCCAGGATTTCCGAATGGGGAAACCCCGCACCATGTTATGTGGTGTGACCTGCAGCTGAATGTATAGGCTGTGTGGAGGGAACGCGGGGAAGTGAAACATCTCAGTACCCGCAGGAAGAGAAAACAATAGTGATTCCGTTAGTAGTGGCGAGCGAACGCGGATGGGGCTAAACCGGTTGGTGTGTGATAGCGGATAGGCGTTGCATCATCGGTGTTGTGGGGTCCGCACGTTACCAGTTCTATCTACGCTGGTGGGATGAGGTGCAGGCGTATAGGTGAATCGGTTGGAATGCCGGACCATAGAGGGTGATAGTCCCGTAGGTGTAATGCGTGCTGCCGTTCTTGTGTGGATGCCCGAGTAGCACGGGGCCCGTGAAACCTTGTGTGAATCTGCCAGGACCACCTGGTAAGCCTGAATACTACCTGATGACCGATAGTGAATCAGTACCGTGAGGGAATGGTGAAAAGTACCCCGGGAGGGGAGTGAAATAGTACCTGAAACCGTGTGCTTACAATCCGTTAGAGCAAACTTGTTTTGTGATGGCGTGCCTTTTGAAGAATGAGCCTGCGAGTTAGTGCTGTGTCGCGAGGTTAACCCGTGTGGGGTAGCCGTAGCGAAAGCGAGTCTGAATAGGGCGTTTGAGTGGCACGGTCTAGACCCGAAGCGAAGTGATCTACCCATGGCCAGGTTGAAGCGCGTGTAAGAGCGTGTGGAGGACCGAACCCACTTCAGTTGAAAATGGAGGGGATGAGCTGTGGGTAGGGGTGAAAGGCCAATCAAACTTCGTGATAGCTGGTTCTCCCCGAAATGCATTTAGGTGCAGCGTTACGTGTTTCTTGCCGGAGGTAGAGCTACTGGATAGGCGATGGGCCCTACAAGGTTACTGACCTTAGCCAAACTCCGAATGCCGGTAAGTGAGAGCGTAGCAGTGAGACTGTGGGGGATAAGCTTCATAGTCGAGAGGGAAACAGCCCAGAACGCCAACTAAGGCCCCTAAGCGTGTGCTAAGTGGGAAAGGATGTGGAGTTGCTGTGACAACCAGGAGGTTGGCTTAGAAGCAGCCACCCTTGAAAGAGTGCGTAATAGCTCACTGGTCAAGTGATTCCGCGCCGATAATGTAGCGGGGCTCAAGCACACCGCCGAAGTTGCGTCATTCAAATATTTGCTTGGTTTCGATCGAGCGTTTGGATGGGTAGGGGAGCGTCGTATAGCGGGTGAAGTCGCGGTGTAAACCAGCGGTGGACGCTATACGAGTGAGAATGCAGGCATGAGTAGCGAATGACGGGTGAGAAACCCGTCCGCCGAATGATCAAGGGTTCCAGGGTCAAGCTAATCTGCCCTGGGTTAGTCGGGACCTAAGGCGAGGCCGACAGGCGTAGTCGATGGACAACGGGTTGATATTCCCGTACCGGCGAAGAACCGCCCATACCGTAGCGACGGATGCTAACCACCTCTGAGACCGTGCTCAGTGCCTTTCGAGGTGCTGGTGTGGTGGATGGGCTGGGAACCGATGTTGTGAGGTCAGCGTATTAACAGGTGTGACGCAGGAAGGTAGCCGAGCCAGGCAATGGAATTGACCTGGTCCAAGGGTGTAGGAAGAGTGGTAGGCAAATCCGCCGCTCATTGATTCTGAGACCTGATAGGCGCCCCTTTGGTGGGGTGATTCGGTGATCCTATGCTGCCTAGAAAAGCATCGGCGCGAGGTTCAAGTCCGCCCGTACCCTAAACCGACACAGGTGATCAGGTAGAGAATACTAAGGCGATCGAGAGAATCATGGTTAAGGAACTCGGCAAAATGCCCCCGTAACTTCGGAAGAAGGGGGGCCTGCCTCGTGACGGAGATTTACTCTCTTGAGCGGGTGTGGGCCGCAGAGACCAGGGGGAAGCGACTGTTTACTAAAAACACAGGTCCGTGCGAAGTCGCAAGACGATGTATACGGACTGACTCCTGCCCGGTGCTGGAAGGTTAAGAGGACTCGTTAGTGCTTTGGCGCGAAGCGGAGAATTTAAGCCCCAGTAAACGGCGGTGGTAACTATAACCATCCTAAGGTAGCGAAATTCCTTGTCGGGTAAGTTCCGACCTGCACGAATGGAGTAACGACTTCCCCGCTGTCTCAACCATGAACTCGGCGAAATTGCAGTACGAGTAAAGATGCTCGTTACGCGCAGCAGGACGGAAAGACCCCGAGACCTTTACTATAGTTTGGTATTGGTGTTCGGTGCAGCTTGTGTAGGATAGGTGGGAGACTGTGAAGCTCAGACGCTAGTTTGGGTGGAGTCATCGTTGAAATACCACTCTGGCTGTATCGGTCACCTAACTTCGGACCATGATCTGGTTCAGGGACAGTGCCTGATGGGTAGTTTAACTGGGGCGGTTGCCTCCCAAAATGTAACGGAGGCGCCCAAAGGTTCCCTCAGCCTGGTTGGCAATCAGGTGTTGAGTGTAAGTGCACAAGGGAGCTTGACTGTGAGAGTGACAGCTCGAGCAGGGACGAAAGTCGGGACTAGTGATCCGGCGGCACCTCGTGGAAGGGCCGTCGCTCAACGGATAAAAGGTACCTCGGGGATAACAGGCTGATCTTGCCCAAGAGTCCATATCGACGGCATGGTTTGGCACCTCGATGTCGGCTCGTCGCATCCTGGGGCTGGAGTAGGTCCCAAGGGTTGGGCTGTTCGCCCATTAAAGCGGTACGCGAGCTGGGTTTAGAACGTCGTGAGACAGTTCGGTCCCTATCCGCTGCGCGCGTTGGAAATTTGAGAAGGGCTGTCCTTAGTACGAGAGGACCGGGACGGACAAACCTCTGGTGTGTCAGTTGTACTGCCAAGTGCACCGCTGATTAGCTACGTTTGGAAGGGATAACCGCTGAAAGCATCTAAGCGGGAAGCCTGCTTCGAGATGAGATTTCCATGCACCTTGAGTGTGTGAGGCCCCCAGCTAGACCACTGGGTTGATAGGCAGGATGTGGAAGCAAGGACTAAAGACTTGTGTAGCTGACCTGTACTAATAGGCCGATGACTTACAACACACAACATAACGATCCTTTGAAAAAGACAAGGTTTTGTTCGCGTTCACTATACGGTTACGAGACAACAACCCCCTCAAACACACGCGTGTGCGTGTGTGGGGCAGGTTGTATCGGTAACACATTTTTGCTTCGAGACTGTTACGGCGGTCATAGCGTGGGGGAAACGCCCGGTCCCATACCGAACCCGGAAGCTAAGGCCCACTGCGCCGATGGTACTGCACTCGTGAGGGTGTGGGAGAGTAGGACGCCGCCGGACTAAACTTATGATGTGGTTTGAGGCCCTAACACACAGTGTGTGTTAGGGCCTCACCCGTTTAACCAACAGAAATAACGTGCTGCTAGGTCTATTGCCAGTTGTTTTTAGAGCGTGATCGCTTGCGGGTATGTTGGCTCGCGGAACCGTGGGTTGTTTATTCGGCATACTGAACGTATGAAGATTCACGTGCTGTACACCCCCGATTGCCCGAACTACCAACTGGCGATTGCGAACGTACGTGCCGCGCTGGCGCAGCTGAACCGCTCTGATGACGTAGCTGTTATTGAAGAAGTGCAAACAGGAAAAGCGTCGGTACACTCAACGCCGCGAGTGGCGTCTCCCACCATTCTTCTTAACGGAATCGATCTGTTCGACATGGATACGTCCGTTGAAGGCCTGACCTGCCGTCTGTATCAATCAGACTCTGGTCTAAAGGGGGCACCTTCAGTAGCGGAAATAGTAAGCGCCCTTCTGGCCAAGGGTATTGACGAGTTATGATGATGCACTTGCACTGGCTCGAAGAGTCTTTCATCTCGGCGTTGAGAGTCTAAGGTTCTGAGTGTCTGCACACACTTTAGCCAGATCTGTTTTTCAACCGGGCTGGCCCCCGTAGACTGGAATGAGTGCTTGGCGCAATGCGCCATCAGAGATTTATGAATAGGGAAGCGACCGGCCAAAGCCGGAAGCGAACGTTTGCGGGATCGTCTTTTACCCGCTGAGAGGAATTCAAAGGGTATGGCTAACGATTATCGCGACAGCTCAGGTAAGGGACGAGGGGAGGCCGGCAAGTCCGGTTTCCGCCGCAACGATAATGGCGGAGACTTCCGCCGTAATGACCGTCGAGATGGTGACTTCAAGCGTCGCGATGATCGCGGTGAGCGCCGTGAGGGCGGCTTCAACCGCGACCGCCGTGACGACAACCGTGGCGGGGACTTCCGTCGCAATGACCGTCGTGATGGTGACTTCAAGCGTCGTGATGATCGCGGTGAACGTCGCGAAGGTGGCTTCAACCGCGACCGCCGTGACGACAACCGTGGCGGAGATTTCCGTCGCAACGATCGTCGCGACGACAATCGCGGTGGTGACTTCAAGCGTCGCGATGACCGAGGTGAGCGCCGCGAGGGCAGCTTCAACCGCGACCGCCGTGACGACAACCGCGGCGGCGACTTCCGCCGTAACGACCGTCGTGACGGTGACTTCAAGCGTCGCGACGACCGCGGTGAGCGCCGCGAAGGTGGCTTCAACCGCGACCGTCGCGACGACAACCGTGGTGGCGATTTCCGTCGGAACGACCGTCGTGACGGTGACTTCAAGCGTCGTGACGACCGAGGTGAGCGCCGCGAGGGCGGCTTCAACCGCGACCGCCGCGACGACAACCGCGGCGGCGACTTCCGCCGTAACGATCGTCGCGACGACAACCGCGGCGGAGACTTCAAGCGTCGTGACGACCGCGGAGAGCGCCGCGAGGGCGGCTTCAACCGCGACCGTCGTGAGGACAACCGCGGCGGAGACTTCAAGCGTCGCGATGACCGCCGTGATGGCGGGTTCAAGAAGCGCGATGGCCAGCGCGGCAAGGACGGCTTCAAGCGCTCGGCTGGACGCCGCGACGATGAGACTCCGGCCACCGAGCAGTACCGTGCCCACAACCCAGGCGACCTGCGCATTTCCAACCGCGCAGACCGCGATGCATCCCCGGATATCGATGAGGATGTCACCGGCAAGGAACTAGACAAGGTGACCCTGGCGCAGTTGCGTTACCTCGATGACCGCAACCGCGGTTGGGTGGCCAAGCACCTGGTGATGGCCGGCCGTCTCCTCGACGTCGACCCTGAGCTTGCCTACCAGCACACGATGGCTGCATCCCGTCGCGGCGGTCGCGTGGCAGTAGTTCGTGAAGCAGTGGGCATTGCCGCGTACCACGCCGAGCGATTTGCCGACGCTGTGCGCGAATTGCGCACCCACCGCCGCATCAGCGGTTCGAATGAGAACGTAGCGTTGATCGCCGATGCATTGCGCGGCATGGGTCGTCCGCAGAAGGCCATTGAAATGGCCCGCGAGGAAGACCTCAGCGAATTGCCGGTGGCGATGCGCGTCGAGATGCATATGGTGGTCGCCGGTGCCTACGCCGACCTCGGACAGCTGGATAAGGCCGTGGCCGAGCTTGAAGCACTGCCGCAGCTGGACTTCAACCGCGCCTACAGCTACAGCCCGCGCCTGTTCACCGCCTACGCCGACCTGCTTTCGACCGTCGGTCGTGCCGAGGAAGCAAAGCGCTGGAACGCTCAGGTCGCCGTGGCCGAAGAAGCACTCGGCGTGGATAACTCGATGGACTCCTTCATCATCGACCTTGCTCCGGAAATGGACGAGGAAGAGCAGACTCCGCGCGCCAAGGATCTGGTGGAAGCTGAGGAGTCTGCTAACGACGCCGATGCAGCGGCGGAGCAGTCCGCCGACGAAGATGATTTGGTAGCCTCGGACAAGACTGGCGAGCAGGGGATTGACGAGGAAGACGGGCTGAACGAAGTTCCGTCAACCGACGAGCAGTCCGAGACGAACTAAGAGGTATGAGCACGCATGCTGATTTCGGGGTATGACGCGGTCCTGGCCGACCTAGATGGTGTGGTGTATGCCGGCCCGCAGGCCATTGATGGCGCAGTGGAGGCGTTGAATACGCTCGCGGAGATCGAAGTTTCGTTGGCCTTCGTGACGAATAACGCGGGACGTTCGCCGATGTCGGTAGCGGTTCACCTGCGCCAGCTCGGGGTGAATACGACCGCCGAGCAGGTGTTTGGTTCGGCCGATGCCGGCGCCGAGATGCTCGCTCGCGAGCTCAACCCGGAAGCCAAGGTGCTGGTTGTCGGCTCGCCCTACCTGCGCGAATGCGTATCCATTCGTGGCATGGAGGTTGTCGAGTCGCACACCGATGAGCCGGACGCGGTCATCCAGGGTTTCGACCCCGACGTGTCTTGGCGGCACCTTTCCGAAGCCAGTTTTGCGATCGCGCGCGGTGCCCGTTGGGTGGCGACGAATACCGACCTGACCATTCCGCGTGCCGAGGGCATTGCCCCGGGCAACGGTTCGCTGGTGGCGTGCGTGCAGCGCGCCACCGGGGTGAACCCGCTCGTGGCCGGCAAGCCGGAGCCGTACCTGTTCCGGCGAGCAGCCGAACGCACCGACTCGCGTCGTCCCCTGGTGGTTGGCGACCGGTTGGACACCGATATTTTAGGTGCCAACCGGGCCGGTTTTTCCTCGGCACTCGTGCTGACCGGGGTCGATTCGCCGCGTGAAGCGCTCGGCGCCCCGGCCGAGGAACGTCCAAAGTATCTGATTCGCTCCTTGTCTGAGCTCTATCAGCCATACCCCACCATCCAGGTGCTGGGTCATGGCGTACAGGTGGGCGAGGCAGTGGCCCGCGTGCAGGATGACCGCGTCTTGGTCACCGGAAACGACAGCGACCTCGACTCCTGGCGCGCGGCGTGCAACGCCTGGTGGTTGGCTCATCCGCATAGCGCTGAGGCGAATGACCCGACCGTGGAATTCACCAGCCAGTCGCTGTCCACTCTGCGGGCGGGCGCCCGATGACTAGCGTGCCCCCGGTGCCCGGCCTACCCGGGTCGGGTGCCGAGACGCCAAGCGATGCCTCGATTGAGCAACGCCTTCAGGAACTTGCGGGATTGGATGTGACCGAGCATCCCGCCCGCTACGAGCAACTCCTCACCGGATTGCAGCAGGCACTGAAAAGCACGGAGCGTGGGGCATGAATCGGCTCGATATGGAGTTGGTGGCGCGCGGTCTGGCACGCTCCCGGACCGAGGCCGCCAAACTCATTGAGGCGGGTCTCGTGCAAGTCGACGGGCACCCGTCCACCAAGGCGTCCAAAAAGATTGCCGCGCAGATCCCGATCAGCGTCGCGCAGGATAGCTCCACCCAGTACGTTTCACGAGCCGGTCATAAACTCGCCGGTGCACTGGACCATTTCGGCTCATTGAATCCCGCCGGGGTTCGCGCGCTGGACGCAGGGGCCTCCACGGGTGGATTTACCGATGTACTGCTTCGTCGCGGAGCCGCCCACGTGGTGGCGGTCGATGTCGGACATGGACAACTTGTCGACGAAATTCGTTTTGACGAGCGCGTGAGCGTGCACGAGGGGCTGAACGTGCGCTACCTGGACCCCGCGGATATCGGCGGTGAAGTCGATTTGGTGGTTGCAGACCTATCCTTTATTTCCCTCCGGCTCGTGCTCGAGGCGTTAGCCGGGGCCACCCGGGCAGGCGGTGACCTGCTGTTGATGGTCAAACCGCAGTTTGAGGTCGGCAGGGAACATGTGGGTAAAACCGGCGTGGTGAGCTCGCCGGAGTTGCGCCGTAGTGCCGTGGAGCAGGTGGTACAGGCAGCGTTGCAGGTCGGGCTCGGCTTGGCCGGGCTGGGACGCAGCCAGCTACCCGGGCAGGACGGCAACGTTGAATTCTTCGCCTGGTTCCAAAAAACCACGGCACCAGGTCCACAGACGGGCTTAATGGAACAAATGTTCGGTTCCGTTGACTATTCTTAGTGATGAACTGCTTGGCGATGGCTGGCCACGGACGCTCCGCGGCCTGGCTATCTGTCGGGCGTAACCAGACTGAGAGGGGCCCCGCGCCGTGCGCCGCATTCTAATCTTCACCCACACGGGACGAAAAGACGCGATTGCCGCCGCCATCGAGACCAGCGCCCTGCTCTATGAAGCCGGGGTTGTCCCGGTGATGCGCAAGGCCGACCAAGAGGCCGTGATGGCCGCCGCGGCCGACCACGATGCCGAACATATCCCGGTGCATATCCTCGATGAGGATTGCACCCTGGACGATGTTGACCTCGGCGTGGTGCTCGGTGGCGATGGTTCGGTGCTGCGCGCCGCTGAAATGGTGCGTTCCGCAGACTTACCCCTCGTGGGCGTCAACCTGGGGCACGTGGGATTCTTGGCCGAGGCCGAATCCAGCGAATTAGCCAGTACGGTCCGCCAACTGGTGGCAGGGGACTACACCGTCGAGGAACGCATGGCCATCGAGGTCAGCGTGTGGCGCGAGAATGTCTGCCTCGGACAGACCTGGGCGCTGAACGAGGCAGCGGTGGAAAAGGCCAACCGCGAGCGCATGATCGAAGTGGTGATCGAGGTCGATGGCCGTCCGATTTCCACCTTCGGCTGCGATGGCGTGGTGATGGCGACCCCGACCGGATCGACGGCCTACGCCTTTTCCGCCGGCGGCCCGGTGGTCTGGCCGGAGGTCTCGGCTTTGATCATGATGCCGATTAGCGCGCACGCACTCTTTGCCAAGCCGATGGTTATCGCCCCGACCTCGATCATGGCCGTGGAAATTCTTACCCGCACCGACGCCGAAGCCGTGCTCTGGTGCGACGGCCGCCGTACCGTGGACCTGCCGCCCGGAGCTCGTGTCGAGGCAACCCGCAGCGACACTCCGGTGAAACTGGCCCGCTTGAGCACCATCCCGTTCTCCGAGCGACTGGTCAACAAGTTTGAGCTACCCATCCAGGGGTGGCGCGGCCCAGCTCGCGGAGATCTGCGCCGTCAGGCCACGCAGTCCTTGCCGTTCCTGTCCCCGGCGGTCCACGTGGTGGAACCGCAGCATAAGGACGAGCCCGGCCCACCTTTGATCGTGCACGACGATTCGACGCGCACCAGCAACTAGGAGCACGCCTTGATTCAGGAAATTTCGATCTCGAACCTGGGCGTGATTTCCCAGGCGACCTTGCCGCTTGGACCCGGGCTGACCGTTGTCACCGGTGAAACCGGCGCGGGTAAGACCATGGTCATCACCGCACTTGCCTTGCTCTTGGGGCGCCGCGCTGACGCCGGCGCCGTGCGCACCGGGGCCAAGCACGCCTTGGCCGAAGCTGTCATACACCTCGAGCACGATCACCCGGTGCTCGAAGCGGCCAGCCATGCCGGAGCGTTTATCGACCAAGACGAAGCCCACAGCGAACTGCTGTTAACCCGTTCGTTGTCCGCCACGGGACGTTCCAAAGCCACCATCGGTGGACGTAGCGCCCCGGTCGGCCTGCTCGCGGAGCTTGGCCAAGAGTTGGTGGCGGTCCATGGCCAGTCGGATCAGATCCGACTCAAGGAGCCCGCCGCGCAACGTGACGCCCTGGATCGCTTCGCCGGAACCGGCTTCGGACGTACCCTGAGTCGTTACCAGCGCGCCTACCGGCAGTGGCGTTCCTCCAGCAAGGAACTGACCACCCTGAAACAGGAGTCCCGTGACCGGGTGCGTGAGGCCGAGAATCTGCGGTTGGCGCTGGCCGAAATTGAGGCGGTCGACCCACAGCCGGGGGAGGACGAATCGCTACGCGAGATGTCCATCAAACTGGGCAATGTGGAATCGTTGCGAACCGCCGCCACACAGGCTCGATCGCTTATCGACTCGGAAGACTTCGAGAACCCAGGGATCTCCACTCTGATTGAGTCGGCGCGCGGCGTTCTGGCGCAGGCCAGTGGCGATGACGCGGCCTTGGCCGGATTTGCCGAGCGGGCCGCCGAGCTAGGGATTCTCGCCTCGGAGCTTTCCAGCGATATGTCTGGCTATCTCGCCGATCTGGACGAGGAAGGGCCCGAACGCTTGGCCCAGATCGAATCGCGGCGTGCCGAATTGAGCAAACTGGTCCGCAAATACGCACCGAGTGTTGATGAGGTGCTCGCCTGGGCCGAATCCTCGGCTCGCCGTCTCGAGGAGCTTGGCGACGACTCGAACCGGATCGAGGAGTTGGAACTCCAAGTGACCGAGCTGGAGCAGACCGTAGGCTCGCTGGCCGCGGAACTCAGCGCGGCTCGCGCCAAGGCCGCGGCAACGCTGTCACGTCGAGTCAGCGACGAACTGACCGCATTGGCGATGCCCGATGCCAAGCTGGTCATCGAGCTCACCGAACTCGAGGAGCCCGGTGCCTTCGGGCAGGACGCGGTGAATATGATGTTGGCGCCGCATCCCGGGGCCGCCCCACGCGCCCTCGGTAAGGGAGCCAGCGGCGGCGAGCTGTCCCGTGTCATGCTGGCCATCGAGGTGGTGTTGGCCGCCGTGGATCCGGTGCCTACCTTCGTCTTCGATGAGGTGGATTCCGGAGTCGGCGGCAAGGCCGCGGTGAGCATCGGGGAACGACTGGCGATGCTGGCTAAGCACGTGCAGGTCATCGTGGTCACGCACCTGCCTCAGGTGGCGGCCTACGCCAACAATCACATTCGGGTGATCAAGAGTTCCGGCAAGGGTGGCGCCGGGGAAGCGGGCTTCACCGCTAGCGATGTGGTGCAGTTGGCCGACGACGAACGGGTCCAAGAGCTCGCGCGCATGCTCGCCGGCCAGGAGGACTCCGACACGGCCCGCGCCCACGCCGAAGAGCTCCTCGAATCGGCCCGCCAGCTGGTGGCCGCGCTGTAATATCCGGCACCTTCTGGGCTGCCACCCGGAGCGGAATCCATGCTCACTGCCGGAGGGCACATGCGTTGCTCCCCGGCAGTCGGTGCCATCACCCATGGCGAGACACCCCAGTGTTTCCGCGCCAAATGCGAGGAACGGGACCGTGCTCGGCCGTCGCTGAGCGATCCCGTGTCCGCCGCGTCGGGTGCCGGAATGTGAAGTTTGTTCTCCGCCATGGCCGAGGTGCCGTAGAGTTTCTCGTAGTGTTCGAATCCAAGTTGGTGATAGGATGAAATCCCGTGGTGCAGCGTAATACTTCTCGTGATTCCCGGTCGTCTGAAACGACAAAGCATATCTTCGTCACCGGCGGTGTGGCCTCTTCCCTGGGTAAGGGATTGACGGCATCCAGCCTTGGACATCTTCTTCGAGCCCGTGGTCTTTCCGTGACTATGCAGAAGCTCGACCCCTACTTGAACGTGGACCCGGGGACCATGAACCCCTTCCAGCACGGCGAGGTCTTCGTGACCGACGACGGTGCGGAAACCGACCTCGACATCGGACACTACGAACGCTTCTTGGATGAGAACCTCCCCGGTAGCGCCAACGTAACCACCGGTCAGGTGTACTCCACCGTTCTCGAACGTGAGCGCCGCGGCGAATACCTGGGCGACACCGTTCAGGTCATCCCGCATATCACCGACGAAATTAAGCGTCGTATGCGCTTGGCAGCCACCGAACCAGGGGCCGGCAAAACCGCCCCGGATGTGATCATCACCGAAATTGGTGGCACCGTCGGCGACATCGAATCGCAGCCATTCCTCGAAGCCGCCCGTCAGGTCCGTCAGGACATTGGGCGCAAGAACGCATTCTTTGTGCACGTTTCGTTGGTGCCGTTCATTGGCCCGAGCCACGAGCTGAAGACCAAGCCGACGCAGCACTCCGTTGCCGCGCTGCGTTCCATCGGTATCCAGCCCGAGGCGCTAGTGATCCGCTCGGATCGTCCGATCCCGGACGAGATGCGTGCCAAGCTCGGCCGCACCTGCGATGTGGACGCAGAGGCAGTCATTAACTGCCCCGACGCCCCGAGCATCTACGACATCCCGAAGGTTATTCACGCCCAGGGCCTCGACGCCTACATCGTGCAGACCCTCGACATGAAGTTCCGCGACGTGGACTGGGACGATTGGGACCGCCTGCTCGATGTGGTGCACAACCCGAAGCACCATGTCACCGTGGGGCTGGTCGGCAAATACATCGACCTGCCCGATGCCTACCTATCGGTGACCGAGGCACTGAAGGCCGGCGGCTTCGCCAATGACGCGAAGGTGGAGATCCGTTGGATCCCATCGGATAATTGCGCGACCGAGTCCGGCGCACGTACCGAGCTCTCCGACGTCGACGCCATCTGCGTGCCCGGCGGCTTCGGCATCCGCGGCCTCGAAGGTAAGCTCGGCGCTCTCAAGTTTGCCCGTGAGAACAAGATCCCGACCCTGGGCCTGTGCCTTGGCCTGCAGTCCATGGTGATCGAGTACGCCCGCAATGTGGCCGGACTCGAAGGGGCCTCGTCCACGGAGTTCGATCCCCAGAGCCCGGTTCCGGTGATCGCGACCATGGAAGAGCAGCTGGCCATCGTCGATGGTCAGGGCGATTTGGGTGGCACCATGCGTCTGGGTCTCTACGACGCAAAGCTTGCCGAAGGGTCGGTGATCGCCACTACCTACGGTCGCACCGAGGTGGCCGAACGTCACCGTCACCGTTATGAGGTCAACAACGCCTACCGTGAGCAGCTGGAAGAAGCCGGTCTGGTCTTCGCCGGTACCTCTCCGGACGGTAGCTTGGTCGAGTTCGTTGAACTGCCCGCCGAGACGCACCCGTACTACGTCTCGACGCAGGCTCACCCCGAGCTGTCCAGCCGCCCGACGCGTCCGCACCCGCTGTTCGCCGGTTTGGTGAACGCGGCGCTGGAAGTACGCGGCGCGAAGTAGCAAATGTCTAGCGGCCCGTCGAAGTTCTCTTCGGCGGGCCGCCGTGCTTTCTAGGCCCATTGAATGTGCCCTCACCCCGCGAAAAGGAACATGATGCAGTCACAGCAAAACTCGGAGGCAACCGAGAACGTCTTCGGTGACGAGATCTCGGAACGTCAGGTACTGGCGCGTGAAACCGTCTATGAGGGACGTATCTGGAACGTGCTCCACGACTCCGTGGAGCTTTCCGAAGACGGCCCGGTTATCGAACGAGACTACATCGAGCATCCCGGGGCCGTGTGCGTGGTCGTACTCGATGACCAGGACCGGGTCTTGCTCATCAACCAGTACCGCCATCCGGTGGGCATGCGGTTATGGGAGCTTCCCGCCGGACTGCTTGACGTGGCCGGAGAACCACCGTTGGCTGCGGCGCAGCGTGAACTTTGGGAAGAGGCCGACCGCACCGCCGGACAGTGGTCGGTGTTGACCGACCTGTTCCTTTCTCCGGGGTCTTCCTCCGAAGCGATACGCATCTTCTTGGCCCGCGAACCGCAGTTGGTGGCCGAAGATCAGCGTCATGAGCGCACCGACGAGGAAGCAGAAATGCAATTCGCGTGGGTGCCCCTGGAGCAGGCCGTCAAGGCGATACTCGACGGGCGCATCCACAACCCGGCCGCCATCGCCGGAGTGCTGGCTGCCAGTGCCGCACGCGATGCAGGCTACGCATCCCTGCGCCCGGCCAACGCAGAGTTCACCGCACACCCGAACTACCGTTAAGCGTTTTCGTGACCCCCATGCCGTCCGAACCTGCCTCCGAGGGTTCCGCCTTCGCCGCGAGAACTAGCTGGCGCCTGGAAGACCTGCCGGCTGACCATGCCTCCGCGCTACGTGAGTACCTGCAACATGTGGGCATTGAACGCGGTCTGGCCGCGAACACCTTGGCCTCCTACCGCAGGGACCTGGTTCGTTATCTCGGGGCATTGACCGAGCGCGGCATTCGCAGCCCCGGCGGCATCACGCCGGAGGCGGTCACCGGTTATTTGCAGCAGCTGGCCCGTGGCACCGCGGAGCAGCCGGCCCTCTCGGCGCGCTCTGTTGCTCGTCATACCGTGGCCTTGCGCCAGCTTCACAAGTTCTGGGAACTCGAGGGTACCTGCCTGCCGAATCCGGCCCGCGAGGTCCAGCCCCCGGCCTACCCCCAGGCCCTGCCTAAAGCTATCGACATCGATCAGGTCACCGCGCTGCTCGAAGCAGTGACCGGCGATACGCCGGCGGCTCTTCGGGACCGGGCCATTGTCGAACTGCTGTATTCCACCGGGGCTCGCATCACCGAGCTGATCGAGCTGGACGTCGACGATCTGCATTTGGCCGAACGCGGCGTGGTGCGCCTGACCGGTAAGGGATCGAAACAGCGGCTGGTGCCGGTGGGCAGCTACGCGCGCACCGCCCTTGACGAGTATCTGGTCCGGGCCCGACCCGGGCTGGTGGCCAAGGGCAAAGGCACTCCGGCGCTCTTCGTGAATCAACGCGGTGGGCGGCTCTCGCGCCAGTCGGTGTGGTTGTTGCTGAACAAGGCCGCGAAGCAGGCCGAACTCGGGGTGGAAATCTCTCCGCATACCCTGCGTCATTCATTTGCCACCCACCTCTTGCAGGGTGGGGCCGATGTGCGTGTGGTTCAAGAACTGTTGGGGCACGCTTCGGTCACCACGACCCAGCTTTACACTAAGGTCACCATTGCCACGCTGCGCGACGCTTACCTACAGGCACATCCCCGTGCCCGCTAAGGTAGCACCGCAGATCAACCCGAGCACCGAGGGGGAGTACCGCCGATGACCCGGCCGCCGCAGCCTGTTGCGCTGACCTTGTTGACCCGCGACACCACTCGGGGGCGCCAAGAAGTGCTCCTTGGCCTCAAGCTCCGTGGGTTTGGCGCCGGGAATATGGTGGCCCCAGGCGGGAAGCTGGAACCCGGCGAACTGCCGGTACAGGCCGCGGCCCGCGAGCTACAGGAAGAAACCGGCTACCAGGTTTCCACCGAGGACCTGACTCATGTGGCCACCATTCGGTTCCGGTTCCCCGCTCAACCGCTGGCCGACATGGACTGCCAGGTCTTTGCGGCCAGCCGCTTCGGCGGCGAGCTGACCTCCAACGTGGAATTGCGCCCCCAGTGGTTCGGCACCGATGAGTTGCCGGTGCAGCGCATGTGGCAGGACGCCGCCCGATGGCTGCCACGGATCCTGGCGGGGGAGCGCTTCACCGCCACCGTGCAGATGGCCACCGATAACGTGCAGGTCGATGCGGTCGACTTCGAACTCTGGTAGTTCCGCGGCGGGCGGCCCCTAGCCAAGCTATCTCTGCCGGTGCATGATGGACGGAGCACACAGCACTGCGTCGAGGGAGAGAAGATGGCACGCGTCGGCGACCCAGTATGGATCGATCTTGCATATCGTGACCCCAAGGAATTTGCCGAGTTTTACGCGGGGCTTTTCGGCTGGCGTAGCGAGGACATGGGCGAGGATTTCGGCCACTACCAGATGCTGTCCACGCCCGATGGCACGATGATCGGCGGTGCCGCGGGACCGCAACCCGGCGCCCCGCAGGAACCCGTGGGCTGGAATGTGTATTTGGCCGCGGAGCACCTCGAGGAGCTTCTTGCGCAGGTCCCGGCCGCCGGCGGCATGGTGCTCGACGAGGCCATGCCGGTTGGCGAATTAGGCACCATGGCACGGGTAGCGACCCCTTCGGGGGCCAGCGTGGGATTGTGGCAGCGGGACGAATTCGCCGGTTTCGGTGCCGAAGCAACCCAGGGCACCCCGGTCTGGTTCGAACAGATGAGTCAGGGGTACGCGGCCGATGTGGAGTTCTACCGGCAGACCCTGGGCTGGGAGCCTGCCGAAATCGAAGGCGGCTTAAACTATGTGACGAATCGACCGGAACGCGAAGCCACCGCCGGGCTCTGCGACGCCGCCGGTTTCCTGCCCGCCTCGGCCGGTTCCTACTGGCGGGTCTATTTCCAGTGCGACGATGTCGACACCGGGGTGGAACGGGTGATCGAACTCGGCGGCGCGTTGTTGGATGGCCCTATGGATTCCCCCTTTGGGCGGCTGGCCACGGTGGCCGACCGTGAGGGCGGTTCCTTCCAAATCATCGCCTCCGCCGCGCGTTAAACAGATGTGGCCCGCACCCCGAAGCAGGGGCGCGGACCGCATCTGTCGGAGCGGTTAGAACGAGCGCTGCTCCGGACCGTTATAGGCCGAGAGCGGACGAATGAGCGCATTTGACGTCCGCTGCTCCATGATGTGGCTGGTCCAGCCGGTGATGCGCGCGGCGATGAACAGCGGAGTGAACATCTCGGTGTCGAAACCCATCAGGTGGTAGGTCGGACCGGCCGGGTAATCCAGGTTCGGCTGGATTCCCTTGGCCTCGTCCATGGCCACCTGCAGCCCGTCGTAGAGACCGAGGATTTCGTCGCGCGAGTAGTACTCGATCATGCGGTCGAGGGCGGCCTTCATGGTCGGCACCCGGGAATCGCCGTGCTTGTAGACGCGGTGGCCGAAGCCCATGACCTTCTTCTTTTCACTCAGCGCCTTCTCCATCCACGCCTTGGCGCGGGCGGCCGCCTCTTCACGGGATTCGTTCTTATCGATACCGATCTCGTCGAAGGTGTGCATCACCGCTTCGTTGGCCCCGCCATGCAGCGGGCCCTTCAAGGCACCGATGGCGCCGGTGACGGCCGAATGCAGATCCGCCAGCGTCGAGGTGATGACACGGGCCGCGAAGGTGGAGGCGTTAAAGGAGTGCTCCGCGTAGAGCACCATCGAGACGCGGAAGGCGTCGACAACCTCTTCGGCGGCCTCCTCCCCGAAGGTCATCCACAGGAAGTTCTGGGCATAGTTCAGATCCTCGCGCGGTTCGACGAGCTCGAGCCCGCGCCGCCGGCGCTGATCGTAGGCGACCACGGCCGGGAAGGCCGCGAACAGTTCCTTGGCCTTGCGCAGTTCGGCTTCCGGGGAGGAATCCGAGGCCAGCGGGTGGTTCGCCCCGATGACCGACACCGCGGTGCGCGCGGTATCCATGGGGTGGCAGTCTACCGGCAAGAGGTCGATCGCCGCCTTGACGCGCGAGTCCAGGGCCCGGTTGGCGCGCTCGAAGGCGCAAAATTCCGAGCATTCCACTTCGCTGGGCAATTCACCGTTCCACAGCAGTAGCGCCACTTCTTCGAAGGACTTAGCCGCGGCCAGATCCTGTACCGGGTAGCCACGGTAGAGCAACGAGTTGGTCTCCGGGTTGACCTTGGAAATCGCGGTGTAGTCCACCACGACGCCGGCCAGTCCCTTTTTGATGTCCTCGGTCATTGTGCGTGCCCCTCCTACAGGTTGGCGTTGTTGGTGTCGATGTCCAGCCCGGGTACCTGAAAGTTGAAGATGCCCGTGTCGAACCGGTTGTAGGCTTCGTAGTCGACCAGCTCGTATAAGCGTGACCTAGTTAACATGCTATCCACTTCGCGCTGCTGTGTGCCCTCGGCACTGATCGCGTCGAGCACTCGTTCGGCGGCACCCATGGCGCTGCGCAAAAGGGTCACGGGATAAATGATCATCGCCACCCCGGCTTCGGCGAGCTGCTCACGGGTGAACAGCTCGGATTTGCCGAACTCGGTCATATTCGCCAGCACGGGGACGTCGACGGCCTTGCAGACCGCTTCAAACTCCGCGAGGTCCTTCATGGCCTCCGGGAAGATCGCGTCGGCACCGGCGTCGACCATGGCCTTGGCCCGGTCGATCGCAGCCTCAAGCCCGGCGACGGCCCGAAGGTCGGTGCGCGCCATGATGAGGAAGTTTTCGTCGATACGGGCATCGGCGGCCGCGGCGATGCGTTTGAGCATGGTGTCGGTGTCCACCACGTTCTTCCCGTCGAGATGCCCGCAGCGTTTCGGATTGAACTGATCCTCGATGTGGCAACCGGCCAGACCCGCGTACTCCAGCTCCTGCACGGTGCGGGCCACGTTCATCGGTTCACCGAATCCTGTGTCGGCATCCACGATGGCCGGCAGATCACTCATTCGTGCGATCTGCCCGGCCCGGGTGGCCACCTCCGTCAGCGAGGTCAGCCCGATGTCGGGTAGCCCCAGCTCGTTGGCCAGCACCGCGCCCGAAATGTAGATCCCGTCGAAGTTTTTCTCGGCAATCAGTTTGGCCGAGAGGGGGTTGAACGCGCCGGGGAACTGCCGGGCCGCACCCGGGGTGAGCATCTCGCGCAGCGCCCGCCGCTTGGCGGCCGGGGTGGTGGTCGTATACAACATTTAGAACAGTCCCTTGGGGGCGTTGTTCACGTCGACGACGCCGGGAGCGGCGAGGATGTTCAGCGCGTCCAGTTCGCCGGCGCCCAAGTTCTCCAGGTTCTCGACCGCGGCGAGGAAGCGCTCGATTTCGGCCTCTTCGACCAGACCGGCGGCGAGGGTGCGGAACTTGTTGATGTATTGTTCGCGGGCGAACGGCCGTGCCCCCAGCGGGTGGGCGTCGGCGACCGCAATTTCATCGGTAATCACGCGCCCGTCGGACAGAGTGATCTCCACGCTGCCGCCGAAGGCCTTCTCGGAAATATCCAGCGAGTGGTAGCGCCGGGTCCACTCGGGGTCTTCCTCGGTGGTGACCTTGTGCCAGAGTTCCACGGTATCCGGCCGGGCGGCGCGCTCCGGGGCATAGGAATCGACGTGGTGCCAGGCGCCGTCCTGCAGGGCGACGGTGAAAATGTAGGGAATCGAGTGATCCAGGGTCTCGCGCGAGGCCCGCGGATCGTATTTCTGCGGGTCGTTCGCCCCGGAGCCAATCACATAGTGGGTGTGGTGGCTGGTCTTGATGAGGATCGAGGTGACATTGGCCGGGTCGGTCAGCTCAGGGTGCTGCCCGTGCAGCTTGCGGGCCAGATCGATCCAGGCTTGGGCTTGGTACTCCGCGGAATGCTCCTTGGTGTAGGTGTCCAATATGGCACGCTTGGCCTCGCCGGGCTCCGGCAGGGGTACCTCGTAGGCGGCGTCGGGTCCGTCGAGCATCCATGCGATCACCCCGTCTTCGCCTTCATAGATCGGCACCGGGGAGGTCTGTCCGCGTAGCGCGCGATCGGCGGCCTCGACGGCCATCTTTCCGGCGAAGGCCGGCGCATGCGCCTTCCAGGTGGAGATTTCTCCCTTACGCGACTGGCGGGTGGCGGTGGTGGTGTGCAGGCCCTGGCCGACGGCTTGGAAGATGGTTTCGACGTCCATCCCCAGCAGCGTTCCGATGCCGGCCGCCGCCGAAGGGCCCAGGTGCGCGACGTGGTCGATCTTGTGCTTGTGCAGGCAGATGGCCTTGACCAGGTTGACCTGGATTTCGTAGCCGGTGGCGATGGCGCGCAGCAGCTGTTCCCCGGAGGCGCCGGTGTGCTGGGCGACCGCCAGAATCGGCGGGATGTTATCGCCCGGGTGCGAGTAGTCGGCCGCGAGGAAGGTGTCGTGGTAGTCCAGTTCGCGTACCGCTACACCGTTGGCCCAGGCCGCCCATTCGGGGGAGACCTTCTGTTCGATGCCAAAGACGCTGGCCCCGGCCCCGCCAGTGGACGGAGCGTGGGTCAGCGCCTGCGCGCGGGCCGCAACAATCGGGGCACGGTTCAGCGAGGCGATAGCCACCGAGGCGTTGTCGATGATGCGGTTGATGATCATCTCCTTGACCTCCTCGGTGAGCGCGACCGGATCGGCGGCGACCCGGGCGATCTTATGGGCCAGTTGTTCTTCGCGAGGCAGGTTCTCTTCCGAGCGGTAAACGCGGACGGGGTGCTTGATCATTGGCTTCCTTCCATGACGGTGGCGTGGCTAGAAATATGGGTCAGTGAGCGGTGTAGATGCACCGTGGTACTCGCCGCGGCTAGGGTGTCATCTCCGCTGGCGATGGCACGAGCGATGGCTTCATGTTCGCGGGCCGATTCGGTCAGCCGCGGTAGGTGGTCCTTGGCCATGCGGCGCACGCGTTGCAGGTGTACGCGCAGGGAGCGGAGGGCCCCGGTGAGGTAGTGGTTCGCGGCGGCCGCGTCGATGTGCGCATCGAGGTCGGCAACGAGCTTGTAGTAGGTTTCGCGGCCCACCCCATCGGGCAGTTCTTCGGCGGCGCGGGCGAAGAGTTCGGCCAATTCGCCGAAGTGGGGCCGGTGCTCGTCGTTGCGTGCCGCGAGCCGGGCGGCTTCGCATTCGAGCAGTCGGCGTAGCGCGAATAGGTCGTGCAGGTGTTCGGCGGAGACCTCCGAGACCACGATGCCGCGGCCGCGCTGGGGTGCGGCCAGTCCGTCGGCCACAAGTTTGGCCAGTGCCTCACGGACCGGAGTGCGCGAGACGTTGAAGCGTTCGGAGATATCCACCTCGGCGAGCATGGTGCCTGGTTCGAGCGCCCAGTTCACGATGTCTTCGCGTAGTGCGGTGTAAACCTTCTCGCTGGCTCTCATAGGGCCAGTGTATACACAATATGGCAGCTTGCGAGGATTTTCCCGGATTTTCTCGCCGAACGATCCGGTTTTGTATACACCGTGGGCGGGGCGTCAGTTTTTCCGGGCGCGATATTGGTACTCCGGGCGCCCCCGTGAACCGTGCCGTGGCTCCTTCAGAGCCTGGCCGGTATCGGTGAGATACTCCAAATAGCGGCGCGCGGTCACCCGACTTTGCCCCAGCTCTTCGGCCAGTTCGGCCGCCGAGTATGCCTCGGTGCTCGCACTGAGGCGCCCGAGCACCTGGGCGAGGGTTTCGGGGATGAGTCCCTTGGGCAAGGTGCTGGCGACCGGCGTGCTGCGCAGGGCCGAGAACGCCGAATCCACCATCCGCTGATCGGTGTCCGACCGCGGAGTGCCCAGCGCGGCGCTAAAGCTGCGATGGTTCTCCAGCTTTTCTGCAAAGGCCGCAAAGCTAAAGGGCTTGATCAGGTATTGCGTGATCCCGGTGGCCACCGCGGAACGAACGACCGCTACATCGCGTACCGCCGTGATCGCAATGATGTCGATGGTCAACCCCAGGCCCCGGATGCGCCGGGCCACGTCGATGCCATGCAGATCCGGCAAGGTCATATCCAGTAAGACCAGGTCGAAGTCAGCGCCCGAATCCGCCAGTAGCGTCAGGGCCTGTTGCCCGCTGGTGGCAACGGCCGCCACGGTAAATCCGGGGACCCGTTCGACGTAGTCCCGGTGGGCGGCCGCGGTCTGCGCGTCGTCGTCGACCACAAGCACCCTGATCGCAGGGGTATCGCTAGCGGAGGGGTGTTTATCGGGGTTCATGGGTTCCTGCGCTCGGTGGGCTCGGCGGGGTGGTGGGGAAGTGGCAAGGTGACCGTGAAGATCGCCCCGGCATCATTGTCGATATGTAAGCTGCCGCCCAGCCGGGCGACCGCTTGCTGCACGAGCGCCAAGCCGAAACCCCGTGGGCGCTCGCCGGGTTTCGAACTAACACCGAGACGCAAGACGCGGTCGATGAAGGCCGGGTCGATTCCGGCACCGGAATCCGCGACCTCGATCATAACCTCCGTGGCCAGCGTGGTGACTTCGAGGTAGACGGTTGCTTCGGCGGTCCCCACCGAGGCATCGAGCGCATTATCGAGCAGGTTGCCCACGATGGTAATCAGGTCACTGGCGTCGAGCAGGTCCGGTGCCAGTGTGCCACTGGTGGTGATGCGCAGCGACACTCCTCGCTCGTGGGCCTCGGCGGTTTTGGCCACCAGCAGACTGGAGAGATAGGAATCGTCGATTCCGCCCACGAGCCGGTCGGTGAGTGCCTGAGCGTTACTCTGATCGAGCAGGGCAAAGTCGCGGGCCTTTTCGGCCTGGCCGTTCTCGATCATCGTGACAATAGTGTGCAGGCGGTTCGCATGCTCATGGGTTTGGGCGCGCAGCGCCAAGGTGAGGGTCTGCAGGGACTGGACCTGACCGGTGAGTTCCTGGACTTGGCTCAGATCGCGCATGCTCACCACGTACCCGATGCGCAGCGGATCGTGCCGGGTCACTAGTGCTCGACGGCGCCGCCTGCGTTTGCTGAGCAGTTCGGCCTCGACGGTCGCCGCCGCCTGCGAGGTGGCAATCGCTCCGGTGTCGGTGAGCAGGAGTTCGTCGGTGGCGGCACGGCCGGTGAGCATCAGGTCGAGCAGCGGTTCGGGTACCGATAGGGTTCGCGGATCAAGTCCTTGTGGTGGTAGCGGCTGTGGCAGATTGAGAATGCGCGCGGCCTCGTCGTTGTTCAGCACAATCCGATGGCGGTTATCCAACAGGACTAGTCCTTCGCGGACCGAATGCAGCGCGGAAAAGTAGAAGGCGTAGAGCCGCTTCAAGCCACCGGGGCCAAAGCCCAGGGTTGCCCGTTGGACATACCGCGAATAGGCCCAGGCTAAGAGTGCGGCCAGTGTGAACACCGCCAGACTGACCACGATCAATTGCGGCACCGTGTCGTAGTACAGGTCGCGCAGTGACTGTAGCGTCACTCCCACTGCCACCATGCCCACAATCTCGCCACTGGCACTATGCACCGGGGTGATCGCCCGCACCGAAGGACCAAGCGTGCCGGTGTATTGCTCAACCTGAGTTTCCCCGCGCAGCGCCTGCTCGATGGACCCAATATAGGGTTCACCGATCCGCCGTGGATCCGGGTGGGTCACGCGTAGCCCTTCCGGGGTCATCACGGTAATGAAATCCACCGTGCCGGCGCGCTGACGTAGCCGTTCCACATAGGGCTCGAGACGTCGGGACGGGTCGGGCTCTTCCAACGTTTCTCGGATGAATGGATCGTTGGCCAAACTTAGCGCCACGGTGGCAACCAGCGCCTTACGATCCTCGGTGACCGTATGGCGTTGCCGGTCGAAGGAGAGCACACCCAAGACGCCGACGGTGAGAATCGCAATGACCAATTGCAGGGCAAAGATACGTGCGGCGAAATTCCACGATTCGCGGGTCAGACCGGCGTGACGTTGCAGATGGGCCATCGGTGCCCGGGGATTACGAATTTTCACCTGTCCGCCGCCTTCCTGATCGCTAACCGCGTGCTCAGACGCCGCCATGTTCAATATGAACGCAAATGAGACCCTGATCACCTTAGCGCGCAGGATAGGTGACGAACTACTTGAGTCCGCCGTGACGACCACCGAGTCGACACCGGCGCCTCACATCATCGTGTAGCACCAAGGAGCACGCTATGGCCCAGACCATGACTCGGAACCCCGAGCCGCAACAACCCACCAAGCGCCGCAAGGATCGCACCCACTGGCTGTATATCGCGGTGATTGCCGCAGTGGTCCTCGGGGCCACGCTTGGCCTCGTGGCTCCGGAAGTCGGTAAGGCGCTCAAACCGCTGGGTACCGGCTTCGTGGCCTTGATCAAGATGATTATCGCCCCGGTCATTTTCTGCACGATTGTGCTGGGCATTGGCTCTATCGCCAAAGCAGCCACCGTGGGGAAAGTCGGCGGTCTGGCGATGCTGTACTTCTTGGCCATGTCCACCCTTGCACTGGGGATCGGTCTGCTCGTGGGTAACGTGATCCACCCGGGTGAGGGGCTGGAGCTTTCTCCGTACCAGTCCGGAGGTGGCCAGGAAAATGCGACCGTTGCCTTCCTGCTCGAAATGATCCCCGGTGACATTCCGGTGCTACCCACTTTGGTTCTGGCGATCCTCGTGGGCTTCGCCTTGCAGTCCATGGGGGAAGCCGGCAAGCCGGTGATCACCGCGGTGAAGAACATTCAGCTGGTTGTTTTCAAGATCATGATGATGATCATGTGGATCGCTCCGATCGGTGCCTTTGGTGCGATCGCCGCCGTGGTGGGTGCCACCGGATGGGCCGCAATCGGCTCGATGGCCATTCTGATGGGCGCGTTCTACCTCACCTGCGCCCTGTTCATCACCGTCATCCTCGGCTCCCTGCTGCGTCTGGTGACCGGCCTGAACATTTTCGCCTTGCTGAAGTACTTGGCCCGGGAATACCTGCTGATCTTCTCGACGTCCTCCTCCGAGTCCGCCCTGCCGCGGCTCATCGCCAAGATGGAACATGCCGGTGTCTCCAAGCCGGTCGTAGGTATCACCGTGCCCACCGGTTACTCCTTCAACCTCGACGGCACCGCGATCTACCTGACCATGGCCGCATTGTTTGTCTCGACCGCGATGAATATGCCGATGAACCTCGGCGAGCAGATCGGTCTGCTGGTGTTCATGATCATCGCCTCCAAGGGAGCGGCCGGTGTCACCGGCGCGGGACTGGCGACCCTCGCCGCAGGCTTGCAAGCGCACCGTCCGGAGCTGCTCGGCGGGATGGGCGTCATCGTGGGTATCGACAAGTTCATGTCCGAGGCTCGTGCGCTGACCAACTTCACCGGCAACGCGGTGGCCACCTTGCTCATCGGCAAGTGGACCGGCGAGCTGGATATTGCTCAGGCTCGTGCCGTGCTTGGCGGAGAGCGGCCCTTCGACGAAACCAGCATGGACGTGACGGCCCACTAGAAGGGAAGAACGTCGTAATAACGCTGCTACACGGTGCCTCGCACCGTGCAGCAGCGTTATTGTGTGTGGGCGATCGGTCCATTACTGGTCGCCGTGCGCAGTTCTGTGCGGAGTCGTGGAGGTCTACGATCCTGTCATGAACGAAAACTTGCCGGCCTCGGCCCGCGAACTGACCGACGATGACTGGGCCCTGCTCGCGCTCGCCGAACACACCATCGAGAGCAACACCGATGCTGATCCCGGGCAAGACGGGCGGCACACCATGGCCGCGGCGCTGGTTGCCGGCGATGGATCGCGACATAGCGCGGTAAACCTGTACCACTTCACCGGGGGACCCTGCGCGGAGCTTGTCGTGCTCGCCGCCGCGCGGGCCGCCGGGGCTCGCGATCCGCAAGTGATCGTGGCGGTGGGCAATCACGGTCGCGGCGTCAAAAGTCCCTGCGGCCGGTGCAGGCAGGTAATCGCCGATGCCTACCCGACGATCCGGGTGATTGTGCCGACTTCCTCGGGCCCACGCAGCGTGGCCGCTGAGGACCTGTTGCCGTTGGCTTTCGATCACGCGGCCGAGCAAATTTCCGCCGCCGCACCACATTCAGCTGACCCCCAAGCTTTGAGTTAAGGTTCAAGGTAAAGGCTCGCCGTGACGGGCAAAAACGACGAATCTTGTCGTACTCACGCCATAAACTTGAGGGTAAGTACGTACCAACCGAGCCGGAAGTGTGGTCTTCGATCGTGAGTGAGCAACAAGCTGGGAAAATCCGCGGCGCCGGGCTGCTGAAAGAGCCCAAGCCCGTTGGTCCCACCGGCAAACCCCTGACCATTTTCCCGGAGCCGGCACCGTTGCCCTCGCATGGCCCGGCCCGCGTCATCGCCATGGTGAATCAAAAGGGCGGGGTGGGTAAAACCACCTCGACCATCAACCTGGCCGCGGCGCTAGCCGAGTACGGACGCAAGGTGCTACTGGTCGATTTCGACCCGCAGGGCGCACTCTCGGCTGGTTATGGGATGAACCCCCACGAACTCGAGCTGACCGTCTACAACGTGCTGATGGATCGCAACACCGGAATTCGCGATGTGATTCGCAATACCGAGACCGAGAACATCGATCTGGTGCCGGCCAACATCGACCTGTCGGCCGCCGAAGTCCAGCTGGTCAACGAGGTCGCTCGTGAGCAGGCACTGGAACGTGCGTTGCGCGATGTCATCGATGATTACGACGTGGTGCTGATCGACTGCCAGCCTTCCTTGGGACTTTTGACCATCAACGCGCTGACCGCCGCACACGGGGTCATCATCCCCTTGACGGCCGAGTTCTTTGCCCTGCGTGCGGTCGCCTTGCTGATGGAAACCATCGACAAGGTCAAGGACCGCCTCAACCAGGTGCTCGAGGTCGACGGTGTGCTGGCGACGATGTATGACGCACGCACCCTGCACAGCCGCGAGGTCATCACCCGACTCGACGAGGCCTTCGGGGAGAAGCTTTTCGAGACCGTCATCAAGCGCACCATCAAGTTCGCCGACGCGAATGTTGCCGCCGAGCCCATTACGTCTTATGCGGCGAACCACCCGGGGGCCGAGGCCTACCGCAACTTGGCGCGTGAACTGATCTACCGTGGTGGCGCCCCCTAATGAATACGATGCTCGCCGAACCGGTCAGCGTGCCTCCGGAAATTCCCGGGCCGCAGACCGCGTCGCCCGAGCAGTCCGCGGGCTTTCGTCTCGCGCTGGAGAATTTCTCCGGCCCCTTCGACCTGTTGCTACACCTGATTACCAAGCGCGAATTGGAAATCACCGAAGTGGCTTTGGCGGAGGTCACCGATGAGTTCATTGGTTACATCAAGCAGCTGCAGGCCGCCGCGGATGACAGCAGTCTGCGCGTGCTGGATGAAACCACCGAATTCCTTGTGGTCGCCTCGACCCTGCTGGATCTCAAGGCCGCTCGGTTGCTACCGCGCGGCGAGATGGCCAGTGAGGAAGACTTCGAGCTACTCGAGGAGCGCGATCTGCTCTTCGCTCGCCTGCTGCAGTACAAGGCCTTCAAGGAGGCGGCCGGGTGGATCGCCGATCGCTACGATGCGTTGTCCTCGCGACACCCACGCGATGTGGCCCTCGAGGAGCAGTACGCCCAGCTTTTGCCCCCGCTGGTCTTCGACCTGTCACCGGACGCGTTAGCATCCTTAGCCCAGGCGGCGCTGGCTCCGAAACCCGAGCCGGCCACCGAGGTGGGGGTCGGGCATTTGCACGGGGCGGCGGTCACCATTGCCCAAGAAGCGCAGGCCATTGAGGCGATGCTGGTTGAGCGCGGGCGGGCCACCTTCGTCGAGCTGGTCGCCGACGCCGATACCCATCTGGTGCGGGTGGTTCGTTTCCTGGCGCTACTGGAAATGTTCCGCCAGCGCAGTGTGAGTTTCCTGCAGGAGCATGCGCTGGGGGAGTTAACCGTCGAACTGCACCGTGAGGTGAGCTTCGATGCGCAGGCGCTGGAGGATGAGTACGAGGCGAAAGGTGAGCAGGATCATGAGTGAGGTTCCCCGCATCGACGAGCTGCCAGGAGGCCTGTCGGCCGGGCTCGAAGCGGTGCTGATGGTGGCCGACTCGCCGGTGTCGGTAGGGCGTTTGGCGCAACTCTTTCAGGTCCCGGAAGCCCGCGTCAGCCAGACCCTAGAGGCGCTGGCTAGCGAGTATGATAGTACCGATCGCTTGCGCGGATTTGAATTGCGACGCGTTGCCTCCGGGTGGCGTTTCTATTCGCGGCGCGATTACGCCGAATTCGTCTCCAGTTATGTGCTCGACGGGCAAACAGCACGCCTTTCGCAGGCGGCCCTAGAAACCCTGGCTGTCATCGCCTACCGACAGCCGGTCTCGCGTGGACGTATTTCGGCGATTCGAGGTGTCAACGTCGATTCCGTGGTGCGCACTTTGCAGACCCGCGGGCTCATCGCCGCCTATGGCGAGGTGGGTGAAGGCGGGGCCACCCTGTATGTGACCACCGAGTACTTCCTAGAACGGCTCGGGCTGGATTCGCTAGACGAACTTCCGGCATTGGCTCCCTACCTGCCCGGTGTGCAGGACCTCGAATCGCTGGACTCGGCAACCGACCTGGCCTAAGCGCCAAGGCGAGACAATAGGTACGCTCAACGACTGACCAAGGGGATACCCACAGCATGAATAACCGTTCCTCCTCCGGCCGTCCGGCCCGCGGCGGCAAAAATTTCGGGGCCAAGAACAGCGGCGCAAAGAATTTCGGCGCCAAGGGCGGCCCGCGCGGCGGCAAGCCCACCGGCGGTAAGCCTTCCGGCTCCGCCGCTGGCAAGGGATACGCCAAGGGGGCGGCCTCCGGGTCGAAGCCCGGTGCCCAGCAGGGGCGCAAAAAGTCCGAGAGCGCGGCCCCGGCCCGCAAGTCCGAGCGCGCCTTTGCCAAGGAGCGTTTCGGGAAGTCGGTGCCCAGCAACTACGCCCGGCCGACGCAGCGCGCCCGGGCTCAGGCCCGTGCCGCCAGCCAGGCCGCGGCGAACAACGAGCAGGACGGCGTACGCCTGCAAAAGGTGATGGCTAACGCCGGGGTCGCCTCGCGCCGCGTCTGCGAACAGATGATCACCGAGGGTCGCGTGGAAGTCAACGGCCAGCTCGTGGTCGAACTTGGCGCCAGGGTGAACCCAGAACGTGACTCCATCCATGTGGACGGTATGCGTTTGCAGCTGAACACCGCGCTGAAGTACTTCGTCTTCAACAAGCCAAAGCACGTGATGTGCACGATGGATGACCCCGAGGGTCGCCGCACCATCTCCGACTACTTCAAGAACCAGCACCAGTCGCTTCGCCTGTTCCACGTCGGCCGCTTGGATTACAAAACCGAGGGCCTGCTGATCCTGACCAACGACGGTGAACTGGCCAACCGGCTCCAGCATCCCAAGTACGAGGTGCCCAAGACCTATCTGGTGCAGGTGCCCGGACCGTTGCCGCGCTCGGTGGGAAACACCTTGCGCCAGGGCGTGAAGCTCGAGGACGGCTGGGCGAATGTGGATGATTTCCGCATCATTGACACCACCCCGAAATCGGTGATGGTCGAGGTCACCTTGCATTCGGGACGAAACCGCATTGTGCGCCGCATGTTCGACGCCGTCGGTCACCCGGTTCAGCGTCTTGTACGCGTCGCCATCGGACCGGTTCAGCTCGGCGATCAGAAGCAGGGCACCATCCGTCAGTTGGGTAACCAGGAGGTCGGACACCTGATGGCACTGGTGGGGATGTAAGCATGGGATCGTCGCATCTGGCCGGACCGGTGCTGGTGATCGGCACCGGCCTGCTGGGAACCTCGGTGGGACTTGGCCTGCGCCAGAAGGGCGTGGATGTCTACCTGAGCGATATTTCCCCTACCGCACAGGGTATCGCCGTGGACATCGGGGCCGGGTATGCACTGGATACGGAGCAGCCCATCGCCCCGGAGCTCGTCGTTATCGGTGCGCCACCGGATGTCACCGCGGGGCTTGTGGTGCAGGCGCTCGAGGACTACCCGAGCGCCGTGGTGGTGGATATCGCCAGCGTCAAGGGCTCGATTCTCGACGCGGTCCGCGCCGATGAACGCGTGGAACCCGAAGCTCTGGCCCGCTACGTGGGCACCCACCCGATGGCCGGGCGTGAAAAGTCCGGCCCCTCGGCCGCGCGTGGGGCGCTGTTCACCGCCATGCCGTGGGTGCTGTGTGCCCATGAGCAGGCTGCTCCCTCGGCGGTCAAAACCGCCGAGGCACTGGCCATCGACCTAGGGGCCACGGTGCACCGGATGAGCCCGCGCGAGCATGACGAATCGGTGGCGCTGATCAGCCACTTTCCACAGGCGGCCAGCTCGATGATCGCCTCCCGCCTGCTCAACGCCCCGGCGCATCAGCTGGCGCTGGCTGGCAACGGGTTGCGGGATACCACGCGCATCGCGGCCAGCGACGAAAAATTGTGGATTCAGATTTTCGCGCATAATGCCGAGGCACTGATTCCGATTCTCAGCGGGATGAAGCAGGATCTCGACCGGCTCATTGCCACGCTGAAGGATCCGCAGGGCCCCGGAGCCCTGCTGGATCTCTCCGAGCTAATGACCGAAGGCAACGCCGGTCACGCCCGTATCCCGGGCAAACACGGTGCGCCGCCGCAGGCCTTCGCACAGGTCACCGTCCTGGTCGACGACAAGCCGGGACAGATCGCGCGGCTGCTTGCCGAAATCGGTGAGGCCGGGATCAACCTCGAGGATCTGCGCATGGAACACTCGGCCGGTTATCAGGTCGGCCTAGTGGACATTTCGGTGCTTCCGGGCCGCCGGGAGGAACTGATCAGCGTGCTCAGCAGCAACGGATGGAAGGTAGCGCAATGAGCGAAAACACATTGGTAGTGGCCATCGACGGTCCCAGCGGGTCGGGGAAGTCGTCGGTCTCCAAGGCCGTCGCCCGACGCCTAGGCGCCGCCTACCTGGATACCGGGGCGATGTACCGCGCGGTGACCTTCGCGGTGCTTGCCGAGGGGACCGACCTGAATGACGCGCAGGCCGTTGCCGAGGCCGTCCAGCAGGCGGACCTGAAGATTTCGACCGACCCGGATCACGAGCAGGTGCTGATCGCCGGGCAGAACGTGACCGAGCAGATTCGCGAACCGCGCATCTCCGAGCAGGTTTCTGCGGTGGCCACCAACCTGCAGGCACGCGCCGAACTGGTGCGCCGCCAGCAGCAGATCATTGCCGAACACGAGCGGATCGTTGCCGAAGGCCGCGACATCACCACGGTGGTCGCCCCCGACGCTCAGGCCCGCATCCTGCTCACCGCCTCGGAAGAGGCCCGGCTGCGCCGCCGTGGCCTGCAGCTGGGTGGACAGCAGAGCCAGGAACAACTGGCCACGCAGGTGATCGAACGAGACAAGAAAGACTCGACCGTGGTGAACTTTACCGCCGCGGCCGACGGGGTCATCACGGTGGACTCCTCGGAGCTGGACTTCGAGCAGACCGTGCAGGCTGTGCTTGACGCCATCGGCGCGGCACAACAAAGCTAGAACTAAACCACCTAGGTGCCCATCCTCGGCGAGAGCCGACGAAGATCAACGCCGCTGGCCGAAACCGGCCACGGTCCGAAAGGGAAAATATGAGCGAGAACAATCCCGCCTACGACGAGGACTACATCCCCGCCGCCAGCGACGATATCGCCGAGCGCCTGGCCGAGCTGAGCGACGACGACGCGGCGATCCGTGCCCAGGCGCTGCTAAGCGGACTGGAAGACTACGAGCTGGACGAGGAGGACGCGGCCCTGCTGGCCGGGCTGGATGACACCTCCGCCGATGACGCAGACGTCGTCATCCCGCCGGTACTGGCCGTTATCGGCCGCCCCAACGTCGGTAAGTCCACGCTGGTCAACCGCATCCTCGGCCGCCGCGAAGCCGTGGTGGAGGACGTGCCGGGCGTGACCCGTGACCGCGTTTCCTATCAGGCCGAGTGGATGGGCCGTCCCTTTACCATCGTGGACACCGGTGGCTGGGAGCACGACGCCAAGGGCATCCACGCCTCGGTCGCCGAGCAGGCAGAAATTGCCGCCGATGTGGCCGACGCGATCGTGTTCGTGGTCGACTCCCATGTGGGGGCCACGGCCACCGATGAAGCCGTGGTGAAGATGCTGCGCCGCAAGAAGAAGCCGGTGTTCCTGGTGGCCAACAAGGTCGACGACTTCAACCAGGAAGCCGAGGCCGCGGTGCTGTGGGGCCTAGGCTTTGGTCAACCGTGGCCGGTTTCGGCCCTGCACGGCCGTGGTACCGCCGACTTGCTCGACGCGGTCATGGAGAAGCTACCCGAGCACTCGGCCTACGGGGGAGTGATCCCGCGCGGTGGCCCGCGCCGTATCGCCTTGATCGGCCGCCCGAATGTGGGCAAGTCCTCGTTGCTGAATAAGCTCGCCGGTGCCGAGCGTGTGGTCGTTGATAACTACGCCGGTACCACCCGTGACCCGGTGGATGAGCTCGTTGAGCTCGGCGGCCAGGTCTGGCGATTCGTGGACACTGCCGGTATCCGCCGTCGCCAGCACATGGCGGTAGGTTCGGATTACTACGCCTCGCTGCGTACCCAGGCGGCCCTGGAGAAGGCCGAGGTGGCCGTGGTGCTGCTGGCCGCCGATGAGGTCGTCTCCGAACAGGACGTGCGCATCATCCAGATGACCATCGAAGCCGGGCGCGCCCTAGTGTTGGCCATCAATAAGTGGGACACGATGGACGAGGATCGTCGCGTCTACCTGGAGCAGGAAATCGATCGTGACCTTTCACACATCGAGTGGGCGCCGCGCGTAAACATTTCGGCGCGTACCGGTTGGCACAAGGACAAGCTTGTCCCGGCGTTGGAGACGGCGCTGGAGTCCTGGGATAAGCGCATTCCGACCTCGAAGCTCAACGCCTTCCTTGGCGAGCTTGTTGCCGCCCATCCGCACCCAGTGCGCGGTGGTAAGCAGCCACGTATTCTCTTCGGCACCCAGGCTTCGGCGCGCCCGCCGCGCTTCGTCCTGTTCACCACCGGTTTCCTTGATCCGGGCTACCGTCGCTACATCACGCGCCGCCTGCGCGAGACTTTTGGCTTCGAAGGAACCCCGATTGAGGTCTCCATGCGCATCCGCGAGAAGCGTGGGCGTACAAGGTAGTCCGAATTATGGTGTAGGCTTGTCTAGGAGCTTTTCGCAGGCGGTACCCTTGATCTCACGTTAGGGGAGAACGGTTGCGAAGGCATCGGGCTATGGCGCAGCTTGGTAGCGCGCCTGACTGGGGGTCAGGAGGTCGCAGGTTCAAATCCTGTTAGCCCGACCACGAGGATCGTGTGAAAGCATGACCGGAAGAAGTAAATATTGGACCGTAAGGTCATCGAAAATCCCGTCAGCAATGGCGGGATTTTCTGTATGCAGTGGACTCGTGAGACGTTGGCTACCGGTTGGCCTTGCTGAGCGTTCTACGCATACGCGGTAGGTCGAAGAGTGCCGTGCGGGCGCTGCACGCATTTCAACAAAAGCCATAGTCCTGAGCTCCGCGAAGCAATGGCGACCGGGAACGTATGCCCAACTTTGATGCGGTTACGTGCCTCCTGGCAATGAATCCTTGGGCTCATCATGAGAAATGCCCACCGTACAACGTACGGTGGGCATCGAGTGCTAGTGGACTACTCTTCCTCGTCGTTCTCAGACTCGTCATCGTCGTGAGCGAAAGGAATCGGTGCGGACTGATCCTGCTCCCGATCCGGAACGCTGGGTTTGTTCTCGCTGGATTCGGGCGTCTTATCTGGTCCTACGCCTTGGTGTGCGTTCTTCTCTGCGTCACTCATGTCTTTTCCTTTCTAGGAAGAGCTGTGTACTGGGTGGCGATCCTCACGCTAACCGACGCGTCTCGCCGGTGCACCCATCTTCACCGACTACACAGAATCCATTCAGGGGACTTTCGTACAGCTAGCTCGACTTGATGACGCCAAACCGTAGCGACCTGCTCTCCGGCGCCACCGACTCGCCGCTGCTCAACTTCCCGAGACTGGAGCGAATAGGCCTTTCGTTTCTCACGGTGCGCCAGCGTCCGACAGATCGGGGCAGTGCGCCCACCGACCGTTAGCGGCCCACATCAGACGCTGCTCCGAGAGATGGGGGTAGACGGACCGTCCCGGCTGACCTAGCCTAGGTTCATGGGAACGTTGTACTACAGCTAGTGATGTGCGTTGCGTTGAGCCAAGGCTCCGCTGTTACCGCCGCCGCGTGTGCGGCGCACTAGCTATTGTTCCCAGCGCTACGGCGCCCTACTTTCTTCCGGTACTCGACGACTGGTGTCCTCGTTTGCCGGACGAGGAGATCCTCGTGACTACTTCCTCCCTTACAGCCCCAAACCAACCCGCGGTGAGTCTGGCAGGCGTCCACAAATCCTTCGCCGAGCATGATGTGTTGCGTGGCGTCGAGCTGACTGTGCAGCAACACAGCCGGATTGCTCTCGTGGGCGATAACGGCAGCGGAAAATCCACCCTGCTCGGCATCATCGCCGGGGTGCTGAGCGCCGAGGCCGGTACGCGTCAGATCGTCGCGCCCGGCGGCATTGCTTACGCCGCGCAGGACCCCGACTTTGCGACGCTCGACACCGTGAGCGCCGTCATCACATCCTTCCATCGAGAGGCACTCGAACTTGAAGAGCTCCGTCGCCAGATCGAACAGCGGCTGAGTCAGGCTACCGGGGCCCAGGCTCAGGGGCTCCTTGCCCAGTGGAACACCGTGAACGAGCTCTATCACAGTCATGGTGCCGATGGCTGGCGCCGCCGCACCCAGCGAGCCTTGGCTCAGCTGGGATTGGGGGAGTTCCGTTGGGAGTACTCCACCGCCGCCCTCTCGGGCGGTCAGCGCGCCCGGCTGGCGTTGGGCTGTGCGCTGAGTGCCGAGGCGGATCTCCTGCTGCTCGACGAGCCGACCAACGATCTCGACGAATCGGCCTTGCGGTGGCTCGTTGCTCGCATGCAGCAGTTTCGCGGAACCTTGCTGGTGGCCAGCCACGACCGCCACTTTCTGCGTGCGTTCACCGATGAAGTGCTCGAACTCGATGACGGTACGTTGCTTCATTACGGTGCTGGCTACGATGCCTACCTGAAGAGCAAACGCCGGGAACGACAAGTCGCAGCGGAGCGCTTTGAGCGATGGCAAGCTGAAGTTCAGGATGCACGCCGTCTGGTGGAGAAGAATGCGGCCAGGACGGCCGCCATCCCGCGTAAAGCGCCCAAGGCCGGATTCGGGCATGGGGAGTTCCGGCAACGAAACCGTGCCCATGGTTCGGGCAGCAAAGTGCGCCAGGCCAAGGCCCGAATCGCCATGTTGCAGGGTGACCCGGTGCAAGCACCGGCCCCAGTGCTCGCCTTTGCGCTCCCTAAGCACGCACCAGAATCATCCGTCACCGATGGCGGGGCTCTGGTTGAATTGCGTGATGCCGTGGTCGCGGCGCCGGCTCTAATCATCGGAGACCTGCGTATTGAGTACGGGCAGCGATGGCTGGTGTCGGGAGCAAATGGGGCCGGAAAAACCACGCTCCTTCGTGCGCTCGCCGGCGAAGCGCCGCTGAGCTCGGGAGGCTATACCCGTCGAACGTTGGTGGATCCCGCGTGGCTACGGCAAAGCAGCGAAGGCTACGAGGGGCGTACGGTGCTCAGCGCCTTCGCCCGGGCGCTGCAGCTTTATGCCGAAGATGCCGCGCGGGAACTCCTTCGCGTGGGGTTATTGGCTGGAGAACTGCTGCTGGAACCCGTGGCCAGTCTGTCGGTGGGGCAGCGGCGGCGCCTCGAGCTATCGATTGCGCTCTGTGCCCGGTCGCCGTTGTTATTACTCGATGAGCCAACCAATCATCTGGCGCCGGACGTGGTTGAACAACTTGAGCAGGCGTTGGTGCACTATCCGGGTGCCATCTGTAGTGTTTCGCATGATCCGCGGTGGCGTCAGCGATTCCTTGAGCATCCGGGAGGAGCAGGGGAGTTGCTTGTCGCCGACGGGATTGTGCGACGCGTGAGGTGATGAGTTTTCGCGGCATCTTGTGCGCCGGTTCACACCTGACCTATAGTAATTGTGCGATAAACGAATTAGTTGTTCGATTATAGAACTCGATGGTCGCCGACGTCGTCGGCCCGCTCATAGACTAAGGACATCACCGTGCAGTTTCACCACAATGGGTACGTCTCCGGAGACCCGCGCATTCAGCCGGCCGCCGGCGTGGGCATTGATCGCCCCGCCGACCTGCCCGACACGATGGACGTGCTGATCGTTGGTTCCGGGCCCGCGGGCATGATCACCGCCGCCCAGCTGGCACAGTTCCCCAGCGTGAATACCCGCATCATTGAGCGCCGACCGGGTCGGTTGGCCATCGGCCAGGCCGACGGTATTCAGGCGCGCAGCGTCGAAACGTTCCAGGCCTTCGGGTTCGCCGAGCGTATTACGGCCGAGGCCTACCGGATCACGGAAATGATCTTCTGGAAGCCCGACCCACAGGACCCCTCGAAGATCGTGCGCACCGCACGAGCCATGGACGACGAGCACGGTATTAGCGAGTTTCCGCACCTGATCGTCAATCAGGCCCGCGTGCTGGACTACTTTGCCGAATTCGCGCAGCACTCGCCGGCGCGCATCACCCCCGACTATGGTTGGGAGTTCAAGACCTTGAGCGTTGTTGAAGGCGATGAATATCCGGTCAAGGCCACCTTGGTACGCACCGACGGCCCCGACACCGGTACCGAACGCACGGTAGCGGCCAAGTATGTCGTAGGCTCCGACGGAGCACGCAGTGGTGTGCGCCAGTCCATTGGGTGCACCCTGTCTGGCGATCAGGCTAACCACGCGTGGGGCGTGATGGACACCCTGGCCGTGACCGATTTCCCCGATATTCGCACCAAGTGCGCAATTCAGTCCGAGGCAGGCAGTATCCTCCTCATTCCTCGCGAGGGCGGCAACCTCTTCCGCCTCTACGTCGACCTCGGCGAAGTACCCGACGGAGATCACGGCAAGGTGCGCCAGACCTCGTTGGAGGAAATCATCGACCACGCGCAAAAGATCCTGCATCCCTACACCCTCGATGTGCGCGACGTGCCGTGGCACAGTGTCTACGAGGTCGGGCACCGACTGACCGATCGATTCGACGATGTACTCACCGAGGAAGCCGGCCAGCGTCACCCACGCGTCTTTATCACCGGCGATGCCTGCCACACCCACTCCGCCAAGGCCGGGCAGGGGATGAACGTCTCCATGCAGGATGGTTTCAACCTCGCCTGGAAGCTCGGCTACGTCCTCTCGGGCCGCGCCCAACCGGAGCTGCTTGGCACCTACTCGGCCGAACGCCAGGTGATCGCGCAAAACCTGATCGACTTCGACAAGCAATGGTCCTCGCTGATGGCCGCTAAGCCCGAAGACTTCGAGGATCCAAGCTACCTGGAAGATTTCTACGTCCGCACCGCCGAATTCCCGGCGGGGTTCATGACCGAGTACCAGCCCTCGATCCTGACCGGCGACCGCAACTACCAAGAGCTGGCTGGCGGTTACCCGGTCGGCAAGCGCTTCAAATCCGCGCCGGTAACCCGGCTGGGGGATAACAACCCGGTCGAGTTGGGCCATCACCACCGCGCCGACGGACGCTACCGTATCTATGTCTTCGCCGACGCACCGGCCCCGGGCCACGATTCGAAGGTTGAGGCACTGGCGCAGTGGTTGGCCGAATCCGAGCAATCCCCGGTCAAACGCTTCACTCCGCGGGACTCCGACATTGACTCGGTCTTCGACATCAAGGTCATCTACCAACAGCCGTACACCGAATTTAACTTCACCGATGCGCCCAAGATCTTCCGGCCCAGCACCGGAAAATTTGGCCTCACGGACTATGAGAAGGTTTACGCGGCGCTCGAAGGCAACGACATCTTTGAGGCCCGCCAGGTAAGCCGTGATGGTGCGGTGGTTATCGTCCGTCCGGATCAGTATGTCGCGCATATTCTGCCGCTCGAGGCGACCGAGCAGTTGGCCACGGTCTTCGACGGGCTGCTGGTCGAACAGACCGCATAGGCGGCGCGGTGCAAAAACACCCGGCCTGACCAGAGCCATTGAGCGCTGATCGGGCCGGGTGTTGTACTTCGCGGCCGTCGCCGGGAATTTTTCGTCCGTCATCTCGTGTTGACCTAGATGCAGAACCGCGTGCTTACGAGAGGACCGCCATGAGCGATGGCTTTACCTTTAACCTACTGAGCGTCAGTGACTCGGCCGAGGGGTGCACGGCCGAGGGATGCGTCATTCCGGGTGGGAGCATGTCTGCCCCAGAGATTACTGAGCCAGCTGCTCACGCAGAAAGTCTCGAAGCACCATCGCGTGATTAGCTTGCTCATTGCGCGCCGCATAGAGCAACGTTACGCGCTCTTGCGTCTCCAATAGCTCAAGAAAGTCATCCAACGCGGCATTCTCGGCAAGCTCGTGGCGATACATTTGCGCGAACTCTTCAAAATGCGCCGCGTCGTGATTCCAGGATTTACGCAAGGCCGTGGAGGGGGCAATGCCCTTGGCCCACCGGTCGATGGCGACTTCGGCACGCGTCTTGCCGCGCGGCCACAGGCGGTCCACGAGGATTCGGTACCCATCGTCGGGGTCAACCGGAGCGTAGACGCGCTTAATCTTCAGCTCTGGTTTCATGGGAGCGTTGCTCTGCCTTCAGTTCCTTGATCTTCGTGCCGCGACGATGCCAAAGTGCCCAACCGGCTATACCGATGAGGAAGAGCACTGCGCCCAGTGCGGCCCCGAAGAGCGAGGCACCACCAAACCAGGTCGCTCCCATGGTCAGAATCTGCTGGGCCTTATCTGCCGAACCGGTTGGATTCACGAAGATTCCGAGCGTGAGCCAGTTGGGTGTTGCCGCAATGAGGGCAAGGATCAATATGACAATGCGCCACTTCCACGTCAATCGTTTGTAGTGCGCTTGGAAGGCAATGATCAGCGGCACCAACGTGAAGATAAGGCCAAGACTGAAACCGGCCATCCAGCCGCCGGTGGCCGAACCCGCATTTTGCGAAGCAATACGCTGTGCCCACCACACGGGGAGGAATACCGCGGCCACGAAGTAGAGCAGGGCGGCCACGAGGATGAGGGTAATCGTAAGGATTACCGTGCGCTTGCCCGAGCGGCGCGGCTGGTCATTATTCGGTTGGTCGATAGGACGGGAGTCATCGGTACGATCGCTCATAGCCGCATCATGCCATGAATCAGCCCAAGAGACAGCAAAAAATGTATTGAATTGTTATCAACTTCTGTTGAGTAGGATAATCTGGAGATAGCTTGGTGGTTTGCACCAAGTCCAGTTGAACCACCGGTTGCCAAGCGACTGCTTGTACGTACTTATTGGAGGACCCACATGTCTGCGCATGAACCCGCAAACGGACCCTTTGAATCGGCCTCCGAAACGACGAATATTGCTTTGCCCAGCCAGCAAGCGGTATCCGAGCCGTCGGTGACCTACAACCTCTCTGACGACGAACGCAAGGCCGTTGCCGCGTTGCCGGAGGGCTCCGCTCTGCTGATTGCCCACACTGGCCCGAATAAGGGAGCTCGCTTCCTGCTGGACACGGAGGAAAGCCTCGCCGGCCGTCACCCAGACGCGGATATCTTCCTTGACGACGTCACCGTCTCACGACGCCACGCCCGCTTCGAGCGTCAGGGAACGACCTACACCCTGCGCGACATTGGCTCGCTGAACGGCACCTACATCAACGGTGACCGCATCGATTCGGTGACCCTGTCTAACGGCATGCAGGTACAAATTGGCAAGTTCCGCCTGAATTTCTACCAGCGTGTACCTAACGCTTAAACTAGTGAAGTCCTAAAACTTCCGCTACCGGGCCTAGCCCGGTGCAAGACCTAAGCAGACCGAGGTGTTTGACCGTTGCCGATCTTTGATGCCGCACGCAGCCCACGATTCGAGGAGATTCGCCCTCAATCTGCTAGGGCTGCGGCACTCAATATCGGTGAGGTGCTCAGTGAGCTCAAAACCGAATTTCCACGGGTTACCGCCTCGAAGATTCGCTTCCTAGAGGACAAGGGGCTCATCAGCCCGCAGCGGACCTCGGCGGGTTATCGGAAGTACTCGCCGGCCGATGTCACGCGCCTGCGGTTTATCCTGGCCGTGCAGCGGGACCAGTACCTACCACTGAAGGTCATCAAGGACCATCTGGACTCGGTGGATCGCGGCGAAACGCCGGCGGCCCTTCCAGGTGGGACGCCCAAGGCCGTCACGCAGGACATGCTTGAGGAGCTGGACGGTCATGCCCGTCCGCTGACCCGGGCCCAGTTGCAGGGGATCACCGGCGCCAGTGAGTCCCTGATTCAAGATTTGATCGACTATGGGCTTATCTCCGCCGATAACGGACTCTTTGATGCGCACTGTGTCAAGGTGACCAAGGCGGCGGTCGAGCTGGCCCAGCATGGCGTCGAAGCCCGGCATCTGCGCCAGTTCAAAACCGCCGCAGATCGCGAGTATGCACTGCTCGAAACCATCGTCGGTGCCGAATTACGTCGGGAGGACGTAGCCGCGCGTGCACGGGCCGCCGAAGAGGCGCAGGAGATCTCCCGTCGCTGCCTCGAAATCCACGAGGCCCTTTTGCAGCGTGCTATTTCGCATATCGATCGCTAGGGTGGAAGCATAAACGTCCATCGGAGCAGGAGGGCATGATGCTGGAACTAGAGTTTGCCGGTATTCGCATCCAATTGCCATCCAACCAGCCGCTGCTATTGCTAAAGCGTTCCGGGACCGATATCTACCTTCCGGTGTGGATCGGTGCCCCCGAAGCGTCGGCAATCGCAATGACCGAGCAAGGCTTAACCCCGCCACGACCGATGACCCATGACTTGATCATGAGCATTCTCGAAACTCTCTCTGCCCGCTTGGAGCGTATTGAGATCGTTTCGGTCAACAACGCGGTCTTCACGGCCGACTTGGTGCTTAGTAACGGCTCCCGAGTTGACGCGCGCTCTTCCGACGCCGTGGCGCTGGCCTTACGGGCCGAGTGCCCGATTCTATGCACCGAAGAAGTACTCCAGAGCGCCGGGGTGGAGATCGACACGGAAGCTCAGAATGCCGAGAACCCAGAGGATGAGCTCAAGGAATTTCGTGACTTCCTCGAGCATATTGACCCCGAAGATTTCTCCTCCTAATTCTTGCTGACCTCGCCACGGGCGACACGGCTTAAACTAATACTTGAAGGTCTTTGACCCGGGGCCCTGTTGGCCGTACCGTCAACATATAGGGATTCCAGTCCGCATGCGGACCGTGGGTCATCATCACTCGCACTTTGTGCAACCCGCTGTCATCCCTGGACGAATGTTAGAGCACTCTATGCAAGGAGCAGTCGGATGGAGACGAACCAGAACGGTCCCCAGCCAGGGGCTATGGCTGGCGAGCGTAGTTCCGTCGGCCAAGGATTGCTTTTCACGGACGACCTTCCGCAGCTAGATGAGCATGCCGGGTACCGTGGGCCGATCGTATGTCGTGCCGCCGGCATCACCTACCGTCAATTGGATTACTGGGCCCGCACCGGCCTGGTAGAGCCGGCGGTCCGGGGTGCTCAAGGGTCCGGCAGCCAACGGCTCTATTCTTTCCGAGATATTTTGGTGCTCAAGGTCGTCAAGCGTTTGCTCGACACCGGCGTATCTTTACAGCAAATCCGCTCGGCCGTAATGCACCTGCGCGAACGTGGTGTGGATGATCTGGCCCAGATTACCCTCATGAGCGACGGGGCCTCGGTCTATGAGTGCACAAGCGCCGATGAGGTGATCGACCTGGTGCAGGGTGGACAGGGCGTCTTTGGCATCGCTGTGGGGCGCGTATGGCGTGAAGTCGAAGGCTCCTTGGCACAACTGCCGAGCGAATCATCGGAACAGCCAGCGGTCGACGAACTCGCCGCGCGGCGAGCTGCTAAGGCCGCCAAGCGTAACGTCGGCTAGCACCTGAACTTATCAATAGCTAAAACCGTGGCCCTCGAATCATCAGATTCGAGGGCCACGGTTTTACTCTTGCTCGGCGGGCGAAGAGTTATGAGTTTTTCGGCTTCTCCGCCGACGCCATAATTTCCTTGAGGAGCTCGTCGAACTGGCTGAGCATCTGTCCGGTGCTCTTCGAGGGCCACTGGTGGACGGAGTAGGCAGCACCCTGGATCTGCTGCCACTCGGGGTGTTCGGGAATTTCCGGCTTCACCATAGAGGTGCCGAACATCTGGCGCATTTCATTCAGTCGGAAGGTGTGCTCGGCCGAATCCTTGCGTACTCGGTTAGCCACCACGGTGACCGGTCCAAGGCTTGGGGCGAATTCGCGGCGGAACAGCTCGAGGGCTCGCTGCGTGCGTTCGGTGCCGGCCACCGAAAACAGGCTTGGCTCGGCAACGAGCAGCAGCTGATCCGAAGCGCTCCATGCCATACGAGTCAGGCCGTTCAGTGACGGCGGGCAATCGATGAGCACCAGCTGGTAGCCGCTAGTCCGCGAGAGCAATTGGCTCAGGCGGCGCAGATCACGGGTGCGCAGATCTGGGCGGTCGTAAATGCCGGTGAAGGCGTCGCCCACGGCAACGTCGAGCACGGGGATACGCGTGCGAGACTTCTTCTCGGCCGCCTTGGTCTGCCATGAGCTGGCCGCGACATTGTCTTGGATCCGGGCGCGCCGCGCATTTTTGAGCATCTGACCGATCGTCTGCACGCCGTTAGCGCGAACACCCAAGCCGGTGCTGGCATCTGCATGAGGATCGAGGTCGATAACAAGTGTTGGGATGCCGGCGGCCAGTGCTGCTGAGGCCAAGCCGAGTGTTACGGAGGTTTTACCCACGCCACCCTTGAGGCTGCTGATGCTCACTACGTGCACGGGCCAGACCACGCCTTTCGAAAATTGCCGGGAAACGGTATTACCGCTAACTAGTCTCTCCTTATCATAGTGCGCCGAAGCAATTAATCCCGACTCCGCAACATGGGATTTCCCGCACGAATCATCCTTGGCTCGCACCCACCGGGAATACCCTACATTTCTATGTGGTCAGACCATACGCGTAAATATTTGTACATGGTGGCAGGGGTCACTGTAGGGTATGGAAATAACGCGGTGCCGCGCACCGCAACCAGGGACCGAGCACCACTGGTTCAGCCCACTATGGCCATCGCCGGCCCGCCCGGTAGATGCACCGACTCGATCTAGGAACACAATGTTTGAAAAAATCTTGGTCGCCAATCGCGGTGAAATTGCGATTCGCGCATTCCGTGCAGGTTATGAACTCGGCGCGAAAACCGTCGCGGTCTATCCTCATGAGGATCGTAATTCTATTCACCGTCAGAAGGCCGCAGAGGCGTATCAGATTGGCGAAGAAGGCCATCCGGTACGCGCCTACCTCGATATCGATGAAATTATCCGAGTGGCCAAAGAGGCCGGGGCCGACGCTATTTACCCCGGTTATGGTTTCCTTTCCGAGAACCCGGAGCTGGCACGTGCCGCGGCGCGCGAAGGGATCAAGTTTATTGGCCCGAAGGCCGAAGTGCTTGAGCTGGCCGGTAATAAGGTCGCTGCGCTCAAGGCGGCCAAGGCAGCTGGTATTCCGGTACTAGCCTCCTCGGAGCCGAGTGACGATGTCGATACCCTGCTTGCCGAGGCAGACAAGATTGGTTTCCCGATCTTCGTCAAGGCCGTCGCTGGCGGTGGCGGTCGCGGTATGCGCCGTGTAGATAAGCGCGAAGATCTTCCCGAGGCCCTGGGTGCGGCGATGCGCGAAGCGGGCACCGCCTTCGGTGATCCGACCGTCTTCCTGGAGCAGGCCGTTCTGCGTCCGCGCCACATTGAAGTACAGATCCTGGCCGACGAGCACGGCAATATCGTTCACCTCTTTGAGCGCGATTGCTCCCTGCAGCGTCGTCACCAGAAGGTCGTCGAAATTGCCCCGGCGCCGAACTTGGACGACGAGATCCGTCAGGCGCTGTTCCGCGACGCGGTGAAGTTCGCTAAGGAGCTGGGCTACCAGAACGCCGGAACCGTGGAGTTCCTCGTCGACACCGTCGGCGAACGCGCCGGCCAGCACGTGTTCATCGAGATGAACCCGCGTATCCAGGTCGAGCACACCGTGACCGAAGAGATCACCGACGTGGACCTGGTGCAGGCGCAGATGCGCATTGCGGCCGGCGAGTCCCTCGAGGATCTGGGCATTAAGCAGGAGAACCTCGCGGTACGCGGTTGGGCCCTGCAGTCACGTATCACCACCGAGGATCCGGCCAACGGCTTCCGTCCGGATGTCGGAACCATCACCGTCTATCGTTCCGCCGGTGGCTCCGGTGTCCGCCTGGACGGCGGCACGATCTACACCGGTGCCGAGGTTTCGCCGCACTTCGACTCGATGCTGGTGAAGTTGACCTGTCGTGGTCGCGACTACGCCACGGCCGTGGCGCGAGCCCGCCGTGCGCTGGCCGAATTCCGTGTCCGCGGTGTGGCAACGAACATCCCGTTCATCCAGAACGTGCTTTCCGACCCGCAGTTCTTGGCCGGAGATGTCGCCACCGACTTCATCGATTCGCGTCCAGACCTGCTGACCGGAAACGAATCCCAGGACCGTGGTACCAAGGCGCTGACCTACCTGGCGCACGTCACCGTCAACCAGCCCCACGGCGAACGTGTGGAAGGGATTGACCCGCGCGCCAAGTTGCCACAGTTCCCGGGCGACAAGCACGACGAGCCGGAGCGTTCGCCGTTCGATGGCCCCTCGCCTCGCCGCGTCGTAGCCGATGGCTGGCGACAGAAGCTGCTTGAGCTGGGGCCCGAAGGTTTCGCACGTGCCCTGCGCGAGCAGCAGGCAGTGGGTATTACCGATACCACCTTCCGCGACGCGCACCAGTCGTTGCTGGCTACCCGCGTTCGTACCCGTGACCTGTTGGCCGCGGCGCCGGCCTACGCACACAACGTGCCGCAGCTGTTCTCTATGGAAGTTTGGGGCGGTGCAACCTACGACGTGTCCCTGCGCTTCCTGGGCGAGGACCCGTGGCGTCGCCTCGAACTGCTCCGCGCCGAGTTGCCGAACATTCCGCTGCAAATGCTGCTGCGTGGCCGCAACACCGTGGGGTACACCCCGTACCCGACGGAGGTAACCGACGCCTTCGTGCAGGAAGCCGCGGACGCGGGCATCGACATCTTCCGTATTTTCGATGCGCTGAACGATGTCTCGCAGATGGCCCCGGCCATCAAGGCAGTACGAGCCACCGGCACCGCCGTGGCCGAGGTGGCCCTGTGCTACACCGGTAACCTGCTCGACAGCAACGAGAAGCTGTACACGCTGGACTACTACCTGGATCTTGCCCAGCAGATCGTCGACGCCGGGGCGCACATCCTAGCCATTAAGGACATGGCAGGTCTGCTCCGTCCCGAGGCGGCTCGCCGTCTGGTGACCGCGCTGCGTGAACGCTTCGATTTGCCGGTTCACTTGCATACGCACGACACCTCGGGCGGTCAGCTGGCCACCTTGATGGCCGCGATCGATGCCGGTGTCGACGCCGTGGACGTGGCAAGTGCCGCCATGGCCGGTACCACCTCGCAGCCTTCGGCCTCGGCTCTGGTCGCGGCACTGGAGAACACCGAGCGCGATTCGGGGCTGTCGCTGGATGCGGTGGCGTCGCTGGAACCGTACTGGGAAGCGGTCCGCGCCATGTACAAGCCGTTCGAGTCCGGTCTGCCGGCTCCTACCGGCCGCGTCTACCAGCACGAGATCCCGGGCGGTCAGCTATCCAACCTGCGTCAGCAGGCCATTGCCCTGGGGCTGGGGGACCGCTTCGAGGACATCGAAGGCATGTATGCGTCGGTGAACGCGATGCTCGGCAACGTCGTGAAGGTAACCCCCTCGTCGAAGGTCGTGGGTGACTTGGCCCTGCAGCTGGTCGGTTCGGGCGTATCCGCTGCCGACTTCGAAGCCAATCCGCAGAACTACGATATTCCGGATTCGGTGATCCAGTTCCTCTCCGGCGAACTGGGCAACCCTCCAGGCGGTTGGCCCGAGCCGTTCCGCAGCAAGGCACTGCAAGGGCGTAACGTCCGTCCGCGTGTCGAAGACCTTGAGCCCGAGGATACTGCGGCCCTGCAGGCCGATTCGCAGACTCGCCGCTCTACGTTGAACCGACTGCTGTTCGCCGGTCCGACCCGTGACTTCGAAAAGTCCGTGGAGACCTACGGTGACCTGTCGGTGCTGCATACCCGCGACTACCTCTTCGGATTGTCCGCAGGCAACGAGCATGTCATCTCGCTGGGTACCGGTGTGCGTCTGCTGGTGAAGCTGATTTCGATCTCGGAGCCCGACGAAAAGGGTCAGCGCACCGTCGTGGTCAGCCTCAACGGCCAGCAGCGCCAGGTGCAGGTACGCGATGAGTCGGTCGAATCCACGGTGAAGACCGCGCCGAAGGCCGACCCGAACAACGCCGGCCATGTGGCCGCACCGTTCGCCGGGGCCGTGACCGTCAACGTTCAGGTCGGCGACCTTGTCGAAGCCGGCCAGTCGGTGGCAACCATCGAGGCGATGAAGATGGAAGCTGGAATTACCGCTGGAGTTTCCGGTGTGGTCACCCAGGTGACCTTGGATGACACCAGCCAGGTTCAGGGCGGTGACTTGCTCGTGGTGATTGCTCCACAGTAAGTGACGCGATAGTTTAGGCCGCGGGCCCATTGCCAAGGCGATGGGCCCGCGGTTTTCGCATGTATTTCGACAATTGGCCGCCAGGCCGATGACGCCCGGCCATACTCCAGGAGGACCCACGTGACCCGCAGCGCGAAATTTCGGTTCGTGCCCCAGGCCCTAGCCCGTCGCTTCCGCCGCGGGCCCGTGGCCGAGCCAGACCTGCCGGCGGCACAGGTTGAGATCGCCGAGGGCCTTCGGGCGCGCGGTCAGCGGGTGTCCGTGGTGTTCTTCGCGCTGGATGCCGAGGCCGACTACAGCGCATTGGGCGAGGCACTCGAGCACCGCGCCGAGCGGCTTGCCGTGCCGGTGGCCATCACCTTTGCCGGGCCGGCACGCGCCGAAGCGGTGCTGGCCGGGGCGCTGCCAAGCGATGGAATTCTCGTGGTGCTCGCCGGAGCGGTTGAGGATCCCGAAGATCGGCTGATGGACCTGGTGACGTGGCTGTTGGCCAACGGCCGCGAGTCGCTGGCCACGCATCTTATCTACGTGTCCTCACATGCCGGCGACGATTCGCAATCACTGACCGCCTTCCGCCGGGTGCGCCTCGACGCCGATTTCGGCGTGCCGGTTAACGCTGAAGGCTCCGCTGCCGCCGGGAGTAACCGGTCGGCAACGGAGCCCTTACTTGAAGCGATCTTTGATCAGGCGACGGGCTTGCCCGAGGCGTAGATCTCGTCAATTACCTCTGCGAAGTCCTTGACGACGACGGCTCGTTTGATCTTCATCGATGGCGTGAGGTGCCCGGATTCTTCGGTGAAGTCATTGGCGACCACACGGAACTGCTTGATGGCTTCGGCGCGGCTAACACTCTCATTGGCCTTGTTGATCACTCGCTGAATCTCCTGCTTCACCTCATCCAGTTCGATGACCTGCTCCATGCTCAGCGAGGTGTCCAAGTTATGCCGGGAGAGCCAACCTGGCACAGCCTCGGCATCGAGCGTCACTAGCGCGGAGATGAAGGGCCGTCCATCGCCGATCACCACACACTGGGAGACCAGTGCATCGGCACGGATCTGATCTTCGAGCTGTGCCGGGATCACATTCTTGCCCCCGGCGGTCACGATGATCTCCTTCTTGCGTCCCGTAATCGTCAGGAAGCCATCCTCATCCAATTCGCCGATATCCCCGGTGTGGAACCAGCCGTCGGTGAAGGCCTGTTCGGTGAGGTCTTCGCGGTTGTGATATCCCCGCATCACACAAACGCCCTTGCCCAGCACCTCGCCATCCTCGGCGATGCGGACGGAGTTACCGGGCAGTGGGCGTCCCACGGTACCGATCTTGATCCGTTCAAGAGTGTTCACGGTCAGCGGCGCGGTGGTCTCGGTCAACCCGTAGCCTTCGAGAATGGTCACCGAAATGCCGTTGAAGAAGTGCCCCAGCCGTTCGCCCAGCGGGGCGCCGCCGGAGACCGCATAGCGGATGTTGCCGCCCATGGCTTCGCGTAACTTCGAGTACAACACCGCGTCGAACAGCTTGTGCTTGAGTTTGAGCCCCAGCGGGATCTTGCCCTGCTGCTGTGCCTTGGAGTAGGCCACCGCAACATCGACGCCCGCATGGAAAATCTTGCCCTTGCCGCCGTCCTCGGCCTTGAGCATGGCCGAGTTGTACACCTTCTCAAAAACGCGGGGCACGGCCAAGATGAAGGTGGGCTTGAAGGATTGCAAGTCACCGAGGAGGTTCTTCACATCCGGGGTGTGCGCCACACGGCATGCGGCCGCCACCGCGAGGACGGAGATGAACCGAGCGAAAACGTGAGCCAGTGGCAAGAACATGATCGTCGAGGCACCGGGGTAGACCGCCTGCGGTAGAGCCAGCGCCGCGTTTTCGGAGAGCTCGACGAAATTTCCGTGGGTCAGTTCGCAACCCTTGGGACGCCCGGTGGTGCCGGAGGTGTAGATAACCGTGGCGACATCGCTCAATGAGGCGCTTCGGCGCCGCTGTTCAAGAACCTCGTCCGAGATATCGCGTCCTGCGGCCCGCAATTCATCGAGCCCACCTTCAAACTGCCAGACGTGTGACAGACCATCGAGACGTTCCTGATGGGCCGCCTGCCGCACAACATTCTCATGCTGTCCGCTTTCCACGATGACCGCACCGGCGGCCGAATCGCTGATAATCCACGCCACCTGGCTGGGAGAGGAGGTCTCGTAGATCGGTACCGTGACACACCCGGCGAACCAGATGGAGAAATCCACGAGCGACCATTCGTAGCGTGTGCGGGCCATCAGGCCCACCCGGTCGCCGACCTCTAGTCCTTTGGCGATGAGCCCCTTGGCGATCGCCGACACGTCGGCGGCAAACTGGCTGGCCGTGACGTCTTTCCACCCGTTGTCCGACGGAGTTGAGAAGAGCGCCGGGTTGGCTGCCGATCGGGCGTGACGCACCAGCAAGTCGGTGACATTCGATTCCTGCGGGACCTGGATGCGAGGGGGCGAAGTGAATTCGCGCATCGGTGGCTCAACTCCTGACGTAATTCTCTAAACCGTGGAAGCTGTGGCGTTAGGCGCGTCACAGTTTGTTACTCAAGAGTAACCCTCTGGTTGTGATCCAGCCAACTCGACTAGACCCTAGCTCCATCATCGCCCGGATCTCGATGTTTCGGAAGCCTATAGAGCAGATATCCGATCCCAAGCACGGTGATCAGCGCCAAAAGAATGAAGATGAGCCCCGGGGCCGAACGGAAAAACAGAACGCACAACAACAGCCCCAGTGGACCGCCGGTGGCGCCGGTCCACGCGAGGTTGATCTTCGGGTCGCCCGAACCAAGGGCGCTGGGTTCCTGAGGCACGAAGTCCTCGGCCTCTTCATCCTCGGCCGGCGAATAGTCGCGCGGGCCCGCTCCGGGACCGGTGCTAAAGAGCTCACGGAGCCGGCGGTCGTTCGCCTCCTTGGCGGCGGCCGCATCCCGCGGGCCTTCGGTGTGGTGCTCCGTTTCGGCGGCAGCCGAGTCACCGGTGGTGGTGCGGAAATTGCGCACCAGTTCATCCCACTGCGGGTCCGGGGTGCTCGACGGTTGGTTCTCGCCTGGGTTCATCGAGGACTACTCCTAGTCTTGCTGCTGGTCGCTGACGAGCCCCTCGCCGTCTGCAACCAGCTCCGTGAAAAACAGCGCCGAACGCTCAAAGATCAGCGAGGCATCATAATCAAGCGTGGCCACATGCCGTGAATCAGGCAACGACACTTGCTCACGCAAAATTCCCGGTCTTAATCCGGCCGTCAGCGCTCGCACCGACTCGTCGGAAACCACATGGTCCACACTGGAACGGAAGAGCTGTACCGGAGCGTCCACCAGCGGCAGCCGCGCGCGAACCTGAGCAAAGAGCGCATATAACTGCGCTACGGCGGCCACGGGCGTGCGCGGATAAGCTCGTTCATCGGCCCCCGGGCGAGCAATATCATTGGCAATGGGTTTGACGCTGCGCACGGCCAAACGCAGCCACTTGGTATACGGCGCCACTCGATTGTCGACGACGAGCCCAGGGTTGACCAGGCTTACCCCGGCGACATTTCGACGCGTCGCCAAATGCAGCGCAAGCGCCCCACCCATCGACAAACCCGCGACAAACACCCGCGCATGGCGAGCCTGTAAGTCATCGAAAGCCTGCTCGGTGGCAGCGATCCACTCACCGAAGGGTACCGAGAGCATGTCCTGCCAACGGGTCTCGTGTCCAGGCAGCACCGGGGTCGCGGTGGCGAAACCCTGCTGTTCAAAATGCTCAGCCCACGGCTTCATGGCCGCGGTGGAACCGGTAAATCCATGAATCAGCAACACCGCATCACTCCCCGCGGGGGCTGCCTGTTCAAAACTGTTCATCTTGTTCCCGTCGTTTCGTTCGTCACCTGATTCGAGCGTAGTGCACAATGTAAGGGCGCGCAGGCCCTCAGTTAGCGCGTCGTTGAGACCACCGGTCGACCCCAAGGAGTAGTGGTGCTGTACGACTTCCTCAAGCGCTTCGCGGTGCGACCGTTACTGCGGATCTTCTTCCGCGTGAAAATCAGCGGGGTTGAAAATATCCCGGTCGATTCCGCCGCGATTCTGGCCTCAAACCATCTCTCGGTCTGCGACTCGGTATTCCTACCCGCCAAACTCGACCGTACCGTGATCTTTCTGGCCAAGGAAGAGTACTTCACCGGCGCCGGACTCAAGGGGCGAATCACCGCATGGTTCTTTCGCAGCATTAACCAGATCCCGATGGACCGTTCCGGCGGGGAGGGCTCGGCCAAGTCACTGAAGAGCGCGCTGGATGCGTTGGCCAATGGACAGCTACTGGGCATCTATCCCGAAGGTACCCGCTCGCCCGACGGCAGGCTCTACCGTGCCAAACTCGGGGTTGCCAAGCTGGCGCTCGAAGCGGGCGTCCCGGTGATCCCCGTGGGCATGATCGGGACGAACAAGGTGCAACCCATCGGTCAACGACTGCCGCATCCGGGGAAAGTTGAAATCCGTATCGGTCAGCCCCTGCGTTTCGACCCGGAGCGCTACCCCCACCCATCGGACGACCCGAAGGTCCTGCGTGAGGTAGCCGACAGTATTCGTCGGGCGATCAACGAGCTCTCCGGACAGAGCTACGTCGATGTCTACGCCCCACGTAAAGCACCAGCCGGTTCAAAGCCGTAGCCCCAACGCCAGCGCGGGCTGTGTTACGCCACCGCGTTACATTCGGGGCAGACCTTTTCACCCGGTGGTCGTAGAATTTTCAGGGTGAGCGAAGCAAAACGAACCCCACTGGCCGGCTCCTCGGTAGCCGGACCCGCCACCGACCCGGAACTGGACGCGTGGCGCTCCCTGCCCATTGCCCAGCAGCCGACTTGGCGTGAACACCCCGACTATGCCGGGGCCATCCAGGAGCTAGGCTCGCGCCCGCCGCTGGTCTTTGCCGGCGAAGTCGACATCCTGCGCGAGCGCCTAGCCGCCGCGGCGCAGGGCAAGGCCTTCCTACTTCAGGGCGGCGACTGCGCCGAAACCTTCGACGGCGCCACCGCCGACAAGATCTCGGCCCGCGTGCGCACCATCTTGCAGATGGCCGTCGTGCTGACCTATGGCGCGTCCATGCCCGTCATCAAGATGGGCCGCATGGCCGGGCAGTTCGCTAAGCCACGCTCATCGAACGACGAAACCCGCGACGGCGTCACCCTGCCGGCCTTCCGCGGCGATATCGTCAACGGCTACGAATTCACCGAGGAATCGCGGGCCCACGATCCAAAGCGCATGGTGACCGCCTACAACACCTCCTCGGCCACCTTGAACTTGATCCGCGCCTTCACCCAGGGCGGCTTTGCCGATCTGCGTAGCGTGCACTCCTGGAATCAGGGCTTCATGGCGAACCCGGCCCACTCGGCCTACGAGCAGCTTGCCAGCGAAATTGACTCCGCCATCCGCTTCATGGATGCCTGCGGCGCAGATTTCGAGGCCCTGAAGCGCACCGAGTTCTTCGCCTCCCACGAAGCACTGTTGCTGGACTACGAGCGTGCGCTGACCCGTACCGACTCGCGCACCGGCGACCCATACGACACCTCGGGCCACTTCCTGTGGATCGGTGAACGCACCCGCCAGCTGGACCACGCCCACGTGGACTTCCTCTCCAAGGTCCGCAACCCGATCGGTGTGAAGCTTGGCCCGAACACCAGCCCCGAAGATGCGCTGGCCCTGGTCGAGAAGCTCGACCCGAACCGCGAACCGGGACGCCTGACCTTCATCACCCGCATGGGTGCAAAGAACATTCGGGAGAAACTGCCGAACCTGGTCGAAAAGGTCACCGCTTCCGGTGCTCAGGTGCTGTGGGTTACCGACCCGATGCACGGCAACACCGTCACCAGTGCCAATGGCTACAAGACCCGCAACTTCGACGACGTCATGGACGAAGTACGCGGCTTCTTCGAGGTGCACGACTCGCTGGGCACCTTCCCGGGCGGCCTGCACGTCGAGATGACCGGCGACGACGTGGCCGAATGCCTCGGCGGTGCCGACCCGATCCGCGAGGAAGACTTCGACAGCCTCTACGAGTCGCTCTGCGATCCGCGCCTGAACCACCGGCAGTCGCTGGAGATGGCCTTCTTGGTCTCCACCGCATTGCAAAAGCGCGGACGCCGCTAAGGTCGGTGCGCAAAGGTCCGGGTGGACTGGCCAAATGGCCGGTCCACCCGGACCTTTGCTATGCGTACTGCAATTCGTTCCGCGCCTTACAGGGTGTACAGCGTAATTTCACTACCCTTGATCGCGGTGGAACCCATCGGGGTTTGCATATGTACCTGGTGGCTCATGCCGCCAAGGACACTGCGCGTCTTGACCGTAAACCCGGCGTCTTCCAGGGTGCGTACCGCCTCGTCGACCTCCATGCCGGTCACTCGGGGCACCTGCACATACTCGGGGCCCTTGGACAGGTGCAGCGTCACGCTCTGTCCGCGGTCCAGTTCACCGGTGGCGGGGCTCTGCTCGGCCACCTGACCGGCGGGAACCTCCGAGGAATAGCGGTCCTCTCCACGCGTGGGCTCGAGGCCCTGCGCGGTGAGCTTCTCGCGGGCTTCCTGTTCACTGAGCCCGACCACCTCGGGAACCGGCACCGGTGGGGGACCGTCGGAGACCACCAGTGTGATTTCACGCTTGCGCGGGACCTGGGTCCCGGCTTCCGGCTGCGTGGAAATAATCTGCCCTGCCGGCACGGTCTCGGAATGCTCGCTACGTTCGGATAGCTGAGTCATGCCAAGCTCCTTGAGCTTGTCGCGGCCCGCATCCTGGGTCATTCCCTGTAGTTCGGGCACGGCGAAGAGCTCCGGACCCCGGGAGATCTCTAGCGCCACCCCCTGAAAGCGCATAATATTCTCGCCGCCATCGGGGGAGGTGGCAACTACGCGACCTACCGCCACGGAGTCGTCGTACACCTCCTGCACGCGCACCGGAATTCCGGCCTCGTCGAGCTGGGCGACGGCCTGTGTTTGCAGCATTCCGGTCAATGACGGAATGCGCAGCACGGTGCCCGGACCGCGACCGAAGAACCACGCCGCACCGGCGACCAGCGCGAGGCTAAGCACCAGCAATAGGCTGATCCACACCTTTCGGCCAGCCGAGGCCGGAGCCTGCAGTCGGTGCGTTGGAACCTGCGCGGACTTCTTCCAGGCTTTCGCCTCGCGCTTGGCTGCCGCCTTGCTTTGCCGCGCCGGGGATTCCGGCGTAGCCGACGAGGAGTTCGACTGTCCGTGTGCTTCGCGCGGCATTACGCTGGTGGACTCTGACGCGTTGGGTTCCTCGGAGGATGGAATCACCGTGGTGTGCTGTTGGTCGGCGCCGATAACCTCGGTGGCCGCGTCGTGGCTCCCATCCGAAAGCACGGTGGTGAGCGCGTCGGAGGAATCAGAATCCTCAGCCCCGGCGTCATCGGACTCGTTACCCGAGGCGGGATGCGGCTGCAACCACCACGGGTCACGCTGTTCCTCGCGGTACCGCTGCCACTCGTCCAGACGTTGTTGCACCGAGGTCGGCATCGAGGTGGCGTAGGGCGTCAGATCGGCAACGCTACCTAATTCATCGGCCCCGAGATCCAACTGCTCGTCGCTAAGCGTCGCGTTGATCTGCGCGATGTCATCGAGCAGGAACCCGGCATGCTGCGGACGGTTTTCCGGGTCCTTTTCGGTGCAGTAGCGCACCAGCTCATCGAGATCCGGCGCCAACTCCGGGACCAACTCCGAAGGGAGCGGCATCGGTGAATCTAGGTGGTGCTTCATCAGTGCGGCGGCCGAGGTATTCGCGTAGGGCAGGGCACCGGTAAGCATCTGGTAAATCATGATGCCGACGGCGTAGATGTCGCTACGCGCATCGGCGGGGGAGCCGGCGACCAGCTCGGGGGAGACATGCGACAAGGTCGCCACCAGAGTTGCCGACTGGGTGTGCGCACTGGCCTCGCGGGCCAGGCCGAAATCGATGAGCTTGACCTCGCCGGTATCGGCCAGCAAGACGTTGGCCGGCTTCATGTCGCGGTGGACGATGCCCTGCTCATGTGCGGCGGCTAGCCCGCGGCAGACCTTCTCGAGCACGCTCAGCGTCTGACGGGGTGTGAAGCGCCCGCGCTCGGCAATGACTTCGGCCAGATTCCGCCCGCGTACGTACTCCATCACCAGGTACACCATGGAGCCGGAAACCGCGTGGTCACGGATGGAGACCACGTTCGGATGCACAATATTGGCGGCAATGATCGCTTCGGATTCAAACCGCTGGCGCACGGTGGATTCGCTGGCGTAGTTGGTGTGCAGGACCTTAACCGCTACGGAGCGATGCAACCGCAGATCGATGCCGCGGTAAATGGACGACATGCCACCGGAGGCGATCTGCGTGTCGATGCGATAGCGCTCATCGAGAACGCGGCCAACGAGCGGGTCGGGGCGGGACTGACTCATCGGTGGCGCGCACCGGCGCCAAGGGCAGGATGGGGAGCGGCCAACGTCACCAATGGCTCCTTTCGAACAGGGGTACTAGTTAATACGATACCCAGCCGCGGACCGAAACTTCGGCTTTAAAGCACTATCCGCCAGAGATCACGCTCTGGCGGATAGTGAAAAGCGGCCGATGAGGCGCGATGCTGGCGACTAGGACGCGCGACGAGCGCGTGCGGCGCGACGCTTGAGTGCGCGACGCTCGTCCTCGCTCATGCCGCCCCATACACCGGCATCCTGACCGGACTCAATGGCCCACTGCAGGCAGGTCTCGGTAACTTCGCATCGACGGCAAACGCTCTTGGCTTCCTCGATCTGCAGCAATGCCGGACCGGTGTTGCCCACCGGGAAGAACAGTTCAGGGTCCTTGTCCAGACACGCTGCGCGGCTACGCCAATCCATGCTTAATGATGCTCCTTGAAATTCTGTACATTCTGGGCCGTCTGATCCGTTCCCACCCAGCACCCGGGGCATATCAACGGCCGAGCGCAGTGCGAAAAATGGGGGTATACGGGAAGGCCTCCGTAATGGCTGGCCGCCGACGGTGAACGCCCGGCTGAACCAACCTCATAAGGTTTTCATGTTACGTGGAAGTAAACAAGGGTGAATACGGCGAAAAATAGCCCATGGGCTGAGTGCTTTGTCACATCGGATACGGCGTACCAGCTCCCGCGACATTTGCCTAGTCCCCATCTAGTTTGAGTTTGTCACAGGGCCAAAAGTACTGTGAATCCCGTGACGAACACACAGACACCTGCCACCCGTCCCGCCACCGTAATGGTGGTGGCCGCACTGGTGCTCATCGAAGCTCTCGCCGTGCTTGGCTACGCCGTGTACTACCTTATGCATCTTGGCGATGCAGGACAGCTGAACTTTGGCGGCCGCATTTTCATGCTCGTCCTGTGCGTGGGTGCTGCCGCCTGGCAGTTGAGCGTAGCCGTGAACTTTTTCCGCGGCAGAGCGTGGACGCGGGCGGCCATTATTGTTTGGCAACTTTTCCAGGTCATTATGGCCGTCACCTACTTGCAGACCTCGATGTTCGTCATTGCGTTGGTGGCATTGTTGATCGCCGGTGGCGCCCTGATCCTGCTTTTTGCTCCGGCGACGACGGCCTATCTGGGGGACCGTCCACAGCGTTAGGCCCGTCGGCTATCGGTAGCCGAACCAAGCGCGGTTCCCTCTCGACGAGGGCCAGCGCGCGCACGGGGGTTCGGTCTGTGTGGCGCTCAGATGCAGACCGGGGCGAGAGCGGTGCCCAACTCAGCGGCTGGACATCCATGGAGTGCAACGGTTCGACCACCGCCACGGTCCGTTCGTCGAATCCGGCGCCGAGGCCAAGCTCATAGGGTAGGCGCACCCCCGGAGGCACAAAGAGAACCAGCCGAAGACCACATGCCAGCGCCTGTTGTATCGATGTAGCCACCGCAGCCGGAGCCGTCGAATCGAAGAGCACACCGTAGACCGACGAGTTTTGCATGTCGGTCTCGGGCGTGCACCGGGACGACAGTTCCGTTGCCCCGGTAAGCAAGTCGACACCCCATAGCCGGCACAACTCCTGGGCCACCCGAGCCCTCAGCGCTGAACGGGCAACCAGCACCACCGACAACGGTTCGGGTACCAAGGCGAGGGTGCGCGGTTGAAATCCACTGACCCCGAGGTCGAAGGCGCCACCGCCGAACACCGGCACGGGGTCCTGCCTGTGCGCAACGTCCGAGAGCTGATCGGCACGGCGTGGTTCGGGCGCGCAAAGTTGAAATTCTTCCTGCAGTCCGGCGCGTACCCGTATCCCGCGCCCTTCGCTCTCTCCGACCGGTGGTAGTTGCGGCCAGAGCATCCGGAGGGACTGTGGTGCATCGAGCGGGAAATACCACTGCTCGGCACACATTGAACAGGCTTTGAGGCACGACTGGTCACGATCGGCCATGATCACGACTTGCTTCTGGGTTCCCTGACTCGTACGCAACAGCATGCACAGGGTCTCGTCGAGCCGTTCGAACCGGCGTGGAGGCATGCGCTGCTGCAGGTCGGCGGGGTAGCGCACCAGCACGATGCTCTCCTGCTGATCCGGCGCATCACGCACCATTTCTAGAACGTCCTCGAAATGATACGGATCATCGCCGTCGGCATGGATCAGGCCGGGGGACGCCGGGAAGCCGGAGGGTAGCGCGCCGAACAGCACCACGTGGCGCTCCGAGGCGAGGAGCAACTGGCTGAGCATCGCGCCGCCGGCCTGGGGCAGGCCGCTGACCAGCAAGCTCGGGGTTCGTTGCCGGTCCAAGATCAATGCCCGAAGCGTGCCACCGGGAATGTCATCAACCAGGCCGAGCATGCCGGGGTCGGCCAGGCCCATGCGTTGGGCGACCTGATGCACCTCTTGGGCTTCCGGAAGGGGCGCGGCAAATGGGTTCGTGGGGAGGGTCGTGGCGTGTTGCGCGAGCTCGGCCACGCGTTCGGCGAGCGCCTCTTGCAGGGTGCGTTCGTCATCGAGGTGGCCCACCGGCCGGGCCGGTGCTAGGGCGAAACCCATGACCTGCCGCTCGGCCAGCCAGCCGTGGGCCGCACCGGGCACTGCTCGATGGAAGCAGAACTCGGTGACCGCCCCCGAGCCCCGCTTGATCACCGCTTGTCCCGGTTCGGTGAGTTCGGCGGCGCGTGCACTGCCAAGCAGTTCCATGGACTCGGCCGCCTGGGTGACACGCAGCGCGATGACCGTGGCGATATTCGCGCGGGCCTGACCGGTGAGCGTACCTCCGGGGCGCTGGGTGCTCAGTAGTAGCTGTACGCCCAACGCGCGACCCACGGTCGCGAGCCGTTCCACGCGAGCCGTGGCAGCTGGCAGCGACTCGATGAAAACGCGGAACTCGTCGATCACAACTAGCAGCCGCGGAACCGCTGGAGTCGCGCCCACCCGTTGATAGTCGGCGATATCGCTACACCCGGCTGCCGCGAAAAGCCGTTCGCGGCGCAGAACCTCCGCTTCAAGCTGCCCGAGTAGGCGCTGCGCCGCCGCTTCATCCAAATCCGAGCATGCCAATTGCACCTGCGGTAGCCCGGCCAGCGGACCCAGTCCGGCACCGCCCTTGAAATCTACGAGGATGAGTGCCAACTCTTCGGGCGAATGATTAGAACAGAGAGCTACTACGATCCGGCGTAGCGCCTCCGACTTGCCGGATCCCGTCGTGCCGCAGAGCAAGAAATGTGGGCCATCGGCCAGCAGATCCAATGTCACTTCGGCACCCTGCGGTGCGCTGCCGATCACACACTCCGCCGCGGAGGGCGCGGGATGCGCGGACGAGCCTGGCCGAGCAAGCGACCGTGGGCTATCGCGCAGCTCAAGTCGAAGATATTCGTCGACAAGGCGCGAGAGCCGCGTGGGACAAAGTCGTGCCAGAGTCTGCAAGTGGGCCCCGGCCTCGGCGAGGTTGGCGCCCGCCCCATGCACATCGACCCAGTACTCGGTGCGCACAGTTGGATCTCCCACGTAGAGCACGAGCGATGCCTCCGGGGCCGGCTGCAGTCGCGTGCCCACATAGACAGTGCGCACGGTATCCCCGGGTTGAGGCTTCTGAGCCGAAGCTGCGGGAATATAACCGGTGCTCACCCCTGGCAGTAATAAGAGGTTCGAGGGCAACATGCCCAGTGCCGGTTCGAGGACCAACCGTAGCCGGCCGCCGGTGAGTTCTGGCAGCATTCCGGCGATGAGGGCGGCGAGTAATTCGGCGCAGGGCTCATCGCGCTCGCCGACCAGTTGCCAGGTTCCCGGCCGCATCACCGTAAAGATGGGTGAGTCAATATCTAGCCGTAGGGCCCGTGCCTTTTCGCGACGTCGCCGGGCCGACGACGAGCTCTCATCGGCGGGTTCGGCCTGGTAGGGCGCAAAACGGCCGGTGCCCCAACGTAATACCGGAGCAGCACCACAGGAGAGACCGAGCCTGCGCCGTGCCAGCCCGGCGCGTGCCACCACGCCCACCGGCTCTGCTCGATGCTGCCGATGTACTTGCAAGGCGGTCAGGTAATGGCGTAGTTCGCGACGGAATTTTCGGCGCGCTTGTAGCAGCCCGAGGGCCGGGACGATCCCCATCAGCGCCGAGACACCGCAGAGCGCCAGAAAAATCAGCGATCCGGTGAGCGTGGCAAGCAGTAGACCACTGATCAGCGGAACTATTGCGGCCGCTAAATACGACAATGCCCGTTTACTGTCGGGTTTCGCCGGGGCCGCGCCCACCCGCGAACGCGCAGTGACCGCCGGGTCAGACAGCGCGATGGGATCGTCGACATGCAAGATGGTGTGGCCCAGTTTGAGCCGCATGCCGCGCCGCAACACCGCCTGCATGACAGGACGAAAGTCCCCGTCAGACTCGGCGACCTGTAGCTCACAACCGGGCCGGGCATTCACCCGGAGTTCCAGATGAGTGACGACGAGTTCCGCATGCTGCCGGGCCACCGTTGAGTCGCGTAGCCCCAGCGCGCCCGCGCGACCCAGAATATAGCGCCCGGGCCGCAAGGTGAGCGCCGCGCCGGCATCGATTCCGTCGGCCACAAAGAGCTCCAAGGTGCTTAACGGTTGAGAATCTGCCACCGGTTCGAGGCTAGGCACGTCGCTAAGGAGTAGCGGCCGCTGCGGGTCAAGGCGTTCCAATTGAGCTAAACGTTGCGCGCCGAGGTACCAGCGCACCGGTCCGTAGTGGCTTTCCAGCAGTCGTGCCAGCCCCGGCCCATCGAGCGCCTCGGTCACCGTGAGATTGAATTGGCGCACGCTGACAGAGCTTTTACTGTGGGCCAAAAGCAGTTCGTAACTAATCACCGTCGGCAGTCCTCCACGTCATATTTGCATGCGTCGTCCACCCCAGACTGGAGGGTATTCGTGCAGGTCAAGGGGCGCTCGGCGCCGTCTGTGGATAGCACTACGGGGTTATGCACAATCGCTTTTTCGCTCTTGTTTCCACCGGGGCGCCCCATTAGCATTCCGTTCAAGAACGAACCCGTCGCCCAACGCAGGGGCGAGAATGCTGGCCTTGGCCTGGCGGCCTTGGTAGATCCCGCCGAAGTCGGGAAACGCCGTAGTGTCCGGCTCAAGGACGAGATCATGGACCCACTGGGATCAATTGAAAGCGACGTACGCGAAATGGTGCGTCGGCGGGGGATCGACCCCGCGCAAGACACCACCGCGTTGTCGAAGCTGATCGACGAAGCGGTTGCCGATTACGACGAGCGGGCCGTGTTGGGTGCGGTGCCACCGTTGCCGTCGTTAGCCGCGGCGCGTAGACAAATTCACGACAATATTGCCGGATTCGGCCCGCTGCAGCCCTTGTTGAACGATCCATCCGTGGAGGAAATCTGGATCAACGCCCCGTCGCGATCTGGAAAACTACTCCCAAAGCAAATTTCAATTCGATTTGCGATGATAACTAGTCATTGCAGTAATGCATTTGGAGTAACCACGCCTGGGCCAGTGCTGAAAAGTTGCTAGGTAAGTGTTTCGAACGGGCCTCATAGCTGTTCGGCGGGGATCCTATCTGAAACCTACTCCATACTGGTTTTGCGACGAATCATTGTCGACGATTTCCGTCGCGGTTAACCTCTCAACACCTACCTGGAACATAAGTACCGACCACCCTTCAAGATGTAGAGTTCATCGCAGTCCTAGTTGGGCTATGCAGTTCGTGGGGATTCGTTGTGCGAGTCATGAGGGGTGGCAATCCGCGAGGCGATATGCGCCTGCGAAGGCTAGGGACGTCTACGTCAGTCGTGCGCTGGGCATCAACTGCGACGCATCGCGATGCGCTCGTATGCCCTGCGCAACCGCTTGAGGCACATACCGATCACGAGGAGAAAGTGCACAGTTGCGGCCACGGCCATGCCCGTCAGGACGGGTCCTATCTGGTAGTCCCCGATCCACTTCCCGGCATCACCGACGATGAGGAAGAGCGCCAGGGCGAGACCCCAGAGGATGGCCCACAGAGTGTTCGCCATGCACTCGTCGACGAGCACGTAATCGTCGTCTCCGAGCCTCTTGTCCGTGCCCAGGGTGACGCGCAGCTGGAACAGGAATACGGCCATGGCGAAGAGTAGCCCGGCCACGATCGAGATGCCCGAAACGGCAGCACCGACCTCGACCATCTTCGCCCCGAGCTTCCAGGCGGCCGCACCAGCACCGAGGGGAAGGAGTGCTTGCCAGGTGATGGCCCACCAGTCGGGACGCCCCGTGCGGTTGTCGTAGAGCGTGCGGAAGTGATCGGCAGGCACGTTCCACAGGGACGCTTTGCCCATCTCGTCAACTCCCTTGCTGTGGCGGCCGGCTCCATGCCGCGTCCCATTCGCCGCCAGTCCGTGCAAGCAGGTCGCGTACCTTCTCGGTGCACGTCTCCATCAGCTGGTCGACGTCAAGAGCCGCCTCGTTGGAGTCGTTGAGCACTTCGCGGATTGCGGGTGCTCCCTCTGAGCCCAGCTGGAACTTCTTTGCCCGTCCGTCCCGCACCATCGTAACGAAAACGTCGTGATCCTCGGGCAACTCTTCGACTGCGACTACCTCGGCCGCCACGCTTGCATGGTGCAGTTCTCCTAGGAGCTTGCCTGGGAAGAACCCGCGTCTCTCCGGCCGCGCGACGTGCGACACCCGCCCGACCTTGACCGTCAGGCCGTCCGCCACGTCCGCGCTCTTGCCGGTAACGCGCACCTCGACCTCTGTGAGTTTGGCTGCCTCTCGCCATGTCTCGCCCTCGGTGACCGGGGCAGTGACCATGGTGATCTGATCGGTGTATTGGCTAAAATACTTCTTGAACAGACTCAAGATTCTGCCGCCTGCCGAACCCCGCGAAGACTCCTCGGAGAGAAAGTGCGCTCGTTCCCCAAGCTCCGGCACGAACAGCATCGCCCGGTTCTCTCCGGTGGGTGCCTGGTGATCTTCGATCTGGCCGACAGGGTCGCCGGTACTGATATCAACGAGATCCCCGGGCTCTCCGTAGGCTCCCACCCGCAAGTCGAGCATGATCACGCGAGGTGCGTAACGCACCACTTCCGCAACGCTCACCCAGGTTTGCCGCTTCTCATTGTGTGTGTCAGCGGTTGTCAACCCCTCAGCCCACGACGCGAAGACATCCAGAAGGTCTTCACCGTCGAGGTCGGCGGGCGCGAAGCTAGCAGCGTTCCGCTTGAACTTCTGGTGGAACGTCAGCTCCGACACGGTTAGGACGCGACGGCCCATAGATTCCTCCTCGATGACGTGAGTGAGGGACGAACGCAAAGCACGCCCCCAGCACGACCATTGCGCGCTGAATAGCCCAGCATTACTTTGATCGACATCCACACACCTCCTACCCTGACACTCCGCCAGCGAACATTTCCGCTTGCTCCAGCACTAGCTCGATTGCCTTAGCCTCCGCATCAGGTGGGTAGTCGTACTTGGCGAGGATGCGACGGACCTTGGAGCGCATCGCAGCCAGCACAGATTCCTTCAGGTTCCAGTCGATCGTTGCTGATTGCCTGACAGACTTCACGAGCTCTTGAGCGATCGCCTTGAGTGTCTCGTCGCCCAGCTCCATCACCGCAGAGTCGTTCTGCACGACCGCGTCATAGAAAGCGACCTCGTCTTCGCGCAGTCCGAGCTCCTCGTGCCGCCTCTGAGCGTCGCGCATCTGCTTCGCGAGCTTCACCAGCTCGGCGATGATTTCAGCGGTCGTCAACGACCGGTTCGTGTAGCGATTCACGGCCTCATCGAGCATCTCCGAGTACTTGCGCCCCTGGACGACGTTCGTTCGCTGCACCGTACGGATCTGGTCGTTCAGGAGACGCCGCAGCAGCCCCATCTGAAGGTTTGGCTTGTCCTTCTCTGCAAGCGAATCGAGGAACTCATCGCTGAGGATCGAGATCTCAGGCGTCTCGATCCCGGCGAGCTTGTACACGTCCACGACCTGATCTGCAGTGACCGCCTCGTTGAGAAGCTGACCGAGCGCTGTATCGATCTCGACCGCGCCCGAACCGCCTCGGCCAGAGTCGGGGTTCTGGATCTTCAGGATCGCTGCTCGGACGTCCGTGAACAGCCGGACATCGTTCCGGATCGCGGCTGCCTCATCACGCGAGCCCGCCAGCGCGAACGCCTTCGCCAGAGCCAGCACCTGGTCATTGAACCGCGAGGTCCGGTCTGGGTCCGCCATGACAAAGTCGAGGACCTTCGCGTACTCGTTCAACCGCTTGGAGGCTGTCAGCTCCGGGGACGAGTTGAACTGGACTCCGTGGAGAAGTCCGCGCACGATGTCGTGCTTCTCCAGCATCACCTGGACCATCTCGTCGATTGGCACGCCAGCCTGGTCGCGATCGGACGGCGAGTATTCGCTCAGCGCGTTCTGGAGGTTCGCGAACACTCCGATGTAGTCGACGATCAGACCGCCGGGCTTGTCGCGGAACGTCCTGTTGACCCGAGCGATGGCCTGCATGAGTCCCGCGCCCTGCATGGTCTTGTCGACGTACATCGTGTGCATCGACGGGGCATCGAATCCGGTCAGCCACATATCGCGAACGATGACCAGTTCCAGCGGGTCGTCCGCGTTCTTCGCCCGCAGCTTGAGGTCCTTGCGCACGTCCTTCGAGTGGATGTGCGACTGGAAATCAGCAGGATCAGATGCTGACCCGGTCATGACGACCTTGATCTTGCCCTGCGCCGGGTCATCCGAGTGCCAGTCGGGCCGCAGTGCGACGATCTTCTCGTACAGCCGCACGGCGATCCGGCGACTCATGGTCACGATCATGCCCTTGCCGAACAGAGACTCCCGGCGCTTCTCCCAGTGCTCCACGATGTCGCGGGCAACGAGGTCAAGTCGTGCCTCCGCTCCGACGACCGCCTCAAGCCGCGACCAACGTGACTTCGCAGCTGTTGCTGTGTCTTCCTCGACGGACTCGGTGATCTCATCGGCAAGGTCGTCGAGGGCAGCGAGGTCAGCTTCCGACAGGTCGATCTTCGCCAACCTGGACTCGTAGAAGATCCGGACAGTCGCGCCATCCTCCACTGCCCTTGTGAGGTCGTACACGTCGAGGTAGTCGCCGAACACAGCCCGGGTGGACTTGTCGTTCGACTCGATCGGAGTGCCGGTGAAACCGAGGTACGTGGCACCAGGGAGCGCGTCGCGCATGTGCTTGGCCAGCCCGGACTTGAGTCGACCGTGGCGGTCGAGCGTCTCACTGAAGCCGTACTGACTCCTGTGCGCCTCGTCGGCGATCACGATGACATTCCGACGGTCAGTGAGCACGGGATTGGCGTCCCCGTCCTCGCCCGGCGCGAACTTCTGCAAGGTGGTGAACACAATCCCGCCCGAAGCGCGCTTCAGCTTCGCTCGCAGATCCGAGCGCGTTGCCGCCTGTACTGGCGTCTCCGGCAGGATGCGCGCGGGGGCGAAAGTCTCGCCGAAAAGCTGATCGTCAAGATCGTTGCGATCAGTGATGAACACCAGCGTCGGGTTAGCCATGCGCGGGTCTCGCATGATCTTCGCGGCGTAGAACACCATCTCGAAGCTTTTTCCGGAGCCCTGGGTGTGCCACACCACGCCGCCGCGACGGTCCCCGTCAGGACTTGACGCTTGCACCGTCGACTCGACTGCAGCGTTGACCGCCCAGTATTGGTGGTACTTCGCCACACGCTTCACTAGCGCCCGGGTCGGCTGCCCCGTCGACTTGTCGGTGACCGTCTCGTCACTGAACACGACAAAGTTCTTCAGCAGGTCCAGGAACCGCTTCGGCTCGAACACACCCTTGATGAGGACCTCAAGTGCTGGCCGATTGCCGACGACCTCACGACCCTCGATGGTCTTCCACGGCGCGTAGTGCTCGAATGCGCCCGAGTAGCTGCTCATCGCCGCCGAGGTTCCGTCGGAGATCACCGTCACCGCGTTCGGTACGAACACCGACGGAATGTCATGTCGGTACGTCTGCACCTGGTTCCACGCCGACTTCAGCGTTGCGTGCTCCGCAGCGGGGTTCTTCAGCTCCAGCAGAGCCAACGGGAGCCCATTGACCATCACGAGTACGTCGGGGCGGCGGTTCTTACCGTTCTCGACGATCGTGAACTGGTTGACAGCCACCCAGTCGTTGTTCTCCGGCTCGTCGAAGTCCACGAGCCACAAGCGCGTTGTGCGCAGCAGACCATCGTCGCCGCGATGCTCGACCGGCACACCCTCCGTGATGAGCTTGTGCAGGCGAGCGTTCTCGTCGATAGGGCTCTGTGACTCGGCACGCTGAACCGTCTTCACAGCCTCTGCGACAAGCGCGGCGTCCGCACCAGGATTAATCCGCCGAAGCGCGTCATGCAGCCGACCCCACAACATGACGTCCTCGTACGACTCCCGCTCAGCGCCAGACTCTCCCGGAGCGATCTCAGGGCCGTGCACACGTCGGTAGCCCAGCTCGGCGAAGTACTCCAGAGCGGCCAGTTCGACGACGTTCTCGTTGAAGGTGCTCATCCGGCACTCCTCACTGTGGCAGGCGACGTTGGTCCAGTGCGCTTCGCCAGATAGACTTCGACGAGGAAACTCGCGACAGTCTTCGCCGAGTTCACCGCCACTCGGGCATGTCGATCCTGTGGCTGCACATGACGCGCATGCCCGTCACTCGCCATGTTTCGGATCGCTGCCAGACCGTTGACGATCTGGACCAGGCCTCGTGCGATCTGCTTGAACCCTTCGTCGACCTGGTCGTCCTTGTCATCGATCCGAAGAATCTTCGCGACCGCCTTGTACTGACGTTGAAGGTCTCCGGCATAGTTCCCGCTCTGGCCCGTCAAACGAATCTCCAGCTGCTCCAGTACCGCCTCAACCAAGGTGCGCGACACCGTGATCGCCCCTTCGAGATCTGCGGCTGCGAGCCGGCGTTCCGCCTTATCGGACAGCTCACGGACATATGCCAGGGTGAGGATATTCGGGGCGACTGGCGCGGCGTTCAGTGGAACGGCTACGCCTTCCAGTCGCGAGACGATCCCGCGATACTTGTCGATCGAGGCACGTTGATCGTCTCCGTCTTGCTCGCCTCTGTATTCGAGAAGTGCATGGAGAACACGCGCACATTCTGCCGTTGACGCAGAACGGAGGAAAGCCCGTAAGCGCTTGGCTTTCGAGAGACCTGTCTCTTCCGGCTCAATCTCAACATCGAGATCAGCAAAGAACTCCGCGAAAGTACGGTTACTGAAGTCGAGTACGTAGCCACTACCCATATCGAGGACTTGCTCAACGATACGAAGATCCGTGGAACTCAAGATTGATCTACTCATGACGCCTCAGCTGGTGTACGTAGGCGACCGGAGAGCAATTCTGGCAACAGGGCGTCGCGCAGTCGCGAGAGCCGCTGGTTCTCTCGTTCGGCTAGGAGCAGGCGTTCCCAGAGCGGTGCGATTTCCTCGTCGAGGCGGGCGATCGCGGCGGTAGTCGGCAGTGAAGCCGTCGTTGATGTGAGATGCCCTCTCTGGATGTGTCCCATCGTCGTCGCCTTATCGGCGGCGAGCGCCCGGAACACCGGCATGACCGCCTCGAGTCGATCGAACACCAACCATGCTGGATACCCGTCAGGATCGACTTTGAAGATGTGCTGGTTGATGATCGCCTCATCCCTATACCAGCGGTACACCCCCAACGACCCGGACCATGCCATCAAAATATCGCCAGCCCGCGCGGTCTTGTTATCGGGGACTTCGATGTCGTTGTACACAGTTGAGCCGCCGGGGCCGGAGTTGAGCTCCGCAATCCGGATCACCATGCGGCCCGTCCCTGTTGCCCCCTTCGTGTACGCGCCGCCGTTGGTGAAGGTCGCGAGGTCTGAGACGGGTATCGTTACTGACTCGTCAGCGATAGCCACGTCAACGCGCGCACGAACGAGGCTCGGGATCAGCTCTATGAGCCTCCGGTTCGACTCGATCTTATCGTCAAGCGCGCCGAGCGTCGCGGCAATCGCGCGCTGCTCTCGGATCGGTGGCAAAGTGAACTCAAAATCTCCGATCTGACCGCCGCTGATATGGGGCACAGCAGAACCGGTCTGAACGCCGATCACATAGTTAGTGAAAGCCGCGCTACCGATGACCACGCCTAAGAATCCTTGGTCGAGAGAATCGCTCTTCGTCCGGAGGCGCGCAACCCGTTGGACGAGGAGCGAGGGGAGATCGTGTTTGCGGACAACCGCGTACTTCAACCCAGCACCAATCCAGGGACGATCCATCGCTATAACAACATCGCCAGGCGACAATAAGTATCGATCGACTTCATTGACTCGATCTAGGGGGAACCTCTTCGCTCCGGCCCACTTTAGATTCCCCTGCGCGACGTTATCGCCCCGTAAGAGACGGACATCGTCTGGTCCGTCAGCGAATTCTGCGCTCTTGAATGCGAAGCCGAAGGTCAGCTCGACGACATCAGCTATGCGCGTCACAGTTGCAACCCACTGAGCCGCCGGCGAACCTCATTCTCAAGCTCGCGCCCACGCTCGAACTCAGCGAACAGCTCTGTCGTGAGGCGTTCAATCTTTTCATCGATCGGTTCGTTGTCGATCTCCGCTTCCGCAGCGCCCACGTACCGTCCGGGTGTTAGCACGAAGTCATGCTTTTCGATCTCATCGATCTTCGCGGCCTTCGCAAACCCCGCCACGTTTTCGTACTCGCCGTCGTGGTTGCGCCACTGGTGGTATGTGCCTGCGATCTTCTCGACGTCGTCATCGTCGAGCACACGGAGCTTGCGTGACTCCATCCGGCCGAGCTTGCGCGCGTCGATGAACAGCACCTCGTCACGCCGCTCGCGGTGCCCGTTCCCAGCACGTCCCTTCGAGACGAACCACAGAGCGACCGGGATGCCGGTGTTGAAGAACAGCTTGTCTGGCATGGCGACGATGCAGTCGACCAACCCTGCCTCGACGAGCTTGCGACGGATCTCGCCTTCACCGCTGCTCTTCGAGGACAACGACCCGTTGGCGAGCACGAAGCCCGCCGTGCCGTTGGGGGCGAGATGGTGGATGAAGTGCTGGACCCACGCGAAGTTCGCGTTGCCTTTCGGCGGCGTCCCGTACTTCCATCGGGGATCGTCGGCGAGCTTCGCATCCCACCAGTCAGAGACGTTGAACGGCGGGTTCGCGATCACGTAGTCAGCGCGGAGATCCTGATGCAAATCCTCGGTGAACGAGTCCGCCGAGTGCGAGCCCATGTCAGCTTCGATGCCCCGCAGCGCGAGGTTCATCTTTGCGAGCTTCCACGTTGTGTCGGTGAACTCCTGGCCATACACGGAGATGTCGGTGCGCTTGCCGCCGTGGGCCTTCACGAACTCTGCCGACTGGACGAACATGCCGCCCGAGCCCGCGGCGGGGTCGTAGACGCGGCCCTTGTAGGGCTCCAACATCTCGACAAGTGTCTTGACTACGGAGCGCGGCGTGTAGAAGGCCCCGGCGTCCTTGCCGGTCTCTTTACCTGCGAACTGGCCAAGGAAGTACTCGTACACACGACCGAGCACGTCGTCTGCGCCGTGATCGTCGGTCTCGGTGAAGCCGATCGATCCGATGAGATCGACCAGCTCACCGAGGCGGCGTTTGTCGAGCCCGTCCCGGCCGTAGTTGCGTGGGAGGACACCACGCAGGGAGGGGTTCTCCTTCTCGATGAGGTCCATCGCCTGGTCGATCTGCTGGCCGATCTCCGGCTGCTTCGCCACCGACTGCACGTAGCCCCAGCGCGCGAGGGACGGTACCCAGAAGACGTTCTGGCTTGCGTACTCGTCCCGATCCTCCAGGAACGACTCGATCCTCTCGGGCTTGATGCCCTCGGCGGCCAGCTCATGGTTGAGCTGCTCGCGGCGCTCCTCGAACCGGTCGGAGACGTACTTGAGGAAAACCAGTCCCAGCACGACGTGCTTGTACTCGCTGGGCTCCTGGTTGCCGCGGAGCTTGTCTGCGGCATCCCACAGAGTCTGTTCGAGTGTCTTCGTTGGCTTCGCCTTTGCGGCCCGTCGCGCCATATTTCGTACTCCTTCGCGCGAGAAACGCGCCTCCGTCTGCAATTTTCAGCTCCATCTCAGGATAGCGAGCACAAGGGACATCTTAGTACTTCAAGGTAGAGGGCGCGCCGCAGGCAGACCGAAGGTGCGAAGCAAGGTCGGTTGACTGGGCTTAAGTTTGCCATGTCGTTAGTGCATGGCTGCTTGGGCGCTTGCTTGCCTCTCTTCGATCTAAGGCAAAGGTATCAGAGATACTAACTCGTCGGAGGCCATGCCGTGAGTGAGGGTCGATGAGTCTGAGAGCCACTTCAAACGGGCGTTGGACACCAGAAACCACGGATTGAACAGGAACCAGTGGTGAACCAGTAGTGCTACCGTTTTCCATCCGGGGCTTACCACCACTGACGGCGCGTGCGATACACGATCCTTTCAGGAATCTCAGAAGGTGACAGTGGGCGATCTGGACGTGGTCGCACGTTGTACGGGGTGATGCGCTCTTTATTATTGTTAATTCGAAGTAGGTCGACTTCTAGCTGAGGCATGTGCTGTTCGAGTCGTTTGAACGTCTCTTCCAGCAGCAATTCGAGTCGATGGGTTTCTGCTTCGGCAGCCTTCATTCGTTCGTGGGACGTTATCGCTCGGTACCCGCACCACTGGCGCAGAAGTTCATGCCGTGGGCGGTCGTACTTCAGGTACCAGTCGTATTCTTCTTCTGGCGATCGCCGTCCGTCGTCAATGTCGAGGATCGGCGTCTTCTGGCTTCCGTACTTGCACTTGAGCCACGATTCTTCTTCTTCCTTGAACACCATGTCGAGTATCGCCGTTGGATTGGTTCCGCAGAGGCGCTCGGCGATGGCTGCCGAAGCCTGTGGGGACAGGACGAATGCACCGTCGACATGAACTGAGGAGTAGTGCTCAGCGTACTTGCCGAGATCCAGGCCCAGCATGGTGCTGAATATTTCCTGGTCTTTAACATTCGTTGTGTCATTGATTGGCCGCCAGCCAAGTTCTGCTACTTCCGTTGGGACAAGCAGATCGAAGACCTGATTGATGCAGTCGCGTTCCACGTCATCCAGTGAATCCTCCCGACGGATCCTAGACCATGCTTCTTGGAGGCGATCATAGGCATCAACGTCGGACCACGGGACGCGGATCCGGTTGCCTGGGACCGTTTCCTGGCGTCCATCATTGAATGTCACCAGCATCTTGGGTTTTGACTTCGTGTAGTCGACGGAATTGATCAGGATCCGTTCGGAGGGGCTCGCATCGCGATGGCGATACACCCAGTATTCGCCGGGTTTGGCAGTAGTCCCTTGTGATGTCATGCACCGAATATACCGGGCTTGCTGCCTTCCCTTCCCGCCGGTCGACGTTTATTTCCAGGTGCGGTCAGTCGAGCGTGGACAGCAGTTCGGCAGGCTTGACGCCCAGGCCATGTGCGAGCTTGACGATAACGTCAAGGGTCGGATTCCGCACGCCGCGCTCGACGCCGCTGACGTAGGTCCTGTCCAGGTCAATGTGGTGCGCGAAGGCTTCCTGGGAGGTCCAGCCCTTCTCTTTTCGCAGCTGCTTGACCCGCTCGCCGAACGCGCGGCGATGCTCGGGAATATCCATACGTCCACGTTTTCGCTACGATGACAATAGATCCACGGACTATGAGTCACATCGTTGAACCATTGGATGGGAGTGCGATGATTTCGATCACGAATGCGTACCGAGGGCTGAAGGAATTCGAGCAGTCCTGCGGCACGGCGTTCCCGCAGTCATGGGAACAAGCGCCGCGTCCACGGACTACGGGAGGAGCGCGACCATGAGGCAGTTGCCCAGCGATGTCTTCGCACAGCGCCTGCGCGAGGTGCGGCGGCGAGCCGGCGTTTCGAGAACGGATCTGTCGCGCAGGATCACGCTGTTCCTCGGCGGCCCCATAGAGCCGACGCTGGTGCAGCGATTCGAGGAGGGGACGCGCGCTCCGCGCCTCGACGAAGCCGTCGCCGCAGCCGATGCCCTGGACATCTCGCTCCTAGATCTGATCGAGATGGGCGACAGGTCGCGGACCAGCGAATCACAAGGTGTCGAGGGGGAATCATGAACGAGCCTAAAGACGGCCAGGATGCTTCTTCCGCCGGCACTTTGCTGACGCGCGTCCCGGGTCGTGCGCGTCCTCGTGCGCAGGTGATGGCGGATTTCGAGGAATCCGTGGCGGAACTGAAGCGAAGGTACCATTCGGCGCTGTGGCCCGTCATCTTGCCGAAGACCGAGGAAATGCACCGTTGGCGCATCCAGCTCGAGTGCGGCTGCACCCGCGAGGTGCTGACCAACGGGAAGGACGATTTTCCGGACAGCAGGTCCTGGCACGACGTGCTCTCGGGCCGCCCCCTGCCGCTCGGCGAGTGCTGGTGCTCGAACGACCACGGCGACGTCGAGGAAATGTACCGGGACATCGTCGAATGGATCGACAGCAGTGTCAAAGAGTTCCCGGCCGACCCCGAGGAATGTCCTGACGATGAGGATCCGGAGTACTGGGCCATTGCCAGACGCCCGGAGCCCCATTCCTCGGCCTTCTGGCGTGTCCGCTTGGCCTGCGGGCACTTCGACGAACATGTCCCGACTAGCGTCGAATGGAAGCCCGAGAAGGGGCCCACGCTGGTCTCCGAGCAGCGGGCGTCGGAGATGCGCGGCGAGTTCGAGGCGCTCTGGTCGGTCCTGGGCGACGAAGCCTGGCCGGAGGAAGGACCTGAGCGCGACCACACGCTCAGGATGCTCGACCAGCGCTGGCCCAAGCCCGAGCCCGAGAGGCGGTGCCTCGTGTGCCGGTACGCTCAGCGCATCACCGGTTACCAGCGAATCGGGTGGCTGGTGCCGAGGACGGACGTGAAGAAGGCAGCAGATAAACGGGCCACCGCCGCCCGCGAAAAGGCAGAGCGGCGGCTGGCCATGATCGAGGAGGAAGCAGCGCAGCTACGCGAGCAGCTTGGTCGCGCATCACGCCAGTGACGTTTGCCAGGCTCGCTGAATGCTTGCAACCATCTTTGACCGTTTCAGCTGTGTTTCGTAGACTGTACGGTGTAACGCCCCGGTGACTATTCGGGCCATTCGTGGCCAGGACTCCCGGGGCTATAGCTTTGTCCCGGATAATTGTGGCTTGTTTTCAGACAGGCCGGCCACCAAGTGTGCGGCTATGCACGGGGCCGACGCGTGCGGCATGCACCTCCAACGCATCTGGAGCCACTTGTTCGGGATCACCATCGCCACCGTGCAACGAGCGAGTGCCGCATCGCTCTTGCGTTGGGACGCGGATATTCAGCCTGCCGAGCCCAGAAGCGTTCGTGGGCCAGATGCGTTATATTGCTGTCGACTGAGCTGCTCTTGCTTCTGGACTATGGCCATTGGAAGAGGTTGATCTGCGTAGGACTGCAGTCGTTGGTTCTCTTTGCGAGTCCGGTAGAGTCCTGGAATCGGGGTGATTAGTGCTCACGGATAATAGAGCCATGGAAAGACTGATCGATTTCGCGCGCGACCGAAATATGCTCTGCAATAGTTGTCGGAACCAGTTCCTCGCCAGCCTTGACTGGATCGACCGCTGGGTGCAAAGCGACGAGCGGTGCCCTGGCTGCGGCCTGACTTGTGAGCATGAAGACGCACCCCGTGTGTCCATCGATCCGCGAGACTTCGCACTAGTCGACGACAAGGTGGCTAAGTTCAACTGGTACCACACCAGCACTCAGCCGGATTGGCCGGCCACCGATTACGACCCGACAATTGGCTTGACGGCGGATACCCGCGCCAGGATGGGTGGCGATGAGCGAGTCGCTGCGTGGGCAGAGCGACAGCGTGCCAAGGCTCTCCACGTCGGAACCTACGAGGCTGCGGTTCACAACATGCTGCGACGGATGCGCGACCAGGGAGACAGGGGTAGTCAATTCTACTTGTATCGCGTGCACCTGAAACCGTCGGTAACCGTACGAGAAGACTGGCTCATTGACCCCAGCAATTTGGTCGGCGACGTCGTCCTCGAAGAGGTGTGCCCGCCAGGTGTTGACGTTGCCCGCTATCTGAACTACCACGAGGATCCGGGCGGGTTGTCTCTCGCATTGGGGCGAGGAGCAATCGCAGGAGTCCAGCGCTTGGTCGTACCTCTTCCAGATGCGTGCCAGGCCGACGATTGGGCGAACGAAGCAGTCGTCGCACTTGAGAATGCTTCCGACGTGCTCGTTCCAGCTTCCGGGAAGTTTGGTCGTTTTATGCGCCCGTCGTCCCAAAGAGCGTCCGTCGCCCGTAGCCTCGGTGCGGCACTGGCCGCCAGTTTGCCAATTAATCTTCGGCGTCTGTTCGAGTCGACCGTGACTTTCGACGAAGGAGATTCACCTGCGCAATGGGCTTGCCGGACAATCGGCTTATTCGACCTGATTGCGAATCCGTCGCGCGCGCTTACAGAGCTTGATCAACAAGGGCACCGTACTGTCTGAAGCGCGCATCGTTGTTCGTCTCGACCTGTCCGCGCGGGGAGAATCAATTCTCGAAATGTGCTTGAGCGCCTGTGATCGTCAACGCCTTGAGCTGCGCGACTCTATCTGTGACCATCTGGAAACCTTTCGCCGGCCCACATGATCATCGCCCTTCGCCCGACGTCATCTGGACCTCGCCCACAGATGGTTCAATACGGAACTTTGACAATCTACGGACCTGTCACCATAGGGTTGATCTGGGCGGCTACTTCGGCGGTCCGAACAGCAGACGGAGAGAAGAATGAGCGACAGCCTCGACCTGAAGGCCCAAGGGCCCTACAACAGCCAGCGTTCAGGACAGCAGATCGACGCGAGCGTCCTGATCAGTGAAGCCCTCGACCACATGACTGCGGAACAGATCGCCGCGATGTCGAGTGACGAGCTCGACGACGCTGCCATGTCCTGGATCGAGTCGGGGGCTGCCGAGGGGTTCCTGCCCGAAATCCCCTGGAACATCACGGACGACCGGTTCAGCCATGCGCGCGCGGTCGTCGACGTCGTCATAGATGCCATCCAGTTCGATGAAGCTCATGGCAGCCACATTGAGCTCACCGTCGACCTCCACGAGACCGAGGAAGGATTCCAGAGGCGCTTGGACGCTGAGTCAGCGTCTGCTGGAAGCCTCCGTAGCGCAGAATAATCGCGTTAGGGACCTCCGCATCACAGCACCGCTTTCGCGCTTACTTGGGACCAGTGTTGGGCCAATACTCGCTGGCGCTGAAGTACTGCTTTTCGGAAGCGGGTCCAGTCAGAATTCGAGAGGTCTTGGTCGCTTCGGTCCTTGCTGGCGCATGTTCCGCCTCTACCAGCCGATTTCCGTACCCCGCCAGGAGTTCGGCGAAGGGACGGTTCTGCAATGGTCGCGCCGACTGGCGTGCGGATTTCCGCGGCGACCGGGCTCGTGCGCTCATGACAGCCATCTCATCGGCTTTGTGGCCGATCGCCCACAGCTTTCGAATCGCTGGGCAATCGTAGGGCTGCAACCTTCGCAGGTCGCTACTGGAGCGACGGCACAGGTTCAGGCAGGCATGCCACTCGGTGCTCCGCTCGACGCTGATCTTTGCTTTGGCGATACTGATTATCATCAGGGCGGCGAGGCGGTGCACTTCAACACGGGTGCCCGTACCTTGGCTGGATGCGCGGGCCAGTTCCTGCCCTTCAATGATCAATTCATCGGCGTCTACCGAACCGCCGTTGATGAGAGTGTGCGCGTCGTCGATGGCGACGATGAGACGATCTGCGAAATCTGAAGCATCCATGGGATTCCTCCTTAGCTGGTTTTGGGCACAAAAAAAGAGAGCCTAAGCTCTCTTAACGCAAAAACGGCACACCTCTGCCACTGGGTAGAAGCGTGCTTAAATAAAAAATGAACCCGTGCTTGTCTGGGTTCTATTCTGTAGGGACTTTATCTGACGTAACCATCATCACTTAAAAAATGTACCGTTTGCAAGAGCTGGAGAATACGAGTTTCTGTGGCATGTGATTCGTTGCATAATCTAGTCTGTGGATGCGTTGAAATCCTTGTCGAAAGGATGAGTTGGCCGATGCCTGAACTCAGCTCTATGGCCGTTCGACGGGAGCGGCTTCCTTGAGCCACTCAACCGGTGAGCTGCCCAGCCCGTCGGCCAGGGCCGCCGCGGTCTCGCGCCACGAGATGAGCTCAGCGTTCGCGAGTCCGGGGTCGCCGTGAGCCGATGCCGCCGCGGCCGCATCGGCGATATCCTTCGCGCAGGCCTCCCGAAGGGCTGCTGGCAAGTCCTGCATCCAGGGGAGCGCTGCGCTCATCTTCTCGACGTCCGTGGGTCCAATCCTATGCCAGCACCCTGGCGTGGGGAACTGGTAAGAGGCAGGGCCAAGCCCAGGGAGCCCAGCCTGCCTCATTCCTCGGAGTACGCTCCGTCCCCGTTCAGCGCGGTGTACAGGGTCTGCCGGCTGACGCCGAGCTCCCGGGCCACCGCCGCCTTGGGGACGCTGCGGGCAATGAGCTCCCGTGCGGTGAACAGTTGCCCGTCGGTGAGCTTCGGCTCGCGCTCGTACACGCCCCTGGCCTTGGCGATGGCGATGCCCTCGGCCTGGCGTTCCCGGATCGTCGCGCGCTCCAACTGGGCGACCGCGGCGAGGATCGTGAGCATGAACTCGCCCTGCGGCGTATTCGTGTTCAGCGCCGGGTTGTCCACGAACTCGACGGCGACGCCCTTGGCCGCCAGCTGCTCGACCAGGCCGAGCAGGTCCCGGGTCGAACGCGCCAGCCGGTCGGGCGACTTCACCCGGACGACGTCGCCGTCGCGCACGTAGGCGATCATCTCCTGGAGCCTCTCCCGGTCGCCGGCGCTCTTCCCGGAGGCCTTCTCTGCGAACAGCCGATCGACCTCTCCGATGGCTTCGAGCTGCCGTGCGTCGTTCTGGTCGGCAGCGCTGACGCGCACGTACCCGACCACCTGTCCCTTGTGTCCAACCATCTTTAGAACTCCTCTTCACTTGTGTCGAATGCGTGCAGAACCGACCTCGTTGGACGTTGCTGCGGTCTATCTGCGTTGTGTCCTTCGGGGTATACCCAATTGGACGATCGTTCATTGGGCCGGCCCCGCTGGCGCAGGTCCGTTTCGTCTACCCGGCCCGGTCGGCCTCGATCGCGGCGAAGGCCGCCATGAGCATGAGCTTGGGCAGCCACTGATCATTCAAGGAGTCCTGGTCGGCCTCGATCGAACGGATCCTCACGCCGCGTTCCAGCAGGTCTCCCACCACCGAGGCGACGTCCTTCAGCGACCGGCCGAGGCAGTCGAGGCTCACGACGACGACCTCGTCGCCCTCGACCAGCCGGGCGTCCAGCTCCGACCAGCCGGGACGGTCCTTGATCCTGCTGCCGCCAGGGGAGTGGTCGGAGCGGATGCACCGCTCGTCCACGCCGTCGTCGACCAGCGCCTGGCGCTGGAGGGCATCGTGCTGTCCGTCGTTCTCATTCGTCCTGGTGTATCCGTAGCGCATGGTGCTTCCTTTCTTCGGGAGCCGTCCCGCTTCTGCGAGGCGTGCAAGGGACGGTGGGATGTTCGGGTCTGGGATGTGCTTCAGCCGACGGCGAAGTTGGCCACGGTCTCGCCGGCGTCCGAGCACAGCGCGGTGAACTCGTCCTTGGCTGCCGCGACGTCGGTGTCCGCGGTCTCGGTGAAGCCGACGCGGATCGTCGACTCCGTCTTCTTCATGGAGCTGGTCTCGCTGTCGGCGTCTCCGATCCAGGGGTCGACGCCGTCCCAGAGGACCTGCTCGTCGCCCAGCTGGCCGCTCGCTTCGGTGACGACCTGCCCGGTGCAGAGGACTTCCTGGTAGGTGATCTTCTCGCCGTCGATGTGCCAGTAGGTCAGCCAGGGGCCGACGACCTTGGGCGGCGAGAGCAGTCCGCCGCTGCGGTTGGCGACGACGTAGACGGTGCCGGTCTCCGGTGCCAGGTCGACGATCTCGGCCTTCGGAGAAGCGCTCTCGGCGAGCTCGGTGCTCCCGGAGTCCTCGGCACCGCTGGAGGCGCTGCCGTTCCGTGGCTCCGGGGCGCTGGTCACGGGGGACGGCGGCGGGGCTTCGTCCATCGGCGCGGCCTCGACGACGACGCAGCCGGTCAGGGCGAGCGCCGCCAGGGCGAGGCCTGCAGCCGTGCCGATGGTCTTGTTCGTGGTCATGATGGGGGATTCCTTTCCGTGGAGGGGATTCAGCGCGATGGCCAGGTCGGCGACCGGGGAGCTGCACGAGTAGCCCGTCAGTTCTCTGCGGCGTCGGCCGGGGAAGCCTGGGTCCTCACCTGGACGCCGCTCTTCGACTTCAGCTTCGCGGCCAGTCCGCCGAAGAGGTTGGGGGCCACGATCAGCGAGGCGACCAGCGCGGCGGCCGCCCCGGCGATCCACACGTTGTCGAACACGCCCAGCACCACGCTCAGTCCCCAGCGGGCGACCATGAAGGCGACCGTGTAGGCCAGGGCCATGGCGGCCAGCCGCCAGATCGGGCTCTTGGCCTGGAACTCCTGGAACTCGCGCAGGAAGGTCTTGATGTTCCCCGAGGTGGCGGCGAAGTCGCCGCCCTTCTTCTCCGGCAGGACGATGAGCCCGACCTTCGCCATCAGCTGCACCATCTGGAAGAAGAAGACGGTCAGGCCCGTCGCGGCCAAGTCCAGCATCCCGGCGTTGGAGATCGCCCAGGCCGCCATGCCGACGGCCCCGCAGGCGAGCAGGGTGCCGAGGACGGTCCACGCGTGGTTGTCGGGACCCCGGTCGATCTTGATGTTGACGTTCTGTTCACTCATCGGACTGCGCTCCTTCGCTGTTCTCGATTCGTCTCGGTGCGGATCGGCTCGGAGGCCTCCCCGTCGTCTCGTCCCGGCTGGTGCTGCGCCGGCCGGGTCCTCTGCGGCCTTCGCCCATTCAACGGCTGGTACCTCCCTCGCCATCGAAGACGATGAAGTCGTCCTCGTTCTCGAAGACCGGTTCTTCCTCGGTGGGCTCAGGTGGCATCGGTGGATCCTCGCGTTCGGGCGCTGCCGCCTGGACGACGCTTCCTTCGCCAGGAGCGGGCGCGTTCTTAGGCTCGCTCCGGTGGCCGGCGAACGGCGCGAGGACGACCAGGTCCTCGTCCGCGACCTTCGCGAACGAACCGTCGGCGTTCTTCTTCGCACCGGCCTTGCCGATGCCGGACCGCGGCTTCACCGCAGCCCATCCGGACTCGCGGACCAGCATCCCGGCCAGGAGCAGCCCCAGGCCGGCCTGGACCCACAGCCAGGTTGGAACGAGGATGGGAAGGTGCACGTGCAGCGCCGGCGGCCAGGCCACGAACCACGCGCCGGGCCCGAGCCCGGACAGCTCGCGGACGGCGGCCCCGCTTCCCAGCAGGAGCAGGCCCGCGGCGAACCACGGCCACGCCCACAGCCGGCCGAGCCTCGGCGCGCTGCGCCAGAGCAGGTAGTAGACGCCGGCCGCGAGCATTGCTGCGGGCCACAGGGCGAACCAGGCGAGGGCGAACAGCAGGGGCACTGCGATGAGGCGCAGCAGCTGTTCTCCCGAGCCCTCGTCGGTCGCGAGCATGCGCCGGAACAGCGGCGGGGTGATGTCCTCGTGCCGCGACGAGTCGGCGACGCCGGTGCGGGCCAGTCGCGCGGCGCGGGCCGCCCGCCGCTGCAGCAGCTCGGAGCGCCGACGCCGCGAGGTCCCGGGCCGGGAGCGCGCCAGCAGCCAGGCGCTGCGCTCCTTCTCCCACCGCTGGGCGTTCACGGCCGCTCACCTGCGGCGCAGGGCTCCAGCTCGACGATGGACTGCGCGGGTAGGCAGGCCTCGAACTGGTCGACGGCCATGCCGCTGCCGAACGAGCCGCCGGCGACGAAGCCGAAGAGGTAGATGCCCGCGACGGCGACGAGCAGCGCGGCGAGCTTGAATCCGATCTTGCCCATGGGACGCCTGCCTTCCAGGTCAGAGGTGCCCGGACAGCACGAAACGCCGGACACCCGTAGTCGGGGTCGATCGACCAGTGTCGATCAGGCGGCTCGTCTCCGCCTCAGCGTGCTTCTATTCTAGACTGCCGCCTTGAATTAAATCAAGCCTTCCGGGATGATTGATCCATGAGGATCGAGATCGACGACGAGCACGCCGCCCGGCTGGCCAGGCTCGCCGACGGCGCGGGGATGTCAAGCGCGCGCTGGGTGCGCGGCGCGGTCCTCGCGGCCGAGGCCGATCCGCTGCTGGCGGCGAAGATCGCCGAGATGGCCCCGGCCAGCGCCCACGGCGGAACGCGCCGAGGCGCTGGCAGGCCCAGAAGACCCGAAGGCGGCGACGCCGCCGATCCCCGGCAAGGGGCGTAGGACGCCACGAGACGGCGGTAGAACGAGGCCCAGGGACCCCTGGCACACCTCGACGAACGGAGGAGATGCGGGAGGGGCAGCCATGAGAGCTCCCACCGGAAAGAATGCAGCGCAGCACCGGGGCGACACCCCGTACGCGGGCCTGGTCCTGGTCGACCAGCCCGCCGACGACGGCAGCGGGATCGAGCCCAACGCGGGGCAGAAGGCCGGGCAGATCGCCGCCACGGCTCCGCACCTGGCGGTAATCGGCAAGACGGGCTCGGGCAAGACGAGGTCCTGCCTCGGGCCCAACGTGGTGCTCTGGGGCGACCGCCCGGTCGTCGCGATGTCCTCGAAGGGCGACCTCGCCGAGCTCACGATCAGGCAGCGGGCCCGGAGCGGCCCGGTGTACCTGCTCGACCTGTCCGGGGAAGTGCGCGAGTCCGAGCTGCACGGCATCGACGTCCAGCGGGTCGTGGCCGACCCGTGCGCCCTGGTGTCGAACGACGACGAGGCCGTGAACATGTCCAGCCTGCTGCACGCGGTCGGCACCCTGGGCGCTGGCGGCACCGGCGGCTCCAGCGACGAGTCGGCGCAGTGGAAGGCGCTCGCGACCAGGCCCCTGGCGAACTTCCTGCGCGCCGGCGGCTGGCTGCCGGACCCCGAGGACCCGACGGGGGAGCCGCTCTGGGGCGGAGGCATCGCCTGGGCCCTGGCAGCGGCCGAGGACATCGGCGGCGACGAGGACCAGCCGGACCCCGACGCCCCGGTCGACTACGCGACGCCGAACTGGGACACGGCGTACCTGCGCTCGAAGGCGCTGCTGCGCTCCCGTCACGCGCAGTCGCTGCTGGCGGCGAAGCGGCGGGACCCGAGGCAGCGGGACAGCGTGGCGATCAACTGCCTGATGGCGCTGACCCCGTGGACGCTGGAGTCCGTGGCCGGCGACGGCACGGGCATCCCGTTCCATCCCTCGATGCTCGAGGAGCGCGGCGCGACGCTGTACATCGTGTCGCCCTTCGACGGCAGCGCCGCCCCGGCGGCGACGGCGGTGATCATGCAGTGCATCAACCACTGGCGCAAGCGCGTCGGGCGGCTCGACCCGCTGCTGATGGTGCTCGACGAGCTGGCGAACGGCGCGCCGCTGCCCGCGCTGCCGCAGATCGTCGGCGAGGCCCGCGGCCTGGGGATCCGCATGGTCGTGGGCCTGCAGTCCTCCAGCCAGTTCGAGCCGCGCTGGGGGAGCGCCGGGCTGAAGATCCTGCGCGACACCTTCCCGGCGGTGCTGGTGTACCCGGGGACCGGGGCCGCGGAGAAAGACTTCTTGGAAGACGCGGCCTGGGCAGCCGGGGAAGAGGAGCGCACGACCTCGTCGACCGATGCCACTAACCGCGCGTCCAGGTCCCGGGACCGCGTCGAGGCGCAGAGCGCGGCGGAGCTGCTGCCGCGGCGCAGGGGCCAGGCACGGCTGCTGGTCGGCGGCGGGCCCGGCCTGCTCGTCTCCGTCCCCGACATCGACTCGACCAGCCTGCGCGCGGGCTGACCCCGGGGCAGCGAGGAGGGCCGGGACCAAGCGGTCCCGGCCCTCCTCGCTGCCCTCCTTCCGTCGAGCCGCTACCTGCTCATGCCGTGGCTGCGCTCCTTCTCGATCTCCTTCGCGGCCCGGTTCGCGGCGCTGGTCTCCGCGCGGGCGGCCCGCAGCTCGTCCTGGATCCGTTCGCGCCCGCGGTCCGCGCTGTCCGGCTCGTGCTCGTCGGCCTGGTGCTGGCCGCGGTCCTGCTCGCGCTGCTCAAGCCGCGACTGCTCGGCCTGTTCCTGATCGGTGCGCTCCTGCTCCTGCTGCCGGCGCTGCGCTTCTTCCAGCTTGGCCCGGTCCTGTTCGCGGGCCTCGGCCTCGGCTTCCCTGCACTGCTGCTCCTGCGCTTCCTGGCGGCGCTCCTGCTCCAGAGCCGCCTGGCGGCGGGACTCCGCCCAGACCTCCTGGCCGCGCCGCTGGCGCTGAGCCTCCTGCTGCCTGGCCTGCTGGAACTCCTCGGAGCCCAGCGCCTGCTCGCCGAACCGGCGCTGCACGGCCCGCTGGCCCTGCGTCGCGAGCAGGCGCTGCATGCGCGCCGCCTGCCGCTGGTCGATGTTCTGGTTCTGTGCCATCGTTCTTCCTTTCCCTGTGGTTCTACTGCGCCGTGCTCCGGCGCAGCTGCCGTGCCTCCTGGCGGTACCCTCGGGCCCGTGCCCTGGTCTCCTCGACGGCGTCGAGGTCCTGGTAGTGCGACCGGCTCGGACGTCCTCCGGCCATCCAGCTGCCGTGCGAGAACGCCTCGGCCTCGTCGGCCTGCCGTTCCAGCGCCCGGGCCATGGCATCCAGCCGGTCCGCGCGGTCCTTGCTGCTGATGATCATTGCTTCACCTCCCTTCACATCCCGTGTCCGTGGTCCTGGTCCGCCTGCCTGCTGCGGTCGTTGGCTTCCCGGCTCTCGGAGCGGGCCGCGTCGAGCCGGCGCTGCAGCGGGGTCCTCTCGGCCTGCGCCCCGGGCGTGTCCTTCTCCAGGGTCCCGGAGCCGAGGTCCTGCTCCAGCCGGCGGTGGCGGTCCCGGTGGTAGGCGCGTTCGTGCCGCAGCTCGTCGCGGACGTCGCGCTGCCCGACGGGGCGGCCGTAGGGGTGCTGCTTCTCGTCCTGGCGGATCGCCTTCTCCAGCCGCTGGTCCTCCCTGTAGGACTGGTCCTTGAGCTCGGTCTTGTCCACGTACAGCTCGAGCTGCTCGCGCAGGCCCGGTTCGAGCCGGGAGGAGATCTTCTCGAGCGTCGAGCGTCCTAGCCCGCCGCAGGAGCGGATCCGTGCCACGAAGGCGGGGTCGGGCTGGTACCCGGCATCGCGGTAGTCCTCTTCGAGCGCCGCCAGTCCGTCCAAGCGCCGCTGCATGCTCTCCGAAAGTCTGCTGCGCCCGATCTCGCGCAGCCGCGACCGGAACGCTGGCGGCGCGGCTGCTTCGGACTCATCCTGGATCGAAGGTTCCTGCGGCGGGTTCTCGGGCGATCCAGCGATTGCCGTCCGGCTCCCGTCCCAGGCGTCGTCGTGCCCTGCCCGTTCCTGCCTTGCCAGCTCCTGCTCGTGCCGCAGCCGTTCGAACTCGGCCTCGTACTCTCTGCTGCTCAGCCAGTCCTGCAGGTCCTGGACCGGGTCCTTCGTCTCCTGCTGTGCCAGCGTGGCGCGCTGGAGCTCGGCGTTGCGCTCCATGGCTGCTTCCACGTCGGCAACGCGGAACCCGTCGCCGAGGCGCTGGCCGCGGCGGGTGTGGGCGCGGGAGGGCTCCGCGAGGGTGCCGTCGGGCTGCCTCAGCATCATGCCGTAGCCGATGTCCTGCCCGCGACGGGCCACCGTCACGCCGTGCTCGCGGCCGATCGCCGTCGCGTCGTCCCAGGACTGCAGGCGCGGGTCGGCGAGCGTGCGGCGGATCCGCGCTTCGAGCTCGATCTCCGAGAACCGCTCCTTCGGGGGAGCGGTGCCGATCCCGGCGGCGACCTCCCGGTCGCGCTCATTGAGCCGGTACCGGTCGAACTCGCGCAGGCGGCGCTCCTGCCGCGCCTGCGAGGCCGGTGGCCCTTTCTGGTGCTGAAGGCGCACGGACCCTTCGGCTGCACTCAGCCTGCGCCGCAGCATGCTCGGCGAGAGGTCCTTGCTGGCGGGGTCGGCGAGCACGGCGGAGCGGGCCTCGTCCATCGCCTGCTGCGCTGCGGCGGAACTGGCCTTCATGTCGGCGCGCTGCTCGAAGCCCTGCTCGGCGAGCACGCGGTCGTGGGCGAGCGCGAGGCGGGCATGGGTGACGAGGTTGCTGTCGATGCTCTTGCCGGTCTGCGGGTGGACCGCGCCGATGATGAGATGGTTGTGCACGCATCCGGAACGCCCGGAGACCTCGGTGGCGATGAGCACGGGATGGCCGGGGAAGCGGTCCTCGGCCAGCGCCCGGCCCAGGCGCTGGGCGGTGTCCCACGAGGCGGGGTCGTCCGGGTCGAGCTCGTCGTGGCCGAAGCTCTCGACCAGCGAGTAGGCCTCGACGTATTTCGACTCATAGAGCGTCCGGCCTTTGGCGTCCTTCAATGGCACCGGCCGGCCCTTGGCGTCGCGCACTGTCTTCCCGTTCTCGTCGACCGCGCAGCGCGGCTGCATCCCGTCCTTGCCGTGCAGGGCGCGGATCTCGGCGAGGCGCTGCTCGAACATGGGCACGGCGGCGTTGAGCGCGGAGATTGCGACCGCGCCCTTCTTGGCGTAGCTCTGCGCGCGCCCGCTGGTCCGCGTCGACTGAGAAGAAATGATCGCCATCGTCAGCCCCGACCGTCGCCGGCTTCCGCGTCCGCTCCAGCCGGGTCTGCGCTGGCGAACGCCACGAGCGCCGCCTCCATGCGAGCTATCGCATCCTTGGACTCCTGGACTGCGAGGAAGGCATCGCGGAGCTCAGCAGGGGAGACGCTCTGGTCGAAGTTGAGCTTGCGAGAGATGTTGTAGAGCGAGCCCTGCGAATGGGAGAGCCTGTTCCGACACTCACTCAGACCGTCCCAGAGTTCCAACGGGAGCTCGACGGTGCGCGAAGAGGTCCATGTCTCGGGCTGGCCGGCCATGACTCGGGCGGCCTTCTCGCTGCCGACCAGGAGCAGGCGCAACGCGTCGGAGAATTTGACGTCGTCCGCGTCGACGCCGCGCGTCTTGGCGAGGGAGGAACGCATCGAGGCGACGGCGGCTTCCTCGGCGGGACCGAGGCGCAGGGCGCGACGAGTGGCGTAGTTGACCGGCTTCGGCCGACGATGCTTGCGTGAATCGGGGAGAGCGGACATGGGCAGAATCCTTCGATGGATCCCATGCGTCCGGCGTCCGGGAGAACTGAGGTCGCGCCACCCAGAATGAGTTGGATGTGGACGGTGGTGATGATGCGACCTGCTGTAACCCCAGTCTAGGACCGACCCGTACACCCTGGCAACAAAGGCGAGGACCAGTTTGAAAAGTCAGACAGATGGCCTCGCAAGCTCGGCCATCTGCTGTCTTTTCCTGGTCCATCGCGCTGCGCGCTCTCCGAGGAATCCGGCTCCGCTCGGCCCCACCCAGCTCGTTGCTCCGCGCCTCGCTGGGTCCCTGTGGGCCGGCTCCGCCAAGCTGCTGTGCGCTGCGCGCCTGGCGGCGACGAGAGTGCAGAACAGCGAGCATTTGAGCAAGTGCTGGCAATCGCGGAACGATTCCGGTGCCAGAGTTGGACTTGTCGAGGTCTGCAGCTGGTCCCGGAACAGCCCGCATGGAGACCGGAGGAAAACCAGAATCAGGCCATGCAACGGACACTAATCGTGCGTCGCCCCGGTATGGTCCGTTGACGGTCTCGCCGAGGTCTCTAAAAGGGCCGCAGGCGGGCTTTCGATGGTCTCGTTCGGGGCGCGGTGGGACCCGAATGAGGCCAGGCCTCTCTCGGGTCTTGTCGCGGTCTGATGATGGGCGGCTGCCGGTCGCATCCTGGTCGCATCGGGACCTGAAGCAGACCCGCAAAAGACCCGGACGAAGCGCGGTTCATGCCACGTGCGACGAGTGGCCTTTTCCGGGACGGAGATGGGCCAGAGCTGGCCACTACGAGACCAGCGAGAGACCATCATGAGACCAGGCAGCTCCGTCAGATGATTTTGCCCGAAGACTTTCGCAACCCATTTCCCAGTCGCGCCAGACGACCAACGTTCGCACGGGCCACTGTGCTCCGCAAAGCTTGGCCCGAGTTTCTGCCAGGCACCGGCGAACAGCGTAGGCCAGCCTTTCAACGGGGACTGATGTCATCGGTAAGCTCCCCGGCCTTGGCCAGCACCGAGTCTTGGCTAGACGTAGAATTGGTCGTATTTCTCGTCATGAATAACGCGGCCGGCGGTCTCATCGGTGATCCAGGATACGCCGTTGAGCGTTCAATCATAATGAAGCGGAGGTTCCAGCCCCCCGCCAGACCTGCCGAGCCTTTTACCTCTATACCGTCCGGGCTTGATGGGCCGTGAGCGGTCAATGTGACTACTTACTCATGCTAGAGCGCTTCATCGATCTATTAATTTATTGGCCGCGTGCGTGGCCTTGGTGCCGCGGATCTGGCCCGGGAATAAAGCACCAGAGACTTTTATTCGGAGTCAGCGTCCAGGCTAGGTGGGACCCAGCGTGTCGCTCAGAGCAGTGCGACCAATAGTGTGGGACGCGCCAGAACGAGCCCGATGAAGCGACTGCCGTGTACTGGACCGAGAGTACTTGAACGCTAAAGATGTCGAGGGGGAACAAGTGCATTCAGGCGTCGGGCCCGCCTTACACCGTAGGCCACATAGTCTGGTAGGGCGTCCGGGATCTCGAGGGTGCATCCTCTACGCCAGCTGTCGGAATCGAGGCCGGGAGAACACCAATCCTCACCGGCGATGGCCTGGGTAACGACTATCGTCCAGGTGGCAAGTTCGTCTTTGCTGTGGATAACATGTCCTTGAAGCGCATCGGGGTACTCAGCACTGACATCGGATACATTTGCGGCCAGATTTCCTTCGTAATAGAGGAAACCCAACGAAATGTCGTGATTGATTTGTGTGGTCGTCTCGTAGAACGGCGTAAACGATAGGCGTCCCACGAACGTATAACCATAGAAGTATTGCTCGCCGTTGATCGTTACTTGACCGCAGATGACTCGAGCGTCACCGCCTGGCCGACGGTTATCCATCCAAGCCCGCGCTTGAGCAATGTTCGCCCGAGGTTCCTCCGGGTGTAAGGGATCAGAGATCCCCGGTTGGTTCATAAGAGGAAAACCAGTCCACTCGTCGTGTTGGTCGCGATGAACGATGGTTGGGGCAATCTCAGCGTAGAAGCGCAATACGGCCATCATGGTACTCATCAGCTCTTTGCCTTCGAGATTGGACTCATAAGCAGGCTTGAGTGCTTGCGTGCCAGAACGCAACTTTCCATGAATTTCGTCGGGAATAGCTTCCCACTCGGCATAGGCTCGTAATCCAAATATTCCGCCGATCAGCGAAACAGTGTCGCTCGGCTTGACCACATGAAGCACATGCTGCGAGACGTTTCGCACGTACTTCATGGCATCAATAATGTCTACGCCTGCATGACGCGGAGTTTCATAGAGGGCCTTATATGACGCAGCATCGACGATAGCATTTGAAAACCAGTCGTTGAGAACCTGGCAATTGGCGATGAACGCACGAACCGTCGAACCGAGCTCAGAACCAGAGGCTGTCTGCGCGTAATACCTAGCAGCGCCTGTTTGCAAGTCACGCATGACGGTACGTAGCGGGTCTAGCTCGTTCTGCTCAATCTTTACAATCATGTGTAGATCACAGCGTCTTTCGTGAGATCAGAAGTAAATTGGCGTCCAGAGAATGTATATGAGTTTACAGTTTTTCAACAATTAAACCGAGTTGAAATCTATTCGGCCAGGCGAATTCGATCCATTGGTGCCATTTGAGTAAGGTCGCGGTTCAACAGAGCTTTTAGGTCCGACGGGTTCATCGTTTGACAAGCAGGGAACTGTCCGTAGGCAACATCAAAAATAGTCAGCCGTAAGATTCGGGTTTTCAGGGGTTCGCAGCGACCATCGCAGCGGCCCTGTCGAGCAGGAACGGTCGGCCGTTGCGACGCTCCGTGTGCTTGGACCGGCTCGGGAGCGCAACCAGAGCTGCCTTGTAGAGCAGCCAGGCCTGTTCTCCAGCGGAGTACCTAGTGAAGTTCCGGAATCCGACGACGACCAAGTGACGGCGCATCTCCTTGTATAGCGTTCCGAGGATCGAGAACTCCCAACGCGAATGGTCACCGCCAAAGTCGTCGAGGCGCTTCAGACGCTGACGAGATCCGTCCAGCGTCCTTTGAATGATCAGCTCGCCGCCCTTGATGCTGGGAGCCTCGTCATCGGTGCCGATAGCCGTCGCGCAGGCGTTCGGTGACGGCTTCGCCTTCGAAGCCAGGGAGGCGTAGAGCTCCTCGATCGAGGCGAATGGAGCTGTCACGAGGTCCTGGGCGCGGGCCTGAGACCATATGCCCGCGCTGACTGGCCTGCGCGTGAACGTCACCCAGTGGTCGAGCAGGATCTCGTACCATCCGTGCTCCTCACGCAGCACGCGCTTCGATGATGCGATGCCGTGGTGATGGAAGTTGTCCGGTATCGCGGCCACGAGGTGATAGCCCCGACCGGACATCGAGGTCTCGGAGTACAGGAACCCGGGCAGTGCGAGCAGATTGGCGGCGATCTCAGCCGGGCAGGACGGTTCGACGTCGATGACCATCAGGCCATCTACCGCCGCCTGCAGGTAGAAAGCCGCATTGGCAGCGTTCGGAAGCGAATCCGCCAGATCCTCCAGTGTGACGAGGCACTGGTCGCTGATCGACCAGGCCCCGCGCACCCGACCAGTATCGAGCAGGGCGCGCATGTCGATGGGCGCCTTGCCCTTCGCAGTGATGTCGTTGCCCAGGCGTCCGGAGACCGTCCAGCGATGCGCCCCGGCAAGGGCCTTGATCGCCGAGTTGCCATAGAACTCGGGGAAGAGAGACGTGGGTGAGACGTAGAAGCTCATTACTGTCCGACCTCCTGGGCATCAACGCGGTCGGCGACGATCCGGTCGAATGAGGCGAGCGTCAGGCCCAGCCGGCCCAGTTCGTCGAAGAGGCGCTGGTCGATGGACTGCGAGGCACGGGCCATCGACTGGAGACTTGCTTCTCCGTGGAACTTGGGACTCTCCCTCAGCACCAGCGCTCGTTCGCCAGCGTCCCCGGGATGCATGCCGTCGGCGATGAGGCGTTCGGTCCACCGCGCGACGTCGAGCTCGTGCAGCTCGCGAGCTGCCTGCACGACGGCGATGTCAGCGGCAGTGATGAGATCCGCGCCAGGAGGCACCAGGACCCAGGTCTTCGGGCGCTTGCTCTTCGGGTCGGGCACGACCTGCTCGACGGTCCAGCCGGCCTTGCGGAGGTCTGGGGCGACCTTCTTGAGCTTCCCGCTGACGCCACGCTGCTCGGGCCAGAACTTGTCATCGAGGGGTCGGGGCAGCAGTGCGTGCAGGTCCTTGCCGGTTCCTTCCCAGCGATCGGTGATCTGTGCAGAGATCGCAGAGAGGAACTTGTCGGTGGCGACGATCTCCTCGGAGACCAATTCCTGCGACCGGACGTAGTGCTCCAGCCCATTCGTGCCGGTGGCGAGATCGACTGCCGCCAGGATCTCGGCGAAGTCCGCCATGCGCGGCTTCTCGTCGAGGTCCACTTCCGGAAGCTTCTCGAGGGTCATCGCGACGAGGTCGAACAGTCCGCCGACCATCGAAGGATAGGCCTCGTCCCACATGGCATTGAGTTCGCGTTCTGAGCGGCGCGAGCTCCTGGAGATCACGCAGAGGTCGGCCCAGACGCACCGCTCAGCGAAGTCCCCGGCGAGGGCTCCGACATCGATGCCGGTGAAGCCGACCACGCCCTGGAATGCGATGATGCGCTGTTCGTCGTCGGTGTACAGCGCCCTGTCGACGTCCGAGCCGCCGGTGACGGCCTGGCAGAGGATGTCCGACATCCACTTGGGGATTGACGACAGGTTGTCGAAGCCGGAGGACCTCGATCCGTGCAGCGAGTGAAGGAGCTTGCTGGCGTCCTTGGGCGGCATCCGAACTTCGGCCTTGGTCGGGTCGAAGAGCTGGAAAATCCTACGCATGGCGCTCGACTTGGCAGTGCCCTGTTCTCCGAGCAGTGCCAGGACAGGGCAGGGGAGACCGACGAGCATTACGGCTCCGACGAGCCAGCCGCGGATCACCTGCCGGTCGTGCTCGCGAGGCGAGTTGACGAAGTTCCAGAGCAGATCGAGGTTGCCCCCAGACATCGGGGTCGGCAGCGCGAGGGTCAGGGCCGAGCGGCGGAAAAGAACTGGGACATCGGCGTCGCCGTCGAGGATTTCCCAGCCGGCGGCGGTGATCCGGACGACGCGTTCGGTCTGGTCTCCGAGGTCGACATAGACTTCGCCGTCGTGCGGCCGTGCCACCCTCACCGCGAGCTCGACCGGCTCCGTCTCCGTGGCCTCGAACTCGAGGACATCCAGCGCCTCGGCCAGGGCGTTCTGCGACGCGGTCTTGCCGCTCATGCGGTAGAAGAGGCCGCCCAGCTCCTTCCGGAGCGATCGCTTGCCGCCCTTGAGCGGGCGCGTCACGTGGCCTCCCTTGCGTACGGCGAAGGGCTTGTCGTCGGTGTCCACGCCGAGGTCGTAGCACTCTAGCGCCAGCGCGACGAGCTGCTGCGCCGCCGACTTCTTCCCGGGTGCGCGGCTTGCCTCCGAGAAGTCCTGGTTGTCCTGCGCAGCGTTGCTGCGCGCAACGGGTTCTGACATAATGGTGTTGTCCTTTCGGATCGTCCACGAGCGGCCACTCGTGATCTGATTGGGTGATGCATTTGAAGAGCCCTCGCTTCGGCGGGGGCTTTCTTCGTGGAATCAGGAAACGGCGACAAGCCTACTCAGTTCAGCCTTGAAGTCTTCGGGCAGGCGAGGCCAGAGTTCGATGATGCGCTCGGCGAGCCAACGCGGGTCGACGGGAGAATGGCCGCTGATTTCGGCAGCTACGACCGGATGGACGACTCTTTTGAGATCTGACTCGTAGACACGGAATTCTGATCGCATGCCGATGCCGACCCGGTGCGCCGGCAACAGGCCGGAGTGGATGTATTCTCGAACGGTCTGGGGGTGGCGCTTCAGCCGTCGCGCGACCTCGGGAACAGTCAGTTCGTCGTCTTTGCGGTGATCGATAGAGCTGGTGGCAGGAGTCGCAGCCATCGCGTTCGTCCTCTCGGAGAGATCGTATTCTCGATCCGAGTCCGCGCCTGCCTCAGCCGCGACGGCCACTACGACCGAACGCTCTTGTGCGGCCGCATCCTTCAGAGGACGCTAAGCGATTGGCCGCACGCGGAGGGCTGCACTTCCGAGTGCCGCCTTACTTCCATCCTAAACCAACTGTGTTGGTCCATCAACTACTGAGTCCATGTAATGTTAGATCAACACATGCGGTCAAGTAGACGAGGAGCAGGTGTGCCAAAGTACAGTGAAGTGTTCGCTGGACGCCTCAAAGAAGAGCGTCAGAATGCGGGCATGAGCCAGGCGGAGTTGGCGGAGCGAACGTCGGCGATACTGAACGTCAATCTCGATGCCAGTGCGATTTCGAGGATCGAGAACCCCAACTCGGGACGCATGATCAAGCTCGATGAAGCCGCGGCCGCTGCCGAGGTGCTCGGGATTGCGCTCAGCGCCCTCGTGAGCAACGGCGGGAGGATCGAAGCCAGGATCGCCGAACTGCACCATAAGCTCTCGAAACAGAGCGAGCGCGCGAGCGGTGCCGAGTGGGAATTCCACCAGGCACAGGCCGCGATGGTCGCCATCGAGCATGAGATCGCTCAACTGGAGGAAGGGCGAGGCGACCGGACGCCCGGCCAGTACCGACAGAATTAACTTGAGCAGTCGTCTCGTCGTGGTGCACCGTCCGTCCGTCCAAGTGCGGCTCGGGCGGCCTGCACAAGCGCCGGCTTCGGCATAGATGCCGCGGAACTGCGGAAGTTTTCCACCTGCTTCTCTTTGCATGCAATGCCCCTATCTTCTTTTCGACCAACAAGGAGAGAAATAGGGGGATTCCGTCCGCATTTCCGCGCAGCTGCGCCGCTTTCGTGAGCGTCACCTGCGCAAATGGGTGCCGGAAGTCGGTGCGGAACGCAAATCGGAACCCGTAGCGCAGCGAGTTCCGCCGTGGGTTCCGCCGAATCATTCGACGCTTTCCTGCATCATCCAGTCACGGCACGAACGGGTGTGAAGCCTCGGGCAGAAGATGCCCTTGCCCGTTCTGAGGCGAAGCGCTGGACCCCGCTAGCCGGTATGAGGATCTAGCGGCGATCCTTGAACCAGTTCAGGATTCCTCGCGCGTCCTTAACCTCGGTACTGGACTCGCCGCTTTGGCCGTCATCATCCTTGTAGGAATTGTTAATTCGTATTCCGACCTCGTCGGTGAAAGTATCCGTGGTGGTCTCCACCCGGGTGTATTTCCCGTCTGAGCTCCAGCCAGTATAACTGCTCGTCCGAGTTTCCGACTTGCCCCGATACTCGTCGTAGCCGTCGACGAAGTCATTCAAGAATCGTGCCTCGTCGTCCGTCAATCGTGCGTTCGAAACGTCAATGTGCTCGCTGATGTGCTCGCGCATTTTCTTTTTCTCGTTGCGATCCATGATCTCTCCAAAAGTGATGTTTCAGCGACCTTCGAGTACCGGTCATTTCGAATTAGTGACCCTCTACAAGCTGTGCAGAGTTGAAGTGAGGAACGTGTTTGTGGTTAGCAGTGGCCTGTAATCATGCATACAACCTTACTCATGAACTAAGTGAGCAGGACTATTCAAAGTTCGGTCTAAATAAATTGCTTCGAGATCGACGATGCGGCGCGACGGCTTGCCACGGCATCAACTAGGACTTGAACGCGACGTTCTATCGAAGCTCCTTGTCGCGCCGTTCCTCGGGCGATGATCTACGGCAGTCGATCCGGTAAGTCAGTCATCCCACAGGGTTGCGAATGGACCTTGTCCCAAGTGCGCCCTGAGCCTTGCTGAACCTTCACGATAGTTAAGCTCGAAGCGTTCGACGGGTTTTGATCGACTTCCCTGTGCCCAATTGGGCCGACATGTAGACCCCGGATACTTTCTCTCGGAGAACTTCACGTGAAGAAGCTATCAGTCTTGTGGCGTGGAGATAGTCGACATACCAGCTGGAATTTGCGCCGGGTTCAAGTTTATATGGCAGATCGGGACCAATTAATTCACCCAAAGGTACAAGTGACATGGTGCCGCCTCGAGGAAATAACGTGATTTTCTCGATAATGACAGGTGCGCGTCCATGGTTAGTAATCTGGATTCCAATGGCTTCAACTCCGGAAATGCCCTGTTGGAGCAGTCCGTCCAAACTGCGCTTCTTCTCATCGCTCCCAACCGGACCCGTGTATGCCGCAGCGCTAGACACCAGCCCATGCAGAAGCGTTGCCTTGGGCCGGCCTGCTGACAGCAGGTATTGCGCGATCTGCCATCCTATTGAAAGTGCGGCTATGACCAAGGACAGCAATGAGATGATGAGCGCAATCGACTCTGTATTCATAATCAAAATGCTAGCCAATGAGACCAGCGAAATAAGCCAATAATTTGAGCGAGGTGCAAAGTTCTGGATTGAAACTTCAAGATTTTTCTAACAGCCGGTATTAATTAGACTTATGACGAGATTAGACACCCAGTGGGCAGTTGCCGAAATTGATGCGTTCCTGAAAGTCACTGCACAAGTGACCCCGAATATGGGGCCAGGAGTTGCTTACTTCGGTACGGTGATGGTTGGCCCCAAAACTGAGGCAGCACAGCGGGCACACGTCATAGAACAGATTCTCGATCGCGTACTGCCGGGGTGGGCTAACGACCGCCCTGCGAAGGACAAGGATTACACATGGCTTCGTGACCAAGCATCCAGAGCCAGAGCCGCCCACATGCGGCAGGACGAATTGGCTGAAAAGTTGGGCGACAATGCCCCAGACATGGATGCCGCTAACCTCCACCCCTGGGCATGGGAGAATGGCCGATCGTATTGGAACACGGGACACTATCACCAAGCCGTGATGCAAGCCGCCATCCGGATCAACGCCGAGACTCAGGCGAAGCTTGGGAGAATGGACATCTCCGAGACTGCGCTTTTCAATGAGGCCTTTTCGCTGGCCGAGCCCAAGGACGACGCCCCTAGGCTCCGAGTAGCAGAAGACGACGGCGGTAAGACGTACCAGAATCTCCACCGAGGTGCTCGGGCATTCGCGGAAGGCCTCTATTCGGCCATACGCAATCCTGGTATGCACCAGCCCTCGACTGACTCTGGGGGACAAGAACAACTGGCCCTGGAGCAATTGGCTGCATTCAGCCTTCTGGCTCGCTGGGTCGATCAAGCGAAAGTTGTGCGTCCTTGATGGATGCACCGTCGCTGGACGTAGCGCTCAACCCAGATAGTTGGGTATGGAGATCATGCCGCCTTTGAGATGCGGATTGCGGGTTCTGCGTTGGATTGCTGGGGCCTCAGCGCCGCCCCTAGCCGGTCGCGCATCTCATCAGTGAACGCAGGGCGGGTGGCGAGGAAGCGCTCGATCGATGCTTCGAGATACTCCTCGGCGGTGGTGTGCTCGGCGACTGCAGCGGGCATGACGGTCCCTCCAGGACGTGTCATCCGGAGCCGTGCCCGTCGTGGCCGTGTCGCCGATCCATTGACGGGTGCGGCGGTCGCCGCTCGCTCCATCCCGGGCCGAGCGTCTAAATGAGAAGTGTTCGGGTCGCTCGTCCCTGCGCTTTGTCGTCGTTGGCCCCGCGGCCGATCTTCGCGCTGATCCCATTATAAAAATTCATGGCGACAGGCGCAGTCCTCGGTGGCAGCGTGTCGCGCTCACGGTGAAGCGGCGATCAGCCGCCGGCTCCGTCCCACTCGACCCTGATGCCCCTGTAGGGATTCGCCCCCGAGGCCGAGAAGGCCCCGGGACCGATCTTGTCCACCGTGATCGTCAGGCCGGTCATCTCGATCAAGGCGCGGAGCAGCAGCCGCTTCTTCTCGACCGTTGCGGCGTCCCACGCGGCGGCAGCCGAGGATCCCGTGAATTCGTCCAGCCCGTCGGCCGGGCGCGCCGACCTCAGCCTGGCCTGCTCGGCCTCGAGCTGCGTCGTCAGCCTGGCGTTCTGGCGTCGGAACTGCTCCTCGTCCATGCCGCCCTCGCTGGCCGGGGTCATCACCAGGTCGGAGAGCAGGGCCTTCCTCGCCTTGATCTCCTCGATCCGCTGCTGGGCTTCGTCCACGACCGCTTGGTCGCCGCCCAGCATGCGCACGCCCTCGGTCTCCAGGAGGCGGACGACATGCCGCTCGACGAACTCGTCGACCACGTCCATCCGGCGCGTGATGCCGTGGCAACCTTGATGCGCGCACGTGTACTTCGCGTAGTAGTGGCGTTCCCTGCTCGGCGATTGCGATCCGTCAGCGCGCGTGTAGCCCTTCACGGTGTACTTGTAGCCCTTGACGCCGACCATGGGCCTGCCGCACACGCCGCACAGGACGATCCACGTCAGCAAGTACTTCAGCGCGGTATCGCCCTTGTTGGTGATCCTCGACGGGTCGGTCAGCTTCGCGAGGACCCGCTCGTGGGTCTCCCGATCGATGATGGGCTCCCAGGCCGCTTCGAAGAGCTGGGGCTGCCCGACCCACTGGCCGTCCTTGTACTCCTGGTGCTTGCGGTAGCCGGCCTGGGTCCACCGCATGAGCATCCGGCGCAGCGTCTGCGTCTGCCAGGCATTCCCTGCGGCCGTCTCGATTCCGCGGGCGCTCAGGTCCTTGGTGATCGCCCAGAGACTCTCGCCGTCCAGAACCCGGCGCGCGCACTCCCGGATGACGGCCGCTTCGGCCGGGTCGACGACCAGCTGCTTGCCGGAACCTCTGATCGTGGAGCCGTCCTGGTCCGCTGCGAAGCGGTAGCCGAACGGCCTGGGCCCGATGTACCGGCCGGCCTCCGCCATTTCCTTGTGCTTGGCGCGTTGCCGCCGGGCGACCGTCTCGGCTTCGAGCCGGGCGAAGACGCCCTTCATGCGGGCCATGGCCCGGCCCTGCTCGGTGGCCAGGTCGATCTCGCCGCCGACGCTGGCCAGGCTCAGCCCGAGCTTGTTCGCGTGGTCGATCCAGTCCTCGAGCTCGCGCGGCTTCCTCGTCAACCGGTCGACGTCCCAGACCACCACCGCGTGGACGCGCCGGGTCTCCACGGCCCGCATCATCTGCTCGTAGGCCGGCCTCGGCTTCTTCTTCGAGGCGGAGACGTCGTTGTCCGTGAAGACCTCGACGACGCGCCAGCCGAGACGCTCGGCGAGGGCCCGGCAGTCCTTCTCTTGGCGCTTGACCCCGAGTCCCTGGGCCTCGGAGTCCCGTGAGATCCGGACGTAGATCGCGGCATCGATTGGACTGGTCATGGGTCGATACTAGCAAGAGAAGTTTTGAAGTTCGTGAGCCGCATCAGGTCTTTTGCGCACGCAGCGGCCAAAGCGAGTTAACGCATATCCGACTGGATGCTGGTCAAATCGCGGATCTGGTCGAACGCATGCTGAAAATGTCGGGGCGACGGCTCGACCTCTCACAACCCTTCGTCGACTGCCAATTGCCCGACGGGTCGCGTCTGCATGTGGTCATTCCCGACATTACCCATGAGCACTGGGCCGTGAACATCCGCAAGTTCGTGGCCCGCGCGGCATCGCTGGAAGATCTCATCGCACTGGGCTCCATCAGCGAAACGGCCGCACAGTTTCTTTCCTGGTCGATCGCCGCCGGCATGAATATTGTGGTCACTGGCCCCACGCAGGCCGGTAAAACGACCATGCTCAACTGCTTAGCCTCCGCGATTGGCTCCCGCGAACGAATTATCACCATCGAGGAAATTTTTGAGGTGAAGCTGTCCCATCGAGACGTGGTCGGGCTACAGACCCGCTTGCCGAATCTCGAAGGCACTGGAGAAATCACGATGCGGCGTCTGGTCAAGGAGGCGTTGCGAATGCGCCCGGACCGCATCGTGATCGGCGAGGTCCGCGAGGCAGAGTCGCTCGACATGCTGATCGCGTTGAATTCCGGGATCGCCGGTCTTTGCACCCTGCATGCCAACTCCGCGCGAGACGCCATCACAAAGATCTGTACACTGCCGCTACTAGCGGGACCAAACATCACAGCTGACTTCGTAACGAAGACGGTGGCGTCCTGCATTGATCTTGTCGTGCACTGCACAAGAGACGCTGAAGGGCAGCGCTACGTGGAAGAAATTATCGGCCTGAAGAACCGTGTCGAAGACGGCGGTCAGATCGAGACGTCGACACTCTTTGAACGGCACGGCGACCGGCTCGTTCCGGCGGGCGGCGCGGATTTCAGCCATCGTAAGTTCGAGTTGGCCGGTGTGAACATTTCCCAAATGTTGGGGGACCGGATATGAGCCTGCTCATTGGCGCCACATTGGGGTTAGGAATCGCCTTGGCTGTGGACTGGTTACTGTTCGACCCTTGGCGCAAACCGGTGCGGAAACCGTCGCGAATCCGGCAAGCCTTACTCCGGGCCGGCATTATCGGACTGAGTCCGGCGAAATTTGTCATGATTGCCTTCGCCTGCGCCACCGTCAGTGCCCTGCTGACGATAGCGCTGACCGGTTCGATGCTTTTCGCAGCCATCTTCTTCCTCTTTGGCGCCGGTGCGCCATGGGCCTACCTGCGGCATCAGGCCACGAAACGACAAGCCTTGTTGCGCGAACAATGGCCCGAGGTTGTCGACCACCTTCGCAGTGCGATCCGAGCCGGTCTGTCGTTACCCGAGTCGCTTAGCCAACTCGCTGAGGTTGGGCCGGAGATATTGCGCCCCGCTTTTCATGAATTTGCGCTTGATTACCGGGCAACGGGAAAGTTCACCATCGCCTTGGAGCAGCTCGCCGACCGCCTCGCAGACCCGGTGGCGGATAAGATTCTGACCACATTGCGAATCACTCGTGAAGTCGGTGGCACCGATCTGGGGACGACGCTCAGCACGCTCGCCGCATTCCTCCGCGATGAGGTACGCACTCGTGGTGAATTGGCAGCCCGCCAATCGTGGATCGTTTCGGCATCTCGTCTGGCCGTCGCGGCACCGTGGATCCTATTGCTAGTCCTTGGCACACAAGACGCGGCTCAACAGGCGTACACAAGCCCAGCCGGGGTGATGCTACTCATCGGCGGACTGCTCATCTCGCTAATCTGCTACCGCATCATGCTGCGCCTAGGCACCCTGCCAGTGGAAGAGCGGGTACTGACATGAGCGGCTATTTCGGGTGGGCAGTCTTGTGCGGGCTCGGCATCGGCGTGGGATTGTGTCTTGTCGTGGCACGGGTTCCAGCTTGGCGCTCAAGTACTTTTGTCGACCGCATTGCCCCGCATATTCGTGTCGGTCAGCGCCCTTCGCGGCTGCTCGTCGAAGGATGGACACAACACCACAACCGTTTGGCTCTGGTCCAGTTCCTTGATCCGCTCGTTGAGCAGATCCGTCGTCGCATTCGAACCCATAATCCCGGAAATCAGGTATTGCGTAAACGACTGGCCGCTGCCGGTTCGCAGATGTCGGTCATCGATTTCCGAACACAACAGGTACTGAGCATGATGGCAGGCATCTTCCTCGGGGCAGTAGTGGTGACGTTGGCAGGGTTCGGCCGCAGTTTGGACCTAGTGCCATCTGTCTTCCTCGTCGCCACCTGTGGGGTAGTGGCCTACCTGTTCAGAGGTTGGATCCTCGGTGAACAAGTGGCAAGACGTCGACGCAAGATCCTGACACAATTTCCCACCGTGGCCGAGGTCATGGCCTTGGCCGTTGGGGCCGGTGAGTCAACGGTAGGTGCCATTGAACGGATCTCTGCAACGTGCCGTGGAGTTATCGGTGAAGAATTTGCGGCCATGATCAACGAAATTCGTGCTGGCTCCTCCGTTGCCAAAGCACTGAATGAGATGGCCGACCGAGTCCAGGTCAGTGCGATCACGCGCTTTGTCGACGCGGTCAACGTCGCCACAGAACGCGGAACTCCCATTGCGCAAGTCCTGCGAGACCAAGCCCAAGACGTTCGAGATGCTGCGAAGCGTGAACTCATGGAAGTCGCTGGCAAAAGAGAAATCAGCATGCTGGTCCCCATAGTGTTCGGCGTTCTGCCCCTTACCGTCATTTTTGCGGTCTTTCCTGGCCTCGCATTGTTGGAGGTGAGTTATTGACCAATTCCTCCGTCGTTCATCAATTTCCCGCTACCCTAACCGATCAGGAGAACTCACCATGGACCGCATGACCACCATCTTTTTCCAACTACTGAACACATTGCGCCGGATCGTTGAACGTACGTGGGCACGCTGGGCGCCCACCGTGCGCGATAGCCGTGGAGACGTACCCGGCTGGGTAATGATTACTCTCGTGAATAGGGCCTAATTGCTACTACGCCCTGACTTGGCCGTATCCTCCCATTTAGCCACAATCCTAACCTCCGACTGCGGCCGTTTCGAGGTCACGACAATTTTTCCCAGGACACGGGACAGGATCTCTCGCCGTACCGTCAACGGCATCTGATCCCAGTGGTCCATCAAATCCGGTGCGAGCTCTACGGCAGGCTTCCGCGCATTCACCCGGGCCTCCATCAGCTCACTCTCCAACCGGCCCTTCTCCGCCAGCAGCTCGTCCCGCATCCGCTGGTACACGTCCGCCGGGATCAGCTCATCAATGAACCGCGTGGTGAGGTTGTCCAAACGCGCGCCGTTCTTGATCAGCTGCCGATTCAGCGACGCAGTACGGTCCGGCAGTGCCGGCATCTTCACAGTGGCGCTCGCCGCCTGGGCGTTGAGTTCTTCGACAAGTTCACCGAGCCAGGGGAGCAGCGCTGCCATGATGACTTTCTCGGTGACATACCCGCCGGAGTGGATACGGAAATTGGCGGCACCTGAGCAGCGGTATTTGAGTGTGCGGTTGTGGCCGAAGAGACCGGCATACATGCCGTAGCCGCACTGGCCACAGTAGATGTACCCGGTAAGCAGGTACTGAGTCTTTTCCCCACGGCGGTGCACATAACGGGCTTTCCTGCGCACCAGATACTCTTCCCACTGCTCCTCGGTGATGAGCGGTTCGTGGATACCCTTGTGGAGTTCGCCCTTGTGTGTGAACTTACCGGCCGAGAACGGGTTGTCCAGGACTCGCTGGATGGCGCGATCGGACCAAAGCCCGCTCTTCGTGGGGCCGTAGCCGGGGCTGGGGCGGACGTCGGTGCTGTTCAGCCAGGCGGCGATGGTCTGGAAGGATTCACCGAGCAGGTAGCGACGGTAGCTTTCCTGGACGATTGGGCCCTCGACGGGGTGTGGAGTGAAGCCTGTCGCTCGGTCGTAGTTGTACCCGAACCGCTTCCTGCCGCTAGCTGGTCGGCCGCTCTCGACGCGGCGCCGGTGTGCTTCGCGCCAGGTGTCGCCGATCCTCTCGGATTCGAAGGCAGCGAACTCGGCGAGCATGCCGCGGGCGAAGCGCCCGGTCGAGGTGGAGACGTCTACGGACTCTGTCGCGGATTCGATCCGGCCGCCAGCGGTTTCTACCTTGTCGATGGCCACAGCCCAGTCCAGCCGGGCGCGAGAGAGCCTGGACCACTTCCACAGGACGATGACCTCAGCGTCCCCGTTCTCGATCATGCCCATGACGCGCTGCACTGCGGGGCGGTTCCATGTGCGCCCGCTGATACCAGGGTCGGCTTCGACAGCGACGACTTGGTATCCGGCCTGCTCGCAGTAGCGTCGGCCGGCATCTTCCTGTAGTTCGAGACTGATTGAGTCCTCGCGGGCGATCGACTGCCTGAGGTATAGCACGGCGCGGGGCCGTATTGGAGTTGTCTTTTTCTTTGTCTTCATGATGAGTGCCCCTCGTTTCATAGGAGGTTTCTCTGAGTCTGGCGCGGCACACCATTGGCGAGGCGGGATGCAGAGCGAACTGTGGATCTCTGCTCATGCGACGTGGTCACTTGGCGGCCACAGCTGCTGAATCTGGTCGCCGTCGAGGGTCTGCAGCCGGTCGATGACCACATGCTCGGTAACCCCCAACTCCTCGGCCATATCCGCCGGGCAAGTAGCCCAACCAGCAACACGGCGAAGATCGTTGAACGAGACCAGAATACGAGCGACTTCGAGGCAAACCTCGCGCTCAACGGCTGGCGGCTGGCAACCACGATGACCACTACTGACATGGAACATTTCGTGCATCAAGGCGCAGCGGATCTCCGCACGGCTCAGATCAGGATCAATCCAGATGCGCTCGCCGTCGGTAGCGGCGGGCATGGTGGGGTTGGGACGCTCCCAGATGATTGTTGCTGGGGCGATACGGGGTTTGTGTGTCGACTGGTGCAACATGATTAGAAGATATGTTCGAATACATGCGACCTCAAATGTTACATGCTGGAATTTCTAGTTCAGTGCGACAAAGTACCTGAAATTATTGATGGAAAATCGTCTAGGTTGTCGCGGAATATGACGCCGGGACTACTGCCCTTTTTGCGTGTTCCGCAACATCTCGGCGAGAACCGGGATCAGTGACGAGGCGCTGTCATTGGGTTGACTCGAGCCGACCTCCGGGTTGGGTTCGTTCCCGAAAACGCGTCTGGAGAACTCGGCCCTGAGGATGTTCTTCTCAGTTGGGTCAGTGATGTCGGCGGTGTAGGCGTCGAAAGTGTTGAGCTGAACGACGATCGAGCGTGCCCAAGTTGCGTGCGCTCGGAAGTGGGAAGCCTGCTTCAGGAGTAAGCCGCCAATCGCGACGGCCCCGGAGACTAGAGCTATTCGCCAGGCAACGCTCGCCCATAGCTCGCCGCCTGCGGAACTGTTGGGGTTGGTAATGACGCTGGTAAACCGGACGGCCTCCCAGCCGGCAATAATGAAAATAACAACGCCTATGCCCAAGAATAGCCAGTAGCCGGACGAACTTCTCCTAGCATAATTCTTATAGTGCCGTGAAACCTTATCAGCCCCTTCCTGGTGGCGGAGTTGCTTAAGTTTCTTCAGCTCACTCTCGTACTCCATACGGGAAGACGCCAGCGCCGCAACCTGTTCTGTTGTGGAATCGCGGAGTTTATCAATCGTGGATTCCCAAGTCTCCGCCTTCTCGTTCAGCTCGAGGAGCTGAGTTTCGGCTTTTCGAAGCTTCTGCGCATACAGGCGAGCACGCATCGCGATCATAGTTTCCCGCCCAGAATTAGTTACGGCCGAACCTTGAGGGCCGGAACTCTTGGCCATGCTCTTGATGTCTGAATCAAGCTCGGCCTGATACTGGTACGGGCCACACAGGGCCGAAGATATATGGTCTGCGACTTCAGCCGCTGACACGAAGATCTTCGGAAAGGAGCTCATGTAATTTTTGCAGAAATCGAAAAACTGCAACAACGAATCAGGGACTGAGGGGAATCCAACTTCAAGCCAATCGCAAATTTCGCACGTATCCCGAAGGAAGTCGCCGGCGGCGTCGATGTTAAGCGGCACTTCGTTCTGATTAAGCGCATCTAGCCAAACGGTAGACGATCCTGACAGCATGTCGACGAGCCGAACATAAATATCAGGCTCGATGATGGCAGGGTCGTTTATCCGGCCAGAGCGATACATTCGGCATAGGTCTACCACCTGCGTCAAAGCAACTGAAATATCCTCGCGAAGCAGCGACTCGTGATTCAAAGCTTCACTCATGATTGCGCTCCTGGCTCTCCTCGCCGCGCTCGCCGTGCAGGCGCTCGAACTTCTGTGCTTCTGACTCGAATGGTGGGTGGGCGGCGAGGCGCTCGTCGTGTGGCGTGGGGTGCTTTGAAGCTTCGCCCTTGTGTACTTGTTGGAATCCGGCTTGCTCTAACTCGAGCTCGATGTCATTGGGGCGCGGGTATCCGTCATCGCTCTTCTGTCCCGCGCCAGGGCGATCGGCCGGCGCCACGGGGCGAATGCGCAGTCGGTGCGGTTGAGATGTGCTTTGGTTGGTGGATTCAATGTGCTGTCCCTTTGCGGAAGACAGTCGCAAAGCAAGTTCCGTGAGAATCTGCTGGTCCGAAGCTCCACTCAGTGCCTGGGTGGCCGGTAGGGAATCTACTGGCACCCCGATGGCTTGTGCGCTTACCGTCAAAATTTCCACGGGGTTCACGTCTAGCGCGCGGGCCAAGCCGTTCACCGTTTTTCGTTGCGGGGTTTGGTCCATGTGCTCGCGACTGTCGTTGATGAGGTTGTACACGGTTTGGCGAGACAGGCCAGAGCGACGGACTAGCTCGGAGACTGTCCACCCTCGGTCATCTATCTTGCGCTGTAAGTAGCGCCCCAACTCGTGCATAAATCCACCTTCATCTGACGCCGCGACTCGTGTCCATCGAGTATCGACAGACCATGTCCACCACGTTAAAGATAGTTCAATCCCGCATTTGTAAACCAAAAGGCGCGCCAGTTGCCACGTTCGGCCCGAATATTCGGGGGTTATGGGGAGAAATGCGGTTGACAAGATGTAAACCGACTATGTACGTTTGTTCCTAGCAAGGTTGACAACCAAGAGGGAGTGAAGAAAGATGATGGCTACACGTAAACGTCGAGCGATGGCGAGGGGGAAGTGGATGAAGTTACGTGACCCAGCGGTTCTGAAAGCGTTTATCGGAGCCAAAGCTGGGATGAATCAGTCCAAGCTGGCTGAGTATGCGGGATGCGAGCGGCAGTTTATTAGCGCACTGGTGCGAGGCCGCAAAAATGGGTGCACGCCCAAGCTGGCCGAGGCCATCGAAGATGTTCTAGGTGCGCCCAGGGGAACTATTTTTTCGCCCGGACAGTCCATCGAGAATGTGCAATCTTGCCACTCTCGTAGTCAAGTCAAGCGGGAAGCCGGAAAGTTGAGGGTGGCATGAGCACCGAAGCAGAAGTTCAAGACCTCAACGACCGCGCCACCTCCGCGCTCGCCGAGTTCAAGGCCGCGCAGGAGCAGGTCCGGTACGCGGCAGTCAGCATCGCAGACTGCGTATCAGCCGGTGGTGAGTTTGTGCCCGGACGCTTACAGGAGGAATACCAACGCGCACGTGAAAACGAGCGACGGTGCATCACGCTCATGCTCGAGGCCCAGCGTCAGGCAACTGAGGCGACCAGAGCGTGGCTGAACGGCGGCCGTGATGAGTAAGGAGATTTCGGTTGGCACGCTTGGGGATCCGCGCTCCGTATTTCGAGCGCAAGGACATCGGGTCCCCGAGATCTTTCCGCATCCGGCCAAATGCACTGACGGATCGCCAAGGGCGGTAATGATCGCAGTTCGAGACCACCATGATTGCCGGATCTGCGGAAAGTCGGTCGCCCAAGGAGAACCAGTCGTGTGGCACATGTGCTCGATCTGGAAGACAGATGCAGCGTATGTCACCGCCCACGAGGAATGCATTAAGGAGATCCGATCTGACCGATCCATTGCCGAGCGGCTGTGGGTTGAGAACCACATGAAAATGCCCTCACCAGTTGCAGCTGGTGAGGGCGACGAAACCAAACCCGAATAAGCAGTTTAGGAGTGTGATTTCAATGTCCAGTCTACAAGCACAGGGTGTGAAGCCCGAGGCCGGTGAATCCCGGGCGGCGTGCATCGCGGGGGCCGCCGGCGTGTACGCGTCGTGGCTCGCCGAGGTAGCTGCACAGGGCGGGCTCGTGTCCGAGGAGGTGGCGGCATGATCTTGGAGATCCTCCTGGCCGTGACCCTGACCGCTGGAACGGCAGTTATTGGTATCAGCGGTTGGCTGGCCGTCGAGGCCATCAAGTCGATCAGAACGACGCGTGCTCGCGACGAAGCTACCAAGGCCGAGGCAGAGAAGTGCGCCAAGGCCTTCGAAGCTGCTCAGGCGAGCATGACCGAGCTCGGCCGCAAGCTCGCCTCGGGAGCGTCACTTGAAGACGCTGCCAAGGTCGCCGGAATCAAGATCATGTCACCGGCCGAGGTTGCCGCGGACCTGCAGTTGATGCCGTGCGCTGATCCGAACTGCCCGTCATGCAAGGGGAAGCGGGGTGGCCGCAATGTCTGAGCGCTTCTTCCCGAAGTTGGCCCAGGGTAAGGCCCCGACCCCTCGTGATGTAGCGGCGGCCTCGGCGGCGCACCGCCAGCGCGAGGCGCACCAGGCCGCGAAGGTTGCCACCGATCGCCTGCGCGAGGCGCTGCGTGTCTGGTTCGACTTCGACAGCACCGGCAATATTTCCGGGGCGATCAGCCACACCATCGTCCGTGGGGAAGAGCTGGTCGAGCGGCTACGCGAGCTGCAGGACGTGGCCGAGCCTTTCCGTGACCAGCCAGCAGCGGGTGATCGGTCGTGAGCACGCATACCGGCAAGGTCCGCGTGATCCCGGCCGGCCGCGCTCATCACGTCGCCGAGCTCGATATCAAGTGGCGCCGCTACCCGAAGTCCGACAAGGCCATCCAGGCACGCAAGGCTGCTGCGCTGTGGGCCCGGAATTTCTACAAGTCCGCCAAAGGTGAAGTGTTCGTGGAGATGGGCACCATCTCACCGGACACTGCTGAGGGCAAGGGCTCGATCCACGTGGGCAAGATGCAGACGCACTACTACGTGGTGATCGACGACCTGCCGGACCCGGTGCCTGTCGCGGACCTCTTCACGGAAGGCAGTCGGTAATGCGCCGCGCTGAGCGGATCCGTGCCCGGGCGGAGCGCCGCATGTGGCTCGGGTACCTGCCCGCCATGGTCCTGATGCTTATCGTCACGATCCTCACCGCGGCCATGCCCACGGGTGTGAGCACGCTGATGATGCTCCTCTCCGGAGGGTTGGCCTTGGGCGCCTGGTGCGACCTCGCTCATGCCGAGGCCATGGCCAATGCGGCCGACCGCGCCGACCTCACCGCCGCCTAGCCGGCACTCTTTCAACCACGTTTTTACCTGTACATAGGAGGGCTCCCGTGTCCAAAAATCACGGCGAGATTCAAGAATTACCGCTCTCAGCGGTGCACCCAGACCCCGACAACCCCCGCAAGGACATGGGCGATCTGGACCGCCTGGCCAAAGAGCTGAAGGCCATCGGCCAGATGGACCCGATCACCGTGTACCCACACCCGGACCTCGAGGGGCAGTACCGGATCCAGGGCGGGCACAGAAGATACCAGGCCGCGCTGCGCGCCGACCTGGCCACGATCCTGTGCCGCATCATCCCTACCCCGGCCGCCCCGAAGGCTGACCTGTTCGCCGAGGCGCTGACCACCGGCACCAACCACGCTCCCTTGTCCACGACTGAGCAGGGCGTGGCGATCCAGGGCATGCTCACCGAGGGCAAGTCCGAGGCGTGGATCGCCCGAAATTTCGCGATCCCTAAGGCCGAGGTGAAGGCCCGCGCTGGTCTGGGCAAGCGCCCGCAGCTCGCCGCTAAGCACGACACCGGCAAGCTGGACCTGCTCGGTGTCGCCAAGCTGATGGAGTACGAGGAGAAGACCGGCGCCACCGATCTGGTGGAGAAGGTCACCGCGGAGATCGCCGACGCCTCACGCCCATGGATGCGGTACGACGCTGCCGGCGTGGAGCGCGAGATCGCCCTGGCAGAGTCGGCCGCGATCAAGGCGAAGATCCGTGAGGAAATGACCGGGCTTGGCGCCGAGGAGATCGAGTCGGAGGACCGCTACTCAGGCAAGTACCGCAAGACCGACAAGGTCCTGAGCCACCAGGAGCACATCGCTGCCGGCCACCTGTACGAGGTCGAGCGGGATGGGGTGACCTGGTGGGAGAAGCTGGCGAAGTCCGCACCGAAGCTCGACCCGGTGATCGCCGCGCAGAAGGAGCTGATCCGCCGGCTCAACGGCATGCTGCCGGCCGCGCAGCGCGCACGCCGCGCCTTCACCATCGAGAAGATCCGCGACAAGCAGGCCCTGGCCGACATTGAAGACCGGCTGATGTTCGCCCAGCACATCATGGCCCACTGCCAAACCGGCGTCCAGTGCCGTGCCGTCGGCGAAGTCATCAGCCTCGCATCGCCGGAGCCGGAAGGCGACGAGCAGGAATACTCGGGATCCTTGTCGAAGCGCCGGAACGAATGGCGCGTGAAGGCCGAGGGCTTGGTCATGAAGCTCACTCTTGGCCAGCAGATCCGCCTCTACCTGTGGCTGCAGCAGATCGAAGCCGAGGAAGAGAGCTATCGCTTCAATTGGTACGACCGCGGCTCGTGGGAAAAGCGCAACCGCTGGCATCCATTGGCTGTCTGGTACAACCGCCTAATCTGCTTCTTCGGGTACATCCCGGATAGCGACGAGGTCGCGGCGATCAATCTCGGACGCCAGCTCGACGATCGGGGCCCGGACGATGAAGCCTACAACGTGAATTTGCCGGCGGAGTGTGAGCAGGTGTGTGGCCGGTGCGGTCAGCAGTCGATCGCACACGGCGAACCTGGCGCACCGTGCCCGACCTGCGAGAGCGAGGGCAAGTAATGACCACGCCAGCACGTGAGGTCAGCGCGGAGGAGATCCGCCGGCAGATTTGCGTGGCGAAGCACCCTGCCTCTGCGGCTCCGGCGCCGCGCATCATCGATCGCGACCGCGGCAAGACGCCTTTCACACACCAGGATTCGGCTGCAGTGACTTGGCCTCGCGCTGGTATTCGGTGCATCCCGGGTCTCGCGGCGGGGGAACGCGTCTGGCTGGTGACGGTTTGGGACTCCATGCAGGATCCGATCTGGCGGAAGTCCTTCAGCGACGAGGCGGAGGCGATCCGTGAAGCCGAGAAGCAAGTGCGGCAAGCGCGTGCGTTCCGTGACTCGGTCGAGTGGTTCTTCGCGGAGTTCGTCGACTGGCTTCCGTATCTCTCCAAGGGCAGTAGTCGCCCAGAGATCGAGCCACCATGCTGAGCCGAGGCAGGCGAGATCCATGAGGCATCAGCCGGACACACATTCAAAGTCGGGGCACTGGACCGAGCAGGCTGCCTGCGCGACCTACCGGGTCAAAGACGGAGATGATCCGTGGTTCCCGCGCCCAGGGCGCGTCGAGCAGGAGGGCCGGAAGGCCTTCGAGACCTGCTCCGAGTGCCCGGTGCGGGAGATCTGCCTGGACAAGGCGATCGAGCGCCGAGAGCGCGACGGGATCTTCGGAGGGATGACCCCGAAGGAGCGCAAGCGCGAGCGTGAAAGAAGACAACGCAAAGAGCGGAAGGACAAGGACCAATGAGCACGCAAACCACCGAACACGCCACGATTACCCCATTCAAAGCGACCCATCCTGGCAAGGACTGGCTGGAGCTCCTGGCCAAGGTCCTGCCGCCGGGCCGCCTGCCGGCACCAAGTGCTGGGATGGTGGTGCTGCGCTTCGCAGGCCCTGCCGTCGCGGCCAGCACCTTCGACTACCAGACCGCGCTCACGGCGGGTCATGGCCAAGGCCCGACGGGCGCAGCCGGCACGACGAAGGTCGCTCATGCACACGGCCTCTACCGCACGCTCCGCGAGGTGCTGAAAGTTGTGCCGAAGGATTCGGACGTCACGCTGAGCTGGGAGGAATTTCAGGGCCGCGAGGCACTGTATGTCGAGGTCGAGGGCTACCGCCTCGCTGTCCCGCACAGCATGGCCGGCGCCGTCGAGAAAGACGGCCTCGACAAGATCGAGCGCCCCACCCTTTTCGCTGGGCTGGAGCGCGGCCCTCAGGCCGCGGTGGATGTCGAAGAGTTCATCCGGACCATCGATCGTGTCATCCCGTTTGCATCGAAGGACGATACGGTGCCCGTGCTGACCTGCGTGCAGATCCGCATCGAGGACGGGAAGCTGACTGCGTACGCCACCGACCGGTATCGACTGGCGCGGGCAAGCATGCCGGTCACGCTCATCCATGCCGGCGACCTCGGCGGGCAGCCTTCTACCAAGGCGCTGATCCTGGGCAAGGAGTGGCCGCGGCTGAAGAAGATCCTGGCTGGCGGCGAATTCGATCTGAGGCTGGGCGGTGCACAGCGAACAGGCGAGGCCGTCGCTGTGGCCATGACGGGGGCCGGGTTTGAAGCGCGCATGCTTTGCCAGCAGGGAAGTTACCCGGATCTGGCCAGCCTTTTCGAGGATCAGGCGAAGAATCGGACGCGAGTGCTCATCGATGGCGTGGGGATCCAGAAGGCCACGCAGGTGATCGAGGCACTCACGCCAAGAAATATCCCGATGAGGCTTGTCTCGACCGAGGGCGGCAATGCCGTACGGATTGTGGCGACCCTGCCTGACGGCGAGGTGCAGGAATCCCCGCTGGTCGACGCCAACATGTCGGAGCCATTCGAGATGGCGTTCAACCCGACTTACTACTTGAGCGCGATCAAGGCGCTCAGAGCGCAGCGCCTCCGGTTCTCGATGTATCGACCTACCAAGCCGGTGCACCTGAGCGACGCCTCAGTGCCGGTGGACCAAGTGACTTTCGAGCAGCTGATTATGCCGACCAGGCTACCCAGCGTGTCGGATGCACAGGGCTAGCACCTTGTGTACCGCTGAACAAACTCTAGGGATTGTAGGAGGGAATCATGAACGTTCGTAGTGAAGTCGCTGTACACATCTACGGCGATGAGAAAGTGCGCACGCTGCTCATCGATGGGCAGGTGCACTTCATCGCCGCCGACCTCTGCGAGGTGCTCGGCCTTGGCCGAGTCCACGACGCGGTGCGCGGTCTCGACGAGGACGAAAAGGGTGCGGATACTATCCGCACCCTTGGCGGGGCCCAGACGGTCACGACGGTGACCGAGGCCAGCATGTATTCGATGGTGCTGCGCTCCCGGAAGCCTGAGGCGAAAGCCTTCAAGCGGTGGGTCACGCACCGCGGCGCCGGTCGCCTCTGGGACGCGGCCGTGGCCCGCCTCCAGGCCGGCGAGCCCCTTGTCGCACGGAAAGCGAGCTGACCATGAACGAGGAAGAGTTCGCGACCTCGGCCGAGTGCCGGGAGATGAAGCACAAGTGGTGCTACGGCCAGGCATTCGACGTCGAAGCCGACGAAGAGACCGCTTGCCAGTGCAACTGCCACGAACCCGAAGAATCCATCATCCAGGAAGGAGTAGCGGCATGAGCTTGAGCATCACCGTCTACACGAAAGACCAGTGCGGCGAATGCGTGAAGACTCGAAAGTTCCTCGAGAACCGTGGCATCCCGCACCTGGTTCAGCACGTCGCGGACACCGACGAGTCGGCGATCGCCACGCTGAAGGAGATCGCCGAGGGCATGGGCGTCGCACCGTCGATGCCGTACGTCCGGGTCCACGACGAGGCCACCGGAGACTCGGTGGCCTGGTTCGGGCACCGGCCAGACCAGATCGTCCAGCACATCACCTCCCAGAGAGCGAGGAAGTAACCATGACCGCAGTAATCACACTGTCCGACCCAGACAACCGCGCCGACGACTGCAACTTTGTAATGACCGCCCCCGTGCAGGACTGCATCCCGTACCTGCTGGGTCCGGTCACCAATGACACGCTCCCGGCATCCCGCTGGGTCATCCGGGCAGCTGTTCAGGCACTGCTCAGCGGACGCTTCGCCGAGGCCAAGCACTACGCCCGGCAGGTCGGCATCTACCTCAGCGCCGAGAGCAACCATGTCGAGGCCGTCACCGTCCAGGAACTCGGCGACGGAGGCGACTTCTGGGTCGTCACCGGCACCACGGACGCGCACAGCGCCGAAGAAGCCGTCCGAGCCCACTGCGAGTGGCTCTACGGCGACACTCTTGAGGAACTCGCCGGCGAAGACCACGTCGAGCTACGGGTCTCGCGCCAGGAGCTGATGCGCTGGTCAAACCTCAACGACGAGGGGAAAGCTGACGATGGCTCACGGCTCCTCCGCCGCGACCGCTGGGCCCTCGCAAGCCGCGACGAGTGGCGCGAGTGGTTACCGCTCAGCGCCCCATTCGACGGATTCATGGTGCAAGCATGAGCCGGGACCTAAAGCAGATCCGGAGGCGCGCTGCCGCAGCCACTGCACTGCATGGTTGTAGTTCGGATCCATGCGGGTCGACGGCATGCGAGACCGCTCGTGACCGTGACGCTTTGCTGACCCATGTCGATGCGTTGCAGGCGGCTCAGCGTGAGGATGCCGTGCGAATGCTCGCGGTGGGCGTGGTGTTCGGAGATCTGGTGAAGCTTCACCGTCCAGTGAAGCGGTGGCAGACCCACGAGGCGGATGAGGGCAGCTTCGACACTGAGGCGGACGCCCGGGCCGCGTACCTGGACGAGAACGACGAGGAGTTCGAAGGCGAAGTCCCGTACTTCGAGATCTGCGCCGAGTGCGGCCGCATCGAGGCCGGCCAGATGGCGGAGATAGGCGCCGAAGTCTGGAACTACCGGGAGGGTTTGTGGCCGTGCCGCACTGCGAAAACCTGGGGAGCTGGCAACGATGAGTGACCAGCTCAACCCGAAAGCACTCGAAGCGGCGGCGCGTGCACTCAACGCTGTGCACTATCCCGATATATCGGCAGACTGCGCGTGGAATATGCGGACAGATGATGGTCGCGACGAAGTGCGGGAAGAAGCAGCAGCGGCCGTGTCCGCTTATCTGGCCGCAACAGTGGATCCTCGCTCATCTCCACAAGGTCACTACGACGCTTGGTTGGATACCGGCGATGGGTACACGCAACGCAAAGGGTGGACGCTCTCTTGTTTGTGGTGTGACCGCGAGTTTGTTGGGGCCACCAAAGCAGAGGCGCTCAAGGGGTATCACGCTCATGAAGAAGAGATGCGGCAGGAGCTACGGCGCACTGACGCGAATCGTAGTGTGAGCCTCCCGGGGGCGAGTGAATGAGCGCCACCAAAGACGCCAGGCACCTCTCCGGAGCCGACCTCGGCCGCCACATCACCGCACAGATACCCGGCGGCAAGTACGCCGGCCCCTGGCAGCTCGCCGGGACGATCATCAGCGTGAAGCACTTCGCCACCGGCGACGTGCAGATCACCGCCCAGGACCAGAGCCAGATTCGATTCGGTGTCATCCCCGGCACCCAGCCAGTCACAATTTCAGGAGTAGCCAGATGACCAGTCACCAGCGCCGCCGAGGCGCCACCCGTGCCCAGGTCTACGCGACCCTCGTATCCCTCGCTCGCAACCGCGAAACTGCTGAGGGGCGACTAGCACTGGCGCAGATGATCCGCCGCGCACGCCTCCACCGCTGGTCTTGGCCAGCGCTCGCCGTGGCGTTGCGCGTCACCGAGGAGACTGCCCGGGCGTGGGCGGAGGTCGGCAAGCGATGAGGTGCCCCGGCAGGGAGCGGCCGCCGCCGGCCCACCTCGTTTCCGGCCCACAACAATCTGATCCATTTGAAAGGAGGAAAAGACTTGCCATTCTTCCAAGTTGACGACCAGCTCCACGCCAACCAGAAAGCCTCCGCTCTCGCCGAACAAGCGATCGGTGGCGACCTGGTCGGCGTCGCAGCCCTTGGCCTGTGGACGATGGCCGGCAGTTACTGCCAGGCCGCGCTCACCGACGGCCTGATCTCCCACGTGCATCTGATGAAGATCCTGCTCAACAAAGACGCAGTAGATCTCTTGGCTGCACGCCTGGTCGAGGTCGGCCTATGGCACGCCACGGGGCACTCTTGCGAGCAGTGTGGGCCCGTCAAAGAAGGGCACTATCTTTTCCATGACTGGTTCCAGTTCGAGTACGACACCGGCGACAACGTCCGCCTGGCCAGAGCCAAACGCAAGGAGCTCAAGGATCCGCAGATCCGCGCCGACGTTTGGGCCAGAGACGCCGAGGACTACCCGAAGTGCTCCAGAGGGAAATGCCGTTATTGCGGCGTCATGGTCTTCAAGAAGACCAGTAAGGGCGAGACTCGCCCAGAAATGGATCACGTCGACCCCACGCTCGCAGTCGGTGTGCGCAACATCGTGCTGTCCTGCGCGGGGTGCAACCGGACCAAGGGTCGGCGTAAACCGGAGGCCGCGGGCATGACCCTGCGCCCTGCTCCAGTCCGTGAAGCTGCTCCAGCTCCGTCGAGCTTGACGACCGCGCCTTCGGGCCAGCAGGACGTCGCTCCGGAGCCGTCGAGCGCATCACGGGCTGTCGAGCGTGGGGCGCAGGATCTGGCCGCCAGCTTCGGCCTGCGCCTGGGCGCAGCGTCAGATACCACTCCAGCTCCGTCGAGCTTGACGACCGCGCCTTCGGGCCAGCAGGACGTCGCTCCGGAGCCGTCGAGCAGTGCGGCGCCAGACCAGGACAACGACGAGGATGCACGGTGGGCGGATGAAGACCCTGATTTTCCGGCCGCGCTGACCAAATATTCGACCATCGATGGTCCGCCCGAGCCAGCATCAATGGTCGAAGAGCCTGAAGCTATCCACGGGCGCGCTCATGCGCGTGCACGGGCTGGCAGGGCAGGGCAGGGCAGGGATGGGTTAGGGGCAGGGTCTGGCCAAGGTCAGCCCGACGTAACCTCAGACCCGGCTAAGCCCAGAAGACCTCGATCCAGACGTAAACGAGGCAACAAGAGATCTGATACCCGGAGGACTGGACAGGGCAACTCTCAGTCTCCGGAACCAATGCAGACTCAGTCCCATGATGCTGGTGAAGCTCCGCACGCACTGACCGGTGGCCGTCACGGGTCACCGTTCTACGGAGTGAAGGGACAGCGCGTTGATCCGCAGAATTCGACGTGCGAGATTCACCAGCTGCATCTGCCGTGCCGGAAATGCCAGGACGCGGCCGAGAGACGATATACCGAGGAGGGGCGTTGATGCCTGAGCATGTCGATAGTCCGGATTGTGGGTGCTGGGGTTGCATCTCCGAGCAGGCGCATGGTGCTGGTGTGTGCGTGGTGCACGCGGTAGACCGTGGCGATACAGCGGTGCCGGCCGTAGCGTCTGGTTCGCGGATCTGCTCAGGCTGTGAGGACTCGATGCGTGCCGCGCTGCGCCTGGTGGTGGACCGCTGGGACGAAGCTCAGGAAGCATTGCGTCCAAGCCAAGGCGGGTCGAGCAGTGAGCGGAAGACGCCCAGGGATGAACCGCCGGCACCTGTGAACCTCAAGGTGGTCGATGCGCTGCGCAAGACATCCAAGGCGGTCCATGAACTGGCTAGCCGAGTGGTGGACTCCTGCGAGGCAGCCCGTCTGCCGGAAGACCAGGGAACGCAGCGGCTTGCCGAGTGGCTGTATCGGTCGATGATCCCGCGCATCGCCGAAGTGCCTGATGCTGCGTGGGTGCTTTGGGCGTACTGGCTGGCGGTCGATGCAGCCGAGTGGATCAAGACCGTGACCGAGGGCGTGGCGCCGGTGGACCCGGTTCCGGATAAGTGCCGGCACTTGGTGCATGGCTCGGCGTGCGGTGCTGACTTGGTAGCGGTCGACGCTCCGAGCGGCAAGCGGGTCGTGGTATGCCAGCGTGTGGCTGGGCATTCGGTGCCGTGGGATGCGTGGGCGAAGTCGATGGCAGCGCGCAAGCCCAGAGGGGCGAGACCCCGGAATCATGCGGAAGTTAGCTCCTTGACTTAGCATGGCAGAATAGATGATGTAATGGCATTCGTGTCAAAGATGAAACCCCGAGAACCTCACTGGTCTCGGGGTTTCGTCATGTCTGGGCGGGGGGTGCGGATGCTCGGCGAGTGGGACCCGCGGCGTGGCCGCACCGGCCGTCCGTGGCGCAGGCTTGTCGCCCAGTACTGCAAGCCTGGTGCGGTGTGTGCCTGGTGTGATCGTGAGATTGTCTTCGGCCTGCGGCCACGGCATCCGCTCGGCCCGTCGCTTGATCACATCATCGCGCTCGAAGACGGGGGCCACCCGACCGCGCCATGGAATCTTCAGCCCATGCACCTGGGATGCAACAGCAAGAAGGAAGCAGCCCGACGACGCGCAAAGAAGCGGCCACCACCTCGGCCAGTCACGAAACTTGCGCAACTCAGAAGCCGATGACCATGATCGGCCAGCCCGGAAGCCCGGTTTTTTAGGAATCCGGCGTACGGGAGACCCGCGCGTGTTCCATTTTTTCTCTCTCCCCGATTTTCCCGGGTAGCGCCCTACACGTGTAGGCACGTCAGCCGCCGATTTCGCCGAGAATCCGGGCGACCGAGACACAGGCAGGAGGAGCAGTGGACGACGAACGCATACCCTCGATCCCGTACCGTCACGGCGGCATCGGACCGGGCATCTCCGGGTACCGCAAGGGCTGCAGGTGCGCCGAGTGCCGCAAGGCCAAGCGCGAGGACCAGGCCGCGTACCGCGCTCGCCGGAAGCTGCGTGAGCAGGGCGGCGAGGTCGATCTGGCTGAGGCTCCGGAGCTGCCGCCGATGGTGGAGCCGTCGAGCGTCTCGCTGGACTGGCAGGCCAAGCCCGGGCAAATCGAGCAGGTGCTGACCGGTGAGCTCGGCAGGATCGTTGGCGAACCGCCGTTCAAGAAGACGCTGATCGTGCTGGCCCGGTACAACGCCCGGGTGCTGGACCAGATCCCGCGCATCGACCGCCCGGACCTGATCTCGGGCATGGAGTCCCGGCTTTTCAACGTGTTTGACCGGCTGCGCAAGGTCACCGACGGCGGCGATAAGGCGGCACTGTCGCCCGAGGAGTTCCTCAAGGGTCTGCTCAGCGACGACGAGAAGCCGCCCGCGTCGGCTGACTCTGGCCCGTAATCGTGGAGGTGGTGGATGCTCGACTCCAAGCCGCGTAATCCGCCGCCACGCTTCGCCACCCAGCGCAACCCGCACCGGGCTACACGTGGCCCGCAGGTCGCCAAGATCATGAAGGCGATGGGCAACTCCCCGATGCCGTGGCAGCGCGACGCCCTGGACGTGGCGTGCGAGATCGACCCACGCACCGGAGGCTACTGGTACGACACGGTGATCGTCATTGTGTTGCGTCGAGCTGGGAAGACCACGATCAGCCGCGGCAAGCTGACCCACCGGGCCCTAACCACCCAGGACGCCCGGTTGATCTACACCGCGCAGAATCGCCTGAAAGCGCTCAAGCGCCTGAAAGACGACTACTACCTGCCGCTGCACCGCTCGGCGCTGGACATGTTCCTATCCAAGCCGCGCTGGCGCGGCGGGGAAGAAGCCGTCCGGTTCATCAACGGGGCCGAGATCGCCATCGACGCGGTGAAGCGCGAATCCGGCCACGGTGACGCGAACGACGAAGCACACCTTGACGAAGCGTATGCGCACCGGGACAACATGCTTGAGGGTGGAATCCAGCCGACCATGATGACCATCATCGGGTCGCAGATGTGGGTGCTCTCTGCCGCCGGCGATACGTCCTCGGCATACCTGCGAGACAAGGTGGAGCTCGGTCGGGCCCTGATCGAAGCCGGCGTCGAGTCCCGCACCTGCTATATCGAGTACTCGGCCCCAGAAGACGCCGACCCCGATGACCCGGAGACCTTGTTGAATTGCCACCCGGCGATCGGCTGGACCATCGAGGGCGACCGCGTGATGAACCTTCGTGTCAATTCGACGGACAAGACCGAGTGGGAGCGCGCCTGGCTGGGATGGTGGCCAGCAGCTAAAGGCCCGCCGAAGCTGGTGCCGATCGCGGCCTGGAAGAAGAACTTCGTGGCGGAGGACGCGGTTTCCTGGAATGGGACCCCGTTCTGGGCGATCGATGTCTCTCCGGAGCGTGAGTACGCCACAATCGCTATGAGCGCCCGTGCCGTGGACCGGCGAGCCAATGCGTACGTCGAGGTGTACGACCGGATGGACGGAACCCGCAACGTGGTCCCCGAGCTGAAGAAGCTACGCACCGCCCTCGGCGGCAACCTCGTGGCCATGGACGGCAACGGCTCTGCCGTGTCGCTCATACAGGACCTGGAAGAGGAAGGCTTCGAAGTCGTCACCGTGACCGGACCTAACAGGGTGGCGGCCTGCGGTGACTTCTACGACAAGGCCCTCGTCGGTGAACTGAGGTTCCCCGACGACGCACTGCTGAACGACGCCATGGGCGACACCACAAAACGGATCGTCGGCGACCGTGCCTTCGTCTTCGCCCGCGGACGCGAGCTCAAAGACATCACGCCCATGTACGCCGCCACGTTCGCCCGGTGGCTCTACATCGAGAAGCGAAAGGACGACTACGATGCCGAAGACACGATCCTCTAACGCCTTGCTGACCACGCTGCTCGACCTCATCGGCTCCCTGCTCATCATCCTCGCCGTGGCACTCGCCGTGGCCATGGTGAGCCTGCCGCTGGCCCTGGGCGCCGCAGGCGTGCTGCTCATGCTCCTGTCGTGGCTGGTGGATCGGAGGTCGCGCCCATGAGCCTGTTCCGACGCACCTCTGAAGAGCATCGATCTTCTGACGGCTGGCACAGCATCTTCGGCATGGGCAAGGATCTGGATAAGTCCATGAAGGGCGCGCTGCGCCTGGTCCCGGTGTACGCGGCAACCAGCCTGATCGCCGACTCGATTGCGATCATGCCCGTCGCAGAGTACGAATCCACAGGAGGATCGAAGCAGAAAGCCAAGACGCAGTCCGCGCTCCTGCTAGACCCTCACCCGTCCCCGACCATGACCCGCGTGGAATGGCTGGCGCAGTTCGCCACCAGCTTCCTGCTGCGCGGCAACGCGTACGGGCTGATCACTAGCCTCGACTCGGCGGGTATCCCTGCAAAGATCGCTTGGCTGCATCCCGACGAAGTCGAGGTCGACGAGTCCAAAGGCCTGCCGCGCTACAGCTACAAGGGGCGGAAGCTGGACTCGGCCACCGTGGTGCACATTCCCTGGTATGTGGTGCCGGGCTCGGTCGTGGGGCTCTCGCCTATCGGCCAGTTCCGCGAGGTGCTGAAGACCGGGTACTACGCACAGAAATACGGCATGGATTGGTTCGATAACGGGGCCGCTCCGACCGGGCACCTGAAGTACGGCCAAGGCAAGCTGGACTCGGAACAGGCCGCCAAGGCCAAGGCTCGATTCAAGGCCTCGGTGGCCGAGAACGACATCTTCGTCTCCGGCAACGACTGGGAGTGGACCCAACTCTCGGTCAACGCCAACGAAGCCCAATTCCTCGAAACCATCAAGGCCACCGCCAACCAGATCGCCGCGATCTACCGGGTCGACCCCTCGGACGTAGGCGGCGAATCGGGCAACTCGCTCACCTACTCGACGCTGGAAATGAACCAAATCAAGTTCCAGACCCGGGCCTTGCAGCCGATCTTCACCCGCCTTGAGCACCACCTCTCCCGGCTCCTGCCGGACTTCCACTACATCAAGTTCAACCCGGACGCCCTGGTGCGCACGGACACCAAGACCCGCGCCGAGGTCATGAAGCTGCAACTCGAGGCAGGGCTGCTCATCAATGACGAAGGCCGCGAGCTCGAAGAGCGACCTAAGCTCACCGCCGAGCAGAAGGCTGAGTGGCAGAAGTACTACGGCAAACAGCCCGCACCCACGAAGGAGGAAACCTCGTGAAAACCAAAGACATCGAGCGGCGCTTCCACACCGCCAAGATCGAGCTGCGAGCCTCCACCAACGGGGTGGGCATCCTGCACGGCTACGCCTCGGTCTTCAACCGGTACAGCCAGAACCTCGGCGGTTTCGTCGAGCAGGTCGACCCGGCAGCCTTCAACAAAACCCTGGCCGACGGCGTCGAGGTCCTGGCACGCTTCAACCACTCCGACGACGCCCTGCTCGGCACCTCACTGGCAGAAACCCTTCGCCTGGGCGTCGATGGCACCGGCCTCTGGTACGAAGTCGACCTGCCAGACACCAGCGTCGGCCGCGACGTCAAAGCGCTCGCCGAGCGCGGCGACCTGCGCTTTTCGTCCTTCGCGTTCCGCACGATGGAGGACGACTGGGGATACACCACCGAGGACTTCCCGCTGCGCACCCTCAAGGCCGTGCAGCTGGTCGACGTGGCCCCGGTGGTCAATCCGGCGTACCGGGACACCACTACCGGCCTGCGTTCCCTCGCCGAGCGTTTCGAGGTGGATCTGGACGAGGCCCGGGCCGCGGCCGAGCAAAACGCGCTGGCACGGCTGCTGCACGACAAAGAAGCTTCTCGAGCCCACGGGCGCGAGGAAGAGCCGGCGGAGGGACAGGGCGCAACTCATCCCTCCATCGGCGAATTACGGGCGAAGCTCGACGCAGCAACGCGTCGGGCCCAGCTCGCAGAGCACTGGCTCTAACCCCGTGGGCAGGTAGACAACCACCCGCATTCCGAAATCAACCGAAGCCCGGCATTCCCGGGCTTTCGTCATTTCTGAAAGGAATGATCACCCATGGCCAAGAAGATGGCCCAGCTGCTCATGGAGCAGCGCAAGAACGTCGAGGCGCAGATGCGTGCGCTGCTCGACACCGCCGAGACCGAGGAGCGCACGCTCACCGCGGAGGAGACCGAGCAGTTCGAGCGCATGAGCTCGGACATGGACTCCCTGCGCTCCCAGGCCGACAAGCTGGTGGAAGCCGAGGAGCGCAACCGCGCCACCGAGGACGCGCTGAACCGCGCAGGCGTGAAGGGCGGCCAGGAGCGCGGCAAGGACGAGGAGGGCGTGGAAACCAAGCTCCGCTCCTTCCTGAGTGGTGAGACCCGCTCCTTCGAGGCCTTCGGTACCCAGGAAGAATGCCGTGCCCTGTCGAAGGGCACCCTCGGTGCTGGCGGCGCGACCGTGCCGACCACCTTCTACGGCAAGCTCATGGAGCACGCCATCGAGGTGGCCACCCTCCTGGTGGGCGGAGCCACCCAGTGGAACACCGCCAGCGGCGAGAACATCGACGTGCCGGTGACCGTCACCCACCCAACGGGCGCCCAGGTGTCCGAGGGCGGCACCATCCCGCAGTCCGACCCGGCGTTCGGCAAGCGCACCCTCGGATCGTACAAGTACGGCGACCTCATCGAGGTGCCGAAGGAACTGCTCACCGACACCGGCGTGGATCTGGAAGGCTACCTGGCACGCGCCGCTGGCTGGGCTGTCGGTAACGCACTCGGTGAGAAGCTGATCACCGGTACTGGCACCAGTGAGCCGGCCGGCATCGTCGGAAGCTCCACCATGGGCAAGACCGCCGCGACGCTGACCCCGACCTTCGATGACGTGATCGACCTGTTCTACTCGGTCATCGGCCCGTACCGCAACCGTCCTGCCGCTTCGTGGGTCATGGAAGACACCACTGCCGGCTACCTGCGCAAGCTGAAGGACGCGAACGACAACTACATCTGGCAGGCTTCGGTGATTGCCGGTACCCCGGACACCATCGAGGGCAAGCCGGTGCGCACCGACCCGTTCATGCCGGTCATGGGCGCCAATGCCAAGCCGCTCCTGTTCGGTGATCTGGCCTCCTACGTGGTGCGCCTGGTCAACGGGATCCGCTTCGAGTCCTCGGAGCACTACGCGTTCAACCGCGATGTGGTGGTCTTCCGCGCCCTGGTGCGCGGTGATGGCCTGCTGATGGATCAGTCCGGCGCCGTGAAGCACCTGCTGCTGCCGGCCGCCTAACCCTCTCCTGAACCTGTGGCCCGTGCCGATTCGGCGCGGGCCGTGGGTTCGCCCTCATGACTGAAAGGACCAGATCATGGCTCCAGAAATTCGTATGCGTGCGCTGATCTCCGGATCCCGCAACGGCAAGAAATGGCCCAAGCCCGGGCAGACCCTCGAAGTCCCCGAAGCCGAGGCCGCCCAGCTGATCGCCCAGGGCATCGCCACCGCCGTCGAAGCCGAAGAAAACACCAGCGCACCGAAGGCCAAGATCGAGACCGCCGTTACCGGCAATGTCTCGCTGGCCGCAGCGCGCAAGGCTGAAGCCGAGCTCAAGGCAAAGATCGAGGCCGAGCTCGCAGAGGCCGAAGCAGAGGCCAAGGCAGGCGCCGAAGCCAAGGCCGCAGAAGAGGCGCAGAAGGCCGAAGCTGAGGCCAAGGCCAAGCAGGCCGAGGAAGAATCTGCCAAAGCGGCAGCGGCCAAGCCAGCAGCTAAAGGCAAGGCTTAGCGATGGCGGCGGTTGACCTCGGCTCGATCCACACGATCGAGTGGAAGACCCGGCCCGAAGCGTCGACGATCTCCGCCGAGGTCACCCGCCCCGACGGCCAGCTCGTCACGCCCGTCATCGACCAACCAGACGGTACCGCGACAGTCACGGCCGATCTGCCAGGCCGCTGGCGGATCCGCTGGGAAGCAGGCACCGGCGAGGTCGATACCGACATCTTCGACGTCTGGCCCGATGACCCGCGCTACCTGATCAGCTTGGACGACGCACAGGCCAGCCTTGGCGCGGCACGCGCCTCGGCGTCGTACTTGCAGGACCTGCGCCTGTACATCGCCGCGGCCACCCCGGTGATCGAGGACATCACCGGCCCGATCCTGCTGGCCACCACCCAGATCACCACTGCCGGCGGCGGGAATCTGATCATGCTGGACTGGTCAGCCACCGTCACACAGGTGACCGTGGACGGCAACCCGGTCGAGCGCTGGTACACCGAGCACGGAATCCTGTACGCCGGCAGCCGCCAGGATCCCGACACCTTCCCGGCCGGCACCCTGACCGTCACCGTCCAGACCGGATACGCGGCCATCCCTCCCAACATCCGCCTCGCCGCGCGCGAGCTGGTGCGCCACTGGGTGCAGATCGGCAAGCAGAGCTCCGGCGGCTCCTCGGTGCGCCAAGACCCCACGGACGAGGTGTTCACCCCGTCCGGGTTCGCCGTGCCGCGCCGCGTCGTCGAGCTGTGCGAACCGAATAAACAGATCGGAGGCTTCGCATGAGCACCTTCACCGCAGGCCTGGCGTTCAAGGCCGCCCTCTACCAGGCGTGCAAGGACCTGCTTGCCGCCGACCCTGACACGAAGGACGTGCTGGTCTGCCCGGGCACCCCCGGTTCGTTCCAGCCCGCCGACATCGTCGCCGTCACCCGCCTCGAGGTGCAGCAGGACTTCGCGGCCATGGGCACCAACCGGTCCCGGGAGGAGACCCTCGCCGTCGACATCGTCTTCTCCTGCCTCATCGAAGGCGACGGCGAGCAGGAGCTACCAGCGCAGCAGCGGGCCTTCGACCTGCTCGGCAAGATCGAGCACCACGTCCGCATGACCGACACCACCCTCGGCGGGACCGTCCGCCACTGCCTGCTCACCGGAGTGCAGACCGACGGGCAAACCCCCGACGAGTACCTGCACGCAGGCCGCGGCGTCGACGTCATCGCCACCTTCACCGCCCGCAACCGGGTCCGAGGATAGGAGCCCTTCATGGCCACCAAGATCACCATCCGGAACGTCTCTCCGCTCGGAGACCTCGACGTGCCCCTGCTCGGCCAGGTCATCAAGCACGGCGAAACCATCGCACTGCCCGAGGCCGCAGCCCTCAAGCTGCTCGCCCAGGACCGCAACTTCGAAGAAGTAGGAGGCACCCGATGACCACCCAGCTTGATTGCTCTCTAGGCTTCGGCCTCGAATCCGGGTACGGCATCCCCGCCACCCCGCAGCAGTTCCCCGAGTTCGTCTCCGAAACCCTCGCCTGGAACCCTGAGATCGTCCAGGGTGAAGGCCTACGGCCAGGGCACCGCGCACCACGCACCGCCCGCCGAGCCCTCGTCCAGGAAATGTCCGGCGGAGACATCGAAGTCGAAGCCACCACCAAGGGACTCGGACTCTTCCTGCACGCGATCTTCGGCGCCAGCACCAACACGATCATCGGAGCAGGGCCGGCCTACCAGCAGGTCCATACCCTGGTGAAAGGCGCGCTGCCCTCCTACACCATCCAGAAGGGTGTGCCGCTCATCGGCGGCGGGGCCATCCAACCCCACACCTTCCACGGCGCCGTGGTCGAATCAGCCGAGCTCACCGCAGCCGCCGGCGAAATCGTCAAGCTCTCCACCACCTGGAACGCCCGCGAAATCGTCACCGACACCCCGTACGTGCCGACCGTGTACCCGGCCGACATGGAGCTATTCACCTTCGTGCACGGTTCCATCAGCATCGGCGGAACCGTCACAGCACCCACCTCCACCGCGCTCGCCGCCGGCGGCACGGTGGCGGCGACGATCACGGAGTTCTCCCTGTCGCTGTCCAATGGCATCGACGAGGGCGGATTTACTTTCGGGTCGGAGGGTAAGCGCGGCCGCCGCCCAGAGGTCGGTCTGGTCGAGGCTACCGGCTCGATGACCGCCGAGTACCAGGACAACATGCTGCGCGACGCGTTCCTGAATCAGGAACCACTCTCTGTGGTGTTGACCTTCGAAGCGGGCCCGGAGATCCAGGCCGGTGTGCGCTCGACGCTGCAGATCTACCTGTCCTCGGTGAAGCTCGACGGCCAGCTGCCGGCATCCAATGGCGGCGAGCCGATCACCCAGGCGGTGGACTTCACCTCGCTGGACGGCCTGATCGCTGGCGTGGAGCCGATCTACGCGGTGTATCGCTCGACTGATACGGCGTTCTGATGAGCGACGGCCCCGAGATCGACTTCGATCTGAAGAACCTGCGCACCACACTTGAGCGGGTCCGCGAGGAGCAGGGGCCGAAGATGCTGCGGAACCTGCGCCGCAACCTGCGCGGGGTCGGCGATGGAATCATCGCCGACCAACGCCGCATCCTCAGCGCACCACCACCAGGTGTCGCCCAGTCCGTGGGCAAGAAGATCGTACGCGTCAAGCCACGCGATGGCCGCAAGGCCTACCTGCGGGCGGTCAACGTGTACGAGGCGCGGCAAGCCTCGCGCACCCGCTCCACGGGCCTGCGCGATGACATCAAGAAGTCCCTGAAAACTCGTGTGGTTGCCGGCAAGAAACGCTCCGGGATCAGGGTCGAAGCCACCAAGACGCCGAGCAAGACCGGCGGGACAAAGCACGACATGGCCAAGGTCTGGAACAAGAAGACATTCCGGCACCCGACCTTCGACCAGGGCAAGTACGTCACCCAGTACGGCCAGCCGTACTGGTGGGCGCCGATCCAGAAGGGCGCCGCGGCCGCCCATGCACAAGCCGCCAAAGCAATCGACGACGCACTGAACGGAAGAGGGTAAGCAACCATGAAGCTTGTGGTCAGCGGGAAAGAGTATCCGCTCAAGGAAGGCATCGGCAAGGCCAGTCTCGGCGACCTGTACACGCTGAAGATCAAGTCGGGCCTCGGAGTGAAGCGCATCATGCAGGCCTTCCAGGGCATGAAGAATGCGGAGTCGCAGTGGGATTTCTTCGAAGAGGCAGAGAACATCCAGGCGCTGCGGGCCATGATCTGGCTGTGCCGGCGCGCAGCCGGTGAGCACGTCGACTTCGACGAGGCCACCAGCATGCCGCTCTCGGAGATCGGTTTCATCAAGGACGAGGCCGAGGTGACCGAGGCCGACCCAAAAGCAACCCCGACGGATTCCGCAGCGGCCGACGGCGAGCCTCTAGCCGACTAGACGCGCATATCGAGGACATCGAAGCCAGCGTCTTCAAGTGGCTGCCTACGATCTCGCACGTGTGGCCAGGGATCCACCCCATGAATGTCTGGGAGATGTCCTACGACATGTGGCTGCTGTACGTGCGGCACGCCGAGAAGTGGTCCGAAGAGCAGAAGAAAGCTCGGGAGAGCAAGAAGGGCCGCGGGCGCGGCCGCCGCCGTCGATGATCAGGAGGTAGCGCGTGGCTGTCCAGAAGCTCATGTTCGACATCATCGGCAACGCCGACAAGGTCGACAAGACCTTCGACGAGATCGTGCAGTCGGCCGAAACCATGGGCGGCCGCCTGAAATCGGCGGGCAAGAACATGTTCGCCGGCATGATGGACCCGAAGCTCGGCATGGCCGCCGGCGGCCTTGCTGGCGCAGCCCTGACCAAGGGGCTGTTCCAGGCGCTGGATGCGGACAGTATCAACCGGGAGATCTCCGCGGGCCTGGGCCTTGACCCGGCCCAGGCGGAGACCGTAGGCGCGGCCACTGGTGATCTCTATGCGGATGCGTTCGGAGAGTCCCTCGCTGATGTAGGGTCAGCGGTCGAAACCGTCATCTCTACATTCCCGGCGATGAAGGCTGCTGGCGAAGACGCGATCGAGGACCTGACCGGGCAGGCGATGTCTTTGGCCAAGACCCTGGACAGCGACGTGCAGGACGCGGCAAAGGCCGCGGGCGTCATGGTCGAAACCGGCCTGGCCAAGGACGGCACCGAGGCCATGGACCTGCTGGCGGCCGCCTCGCAGAAGGTCCCCAAGGCCATGCGCAGCGAGCTGATCCCGATCCTCAGCGAGTACTCGAAGGACTTCGAAGCCCTCGGCATCCAGGGCCCGAACGCTCTGGGGCTGATTGCCGACGCGGCCGCTGGCGGCGAGATCCAGATCGACAAGACCGGCGACGCGCTCAAGGAGTTCATGATCCGCGCCGGCAACCTTGGCGACAAAGGCGCGCAGGATGCGCTGAAGGCCATGGGCCTGAGCGGGCAGGAGATGGCCAACGACTTGCTGGCTGGCGGTGACCGCTCGGCCAAGGCCTTCAAGCAGATCACCGATGGCCTGAAGGGCATCAAGGATCCCAGCAAGCAGGCCGAGGCCGCGGTGGCCTTGTTCGGCACGCCGCTGGAAGACATCGGCATGAACAAAATCCCCGGCTTCCTGGATGCGCTTACCTCCGCCGACGGCGGGCTGGGCAAGACCGCGGGCAAAGCCAAGGAACTCTCCGATGCCCTGGGCGAGGGGCCAGAGGCCGCGATGACATCTCTGGGCCGCGAGGCCGAGAGCGTGCTCGGTGGCATGGTCGCTGGCGCGCTGCCCGTCCTGACACCGCTGCTCGAGGGACTGCGGCAGTTCGCGCCGATCCTCGGCCCGCTGGTCGTGGCTCTGGGCGCGTTCGCTGTGGCGCAGGGCATTGCCAATGCGGTGATGTGGGCCAGCCCGGTCACGTGGATCGTGGCTGGCATCGTGCTGCTGCTCGGCGCCCTCGCCTTGCTGATCGCCAATTGGGACTCCGTCGTCGCATGGGTCACGGAGATCTGGGGCGGATTCATGGCCTGGCTCACCGAAGCCACAGCGGGATTCGTCGCTGGATGGAACGCCATGTGGGGCGCGGTCGGCGCGTTCCTCGCCGGGCTCTGGCAGCAGTTTGTCGACGGCGCCACGCAGATGGGCTCGGACCTGGTTGCATTCTTCACCGGACTGCCGGACATGATCCTCGGCGCCCTGAAAGGCGCAGGGTCGTGGCTGGTTGAAACCGGCAAAAACATCATCCAAGGCCTGCTCGACGGCATCTCGTCGCTGGCCGGCACGATCGGGAACTTCTTCCTGGATCTGCTGCCGGACTGGATCGTGGGCCCGTTCAAGGCGGCGCTCGGCATCCACTCTCCGTCGAAGGTGTTCGCCGGTTTCGGCGAGAACATCGGCGAGGGCGTCCTGGTCGGCGTCGAGGACATGGCCCCGGCGATCGACGACACCATGGCACACCTGGTCGAAGTACCAGACGGGCCGGGGCCGGCCTCGTTCGCCCAGGCCACTGCCCCGGCCTCGACCGGCACGCAGGTGGTGGAGAAGAACACGACCTACGCGCCGGTGTACCAGGTCGACGGAGCTGACGCCGAGGAGCTGTTCCAGAAGCTCTGGCGGCAGTTCCGCGAGAAGGCACGCGAGGAGGGAGCAGACGTTGGCGAATGACCTGAGCGTCATCATCGACGGGCTGGAGCTGAACAACCCGCACGACCGGTACGGGCACCTCGAGGTTGACGACATCGACGGCTGGTGGAAGGCCCCGTCGCGCAAGACCCGCGACGAGGCCCGCCAGACCGCGGATGGTGACTACACTTCCATCGACTACTTCGAGGCCCGCTTCGTGACCCTGAAGCTCGCGTTCGTGGCCAAGAGCGACCCGGACCGGTGGGTGGGCGCGCAGCGCCTCACCTCGCTGCTCTCCGGCGGCCCCGCAGTGATGAGCGTGCGGGCAGACGGGATCCGGCAGTGGGCGAGGGTGAAGCTCGTGGACAACGGCGATCCGAAGTGGACCGCGTACAGGCTGTTCGAGATGACCTTGCAAGTCAAGGCCGTCGACCCGCGCAAGTACGACCAGGAAACTGAGTTCGCGACCAGCGCGGGTGGCGCCGCAGCGGCCGTGTACCACCGCGGGGACTACCCGGCCAGCCCGATCCTGACCGTCACTGGGAGCATGCCCGGAGGGTACCGGATCATCAAGGGCGGCAAGGTCATCAGCGTCGACGCCGCACTGGGCGCATCGGCCCACACGATCGACCTGGACACCGGCATCCTCCGCATCGGCGGGGCCGTGGCCGTAGGCGGAATCAACCGGTACGAGTGGGACACCATCGCACCAGGCACCGCGCAGAGCGTCACCATCGAACCGCAAACCACCGGCACGGCAACCCTCAAGCTTGCCGTCACCGACACCTACATCTAAGGAGGGCACATGGCTGGCGTCCGCGTATGGGCTGTATCCACGACCGACTGGAAAACCAAGGCGCTCATCAAACCGACCGACGCGCCATGGTCGCGGCAACCCAACGCCGGGGCGACGCACACGCACCGCTTCAAGGTCAGCGACCCGGCCACGGCCGCGCACATCGGCGCCGGCATCCTCGACCCGCTCGAGAGCGTGATCGTGATCGAAGACGCCGGCGTTGTGATCTACGCCGGGTTCATTTGGGAGGACTCCTACAGCCTGGAAGAGCAGGCGCTGACGGTCACCAATGAGGACATCTGGTCGCTGCTGGACTTGCGCTTGATCGCCCAGGACCGCACCTCCACGATCACCTCATGGAAGCAAACCTATTCGGGGCTCTCCTACGACACGATCGCCAAGCGGATCATGCAACTGGCCACCTCCGGTATCGGCCGCACCATCCCGATCAACTACGAGTCCGACTACACCGGCGGCGAGACCCGCACCTATTACGGGTACAACCTCGACACCGCACTGGACGCCCTCACCGAGCTCATGGATCTGGACGACGGCATCGACATCGACTTCCGCCCCGAATGGGCGCCAGACGGGTCGCTGCAATGGACCATGCGAACCGGATCCCTCAGCCCGGAATCGCAGACCATCGAAGTCAACATGGTCGCCCAGCACAACGACGTCAAGGGCGTGACCTACAAGCGCTCAGCGCGCGAGCTGGCCACCGTGCAGCTCGGCGTCGGCGAAGGATCCGGAGTCGACATGCTCGTCCGATCCGCCACCGCGGCCGGCCCTCTGCAAATCGAAGTCATCGACGAGTTCAAGAACGTCAAGGACGGCACCCAGCTGCAACGCAATACCACCGCAGCGCTCGCCGCCAGGAAGCTCATTGAGCAGATCGATTTCAGCATTCGGGCGGATTCGCCGCGGATCGGCAACATGTGGAATCTGAAACCGGGCACCCTGGTCCGCTGGTACAGCCTGGGCGATCCGCGGATCCCGGATGGCTGGCACCTGTGGGAGATCATCAAGTATTCCGGCAACGTCACCAGCGACTGGATCAAGCTCGAGCTGCAGGAAAGGTAGGGGAGCATGCCACGGGTTCGTAATCTGAATAACGGCAATTTCAAGCGTTTCAAGAAGAAGCAGCGCGTCCTGGCCACCCAGACACCGCTCTCGTCGACAGCCGTGGAACGAGGCCGCACCCGCTGGCTGAACGGCAGCACAGTCGTCATCGAGGGTCTGTTCGACCTGACTGGCACAGGCAACGTTTCCGGGTCGCTGAATGTTTCCGGCCAGCTCAACGTTGGAGGCACCCTCGATGTCACCGGAACTTTCAACGGCAGCGGGACCAACAACTTGGACGGGACGAACAACCTGTCAGGAGCGAACCATCTTACTGGGCCCACCGACGTCAGTGGCAGCTTGGATGTCACCGGCCCAACGAACCTTGACGGCACCTTGAATATCGGCGGAGATACGACGATCACCGGCCTGCTCGGAGTGCAAGGCGACACGACTGTATCGGGCAAGCTCGACGTGACCGGGCCTATGTCCACCGAAGGCACCCTCGACGTGAAGGGCGTCACCACGCTCAGTAACGACCTGAATGTGGTTGATGGCGGTGTGGTCAAAGCTGGTCAGGTTGAAATCAACCCGAACAGCGATGGCGGTTCAATAAGCTTCGCCGGGGCTGGTATTACAAATGGTGGATCTGTAGGGTTCTCATTTACTGCAACTACTCAAGATGCTCAAGTGGAGAGTATTGCCGGGAAAGCAACTCTAGTAGGAAGTGGATCTACGGTTGTGGCCAGATCCGGTGCCATAGATTTGACGGCGTCTGCTATCAATCTGAGTGGCCCAGAGATTCGCCTGTCGAATTTGCCGACGACGCAGAATCCACCAAACTTGTATGTCACATCGCTTGGACGAGTCTACAAATCCAGCTGGACGCCCTAGCTCGGGGGACAAAGCGTAGGGATTGCCGCACGCATGATGATCCCCTGATATTCGTCTTCCAACGGATCTCCAGTATTAGAGGCTACTTGTAAATCCCCAGATTCGAAGTCAGCGCACTTTTCATTGCCGACTTTGAGCCAGTACTTCTCGCTCTTGATTTTCTCGTCGAGGTCGGCGAAGTAGTCCTCGTGTGGTTCGACTGCGACCCGTACAGCCTCGAGAAATTCTTTCTCAGGAGTTTCACCCTGCGTTTCAACTCGCGCGCTTACTTTTCCTTCGCCTACTGGCGCTGACTGCACTTCGGCCTTGGATTCGTTGGGAGTCGGCTCAGCTGGTGCCGGTGCACTGCTGCATGCGGTGAGAGCAAGCGCGCAGACGGCTAGAGATACAAGAATTTTAGGGCGCATATTCCAAACCATATAAGAAAGGGTTCCCCCATGACAGATTCACCCGATGACAATCAGGTAACAAATGACCAGGCCGACCTAGCTATACCTCGACACCAACTCGCACTCGCCGAACACGTCATAAGCCAATACAGGCAAGCGCTCGCCGATGTCCAGTTCCAGCTCGCGCAGGCCAAAGCGCAAGCAGATACTACTCAACCCACCGAGTAACTCGGTGGGTTTCGCATTTAAGGAGGCGCGATGACTTCCGCAACCGTATCGGGCAGTGTCACCGACATTGTCGAGCAGATGATGGCTGACCGGGTGGTGCAGCTCGTATTTCGGCTGCAGGCACCGAACGTGCAGACCGGCGCCGGGACGGTGGGGCGGATCTATCCGACAGCCGAGCACCGAGTCACGCCGAATGCGACGTCCGGGTTTTTCTCGGTCGACCTTGCGGTGACCACGGCGATGCTCATCGATGGCTGGTATGAGCTGGGCATCGTGTGGGCAGACAGTGAAGGGCCAGTGTGGGACCACCCGCAGTGGCAGATCCGTGTCCCTGACGGTGGCGGGTCGATCAACAACCTGATCACTCTCGGCCCGCCCGGTGGAGGGTGGGGCGGACAGCTGCCGAACCTTTCGTTGGTTCTGGTTTCGCTGACCAAACCGGACAACCTCCAAGTTGGTCAGCTATGGCTCCAAGCGGCCGCTGGTGAGCATGCAAGCGCTAATCCGGCACTGAATACCGGCAAACTTTACAGGGGAGTGTGAGAGCATCCGATGGCTATTGCTACCAGTGTTGTAGAGGTCGCTGACCTCACGGGCCCTGCCGGCACTACCGAAGCGAACGCGAAGTTCGATTCGCTCGAGGCGACGAAGTTCGTGCGCGGCACCATGCCGTTGGGCACGAACGTGAACAATCTGCGGGTCCCGGGCTTGTATATCGTGCCGAGCCAGACCTACGCCGAATCCATGGTGAACCTGCCGGTCGTGTATCCGGGCGTTTTTCTGGTGTACGCGTACAACGACTCGTCGGTGATCGTCGCGAAGCAGACCTACACCACGTACGGAAACGCGCGGGGTGAAGAGTATGTCCGAGTTTCGACAGGGTCCACCACCTGGCGTGGTTGGGAAGACAAGGGCGCGGACTACGGCATCGCGCCGGCCGGATTAGATTTGGACACTTTGGGGCAGGGCAAGATCGGGGTGCAGGCGCCGAATCACACCACGATCGTCAATGGACCTCCCGGGGCAGGGCCTGGCATCATCATGACCGATGTGAGCCGACAGTTCACGATCATGAAAGTCCAGCGGTATTACGAGTACGGCGGCACTGGCGGCCAAGGCGGCCTGGTATGGGTGCGCACCTCGGATAGCTTCACCACCTATGGGCCGTGGAAGGACATCACTGCAACTGGTGGGGGAACCGGAATCGACTACGCGGTGGAGAACCCGTGGGCGAATGAGCAGCGCAAGCAATGGTTCATTCGCCGGCGTGGTGGGTTCATCGGTACTGGAGGAATGGCCGCGGTGGCGATTCGTATCGATCATGGTGCGGTGAACATGAGGGACTTGGTGTTGAATGAGCTGGTAGCCCGGTCTCTGCCATGGGGTATGGCGATCAACCCGGCCCAGTCCCGACTTGATCTTCCAGAGAACGCAGGGGTTACGTGGTCGGATTACAACGACTGGGCCCGCATCAAGGGCATGGAGCCGTGGAACCACTCGTATTCCCACTCAAACGCTGAGACCACGAGTGCGTTTATGCAGCAAATCGTCGGCGGCAGGGATCTGCTTCAGCAGAACATGCCGTCGTCGGCGATCGAGGGGTGGATGGTGCCAGGCGTCGGCGCTGGAGGGTACTTAGGCCAGTCCTCGACGAACCAGATCGACTCGTTCTTCGCATACGAAGCTGGCCGAATCATCATGTCCTCGCACGCTGTCTCCTCCGGGTACGGCGGCGGCGACATACGACCCCAAGTTGGGGCACTGGTGGACGGGCAAGACCACTACGGGCTAGACGGTGCAACTGATGCCTCCGTCGTTGTGGCCATGATTCAACAGGCCCAAGACACTGGTGGGCTGGTGCAGCTGTTTCTGCATCCATCACAGATAGGCCTCACTGACAAGACCACTGTGAGCGTCTTGAACCAAGTCTGGGATTACCTTGCTGCCGAGCGTGACGCAGGCCGACTGATGATCTTGTCACCCTCAGGACTCCTGCTTGCTGACCCCTCCAAAGAATCTCGAGCGAATTTGCTCCGGTTCAGTGACTTCCAACCGTTGGCCGGTCGAGTCTGGAGCACAACGTGGGAAAACACGACCGGGTGGACCCAAGGCGCAGGCGGGGTTTCGACAAGTACCGGTGGAGTGCTGACACAGCTGGTACCTGAGCATGCGATCAAGCATGCCCGAGGAGCCCTATATGAGGTGATCGCCGAGGTATCTAGCACAGGCGGCGCAATGGCACGCATCGGGTCAACTACGCTGGCTGGCGCCACGAAAGACATCACGGTGCCCGCAGGCCAGACACTAACGATTCGGCAGCACGTGACAATCCCACTTGACTCGTCAGCCGATTTCAACGTTTCGATTGGACGAGTTTCCGGGGCAGACCTGACCGTGAAAACTGTCGCACTGCAACCCGTATAGGAGGAGCCATGACTGAATACAGCATCTTCGCATACCGGTTCGAACCCGACGGCACATCTGGCACCGTGCAAAAGATGACCGAGACACCAGTGACCGGAGAAAGCTTCTACGACGCTGTAGAGCGATTCGTGGACACCCTCCCTGAACAAGAGAGAGAACAGTGGATGGAAATGTACAACGGGGCGTGGGAATTCAACGGCGTACCGGTATTCCCACACGAAGAGTCCGCGGCAACCTGCGGGCAGCCCGAAGCGTCGGAGGGGTAGCCTGTGCCACCAATCCCTGAATTCTTGGGAGGCCCGAATGGCTGGCTGTTTTGGGTCTGCGCGCTGGTTTTGATCGGCGGGCTGTTATGGAAGCCGGTCAAGGGGTTTGCTCGCATCATCAAGGCGGTCGCTAAGGTCGCCGAAGATTGGAACGGCACCGAGGACCGCGTGGATAAATCCGGGGCAGTCGTAGAGAAAGGGCGCCCCGGTGTGCCTGCGCTTCTCGAAACTGTCCGTGCTCAAGTGCAAAACTCACACAGCGCTAACTTGCGAGACGACGTGGATAAGGTCATCGATATTTCGGAGCAGAACGCCACCGCAATCAGGCATCTGGCGGCCAAGCTCGACCAACACATCGTCATCGCCAAGGAATCCGACCAACGCCAAGACGAGACCGCCGCGAAGGTGGACCGGCTGGTCGAGAAGTACGCCAAAGAGTGACGGCCTACGCGCTTCGCGTCATGTGCGGTCAAGACTTCGGCGCGGCCCATGTCCCGCAAAATTTCAAGGGGGCGCGGCTGAGTGCATTGGTCTCACAACAGGTAGTGCTGTTCGGGCTGGTCAGCCGATAATGCCAATCATGATCGTCATAGGTGCGGAGGTCCTCGCGTGAGACCATCTTGCCTGCATCCGGGCCATCGATAAGTTCAATATAGGTGCTCATGTAACCAGCATCCACAGGAACCCATGGAGTGTAAATACCCCATGATTAGCCGCAATTAGCGGGCCTGTCGAATAAGCCCGCATTAGAAATATCCAACTAATTAGCCCCGAGCAAACTGCCGGGGCTTTTCTTATGCCCGAATTTAGGAGGGAACTTATGGTCTGGTATACAGGCCTGGCCCGTGTCGCCAAGAAAACCGGGTATCCGGTGATCGAGGTGGACGGGTGGAAGAAGCGCGGCCACGGCCCGATGCGCGGCTGCAAGACGATCGTCGCTCACCACACCGTGGGCCCGAAGACCGGCGACTACCCAAGCTTGCGGGTTGTACGTGACGGTCGCCCGGGCTTGCCGGGTCCGCTGGCGCAGATCGGTCTCGGCCGCGACGGGACCATTTACATCATTGGTTCCGGCGTCGCGTATCACGCGGGCCGGGTCTCCAAGACCGCCTACAGCAATGGCTTCGCCCTCGGTATCGAGGCCGAGAACGGCGGTACAGGCGAGGAGTGGTCGCGGGAGATGATCGACTCCTACGTGAAGCTTTGCCGTGCCCTGCTCGACGAGTTCAAGCTGCCGCTGTCGGCAGTGCGGGGGCACAAGGAGATCTGCTCTCCGGCCGGACGCAAGATCGACCCTGCGTTCATCGACCCGCGCATGAGCATGGCAGACTTCCGCGGGCACGTGAAGCGCGGCTACTACATCCCGCCGCACGGTGACGCGAAGCCGACAGGTAAGCCGGACAAGGCCAAGCCGAAGCCTGCGGTAAAGCTCTGGCCCGAAGTCGCACTGCCAGTCAAGGGCAAGCACACCACCGCCAGCCACAAGGCGTGGGTGAAGCTACTCGCTGACGTCGGCTACAAGGACAAGTCGCTCACCACCGCAATACAGCGGTGGCTGAAAGACCTCGGCTACTACAAGGGCATCATCGAGGAAGACCACGGCAAGCGCCCTGTCTTCGGTCCGATGCTCACCCTCGCGTTGCAGAAGTTCCTCCGCGCCAAGGGCAACTACTCGAAGGCGTACCTGCTCGATGGGAAGCGCCAGTCCGCCACCATCAAGGGCGAAATCAAGTACCTCAACAGCCAGATGGCTTTCTACAAGTAAGGAGCACACACCGTGCAGAACTGGGTATCTCTCATCCCGCAGCGAGTCCGCCTCGCCCTCTACCTCGTCTTCGGCATCGTGTCCGTGGCTATCGGTGCGGTGACTACGTGGCACGCCACGGTCACCGGAACCGTCCCGGCATGGGTCGGTGGAGTCACCGCCGTCGTCGTCTATGTCGGTGGCGCATTCGGATTCGTCGCCGCCGGCAACGTAGACGCCGGCCCCGGTTATATCCCGGACCTTGACCACGACGATTACGACGTGACCGACCCCGACACCGGGGAGACCGAAACGCATATCGGCAAGCTCGGCCAGTAGACCCCCGCGCCGTGGCGGGGCGAGACCACGGCACCGCCGGGGCCGGGCAATCCATGGCACCGTCCGGCCCTAGCATCACCTAAACAGCCGCCCACCTCAATCGAGGTGGGCGGCTTTTCGTTGTTATTCTGTGTGCCCAATTTTGATCATTGGACGTTTAATGAAATATTCCCAGATAATTACTACTTCTGGGAGTGCAAATGGATGATCTGTCCGAGCTGAAGGTAGCACAGAGCTTGAAGCCTTACTTGGCCACCATCGATCCTGCCAAGCTGAAATCGAAAATAGCTCGATACGAGAGGCTGGCGCGCCAGCCGCGGACACGAGAACAGATAGACCGAGATATTTATGAGGTTCTGCTGAGTCGTCATGAAAATGGAACCGCCAGCGCTGCATTTCCAGCTAATACGAGACGATTCGAACGTGGAACCAAGTTATATAGGGCTCGAATCCTGAATCATGTTGATGACGTCAGTCAGCTCTCAGACGTATGGGAAGCCCCTGAGCCATATGTTAGGGCAGGCAGGTTGAATATTCCACGGGAACCCCTGATCTATACGAGCGTTCACAATCCGAGTACTGCGGCATTCGAAGTGCGTATGAAGCCAGGAGATATATATGCAATGATCGAATATAAAATGCAGTTGGATACGAGTTTTGCACCTATAGGGGAGTATCCGAAGAACAAGTATTTAACTATGGCGGAGGGTCGAAAGCTGGATATGCTTCATGGGTTCATGGAGGACATCTTTACCCAAAGAGCCGATCCGAATGACGAGCACATCTATATCGCGCCGGAACTGCTCGTCAAGAATTTCTTCGACTGGCCGCTTGAGATGTCCCAAGCATGGGGGTATAGGTCTTTGGCAGAGCCCGGTGGCAATGGTTACAACTTGTGCTTCCGCCCTGAAGTAGCCAAAAAACATCTTGAGGTAGATCATGTGGTGATTGGGGTCTGTGAAAAGTTTACAGATGAAGGCATTCACTTCAGCTCTTTGAAGTTTCTCCAGCCTGTGGTCGGGTCCTCCAAATTGGAGCCTATATTGACCACAGTTGAATGCATGCCAGATTCAATCGCTTAGTAACCGAATACTGCTTTCGCGGACTCCTCATTGGGAAACAGTCGGCACGCCCACATCGTCCACGATTGCAATGTATCGTTCCATCTGATCCAAGGCCCTATTTTGGGATCTCGAGCTAGTGTGCGTACGGCTTCGTCGAACGTGGCGGCTTCGATGGGAGAGCAATTCAGTCGAGTAGTAGGCACGATATTTCCCATGTCGTTAGATCCGGATGCCCAGATGTCCCACTGCAATGGCTCCTCCCTTCTCAACGAATGGATCTAGCTTCGATTGTGTCAGCATTGCGCGAGGATTAAAAGCGCTAGGACGCGTACCCTCTGGACACTTGCAAAGGCGGGCTGACCCTCGTCGTCATGGTGAATAGCGCAGGACCCCCTTTGGCCTGAACAAGAACTATTCCTCTACGAATTCAGGGAGTCCGCGCAACACTAGACGCTCGTAGTAGCTGTCATGGTCGCTAGTCGATGCAAGATTGAGGGCACGGTAGATCTGCATATTCCTAGCGTGAAGTGGCTTGTCAAAAACATCACTGAATCTCTGCGCAATATCTGGCGAAGGATCCACTTTACCTCCGTGCAGATCATATTCGCGCAGAGCTTCGGTCATTTGGTGAACGAGACTTCCAAGGAATTGAATACTTGAGCGTCGGTTGGGAGTTGAATTTATCTCCTCGTCAAAGCGCAGTTTGGAAGCTTTGAGCACCCAGTTAATGGCAGCGTTAAAACGATCTCGATCTAGATGCGGACCGGCCGCCAGTTCAAACAGAACAGACTGCTGGTAAGTTTCAACTCGGTCGGCATTATTATCTCTCGATGGGTCGGCTGATCGTGCGAAAAGGGTATTGATTGACCGGATTAGCGCAGCAGTGGCGTCCCTTACCTCCTGCCTCCTGTGCCGCGCTTCATCAGCCTTGACTGATCGGAATGAGATGAAGGCGGCAGCCGCGGCAAATACAGCGGCAGCACAGGTGCCAACCGAAGACCAGAGCTCCGGCGCATTAGTAGCACTTGTGGAGCAGTTAATCACCGTCTCTTTGATTGCGTCGGACGACGGAATGCGGCAAGAAATATTCTCAAAGGGGATCACAAGCTTATCGTATATGCGTCGGGACAAGCCCTCATATGGTGAAGTCAGAAATAGAAAGGGAGCATTGACAGCGCAGTCATACTGATGTCCGCCGTGTTGGTGGCCGCGCTCCTGGCGGTGGCCGGTCCTCGATTGGCTGATCTTTTCAACCAGGCGATCGACCGGGTTTCCGGTCTGGGTTAAATGTTCGACTGGGTCCGCCGAACCAATGCAGAAGATGGTTCGGCTGTCGCCGAGTTCGTGATGGTCAGTGCCTTGCTACTGCTGCTGAGCTTTAGCATTATCCAGCTGGCGCTGATCATTCACGTGCGCAATACGCTAATCGACGCCGCCTCAAACGGCGCGCATTTTGGAGCACTCGCGAACCGAGAAGTCGTGGATGCCCGTCAGCGCACGGCGAATCTCATCGCAAACTCGCTACATTCCGGCTTCGCCACTGACATTAGCGTCGAACAACAGTCGCTCGCCGGGGAAACGCTGGTTGTTGTTACGGTACACAGTCAAGCACCGCTCCTAGGGCTAGTGCCTAACGGCTGGGAGATCACGGCTAAAGGACAAGCGGTGCGCTATGAATAGAATCCACCAAGCGGTAGCCAAACTCATGCGCTGGGTACAGTCGAGAATCCACGACGACCAAGGTAGCTCGCTTGTGGAGTTCATCTTTATTTCCACAGTGCTCATGATTCCCATGGTGTATGCGGTGCTGACCGCGGGCGCAGTACAGGCTGCGAGCTATGCCGTGACCGGTGCCGCCGACCACGCTGCCAAAGCCTTCGTCGGGGCAACAACTCCCGCTGAGGGACAGGCCCGTGCCCACGGCGCCGCCGATCGAACGATGGAAAATTTCGGGCTCAGTGGACACGAAGTGTCGATCAGCTGCGAGCCGGGCTGTCTACAACCCGGAAGTACAGCGACAATCCACGTCGAAATTGCGGTCCCGTTACCCTTCCTCGAAGGCTTTAGCAACGTCTCTATCGCCTATGTCGATTCAACCTCCACGCAACGGGTGGATCTCTATGGGTAGCCGGCCTTCAGTTATTGGTCAGTGGCGGGCTCGGTGGTCACAGGATTCTGGCCAGAGCATGGTTCTTGCCATAGGGCTCACAGCCGTCACCTTGCTTGTCATTTCTGCCGTCATGGCAGCAGCCGCGGTAAACCTCAAAGCCCGGCAACTGCTGGCGCTCGCCGACTCAGCAGTGGTAGCCGCCGTTGACGAGTTCGAGTTTCACACCGATGAGCAAGGGGCACAATTGGTGCTCTCTGGCAATCAAGTAGAGCAGGCGGCTTCAACGTACTTGTCCGACGTTCACGCGGCGGATCGCTTTGTCGGACTTCATATCAAGTCGGTCGTGCTCAGCAGTGATCGACAGGGCGCGACCTTGCACTTAGGTGCTAGTGTCTCGCCGCCCATCGTCGGGTGGATCATTCCTGACGGGATACCGATCAGCGTCGCCAGCAGCGCACGCTCCATCCTCTCCCGATGAACACTACGCATAAGTGTGCGAGTAAGTAGGCGTCGGGACAGATGGCGTAGTCTATAAAGACCATGGCACATACTGATTTTCCCGCTGAGATCCGCGCACTACGTGCAACATACGCTTCCATTGAAGAAGTAAGCGACGTCGCACAAATGAAAGCCGACATCGCAATGCTTTCTGAGGAAGCTGGTGCACCGGACCTTTGGGATAACCCGGCCGCAGCACAGGCCGTGACGAGTAAGCTGTCGCACCGGCAGTCGGAACTCGAACGTCTTCAGAAAATCTCTACGCGCATTGACGATCTGGAAGTGCTCGTTGAATTGGCCGAGCTAGAAGACGATGCAGACTCGCTGGCCGAAGCGGAGTCGGAGTTGGCCTCCATTGCCAAAGCACTTGCCGATCTCGAAGTCGTCACCCTACTAAACGGGGAATTTGATGCGCGTGGGGCAGTGGTCACCATTCGCTCGGGCGCTGGTGGAGTCGACGCCGCAGACTTCGCCGAAATGCTATTGCGCATGTACATTCGCTGGGCCGAAAAGCGGGGATACAAAGCGCAGATTATGGACACGTCCTATGCCGAAGAAGCCGGCATCAAGTCGGCGACCTTTGAAATTGATGAGCCTTACGCCTTTGGCACGCTCTCGGTCGAGGCTGGGACACACCGCCTTGTACGGATTTCGCCGTTCGATAACCAGGGACGACGACAGACCAGTTTCGCAGCCGTTGAGGTTGTGCCGCTCATCGAATCTACTGACTCCATCGAAATTCCTGAATCAGAGATTCGAGTCGACGTGTTCCGTTCGTCAGGTCCTGGCGGCCAGTCCGTGAACACCACCGATTCTGCGGTTCGTATGACTCACATTCCCACCGGCACGGTGGTATCGATGCAGAACGAAAAGTCGCAGATCCAGAACCGTGCCGCAGCCTTACGCGTCCTGCAGTCGCGCTTGCTCTTGCTCAAAAAGGCGGAGGAAGACGCGAAGAAGAAGGAACTGGCGGGCGATGTTAAGGCGTCGTGGGGCGATCAAATGCGTTCCTATGTGCTCAACCCGTTCCAAATGGTCAAGGATCTACGCACCAACCATGAGGTTGGCAATGCGCAGGCGGTACTGGACGGAGAGCTCGATGACTTCATCGATGCCGGAATCCGCTGGCGCGCCACGCAACGTCGTCCCGAAAAATAGTCGACGACAAGACGGCGACGAGCCACGCCAGGGTGAGGTACTTCACAACCCAGTGGCCCGCGCTCTAGGATGAGCCAGTAGGCAAAGGTGCCGCGTGAGATCCTCGTGGCATGCGCCTGACAAGGAGCTAGAGCGGGAATGATAGATAAAACCTCACCTTCGGCGGCTCACGCGGTTGCGGACATCGGCGACGGATCCTCAATCGCGGTGGGCGGTTTCGGGCTATCGGGAAATCCGTCCGAACTTATCGATGCACTACTGGACTCCGGGGTGAAGAACCTTGCGATCGTCTCGAATAACTGCGGCACCGACGATCTAGGACTCGGCGTCTTGCTGGCAGCAAAAAGGATTTCGAAGGTCACCGCCAGCTATGTGGGCGAAAACAAGGAATTCGAGCGTCAGTATCTCAGCGGTGAACTCGAGTTAATTCTCACTCCACAAGGTACCTTGGCGGAAAAGCTTCGTGCCGGTGGTGCCGGCATTCCCGCATTCTTTACCCGAACCGGGGTCGGAACCCTCGTGGCCGAAGGCGGCCTTCCGCAGCGCTACTCCTCCGACGGGTCAGTTCTGCAGGCCAGCGAGGCCAAGGAAGTCAGGTCCTTCGAATTCCGCGGAGTCGAGCACGAATATGTGCTTGAAGAGGCGCTGACCACGGATTTTTCCCTTGTACACGCAGCGGTTGGCGACACGCACGGAAACTTGATTTTCAATAAGGCCGCCGGCCAGTTCTCGGTTCCCGCCGCGATGGCAGGGCGCGTATGTATTGCTCAAGTAGAGCAGCTGGTTCCCGCAGGCACATTGGACCCGGCCCAAATCCATCTTCCCGGTGTGTTTGTGCACAGAATCGTTGACGTTGCTGGGATGCACCCCAAACCCATCGAGAAACTGACCGTTCACGCGGATGAGGAAGGGCACTAATCCCATGGCTTGGACCCGAGAACAGATGGCAGCTAGGGCAGCACTTGAGCTGGCCGATGGTTGGTACGTGAATCTAGGTATCGGTATGCCCACGATGGTGCCGAATTACTTGCCCGAGGACGTGAGCGTAGTACTCCAGTCGGAAAATGGAATACTTGGGGTCGGACCGTTCCCTCGCCGTGACGAGGTAGACCCAGATCTCATCAACGCTGGCAAGCAAACGGTGACTACCTTGCCGGGGGCCAGCTTTTTCGATTCAGCCACGAGCTTCGCAATGATCCGCGGAGGAAAAATCGATGCAGCGATCCTCGGCGCCATGCAGGTCGCGTCCAACGGCGATCTGGCGAATTGGATGATTCCCGGAAAGATGGTCAAGGGACCCGGTGGGGCAATGGATCTTGTGCACGGGGCAGGCCGTGTGATCGTCCTCATGGAACACTCGGCGAAGGACGGGTCGGCGAAACTGGTTCGCGATTGCACTCTGCCGGTAACCGGACGAGGCGTTGTCGATCGGGTTATCACCGACCTCGGAGTCTTCGATATCAAGGGAGATCACCTGCAAGTTGTTGAACTTGCACCCGAAGTCGATGAGGAACAAGTGCGCTCCGAGACGGAGGCAGAGCTTCGGTTTTAGCCTTCCGGGCGGAGCTGTGGACTACGGAATAATCGTGCAACACACCGGGCAGGTAGGGCCCGCGGCGAGCCGCGGCCGATAAAGTTCTATTGATTGGTGCCCCATGTCCAGCCGACGCCGGCCGGTTTGTGGGGTCCGCGCCCTGACCTCAACCAGTGATTGAAGACATGATTAAATTCGAGAATGTCTCGATGGTCTACGACGCAAAGGCCTCACAGGCTGCGTTGAACGATGTGACCATCGAAATCAACCGCGGGGACTTTGCATTCCTCGTGGGCGAATCCGGCTCCGGCAAGTCGACCTTTCTGAGCCTTGTCTTGCGTGAAAAGCGCGCCACCCAAGGCGCGGTTTACGTGGCGGGGCAGAACTTGAACCGTATCCCGAGCCGTCGCGTGCCTAAGTTGCGTCGTGACATCGGGTTCGTATTCCAGGACTTCCGTCTGCTGCGTGAACGCACGGTTTTTGACAACGTTGCCTTCGCCATGGAGGTTATTGGGGCTTCACGGGCGCAGATCCGCGATCGCGTGCCAGATGCACTGAAGATGGTTGGTCTTGCCGACAAGGGACGTCGTAAACCAACGGAACTATCCGGTGGTGAGCAGCAGCGTGTAGGCATTGCCCGTGCCATCGTCAATAAACCGTCGATTCTGCTGGCTGACGAGCCGACGGGAAATCTCGATCGCAAGAACAGCATCGAGGTTATGAACGTGCTTGATCGCATTAACCAAAACGGCACCACGGTCTTGATGGCCACGCACGCGCACGAGCTGGTTAGTGAGTACCGGCACCGCGTGATTGAGTTGAGCCGTGGTGAGATCATCCGCGATGAGAACCAGGGGCTGTACACGCAGATGACTACGGTCGTGAACCCAGACGGGACGCGCGCACTGTTGTTTGGCGAGGAAGCTGCGGCGGAGGACACGGCGACCGAAGAAGAGGCTGACGATACGAAGGGTGATGACAAGTGAGGCTGGGATTCATCCTCCGCGAAGCGGCCAAGGGGCTACGCCAGAACGTGGTCATGGTCGTATCCGTAGTACTGGTGACCTTCGTATCACTGACTTTCATCGGCGCTTCAGTACTATTGCAACTTCAGATCAATCAGATGAAGGGTTACTGGTACGACCGCATGGAAGTAGCGGTCTACCTGTGTGATGACAACAGCAGTTCACCGAACTGCGAAGGCGAGTCTGTAACCGACGAAGAACGCGATAATATTCGCGCAATGATCGAGTCCGAACAGATGGCTCCATACGTGAAGGAATACGCGTATGAGTCCAAGGAGCAGGCTTTCCAGAACTTCCAGGACCAGTTCAAGAATTCCGAGATCGTCGATCAAGTCACGGCTGCTGAACTACCTGAGTCTTTCCGCATCGCGTTGCAGGATCCGGAAAAATACCCAATTATTCAAGAGGCCTTTTCCACTGTGGCTGGCGTCGATACGGTATTGGACCAGCATGAACTTCTTGAAAAGATTTTCCAAGTTGTCCGCGTGGCTTCGGCAGCGGCTGCCATTGTGGCCATTGTGATGATTGCTTGTGCCGTCTTGCTAACCGGCACCACGATTCAACTCTCGGCCATGCACCGTCGCCTCGAAACGACCATCATGCGGCTTGTCGGTGCCTCGAAGGCAACGATTCAGTTACCGTTCGTTATCGAAGGAGTAATCGCTTCGGTCATCGGTGCAATCCTTGCCACCGGTACCCTCTGGCTGCTGATGAAGTTCCTCGTTCAGGACAAACTGGCTGCTGGAAACGCGGATATTGCATTCATCTCAACCGGCGAAGTCTGGGTTGTAGCTCCCGGGTTGCTCATTCTAGGTATCGTTTTAGCAACAATTTCTTCAGTGATAACCTTGAAGCGGTACCTGAAGGTTTAGTACGTTCGTTACAAAGCAATTACGCTGCTGCGAACTTTAATGAGGAGACCCATGCTGTCTAACGCCGTGCGAAGTAAATTTCTGCGTGCTTCACTTGGCGGTGTCCTGGCCCTGTCGCTCGTGGTTCCAGCCGCCGTGGCATTCGCCGACGAGCTGGATGACCGCAAAGACCAGGTAGAACAGAATATCTCCGATCTCAATCAAGATATGGAAGTTCTCGACTCGAATATTGTCGAGACCGACCGTAAGCTCCGCGAGCAACAAGCTCAGGTTCCGGTGTTGCAGGGGCGACTGGCCGATGCGCGGGCACGCGTGCAGAACGCGCAGTCTGCCGTCGCGGACCTAAATAACCGTTTGATCAACGCACAAAATACGCGCGACCAAGTGCAGCAGTCCATCGCCGATACGGCCAAGAAGATTGCTGAAGCGAAGTCTGCTGTCGCGTCGATGGCATCGGAAGCGTATAAGCGTGGGGGAGCCTCGAGCGGGCTTGGCATGTTGCTGAACATGGACTCCATGACCGCTACAGCCAATGGCTTGGACTTAGCTAACCGTGCACTGGAAGCGCAGAATTCTGCCTACAACGACCTAGCCCAAGAGGAAGCGACCGCTAAGGCTAACGAAGTTCGCCTAGAGGCTGTTGAACAGGAAATTTCGTCCCTCAAACAACAAGCAGAGCAGGCCTTGGCGCAGGAAGAAGCTGCGCGAGACGCCGCGCAGAAGGCTAAGGACGAGCTTGACGCGCTGGTCAGTAGCACCGAGGCGCTCAGCTCCGAACTTGAGGCGCAGAAGCCTAAAATCCAGGCTCGCTTGGAAGCGCAGGAGAAAGAGTACGCAGCGGTAAACGCTCAGATTAAAGAGCGTCAGGAGCGGTTGATCCGCGAAGCCGAGGAGCGCCGTCGTAAGGCTGAGGCCGCAGAGCGCAAGCGGCAAGCCGAGGCGAAGGCGCGCTGGGAAGCAGAGCAGAAGCGCAAGGAAGCCGAAGCAAAGCGGAAGAAATCCTCCTACAAGCGTCCCTCATATGTTGCGCCGACGAAGAAGAAGGTCTCGGAACCAAGTAGCTGGGGTTTGATCAAGCCAGTCAGTGGCGGTCGCATTACTTCGACCTTCGGTTGGCGCCCCACACCAGCTGGCACGATCGATTACGGTGGACGCGGCGGATATGTTCACGCCGGCGTTGACTGGGGCTTCGGCGGCCAATGTGGTGCACCAGTACACGCTGCAGCGGATGGCGAAGTATGGTTTGCAGGCTGGGGTGGTAGTTCCGGCAACAAGGTCACCATTTCGCATGGTGTCGTCAAGAGCAAGGCCCTGGCAACGAACTATCACCACATGTCACGCATTGCCGTCTCCAATGGTCAACACGTTTCGCAGGGTCAAGTCATCGGCTATGTCGGTACGACTGGTAACTCAACAGGTTGCCACATGCACTTCGAAACGGTGATCAACGGTAGTCCGGTTAACCCATTGGGACTTCTCTAGGGCTAGACTTAATGCTTGCGTGCCATTATCCGGCACGTAAGAGTCTAGGAGAGAAATGGCCAAGAAGAACCAGGAAGATCGCACCATTGCGACTAACCGCAAGGCCCGCCACGACTTTGAAATTCTCGACACCTTCGAGGCTGGGATGGTGCTTACCGGCACCGAAGTTAAATCCCTGCGTGAGGGCAAGGCCTCGCTGGTGGATGGATTCGGGCAGTTCTACCGCGGTGAGCTGTATATCGAAAACTGCTACATTCCGGAGTATCTGAACGGATCGTGGACGAATCATGCGGCTCGTCGACGCCGGAAGTTGTTGCTACATCGCCAAGAGCTGATGAAAATTGAGCGCAAGGTCTCCGAAGCCGGTCTGACCATCGTGCCGTTGAGCCTCTATTTCAAGTCTGGCCGTGCCAAGCTGGAAATCGGCGTAGCTCGTGGTAAGCGTGAATTTGACAAGCGCCAGACGCTTCGCGAAAAGCAAGACAACCGTGAAGCTCAGCGAGCAATGCGCGAACGTAACCGGCGCGGTTAGGTGTCGATGATTCATCTCACGTTGAGCGCTTGACCTGTGATGAGCTATGATAAATACCTACATCGAAAGATGTGGTTGTACCCGATACGTCGGGAATGACAACAAAATACGGGGATGATCGGTTTCGACGGTGTGAGTCGCGACAGATGAAGCGGGCCGAGGACGCAAAGTTATCTCGTTAACGCCCTTTGCAAAACAATAAGTGCCGAATCTAAGCGCACTGACTTCGCTCTCGCTGCCTAAGCAGCCAGACAGTCCGTCAGCCAGGAGTTGCTATCGCTCCTGAATCTGGCGTCGATTAGATAGCCACTGTGGATGTCACTTGTTGCCGGTGACGTTCACATATTTAGGCAACTGTGCCCGGACCAGCCACTTGTTTGCGTGATGGCTGGGGCAGAGAAAATCCACAGCAAACTGCGCCCGGAGAAGACCTGGCAAAGCCACATCGGACGGGAGTTCAATTCTCCCCATCTCCACAAAAGTAAGCCCCGGAATCGGCAAGATTCCGGGGCTACTTTTTTGCCTGTGCGCAAAGTCCTACGTACACGGAGACCTCTGTACATTTGTGTATCGACGAGCGCTGCCAACTATGAGCAGTTCTAGGTGAGCAGAATCGGACTTAAGCCTCAACACGCTCCGGTCGGGCACAATATCGGTACGTCGTCACGTGCTCTGGCAGACCACGTGACGCGCTAGTTAGTTGCTGCGTAGCCGTTGTACTCGAGACCAAGAGCGCCAGGCATACAAATGCCCCTGAACTCTGCGTTCTACAGGAGATCTTGAATCGGGTGTACCTGGCAGTAGGACGGCCGCAGTTCTGAATAGCAACAAGGAACACGTCGCGGTAGGCGCGCTCCCTGCACGATTCGTTCAAGGTAACCTGTGCGGGGGAGTTCCCTGTTAGCGAGCGCCGTACGGGATGACGGGGTGCGCTCGTTACCGATTTGATCCGGCTGGGCATGAACACGGGATTAGCGTCATGTGGTGGTTAAGGCGCAAGTCATGATGTTCTTCGACCGGGCCGACTCGATGCACATGGTGGGCGCTAGGGGACGTCGTGGATCAATCCTGCAGAGAGCGCATTTCTTACGAGCAGGGCACGCCTTCAGTCACGCATCGAACCTTCGTGTTGCATTGCGTTCGTCACCATCGCCGGTTCCGGCGCCGAACCGGAGGTGCATCTGGCCTGTCATATTCGCGGGTCGGCGCTTGGGCACATAGACTGGTGCTGAAGCGAGAATAACTAGACCAGCAGTGAAAACGGAGCGAAACCAGAAGCGATGAGTGAGCTATCGTCCCCGCGAGTGTCACCGGCCGTATCAGCGCTGTACGCGGTGGTCGCGTTCCTGCTCGAGGTGGGGTTGCTCTTTGGCGCCGCAATGGCCGCGATGGCCTTTCTCCCTTGGCCACGGCTGGTTTCCGCGATCGTGGTCGTCGTCCCACTGCTTGTGATCTGGGGGCTGCTGATCTCTCCAAAGGCCGTCGTACGCTTGCGCCTGCGCACCCGCATTATTCTGATGCACCTGATCTATCTGGTCGGAGCCTACGTGCTGTGGCTCAGCGTCGATCACTACTTCGTTAACCAGAACCAGATCTGGGCGATCATCATGCTGGTACTCACCGGGTTAAGCGCGCTGCTGGTGCTGGCGACCCGCGGCTACGTGGTGCCGCACCGCCGCGATAAGCGCTCGGCAACTGTTGTCGAAACCCCCAGCGAGGCAGAGACTAAGCCGCGCTCAGCCCCGCGTGGACGTCGGGCAGCGCGCTAAAGCAGCGGCGTCACCCTAGACGGTGCCGGCCGAGACCGGGACCACCCATACCAATGAGGCCTCAATAAGGGATAGCGGTAGCGGCAACTGGACGATCGCCCCGGGGACGAGCCCGAGCGACTGGGCGCGCCGCAAGAAATCCGGGTCTTCGTCGCTGACGCGCGCCACGCGCGCTTGGGTGCCGGAGAAATGATCGAGGCGTACCGCCTGCCGCGCGGCCAAGGTTCCATCGGCTTCCGGGATCGCATCGCCGTGCGGGTCATGGCGTGGATACCCCAGGCGACGATCCAGCGCATCAATAAAACGGTCCGTAACGGTGTGCTCCAGCGCCTCGGCCTCGTCGTGCACCTCATCCCAGCCGTACCCCAATTCGTCGCGCAGGAAGGTCTCCAGCACGCGGTGGCGGCGCACCATCCGCAACGCCTGCCGGTGGCCGGCCTCGCTGAGCTTGATATCCCCGCGCGGCACGTAGTCCACGAGGCCTTTGGCCGCGAGTTTCTGCACCATTGAGGTGGCCGAGGCCGGGGTGAGGCCCAACTGGATGGCCAAGGTACCGGTGCGGACCGCCTCGTCGTCCCATTCGGTGAGCAGGTAGAGCGCCTTGAGGTAGTCCTCTTCGCTACTGGTCAGGCGGCGCGGGTCGGAGGCGCGGGGGCTAGGCATGATGGGTTAGCGGGTGGAGATGAAGGGAAGGATCTGCTCGTGGAGCAGGCCGTTGCTGGCCAACGCATTGCCACCGGCACAGCCCTCGAGGCCTTCGATGCTGGTGAAGCGGCCGCCGGCTTCGCGCACGATGGGGACCAGGGCCGCCATATCGTAGAGCTCCAGCTCCGGTTCGAAGGCCGCATCGACGGCCCCTTCGGCCACGAACATGTAGGACAGGAAGTCGCCATAGGCGCGGGTGCGCCAAGCGGCGGAAAGCAGCTCCAACAGGTTCGGCAATTTATCGACCTGCTGCCAACCATCCAGCGAGGCATAGGACAGCGAGGCGTCGGACAGCGAACCCACCTGGGAAACCGACAGTCGGCGTGTGTCGTCCGTGCCGGGCTCACGCACCCAGGCACCCTCACCGCTGGCGGCGTACCAACGTCGGGCCAGCGCCGGCGCCGAGACGACACCGAGCACCGGCTCGTCGTCGACCATCAGCGAAATCAGCGTGGCCCACACCGGAACCCGGCGGACAAAGTTCTTGGTCCCATCGATCGGGTCGATCACCCAGCGGCGTGCGGAACTTCCGTGCACCCCGAACTCCTCGCCGAGCACCGAATCCTCGGGCCGCTCGGCCTGCAGCAGGTCCAAAATGAGGCGTTCGGCACCACGGTCTGCATCGGAGACCGGGGTCATATCCGGTTTGGTATCCACCTTCAGATCATTGGCGCCGAAACGCTCCAAGGTGAAGGCGTCGACGACGTCGGCCATGCGCAGGGCCAGCTCCAGGTCGTCGCGTAGGCTCGGTGAGACCATCAGATTCGCTCCTTGTGGGCGGCTAAAGGGCGCCCAGCTCCTTCTCGTTGGTGGTTTCTTCGGTGGTGACCAGGCGGCGGTAGGACTCCAGCCGGGAGGCAGCATTCGCCGGTGCCTGCTCGGTGGTGACCCAGTCGCTCAGCGCGCAGCCCGGAGCGCTGGCCAGGTGGGTGCAGCCGCGCGGGCACTGCACGGCGACCTCGGCCAGATCTTCGAAGGCCTGCAGGATATTATCCGGGTCCACCAGTCCCAGGCCGAAGGAACGGATGCCGGGGGTGTCGATCAACCACGATCCCGGGGTGCCGCCCAGCTTCAGGGCCAGGGCGTTCGAGGAGGTATGCCGGCCGCGGCCGGTGACCGCATTGACGTGCCCGGTGGCACGGTCCGCGCCGGTCAACGCGTTGACCAGGGTCGATTTGCCGACGCCGGAGTGTCCGAGCACCACCGAGACCCGCCCGGCCAGCAGCTCGTGCAGCGAGTCCAGCGCGCTGGCGTCGAGCCGGGCGCTGGAGCCGTCGGCGCCACGGGCATCCACACCGGAGGCCTCGGCGCTGGTGGTCCGCGAAATAACCACCGGCAGATTCAGCCCCTCATAGTGGGCGAGGAACGGCGCCGGGTCGCACACGTCGGCCTTGGTCACGCAGAGCACCGGCTGAATCCCTGCATCGTAGGCCGCCACCAGTGCGCGGTCGACGAAACCCGTGCGCGGCTGCGGGTTGGCCGCCGCCACCACAATCACCAGTACGTCGACATTGGCCACCACCACGCGGGCGGTCGCGTCGGTGTCATCGGCGCTGCGGCGCAGCACCGTGCTGCGTTCCTCGACGCGTACCAGCCGCGCCAGAGTATCCGGGGTGCCGCTGGTGTCACCGACCAGGGCCACCCGGTCACCCGGGACGACGGCCTGGCGGCGCAGTTCGCGGGCGCGGGCGGCGATGACGATGCGCTCCTGCGGGGTGTCCTCGTCGAGAATCGCGGTGTAGCGCCCCCGGTCCACCGTGATCACCCGCCCGATCTCGGCGTCCTCGTAGCTGGGGCGCTCCTTGGTGCGCGGCCGGGAACCACGCTTATTGGGGCGGACCTTGGCGGCCGACTCATCCCACTGCGAATACCGCATTAGCCGCGCCCCGCCTGGCCGGTGGCGACCATATCCTGCCAGAGCTGGGGGAAGTCCGGCATGGTTTTCGCGGTGGTGCCGATATTCTGCACGCGCACCCCGTCGATCGCCAGCCCTAGGATGGCTCCGGCGGTGGCCATCCGGTGATCCTCGTAGCTGAGCAGGTCGGCGGCGCGGCGCGGACCGGGGACGATGCGCAGGCCGGTGTCGGTTTGTTCGACGTCGGCGCCGACGCGACGCAATTCGGTTTCCAGCGCCGCCAGCCGGTCGGTTTCATGCCCGCGCAGGTGCCCGATGCCGGTCAGTTCGCTGGGGGAGTTCGCTAGTGCGCACAGCGCCGCCAGCGTGGGGGCGAGCTCCGAGGCATCGGCGTAGTCGATACCGCGGATCTCGTCTCCGCCATGCACGTGCAGCACCGAGGCGTCATCCAATTCGATGCGCGCGCCCATATCGCCGAGAATCTGCACCCATTTGCCGCCGACCTGGGTGGTTTCCTTCGGCCAGAAGGGGATGCGCACGGTGCCGCCGGCCACCAGAGCGGCAGCCAAGAAGGGGCCGGCGTTGGACAGGTCGGGTTCCACGGTGACCTCGAAGCCGGACATGGGCTGTTCGGCGATCTGCCAGCCGCGTCCATCCGCGTCGACGTTCACCTGCACCTCGAGCTCACGCAGCGTCTGCACGGTCATTGCGATGTGGTCACCGCTGGCCAGCGGACCGTCGGCGGCCTTGAGCTGCAGCCCGCCGGGGAGGGCGTGTCCCACCAGCAGCAGGGCGGAGACGAACTGCGAGGAGGCCGACCCGTCGACGGCGATCGGCTGCCCGCCGCGCACCGCACGCGCGTCGATGCTGAAGGGCAGCTTGCCCGGCTCCCCGCCGAAGTCGAAGCGGGCACCGAGCCCGGCCAGCGCGTCGAGCACCGGAGCCATGGGACGCACGCGTGCGGCCGGATCCCCGTCGAAATGGGCCTGTGCGCCGGCGGCCGCGGCCAGCGCGGGCACGAAGCGCATCACCGTCCCGGCCAACCCGCAGTCGACGTGCACCTCGTGCGTGGTGAGCCGCTGCGGTGGCTGCACGCGCACGGTGGTGGACCCGTCGGCGCGTTCCTCGCGCTCGATCTGCACCCCGAAGGCGGCGAGGGCCTGCAGCATCAGCTCGGTGTCGCGGCTGATCAGCAGGTTGTGGATGGTGCTGGGCCCGGTGGCCAGTGCGGCGAGCAACAGATAGCGGTTACTTAATGACTTGGAAGCGGGGACGGTAACCGTTGCGTTCAGTGGACCGGCCGCCAGTGGGGCGGGCCAGTAGTTCTGCTGCTCGTTCGTGGTGCTCACGCTTGAAATCGCACATCCTCGAGGTTTAGGGCGGACTCTACCTGTGTATTAATCCTAGCCGAGGCGTGCCGGGGAATAACGGCCCGCACCGCGCGGTTGCACACTATGTGACGACGATGCAGCAGACCACCACGGCCTCCGCCGCGCACCGAGGTGCCGCGCAGGCTCCTTCTCGCCGCCCCGAAGGGCGCGTAGACTCATTCGTGATGACTGATAACACGAACGAAGCCGACGCTTCGCGGCCCACGGAGGAATCCGAGGCCCAGCGCCGCGAGCGCTTTGAGCGGGACGCCTTGGAGTATGTCGACCAGCTCTACTCGGCTGCCCTGCGCATGGCGCGCAATCCGGCCGACGCCGAGGACCTGGTTCAGGAGGCCTACACCAAGGCCTACTCCGCCTTCCACCAGTACAAGCCCGGGACGAACCTGAAGGCTTGGCTGTACCGCATCCTGACCAACACCTATATCAACCTCTACCGCAAGCGGCAGCGTGAACCGCTGCGCACCTCCACCGACACGGTCGAGGACTGGCAGATGGCCGCCTCCATGGAGCATAGCTCGACGGGGCTGCGTTCGGCCGAGGCCGAGGCCCTGGACCACCTGCCGGATTCCGATGTGAAGGCCGCGCTGCAGTCCATCGGCGAGGACTTCCGCCTAGCGGTGTACTTCGTCGACGTCGAGGGCTTCAGCTACAAGGAAGCGTCGGAGATTCTTGGGGTGCCGATCGGCACGGTGATGTCGCGCCTGCACCGCGGTCGCAAGAATTTGAGGGAACTGCTGTCGGATTACGCAGCCGATCGCGGCATGGGCGCCGCACGGCCACGTGCGACGGCGAAGGGAGCGGAGAAGTAATTATGGATTGCCATTCATTGGGAGATTGCGCCGATTCGCGCATCGTGCGCATCTACGAGTATTTGGACGGTGCGTTGACCCTTGAGGATCTGAAGGAGGTGCGCGCTCACCTTGAGCATTGCAGCGAGTGCACCGAGCAGTACGATCTGGAATGCATCATCCGTTCGGTGGTGCGCCGCAGCTGCCAGGAGGTCGCCCCGGAGCAGCTCAAGGCGAATATCATCACCCGTATTTCGCAGATCCGCGTGGAGTCCGGCCACTAAGGACCCAGCACATTTTAATAAAGTGAAACCCCGCCGCTCCCGGTCAATCTCCGGGTGCTGCGGGGTTTGCCTATGCGTCGCTTAGGCGTTAGGGCGCTTGCCGTGGTTGGCACCGCCACGCTTGCGATCGCGACGCTTGCGTGCGCGCTTCGACATGGTGACTCCTTTGCGGATTCTTACGAGATCCCGTGCACGTCCACGAGTGCATTCGGGCCGAAGGATAGTCTTTCACATTTGGCCGCCAATCTCCTAACGCGCGGCGCCCTCCCGGCGCACGTGGCGCTCAGCTCGGCGGGCCCGCTGGGCGTCGAAGGACGACGAGTCCGCGTCGGGGTTAGCCGGCGCTTGGCTCGGGGAGCCCCAACCAGGAATACCAGCCGCGGTGCAGCACGAGCCAGGCCATCAGCCCGTAGCCGGCCTGCCCCGGCAGTCCGCCGTTGGAGGAGAGGTCACTGCGCCATTGCGCATGCTGACGCAGTGGGGTGAAGGTGTCGACGTAGTGGTGGTTGCGTCGCATGGCCACATCGGCAAACACCCGGTTGAGTTCGGCCACCCGCTCATTGCGTGCCTCGTCCAGTCCGGGGGCCGGTCCGACCAGCAGCGCCTTGATGTTCATCTGTGAGGCCGAATCCAGAATATTGGCTAGGTTCAGGCGGCTGCGCGCGGTTGAAACCTCGAGATCGACATCACGGTCCGAGAGGGCAATGACTAGACGGTTTTCCACCAGGTCACCAAAGCGACGGTTGGCTTCGCCAAGCCAGCGTTCGGCGAGGGCTTCGCTACCCTCACCGGGGGCCGCCAACACGAAGGACTGCAAGCGCAGTGCCGGGTCCTGGGTGCGGGCCATAACCCGTCCAAACCAGCCCAGAGCCCGTGGGTCACCGTGTCCGGCCAGTAACTCGTCGCCGAGAGCGGTGATGCGGATGGTGCGTAGCTCCAACGGGCAGCCTTTCGTCGGCGGGTCTTACGAAGTTCAACTCTAGCAGTGTGAGGCCTTGTGACCGGGGAGGCGGGCGGCCAGAACAGCGCGTCGCAACGGCGGATTAACGGCCAACGGCCGACGACGGGGGAGCGCATCCCTCGTCGCCGACCGTTGGTGGCGTTTGGCGTCGTCGGGCACTTCCGACGACGCCTGGCGGCTTAGCGGGCGAAGGCCTGCTGAATCAGCACGGCGGCTTCGGCCTCGTGACGCTTGGCCGTACCGGCGCTGGTGGCCGCCGATGCCGGGCGGGAGACCACGTTGATCTTCTGCTCCAGCTGCGGGGCGATGTACAGCCCGATGAACGGCCACGGCCCCTGGTTCGCCGGCTCGTCCTGCACCCAGGTGACCTGCGCGTTCGGGTACTTGGCCAGTTCCGCGGTGAGCTGCTCGAGCGGTGCCGGGTAGAGCTGCTCGACGCGGATGATCGCGGTCTTCTCGTCCTCGGCCTTGGCGCGTGCCGCGGCCAGATCGTAGTAGAGGCGACCGGAGACCAGCAGCACCTTGTCCACTGCCGCGGCGTTGCTCACCGTGTTGTCCGGGATGATCTCCTGGAAGCCACCGGTGGTGAAGTCCTCCACCGAGTTCGCGGCCGCCTTCAGACGCAGCAGCTGCTTCGGGGTGAACACGATCAGCGGCTTGCGCGGACGAGCGTAGGCCTGACGACGCAGCAGGTGGAAGTGGTTTGCACCGGTGGAAGGCTGGGCGACGATCATGTTGTTCTCGGCGCACAACTGCAGGAAACGCTCGATGCGTGCCGAGGAGTGATCCGGCCCCTGGCCCTCGTAGCCGTGCGGCAACAGCATGACCAGCGAGGAGGACTGCGACCACTTCTGCTCGGCCGAGGAGATGAACTCGTCGATGATGGTCTGCGCGCCGTTGACGAAGTCACCGAACTGGGCTTCCCACATCACCAGCGCATCCGGACGCTCCACCGAGTAGCCGTACTCGAAGCCCAGTGCGGCGTATTCGCTCAGCAGCGAATCGTAGATCCAGATCGGAGCCTGGTCCTCGCTGAGGTGACGCAGCGGGTACCACTCGTCGTCGGTGATCCGGTCGTGGAACACCGAGTGGCGCTGCACGAAGGTGCCACGGCGCGAGTCCTGGCCGGCCAGACGCACCGGCACACCCTCCATGGACAGCGAACCCAGGGCCAGCAGCTCGGCGAAGCCCCAGTCGATGCCGCCCTCGCGGCTCATCTTTTCGCGACGCTCCAGCAACGATTTGAGCTTGGTGTGCATGGTGAAGCCCTCGGGCACCGCCAGGTGCGCCTTGCCGATGTGGGCCAGGGTCTCGGCGCTGATCGCGCTTGGACGGGCCCCATCCACGGTGCGTTCGTCGGCGGCCTGAGCGAATGGCTTCTCCAGGTCGTTGATGGTCGACCCCGGGGTGATGATCGGAATCGGCGAGGTCTGCGCCGCATGGGTTTCGGCGAAGATGCGCTCCAGGTTGGCCTTGTATTCGGCCAGCGCGTTATCGGCCTCGTCCTGGGTGATATCACCACGACCGACCAGCGCTTCGGTGTAGAGCTTACGCGTCGAACGCTTGGCCTCGATCAGGTTGTACATGATCGGCTGGGTCATCGACGGGTCATCGCCCTCGTTGTGTCCGCGGCGGCGGTAGCAGACCAGGTCGATGACGACGTCCTTGCCGAACTTCTGGCGGTAGGCGAAGGCCATCTGGCCGGCGCGCACCACGGCCTCCGGGTCATCCCCGTTGACGTGGAAGATCGGTGCCTGCACGGTGCGGGCCACGTCGGTGGCGTATTCGCTGGAGCGCGAGGAGCTCGGTGCGGTGGTGAAGCCGATCTGGTTGTTCACAATCACATGCACGGTACCGCCGGTCTTGTAGCCGGGCAGCTGGCTCATGGCCAGCACCTCGGCCACCACGCCCTGGCCGGCGAAGGCGGCGTCGCCGTGCACCAGGATCGGCAGCACGGAGTTCTTCACGCCGTTGCGGTCTTCCTTGGCGCGCACAATGCCTTCAAGTACCGGGTCAACGGCCTCGAGGTGCGAGGGGTTGGCGGCCAGGTACACCTTGGTCTGGTTCCCGGCATCCGAGGTGTAGGAACCCTCGGTGCCCAGGTGGTACTTCACATCGCCCGAACCCTGCACGGAGCCCGGGGTCGCGGTGCCCTCGAACTCGCGGAAGACCTGAGCATAGGTCTTGCCGGCAATGTTGGTCAGCGCGTTGAGACGACCGCGGTGCGCCATGCCGATGGCTACCTCGTCGAGGTGATCGTCGGCGGCGTCGGAAATGATCGCATCCAGCAACGGGATCAGCGACTCGCCGCCCTCGAGGCTGAAGCGCTTCTGTCCGACGAACTTGGTCTGCAGGAAGGCCTCGAAGGCCTCCGCGGCGTTGAGCTTGGAAAGGATACGCAGCTGCTCGTCGCGCGAGGGCTTGGCGTAACCGGTCTCCAACTGGCTCTGGAACCACTCGCGTTCGGCCGGCTCCTGCAGGTGCATGTACTCCAGGCCGGTGGTGCGGCAGTACGCGTCGCGCAGCACACCGAGGATGTCGCGCAGCAACATCCGGTCCTTGCCGCCCAGTCCGCCGGTGACCCATTCGCGGTCCAGATCCCACAGGGTCAAGCCGTAGGTCTGCACGTCCAGGTCCGGGTGCCGGCGCATGACGTACTCGAGCGGGTTGGTGTCGGCCATCAGGTGACCGCGGACCCGGTAGGAGTGGATCAGCTGCTGGATGCGGGCAACCTTGTTGATCTGCAGGTCGATGTCGACCTGGTTGTCCACGGCCCAACGCACCGGCTCGTACGGGATACGAAGCTGCTCGAAAATCTCGTCGTAGAAGCCCTGCTCGCCCAGCAGCAGCGATTCGACGAGCTTGAGGAACTCACCGGAACCGGCGCCCTGAATGACGCGGTGGTCGTAGGTGGAGGTCAGCGTGATGTGCTTGCCCACGCCCAAACGGGCGACGGTGGACTCCGCGGCGCCACGGTATTCGGCCGGGTATTCCAGCGCGCCGACGCCGATGATGGCGGCCTGGCCCTTGGACAGACGCGGAACCGAGTGCACGGTGCCGATGCCGCCGGGGTTGGTCAGCGAGACGGTGGTGCCGGCGTAGTCGTCGGCGGTGAGCTTATTCTTACGGGCCCGACTGATTAGGTCCTCGTAGGTCGTCCAGAACTCGTTGAAGCTCAGCGTTTCGGCGGCCTTCACATTCGGCACCGCGAGCATGCGGCTGCCGTCGGGCTTCGGCATATCGATGGCGATACCGAAGTTCACGTGCGCCGGCTGGACCGCGGTGGGCTTGCCGTCGACCACGTCGTAGGTCACGTTCATCGAGGGGAACTGCTTCAGTGCACGCACCACGGCAAAGCCGATCAGGTGGGTGAAGGAGATCTTGCCGCCTCGAGCGCGCTTGAGGTGGTTATTAATGACGACGCGGTTGTCGATCATCAGCTTCGCCGGAACCGCACGCACGGTGGTGGCGGTCGGGACGGTGAGGCTCGCGTCCATGTTGGTGGCGATGGCCTTCATCGGCCCGCGCAGTACGGTGCGCTTCTCCTCACCAAACTGGGTGTTCGACGGTACGGCCTTCGGGGCCTGCGCCGGGATCGGGGCCGTCTTAGGCGTCGGCTCTTCCTTCGCGGCCGGCGCCTCGGACTTGGCGGCGGCTGGGGTTGGGGCTGGGGCGGTGGGGGTCGGTGCGGTGGCCGGCTTGGCCTCCGCGGCGGCCCGCGGGGCACCTTCGACCTTCGGCTGCGACGCAGTCGGTGCGCTGGCTGCTGGAGCCGGTGCGGCGTGAGCGCCGGCGGAGGCCGGGGTTTGGTTGTTGGAGTTGAGGGACTCGAAAATGTCCCACCATTTCTTATCGACCGAGTTCTTGTCGACGAGGTACTGCTGGTACAACTCGTCTACTAGCCACTCGTTTCCACCGAACTCTTCGGTCAGCCGGTGGTGTGCTTGCTCTGGCACGTGCAACGCCTCTTCCCTGATTTCTGCTGTGTTCTAGCTTGAGCCTTCGGTGGCCGGCAGGACGTTGCACAGGGCCGCCGTTGAGCACAAGATTTCTAGACCTGCGCCCTAGTCTAGTGACATTCGGGGAAACTTTGCCACGACGCGTCGGCAAACTCACTATTCTCATCATCGGGCCCCGTCCGTCGCTGAAATCCGGCCGTTCACCGCAACCCGAAAATTCACCTTCCGACCACCGCCGCGGTGGTGCACTTAGGTGGCCCATTGGTTAGACTGGGGCGCACTATGAAAATTCATTCTGCCAACCGGCCCGACGCCATCGAGCGCAGTGCCGGCATAACCCAGCGTTCCGCGGTGTCTGCCTCCGCCGGATTGGAGCCTTCCAGTTGCCCTTGGCGCGCAACACCTTCTGATCTTTCCCAGCATTGGCGGCGGTACTAGACGCCGATGGACTGGTTATTTCTCCTTTTTGGATTCTTACTCATTCTGGGCACCGGTTTCTTCGTTGCCGTCGAATTCTCATTGGTCGCCCTCGATAAGGCGACGGTCCAGCAAGCGGTGGATGCCGGCGATAACGGCGCCAAACCGCTGCTTCAGTGCCTAGGCACGCTTTCCACCCAGCTGTCCTCCTGCCAGCTGGGCATTACCTTGACCACATTGCTCACCGGTTACGTGTTGGAACCGGCGTTGAGTTCGCTGCTCTCGCCGCTGCTGACGGCGGTGAACCTCGGTGAGGCCTCCTCGACGGCCCTGTCGCTGGTGGTTTCGATGGTTTTGGCCACACTGCTCTCCATGCTGATCGGCGAGCTGGTTCCCAAGAACCTATCCATCGCCAAGTCAATGGCCGTCGGCCGGGCCTTGGCGCGTCCGCAGCTGGTGTTTACCGCCGTATTCAAGCCGGCCATCGCCCTGCTCAACGGCTTCTCCAACGCGGTGCTGCACCGCTTCTTCGGCCTGGAGGCCAAGGAGGAAATCTCCGCCGCGCGTAGCGCCCAGGAGCTTGCCTCGCTGGTGCGCCGTTCGGCCGAGCTGGGCACCTTGGACCTGCAGACCGCACGCTTTGTGGAGTCCACCATCGAATTTTCCGAGCGGACCGCCGCGGACGTGATGACCCCGCGTACCTCGCTGAGCACCATTGACTCGCAGGCTGCGCTGTCGGAACTGATTGCGATGAGCGCCGAAACCGGTTTCTCGCGCTTCCCGGTCACCGAGGGCTCCACCGACGAAATCCAGGGCGTCTGCCATGTGAAAAACATCGTCTCGGTGCCCCGTGAACGCCGCGGGGCGCTGCAGGTCGGCGAATTCGCCAAGGATCCGCTCTACGTGCCGGAGACCATCCACCTGGACGTCTTGCTCGAACAGTTGCGCGAGGCCGAATATCAGCTGGCCATCGTGATGGATGAATACGGGGGAACGGCCGGCCTGGTCACCCTCGAGGACCTTGTCGAAGAGATCGTCGGGGAGGTATCCGACGAACACGACGAGGACGAGGAGCTGGCCGTGCATGAGCCCGGTGGTTCCTGGCTGCTGCCCGGAATGTTCCGCCCCGATGAGGTCAACGAGCTGCTCGACGACGAAGTGATCGCCGATGATGCGGCCTACGACACCGTCGGCGGTTACATGCTGGCCGAACTGGGCCGCGTTGCCGAGCTGGGGGATGAGGTCATCGCCGAGTCCGGACGGTTCGCCGTCACCGAGCTCGATGGTCGACGCGTGGCCTGGGTGCGCTTCACCCCGGCCCCGTCGCCGGATGACGCCGCGGCCGAGGACGACGCCAGCTCGTCGAGTGAGGGGGAGTCGGCATGAGCGACGTCATGGGATTGATTTGGCTCGTAGTGCTGTTGGCGGGCAACGCCTTCTTTGTCGCCGGCGAATTCGCGGTGATGAGTGCCCGACGTTCGCAGATTGAGCCGTTGGCCGACGAGGGCAATAGCCGGGCAAAGGTTGCCTTGTATGCGATGGAGCATGTCTCGGGGATGCTGGCGGTCTGCCAGCTGGGCATCACCGTGTGCTCGCTGCTGATCTTGAATATTTCGGAACCGGCCATTCACCACTTGATCGGCATCCCGCTGCATGCCGCGGGCGTGCCCAGCGCGGCGGCGGACACCGCAGGCTTCCTCATCGCCCTGGTGCTGGTGACCTTCCTGCACGTGACCTTCGGCGAAATGATCCCGAAGAACGTGTCGGTGTCGGTTGCCGATAAGGCCGTGCTGCTTCTGGCCGCGCCGCTGGTGGGGCTGTCCAAGGTGCTCAAGCCGTTGATCGTCCTGCTCAACGGCTCGGCGAATCTGGTGCTCAAGGCCTTTGGCGTGCAAGCCCAGGATGAGGTCTCCTCGACCTACACCGCCGCCGAGGTCCGTTCGATTATCGATACCTCGCGCCAGGAAGGCACCTTGGAGGACGAGCACGCCTCGCGGCTGCGCATGGCGCTGGAGTTCTCCAGTGTCACCGCCCGCACCGCGATGGTGCCGCTGGATGACCTGTTCACCCTCGAGCGCGGCCAGTGCACGGCCCGCGACTTTGAGAAGAAGGTGTCCAAAACCGGCTTCTCGCGGCTGCTGGTCACCGAGCAGGAGATTCCGGTGGGCTACTGGCATGTGAAAGATGTCATGTTGGTCGACGACGCGCACGCCACCGAGCCGATGCTTGACGTGCCCACCCGCGCCCTAGGCCGGGTGGGGGCCGATGAGGAGATCGAGCAGGCGCTGCAGAGTATGCGTAGCGGCGGCAACCACCTCTCGGCGGTGGTCGACGAATCCGGCGCCACCATCGGCGTGCTCTTCCTGGAGGACGTGATCGAGGTGCTCGTCGGCGAGATCAGCGACACTACCAAGAAGCGCCACGCCCCGCGCCAAGAGCGCTAACGGTTACCGCTAGGCGACGGCCCGTCGTCCACCCTTAGTGGGCGTCGGGCCGTCGCGTCGTGTAATGCGAACGAATCTCATTTGCGCTAGACTTTTAGCCGCACCCCTGCTCGCCGATGACGCCACTCGCGGCGCCGGCGGCCGGTGCCTAAGCCTTTGTACGGCCCGCCAACCCTGATCGGTGCAGGCGGACCAACTTGAGTTGGGGAACCACATATGAACAGCACACCCATCGTGTCCTTTAACGACGCGCGCCTGGCCTTCGGCGACCGCGTCTTGTGGGATGAGCTGAACTTGCAGGTACGCCCCGGCGAATTCATCGCCGTGCTAGGCCCCAACGGGTCGGGCAAAACCAGCTTCATCAACACGATGCTCGGTACCACCACGCTGAACTCCGGCTCCGTGCACATTGCCGGCGAGCCGGTGCGCCGCGGCTCCGACCTCGTCGGACTCATCCCGCAGCAGCGCCCCTTCGGCGACAACGTGCCGCTCAGGGCCCGAGACCTGGTGGCACTTGGCGTCGACGGCACGCGATGGGGGGTGCGGCTCAGCCGCCGCGCGATCCGCACCCGCGTGGCCGAACTACTTGAGCTGGTCGGCGCCACCGGCTACGCCGACCGTGTGGTGTCCGAGCTTTCCGGCGGAGAGCAGCAACGCCTGCGCGCCGCCCAGGCCCTAGCCGGCGAGCCGAAGGTGCTGCTCTGCGACGAGCCGCTGCTGAGCCTGGATCTGCACCACCAGCAGGCCATCAGCCAGGTGATCCACCGCCAGGCCGCGGACCGGCAGGCGGCGGTCATCTTCGTCACCCACGAAATCAACCCGATCCTGCCCTTCGTCGACCGCGTCCTCTACCTCGCCGGAGGCCGCTTCCACCTCGGAACCGTCGACGAAGTGATGCGCTCCGAGGTGCTCAGCGAGCTCTACCAGGCACCGGTGAAGGTGATGCGCGTCGACGGGCAAATCATCGTCGTCGCCGGACAGCCCTCGCTGGATGACTGCGGCCCACATACACACCATCACGGCGCGAACCGCGCGGAGCAGGAGGGGCGATGAGCTTCGAAAATTATGCCGAGCTGCTACCGCTGGTCACCAACTCGCTGATCGCCGGGGCCGCGCTGGGCCTGGTTGGCGGCGTGATCGGCATCTTCGTGATGATGCGCGATATGGCCTTCGCGGTGCACGGAATTGCCGAGCTGTCCTTTGCCGGGGCCGCCTTTGCGCTGCTGATCGGCGCCGACGTCGTCACCGGCTCGGTGATCGGTTCGCTGGTGGCCGCGCTGGTGCTCGGGGTGCTGGGCACCCGGGCGCGCGATCGGAACTCCATCACCGGCGTGCTCATGCCCTTCGGGCTCGGGCTGGGCATCTTGTTCCTGGCGCTCTATCAGGGGCGCAGCGCCAATAAGTTCGGCCTGCTCACCGGGCAGATTGTGGCGGTGGACGACACCCAGCTCGGCGCCATGCTCTTCTTGAGCGTGCTGGTGCTTGGCGCCCTGGTGCTGATGTGGCGTCCGCTGATGTTCGCCTCGGTGGACCCGGTGGTGGCCCGCGCCCGCGGTGTGCGCACCGGCGGGCTGTCCATCGCCTTCATGGTGGTACTCGCCCTGGCCGTGGCGATGGCGATCCAGGTGGTAGGCGCGCTGCTGGTGTTGGCGCTGCTGATCACCCCGGCGGCGGCCGCGCTGCGTGTGGGGCGCACGCCGCTGAGCACCGTGGTGCTGTCGGTGGTTTTCGCGCTCTGCGCCGTGCTGGGCGGTATTCTGCTGGCCTTGGCCGGTTCGCTGCCCATCAGCCCCTATGTCACGACGATTTCCTTCGTGATCTACCTGGTCTGCCGCGTGGTGGAAAAGCTGCGTTCGGTGCAGCGCCACCAGGTTTAGGCCATAGGTAGGGGGACCGCCCGGTGAGTTACTGGGCCAGCTCCTCGCGGCAGCTGGCGCAGAGTCCGTAGATCTCCACGGTGTGCTCGGGGTCGCTGAAGTCGTGTTCCTCGGCCACGCGGGCGGCCCAGCGCTCCACCGCGGGGGCCAGCACCTCCACGGTCTTCGAGCATCGGCGGCAGACCAGATGGTGGTGGTGCCGTTCGGTTTCGCAACGGCGGAAACGTGCCTCCCCGTCGCCCGAGCGCAACACGTCGACCAGCCCGTCGTCGGCCATCGACTGCAGTAGCCGGTACACGGTGGCCAGCGACACCTTCCGTTCGGCGTCCTGCAACCAGCGGTGCAATTGCTGCGCGGTGGCGAAGTCGTCGACCTCCGCCAGGGCCTCGGCCACGGCCAGCCGCTGCTTGGTCATGCGGGTTTCGCTCTGCGCCTTCACTGCTGCTTCATCCTTCGCTGTTGCTCGCCCGCGCCGGCTGTGGCCCGTGCCCCTCAATTTTAGCCAATCCGACGCCGCTTAGGTGCGTTGACTAGCACACCGCGTGCCGCGAGCCTACGCTAGTGTCATGCGCATCACAAGCCACGGACACTCCTGCATCACCGTTACGACGGTGGATGGCGCGATCCTTCTGGACCCGGGATCCTTTAGCCAGCTGACCAGTGACGATCCGCCCGGCACCGTGTTCGACGGTGTCGACGCGGTGCTGATCACGCACCAGCATCCGGACCATGTGCACAGCGCGTCGGTGCTCGAAGCGGTGCTGGACAATCCCACGCTGGAGGTGTTCGCCCCGCAGGTAGTTGCACTGGGCCTGCGCGAGCAGCTCCCACCGGCCTCGCGCTCCCAGGTGCGAGCCGTCGCTGCGGGCGCCGACTTCACCGCCGGAGGCATCCAGGTGCGCGCCCTGGGCGGCACCCACGCGACCATTCACCACAGCATCGAGCTGGTGGCCAACCTGGGCTACGCGCTGGGGCAGGGGGAGGTGTTCCACCCCGGGGACAGCTACCAGGTTCCGGTGGGGCTCAACCCGCAGGTGCTGCTGCTGCCGGTGATGGCCCCATGGGCCAAAATGGCCGAGGCGGTGGACTTCGCGGTGGCCACCGGCGCGAAAACCTGGGTGCCAATTCACGACGGGCTGCTCAACGAGCGCGGCCTGGAACTTTTCGACCGCCAAATCGGCGCGGTCGCCACGGCCCACGAACGAACCTACCGCCGGCTCACCCCCGGCGTCAGCTACACGATTGAGGACCTGAGATGAGCAACCCACTGATCAGCGCCGCAGAGCTACTGCAGCTAGTGAACGCCCCCACCCCCAATCTGGTGTTGCTGGATGTGCGCTGGGTGCTGGGACGCACCGACAACGTCGAACAGTACCTGGCCGGGCACCTGCCCGGAGCAGTCTTCGTCGACCTTGAACGCGAACTGTCGGGCCGCACCGGGGAGCACACCGGCCGCCACCCGCTGCCGGACCCCGAGGATTTCCAGGCCGCCGCCCGCCGCTGGGGGATTGAGGACGACGCGCAGGTGGTGGTGTACGACGACGCCGGGGCGCTGGCCGCCGCCCGTTGTTGGTGGCTGCTGCGGCACGCCGGGTTCACCTCGGTGCGGGTGCTCGACGGTGGGCTGGAGGCGTGGCGGCAGCTCAAGGGCCCGCTGGAGCTCGGACCGGTCGAACCCACCCCGGGGCAGGTCAACCTCTCCTGGGGTGCCATGCCGGTGCTGGAGCACGAGCAACTCGAGGGGTACTCCGGGGTGCTGATCGACTCGCGGGCCACGGCCCGCTACCTCGGCATTGAGGAGCCGGTCGACCCGGTGGCCGGGCATATTCCCGGCGCGCTGAACCGGCCCACCACCGATAACCTCAACTCCGAGGCGCACTTTCGTTCCAGCAGCGAGCTGCGCGAGGCCTTTGGCAGGCTCGGGGTGCCGCAGGCCGGATCGGAGCAGCCCGGCGCGGCGGCCTACTGTGGTTCGGGGGTTACCGCCGCTCACCAGGTGCTGGCCGCCGAACTAGCCGGGCTACCCCTGGCGCTCTACCCGGGCAGCTACTCGCAGTACGTCTCCTACCCGCAGGCGCCGGTGGTGACCAGCGACGAAAAGCACCGCGACCGGCGGTAGGATCGAACTCGCCGCCTCGCCGCGGTCGACGAACCACAGAAAGGTCCTTATGAGCACGCTGTTCACGAAAATTATCGACGGTGAGATCCCCGGTCGCTTCATTTGGCGCGATGAGACCTGTGTGGCCTTCCTATCCATCGGGCCGCTGTCCGACGGACACACCTTGGTGGTGCCGCGCGCGGAGATCAACGAATTCACCGACGCCGATGACGAATTGCTGGCCCACCTGATGAAGGTTTCGGCCATCATCGGTCGGGCGCAGAAAGAGGCCTTCGGCTCGGCCCGCGCCGGGCTGATGGTCGCCGGTTTCGAGGTCCCGCACCTGCACGTGCACGTCTGGCCGACGAACTCGCTGGCCGATTTCGATCTTGCCAACGCCGATACGAACCCGGACCCCGAGCGCATGGAACGCAGCGCGCAGCGTTTGCGCGCGGCATTGCGTGCGGCCGGGGCCGGTGAGCACGTTCCCGAGGACTAGAGCTCGGCCAGCCCGTCCTTAATGGCCTTGCGGATGCGCTTCTCGCTCACCGAATACGCGGTGCCCAGCTCCTGGGCAAAGAGCGAGATGCGCATCTCCTCGAGCATCCACTTCACCTCGGCCAGTGCCGCCGGTGTGCGCGTGCCGGAGGGTACCCGCTCCAGGGCCGCGTCGTACTCATCCTCAAGCCGCTGGATGATCGCCAGACCCTGCCCGTCGCGGGTCACCGCCCCGCCGGCGAGCTTTTGCAAGCGCACCTCAATGGCTTGCAGATACACCGGCACGCGCACCAGATGCCCGGCACCGGTGGCGGCGATAAACCCGGGATAGATCAGCTGCTCGAGCTGCGAACGGATATCGTTCACCGCTTGGAACATGGCCAGCGAGGCACCGGACTTCAGCTGCTTGGCAATCCGGGTGGAAATGGCGAAAATCTTCGCCACCACCGCGGTGATCGAAAAGACCGTGTCGATCTGTTCGGCGCGCACCGACTCGAAGAGCGCCTCGAAGGCCGTACGGTCCATGGGCAGGTCGGCCGGCACCAGCCGGTCCACCGCCGCCAGCGTGCAGTCGGCGATCAGCGAGTCGACCGAGCCGTGCGGGTTCTGGCTGAAGGCCAAACGTTCGGTGTTGCTCAGGTGTTCGAGCACGAACTTTTGCGTGGACGGCAGATGCAACATCAGCAGCCGGATGACCCCGCCGCGGTGCGCCGCATCGCGTTCGCTGGCACTGCGGAACACCGTCAAGCGCACGCTGTCGCCCTCGTCCACCAGTCCGGGGTAGGCGGTGACCTGCTGACCCATCACATCGGTGGTGACCTTCTCGGGGATCCGGCCCTCGGAAAGCTCCGGCCAACTACTCAGCCCCGGCTGCTCCCAGCCGGTGGACTTCGTGGCGGCGCCGCCCTTGCCGCGGGCGCTACGCCCTGCGGATTTGCCCTTGGCCGCCGCACGCGCCGCCCCCGAAGGCTTGCCCGGCTGGGCCGTTGTCGAACCTCCGGAAACCTCGGTCGCCAGCGCCGCACGGTTAGCCGCGGCAAACCGGTGCTGCAACGCCGGAAGGTCGCGGCCGCTCCCTAGCACCTTGCCGCGCCCGTCGAGCACCTCGAAGCCGAAACGCAGGTGCGTGGGCAGTGTGTCCAGATCGAAGACCGCAGGGTCGACGACGATGCCGCGCAACCGACGCAACACCAGGGCCAGCGCCTCGGTCAGCTCGTCGGTGGCCGGGTCAAAGTCGGCGTTCAACTGCTCCAGCGCCTGACGTGCCACGTCCGGGGCGGGCACGAAATTCTTGCGCAGCGCCTTGGGCATGGAACGAATCAGCGCGGTGAGCAGCTCGTGGCGCAACCCGGGGATCAGCCAGCGGAACTGTCGCGGTTCGAGCTGGTTGAGGAAGACCACCGGCACCTGCAGGCTCACCCCGTCACCCTCACCGGGCGCCGCCGTCGGGTTGTATTCGTAGCGCAGCGGCAGATCGACGCTGCCGTGGCGCCAGACGGTGGGGAAGTCCTCGGTGGCTAGCTGCTCGGCGTCGGCCTCGAGTAGCGCTTGCGGGTCAAAATCCAGCAAGGCCGGGTCGTTGGCGCGCGCCGTTTTCCACCAGCGGTCAAAGTGCCGTTCGGAGTAAATCTTCTCCGGTAGCCGGGCGTCGTAGAAGGCGAAGAGATCGTCGTCGCTCACCCGCAGATCATGACGTCGCAACCGGGTTTCGAGCTCCTCCACCTCCGCCAGAGCCTTGCGATTACGTTCGAAGAAGCGGTGGTGGGTGCGCCAGTCGCCCTCCACCAAGGCGTGGCGGATGAACAGTTCGCGGGCCACCGCCGGGTCCACCCGCCAGTAGTGAATGCGACGTTGCGGCACCACCGGCAGCCCAAAGAGCGTCACCTTCTCGTAGCCCATCACCGACCCGTTGCGCCGCGACCAGTGTGGTTCCGAGTAGCTACGCTTGAGCAGCGGCGCGGCGACCTCTTCGATCCACGCCGGATCGATGGCGGCCACGGTCCGCGCCCACAGTCGCGAGGTTTCCACCAGTTCGGCGGCCATCACCCAGCTGGGCGACTTCTTGAACAGGCCGGACCCGGGGAAGATCGCAAAACGGGTGCCGCGGGCGCCCTGGTAATCGCGTTTGCGTTCGTCGTAGAGCCCGACGTGACCCAGCAGGCCGGTGAGCAGGCTGATATGCACCTGATCCTCATTGGCGGCCGGATCGACGGCGGCCGCGGCCACCGTAATGCCCAGCGACTTGGCCAACTGGCGTAGCTGGGTGAAGAGATCCTGCCATTCGCGCACGCGCAGATAGTTGATGTGTTCGGCGCGGCACAGCCGACGAAACGCCGAGGAGGAAAGCTCGCGCTGCTGTTCTTGCAGGTAGGCCCAGAGATTCAGCAACGAGATGAAGTCCGACTTCTCGTCGGTGAAACGACGGTGCAGTTCGGCGGCACGTTCCCGCTGCCCGGTATCCTCACTGGGGCGCTCCCGCGGGTCTTGAATGCTCAAGGCGGCGGTGAGCACCATCAACTCCTTGGCCACCCCACGCTCGGCCGCCTCGAGGAGCATCCGCCCCAGTCGCACATCCAGCGGCAGCATCGCCAGTTTGCGGCCGATCTCGGTGACCTGCGCCTTGGCGCCGCCGTCGAGCGCTCCCAGCTCACGCAGCAGATTCACACCATCGGAGATCGCCCGCGACTCTGGAGGTTGCACGAAGGGGAACTCCGCGACCGCCTTCGCATCGGGCACCACGCCTAGGGAAATCATTTGCAGGATGACGCTTGCGAGGTTGGTGCGCAGAATTTCCGGATCGGTGAACTCCGGGCGCGACTCGTAATCGGACTCCGCGTAGAGCCTGATGGCAATGCCAGAGGAGACGCGGCCGCAACGACCCGAACGCTGGTTGGCGCTGGCCTGAGAGATGCGTTCAATAGGTAGGCGCTGCACCTTGGTGCGGTGCGAGTAGCGCGAGATGCGCGCGGTGCCGGTATCGATCACGTACTTGATGCCCGGGACGGTCAACGAGGTTTCGGCGACGTTGGTGGCCAAGACGATGCGCGGAGCCGAGCCGGGATGGAAGACCTTATGCTGTTCGGCCAGCGAGAGCCGGGCGAACAACGGCAACACCTCGTAGTTCCGCAAAGCACGAGTCGAACTAATCAGTGAGCGCAGAGCGTCGGCCGCATCGCGGATTTCGCGCTCGCCGGAGAAAAAGATCAGGATGTCGCCTGGCTCTTCACGCGACAATTCGAGGACCGCGTCGGTGACCGCGTCGAGCGGATCACGGTCGTCTTCCAACTCCGAGGCGTCTTCGTCGGCGGTTTCCGCCTCGACCTGCAAGGGGCGGTAGCGAAGCTCGACGGGGAAGGTGCGTCCCGAGACCTCGAGGATCGGGGCGGGGACCGGATCGCCCTGCGGGTCGGGGGAGGCGAAGTGCGCGGCGAAGCGTTCGGGATCGATGGTCGCGGAGGTGATGATGATCTTCAAATCCGGCCGCTTGGGCATGATCTGCTTGAGGTAGCCGAGCAAGAAATCGATGTTCAGGCTGCGTTCGTGGGCCTCGTCGATGATGATCGCCGAGTACCTTTTCAGCAACTTATCGCGTTGAATCTCGGCGAGCAGGATGCCGTCGGTCATCACCTTCAGCTTGGTGTTGCGCGAGACTTCACCGGTAAAACGGACGTGGAAGCCGACCTCGTCGCCGATCTTGGTGCCCAGTTCCTCGGCGATGCGCTCGGCCACGGTGCGTGCGGCAAGTCGCCGGGGCTGGGTGTGCCCGATCATCCCGTGCCGTGCCAGGCCGAGCTCGAGAAGCATCTTGGGCAACTGAGTCGTTTTACCCGACCCGGTTTCACCGGCGATGATGACCACCTGGTGTTTCGAGATCGCGTCGATGATGTCGTCGCGGCGAGCGGACACGGGAAGTGCTTCGGGATAAGAGATGCTGATCGCCATGGTAGGGCCCATTCTATGCGCCGGTCTTCGCAGAGCCGACATTCGCCCTACAAGGGGCAACGACGGGCCGTCGATACGCGCGGTCGATGCCTATCACGCGACGTCCAACAAAGATGCGAAATGGATGTCAAATTTTCCGATTGTCTACCGTTTGCCGGTGCAGTCTGCGTGTTGGAATACAAAAATTCACCGACGTGGTTGGTTTGTGGTCATAATTTCTATCCTCAGGCCTTATCTCGAGACATTTGTCTGTACTCGTGCCACATTCATGGTCACAGTGAGGTCATTCACAGGTAAGATCGTGGGTACCCACTGACGGGGCGGCCGGCTGTTCCCACATGGCCGTATGTCCCATCGTCCGTACCCCGGGCGATGTGCCGCCGGTGGTCATTACTCGCAGGGAACTTGTGAAAGGGACGAAAAGCAATGAAGCGTTTCATGGCGACAAAATTCGCGGCTCTGGCCGCGGCGGGAGCGCTCGCACTGAGCGCCTGCGGTCAAGACGGAGGTTCGTCGGGCGGTGTGCCGGAAGGTGAGACCGTGAAGATCGGCATCGCCCAGTACGTTTCGCACCCTTCGCTGGACGCCGTTGTCACAGGCTTTAAGGAAGGTATGAGCGAGGCCGGTTACGACGCGGGCTCGGTGGAGTACGACTTCGCAAACGCTCAGGCCGACCAGGCCACCAACACCTCCATCGTCGGTAAATTCGCCGCCGATTCGGATATGGATTTGGTGCTGGCCGTGGCCACGCCGACCGCACAGGCCGCCGCACAGTCCATCAGCAACATCCCCGTGGTCTTCTCCGCGGTCACCGACCCGGTCGCCGCCAAGCTGGTCGACTCGCTCGAGGCACCGGGTGGCAACGTCACCGGTACCTCGGATAAGAACCCGGTGCTGGAACAGCTGCAGTTGCTCAAGGAACTTGCGCCGGATGCCAAGAACGTCGGCATCGTCTACTCCTCCGGTGAGGTGAACTCCGCCAGCCAGGTCACCTGGGCCAAGGAAGCCGCCGCCGAATTGGGGCTGAACATCAAGGAAGCCGCTATCTCGGCGCCTAGCGAGGTTCAGCAGGCCGCGAATTCCCTGGACGTCGACGCGTACTACGTGCCAACCGACAACGCTGTGGTTTCCGCTCTTGAAGGCCTGCTGCAAACCGCGCAGTCCAAGAAGGTGCCGGTGATCGCCGCCGACGGTGAGTCCGTGGAACGTGGTGCAACCGCGACCTATGGCATCAACTACGAAAAGCTGGGCAAGCAGACCGCTGCCATGGCCGCCAAGCTGCTCAAGGGTGAAGCCGAGGCCAAGTCCATGCCGGTGGAGACCCTGACCGACGTCGATCTTTACATCAACGAAGGTGCCGCGAAGAAGGTGGGGATTGAGATTCCTGCCGAGCTGAAGGAGAAAGCCGCAGAGGTCTACTAACCCCTGAACGGCGATGACGATCAAGGCGAGGCGAGCTAAGCACGTCGCCTCGCCTTTGTCGTGACCCAACAGCGCAGCAACTTTTCCTCCTCGACGCAAGGATCCCACCATGATCACAGCGGTTGAACTGGGCCTGATTTACGCCATTATGGCCCTAGGCGTCTATCTGACGTTCCGTATTCTTAACTTTCCCGACCTGACCGTCGACGGTAGCTTCACCACCGGGGCGGCCGTCGCCTCGGTCAGCATCGTCAACGGGGTCAACCCCTGGGTAGCGACCGCGCTGGCCTTCTTCGCCGGCATGATCGCCGGCGTTATTACCGGCTTGCTCCACACCAAGGGCAAGATTGACGGTCTGCTCGCCGGTATCCTCACCATGATCGCGCTCTACTCGATTAACCTGCGCATCATGGGCAAGGCCAACGTCCCGTTGCTGGGAGAAGACACCCTGATCAGCCCGCTGCGTCAGGCCGGGTGGCTCGGCTCCGGCCCGGCCATCGGTGTGTTGTTCCTCGTCTGCCTGATTTTCGTGGCAATTATCGTGTGGTTCCTGCACACCGAGGTCGGCATGGCCATGCGTGCAACCGGTGACAACGAGCAGATGATCCGTTCCTTCGGCGTGAGCACCGACAACCAGAAGATCCTAGGTTTGGCGCTCTCGAACGGTTTGGTGGGGCTCTCCGGCGCACTGATCGCCCAGTACCAAGGGTTCGCCGATGTTGGCATGGGCATTGGTCTGATCTTGATCGGTCTGGCCTCGGTGATCGTCGGTCAGGCAATCTTCACCCAGCGCTACATTTGGCTGGCCGCGTTGGCCGTCGTCCTCGGTGCAGTGATCTACCGCCTGGTGATCCAGTTCGCGCTGATGGCCGGCCTGGAAGTCAACGACATGAAGCTGATCTCCGCAATTCTGGTGGTCGTGGCACTGCTGCTACCGCGCTGGAAGGGATTCCAGAAGATGGTCAAGTCTTTCAAGGGCAATAAGCCGCAGGACACCCCGACCAAGGAAGAGGTGAGCAGCAATGCTTGAGATCTCCAATCTTTCGCGGACCTTTTTCCCGGGTACCGTCAACGAGCGCAAGGCCCTGCGCGGAATCAACCTGAACCTTAGTGCCGCGGAGTTCGTGACCGTTATCGGTTCGAACGGTGCTGGCAAGTCGACCATGTTGAACATGGTGGCCGGCAAGCTCCAGCCCGATGTGGGTGCGGTGCGAATCGACGGTAAGAACGTCACCAAACTGGCTGACTACCAGCGCGCCAAATACATTGGCCGCGTCTTCCAGGACCCGATGGCGGGTACCGCACCGAGTATGAGCATCGAAGAGAATATGGCGCTGGCTTACGCCCGCGGTCGTTTCCGCGGGCTCGGACTTGGTGTCGGGGCGCGTCGTCGCAAGCTGTTCATTGATGAACTTGCCAGCCTCGAGCTGGGCTTGGAGCACCGACTGAAGACCAAGGTCGGTCTGCTCTCCGGCGGTCAGCGCCAGGCGCTGAGCCTCCTCATGGCGACCTTCTCACAGCCGAAAATCCTGCTGCTCGACGAGCACACCGCCGCGCTGGATCCGCAGCGTGCGGCCCTGGTGTCCCGGCTGACCGACGAGATCGTGAACCGGCATCAGCTGACCACCTTGATGGTGACGCACAATATGGAGCAGGCCTTGGCGCTCGGCACGCGGTTGATCATGATGCACGACGGTCAGATCATCTTGGATCTCGATGCCGAGGCCAAGTCGAAGATGACCGTTAAGGGTCTGCTGGGCGAATTCGAGAAGATCAAGGGCGCTCAGCTCGATGACCGCACGATGCTGCAGTAAGGCGGCGATGCTCCTGAGATGATCCTCTGTGGGGCCCGGACGGCTGTTAGACGCCGCCGTCGGAAGCAAGACTCGCTTCCGACGGCGGCGTTTCGTCGTTATGCGACCTGCCGCCAGTAGTTATTCCGCCGGGGAATCTGCAAGGGGTCTTGATGGGCGGGGAGCAGAACATGGGGTAGGCCCGCATGTTCGATGACCTGCAGTTGGCCGGCATGTACCGCGTGATGGTGGGCGCTACACAGTGCGCACCCGTTACTGACCGTGGTGTGCCCGCCGTCTTTCCACGATTTCTTATAGTGGTGGGCCTCTAGGTGTTCGACCGGCGCGGTACAGCCCGGGACAATACATCCGCGGTCGCGGGCGATGATGGCTTTTTTGATCGGCGGAGGGAAGAGCCGTTGGGCTCGACCCACGTCCAACACCTGACCGCGACCGTTGAGCACCATGGGTACTACCTCGGCCTCGCAGAGCATCTGCCGTAAATCTGTGGGCCCGACGGTCAGCCCATGGGCGGTGATTCCCCGTCCATCGGCCAGGTTGGTGAGATCTTCGAGGTTGATATGCACGATGACTTCGGGGGCAATGCGCCGCGGTGTCGCCGACGGCTCACTCAGGGCGGCCAACTCCGGGACTGTTGCCAGCTCTGTTGGCTCGTTGGCTTCGCGGGCCCCGGGGAGCACCGCCCCTAATTTGTCGAGCACCGCGTTCAGGCGGCGTTCGGCCACCGTGACTCCCGATTCTGGTGCGGGTTCTGGTTCAGTGGCCGGTGGCGCGCCGAGGTTGGGGGAGGGCTCGTTCACTCCGGCCCACTTCGGGGCCGGTTGATCGGTGCTCAGCCACGAGGGCGTGTCCCCATCCGCCGACTCGGGTTCTTGCCCGTTGGCTAAATCGGTGCGCTGGCGGCGGGCCTCGGCGCCGGCCTGGGTGCGCGGATTATCCGCTTGTGCCATGGCCGATCGAATCAGTTCCGCGCCGGCGGCGGTGGTGTGTAGCGTGAATACGTGCACCGCGCCGCGCGTGGGCCGGGCAAAGAGCCCTAGTTCGGGGTCGGACTGTTGCGCCGGTGCCTGCTGCCGAAGGAGCTCGGAAATCTGTTTGGCGGCGGTGCGCGGGTCTTCGCCGTGCAAAAGGTCGGTGGCCCGTTCTTCCACGGTGCGGCCATCGGGGCAGCGTAGCCACGGTTCACTCGGGGTGCCCTCGGAGATCAGGTCGGGTCCTTCGGCCTTGGCGAGCTTGCGGGCGACCTGGCGCACGGCACGGGGATCGATATCCGTGGCGTCGAAGCTATCGGCCAGTTGGCTGTACCGTGCAGTGGTGCCGGTGCCAGCCATGGTGGGGCGCGCCACCAATAGGTGGGCATCGGCGACGCGGGTACGCGCCTCGAAGTAGTCGACTTTCAGCCATCCGGCTAGGAGGTCACTGGTGTCCTGGTAGCAGGACCGCCCGCCGGTGAGCTCGGCCGTGCCCTGGTAGTCGCAGGTGCCCGCGGCTATTTCGTCGTAGGTTTCCGGTGGCAGCGCGTGGGCGGCGCCCAGCTCGGCCGCCGCGGCGCAGCGCAATTGCTCGCGAATTGCGTGTCGGTAAAGTTCTTCGGTGCGCTTGGCATGGGCCAGCAGCAGTCGGGGATCCTCACGTGATTGGACGGCCGCAGCGCACTGTTGCACCAGAGTCAGTGCGAGCTCGTCGAGCTCGGCGAGCAGACTCGTCGCAAGCTCGGGGCCGGACTCGGTGCAGGCCTCGCGGAGGGTGGCGACGGCACCGGCAATGGCGTGAAATTCCATGCCCCGATCATCGGGCAGGGTGAAAGGTGAATTTCCCAGGTGCTGGCGAACTGTGGAGAAGTGGCCACCAGCCCGGCCGCAGGCGGGCCGGGGGAGGATTTTGGGCACAAAAAGTGCCCCCGAAAGGAATCGAACCTTCGACCTTCTGTTCCGGAGACAGACGCTCTATCCACTGAGCTACGGAGGCATGCCGCTGTGCGACGGATATGAGCTTATCAGCTGGTGGGGCGGTTGGCACAATCGGGTCGGAGGGCTGCGTGGCGCCGCCGTTGACGTGAGCGGATTGACGTCATGAAGTGGTCGAATAACCCCTACCATTCGGTATTCTTGAACGGTGACTCCAGAAGAACTCTCCACAGCCATATCCGCATGCCTTACCGAGGCCGTCGCCGCCGGTGAGATCACCGTCGACCTTCCCGACACCGTGCGGGTGGAGCGACCGAAAAGTCGCGAGCACGGGGACTGGGCCACCAACATCGCCCTGCAGCTGGGCAAAAAGGCCGGCATGGCGCCGCGCGACTTCGCTCAGTTGCTCTCCGCCCGGCTGAGCCAGGTCCCCGGGGTGAGCTCCGTGGACATCGCCGGCCCGGGCTTCTTGAACATCACCCTCGACGCCGCCGCCGCCGGCGAGCTGGCGCGCACCATCGTCGAGGCCGGTAGCACCTACGGTCATAACCAGTCGCTGAACGGCCAGGTCATCAACATGGAGTTCGTTTCGGCGAACCCCACCGGACCGCTGCATATCGGGCACACCCGGTGGGCCGCGCTGGGCGATGCGATCGCCCGCGTGCTGCGTGCCTCGGGTGCCGCGGTGACCAGCGAGTACTACATCAACGACGCCGGCAACCAGATGAACGTGTTTGCCACCAGCGTGTACAACCGGATGCATTCGCTGCCGGTGCCCGAGGGAGGCTACCCGGGCGAGTACATTCAGGAACTGGCCGATATCGTCCTCGAGCAGGCCCCGCAGCTGAAGGACGAGCCGCTGGAAACCGCGCTGCCGCAGATCCGCGAGCTGGCCTATGCCGCGCAGATGGCGGACATTAAGCGGACCCTGGCGGACTTCGGGGTGAGCTTCGATGTGTACTTCTCCGAGGCCACCTTGCACAATGCCGGGGCGGTCAACGACGCGGTGGCGCGCCTGCGTGAACAGGGCCATGTGTTCGACGACGCCGGCGCCGTGTGGCTGCGCACCACCGATTTCGGTGACGACAAGGATCGCGTGATGATCCGTGCCAACGGGGAGCCGACCTACTTCGCCGCCGACGCCGCCTACTACCTGTCCAAGAAGGACCGCGGTTTCGAGCAGAAGATTTACCTGCTGGGCGCCGACCACCACGGATATGTGAACCGGCTGAAGTCCATCGCCGCCTGCGCCGGCGATGACCCGTCGCACAATATTGAGGTGCTCATCGGCCAGCTGATCAGCGTCAACGGCGCGAAGCTGTCCAAGCGTGCGGGCAACATCATCGAGCTGCGCGACCTGATCGAGTGGATCGGGGCCGACGCGCTGCGTTATTCGTTGGCCCGCTACCCGGCCGATTCGCCGATCGCGCTGGATCCGGAGCAGCTGAGGAAGAACAGCAACGACAACCCGGTGTACTACGTGCAGTACGCACATGCACGCTCGCGGGCCGCCGCCCGGCAAGCCGAGGCCAAGGGCGTGACCCGTGGTGAGTTCGACGCCAGCTTGCTGACCCACGCCACGGAGAATGACCTGTTGGCCGTGCTCGGTCAGCTGCCCTCGGTGGTTGCCGGTGCCGCCGAATCGCGCGAACCGCACCGCATTGCCCGCTACCTGGAGCAGGTCGCCGCCGCCTACCACTCCTGGTACGCCGCCACCCGCATCACCCCGGTGGGCGAGGATACCCAGGTCACCGCCGAGCACTCGACCCGCCTGTGGCTTAATGACGCCACCAGCCAGGTACTGGCCAACGGGCTGGGCCTGCTGGGTGTGAGCGCCCCGGAGAAGATGTAGCGATGGCGCGCAGTGCATTAGCCCCGCAGTGGTTGGACTACCCGCAGGACCCGAACGAGCTGGGTCAGGCGGCGTGGGCCGCGTCGGTCGCGCGCGATAGCGGTGGCGAGCTGGCCGTCTCCGGCCTGCCGGTCAGCGAGTTGGCCCGCGAATTCGGCACCCCGCTATTCGTCATGGATGAGCAGGATTTCCGGTCGCGCGCCGCGGATTTCAAGGCGGCCTTTGATGCGGCCTTCGCCGACCTCTGCGGCGGGGTCGACGTGTACTACGCCGGCAAGGCCTTCCTCTGCACGGAGGTGGCCCGCTGGGTGGTGGCCGAGGGACTGCGTTTGGATACCTGTTCCGGCGGGGAGTTGGCCGTGGCGCAGGCCGCCGGGGTGCCCGGTGAGCTGCTGTCGCTGCACGGGAACAACAAGTCGGCCGCGGAAATCACGCGGGCCATTGAGATGGGCGTCGGACGCATCGTCGTCGACTCCCTCGATGAGCTCGAACGGGTGGGCCGACTGGCCACCGGGCTTCAGCAGCGCGCCAAGGTGATGCTGCGGTTGACCCCGGGGGTGCACGCCTCGACCCACGAGGCCATCGCCACCGCCCATGAGGACCAGAAGTTCGGCCTATCGATCCTGTCCGGGCCCGATGGGGTCATTCCGGCGCATGCGGCCATCGACTTTGCGCTGGAACATGAGTGGATCGAGCTGCTGGGCCTGCACGCGCACATCGGTTCGCAGATTTTTGATGCCGACGGTTTCGCCATGGCCGCACGCACCATGCTCGGGGTTCTGGGCTGGGTGCGTGACACCCATGGCGTGCAGCTGCCCGAGCTGGATCTGGGTGGCGGCTACGGCATCGCCTATACCGCGGTGGATACCCCCTCGACGCCGAGCGTCTTGGCCGAGCAGATGGCCGCCGTGGTGGCCGCGCGCAGCGCCGAGCTCGAGCTGGCCGTCCCGCGGATCTCCATCGAGCCGGGGCGCGCGATCGTCGGACCGTCGACCTTCACCCTCTATGAGGTGGGGGTGCGCAAGGATGTGCAGGTTGAGGACGCGGCCGGAAGCCTGCATCCGCGGCGATATGTGGCCGTCGACGGCGGCATGAGCGATAACGCCCGACCGGTGCTGTACGACGCGAATTATTCGGTGGCCTTGGCCTCCCGTATGACGCAGGCGGAGCCGATTATTTCTCGCGTAGTTGGCAAGCACTGCGAGTCGGGTGACATAGTCGTGAAGGATGCCTACCTGCCGGCCGACGTGAGCGCGGGCGACCTGCTGGCCGTGCCGGGGACCGGCGCCTACTGTTGGGCGCTGTCGAGCAACTACAACTACCTGACCCGTCCGCCGGTGGTGGCCGTGCGCGACGGGCAAGCACGTCTGATCGTGCGCAGGGAGACCGAATCCGATTTGTTGGCCCGCGACATGGGAGTTAAATGAGCGGCGAAAAAAGCTTGAAAATTGCCTTGCTGGGTTGCGGCACCGTCGGTGCCCAGGTGGCCCGGATCCTGCGTGAGCAGCGCGAGGAGCTGGCCACCCGCGCCGGCGCGAACCTGGAACTGATTGGCGTGGCGGTGCGCAATATCGGCGCCCCGCGCGATGTCCAGTTGCCGCCCGAGCTGCTGACCACCGACGCCCATGGGCTGATCGAACGCGCCGATGTAGTGATCGAGCTGCTCGGCGGCCTGCAGCCGGCCGGGGATTACATCGCCGCCGCCCTGCGCCGCGGCGCCTCGGTGGTCACCGGCAACAAGGCGTTGATCGCCGCTGAGGGCGCCGCCTTGGCCGAACTGGCCGAACAGAACGACGCGCAGCTGCGCTATGAGGCCGCGGTGGCCGGGGCCATCCCGATTCTACGTCCCATCGCCGATTCGCTGTCCGGCGACCAGATCACCAAGGTGATGGGCATCGTCAACGGCACCACCAACTTCATCCTCGACGCGATGGATTCCACCGGCGCCCAGTTCGACGACGTGCTCGCCCAGGCCCAGGCGCTGGGCTATGCCGAGGCCGATCCCACGGCCGACGTCGGCGGTCATGATGCGGCGGCGAAGGCTGCGATCTTGGCCTCGCTGGCCTTCCACACCACGGTCTCCTCCGACCAGGTGCACACCGAGGGCATCACCGAGATCACCGCGGAGGACGTCTCGGCCGCGGCCGCAGCCGGCTATGTCATCAAGCTGCTGGCCATTGCGCAGAAGTCCGAGGCCGGCATTTCGGTGCGCGTCTACCCGGCCCTGATTAAGCGTTCGCACCCGCTGGCCAGCGTGCACGAGGCCTTCAACGCGGTCTTCGTCGAGGCGGAAAACGCCGGCGATCTGATGTTCTACGGTGCCGGTGCCGGTGGCGCCCCGACCGCCAGCGCCGTGATGGGCGATGTGGTGGCCGTGGCTCGCCGCGTGGTTTCCGGCGGCCCGCTGCCGGCCTCCTCGCAGGCGCAGTCGGCCACGATGCTGGACTTCACGCAGATCACCACCCGCTACTGGATCGGCCTTTCGGTCTCCGACGAGCCGGGTGTGCTGGCGCGTATCGCCGACGTCTTCGGCAGCCACGAGATCTCGATCGAAGCCATGAACCAGCAGGTGAGCGCCGAGAAGTCTGGTGCTCAGCTACGCATTCTCACCCATGAGGCCTCCGAAGCGGCATTGCAGTCCACGGTGGCTGCCCTGCAGGAGCTGGACGCGGTCTTAGAAGTTCAGTCCGTTCTGCGAGTTGAAGGAAACTAGCATGGCTCACCAGTGGCGCGGCGTAATCCGCGAATATGCCGACCGTCTGCCGGTCGACGAGAACACCCAGGTCGTCACCCTCGGCGAGGGCGGCACCCCGTTGGTGTTCGCACCGGCGCTGTCGAAATTGACCGGCAACGAGGTGTACCTGAAGGTCGAGGGGATGAACCCGACCGGGTCCTTCAAGGACCGCGGGATGACCATGGCGATGACCGCGGCGGTGGCCGCCGGGGCCAAGGCCGTGGTGTGTGCCTCCACCGGTAACACCTCGGCGTCGGCCGCGGCCTACGCCACCCAGGCCGGGCTCAAGTGTGCGGTGTTGGTGCCGGACGGCAAGATCTCCATGGGCAAGCTCTCCCAGGCCGTGGCGCACGGCGCGGATATTTTGCAGGTGGATGGCAACTTCGATAACTGCCTCGAGGTGGCCCGCAAGCTCAGCGAAAACTACCCGGTGTTCCTGGTTAACTCGGTGAACCCGGCCCGTATCGAGGGGCAGAAGACCGGCTCCTTCGAGGTCGTGGACTTCCTGGGCGACGCCCCGGACTACCACCTGCTGCCGGTGGGTAACGCCGGTAATATCACCGCCTACTGGAAGGGTTATAAGGAGTACGCCTCCGAATACACCAACCAGGCCGGTGAGGTACTTGCCCCGGTAGCCACCAAGACGCCGGTGATGTGGGGCTTCCAGGCTGCCGGTGCCGCCCCGATCGTGGCCGGTCACCCGATCACCGAGCCCGACACGATCGCCACCGCCATCCGCATCGGCAACCCGGCCAGCTGGGAGCAGGCCGAGGCGGCGCGTGACGAGTCCGGCGGCTTGATTGACTCGGTCACCGACGAGGAAATCCTCGCCGCACACCGCTGGCTGTCCTCCAAGGAGGGCGTGTTCGTCGAACCGGCTTCCGCCGCCGGTGTTGCCGGACTGCTCAAGCACCACGCCGCCGGGGATGTGCCCAGCGGAAAGAAGATCGTCATCACCGTCACCGGTCACGGCCTGAAGGACCCGAACTGGGCCCTGAAGAACCTTGATGGGTCGGAGGTTGAACCGACCAAGGTGCCCTTCGACGTCGTCGAGGTCGCCGCGGCGCTGGGTCTGTAACCCACGTCGAAGACCATTCGGCCGGGCCCGCGGGCCCGGCCGAACGTTTATCCCCATTTTTCACCGTGCGCCCACCAGCGCACCCGCAGCCGAGGAGCCTTGCATCTTATGAGCGCCACGATCGCTTTGGGCCAGCACCTTCGTATTTGCCCGCCGGCCACCAGCGCCAACCTTGGGCCGGGCTTCGATTCCTTCGGGCTGGCCTTGGATTACCGCGACGAACTGCTGGTCAGCACCGCGGAGCACACCGAGGTGGTGGTGCACGGTGAGGGCGCCGAGAGTCTGCCGCGCGATGAAAGCCACCTGATCGTGGCCAAAATGCGCGAGTACTGGGCGGAACGTGGCGTGGAGCCGGTGGGCGTGCGGCTTGAGGCCACCAACAACATTCCGCATGCTCGCGGGATGGGGTCCTCGGCCGCCGCGATCGTCGCGGCCTATGCCGCGGCCGACGCGCTGCTGCCACCGGCCCTGCGCGGGGGAGCGCAGGCGGTGTTCCAGGCCGCGGCCGCCTGGGAGGGGCACCCGGATAACGTGGCCCCGGCGGTGTTCGGTGGCCTGAGCATTTCCGCCAGCCTCGACGACGGAGAATTTTCCGCCGTGCCGCTGCCGGTGCACTCGGCGGTGCGTGCGGTGCTAGCCATTCCCTCCACGGGGCTTTCGACCCATGCGGCGCGTTCGGTGCTGCCCGAACAGATCGATCACTCTCGTGCCGCGGCAAATTCGGCCGCCACCGGCCTGCTTGTGCATGCCATCGGCCACGCCCCGCAGCACCTGTTGGCCGGTACCCGGGACTACCTGCACCAGGACTACCGGGCCGAGGCGATGCCCGAATCGGCCGAGCTGATTCGACGTCTGCGCGAGGCCGGATTGGCGGCGGTGGTCTCCGGTGCCGGACCGACCGTGCTGACGTTGGTGTCGACCGAGGCCGACGAAGACCGTGCCCAGCAGCTCATCGAGGGCTACGCCGAACAGCTCGAAGCCTCGGGGAACCCGGTAAGTTGGCGCATAGAAATTCCCGCACTGGCGCGCAACGGTGTTACAGTAGAGGTGCTGTAGCGCTTCGAGCAGTCCGAAGGACTCAGGCTCCAGCGACCGTTGATGGTTTTCGTCGGTTCGCGCCAAGGCAAGCGATTATGCGTGGGAAGTTCACGCAGCGCTCGTACAGCCTTTCGGATGTTCCCCCTGGCGCACAGCATCTCGACATCCCTTATTAGTGCACAGCCTCGTGCCATCGAGTTGTCGAATCTTTCACATCCCAGTGCCGCCATGCTCGTCTCAATGGCGGTACGTGCGGGTCGTCGCGTCGGATATCTGCCGGCCGGTGGCCACCGTTTAACGGCACAAGAACCGGATCACCGGTTCATCGAAACGAGTCAGAAGGAACATTCGTGACCGAAACCACGAGCCTCGTCGAAGGCGTGGACAACAAGACTTCAACCCCCAAGGGCTCCGGACTGGCATCTTTGAAGATGACTCAGTTGCAGCAGCTCGCCTCCCAGCTTGGCATTACCGGCGGTTCGCGCATGCGCAAGGCCGACCTGGTCGCCACCATTAGCGCACATCAGCGCGGGGAGGCCGTCGCCAAGGACTCGAAGGCCGGCGCGAAGGCGTCCGCCAAGTCCGCACCGAAGGCCGAGACCGATAACGCGGAAGCTCCGGCCGAACCAAAGCGCAAGTCCAGCCGCAGCCGCGCCTCGAAGGCCGAGCAGCCCGCCGAGTCCGTCGCGGCCGCTGCCGCCGAGGCCCCGGCCGAGCAGGGCGAAACCAAGGCTCCGGCCCGCGCCCGCCGCGGTTCGCGCCGCGCCACCGATTCGGGCAAGGTCGCCGCCGAGGCACCGGCCGCGACCGAGGCACCGGCCGAACAGCCGACCGAGGAAGAGGCCAAGTCCACCGCAAAGGCACGCCGCAGCGGCGGCCGCGGCAAGAAGGCCGAAGCAGAAACCGCCGCGCAGAACGAGGCGGAGGGTTCCGCAGAGCGCGGCAACAACGAAACTCAGGGCGAGGAGCGCAGCGAGCGTCGCGAGCGCGGCAACCGCCGTGAACGCAACAACCGTCGTGAGCGTTCCGAGTCCAACCGCGCGGACGCCGGTGAGGACAAGCAGGACACCGAGGAGCGTAGCGACCGCTCCGAGCGCAACGAGCGTGGTGACCGCAACGACCGCGGTGATCGTAATGACCGCAACGAGCGTGGCGACCGTAACGAGCGCAGCGAGCGTGGCGACCGCACTGAGCGCGGGGACCGCGAGGATCGTGGCGAGCGTAATGAGCGCAACGATCGTAATGACCGCGGGGATCGTAACGACCGTAACCGCAACCGCCGCGAGCGCAACCGCGACCGCAACGATCGTAACGACCGCAATGATCGCAACGACCGTAATCGCAACCGCCGCAACCGTCGTGAGGATAACGACGAGCCGCAGCTGAACGAGAACGACGTGCTGCTGCCGGTCGCCGGTATTTTGGATGTGCTGGAGAACTACGCCTTCGTGCGGACCTCCGGCTACCTGCCCGGCCAGAACGACATCTACGTCACCCTGGGCCAGGTCAAGAAGTACAACCTGCGCAAGGGCGATGCCATCGTCGGTGCCGTACGTGCCCCGCGCGAGGGTGAAACCCCTAACCCGCGTCAGAAGTTCAACGCACTGGTGCAGCTGACCAGCGTCAACGGGAAGACCCCGGAGGACAACAAGGAGCGCGTCGAGTTCAACAAGCTCGTGCCGCTCTACCCGCAGGAGCGTCTGCGCCTGGAGACCGACCCGAAGAAGGTCGGCCCGCGTGTGATCGACCTGGTGGCCCCGATCGGTAAGGGCCAGCGTGGCCTGATCGTCTCCCCGCCGAAGGCCGGTAAGACCCAGATCCTGCAGTCCATTGCGCAGGCCATCACCACCAACAACCCGGAAGTGCATCTGATGATGGTGCTCGTGGACGAACGTCCCGAGGAAGTCACCGACATGCAGCGCACCGTCAAGGGTGAGGTTATCGCCTCGACCTTCGACCGCCCGGCCGATGATCACACCACGGTGGCCGAACTGGCCATCGAACGCGCCAAGCGCCTGGTGGAAATGGGCATGGACGTTGTGGTGCTGCTGGATTCGATGACCCGTCTGGGCCGCGCCTACAACCTGGCCGCCCCGGCCTCGGGCCGCATCCTCTCCGGTGGTGTGGACTCGGCCGCGCTGTACCCGCCGAAGCGCTTCTTCGGTGCCGCCCGCAACATCGAAAACGGTGGCTCGCTGACCATTCTGGCCACCGCCCTGGTGGAGACCGGTTCGAAGATGGACGAGGTGATCTTCGAGGAGTTCAAGGGCACCGGCAACATGGAGCTGCGCCTGAGCCGCAAGCTGGCCGATAAGCGTATCTTCCCGGCCGTGGACGTCAACGAGTCCTCGACCCGCCGTGAAGAGCAGCTGATGAGCGCCGACGAGGTGCGCATCATGTGGCGTCTGCGTCGCATGCTCTCCGGGCTGGATCCGCAGCAGGCCTTGGAAATCCTGACCGGCAAGATTCGCGAAACCGAATCCAATGCCGAGTTCCTGATGCTGGTGAATAAGACCACTCCGGCCAAGGACTAGCAACCCGATGCGCGACGGCGCCCGGTACCTGAGATGGGCACAGACCCAGCCAGGAACCGGGCGCCTTCGACGCGCAATCAGCGGTTGGAACTAGACTTTATTAAGCGCGCGACTATTGCGCGCGTTCGCGCACATATCGAAGGAAGACCTCCACCATGTTCGAATCCGTCAAGCCCTTGCTCGAGGAGCACGCCAGCATCCAGCAGCAGCTCTCCGACCCCGCGGTGTACGCCGACCAGGCGCTGGCGCGCAAGCTCGGGCGCCGCTCCGCACAGCTCAACGGCATTGTCGACGCCTACAACCGGTGGAAGCAGAGTTCCGAGGACCTCGAAGCGGCCCGCGAAATGGCCGACGAAGACCCAGACTTTGCCGAGGAGGTCGAAACCCTGACCGCGGCCCTGCCGCAGCTCGAGGAGCGCCTGCGCCGCCTGCTGATTCCGCGCGACGAAAACGACGGCCGCAACGCGATCCTCGAGGTCAAGGGCGGCGAAGGCGGTGACGAGGCGGCGCTGTTCGCCGCGGACCTGCTGCGCATGTACACGCGTTTTGCCGAAACCAAGGGCTGGAAGGTCGAAATGATCTCCTACAACGAGTCCGATCTCGGCGGTTACAAGGACGCTCAGGTGGCCATCAAGGGCTCCTCGAACGACCCGGCCGAAGGCGTATACGCCCAGCTGAAGTTCGAAGGTGGCGTGCACCGTGTGCAGCGCGTGCCGGTGACCGAATCCCAGGGACGCATTCACACCTCGGCCGCCGGCGTGCTGGTGCTGCCCGAGGTGGATGAGCCCGAGGAAATCGAGATCCACCAGAACGATTTGAAGATCGACGTGTACCGCTCCTCGGGTCCCGGCGGCCAGTCGGTTAACACCACCGACTCCGCGGTGCGCATCACCCACCTGCCCACCGGCATTGTGGTGGCGATGCAGAACGAGAAGTCGCAGATCCAGAACCGTGAAGCCGCCATGCGCGTGCTGCGTTCGCGCCTGCTGGCCTACCAGCAGGAGCAGGTGGATGCGGAGAACTCGGCCCAGCGTGCCAGCCAGATCCGCACCATGGACCGCTCCGAGCGCATCCGCACCTACAACTTCCCGGAGAACCGCATCGCCGATCACCGCACCGGCTATAAGGCCTATAACTTGGATGCGGTGATGAACGGCGAACTGCAGCCGGTGATCGACTCGTGCATCGCCATGGACGAGGAAGAGCGCCTCGCGGCCCTCGGCGAGCAGCACTAAGAACGGCATGGACCGCTCGATCGCGGCCTTGCGCCGCGCGGCCAGCGCCACGCTGGCGGCGGCCGGGGTGCCCAGCCCCGCCGCCGACGCGCGCATCCTGCTCTGCTTCGCCACGCGCATGGAACCCTCCGAGCTGGAACTTGCGGCCTTGCACGGAACCGAGTTGCCGGATGCCGACGTCGAACTCTTTGAGCAGCTGGTGCGCCGCCGCGCCGAACGGATCCCGCTGCAGCACCTGACCGGGCGCGCCGCCTTCCGCTATCTGGAGCTGGCGGTGGGCCCGGGCGTGTTCATCCCGCGCCCGGAGACCGAAACCGTGGTGCAGGTGGGCTTGGACTTCCTGAGTCGGGCCGCGCTGAGCGCACCGCGATGCATCGATCTGTGCTCCGGGTCCGGGGCCATCGCCGCGGCGCTGGCCAGCGAGCTGCCCGCCGCACAGGTGTGGGCGGTGGAGCTATCCGACGCGGCGATCTCCTACACCCGGCAAAATTGCGAGCCGCACGGCGTGCAGGTGCTGCACACCGATGCCACGCAGTTGCCGGCAGAGCTGGAGGGCGGCATGGATCTGGTGATCAGTAACCCGCCCTATATTCCGCCCGGAGCGGTGCCGCGCGAGGTCGAGGTGCATTTGCACGACCCGCAGATGGCTCTCTACGGGTTGGGCGAGGACGGACTGCAGATTCCGCGGGCCATCACCGCGCAGGCGCTGCGTCTGCTGCGGCCCGGGGGACTGTTTGTGATGGAACACGCCGAGGTGCAGCAGCACAGCGCCGCCGAGATGTTGCTGCAGGCCGGTTTCACCGCGGTGCGTGGCCATGAAGATTTAACCCAGCGGGCACGGGCCACCAGTGGCCGCAAGCCCGAGTAGCGCATGAAAGAATAAGCAACGTGAGTACTCGATTTGATGTCAGCGAAGAATCCGGGCGCGAGGCCTCCCTGGCCGCCGCGCGTGACGCCCTCGCCGAGAAGCGGTGCATCGTGTTGCCCACCGACACCGTCTACGGCATCGGTGCCGACGCCTTCAGTCCGCAGGCCGTCGCAATGCTGCTGGCGGCCAAGGGCCGTTCACGCACCATGCCACCGCCGGTGCTCATTTCGCAAAGCGCCACCATGGACGGCTTGGCTCGCGACATTCCCGATGCGGCCCGTGCGCTGGCCGACAAGTTTTGGCCCGGGGCACTGACCCTGATTTTGCATGCCCAGCCCTCGCTGACCTGGGACCTGGGGGAGACCAAGGGCACCGTGGCGTTGCGTGTGCCCGACGATGCGGTGGCGCTGGAGCTTCTGCGCCACACCGGTCCGTTGGCGGTCTCCTCGGCGAATCGTTCCGGTCAGCCGGCGGCGACCACCGTCGACGAAGCCCGCGAGCAACTCGGCGACAGTGTGGATGTCTATCTCGACGGGGGAGCGCGCGGCCTGCACCCGGATGCGGCACCGTCGAGCATCGTCGACGCCACCGGTGAGCGGCTGCGTCTGGTACGCGCCGGAGCGTTGAGCATCGAGCAGTTACGCGAGGTCGTGCCCGACCTGCTAGACCTTGGCGAAGAGCCCGAAACCGCCGGCGCATGAGACTCTATGTCCTGCTGATCGCCTTTAGTTTCGCGGTCAGCTACTTGCTGACCCCGGTGGTCAGGTCGGTGGGCGAACGGTTTACCGCGGGCCAACAGTTGCGCGATCGTGACGTGCATACCGCGCCGATCGTGAAATTCGGCGGCTTGGGCATCATCGCGGCGCTCGGTGCCGGGCTGTGGCTGGCTAGTTACCTGAGGTTTTTCTCCGCCGTCTACGAGTCCACCGATGCCATCCGCGGCGTCGGCCTAGCGCTCGTGGCCGTGTGTATTCTGGGCCTGGCCGATGACCTGATGGACTTGAAATGGTGGATCAAGCTCGGCGGGCAGATCGCGATCGCCGGAATCGTCGTCGCCCACGGCATTGTCATCCAAGCGCTACCGGTGGGCTCGTGGCAGATCGAGCAGTTTTGGGTGCAGGCCAGCATCACGATCTTGCTGATTGTGATGACCATGAACGCGGTGAATTTTTCCGACGGTCTGGACGGGCTTGCCGCCGGGCTGGCGGCCATTGGCGCCGCGACGTTCTTCCTCTACTCCTATGTGCTGGCCACGCACGTCAACGCCGAAGATTACGCAAACTTTTCGGCGCTGATCTGTGCGCTGCTGCTCGGAGCATGCCTTGGGTTCTTGCCGCATAACTTCAACCCGGCGAACATTTTCATGGGGGAGTCCGGGGTGCTGGGCATCGGCCTGGTGCTCTCGGTGGCGACCATTGCCGTGACCGGCGATGTGCAGGGCATTGAGGCGTACCGATTCCGTAATGTGCCAGCCTATATGCCCATTGTGCTGCCGGCGGTGATCGTCTTCCTCCCGGTGCTGGACCTGGGACTGTCGGTAATCCGCCGGTTGAGTAAGCGGCGCTCGCCTTTTGCTCCCGACTCGAAGCACATCCACCACAAGATGCTCGCGCAAGGGCACTCGGTGCGTAAAAGCGTGTTGTTGCTCTACTTATGGGCGATTTTTGTGGCGCTCACCGTGGTGCTCGTGGCCTTCATTCCGCTGACCCTTTTGATCCCGCTATGCCTGCTTTTGGGTCTTGGCGTCGGCCTTTTAACCTGGTGGCCGTTGGTGCGTCGCCGCGCGCTGCAACTTCGCGATAAACGCACCGGGCGTGCGGGATAGTCGCACGTCTGCAAGTGGTTTCTATCTCGTGTAGAATTCAAGTGATACCTAGTTCATTGTGTACACCCGTATGCGGTGCGCTGGGGAAGTCGATCATCAACTCCGCATGGTTCCTAGCACCGGGCGGTCGAGGCATAAAGGCGAGGGTGAATTAGTGAAAGCCAATTCCAACCGCTTGACCGCCGCGAGCGCCCCTGAATCCATATGGCTCCCGATTCTCGGCACCTCACTGGTCTATGCAAGTGTTGCCACCGCCGGCTTTTTCCTGATTTCTTGGCTGGTGGCGGACCTGCAGTATGCACTCAGTGGGGCGCTGGCGGCCGGAGTCGTAGTCGGATTCTTCGCGCTGGGAATTCTGGTGGCCGAGATCGCTGGGCGCATCCGTCGTTCGTGGGCTATGCCCGCGTTTTTGGCGGTCTTCGTGCTCAAGGTTTTCGGCCTGGCCTTCGTGTTACTTAACCTGGGTTTGCCCGGATGGGTCGATCGTCAGGGCTTCGTGCTGGGTGCCGCCATTAGCTTGGTGGCCTGGCAGGCCGGAGAGATCCGCGCCTTCATGAAAACCCGCTTGGCGATTTACCACGAGGACTAGTGCTTCGTCGACGGATTATGTCATTAGCGAAGCTGTGAGTTTGATAGGCTTACGTTGGGTCATTTCCGGTTCTCCGCCACTGCGGATGACCGGCGGGTTCGACGGCGTGGGATACCAGCCGCCGGCCGGTGTCTCATCAGCGTCGATACCCTGTGCTGACGCGCTGATGCCCGAATGATCTTTACTTCACACGGTGAGGGGCAGTTACCGCCAGTCACCGCCTTTTGCCCGTGACCGTTACTGCAGAGAGGACAGCGCGTTGATCGCGTTTGCGCTCCCAATGGCCTCAGAAGAAGGCGGATTCGTTCCGCCGACCGTGTCCGACACCCACCTTCCGGATCTCTTCCCGTGGATGGCGGAGTACGGCACCGGTTTCGGCAAGCAGATGCTCATGATCGTGCTGTCGATCGTGTTGATCACCTGGTTCTTCACCGCGGCCATCAAGAACCCGAAGCTGGTTCCAGGCAAGATGCAGTTCCTCGCCGAGTCCGGCTACGCCTTCGTGCGTAATGGCATCGGTCGAGACATTATCGGTGAGAAGAACTTCCGCCCGTGGATTCCACTGCTGTTCGCCACCTTCTTCTTCATCCTGCTGAACAACCTCTTCGGGGCGATCCCGTTCCTGCAGCTGCCGTCGTTCTCGCACGCCGGTTCTGCATACGCGATGGCCATCATCATTTACGGCACCTGGATCGCTGTGGGTCTGAAGAACCACGGCATCAAGTTCTTCAAGCTCATGGTGATGCCTTCGGGCGTCCCGGGCTGGATCATGCCGTTGATGATTCCGCTGGAGTTCATTTCCAACTTCATCGTTCGCCCGCTGACGCACTCGCTGCGTTTGATGGCAACGATGCTGGCCGGCCACATGATCGTGATGCTCGCCGCCGCAGGCGCGCGTTACCTGATTGTGATGCAGGAAAACCTTGCCATGAACGGCTTGGGTGTTCTGGTCATCGTCGGTTCGGTCGCCATGTACTTCCTGGAACTTTTGATCATGGTGCTGCAGGCATTTGTTTTCGCTCTGCTGACCGCGATCTACATCCAGGGCGCGATTGAAGCCGACGCCCACTAGAGGCCAACTCTTCTTCGACCATTCAAAGAATTTCCCCTTGGCCACCAAAGGGAATACCTCACAACCTACCGAGACCATCGGTATCTTGAAAGGAACATAATCACATGTTGCACGGCTCCTTGAACATGATCGGCTACGGCCTGGCTGCTATCGGTTCGGCAATCGGCGTGGGCCTGATCTTCGCCGCTTACATCAACGGCGTGGCTCGTCAGCCGGAAGCACAGCGCATCCTGCAGCCGATCGCCATGCTCGGCTTCGCACTGGCCGAAGCACTGGCCATCCTGGGCCTGGTTTTCGCCTTCGTCATCGGCGCCTAGTCTTTTCGCGAGTTTGTAGTGGCCTCGCCACTATCGCGAGGCCCATACATCAAGCGAAAACTAGTAGATAAGGAATAGTGAGAATGAATAGCACTGACTTCATCCTCGCTGCGGGCGAATCAGTTAACCCGTTGTTGCCGAACCCGTGGGAAATTCTCGTCACGGGCGTAGGCTTCGCGTTGCTGCTCTTCATCGTCGTCAAGGTGATTGCTCCGAAGTTCGAGCAGTCCTACGAAGATCGCGTCACCGCGATCGAAGGCGGTTTGGAGAAGGCTGAGGCTGCACAGAAGGAAGCAGAGGAGACCTTGGCTCAGTACAAGGCTCAGCTTCTGGAAGCACGCACCGAGGCTAACCGCATTCGTGAGGAAGCACGTAGCGAAGGTGCACAGATCCTTGCCGATCTGAAGACCAAGGCAGGCGACGAGGCAGCTCGTATCACCGAGCAGGCTCACCGCCAGATCGACGCCGAGCGCTCCGCCGCACTGGCGTCGTTGCGTAGCGATGTTGGCACCTTGGCCACCGAATTGGCTAGCAAGATTGTTGACGAAGCTCTGCAGGACGACGCCCGTGCCCAGCGCGTGGTTGACAAGTTCCTGAACGATTTGGAAGCCCAGCAGAACGCAGGTGCATCGAACTAATGGCAAGTGTAACGAGCGAGTCATTGGCAAGGGCCTTGGAGTTCATTGAACCCAAGTTGGCCACCGCATCTCTGGAGTTGCCGAAGGAACTGTTCGCGGTCCTGGAAGTACTGGATGCAAACGCCGGTCTACGCCGCGCATTGACTGATCCGGCCCGTGAAGCCGACGAGAAGGCTGCGCTGTTGGCGCAGTTGCTGCGCGGCAAGGTCTCGGCCGATGCCGAGGACACCGTCGCACAGTTGGCTTCCACCCGCTGGAGCTCGGAACGCGACATTAGCGATGCGCTGGAGACGCTGGCGGTGACTTCGGTTGCCGCGGTGGCCGAGCAGACCGACGGCGCATCATCGTTGGCTCAGCTGGAACAGGACCTGTTCTCCTTCATCGAGGTAGTGCGTGCAAGCCACGAACTGCAGCGTGCGTTGGACGATGCACAGGCTCCGGCCCAGGCCAAGACGGAACTGGCACTGAAGCTTGTGCCGGGCGCCACGCGCGGTGCGCAGCTGCTCATCGGCCAGGCGGTGGCCAACCCTCGCGGGATGAAGCCGCTGAACCTGGTGGAGCGTTTCGTGCAGCTGGTCGCTAAGCGCCAGCAGCGCTGGATCGCCGAGGTGGCCAGTAGCGTGAAGCTCTCCGACGCTCAGCTTGAGCGTCTGGGTGCCGGGCTGAACAAGCTCTACTCCCGCGAGCTGAAGATCAACGCAACCGTTGATCCCAAGCTCGTAGGCGGTCTGGTCATTAAGGTTGGCGACGAGGTTGTCGACGCTTCCGTGGCCGCTCGCGTGGCCGAGGTGCGCCGCGCCCTGGCCGGCTAGGACTTCGATTCCGAAGTCCTGGCCGCGCCGGGACCACCACAGACTTCATTCACATTCGATCCGCCGTGAGCGGATCACAATTTAGGAGAGCAGGGACTGCAGATGGCCGACTTGACCATCAACGCCGACGATGTCCGTAATGCCCTAAACGAGTTCGCAGCGTCCTACGAACCGGGCAAGGCAGAGCGTACCGAAGTGGGACGCGTCATCACGGCAAGCGACGGTATTGCAAAGGTGGAGGGTCTTCCCTCCGTTATGGCAAACGAGCTGCTTCGCTTCGAAGACGGCACCCTGGGCTTGGCCCAGAACCTGGACACCCGTGAAATCGGTGTCGTGGTCCTCGGTGACTTCACCGGGATCGAAGAAGGCCAGAAGGTAGAGCGCACCGGCGAGATCCTCTCGGTTCCGGTTGGCGATGGCTACCTCGGCCGCGTGGTCGACCCGCTGGGCGAGCCACTGGATAACCTGGGCCCGATCGAGGCCGAAAGCCGCCGCGCACTGGAGCTGCAGGCTCCGGGCGTGACCCAGCGTAAGAGCGTGCACGAGCCGCTGCAGACCGGTATCAAGGCCATCGACGCCATGATCCCGATCGGCCGTGGCCAGCGTCAGCTGATCATTGGTGACCGTCAGACCGGTAAGACCGCAATCGCCGTCGACGCCATCCTGAACCAGAAGGCCAACTGGGCCTCGGGTGATGTGAACAAGCAGGTGCGCTGCGTGTACGTGGCTGTTGGTCAGAAGGCTTCGACCATCGCCGCCGTGCGTCAGACCCTCGAGGAGCAGGGCGCGCTGGAGTACACCACCATCGTTGCTTCCCCGGCATCCGACCCGGCCGGCTTCAAGTACCTGGCACCTTACGCAGGCTCGGCCATCGGCCAGCACTGGATGTACGGTGGCAAGCACGTTCTGATCATCTTTGATGACCTGTCCAAGCAGGCCGAAGCCTACCGCGCCGTGTCGCTGTTGTTGCGTCGTCCGCCGGGACGCGAAGCCTACCCGGGCGACGTGTTCTACCTGCACTCCCGTCTGCTGGAGCGTTGCGCCAAGCTCTCCGACGAGCTGGGCGCCGGTTCGATGACCGGTCTGCCGATCATCGAAACCAAGGCCAACGACGTGTCGGCTTACATCCCGACCAACGTCATCTCGATCACCGACGGCCAGATCTTCCTGCAGTCGGACCTGTTCAACGCTAACCAGCGTCCGGCCGTCGACGTGGGTATTTCGGTGTCCCGCGTGGGTGGTGCCGCTCAGGTCAAGGCCATGAAGAAGGTCTCCGGTACGCTAAAGCTGGAACTGGCTCAGTACCGCGATATGCAGGCCTTCGCGATGTTCGCCTCGGACCTGGATGCCGCCTCGAAGCAGCAGCTGACCCGTGGTGCCCGTCTGATGGAACTGCTCAAGCAGGGCCAGTACACCCCGTACCCGGTCGAAGACCAGGTTGTCTCCGTGTGGGCCGGTACCAACGGTCACCTGGACGACGTTCCGGTGGAGGATGTGCGCCGCTTCGAGTCCGAGTTCCTGGACTACCTGCGTCACCGCACCCAGGTACTGACCGTCCTCGCCGAAACCGGCAAGCTGGAAGACGAGACCGTCGAAGCTCTGAAGACGGCCGTGGCCGACTTCAAGGCTGGCTTCTTCGGCGACGGCGACAGCCAGCTGGTGGCCGCCGGGCACGAGGAGCACGACGCTCTGGATGCCGAGGCAGTCGACCAGGAACAGATCGTCAAGCAGAAGCGCTGACATTTTCCTTCACGCTAGTGGGCTGCGGCCCGGCAACGGGCCGCAGCGCCACATCGCGTAAGGAATAAGGAAAGGACATACATGGGAGCCCAGATCCGGGTCTACCGCCAGAAGATTGCCTCGACCTCGTCGATGCGCAAGATCTTCAAGGCGATGGAACTGATCGCTACATCCCGCATCGGCAAGGCACGTAGCCGTGTTGCGGCCTCGTTGCCGTACGCCAATGCGATTACCCGTGCAGTTACCGCCGTCGCGTCCCAGGCCGAGGTTGACCACCCACTGACCACCGAGCCGGCCACTGTGCGCCGTGCCGCGGTGTTGGTGATGACCTCCGACCGTGGACTCGCCGGGTCCTACTCCGCCAGCGTTCTGAAGCAGGCAGAGCACCTCGTCGAACTCCTGCATGAGGAGGGCAAGGAAGTCAAGACCTATCTGGTCGGCCGCAAGGCACAGGCTTACTTTGACTTCCGCTCGCGCGAGTACGCACGGGTGTGGACCGGGGGGACTGACGCCCCGCAATTTGAAACCGCACGTGAGCTGCGCGAGGTCCTTCTTGAGGACTTCGCTAACGATTACGAGCAGGGTGGCGTGGACGAGATCCACGTCGTCTACACCCAGTTCAAGTCGATGGTCACGCAGGAACCGACGGTAATCCGTCTGTTGCCGTTGGAGGTTGTCGAGGACGAGTCCGAGACCCCGACCGACGAGCTGCTTCCGCTGTACGAATTCGAGCCGACGCCGGAGGATGTGCTCGATGCACTGCTGCCGCGCTACATCGATTCGCGACTGTTCAACTGCCAGCTGCAGGCCGCCGCATCCGAACTGGCAGCACGCCAGCGCGCGATGAAGGCCGCCGGTGACAACGCGGGTGAACTGATCAAGAAGTACACGCGACTGCGTAACAACGCCCGTCAGGCTGAAATCACCCAGGAGCTCTCCGAAATTGTGGCCGGCGCCGACGCGCTGAGCAGCTAATTTCCGAGCGTTCCTACCAGAGATAGAAGTGAGAAAGATGACTGCCCAACTCAACGAGCAGGTTACCGCAGGGGCCACCGGTCGTATTGCCCGCGTGATTGGCCCGGTCGTGGACGTCGAGTTCCCAGCCGATGCACTGCCTGCAATCTACAACGCACTGACCGCTGAGCTAACCCTCAACGGCGAAACCAAGAAGATCACCTTCGAGACCAGCCAGCACCTGGGTGACAACCTGGTGCGCGCCGTGTCGCTGCAGGCCACCGACGGCCTGGTCCGCGGCACCGTGGTGAAGGACACCGGCGCCTCGATCTCCGTCCCGGTTGGCGACGGCGTCAAGGGCCACATCTTCAACGTGCTGGGCGACGCCCTGGACGTTGACAACTCGGAGATCCAGGTGTCCGAGCGCTGGCCGATCCACCGTCAGGCCCCGAAGTTCTCGGACCTCGAGGGCTCGACCCAGATGCTGGAGACCGGCATCAAGTCGATCGACCTGCTGACCCCGTACATCCAGGGTGGCAAGATCGGCCTGTTCGGCGGCGCCGGCGTGGGCAAGACCGTGCTGATCCAGGAAATGATCACCCGTGTGGCTCGCAACTTCGGTGGTACCTCGGTATTCGCCGGTGTGGGTGAGCGTACCCGTGAGGGTAACGACCTCTGGGTGGAAATGGATGAGGCCGGCGTGCTCAAGGACACCGCCCTCGTATTCGGCCAGATGGATGAGCCGCCAGGAACTCGTCTGCGCGTGGCACTCTCGGCACTGACCATGGCGGAGTACTTCCGCGATGTGCAGAACCAGGACGTGCTGCTGTTCATCGACAACATCTTCCGCTTCACCCAGGCCGGTTCCGAGGTGTCGACCCTGCTCGGTCGCATGCCTTCGGCCGTGGGTTACCAGCCGAACCTTGCCGATGAGATGGGTCTGCTCCAGGAGCGCATCACCTCGACCAAGGGTCACTCGATCACCTCGATGCAGGCGATCTACGTCCCGGCCGATGACTACACCGACCCGGCACCGGCGACCACCTTCGCCCACCTGGATGCAACCACCGAGCTCTCCCGTGAGATCGCTTCGCGTGGTCTGTACCCGGCGATCGACCCGCTGACCTCCACCTCGCGTATCCTCGATCCGCAGTACATCGGTCAGCACCACTACGACGTGGCCACCCGCGTGAAGCAGATCCTGCAGAAGAACAAGGAACTGCAGGACATCATCGCGATCCTCGGTGTGGACGAGCTCTCCGAAGAGGACAAGATCGTCGTGGCTCGCGCCCGTCGCATCCAGCAGTTCCTCTCGCAGAACACCTACACCGCGAAGCAGTTCACCGGCGTCGAGGGCTCCACCGTGGCCCTGAAGGACACCATCGAAGGCTTCGAGGCCATCTGCAACGGCGACCTGGACCACATCGCAGAACAGGCGTTCTTCAACGTCGGTGGCCTGGACGACGTCGAGCGTCAGTGGGCCGACATCCAGAAGGCTAGCTAGTAGCATGGCCGAGCTGAAGGTCGAAATCGTGGCCGCCGACCACTTCGTGTGGGCCGGCGACGCGAAACTGGTCAAGGCACGTTCGGTGGACGGAGAGATCGGTATTCTGCCCGGTCACATTCCGACCCTGTCCGTGCTCGCCGCTGGGGACCTGGAGATCGACCCGGTGTCCGAGTCCCGTTTCACCGTGCAGATCGACGGCGGTTTCATCTCCGTCGATTCGGATCGCGTGGTGATCGTGGCCGACAACGCTGTGGTTGCTAACGCAGCGTAGGCCCGGCATTGATCGAGATCACCGCACCAGTTCTCATCGCGCTGCTGGTTTGCGCCGGCATCGTCGCGTTCTTTGGTGCCATGGCGGTGCGTCGCTATCAACTGCGACGCACCCTGGGCACCTTCGATGCCTCCATCAAAACGCCCAAGGGGCGTTGGATGTTGGTCATCGGCCGTTATGGCAGGGCGCATGTGGATCTGCTGCGGTTTTTCTCGATCTCCCCGCAGCCGAGATTTATGCTCGAACGCCGCGGGCTGGATATTTCCGGCTGGCGACAGCCCAACGACCAGGAGGTCGGGCAACTACCGCCCGGATTCATCGTCGTGCAACTGACCCGTGACGGGCAGGAGTTGCTGCTGGCCATGGACTACCGCGACTACACGGGTTTTTCCGCGTGGCTCGAGGCCGGTCCGATCGCTGGCAACTGGCATATCTAGTACTCGCAGGGCAAAAAATCCCCCGCACCACCCGAAGTTTTCGGGAGGTGCGGGGGATTTTGCGTACCTGCGGACGCCTAGGCCGTGACCGGGGCGGGGAGCAACTCGCCCTGGCGGAACACCTGCTGCAGGTTCAGGTGCTCGTCGAGCAGCAACAGGTTGGCGGCGAAGCCATGATGCAGCGAACCGACCTCATCGGCCAGGCCGATCAGCGTGGCCGGCACGCTCGTGGCCGAGAGAATGGCGTGTTCCAGAGGAACCCCGGCGGCCACGGTGCCCCGCACCACCTGCAGCAACGTGGCGGTGCCACCGGCCAGGGAACCGTCGGAGATCAACCGGGCCTGACCGTCCTTGACCTGTACCTGCTGCGGGCCGAGGCTGTACTTTCCGTCGGCGAGCCCGGCGGCGGCCATCGAATCGGTGACCAGCAGAATGTTGGGGGAGCGGACCGTGGAGAACACCCACTGCACTGTGTACGGATCCAGATGCACGCCGTCGGCGATCAACTCCACCACGGCCTGGCCACGCGCCGCCAGCTGCAGGCAGGCGGCCACCGGGCCCGGGGCGCGGTGATGCAACGGCGGCATGCCGTTGAAGAGGTGGGTGACGGTGGGGCGCTCGGTGAAGCCATCCACGCCGGCGCTGGCCAGCTGCTCGCGGGCGAAGTTCAGCGAGTCGAGCGTTTGCGCGGCGCTGGCGTCGGTGTGCCCCAGCGAGGGCACCACCCCGTGGGAGATGAGCTGTTCGAGCAATTCCTCACTACCGGCTAGCTCCGGGGCGTAGGTCATGGTGCGCAGATTGCCGCGGGCGGCCATGACCAGCTCGTCGACGAACTCCGGATCGGGGTCGCTGAGGAAGCAGGGGTCCTGGGCGCCGCAACGCGCGGCGGAGAGGAAGGGGCCCTCGGAGTGGATACCGGCCAGCAGCCCATCCTCACAGAAGTCGGCCAGCGCCTCGGCGGCCTGCACCATGAGTGCCGGTTCGGCGGTGACCAGCGAACCGAGCAGCGTGGTGGTACCGGAGCGGTGCAAGAAGTCGATGGCCTTGGCCACCGCTTCGGGTTCGGGAGCCGGGAAGTCCGCCCCGATGGCCCCGTGGCAGTGCAGATCCACCAGCCCCGGGGTGATGATGGTGCCCTCGGGCACCGGATAGTCGGTGTAACTTGCCGCGTCCTCGAGGGCGGCGAAGTCATCGCGGGTGCCGGCGAAGCTGATGCGATCGCCCTCGAGCGCCAACGCGCCCTCGGTGATGCGCTGCCCGTCCGAAACCAGGGTGGCAAAGATGACCGTGCGCTGGGCTGTGTTCATACCCCAAGTCTAGAAGAGGCGGCCCGCCGAGTCATCGACGCCGCGCATCGCATCGTAGTCCAGTACCAGGCAACGGATGCCGCGGTCCTCGGCCAGCGTGCGAGCCTGCGGTTTGATCTGCTGGGCGGCGAAGACTCCCTGCACGGGTTTGAGCAGCGGGTCACGGTTGAGCAGTTCCAGGTATCGGGTCAGCTGCTCGACGCCGTCGATATCGCCGCGGCGCTTGAGTTCCACCGCCACGGTGGCGCCCTGCGCATCGCGGGCCAGAATATCCACCGGACCGATCGCGGTCATGTACTCGCGGCGCACCAGGGTGTGCCCGTCGCCGAGCAGTTCGATCTGTTCGGCGAGCAAACGCTGCAGGTCGGCCTCCACGCCGTCCTTGATCAGCCCCGGGTCGGTGCCCAGTTCGTGGGCGGAATCGTGTTCGACGCCGTGGAAGTTAATGGTCAGCGTGTCATCGCTTTTAGCGCTGGAGACCTGCCAGATTTCGGTGATGCCCAGTGCCGCGGCGTCCTCGTCGACCTCGAGGGTGCGCAACGTCAGCGGGGGATTCATCCAGTTCAACGGCTTGTAACTGCCGCCGTCGGAGTGAATCAGCACCGAGCCGTCGGCCTTATGCATGATCAGGCGGGTAGCCAGGGGCAGGTGGGCCCGCAAACGGCCCACATAATCTACAGAACATTTCGCAACCACTAAACGCACCCGCACCACTTTACCGTCTTCGGTTGGCTCCGGCGTGCCCCGGTGCGGCATGATTAATGGCATGCCACGCAATAACCGTCCTAAGCGCCGCCGCGGATCGAACCCCCGGGGTGGCTCCGGGCCCGGGGCATGGGAGCAGGAGCCCGAGGAAGACTGGATCCAGGCCGCCCGCTATGGGGTGGTTCGGCTACAGGATGCCCCGGACGGGCAGTGGCATGTGCGCAAGATCGCCGGGGCGAATGCGGTGAAAAATTACACCTGCCCGGGCTGTCACCGCACCATCACCCCCGGCGTCGGGCACGTGGTGGCTTGGCGGGCCGATCACTGGTCGGGGGATGAGGCCGCGGCGAATTCCCGCCGGCACTGGCATGAGCACTGCTGGAAGATTCGTTCCTACCGGTATTAGCGGCGGTCCTGCCGGGCGATGAAGATTTCTTGCACGAGCATCATCGCCGAGGCGGCCACCGGGATGGCCATCAGCGCACCGGTGATCCCCATCAGCGAGCCACCGGCGATCACCGAGATCACCGCGACCGCACCGGGGACCGAGACCGCACGATTCATGATGCGCGGAGCCAACACGTAGGACTCGACCTGCAGATAGCCGAAGTAGCACAGCGCGTAGACCAGCGCGCTCTGCCAGCCCAGCGAGAAGCTCACCAGGGTGACCAGCACCCCGGCAATCACCGCGCCCACCATCGGGATGAAGGCCAGCACCGCCACCGCGGCGGTAAGCAGCGCGGCAAAGGGCACCCCAAGGACCAGCATCAACGTCATCGCCACCAGCGCGTTGAGCCCGGCCACGCTGGCTTGGCCCATCACGTAGTTACCCACCGAGCGGGTGATGCGGGTCAACAACTGATCGACGCGCTTGCGCTTGGAGTTCGGGGCCAGACGCAGGGCAAAGTGATTGATCGAGGGCAACGAGGCCAGGAAGTACACGGCCAGCACCAGCACGATCAGCACACCGAACATCGACTGCGCCACCGTCTGCGAGACGCCGAGCACACCGCCGAAGAGCTGGGTTACGGCCCCGGAATCACCGAAGAACTTATCCACCTCGGTGGTCACTCGTTCGGAGAGCCCGAATTGGTTATCGAGGTTATGCACCCATTCGCTGTTCACGAAGTTGGACACAATCTCCGGGGCGTCGTCGATGAACTGGGTGATCTGGGTGATCAGCATCGGAATGATCAGCGCCATGAAGCCGCCGAAGAGCGCGAAGAGCCCCACCATGGTGACCACCACGGCCGCCGGTCGACCGAGTCCGCGACGCATCAAGAAGCGCACCACCGGGTCCAGTCCTAGGGCGATGAACAGCGCCACCGAAATCCAGGTGACCAACTGTCCGACGTTGGTCAGCAGGTAGAAGCCGCCCAGTGCGATGCCCACCCCGAGCGTGCCCAGAAAACCGATGGCAATCGGATGCAGGGCCGAGAGCGGTTCGAACTGCGGGTTCTCTTCGCCGCTGAGCGGGTGCTCGGGGATATCCGGTTCGGGGACGCCACGCAACAGCCGGCGCATCGCCCGGGTCACGCGATGGGGCAATACCCTGCTCGGGCTCGGGCTCGGGTGCGGCTCGGCTTCGACCTCGGGCTTGCCCTGCGGCTCGACCTGCTCGTCGGTGGCCTCGGGTTGCGGTTCGAGGGGTTCACTGGGGGTGTTGCGCTCCATAGTGTTGAGCATATCCCCTCCGGCAACCCGGATTGAGCAGGCTCACACCGGGTTGCGGGAACCACGTTCTGGCGGCACTCGTTAGACTGGGGATTAGAAAAGCGAAGACCATAGGCGAATGGGTGGAGCCGTGCGAAAAATTATCTCAGTGATCGCGATGCTGCTCGGGGTCGCGGCCCTGATTGTCGGCATCGGGCAGAAGACCTTCTGGGCGCCGCCGGAGACGGTGACGGCTTCAATGCCGCAGTTCTCCGACGAAGCGCCACTGACCGTGATCGAACCAACTATCAACGACGCACATCTTGCGCCGGTGGAACTGGTTATTAAGGGTGAGGGCGAATTCACCGCTTCGCTGGCACGCTCCGCCGAGGTGCAGGCTTGGGTGGATGACGCCGCGCATGTCACCCTCGAGGGGATCGATCGGGCCAATGCCAGCCTGCAGGCCAACTACACCGACGGGAAGAAGGAGGTGCCGAACCCGGCCGGCGATGACATCTTCTTCGACTCGCAGAAGGCCGATGGCACCATGACCTACCGCTGGACCGCTCCGGATGACGGACAGTGGTCCCTGCTGTTGGCCGCCGATGGAAAGAAGCCGGCGCCCGTAGACATCTCCATTACCTATGACAACGACGATGCCATGCCGTGGGCTCTGCCGCTGATCATCATCGGTGCGTTGCTGCTCGTATTGGGTGCCGCCCTGCTGGCGGTGCGCGGTAACACCAAGAAGACCCCGGCCAAGTCCCCGGCGCAGTTCTCGGTGGCCCTGGCCGCCGTGCTGGCACTGGGCACCGGCGCGGTCTCGCTACCCATGAGCCCGACCGAATCCTCCAAGGAATCCGAGCCGGCCAAATCCGACGAGGCCAAGGCCTCGGACGCGGCGAAGGAGTCGGAGCAGAAGTCGGAGCAGGCCACCGAGTCCGAGTCCTCGAAGGACGCCGCGAGCACGGACGCCGAGTCTCTGGCCTACCCGGTGGTGACCGAAGAGCAGTTGACCCGCCTGCTCAAGGATGTCCAGAAGCAGATCGGCGCCGCCGATGACAAGCACGATTCGGACCGTCTGGGATGGCGTGCCGCTGGCGCGTTCAAGTCCATTCGCGACACCCGCTACAAGATCTTGAAGGATAAGATCAAGGGCGCCGAGAAGCTGATTCCGGTGGAAACCTCGGTGGTCCGTTCCGCCGCGGTACCCAACGCCAGCGAGGTGAAATTCCCGCGCCGCATCACCGTGGTGACCGCCAAGGATCAGGATGCCAACACCCTGCCCACCGCGCTGACCCTGCAGCAGGATAACGCCCGGGCAAACTACAAGGTCGTCTTCGCGGCCAAGATGTTGCCGAACTCCACCTTCCCGGGCATTGCCGTGGGCGATCCGTCGGTGAAACAGCTCGAGCCCGACGCCAAGGGGCTGAAGGCCACGCCGAAGGATGCCGCCAAGGCTCTGGCCAAGGTGATGGGCGATGAGAAGGCCAAGGAGAAGGACCAGTTCGAAAAGTCCGCGCTCCTCGAGCAGCTGCATGCTAAGCAGAAGGACGAGGATAAGAACCGCGACGAAGCCAAGATCGAGCGTAAGACCTCGGTCAACGAGAAGGACACCAGCGTCATCTCCACCCCGGATGGCGGGGCCCTAGTGACGGCGCGCATCAACGAGAAGGTCACCTTTAGCCGCGGCGAGGACGCCGACGTGCTGGATGTGGTCAATGACCTGACCAAGGCCCTGCTGGGATCTTCCACCTCCAATAAGGCGGTTGAAGTCAGCTACGCCACCCCGGTGATGTTCTACATTCCGGCGGCCGATAGCGACCAGAAGATCTCGCTGATCGCCGGTGAAGTGACCTTGCTGGGCGCGAAACAGGCCGACGACTAGCAGAAACGAGGTTTACCAATGACTGAACCACATATTCCATCAGCCCGCGGGGCCGTGGATCTTTCCGCGGTGGCGCAGGCCGCCTCAAATACGGCCCAGAACGAGGGGCAGGCCGTCGCCAGCTGGTGCATCGAACTTACCGAAGCGAATTTCCAGCAGTTTGTCAGCCTGTCGGCCCAGGTGCCGGTGCTGGTTTCTCTCGGTGTGCCGCGCGTGCAGGCCTCGGTGCAGCTGGATGCGTCGCTGCGTCGTCTGGTCGATGCCCGCGGTGGTGCCTTCGCCCTTGGTTTGGTGGACGCCGAAGCGCAGCAGGGGATCGTCCAAGCCTTCCAAGCACAGCAGGTGCCGCTCACCGTGGCCCTGGTCAAGGGCCAGCCGGTGCCGTTGTTCCAGGGACCGGCCAGTGATGAGCAGATTTCTCAGGTGCTCGATCAGCTCCTCGAGTTGGCTGCCCAGCAGGGTATGCCCGGCGGGACCATTCCACCACTGGGCCAGGGCGAGGCCGCGGCCGAAGCGGAACTGCCGCCGCTGCACCAGAAGGCCATCGACGCGATCGAAGAGGGTGACTACGCTGCCGCCGAGGCCGCCTACTTGCAGGCCTTGAACGAGAAGCCCAATGACCACGAGGCTCAGGTGGGCGTGTATCAGGTGCGCCTGCTCTCGCGCACCGCGAACCTGGATCTGAATGAGGCGCGCGCCGCCGCAGCGGCTAACCCGCAAGATATCACCGCTCAGTTGAACGTGGCCGATCTGGACGTGGTGGGCGGACATGTCGAGGATGCTTTTGCCCGGCTGGTCTCGCTGATCGCTACGCTGGCCGATGATGATCGCGAACGCGTGCGTCGTCGCCTGATTGAACTGTACGCCGTGGTGGGCAATTCCGATGAACGCGTGGCCGCGTCACGCCAGAAGCTGGCCCGGGTGTTGTTCTAAGAAGCACCGTGACGCCCTAGCCGTCACCGTTGCCTGCGGCCCGATTCGTCCTTAGCGACGAGTCGGGCCGCTGGCTGTTTAACCATCGCATCAACTGGTGGGGCTGGGGTTCGGGGCCTGGCGCCGGTTGAAACGTAACGTGCAAAGATTAACTCCAAAGGATGATGAACCGGGCAATGGAGGGTTGTTAGGCTCGAGGCATGACTACCGTTGCGCTGCAGGTCAGCAATCTCTCGAAACAATTTGGGGCAAAGGTCGCGGTCAATAACGTGAGCCTGACCGTTCCGGTCGGCTCCATGTTTGGCCTCGTGGGCCCGAACGGGGCCGGTAAGACGACGATGCTCTCCATGGCCACCGGTCTGCTCCGACCCGATGCGGGCACCGCGCTGGTCAATGGCGTGGACATCTGGGCCGATCCCAGTGCGGCTAAATCCACCCTGGGCGTGCTGGCCGACGGAGTTCGCCAGTTTGACCGACTCTCCGGACGCCAACTGGTGACCTATTCGGGTCTGCTGCGCGGCATGGCCCAGCAGGAAGTGGCCGAACGCACCGAAGACCTGCTGCGCGTGATGGATCTGACGAACGACGCGGATAAGCTCGTCGTCGACTACTCGGCCGGTATGACCAAGAAGATCGCACTTGCCACCGCCATGATTCATTCCCCGAAGCTGCTCGTGCTTGACGAACCTTTCGAGGCGGTCGATCCGGTCTCGGCGGCAAATATCCGCGACATTCTCGCCGACTATGTCGCCTATGGTGGCACCGTGATCGTTTCCTCCCACGTGATGGATTTGGTGCAGCGCATGTGTACCCATGTGGCGGTCATCGATGGCGGGGTGCTCAAGGCCTCGGGCACGGTGGACGAGGTACGCGCCGGTTCAACGCTCGAGGAACGCTTCGTCGAGCTGGTCGGTGGCCGCGGTACCGGGGAGGGGCTCTCGTGGTTGCGCACATCCTAAGACTGAAGCTACGGCTGCTGGCCAACGGTTTTCGCCGTAGCCCGTGGCAGCTCGTCGGCGTGATCGTCGGTGGTCTCTACGCACTGGGTTTGGTGGCTCTGCTGATCGTCGCCGCGTGGTTCGTCGCCGATCAAGGCTCGTGGTTGACGCCGATCTCGGTGCTGGTTTCCTCGGTTGTGGTGCTGGGCTGGGCGATCATCCCGCCGCTGCTAACCGGCGTTGATCTGACCCTCGAGCCGGCGCGTTTCGTGCACTTCGGCATCCCGTCGAAAAAGCTCTCCCCGGGATTGATCCTGGCCGGTTTCATTTCCGTCCCGGCTCTGCTGACCGTCGTGGCGATGCTGTGCTTCTCGGTGCTCTGGCGGCTGAATGCCGGGGCCTTTGCCGTGGCGTTGCTGGCGAATCTGGCTACCGCCGTCATGGCGATTCTGGCCTGCCAGTATCTCACCATCGTGGCGACCACCCTGCGTTCGAAGCGACGCTTTAGGGAGATCAGCTTCGGGCTGCTTTTTACCGTACTGATTATGCTCGGGCCCATTATCAACCTCGTGGCGCAGGCCGGGGAACAGGCCGGCAGCTGGATCGGTCCGGTCACCGAGGTGCTTAGCTACACTCCCTTCGGTACCTTTGGGGCCGTGCCCGGCAGCGTAGTTGAGCAGAGTTTTGCCAGCAGCGGGCTGATACATCTCGGACTCGGACTGCTTTACCTTGCGGGGTTGGTCTGGTTGCTGGTGCGCGCCACGAGCGCGGCGGTGATCGCCCCACCACCGCAGAATAAGGCGGCGGCCGCGAAGGGGCTTGGCTTCTTCAAGTGGCTGCCGAGTACCCCGACCGGGGCGGTGGCGGCACGCTGCCTCACCTATTGGTTCCGCGACCCGCGCTATGCCATTAGCGTGATCATGGTGCCCTTGCTGCCGGTGCTGTTCTACTTCATGGGCACGCAGACCGGAAACTTCACCCTGATGTTCCTGGTCGGCCCGATTATCGGCGTGCTCTTGGGCTTTTCCATCTCCGCTGATATTTCCTACGACAACACCGCGTTCGCGCTTCATGTGCTCACCGGGGTTAGCGGGCGTGCCGACCGCGCCGGCCGCGTTCTGGCCGTCGGACTCATTTCAATTATTCCGATCCTGGCCGCGGGGATCCTGCCCGGGCTACTGTCCGGACAGAGCTGGCGTGTGGTGGGGGATCTAGGCTTGTCCCTGGCCGCCCTGCTGGTGGGCTTCGCGGTGTCCTCGGTGGTGTCGGCGCGCTATACCTACTCGGTGCCGCTGCCCGGGGATAACCCGATGAAAACCCCGCCGGGAAATGGCATGCGCGTGGCAGTGACACAGCTGGGCACCTTCGCCCTGATGGGGCTGTTGCTGGTGCCGGTGATCATTCCCTTTGCCTTCGGGCTGGCCCAGCAGTCGACGATGCTCGGGTTCGTGACGCTCGCCCTCGCGCTCATCTACGGGGCAGGTTTGCTCTTCGCCGGCATGGTCTGGGGCGGTCGCTGGTTCGAGCAGCGCCAACCCGAACTCATGCAGGCCGTGATGCTTAATAAGTAGCGCATTGCCCGGTGCCGAGAAACCCGCGGATTCAGAGATGTTTTCGCGGGTTTTTCGCTGTTTATGAGCGGCTTAGCGGGCTGCGTTGTGCAGAAGCTCCCAGCAAGACTGGCCCCGCATTTGGCTTCGTCCGTACTAGAATTGACTGCATGGTCGAAGAGTCTGAAGAAACACGCGGCGGCACGGCAACCATCGAACGCACCGAGACACGGGAAACCGTCGAACCGGGCGATCATGAGCGTTTTGCGCACTACGTGCGGAAAGAAAAAATCATGGAGTCGGCCCTCTCCGGCGACCCCGTCATCGCCCTGTGCGGCAAGGTATGGGTGCCCGGCCGCGACCCGAAAAAGTTCCCCGTCTGCCCGGAATGCAAGGAAATCTACGAGTCCATGATGGGCGAGTAATTAGGTATCCACGCAGGTTTTCCGGGAGGGGCTAGATGACCGAAACACTATTCGACTTAGGTGACAAACTTCCACTAGAAGATAAGCTTCCGGTCGCATACCCAGAACGAGCGGCCTGGGGTACCGGCCCGAAGCTTCGCGCCTGGCAGGCCGAGGCATTGGCCAAGTACTTCGACACCGAACCGAAGGACTTCATGGCCGTGGCGACCCCCGGCGCCGGTAAGACGACCTTCGCGCTACGCCTGGCCAAGGTGTTGGTTGATTCGAAGAAGATCAACCGAATGATCGTGGTGGCCCCCACCGACCACCTGAAGAAGCAGTGGGCCGATGCGGCGGCCCGTGTGGGCCTCGCGTTGGACCCGAACTACAAAAACTCCGATGGTCGCCACGGCGATCATTACTTGGGTGTCGTGGTGACCTACGCGCAGGTCGCCCTGAAACCCGCGGTGCACCGAGCCAAAACCGAAGCGGCCCGCACCCTGGTCATTATGGACGAGGTGCACCACGCCGGTGACGCGTTGAGCTGGGGCGATGGTATTCGTGAGGCCTTCGAACCGGCCACTCGGCGCCTGGCGCTCACCGGTACACCATTCCGCTCCGACGCGGCCCCCATCCCGTTTGTGAACTACGTGGACGAGGGCGACGGTATTCGCCGTTCGAAGGCGGATTACACCTATGGCTACGGCAACGCCCTCGCCGATCACGTGGTGCGTCCGGTGCTGTTCATGGCCTACTCGGGAAATATGCGCTGGCGGACTTCGGCCGGTGAGGAAATGGAAGCCAACCTCGGTGCCGGGTTCACCAAGGACGTCACCGCGCATGCTTGGCGTACCGCGCTCGACCCGGCCGGCGACTGGATCCCCTCGGTGTTGCGGGCTGCCGATCGTCGTCTGTCCGAGGTGCGCCGAAGCGTCAAGGACGCCGGCGGCCTGGTGATTGCCACCGACCATGAAGATGCGCGCGGCTACGCGGCACAGCTCGAGGCGATCTGCGGGGAGAAGGTCACCACGATTCTCTCCGACGACCCCAAGGCCTCGGAGAAGATCGACGAATTCTCCGAATCCGACGCGCGCTGGATGGTTGCGGTGCGCATGGTGTCCGAAGGCGTGGACGTGCCGCGGCTCTGCGTCGGCGTCTACGCGACCTCGACGTCAACCCCGTTGTTCTTCGCTCAGGCCGTGGGCCGCTTCGTGCGTAGCCGTAAGCGCGGCGAAGTGGCCAGCGTGTTCCTGCCTTCGGTGCCGATCTTGATGGCCTTGGCCAACGAGATGGAGGTCGAACGGGACCACGCACTGGATCGCGCGGGGGAGAAGACCGAGGATGGGCTCGACGATTCCCTGATCGAGGCGGCGAATAAGGAAGATAAAGCCAGCGATGAGTTGGTGCGCAACAACTTCGAAGCGCTCAACTCGCAGGCCTCCTTTGACCGTGTGCTCTTTGACGGCGGCGAATTCGGCACCGGTGCCGAGCTGGGCAGCGAAGAAGAGCTGGGATTCTTGGGTATCCCCGGATTGCTCGATACCGAACAGGTCTCCGAGCTGTTGCGGCAGCAACAGAGCAAGCAGATCAGCAAGGGAGCCTCGAAACCGGAACCGGTATCGGATCACCGGCGGATGATGGACCTGCGCACCAAGCTGTCCAAGAATGTGTCGGCCTGGGCCGCACGGACCGGTATGCCCCACGGCCAGGTACACAATAAGTTGCGCAGCGTTTGCGGTGGCCCGGCGGTGCCGCAGGCCACGGCCGAACAACTACAGGCGCGCATCGATAAGCTCCAAGATTGGTTCGTCGGACGTAAGTAGTCAACCCGCATCAGAACACCCCCGAAGGGGACCGAATCGGTCGCCTTCGGGGGTGTTCTGCGTTAACGACTCGATTGAGGTTGCGAGCTGTCTCACGAAATCGCAATTTTTGACTGAGCATCAAAAAACTTGCGATCTGCGCGAACCACGCCTAGGCTGGCTGTCATGCCAACGACGTTGACCGGTAGTGCGCTCGCCGACCGAGTGCGCCTTGCCATCAAGAAGAGCGGAAGCTCGCAACGCGACATCGCCACGCAGGCGGATATCGAAGAAACCAAGCTATCTAAGTCACTCAAGGGTCTGCGACGCTTCACGGCCGACGAGCTGTTGCGGCTGGCGATGGCCACCGGAGTGACGGTCAGCTGGATCATGGGCGAGCAATCCTCGGCCGTCTCCGCGGACCCGCCGGCGACGCCCAGTTCCGGGCATCCCTCGCGCTCGGCTGATCAGAAGTTAAAGCATCGCAAAATCACCGAAGCGGCCTGGCGCCTTTTCGCCGAGCAGGGTTTCGAGTCGGTGCGGATCGTCGATATCGCCGCCGAAGCCGGGGTATCTAGCGCGACAGTGCACTACTATTTCCCGACTAAGCAAGATCTTCACACCGCTGCCATGGCCTACTCGGTCAAGCTGGCCTACGACCGGCAGGTTGCCTGGCTGAGTGATGTCAGCGACCCGGCCGAGCGGCTGACCCGATTGCTCGAACTGCAGTCTCCCGATGGGCACACCGCCGAAATGGAATGGTCCATCTGGTTGCAGACCTGGAACAAGATCACCGTGGATGGGCGACGCAACCCGGCATATCTCGAGAGCTATGCGCGGTGGGTCGCTACCGTGCGCAGTACCATCGAGGACGGGCAGCGGCAAGGACTGTTCCGGGCCGGGGACGCCGAAGCGATGGCCACCGAACTGACCTCGCTGGTCGATGGCTATGGCATTAAGGTCCTAACCCATGTCATCGAGGCGCCGGCCATGGCCCGCGGCCTGCAGGACTACTTACGCCGTTGCCTTGCCGTGGCGGGCTCACGAGCCGAAGCGCGCTGGACGACCTCCTAACCCACCGACCACCATTTGCCGACATTCTTGCGGAATGGAGCCGAAACATGAACCGAAAAGTCATTTTGACCTGTGCCGTCACCGGGGCAGGGGACACCACCGGAAAAAGCGAATTCGTGCCGGTCACGCCGGAGGAGATCGCCAATGACGCGATCGCCGCCGCCCGCGCCGGTGCCTCGGTGGTGCATATCCACGTCCGTGACCCCGAATCGAAGCTCGGTTCGCGCAAGGTGGAGTATTACCGCGAGGTCGTCGAACGGGTCCGCGCCTCCGAGGTCGACCCGGTATTGAACCTGACCGCCGGGATGGGCGGGGATCTGGTCATCGATCCGCACCATCCGACCACGTACCTGCCGGGCACCGATCTGGTCAGCGGCCTCGAGCGGTTACCGCATGTGGAGCAATTGCTTCCCGAAATCTGCACCCTCGACTGTGGGTCGCTGAACTTCGGCGAGGGGAGCAATCTCTATGTTTCCACCCCGGATATGTTGCGCGAGGGCGCGGCCCGCATCCAGGAGTTGGGAGTGCGCCCGGAACTTGAAATCTTCGACACCGGCAATCTGTGGTTCGCCAACGTGTTGGTGCAGGAGGGCCTGATCGATCCGCCGCCGCTGTACCAACTGTGCATGGGCATTCCCTATGGGGCGCCGGTAGACGCCGGGTTGCTGCAGGCCATGGTGCAGTTGCTCCCCAAGGGGGCCGAATTTACCTCCTTCGCCATTGGCGCCAATCAATTGCCCTGGGTCGCGCAATCCGTGCTCGCGGGCGGACACGCGCGCGTTGGTCTGGAAGATAATCTGTATCTGTCCAGAGGAGTGAAGGCCACCAATGCTCAGCTGACCGACCGGGCCGTGAGCATCATCGAAAACCTCGGCGCGCAGGTGGCCACCCCGGCCGAGGCCCGTGAGATCCTCAACCTCAAGGTCCAGCTCCCGACCGGAGCCGCCTCATGATCGCGCTACGTCCGGCCTCGAGCGTCGACACCATCGCCTGCATCGGTGCCGGTACCATCGGCGGCGGCTGGGCCGCATACTTCCTGGCCCGCGGCTACCGGGTGAAGGTCTGGGATCCGGCCGAAGATGCAGCGGAGAAACTTGGCCGACTCATCGACGCGGCCTGGCCGGCGTTGGCCGAGCTGGACATGGTCGAAGGTGCCGACAAGAATGCCTTCACGGTGCACCGCGATCTGGCCGAGGCGGTGGCCGATGCCGGGTTCGTGCAGGAATCCGCCCCCGAGAATCTGCAACTCAAGCGCGAGCTCTTTGCCGAGCTGGATGAGCTAACCGCACCCGACGTCGTCATCGGTTCCTCGACCTCGGGCTACCCGATGACCGAGATGGCGGTGGACCTGGCGCATCCGGAACGTTTCGTGGTCGGGCACCCCTTCAACCCGCCGTACCTAATTCCGCTGGTGGAGGTCGTTGGCGGGGAGCTGACCGACCCGGCCGCGGTGCGCTGGGCGGCGAAGTTCTACGAGCTGATCGGCAAGTCGGTGATCCTGATGGAGCGCGAGGTGCCCGGGTTCATCGCGAACCGGCTACAGGAGGCGCTGTGGCGCGAGGCGCTTCACATGATTGATCAGGGGGAGGCGACCGTCGAGCAGATTGACCGTTCGATCACCGACGGTCCCGGCTTGCGCTGGCCAATGCACGGCCCGATGCTCACCTTCCACTTAGCCGGTGGAGAGGGCGGCATGGCCCATATGCTTGATCATTTTGGTCCCTCGCTGAAGTCACCGTGGACCCGGTTGCTCGCCCCGGAACTGACCGGGCAGCTGCGCGATGCCGTGGTGGCCGGTTGTGACTCGGCCGCCGGGGAACGTAGCTTCGGCGATCTGGTCGCCGAACGCGACGCGGGGATCGTGGCAATCCGCAAACTGGCCGGGGGACAGCGATGAATCTGGCATCCGAACGCGTCTTCAGCGACTACGCGACCGTCGTCGACGAGGCATGGATCGACTACAACGGGCATATGTCCGAGGCCTACTATGTGCTGGTCTTCGGCTTTGCCACCGATGCGGCGATGGACCGACTGGGGCTGGACGCCGACTACCGGCAACGAACGGGGTGCTCGCTGTATACCGTGGAGGCGCATGTGCGTTACCTCGCGGAGGTCGGCCTCGGCCAGCGGCTCACGGTTCGCACCGTGCTCGCCGGACACGGGGCCAAGAAGTTGCACCTGGCACATGAGATGTATCGCGGCGAGCAGCTGGTGGCCACCGAGGAGATCCTCGGGCTCCACGTCGAGCAGCAGTCGGGGCGGAGTGTGGCCCTGCCGGACGCCGCCCAAGATGCTGCGCGGCGGGCCGCGGCCGATCCGCCAAGCTGGTGCGGTCGACGGGTCGGGTGACAGAACCGTCCCAAAGGTGCTAGCTCAGTGACAGAACGCGAACTCAGGTGAACAGATATGGCAGAGAATAACGAACCACAGGAGCAGGCCACGGCGCGTAGTCGGCCTCCGATGCGCAAGCTGCTCAAGGAATTTACGCAACCCGGGTTGGTGCACCCGGCCCTGATCCCAGGGATCGGGGTCGAATCGACCCGGCAGGACTTTCGGACCAATAAGCTCGTCTTTGCCCTTTCCGGGGCGCTGATCCTCGCGGTCATTCTCTGGGCCGTCTTCGCCCCGGACTCGGTCTCCAGCGTCGGTGGGATCGCCCTGTCCTGGGTGACCACGAACTTTGGATGGATGTTCGGGTTGCTCTCGGTCGCCATCGCGGTGTTCATGCTTATCGTCGGGTATTCACGCACCGGCGGGATCCGCTTGGGTGCGGATGAGGAAAAGCCCGAGTTCTCCACCGTCTCGTGGGTGGCGATGCTGTTTTCGGCCGGCATTGGCATCGGTCTGCTGTTCTATGGTCCCTACGAGCCGCTGGTGTATTTCCAGAACCCGCCCTATGGTTTCGAATCAACCGCCGGAACTCCGGATGCAATGCACGATGCGATGGCGCAAACCATGCTGCACTGGGGCCCGATCGCGTGGGCCTACTACGCGCTGGTGGGCGGGGCCATCGCCTATAGCGCCTACCGGCGTGGACGGCCGCCGCTGATCTCGTCGATCTTCGAGCCGATTTTTGGGCGTCGCACCCACGGCCCGATCGGGGCCACCATCGATATTTTTGCCATTCTCGTCACCCTCTTTGGCACAGCGATTTCCTTGGGCATCGGCGCGCTGCAGATCGGGCGCGGCTACGAGGTCGTCACCGGGGCCGGCCCGGTGGGCAACGCTTTCTTAATTGGGGCCATCACCCTGCTGACGGTGATGTTCATCCTCTCGGCGGTCTCCGGGGTCAAGCGCGGCATCCGCGCGCTGTCGAATCTGAATATGGTGTTGGCCGGGTTGCTGGCGCTGTTTATCTTCCTGGTCGGCCCGACGCTGTACCTGTTGAACTTCATGCCCGCCGGGATGGCCGCCTTCTTCGGCGACCTGTTTACCATGTTGATGCGCAACCCGAATCAGAGTCCCGAGGCCGCCGAGTTCATGGGTGGCTGGACCACCTATTACTGGGCATGGTGGGTGACCTGGACGCCGTTCGTCGGGCTCTTTATCGCCAAGATTTCGCGCGGCCGGACGCTGCGTGAATTTGTCACCGTGGTCATCATCGTCCCGGCCCTGGTGTGTTTCTTCTGGTTCTCCATTTTCGGCGGCACGTCGATGTGGATGGAGATGACGGGCCAGAGCATCAGCGATGCCGGTTCGCCGCAGGCCATGCTCTTCGCCCTGCTCGATAACCTGCCCGGTAGTACCGTGCTGTCAATTATCGCGCTGGTCTCCATCGTGGTCTTCTTCATCACCTCGGCCGACTCCGCCTCGATCGTGATGGCCTCGATGTCGCAGCGTGGCAGGCCCGAACCTTCGCGCTGGGTCACCGTTGTGTGGGGTCTGTTGCTGGGTTTGACAGCCGCCTCGCTGCTGCTGGCCGGTGGTGAAGAGGGGCTCAGCGGCCTGCAATCGCTGATGGTTGTTTCGGCGCTGCCCTTCGCCTTCGTGGTGATGGGGATCATCGTGGCCTGGTGGCGGGATCTGCGCACCGACCCCTATATCCTGCGGGCCAAGTTCGCCCACGCCGCCATCGCGCAGGGTATCCGGCGTGGCATCGAGGACTACGGCGATGACTTCGTCTTCAACGCCACCGCGGTGGATAAGGAAGAGGGCGCCGGGGCCGGGCTGCATACCGAGGACCCGCAACTGACCGAGTGGTACCTGCAGGCCACCGGGGAGATCGATCTGGTCAAGCCGGGGGATATCACCCGCACCCTGCAGCCGGGCAAGATTCAGCACGAACATGAGCAGAATCCCGAACATACCGCCTCCGGGGACGCCTCGCTGACCGTGGGCGAGAAATAGTCGCAGGCACATCTACCCGTTGCACTGAGAACCGGCCCGGACGCACCCCTTCAAAGGTGCGTCCGGGCCGGTTCTCTGCGGTCTGCGGTTCGTTAGCCGAGGGTGAGGACCGTGACCCCCGCGGCGCGTAGTTCGTCGTGGACGTGCGGCATGTTCTCGCGCGAGACCGCCGCGGTCAATGGGGCGATCACGGTGGTGTGAAAACCCTGCGATGCGGCGTCCAGGGCGGTGGCGCGCACGCAGTGATCTGCCGCCAGCCCCACCACGTCCACCGAGGTGATACCGTGCTCGCGCAACCAGTCGCCTAACAGCGCCCCGGATTCGTCGTCCTTGGGAGCCTGGGGGAGCATTTCACGGGCCTCGAATCCCGAGTAGGCGGCGGTGAAGCGCCCCTTGGCGAAATGGGCATCGACCGGAAGGTCGGCGATCGCCGGGTGCAGCTCGGCGCCCGGGGTGCCGGCGACACAGTGCACCGGCCACGAATCGACGAAATCCGGGGTGGAGGAGAAGTGCTCTCCGGGGTCGATATGCCAGTCTTGGGTGGTGACGATCGCTGCATAGTGTGAGCGCCGGGATTCGACGTCCGAGGCGATGGCGGAGGCCACCATTTCTCCACCGGTGACCGGCAGTGCGCCGTTCTCGCAAAAGTCCGGCTGCACATCCACGATGATCAGGGCGTTGCTCATCTGTTGGCTCCCTTCGGGCCGATGGTGACGCTACAGGCTAGCGGTGCTGGGCACCAGTGTGCGCTAGTTTTCCAAGAATTCGGTGGGAATTACCGGTTCGCCGCGTTGGAGCTTCCTGGCCTCGCCCGGTAGCTCCTGAATCGAGTCGTGGTGCCGTTGCGCCGCCAGGCGCACTCCTTCGGCCCCCACATAGCGGGTATCGATCTCCCCATCGACCACCAGCGGCACGGTGAGCGCCCGAGCATCGACCTGCGGGTCTGCGTCGTTGAGGGTGACCAATTCGGTCACCGCACGGCCGCGCTCATTGAGCTGGCGGAAGCCGCGCTTACGCCCGCCGACACTGGCCTTATTGGTGGCGGCCTTGGCGACCGGCACCCAGTTACCCTGCGCATCGTGCCGCGCGACCAGCTTGTAGACCATCGAGGCGGTGGGGTGCCCGGACCCGGTCACCAGCGCGGTGCCCACACCGTAGGCGTCCACCGGGGCGCTGGCCAACGCGGCGATGGCGTATTCGTCCAGGTCGCTCGTCACGGTGATCTTGGTGTTCCAGTTCCCCAAATCGTCGAGCAGCTCACGCACCCAGGTGGCCTGTTGCACCAGATCGCCCGAGTCGAGCCGGACGGCGCCGAGTTCGGGACCGGCGACCTCGACGGCGGTGCGCACCCCGCGCTCCACATCGTAGGTATCCACCAGCAAGGTGGTGCCGCGGCCCAGCGAGGCGACCTGGGCGGCGAAGGCATCGGCCTCGGTGTCATGTAGCAGCGTGAAGGAGTGCGCGGAGGTGCCCAGGGTTTTCAGCCCATAGCGGCTGCCGGCCTCCAGATTGGAGGTGGAGGTGAACCCGGCAATCACCGCGGCACGGGCGGCGGCCACGGCGGATTCCTCGTGGGTGCGCCGCGAGCCCATTTCGATGCAGGGGCGCCCCGAGGCGGAGGCTATCATGCGTGAGGCGGCCGAGGCGATCGCCGAATCGTGGTTCAGAATCGACAGCAGGTAGGTTTCGATCACGCAGGCCTCGGCGAAGGTCGACTGCACGGTGAGCACCGGCGAATTTGGGAAATACAGTTCACCTTCGGCGTAGCCGGTGATGGTGCCGCTGAAGCGGAAATTCTCCAAGTAGGAGATGGTGGCCTTGTCCACGACCTTGGTATCGGAGAGGAAGCGCAGCGACTCGTCGTCGAAATGGAAATCGCGCAATCCCTCGAGCAGGCGGCCGGTGCCGGCCACCACTCCGTAGCGGCGGCCCTCGGGCAGGCGTCGGGCGAAAGCCTCGAACACGCTGGGGCGGTGAGCGGCCCCCGAGGCCAGCGCCGCCTGCAACATGGTCAGCTCGTAGTGATCGGTGAAAAGGCTCGTGAGCATCGAGGCGCTCCAAAGGTGGGAGGGTAGGTGAATCGAGTTTTACTGTATAACGTCACGGCCGGGATGGTGATATTGCGCGCTGCGGCACGCTCATTGGGGCCGTGGGAGCGTAAAATGTAGTTATGACCGTAATGCCCGACGTGTATGAACAGACCGAATCACAGGTGGTGCAGGAAAAGCCCTGGCGCCTGATCGTGTGGAACGATCCGGTAAACCTGATGAGTTACGTGTCCTATGTGTTCCGCTCCTATTTCGGTTTCCCCCGGGAGAAAGCCGAGCACCTGATGATGTGCGTGCACCAGGACGGGCATTGCGTGGTGCGTAGTGGCCCGAAGGAAAAGATCGAGTCCGACGTGCATGCCATGCACGGTTTCGGGTTGCAGGCCACCATGACCCAGGAGGTCTAGGCCCGTGGCCACAGGCTTTAGAAATACCGCCCGCGGCATCGCCGGGTCGCTGCCCTCGGCAGAACGTGCCCTGCTGGGCAAGCTCTTCGGCGATGTGATCGAACTGCTCACCGGGTGCCAAGAGGTCCACGCCCTCGATGATGAGGTGGATCCGCTTTACGCGCTGACCGGGATGCGTCCAAGCGACGCTCAGTTACCGGTTCCCTCCGACCCGGCCGTGCACCGGTTGCTCCCGGACGCGAGCCAGGACCCCGAAGTGGCGGCCGAATTTCGTCGACTGACCGAGGCCGACCTGCTCAGCGAAAAACTCGGGCGGCTACGCGAGGGACAGTTACTGCTCGAATCCGAGAAGGTGCTCTTCGGCGATACTGCCCAGGCCACCCGCTTCGCCCAGGCGCTCAACGACGTCCGTCTGGTGTTAGCCACCCGACTGGACATCGAGGATGAAGCCGATGCCGAACGCATCGGGCAGATCCTCGACGCCGCCGAAGTCCAGACCCAAGAGGACTACCTGGCGCTGGTCTACAACCTGGTCTCTTGGCTACAGGACAGTTTGATGTCCGCCCTATTGAATGAGCAGGCGTAAATGCCCTCCCACTTTGCCACCGCCCCGGCCAGCACCCCGGAGCAAAACACGCCCGTCGGAATCTTCGATTCCGGGGTCGGCGGGCTGACCGTCGCCCGCGCCATCATCGACCAGCTGCCCGGCGAATCGCTGATCTACGTGGGCGACACGAAAAACTCTCCCTACGGTCCCTTGCCCATCGCCCAGGTGCGCGCCAACGCGCTGGGGGTTATGGATGAGCTGGTCGACGCCGGGGTGAAGGCGTTGGTCATCGCCTGCAACTCGGCCTCCTCGGCGGTGCTGCGCGACGCCCGGGAACGTTACACCGCCGGCTATGGGATCCCGGTGATCGAAGTGATCCAACCGGCGGTGCGCCGCGCCGTGGCCGCCACCAAAAACGGCAAGATCGGCCTGATCGGCACCGAAGCCACCGTTGGCTCGCGCGCCTATGAGGATGCCTTCGCCGCGGCTCCGAACCTTGAGATTACGGCCGCGGCGTGCCCACGTTTCGTAGAATTCGTCGAATCTGGAATTACCGCCGGCGCCGAACTGCTCGAGGTGGCCCGTGAATATTTGGCGCCACTCCAGGCCGCCGGGGTGGACACCCTGATTCTCGGTTGCACCCACTATCCGCTGCTGACTGGTGTGATCTCCTATGTGATGGGCGACGCGGTCACGCTGGTGTCCAGTGCGGAGGAAACCGCGAAGGACACCTTCAAGGCGCTCACCGGCCACGGACTGCTGCGTGACGACGGCGAACCGGCGCGTCACGAATTTCTCGCTACCGGCAACGCTGATAGCTTTGAGATACTGGCGCGACGCTTTCTGGGCCCCGAAGTCCATCAGGTGCGTCACGTGGACAACGTAGCAGCGAGGTACCCCACCGGGGCAATTGCCCGGGTGACCCCGCAGATGATTGCCGCCTCGAAAGCGAGTAACCAATGAAGCTGACCATAATCGGGTGTACCGGTTCCTTCCCGGGTCCGGGCTCGCCGGCCTCATGCTATTTGGTGACCGCTTTCGACGGCACCCGCGACTGGAAGATTCTGCTGGATCTGGGCTCCGGCGCTCTCGGCGTGCTGCAGCGCTACACGGATCTGAAGGATATTGACGGGATCATGATCTCGCATCTGCATCCGGATCACTGCATGGATCTGTGCGGGATGCACGTGGCCATTCGTTGGGACCCCGAGGGGTGGGGCCGCGACCGGATGCTGGTGCACGGACCACAGGCCACCGCGAAACGTATCGAAACCGCTTACGGTCTGCCCGAGGGCGACACCATGCGCAAGGACTACCACTTTAAGTCTTGGGCCTCGCGGCAACCGGTACAGGTTGGGCCGTTCACCATCACCCCATACCCGGTGCGCCATCCCATCGAAGAGGCCTACGCGCTGCGCGTCGAGGCCCGCGAGCCGGGACCAGATGGTGAGGAACTGACCAGTATTCTGACGTATTCCGGCGATACCGATACCTGCGAGGGTCTGGTGGAGGCCGCTCGCGATTCGGATATGTTCCTCTGTGAGGCCGCGTTCGAAGAGGGACGCGACGACCACATCGAAGGGGTGCACCTGACCGGTAAACGCGCCGGGCAGATGGCCACCGAGGCCGGCGCCGAGCGCCTGCTGCTGACCCACATTCCGGTGTGGACCTCCATCACCAAAATGGTCGAGGAAGCCAAGGAAACCTACGACGGCGACATCGCGGTAGCGGTGTCGGGCGTGACCTACGGCGTCTATTCGGGCACGCGCAAGGAAGTCAAACCCCCGCAGTACTACAAGGGGGACGTGGGCACCGACTACATCAAATCGCCCACCGGATCGTTGCCGACCATCGACTACACCAAGGTGCGTAAGTTCCCGATCCTCAAGCGCAAGAAGTAGGCACGCATTACTCCAGCGGCACCCCGGCCAGCATTAGCGCCGGGAACACCACGGCCGGGATGGTCGAGCCGAGGTTGACTAACAGGTGGGTGAGCGTCACCGGCAGCAGTCGGCCTTGACGCGCAACCACCCAGGCCGAGAGCAGTCCCCAGACGAAAAAGGCCGCCCCGTAGACGATGGCTCCGGGCAGCGTGGGGGCAAAGAACATATGCTGAACCCCGAAGAAGAACGAGGGCACCCAGATACCGCGCGCCCCGCCGAGCCGGGATTGCGCGTAGCCACGGTACAGGGCCTCTTCCACCGGTGCGTTAAACAACCCGTAGGTCACCAGCGTGGCAAGACCCAGCGCGAGCAGGAGTCCCGGGGGTAGTTCCGGATCCGAGACCGCAAAGATGGTGGTGAACCCGGTATTTAGATCTCCGGTGATCAGGAATACCGTCACGTTGATCACGGCGGCGAAAGCCACGGAAAACAGCACGAGCCACAACAGCGCCCAGAGCAGCTCACGGGGCCAACTCCGGCCCGGACGAAATGAGATCGGTGCGTGCTCCGCCCGGGCGAAGCGCCGCACCACAAGCCAGGTCACAAGGTTCACCGGCAACAGGAATAAGGCCCCGAGCATGATCATCGCATCGCCAAAGAGCAGGGCGGCGAGTCGCATCGACAAGGCAATCAGAATGACTCGTAGCAGCAGGAGTCCCAGCGCCCGTTGAGTGAGGGTCTGCATAGGCTCACCCTAGCCCCACGGCCGCTTGGCTGAATAGTGCGGCCTGCCGATAGGATGGAAACCATGACTGTACGCGCCGACGGCCGTAGCGCCGCGCAACTTCGAGATATCACCATTACCCGCGGTTGGTCCGCTCAGGCAGAGGGCTCCGCACTGATCGAATTTGGCAACACCCGGGTGCTGTGCACCGCGTCTTTCACCGAAGGCGTGCCGCGCTGGCTCAAGGGTCAGGGCACCGGCTGGGTCACCGCCGAATATGCCATGCTGCCGCGTGCCACCAACACCCGTAATTCCCGCGAGGCCGTCAAGGGCAAACTGTCGGGCCGTACCCACGAAATCTCTCGTCTCATCGGCCGTTCGCTTCGTGCCGTAGTTGACACCAAGGCCTTGGGCGAAAACACCATCGTGCTGGACTGCGACGTGTTGCAGGCCGACGGCGGCACCCGTACCGCGGCCATTACCGGCGCCTACGTCGCCTTGGCCGAAGCCATCGAATGGGCGCGGACCCAGGGCATTATCAAGGCCGGAGCGCAGGTACTCACCGATTCGGTGGCCGCCATCTCCGTGGGCATCATCGACGGCACGCCCATGTTGGATCTTCCCTACGAGGAGGACGTGCGGGCCGAAACCGACATGAACGTCGTGGTGACCGGTTCCGGTGACTTCGTCGAGGTGCAGGGCACCGCCGAAGGTGTGCCCTTCAAGCGCGCCGAACTGGACTCGCTACTGGACCTCGCGCTGATCGGGACCAGCGAGCTGGCCCAAATTCAGGCCGAGACCTTGAACGTTGGCGCATGAGCGCCCCGGTTCTCGTACTGGCCAGCCGCAACGCCGGAAAGCTGCGTGAGCTACGCGAACTACTACGCGGCAAGGTGCCGGGATTGGATGTCGATACCCAGGTCATCGACGCGGCCAGTGCCGGTGCGCCGGACCCCGTGGAAGATCAGGTGACCTTCCAAGGCAACGCCTTGAAAAAGGCTCGTGAAATCGCCGCACACACCGGGCTGATTGCGCTCGCCGACGACTCGGGATTGAGCGTTGAGGTGCTCGGCGGGGCGCCGGGAATCTTCTCGGCCCGCTGGTCCGGACGGCATGGGGATGACGAGGCAAATATCGACCTGCTGCTCGGACAGCTCAGCGACATCGCGGCCGAACACCGCGCCGCCGCGTTCGTTTGTGCCGCGGCACTAGCCACCCCGGCCGGAACCGAGCATGTTGAATTGGGCAAGGTGCCCGGCGTCTTGCGCACCGAGCGTGCCGGAGAGCACGGCTTTGGGTACGACCCGATCTTCGAACCCGAAGGGGCGGGCAAGACCATGGCCGAGCACACCCCGGAAGAGAAGAATGCGATGTCGCATCGGGCGCGTGCCTTCGCCGCACTGCTGCCCGCCGTGATCGAGGCGGTCAGCGCCGAACTGAAGACTCGTTCTCAGAACTAGTAAGCACCGATTAACACAGGCCGCCGACCGTCACTTTCTGACTGTCGGCGGCCTGCGTTTTGTGGCATTGGGGGAGCCTAGCTGAGTTCGGCGCCGCGACGTTCGGGGATGAGGAACATGGCGGCGAAGCCCAGCAGATAAATCACCGGCAACATGCCTAGCGCCGCACCGAAACCAAAGGATCCGGCCAGCAGTGCAATGACCAGTGGGGCGAAGCCACCCACGCCGCGCCCAATATTGAACAGCACGTTCTGGGCGGTGGCTCGGGCGTGGGTTGGGTAGAGTTCGGCCAGCAGCGCTCCGTAGCCACCGAGCGTGCCGTTGGCAAAGGCACCCATAACGAATCCGGCGGCCAGCAGCCAGTTCGGGTCAGTAATCTGCGAGTAAATCAGTACCGAAAGCGCGGCACCGATCTGGAAGGTCCAGAAGGCGGCACGGCGTGAAACCCGGTCGGCCAGCTGACCGAAGAGGATGATGCCAAGCATCATGCCGGCTACCGTGACGGCCGTCCATAGGCTCGAGCCGGTCAAGGTCATCTCATAGCGCTTGGCTAGGTAGCTTGGGAGCCAGGTCATGATGCCGAAGTAACCGAAGTTTTGCACGCTGGTCAGCACCACCATCGCCAGCGACGTGCGTCGCGCCGCCCCGGTGTTGACCAAGGGTGCCAGCGACTGGCGCAAGGTCGGGCGCGGCCCCTCGGACTGGGTGAAGCGCTCCGGCTCGCGCACCCCGCGGCGCACGATCATTGCGTACACTGCCGGCAACGCGCCGATCACGAAGAGCCCGCGCCAACCGAAAAGCGCAATCACCGGGGCCGATAGTAGGGCCGCGGCTAGCACGCCAAATTGGAAGCCGATGCCTACCCAACTGGTGGCACGGGCACGCCAACGTGCCGGGACCGCCTCCGCGGCCAGCGTCATGCCGATGCCGAATTCACCACCGATGCCGATGCCGGCGATAAACCGGTACGCGGCCAAATCCCAGTAGCCGGTGGCCACGGCGGACAGGCCGGTGAATACCGCGAAGATCAGCACCGAATAGGTCAGGATCTTGACCCGTCCAAAGCGGTCGGCCAACACACCGAACACCACACCACCGAGTACCGCGCCAAGCAGCGTCAAGGTGGCCAGTGAACCGGCCTGCGGGTCGCTGAGCCCGAAACTGGCGGTGATACCCGTCAGGGCGAAGGAGAGGATCAACAGGTCGAATCCGTCGAGCCCATAGCCGATGGCGGCGGCAAAGACGGCCTTTCGGGCATAGCGTTCGGCGGATTGGCCCGTTGGGGCGGGACGTGTGTCGGTGGGCATGAAGGCCTTTCAGGTGCTGCGAGTTCACCATCGTGCGGTAGGCAAACGACTCAATTTTACGGCATTATTCGAGCCTCGAAAATCGGAGGACATGAGGTCTTGACGAGCCGGTACCTCGCCTCTATGGTTAATTACATGAGTAACTAACCCACTAACTAGGCCTGTTAGTGGGTCCGAGCTTGGAAAGGGGTCGGGGTGATCGATGATTCCAAGCCGATCTTCATTCAGGTCGCGGAGCGGATTGAGAATGACATCGTCTCCGGTGTTCTGGCTGAAGAGTCCCAGGTACCGTCCACCAATGAATTTGCGGCCTTCTATCGGATAAATCCGGCCACCGCAGCGAAGGGAATTAATCGCTTGGTGGAGGACGGGCTGCTGTATAAGAAGCGGGGCATCGGCATGTTTGTCGCGCAAGGAGCGCCACATAGACTGCGCCAGAAGCGCCGCGAAGAATTCGCCCAGCAGTACATTGCGCCGTTGACGGCCGAAGCTTCCAAATTAGGCATCGGCCTCGACGAACTCATTGCCATGATCAAGACCGGTGCGTCCAGCTAACACCGGGAGGACCAAGCACAGTCAGGACTAAGCCATGACCATTACACCTGCCATCGCCACCCGAGCGCTGAGCAAGACCTACAAAGACGTTCGGGCACTGGGCAACGTCAATTTGGAGTTGCTTCCCAACCGTATGTACGGCTTGTTGGGACGCAATGGAGCCGGTAAAACCACGTTGATGTCCATCCTTACCGGACAGAACTTCGCCGATAGTGGTGAAGCCGAAATCTTCGGACACGACCCCTTTGAACACGATGCGACCTTGTCGCGTATCTGCTTCATTCGTGAATCTCAGAAGTACCCAGACGACTTTCGCGCCCATCAGGCGTTCAAGGCAGCCGCGCTCTTCTTCGAGAACTGGAACGAGGAGCTTGCACAAGACCTCATCGCCGCCTTCAACCTTCCGGTGAAACGCCGAATCAAGAAACTGTCACGCGGTCAACTATCCGCGGTAGGCGTCATTATCGGGATGGCGTCGCGGGCCGAGGTCACCTTCTTTGACGAACCCTATCTGGGGCTGGACGCGGTCGCACGACAGATTTTCTACGACCGGCTCGTCGAAGACTTCGCGGAGTATCCGCGCACCATCGTGCTTTCCAGCCATCTGATCGATGAGGTGGCTAACCTCCTCGAACATGTCATCGTCATCGACCAAGGCCGCATCGTGGTTGACGATGATGCCGAAGAATTGCGCGGATCGGCGGTCACAGTAACAGGAAGCGCGGAGCGCGTCGAGGAGTTCATCAGCGGATATCCGGTGATACACCGCGACGCCCTGGGATCCTTGGCCAGCATCAGTATTCGGGCCCGACTTAGCAGCAGCGAGCGCGAGAAGGCACGCGCCCTCGGGCTGGAACTGAGCCCGGTATCCCTTCAGCAACTCGTGGTGCGCAGCACCCTGAGTCGTGTCGACACACTTGTCCCCGCCGGTGAACAGGAGGCCCGCAAATGAACCGCATCATCAAGGTTGCGCGAATGCAGCTGATCAACAAGTGGACCTTTATTGGCATCCCGCTGCTCATCTTGGTCGCAAGCTTCGCATTTACCCTCGCCATCTGGCTACTGGTCCGGCGAGCAGGTGGCGACGGCGTACTCTACGGCGGCGGGGCGCAGGCCCCGATGTGGTACTTCTTGGCCCTAGGGGTTCAAGCGCTCACCTTGACCTTTCCGTTCTCGATGGCCATGAGCGTCTCTCGCCGGACCTTCTACCTGGGGACCCTGGGTCTGTTCGCACTCTGCGCGTTGGCCTTGTCCGTGTTTTATTACCTGATGGGTCTGGTCGAAGTTGCGACCGGCGGCTGGTGGGTCGACGGGCAATTCTTCGCACTACAGTGGATTGCCGATAATAATTGGTTCGTCCAGATCATGTTCTACTTCGTGCTGATGGTTTTGCTCTTCATGGTCGGCTTCTTGATTGCGACGATCTACATGAGGTGGCGCAGCACGGGCATGCTCGTATTCTTTATTGGCCTTGGTCTGGTGCTTCTTGGGATCATCGCCCTGTTTACCTTCGGTAACTTCTGGCCAACCTTCTGGAGCTGGGCGTTGAGCTGGACCGCTGCCGGGGTGACGCTCTGGGGTGCCGTTGCAGCCGTGGCGATGGCGGGCAGCTCCTATCTGACCCTGCGCCGAGCGACCGCCTGAGCAACATCGTAAAACGCCTAATTTTGGTCGGAAATCTCTGGCCGATCCCCATGGGATAAGGCACACTCCGCCCCGAACGGATCTCTAAGGTCCGTTCGGGGCAGTAGACTATCAGCCGTGGCATTGGACTTCACGGCAATCGATTTTGAAACGGCAAACGGGTTTATCGGCTCCGCCTGCTCGGTGGGACTACTCAAGGTACGCGGTGGTCGCATTGTCGATCGTGCCTCGTGGCTCCTGCGTCCACCGCCGGGATTCGATCACTTCGATCCGCGCAATGTCTCCATTCACCACATCACTCCAGAGATGGTCGCCGAGGCACCACGCGTCGGAGACAGGCTTCCAGACCTGCTGAAGTTCGTCGGGCAAGACTTGCTTGTGGCACATAACTCGGCATTCGATACCGGAGTTATTCGCGCCGCCGCGGAAGCCAGCGAAGTCATGGTTCCGGGCCTCGAACACCTGTGCACCGTGAAGCTAGCCCGCAAGGTCTACGACCTGCCCAGTTACTCGCTGCCTTTCGTGGCCGAAGAAGCCGGACACCCGATCGAGAACCACCACGAGGCCCTGGCAGATGCCGAGGCCTGTGCTTGGGCGCTGATCGATATGGCCGAACGCGGCGCTCACGATACCGCTGTGCAGGTGGCGCAGGCGCATCAGGTTCCCATTGCTGCCTCGGGCTCTTGGTCTCCGGGCGACCCACCGTCGCGAGCACTGCGTGATGCTCAGGGGTGGCTGGCCCACGGACATCACCTGCCGCCACGAGATGCCTTTACCCACTGGCCGCAGGAGGGGGAGAACCCCACCCCGAACGAACAGGCCGATCCGAGCCACCCGCTCTACGGACAGGTCGTGGTGTTTACCGGAAACCTAGCGGTGCCCCGGCCTACCGCGAAGTCGTGGGCCGCCGCGCATGGAGCAACCACCGCCTCTCGGGTGACCCGCGCGACGACCGCACTTGTAGTGGGCGATGGGTTTGTGCCCGAGGACTTGGCCAACGGCCGACTGACCAACAAGGCCAAGCACGTGTTGCGTCTGCGTGAATCCGGCCAGCGCGTATCGGTCATCTCAGAGGGCGAGTTTATGCAGCTCGTCGACGGTTTCTCCGCCGGGGCCTAACGCTCCTACCAGCACAGCACGCCGTGACTGGGTATCTTCGAGCCTACGCGTGAAGATCGGTGCATTCGCTGACCCTGCGTGAGCTCGGTGCGCTACAGCCCGTTCACGGGACCACTGCCGACGTTGTCTCCGGGGCAGCTCACATGAACTAGCTCAAGGAATGTGGCACGATATGTGCCATGGACACCACCGACGAGCTGGCACGCCGAATCCGGGAACGCGGATTGCCTGAAGCCGTGGTGAGCCTCGCGCTTCATGGCGGGGCCGCCGTTCATCCGGCGCTAGATTTGCATGTTGACTACATTGACCTGACCGGTGATGACCCCACCTCTGCGGTGCTTGGCGCCACCGAATCGGAGGACATGCTGCCACTTTGGATGACCGGGGCGACTACGACAGTGTTCTCTCGAGGTGATGGCAGCTACGAGCTTTGGAACGCCGAAGACGAATCCGGGCCATGGGAGCGGTGGTCGGATTTTGGGGGAGTGGTACGTTCCCTGCTCACCGACCTCTGGGAATCCGAGGTCGACGAGGCACAGCGACGCGAAGTCGCCGAGCTTCTGGTGCCGAAGGATCAGGTAGACGCGGTGTTGGAACCCGAAGAACGCTAAGAACGTCGGTCGAGAACGCTCCGGCATCCTTGGCGATAAGCCATTGCTCCCTGCCAGACAGATACCTGGACGTTTATCGACCTTGAGCGACCACTTGTTGTTTCGCCGCCAGTTCGCGGTGGCGGTGATGTACCTAAACGGGAGGTCGCTGCGGAGAAACGTAAAACCCCGGGCGAGGCTTAGCAAGCACCGCCCGGGGGTTAGCGCCTCAGCATCGGTGGCCGAGACATGAACACAGTCGACTAGGCGATCAGGTCCATCCAACGATCGTGGAGCAATGAGATCGCTGCGTCCAGCGAGGAGGCCGGGCGCTCGCCGATGACATCCGAACCGTAGACCGCGGCCAGCAGTGCAACCGCGTAGGCGTCGGCCTCCGGGTCACGCGGCTCGACGCTCTGTGGTTCCTCGTCCGTTTCGGAGTCTTCCTCGCTCGCCTGCTCGCCGAAGTAGCTGGCATAGGCTTCGGTAGCCGGTAGCTCCAACACTGCACTGACGGAGCTGACGATCTGTGCCAGCGCCGCAGCCGCGGTACCGCTGGTGCCCTCCAGCAGGCTCGGCCAGGTCTCTGCGGCCTGCGCACCGGACTCGAGCGCGGAGCGCAGAATCAGTGCCGCCGCCACGCAGGCGGCCGCCGCGTCGGCGTCATGGGTGAGGTAGGCGGCCGAGCGGGCCAGCGACGTGGTGGTAGTCTCCGGGACGCGAGCGAGCAGGGCCACCACGGCGGCTCGCGGCAGGACGCCGGTGGAATCGGCGCCCGGTCCGGTAGGTCGTGCGGCCAAGCCCATATCCGCGTGGTTCAGCCCGGCAAGCGTCACCGGGTCACCCGGTAGCGGCGGGTGGTCGAAGTCGGTGGCGGCCAGTTCGGTGTCCAGCCAGCGATCTTGAGGTTCCGGGGCACCCTCGGGGAAGCTTCCGGTGAGGAAGCGGTAGCCGCGCAGCGCGGCGAGCCACAGGCAGGCTGCCTCGTCGCTGGCGACGCCGTCGTTGGCCCATTCCAAGGCTTCGAGCAGACCGTCGGCCAGGTATAGGTTCAGGATTTCGGTGGCGCCGGGTTCCTCGTCCTCGCGGGCATGTGTGGCCCCATCGGCCAGGCCCAACAGGATGGCGAACACCTTATCGGAGTAGTTCTCGGGCAATAACGTGGGAGCTCCGCTTTCATTCACAGTCCACATTGTAGTGCGCAAAGCGTCGCACGCATTGCATAGGGTGGGAGTTATGCGTTTGTTGCACACTTCCGACTGGCACCTGGGCCGCACCTTCCACGGCGCCTCGCTACTGAACGAACAACGTCAGGTCCTGCAGGCAATTATCGACCTGGTCCGCGAACACCAAGTGGATGCGGTGTTGGTGGCCGGGGATATCTATGACCGGGCGCTGCCGCATGTGGATGCGGTGCGGCTGTTTAATTGGGCGCTGGGACAGCTGCGGGCCACCGGGGCGCGGATCGTGCTCAGCAGTGGCAACCACGACTCGGCCGCGCGGCTCGGCTTCGCCGCCGAATTACTGGACGCCGCCGACGTCCATGTGGTGACCGATCTGCAACGCATGGTGCAGCCGGTGGTGCTTTCCGATTCCGACCACCAAGTCGCGATCTACGGTGTGCCCTATTTGGAACCGCGCATGGTGATGGAGGAGCTCGAGGTCGAGGATCCGAGTCACCAAGCGGTGGTGGCTGCGGCCCTCGAGCGAGTGCAGAGTGCGCATAACGACCTATGCGCGAAGGCCGCCGGTCCGGTGCATAGTGTGGTGCTCGCGCACCTTTTCGCTGCCGGCGGTGTGGGATGCGACTCCGAGCGGGCCTTGAGCACCGGAAATCTTGATGTTGTGTCCGCCGGCCTCTTCGCGGGATTCGACTACGCGGCCCTGGGGCACCTGCACGGTAAGCAACGGCTGCAAGAGCATGTGCGCTACAGCGGTTCACCGCTGGCCTACTCCTTCTCCGAAGCACGTCATCGTAAGTCGGTGCTCCTGGTGGAGACCGATGCCAGCGGCGTGGCGGGAGTCGAAGAACTCGAGTTACCGGTCCCGCAGGCCCTGGCGGTCCTGCGGGGGCAGCTTGAAGAGTTGCTGGCCGACCCGGACCTAGCATGGGCCGAGCAGGCATGGTGCCAGGTGACGCTGACCGATGCGCAGCGACCTGCCGAAGCGATGACCCGGTTACGCGAACGCTTCCCCGACACGTTGGTGCTTGCCTTCGCTCCCGAAGGTGCGGAAACCGAAGCGCAACCCAGTTATGCCCAGCGCCTAGCGCGGGCCAAGAGCACCGCCGAGGTCTGCGCGGACTTTGTCGAGCATGTCCGCGAACGCCCGGTGGATGAGGACGAAGCACACATCATCGATGACGTGTTCAAGCGGGTACGTGAAGGAAGGGTCAGCGCATGAAACTGCACCGATTGCGGCTACAGGCTTTCGGCCCTTTTGCCGGGGCGGAGACCATCGACTTCGACGCGCTGGCATCTTCGGGCCTCTTCTTGCTTGACGGGCCCACTGGGGCCGGCAAGTCCAGCATTCTCGACGCCATTTGCTTTGCCATCTACGGCTCTCTTCCGGGGGCGCGCCAGGGCAACCGACAGATCCGCTCCGACCATGCCGCCGCCCACGACGCCCCCGAGGTAAGTTGTGAATTCTCCGTGGGGCGGCGCCGCTTCGAGGTGACTCGCGCCCCGGCATGGATGCGTCCCAGCTCCCGTGCCAAGAGCGGTTTTGTGGAGCAGAAGGCCTCCAGCACGTTGTGGGAACGGGTCGACGGACAATGGCAGGTGCTCTCCACGCGCAATGATGAGGTTGGACAGCTGCTCGGCGGTGCTCTCGGGTTGAGCCGAGACCAATTCACCAAGGTGATCATGCTGCCCCAAGGAGGTTTCGCGGACTTTCTACGGGCCAAGGACACGGACCGTGAAGCGCTCTTGGCGGACCTGTTCGACACCAGCGACTATGCGGGAATCGAAGAAGAATTCGCCAGCCGTTACACCGATAAACGCCGCGCCTTCGAAACCGCGGAGACTCAGCTGGAAACGCGGGCGGGCACTTTGCTGCAGGAAGCCCACGAATTTCTTGGCGAAACCGTGCCGCAAAGCCCCGAGGAGGTCGCGGCCACCGAGGCAGAAGCTCGTTACACCGCGTTGCGTCCACGAATTCACGCGGTGATCGAGGAGTTAGAGGTCGCACGCAAAGCCCGTGACACCGAGCGCCAGAAGGCACGCGCCGCGCAACGGCAATTGAATGAACAGGTGGCGGCCTTTGCCAAACTTGAGGAATTTGAGGGGCTACAGGTCACCGACAGGGAGAGCCGACCCGAGACCGAGCAGGCACGGCAGGCCGTGGAGCTTGATGCGAAGGCCCAACGGATCACCGCCTACCTTCGCCAGCAGGAACAGGCCCGTGCCCAACGGGAGCAGGCGTCAACGGCGGCGAGTACGGCATTGCGCGAGGCGGACGATCTGTGCGACTTACCGCGCCGCACTGACGGTGCCCCAGACCTTGAAGCCCTGCCGGCTCACCTCGACGTGCTACGGGAACAACTGGCCACGGCCCGTGCCGCCGTCCCCGAAGAACGCGAGCTGAAAGACTTGCACGGTTCACTTGCGGCGCAGTCGACGCGAATAGAGCAATTGAACGCGGAACTGCTCACGCAGCAGTCGCAGGTCGAGAACCTCGGCGCGAGCCGCCGGGAGTTAGAGGGCGAAGACCTCGACGAGGTAGCCGCCAGCGGTGTTGTCCACGAGGCTACCGTGGCCTTGCAGGAGGCCGGCGAATTGCTCGAGAAGGTCAAAGAGCGCGACAAGCTTCGCGAACGCCGGCTGGCCTCCCACGAAGCCCTCGCCGACGCGCGCTCGGCAACCGCTACAGCCGCCAAGAAGCATGCCGCGGCCTGGCAACTACATTTGTCGCAGAGCGCTCTACGGCTCGCCCAGCAGCTACGAGCCGGCGAACCGTGCATGGTGTGTGGTGCCACCGAACACCCCGCTCCGGCACGCAGTGCACAGACCGAGCCGGAGCTGATCGACGAGGACCGACTGGCCGAGCTCGAGCAGGCCACCGAACAGCGCCGCGCCATTGAGCAACGCGCGCTGGCGGCCTTTGAAAAGGCAGACACGAATTATCAGTCGGCCGTGTCCGCCACGGAATCCGTAGATCTTGCCGCAGCCACTGCGGCTTTGACCGAGCAGGAACAGCAGCTCAAAGACGCTAAGACCGCATTGCAACAGGTCAAGGACCGGCTCAAACGACTCGCGGCACTTGAAGCACAACAGGGCAAGGCTCAACAACGGCAGAACGACATCACCGTCGAACTGAGTACCGAACGTGAAAAGCTGCGGGCCGGCACCGAACGCCGTACGCTACTGGAACAGCGCATCGCTACGCTTCGCGGTAGTTATGAGTCGCTGACGGAACTGGTCACCGAGCTTGCTCGGCGGGTGGAGCGCGCCGATCTGGTCCTCGAGACACAGCGCGTCCTCAAGACGGCCAACGGGCGGCTGGAGCAGAGCACCGAGGAATGGGAGAAGCAGCGTAACGCCGCAGGTTTCGCCGCGGATGCCGACTATGCGGCTGCGCTTCTGGAACAGAACCAACGTGCCGAGTGCGAGCGGCTCGTACATGCCGCGGAGCAGCGCGCGGCCCGGCTCGCGACACTGGCCGAGTCCGCGGAGGTACAATTGGCCGCGGCGCTGCGTGCCGATGGAGGGCAGGCTCCCGGTGAATCGCAGTGCACCGCGGCGGACGAAGCGGTGGACGAGGCCGAGCGAGCCTATGAACAGGCCAGCGAACGGTTGGCCGTGTCCCGCAATCGTCTGGAACGGCTCGACGCGCAACGCGACGAGTTGGCTGCCCTGCGTGCGGAGTATGGCGAACTTTTTGCCAGCTATCGGCGCTTGAAGGCTTTGGCCGAGGTCATGCGCGGTCAGGGGGAGAACCGGCTGAAAATGACCCTGCGCACCTACGTGTTGGCGGCCCGGCTGGAAGAGGTGGCAGTGGCCGCCACGGAGCGCCTGAAGGTGATGACCTCCAACCGCTATGAGTTGCACCATGATGACAGGGCGCGCGGCAATGCCAAGTCGGGGTTGGGGCTTGTGGTGCATGACGCCTGGACGCTGAAACCGCGGGCCACGCAGACACTGTCCGGCGGGGAGACTTTCATGGCTTCACTGGCGCTGGCTCTCGGACTGGCCGATGTCATTACCCAGCACAGCGGCGCGATTGACATGCAGACGCTGTTCGTCGACGAGGGCTTTGGATCCTTGGACACGGACACGCTGGATCAGGTGATGGGGGCGCTCGAAGATTTGCGCTCTGGCGGTCGCTCGGTCGGTGTGGTCTCGCATGTCAGCGACATGAAGCAACGCATTGCACAGCGGGTGACGGTCCATAAGACCCAACGTGGCTCGCGCATTGCCTACGATCCGCTCGGTCCATAGCCGGTAGCGGGGCGAGCTTGGCCACAGTGCTCGGTCAAAGTGGCCGCGATAATAGACAAAGCCCGCCCGGCGTGGCTCAATGGAACTAGCGCCATGAGGCGTGCATGGGCCACGGGCGCGTCGGGGGGTGCGGGACGACGCGCAAATCGATCTTTGGAGATTTGTTGACCCTGGATTCACGCTCGGGTGACTCGAGCGCACCCTCGAATTCCTCTGTCGGCTACGCCGGACTGATCCCTCTGGTTGGCGGCCTGTACCTGCCGCTGGCCTTCTTCGCCCGTCTTCCGTTGGCCATGTTGACCATCGGTTCGATGACACTGGTGACCGCCACCACCGGTTCCTATGCACTGGGCGGTCTTTCGGCCGCCATGGTGGGTATTGGCTCGGCCGTGGGCGGACCAACCATTGGATATCTGGCCGACCGTCTAGGTCAGCGGCCGGTACTGCTTATCGCCGCCATTCTGAACACCGCCCTGTTGGCGGGCATGGCCTTTTTCGAAACGACCTTCACCGAACCCAATGTGGCGGTACTTGTGCTGCTGTGCTTGCTCACCGGCGCCAGCGTTCCACAGGTTGGCCCCATGTCGCGTGTCCGCTGGATTTCGCTCACCAGAACTAAAGGCAGCAACCCGCGGGTGCTTTCCGCCGCGCTGGGTATCGAGTCCATGCTCGATGAGCTGGGCTTCGTGCTCGGACCGGTCACGGTCGGACTGCTGGCTTCGCTAGTTCACCCTGTCCTGCCGCTGGTGATTGCCGCGGTGCTCACCATTGCCTTGGTGCCGCTGTTCGCGGTGCACCCTACCGGAGCCGCGGTGCGTCCCGCGACGACTCGGAAGGGTGCAAAGGTGCCCTTGGGCCGTGCCCGGGCCAGCGTCATCGCGCTGATGGTGTTGGGAATGATCGGTTTGGGGACCGTCTTTGGTTCCCTGGCCGCGGCTACCCTTGCCTTTGCCGGTGCGCAGGGTGATTCAAACCAAGGCGGCATGCTTTACGGCGCGATGGGGCTTTCCAGCGCCATTGCGGCCGTGTCGGTGGCGGCCTGGCCACAGGGCTTTACGCAGAGCGCCCGTTGGATCGCCAGCGGCCTGTTTTTGACCGTCACCAGTTTCGCGCTCCACGTGGCCAGCGACGTGCCGTGGATGCTGGCCTCGCTGTTCCTCGTGGGCATCGGGGTAGGGCCGGTGATCGTGACCGTTATGAGCTTGGGCGGCGAGGTTGCCCCGGCACAGCGCCTGTCCACGGTGATGACGCTGCTGTCGGCTGGCATCGTGGTCGGTACCGCGATTGGCAACGGTTTAGCCGGTGTCTTCGCCGAGTCCATGGGATACCTCGGGGCCTTCTGGGTCGCGACCGGTGCCTCGGTGGTGATCACCCTGGTCGCGGTGGCCGCACGGCTGATTATGCGCGCATCGCGTGATCTGATCCGCGTGCGCTAACCGCAGGGAGTCATCTGGCTTCCGTTCAGCTCAACTCGTCGCTGATATTCAGCGCCGCTTCTTTCAGGGCCCGCACGATCTTTTCGTGCGGGTCCTGCGTATTACTGGCGAAAACCACGGCGATAGCCGCGGGGATGGGCCCGGTGGCCGGAAGCGGGACGGCGATCGAGGAAACACCTTGGATAACCTCATCCTCGCTCGAGGCGTAGCCGTCGATGCGGGCGGCGCGGGCGGCCTCCCGATAGGCGACGGTGGATTCCATGGATTCCCACTGGGCCTGCGTGTAGAGGGACTGAATCGCGATGCCCGGGGCGCCAACATCCATTCCATGGCGTGAGCCGGGCCGGTGCACGATGGCGCGCTGCGAGTGCATGGGCTCAACCGACTGCAAGGTGGTGCAGAGTCCCTGCTCCCAGACGGCGATGAAGGCGGTCATCGATAGTTCATTGGCCAATCGGTTCAGTTCGGGGATCGCCGCAGTTTGCAGGTCGCGCTGTACGCTGCGGGCCAGCACGGCCAGTCCCGAGGCCGTGCGAATCTTCCCGGCGTCATCACGGCGCAGCAGCCGGTGTTCTTCGAGCGTGCGCAGGATGCGGTAGGCCACCGAGCGGTGTACCTCCATGGCTTCGCTGACCTCGGCAATGGACAGCGGCCGTGGCGCATCGGCCACGATTTCGAGCATGCGGATGCCTCGGGAGAGGGTCTGCGCTGCGGTCATGATTTGCCTTTACTCCTGTGCGATCCGGGTATCGCGAGTCTATGGCATTGCCATATCGCACGGCGAGTTCGTTATTTGAAAGTCGTAGCAACGGTCTTGTGATGTGAAACACGTAACGGGTACGATGACTGACATCTGTAACCGTCCGAACGGTCGGTAACTCGCTACGTCATACAGGAACACACATGTCACAGAGCCCCACACGCACCCAAGAGGAGCGGCGAGTCCTCGCCGGCACCTTGGTGGGTACCACCATTGAGTGGTACGACTTCTTCATTTTCGCCCAGCTCACCGCGACCTTGCTGACTCCGCTCTTCCTTGAGCCGTTGGGCCAGTCCAACCCCGGTGTCGCGCAGATTCTATCCTTCGCGATGATCGGCATTTCCTTCTTCTTCCGCCCTTTGGGCGCGGTGGTCGCCGGACACCTCGGCGATAAGTTCGGCCGTAAGCGCATTCTGGTGCTCACCCTGATCTTGATGGGCGTGGCCACCACCCTCGTGGGCCTGTTGCCCACCTACGCGCAGATCGGCGTCGCGGCGCCGATCATGCTGGTGCTTCTGCGTATTCTGCAGGGCTTCTCGGCCGGTGGCGAATGGGGCGGCGCCGCGTTGATGTCGGTGGAGCACGCTCCGGATCACCGACGTGGTTTCTTTGGTGCCTTCCCGCAGATTGGTGTGCCCATTGGCATGATTCTGGCCACGGGCCTGCTCTTCATTCTGCGTATCTCGATGACCCCGGAACAGTTCACCTCCTGGGGCTGGCGCATTCCATTCCTGCTCTCGGTCGTGCTGATCGTCGTCGGGTACATGATTCGCCGCGCGGTAGAAGAGTCACCGGTATTCAAGCAGTTGGCTCAGCGCAAGGCCTCGGAGCACACCCCGCTGCGCGATTTGTTCCGGACCAACGCGAAGCAGGTTATTCAGGCCGCCTTGGTCTTTATCTCGAATAACGCCGTGGGCTACATCGTGATTGCCTTCTTCATCTCCTACACCACCAAGGTGCTGGAGATGCCGCTGGCGCCGGTGCTATTGGCCACCACCATTGGTTCGGTCGGTTGGTTGATCTTCACCCTGCTCGGTGGTTGGCTTTCCGATAAGCTCGGCCGCCGCAATACCTTCCTCATTGGCTACGGCATCGTGTTCGTTTGGATCATTCCGACCTTCATGCTGACCGATACCGGGTCCCTCTTCCTCTACGGTCTGAGCATCTTCATTCTGACCATGGGTCTGGGGTTGTCCTACGGGCCGCAGTCGGCGATGTATGCCGAGATGTTCCCGGCCCACATCCGCTTCTCCGGCATTTCCATTGGCTATGCCATTGGCGCGATCCTTGGTGGCGCCTTCGCCTCCACCGTGGCGCAGATCCTGCTCGAAGCCACCGGCATGTCGATTTCGATCGCCATTTACCTCATGGTGCTCACCGTGATCTCGGTGGCCGCCGTGATCTGGGTTGGTGAAACCCGCGGCAATAACCTGCATGTGGAAGACCTCGAGGAGCAGGGCGAATTCAGCGAGCCTAACACCACAGCGTAGTACCAACGGAGCCGGGATCTGGGGCAGTAGGCTGGGGAACATGAAATCTCCTCTGCCCCGGGCCTCCCGGCAATTCCTTGAGCAGCTGGGCCGCGAACTGTCCTTTTTGAGCCGTGAGGAACGGGCTCAGGTGTTGGCCGCGACCCGCAAGGAGATCAGGGCGTTACCCGGTCGTGGGCGACGTGCCGAAGATTTGGCCGGGGCCTTCGGGTCACCGGCCATTCTGGCCATGAAGTTCAAACGCACCGAGCGTGAGGAACTGCCGGTGCGCAGCGGACGCGAGTTTCTGCTGCGCCTGCTGGCGTGGCCGACCGTGGGATTCGCGGTCGTGACCGCGCTGGCGATGTTTAGCCTCGAACGCTTCGACGCCTCGGCGGGGGAGTTGGGCTTCGCCGCCCTCTGGGTGCCTCCGGTGCAGCTGAGCCTGTTGCCGGTGGTGTTGGCCTTGGTGCCGCTGGTGCTCTCCGGATGGACGGCGGTGGTGCTGCAACTGCTCGGGGTGCTGGGGCTGGGGCTCGTGGTGGTTCTGGGCGGGCCCGAGGCCGGATGGTTCTACCTACCGGTATGGCTCTTGCTCGGCACCCAGATCCTGGTGCCGCAGTTGTTGATGCGCGGTTCCATGGGGCGTCCCGACGGGCCGTGGCGTCCTCTCGCTCTGCTGGGGTTGATTGCGGTGGTGACTTCGGTTGTTATCGAACGCGGCCGGGTTCATATAGCGGAACAGTGGTGGACAATGGCCGCCTGTGTCGCCATGATAATCACGGGCCTTGGCGTGCTCTTCCGGCGCCGTTGGCTCGACATCCTCACCATTGCCTGTGGGATCGCCATTCTATCAGCGGTGTTGGCGGCCCCGTGGGCCGGGTTCGCGGCCGGGTTAGACACCGGTCTCTGGCTTGTCGGGGGCGTTGGTTTCGTCATCGGTCATTTGGCGCTGGCCGGCGATCTGTGGCACCGGCGTGCGGCCCAATTACTCGCCTCGTTATAGGTCTGTTGCAGAAAAATAAATCAGGGTAGGTTTAACGTATGAGCTATGCCGATCAGGTCCCGGTTGAACCCGTCAAGCGTCCTCGCGCTCGCCCGCGCAAGGACTCGGCTCTCGTCAAAATCAGCAAAGACCTGATAATTCATCGCGCACTGGAAATCGCCGGTCGCGAGGGCTTCGGAGCGGTCACCATGAACCGGCTGGCCGAGGAGTTCTCCGCCACCCCGCGCGCGCTCTATAACTATGTGACCGACCGCGACGAGGTTGTCTCCGCCGCATTCGCCGAGTTCCTTGATCAGGCACCAGAACTGGAATTTGATACCGCCGACTGGCGTAGCTCATTGCGACAGGCCTACGCGGCGACCCGCAAGCTCTTCCGGAAATATCCGCGCATCGCCATGGCAGCACTCGAAGAGCGATTCAGCGACGAGGTCGACGAGCGACAACTGCAGTTGATCGGCAAGATGGTGCAGTTCTTCGTCGATCTCGGCCTTGATTTGCCCACGGCCGAACTCTTCGTGCACGCCTTTGAAACCGACGCCTTCGGTTTCGCCATGCGCGTGGACTACGTCAATGATCTGGCCAACAGCCAGCATGAGGATCCGCAGAATGCGCCACTGCATGTGTGGTGGCACCGAGCCGCAGATCGCGGAGTAGCGGCCAACTTCCCGCAGCCGGATGCCAACGAGACGCTACGGACCAGTGACATGCTGTTCGACGAGTTCGTGAACCTTCGGGTGCTGGCCGTTGAGCAGGCGCTGGCCGCCAAGGGACTTTCGTGAGCAGCTCCGTGGAGGGCACCTGGGGCGTCAAGCAGCGCGGCGAACCCTGGCTACAGCTAGCCGCCGAGGGGCGGATCCTCGGTAATGATGGGTGCAACCGTCTGATGGGCGGTTGGCGCGTGGATGGACCGGGCGTGCGTTTTGAGCCGCTGGCTAGCACCCTGATGTATTGCGAAGGCGTGGACACCTGGCTCAGCACGGCCGTTACTGCACAGGTGGAAAATGACGAGCTCGTGGTATTCGACGCCGAGGGCCGGAAAATTGGCCGGCTGGCTCGCGCCGCGGAGTCGGACTAGTCGAAATCCGCGGTGCGCTGGGCCGTCGTGCCGCGCACGATGAGTCGATGCCCGGCTAGGTGATGCTCGGCCGGGGCACGACCTAATAGCGCATCGATCAGTAGCTTGGCCGCGTCGGCACCCTGCTCGGCGGGATTCTGACCAATCGTGGTCAGTTCGAAGAGTTCGGCCAGATCGTGATTGTCGATGCCCACCACCGAGAGACGGCTTGGTACGTCCACGCCGAGATCACGAGCGGCCAGCAGCGCACCGATGGCCATTTCATCACTCGCCGCGAAAAGTGCGGTGGGGTGGGCCGCGGGATTCCCCAACAGTTGCTTGGCGGCCTGGTAGCCGCCCTCCATGGTGAAATCGGCCCCTTGGAAGAGCGCCGGTTCGACCTCTAGTTCGGCCTGGCGCATCGCCGTCACAAAACATTGACGGCGATGGGAGGAAAGCTGGAAATCCAGGTCCATGTCGCTGCTACCGCCAAGGTAGCCGATGCGTTCATGGCCCAGGGCACGCAGATGCCCGACGGCCAAGTCTGCCAGGGCCTGCTCGTCCAGGGAGAGGGTCGGGGCCCCGGGGAGTGGACCCCCGACCCCGACCAACGGTTTATTCAACGCATGTAATGCGGTGAGCTCCGATTCATCGAGCTCGACATTAATGGCGATCACCGCGTCCACCCGCTGGCGCAGCAAAAAGTCACCGAAGATGCGCTTGCGCTCCTGCGGTTCCTTGGTCAGCTGATACAGCGTGGTGTCGAATCCCTCGCGGAGCAGGGCCGAGCTGACACCTTCCAGGGCCTTGGCATAGAACCAGTGGTTGATCTGCGGAAGCAGCACCCCGATGTTGCGGGTGCGTCCCGAGGCGAGGCCCGAGGCGCTGGCCGAGACCACATAGCCAAGGTCATCGGCCGCGCGCCGTACCGCCTCCAGGGCATTCTGTGAGACGTTGCCGCGTCCGGAGAGTGCTCGCGAAACTGTCGCGATTGATACGCCGGCGCGTTCGGCGACGTCCTTGATCCCTGCCACGTGATTCCTTCCTCGGCCCTGACTACAGGTTATCGGGTTGTGGGCGGTTTATGCGTCCAGCACCCAGTATGTTGCTTCGCCCGCCAGCTGCCCCTGCTCGGTAAGCGGTGCGCTGCAGAGCACCACGGTCCCGGTGGACAGGGCCGGGTGATCCATGGGCTCGGCCGAGTAATTGCTCAGCACCGTCAGCGGACCGTTGCGGTAGGCCAGAACCTGCTCATCCGGGGACTCCAGCCACTCCAGCTTCCCTTCACCCAAACGGTGGGTGCGGCGTAGCTCAAGTGCCCGCGTGTACAGGTTCAACGTGGAATTCTCGTCCTGGAGCTGCAGGTTGCGGGCCAGCGGACCGTAGACCTTCGGCTGCGGGAGCCAGCTGGCGCCGCTGTCGTTGAAACCGTAGGCCGGGGCGTTCGCTTCCCACGGCAGCGGCACACGGCAACCGTCGCGTCCGTAGCGTTCCCCGGAGGTGCGGAACCAGGTCGGATCCTGACGGGACTCGTCGGGTAGGTCAATGGCCTCGGGCAAGCCGAGCTCTTCACCCTGATACAGGTAGGCGCCACCGGGAAGGGCCAGCATGCCCAGCGAAGCGGCACGAGCGCGGCGCAGGCCATGCTCCTGCTCGGGCAGGTTTTCGGTGCGCGGACCGATGCCATCACCCTGCGGGTTATCGGCCGAGAGGGCAAGGCGGGTGGCGTGGCGCACCACGTCGTGGTTGGAGAGCACCCAGGTGCTCGGGGCACCAACGGCGGCAAAGGTCTCCAGCGAGTCGTTGATGACCTGGCGAACCTCGGTCGCGTCCCAGCTGGTGGATAGGTAGGGGAAGTTGAAGGCCTGGTGCATTTCGTCCGAACGCACCCACTTGGCCATAAGTTCCAGCGGGTTGACCCACGCCTCGGCGCAGAGCACCCGGGAGCCCTCATATTCGTCGAGGATCTGGCGCCATTCGCGGTAGATCTCATGCACGCCATCCTGGCCCCAGTATGGGGCTGGCTCCTCGTCGCCACCCATGGAGGCGGAGTCTGCCGGTGGGATGTAATCGGGCAGCCCTTCGGCCTTAATCAACCCGTGGGCCACGTCGACGCGGAAGCCGTCGACTCCACGGTCCAGCCAGAAGCGCAGCACGTCGGCAAACATGGCGCGAACCTCTGGGTTCTTCCAGTTAAAGTCCGGCTGCGAGGAGTCGAAGATATGCAGGTACCACTGGCCCTCGCTGCCATCGGGGTTCGTGGTGCGGGTCCACATGCTGCCGCCGAAGACCGACTGCCAGTTATTGGGCACATCCTCGGAGTCGCGGAAGATGAAGCGATCGCGCTCGGGGGAGCCCGGGGCTGCCTTTAGGGCTTCCTGGAACCAGGGGTGCTGATCCGAGCAGTGATTCGGTACGAGGTCGATAATGACGCGCAGCCCACGGCGGTGCGCCTCGGCCACCATCTGGTCGAAATCCTGCAAGGTGCCAAACAGTGGGTCCACGTCGCAGTAATCGCTGACGTCATACCCGGCGTCCTTTTGCGGGGAAGTGTAGAAGGGCGAGAGCCAAATGGCATCCACCCCCAGATCCTCGAGCGCACTCAGGCGCGAGGTAATTCCCTGCAAGTCACCCATGCCGTCGCCGTTCGCGTCGGCAAAGGAGCGCGGGTAGATCTGGTAGATCACCGAGGAGCGCCACCAGGTATCGTCCTGGAGGCGACGGACGGCGTCGGTTTCGGCATTTAGTAGGTCAGTCATGGATTCAACGATAGGGGAGGTTGCGAGGTTTTGTAAACGTTTACTTATGCATGACAATAATTCTGACTCAGTGACGTGCCGCCGTCCGCTCTATGTCGTCATTCCCGCCTTGTTGAATTGCGTAGTTGCGCGTTTTCGTAATGTGTGTCACTCTGGAAACGCTTTCACGTGGTGGTGTCGAACGCCGCATTCGCGGAAGCGTTCACTCGCCAATATGGATGATGAAAGGCACTGATATGAAGGTGACACGACGAACCGTGCTCTCGGCCACGGCCCTAGCCGCGGCGACCACCCTGGCACTGACGGCATGCGGCTCCGGAAACGAGCCTGCTGCCTCCTCCGCCGCCAAGCCCTCGAGCAGCGCTCCGGCCAGCGACGCCACGCTGAGCGTATGGGTTGACTCGAACCGCGCCCCGGTGCTGAAGGAAGCCGCGGCCGAATTCACCGCCTCCTCGGGCGTCAAGGTCGACCTGGTGATCAAGGACTTCGGCAAGATCCAGGAAGACTTCCTGCGTCAGGTGCCTTCCGGCAAGGGTCCGGACATCACCATTGGCGCCCACGACTGGCTGGGTAACCTGGTCAAGAACGGTGTGGTGCAGCCCGTTGAGCTTGGCGACAAGGTCAACGACTTCCAGGAAGTCACCGTCGACGCAATGAGCTACGACGGCAAGGTCTACGGCGTGCCGTACTCGACCGAAAACCTGGCCCTGCTGCGCAACACCGAGCTGGCCGACAAGGCCCCGGAAAGCTTCGATGACATGGTCAAGGCCGGCAAAGACTCCGGCGCGAAGTACCCGTTCCTGGTCCAGGTGGGCACCGAGGGCGACCCGTTCCACATGTACCCATTCCAGATGTCCTTCGGCACCCCGGTCTTCGGGCAGAACGCCGAGGGTGGTTATGACCCGAGCAAGCTCGAACTAGGTAACGCCGGCGGCGAGAAGTTCGCCACCTGGCTGGCCAAGCAGGGCAAGGCCGGAGTGTTCAACACGAACATCGACGCCGACATCGCCAAGGAAAAGTTCAACGCCGGCGAATCCCCATTCTTCATCACCGGCCCATGGAACGTTGAAGATGCACAGAAGGCCGGCATCAAGCTGGCCGTGGACCCGATCCCGAGCGCCGGTGGCGAGCCTGCCGCACCGTTCGTGGGTGTTCAGGGCTTCTTCGTCTCCTCCAAGACCAAGAACCTTCTGGCCGCTTCGGAGTTCCTGACCAACTACATCGGCACCGAGGCCGTGCAGACCAAGCTCTACGAGGCAGGTAAGCGCCCGCCGGCAAACAAGGCAGCCTTCGAGGCAGCCAGCCAGGACGAGTTGGTTTCCTCCTTCGGACAGGTAGCCGCCGACGGTGTGCCGATGCCGAATATTCCGGAAATGAACGCCGTCTGGGAGTTCTGGGGTGTCGCCGAGGCCGACATCATCACCGGCAAGGCCAAGGATCCGGTCAAGCGTTGGAACGACATGGCCAAGCAGGTCGAGTCGGCCATCTCCAAGTAGTTTGACCCCTTGGGTGCGGGCGCGCGTCCTATCGGGCGCCCGCACCCTCATTAGTATTCGACGAAGGCCAGGACATGACCATGACCTCCCAACGCCCCCAGAGGGTTAAAACGCGCCGCGCGGCTCAGCCCGTCGCCGTACCTGCCGATCGGGTCGGCATTAAGACGTTGCTCTTCAAGATCGTGCTCTTGGCGATTCTTGACGCATTTGCGGTGATCGCCATCTTCATGGCGGTTGCCAAGGATTCCCCGTTGATCGCCGGCGCCTTGGCGCTTGTGACGCTACTGGTCAACGTCGTCTACCTCAAGCGCGGATGGCTTCCGGCCAAGTACTTGGTGCCGGGCACCATTTTCCTGCTCTTGTTCCAGGTTTTTGTCATCATCTACACCGGGTACATCGCCTTCACGAACTACGGTTCGGGGCACAACTCGGATAAAGACGATGCGATCATGTCCCTGCAGCAAACCAACCTGAACCGCGTTCCGGATTCCTCCGGTTACCCGGTGCGCGTCGTTGAGGGCGCCGACGGGTTGCAGCTATTGGTCGAGATCGATGGCCAGCCGGCGCTCGGTGACAGCGATGATCCGCTGACCCCGATTAGCGCCGACGAGGCCGCCTCCCTGTCGATCCTGCAGTTCGGGCAGTTGCTCGAGCGCCAGCAGGAATTGGCCGAATTGGCCGTCCCGGTGTCGGATGACCCCGCCGAAGGCATGCTGCGCACCCAAGATGGTGCCACCGCCTATCCGTATACCTCGAGCCTGAAGTACGACAAGGCACAGGATACGATGACCGATACCACCACCGGGGTTGTCTACCGCGATATCGGTACCGGCGCCTACACCGCCGAGGATGGCAGTGAACTGATGCCCGGCTGGGCGGTGAACGTGGGGATGGATAACTTCACCAAGGCACTGACCGACTCCTCGATGCGCGGCTCGCTGATTCAGGTCACCACCTGGACCTTCGCCTTCGCCTTCATCTCGGTGGCCTCGACCTTCTTCCTTGGGCTATTTTTGGCCATCGTCTTCAACGACATGCGCATGAAGGGTCGCAAGATCTACCGCGTGCTCTCGATCCTGCCCTACGCCTTCCCGGCGTTCCTCGGCGGCCTGGTCTGGGCCGGTATGTTGAACCAGGACTTCGGCTTCATCAACCAGACCCTGTTCGGTGGCGCGGCGATCCCGTGGCTCACCGATCCATGGCTGGCCAAACTTTCGGTCCTCTGGGTGAACCTCTGGCTCGGATTCCCGTACATGTTCCTGGTGTGCACCGGTGCCTTGCAGTCGATTCCGAACGAGCTGTCCGAGGCCGCCACCATTGACGGGGCGCGACCCTTCCAGATTTTCCGGCTCATCAAGCTGCCGTTGCTTTTGGTTTCGGTGGCTCCGCTACTGATCTCGTCCTTCGCGTTCAACTTCAACAACTTCAACATCATCTACATGTTGACCAATGGTGGGCCACGCATTCAGGACTCCGATCTCGGCGTCGGCTCGACCGACATCCTGATCTCCATGGTCTACAAGGTGGCCTTCGAAGGCGCCAACCGTGACTACGGACTTGCCAGCGCCTTCTCCATCATCATCTTCGTGATCGTGGCGATTATCGCGGTGATCAGCTTCAAACAGACCAAGGCGTTGGAGGACTTGAACTAATGACGACGCTCAAACTCACCCCGACCCGCCGCACCTTTGGCCAGTGGTTTGCAGCCACCGGCTGGCGACACCTGATTGGCGTTGCCCTGGTCATCTACTCGGCGTTCCCGCTGCTCTATGTGCTCTCGGCCTCGCTGAACTCCGAAGGCACCCTGCTCTCCTCGAACGGTCTCTTCCAGGCCGTGAGTCTCGATAGCTACGTCGAGCTCTTCCAGAACCCGCAGCGCCCCTTTGCCGCATGGTTCGTCAACACGCTGTTCATCGGCCTGACCACCTCGGTGGCTTCGGTGCTGTTGGGAGCCATGGCCGCCTACAGCTTCTCCCGCATGCGGTTCCGCGGACGTCGTTTTGGGCTGGTATCGCTGCTCGTGGTGCAGATCTTCCCGCAGCTGCTGGCCGTGGTGGCCATCTTCATCCTGCTGACCACCCTGGGCGATGTGTTCCCGATCCTAGGTATCGATAACCAGGTCGCGTTGATCATGGTGTACCTCGGCGGGGCGCTTGGCATGAACACCTACCTGATGTATGGCTTCTTCAACACCGTGCCGGTGGAAATCGACGAAGCCGCCAAGATTGATGGAGCCGGTCACGCCCGGATCTTCTTCACCATCATTCTGCGCTTGGTGGCTCCGATCCTTGCCGTGGTCTCGTTGCTGTCCTTCATCGGTACTACCTCAGACTTCGTGATCGCCTCCGTGGTGCTGGTTTCACCCGAAAACCAGACGCTTGCGGTGGGCTTGTTCCAGTACGTCTCGGAAGAATTTACCTCTAACTGGTCGGTCTTTGCCGCCGGTGCGGTACTGGCGGCCATCCCAGTGATGGCGCTGTTCCTCTTCCTTCAGAAGTACATCGTCGGCGGTCTCACCGCCGGATCGGTCAAATAACCAGTCACGACAAGTGCGGGCCCGGGGAGAACCCCCGGGCCCGCACTTGCTTAAGCTGTGGAACGTCGTGCCTCATGGTTGAGCAGATAGATCAGGTACACACCGCCCACGCAAGGCACCCACACGAAGCTTGGCAGTACAAGGCAGCGAGTATGAGGGAGCGAAGGGGCCGGTAACGGCTAGGGGCTTGCCCTTACTCGTGTTCGGGATCCGGTTCCCACGTACGTAGCTCATCTCCCATACGACGGATGAGCTCCGAGGCCAACACCGTCTGGCGCCGCCGTGGCATGGTGAGGATCTGTGCCGAGCGTTGCGAGAGTGCGGGATGAATGAACGGGATGAAGCGCAGGTCGGAGGTTACTCCGGGCCGTCGGGCGTAGTGGCTCAGCAAGGTTGCACCTTCGCCACTGCGCGCGAATTCCAGAGCCGGATTGAGATAGTTGGTGGCCAGAACGATGCGCGGCCGCAAGCCCTCCATTTCGGCGGCGATGTCGAAGAGCTCGCGCTGGGTGACCCCGCGTTCGGGCATGGCCAGCGGGTAGCTGCAAAATTCCGACAGTTCAACGCGACTGTGCGAAGCGAGCGGATGATCGCGATGCACGACCGCGTAGCCCGGTGCCGGGCAAGACAGCTCAACTTTTACCTCGTGTTGCGGGCCTAGGGCGAAGACCGCCGCGATATCGGCCTCTCCTTCCACAACGCGTTGTGTGGCCTCCTGCGAAGCAAGGACGGATAAGCGTACCGTCACCTCCGGATACTCCCGATTGAAGCGGCTGATTGCCGCCGGTAACGCAAAAGCAGAGAGTCCTTCGGAGGCCGCCACATGGATTACACGCCGAGTCCCGGCAGCTAATTGGCTCAGATCCTCGATGAGTTGTTCGCCTTCGGCCTCCGCTCGTCGGGTGTGAGCTAATAGCAGCACTCCGGCGTCAGTGAGCTGCATGCCGCGGGGATGCCGGCGGAAGATCGGAGTTCCTACCTGACGCTCGAGCTGTGAAATTTGCCGGCTGATCGCGGAAGGGGAGACCAGCAGGGCAGTGGCTGCCTCTGAGACGGAACCTGTGCGAGCGACCTCATGGAAATAGATCAAGGCAGTGGGCAGCATCTGCATCTTAGACTCCTCATCCGTGGGTTTGACTTCAACGCTAAGCACATGCGCAATTCGGCACTGGTTCCTGATGGTATGGCGAGCTTACTGTGAATTAGATTACTGGTCGACCCGAGGGGAAATATCGTGGCACTACGCGATGAAATCATCGAACTGTCCCAAAATCGCATGGATTCTGGACGTTTCTTTGCCGACCTTAGCCAATTGGTGGCCTGTGCCAGTGTCAGCACCAACGGCCAGGACGGGTTTGCGCTCAGCACATATCTGAGGAGCCACCTGTCTGAACGTTTGCGACGCATGGGTTTTGTGGTCACCCTCGATGAGCGGTGGAACGGTGGGCCGAACTCTTTCCTGCGCGCCGCTCGTTTCGAGTCCGAGGAACTCCCCACGGTTCTCTGCTATGGCCACGCAGACGTGGTCGACGGGCAGGCTGCCGAATGGTCCGCGGACCGCGAGCCGTTCGTCCTGAGTGCCGAGGGAGAGAAATGGTACGGGCGGGGGACTGCGGATAACAAGGGCCAACATCTGGTCAATCTGACCGCGCTCGAACTACTGCTCGAGGCTCAAGGGTCCTTGGGATTTAACGCGATCTTCCTTTTCGAGGCCGGCGAAGAAATCGGCTCACCTGACCTGGCCGAGTATGCCCTAGCTCATCGCGAGCAACTGCACGCCGACATTTTCATAGGTTCAGACGGTCCACGGCAGGCCGCGGGCCGACCCACGATCTTTCTCGGCGCTCGTGGCGGCTTGTCCTTTGAGATGTCCGTCGATCTGCGCGAAGGTGGCTTTCACTCCGGCAACTGGGGTGGCCTGTTGCGTAACCCGGCCACCACACTTGCCGCGGCCATTTCAACGCTTGTCGACGGGCGGGGCCGAATCCAAGTGCCAGAATTGTTGCCGACCGAATTGCCTAAGTCGGTCCGGGCGGTGCTCGACGGATTGGATCTGCCACGCGAGATTGGTGATCCGGCGGTAGACATCGAGTGGGGCGCCGAGGGGCTGACCCCGGCCGAACGTGTCTACGGGTGGAACACCCTTGAAGTCTTGGCCATGCAGGCCGCCGACCCACGGCACCCTGTCAACGCCATCCCCGGCACAGCCACCGCGGTGCTGCAGTTGCGCTTCGTCGCAGGGACCGACACCGAAAAGGTGCCCGGCGCAATTCGTCGGGCCCTCGATGAAGCCGGACTCGACATGGTCACGATCCGCCAGCGCGAGTCCTTCCCAGCCAGTCGCATCGAACCCGATAACCCTTGGGTGACGTGGGCCGCGGAATCCATCGCAGGAACCACGGGCCGGCAACCAGTGATCCTCCCCAATATTGGAGGATCGCTACCGAATTATGTATTCGAAGCGCTCCTGGGTTTGCCCACTGTATGGGTTCCGCATTCCTACCCGGGGTGCCGCCAACATGGGCCTGATGAACATGCCCTCGAACCTATTCTGCGTCAGGGCCTGGCCATGATGTGCGGGCTGTTCTATGACCTCGGGAACCTTCACCACGCTCCAACAACTTTCCACGCACTGACGGCCTCGCAGTAGGCCTAGAAAGAGCCATCATGAGTAATCCACTCGAGCCTAGTACCGCCACGGCGGCCCCCGTCGTGCCCGCGCGTCCCCAGTCGATCCGGCGTGGCATCGTCGCCGCGACCATCGGCAATGCCTTGGAATGGTACGACATGGGCGTCTACGCCCTACTGGCCATCTATATTGGCCACAACTTCTTCCCGTCGGATAATCCGGCCATTGAGGTCATTCAGGCGTTCGCCGCCTTCGGCATTTCATACCTGATCCGGCCGATTGGCGGGTTGATTCTCGGCTCATACGCCGACCGCAAGGGCTCGAAGAAGGGGCTGGTGCTGACCATCCGGCTCATGGTCTTGGGTACTGCACTTATCGCCATGATGCCCAGCTTCGACAGCATCGGCCTACTAGCTCCCGTCGGTCTGATTCTGGGCCGTCTGATCCAAGGGTTTTCGGCCGGAGGCGAGTTCGGTGCGGCCACGTCCTACTTGCTGGCCCAGCATGAGGGCAAGCGTGGGTTCCTCGGGAGTTTCCAATTTGCCAGCCAGGGCCTTGGTGCTTTGGTGGCTGCCATCACCGTGGCCTCCCTGACGGCGGTGTTTTCCGAGCAGCAGATGAACGACTGGGCCTGGCGTATCCCTTTCGTGATCGGCCTACTGGTTGGACCGGTGGGCTGGTGGGTCCGTCGGCACGTCGACGAGGCACCCATCGCCGAGACTACCGGAGGCAAGCGGAACACTCCGGTGCTGGAGATCTTCCGCTTCCAGAAGGCCTCGCTGTTCATGGCTGGCGGCGCGTTGGCGATTTCCACCGCGCTGAACTTCGTGTTGCAGTACATGCCCACTTACGGCATCAAACAGTTGGGGCTCGACCCGTCGATTTCCTTCACGACCCTGATCCTTACCGGCGTGATCCTAACCTTCGTTACCCCGGTGGTCGGATATCTCTCCGACAGGGTAGGTCGTATGCGTCTGATGATCCCTGCGGCGATCCTGATTGGCACGCTGACTATTCCGCTGTTCTTCGGGCTGATCGCTGGCAAGAGCTTCCTCGTTCTCGCCCTGGTTATGGTCCTGTTGGGGGTGCTGAAGGCGTTGTATTTCGGGGCGTTGCCCTCGGTGATGGCCGATGTCTTTACGAAGCAGACCCGGGCTACCGGCCTATCGTTCAGCTATAACGCTTCGGTGGCACTCTTTGGCGGGTTCACGCCGATGATCTGCGCATACCTCATCGAGGTGACCGGCCAACCGATCGCCCCGGGCTACTACCTCGCAGCCCTTGCCACGTTGAGCATTATCGCTTTGGTTTCGTCGATGAAGTTCCGCGCGGTGCACTAGGACCTTACACGTACTAGTCCGCGGTGCGAGAGGAGTGCTCTGGCATCGCGGGCTTTGCCCATATCTGTGCCTGGGACTGATCGGAAAATGCGCTTCTGAATGCCCAGCGCCGAAACTCCTTTGTGCCCTGCTCTCCGCCGGACATGGTGCCTAGTGGCGCGGCCGCACGGAGCAGCACGGCCCAGGACCTAGGCTACGGCCAGAAGTTCGCCAATGGTTACCGGGCAGAAAAAACCGGCTGGGCGCCACGGATATCCGTACTGCCCAGCCGGGTAGGTTGTTTCTGGCTTCTTATGCGCCGCGGAAACCGGAGATCATCGGGCACTCGAAGGGATCGCGCGCCGAGAGGCCTACCTTGTTCAGGTAGCTAATGACCTGTGCGTAGGATTCACGGACCGAGGCGACGGTGTAGGGGATCTGGTGTTCGGCGCAGTACTTACGTACGATCTGGGAGACCGCGGCCAGGTTTGCGCGAGGCATCGCGGGGAACAGGTGGTGTTCGACCTGGTAGTTCAAGCCGCCGAACACGGTGGAGAGTACCGAGTTACCCCAGCGGCTGCGCGCCATCACATTGCGGCTGGTGAGCACCTGGCGGGAGAAGAAATCGATCTTGGCGTTTTGCGGAACCATGGGCATGCCCTTGTGGTTCGGGGCAAAGGAACCGCCCATGTAGATGCCGAACACGGCCAACTGCACACCCAAGAAGGCAAAGGCCATTCCGACGGGTAGGAAGATGAACAACAAGGCGACGTAGATGCCAACGCGGATGGCGATGGTGCTGAGCTCGCGCTTGCGGCGCTTGGCACGTTGAGCGGTGAACAGGTGCCGAATCGACTGGTAATGCAGGTTCAGGCCCTCAAGCGTGAGTAGCGGGAAAAACAGGTAGCCCTGACGTTCGGTGATCCAACGCAGCACTCCGCGCTGTCGCTTGGCGTCCTCCGGCTGGAAGGAGATGGTGTCCCATTCAATGTCGGGGTCCTTGCCGATGGTATTGGGCGTGGCGTGGTGCTTGCTGTGTTTGTGCATCCACCACTGGTAGCTGATTCCCACCACGCCATTGGCGAGGAAACGGCCGAGACGGTCGTTGTTTTTCCCCGAGGTGAGGATTTGTCGGTGGGCCGCCTCGTGGGCGAGGAAGGCGAATTGCGTTAGCAGTACGCCGAGCGCGCCGGCAATCAGCAACTGATACCAGCTATGCCCAAGGAGCACGAAGCCCGCGATGGCTCCGCCGAGCAACGCGGTCAGGGCGATGCCCATCCCGAGGTAGTGCCCGCGACGTCGGCCAGTGAGCCCAGCTTCCTGAACCAATCGTTTGACGTGGAAAAAGCTCTTGGGGTCGCCCGGGCGAACGTCGGGCGTCGAGGGAGCTGGAGGGGTGAGTAGAGTGGATCGGGTGAAACTCAACGAGTGGATCCTAACGGTGGTAGGCGGCGACCTTGCAGTCGAAAGAACTGAAAGGCTCGGCTCCTATACCTTGAGTCTACGCACCGCACCTGTGTATGCCCTGATCTTTTGAAAGTTTTTCGGTGCGCGAAAGCATTATGACGCAGCGTCGCTTGCGGATCATATGCGCAGGTCAGGTAACTCTCTGCGCCGGTACCACGTCCTGTAGCGATTCGACTCGTCTGCTGGCGCTATTGCAGACGCACGGCGCCTTGCTCCACCAACCAACGTTGGTCTAAGCGCACGGTGTCAAGCATGCGGCGATCGTGGGTGACCAACAATAGGGCTCCCTCGTAGTTTTCGAGGGCTTGTTCCAATTGCTCAATGGCCGGGACGTCTAGATGATTGGTCGGCTCGTCGAGCACCAATAAGTTCACCCCGCGGGCTTGGAGCAGGGCCATACCCGCACGCGTGCGTTCACCGGGGGAGAGTTCTCCGACCGGGGCCGCACACTGGGCGGACTTTAATCCGAATTTAGCCAGCAAGGTGCGCGCTTCGGCCGAAGCAAGATCCGGTAGCTGTTCCTCGAAAGCCTCGCCGAGCGGTCGCTCGGAACCCAGATAACTACGGGCCTGATCGATCTCGCCCACCGCGATGGATGCTCCTAAACTTGCGCTGCCGCTCAGCGGGGACAGCTTGCCCAGAAGCAACTTCAAGAGAGTCGATTTGCCGGCCCCATTCGGGCCGGTGATGCCAATACGCTCACCGGCATTCACCTGCACCGACACTGGCCCTAAGGTGAAATCGCCGAGCGTGATTTGCGCATCGTTGAGGGTGCAAACCACGGAGGAAGAACGCTCCGCGGCGGCGATTGAAAACTGCAGAACCCATTCTTTGCGCGGCTCGGCCACCTCGGTGAGCCGGGCAATCCGTGACTCCATCTGGCGAACTTTTTGCGCCTGCTTCTCCGAGGATTCGGAATTGGCTCGCCGCCGCACCTTATCGTTATCCGGTGCCTTGCGCATGGCATTGCGGACACCCTGAGAAGACCACTCTCGCTGAGTACGCGCCCTAGAGACCAAATCGGCCTTCTGATCGGCGAACTGCTCGTAGGCCTCGCGCGCGTGACGCCGGTTGATGGCTCGCTCCTCCAGATAGGACTCGTAACCACCCTGATAGACGGCCACCTGCCCTTGAGCCAGATCGAGCTCCACGATGCCGGTGGTGCATCGAGCCAGGAACTCGCGGTCATGGGACACCACCACGACACCGGTGCGTAGTGAGGTGATGAAGTTTTCCAAACGTTGCAGGCCGTCAAGGTCCAGATCATTGGTGGGTTCATCGAGCAGGACGGCATCGAAGCGGCTCAGTAGCAGTGCAGCCAGCGCGATGCGGGCGGTCTGGCCACCCGAGAGCGCGTTCATGTGCGTGGTTGCTGGCAGGGTGAAACCGAGTTCGGCGAGCACGACGGGAATGCGGTCCTCAAGGTCGGCTGCACCGCTAGTCATCCAATGATCGAAGGCCGCCGCGTAGGCGTCGTCGGCGCCGGGCTGTCCCGAGCCGAGCGCCTCGGCGGTAGTCTCCATGGCGGTCGTAGCTTGGGCGCATCCGGTGCGCCGGGAGAGGTATCCGGCGATGGTTTCGCCGGGAATGCGCTCATGTTCCTGCGGCATCCAGCCGATGAATGCACCATCCGGTGAGGTAGATACCGTGCCGGACAGTGGCGTAGCGACCCCGGCCAATAGCCGTAACAGCGTGCTTTTACCGGCGCCGTTCGCTCCCACCAGTCCAAGGACGTCCCCGGGGGCCAGCGTGAAATTCAGATTTTCGAAGAGGGTGCGATGGCCGTGGCCTCCGGCGAGATCCTTGGCCACTAAAGTTGCGCTCATTCCGGTAATTCTAGTGCGCCTGAGCCTTCTAGCTCGCGGACTTGTAGTCGCTCTCCGTCGCGGACAAGTTCGAGCTGTCCGTCGCGTGACTCCAAGGACCAGCCGTAGACCCGAAAGTTTCCGTCCGGGTAAACTCCGCGACCAGCCAGTTCATAAGTGATCGGCGCGGTCTGTCGATAGACCCAGAAAGACTCATAGCTCATTCCACTAGGGCAGACGACCACGCTATACCCATCGACTTTGCTTGCCTTGGCGCACGGAAAAAGATTTGGACCAAGCAGGGTGAGGCCAAGGAAAAAGAACCAACACAACATGCACAACATGGTGGCTATGAGGGCAACGATCCACGCAGCATCTCGCTGCCACACTTTCGGTAGCGCGCCGATCGCCGGAGGAAGCAGGTTATATAGCGCCATCGCGGCACACAGTCCGCTGAATAATACGGAGAGGACAACGTAGTGACCGACTTCCACCCCGAGATACAGAACCAGCCGCAGGTCACCCGAGAAGGCCGATGAGTACACGGCGTAGGCAAAGCAGAACAACAACGCCATCAGCGTGAAGGCTAATCCGCGGTGGATTCGCCGGCGCAAGGAGGGTGGCGCTTTGGCTACAACCTGCTGTTGGGTGCCCAATCGTTTCCTTCGCTTGCCTCGCGCCGACGCAATCCGGCCGCCCCTGGCTAGGACCCGGTACCTGCACCATTCCTGCTTGAAGCCTATCGGGCGGCATGGGCAAGCCGCGGAGCATGCAACGATCTGGTGGGGCGAGGCGCGAGCACGATAGCCGCTCGGCGCGCGCAAAAGCCCGCCGCCGACACAGGATCATCCTGAGTCAGCGGCGGGCCGAGCACCCCATGGTGGGTGTGCGGGTTTTAGAGCTGGTTGCCCAACTTGAAGCCCTTGGAGGCTTCGCCGTGGTAGCTACCGGTCTCGTCGCCCGAGCGAGTGTAGGAGAAACCGTCGGCACCTACGGTGACGTCCATTTCGGAGTCATCGGTGCGCTCGATAACTTCCTGCACGTTGCCATCGAGATCCAGCACGTAGGAGGCCTCGGTGTACCAGGAGGGGACCACCGGGTTACCCCACCAGTCACGGCGCTGGTTATCGTGCACATCCCAGGTGATGACCGGGTTGTCCGGGTCGCCGGTGTAGTAATCCTGGGTGTAGATCTCAATGCGGTGACCGTCGGGATCCAGAATGTACAGGTAGAAGGCGTTGGACACACCGTGACGGCCAGGGCCGCGCTCGATGCGGTCCGAGATGCGCAGCGCGCCCATCTTGTCGCAGATCTGGATGATGTTGTGCTTCTCGTGAGTGGAGAAGGCCACGTGGTGCAGACGCGGACCGTTGCCGCCGGTCAGGGCGGTGTCATGCACGGTGCCCTTGCGGTGCATCCATGCCGCGTAGGTGGTGCCAGCCTCATCCTGGATGTCCTCGGTGACCCGGAAGCCCAAATCCTCAAGGTACTTACGGCCTCGCGGAACATCCGGGGTGACCTGGTTGAAGTGATCCAAACGGACCAGTTCGCCCGCGGAGTACAGGTCGTAGCGCATGTGCAGACGCTCCACATGCTCGGTTTCGAAGAAGAACTCGTAGGGGAAGCCCAGCGGATCTTCGACGCGTACCGCATCCCCGATGCCCTTGACGAAACCCTCGCTACGGCGCTCGGTGCGGCAACCCAGTTCCTTGTAGTAGGCCTCGGCCTTGTCCACGTCCTCGGTGGAACGCACGCGGAAGGCCATGGCCTTCAGCGCGGCCACCGGACCCTTGGTGAGCACCAGGTTGTGGTGGATGAACTCCTCGAAGGAGCGCAGGTAGATCTGATTCTCGTCTTCCTCGGTGACGTGCAGACCGAGCACGTCGACGTAGAACTTGCGCGAGGCCTCTAGATCGGTGACGACCAGCTCGGCGTAGGCACAGCGCAGGATGTCCGGGGCCTGGACGCTGGGCTTAGGGATTTCGTTGCTCATGAGTTGCTCCTTTGCAAAAGATGGGGCCGGGGCCTAGGCGCCGAACTTCGGGGTGTGCACGTCGCCGAGCGTGATGTGCACGGCCTGCTGGTCGGTGTAGAAGTCGATGGAACGGTAGCCGCCCTCGTGGCCCAGGCCCGAGGCCTTCACGCCGCCGAAGGGGCTGCGCAGGTCACGCACGTTGTGCGAGTTGAGCCACACCATGCCGGCCTCGATGGACTGGGCGAAGTTGTGAGCGCGCTTGAGGTCGTTGGTCCACAGGTATGCGGCCAGGCCGTACTTGGTGTTGTTGGCCAGCTCAAGTGCTTCCTCTTCGGTGTCGAAGGGGGTGATCGCCACAACCGGGCCGAAGATTTCCTCCTGGAAGATCCGGGCATCCGGTGCCACGTCGGCGAAGACGGTCGGTGCCACGTAGGAGCCGTTTTCCTGACCGTCGGGCAGGTGCTCGGGACGACCGCCACCGGCGACCAGGCGGCCCTCGGACTTGCCGATCTCGACGTAGCTCATCACCTTGTCGTAGTGCTCCGGGTGAACCAGCGCACCAACCTGGGTGGCCGGGTCATGTGGGTCTCCGACCTTGATGTTCTTCGCACGGGCGGCGTAGGTCTCGACGAACTTCTCGTAGATGCCGCGCTGGACCAAAATGCGCGAACCGGCGGTGCAGCGCTCGCCGTTGAGCGAGAACACGCCAAAGAGCGTGGAGTCGATGGCCGCATCGAAGTCGGCGTCCTCGAAGACGATGGCCGGGGACTTGCCGCCCAGCTCCATGCTCATGCCCTTGAGGTGCGCGGCGCAGTTGCGGTAGATCAGCTGCCCGGTGGAGGATTCGCCGGTGAAGGAGATCAGCGGGACGTTCGGGTGCTTGACCAGCGCGTCGCCAGCCTCTTCGCCGATGCCGTTGACCAGGTTGAACACGCCAGCCGGCAGGCCGGCGGATTCGAAGATCTCGGCCCACAGCGAGGCGGAGAGCGGGGTGAATTCGGCCGGCTTGAGCACCACGGTGCAACCGGAAGCGATGGACGGAGCCAGCTTCCAGGACTCCAGCATGAACGGGGTGTTCCACGGGGTGATCAGCCCGGCCACGCCAATCGGCTTGCGGTTCACGTAGTTGATCTGCGAGCCCGGGACCTTCAGCGCGGTGTCGTGCTGGGCCACGATCAGGTCGGCGAAGAAGCGGAAGTTCTCCGCCGCACGCTGCGCCTGGCCCTTGGCCTGGGTGATCGGTAGGCCGGTGTCGAAGGTCTCCATCTCGGCCAGGCGGTCCTGCTGGGCCACCACGGCGTCGGCGATTGCGTAGAGAACATTGGCGCGTTCGCGCGGCTTCATCTTCGGCCAAGGGCCGTTGGTGAAGGCCTCGGAGGCGGCAGCGACGGCGGCGTCGATATCGGCTTGCTGGCCGGCGGCGGCCGTGGCGTAGGGGGTGTTGGTGACCGGGTCGAGAATCTCGAAGGTCTCACCGTTGATCGAGTCGACCCACTGGCCACCGATGTAGTGCTTCAGGTGGGTGGGCAGGTTCTCGGGAACGAAGTGCTTGCTCATGGAATATTGTCCTTTCGCGGGTCGTGCGTTGGGTCTGTGGTTAGAGCGTCGAGGGCGGAAGCCCGGCGCGTTCCAGATAGGCGTTGAGGGTATTGGTGCGGTGTTCGCGGGCGGCCAGTTCGATGGTGCGTGCATCGGCGTTGGAGGCGATCAGTTCGAGCAACCGGTCATGTTCCTCCACCGAGGCGTGCGCCCGGTTCGGAATCTGGGTGAAGGAGCTCGAACGCATCGCGGCCAGTCGCCGCCAGCCGCGCTGGACCAAATCCAGAATGTGCGGGTTCGGGCAGCGGCCGTAGAGCAGCTGGTGGAACTCGTTGTTCAGCATGGTGAAGCTGACCGGATCGAAATCGCTGAGGCATTGGCGCATGCGCTCGTTGAGTTCGCGGGCCTGGGCCAACCATTGCTCGTCCATCAGCGGGGCGGCCAGCGCGGTGGCTGCCGGCTCGATCACGGACAGGGTCTGCATGGTGTGCAGATACAGGGTCGAATCCACATTGGCCACGGTGGCACCGACATTGCGGGTGAAGTTCACCAGCCCTTCGGCTTCGAGGCGGCGGATCGCCTCGCGTACCGGCACCACCGAGCAACCGAGTTCATCGGCGATCGTGCCCAGTACGAGCCGGTAGCCGGGGGAGTAGTCCCCGTCGGAGATACGCTGTGAAATCAGCGCGTACGCGGCCTCGGATTTCGACGGGCTCATTACAGCTCCCATGAGTCCAGCTCCGGGCTTCCGGCATCCTTCCACGCCTGGTACTTGGCCTTCCATTCGGCGTTCATCGGGAACAATCCCTCGATGCCGTGTCCGCGCTTGACCATGGCGAAGATGAACTCGTCATTGGATTCGGTGACGGCGGCCTCTGCGGCTACCTCGGCGACCAACGCCGGCGGGATCACCACGATGCCGTCGGAGTCGGCGACGATCACATCACCGGGCTGGACCGAGACACCGCCGCAAGCCACGGTGATGTCGCGATCCCAGGCCACATGCTTGCGTCCAAGCACGGCCGGGTGGGCGCCGTTGTAGAACACCGGTATGTCCAGTTCCGTCACGGCATTCAGGTCACGTACCCCGCCGTCGGTGATGATGCCGGCGGCGCCGAGGGTTTGGCTACGCAACGCCAGAATGTCGCCGAGGGTGGCCGAGCCGGTTTCGCCGCGGGCCTCCATGACCAGGATCTCTCCGTCCTTGACGGCGTCGATGGCCTGCTTCTGAACGTTGTATCCGCCGCCGTGGGCCTTGAACAGGTCTTCGCGGTTCGGGATGTAACGCAGGGTGCGTGCGGTGCCAATGACGCGCTGCATGCCCTTGGTGGCGCCGGGGACCTCGATGTTGACGTTATTCAGGCCGCGCTTACGCAGGGTGGCCGAGAGCGTGGCGGTGGCCACCGATTCGAGCTGGGCGCGCACCTCATCGGTGAGCACGTCCTTGCCGGTGAGCACCGGGGCGAGCCCCGCGGATTCGCGGTCCCCGTAGGCGTCTTCCTTATCCTTCTCGTTGACCTGCGGCTGGTTGCCGAAGTCGGCGAAGGTTTCGGTGCCCTGTACGGCGGTGGTCTTCAGTTTGCCGGTGCTGGCCCCGGTGAGCAGGTCGGTGACTTCGACCTCAACCACGTCGCCGGGGAAGAACACGGTGGAACCGGCCGGGGTGCCAGTGAGGATGATGTCGCCCGGGTGCAGGGTCATTTGCTGCGACAGGTCGGCGATGATCTGGGCGAAAGAGAAGAGGAGTTCCGAGGTGTCGGCATCCTGGGCGAGCTCGCCGTTGACCCAGGTCTGCACGCGCAGTTTGGACGGATCGATGTCGGCGGCGTCCAGTGCGGTGGGGCCGAGCGGCGTGTAGCCGTCTCCGGACTTCGAACGAATGTTGGAGCCCTTGTCGGCGTACTTCATGTCGTGGACGCCCAGGTCGTTGGAGGCGGTGATGGAACCGACGTAGTTCCATGCGTCCTCGACCGAGACGCGGCGGGCGGCGGTGCCCATGATCAACGCGATTTCGCCTTCAAAGGCAAGAAGTTCCGTGCCTGCGGGACGTTCGACGGTGGAGCCGCTGATGGCCAGCGAGCTGGAGGCCTTCATGAAGTAGCTCGGGAATTTCGGGGTGCGTCCCCGCTGGGCGGCGCGCGAGGCGTAGCTTAGGTGGACGGCCAAGACCTTACCGGCCTTCGCGAAGGTCGTTTCATCCACCGTGATCGGGGTGCTCATCGATCGTCCCTCTTTCGTCGTACATCAAATCGTATACGATCTAGTGTGATGCGAGTCTCCGCGATTGTCAAGGGGTGTGGAGTTGCGCAGATAGTGCCAGTTCACGGACGGGTTCGGCAGCCAGTTGGCCGCGTCACCAGATGCGCTTTAGGCAGGGAAATACTCGGGCATGCGTGGCGCATCGGCGCTAGAAGCGATTGCTCGGTCGATTTTTTGGATTACGCCTCGCGCACGATATGGCAGGCACCGTGCGGCGCTTAGGTACTAAGCTCGTCGCGCGGTGCCCCCAAAAATGTAGGTCTCGTTAGCGTTACAGGGTGACCTGACCCTGCACGCAGGAGGTGACTTCCCCGCCGACCCAGATGTCGTCTCCCTCGATGGAGACGTGGACGCGACCTTCGTAGTCGATCGCGGTTCCCTGCGCGGCGACGTAACTCGTGTTGGCCACACCGGTATCCGTTAGCCACCGGGCTAAACCTGCGTTCAGGCTCCCGGTTACCGGATCTTCCCACACGGGATCATTGCCGAGGAACGCACGAACCTCAAAGTCCGCTTCGAGCCCGGGCTCATGAGGGCCAACCACACCAATGCAGAGAGAACCGAGATTGGCCGGATCCGGAGCCAGCTCAAGCACCTCGGTTGCCGAAGCGAGCCGGACCCCAATCCATTCCGGGCCGTTGACGATCCATGAGGCGTCGAGGATGAGCTCGCGAGGAATGCTCAGAGCTTGAGCAATCTCGTGGATGAGAGGTTCGTCCGCCGGTTCGTAGCGAGTCAACGGTGGCGCCCCGAACGCAAAGCGTCGGTCTTCCACGCGCACGGTCACCAGTCCGGCACCGCATTCCTGCACGAGGTATCCCTCCCGTTGAGGAACGCCGCCGGCACCTAACCACGCGGCAGCCGAGCCGAGGGTTGGGTGGCCGGCAAAGGGCAGCTCTTGCGTGGCCGAGAATATCCGCACGCGATAGTCGGCGGCCGGATCGGACGGTGGTAACAGGAAGGTGGTTTCGGCCAGGTTTGTCCACTTCGCAAAGCGCTGCATTTGATCGGTGTCCAGCGCCTGAGCGTCATGGACTACCGCGAGCGGATTACCGCGATACGGGGTTGGCGAGAAAACATCTACTTCACTGTAATTTCGTGCGATCACTCCTCTAACCTAGCAGTTTGCCAAGTCCGGCTCGGACCTGCGCTGCAGTTACGAGGCCGAATCTGGCTATGCCGCCGAGGTGCTTTCCGGGATTGGCTCGTTCCGGGTGCCAGGACTGGTATCGCGGGGGAGAACTTGGTCGGCGCCGGCCCGCTACGCAGCGGATCGACCTTCGGGGTGGAACCCATGAGGCGCATCTGGATGCTTTCAATGAATGGATCCAGATGTTGCGCAGTTGGCTGCGTTGAATCGCCTCCGCATAAGAACACCACGCATATGAGAGCATGAGCTCATGCCTAGCTCAGTGCAGTTGATCCGCGCCGCAGCATTATCCAATGTGGCTGAATACGCCTATGCGTCAACGGCGCCCAAGGACGCTCGGCTGATTTTCCTTGCCGGATCGTGTCCACTCGACGAAGCGGGTCGTGTCGTGGGGCGAGGTGATTATGCTGCCCAGGCGCTGGCCTGTGTTGAGAACCTGCGGCTTGCTCTCGCCGCAGCCGACGCGAAGCTAGAAGATGTGCTCAGTACGCGGGTACTGGTGGCGTCTGCGGACCGGGCCGATTTGGTGACGGCGTGGAACGTCGTGCGGGATACCTTCGGCGCACACGACGTGCCTAGTACGTTATTAGGCGTCACGGTGCTTGGCTACGAGCACCAGCTGGTAGAGATCGAAGCGGTCGCTGCCGTCATTGACTGAAGGTTCGCGAGCATTCCGGCTTGCAGCGGCCGGATCCTGTCTGCCGCGGTGGGACTCGGTGACATTGCCGTAGTGCACTGAGCGGAGTGCCCACGCACGGGCAGGCCCGAGGAATGCCGGGACCCGCCCGTTGCGTGAGCGGATAACACCTACAGTTTCTCGGTGAAGAACGGCACGACCCGCTGCAGAGCCTGACCGGCCCCGTTCTCCTGGTCGTACAGCTCGTAGTGTGACACGCCTTCTAAGACGATGAGTTCCTTATCCTGTGAGGCGGCCTTCTCGTAAATGGTGTGACCATCCTTGTAGGCGCCAAACGCTCCTTGCTTGTCACCGACGATCACCAAAAGTGGCTGGTCGAGTAATTCATCGGCGAGGTGGAAGGCGTCCCAACCCATAGCGGAGGAGGCGTGGCTGAGCAGCATGGTCGTGCAACCGTGTGCACTTTGTCCGCGCTCGGTGCGGTAGTAATCGTAGGCCTCAACAATGTCGATGTCTCCGATGGTTGCTGCCGCCTCGGCGGTGTCGGGCAGGAAGTTGGTGACCGGTGCTTCGGTACCGCGAACGCTGGCGGTGCGGAGTTCAGCGAAACCGGTCAGTGCCTGCAGAACGCCGCCATTGAAGGCCGCGGTTTCGCGTTGCATCCGACCGAAATTCACTCCGGTGATCGACACGACCGCCTTGAACCGCTTTTCTGTGAGCGCTGCGTTGAGCGTATAACCGCCACCACCGCAAATGCCCAGCACGCCGATGCGCTCAACGTCGACATAGGGCAGGGTAACTAGGTAGTCAACGACGCGGCGGAAGTCTTCGACGCGCTGTGCTGGGTCTTCAAGGAAGCGAGGGGTTCCGCCGCTGGCGCCTTGGAAGCTGGCGTCGAAGGCGATCGCAACGAACCCCGCATCGGCCAACGCTTGGGCGTAGATGTTCCCGGAGGTCTGTTCTTTGCAACTACCGATGGGGTGCGCAACGACGATGCTTGGGTAGCTGTTATCGGTCGTAAAATCTGCTGGGAGGTAGATATCTGCGGCGATATCCCAGTACATGTCCGCATTGCGGAAGGTAACGTGCTCGATGGTTGTGGTAGCCATGATGCTCCTTGTGGCAGTCGGTGTTTTTTTCCTCTACCAGTCTGTTCAGTCAGGCCGTGTTCAAACAGATCAAGCTTCAACCTAGGAACGATTTGTCCTAGGTTAGAGTCCTTACTCGAGCCCTAGGATGAGAACTATGGCCACCAATTCACAGCTCAAGGTACTCGGCGATTTTCTCAAAGCCCGGCGCAGTGAAGTGCCTCCGGAGAACATCCCAGAACAGTTGGTCAGCTATGCGACGCGTCGACGCGTTAAAGGACTACGACGGGAGGAAGTCGCCCAATTAGTTGCGGTAAGCCCCGATTACTATGCCCGCGTGGAGCAGGGAAGGCTTGCACCCTCGGAGCAGGTCCTGCAGGCACTGGGCCGAGTCTTTTCCCTCAGCGCAGAACAGCGAGCCTACGCCGAGGATCTGCTCTACCGTGCCCGCGGCTACGTAGAACCGGCTCCGGGCGTTGAACGGACAAACCAGCGGCTGCAACTGCTACTGGAGCAGCTCAATGATCTACCTGCATTGGTGCTCGGCCCGCGACTGGAGGTCTTGGCCTGGAATGATTTGGCGTCGGCGTTGATTATCGATTTCTCCTCGTTGCCGGCCAGCGACCGGAATTACGCGGTCATCACGTTGACCTATTCACATATGCGGGACTTCTACGAAGATTGGGATTCGGTGGCGCGAACATGTGTAGGTTTACTGCGTCGTGAGGCGGCCAGTAACCCGGATGATCCGCAACTAGCGGTGCTTGTAGGGCGGCTCTCGATTGCCAGCGAGGACTTTCGCCGTTGGTGGGCTGAACACCGCGTGTCCGATCAAGACTTCGGAGCCAAATACATAAATCATCCGCAACTCGGACGGATCTTGTTGAACTGGGACGCCTTTAGTTACTCGGGATCGGGTCGTCAACAACTCATTCTTTGGTCGGCGGACAAGGGGTCGGCCGACGCCGAGGCATTGAAAGAACTAGCAAGAGGCGTGAGTTCGTGAATGACTATCGCGCGGATAGACGCCAGCGCGGTTAGTGACGGGTGAGGTAATCTACGAGCAAATCTATGCCAATGTTTTGCACACGACATTCAAGAACAATGGGCTTGCGGAGAGATTCGCTTAGCCGATACGAGGACTGGCCGAAAACTGTGTACATACTGCAAATCTTGTGTGTCTGCGCATGCGAAGGCGATTTGGTGCCAGGCTAGTCCTCAGACTTCGGCCCTTTGAGATGTTCTCAGCGGCGAATTAAGTGTGCGGTACGGCAGCGGAGCTGAGTATGGCCTTCTAGACAAATCTAACGAACAAACCAATCGCGCCGAGTGCCCAAAAAGCAAGCCAAACGTATCCAATGATCAGTCCTGCTAGGGCCATTCCGTACCCAAGTTCGCCGGTGCGTTTAATTTGGTTCAGGGCAATGTGGCCAAAAATGATTCCGAATAAACCGGTGAGGATTCCTAAGACGAGCGCTAGAACCGCGAATACGTTAGTACTTGGCGGGGCGCTCTGTTGATACAAGGGTTGCCCGTTCATGGTGTACCCAACTTGCGTGCCCGGACCCTGAGTTCCGTTGGGCACGACGGATGAAGCGTTCTGCTGCGTGGCCTTTGAACTGCTGGATAGCGCCACCACAATCACGACCACCACTGCAACTACGGCTACAACTGTCAGTAGCATGACTATGTGCCATCCCTGTAGTCCACCCATAGTTGAACCTCAATTTCTTTTTGACCGTTGGTGCCGGAAAATTGCGTTGAATATCGCCTTGGGCATGAGTGTACCGGTAAGTCCAGATGATGGGAATTCTGGTTAGGACTCATGTGATTTGCACTCTTCGACCGATCACGCCAAGCCTTAGTGCCAGATACTCTCGTCCGGGCGGACCAGGGTTTTTTCTGGAGTTGGGTTGGTTTTGCGCTTCAGGCGAGCTCTTACCCGGCGCCGACGAGTCTGCCGAGCTATCCTCTGCCCTGAGGGGCCTTGTTCATATGGTTATGCAGTCCGCCGGTGCGCGCCTAGCCAGTGCTTCCGGGCTCACCGGCTCACAGTATTGAGGTGAGGGTGCCTCCATCGGCTCGGAGGGTTGCACCGTTGGTCGCCGAAGCTCGCGGACTGCATATGAAGGTCACTAGATCTGCGATTTCCTGTGGTTCGATGAATCGCTCAAGAAGCGTGGTGGTGTTTTGCGCAATGACGGACTGTTTGATCTCTTCGGTGGGTACTTGCTGTGCCGTAGCCATCGCGGAGACTGCCGAGGCGACGCCCTCGGAATAGGTTGGTCCACCAAGAACCGTATTGACGGTCACCTCGGTGCCGCGGGTGAGTTTGGCTAGCCCATTACTCAGGGCCAGCATGGCGGATTTGGTCGTTCCGTAATGGATCATGTCGGCCGGAATGTTGACCGCGGACTCGCTGCTAATGAAAATTACGCGCCCCCATCCGCGAGTCACCATGCCGGGTAGCAGGTGCCGTGCGAGTCGGACGCCGCTCATGAGATTGATGTCGAAATACTGTTGCCACTGTGTATCGTTGAGCGTCGTGAAGTCGGCAAGGCCGAACACGCCGACGTTATTGATCAAAATATCGACCTCACCCAGCTCTTCCAAGAGCTTGCTAACCTGCTCGGGCTCCGAAAAATCGGCGGTGATCCCGGAAACTTGGGCACCGGGGCAGTCCTCGCGTAGCTGGTTCACGGCTTCGACGAGTCGTTGTGAGTTGCGACCGTTGAGCACTACGTGAGCTCCCTCGGAAGCCAGAGTGGCCGCGACAGCGTATCCAATGCCCTGGGTCGAGCCGCTGATGAATGCTCGTTTGCCCTCAAGTTGAAGATCCAATTTTGTTTCCCTCCGGCGGGGTCCCCCGTAAGACCTTGTTCGTGTGGATGAGTACCGATCCTAGGTCCCATTCACTTGCTTAAGCAAGTCATATACCTTGCTTAGGAAAGTTAAAAAACCGATCTTTCCAGCTGAATTGATAGTATGGACGCATGAGAACTTCCGCTGACGAAGCTGAATTGAGTGGAGAGAGCCTCGAGATCTGGTCGTCCCTTGCGACCCTCTTGGAGCGGCTACCCGCCGCACTGGACGCCCAATTGCAGGCGGACAGCGGTCTTACGCATTTCGAGTACGGCCTGATGTATGCGCTCCGTGAAGCGCCCGAGTATGCCTTGCGGATGAGTGTGCTGGCGGGTTTTGCCAATTCGACCTTGTCGCGGCTTTCACGGGGGATCGGCCGGTTGGAAAAGAACCAGTGGGTCTACCGGCATCCCGATCCGAGCGATGGGCGCTACACCTTGGCGATCTTGACCGAGGAGGGCGCTGCAAAGGTAGATCAGGCGCGACCCGGGCACGAAGCACTGGTGCAGCGGGTGGTCTTTGGGGCGTTGACCAAGGCGCAAGCGCGACAACTGTCGATTATCAGCGAGCGCATTTGCGCCTCGATCAGCGCTGTTCCGGCGTGGAAACCGTCCGCACGCAGGTCATCGTCGAGCGATAAGTAGGCGTTAGCGCGAGGCAGCGTGAGTAGGTGTTGAAGCCGGCCTGCGCGCTAAAACGTGAAGACTTTGATCTTCTTAGTGGGTGTCCAAGCTAGCGTGTACTCTTGCTCGGCCCCCGGTTCTCGAGAAGCGATCATGGTGCGCTGAGTTAGATCGTGTTCTTTGCCGAAGGCACGGAGCGCCCTCACTCCGAGCTTGCAGTCCACCACGCGGCAAAAAAGATTGATGCGAGTACCTTCGAGCCCTGTTTCTGCCGGAGGGGTCCCACCGATGTCGTAGCCGTCGTAATGACCTAGCCCTAGGCGCCCCACCAGTTCGTTGAGGTGATCGGCGCCGTCGCTGAGCACCCAGTCTTCGAGTGGATCGTTCGGTTCGGTCCAGAGATGAAGGGCCACCCAGCCCAGCTCGTCGTCGGCCAGCTCGCGGTACCCATCGGCTGTGGCCTGCTCGAGGAAGGCGCTCATTTGTTCGGTGGCCGTGGGATTGTTGGGCCACGTCGGGCCCTTGACGCCTCGAACCTTCTCGCGCCCCTTAGCGCCGACCTTACCTTCATGGGTGATGAACAGGGTTTTATGGCGCCACGCCTCGCGGTAGTGCAGAGCGCCTTGCTCATCTCGACGATAGGTTTTGCGCATTTGCATGCCGTGATCCTTCCGTATCGCTTGGCCTACGTTAGGCTCTGGGCTGAGACTAGCAGGAAGACGATATCAATTCTGTACTGTGGCTTTGCGAGGGTGCCATTGATCCCTGAGGCCCACATAAATCCAAAGTAGTTCCCGGTAACAAGGAGCTAGCAAAGGACTGAAGCTGTCGTTCGTCGAATTGGGCAGCATCAAAACGACACACGACGAGTAAGTTACTCACGAGGAGCTCACTTGAAATTACAGTATTCTGGAAAAGCATAATATTGCCATAATGTTTAGCAGGCGCATTTGGTAGCGCGTGTGCGCGTATCGGGTAGGGCAAATGTACAGACTAGATAGCACACTATCCAAGCTTTGAGGGGAAGATAGTCCTGACGCCCACGACACTAAAGTCGTGGCTGTCGAAAAGAATCGTCCGCCATCGCTGGCAACCAAAAAATCACGCTCCTGCTTTTGCAGGGGCGTTCCTGCCGGCAGGTGCAAGCGCTGCTGAACAGTTCACCACGGACCATTCATCATGCCCGCCAAATTATTGACGAGCAAGTACTGACCACACCAACTTAGGTCATAAGCCCTCAGCCGACAAAGACCTGAAACAGTGCTCCCCTGATGGACTCAGGGGTGTGTCCGCGAATTTAGTCCCAATCGATATCCATGCGGTGATCAATTCCCCGTTCGGGTAGTAGAAGTCACCACTGAACCTGGTTTGGGCTAAAACCCGTGTACCGCAGCCACCGGCAGCCCTGATCACTGCCTCGGATGGGTGTTATTCGGTCCGCACGAATGCTACCCTTTCGTTACACAGGTGCTTCCAAATACGACAGCAAAGAAATTATGAGTGTGCCTCAAGATACTCAACAATAAATCATGGCCTTACTTAATGGTGACTATGAAAACAGCAGATTCAAGGTAGAGGTTCAATTAGAATGCGGTAGCCGATTTTCTTATCTGCATCATTTAAGTTTCTAATAATATCTATTATTCTGTTTCTAGTTATAGGTTCACCGTTAAGTTGGATCCAGTGCATGCGGATTCTCCGAAGGGACGCTTCTAGCACCTCACCGACATCGCATGACGAATCAAGGGCTATTCGAACCCCATCCAGTGCTGAAGATAAAAGGTCCAGGCGTGGCCTTAGTTCAGTTAAAAGCCAACAAATCAATATTTGCAGCAAAGCAATCAGTTTTTCCCGTGACTGACCGGAAAATTCCATGATTCCGCGTGCGGCATGAGCTAACACTGTTGAGAAATCATTTTCTAACCCGATATTAATATTATTGGCAAATTCTTTGATGAATAGAAAGACGACTTCGGGCCGAGTCCATGTTGATGCAAGCGACAAATACGAGACTGAGCCGACTGGCTTCCAAGAATCGGCCGCAGCAGCCTTTAACCAGGTTTCTAACGGCGGCTCTAAATCTACATGGTAATTTGAGATCAACAACGCTTCGGCGAATTCAAGTTCGTCAAGCGTAAGTTCCGAAGTGCTATACAAATGACGTAGCAAGTCGACTGTTCCAAAAGTAGGTACATCGAAGTGAGCGGCAAGAGATCTCAACGAAGAGTCGTCGCACCAAAATGCATTATTGTTCGCGATGGCAAAGTCCAATGCACTAAGCCAAGTAAAGGGTGGTAGATCTTTCTCAATTGAGCTAATCTTCGTCCACGATTTTCGGTGCAATCTTTCAAGGATTTTAATTGTTTTGGAGCAGTGATGTATGTATTCTTCCGCTTTTTCATCCGGAATCGAGTGAATGAATATATCGTCTCTCTCTTGATCCCATCCTAGGGACATGGTGGAACGTCGATTGAAAGAAACTTGCGCGTCGACAGCATCCTTGTAGATCGCGGTAGTGGTTTTTAGTACGGAAAACTTACCAAAAAGCTTATCTTGCAAGTCTCCCGGGAGTAGCGCAAGAGTGACCGCGCTAGTCGCATCGAGTACGACATGCTTGTTGAGTGTAGCGGAGGCTTGAGCGGATGCATCAACTGTTTGAGAGGAGCGGAAACTAAAGACGCGTCCTGCTCCTCTGACAATGCAAGCTTCCACGTAACTTTTACCATACATCAGAGTCAAAAAGCCTAACGGAAGTTCCCCCTTAGAAACGAGATCTTCTTTTTCGAGAGACTCTTTATGAGGGCGAGTGGAGCGAACGAGGTCTCTAACGTCTTTCAGGAACTCTTCTGATGAATCAAAAGTAAAAGACTTAATTACTCCATTATTGGGAAAGCTCTTGGTGTATGAAGCAAAGGTTGACTGTAATCGATCAATGTCTTCTTTGGGTGCTTTATGTGCAGATAGCACTGTGTTAGCAAGAAGTATTCCAACTAGCTCTGAATCATATTCACGTTCCTCGATCAATCTCAGAACACTACTTACGAGAGTTGGTCGCTGATCAAAGCGCGTTGATAGAATTATCCAAAGTTTGGCATCGTAGTGACTGCGCGGGTCCGTTGGAGTTCCGTCAGCATTCAGAATATTCCAAGCTTGTTGATAGAGACCTTCGCGCGCTAATCTATGCACCAATGTCCAGCGCGCGTCAAGGTCGCTAGGGTTGTTAGTGACCATGCGGCGTGCGACCCCGAGAGACTCCTCCGGGAGGTCCAAATGTTCCAGCGACTCAAATTGGATAAACATGGCCTGCTGTTCGCCCGATGAGTTTGGAACACTCATGTTTACCGCCTCCCGAGCAAGCGCTTCGGATTGCTTGTAGTCGCCTAGGCGCAGGAATAATTTGGCCGATTTAATCATTAGTTGAGGCGACTGCCATTTAGCGGCGGCAGCTTCAAGTAGTTGCGCAGCTTGAAGAGGTTCATCATGCTTTTCAATCTGTTCTGCTAGGTGAAAGTCCAAAAATTCGGATTTTCCTAAATTTGCGCGTAGTTCAGCAACTTCCACGACTGGACTCGACATTATATTCTGCAATTCTCGGAATTGCCGGATAGCCTCTGGAAATTTTTTACCCAGATCACCAAGGTCTGGGAGGTTCGCTCCTGTCGAGCTGAGGGCACTTATTGCTCTCAGACCGTCGAAGTCAGTTTTTGCGGATTTGAAGGCTTCGTACCACTGCTCATTCGCTGTTTCGATTTGGTCGTCAGAGAATCGCTTCCAGCCTTCGATGTAATGAACTGCAAAGTTATTATTTGCTTGTAGGGCAATAGTTTTTGCTTCTTTCCAGTCGCCCTTACTTGCCGATATTAACGAAGCCTCAAGTTGAATACGAAGGTCTTTCGACTCTCTGTAACTAGCGTCACCATCGGGAGCTACGTTGGCAATGCGCCACGCCCTGTCGCTGTCATTGCACAGCATGTACGCATGAATGGCTTCAAGTGAACTTTCGGCACTATCTCCTAGCCAAGACCTTCTGCGGTTCCTTGACAAAATTGCTAATTCGCCTGCTTGCAGAAGATCGTTGGAACGATTCTCGGACTTCGTTTGCATGCTTCGCCAGATCAACGTCCTAACTGCGGTTAGGATCAATGAATCAGCGTCCATGTCCTGCGAAATCGCCTCGTTAAGCAGCGACACAGATGAGTTTACGTCTCCCATGGAGGTGAGGCACTTGGCTATGAGTACGGTCTTTAGGGCGTAATCATTCGCCGATTCAGTCTCCCATTTATCGAGAATACCTTTCGCTTGAGTCACATCGTCTTCAATAATCTTCAACAGAGCGATGGGAAGCGCATGCTTCACCTGAATATTTGGAAATCTATCTTTCAGGGTCACATATGAATCGATGCTGAGAGGCTCTAAAAGGAGCATGGCGCGGCCGAGCCAGTAGTCCGATTTCACCACTCCTGAGTTAGCTGCTTGAGTGAGAAAGTTTATGGCGGCCCCGGGAGCGCCGTAGTCCTCGGCTAGAAGTGCAAACCATGTCCAAGCAACAGCAGGCCCATCGGTCAGTTGTTTCGGAGGGTTCAGCCCCCAGTCTTCGAGAACGCTGCGTCGATCGGTTTGCTCGGTTAAAGCCAAAACCAGTTCGCCTAGTTTCGGCCACTGCGATAGTAGATTCTTTCCATCTTCTCTACGCCATGGATGCAAGCTTTGTAGAGCTTTGTCGATGTGGGTAGTCGATTGAATTTCCTTGAGAATCTCTACTTTGGAATTTGTGATTTCGTTGCGTGTTTCCTGAGATTCATTGGAATAAGTATTTTTCAGCCATTCGTTCCCTACAAGGATCCCTTCCTTTAGTGGCAGTTCGCGTTGGTAGGCCTGGAAAGTGTAGAAGAGAACAGACTTCGCGCTCTCTTTTCTGTTACTCGGGGTCTGTTTCTCTACAATGACCGCAAGGCTTTCGATGGCAGACTCAATTGCAACGCTCGCGCCAGCGAACAGTTGATCCTGAACGTCGTCCCTTCGTAGCCATTTACGTAGAGCGCGCGCGCTTATCTTTATGCCGGCATCATTGCTCGCTTCACTAACAGACTTGGCTATTCGAGCGACGCTTCTTTTGCTGGCTAGTTTGTCTTTTGCTGCATTCGATAGTCTGCCGAGTATTTGCTCAGAGATGATCGAAAGTGCGGCCGAACTTATTGGATCCATTGGTTCCTCATGGCGCAGAGAGAATTTTTAAAATTTACGCTGAGTGAAAGGTGCTTTTATTCTGCGCTGTATAGCCTTTGTGATACAGACTGTTGAAGTGCCACTCTTCGAAGTCGTGTGCTTTAGCCATCGCCAGCATGGTTACTACTTTGCCGAATTGCGCGCAGTTTTGGTTGCATTGGGGTAATCGCGTGTTCATTTATTGCAGCCCTAACGCTACCGTTAGCTGGCGAGGAACTCGCTGGCACGCAGCTTAAAGTCGCGGCTGGTGATGGCGTTGGCGTGATTGCGTCCGGCCAACCAGGCCACGGCCGACTCGGTGCCCGCGGTGGTCAGAAGTCGACGCAATTGCGGCATGGTGGTGGCCAGGTCGTCCTGATCGCCGGCCACGAGCAGGGTCGGGGCGGTCGGCACCTTGGCTGCGGGGTTGTAGGGTTCGGTCTTGATGGCCTCGATGAGGCGGAAGAGTGCGGCAAAATCGGTGTCGGGTTCGGCCTGAGCAATCTGCATCACCTTGGCCGTATAGTCATCGGCGATCGCCTCGCCGTTCTCGAGGAAGGCCCGTGCCTGATCTAGTGCAAAAGCGGCCAAGGGGTCGATGCTGGACGGGCCGCCCATGATTAGTCGGCGAACCAGCTGCGGGTGGTAGGCGGCGAATTCCCAGCCCAGGCGCGAACCCAAGGAGTAGCCCAAAACGTCGACGCTGCCGCAGTCGAGCGACTCAACGGCTGCAGTTAACGCGGCGCGAATGGCGCTCGGCGCCCAGCTTCCGGGGTTGGTGCGCGGTTCGCTGCCATGGCCAGGCAGGTCGACCAGGGCGACATTGCGCCCCTCGCCGGTGAGGTGCTTGATCCAGCCGGAGCGCTCCCAGTTCAGTTCCGCCGATGACGCGAAACCGTGAATGAGCAATGTGGTCGGGGCGTGAGAGCCGTTGTTTGCGGAGATCACCCGAAGATTCAGATCCAAACTCATGAACACGATCATAGGCCAGATGCGTCACATTTATCGGGTCGGGTGGCCCCAAGGGGTAGTTAATGTCAAAATGACTTTAACGCCGGGTGGTGGCCGCCACCCGTGCACGTTATCGACGAACGGCAGCAAAGATGTCAACGAGTCCCGGATGGGCCAACGTGAACGAGCGGCGTAACATGCCGCCCGCACTGGCCGTATCCACCGTCATCCTGGGAATCCGCACGGACCCCGAACGCGGCGGAACCCGGCTGTGGATGCCGCTGGTCAAGCGCATTCGCCAGCCCTATCGTGACCAATGGGCTTTGCCCGGAGGACCGGTCGGTGCCCGCGAATCCCTCGGCGAGGCGGCCGGACGCACCTTGGCCGAAACAACCGGACTGCGCCCGAGCTATCTCGAACAGCTCTACACCTTCGGCGACCCGGACCGTTCACCGACCCAACGACTGGTGACCATCGCTTACTTCGCACTACTGACCGAAGCCCAGGTTGGGGCCACGGTTAGTGACCCGAATGTGGCGTGGTACCCGGCCGACGGAGAGCACAGCCCGCAACTGGCCTTCGATCACCGCAAGATCGTGGACTATGCGCTCTGGCGACTGCGCAACAAAACCGAGTACGGGCAGGTTGCCCACCGGCTACTCGGTGATCGCTTCACCCTGGCGCAGCTGCGGGAAGTCTACGAGGCGGTGCTGGGCCGGAGCCTAGATCCGGCGAACTTCCGCCGCCAATTGAAGAACACCAGTTCCATCGAGGCCACCGACGAATTCCTCGCCGGAGGCAAACACCGACCCCCACGGCTGTACCGCTACATCGGCCACGGCCCCGACCCTCTAGAAGTGGACCGAACCTCATGAGCACCACGAATCTTTCCACCACCATCACCCGGCTGACCCTCACCGCACCGGGATCCACCTGTTCCTCCTCGCTGTCCAAGAACCCGTGGGACGCCACCGCCGGCTACGGTCCGGGAGCCTCGCAACAGGATGTGGTGCCCGCCGACTTCCCGGTCCAGGGCCGACTGCCCGAGCAGTACCTACAGGCCACCGAGGAGGAGCTGGACCAGCGCATCCGCGCAGCCCGCGAAACGCTCGGGGAACGTGCGGTCATCCTCGGCCACTTCTACCAGCGTGACGAGGTGGTGAAGTACGCCGACTTCGTGGGCGACAGCTTCCAGCTGGCCAACGCCGCGCTGACCCGCGACAAGGCCGAACACATCGTCTTCTGCGGCGTACACTTCATGGCCGAAACCGCCGACATCCTCTCCACCGACGAACAGTCGGTGATCCTGCCGAACCTCGCCGCGGGATGCTCCATGGCCGATATGGCCGATGAAGCCAGCGTGCAACGCTGCTGGGATGAGCTCATGGATCTGTACAAAGATGAAGAAGACGACGGCCGCGCCCCGGTAATCCCGGTGACCTACATGAACTGCTCGGCCGCGCTCAAGGCGTTCGTGGGTCGTAACGGTGGTCTGGTCTGCACCTCCTCCAACGCCAAAACCGTGCTCGAATGGGCCTTCCAGCGAGGCCGCCGGGTCTTGTTCTTCCCGGACCAGCACCTGGGACGTAACACGGCCAAGGCCATGGGTGTTCCGCTGGAGCAGATGCCCATGTGGACTCCGCGCAAGGCGCTGGGCGGCAACGACGAAGCCACCTTGCGTCAGGCCCAGGTCATTCTGTGGCACGGCTTCTGCTCCGTGCACAAGCGCTTCACCGTGAACCAGATCGAGCAGGCCCGCGCCGAATACCCCGGCGTGCGCGTGATCGTGCACCCCGAATGCCCCATGGAGGTTGTGGACGCCGCCGATGAGGCCGGGTCCACCGACTACATCCGCAAGGCCATCGAGGGGGCCACCGAACCCACCGTGTTCGCCATCGGCACCGAGATCAACATGGTGAACAGGCTCGCCGCCGAGCACCCGCAGCACACCATTTTCTGCCTGGACCCGGTGATCTGCCCCTGCTCGACGATGTACCGCATCCACCCGGGCTACCTCGCCTGGGTGCTTGAAGAACTGGTCGCCGGTCGTGTGGTCAACCAGATCACCGTCGATGCCACCACGGCCGCCGATGCGAAGGTGGCTCTCGAGCGCATGCTGGCCGCCAAGCCATGAGCACCCAACCCATCGGGCGGCGTCTGCTGATCGTTGGCTCCGGGGTGAGCGGCCTCTTTGCCGCACTGCAGGCCGTGGCGCTGGGCACCGAGGTCACCCTCGTGACCAAGGATGCGCTGGGCACCTCCAATTCGGCGCTGGCCCAGGGTGGCCTGAGCGCTGTCACCGCCCAAGGCAAGGCCGCCGGTGACAGCGTGCAGGAGCATGTGCACGACACCCTGAGCGCCGGAGCCGGGCACTGTGCCCCCGCGCCGGTGCAGCTGATGTGCGAGTTGGGGGACGAGATTGTCGCCCGGCTCGAAGCCTACGGGGTGCGTTTCGACCGGAACGCCGATGCAACCTTGCAGTTGGGTCTGGAAGCGGCGCACAGCCGAGCGCGAATCGTGCACGTGGGTGGAGATGCCACCGGCGCCGGGCTGGTCCGTGCGCTCGCCGACGCCTGCCGGGCACTGTCGGTCGCCGGGCGGTTGCGGTTGCTTGAACACACCCTGGCTACCGATGTGTTGCTGGATCAGGGGCGTGTGCATGCGGTGCGCGTCCATAACGCCGGGCGGGAGAACACGCTCACCTGTGATGCCGTGTTGCTGGCCACCGGGGGACTGGGGCAGCTCTACGCGGCCACGACCAATCCCTCCGGGGCCACCGCCGATGGCATCGGCCTAGCGGCCGCCGCCGGTGCGGTGCTCACCGATATGGAGTTCATCCAATTCCACCCCACCCTCGTGGATCCGCAGTACCATCCCGAGGCCGGGATGATCAGTGAGGCCGTGCGCGGTGAGGGAGCGATCTTGCTCAACGACGCCGGGCAACGGTTCATGGCCGAACACCCGCAGGCGGAACTAGCTCCGCGCGACGTGGTCGCCCGCGCCATCCACGCCGAATACGCCGACGGGCGGCGGGTATTTCTCGATGCCCGCAGCATCGAACGGGAACGCGGGACGGGCTTCCTGGCCCGGCGCTTCCCAACGATCAGCGCGCGGCTGGCGGCCAGCTCACTCGATATGGCCCGAGACCTTATCCCGGTGCGTCCGGCCCAGCACTACGCCATGGGTGGGATCGCCACCGACCGGCAGGGACGTACCACCGTCGCCGGTCTCTACGCCGCCGGGGAATGCGCCAATACCGGCGTGCACGGGGCGAACCGGCTGGCTAGCAACTCGCTGCTCGAGGCACTGGTCTTCGCCGATCGTGCCGTGCGGGCCATGGCCCGGGACAGCGCCGGAACGAGGGCGGACTTCCCAGAACTTGCCGTGACCGAGCTTCCACTGCCCAACGCGCAAGGGCCGCTGACCCTTCCGGACCTGCAGGCTCTGGCCAGCGCCAGATTGGCCGTACGCCGCGACGGACCGGGCTTAACCGCGGCCATCGGGCAACTGCAGGCCGGCAGCCCACTGGCCGGTGACCTGCGCTCGCACTTCGAACTTCGCAACCTGTGGCTCACCGCCCGGATCATCGCCCACGCAGCCGCGCAGCGCACCGGTAACCTCGGCGCGCACTACCGCACCGACGCGGTCGGTGACGGAGGTGCCGGACGGCGAACCGGCTGGATGCTCGCCGGCGCCGAGCGCGCCCAACTACAAAACGACCCGAAAGGAACCTTGGTGTGAGCCCCGCGATCCGCCCCGTCCCCGCTCGAGCCATCGATGCCATCCTCACCCTGGCTTTCGCAGAAGACTGCCCGCGCGGCGACGTGACCGCCGATAGCCTGCTCGATCCCACGGTGCAGGCCACCGCCGAGGTGGTTGCCCGAGAACCAGGCGTGCTCTCCGGAACAACCGTCTTCGCGCGGGCCATGTCGATGATCAACCCGGACATCGACACCACCGTGCTGCTCGAGGACGGCCAATCCTTTGCGGCCGGGCAAAGCGTGCTGCGGGTCAGTGGCCCGGCGGCTGCCATTCTCACGGCCGAACGGGTGGCGCTGAACCTGCTACAGCGCATGAGCGCCATTGCCACCGCCACCGCGCAGCTCGTGCAGGCGGTCGCCCATACGCGGGCGAAGATTGCCGACACCCGGAAAACGACTCCGGGACTACGTGTGCTTGAACGCTACGCGGTGCGCTGCGGTGGGGGAGTCAACCACCGCGACAATCTCTCCGAAGCTTTCATGGCCAAGGACAACCACCTGGCCGTGCTCGGCGGCGGAGAACAGCTCACCGCTGGTCTGCGCCGGGTTCGCGCGAGTATGGGGCACACCACCGCCATGGAAGTGGAGGTCGATCACATCGACCAGATCCCCGCGGTGCTCGAGGCCGGAGTCGATGTGATCATGCTCGATAACTTCACCCCCGAGCAGATCCCCGCCGCCCTCGAATTGATCGATTCACGTGCCGTGGTGGAAGCCAGCGGAAACGTGAATCTGCAAACCGTGGCGGCGCTGGCCGAAACCGGAGTGGATGTCATTTCCTCGGGCGCGATCACCCACTCGGTTCAGGCCATCGACTTCGGGCTGGATATGGTGATCTCATGATCTACATGGATGCGGCCGCCACCGCCCCGCCGCGACAAGAGGTGCTAGACACCATCACCCCGCTGTTGACCGGCGAATTTGGCAACCCGGCCTCGCATCACGAACTAGGGCACTCCGCACGCCGCGCCGTGGACTGGGCCACCGGACAGGTCGCCGGCCTGCTCGGCGTCGCACCCGACGAAGTGCTTTTTACCTCCGGGGGCACCGAATCCGATAACACCGCAATCATTGGTACCGCTCTGGCCAATCCGCGCGGTCGGGTCGTGGTTTCCTCGGCGGTGGAGCATCCGGCGGTTCTCGAATCCTGTAGCTATCTTGTGCGAAACCATGGATTCACCCACCGGGTTATCCCGGTGGACCACCACGGCACGGTTGACCTCGCCGCGGCCGCTGAGCTGATCGATGAAGACGTCGCAGTCGTCTCGGTGATGGCCGTAAACAACGAGGTCGGTACCGTGCAGCCGGTCGCCGAGATTGCCGCCCTGGCACGCGCAGCCGGCGCCGTGATGCACTGCGATGCCGTGCAGGCAGCGGGCTGGATGGATTTGGCCGAACTCTGCGCGCAGGTCGACGCGCTAAGTATCTCCGGGCACAAGATCGGGGCGTTGAAGGGCAGCGGCGTGCTGTACCTGTCGCAGAAAGTCGCCCTCGAACCGTTGCTCCATGGTGGCGGGCAACAACGCGGGTTGCGCTCTGGGACCGAGAATCCCGCGGCCGCGGTAGGCATCGCCCGCGCCTTGGCGCTCTGCGCCGAACAGGGCGGGCAAGGCCGAGGCGACAGCTACGGTCGCTACCTCATCGAGCGAATCTGCACCGAACTTGAGCGTAGCCACCCGGGTTCCGTGCAACTCACCGGGTCTCCCGAACAACGCGTTGGCGGCATCGTCTCGTTCGTTTTCCCGCGTACCGCCGGCGAAACCGTGCTCATCGAACTTGAGCGGCGCGGCGTCCTGTGTTCCTCGGGATCGGCCTGCGCGGCCGGTAGTACCGAGCCTTCGGCCGTGCTCACGGCCATGGGCTACCCTGCAGAACTCGCACACACCGCCGTACGGCTTTCCTTTACCCGTGCGGCCAAGGAAAACGAGATCAGCCAGGTGGCCAGCGCGGTGGTAGCCACCGTGCGCTCGCTGCTGGGCTAAGAATCGCTACCAAGACGCATAAACGACAGAATGCCGCCCAACGCTCACGGCGTTGGGCGGCATTCTGTCTCGTCAGTTACTCAGAAGACCTGGGCTAGCGCGTCTAGCATTTTGGCTTCATCCGGTTGGTCACATCGGTCCAGACCCACCGTCCGTCGTGCCAGATTTCGTCGCGGCGATTCTTGGCATCCCAGCGGGAATACACCAGATGCTCACCGCACTTGATGGTGCCCACGCGCTTATCGCCCGAGGTGCTTGCCCGGTCGAAGGTGGCGCCGGTCTTCTGTGCGTAGCGGTATTGGGTTTTGGGCTTCTTGCGGTTAGTGTCACCGGACCAAACCCAGCGTCCCTGGTACCAGATTTCATCGCGGCGGTTCTTCGCGTCCCAGGTCGCATAGGTGACCTTGTTGCCCACGCGCAGGGTGCCGATACGCTTTGCGCTCGACTTATCGGCGCGGTCGAAGATGGGCGCGGTACGTTGTGCGTAACGGTACTCGGTCTTTGGCTTATTGCGGTTGGTCGCAGAGGTCCACACCCACTTGCCGTTGAGCTTAACCTCATCGCGGCGGTACTTCCCATTCCACCTGCGGTACTCCACCTTGGTGTACTTGCGGATTGTGCCAACACGCTTGTCACCCGAGGTGCTCGCACGGTCATAGACCGCCGCCGTGTACTGCGCATAGCGGTACTGTTTGGCCTTGGACGAGCCGAGCTTCAGGTAACTACCCGAGACCCAACCGCTGCGGTTCCTGTATTCCACGGGATACCAGCCGCTCTTCCGGGCACCCAGCACCTTGACCGTGGATCCCTTGGGAATGGTGAGAATGACGCCATGGGAGGTGCCGATGCCCTTGCGAAGATTCAGGTTGGCGGTGGTGATGGCCGAACCCTTGGGGATCGAGGGGGAATTGGAATTTCCGGATCCCACTCCGTAATAGCTTTCCAGGGACTTGGCCCCGGATGCCTTGTAGCTTTTGGCCATTGAGGTGCCCACGTAGCGGAAATGCCACGGCTCGTAGGCGTAACCCGTCACCTTTTCCTGCCCCTTGCCGTAGCGCAGGATAAATCCGTACTTGTGGGCGTTCTTGGCGACCCAGCGGCCGACCGGAGTGTTTTCAAAACAGCTCTGCAGGCCACAGGCACCATTGTGGTTGCCGACGTCAATCGCCAAACCGGTTTGGTGTTCGCTGGTTCCTGGGCGCGCCGAAATACGTTCGGCATATTTCTGTCCGTAGATTCGGGTGTAGTAATTGAACAGCTCCGCCTGCCGGTTGTAGGACCGGTACCCGGAGACGAGGCGGATCTTCACGCCTGACTTAGCGGCCGCGGACACCATTTTCTTGTAGGCCGTTGCTGCTTCGGGGCGCAGACTGATGTTGGTGCCGCTGACGCGGGTGGTTTTAGGAACGTACCGTTTGGGTGAGAGCGGGTATTGCTTGTTGACGAACACGGTCAGTGAACTGGCCGTGCGGTCAATCTTCCGGGTCGGAACGGCCACGGAATTTGTCGGTTGAACCGACTGGGGCGCTGTGAGGAACCCAGGTACCGAGGTACCTGGCGTCGTTGATATGGCGTTGGCTGGTCCGAGGGGAGCGACGATCAACGTAGTGACCATCGCTGTCCCGGCGGCAACCTTAGCAAGCTTCGGAAGGCGTTTCTCGGGCATGATGACTCCATGGTGGCGAATGTGTGAGCAAATCTATCAGATCGAGCGGATCGTCACATTGCTGTACTCCATACCTCGGAGTAATATCCGCCAAATGGGCTAGCGGCCGCGGGAAATTACGCGGTAACAGTTGACTACCACTGGGTAGCTGTCAGTTGTCATGCCCTAAGGGTTCTTTGATAAGTTAGCGTCCATGCAGATCCGCGACGAAGTCTTTGATGATCGGGCGGCAGTTTTTGCCCTGACCCACGCGGCCTTCGCTGGTACCGACCCGGTGGCCGAGCCGGCCGAGGTGGATCTGTTGCGGAACCTGTTTACCGACCCGGGCTACGATCCGCACTATTCCTTGGTTGCCGTTGACACGCCGGTTGTTATCGGGCACGTGATCGCCACCTGGGGTTCGATCGACGACTCCAAGCCAATCCTCGGGGTCGGGCCAGTGGCGGTCTCGCCGGAGTATCAGCGCAACGGTGTCGGGTCCATGCTGATGCAGACGCTTCACGACCGTGTGCAAGCACAAGGCTTGCCCGGAATCGTGCTCTTGGGCGACCCGAAATATTACGGACGTTTCGGGTATGAGCCGGCCGCAAAGTATGGCATCGTCCCCAGTGATCCGTCGTGGGGCGACTACTTCATGGTGCGGGTCTTTGACGAAGCCACGCTGCCAGCCGGCAACTTCCGTTATGCCGCACCCTTTGCCTGCTAGTACTCCGAAAAATCGCGCCGCTTGAGCTATTTGCCGGGTGAGTAGTTCGGTTCTTCCCAGCCGTTCCGTGCGCACCACGAACCAGATGGTCCCGTGCCCGGCCGTAGGCAGCAATACCGCTGACTCTGCGCACGTATTTACTGGTTCTTCACGGTTGAATTTCTCTCTCGCGCAGACGAGGATCGGGATATGACTTCTTCCGAGCTTCCCGGTGACGGGCAATTGACCGATCTATCGTTCACCGTCAATGGTTTTATCTCGCGCCCACCATCTGAGGTGTTTGAAGCGGTCGCCGACCCGCAGCAACTTTCGGCGTATTTCACCACGGGCGAGGCACACGGCCGCCTTGAAACGGGTGCCGAGGTCAGTTGGGACTTTCACGACTTTCCGGGGCGTTTCGAGGTCCGCGTCGGTGAGGTGGTGGCCGAGCAGAGCATTGAACTGTTCTGGGCTTCCAGTGCGCCATTGGGCGAGGAAGCCGATACTCGAGTGCTGTTCGAGTTTGTGCCGGTCGACGGTGGTGCGCGTACCGAGGTGCGGATCACCGAATCCGCGTGGCCACTGAGCGTCGAAGGATCACGTGCGGCCTTTGGTAATTGCATGGGGTGGACCGGCATGCTGGCCGCAATGAAAATGTGGCTGGAATATGGAATCAACCTGCGCGAAGGGTTCTACAAGTAAGCTCGTTGTCCCGGACCGTATCATCGGGACAACGAGCTTACTTTGACCGCCTAATCTGCGAGCAGGTTACCGCGCAATTTCTGGCAAAGACGCTGCAGTTCGAGGAACTCCGACTCCTCCAGCGCCCGTCCCATGAGTTGGTGCAGGTGTTGCATATGCGACCGACCAATCTTCGCTTGAAGCTCCCGCCCGGCGTCGGTCAGCGATAGCGACTGTGCTCGGTGATCTCCCTCGTCCACCTCGCGTTGCACGAGGCCGCGAGACTCGAGGCGATTGATCATGCGGCTGAGGCTCGGTTGAGAGATCAGCAGGTGCTTATTCAGGTCCACCATGCGGCTGCGGTCTTGCGGGCAGTTGCGCAGATTAAACAGCACGTCATACTCGCGGATGGACAGTTCACCGAACTCTTCCATGGTGCTGATTCGGCGCATTACTTCCACCTGGGCACGGAAGAGAGCCTCCCAGCTTTCGGCCACGGTGCGAATGCCGGCTTGATTCTTAGAGCTTTCGGTCATCGCCTTCGCTCCGTTCTGCGCCCTGAGCGGCGAGCTTGGCGTCCCGCGCCGCGACGAGACCGGCATGAGTCGGAGCCGGGGTTAGGTCTTGCGGGGCGCGTGCTTCCATTTCCTTGCGCAAGGTCGGCAGTACGTGCTCACCAAACATGTCGAGCTGATTCAGGACGGTCTTGAGAGGCAACCCAGCGTGGTCAACCAGGAAGAGCTGTCGCTGGTAGTCACCGAAGTACTCCTGGAACGTCAGGGTCTTCTCGATGACTTCCTGTGGTGAGCCGACGGTGAGCGGAGTCTGGGACGTGAAATCTTCCAGCGACGGGCCGTGCCCATAGACCGGGGCGTTATCGAAGTACGGGCGGAACTCGCGCACCGCGTCTTGAGAATTTTTGGCCATGTAGAACTGGCCTCCCAGACCAACCACTGCCTGGTCGGCTCGACCGTGGCCATAGTGTTCGTAGCGCTCGCGGTAGAGCCCGATGAGCTGCTGATAGTGCTCCTTCGGCCAGAAGATGTTGTTGGCGAAGAATCCGTCGCCGTAGTAGGCGGCGATTTCGGCTACCTGTGGGGTGCGAATTGACCCATGCCATACAAAGGGAGCTACACCATCCAGCGGACGCGGGGTAGAGGTGAAGTTCTGTAGCGGCGTGCGGTAGCGGCCCTCCCAGTTCACAACGTCCTCGTCCCAGAGCTTGCGAAGCAGGCTGTAGTTTTCCACGGTGAGGTTCACCGAATCCTGAATGTTCTTCCCGAACCATGGGTAAACCGGACCGGTGTTGCCACGTCCGAGCACCAAATCCACGCGTCCGTTCGACAGATGCTGGAGCATGGCGAAGTCTTCTGCAATCTTCACCGGATCGTTTGTGGTGATCAGCGTGGTCGCGGTGGACAGGATAATGCGTTCGGTCTGAGCCGCGATAAAGGCCAAGGTGGTGGTTGGCGAGGAAGAGAAAAACGGGCGGTTGTGGTGCTCACCGAGGGCGAAGACGTCCATGCCGATCTCTTCGACCTTCTTGGCGATGGCCACGATTGCGTCGATGCGCTCCTTCTCGGTGGGCACCTTGCCGGTGGTGGGGTCGCGCGTAATATCACTGACGGAAAAGACGCCGAACTGCATGGTGGGCTCCTTCGGGTTGCTGAGGTAGGTGTACCTGCCACCGACCAATTTATATGCGTATGCATGTAATAACAAGCTGAAGCGTCAATTATTCCCGTGATTCATCCGGCGAGTTCCTCGCACCTAGTGATGTCCGCGACGGTATCTCAGCGCTCTGCGGTAAAGCGCTTGGTCACGGACAGGTCCCTGTCGCCAAGCCCTGCGTTGATTACTTCAAGTACTGCCTGTTGCAGGGTCGGCAATAGGGTCGCATTCACCGCGGTGTCCCGGGCGATCTCCTGGGCGGATTGCAGGTCTTTGAGTAAATACTTGATGGCACCGGATGGTGAGTCGTCATTCGTCACCAAGCGCTCCTTGCGGCTATCAAGCAATCTCGACGAGGCGTATCCACCACCCAGCAGATCCCACATGGCAGCTAGGTCAAGGCCAGAGCGCTCGGCCAGGACCGAGGCCTCGCCAAGGGCAAATATGGTTGCGCCAACCACCAACTGGTTGCATGCCTTGGCGACTTGTCCGGATCCTACGCCCCCTAGCCTGACCGGCGTGCCGCATGGTGCTAGAACTTCTGCGGCTCGCGCGCACGAGGGGGCGGTGCCCCCGAGCATGATCGACAGTGCGCCTGCCTCGGCGCCGTCTTCGCCGCCGGATACGGGGGCATCGACAACGTCGACTCGTTCGCCATACCGCTCGTGAAGATCCGCCGCCAGCTGTCGCATGCCAACGGCCGAGCACGTGGATCCTATGATCAGCAGAAGGGCGGGGGACTGGCCTGGGCGATGAGTAAGGCCTGCCAGGAGCCCGTCTGGGCCTTCGAGGTACTCTCGGATCTGCGGCAGGTCGGGCAGCATGAGTAGGATTGCGTCGCAATCCGTTGCCATGTCGTTGGCGTTGCTGTTCCATCTGAATGCCGACGCGGGAGTGTTTGTCCCAGCATTGAGGTCTGCTATGACCTCATGTTTGGGGCGACGAGAGGTGATAGCGACCGAGCCATGGGCTGTTGCCAGGTGTCGCGCCATGGGGCGGCCCATGGCGCCGAGTCCGATGATGCCTACCCGTTGCTCGGGATGGTTCGAGGTGCTGGTCATTGCACTTGCCTCCGGGGCGGTGGTTTCGGGATAAAGCGCAGGACAATATGAAGAACTCTGTTCAATATACTGGCCAAGCCGTTATGCTGTCACTAAACGAAAGGACGTGAGACCAAATGACCTCCACACCACAGCGCCTTCGCGTGGGAATCGCCGTCGACCTGCCGCTGGCCGACGTTCAGCTCCTGCGCGAACTCGAGCCGCGCCTAGAGCTCGTGCACGACCCAGAACTCAATCGACCACAGCGTTGGGATGGTGACTGGGAGGGGGATCCTCGCTTCACTCGAACCTCCGAGCAGAACGCGAAGTTCACGCAGATGCTGCATTCGGTGGACGCCCTGTTCGGTATTCCTGACGTCAATCCGGCACTACTGACCCAAAGCGTGCATGCCAATCAGGATCTGCGCTGGGTGCACACCACGGCGGCTGGCGGCGGCGCCCAGGTCAAGGCGGCGGGACTTTCGGCGACGGAGCTTGAACGAGTGGCCTTTACGACCAGCGCTGGAGTCCATGGTTCGACACTGGCGGAATTTGCTCTCTTTGGGGTGCTGGCCGGAGCGAAAAACTTGCGCAAACTCGAAGCCGACCAGGCTAGGAAAAACTGGCCCAGCGAACGCTGGCGGATGCGTCATCTCGATGAGATGACGGTCTTGGTCGTGGGGCTCGGGGGAATCGGAAGCGCCGTTGTCGAGCGCTTCAAGGCCTGCGGATCCACCGTGTGGGGCACCTCGCGCAGTGGGCGCCCTGTCCCCGGGGTGGATCGGCTGATCGATCCAGAGCACTTGGCGCAAGCAGCTTCGCAGGTTGATGCCATCGTTGCGACGCTGCCAGGAACGGCGAGCACCGAAGGGCTTATCGGAGCGGAGGTCTTCGCATCGGTGCGCCCGGATACCATTCTGGTCAATGTGGGTCGGGGCGCGGTGGTGGATGAGTCGGCGCTACTACCGGCACTTAATGACGGGCGTATTGGATTCGCGGCTCTCGACGTCGTGGCTCAGGAGCCATTGCCTGAGGATAGTCCGTTGTGGCAGCACCCGAACGTGTTAATTAGCCCGCATACGGCCGCGCTCAGTGCGCAAGAAACTAGCCGAATTGCCAGACTGTTCGCTTCGAACGCCACGCGATTGCTTGACGGGAAGCCGTTGCGAAACCGGGTGGATACCGTAGAGTTTTACTGATGAGAAGCGACAATGAAGGCCCAGCTGACGCCGATAATGCTGCCGGTGATCGTGTAACGCGCGATCCCGCGCCTGCGGTTACCCGTGCCATAGCGATCATGGGTCTTTTAGCCGAATCGGAGGGCCGAGCTATTTCATTGAGCGAAATGGCCCGCACCCTTGGCATTGCCAAGTCCTCATGCGCCAATCTCTGCCAAGCCCTCGAAGACGGGGAGATGATCCGGCGTACCAGTGACGGTTTTTCCCTCGGGCGTCGCACGGCAGAGCTTGGCGGGGCCTATGCGCTTCAGTTCAACCAGGTACGCGAATTCTTCGGCCTGATCTCATCATCACCGACCTTACGGGGCGAAGTAGTGCAGATCGCCATGCTCGACCAGACGGACGCCTTGTATCTCGCCCGGCACGAAGGTCGAGCTCCCTATCGGTTCGGAACCCCGTTGGGTTCACGGCTGCCTGCGGTGTTCAGCGCCGCCGGCAATGCGCTGCTGATGTCTCTGTCGGATGACGAGGTGGAGAGCCTGCTTGGTCCGATCCTGCCCTTGCGTAGCGGGGTCGATGGCCTTGAGCTCACCCTGGAGGAAGTTCAGCGCGAATTGCTCCAGGCCCGAGAGCGCGGTTATGCCCTCGATGAGGGGCATTCGACCGTAGGCGTGATCGGCGTCGCCGTGCCCCTGCCGGCATGGTCGCCAGGTGATCCACCGTTGGCGCTAGGAACAGCAATTCCCGCAGATCAAGCCGACCCGGTGCGCATTGCCGCCATTGGCACGGCACTGCGCGAGGTCGCGGCGCGACTTGAAAACCCTTGGCGTGCCCGCACCGCCCGAGATTAGACCGTCCACCCATTCATCCGAAGCTTCTAAGAGCCCGTACCCACTGGGGTACGGGCTCTTCTTGTTGTGCGGTCGGGCGGACGGCGTTGAAAGTTAATCGTTCAGTAGGTTGTACGACGTTCGCTATGCTGGTACATTCGATGCACAGCTAGAAGTGATCTCACTCACTTACTCGTCGAAGGAGACTCGCATGAACGTCATCGCATCCTCATCCCCGGGGTCGGGTGGTTCCGCCACGGACGCGAACTACGCCAAGAACCTACAGCGCGCCACTCTGGCTGCCAGCATCGGCAGCGCATTGGAGTATTTCGACTTTGCGCTCTATGGGCTGGCCACCGCCCTGATCTTCAACGTCCTGTTCTTCCCGCAGGGTGACCCGGCCATGGCCACGGTCGCGGCCTTCGCGACCTTCGGCGTGGGCTTTGTGGCACGTCCCTTTGGTGGATTGTTCTTCGGCATGCTCGGTGACCGGCTCGGGCGCAAGCTCGTGCTGATCGTGACCATCATGCTTATGGGCGGTGCCTCAACGTTGATCGGGGTTCTGCCGACCTACGAGATGGCGGGCATGTGGGCCCCAGTTCTGTTGGTTCTGCTCAGGCTCCTGCAAGGCTTTGGCGCCGGAGCCGAACAGGCCGGAGCCACGGTGCTGATGGCCGAGTACGCACCGCCAGCGCGCCGTGGATTCTTCTCCGCACTTCCGTTTATCGGCATCCAAGCCGGCACCCTGCTGGCCGCCGTGGTCTTCTCGCTCCTGACGCTGCTACCCGAAGAGGCACTCATGTCGTGGGGCTGGCGCGTACCCTTCCTAGCGTCCTTCGCGCTCATCCTCTTGGCAGTATTTATCCGAGCCAAACTCGAAGAAACCCCGACCTTCGTGGAAATGGAAAAACACGAGCAGGTCTCGGAACACCCCATGCGCGAGTTGTTCCGCACCGGATTCCCCGGCGTCCTGGTAGGTATCGGGTTGCGCATGGCCGAAAACGGCGGATCCTACATGTTCCAAGGACTGGCGTTGAGCTTCTTCGTTGCGGTGGTCGGACCAGAAGCGGATAAGGGCCTACTCACCTGGGGTGTGACCATCGGCTCGCTGATCGGTGTCTTCTCGGTACCATTCGCCGGGGCCTTGTCGGACCGTTTCGGTCGTCGCGTGATCTACCGAGTAGGTGCCCTGTTTATGCTGTGCTATTCCGTGCCGGCGTGGTGGGCGCTGACCTTGGGCAGCCACGTGTTGGCCATCGCGGTGATCGCCGTCGGCATCGGCGTGGCCGTGTGCACCATGCTTGGCCCGCAGTGCGCCATGCTGCCCGAGCTGTTCGGTAGTCGACACCGCTACCTCGGTGTGGCCATGGCGCGCGAGATCTCCGCGGTGCTGGCCGGAGGCCTGGCAGGCGTCCTCGGTGCCTATCTGATTGCCGTGACCGATGCGAATTGGCTAGTGCTCGGGCTCTACATGGCTTCCCTGGCCGCCATCACCGTGGCCTCGACATACCTGGTGCCCGAAACCTTGCGTCGGGACCTGACGCGCACCGACGACGCAGTCAAGATTTCAGCGGTGGAAGCCGGGGACGATGTGTGGCTGGCCGGTAGCGTGGGAGCCGGAGCCTCGGCGGTGTCGGCCCGCACCTCCTTTGCGGCCGATGAGTCCGTCACGATTGGAGATCAACATTGAGCACAGCACAAACTAATGCATTCGACCTGACCGGCCAACTGGCTCTGGTGACCGGAAGCTCCCGCGGCATCGGACGGGCCCTAGCCGCCGGGCTTGCGCAGGCCGGAGCCACCGTGGTCGTCCACGGACGGAACCTTGAAGCCGTGAACGCCACGGCCCGGCAGATCGCCGAAGGAAGCGGAGGCGCGGTGCACGCCAGTTCCTTCGACGTAACCGACGAGGCCGCCGTCGATGCGGCCCTTGGGGAAATCGAATCGAGTCTTGGGGTGCCGGACATCCTGGTCAACAATGCGGGAATGCAGTTGCGGGCGCCGCTGGTCGATTTTTCCCTAGCGGACTGGCACACGCTGGTGGACACCAACCTGACCAGCGCCTTCTTGATGGCGCGTCGCGTGGCCCGCGGGATGATCGACCGGGGCAGTGGGCGGATCATCAATATCGGCTCGGTCCAATCCAGCCTGGCGCGGCCCAACATTACCCCGTACGCGGCCACCAAGGGCGGGATCGCAATGCTGACCCGAGGGCTCTGCGCCGAACTGGCACCGCACGGGATCACCGCCAATACGCTGGCGCCCGGGTACTTCAGTACCGAACTCACCGCCGCCCTCGTGGCCGATGAGGAGTTCTCCCAGTGGGTTGCGCAACGCACCCCGGCCGGCCGCTGGGGCCAGGTCGAGGACCTGGTGGGGCCGCTGGTATTCCTCGCCTCGGATGCGGCACGCTTCGTCAATGGCCAGACCCTCTACGTCGATGGCGGGATGACCTCCGTTGTCTGAGCATCCATTAGTCAGCGCCGAGGCCGGCGCCAATCTTGCCGTCGTGGCGCACGCGGCCCGTGACGTTCGCGTCGACGTCCTTCCCGAACCAGATCCCGCGCCCGACGAAGCCGTTATCGAGATTGCCTATGGTGGCATCTGCGGTTCCGACCTGCACTACTGGTTGGAGGGTGCCGCCGGCGCCTCGATCTTGCGTGAACCAATGGTCCTAGGCCATGAGGTCGTGGGCACGGTGCGCACCGCGGCGGCCGACGGTAGTTCGCCCCCGGTGGGCACCGCCGTGGCGGTGCATCCAAATACGCCACACCCGCTCGGCGATATCCGCTGGCCCGCCGACAAACCACATCTGGCTCCCGGCGCCTGTTACCTAGGCTCGGCGGCGCACATGCCGCATACCCAGGGTGCATTTGCCCGCCGTATCGCACTTCCTGCTCGCATGCTCCGAGCCTTGCCTCCGGGGCTGGACCTGCAGACCGCGGCCCTTGCCGAACCGGCCGCCGTGGCCTGGCACGCGCTCGAGCGTGCCGGATCCGTCGAAGGACGCAGTGTCTTGGTGGTTGGCGGGGGACCGATCGGGTTGCTGTGCGTGGCCGTTGCCAAACATCATGGCGCCTCGCGGGTCATCCTCAGTGATCTAGCCGAGGCACCGCGCCGGCGGGCCCAGAAGCTCGGTGCCGACCAGGTGATCGACGCGGCCGATCGAGCGGCACTAGATGCCCTCGATGTCGACGTGGTTCTCGAGGCCTCGGGGACCGTACCGGGTCTGGCATCGGCGATTAACGCAGCCGTGCGCGGTGGCGTGGTGGTGATGGTGGGACTACAGCGGCAAGGTGAAGTCATGGTGCCCATGGCCACGGCGATCAGCCGCGAACTGGATCTGCGAGGCGCACTACGTTTCAACCAGGAGATCGACCAAGTACTACTCGCGCTGGCCGACGGGTCCTTGGATGTGCGGGGGATCGTGACGCACACCGTTGCGGTTACGAACGTACTGCAAGGGTTACGCACCGCTCGCGATAGCGAAGAATCCGGCAAGGTGTTAATCGACTTCCGCACCGGCTAAGCCTGCAGCAGCTAACAACGAACAGTGCCCTCACGATTGTTATCGTGAGGGCACTGTTCGTTGAAGGCGCCAGGGACTACAGGTCCTCGTGCTCCGTGTTCAACGACTTTTCAATTTCCTTGCGCTGACGACGGGTCAACGGAATCTGCCCGGTCATCGGGTCCACGATCACCGGATGCCCATCGACCGTATGGGTGCTTGTCGCGGCAGGCGTCGCCTGGGCGGTGGGCGCGGTGGACTCGGTTGCGGGCGTTGCCTTGGTCGCCGGCGTTCCGGCCGAGTCGGTGATCGCCGTCCCGGTCTCTGCCGCGGACTGCGCCGAGGTCGCCGAATGGTGCGCATTTGCCTCGCGTTTGGCTGCCCGCTTGGTAGCGGTGCGTTCCTTACGCCCCTCGATCAACCGATACAGCACGGGAACGAGAATCAACGTCAGCAGGGTCGACGAGAACAGGCCGCCAATCACCACGATGGCCAGCGGCTGCGAAATAAAGCCACTTTGACCGGTGATCCCCAGACCCATGGGAATGAGCGCGAAAATCGTTGCCGCCGCGGTCATGAGAATTGGCCGCAGACGTTGACGGGCGCCATGCATGATGGCGTCATTCAGGCTCAGGGCCGGCCGTTCGGCGGAGGGCAGCCGGTACTGGTTGATCAGGTCAATCAGCACGATCGCGTTGGTGACCACAATGCCCACCAACATCAGCATGCCGATCAGCGAGGGCAAGCCCAGCGGAGTGCCGGTCAATAGCAATAATCCGATGGCGCCGGTGGCGGCGAAGGGGATCGAGACCAGCAGAATCAGCGGCTGGATCAGCGACTTGAAGGTGGCCACCATGATCACATACACGATGGCAATCGCGGCGAGAAGCGCAAGGAACAGCTGACCGAATGACTCGGCCTGTTCGGTGGCCGCCCCGCCGAGTTCGGCGCTGGCACCCTGCGGCAACTCTAGATCGGCCAGACGCTTGGTGACCTCGGTGGACACCGCGCGTAGCTGGTTCTCCGCCGGAGTCAGCGAGACCGTGGCGATGCGTTCACCATTGGAGGTGCTCACCTGTTGCACCGTGGACTCGCGCTTGATTTCGGCGAGCTCCTTGAGCTTGACCACGCCGGTCGCGGTGGGGATGGACAGTTCGCGCAGGTCCTTCTCGTTGCGCAGCTCCTCGCCTTCGCCTATCTTGACCTGCAAGTCGGTGAAGCCGACCCGCAGCGAACCGGCCGGGATGGGGGAGACCTGCGCGGCGATGATCCCGGAAAGCTGAGATTCGGTCAGCCCGGCCTCGGCGGCCTTCTGCGCATCAATGTCGATGGTGACCTGTTCGCGCTTCGCGCTGAGATTATCCTCCACCTCGGTGACCTGCGGGACGTCACGGAGCTGCTCCCGCACACGCTTTGTGGCATCTGCCAAAACATCCTCGTCCGGGGCGCTGACCTCCACGGTCACGTCATCACCCACCATGGAGTTCGAGGCGCCGACGGTTACCTGCTGATCGGAGGGCAGGCCGAGATCATCGATCGCGGTACGGACGCGGTTTTGCAAGACCACCTGATCCGCCTCCGGATCGGTGATCACGGTGAAGCTGGCCTGATCCGCGCCCGAGGCAAACCTCGAGGATAGCGAGCCGCCGGGTTGACCGACGGTGAGCTGCACATCCTGAACGCCCTCGGTGTCCATGAGCGCTTTTTCAACCTTCTCGGCCTGTTCGACCGTGGTGTTCAGCGAGGTGCCCGAGGGCATGCTCTGTGTGACCCTCATGGAATTCTCGCCGCTATTGCCCAAAAGGTTGGCGTCAAGCAGCGGAGTCATGGCCACGGTCCCGCCTAGGATCAGAACCGAGGCGATTAGCGTGATCACCGGGTGCCGCTGAGTGGAGCGCAATACGGGGGTGTATCCGCGCTGCAGCAAACCGCGTTCCTCGGCGATATGCGCGGTGTGGGTCGTGGCCGATTGTGGGCGGTGCGGGAGGAACCAGTACGCCAGAACCGGCACGATGGACAGCGACACCACCAGTGAGGCCAGCAACGCAATGGTCATGGTCAGCGCGAACGGGCGGAAGAGTTCCCCGGCCAGACCGGAAACCAGAGCCACCGGAAGGAAGACCGCCACGGTGGTCAACGTGGCCGCGGTAATGGCACCGGCAACCTCGCGCACGGCCAGCAAAATGGCCTGCTTCTTGGACTCTCCATAGGACAGGTGACGCTTGATATTTTCAATGACCACAATCGAGTCATCGACCACGCGGCCGATCGAAATGGTCAGCGCCCCCAAGGTGAGCATGTTCAGCGTGTACCCGGAAACGTTCATGCCGATGAAGGTCACCAGCAAGGACAGCGGGATGGAAATGGCGGTGACCAGGGTGGAGCGCAGCGAGAACAAGAAGATCAGGATGACCACGATGGCAAAGCCCAGACCGAGCATGCCTTCCACGGTCAACTGCTCGATGGACTGCTCGATGAAGGGCGCCTGATCGAAAACCGTGGTGATCTTCGCGTTGGAACCGAGCTCCTGCTGCCATTGCCCGATCTGCTCGGCAACCGCGTGCGAGATGCCCACGGTATCGCCATCGGGGGTTTTGGTAACCGACAGCGCCAACGTTTCCACCCCATTGGTTCGGGTGATGCTGGTGGCGGTATCGGCCTTGATGTCGACCTTGGCTAGATCCTTGAGTAACTTCGGGGCCTTGCCCTCGATGGTGACCGGGATCTGCCGGATCTTCTCCAACGAGTCGGGGGCCGAACCGGAGATGACTGGCAGGGAGAGTTTGTCGGCCTCGACGGTGCCCACCGGCAATTGGGCACCGGAGTTTTCGATGGCATCTTTCAGGTCGGCCGCGGTGAGCTGTGCGGCGGCGAGCTTCTGTTGGTCGGGAAGCACGGAGATGAACTGGCTGGTGCCACCGGAGACGTCGGCCTCGCGAACCCCATCGATCTTGTTCAGCTTCGGTACGACGATGCGTTCGACATCGTCGCGCAGCTCCTCCAATTTCTTATCGGAAGACACGGCAAGATACACGATGGGAATATCGGCCACCGAACCGGTGAATGAACTGGGCTCCACGTCCTCGGGCAGTGCGTTCTTGGCATTGGACAGTGCCTTGTCCACCTGGGAGCGTGCCCGGTCCATGTCGGTGCCATAAGCCAAGGTGAGCGAGATCGAGGTGAACCCGGTGCTCGATACCGCGTTGGACGATTCCAACCCCTCCACGGCCTGCAAGGCGCTTTCGAGCGGCTGGGCGACCTGTTGGTCAATCACCTCGGGGCTTGCCCCGGGCTGCGAGGCGACCACGGCGATTTGCGGAAACTCGAGGCTGGGAATGAGTTCCTGTTTGAGTGAACCCATGGATATCACGCCGAAGATTCCGACGAAAACGGTGACTAGGGCGATCAACGCCCTGTTTTTCAGGGACAATACAGCCAAACGTTGCATGTGCAAGAACGTCCTAGATCTCAGGGAAAATAACACAGCTCGTTACCATGCTAGATGTATCTGTCGATGGATATTGCATCGTAAGGATGATCTCAGGAGCATTTGTGGCCACCCGAGCGGGCGTATAAGGATCTCGGCGGCACACGCCGGTCGAGAAACTAAGGATTTTCACAAAGACCGTCGATAACGTAGCTGCGATGAAAAGCACAGCCAGCAACCAGCGCACGGGGAACCCCGCGGCCTCATGGCGCCGCGCCCTGGCACTGTGTTTGCTGAGCCTGTCAGTCATTCTTGGCCTGATGTCCATGCACAGTTTCGCCTCGGCCGAGCCGTTCGGAGAGTCTGCGGCGGCCCACATCAGCCAGCACGAGCAGGGCGCGCATGGAGCGCACGCCTCAGCTCCCGCGCCGGACGCCCCGGCTCCGCAAGCTCCAGAACATTGTTGGGCACAGATCGCCGGCTGTGTACTGCTGCTTGTGGTGGCACTGGTGTTGCTCCGTGGCCCCACGCTGCTCGTGAGGCTACGCCGTCGACTCGTGGCCACGCGGCTACACCGGTTATTGCATACGGCTCGTTTGGCGCTCGAGCCACCCGACCTGAACCGCTTGTGCATTAGCCGAACGTAAACCCCCATCCATTCACCGAAGCTCACGATCTAAGAACACTTATGTCGGCTCCGTGCCGTCGGTGCGGAGCCCGAACGAATGGATGCACAGTTGAAGAACCACAAATTTACCTACCCTGTTCTCGTAGCCGTTGCGGCATTGGCCCTCGCCGGATGCAGCACCGCCGGACCGGGCGGCGCAGAGTCGAACCCTCCCACCGCCTCGGCGAGCACCTCGGCTACGCAGGCTAATGCCGCAGATGCGATGTTTGCCGCTGGGATGGCCGAACACCACCAGCAGGCGCTGGACATGTCGCAGATCGTGTTGCAGGCCGATGGAACCGACGAAAGGGTGCGTGCGCTGGCGGAAAAGATTGCCGCGGCGCAGGGCCCGGAGATCGCTCAGATGAAGCAGTGGATGCAGGACTGGGATCAGGCCATGGAATCCATGGATCATTCGGAGATGGGTCACTCCGGGATGATTCCCGAGCAAGAGATCCAGCGCCTCGCCAAGGCGCAGGGCGATGAGCTCAATAGGCTCTTCCTCGAACAAATGATCCGCCACCATGAAGGGGCGGTGAAGATGGCCCAGAAGGAGCTCGACGAGGGGCAACATGCCGATGCTTTGGCCTTGGCGCAGAAGATCATCGACAGCCAGCAGGGCGAAATCGATGAGATGAAGCAGTTGCTCGAGAGTCTCTAAACAGCCCGCGAGCATAGAGCAAGGCCCCAGGCCAGCTACCCGCTGTGCGGATAGCTGGCCTGGGGCCTTGCTTCTGCCGGGACCTAGCCCAGCTTGAGGCTCTTATTAGTGGCCGCGGTGACCTCGGCCAACAAGGCAGCGTTCTCGTTGAGCTTCACGCCGTAGGACGGGATGATTTCCTTCAGCTTGGCCTCCCAGCCGCCGAACTGCTTGGGGAAGCAACGCGAAAGCAAACCGATCATGATCGGGGTTGCGGTCGACGCGCCGGGGGAGGCACCGAGCAGACCGGAGATGGTGCCATCCGAGGAGGTGATGACCTCCGTACCGAACTGCAGCACGCCGCCCTTTTTCTTGTCCTTCTTGATGACCTGAACGCGCTGGCCCGCGGTGATCAGTTCCCACTTCGAGCCATCGGCGAGCGGGTAGTACTCGGTCAAGGCCTCATCCTTCTTGGCCCGCGACTTGAGCACTTCCTTGATCAGGTAGGTGGTCAGCGACATGTTGTCCTTAGCCACTGCCAGCATCGGGATGATGTTGTGTGGGCGCAGGGACAGCGGCAGATCCAGCTGTCCGGTGGACTTCAGGAAGTTCATCGAGAAGCCGGCGTATGGGCCGAAGAGCAGCGAACGCTTGCCGTCCACAAAACGGGTGTCCAGGTGCGGTACCGACATCGGTGGGGCACCGACCGAGGCCTGACCATAGACCTTGGCGTGGTGCTGGGCGTTGACGCTTTCGTCGGTGCAACGCAAGAACTGGCCGGAGACGGGGAAGCCGCCGAAGCCCTTGATTTCGTCGATGCCGGACTGCTGCAGCAGGGGCAGGGCGCCGCCGCCGGCGCCGACGAAGACAAACTTCGCCTTGATGGTGCGCTTGGCCTTGGTGGCGTTATCGCGCACGGTGACCAGCCAGCCCGCACCTTCGCGCTTGAGTCCCACGACCTTGTGACCGAAGTTCACCGAGGCGCCCTTGGCGGCCAACGAAGCGGTCAGATCCTTGGTCAACCGACCGAAATCGACGTCGGTACCCGAGACCACACGGGAAGCGGCGACCTTCTGCGACTCGTCGCGGCCGGCAGCAACCAGCGGGGTCCACTCGTTGATGGTGGCCAGATCCTCTGTGATCTCCAGTTCCTGGAACAGGGCGTTGGGCTTCAACGCCTCGTAACGGGTCTTGAGGTACTTCGAGTGGTCCTCGCCGATCACGAAGGACATGTGGGGCAGGGAGTGAATGAACGTCTCCGGGGCCCCGGCGCGCTTGTTCTCTACGGCCCAGGAGAAGAACTGGCGGGAGATCTGGTACTGCTCGTTAATGCCCACGGCCTTGGCGGGATCGACGCTTCCGTCGGCCTTGGCCGGGGTGTAGTTCAATTCGCACAGCGCCGAGTGACCGGTGCCCGCGTTATTCCACGGGGAGGAGGACTCCTCGCCGGCCGATCCAAGGTTCTCAAAGAGACCAATGGACCAGCTTGGTTCCAGCTCATTAATGAGGGTGCCCAAGGTGGCACTCATGATGCCGGCACCAATGAGGACTACGTCAAGGGATTCGGTTGACGTTTCAGAAGGCACGAGGAACTCCATCGACAGTGATACTTTGCTCTAACTCAGGGTATCCCCACTACGTGAGAGGGTGAAAATCGTCAACCATTACTTGGTGCCGCCACCTGCACCTGCGTATCAACGAACACTTCGTTCAACACGGGGGAGGACGGGTAGTAGCTCACCGATGGGTTGAAGGCCAAGGCAGAGATGGGGTAGACCAGCGGAATCAGCGGTAGGTCTTGGTTCAGCGTGTTGACGATCTGCTGGTACGCAGTGGTGCGTTCTTCGCCCTGTGGTAGCGATCGAGCGAGCAGAATCTGCGCGTCTAGCAGTGCGGAGGTGTAACCGAACTCATACTTTTTCTGCGCCAGAATGCTCGAGATGAAATCATCCGGGGAGCGATAGCCGCCGGAGAAGCCCAGCAGGTGCAGGCCGGTGAATTTCTCCGAGCGCACGGTGCCCAGGTAGTCATCGGACCACGCGATGGGGCGCGGTTTAATGACGATGCCGACCTTGGCCAGGTCTTCGGCGATGTAGGCAAAGGTGCGTTCGGGCAGCGGCAGCGAGGTGCGGGCCACGCGTAGCGGGTAGGCGAATTCGATGGGCTCGCCATCGTATTTCAGCTCGCTAAGCAGTTCTTTGGCCTTTGCCTCGTCATGGCCGAGTACTTCATCCGGGTCGGGAATGGAGAGCGTGGGCGGCAGGATCGTGTGGGCCTGCTTGGTGCCGCTGATGAACAGCTTCTCGGCGAGTTGTCCCTTGTTCAATGCATGCGCGATGGCGTGGCGGAAGGCTGGTTTACCTAGCCACTTGTGCTTGTGATTCATCCCCAGATAGAGCACCGAGAACGGGTCGCGTTGCACCACGACCTTGGCCTGGCGCACCAGGGTGCGCAAAACATCGACGGAGACCATATCGAAGCCGTCAACTTCTTCGGCCAGTAGCGCGTTAAGTCGATTATGCGGCGAGGGGATGGAAACCACTTCGACGCGTTCGGGATGCTGGGGATTGGCGCCGACGCGTGCGGTATTCCAATAGTCCTTGTTGAGCTCAAGGCTCACCACTCCCTCGGAGAAGGAGCTCAAGCGGTAGGGGCCGGTACCTACCGGTACGGCCGACAGTGTCTTGGTGCCGGTACTCTTCAGGGCTTTGGGCGAGGCGATGGCCATGCCCGGCAGGGTGAGGGCCTCAATCAGGCTCGGCAGTCGCCGACGCAGCGTGAGGGTGACTTCGCGATCGCCGGTGGCATTGACCGACTCAAAATAGCTGGCGGATTTCTTGTCGCCCGAGCCGGTAAACAAATTGTGCTTAAAGGCGGACTCGATGCTTTTGAGCTGGTCGAGCCGCTGCTGCAGCTGGGCCTTCTCGGCTTCAGTGAGGTCTTCGGATTTGCCGAAGTCTGCCTCGATGTCCTTGGCCGAGGGCAGCGACGGTAGCTTGGCCGAGACGTGGAAGACGTCATCGAAGCCCTGTACGGACCCGGCACGCTGCTCGGCATTCATCTTTTGCCAGCGCTCGAAGTTCGCGACCACCGCCTTCGCGGTCAGTGGTTCACCGTCATGAAACTGCACTCCTTCGCGCAGGGTGAAGGTGTAACGGAGCCCGTCTTCGCTCTCGGTCCAGCTTTCGGCCAGCCCGGCCACGGGGCCACCGGTGCTCGTGTCGATGGAGATTAGTGTCTCGTAGACCTGCCGAGTAATGCGGAAGGAATCGGTGTCGCCAACCAGGGCCGGGTCGAAGCCGAGCGGGTCGGCCGCCGATGCGAGGCGCAGCACCCGGGGAGGGGTGGCGCTCGGGGAAGTGCTTGGCGTGGGGCTCGGGCCGACGGGCTGCTTAGCGGTGCAACCGGTCGCGGTCAGGGCCAGCGCGGAGAGAGTTCCGGTGATCAGCGCGCGACGCGAGACATGGGGCCAGGGTTGGTGCTGCACCGTAGTGTTCTTCTCCTTGGATGCGGGCTGCGTAAGCAGGCGTCAACGGGTGACCGCCTGTGCCGCCGCCTCTGGGCCTGCATGAGCCAATGGCTCACACGCGGTCAAGATGTCAAGGATACCAACGCCCTTAGCCGCTTGCGGGTTCCAACGCCGGGTAAGTGGCGCAATTACCGGCCTGTCAGTGGGGTTGTCTCACAATACTCTTCCCGATGTGTCCGATCGATCATTCCGGTAGTTACCTTGTGCGCAGGCCTACCCGGCGAGGCAGGAAAGCCTCGCTGTTGCCACCGCTGTGCGGGGAGGGGCAGTGCCTGGCGTTGTTGCCAGCTCGCTGCACACCATCGAGCTCTGCTGGATTGGCCCAGTACGAGAACGCGCAAATCTCGTCATCCTCCAGCGAGGCGTCGATCGGTTCGCGCTGCGGTTCTAGGCAGCCCCGGTGAGGAGATTGGGTAGTGGGCCTATCGCCTCGAGAACTATTGATTGAGGCGGAAATCGTGGTCACGACGCGCCTAGCTGCACCATACGTCCATCGAGTGATCGGTCAAGAGAAGTCACTAGTCACACACTGTAATGCAGTTCACCAGAAAAACCTTGCGGTCGAATTTGCATCGCCGAAAATTGCTGGTAGAGTTTTATCTCGTTGCGAAAGCGCGAAGGAAACTTCTAGAACATCGCAGCGGGCGCCTCTAGCTCAATTGGCAGAGCAAATGACTCTTAATCATTAGGTTCCGGGTTCAAGTCCCGGGGGGCGCACCACAAACTAAGGCTCGAGTCATGATTCAACAGTGGATCGGATTCGGGCCTTTCGCATATCCGGCGGCAGGCCCTGCGTCGGAAAGGCCATTCACCCGAAGCTCGCCTATTGCTCAAAGTCCCGACTCCGACGGTGGGGAGGGGATGATCATGCACCGACCAACGAATCGAGCAGTCCTCTTGGTGCGTAAGGCGCCATCTTCGGCGTCCCTCATAAGTCTGCATCGACTACTCAAGATCGGGTTGAGCGAGATCGCCGGCCATATTGACCGTAATGATCCACTGCTTGACGTCGAGCTGTTCGGCAACGACCACATCGAAGTGAGTCGGCAGGCGCGAGCCGTACTGGCGGAATTTGACGGTGCGGAGGTGGCGGTTCACCTGAGCCTCGAGAACGAGAGCCCGTCGCCGCATAACGAGTGGACCGTCGAGGTGTTACTGAATACTCTCCAGGCAAGCGACGACCTACACGAGTAGTGGCGTCAGCCTATTGTTGTCCTAGCGCGCGGATGAGTGCTTCCCGAAGCTGGCTGGCTGTGTACCGCTCGGCAAAAATCTCACTGCCCGGCTCAAAGGCGGCACCGGAAGCCAGCGGGCCGCTGAATACCGGATCGAACCCGATCTGATCAACGAGGAGCATCACTTGCCGCGCTGCGTCCTGATCATCACTGGCCACACCCACTCCGCGACGTCCCGGGTCGCCGGGTGGTAATTGTCGGTTGTCGAGGTCGTACTGGCTCAAGTGATTGAGGCTTTTAACGACGCGGGCTGCAGCAAAGTGCTGTGCGACGATTTCGCTACTACTGATGGTGTGCTCCTCAAGCGAGTGGAGTTGGCCATCGATCGGTGCCCAGTAGTTCATCACGTCAATGAGGATCTTGCCGGCCAGTGGCTCGGGGTCAATACCGCGATGCCGCTGCCACGGAACGGCGAGGAGCACCATCTCAGAGCGCGCGATCCCTGTCGCAGCGCTGGCGGGAACGGCTCCGGATTCAACAACTACTGGGTCGTGAAGAATCACCTCGGCATCTCCCGAGCCGCAGATATAGGTGGTGTAGCCGGCATCGACAGCCGCACCGGCGATCACGGTGCCCACCTGGCCGGCACCCAATATCGTAAGAGTCTCGAGCGCTGTGGGTGTCGTCTTCGCCATGCTGTCCATGAAACCCAGCCTACGCGTGGGCCCTGCTCGGCGTGAGCGGCGGCTCAAGCACTGTATGTGATTACCCCTGGGTGAACGCTGCTAGGTGCACGACCGAGTCCACACGGAATCCTTATCCCGGAACAGCCACGGGGGAGTATGTGACCCAATGCACCCAAGAAATTTTGCACGAGTTCCCGTGGGTGCAGCGTCTCGGACTGGCGGAATATGCTATTTGACTAGGTTGTTTACAGAAAATTTAGCAACACTTGGTCGGGCGTTGCCCGATTTTTGTTTTTCCTCGGTTTCTGTCTATGATTATCTACGTCGCAACGACGAGTTCGAAAAAGGACTAGTCAAGCGGTAAATGCGCCTCTAGCTCAATTGGCAGAGCAAATGACTCTTAATCATTAGGTTCCGGGTTCAAGTCCCGGGGGGCGCACCAAGGGACCGATCTGATTTATCAGGTCGGTTTTTGCGTATCTAGCATCGGGAAAGGTAAGAACATGACTGCAACGACCACCGATCGACTGGCGGCCGGCGATAAGGCCCCAGAGTTCACCCTCAATGACGCCGAGGGTAACGCTGTTTCGCTCAGCGATTACCGGGGGAAGAAGGTCATTGTGTACTTCTACCCGGCAGCTTCCACCCCAGGGTGCACCAAGCAGGCCTGTGATTTCCGCGACTCCATTGAATCCCTGCAGTCCCTGGGCTACCAGGTGCTGGGTATCTCGCCGGACCCGCAGAAGAAACTTGAGAAGTTCACCGCCACCGAGTCGTTGAACTTCCCACTTCTCTCCGATGAAGACCACCGCGTTGCCGAGGCCTACGCCGCCTGGGGCGAAAAGAAGAACTATGGTCGCACCTACGAGGGATTGATCCGCTCCACCATCGTCGTAGATGAAGAGGGGAACGTCGCGCTGGCGCAGTACAACGTGCGCGCCACCGGTCACGTCGCGAAACTGCGTCGTGACCTAGGAATTGACCCGAAGTAACCCGGTGAATGCCGGATTTCGGTAATCACCCATCCTTCCGCTACACTGGTTGAGGTCTTGATCGCTCCCGGTGAGTGGTTGGCAAGCGAGTATGGCGGAATTGGTAGACGCGCTGGATTTAGGTTCCAGTGTCTTCGGACGTGAGAGTTCAAGTCTCTCTACTCGCACCGCAAGATAAAGAAATGAGCCTCATCCTAACTCTGGGATGAGGCTCATTTCTTTATACCGCCCGGCGGTTAGATGAAGTTTTCGGTCCCCTCGACCGTGTTCATGAAGTGATCCATGAAGTCGGCGAAATCCGCGGCGTCATCGGCCTGCTCGATTTCCACTGCGACGACAACTGCGTCATCGAGGTGCAAATCGACGCTCGGGCTTTTGGGAATACTGAATCGGAAGGTGCGGCCCGTAGAGGTGGCGATCTCATAGGCGCCGTCATTCACGATGGCCAGCTGATTAACATTGGTGTTGTTAATGGTGATGGCTGCTTCGGAGGCGCTCAGGTCGGTAGTTTTGACCGGAGCGAGAACCAGTTCCGCAGGCTGTCGACGATAACCGACAACCTTCAGTCCGCCACTTCCGGCAATGCCGATCGCCGCCACGAGATTGTAGCTAGCAAAGTTGGGGATCTGCTGGTCAAAGGCTTCGTGAAGCTTACTCTTCACCAGCGCGGCCTGATTTTGATCTGGGCTAGTGTCCATGAATCCCACTGTACCGGCTGGGGTAGACAAAATGACCAATGGGTTCAACGCGAGAAATATGTCGATGTCGCGTCATGGGTTCAAAGATTGGTCATATTGACTCCTAGAATCGATTTCATGAGTCAGGACAACACCCCAGATATCAAACCACGCTCCCGCGTGGTCACCGACGGGATCCATGCAGCACCTGCTCGCGGCATGTTGCGCGCCGTGGGTATGGGCGATGAGGATTTCGCCAAACCACAGATTGGTATCGCCAGCTCGTGGAATGAAATCACCCCTTGTAACCTTTCGCTGAACCGCCTGGCGCAGGGCGCCAAGGAAGGCGTGCACTCCGGTGGCGGCTTCCCGATGCAGTTCGGCACCATTTCCGTTTCCGACGGTATCTCCATGGGCCATGAAGGCATGCACTTCTCGCTGGTCTCCCGCGAGGTTATCGCCGACTCGGTCGAAACCGTCATGATGGCCGAGCGCCTCGACGGATCGGTCCTGCTGGCCGGCTGTGACAAGTCGCTTCCCGGTATGCTCATGGCAGCAGCGCGACTGAACCTTTCCTCGGTCTTCCTTTACGCCGGATCGATCATGCCCGGCTGGGTCAAGCTCGAAGATGGCACGGAGAAGGACGTCACCCTGATCGACGCCTTCGAGGCTGTCGGCGCTTGCGCCGCGGGCAAGATGAGCGAGAAGGACCTCGACGCCATCGAGCGCGCCATCTGCCCGGGCGAAGGTGCCTGCGGTGGTATGTACACCGCGAACACCATGGCCTCCATCGGTGAAGCGTTGGGCATGAGCCTGCCCGGTTCGGCCGCTCCACCATCGGCCGACCGCCGCCGCGATATGTTCGCACACCGTTCCGGTGAGGCCGTGGTCAACATGCTGCGCAAGGGCATCCGTGCCCGCGACATCATGACCAAGAAGGCCTTCGAGAACGCCATCGCCGTCACCATGGCCTTCGGAGGTTCCACCAACGCCGTGCTGCACCTGCTGGCCATTGCCCGCGAGGCCGAGGTCGATTTGACCCTCGATGACTTCAACCGCATCGGCGATAAGGTTCCGCACCTGGCCGACCTGAAGCCGTTTGGTCGCTACGTGATGAACGATCTGGACCGTATCGGCGGTGTGCCGGTGGTCATGAAGGCGCTGCTCGACGCTGGCCTGCTGCATGGCGACTGCTTGACCGTCACCGGTCAGACCGTGGCCGAGAACTTGGCCGACATTGCTCCGCCGGACCCGGATGGCAAGATCCTGCGCGCGATGGACGACCCGATCCACAAGACCGGTGGTGTGACCATCCTGCATGGTTCGCTGGCTCCGGAGGGCGCGGTCGTGAAGTCCGCCGGCTTCGACGCCGATGTCTTTGAGGGCACCGCTCGCGTCTTCGAACGCGAACAGGGTGCCCTGGACGCACTGGACAACGGTGAGCTGAAGGCCGGCGACGTCGTGGTCATCCGCTACGAAGGCCCCAAGGGTGGTCCGGGTATGCGCGAAATGCTTGCCATCACCGGTGCGATCAAGGGTGCCGGTCTGGGCAAGGATGTCCTGCTACTCACCGACGGTCGCTTCTCCGGCGGAACCACCGGCCTGTGCATTGGCCACGTTGCCCCCGAAGCCGTCGATGGCGGTCCGATCGCCTTCGTCAAGGACGGCGATAAGATCCGCGTGGACATTCAGGCCCGTAGCTTCGATCTGCTCGTGGATCCCGAGGAGCTCGAAGCCCGCAAGGTCGGCTGGGAGCCGTTGCCGGCGAAGTTCACTTCCGGTGTACTTTCGAAGTACGCCAAGCTGGTGAACTCGGCCTCTACCGGCGCATACTGCGGCTAAATGAGCCCGAATCCCAATGGGTGGACGCCGCGCGGCGTCCACCCATTGGACTCGAGTCTCATATAATGAGACAAGGTCCGTGTTGTGTTGATCTTTCAGCCGAGCTGAACAAGACTGGGACTATGCAAACAGTTACGGATGTACTACTAGTTATCGGGCGCGGAGCCTGAGACAGCTGCCTTACGGCAGAACATCGGTAACGCGCCTAGCCCCCTTCCGTCAATGCGTTGACGGCCGTGGGGCGTTTTTTATGCGCATATGAAGAGATACAGAAGGAAAGGGATCCCGATGAGCAACGGAACACCTGCCAGTCCGGCGTCGGTTGCCAAGAACATCAATCGAAGCAAGGGTACTACTGCTGTCTCTTCCGTCGTGGAAGCCTCGAACCCCGTCCAGGGTCCGAATAATATCGTTGCTCCCACCAGGATGACCGGCTCACAAGCCATCGTCCGCTCATTGGAAGAATTGGGCGTCAAGGACGTCTTTGGGTTACCGGGTGGGGCTATCCTTCCCACCTACGACCCACTTATGGATTCCACCAAGCTCAACCACGTCTTGGTGCGCCATGAACAGGGTGCCGGCCACGCCGCACAGGGTTACGCAATGGTTAGTGGGGAAGTAGGCGTCTGCATCGCTACCTCCGGCCCGGGCGCAACGAACCTGGTCACCGCCATTGCCGATGCCCATATGGACTCGGTACCGATGGTGGCCATCACCGGACAGGTCAACAGCGCCTTCATTGGCACTGACGCCTTCCAAGAAGCGGACATCGTGGGCATCACGATGCCGATCACCAAGCACGCTTTCCTGGTCACCAACCCGCAGGACATCCCGCGAGTGTTGGCCAGCGCCTTCTACCTGGCCCAGACCGGTCGTCCCGGTCCGGTCCTGGTGGATATCACCAAGGACGCCCAGGTTTCCGAGATGGAATTCTCCTGGCCGCCCAAGGTGGAACTGCCCGGTTACCGCGTGGTGACCAAGGGCCACAACAAGCAGTTGCGCGAAGCCGCCAAGCTGATCGCCGGCGCAACCCGCCCGGTACTCTACGTGGGCGGCGGCGTCATCAAGGCCGACGCGCATGAGCAGCTCAAGGAATTCGCCGAGTTCATCAACGCACCGGTGGTCACCACGCTGACCGCCCGCGGCGCATTCCCGGACTCGCACCCCCAGCACATGGGCATGCCCGGTATGCACGGTGCCGTTTCGGCGGTGACCGCGCTGCAGCAGGCCGACCTGCTGATCACCCTGGGAGCTCGTTTCGATGACCGAGTCACCGGTGTACTCTCCTCCTTCGCCCCCAACGCGAAGGTGATCCACGCCGATATCGACCCGGCCGAAATCTCCAAGAACCGCACCGCCGATGTGCCGATCGTGGGCTCGCTGGACGAGATCATCCCGCAGCTGCAGGAAGCCTGCGCTTCCCGCTTTGCCGCCGAGGCACCGCAGGACCTGTCCAGCTGGTGGGACTTGCTGAACCGACTGCGCGAAACCTACCCGATCGGCTACACCGAAACCCAAGACGGCCTCTCGGCTCCGCAGAACGTGATTCAGCGGATCGGTGAACTCACCGGCCCCGAGGGCGTTTACGTGGCCGGCGTGGGCCAACACCAGATGTGGGCGGCACAGTTCGTGAAGTACGAACGCCCCCGCTCCTGGCTCAACTCGGCCGGTCTGGGAACCATGGGCTACTCGGTACCCGCCGCCATGGGTGCCAAGGTCGCCCAGCCAGACCGCGTGGTCTGGGCCATTGACGGGGACGGCTGCTTCCAGATGACCAATCAGGAACTGGCCACCTGTGTGATCAACCAGATCCCGATCAAGGTCGCGGTGATCAACAACTCGTCGCTGGGTATGGTGCGCCAGTGGCAGACCCTGTTCTACGACGCACGCTACTCGAACACCGATTTGAACACCGGTCACGGCACCGCCCGGGTTCCGGACTTCGTGAAGCTCGCCGACGCCTACGGCTGTGTGGGCCTGCGTTGCGAACGCGACGAAGATATCGACGCCACCATCCAGAAGGCCCTGGAGATCAACGACCGCCCGGTCGTCATCGACTTCGTGGTCTCCGCGGACTCCATGGTGTGGCCGATGGTTCCGGCCGGCGTCAGCAACGACCAGATTCAGATTGCCCGGGGGATGACCCCGGAATGGGAAGAGGAGGACTAAAACATGGCTAAGCACACCCTTTCCGTGCTGGTGGAAGACGTGCCGGGTGTATTGACCCGCGTGGCCAGTCTGTTCGCCCGCCGTGCCTTCAACATCCATTCCCTAGCCGTGGGACCCACCGAAATCGAGGGCATCTCCCGGATGACCGTCGTGGTCGATGCCGAGGGCGACTCGCTGGAGCAGGTCACCAAGCAGCTGAACAAGCTGATCAACGTCATCAAGATCGTGGAGCTTGCCCCGGAAGCCTCGGTGCAACGCGATCACATCATGATCAAGGTGCGCGCCGATGCAAGCACCCGCTTGCAGGTCACCCAGGCCGCAGAGCTGTTCCGCGCTTCGGTGATCGACGTGTCCCAGGATTCGCTGGTCATCGAGGCCACCGGTAACGCCGGTAAGATCGAGGCACTGCTTGCGGTGCTTGAACCCTTCGGGATACGCGAGATCGTCCAGGCCGGCATGCTGGCCATCGGCCGTGGCTCCAAGTCCATGTCCGACCGGGCCCTGAAAACCATTTCCGCCTGATCTTCAGGCACCATCAACACAAAGACTTCTACACAAGAAGAAACCATTAGAGGAGAAATACAGTGGCTGATCTGTACTACGAAGACGACGCCGACCTTTCGATCATCCAGGGCCGCAAGGTTGCCATCATTGGCTACGGCTCGCAGGGCCACGCCCACGCGCTGAACCTGCGCGATTCCGGCGTCGACGTCACCGTCGGCCTGGCCGAGGGTTCGAAGTCCCGCGCTAAGGCTGAGGCCGAGGGCCTGAAGGTCGCTACCGTCGCCGAGGCCGCCAAGGCCGCCGACGTGATCATGATCCTAACCCCGGATCAGGTTCAGGCTAAGGTCTTCGCAGAGTCGATCGCCGAGAACCTGGAAGAGGGCAACGCCCTGTTCTTCGGCCACGGCTTCAACATCCGCTTCGGCTTCATCCAGCCTCCGGCAAACGTCGACGTTGCCCTCGTGGCACCGAAGGCACCGGGCCACACCGTGCGCCGCGAATTCGAGGCCGGCCGTGGTATTCCGGACTTGATCGCCGTGGAGCAGGACTTCACCGGTGGCGCCAAGGATCTGGCACTGTCCTACGCCAAGGGCATCGGCGGCACCCGTGCCGGCGTTATCGAGACCACCTTCACCGAGGAGACCGAAACCGACCTGTTCGGTGAGCAAGCAGTGCTCTGCGGCGGCGCCTCGCAGCTGATCCAGTACGGTTTCGAAACCCTGACCGAGGCCGGCTACAAGCCAGAGATCGCTTACTTCGAGGTGCTTCACGAGCTGAAGCTCATCGTGGACCTGATGTGGGAAGGCGGCATTGCCAAGCAGCGCTGGAGTGTTTCCGACACCGCAGAGTACGGCGACTACGTCTCCGGCCCGCGCGTGATCACCCCAGAGGTGAAGGAAAACATGAAGAGCGTGCTCGCCGACATCCAGTCCGGTGCCTTCGCCAAGCGCTTCATGGACGACCAGGCCAACGGAGGCAAGGAGTTCCTGGAACTGCGCGCCAAGGGTGAAGCACACCCGATCGAGGAGACCGGCCGCGAACTGCGCAAGCTGTTCAGCTGGGCTGCCAACAGCGATGACTACGTTGAGGGCTCGGTAGCCCGCTAGGGTTAATCTCGTCTCGTAGCATTTTCATAACAAGGAAACCCACTCGGATAAATTCCGGGTGGGTTTCCTTGTATGTTAAGCATGCTGTATTAGTGTTGAACTGCTAACTAAAACGGCGTGTGCAAACGACATTCCTCGGAACGTTTGTTTTTCGCCTATATGACGGAGAATGAGAATGTCCGGAAACGTCGTAGAAATTGTTTGTGACGGTGACGGGTTCGCCGTAATTGGCACTCCAGCTGCTGTCGATGCGGTCATGGAGTCGGCAGGATTGCCAGCGGTCGACCTGAAACTTCCGAACACGGCCCAAACTTTGAATCAGCTTGGAACCGCAGCGAATGTTACCTCTGAGCTCATATCGAATAGCGGGCGATGGGTGAAGCTTACTAAAGAGTCTGCGAAGGCCTTCCACGCCGAGAAGCTGATGACAGGATCGTCTGTAGGTGTTTCGCGGGCAGTCACGATGAAAGATGGAAAGATCTCTGGCATTCTCGAGATCGCTTCGGGGTCAGGTTCGGCGTTGCTTGGGCCAGCTGGTCTGCCCATCATTGCCGGAATCATGGCGCAACAAGCGATGCAGCAGTCCTTCGATGAAATTTTGGACTATCTTGCCGTTATCGACGAGAAGGTCGATGACATCATTAGAGCACAGCACGATGCCGTACTGTCTGAGTTGATTGCCGTCGGTCGCACTATTGAGGAATCGATGCTGATTCGCGAAGAAGTTGGCCGTATGTCTGATATCACCTGGTCGAAGATCCAGGCAAACTCGAAGAGCATCGCAAACACCCAAGATGCAGCGCTAAGGGCATTGAATGCGCTAGCCGACAAGCTCGATCGGAAAGCTAAAGTGTCCGATCTGGCTGATGCAGCGGCTCAAGTGGAAGCCAAAGCTGGGGAATGGCTTCTGGTGCTTGCCCGTACGATCCAGCTAGACGAAGCGATGTCTATTCTTGAGCTTGATAGGGTCCTGGCCAGTGCGCCTGAGGATCTAGACGCTCACCGGCGGGGTCTGCAGGTGGCGCGTACTCGACGTATGGAGATGATTGTAGAGGCAACGGATCATTTGCTTGATCGCGTTCACGGAATCAGCGATCGCGCTAACCAGCATGTGTTGTTACATCCGAAGTTAGCGGCTCAGGTGAACAGATCGGTGAGCCGAATCGTCAATGATCTCAGCGTATTTCGAAGCCGAGTAGGTACAGAGCTGGTAGCACAGCCGCTGGAATCGAAGGCGTGGCGTCAGGCCGTTGGCGAAGTCCGCGACAGAGTGATGGATGTAGGTGTCAGTGGCGTTAGTGCCGTGAAGCAGTTTGGGGAAGGTACTCTAGATCGGGCCTTAGTACGGACCGAATCACTCGCGGAAGGGTTAGCGGAGAATATTCGTTCCCGACGAGAGAACAAGAAAATCGATCGAGACGAACCAGAATCTCAAGATTAGATTTGGATTTGCTCTTAGGCAGAAGCATGCGTGGCTCGGGTCCTAGGCGCAACTACGTTATAGATAACACTTGTCTCCGAATCGCGGGATTGCCTGTTCGTCCCTGGCGCTTGAAGAATGCTTTTGCCTTGTCGATCGGAACTTACGAACGGATACTACTCGCGAAGGGGAACTTTTGAATTGGACCAATAACGACAGACCAAAATGGTGACCACGGCGCCGGCATAGGGCAAGGCCAGGATGAGGATGCCGAGTGCAACTCGAATACCGAGTGGTCTGTGCCGGTGGGCGAGAAGCATGGCGAAGGCCACGATGACTAGTCCAAGTAGGATCGCGCTCAAGATGTAGCCAGGTATTTGGGTCTGCCATGGAACAACTGGATTCGCGCTCATGGGGCTCCTTGAAGCTGGAAAATCGAGCATCGTGACAGCCAGTATAACTAACTTGCCCTTAGAAAAACCGCTCGCCGAGCCCCAAGAATGTGCCGATACGTCAGGTCTCTGTGTATTGGGCTCGGCACGGGTTCTGGTAGCCGTGATTCAGCACACTGAATGTTGTCTGGTGAGTCATCGCGTTCGATCGGCGGCGGGAGTAGCGTCGGCATTACAAGGCCAACGGGTACTCCGTGACCATTCTCGAACAGAAAGTGAGACCAGCATGGCTCAGTATGATGTGGCAGATCGTTCGGCAATTGTCACCGGCGCGGGATCCGGAATCGGCGAGGCGATTGCCTTGCTGTTGGCAGAGAACGGCACGAAGGTCGTGGTCCAAGACCTCAATGGTGAGGCAGCACAAGCCACCGTTGAGCAAATTGAAGCTGCCGGCGGGCAGGCGGTTGCCGTGGTTGGTGATGCCAGTTCTACCGAGGTGGTTGATCGGACCATTGCAGCGGCTACAGAAATGGCGCCCCTGAAGATCGGGGTGAATAATGCCGGGATCGGCGGGCGCTCTGCCAAGGTCGGAGAGTTGACCGACGAAGACTGGGACAAGGTTGTTTCCGTGAATCTCAATGCAGTTTTCAAGGGAACTCGCGCACAGGCTAAAGAAATGAGCAAGGCAGGCGGAGGATCTATCGTAAACATGGCCTCTATCCTTGGCTCGGTTGGCTTCGCCGGTAGTTCGGCCTACGTTTCTACCAAGCATGCGGTGGTGGGCTTGAGTAAGACCGCCGCTGTGGAATACGCCACCGATGGTGTTCGTGTGAACAGCGTGGCGCCGGGGTTCATTGACACCCCGCTTCTGCAGAAAATGGATGAGACCGCCTATGATGCGCTGGTGGGAAAGCACCCGATTGGTCGATTGGGTCGCCCAGAAGAGGTTGCCGCGTTGGTGGCTTTCCTCGCTAGCGACGCCGCGTCCTTCATTACGGGCAGCTATCACCTGGTCGACGGTGGTTACACCGCAGTTTAGGAGCTTCCTCGGCCGATGAGGGCCGTTTAGGACGGTTTCGTTGTAGCCCGGCCGGTTGCGGTAACTCGACGCATGGCAGAAGCATCGTCCGTCGCGCATCCGGCCGGTGCAACGTTCTGCAACGGTTCACGCGGGACGTATTCACCGGTAGTTTGACCTGCACGAGCGAAAAATGAGCGGTTCAGACGGAGGCTTCGTACCGCATCTACGAAGGGGCAAAGCCATGAGAGCAGCGCGATACTACGATCGGAAAGATATTCGGATCGAGAACGTTGACGAGCCAGAACTGAAACCCGGAACGGTCGCCATCGACGTGGCGTGGTGCGGCATTTGCGGCACGGACCTACACGAGTATTTGGAGGGCCCGATCTTCATACCTCCGGCCGGGCATCCACATCCGATCTCGGGTGAATGCGCGCCAATCATCATGGGGCATGAGTTCTCCGGGACCATTACCGCGCTGGGCGAAGGCGTAAATGACCTGAAAGTCGGCGAGAACGTGGTGGTTGAGCCGTATATCGTTCGTGAGGATGTGGATACCGGCAAGGGCCAGCCGTATCAACTTTCCAAGGACATGAACTTTATCGGTCTCGGCGGACGCGGCGGAGGTCTGTCCGAGAAGATTGTCGTCGAACGTCGCTGGGTGCACCGGATTGGCAACATACCGCTTGACGAGGCCGCACTTATCGAGCCGTTATCTGTCGCTCACCACGCCTTTGTGCGTTCTGGGGCGCAGGCGGGACAAGTGGCGGTTGTCGGTGGCGCTGGCCCCATTGGGCTATTGACCGCAGCTGTGCTGAAAGCCAAGGGTTTGACCGTGTATATCTCGGAACTGTCGGAGGCGCGTAAAGCCAAAGCGAGAGAAACCGGTGTGGCCGATGGAGTTTTTGATCCGCGCGAGGGAGATGTGGCGCAGCGGGTGCGCGAAGCTACTGGCGGACGGGGTGCCGACGTCGGTTTCGAATGCTCTTCCGTGCCTGCCGTGTTGGACATGCTACTCGACGCGGTGACGGCCGGGGGAGTGATTGTGAATGTTTCAATCTGGGGCCATAAGCCGGCGGTTGATATGCCGAAGCTGGTGCTCAAGGAGATCGATCTTCGAGGCACCATCGGTTACGCCTCGGACCATCCGGACACCATCGCCCTAGTACAGAGCGGCAACTTGGATTTGGGGCCATTTATCACCGGTCGCATAGGGCTCGATGAGCTGCTCACCGAAGGCTTCGATCAACTCATCAACAACAATGAGGCACACGTGAAAATCATCGTGGACCCGCGTGCTTAGCTTGGCTGGTCCATGTGCGCCCCGTATTTCTTGATCTCTTTGAGAAGTTTACGAAACTCGGTAAGACCCTTTTCGGACGCGGCAACTTCGGTCTGGGCGTAGCGCCCATTTCGAATCTTGCGCACGTGAACTAACCCATGCTCGTCCAGAAAGCCAACTGCTCGTGACACCTCGGGTAGGGAAAGGCCCGTGAATTCCTGGATGGATGGATAATCGGACATTTCTACCTGTGTAAGAAAGCCCAAGGTCTTGAAACGTGGCGGTGAGAAAAGGGCTCGTTGTAAATCCACGGCAATCACCGGCGACGCGGCCACAGCATGGAGAGCATCAGAGCGAAGTAGAGTGCCACCGGGACGAGTGGCAGAATGAACTGCTCCAAGTTGCCAAGTGACGAAGTGTGCAACAGGTTCCAAGCCCACACGAGGCCAAAAGTGGATATAGCGATCGCGCCGGGACCAGTCCAGCGGGCTATGCGGGGTTCGTTGATTTTTCCAAGTCGGAGGGTTCTAAACGTAACGACTATCAATCCTGCGAAGGCAGCCAAAACTAGCCCGTTGAAATTCTTGAAGGCTGCTCCTAGCCCGCCAAGGTACAAGATGCAGGGCGCCGCAATAATGAGCATCCAATCAAACCCGGTGAAAACCCGTCGGGGAGCGGGCGGTAGTCCAAGGCGCGTTTCGCGATTCGTCGGTTGCATCGGTACCTCCTGAACACTTGCTAGTTCAATTTCTCAGACTACTTGCATATCTGCAAGTAGTCGAGGTGCTGACCAAATAGTACTCGAGACATACGAATTATGAAATGGCTGGCAATTGCTTTCCGTGCTCCCATTGATGCATCCGCCAATATCTAGAAACGGGAGAGTCCAACTGCGCCCTGGCTCTTAGGATATGCACGGTACTGGGTTGCGAGGAACTAAGTTTGGTACGCCTTGGAATTGCAGATTCCTCAATAGGCAGACCGGAGTCTAGCTAGGCAACGAAGTGTTGGATTCGGTAGTGCTGTGAAGCATTGCTTGGGCGGAGGCCACGACGGCTGAGCATAAGCGGTTCGTGGCTGAAGCCGAGGAAACTGGCTGAATCGTTCTCGTGTCTTCAGACGATCAGAGCCATGCGGGAAGTCTGCGCTACGACGGCATTCTAGGGCTTCTTGGTGCCCGGGCACTCGTTGACGATTGCCAGTATGGCCGCGGGCGAGCCATGCCCATGTTTATCGCTTCGGGGGCTCGCAATGGCAATAGCCGGGGTCTTCTTTAGCGTGAAGACCCCGGCTATTGCTCGATAGTGAAAGTTGCCGGAAGCAGGTCGGCGGCACGTGAGTTGTTCACTGGAAAAGCTGCCTTGTCGAGCAACCTTTGCGACGCATTAACTCCGTTATTTTCCTAGTACAGGTCATCGTTCCGTGCGACATGCCCCTGTATGAGACCCAGCACCGTGATGCTCAGTAAATTAGCGCTTCGAAGCGCGGTAGCCCGCTTTCTGGGCATCCCGTTCGGTTTTAAAGCACTCTTCCGGCTTGGTGCGGCTGTAGTATTGGCCGCCCGGAACGTGGTACTTCCACTCCTTGTTACTGCCGGTGCGGTTACCCTTGACCGGATAGCCCTTTGGGCAGGAGTATCCCTGACCGTTCATTTTCACCGAACGCTTTTTCGAGGACGATTTCGCCTTGACGACCTTCAGTGTCTGCTTTTTGCTTACCGTGCTTTTCTTGCCCTTGACGGTGTACTTGACTGTCGTGGTGACCGTGTAGGTGCCAGCGCCGAGCTTGACCGACTTCTTGTTTTTCGCGACGGTCTTCTTGCCCTTTTTGACGGTCAGTACTGCGGACTTAACCTTGGCGTTCTTAGCTTTGGAATAACTGGGCTTGATGGTTGCCTTGGCCGAACCCTTAACGGTTTTCTTGCCAATGGTCTTGATGGTGACCGGAGCCTGCTTCTTTGCGGCGACTACTGCGGTCGATACGGTGGCTGCGGCCGCCGGGGTGGTGGGGGCGATATTTGCCCCACCGAATGCAATGGCAGCCGCTGCGCCGAGCGCAAGGGCCTTACCAAGGAATTTCTTCACTGATTCTCCAGCAATAAGTGGATGGAATGTCTCCCGATTGGGATTATTCGTATTATCACCCAAATCTCGACCTTGTGCTAGTTCACGGATAAATTGCATACCAGTCGGCTAGCGGGCTTTGGCTGATCGGGCAGAGGCTAGTGCCAAGGATCGGCAAAGGAATGGTCGAGCAAATTCAGCAAATAGTCACCGTACCCGCTCTTGCCGAGGCTGTGGGCCCGCGACCGCAGTTCGGAATCGTCGATAAATCCTCGGCGCCACGCGACTTCCTCAGGCACTCCAATTTTCAGTCCTTGCCGCGCTTCGATGGTGCGGACGAAGTTTGAGGCATCATTTAACGAGTCGAAGGTGCCGGTATCCAGCCACGCGGTGCCACGGGCCAATACGTTGACGTTGAGTGTTCCTTCATGCAGATAGAGCCGATTGATATCTGTAATTTCCAACTCACCACGTTCCGAAGGAGTTAGGGATTCGGCCTTGTCGATCACGGAGTTGTCATAAAAATAGAGCCCCGGTACCGCGTAGTGGCTACGTGGTGCCTGGGGCTTTTCCTCTAGGGAGATGGCGTGGCCGTCCGTGTCGAACTCCACCACACCGTAGGCGCTGGGATCTTTGACCCAGTAGCCAAAGATCGTGGCCCCTTCTCGTGTCGAGTAATGCTGCAATTGCGTGCCGAAGCCGGGACCGTGGAAGATATTATCGCCGAGCACCAAGGCTACGGAGTCTGCGCCGATATGCTCTCGGCCGATGAGGAACGCTTGGGCTAGGCCATCGGGCGAAGGCTGTTCCGCGTAGTCTAAGTTCGCCCCGAAATGGGTTCCGTCCCCGAGCAGCTCGCGGAACTGCGGGGCATCGCGTGGGGTAGTGATGATTAGAATGTCCCGAATTCCCGCCAAGAGAAGCGTGGAAAGCGGGTAGTAGATCATGGGCTTATCGAACACGGGCACGAGTTGTTTAGAAATGCCCTGTGTGATCGGATGAAGCCGCGAACCAGTTCCCCCAGCAAGTATGATTCCCCTCATGGACGAATGGTAGCAACGCTAGCTCTTCTGTCAATGGACAATGAGCGTTACCCTTGGCCCATGAATAGAATCCTGGTAACTGGGGGTGCCGGATTCATCGGGGCAAATTTTGTGCGCCATCTGCTCGGGCACTCCGACGCGATGATCACTGTACTGGACAAGCTCACCTACGCGGGGAATAGGGGATCCCTGCACGGATTAGATGAGCAACGAGTACGGCTGGTAGTGGGGGATATCGCCGACGCTAATCTTGTCGACGAACTGGTCTCCTCTCATGATGCGGTGGTGCACTTCGCCGCAGAATCTCATAACGATAATTCCTTACTCGATCCGGGCCGCTTCGTGCAGACCAATGTGCTTGGGAGTTTCACCCTGCTGGAGGCGGTACGGCGTCACGATGCGCGATTTCATCATGTGTCCACCGACGAAGTGTACGGGGACCTAGCACTTGATGACGCGGATCGTTTCACCGAGAACAGTGCCTATAATCCTTCCAGCCCGTATTCCTCGACCAAGGCCGCCAGCGATATGTTGGTGCGGGCATGGATACGGTCCTATGGGATCAGGGCGACCATTTCGAACTGCTCCAATAACTACGGTCCCTTCCAACACGTGGAAAAGTTCATTCCTCGGCAAATCACCAATGTGCTAATCGGTCAACGCCCACGACTTTATGGGCACGGCAACAATGTGCGCGACTGGATTCACGTGGAGGATCACTGCCGTGCGGTGGCGCTGATTCTCGAACGCGGCACGATTGGAAAGACCTACCTTGTGGGGGCCGACGGTGAACGCGATAACTTGTCGGTATTGAAACTAATCCTGGCGCATATGGGAAGCGATCCGAGCGACTTTGACCAAGTGATCGACCGCCCGGGACACGACCTGCGCTACGCGCTCGACGCCTCGCTTCTTCGCGAAGAACTGGGCTGGGTACCACTTCATCAAGACTTTGCCAGCGGTTTGGACCAGACCATTGACTGGTACCGGGAACACCGGGCATGGTGGGAACCGTTGAAGGCGGAGACCGAACGTCGCTATGCGTTGCGGGAGGCGATCTCATGAGTTCGGTACAGTCCCTACAGGTACGCGATTTGGAGCTGGATGGCGTGAAGGTCATCGAGCTGCCGGTGCACCGCGATGACCGCGGCTGGTTCAAGGAAGCATGGAACCGCGAGCGTCTGACCGAGGCCGGATTGCCGGGCTTTCTGCCCGTGCAGCAGAACTTGTCATTCAATACCGCCGTGGGCACCACGCGCGGATTTCATGCCGAACCGTGGGACAAGTTGATCACCGTGGCGTCCGGCAAGGTCTTTGCCGCGTGGGTGGATCTGCGACCCGGCCCGGGCTTCGGTCAGCTGGCCACCCTACAGCTCGGTCCCGAACGGGCCGTGTTCGTGCCGCGCGGCGTGGCCAATGCCTTCCAGACCTTGGAACCGGGAACCACATACAGCTATCTAGTCACCCGGCATTGGCGCGCCGATGACCGTGACGGGTATAGCTATGTGAATCTGGACGATGACCAGTTGGGGGTCCCATGGCCCATCCCATTGAACCGGGCGGTCATCTCCGCCGAAGACCGGGAACATCCCTCACTGAAGCGGGCGCGTCCGGTGCATGCGCTACCCATCCTGGTGTTGGGCGCCGGCGGACAGCTGGGTCGCGCCTTGGCCTCCCGAAGCGGCATGGACCCTCGGCTTCAGGTGATGGATCGCGAGGCGCTGGACGTCTCCGACCCGGCACAGATCGACGCGCTGGACCTGAGCTCGTATGGGGCGGTCATCAACGCGACGGCCTACACCAAGGTGGATCTGGCCGAACTGCCCTCGGGACGCCGTGAAGCGTGGACAGTCAACGCCCAGGCGGTATCTCGGTTGGTGGCGCGGTGTGCCCGCTTTGGTACCACCTTGGTGCATATCTCCACGGATTACGTCTTTGACGGGAGCCGTGCCGTGGCCACCGAGGAGGACCAGCCGGCGCCGCTGGGCGTGTACGGGCAGTCCAAGGCAGCCGGCGAGGCGGCGGTACGCACACTGGAACGCTTCTATCTGGTGCGTACCAGTTGGGTCATCGGCGAGGGGATGAACTTCGTGGAAACCATGAAGCGGCTGGCCCACAGCGACATCGATCCCGTGGTGGTCGATGATCAGATCGGACGGTTAACATTCGCCGAGGATCTCGCCGCCGGGCTATTGCATCTGATCGATCACCGTGCCGCCTACGGGATTTACAACTTCCAGTGTTCCGGGGCCCCACAAAGTTGGTATCAGCTGGCCCGCCGGGTCTTCGAATACTGTGGTAAGGATCCAAGGCGTGTGGGTGCCACGAGCACCAGCGAATACGGCAAATCACGGGCGAGCTTCGCGCCGCGACCAGCGATGAGCGTGCTGGATACCACCAAGCTGCGGGCCACGGGGTATCACCCGTGGGATCAGCAACGTGCCTTGGCCCGGTACCTGGGCGTCAAACCTTAGACGCGGGAAGCGTCTGACCAGCGAGTTACCCGGCAACCATCTGCCGGGTAACTCGCTGTGTCATCTCGGGTGTCCCGACCTTTGCCGATCTAGGTAATTCCTTGACCCATTGAGTAGCCGCTACTGGTGCCCGCCTTCAACCAACGGCTTAACGTGCGAGGTGGGAACGCGATATTCATTGGGGGCAGTCGAATATGTCGCACACATGGTCGCGCCATGGGCGTCGCAGCACATCGAGTCAACCGACTCGAAGCCGACCCGCCGCGCGCCGTGCGTCCTCCCGGTCCATCGGCTTGGCCGGTTCGCCAGCAGGCGCCGGTGTGGATCGGGTCCCACAGACGGAGCCGGCGGCAAGCCAGTCGCGCACCAGTACGGCTAGCCCCCCAGCTGTCGTCGGCTCCTTCACCTCCGGCACCGGCCGACTGAGCCGAGGCCTGGCCGCGGTCAGTTCGGCCGCCGGAGCTCAAGCCACGCAATCGGCGGCCGGATTCGCGGTGGCGTTGCTGGCGGCACATACTCTGGGGATCGAAGCGTTGGGACTGTTCTCGATCCTGTACGGTGCACTCATTCTGGCCGCCGGGATCACCAGCGGTTTTGTGGGTGATTCGCTGCTCGTGCTCGATCGACATGCGGCCGAGATTCGCGCCGGCTTGGCAGCGTGGTTTGCGGTGCTGGCCACCGCAATCGCCGTAGCGGCGTTCATCACCGGCTGGCTTAGTGGGGTGCTGAGCGTCAGTGGTGCGCTCGTCTTTGCCGCAGCGGCCGCCGCGTACATTGCCGAGGATCTCATCCGACGCAATTTGATGGCCGTTCTTGCCTTCCATCGAATCATTTGGATGGATCTGTTGGTCCTCGCGGTCACGGTAGTGGTGGCCCTAGGGTTCCTTACCGTGGGCTACCGCGGGCTGATCTTCGTACTGGGCGCCGTCACGGTGGGGCAGCTTGCCGGCATGCTCTTTGGGTGGTACCTGTTACCGCGCAGCGAGCGGCGCGGGGTGCATCGGCCGATCGCTTGGGGGCCGGTGGCGCGCTACGGGATCTGGCGGGCGGCGCTCCAAGCATTGCGTCCCGGACAACTCACCGGGGCACGACTACTCGTTACCGGCGCGCTCACGTTGGCGGCCGCCGGTGCCTTGGAAGCCGCACGAATTTACGCGGCACCGGCCATGCTTCTGGTCAGCGGTGTCTGCTCCTATCTCTTCGCCAGCCTGGCCGTCCGCCAGGAGCAGTCGTTAGCAACGGCGTTGGCCTTCACCGATCGGGCGGTACGCTACCTGCTGCTCGCCGCCTTGGCGTGCGGAGTACTGGGGATGGTTCTACTACCGGTGGCTGGAGAATTGATTACCGGACGGCAACCGGTAGCGCTGACCGTTCTCGGGTGGCTCGGTTATGCCATGGCGGTGGCAGTGGCCACCCCGTACGGGCTCCTAGCGGCGGTACGGCAACGCGCCCGCGCAGTCTTCACGATTCGTGCGCTCGACAGCGCACTTTGCCTCGTACTGGTGGCCGTGGCCGCGTTCGTATTGCGCGAGGTGACTTTGGTGCCGTGGGCGGCCGCAATTGGGGCGCTAGCCGGTGGGTTGAGCATCCGCGGCTTTGTCTTAGTGCCCTTGGTGCGCGCCGAAGACACGAGCCCAGCGATGGCCGGTGACCGGCCATGAGCGTAAGGAACGGAAGCCTGCTCATCGTGCATTCTTCGGACGAGCTGTATGGCAGCGATCGGATGCTCCTTGAGGTGGTGCAGGCCTTGGGCGGCCTCTGGAAGGTGGAGGTCTGGCTTCCAGTGGATCATCAAGATGGCCGGCAGTTACTCTTCAAAGAACTCGTGCGCCGCGGTGTGGCGGTGCGCCATGTCGAGCTCCCGATTTTGCGACGCGCCTGGCTGAATCCGGCCGGTGTCCTGCGTTTTCTGCGACTGACCGTCCCGACGTGGTGGCGGCTGCGTCAAGCCGCACCGCAGCGGCTGTATTTGATGACCTCGGCCTGCTTGCTGTTGGCACCGATAGCCCGCATGGCACGGATCCGGCGGATCACCCTGCACATCCAAGAGCCATGGACCTCGCGGGAGGCACCGGTATTGCGTGCGTTGGCAAGATTAGCGGACCAGCGGATCGCGATCTCAGAGACCGTAGCACATTTCAGCGAACTATCGCCGATTGCCATACAAGTTGTGCCCAATGCCGTGCCGCACCCAACCGAGAACCAGACGGTCCCCGCTCAGATGGTGCACAGCCCAGCTCCGCACTATGTCGTGGCCAGCCGCTGGAACGGACACAAGGGGCACCGCACACTATTGCGCGCCTGGCAACAGGCCGGTTGTCCGGGCACGCTTTTTGTTCTCGGCGGACCGCCGCCCAGTGGGGCCCAGGTGTCGGTTCCCCAGCTTGTCGATCAGTTCGTTCAGCAACCGCAGACCGTGCAGGTCATTGGAGAGGTGCCCGACCCGGAACGGTGGATCGCCGCCGCAGATGGAGTCATCCTGCCCACCGACAGCATCGAGGGCTTTGGGCTCGTGGCCATCGAGGCCTTCCGCCACGGTACCCCGGCAATCGTCTCGGACTGTGGGGGACCAGCCGAGATCGTACGCCACGGGGTGACCGGATTGATCTTTCCGCCCGGCGACAGTCAGGCGCTCGCCGACCTGTTGGCCGAGACCACCACCGAGCAACTTCGTCAGATGGGCACACGCGCCCGGCAGGAGTATCTCCAGAAATATACACCCGAACACTTTCACTCCCGGATCCGGGAGCTACTTTCGGGACGCCGGGCCAGAACCTGAGCGTCGGGCACGAAAAATTCATCGAGCAGGGGGGCTGTGATGATGCAACATGCGGGAGGATACCGCTGGGCGGTGCATGAACTGCGCCAGCGACAAAAGACCGCGAAGGGGGCACCGGCCTATTCGCGCTACATCAACCGGCCGTTAGGACGGCGCTTGGCTGCAATGGCTTACCGGTGGGGGCTGAACCCGAACCAGGTGACCGGGCTCAGCGCCGTCTGCACGTTCGGCGGCATTTTCTTGATTGCCGCCTTCGCGCCGAGCTGGCCGGTAGCCGGGTTCGTTGCCGCGCTACTGGTGGCCGGCTACGCGCTGGATTCGGCCGACGGGCAACTGGCTCGCTTGCAAAATTCGGGGTCGGCGGTCGGCGAATGGCTTGATCACATCGTCGACGCGATCAAGACGGCGGTGCTGCACGCCGCGGTATTGATCTGTTGGTACCGCTTCTACGACCTGGATGTTCGGTGGTTGCTCGTACCCTTGGCGTTCCAGGCGGTGGCCAGCGTGCAGTTTTTTGCCATGATCCTCACCGACCAGCTGCGCCGGCTCAACCGGGGCATGACTGAGCACTTCATGAGCGGGCAGGGCACCTCCTCATTGGCATATTCCTTAGCGGTGCTACCGACCGACTTCGGGCTGATGTGTCTGCTCTTCGTGCTCCTAGCGTGGCCTGCCGGGTTCGTGACCGGGTACACGCTGTTGTTGCTCGCTAACGGCGGTTTCGTCGTGTTGGCCCTTGCCAAGTGGTATCGGGAGGTGCGCCGCTATGGCTAAGTCATTGGACTATCGCGAAGATCAGGTATTCCTGTCTCCCGGAGACCCACTGCCACCGATACCGGTACGTCCGCCCCAGAGTCAGGAGGCGATGGGCATGGATATCAAGGATTACTTGCGCGTTCTACGGACCCGTAAGTGGTGGATCCTCTTCGCGATTGTGTTGGGGGTCGCGGCCAGTGTCGGCATCACCTTGAGTATGACGCCTAGCTATGTGGCCAAGGCGACCATCTTCATCAACGTGCAATCGGCAGGGGATTCGGCTTTCGCGCGCGGACAGTACGCCCTGCAACGGGCCGATTCCTATCCTCAGTTGATCGGGGACCCGACGCTCTTGGCCGCCGTGGCGCGCCGCGTTGACGCAGATGTGAGCGTCAACGAGCTGCGCCGAGCGCTCAGCGCCACGAACCCGGAGGACACGGTGCTGATCGTGATCACTGCCAGCGCGCCGCAGGCGCAGCAAGCCGCCGATCTTGCCAATGCGGCGGCGCCCTTGCTCGCCGCGCGGATCGGCGAACTTGAGAATTCGGATCCGAAATCGCTACTGGTAACCGCGGAAATTTCGGTGCCGGCGAGCGCGCCCGATGATCCGGTCTCGCCACGCAAAACGGTGAACTTGGCGCTGGGGCTAGTCTCCGGGCTTAGCTTGGGCCTGGTTCTAGCGTTGTTCGTTGACAAGGTGGACCCGCGGATTTTGCGCCCGGCCGACGCCGAACGCGTCACCGGGTTGCCGGTGCTGGGGATCGTACGCGGGAGCGACGATCGCCGGGAACGCGGACGGCGCGATAACGGGTATCGGCAACTACTCTCCGGTCTCTTGCTGGCCAATGATGGAGACCTGCCGCAACGCTTATTGGTGCTCAGTGACCCGAAGGCCCCGACCGTCGACGCCGTGGAACTAGGGCAAACGCTAGCCAGCATGGGACGTAAGGCCGTGGTCATTCAGAGCCGGGAGGGGGCCATCGAACCCGGCGAAGTGGCCGAACACCCCGGACTCTGCCAGGTGTTGGCCGGCCAAGCCACACTCACCGAGGCGCTGATCGAGATGATTCATGTGCCCATGGGGTATCTCGCCGCCGGCGAGCCTGCCGCAGGGCTTCGGCGGTATGACGTCTTCCGAAGGATTTCTCCGCTGATCGAGGAACTGGAACGTAGCTACGATGTCGTGGTGATCCTTGCGGCCATGGGGGCCCAACCCATCGACGGCGCCGTGGTGGCAGCACACTGTGATGGAGTATTGCTAACTACTCGGCAGAAGAAGTCCACAGCCCGCTCCCTACGACGAACTCTTGAAGATCTGGCTGCGGTGCGCAGCGGCGCTACCGGGCTGGTGATGCTTCGTCATCCGCGCCGCCGGATCCGGCCACGGCAGGGCTGAGCAATGCGTGGCACGATCACGGCCCAGTGGCCTCGCGCCGGCATCAAAGAACCCCGGCGGGTGGCTGGCCCAAGCGAGCTGCATCTGATTCTCATTTGGTTAATGACGGTGAGTTCGGTGGTGGCTTGGCGGCAGGGCGTGTTCTATACCGGGGGAGCCGACCCAGTGGTGGTCCTCAAGGCCCTACTGCAATTCGGCGCGTTAGGTTGGGCGGCTTTACTGTGCCTGAACTGCCGCACCCATTTTCCGCTGGGTGTCCGTTCGCTGGGATTCTTGTTGCCCATTCTGGCGCTCAGCGTCGTCGGCGCCCTCGCCGAAGGAAACCTCACTGCGTCATTGGTGCTAGCAGTCCGCGTACTGCTGATGGCTCTGACCGTGATGTTCCTGGCGCGTTGCTATGCCCCGCAACGACTGCTGTGGGCTTTGGCGGTGGCACTGGCAGTTGTCGGCGGAATCAGTGCCGTCTCCGGGCTCGTTATTGGCGGCCAAGGAAGACTTTCGGGTGGAATCCCGCCGCTTAGTCCGAATGAGATTGCCTTGCTCGCCGGTTTGCCCGCACTGATGCTACTGCATGAAACGCTACGTGCTCGCGTCCACTGGTGGCACAGCGGGGGATTGCTGCTTTTAGTTGGCATTCTAATCCTCAGCGAGTCGCGCACCGCACTGATCGGTGCGGCTTGTGCCGCGGTACTCATGGTGCTGTTGATGCGGACGCTGCCGGTACAGACCCTCGTGGCGACCTTGATCGCAATACCCGTCCTGTTTTATGTCATGTTCTACACGCCAGCGGTGCGCGCGGTGCTGGAACGATCCGATAGCGCCGAGCTGTTGACCTTCAACTCACGAACCATCAGCTGGTCCGCCGTCCTGCAGCTGCCCCTTGATAGTTGGCAACGCTGGGTGGGACAAGGCCTCAGTATGAAAACCATTCCGGTGACCGGCCAATACTGGGAAGAGCAGGTATTCGACTCCTCCTGGATCTCACTCTTAGCGCAGGCCGGAGTGTTCGGTGCCGTGCTGGCACTATTGTGGGTGCTCGGCTGTCTTTGGGCTGCCCTGCGTCACCGCAAGGTCCGCTCGCTCTACCTGCCGTTGCTGGCCTTTATTCTGGTGCGCAGCCTTATGGAGAACGGGCTGATCGACGCGGGCGTGATGTTCCTGGTGTTCTTCGCGCTGTCGCTCTGCTTGGAACGGCCGAGCCGCGAGTACGGACCGGACTGGGAGCATGAGCCCCTACTGGGAACCGCTAAGAGACCAACCTACGGCATCAGTGCGCCGACTACGAGAGCGCGTCCTTGAGTTGTTCCATAGCCCTGGCGGCATCGCTCAACTTGACATAGGGGCCCGGCATGCGAAAGACACGCGCGCCCCAACGGGTCCGCTGAGTAAGCAGACCGGGGGATGACCTATTGATATTCAATAAGGCGTGGGCGGGTTGCCGGAATACACAAATAATCAGTGGCACACGTCGTGATGCCAGCGCCTCCTCAAGGATGGGCAAACCCGCCTGGATTTGCTTCATGGTGACCTGCTTTTCACCGGGAGTCGGAGTTTTGACAATGTCGGTGAAAGCGACGCCTGCGGCTACAGCTGCATCGTCTAAGAATGCAGCGCTTGAGGGGTCGAAGAGCCCCGCTTTGGCAATGCGGAGTAGCTGCCGGTGACCTGCCCGGCCTTGATAGTAATGCCCAACATTGACACTGTGCGGTGCCGGATTCAACCCGACGATGGCCGCGCGGATCGAGGAATCCGGCCATAGATCGGCGAGCGTGAGTTCAGAGCCATTATTGGAGATGAACTCCTGGTGCCCGATGAGTTTATTGGCTGTCATATGTACTCACTTCATGCGGATTGAATCAACTCGGGGGTACAGGGGGAGCTGGCATGATCTTGTGCAAGATGCACAGCCTGTAGAAGAACGTCCTAACTAACCCAAGTCTTAGATACGGGTCGATCGTTTGTACCCCTCGCGGCCGTGGTTAGTTTAGCGTTTTCCTCATCCTTTTTTATATTGGGGGCAGTGGGTAGAGTGCCGGGCATGAAGGCTAAATCATCACACGTCCTTTATGTCAGTTGTGCTAGCGCGGCCATGATTCTCACCCTCGCCGCGTGTGGCCCATCCACCCAACCAGAAGGCTCGATCGCGCCTGAAAATTCCAAGCCCACCGAACAGGCCTCCTCGACTCCAAGCCCAACGGACTCCAAGGCAGAAAACGGTACGGAATTTTCTCCACCCGATGCGTGGGAAGGAGAGATCGCACGCACCGAATACGACGGGACCAAGGTAAAAGAGGTACTAGCCGGTACGGCCGAAGACCGCGACTACGTATATGTGGGTCAATGCGGCACAACGACCGAATGGACCGCCGTCCGGACGCGGGTCACGGTGAACGGAAAGGTTGAGCCAGAATTCAGCCAGATCTACTGCGGTGCCCAGATGTCCCAAGAAACCTGGACCAGCGGTGCCGCTCGGTTTATTCCTGCAGGCGCCACCGTATCGATCAAGCTGGAAACACCCGAGGATATCGAGTGGGCGTGGGTTGCCATCGTCCCGCGCGAACACATGCCCGAGTAGTACGTAGCGACGGTGACGTTGCCACCCAGTGACGAACCTGCCGCAGACGGGCGATGCCCGTCACGGACGATGCAACTGTTTGGGTAGGGTAGGCCCAAGCGGGGTAGAACACTACGTTTTCCGCCCGGCTCAACATCATTGCCTTGCCCTCAAAGAAAGTACTCATCTCATGACGTCATTGTCTCGAATGCGGCTGACGCCGATGCGTTCGCGGGATCCGCACGAGCCTGCCAGGTCGGCCTCGCCTCTGGAACTATTTTTCGACCTCGTTTTCGTCATTGCCGTAGGTACAGCCGCAGCCCAGCTGCACCATGCACTGTCCGATGGACATGTGTTCAGCGGGATCTTCAGCTACCTCATGGTGTTCTTCGCCATCTGGTGGGCCTGGATGAACTTCACATGGTTCGCCACCTCATTCGACACCGATGACTGGTTGTATCGTGTGCTGACCATCGTGCAGATGGGTGGGGTCCTGGTTCTAGCCGCTGGAATCGGCCCAGCCTTTGAATCTCAAGACCTTTCGCTGGTGATCTACGCCTATGTGGTGATGCGAATCGCGATGGTCGCCCAGTGGTTGCGGGCCTCGCACGGTACGCAGCGCACCCGACGAACAGCCCTAGCCTATGCCGTGGGCATTAGCCTCGTGCAGGTGCTGTGGCTACTGTCGCTTCTGGTGCCCAAGGAATTCTTTGCCGTAGTTGTTATCGTGTTGATTCTTGCCGAAATTTCGGTCCCGGTGATTGCCGAGCGGATGGCCACGACACCATGGCATCCGCACCACATCACCGAACGCTATGGACTGTTCGCGCTCATCTTGTTGGGCGAAAGCCTCCTGGCGGCCTCGAATGCGATCATCGAGGCGTTGCATGAAGGTGAAGCGGTTGGCCCGCTGATCGCACTGGCGGTGTTGACCTTGATTGCGACCGCCGGATTGTGGTGGGTTTATTTCTGGCCGCCGCATCACCACGCGATTCAGGGGCTACGCGGTTCCATCGCGTATGGGTACGGGCATTACTTCATCTTCGCAGCCGCCGGGGCACTCTCGGCGGGTATTGAAGTTGAAATCGATGTCATCACGCATCACAGTAGCCTCTCGGCGCCCTTGGCTTCGTTTGCGTTTACGATCCCCATCGCGGTGTTTGTGCTGGGCGTGTGGGCCCTAGCCATCCGGCGCCAGGGAGACGCGGTCGTGAATGCTGTCGTTCCTATCGGTGGCTTACTGGTGCTCATCGACCCGCTCTTGCCGGTACCCTTCACTTTGAGCACAGTGATTTTGGTGCTCCTTGTGGCCGTGTTGGTGTGGCGTCAGGGAGCTGCTGATAATAGGGCGACATTCGGGTAACGCACCGACTGTCTAGAACTTTGAAAAGAAGCGGGTCCTGCCATCTAAGTGATGGCAGGACCCGCAGTTGTAGTGGGAGGACTTAGCGCCGGTAGGCGCCCATCTGCTTGCTGTCGGCGCTCAGGCCGGTCAGCGTTGCCAGATCGGATGGCAAGCCAAGAGCTGATCCGTTGCGTTCCGCGATGGCAGAAGTGAGGTTATGTTCGGCATCCAGCACGCTGGAGGCGGTCACCTCGGCTGATCCGGACTCTTGTCGATGTGCCGACTGGAATGCCGCCAAGTTCGTGTAGACCTGCGGATCACCGGCTCCGGCGGACCACACCGTCGACCAGCGCGGAGTCCCCGAGCTGAGGCGGTGGTAGGTGTTGTGGTCAGTGGAGATCTCCATCTCTGCGGCGCTGAACTCATGCGAGTAATCCTCTACGGCCAAGATTGCGTTCCCGCCGCCGGTGTTGGATAGCACGTTGTTATGCACCGAAATGTCCTTCACGATCCAAGTCATCGTTGGGTCCGGGAAGCTCTGGCGTGGATCATGTCCCGGATCGGAGGCATTGTCGCCCCGCCGGTTATCCTGCACGATATTCAGCGGACGGTTTGAGCCGCTAATTGTGTTGTTCCAAATCCGCACATCGCTACTGTCGTTGAGCTTGAATCCGTTACCGCCGTTGCCAACGATGCGGTTGTTCGCGACCACGGCCTTGGCAGAGATTTCCAGCGATAGGCCATGCGAGGAGTTCGAGATCATGTCGTTATTGACGAGCTTCGAATCGTAGACCGACTCATCGATCCACAAGCCCGGGCCACGGTTGGAGGTGAAGACCGAATCTTTAACCGAGATACCCCGTGAGCGGGTGATCTTCAGGCCGCCGGAAACCGGCGAGGAGTTGAACCGTTCGGTGTTATTTCCTGACGAGTTGAGGTCCTGCACCTTCAGCCCATCGGCGTAGACGGCGTTCATCCCAAGCATGCCCGACCGGCGAATATTGACGTTCGAGATGGTGTTAGTGGTCGTCGAAACGTTGATGCCAGTGGTGGCCGAGTCCTCGACGGACAGGTTCCGAAGAGCGATACCCGGCTTTTCGGCGGTGATGGCGCCCATATCCGGTACCGAAGGGGCGTAGCGGCGGACATTGATACCATCCACCGTGGAGTTGGCTCCGCGGATGCTCAAGGCTTTTACGAGGGTGCTGGCTTCGATCTTTTTGCCGTGTGGGTCTGAGCCTACGTAGAGCTTGTTGGCCGAGAAGTCGATGTAGAAGGTGCCGGCGCGCACCTGATCGAGTGATCCAACCTGAGTTTGGGGTGCACCATCGATCCAGAGTTGCTCGGGGTGCGCTGCCATCGGGTAGTCGGAGTTGATGAAGCCCCAGGCTTCCTGCTGGTTATCTTCGGCCCCGCGAGTGTAGGTCGGCGAGTGATCGAAATCTAGGTCCCATCCGGTGGCCCAGGCCCCGCCGGAGGCGGTGAACCCGGACAGCGTCGAGGCGCCATCGAGCCACACCTTTTCACCGGGATAGTTCACCAGGTGAACGGTCTTGCCGCTCGGGATCGTTATCGACTCGTGGTAGGTTCCGCCGCGGACCACGATGCTTTGCCCCGAGCTTGCTTTGGCGACGGCGGTGGCCAGCTGGCGCAGCGGTGCATCGGCCGAACCGCTCGCGCTGTCGCTGCCGCCGGGCGCCACGTAGAGGGCTCCGGCGGGAAGGGCCGGTGCCTCTTCGACGGGTTCCGGGGATGGGGTTGGCGAAGGTTCTGGTTCCGGAGTCGGAGAGGGTTCGGGCACGGGTGCCGGTTCGGCGGTGCCCGGTTCCTCGCTGAGCAGATTCTTGGGGGCTTCCTTCGCCCGGAGATTATCCACGTGCAGTCCGGAGTTCTTGCTAGCCGAGGAGGACAGGTATCCGGTGAGCCGCACATCGCCGGCGGCACTCAGTGCGGAGTCGCTGTCCGTGTGCTGCACCTGCCAGTCTGGCGCAGTGCTGCCGGCGCGGTATGCCCGGGCGCTCAGCGCGGTCTCGCTATCGCCGGAGACATTGAAATCCAAGTGGAAGCTCTCACCGGGGTGCACAGATTCGGCGATGCGAACGTGCTCGAGAACGGTTTTGGTTCCGTTGAGGTGCCGGGCGACTTCGAGGCGCAGCTCGCCGGAGGCCAGCAGACGTAAGGTGGCGTCGTAACGGCCGTTGGAACCCTGACGCGCCGCCAGCGAGGCGTAGATCGAGCCGCTGGTTGGCAAGGAATCAAAGGAGAGATCAACACCCGCCGCGACGTCGCGCTGATCGATGTCGAGAGTCGCGACACTACTCTTGCCGGGGAACAAGGCCAGCGAGCCCACGCCATTGGCTAGAGCGAATCGTTCGGGGTGGTTGAGCTCGTAGGCGGGGCCGGAATCGGGGGAGCCCCAGCCTTCGCTGACCGTGCGGTTCATTGAGTCGCTCACATAATAGGTGGCGGCGGAGGCCGCAGGTAACGCCGAAGCGAGCAGTGAGCCGGTGACGACCACGGTCATCAGGGCGCGCGGGAGCCGGGAACGGCCCCCACGTTCAACAGGGGGATGCAACAAGTTTGTGTCCTTCATGGGCGGTCCCGTGCTCCCCAGCACAACGGATCCCGGATGGATAGTGGCACCGTCGAGACGGTGTCGCGCACAACCTCACCCATGCTTCCACGACGGTAACCGTTATGCAACTGTGACCTTAGCCTCGCGGGGCGCGTCACGGCCCGGATTTGCGGTCCGGAGCAGGGGAGCGCTACGAGAGCCGAGCGAGTAGTTCACGAGCAAACTAAGTAGTGCGCTACCCGTGCCGCACAGGGGGTTGAGCCCTAGGGTCAGGGCTACCACCGACGGACCTGCACGTTGGCACGGCCGAGGCATGGGGATGCCCTCGGTTTTACGTCGTGCAGGCGCGGCGGTGAACACTCGCCGTAGTTGTTTTATTTTGGGGGAAACAACATGCAACGTCGTAGGCGTGCGGACTCTGCCGCGCCGTTGAGCATCGCGCTCATCGGTACCAGAGGTGTCCCCGCCCGCTATGGCGGATTCGAGACGGCGATCGAAGAAGTCGGGCGGCGCCTGGTAGCCAAAGGCCATCGGGTCACCGTGTACTGCCGTGGCGTCGCCCGCGATGAACGAACCGACAAATACCTGGGCATGCAATTGGTGCATCTGCCCGCGCTACGCCGACGAAGCTTAGAAACCCTGAGCCACAGCGCCTTATCGATACTCCACGCTATTCGTCATCGCCCGGATGCGGCGATCGTTTTCAACGCGGCCAATGCGCCGCTACTGCCGCTACTGAACGCCGCAGGTATTCCGGTCGCCACCCACGTGGACGGCTTGGAATCCCGGCGAGCCAAATGGGGTCCTACGGGCCGGCGCTACTACCTGATGTGTGAACGATTGGCCGTCTGGCTATCGCGTGAACTGATCGCCGATGCCCGGGGGATCGCCGACTACTACGCCACGCGATATCAGGCTGCGACACGGCAGATCGCCTACGGCGCCCCGGTTCTTCACGCACCCGGAGACGCGAAACTAGCTGAGTTGGGCATAGCACCGGGTGGCTACCACCTATTGGTGGCACGCTTTGAGCCGGAAAATCATGTCCACCTGATCGTTCAAGGTTATGCGAAGGCCGCGGCACGCTACCCCTTGGTGGTGGTCGGCTCTGCTCCCTACGCCGAGCAATACACGCAATCGGTGCATGCGGCAGCCACCGAAAATGTCCGCTTCCTCGGCGGAGTCTGGGACCAAGAGCTACTCGATCAGCTGTACGCGCAGGCGCTGGTGTATTGGCACGGGCATTCGGTGGGCGGCACTAACCCATCATTGCTGCGCGCCATTGGGGCCGGGACCGCGGTCAATGCCTTTGACGTGAATTTCAACCGCGAAGTCCTCGGAGCTGCTGGCGCCTATTTCTCCACCCCGGCGCAGGCGGCCACGCTATTCGAGGCCGCCGAAGCTCGGCCGGAACAGGTCGCGCATCGGGCAGAACTCTCGCTCCAGCGGGCCGAAGCCTATGACTGGGATCAGGTCGCCGCCGGTTATGAGGCGCTCTGCCAAGATCTCGTACGCTCGCGGCGTCACTTCATGGCTCGACCGAGCGCCCAAGACGTGCCCATTGCCCACCACGGGCCGACCTAAGTCCGTTTGCTGGGCAGGTTGGTACACATCGGCAACACGAGCACAGGGCAGGGGAGTAACTCATGATCATTGGCTACGCGGCAGGGGCTTTCGACCTCTTCCACATCGGTCACCTGAACATCTTGCGGCAGGCCAAGGCCCGCTGCGATTTTCTCGTGGCCGGCGTGGTCAGTGACGAGATGGTCGAGGCCGCCAAGGGCGCTCGGCCGGTGATCCCCACCCTGGAACGTGCCGAGATCGTGGAGCACATTTCGCTCGTGGATCAGGTGTACATCGAAACCAGTTCCGACCGGCTTCAGGCCTGGCGGGATCTTGGGTATCACGTGTTCTTCAAGGGAGATGACTGGAAGGGCACCAGCAAGGGACGCGAACTCGAACGGCGTTTCGCCACCGTCGGAGTCAGGGTTGAATACTTCCCTTACACCATGCACACCTCAAGTACTCAACTGCGCGTGGCCCTGAACGCGCTGAGTCAACCCCGGGAAAGTTTTCACCGGGCCTAGAGCACTATCACTGCGGGGGCACCACATGAAACACCTAACTCTCGCCGAAGCCTCGGCGCCTACTCTTCGCTGGACAGCATTAGCCGCAACCACTTTGCTGCTGGCCGGATGCGCGGCTTCCGCTGGACCGCCACGTGCGGCTATGCCCCCGGGTGCCAACATCCAAGAGGTGCCAGATGTGCGCGCCCCGGCAACCTCCGAAATGCCCAAGGCGGCAGCAACGAAGGACAGCGATGGCACCAGCACGCAACTGCACGGTAAGAAAGATGGAGCAACCAACGCCGCGGAGCCAGACACTGCCGACAAAGCAAGCGAAACAACACCGAGCGCGGAGCCGAAACCGAGCACCGCGCCCGAAAATAAGCCACAGGATCTGAAAGCCCGCGGCGGACTGAAAGTCGCCAAAGACGCCGATCAGGCGCGCAAGCAACCCGAAGTCGCCAAGGCGGTACCTCTTGAAGCCACGGTCGCGGTGGGTACCGCAGCCAACATGAAGATCAAGGAACTGTCCCTGACCAAGGCCGAGGCCGAAGGGATCGGGCAGGTCGCCGGGCCAGCGGTTCTGATCACCGTGACGGTGGAAAACCGTGGCACGAAGGCACTGGACCTCAGCCACACCGAGCTCCTTGCCTTTGCCGGTGTCGAGCTCACGCCGCTGACTCCGCTCACCGACCCACGCGCTGACTCGTTCGAGCCCAAACTCGCGGCCGGAGGCAACGCCACGGCTACCTATCTCTTCGCGCTGCCCGAGGCGAAACCGGGAGAAATCACCCTGCGTTTTAGCACCGGCAACGGCGAGAACATTCAACAACTCTCGGGCACTCCGAGCGCGTGAAAGGCATGAACATGCGCAAAATCTTAACCCGGTGTGGGGCAGCGGCCGGCGTCTGGGCGCTCGCTGGTGCCCTGCTACTGGCCATCCCTTCGGCGGCGCAAGCCGACGCACACCCGCAGAACCCGAGTGCGCTACCACCGACCGTGACTGCCGATGCCCTGCCCACCGTGCAGATTGACGGTGTGGTGTGGTCCCAGGTCATCATCGGTGACACCGTCTATGCCGGTGGTAATTTCGGCACCGCTCGCCCCGCCGGGGCGGCTCCCGGCACACAGACGGTGACACGCAATAACCTGCTGGCCTACAACATCAAGACCGGCGAGCTGATTACCTCCTTTGCGCCGTCCTTCAACGCACAGGTGCTATCCCTCGCGGCCTCACCCGACGGGGAGCGGCTCTACGTGGGTGGCGACTTTACGAGCCTGAATGGAGCTCCGGCCGAACGCATGGTGGCGCTGAATCCGGCCACCGGTGCCCGCATCGCCGGCTTCGACCCGCAACCATCGAATACCGTCTACTCGATCATTGCGCGCGGAGACACGGTGTTCTTTGGCGGATCCTTCTTCCGCGTCGGTGCTGCCTGGCGGGAACAGGTGGCCGCCGTACGTGCCTCGGATGCCGCGTTGCTCTCCTTCCGCCCGGTGGTCACCGGAGGACAGGTCACCTCGCTGACGCTTTCACCCGATGCCACCAAGCTGGCCATCGGTGGATACTTCGACACGGTCAACGGCACCGGCGATCAAGCCAGCGGTCTGGCCGTGGTGGAAACGGCAACCGGAGAGAAGCTAGCCTATGAGGCCTCGGCCTATGTGAGCAATGGTGTCGGTGGCGATGGCGCGATCACCTCGCTGGCCAGCGACCAGCGCACCTTCTATGCCAGTGGTTTCACCTATGGGCGGCAGGCCACCCTCGAAGGTATTGTGGCCATCGATTGGGATGATCTCGGCACGCGTTGGCTTGAAGACTGCCACGGCGATACTTACTCGGTGCACGTCAACAACGATCTGGTCTACCTCGCCGGGCACCCACACTATTGTGGCAATGTCGGGGGCTTCCCGCAGGAAGTGAACTGGAGCTATAACCGTGCGCTGGCTTTCGGGAAGGAAGCGGTGGGCACGATCGATCGCGAGATTCACGGATACACCAACTTTGAGGGGCTACCGCATCCGCAGTTGCGCAACTGGTTCCCCGCCTTGAGCACCGGTAATTTCACCGGCCAGTATCAAGGCCCCTGGTCGGTGACCGGCAACGATGAGTACATTGTCTACGGTGGCGAATTCCTCCGGGCGAACTACACGAACCAGCAGGGCCTGGTGCGCTTCAGTTACAGCTCCAAGGCTCCCAACCTGCGAGGCCCAGAACCGCAAGGCAATAACTTCGTTCCCACGCTCTCCTCCAATAAGGCAGGCGAGGTGCGCGTGCGCTGGCAGGCCGCTAGCGACATGGATGATTCCACGTTGGAGTATCGAGTGATTCGCGATGGCAATAACGGCAATCCGATTCACACCACCAGCGGCCGGTCGAACTTCTGGCTGCGCCCGGGACATTCCTATACCGACACCGGGCTGACACCCGGCAGCACGCACAGCTACCGCATCTTTGCGGTGGACCCGACCGGCAGGGAAGCCCGAAGTTCCACCGTATCGATCACCGTGGCCACCAGCGATCAACCAGTGGGCAGCTATGAGGCGGTCATTAAAGCCGACCAACCGACCGCCTACTGGCCGGTGCGAGCCACCGACGGGAACACGGTCGTTGACGCCAGCAATGCCGAAGACCTCAGCCTCACCGGTGCGGCCAGCCGAGTCAATGGTGCCACCATTCCCGGCGGCAGCGGTTCGGCGATCACCTTGGGCAGTGGGACCGCGGGCAATGAAGTCCGTGCTCAACGCACCAACAAGTTCAGCACCGAGCTCTGGTTCCGAGCCGGCGCCACACAAACCGGACGACTGATCGGATTCGCCGATGCGGTGACCGGCACGTCGCGTAATTACGACCGGGTGACCTATCTCAACTCCTTCGGACGACTGTCCTTCGGAGTCACCGAGCGCGGAACCCGGCGGACCATCACCTCATCGGCGTCCTACACGGATAACAAGTGGCATCACGTGGTCGCCACCCTAGGGAGTGACGGGATGCGACTCTACGTGGATGGTGCTCAGGTGGCCTCACGGGCCTCCACCACCACGGCTCTGGAAATGGAAGGTTACTGGAGGCTTGGCGTGGATCGGCTGAGCGGCTGGCCATCGGCACCCACCAGTGGCTTCGCCGGTCAGGTCGATGAGATCGCGATCTACCCGCGGGCGTTGAGCGCCGCCAGGATCGCCGATCACTACGCCGCCGGGCAGGGACAAAGCGTGAACCTGTCGCCGACCGCAAAGTTCAGCAGTGACACGCAGGCGCTGAAACTATCGGTGAACGGCAGCGAATCCAGCGACCCCGATGGTAACATTGCCTCCTACGCATGGGACTTTGGGGACGGGGCCACCGGCACCGGCGTTTCCGCTACCCATACCTACGCCGCGGCCGGGACCTATACGATCAAACTCACGGTCACGGATAACAAGGGCGCCACCGGTACCGCCAGCAAACAGGTGACGGTCAGCCCGCCAAACCAGGCACCGACCGCATCGTTCACCGCGAACATGGAGAACCTCGATGTGTCGGTGGACGGCAGGGGATCCACTGATCCCGAGGGCGGACAACTGTCCTACGCATGGGACTTTGGTGATGGCGAGAACGGTACCGGGGCCACGGCAACGCACCACTACGCCAGCGCCGGAAGCTACCAAATCACCCTGACCGTCACCGATCCGCAGGGAGCTTCGGATAGTGCCACACGCACGGTCGAGGCTACGATCCCGCCCGGTCCGCTGGCGGCCGACGCATTCGGTCGGAGCGAGACCGGTGGCTGGGGCACGGCCGATGTTGGCGGCAGTTGGGCGCGTACCTCGAGTGCCGCGTCGATCTTCGTCTCCTCGGGCACCGGCAAACTCGTGGCCGGTTCTCCAGGACACGGGCCCGGAGCGACGCTACCGACCCTCGCCGGAGCCGAAGTTACCGGCACGGTGAGCGTGACACTGGACAAGGTAGCCAACGGGGGAGGCAGCCATCTCTACTTCTCGCCGCGCTACCAGGATGCCGGTAACCAGTACCAGCTCAAACTACGGATCTCCGCGGACGGCTCCGGGCTACTGATCCTTGACAAGATGTTCCAAGGAAACGAAGCCTTCCTCGATTCGGTCTCGCTTCCCTCGCTGGAGTATCAGGCCGGTCAGAAGCTGTGGCTGAAAATCCAAGCCGATGGCACCTCGCCGACCGCGCTAGGGGCCAAGGTCTGGAAGGACGGAACCAATGAGCCGCCCGAATGGCAAGTGGAAGCAACGGACTCCGAAGCCGCGCTCCAAGCAGCTGGCGGGGTGCGCGCCCGCCTCTACGTCTCGGGTAGCGCCAGCAATACTCCGGTCACCGCGGCCTTCGACGACCTGATCGTCGAAGTGCCCTAACCGGTAGCGGGCAGGCGCCGGTCATGGGAACCCCATCAGGGCTCACCCGGCGACAACTTTTGTCGCTGGTGCCCATGACCGCGCTCGCCGGCTCCTTAGTTTCTTGCGCACGCTCGGCTGCCGCGCCGAGTGTGCGCTCGATGCTGAATCAGGAGCAGTTCGTTATTGCCCATCGCGGCTCGGGAGATAACTGGACCGAACATACGTTGCACTCCTACCGGCAGGCCGCCGCGCACGGGGCCATCGCGGTGGAACTTTCTGTGCACCGCACCAGCGATGGGATCTTTGTCTGCCATCATGACGCGAATCTAGAGCGGTTAACCGGCGAAGACCGGCTGATCGCACAGACTACCTTTGCTGAGCTCCAAGGGCTGCGAAACGATGCCCGCCAGTGGCTTGGCCCGGCCACGCCGTTGCGGCCGATTCCGCGGCTCGAGTCCGTGATGACAGAGTTGGCAGGCCGCTGCGTGCTGTTTATCGAAGACAAGACCGGGGCCCACGCCGCGCAACTGCTTGAGGAATTAGACCGGTGGCCGCAGGCCAAGGACGCCATCGTGTGGAAGCAGAACAGTACTGCCGCTGGTCGTGAACTGGCCGCCGAACGAGGCTACCCCACCTGGGGATATTTTGCGCCGGACACCATTGAGTTGGCCGGAACGCTGGCCAAGGACTTTGACCTACTCGGTGTTCACGACTCGGCCAGTGACGAGCAGGTCAAAACGCTCGTGGACAGCGGAAAACCGGTGATCTGCTGGGAGATCCACACCCGCTGGCAACGCGAACACTTCGCAGCCCTAGGGGTGCGCGGAATGATGTGCTCGAATCTGCTGTACGTCGCTCCGGGCAAGACCAGAACTTCCGGACTTCGTAGCGACGACTTCGCCTCGGGCCGACGTGCGGCCGGCGACCTGCCCGATGCGCTGTCCTGGTCCGCCCAGCCGGTATTCCGACGGGAAATTGGCGCCGTGGAGCTCCCGGCGGCGCGGAAAAACAGCTATACGCTCGGCTCGCTTCACGTAGCTTCCGAGAGCTTAGGATCCATTAGGTGCCAGCTACGCTGGCCGACATTATCCGGAGGAAACCCCGTGGCCGGGGTGGCTTTCGCCGTGCCGACCGATAAGCCTTACCGTGCCTTCGAAGACAGCCAGCGTACCGGATATCATCTACAGCTCTCCGCCGCGGGGGAACTGTCCCTGTGGTGTTGCACGAGCTCGGGCATGCGTCGGCTCTTCGGCGCCCAGGGCGCGCCCTTGTCGGCAGGTCAGTGGGTGGAGTTGGAGGTACACAGTAACCAGAAAGGGTTGGTGCTCCGCCGAGATGGCGAGCACATCGGCTCGGTGGCTCTGCGCGAGCCCTTGACCACGGATTATGTGTCGCTACTGTCTCTGATGCCTGAAGGGGCTCCGGTGCAGTTTCGCAAGGTCGGTATTCGTCCGAAGGCGAGCTAGCTCCAATCCATGAAGAGGAGGAGCTAGCAATGGGACCGTAGTCTCCCGGCTGGAGTTGGCTGTCTCGGGGTGCGCAGCGGGATTTCGGGTGGAGGTTATGATTCCCAAGGGCGGAGATGGAAGTGATCTCGCGCTGGAAGCGCATAGGTAGCGCTTGGCTCACGAGCCGCTTGGGTGCTGGCTCTCGGCGTTGGGGTTCAGCATTCGCATATTGGTGCAACGTCCCCTCCGAAAGCTGGAACACGGCCCGTAGACGCGCCGCGAGCCGTCAGTCGCCGGCGCTGCCGTCGATCAATTCACGCAAAATGTCCGCGTGGCCTGCGTGCCGGCCCGTCTCCAGGATCACGTGCAGGTATACCCACCGCAACGTCATCTCGCTGCCCGGCGGTGCGTAGTCGAGGCTGTGTTGAACGGCGATCTCGCGGGAGCGGGCGCACGCCGCTAAGTAGTCGTCGATGACTTCCTCGAGCGTCTCGTTCGGGTCCAGATGCAGGTCGGCCTCCGGATCATCCTCGGTCCATGGCGGCGTAGGCAATTCGTCGGCGGGGACCTGGCCGATCTGCTGGGCGAACGCGCCCAGTTCCACCCATCGCAGGTGTTTGAGCAGGCCTCCGAGGTTCGTGCCGGTCGGCACTGGGCTATTCCGGGCGTCCTCCTCGGACACTCCGCGGGCCTTGCGTACGACGGCGTCGCGCAGGTAGTCCAGGAACGTATCAAGCTGCTCGCGTTCGCTGGCGCCGACCACGGTGCCGAGGATCTCACTGGGTCTACTCATGGGCCAAACGTAGCACGCGGTCCGACCCACGAACTAGGGGTTATTGGGGCTTTTCGCAGTCGCAGTTGAGCACGTAATCCGTGCGGTACATCGATGGCCTAGTCAAGGTCGAGGACGCCCGAAGATGAAGGAGACTATGACTTCGACCTGGTGAGCTCGACATCTCTGAGGCCACCTAGGTCCGCCCTGACCGGTCCATGACCGCTCGTTTTGATGCCTTCTGTCTGGAGGTGCATGAGCAGCGGTTGGAATGCAACCGAGCGATTCTCCGGCATCGGATGGTCGAGCCCGACCGAACCCTACGCGCGGCGTGGACGCGCTCGCCTACTTCGACGGGCCAGGCCCGTCCCACGGCCCCACCGAAGAGATCGGCGACCGCCTCGAACCACTTCACGGATCAGCTCTCACCCTTCGCAAGTTGACGAACCGCATTGCCAGATCACCATTCTCCACAGGCGGCTTCAGACTTCAGTTACACCTTCAAGTGTGAGGGGCCGGATTGTCCGATACGACGGGCGTCGTCAACGTAATTCCATGTGGTGTATACGTATTCAACGGTCATCTTCAAACCTGTTCGGTCCTAGTTGTGGGCGTTTGTAGTGGTGGTTTCGTAATGACCGATGTAGTGCTCGGTGATCAAACCTGGATTATTTGATTCTAGGCGTCATTTGATTCTCCCAGCCCTTATGAAATCGGGCCTGCGGAAGCATTTTAGCGAATGGTCGCAACAAATAATCACCACCACCGCGCGGCATGGATGGTTGTATGCGCAGCCGATCGTTATGAAGTGCGGAGGCGTAAGGGCTATGCCAAGAGCATGTTGACCTCTTGCCGCTGTGGGATGTCGTTGTTCCTTTGCTGAGTAAAAATATTGGAGCCCGCGAGTCTTCTGCGGTCTCGATCGAAGAAAACCTTGCTGATTCGCGGAATGGGATTTAGCGAATGGTAGAACTTGACTTGGAATAGCGGTAGTCTGGTGACACTCGCCGCAGTTGGACGTTTTTGGGGAAACGTTCTAACAACTCCGTGTTGCTGGGGCGCCATGGGGGAAAGATGAATAGCACGACGATATTGGGGGATATCTCCGGGCACTTTTCGGCTGGAACCGATACAGAACAGCGCTGGGACAGTGCGCTGAGCCAAACAGCTATCCGGAAGATTCAAGAAACGATTGGATCCTTTGATCCAACTGCGCCCGGCAGGGGTTATGTGCTCGTCACTGGCACAGGTTCGCGATACCGAGCCTTGGCTCATGATGCCATCGCGCACCTCGTGGGCGATCGGCCACTGCTACGTATTACCTGCAGTCGCTTCTCACAGCATATTGATCTCGGGGCCTTACTCTTTTTGCTGGCTACAGAGCCGTTAGCCGAGCACGCCAGTGATGCCGAAATCATTCACGTGCTCCGCCAAAAACTCAAGCACTACGGAAATGAACGCGTTCCGGTGCTGATCGAGAACGCCAGAGCACTCGACCCACGAAGCAGCAGACTGCTGACCACGCTCGCCCAAACCGGGCATCTCTCGCTGATCCTCTTCGTGGACCGGCGCGATGGCTTAGAACCTGCCGTGGATAATCTGCTACGCCACGGCGAGCTACGCGTGGTCAATATGCCGCTACTGAACCGGACCGAACTGGAACAGTATCTCTCTGAACGACTGGAAGGTCCGCGAACTCCGGAGGTAGGTGCTCACTACTGGGCAGTGAGTAGGGGAGATCTCGATGTTCTCGACAGCGCGTTACGGGCCGACATCCGTGCGCGACATCTAATCGAACAGCACGGGTACTGGGGGCTGAAGACCCCGGTGCTTTGCCCGCAAACGTCTGCACCCGATCTGTCGGCCCTCGCCGATGCCGAAAAGAGCTTGTTTCAGCGCATCGTGCGACAGGGTGGAATCTATCTCAGCGAGTTACTACAAACGCCCGGTGACCTCGAGGCTCTGGACGGATTACTGATTATGGACCTGGTACGCCGCAAGGGGCCAGGCCGCATCGTACCCGCTGGCTTCGCAATCAAAGCGAGCCTAGCCGGCGAAGTAGAGTTGGCGGTTGAGCAGATCGCCGCCGCCTGTTACGAGGCCGCATACGAACGGCTCACCGATCTTCAGCCCCAGCTAGCCACGGCAACGGCAGAGGTCCGCCTTGCGGCAGACTTAGCCCTGCGCTCGGCCGCAGCTGGACTGACTCGGTGGGATGAAGTCACGTCCCACGACGCGCTCGAACCACACGGCCTGAGCGATGTCCAGCGTTCCACATGGCGCGAGCAGGACCAGATCTTTGGCTGGTACGCCGCCATACGCCAAGGACTCCTGCCCGCAATCAACGTGCGAGCAGGCGCGGCCGATGCACTACGCGCTGTGCTGGAGGCAACAACTTGGAGCCATGAGGCGCATCGACTTATGTCGCTTCTCTGCGTCGCCCACCGATGGGCCCATGAAGGATACGAACACAAGGCAGGAAAACTGCTTTCCTTCGCCGTTAGGGACATCCAGCGATTATCCGAACGCCGCCATGATAACCGGTTCCGCCTCTTGTTCTCACCAATGATTTTTCTGGCCGAGGCAGTTGCGGTACGGATCTACGACTGGGCAGCTGCGCAGCGTGTTGATAATCTCGCGCTTCGATCGCCGCAGGCCGATGCGGCCGCCGAAACATTCGTCACCTACTTCGCCTGTATCAGAGCCTTGCGTTTGGGCCGGCTGGAATGTGCGCAGCAGCTCGCGCACATGTTGGCTGTCCAGGAAGCGATCAACCGCAAGGAAATGATCCCGCAGATGGCCCGTTGCCTGCAGCTGGCAGCCGAGCCTCCCGAGACACGGCTAGCTCCGGCAAGTATCGATGAACTGCTGCAGCTGGCTCGGCCAACGGAACTTACACTCAATAGCTGGTCCGTGGCTCAACTAGCAGCCGTGGTACTGAGTTATCGCAGGCACCCGGAGCACGTGCAGATCCTCGAAGATCTTTCTCGCCGGGCCGTCAAGACCGGATTAGGGTTCTGCGCTGCCGAGTCACTTGGAGTTCTCCTCGCCCTGGGACGGGAAGTCACCGTTGAAGAATTCGCGGCATTGCCAGCCAGCGACGAAAGTTCGCTGATTCGCGATCTCAGAGACCTGGCGGTCGCCGAAAGTACTGGCATAACTGCTGCCGGATTTGCTCTGCGCACCAAACTGGCAAGCCGAGGTCAGCGGTATCAAATCGAGTTCTTGCTCCACGCTGAGGCCCACCCAGACGTCGCCACACGACGCCGGGTCCACCAAATCATGGGGGAACAAACCGAACGGCTACGACACTTCTTACCCGTGGCCGCCGGAGTGGATCCTTCACCACCTCGTGCCGTGGCCTCCGAAAAGCAATGGAGCAAGGTGCTCACCCCACGTGAACTGGCGATCGCCGAGCTTGCCGCAAGCGGTTTACGCAATGCTCAGATCGCCCAGTCCTGCAACATTTCGGTGCGTACGGTCGAAGGACACCTCTACCAAATTCATACCAAGCTCAACATCCGCAATCGGCGCGAGCTACGCAACCTGTTGTTGCCGGCTCGGGCACAGGAGCCCTGAGTCCCATGGAGCCCGACCATACGCAGCACGCCGGACATCACGTACAGGCGGCCCTCAAGCTGCTGAGCTCGTCGGAGCTTCACGCCGTCGGGGTGGTCTGTCCATTTGGTGCCGGCCCCAGTCAATTTGCCGATGCGTTACACGGTGCTTATATCGCCGCGGGCGGAAACAAGCAGGCAGTCCGCCTTCGGTGTCAACCCGAAGACCGGACAGAGCCCTTCGGCGCTTTTAAGCACCTGCTTGCTCAGGAGCCCACCGGCCCGGACTTTGCTTCGGCCCTGCGTCAGATCGGCAGTTATGTTGCAGGACTCGTGCAGTCCAACCAGCAACGCGTGCTCGTACTGATCGAAGACGGAGAATATCTGGATGCGGAATCGGCTTACGTGCTTACTCAACTGACACAGGGCGGCCACGTGGACCTGGCGCTATGCGCCTCACATGCGATCAACATGTTAGAGAACCTCGAACCGCTCAGCGCATTAGGCAATTTGCCAACACTTGTGCTCGGAGCACTAAGCCTCGCAGAGATCGAAGCCGAGCTGGCCGCAGCCTTTGGGCACCGACCCACCCCGGGGACTATCCACGCCGTCTATCGGGCCACCGGCGGCCTCCTCGAATTGGTCGAACTAGTAATTGAACTCATTCGCGTCCACGAGTTGCACCATGTCACCTCAGACCGACTCCTCTTGGGGCTTGAAGAGCTCTGGGACGATGCTCAGATGTATCGAAGAGTCTGGGAAACTCTGCGCGGGCTTTCCACCGAGGCACTTGATATGGTCGTGGCGCTCGCACTCTCGGGGGGAGTACCGGGTGTAAAGCTGACACATCTGGTGCCAGATGCCCTAATACTGGAAGGGCTTAATGGTCTACTCACGCAGGGCGCCGATGGATTTGTTGAACTCAGCTCACAGTGGGTGGTCGGCGCCGTCCGGAGGCTGGTGCCGCCCTCCCTCGCACGCCGGTTATATGTCGCATGGAATGAGCAGCTTCAGTTCGAAAACTCGGGGCGCTGGCAACCCATTTGGTGGGCCCTTTCGGTGGGCGAGACACCCGATATACGGCGTGTCGCCGGTGCTGCCGCGCTGGCGAATAATGATGGTGATTACCAAGGGGCACTCGGGCTCACAGAGAGAAGCGCTGGGGAACCTGAAGACTTCTATTGCGAGCTCGAACGGCTCGTAGCGCTCGCCGGTCTCAGGCGGCATGTCGAGGCTTTCCACGGACTCGAACTCTTGGCCGCCCAACCACTGAAGGACAGTCAACTCGACGCATTGTGCGAGCGGTGGATCTTCTTGCTGACGGTTGGTAGCGCCACCGACGGACCACGTATGCGTGCACTGGAGAACCTACAGAGAATCGCCGGGCACGATCGTGAGCGTGCCCGGGCAGCAATGAACCTGCGCATCGAACTGCTCGAGACTCTGACAGAGGAGATCAGCCCGCACGCACGAGCGCACGCCCTGACCCAGATTCTCGAGGCGAACCCGCCGCGTGATGTTCTAGCTCTGGCCGCGGTCGCGGGTTTAGAGATGATGCTTCTGTCGGTCTTCCACCCTGCAATTCAGGCCGTGGAAGCTCGCCTAGGCGAGATTATGAACCTCGCGGTTCGTCAACGCTTGGCCGCGGTGCTGTTCATCCGCGAAACAATGCAAGGTTCTTGCCATGACACCAGCGAAGAAACCCGGTCTCGATATCTGGAAGGAGCCAAAGACCTAGGACGCATGGCAGCCGGCCTACGGGGGCTCGAACGTGCACGAGCTCTCGAACATGAGGGAGATCTCCTCGGTACGGTGGACGGACTGGCGGCCGCCGCACTAGACGCACTGGCCGCGGATGCCCATCAGCTGGCCTGTATCTGCGTGATCAGTGCCTTCCTGCGGCAGCCGCACTTGCGGGGGCGCCATGACTGGCGGGACTTGGCCTTGAGAGTTGAAGACATTCTCGACACTGAGCCGCTGATTTACCGTGAGTACGCGCGACTCGGTGACCTAGCTATTTACCGTAAACAATCAGCAGCCCTCAGAGAGCAACTCGAGCATCTTCGGACGCAGGCTCTACCGACTATGGCGGTTGTGGGGCATTGGAGCGTGTACTGCAATTTTGAGACCCTTTCAGCGGAGGAAATGGACACCGAAATTGGGGCCTTAGCAAAGCTTGAGCCTCCGGTGGGCGACGGGGTACCTGGCGGCATGGCCGCGATCATGTTCGCTGCCCAGAACGGTGGCCCGGAGGCGGTGGCTAAACTCAAGGAGCAGGTCCACGAACAGATGGCGGGCCTTGCCGTGGTGGCGTGTAGCGCGATACTGCTCTTGAAGGACGCCACCGAGGACGATCGCGTGTGGGCGCGACGATGGCTCTACACAAGGTCTTCGTGGAAAAACGCGCCAGTCTTAGTCGCTCGGGCGCTTACTGAACACGGTCTATCCGAGCGCGAACTACAGACCGCCTCTCTTGCGGCCAACGGCGAAGGCAACCGACATATTGCAGCCGAGCTCAACCTGTCGGTGCGCACCGTGGAAGGACACCTATACCGGGCCTTTGCCAAGCTCGGACTCGGTGAACGTAGCGAACTAGGACAGTTCGTTGGTCTACGTGCCGCAGCATCGGGTAGCAGGAGCGGTAGAAGCAAGTAGAAGTAAGTAGTCCACCAGTATGGCTCCTGCCTAAAGACAGGTAGATTACGGAAAAACCTCGCGTGAATAGTCGCTTGTTCCTGCCTAAGTTGAGAACAAAGAGGGCGAGGCATGTGTAACGGGGAACGGATCAGACTCGCAATCAAGGTCCGTTGCCGAAAGAAATGGCTCGCCATGATGGCTCATTCACTGGGGGAGTGCGGCTCATGGTCAGTGGTTTTGGGGAACCACAATCAAGTCCTGTCACGGCGCTGTCTATGCCGTGGACATCGTTGGCGCGGGCGGAGCGGCGAACCGTATCGGCACCCGCCCGCACACGAAGGCGCCGCTGGGTGCGACTCATCTACGTTCTTGATGCACTGGTGATCTGTTTGTGGCTCGTTGGTGCCAGTGGAACGGCGATCGCAAATGCGAAGGTGGCGCACCTTGCGGCAGTAGCGATGGTGGCCCTGCTGTGGATTGCGGTGCTCTCGCTTAAAGGTGCGCGGCAATCGCAAATTCTTGGGGTCGGGTCTGACGAATATAAACGGGTGCTCGAGGCGAGTTTGCTGACCGCCGGGCTCGTGGCGATCTCGGTACTAGCGATCGGGGAGCCACTGCGGGCCCAACTAGTTCTGTTAGGCGTGCTCCCGGGGATGGTGACAATCTGTCTCGAGCGGTGGCTCTTGCGCCGAATCCTGCACTTCAGAGCTCGTCGAGGCGCCGTGCTTTCACGCGTTGTCGTGGTGGGTGCGGCGAACGACATCTCCTACCTGGTGCGTCAGATTAGAAACAAGTCAGCGAGTGTGTACGAGGTGGTGGCCGCCGTGGAAGACACCGGGACCTCGTTGCAGTTACCCGGTGTGTTTGTCTCCTACAACTTTGATGATTTGGATTCCCTGATCGAAGCCCACGGGGCGGATGCGGTTATGGTTGCCGGGCACCTGCAAGCAGGGAGTGCTGCGGTGCAAAATCTCGGGTGGGATCTGGAAACTACGGGTACCGAACTCATACTTGCCTCGTCGCTGACCAACGTGGCCGGTCCGCGCATCAAGTTGCGACCGGTGGAGGGGCTACCGTTAATTCACGTGGATCCTCCGTCGTTTACCGGTACGCGTTGGTGGATCAAGAGACTTATCGATGTGGTGCTTTCCACCGTTGCGTTGGTGGTGTTATGTCCGTTGTTGGGAGTCATAGCCGTGGCGGTGTATCTGGACTCTCCAGGCCCCGTGATTTTCGCGCAACGGCGAGTGGGGAAGGCCGGCGAAGATTTCGTGATGTACAAGTTCCGAACCATGGTCGCTGACGCGGAACAGCGTCTTGACGAGCTCAAGAACTTCAACGAGGGCGCCGGTCCGCTCTTCAAGTTGCATCAAGATCCGCGAGTAACGCGGGTAGGAACGTTCCTACGAAAGTTTTCGCTCGATGAGCTCCCGCAGATCTTCAATGTGTTGCGCGGTGATATGTCGCTCGTTGGACCGCGCCCGCCGCTACGCAATGAAGTGGAGTCCTACGAGTATCGGACCTTCCGACGGCTATTGATTCGTCCAGGCCTAACCGGGCTCTGGCAGGTGAACGGTCGCAGCGACCTTAGTTGGGAAGAGAGCGTGCGATTAGATCTCTACTACGTGGAGAACTGGTCGGTGCTCGGCGATGTCATCATCATGTGGCACACCTTCAAAGCCATGGTGCGACCGGCTGGTGCCTACTGAAGTCCCGGGCCGCTGAGCACACGCACAGATCAAACTATAACAGCACAGTACGGCATTAGTGAAAACTTTCACAAGCGAGGCCGTTTTTATGCGTAATATGCGATTTTTCGGCATGAACACGGGAATTTTGTGGTTAGGCTAAGAACCGAAGCCACAACACAAGTGGCTCAACCACGTTGACCTCTCTCACTGAAAAGGTGCCTCACTCGTGTCTGATAACAAGCCAATCGTTCTTCTGGCCGAACAGCTTTCGCCGGCAACTATCGCCGCGCTGGGACCCGATTTCGAAATCCGTGAAACCAACGGTGCCGACCGAGAGCAACTACTGTCCGCCATTGCCGATGTAGATGCCATTCTGGTGCGCTCGGCCACCCAGGTGGATGCCGAAGCCATTGCAGCCGCTAAAAACCTCAAGGTGATTGCCCGCGCCGGCGTTGGCCTGGACAACGTTGATATCAAAGCAGCCACCCAGGCCGGCGTCATGGTTGTGAACGCGCCGACCTCGAACATCATTTCGGCGGCCGAGCTTACCGTCGGCCACGTGCTCTCACTGGCACGCCGGATCCCGGCCGCCAACGAATCGCTCAAGGGCGGAGCCTGGAAGCGTAGCGCATTTACTGGCGTAGAGCTTTACGAAAAGAAGGCCGGCATCATTGGCCTTGGCCGCATTGGTGCCCTTGTTGCTGCCCGACTTCAGGGCTTTGGCATGGATATTATCGCCTACGACCCTTACGTGACTCCGGCGCGCGCCGCCCAGCTGGGTGTCACCCTAGTGACGCTTGACGAACTCCTCGAGCAAGCCGACTTCATTTCCATCCACATGCCAAAGACCCCTGAGACTATTGGCATGCTCGGCAAAGACGCTTTCACCAAGATGAAGAAGAGTGCCTTCGTCATCAACGTCGCCCGCGGTGGTCTGGTCGACGAAGATGCACTGTACGAGGCACTGAAGAACGAAGATATTGCCGGTGCTGGCATCGACGTATTCGTGAAGGAACCGAGCACGGACCTACCGTTCTTCGAATTCGAGAATGTCACCGTAACCCCGCACCTCGGTGCTTCGACTGAAGAAGCACAGGAGAAGGCCGGCGTATCGGTTGCAAAATCTGTTCGTTTGGCCCTGGCTGGTGAACTTGTTCCCGATGCCGTAAACGTGGCTGGTGGCGTCATCGACGAGAACGTTCGTCCGGGCATCCCGCTCATCGAGAAGCTGGGACGAATCTTCAATGCACTGTCCACCGGGTCGCTTACCAGCATCGATGTAGTCGTTGCCGGCGAAATTGCGGAACTCGACGTCAAGGCGCTGGAACTCTCCGCCTTGAAGGGTGCCTTCATGGACGTAGTGTCCGACCAGGTCTCCTACGTCAACGCGCCAGTGTTAGCGGAGCAGCGTGGCGTCGCCACTCGACTGGTGACGACTTCTGACTCGCCGGAGTACCGTAACCAGCTCACGATTAAGGGCTCCACCAACGAGGGTACCCAGCTGGCAGTTTCAGGCACCCTGACCGGTCCTAAGCAGATCGAAAAGCTGGTCGGCGTGAACGGGCATGAGATCGAAATTCCGATTACTGACCACATGATCATCGTGCGTTATTCAGATCGACCAGGCGTGGTCGGTAGCCTCGGCAACGTCCTGGGGGAGCAGGGCGTGAATATCGCAGGTATGCAGGTGTCGCGGGATGAGAAGAAGTCCGAGGCACTGGCAGTCATCAGCATCGATAGCGCTCTACCTCACGGCGTGCTCGATGTTGTGGGCGCAGCGATTGGCGCGAGCTTGGCTCGCGAAGTGAATTTGGCTGATTAGTAGTCCCAATGCGCAGGTGCTTCGCAATTGTTGCCGTCATAATATGCTGCAACTGCGAGGCACCTGCGCAATTTGCTTGCTACCCATTCTTGGCCGGGAGCGATTAGCAGGTCATTTGATAACATGATCGTGTGTATCAACTCGCCGAACAACGCTTGGACGCGGCTCGAAGCCATCTGCTGGATGTGGAGACTGTATTGTGACTATAGATAGAGAATCCGCTTCTAATACTGACATCGAGCTTTACCCTCGGGGCTTTATATTCTCATCTGCGAATGAAGTCCTGCCGGAGATATTCGGCCATTTCACTAGGCATACCACTCCTTTCGGAATGTTTGCTCATCACGCTTCTGCAGAAGTCGCTGTTCGATTGACAGAGGATTTCGGATTTTTTCTAGTAGGACATGTTGGATATGTCCCCATCGATCAGAAACCTATATTTGATTCGCAAGATATTCTGGACCGTATTATCGGATCAAATGAAGACCTCAATGATCTCCATGAGTTTCTATATAATCTTTCTGGACGTTATGCATTAATAATCGCTAGTCGATCAAGCACTCGAGTGTATAATGACGCGCATGGAATGCGGACAGTATATGTTGATAAGAATAAGAGAATAGTTTCCTCGCACTTATCAATGCATACTCAACTGAACAGACGTTCCAAGAGCGAATGTTTGCTAGGGAAGCTTCCATTAGCCCTGGCTTGGGACAAAACTGATATTCAAGACGTCGAAGCACTCATACCTAATCATTACTACGATTTGGAGAGTGGTAAACAAGTTCGATTCTTCTTGAGTGAACCGAACAGATTTAAGTCGATTCCCTATGGAGAGAAACTCAGAATTTTCAGCTCCACATGGCGATCCTTGATCGAGGGATACGCCAATTTGCATCCCCTTGCTATGTCGCTTACCGGCGGGTTGGACAGTCGCGTGTCATACGCATTGGCAAAATCCATAAGGAGCGAGCTCAATACATTTACATATACAACCAGCGCGACGGCCGGCACAGCGTGGAGCAAATCGCTCGACAAAGACAGGGTGATCGTCGAGCAGATACTTGCCACATTCCCCTCGAAACACACCTTACTTCATAAACGCAACGAACGGGCATATACTCCCGCCGAACTGAGCACCATGGATCTTAATTCTGCTGGTCAGCACGGCAGATGGATCCTTGACTTGTACATGAAGGAAATTTCTCCGATTTCGAGGATGCATTTACGCGCAAATCTTCTTGAGACAGCACGTAACTACTACGCGCGGCACTACAACCCAAATGCGCCGTATGACGGCCTGTTTACTCTGATAACTAAGTCGCTGACTGCGAGCCGGACGCAACGCGTAATCGCCGGTGAACTCGACCGTGCCATCGATGAGACGAATGCAGCAGTCGAACGACTAGATTATGGCCAGATTCATGAAGATTACTCCGCACTCGATGCCTACTATTGGGAAATTCGGATGGGACGATGGGTGGCTGAGGTTTTCAATGAAACGGACGTCGCTTTCGATACCTTTATTCCCTTCAATGTTCGTTCACTCATTGATATAGCGATTTCCGTCAGCGATGATTTTAAGAACAACAATAGGTTCTTTACTGATCTCATAAATACAACCGAGCCAGCATTGAACTTTTATGGCGTCAATGATACGAACAACCTTTATGAGCAATCTTTGCGCCCATCAGCTGTTTCTGCAAAAGAAGCGAAAAGCGCAAATTTTGACTATCTCGATACGCATGTTAACTCGAATTCTAACCTGATAAAATACGAACAAGACAAATCTGAACTTCAAGTACCCGTCAAGTATCTCCTAAAGGGCACAAAGTTCCTTAAAAGATATGTGATTACCGGTGACACAGGATTATCTCTGAGTCTATTTAATAAATACGACAATCCTAGAGGTCGAGGTTATATCCGCTTAAACGTGAACCGCAACGGGACACTACTAGCTCACGACGATATCGCAAACTGGTCCGAGCCTTTTGTGCTTAATGTACCTTTTCTCAAAGAGGGCGATGAAATCGTCATTGAGCTAGAGGTGCTAAAAAATTGTGCATCAAACTCGTGGGCCACCGCCAGTAGGACTGAGATCCAACTGGATTCTTGGCAGGCAAGGCCTGGCGCTAAAATTAGAACGGATAATCCGTACCTGACAATTGAGAATTCTGAAGAATAGAGCCGAGATGGAATCAGATCACACAGACGTGTTTGCAGCTATTCAAGAATTATTCGGCTCGGACCTTCAAGCAGAGCGAAAAGTGTCGGGAGATATCTTGCATGCGGGAAAAATGTGGCGAGTCAGGATCCACTTTAAACCTGAAGCAACCAAAGTTGTTTTTCTGCTTAACGGAGCAGTGAACCGGTCCAAGGCACCGGGACCGATACTACAACGTTCCAGCTGGACTGATGAGATCAATGGATCGTGCATAAACATTGCGGATAGGACACTTGTGGACGACCCTGAAATGAGCATCGGGTGGGCACAAGGGGATGGTGGTCGGTATCTCTATGAGCAGCATTCGTTGGCAGTAGCGATCTCAGACTACCTTGGAATGAAGGACTCAAGACGACGAATTTATTTCGGGAGCTCTGCCGGCGGATTTCAAGCACTTTCGATGGCCTCATTGGATAAAGGCAGCACAGCCATCGTGAACAATCCGCAAGTAGATTGGACTCGATACTACAAGTCAGTGGTTGATCGAGTGCGCGAGTCGTGCTTTCAGGGAGCCACTCTCTCGCAAATTCGGAATGACTCGAACATAGTTACCGACGTCGGCCGGTTCATGAAGTCGAGATCCTACGTGCCAAAAATTCAATACTACGTAAATTCAGCGAGTAGAGCTGATGTTGCAATACATCTTCATGCGCTACTCACAAACATTCGGTACGTTTCAAATCATTCGTCTTTGCGGATCAATCATTATTATGATGAAGAATCTGGGCATAATCCAATGAATAAAGAAGCGACAATTAGCGCAATTAACGAGGAAATCACCCAATAATAATGCGGGAAGGATAGACCATGAATACTGACGATAAAAGTATTATCGCGAATCATGCAAAAATAGTTTGCGAGTTGCACGAGCAACTAGACGAGCTCAAATCTGAGCTGGTGGCCGCCTATCAGAAAGAAAGTAAGATTCTCACCATTCTCGCATCCCGCGATGAAGAGATCGAGAAGCTGCGTGGTGGTGAGAAGCCTGTCGCCACAACTAGTAAAGGCAAGAAAGCCAAGTCGCCTAGTCAAGAATTTGAAACTAACGACTTGCTCCGACGCTATGAGGCTTTAAGCTCATCTAAATTAGGGAAAATCCAGCTCGGCTACTGGAAGCTCAAGAGTAAGAAGAAGGGTAAGTAAGTGGATAAGAATAGTCTGAATAAGCGAAAGAGCACTCTACGACGCAGAATCGCAGAGCTGTCTGCTAAGCCCGATGACTCAGTTGACCGTAAAAAGTTCTTTGAATCTCGGTATCACTTCGATGCCCTTCGCGGTAAGCACCCCTTTTTGCTTCCCGCTCCTTCGGCGGAGGATAGAGTTCAGCGTCAATCATATTTTCAGTCGCTTAGGCCAGACGCGAGATCACTCTATTCTGAAAAGGTCGGGCCGTCCGCCACCTCCAATCAGCTTTGGTATCCTAAAAATCAGACCAGAATCGCCATCATTGCTGATGAATTTTTGTTCAAAAGCTTTGAGAGCGCTGGAAATTTAATTCCGCTTACTCCTACAAACTATAAAGAAGTCGCTCAGTCAGCGGATTTGTTGTTAGTAACTTCAACATGGCGCGGGCTAGCACTCGAATGGGACAAGGCAGCCCAAAAGAAGTCAGCCAAGCGAAAGCTGATCGAAGATAACGTTATACCCTATTTTAAGGCACAGGGAATACCTACTGCCTTCTATTCAAAAGAAGATCCACCTAATTATTCGACTTTCTTGAGCCTTGCTGAGCACTGCGACTATATTTTTACTTCTGCAGTAGAGATGATCGAGAAGTATAAAGCCTCATGCCCTGGCGCGAAAGAAGTTAGCGTAATTCCCTTTAGCGTCGATTTCAAGCACCACAATCCTGTGGGATCACGTTCATTCCGCATTGATGACATTGTGTTCGCAGGATCATGGCATAATCATAAGTATCAGGAGCGCCGCCTAGCCGCTGAGGTGATATTCGATGGTGTAATCGATGCAGGCCGAACCCTGCGAATTATCGATCGAAATTCGAAACTGGGAAATCCTCGATACTCTTACCCAGAGCAGTATTTGCCGTATGTCGAAGACGCAGTGCCGCATGATTTTCTTTTGAACATGCATCGACACAGTGATTTTGTTATTAATCTTAATTCCGTGGTCGATAGTTCGTCGATGTACGCCAATCGTGTTGTCGAGCTCCAGGCTATGGGGTGCGCAGTAATTTCAAATTATAATGCGGGAGTTAATGATCAATTCCCAAACGTATTCATTCCAGAGGCCGCTTCTGACGTAGTTGAGTTTCTGACAAGCTTCGACGAGAGGTCACTCTATTACACGCAGATGCGTGGCCTTCGGAATGTCTACCGCGACCACGTCAACTTCGACCGAATTGGTCACATGTTAGATGTAGTAGGGATCTCATCTAACCGGCCGGCTCACGAGATTGCAGTAGTCGGCGATCAACCTCGACATGTCGAGGAATTCGTGTCGAAGCAGATTACCGAAGCTTCTTTGAATGTGTTCAGCTCGATTGAGGAAGCAAAGCAAGCCGGTGCTTCGGCTGTTGTTGATGTTGATTCTGGACTGTCGTACGGCCGGAACTATGTTCAAGATCTAGTGAATGCCACTAAGTTCGTCGATTCTCGCACGGTCCGCAAGGCGGACTCTTCTGTTCCTTTGAATAAGCAACATGACTATTCGCAAAGTTCTGGACCTGCCGGTTACAGTCTGACTTGGCTGGGCGAAAATTCGAATCAGGCGTCTTCACATGCCTACGTAATCGACGACTTTGAAATTGAAGAGGTCGCTGCTTCGTCGATCGAGGTGCAGTCGCACCGGCGCGATTATAAACTTAGTGTTGTTGTTCCCGTGTACAACAACGGAAGCCACTTGCGCTTTAAGTGCTTCGAGTCACTCCGGCGTAGCAGCATTTTCGCTGATATGGAAGTGCTTTTGATAGATGATGGGTCAACTGACTCGGACACCCGTGCCACTGTACTAGAATTGGGGCGTCAATTCGATAACGTAGTTGTCCATTTGAACCCCGTAGGTGGTTCCGGTAGCGCTTCAAGACCCCGTAACCAAGGTCTAGAGATGGCATCGGCCCCTTGGATAACCTATCTTGATCCCGATAATGAAGCGACTTCGGATGGTTTCGCTCGCTTATTGGATTTGGCGCGCTCCACCGGTGCTGAGTTTGCAATCGGTAACATGGTAAGAAATTCGGACCGCCGCAAATTGATTAATAATTGTCGGATCTTGCGCAAGCATCTCCTGCCAACGGAGACCAGCGGGTTGTACATGGTTCCCGACGACATCCTGCGAAAGATAAACTTCACCCCGATGAGTATCCAAGCGCTCGTGGCATCTACCTCGTGGCTTCGTTCGCTCGGGATCTATCAACCCGTCGGAGCCGTGGGACAAGACTCCTACTTTTTTCAGCAAATGGTCCACTACGCAAGCCGAATTGGTGTACTCAATGCACCCATTCATATTTACTACGCTGCGGTGTCTAATTCGACCGTGAACACAATCGGTCCGAAATTCTACCGCAAGTATCTCCCTTTGGAGCAAGATCGAGCTGCGTGGCTGAAGGAAGTCGGCCTGCTTGAACATTACAACTCTCGGCGACTTGAGGCGTTTGTAAAAGGCTGGTACGTCCAAAAGCTGGATCGCGTCCCCGAAAATGAACGAGACGAAGCCAAATCGATTATTCGTGAGCTAGTTGGTTTTTATGAGAAAAGCACGTGGAAAGACCCTGACCTGACGGAGTTCTTCAGCTGACTTGGGTTGACGTCGCCAATTTGCTAAATGGATCAAAAAGCCTCAACTAGGATACTCGAATGCCGATTAGACTCGAACCCGCTACAGAGACTCGATTTGAGTCTCTGTCTTCCCTACTCAACGCGCCAAGTCTTCCAAAAGGACGATTTACGGTTGAGCATAATGCCGTTCCAATAGATTTTCACTACGAGGATCTAGGCGCGGATGTTACTATAGTTTTGTTTCACGCTGCTCTCGGTCCCAAAGTGCAGAATCTTCCGGTTTTCCTAGGCAGGAATCTGGTGAAAGAGGTTAAGGCGAACCGATTGTTCGTATCAGACCCTACCCTTAACGCCTATTCGAGCTTGAAGCTCGCCTGGTATGCAGGTAGTCTCCTGCAGCCGGATTTGCAGTTCGTATTAAGCGCGATATTCCGACGTTTTTCGCGCGAAGTGAGCCGTACCATCTTTTTTGGAGCGTCCGGAGGCGGGTTTGCCAGTCTCTTTTACTCGTCTCAGATACCTGAATCTATCGCTATTCCCGTGAACCCACAGACTTCAATTGCCGAGTATAACCAACTGGCTGTTGATAACTATCTGCGCACCGCATGGAATTCCGAATTTGATGGCAGCTCCATTGATAATTCTATTTCTATAGTTTGGGATCTTGTAGATCACTACGACAATGATGTGCGTAATACAGTAATTTACGTACAGAATGATCAAGATCTAACGCACGTTGAAAGTCATTGGACTCCTTTCATGCGTCGGCATAACGGGAGCAGGTTCAAGTATGTCATTGAGAGTTTCGGGGAAGGGCATGTTGCACCGCCCAGGGAGTACTTGACTCAATTAATTATGTCGGCTGTTGCCCAATGACCGATCGGCAAAATCTCGGAACTGAAAACTTCAGCGAGAAAATTTTCAAGGACGTGATGCTCAGATATGAGTATTAATTTTTCGAATCTGCGCAAGGCTGTATGGCACCTGCGCCATGGAGGTTTTCAGCAAGTCGTTGAATGGCGACGTCGTGAGAAGTATCTAAATCGTACGAACCAGTATTCAACGGGTGCGAATGACAAAATTGAAGCGCGAACCGGCTTGTCGTTGCCAGCAGCATCCTTTCAGCATAAGAAAGATAAGGTCTTTAATGTTCGCGTCGCGGTGATTCTAGACGATTTCAGCATTAAGGCGTGGGGGCCCGAATGGGAGTGTATCTATATTACGCCCTCTAACTGGCGTAAAGAGATAGACGAAGCCCGCGTTGATTTCCTTTTTGTTGAGTCGGCTTGGGCTGGCAATTCTAGTGTTTGGCAGTTTCATTTAACTGGTCCAAGTGCGCCTCGCCCTGCGTTGGTCGAGCTGGTTTCGGAAATGCGATCACGCGGAATTCCAACGGTGTTCTGGAATAAGGAAGACCCGCCGCATTTCGAGGACTTTTTAGAGACTGCCAAGCTTTTCGACTTCGTCTTCACCTCCGATTCGGAGATGATCCCGAGATATAAATCCGCTCTTGGGCACGATAACGTAGCCAGCCTAAGCTTTGCTGCTCAACCAGCGTTCCATAATCCCGTGCGCAGAGTGGTTCAGGGACGGAAAGACGTAGCCTTTGCCGGCATGTACTTTTCACATAAGTTCCCCGAGCGTCGCGCGCAGATGGACGTTGTTCTTGCTGCTGCAGCCTCTCTAGCCGAGAAATATAGATATAGCTTTGATATCTATTCGCGGCAGTATGGGGGTGACGCTAAGTATCAGTTTCCTGCTCCGTACGACTCTTATGTGGTAGGTTCGCTACCTTACGAGAGAATGCTCTCAGCCTACAAGGGTTACAGCGTCTTTCTAAATGTCAATTCTGTTGTTGACTCGCCGAGTATGTGTGCCAGACGCATATTTGAGATCACCGCATCCGGGGCGGCTGTCGTCTCGACGCCGAGCCGGGCGATTGAAGAATTCTTCTCGGCTAATGAAGTGATCGAAGTTTCAGACTTAGATACGGCCCGTAGCTCAATTCGTAGTCTGATTCGCAGTAGCGAGCTTCGAGATCGAACGGTCCATCTGGGTCAGAGGCGCATCTGGTCCGAGCATACATATTCGCACCGTGCTCTAGAGGTGCTGGAGAAAATAGGTATGGTCGAATCGGTCTGTGTGTCAAGAGAGGCCATGCCATCACGAGCTCGGATTAGCGTTGTAGTTTCTACGATTAGGCCTGGGCAGATTGAACACATTATCGCGACTGCGAGTAAGCAGCTGAATGTAGACGTCCAGCTAGTTCTAGTGCTGCACAAAATGGATATTGACTTCGAAGATGTGCACAGAATCGCCCGCGGCTATGATTTGGATGATTTCGTTGTTTTTAGCGCTGGAGAATCGGCCACTTTGGGCGACTGTCTCAATTTGGCCGTATCAGCGTGTGATGGCGATTTTATTGCGAAAATGGATGATGACGACTTGTACGGTGAGCTGTACTTATTCGACCAAGTTTCTGCTTTAAAGTACAGTGGTGCATCGATAGTGGGAAAGCAAGCTCACTACATGTACCTCGGTTCCTCTGATGCAACTTTGCTTCGCTTTGGCGAACGGGAGCACCGATTTACTGATCTTGTGATGGGTCCCACTATCCTCGGTCATGCGGAAGTCTTTAGGAATAATCCGTTCCGAGCGCGCAATAGAGGTGAAGATACACAGTTTCTGCGCGATGTCGCTGATGGTGGGGGGCTAATATACTCCGCTGATCGCTTTAATTTCGTGCAGATGCGCTCCAAGGATGGGGCTGCCCACACTTGGAATTTAAGCGACGCCGACCTTTTGGCAACTGGTACAATTCAGTGGTTTGGTAGAAATGATCAGCACATATTTTTCTGACGTGTTGACCGACCTGTGAAGTTGGTCGAGTCTTGGGGGGTGGTTAACGGGTGCGGATTATGCTGTTGACCCATTCGTTCTGGCCGGAATTGTCGCCGCCCCAACGCAGGTGGTCTGCCTTTACTAATTTGTTTGTAGAGCGTGGACATTCTGTGACTGTGGTCGCCCCGCGCCCATTAGACGAAACGGCAGAGGCTGAACTGACTGTGAGCTCCCCGTTATGCGGGGTGGACATTTGCAATTATCCAGCGGTCAGGCCAAGCCGGACCTTAGTCGGTAAGTTGCTCAAGCATATTATTGATGCGGCCCGCAGCCTTCCGACCGCACTTCGAGCTCCTGTGCCAGAAGTGGTGATTGCAACAGTCCCGGCCATACCAACCCTTGCCATTGGATTCTTCGTTAGCAAGATACGGCGGGTTCCTTTCGTGGTTGATTTACGCGATGCCTGGCCGGATCTCCTGAAGGACTCTCAAGTTCTCCGGTTCGGTTGGCTGGAGCCATTAATAAGTGGTGTATTGCGGTATCTTGTTCGGCGTTGTGATTTGTTGGTGACTACGACTAAAGGCCTAGCCGTCAAACTTGGGGCAGATCGATCGGGTACAACGGCAGTTATATACAACGGGGTTGACACCACAAAGGAAGTTGAGCTGGCGGATAAGCGAGTTGCAGGGCAACGTCTGCGGGTTTTGTATCTCGGCAATCTTGGACGTAGTCAGGGACTCGATATGGTTATCCGGACTATCTCTGAGATGTCGGACATCGTTGAACTGCGGATCGTTGGGCGGGGTACTGAGGAAAACGCCCTGAAAAGTCTTGCTTCTGACCTAGGGGTTCCAGTTGATTTTCGTCCGTCCGTATATGGCCGTAGCGTACTCGATAATTATGAGTGGGCAGACACTTGCCTTGTATCCTTGCGACCGGATTGGAAAAGTTTTGATCACACGATCCCGTCAAAGTTATATGAGTTAATGTATCTGAATCAGCATATTACCGGGCTAGTTAAAGGTGAAGCTGCTGATATTATTTCGACTGCGAATGCAGGGTCAGTTGTACCGCAGAATCGAAAGGCCTTGAGCACTTATTTTTGGCAGCTCTACCTTGACCGTTCTTTGACGCAGACTTCAGACAGTGGGCGCAAATGGGTAGAAGATCATGCCTCACTTAGGTCTTTGGGCGACCGTTATTTGGCCGAATTATTGAAGCTAGTGGAACCAGGTCTGGGGATTCATGATAAGTAATCGGCATTTTTTGCAGCTGTCGCGAAATATGATCAATATTTCTCGGCTGGCGATTGATAACTTTCGCGATGATCCAATGTATTTCTCGCTGCAAGTTGCTCGAAAGGTAAAGACGTTCAAGCGTATACCTTCAATGAGGGTGCCGGTCGGGCTCCAGAAACTTTCCATTTCGGCAGCAGCATTGGCGTGTTTGCTGGATGACAAGTCTGACTCGTTGGACGTCGTGGTCGGTAGATGGCTTGCAAGACCTGCTGCATCGTTATTGCCAGGTTTACTCCTTGCGGACATAAGCATCGCGCTCAAGCGTTGGGAGCTCGCGCGAGCGATAATTGACTATTTGCCGCCATCTAGATCGGTAGCTCGCCGTTCGGCACGTTTGGCGTGGCAGTTGGGGGACTTGACCGAGGCGATACGGACTCTCGACGGCGAGGCTAGTCGTCAGAAGAGTCACTATTTGAGCGAGCAAAAAGTACTCGCTGGAAGTGAACCTGTTTTGCGCGGTGATGGGTGCGTTTCAGCGTCAGACCCAATTAGTTCTCGAACAGTGTTGTACTTCGCAACTAATTCATTACCTCATACTGGAAGCGGGTATGCTCAACGGACACATTCGCTTATGCAAGGACTGGCCAGTGCAGGCTGGAGGCCGGTGCCCGTTACGCGTGTTCACTATCCAGTGAGCATTGGGCAGATCTTCGCGAGAGACGTTGATCAGGTCGATTCCATTTCCTATAGGAGACTACTTCCGTTCCCGGCGCGCTATGCAATGGAGGACAGGATGCAACAGCAGGCTGAGGAACTTCTTAAAATGGCTATGGCCCAACGGCCTAGTGTTCTTCACACGACGACGGATTATACAAACGCTCTTGCAGTGAGGGTGGTCGCAAGGGCATTGGGCCTTCCGTGGGTCTATGAGGTTCGCGGGCAATTAGCAGATACGTGGGCCTCGACAAGGAACGTAGAAGCAAAAGAGTCTGAGCGTTATCGCTTGTTCACTCGGCGAGAAGCAGCGATGGCAAGGAGCGCTGACTACGTAATAACTTTGGGTGAGCAAATGAAACTGAACCTAATATCAGCCGGTGTTGCAGAAGACAGGATTGGAATTCTCCCTAACGGCGTGGGCGAGCAATTTTTGGACGCTCCGATATCCAAGTTGGCCGCTCGGCAGGCTGTGGGACTGGATCCGCAGTGTTTTTACATCGGAACGGTTAGTAGCATTGTTCCCTATGAAGGCTTAGATACTGTCATACGGGCGATTGACCTGCTGAAGGACGCTATCCCTACATTGCGCCTGTTGGTAGTCGGCGATGGTACCGAGCTGGAGAATCTTCGAGAGCTTACGCGAGAGCTTGGTTTGCAAGAGAAATGCCTATTCATGGGTCGGGTACCTCGAGACCGGGCTCACTTGTATCATGCGGCGCTCGACTTATTCGTGGTTCCGCGTCGTGACCTTGATGTAACTCGGGCTGTTACCCCATTGAAACCTGTCGAAGCGTTGGCGTGTGGAGTGCCTGTACTGGCCTCGGATCTGCCGGCTTTACGAGAATTGATTGTTGAGGGTGACAATGGTCACCTTGTCGCTCCGGAAAACGCGAGAGCGTGGGCGCTCGCTATCCAACGGGCGTTCGACCGTCCTGATCTGCTGGTTGCTATGGGGCAACGAGGCCGACAAGGTGTGTTGAGGACTCGAACATGGGAAGCTGGCGCGCGACAACTTGCGGATATCTACGATCAAGTAACTGGAGAATCTCCGTGAACTGAGGCTTAGTTTGATGTATGGTTTGAGAGGTTATTTTCGTAACCTAAACGTTATAGAACCATTTGAGATCACTGACAAGGTATCTCGTTACTTGCACCTGAGAGAAAGCGACGTTCGTGAACACCATTAAAGAAGTTGCCGTTATCGGTCTGGGCTACATCGGTCTACCGACCGCAGCAATCCTGGCCTCAAAGGGAATTGTCGTCAAAGGTGTCGACGTAACGCCGCGCACGGTCGAAGCTGTTAATAAGGGCGAGGTGCCATTCGTTGAGCCAGCCCTTGGCGAATTTGTTTCCAAGGCTGTAGCTGAAGGGACTCTGAGCGCTAGCTTTGACACTCCGGAGGCCGAGGCATACATCGTAGCCGTACCGACTCCGTTCAACGAGGACTACACCGCCGATCTTTCCTACATTGAGGCTGCCGCCGACGGTATCGCTCCCAAACTCAAGGGTGGCGAGCTGGTTATCCTCGAGTCGACCTCCCCTCCAGGCGCAACTCAGCACCTCGCCGACTACCTGCTTGCCAAGCGCCCGGATTTGACCTCCGAAAGCCTCTTGATCGCCCACTGCCCGGAGCGTGTGCTGCCAGGTTACGTAATGGAAGAACTGGTTACCAACGATCGCATCGTTGGCGGTATTACTCCGGAAGCAGCAGAGAAGGCCAAGGCGCTGTACGCAACCTTCTGCGAAGCTGACATCCTGACCACCGATGCTGTAACTGCCGAAATGGCAAAGCTGGTCGAGAACTCCTTCCGTGACGTGAACATCGCCTTTGCGAACGAGCTCTCCGTAATTTCCGACAAGTTGGGGATCGATGTTTGGGAGCTCATCGAGTTGGCTAACCGTCACCCGCGCGTGAATATCCTGCAGCCGGGTCCCGGTGTGGGCGGCCACTGCATCGCTGTGGATCCGTGGTTCATCGTGTCGGCCGTTCCTGAACAGGCGCAGATTATCCGTCAAGCCCGCGAGACTAACGACGCTAAGCCGAACTGGGTGATTAGCAAGGTGGAAGAAGCCACCAAGTCGGACAAGTTCAACGGTAAGGTCGCGCTGCTGGGGCTGGCGTTCAAGGCAAACATTGACGATATGCGCGAGTCGCCGTCGATCGCGATTGCGCGCAAGCTGGCTGAGGCGAATCCTTCCGTGGAGTTCCTCGCCGTTGAGCCGCATGTCGAGGCATTGCCGAAGTCCTTGGACGGTCTCAGCAACTTGACCTTGACTCCTACCGATGCTGCCCTCGCTGACGCAAGCGTCCTGACGCTCTTGGTTGACCACGACCAGTTCAAGACCGTGCCGGCCACCGCTCTGGCCGGTAAGGAAGTTATCGATACCCGCGGTCTGTGGCGCTAAGGCGTCGTCCGAGAGGAAGCATCTCATGAAGAAGATCATGCCGATCTATGGCACACGACCCGAGGCTATTAAGGTAGCGCCGATCGTTAAGGCGTTGAAAGAAACCGAAGGTTTCGAGTGCGTGGTGACCGTGACTGGTCAGCACCGCGAAATGCTCGATCAGGTGAACGAGCTTTTCGACATCACTCCCGACTACGACCTCGATGTCATTCAGCCGCGACAGACCCTAAACGGTCTGCTCACCAAGACGATCACCGGTCTCGACGAGATTTTCGAGAAAGAGAAGCCGGACGCCGTTCTGGTTCAGGGCGATACCACCACTTCGACCGCAGGCGCCATCGCCGCCTTCTACCGGGGTATCCCGGTGGTTCATGCGGAAGCTGGATTGCGTAGCTACGATATTTTCTCTCCCTTCCCAGAAGAGGCAAACCGTAAGCTAACGAGCCAAATAAGCTCCTTGCATTTGGCTCCGACGTCTTTGAGTCGCTCCAACCTGATGCGCGAAACCTTTAGGGGCGACGACATCGTAGTCACCGGTAACTCGGTGATTGATGCCTTGCTCACCGTGGTGGAAAAGCGCGTACCGTTCACCGACGACAAGCTTGAGGCCCTGGTGCAATCGGGCAAGCGCATTGTTCTGGTTACGACTCACCGTCGCGAAAATCAGGGCGAGCCGATGCGTGGAATCGGTCGTGCACTGGCACGCCTTTCGAAGTCGGAGCCGGATGTTGAGTTCATTCTTCCATTGCACCGCAACCCCGCAGTTCGCGAAGCTCTCCTGCCGGAGATTGAAGGACGCCCAAACATCACGCTCACCGAGCCGCTCGCCTACGGTGAATTCACGCGTATCATCAATGCTTCTTCGGTGGTATTGACCGATTCCGGTGGAGTTCAGGAAGAGGCCCCGAGCTTGGGCAAGCCGGTTCTTGTCATGCGCGAAAATACCGAGCGTCCCGAGGCCGTCGCAGCAGGAACCGTGCGGTTGATCGGCACCGCCGAGGACGTTATTTTCGATTCGGTCACCGAATTGCTACACAATGAAGCCGCCTACAAGGCAATGGCCAACGCCGTGAATCCCTACGGTGATGGCAAGGCGTCCGAGCGTACGGTGGCCGCTATTGCTCAACTGCTAGGTGTTGGGCAACGAATCGAGGACTTCGATTCTCAGTTGCCTGATGAAGAATCCTTGATTCAGGCCGCAAGCATCTAGTTCTTCGCTATTGACGAGACGGTTCCATGCCACGTGCATGGGACCGTCTCGTTTTTAATCTCAGGTCGGCCCGCATGAAGAGTTATAGAATCGTTAGCTCAGTTCGAATCGGCGCCAACCCTGCCTGATTTCCCGAGATTGTCCGCGTGATTCCGGGGATTCTCTCGCTGGGCGGAAGGTATCGCTCAATAGAGATCCGCTTTCGGGTCATCGAATCATCCTTGCGCGGGGTTCGGGCCACCGCTGATCTCAGTAGGATCGAATCATGGTGAACCAAACGGCAATATTTATCGATGCAGGATTCCTTCTATCTGTCGGCGGGCACCGGGTATCGGGTACGACCCTGCGTTCGACTTTTACTACACACTACTCAACGCTGATTAACGGCATCGTTCAGGCCGTGAAGAAAAATACGGGTTTAAATAACTTACGGGTCTACTGGTATGACGCATCTAAGGATGGTCTGTTTACCGAGCAGCACAAGCGTATTGGTCTTCTACCGGGTGTGAAGGTGCGGTTAGGCCGTATCTCTTACAACGGCGAGCAGAAAGGAGTGGACCTTAGGCTCGCTCTGGATCTCGTCGGCGTAGCAAGGACTGGCGCTGCTTCTGTTGCCTACCTGATCTCGGGTGACGATGACCTTGCCGAGGCGGTGGAGGAGGCCCAGGACTTGGGAATGAAGGTGGTCATCCTCGGCGTCAGTAAGCCGGAAGGTCGCCTGGGTGTAGCATCGGTCGCCGAGCACCTCGCACTGACTGCAGATGCGGTGGAGAAGATCCCGGACGCTGTCCTAGATAGTGCCTTCACACGGGTTGTCGAGTGGGATCAGAAACATGCCGAGTCGGCTTCGGAAATTTCGAAGGCACCGACTGTTTCTCCGGTTGCTCCTAAGTCGCCAACTCCTGCGGTAATGGCTCAAAAGAAGTCACCTCAAGTCGTAGATTCGAGCGAGCCAGCGGCTGTCGTGTATTCCAGTGGAAGCTCTGGAGCCGGCTATCAGGGTGCCGCGGCATACGAGCATCGCGAAGAGGTTACGGCCGAAGAAATCGGCATAAAGGTGGCGGAGTCATGGCTTGCAAGCACCACACAGAATGAGCTTCTTGAGATCCTTGCGGACCGACCAACCCTGCCGCCGGAAATCGATCGCACGCTGCTTAAGGATTGCGCGCAAGTTCTGGGAGAATGGAAGACGGACCAGCAGCAGATCCGTAGGATTCTGCGTAGTTCGTTCTGGAACCAGCTTGATCGTCTCACATGAGGCGGCCAGCTCCGGAGCCGAATTACTCGAAGACAACTAAGGTAAATTTGACATCGTGACCTCAGACGAAAACTCTTTCTACATCACCACTGCGATCTCCTACCCAAATGGCACTCCGCATATCGGGCATGCCTACGAAGTCGTCGCCACCGACGCCATGGCTCGATTCAAGCGACTGGACGGTTATGACGTCTTTTTCATGACCGGCACCGATGAGCATGGGCAGAAGATGATGCAGACGGCCGAGAAAGAGGGGATCACACCCGCTCAGCTCGCGCAGCGTAACTCGGATGCGTTCCAGGCCATGAACGATGAGCTGGGCACTAGCTATGATCGCTTCATCCGCACGACCGATGCCGATCATCACGCGGCCGCGCAGGAACTCTGGCGCCGCATGGAAGCCAGCGGTGACATCTACTTAGATAAGTACGCTGGCTGGTACTCGGTACGTGATGAGGCGTTCTACACCGAGGAGCAGACCGAGGTACGCGAAGATGGGGTTCGCTACTCCACCGAGACCGACACCGAAGTCACTTGGACGGAGGAGGAGTCCTACTTCTTCCGCCTGTCGAAGTACCAGGACAAGCTATTGAGCTTCTATGCGGAGAACCCTGAATTCGGCGCACCGCGTTCACGCTTCAACGAAGTTATTCGCTTCGTCGAGGGCGGGCTCAATGACCTGTCGATTTCGCGCACCACCTTTGACTGGGGAATTCCGGTACCCGGCAATGAAAAACACGTTATGTACGTGTGGGTCGACGCGCTGACCAACTATTTAACAGGTGCTGGCTTCCCGGACGTGGAATCTGAGTCGTTCAAGAAGTATTGGCCGGCGGACGTACACGTGATCGGCAAGGATATTTCGCGGTTCCATGCCATCTACTGGCCAGCCTTCTTGATGTCGGCCAAGCTTCCGCTACCGCGCCGTGTCGTGATCCACGGGTTCTTGCACAACAACGGTGTCAAGATGTCCAAGTCTCTGGGCAATACCGTTTCCCCGGATGAGTTCGCGAACCGTTATGGTCTGGACCAGATTCGCTACTTCTTCTTGCGCGAAGTGCCTTTCGGCGCCGATGGCAGTTACAACCACGAGACCATTGTTGCTCGCATCAACGGCGACTTGGCCAACAACTTCGGCAATCTCGCGCAGCGTTCGCTGTCGATGGTGGCCAAGAATTGCGGGGGAGTCGTTCCCACGCCGCAGGAACTTACCGAGGCTGACCGAGAGATTCTGGATGCCGCTGCCGGCCTGCTGGACTCCAACCGTGCGGCCTATGAACGCCAGGAGTTCAGCCGTGGTCTTGAGAGCATCTGGCAGGTCTTGGGCGACACCAATGCCTACTTCGCCGAGCAAGAGCCGTGGAAGCTGAAGAAGACCGACCCGCAGCGCATGGCGACTGTGCTGTACGTGACCATTGAAGTGGTGCGACAGGTGGCGCTATTGCTGCAACCAGTGTTGCCGCAGGCTACCACTGCCATGCTTGATCTCTTGGCTGTGGGGGAAGGCTCGGCGCGCTCCTTCGAGAACTACACCAAGGCACTTCAGCCCGGGACTGAGCTCCCGGCGCCAGCTCCGGTGTTCCCTCGTTATGAAGAGGAAAAGGCGAACGCCTAGTCATTTAGCCTAAAAGTATCGGGTGCTCGAACCAAGGTTCGAGCACCCGATACTTTTTGCGCGGACCACAACTAGGGATTGACCACACCAGCCTGGTAGGCAATGACAACGGCCTGTACGCGGTCACGGGCTCCGAGCTTCGCGAGGATATGACCCACGTGCGTTTTGACCGTGGCCTCAGACAAGAAGAGGTCGCCGGCAATCTCGGGATTTGAGCGGCCAAGGGCGATGAGCTCGAAGACTTCGCGTTCACGGCGTGTGAGCGTTTCTACCGTTTGCATGAGCTCATTGTCCGTCTGCGAGTTGCGCTTCAACATTGGCGCCATGTGGTCGAGCAATCGCCGGGTGGTTGAGGGAGCGATTACCGCATCGCCTCTATTCACGGTCCGGATGGACTCGAGCAGTTCTTCGGGCGGAGCGTCCTTGAGCAGGAAGCCGCTGGCACCTGCCTGGATCGCGTTCAGGGCGTACTCATCCATGTCGAAGGTGGTTAACACGATCACCCGCGGGGACTCTTCTTGGTCTTTGCCCTGCAACAGACGGGTGGTGGTCTCGATACCGTCCATCTCTGGCATACGTACATCCATGAGGATCACATCGGCCGATCCCAGTGCAGTGGAGGCCAGAGCCTCACGTCCATTTGAGGCTTCGGCAACGACCGTCATGTCCTGCTGTGAATTGATGAGCATGCGAAAGCCGCTGCGTACTAAGAGCTGATCGTCGACAAGCGCAACTTTGATTTCGTTGCTAGTGGTCATGGGGCATTAGTCCTCGGAGTAAGGGATAAATACGGACACGGCGAATCCGCCACCGGTTTTTGGCCCGGCGCTGGCAGTTCCATCGTATAGGGCGACACGTTCGCACATGCCCCGCAGACCTTGTCCGGTGCCTTCGTGGGTCAGGGCACCGGCGCCCCGTCCGTTGTCTTCGACCGAGATCAATAGTCCGCGCGATTGCCAGCTGAGGATGACATTCGCGTGAGCGTTCGGACCGGCGTGCTTAAGCACGTTGGTCAGCGACTCCTGAACGCAACGATAGGCCGTCAGTTCGGCGCCAGCCGGCAGGGAGCGTCGCGCCGTGCCTTCGGAGTAGGAACTGACGGACAAGCCGGAGGTTTCGTAACTGGCCACCAAATCAGGGATATCGCTCAGAGTCGGCAAGGGGCGATTCTCTGCGGCTTCATCGGTGCGCAAGACGCCGAGCAAGCGCCGCATTTCACGAAGCGAGGTGCGACCCGTATCGGAGACGGTCTTGAGAGTGTCTATGGCTATCTGCGGATCTTGAGCGGCCGCGTAACGCGCCCCATCGGCCTGAGTGATGATCACCGACAGTGAGTGCGCCACAATGTCATGCATTTCGCGTGCGATGTGGTTTCGTTCATCGGAGGCAGCGAGGTCTCGCTCGTACTGGCGTTCCTGCTCGAGTCGTTTAGCGCGATCGGCCAGTGACTGATAGGCCAGCCGTCTGGTGCGTGCGAGATCGCCGAAAGTCCACGAGACGAGGACCACCAACGATAGTCCTACGAAGGAGATCAGTGAATCGAAGGTGAGGCCCGGGCCTTGCGGCACGGCCGAGAATATCAGCCCGGTGGCCAGCACGGCTCCGAGAATACCTAATCCTAGGGTCGCGAAAGATTGCCAGCGCTTACCAAAAACGGCCATGGTGTAGATCATGATGGGAACGGAGATTTGGGAGGGCAGGAACACTCCACCAAATCCCAGCTGCAGAATGTGTGCCGCCGCAATCACCAGAGTTGCGGCCCATGGCCAACGGCGGCGAACCATAAGGGGTACGGTCTGAGCCACGCTGATGAGTGCGAGACCAAATGCGTAGGTTGTGTGGTACTGGAATCCTAGGGCCATGCCCGTGGGAACACAGAAGAGCGTGACCAATGAACCGGTGATGATATCAACACGTCCGGGGTGCGTCCGGATCCAATGATCAATTCGGCGGTGGGGGCTGTAGCGATTCAAATCTGTGGACTACCTCTTGCTGGTGGAATCTTTCACCAGCCTACGTCTCGGAGCCAAATTGCGCCTCATGCTCAGGTCTGAGTGTGTGAGGTCACCAACGGAAACACTAGTCCAGCATTTGAGATGCCTTCTCAAATGCTGGATGTAGTTCGCTAGACTGAGGGCATGGGAAATGTCGTGAATGTTGCAGTGATCCCGGGTGATGGGATTGGTCCTGAAGTCGTTGCCGAGGCAGTCAAGGTGCTGCAGGTTGTCACCAATGGGAGTGAGACCAGCATCGATTTCACCGAGTACAAGCTCGGAGCGGAGCATTGGCTGGAGACGGGGGAGACCCTGACCGAAGAAACTCTTCAGGCAATCAAGGGTCATGACGCGATCCTCTTTGGTGCCGTGGGCGCTGCCCCAGGCGACACGCGCATCCCTTCCGGCCTGATCGAACGAGAGCTGTTGCTGAAGCTTCGTTTCTCCTTGGATCACTTCGTGAATCTGCGACCTTCGAAGTTGTACCCCGGCATCGAAAGCCCACTGGCCAACCCAGGGGAGATCGACTTCTTAGTTGTGCGCGAAGGCACCGAAGGACCCTATGTCGGCAATGGCGGAGCCATCCGTACCGGCACGGCTCACGAGATCGCGACCGAGGTGTCGGTGAACACCGCCTACGGAGTGGAGCGAGTCGTACGGGATGCTTTTGACCGCGCCTCGAAGCGCGCACGTAAGCACGTGACTCTGGTACATAAGCACAACGTGCTGGTTCACGCCGGGCACCTGTGGCGTCGCACCGTCGAGGCCGTTGCCGCTGAGTATCCGGAAGTAACCCACGACTACCTGCACGTGGATGCCGCGACGATCTTCTTGACTACCAACCCCTCGCGCTTTGACGTGATCGTCACCGACAATCTGTTCGGCGACATCCTCACCGATCAGGCCGGAGCCATCACCGGTGGTATCGGACTGGCGGCTAGTGGCAACATCAATATGGAACGAACCTTCCCGTCCATGTTCGAACCGGTACATGGTTCGGCACCGGATATCGCCGGTCAGCAAAAAGCCGACCCGACCGCGGCTATCCTTTCGGCGGCATTAATGCTCGATCACCTCGGCCTGACCGAAGAAGCCGCGCGAGTTGAGCATGCTGTTGAATTGGAGATTACTTCACGCCAAGAATTGACCGATCAGCGCACCACCAGCGAGATTGGCGATGCAATCGTGGCGTTGCTGGCCTAAGCTAAAAGAAAGTTCGACCATCAGTGCAGGTGGTCGAGCTAATCCACGGACGGGTGCCCCGCCTTTGTGGTGGGCACCCGTTTTTCGTATATCGAGCAAGGAAGTCCGACAGGCAGATGGAATTCACCGAAAATCTCTCAACGAATCGTGCGAGCGATCAGGAACGCGCTCGTGTTTTGGCCAACCCGGGCTTCGGGGACTTCTTCACCGATCACACGGCGGTGATTGACTGGACCGCCAATGCCGACGGTAACGGTGGTTCGTGGCATGATGCTCGAATCGAGCCATACGGCCCCATCGCGTTGGACCCTGCGGCTTCGGTCCTGCACTACGGGCAGGAGATCTTCGAAGGACTCAAGGCCTACCAGCACGCCGATGGTAGCGTGTGGACGTTCCGCCCACACGCCAACGCCGCCCGTCTCAATCGTTCGGCTAAGCGTCTGGCGCTTCCGCAGCTGGATGAGGAGGCCTTCGTAGAGTCGCTACGTCGACTCGTGCAAGCCGACCGTGCCTGGGTACCCACCGGCGAAGGAGAGGCCCTATACCTGCGTCCGTTTATGATCGCGACCGAAGCCTTCCTCGGTGTGCGTTCGGCGCGCGAAGTTTCCTACCGCGTGATTGCTTCGCCGGCCGGAAATTACTTCGGTGGTGAGCTCAAGCCGGTATCGATCTGGGTTTCCAAAAACTATGCGCGTGCTGGGCGTGGCGGTACCGGCTCCGCTAAGTGCGGTGGAAACTACGCCGCGTCGCTGGTAGCCCAGATGGAAGCGGAAGCCAACGGTTGCAAGCAGGTTCTGTTCCTCGATGAGTTCAATGACAACGCCGTTGAAGAGCTCGGTGGAATGAACGTGTTCTTCGTCATGAAGGATGGAAGCTTGGTGACCCCGGCACTTACCGGAACCATTCTCGAAGGTGTCACTCGCTCGTCGATCATCCAGCTGGCCAAGGACCGTGGCATGCCGGTTACAGAGCGGAAGATCACGCTCGATGAGTGGCGCGATGGCATTGCCTCCGGTGACATCGCCGAAGTCTTTGCCTGCGGCACTGCTGCCGTGATCACTCCGATCGGTCTGCTGAAGAACGGTGACGAGCTAATCGGAGACGAGCAGGCCACCGCTGGTGAAGTCACCATGTCTATCCGTGAAGAATTGCTCGGTATCCAGCTGGGTACCGTCGAAGACCGTCACGGGTGGCTGGAAAAGCTGGCCTAAAAAGCCACGAAAGACGCAATGGCGCTAAGGATCCAAGCCTGATCCTTGGCGCCATTGCCATTCACGCAACGACGGTGTGCTCGGTAGAGGCCCGTCGGCAACGAAACTAGCAATAAATGGCCTAGGCTAGAAGGCATGCGCATTGCTCGATTCGTAGTTGACTCAGACCCGCTATATGGCGTGGTCGAAGACGATAAAGTTCACGTTCTGGCGGGGGATCCCTTTTTTCAAGGAATCAAGACCACCGGTGCCAGCCACGAACTGGATGATGTTCGGTTGGTGGCCCCAATTATCCCGCGCTCGAAGGTAGTCGGTTTCGGTCGAACCTACCGCGAACATGCCGCGGAACTCGGCAACGAAGTGCCGACCGAGCCATTGATGTTCCTCAAGCCCAACACCTCCGTGGTCGGGCACGGGGACCCGATCACGTTGCCAGCGTTCTCGGACGAGGTATCTTTTGAAGGCGAGCTGGCCGTGGTGATCGGCCGAATTTGCAAGGATGTTCCGGCCGAGAAAGTTCCCGAGGTTATCTTCGGATACACCGTGGCCAACGACCTCACTGCGCGTGATGCTCAGCGCACCGACCCACAGTGGGGCCGTGCCAAGGGCTTTGACGGTTCCTGCCCACTGGGACCTTGGATCGAAACATCGCCGGATAACCCAGATGATCTTGGAATCATCAGCCGGGTCAACGGGGAAGTTCGTCAGGACGGCTCAACCAGCGATCTGATCTGGTCCGTCAATGATTTGGTGGCGAAGGCTTCCGAGGCCTTTACGTTGTTGCCCGGTGACGTGATCATGACCGGAACCCCGGCCGGCGTTGGGCTCGTCTCCGAGGGCGACGTTGTGGAAATTGAGATCGAACAGATCGGAACCCTGCGTAGCGTTTTCCGTCGCTAGACACGGATATCGCGCCCAGACCTGCGAGGACAGTATTGCCGAGGCTCCCAACCTCCACGGAGGTGGGGGCCTCGGTGGCGCGTAGGATCGCTTAGCAATTAAGGCATAGAATGAAAGCATCATGACTGATCTATCGATGATTCCCGTTGTAACCGACCAGACTCCGGTGCGCGTGCGCTTCTGCCCGTCGCCGACCGGCACCCCGCACGTCGGCTTGATCCGCACCGCCCTGTTCAACTGGGCATACGCCCGCCACACCGGCGGCAAGATGATTTTCCGTATCGAGGATACCGACGCGAAGCGCGACTCCGAGGAAAGCTACAACCAGTTGCTGGACGCTCTGGATTGGTTGGGAATCACCTGGGACGAGGGAGTGAACGTAGGCGGTCCGCATGAACCGTACCGTCAGTCCCAGCGCAGTGATATCTATCAAGACGTAATTGCCAAGCTCCAGGCCAAGGGGCACATTTATGAGTCCTACTCCACTCCGGAAGAAGTGGAAGCTCGCCACCGTGCAGCCGGGCGTGATCCGAAGCTGGGTTACGACAACTTTGATCGCGACCTGACCGACGAGCAGATTGCCGCCTACAAAGCCGAGGGCCGTGAGCCGGTATGGCGCGTACGGATGCCCGACGAGGACATCACCTTCACGGACCTCGTGCGTGGCGAAATCACCTTCAAGGCCGGCAGCATTCCGGACTACGTCGTGGTGCGTGCCAACGGTCAGCCGCTCTACACCCTGGTCAACCCGGTGGATGACGCGTTGATGGGTGTGACCCACGTCTTGCGTGGCGAGGACTTGCTTTCTTCTACTCCGCGTCAGGTGGTGCTCTACGCCCTCCTTCACGACATTGGTGTGGCCAAGTACATGCCGCTCTTCGGGCATCTGCCGTACGTCATGGGCCAGGGCAACAAGAAGCTTTCCAAGCGTGATCCGGAATCTAGCCTGTTCCTGCACCGTGACCGTGGATTCATCCCGGAAGGTCTGCTGAACTACTTGGCCCTGTTGGGTTGGTCGTTGAGCGCCGATGAGGACATTTTCAGCCGGGAACAGCTTGTCGAAGCTTTTGACGTCAAGGATGTGCTGTCGAATCCAGCACGTTTCGACCTGAAAAAGGCCGAGGCTATCAACGGAACGCACGTTCGATTGCTCGAACCGGCAGACTTCCGTGAACGTCTGGTTCCGTACCTGCAGGCCGCGGGCCTGGTGGGGGAGCAGCTCAGCAACCGGGAAAATGAAATCCTGGACGCGGCCGCCCCGTTGGTGCAGGAGCGTATTGCCCTGTTGGGTGAAGCTACCGACATGCTTGAATTCCTCTTCCGCGGCGACGAGGAAATCGAGGTCGAAGACAAAGCACTCAAGGGTATGCCAGCGAATCTCGGAGAAGTTGTACAGGCTTCGATTGACGCACTGGAACCCCTGCAGGAGTGGACCGCAGAGTCGATCCAGAACGCATTGCGCGGCAAGCTCGTTGACGAGCTGGAGCTGAAGCCACGTCAGGCCTTCGGCCCGGCCCGAGTAGCCGTTTCCGGCAAGCGGGTTTCCCCTCCGTTGTTCGAGTCCATGGAGATCTTGGGCAAGGATTCGAGCCTGGCTCGTCTGCGTCGGTTCGGCGAAGGCTGCTAGAGGTTTCGCGCGTTCGATGAAAACTCTCAAAGACACCCTCGATCTACATGCGCTCGTGGCGCCGAAGATCGAGGGTGTCCTCTTTGATATTGACGATACTTTGGTGGATCTGCGGCAGGCGGCCATCGACGGCTTTATAGCCACATTAGGGCACGCTGGTGCGCATCTCGCGCCGCAGCAGCTCAGGGTGATCGCGGAGGAGTTCGCCGATGACGCCGCCGGAGCCTACGAACGCTATATGGCTGGAGAGTTGACCTTTCTCGGCCAGCGTCAAGTGCGGGTCGACCGAGCGTATCGACAGGCTGGTTTACCTGCGCCGAGCGGTACCGACTTTGAGCGCTGGGCTACCGATTACGAAACCCGTGTTCAGTCTCAATGGCGTCCATTCACCGATGTTCATGCGCACCTGAACGTGTTGTCATCATTGGGCCTCAGAATCGGGGCCGTCAGTAACAATGTTGAAAGTTATCAGCGCAACAAGTTGCTCCGTTCCGGGCTCACCGACTTTGCCGTGGTCGTGGGTTCGGATACCGCGGGGGCTCCGAAACCAGATCCGGCACCGTTCCTCGAGGGGTGCCGACAACTTGGGAGCACTCCGCAGACCACCTTATATGTTGGAGACAATCCCATAAATGATGTGGTCGGAGCCCAAACGGCCGGGCTGCGGGCGGTCTTGCTCGATCGCGCCGGAACCCATATCGGACATTGCGGTGTGGTCATTCGCGGCCTCGAAGAGCTCTCGAAAGCCTTGTGCGCGAGATGAGCATTTGACACGATTTGGCAAGAGCCGAACTTGGCCTGTATAGTTTTATCTCGTGCTGAAGCGCGCATAGCATCCGGTGATAACTCGGAAACTATGAATAGCTTCAAGTCACAGTGGGATATGGTGTAATTGGCAACACAACGGTTTCTGGTTCCGTCATTCTAGGTTCGAGTCCTGGTATCCCAGCGCTTCACCAGCTTTCGGGTTGGTGAGTCGAGAGAAATCTTGGCATACGGCCCCATCGTATAGCGGCCTAGTACTCCGCCCTCTCACGGCGGCAACGCGGGTTCGAATCCCGCTGGGGTCACCAAATTTTCTCACTTTAGGCATCCGTCAGGATATATACGGCCCCATCGTATAGCGGCCTAGTACTCCGCCCTCTCACGGCGGCAACGCGGGTTCGAATCCCGCTGGGGTCACCAACTGGAATGGTCCAAGCTTCGGCTTGGGCCATTTTTTGATTCTGCCACGTTGCCCCTTTCCTACCATCCGATAAGGCAAGATGGTGATTATGGAAGTCACTGGCGGGAAGTCGAAGGACACATCACAGCATCCGGCGGAGCCCACCTGGCTGCTTCAAGCAGTCGATGAGCTCGAGACGGCGCTGGGCCGAGTGCGCATCGTAGGTGAAGACCCAAGCGCAGTTGAGCTCAAGCGCACTATCAAGCAGGTCACTGACCAAGTCGGGGATTATGTGCGCCCACGCATCGACAGCCTTGATGCGCCGTTAGTGGTGGTACTCGGCGGATCAACTGGCGCAGGCAAATCCACCATCGCCAACTCTCTACTCCGGCAACGAGTGAGTATCTCCAGTGCCGTGCGGCCAACCACGCGCGTCCCGGTCCTTATCTGCCATCCACAGGACAAAGTGTGGTTCGAAAACCAACGCGTATTTCCCGGGCTCACCAGACTTTACGGATCGGTCAGTCAAGATTCCGTCGCCCCGGGCGGAAATCAATCCATTCAGATCGTCACCGACCGCTCAATGACCCCCGGGTTGGCCCTGGTCGATGCCCCCGATATAGATTCTGTCTCGGCGGCGAACCGGCAGCTAGCCGGGCAGCTCATGGCCGCCGCCGACATGTGGCTATTTGTCACCACCGCCAGCCGCTATGCAGATGCAGTGCCTTGGAGTGCCTTAGACGAGGCGGCGCAACGCAACATTACGATTTCGGTGGTACTCAATCGTGTGCCGCCTGGTACCGAAGCCGAAGTGCGCGAGGACCTGCAGCGGTTACTGACTGAACGCAACCTGCGACCAACCCGCTTGCATCTTGTCCTTGAGCAACCCCTCGATGACGAGGGATTCCTCCCCGGCGGCGAAGTCACGGAACTGCGGACGCAGTTGGAGGATCTGGCCAGCGATGCTCAGGAGCGTAAGCGCATTGCTCAGCAGACCCTTGCCGGCGTTCTTACCAAGCTCACCGCCACAGTGCATGAAATACAGAACGATCTGGCCGCCCAGGAACAGGAACTGCGAACCCATCACGACACGGCCCAACAGTATTTCGACCGAGCCCGAGAGCGCTCACTACAGGTCGCTGGAGATGGAAGTCTCTTGCGCGGCGAAATTCTGACCCGGTGGCAAGATTTCGTTGGTACCGGTGAGTTTTTCCGGGGCGTAGAAGGCTTTATTGGCCGATTGCGTGACAAGGTAGGCTCCTACTTCAGCGGTCGCGAGCAAAGCCCGCAGAAAGTCGAGCAGGCGATCGAAAGTGGTATCCACACGATTATTAGTCGTGAGATTGGCGAGGCTGCCAGAGACACCGAACGCCAGTGGGGCCAGACCGCGCTTGGCCGTGTACTGAACGCTGAAGCACAGAATCGATGGCGCATTGAGGACCTGGACGAGGCAACGACTCAACTGGTGCGGAACTGGCAGCGCGACATCCTCGATATGATCCGCGCCGAAGGTGCGGGAAAACGAAAGACTGCACGCTTGGCCGCCTTCGGCGTCAACGGCGTCGCCGTGGTGCTTATGGTGGTGGTCTTCGCCTCCACCGCCGGGCTCACCGGACTAGAAGTTGGAATTGCCGGCGGGTCAGCAGTGGTCGGTCAGAAGCTGTTAGAAGCCATTTTTGGGGAAGAAGCGGTGCGCCGCATGGCTGCCACGGCGCGCGCCAGTCTCGAATCGCGAATCGCAGAGGTGGTTGATCAATTCGCCACGCCTTATCTCGAGAGCTGTGAAGCACTCGAGCAGGGAGAGCTCCTGCGTGCCGTGAACACCGCCAATCAGAGCCTGATCGAAAGTCTCAGCCGTGATAACTAAGATGAAAACTCAGAAACGTCGCCAGGCCTTCCACGACCAAGTGTCCCGGCTTTCGGCCGCGCTCGAGCTGGGCTACGACTACCTCCCGTCCGAGATTCAACAACGCACCGGTGAGGTGCTTGAACGTGTACAGCAACGCCGGCAGCTCTCGGCAGAACACACCGTTATCGGCCTGTTCGGGGCTACCGGTAGCGGCAAATCCAGTCTCTTTAATGCCCTGACCGGAACCGACCTAGCTCGGCCAGGGGCTCGTCGTCCCACGACTACCCGCACATTGGCCGCGGTGTATAAAGCCGAAGGAACTCAGGAACTACTTGACTGGCTACAGGTCAATGAGCGGCAGGAACTTACAAAGGTCAAGGGACCATTAGCCAAGACCAAAGCTCGCCAAGATGCGGGTCTGATCCTCTTGGATCTTCCAGACATGGATTCAATCGAAGAATCCCATCATGAGATGGTCCGCCGACTCTCGGGACAAGCGGATTTCATGATTTGGGTGCTCGACCCACAGAAATACGCCGATGCCTCGATCCACGAGCATTTTCTGCATAGCCTGATGCCGCAACGCAATAACGTGATTGTCGTTCTGAATCAGATCGACCGGGTGGCGTCCGCCGACCGGGCTGCGGTGCTTGATTCGCTACGCAAAACTCTCGAGGCAACGGGATTCTCCGGGGTTGAAGTTCTCGCGGTCTCGGCCACGACGGGAGAAGGACTCGAGGAACTGTCTACCCGCATAAATTCGGTGGTTTCACAACACGATCAGGCGATTCGCCGGCTACGGGTCGATGTCGATCAACTCGTCCATGATCTTGATGAGCACCTGACCGTTTCGCATCAGGCATCGGTTCCGGCGGCAGAGCAGCACGTGCTCGAACGTACGGTAGCCCAAGCACACGGTACTGAGAAAATTGCGGATGCGTTGGCTGCTTCCTACCGGTTGGACGCCGCACGCAATACCGGGTGGCCACTGCTCTCCTGGATGGTCAAATTCAAACGCAACCCGTTGAAATCCTTACAGGTCCAGAAGTCCGGGCCGGAGTCCGAGTTGCGATTGTCGTCCCGCCCTGAACTTTCACCGGTGGAGCAGGCAACTGTCGATAATGCGCTCGACGCCTACACGGTCTCCTCGGTAGGTCAGCTTCCACCGCAGTGGCAACAAGCCGCGCAGACCAGCCTGCGTGAACCGCGGGAGCGTTTGAACGACGAAATCGATCGAAGTATCGTGGGCACTCCCTTGGGGGCCGATAAGGGGTCATGGTGGTGGCCAGTCTTTAAAGTGATTCAGTGGTTGTCTTTGGTTGTGGCGCTCGGCGGTGCGTTGTGGCTCGGGGCCGTGGCATTGGCTGGGTACTTCCAATTTGAGCTTCCACCCACGCCCCGGGTCGAGGGCATCGCCATTCCGACCCTCATGGTGTTAATCGGAGTCCTCTTAGGAATCGTTCTTGGCGTTTTGACGGGGCTTCTACACCGATTGGTCGCTAAGATTAAGAAGCGAACCGCTTTGAACCGACTCAACAAGGCTGTGGCCTTGGTTCTTCAACGAGTGGTGATAGCCCCCATCACTGCACACCTCACCACTTACAACGAATACGCGGCTCTTGTGCGAGAAGCAGCGCGAAAGGTCGAATAGATTTCTGTGTCAAGCAACGTTTCGGACGAATCTCCTTCCGTCGCCGATCTCGGCGAGGCAGGGATCCTCAGTAGGATCCAACCCTTGCTCGCTGCCGGGGAACCGGTGCTGGGCCCGGGTGACGATGCCGGAGCTTTGAAGGTGTCTGGGGGAGAGATCCTGGTCTCCACCGACACCATCACCGAGGACCACGACTTTCGGCTCAAGTGGCCCAGCGGCTACCGGCACAGCGCTTTCGATATCGGCTGGAAATCGGTGGCCCAGAATCTCTCGGATATCAACGCCATGGGCGGTAAGGCCACCGGCTTGGTAACTTCGCTATCCATGCCGGTCGATACCAAGTTGTCTTGGGTTGAAGACATTGCCCGTGGCATGCGTGCAGCGCTCGACGCGTTCGGTGCCAGCGAGGTCAGTATGCTAGGTGGAGATCTTGGGCGTTCGGCTCAGATTTCGGTCACCACCACCGTTCTGGGTGAAGCTCTCGAAGGCAAGGTACTTCGCAGTGGGGCTCGCACCGGCGATGTTGTCGCCTTAGCTGGGCGGGCGGGTGTCGCCCAGGGTGGGCTGAGCATTCTTGAAGGTGACGTACCGCCCAGCCAGTGGACCCGAGGAATGCGCCGTCTGGTCGATGGGCAATGCCGACCGCAGCCACCACTGACCGCCGGGCCGGCGGCAGCTCTGGCGGGAGCCACCGCCATGTTGGACGTCTCTGATGGGCTGGTCAGGGATCTGGGTCGTCTCGCCAAGGCCAGCGGAGTCAGCTTCGAATTGGATTCCGTGGCACTTCAAGATTTGTGCGCGAACCTAGCTCATCAGGCACAGCAACTAGGGCACGACCCACTGGACTGGGTGCTCTACGGCGGTGAGGATTTCGGGCTGTTGGCAACATTTGCCAGCGCCGAAGCGGTACCCGAAGAGTTCGTTGTCATTGGGCGCGGTATGCGCCCGGCAGGTCGCCGAGCCTGCGTGAGCCTCAACGGTGTGAACCTGAGCAATGGCAAAGGCTTCGACCACTTCGAGAGTGGATCGCCCAAGGCCTAGGATTCTCGGCGGAGGGGCGCTACTTTTCGGATTGTGCGCGCAGCAGTTCTGAGAGTTCGTTGGCGGTCTGCACCACTGCTTCGTGGTGAATCTTGCCGGGCTGGCGGGTTAGCCGTTCGATCGGGCCTGACATGGACAGGGCGGCGATAACGCGACCGGACTGACCGCGAACCGGAGCCGATACCGAGGCCACCCCGGGCTCGCGTTCCCCAAGGGATTGGGCCCAGCCGCGGCGGCGAACGCCAGCTAGGATCGTCGGGGTGAAGCGGGCGTGCCGAAGCCCCTCGATGAGCCGGTCATTGTCTTCCCACGCCAGGAGGACCTGGGCTGCTGATCCAGCCTTCATGGATAGTTGTGTCCCCACCGGGATGGTGTCGCGCAGACCGACAGGGCGTTCGGCGCTGGCGATGCAGACGCGGAACTCACCCTGCTTGCGGAAAACCTGCGTGCTTTCACCGGTGAGATCTCGCAGTTTGATCAAAAGTGGGCCCGCTGCCGAGACCAAACGATCTTCACCGGCGGCACTGGCCAATTCCACTAGACGACTGCCCAGTTCAAAGCGACTATGAATATCGCGACCCACGAGCCCGTGGTGGACGAGGGACTGCGCGATGCGATGCACGGTTGGGCGGGAGATTCCGGTAATCTCGACCAGCTGAGCCAAGGTGGTGGGACCGTTCTCCAGTGCATTGATAATGGCTACAGCCTTATCTAGGACACCGACGCCGCTGTTAGTAGTCATAGCTTCAGTATCATGTCTCAATATTTGAGATGCAAGTCCAGATACTGGAAAAGTCACTACGTTAAGTGTCAAGGTTGAGGTGTTGTAAATACTTGTAATTGAGGAGTGTGTCGCATGTCTGCCGAGCAGTCGCCACAGACACTGGCCGAGAAGGTTTGGAACGCCCACGTGGTGCGCCGTGGTGAAGGGGAAGGCGCCGCGCGCCAGCCCGATCTGATCTACATTGACCTGCATCTGCTACATGAAGTCACCTCGCCCCAGGCTTTCGAGGGACTGCGTTTGGCCGGCCGCAAATTGCGTCGCCCGGACCTGACCATCGCGACCGAGGATCACAACACTCCGACCTTAGATATCGACAAGCCCATTGCGGATCTGACCAGTCGCACCCAGATCAACACCTTGCGTGAAAACTGCAAGGAGTTCGGTGTCCGGTTGCATTCGCTGGGCGATAAAGAGCAAGGCATTGTGCACGTGGTTGGCCCTCAGCTGGGCCTGACCCAGCCGGGGATGACCGTGGTGTGCGGTGACTCGCACACCTCCACCCATGGCGCTTTCGGTGCATTGGCCTTCGGTATCGGCACCTCGGAAGTCGAGCACGTGATGGCTACGCAGTCCTTGAGCTTGAAGCCTTTCAAGACCATGGCAATCAACGTCGAAGGTACGTTGAAGCCCGGTGTGACCTCCAAAGACATTATTTTGGCCGTCATTGCCAAGATCGGCACCGGTGGCGGACAAGGTTACGTGCTGGAATACCGTGGGTCGGCGATTCGCTCGTTGTCCATGGACGCACGCATGACCATCTGCAACATGTCCATTGAGGCCGGCGCCCGTGCGGGAATGATCGCGCCCGATGAGACTACGTTCAACTACGTCAAGGGCCGTCCGCACGCACCTGAGGGTGAGGACTGGGATGCCGCCGTTGAGTACTGGAAGACGTTGCGTAGTGACGAGGGTGCTTCCTTCGACGCGGAGGTCTTCCTGGACGCCGATGAGCTGGAGCCCTTCGTAACCTGGGGCACCAACCCGGGCCAGGGTGTTTCGCTCTCCTCCAACGTACCGAGTCCCGAAGACTTCGAAGACGAGAACGACCGTCAGGCCTGCGCGCGCGCACTGGACTACATGGGCTTGACCGGCGGCACCAAGATGAAAGACATTCGCGTCGATACGGTCTTCCTCGGTTCCTGCACCAACTCCCGCATGGAAGACCTGCGAGCGGCGGCCGAGATCATCAAGGGGCGGGAAAAGGACCCCCAGGTTCGCATGATTGTGGTTCCCGGTTCGGCTCGAGTGCGACTTGAGGCCGAAGCCGAAGGCTTGGACCAGATCTTCAAGGACTTCGGTGCGGAATGGCGTTTTGCCGGCTGCTCGATGTGCTTGGGGATGAACCCGGACCAGCTCGCCGAGGGGGAGCGCTGCGCCTCGACCTCGAACCGCAACTTCGAGGGACGCCAGGGCAAGGGCGGCCGTACCCACCTGGTCTCTCCACTGGTGGCCGCCGCAACCGCCGTTCGCGGCACACTGTCCTCGCCCTCTGACCTGGCCAACGTGCCGGTCTCCGTCTAAGGAAGGAACACCCTCATGGAAAAGATCATTACCCACACCGGTATTGGTGTTCCGCTGCGTTCGAGCAACGTAGACACCGACCAGATCATCCCGGCCGTCTACCTCAAGCGCATCACCCGTACCGGATTTGAGGACGCCCTGTTCGCCGGCTGGCGCCGCGATGAAAACTTCATCTTGAACCAGGAAGCCTACAAGCACGGCAGTGTCTTGGTTGCCGGCCCAGATTTCGGTACCGGTTCCTCGCGCGAGCACGCGGTTTGGGCGTTGAAGGATTATGGATTCAAGGCCGTGCTTTCCTCCCGCTTCGCCGATATCTTCCGTGGGAACTCGGGCAAGCAAGGTCTGGTGGCCGCCGAAGTAGCGCAGAGCGACATCGAACTGATCTGGAAGGAGCTGGAGAACAATCCGGGAACTCAGATCACCGTGGACCTCGAATCGCGCACCGTGCAGTGCGGGTCGATTTCTGCGCCGTTCCAAATCGATGACTACACGCGGTGGCGTCTGATGGAGGGTCTGGACGATATTGGATTGACCCTGCAGCACGAAGATGCCATTGATGCCTACGAATCGCAGCGTCCAAGTTTCAAGCCGAAGACGCTGCCAGCGAAAACCGCATAGCGCGTCACTACCAACGCACCGGGACCTCACGGGTGGAATAACCACGGGGTCACGGTGCGTTGCGCTTTTTAAGCAACGATGCTCGGCGCAATCCGCATGGCATCAGTTTGCTGAAAGGCTGCTCACAAAATGGCGCCACGCCACTTCTGGTGCGGGGGCTGTTGGTCCCGGACGGTAGACTTACTTAGTCTTGCGTCATTTGCCCGTCATCGGGGCTAGGCAAGCTCAAACGAACTACGTGATGAGGTTTTCATTCATGGGTAAGATCCTGACGATCCATGGCGGCGTGCCGCTGGTAGGCACTGTACGAGTCGGTGGAGCCAAGAATTTGGTTCCGAAGGCTATGGTGGCAGCCCTGCTGGGCAACAGTCCTTCGGTGTTGCGCAATGTGCCGGAAATCAAGGACGTCGCCGTTGTTCGTAGCTTGCTCGAACTGCACGGTGTCTCCGTGACTCAGGACCCCGACTCGGGGGATCTGACCATGGACCCGGTGAACGCTAAGACGGCTTCAAATCAGGCTATTGACGCTCACGCGGGGGACTCGCGTATCCCGATCCTGCTCTGCGGCCCGCTGATCCATTCCATCGGTGAAGCATTCATTCCCGATCTGGGTGGCTGCCGCATTGGCGACAGGCCAATTGACTTCCACCTTGAGGTGTTGCGCGAGTTCGGCGCCACCGTGATCAAGGACGATACCGGTATCCGCCTACTCGCCCCGAACGGCCTGCAGGGCGCCAAGCTGGAATTGCAGTACCCGTCGGTGGGAACCACCGAACAGGTCCTCCTCTCGGCCGTTCGCGCCAAGGGCGTTACCGAGGTGCGCAACGCGGCCATCGAACCGGAAATTCTCGACCTGATTTCGTTGCTACAGAAGATGGGCGCAATCATCTCCGTGCATCGTGACCGCATCATTCGCATCCAGGGTGTCGATAAGCTCACCGGCTACGACCACAAGGCACTGCCGGACCGTAACGAGGCCGCCTCGTGGGCTTCGGCCGCGCTGGTTACCAAGGGCGACATTTTCGTCCAGGATGCACAGCAGCGTGACCTGACCGCCTTCCTGCACGTCTATCGACAGATCGGTGGCGAGTTCGAAGTGAAGACCAATGGCATCCGGTTCTACCATCCCGGGGGAGAGCTAAACCCGCTGGTGCTCGAAACCGACGTACACCCCGGGTTCATGACCGACTGGCAGCAGCCCTTGGTCGTTGCTTTGACCCAGGCCAACGGCGTTTCCATCGTTCACGAAACCGTTTATGAGAACCGTTTCGGATTCACCGATGCCCTCGTGCGCATGGGATCCACCGTTCAGGTCCACACCGATTGCCTCGGGTCCAACCCCTGCCGCTTCGGACAGCGCAACTTCAAGCACTCGGCCGTGGTGGTAGGCCCCGCCAAGCTCAAGGGTGCCGACATCGATGTTCCCGATCTGCGCGGCGGCTTCTCGCACCTGATTGCGGCCCTGGCCGCCGAAGGCACCAGCAAGGTCACCGGGATTGAAATCATTAACCGTGGTTATGAGCACTTCACGGAGAAGTTGGCCGCTCTCGGCGCCAACATCGAACTGAGCGCTTAAGGGAAACGAGCGGTAATGTCACCCAATGCGAAATCCCGCGAGCCTCGCAAGACACGCGTGCTGTTTTCGGTCATGGCCGGAATTGTCCGTCCCATTATGAACGGCCTCATCGGTCACACCTGGAAGGGCTTTGACAAGTTCCCCTCCGGCGGATTTATCCTCTGCCCGAATCATCTGACGGAGATTGACCCTCTCGTCGTTGGCCATGCGGTCTACTCCAACGGCCACATTCCACGCTGGATGGCCAAGGAGTCACTGTTCAAGCCACCGGTACTCGGTTGGGTGATGAAAACCTCCGGCCAGGTTCCAGTGGCCCGCAGTTCCTCGGGCGCTGCACGCTCGTTGCAGGCAGCCAAAGAGGTCCTCGACGCTGGCGGCGTAATCATCATTTACCCTGAGGGCACGCTAACCCGTGACCCGAACCTCTGGCCGATGGTGGGTAAGACCGGGGCGGCTCGCTTGGCCCTGCAAACCGGCGCACCCGTAGTTCCGGTGTCGCACTGGGGTGACCAAGAACTACTGCCGCGCTATTCGAAGAAGATGTTCCTCTTCCCGCGCAAACGGGTGAATGTCACCGTCGGACCCGAGGTTCAGCTCGATGACCTGCGCGGGGGTCCACGGACTCGAAAGGTGCTCCAAGAAGCCACCGATCGTATTATGGACGCCATCACCGCGATCCAAGCCGAACAGCGCGGGGAAGAACCCCCGGCCGAACGCTGGGATCCGGTAGCCCATGGGCAAGCGAGCACTGGACGTAGCTTCGAGTCCGGACCTTCTGCCGACCAATAGTCACTACTGAACAAAGGACGAGCCGTGAGCCTACCTCTGCCACGAAAGATTGCAGTAATGGGTGCCGGAAGTTGGGGTACCACCTTCGCCAAGGTATTGGCCGATGCGGTACGGCAGCACGAAATTCCGGTGCATATTTGGGCCCGCCGTGATGACGCTGCGGACGAGATCAATACCCGGCATACGAACTCTCGCTACCTCCGGGAGACCAAACTTCCGCAGAACATCAGCGCTTCGTCTTCGGCACCTGAGGTGTTGCAAGGCGCAGACCTCGTCGTGCTCGCGATCCCTGCCCAGTCGCTTCGCGAGGAACTGGGACGCTTTGTTGAATTCTTGGAGCCAAACGTCGTCCTTCTCTCCCTGATGAAGGGCCTCGAACGCGGCACCGACCTGCGCATGAGCGAGGTCATTACCGAAGTCACCGAGCTACCGGCGGACCGCATCGCCGTGCTTTCGGGACCGAACCTCGCCATGGAGATTGCCCGCGAGCAGCCGACCGCCTCCGTGGTTGCTTGCAGCGACGAAGACACCGCCAGCTGGATCGCTCAGCTGTGCTCCGCTCCGTATTTCCGTCCTTACACCAATGATGATGTTCTCGGTGTTGAACTTGGCGGCATCGTGAAGAATATTGTCGCCCTCGCCGTGGGCATGTGCGATGGCATGGGCATGGGGGATAACACCAAATCCACCGTGATTACCCGCGGGCTTGCGGAGACGACCCGCCTGGTGTTGGCCCTCGGAGGGCGCCTTGAAACGCTATCGGGTCTGTCGGGGCTCGGTGACCTGGTGGCGACGTGCTCCTCCTCGCTGTCGCGCAACAATACCGCGGGACGCTTGCTCGGTCAGGGCCTGTTCCTGAACGAGGTCAATGATCGTATGTCGCAGACCGCCGAAGGCATCAAATCTGCTCGAGCCGTCCTAGACCTGTCGCGAACACATTCGGTAGAGATGCCTATTACCGAGGCCGTGGTGATGGTCCTTGAAGGCAGCCTGAGCGTCGAGAACATGGCGGCTCGTTTGCTGTCACGCGAGCTGAAATCAGAAGGGGAATCCAACTAGATGACTGAGACTAAGCCGCGTATCCTGATCCTCTTCGGAGGGCAGTCTTCCGAACATTCGGTCTCCTGCGTGACTGCCGCCGGCGTACTAAAGGCCATCGACCGTCAGCGTTTCGACGTTGTCCCCGTCGGTATCACCCGTAGTGGGGATTGGACCTTGATCGAGGCCGACGCTCAGGACTGGACATTGACTGGTGGAAAACTGCCGGAAATTTCCTCCGTCACCACTCCGGTACAGCTGGTCCGTGAAAATGATGCAGTGGTACTGCGGACCCTGGCAGACTCTAAAGTCGAGAACTTGCACACCATTGATGCCGTGTTCCCGCTATTGCACGGTCCCTTTGGTGAAGATGGAACAATCCAAGGATTCTTTGAACTCAACGGGGTGCCCTACGTAGGTTCTGGGATCGCTGCCAGTGCGATCGGCATGGACAAGCACTTCATGAAGATCATCTTCGAAAGCGCCGGCTTCGCCGTCGGCCCGTACGAGGTTATTACGGCCAAGCAGTGGGCTCAAAATAGCGACGAATGCCTGCTGCGGTGTGCTGCCTTGCAGTTCCCACTCTTCGTGAAGCCTGCTCGCGCGGGCTCCTCGGTCGGGATTAGCAAGGTCGACTCCGCCGAAGGCCTGCGCGCGGCGATCGAAATCGCTCGCGCCGAAGACCCGAAGGTCATCGTGGAGCAGGGGATATCCGGCCGAGAAATTGAGTGCGGAGTCCTCGGTGGGCGTGGCACACAACCTTCGCGTGCCTCTTTCCCGGGCGAAATTGCCATGACGGACTCGGAGCATAGTTTCTATGATTTCGAAGCGAAGTATGTCGATGGGGCTGCGGCCCACGTTTCGTGCCCGGCGGAATTGAGTGAAACGGCCATCGACGAGGTTCGAGAGCTTGCGGTGCGTGCTTTCGACGCCATCGACGGCGAAGGTCTGTCACGTGTGGACTTCTTCTACACGCCACAAGGGCAGTGGATCATCAACGAAATCAACACCATGCCCGGGTTCACCCCCTCGAGCATGTACCCCCAAATGTGGGCTAAAACCGGGGTTGCCTACCCCGAACTGATTCAGGAACTGATCGAACTGTCCCTGGAACGGAAGACCGGGCTACGCTAAGGCACGCAAGAAGGGACCGGCGGCACAGTGCAATGAACTGTGCCGCCGGTCCCTTATTGCATAGGTCGATTAGTTCTTCAGCTCAACGTCTTTGTCCACCGACAGGCACTTTTTCTGTGCCGGAATCTTAGCGGCGGCATCAGTTAAGGTCGCCAGCACCGTGCTCGAAGGAATCTCTTGTGGATTAAGTACTACCTCGGTCGCAGGGGTGCGTCCATAGGTCGTCAGAGTCCACACCCCGTCGTCGCCTTCGCGTGCAATCCAATCCACCCCGTTTACGGTGACACACGGATCGGTGGTCGGAGGCGGCACCGGCACACCACAGCGCAAGATTACTTTGGCCGGGTCTCCCCAAGCCGAAGTAGCCTGTGAATTCGTGGTACGCCGTTCATATTCATCGATGAACTGCGGCATAACCACCATCATCTCGGCACACAGTGGGTTCGCGGCATCAGCCGCCGGTTCTACCGAGGCAATAGGAGCACACCCGCTGAGCAGGATAGAGCCCGCAAGCACGGCGCCCAGGGTTTTCCTAGATTTGTGAATTCCATGGGTGAAATTGCGTGATGCTGAACGCTTCAAGTTGAAATCGGACACTTTTACAGCGTACCGCTCGTTGGTGCCGATAAGATGAGTTGAGCTCGAAGTGTGAAAGGTAGCATATGTCTCTCGATGAGTTTGGTTCGACCGAAACTCGCCCTCGCAATTCCAAGAAGAAGGGCAAGGGCAAGGCGGTCATTATTGGCGTCATTGCCTTCGTATTAATTGCTGCATTGGCCGCCGCCGCCTACGTGTTTTACATCGGGCGCACCTTTGACACCAAGACGCAGAAAATCGCAGAGGTTTTCCCCGCCGAAGAAACGCGTCCGGAAGTCAAGGAAGAGTCCAAGGGCGCCAAGAACATCCTGTTGCTCGGTAGTGACACCCGTGCCACTCGCGACGGCGATGAAGAAGAAGGCGAGTTTGGTGAGCTTCCCAATGGTGGACGTTCGGACACCATGATGCTCGTGCACATCCCTAAAGATCATTCCAATGTCTATGTCACCTCGATCATGCGTGATACATGGTTGGACATTCCGGGAGTAGGCACCGCGAAGATCAACCGCGCCTTTGCCAGCGGCGGGGTGCCCAAGGCTGTGGAAACCCTCGAAAACCTCTTTGGCGTGCGCATCGACCATGTTGCGTCCATTGATTTCGAAGGTTTCAAGGGACTGACCAATGCGCTGGGCGGGGTTACGGTCAACAACCCGATCGCCTTCCGCCAGTCGATTACCAACGGGATGTATTTCCCGAAGGGTGAGCAGACCCTCGATGGGGAACAGGCGCTTGCCTTTGTCCGCGAGCGTAAGTCCTTCCCAGGAAGCGACTACCAGCGTGTGAAGAACCAGCAACTGTTCGTACGGGCGATGCTGGGTCAGATCATATCCAAGGAAACCCTGAGCAATCCGGTGACCATCTCCAACGTGGTCAATGAATTTGCGCCGTACATCGCCGTCGATGAGTCGCTCAACGCCGGAGCAATTGCCTCGATGGCCTCGCAGATGACTGGCGTGCGCCCGGGTGACATGGAGTTCTTCACCCTGCCTAATAAGGGCCCGGGACGTTCGCCGGATGGCAAGCAGTCGATCGTGGTTCCAGACATGGCCGTGATCGAAAAGTTCGGTGAAGCGTTGCAACAGGATAAAATGCAGGAGTTTGTGGATTCCACCGACCTGACGCGCTAGGCACTGACCAAAGGACTGTTTCGCCAATGACTCTCAAACTCGATACATCTGTGCGTGCCCTCCATACGTGGTTGACACGCAGCGTTGAGAGCTTGGCGAATCATTCCGACCGGCTAAACGCGATCAATGTCTTTCCCGTCGCTGATGGAGACACCGGAAGTAACCTGTATCTCACCGTGCGTGCCGGTCACGATGCGGTCAGCGAATTACAGACCGAAGATCTGGGCGGATTCCTTGAAGTCGCGGCACGTGCCGCCATGGAATCCGCTCGGGGAAACTCGGGCACATTGCTGGCGGTTTTCCTCAGCGGCTTGTCCGAGCCGTTGCGTGGGCAAGAACGATTGACCGCACCGTTGCTGGCGTTGGGCCTTGAGCGTGCCAAGGTTCGCTCTTGGTCGGCGCTGAGCGAGCCGGTTGAGGGCACCATGCTTTCGGTGATCAATGCCGCCGCCTTAGCTGCGACTACGAACCTCACTCACCTGAAACAGGACCCAGATAGCAAAGCAGCCGTCGATACGCTGCTCACTCAAATCTCACAGGCCGGCAAAATTGCTGTACACGGTACACAAAATGAACTGCCGAGCTTGAGTGAGGCTGGGGTCGTGGACGCCGGGGCCGTGGGCATGCTGCTCATGATTGACGAATTGCGTGCGGCGGTCCGTGGCACCGAGGCCGATCTGCATGGCTACGATGCTTTTCATGGCTATGGGGTGCAGGCAGCCCGTGTGCACTTGAACGCCGAAGGCGATGAAGGTGTCGAGGTGATGTGCACAATCACCCTGGATGCTCTTAAAGCGGCCACACTGCGAGGACAGCTCGACAGTGTGGGTGACTCGGTGATCCTCTCACCGGTCAATGAAGTATCCGAAGAAGTCTATCGGTGGCGCATTCACGTACATGTGCCCGATTCGGAGCAGGCTCTCGAGCTCATTCGTGCTCAGGGGGATCCGGTGAATGTTTCCGTAACCGACCTGTGCCACCACGATGCCAGCTGAGCAGCTCTCAGCGCTCGGGCAAGATCTGGACGCCGTACTCGGTACTCGGAACGCCCGTGAACTAGAAAAAGCTTTTGGTTACCAGACGGTTGCCGATCTACTGGGTCATTTTCCGCGGCGCTACGTCGATGTTGGTGAATTGACCAAGATCTCCGACCTTCCGCTGGGTGAACATGTCACCATCGTGGCTCGTGTGGTGAACGTGTCTCAGCGCCAAATGCATTCGCGACGCGGCTTCATTGTGGAGGTCAGCGTCAGCGATGAACTCTCCTACGCCGGTGACGAACTGCGGATGACTTTCTTCAACGGCTATCAGGCGCGCAATGATTTGCGGCCGGAAACTGTGGCGATGTTCTCGGGCAAGGTTGGCTGGTATCAGGATCATCTTCAGTTAAGCCAGCCCGACTATGCGATTCTTGAGGATCCCGAGGACGCTGAACCGCGTCCCATCCCGATCTACCCGGCCACAGCGAAGATGCCCAGCAAGAAGATTCGCGACTTCGTGCAATTACTCTTTGAGCGCTTGGACGAGTCCGATGTTCCTGAACCTCTACCCGCGGAACTGTTAAGTTCTCACGGATACCCCAGACGCTTTGCAGCGTTCCGGGATCGTCACATGCCGCGAGAATTGCCGCAGGCTTACCGAGCCCGGCAGCGGTTTGCCTTCGAGGAGGCATTTCTCCTTCAACTGTCGTTGGCCGAGCGAAGCCGCTTACTGAGTACCCAGCCGGCCAGCGCGCGCCGACCCGTGACGGGGGAGCTTGCCAGCAAGTTTGACCAACGCCTGCCCTTTACGCTCACCGACGACCAGCGGCGTGTTGGCGAAGAAATCTCCGCCGATCTCAGTTCGAATCGCCCCATGCACCGGCTATTGCAGGGTGAAGTCGGTTCCGGCAAAACTTTGGTGGCCTTGCGGGCCATCCTTCAGGTGATTGATGCCGGGGGACAGGCTGCCCTACTGGCACCGACTGAGGTCCTTGCCGCCCAGCACTTCGAAACCATCCGCCGCATGCTCGGCCCGTTGGCCGACCCGGGGCTGTTCGGGGAAGGGGAAGGCACCGGTGTGGCCCTCTTGACGGGTTCAGCCAAGACGGCGCAGCGACGCGAGGCCCTGCTGGGCATTGCCAGCGGTCAAACCGGGCTAATTATTGGGACTCACGCCCTGCTCAGCGAACACGTGAATTTCGCCGATCTTGGCTTGGTCGTCATTGACGAACAGCATAGATTCGGCGTTGAACAACGAGATGCTCTTCGTGCAAAGAACGGCCAGGCTACTCCGCACACGCTCGTCATGACCGCTACGCCCATTCCACGTACCGTGGCCATGACGGTGTTCGGCGACCTCGAAGTCTCCACCATTCGGCAATTGCCTGGTGGTCGTGCCCCGATTCGTACGCACATCGTGCCCATGCAATTACCGGCCTATCGCGACCGCCTGTTTTCACTGGTTCGTGAGGAAGCGACGAAGGGCCATCAGGTCTATGTCGTCTGTCCTCGCATTTCGGAAACCAATACGGAACAGGCCGCTCTCGTGGAGTTGCCGGAAACCTCGGCAGGCGAACCAATGAGTGTTGAGTCCATGTACGGGCTGATGACCTCGATGGAACAGTTCACCGGGGTAACGATCGAAGTACTGCATTCGCAACTTGGCGGTACCGACAAGCAGGAAGTCATGGACGAGTTTGCCGCCGGAGATATCGATGTCTTGATCTCTACCACCGTGATTGAGGTCGGCGTCGACGTTCATAACGCCACCTTGATGGTGATCATGGACGCGGAACGCTTCGGTATCTCTCAGTTGCATCAGTTACGCGGTCGTGTGGGTCGTGGCGGACTGCCGGGTACCTGCCTGCTGACTACCTGGCTGGACGCCGACCACCCCTCGGTGACCCGGCTGCGTGCCATCGAGTCCACCGTGGACGGATTCGAACTGGCCGAGGCGGACCTCGCCGAGCGCCGAGAGGGCAATATTCTCGGTGTCCAACAGTCGGGCTCGCAGTCAGCACTGCGTGAACTCAGTGTGCTCAAGGACCGTGAATTGATCGAGCGCGCCCGCGCCGACGTGGGGATACTGGCCGGTGATCGTCGTTGGCCGCAACGGTACCCGTTGCTGCGCGTTGCCGCAGACACGTGGTTGGACGAGGCCACCAGAGCCTACCTAGACAAGAATTAAGCGGACCCTGAAGGCAGAACCGCACCAATACATACGAGGAGTTACGTAGTGAGTCGAATTGTCGCCGGCGTCGCTGGGGGAACGGTACTCAAGTCCGTCCCCGGAGATGCAACCCGACCCACCACGGATCGGGTCAAGGAAGCGCTATTTTCCAAGCTGGAAAGCTGGGATGTGCTGGCCCAAGCGCGGGTGCTCGACCTCTATGCGGGATCGGGCGCTCTCGGCCTGGAAGCGGCTAGCCGGGGTGCGCGCAGTGTGGTGCTCGTTGAGAAGGCACCGAAGGCGATCGCCGTGTGCCAACAGAATGCTGGGCTCGTGAATTCCGCACTACGTGCATCCACGGTCAGCGTGCAGCGCGGATCGGTGGACAGCGTCCTTGATTCCTATTTTGACGAGCATGCCGACACCCCGAAGCGCACCTTTGACGTGTTCTTCCTCGACCCGCCTTACCCCATGGGCGAAGCCGAGCTGAATGCGACGCTCGAACGGGTGCTCCGCATCGCGGAGCATGAGGCAACAATCGTGGTGGAACGCTCGAGCCGATCGCCCGAACCTAACTGGCCAGCGGGACTGGAGCTGATCACCAGTAAGAAATATGGGGAAACCCAACTATGGTTTGCCGAACCGGTCCAAACCAACTGAGTGCCTGATCTCGGACGGGAAAGGCCCGGACTGTTCGCAGAGCTCGATGAGCTCGGGCGCGGGTCTCGTGTTCGTGGCCATCAAGACAAGGTTGCCCGGGTAGCGGCGGGTAAACATGTCAGGGGTAGAGGACAGCATCACGAAATCAAAGGTGCACCGCCCAGCGGCGACCTGCCGATCGGTGAAACGTAGTGGTGGGTCATCCCCAATATTCACAAAGAGCAACCCATCCGGGGTCAGGCTCTGCGCCAACTCGCGGTAATATTCCGGAACCGTAAGGTGCTCGGGCGCCTCGGGCCCACTGAAGATATCCACGATAATGACGTCGAATTTCTCCGAGGCCAACTGTTCGTGGAGTACTTCGCGGGCGTCGGCGGTAATGCTGTGCACTGCAGCCCCGGCAGGCAGGGGCATGTAACGCATGACGAAATCAACCAGTTCGCGTTCAATATCGACCACCACATGCGTTGAATCGCTCAAACTCACACTGGCCCACCGCGCTAACGTCAGCGCGCCAGCTCCCAGATGTAAGAACCTCAGGCCACTGCGTTGTCCGCGCAAAACACATATTTGATTCGCAATACGCGCCAGGTATTCGTAGAAAACTTCCTCTGGATGGCGCAGATTCACATGGGATTGCTCCGCGCCCCCGATGGATAGGATCTTAGCGCCCTCCACATAGGTGTCTTCTTCGATGGTGGCATGCTGCTGTACAAAGGAAAGCCATCGTTTTGGCGGTGAAACGCTCATGAGTGCGTCACCAGCTGTGGCAAACGCTGTAACCGGTGCACCGCTTCCGCGATAACGTCCTCGCGCTTGCAGAAAGCAAATCGCAACAGCGACCGGTAGGGGCCACGGTTCTCTTCATGGACGAACACGGAGAGTGGAATCGCCGCGACACCGACCTCTTGAGGCAGACGCCGCGCCAAATCTTGGGCATCGCTAAATCCTAGCTCGGCGACGTCGGCGACAAGGAAATACGTGCCGCGAGGCCGAAGGACATGCAAGCCGGCGGCTTGAAGGCCGGCAGCTAACTCTTCACAGCGTTGCCCCAACTGGTTGGCAAACTGAGTATAGAAAGTGTCTGGCAGGGCCAGAGCCTGCGCAACCGCCGGCTGAAACGCGGGGCCCGAGGAATAGCTCAGGAATTGCTTGACCGTGCGTACCGCCTCGATGAGGTTCGCCGGGCCGGTGGCCCAACCGACCTTCCAGCCGGTGAATGAAAAGGATTTGCCTGCCGAGGAAATAGTTACGGTGCGTTCGAAACCGCCTGGAAGCGTGGCGATTGGAATATGGCCGACGCCGTAGGTGAGATGCTCATAAACCTCATCGGACACGATGACGCAGTCGTGGCGATGCGCCAGTTCAACTAGTACTTCAAGAACTTCACGGTCAAAGACGGCACCGGTCGGATTATGTGGATTGTTCAGCACGATCAGCCGCGTGCGGTCCGAGACTGCGGCACGAAGCTCGTCGAGGTCGGGTGTGAAGCTGGGATAGCGTAACGAAACCGTCCGGTGAATGCCTCCTGCTAGGGAAATCATGGCCCCGTAGGAGTCATAATACGGTTCGAAGGTGACAACCTCATCGCCTGGTTCGACGAAGGCGAGGATTGACGCAGCAATAGCTTCGGTTGCACCGGTGGTGACCACCACTTCAGTGGCAGGGTCGAGCACATAGCCGTAAAAACGGTGTTGGTGGGCCGCGATTGCTTCACGTAACGGGGCGATCCCAGAACCTGGCGCGTACTGATTAGCGCCCTGCTCGATAGCTTGTACCGCAATTCTGCGGATCTCTGCCGGTCCTTCGGTATCGGGGAATCCTTGGCCGAGGTTCACCGCCTGATGTGCCGTGGCCAGGGTGGTGATTTCTTCGAAGATCGTTCCGCCGAGCTGACCCGCAGCATTGAGCAGATTGGCACCAGTTGCGGCGCGATACCAGGGAGCAGGGCTATGCGTCATGTATCCATTATGGGTGCGAAAACGAAGGCGGGGCGAATATGGCCAGTTGGGCACAGCCGAAACGATCGACGTCGTAAACCGGGATTGACGCTCACTTCTTGGTAGATTCGCCATATGCGTAGAGCTGTATGCCCAGGATCTTTTGACCCTATCCACAATGGCCATCTTGAGATTATTGCTCGAGCGGCGAGCCTCTTTGATGAGGTGATTGTGGCCGTTTCGACGAATCATTCCAAAAAGTACCGCTTCAGCGAAGACGAACGTGTGGCCATGGTCACAGAAACGGTAGGTGGGTTGCGAGGAGTCGTTGCCATGCCCATGGGCCAAGGCTTGCTGGCCGATTTCTGCAAGGATCAGGGCGCTGAGGCCATTGTGAAGGGGCTACGTAGCACCGTCGACTACGCCTACGAGATCCCAATGGCCACGATGAATCGCCATCTAACTGGAGTCGAAACGGTGTTCCTCCAAGCTGACACTCGGTTTACTCATTTATCGTCTTCACTATTGAAGGAGGTCCAGTCCTTGGGTGGCGATGTCGATGAATATTTCCCGAGGGCGGTCCTGCGCCGATTGTTGAAGTAAGGCAATCGAAAGCTCATTAGGCGCTGGCATGGAACGTCAATGACCTAAAATCATATTAATTGTCCCCTACATTTGAACGGTTGGTTTTACACCTATGGCATCTGCAAAGCGCATGACCAAAGCGGTAATCCCGGCGGCGGGTCTGGGTACGCGCTTCCTCCCTGCGACCAAGGCAATGCCCAAAGAGATGTTGCCTGTGGTGGATAGGCCCGCGATTCAGTACGTGGTATCCGAAGCGGTAAACGCTGGCCTGAATGACGTTCTGATGATCACCGGCCGGAGCAAGCGCGCACTAGAGGATCACTTCGATCGCGTGCCCGGTCTCGAGATGGCTCTCGAAGCTAAGGGAGACCAGAAGAAGCTTTCGTTGGTGCGCGAAGCTACCGGCCTGGGGGATATTCACTATGTGCGTCAGGGGGACCCTAAGGGCCTTGGCCACGCAGTATTGTGTGCCAAACAGCATGTAGGTAACGAACCTTTCGCCGTTCTGCTCGGCGATGACCTCATCGATGCTCGCGATGAGCTACTCACCATCATGATTGATGTTCAGGAGAAAACCGGCGGTTCGGTGATCGCACTGATGGAAGTTGACCCGCAACAGATTAGTGCTTACGGCTGCGCAGATGTTTCGACTGTTGAGGGTGAGGACTTTGTCAAAATCAATCACCTAGTCGAGAAGCCCAGCATTGAGGAAGCACCGAGTAACCTCGCGATTATTGGACGCTACCTACTGCATCCGCGCGTCTTTGACGTACTCGAGCAAACTAAGCCGGGGCGCGGTAACGAAATCCAGCTTACCGATGCACTTGAAGAGCTAGCCTCCGCCGAAGGCGAGGGCGCTGGAGTGCACGCCGTGGTTTTCCGTGGGCGCCGATACGATACCGGTGACAAGCTCAGCTACCTGCAGGCTAACGTGGTGCTAGCCGCGGAACATGAAGATCTTGGGGAAGACTTCAAAACCTGGGTCAAGGAGTACGCTAAGACTCTCGACTAGGTCAGTGTCAGGTCCGCTCACCTGGAGCTCCGGGTGAGCGGACCCCACCCGGGTAGTAATCACCAGCCAAGCTCACGTAGGTTGGCCGGCGGCGCACGTGTGCGTGCGTAAGGTATTGGGGAACAACTTGAATAATCAGAATACCGAGGTCTTCACCTCGCGTAGCGCACAGTTTGGGGCCGAACGCAAACGTAAACGTCGTGTTCGGTCCATCATTCTGTCGATTGTCGCGGTCGTACTGATCGCAGGTGTGGCGGCTGGGGCTTACGTCTGGTCTCTAAGTAGCAATTTCAGTCGCAAGTCGAACACCGTAGCCTTGGATTTCTCCAAGGAACAACAAGAGAATCGCCCCGTGAAGGATCCGGACGATGGGTCTATGAACATCCTCATGCTCGGCGTCGATCATAGCGACGAGGCCGACAACGGCGCGGACTCTCTCAAGGGTCCTGCTGGTCAACGAAGCGACTCGATGATGCTGGTGCATATTCCCGAAGATCGTAGCCAGGTTTACGTCATGTCAGTGGTTCGAGATCTTTGGGTTGAGATTCCCGGGCACGGGATGAACAAGTTGAACTCCGCGATTTCCTTCGGCGGTGTCCCGCTTCTGATGCAGACGCTAGAGGGAATGTTCGATACCAAAATCGATCACGTCGCGATGATTGACTTCGAAGGCTTCCGCGAACTTTCGACGGCCCTCGGTGGAATTAAAGTCGATAATGAGATTGCCTTCACGGCCAATGACACGGACTATTTCTACCCTGAAGGTGAGATCACGCTCGAAGGCGACCGTGCGCTACGCTTCGTGCGTGAGCGCAAGTCATTCATTGACGGTGACTATCAACGTGTGAAGAACCAGAGAAAGTTCATAGCAAGCGCAGCGAGCCAGTTGCTATCCCGCGAGACGTTGACGAATCCGGTCAAGCTCTATGAAATTGTCGATAAGGTGGCGCCATATCTGACACTTGACGAGGATTTCGATGCCGCCACTTTGGTCGGGTTGGGACAGCAACTCTCAGCGGTCGATCCAGAGCATATGGCCATGTTCACGATTCCAACCGCCGGTAGTTCAACCTCGCCAGACGGGCAGTCCATTGAACTAGCCAGCGAACTAGCGGTCGCGCAGATTTCCGAAGCGTTGCAGACCGACACTATGGGCGAATATTTGAAGGCACACCCACCAGCCGAGTGACGTTCGTCGCGTACTGGGTGCCGAATCGAAGTGTTTGCGGCGTGCATAAGCAGTCGTGCCACCTCGATCTATTAGACTTTGAACATCTGTGCTTGCGAATACCCGCAGTAGCGAGCAGTCGATAAGAGGACAAATTCACGTATGACAATTGCAGAGGAGGCCGAGAGTAGAGGCCTGCACCGCGTCGGTGCACGACCCACACTCGGTAATTATCTGAAGCAGACGTGGGAGCGTCGCGAGTTTATCTATGAACTTGCCAAGGCTCGCGTACAGTCGCAGAACCAGCGCAACCGTCTGGGCATGGTTTGGGTTGTACTGAAGCCTACCCTGAATGCGCTGATGTATGGATTCATCTTTGGTGTCTTACAGGGGGCTAATAAGCCACATGACTTTCCGGTATTCGTGGTCATCGGCGTCTTCCTCTTCGAGTTTTTCACCTCATCTATGAATGGTGGGGCAAAGTCCATTACGGGTAATACGGCCCTGGTACAGTCGCTCTCATTCCCGCGCCTGACTCTGCCCGTGGCTCAGGTGACGCAGAATTTTCTGACTTTGATGCCTATGGTTGCGGTCATGTTCATCTATGCGATGATTCTCGGGACCACACCCAAGTGGTCCTGGTTCATAATCATTCCGTTGATTGCTTTGTTTACGGTCTTCAACATGGGCGTCGCCTTAATATGTGCCCGCATCACGGTGCACGTTCGAGACTTCACTAACATTCTGCCGCTCGTTGGCCGAGTCTTGTTCTATACCTCGGGTGTGCTTTTTAGCGCCGAACGCCTGTTGAGCCACTGGCCATGGATGGTTACCGTCTTCGAGTACCACCCGTTGTATCAGACCCTATCGATCGCGCGTGGAGTGATCATGAATAACTCACCGTACGACCCTTCGGCTTGGTGGGTCGTGGCTGTCTGGGCGGTTTGCACTCTCGTAGTTGGTCTCCTGTACTTCTGGAAGGCAGAGGAGCGTTACGGCCGTGCCAATTAATTTTGATGATCTGATCAATCCGGACCTGCATCCGGAGTACGAACCGGAACCGGTGTTCTCGGACGACACCTCGTTTATCGATGTTGTGCCGCCTGCGGAAAAGAAAGAGTCAACTCTCGAGATTGATCCCAACCGGCAGCCGGTTGTGATCGTTGACGACCTGCATGTGAAATATCAGGTCTATTCGAGCGGTAAAGCCGTCGGAAACGCCGGAGCACGGCGGCTGCTCCAGTCCAAGGTGCGTGGCTTACGAACCGTGCACGCCTTGAAGGGTATTTCGTTCGTTGCCTACGAGAACGAATCGATCGGCATCATTGGCTCGAACGGCTCGGGCAAATCCACGCTGCTAAAGGCAATTACCGGACTAACGCCGCCAGCTGACGGTGCTGTCTACGCTACCTCGCGACCAAGCCTGTTGGGTGTCGGTGCCGCGCTGATCCCGGATCTCTCGGGTGACAAGAACATCACCCTCGGTGGATTGGCGCTCGGCTACAACCGGCAACAGGTCGAAAATATGCGCGAAGAGATCACGAAGTTCGCCGAACTTCAGGACTTTATTGACCTGCCCATGCGCACCTATTCCTCGGGTATGGGTGCTCGCCTGAAGTTTGCTATTGCGGCTTCGAAGCAGCACGACATTCTGATCGTCGATGAAGCGCTGGCCGTGGGTGACGCGAAATTCAGAAAGCGCAGTGAGGCAAAAATCAGGGAAATCAGAGAAAACGCAGGTACCGTTTTCTTGGTGTCCCACTCGATGAATTCGATTCGACAGACTTGCAATCGAGTGATCTGGATCGAGAAGGGCGTCCAGAAGATGGATGGCGACCCCGACACCGTGATCAAGGCCTACGAGAAATTTAAGAAATAGAGAATGCAGCAAACACCCGGCGTTTCCTACGTGATGCCAGTACTGAACGAGGCCGACTACCTCGCCGAAGCGGTTCGTTCGATTCTTGCCCAGGACTACGCCGGGGACAAAGAACTGGTTCTCGCACTTGGCCCCAGTACCGATGAGACGAATGACGTTGCTGAGCAGCTCGCCTTCTCGGATGAGCGCATCACGCTCGTGGACAATCCGGCAGGACGCACCCCGAGCGCTTTGAACCTAGCGATCAAGGCTTCTCGTCACCCGGTGATTATCCGAGTGGATGCACACAGTGAACTGCCCACCGACTACACCCAGCGTGGGGTCGAAACTCTTGAGCGCGTCGGCGCCCATGATGTGGGCGGGCTGATGGACGCCCGCGGTAGAACACCGGTGCAACGTGCCATCGCGGCTGCCTACCATTCGAAGTTTGGTTTCGGCGGTCCGGCCTATCATTCAGGCGCCCCGGAAGGAGAAGCCGAGTCTGCCTACCTGGGGATCTTCCGCCGGGAAATCTTTGATCTCGTCGGTTACTATGACGAGTCGTTGTGGCGTGCCCAAGACTGGGAGCTGTGCCTGCGGATCCGCAGTGCAGGTTTCAAGGTGTGGTTTGATCCGGAGCTCAAGGTTGGGTACTACCCGCGAAGCAATTTCAAGGCGCTGATTGCACAGTCCTACGCTTCGGGGACGTGGCGTGGCGAGATCGCCCGCCGATTCCCGGAGGGCAAATCTTTGCGTCACGACCTACCGCCGTTACTCGTGCTCGGTTTAGGTGCTGGCGTCGTTTCAGCCGTGGCTTACCCATTCCTCGACCAAGCGCCGGCCGTAGTGCGTGGTGCCCTCGGGCTGGCCATGGCCGTGCCGGTTAGCTACGCCGCAGCATGTCTGGTGGCGGGAGTCCGGTCGAACGCTCCGAGCTTCAAGGAAAAGCTGTTGACCGGAGCAGTGTTCCCGGCCATCCACTTGCCTTGGGCGATGGGTTACGTGAAGGGGCGTGTCCGTGGCGCCGCAGGAACCCTAGATAAGGGACGGGTGAAATGACCGAGGCACGTCCGGCTAAACCCACGCTTGAACAACTGCGTGCTATCTGCCAACCACCGGAGGTCCGTAGCCGACGGAACGCCGAACACTGGACGGCCGAACTCTACCTACGCCACATCTCCATTTACCTCACCGCCATACTGGTGCGTACCCGCATCTCCGCCAACGGAGTCACGGGGCTAATGATTTTGTCCGGCTGGTGCATGTCGTTCGCGTTGTTGATCCCGGGGATTTGGGGTCCGCTACTCGCGGTGGTGCTTTCGCAGCTGCAACTGTACTTTGATTGCTCGGATGGTGAGGTGGCCCGTTGGCGCGGCACCCAGTCGCCCAAGGGTATTTTCATAGACATGGTGGGACACCACACCACCGAGGCGCTGATCCCCATCGCTCTGGGCTATCGCGTTTTCCGGGAACTCTCGGCAAATCCGAGCACCCTTGAGCAAGCCTGGCCCACACTATTCATGTCGGCGTGCCTCGCCGTGCTGTTGGTTCTGAATCGTTCACAGTCACTGATGGTGCATGCGGCCCGTGGGATGGCAGGCCTTGGCAAGCTGCCCGATACGGCCGAAGCCAGGGCAGTATCGAACACGTCATTAGTCGGCAAGGCGCGACGCCTTGCCCGATTCTTGCCGTTCCACCGACTGTTACATGCCGTCGAGCTGAGCCTGCTGATTCTGGCCTGCTCCATCATTTCCGCCATTCTGGGTGAGCCAGGGCTCGGTGAAAAATGGATGATCTGGATCCTGCTACCGGCCACCGTGCTTGTAAACCTTGGGCACTTCTTGTCCTCGATGGCCTCGTCCCGGTTGAAGTAGGTGTCGTTCATGAACTCGAATACGTCATCAAGTAATCGCAGCGGCTTACCGACCATTGGTGTCGTGGTGCTGACCATGGGGACGCGGCCCGAGGAGTTGAACCGAGCCCTCGAGTCACTTCTCGACCAGCAGGGCGTCAGCATCGATGCCGTCGTGGTCGGGAACGGGTGGAACCCTACGGGGGTACCTGCCGGTGTACGCACTCATCACCTGCCGGAGAACTTGGGTATCCCTGCCGGACGTAATGCTGGTGCTGCGTTGGTGCGCGGAGAATACCTGTGCTTCCTCGATGACGATTCGTGGTTCCTAGACCAAGACTTTTTGGCCGAAGCCATTCAACGGTTCAAGGATCATTCAGGGTTGGGGCTCCTTCAACCACGCATCACCGATCCGCAACGCGATGATGACCCTACACGCTGGATTCCACGTCTGAATAAGCGCACCGCCGAGGAACCCAGCAAGGTTTTCCATGTGGGGGAGACCTGCTTGGTTACCACGATGGATCTCTTCCAACAGACAGGCGGCTGGGCCGGAGGCTTTTGGTACGCCCATGAAGGTATCGAACTGGCTTGGAGAATCTGGGACACCGGGCACTATGTTTGGTATGCCGGAGATATGCGCATCGGTCACCCCGTGGTCGATCCGCGACGCCACGATGAGTTTTACCGCCTTAACGCCAGAAACCGTGTGTGGTTAGCCCGCCGAAACCTACCGGCACCCTTTCGCTGGATCTATCCGACGAGTTGGTTGCTCATCGAGTGTCTGCGTCTACGGGCCAATCGCTCCGCGGTCGCACAATACCTCGCCGGGTGGAAGGCGGGCTGGAGTGGGAGCCCGTGGTATCGCGAGCCGCGCCAGAAAATTAAATGGTCAACAATTCTTCGAATGACCGTGGCCGGTCGCCCACCCATTCTTTAATCTGCGAAACTAAGGTTAGCGATCCCCAGTTTCCTATCTTTCCGATCCGAGATGGCATAGAGGTAAACATGACGAAAACAGTTCTCACCTACGGTACCTTCGATCTTTTTCACATCGGGCACCTGAACATCCTCAAGAGATTGAGCGAAAAGGGTGACCGGTTGATCGTTGGCGTCTCCACCGATGAGTTCAACGCCATCAAGGGCAAGAAGCCGGTTGTTCCGTTCGAACAACGAGCCGAGATCGTGCGGGCTATCCGCTATGTGGACGAGGTCATCCCGGAAGAGAACTGGGAACAGAAGCGTCTGGACATCAAAAAGTATGATGCCAAAGTCTTCGGGATCGGCGAGGACTGGCGTGGCAAGTTCGACGATCTGAGCGATGAGGTCGAGGTCGTCTACCTGGAACGCACCGCAGGCATCTCGACGACCGAGATGAAGCGGGTGCTCAGTGAATTCGATGAACGCCATGTCGAATCGCTCAAGAGCACGTTGGATACCCTGAGTCAGATCGTCAAGGAACTTAGCTAACAGATACACCCCAATGGAGAGGAGCCGTGTCCCATGTTTGCAGGCTGGAGAGGTGCAGTGGGACGCAGCATCCCACAAGGCGCATTGCTTCACGCACTGCAGCGGTATACGGACCGAATCATTGCCGAGGGCGATACGACGATCTGCGCGCTCCAGGAGCAGAACCGTCGAAAGACTCGACGTCTCGCCGATGAGCTGTCGATAGATTGGGTCGATGATCCCAATAGTGCCCGTTCGCTCGTCGGTGCGGCGGATTGGCCGGCACTAGCCGACAGCTTTCGTGCCAATGGTTACGAGCTTCACCGACTCTCCGGGGTGGATTCCTATGCGGCCGAGTCCGTGTATTCGGTGGGGGACAGCGCCAAGAACGGAACCCGTCACGCGCAACGGGCAGGACTCGGCGCCATCTGGCAGGTTCGTCCCGGTCAATTGCGACCTAGCGCCGATGCGCAAGACTTCGTCGGCACGATTGATGCGGTCTACACCTGGGTGGACTCTTCCGACCCTCAATGGCAGGCCAACTATCATCGGGCCGTCGCCGGGGCCAGAGGAGTCGTCAACGACAGCTCGGTCGATCCCGGGCGCTTCGAATCGCGGGACGAACTGCGTTATTCCCTGCGCTCGCTAGAATCACATCTGCCATGGGTGAACAAGGTTTATCTCGTCACCGCGGGGCAGCGTCCAGAGTGGTTGGTTGACGCCCACCCGCGCCTGGAAGTGGTTGATCACAGGGATATTTTCGCCTCGCCGGAACAGTGTTTGCCGACCTTCAATTCACATGCCATCGAGTCGCAACTCTCGAGGATCGACGGCCTGAGTGAACATTTCCTATACGTCAATGATGATGTGTTCTTCGGACGACCCTTACACCCAAATCTCTTTTTTGGGCCGGCGGGGCAAACGAAGTACGCATTGACCAGCACCCACTTCGCCCAGGCCGAAGAACGTGACTTACCGGTCAATGCCGCCGCGGCGAACAATCGGGAACTGGTGGCTACCAGATACGAGCGAACCACATCGCGCAAGTTTAAGCACGTGGCCCATCCGCAACGGCGTAGCGTGCTGCAGAAAATCTCCGAAGAATTTGCCGATGACATTGCGGCTACTGCCGCACATCGTTTCCGACACCCCGAGGATATTTCGATTCCCTCGTCCCTCGCCCACCAGGTCGCGGCGCGAATGGGCTTGGGGTTCCCTACCGACGTGGAATACTCCTATCTGGATATCGGTGCCGATGATTTTCTCTTGCAATGTCTGAGGCTTTGGCGCACATCGGCCCCGGACATGTTCTGCATTAACGAAGTGCGACAACCTCGCGAGGGTGAACTGCTGCGCAAAGTTCTACAGCAGGTATTGCACGGGATGTATCCCGTACCCTCATCGTTTGAACGATAAGTTTCGGCCGAAGATGCAAGAGACCAGTAACAAGCAGTTGAACAGGATCCGTCACGTGGAAAACCTCAAGCACAGTGTGCGCGCCGGCGTGCAGAAGCTCGTTGAACGGCGCAACAACAACCGGCTGGAGAAGCGGAACTACCGGTACTACCGGGGCTACTACACGCTAAGCATTTCTCAGCACGAGATGGGGTACGACCTGCGGGCTACAGTGGGTCACCCCGTAAGTGCCGTCAGCGTGCTCCACGGACGCCATATAGTTACCGAGATACCCGCCTTAAGCACCGAGATTGGCGAGCAACATCAAGTCACGGCGCAGTTGTCCGCTGATTCTTTGCTAGTCGCTTGGGTGGATTACCGTGAGCAGGTGTCCGATGAGCTGGATGGCGCGGAGGAATCCGAGGAAGACGGGGCGACAGACCAGCCTTCGCACGATGAGACAGATCCCCGCTCTGCCTCCGGTACAGTGCGCCTTGCGCTGCGATTCACGGCTCCTGCCCGGTCGCTACCGCGTGGTATTGCGTGGGTGCAACTGGAAGCCGACGGGCCGCTACTGCGACGAAGCGAACTTACCGAGCTACTGGAATCGGCCGATGCCGAAGTTCCGGAGCAGGTCATCGTGCACCGCATTCTGGGCCGTTTCGAGTCCACCCACATCGGAGAACTAAGCGAACTAGTCAGCGACTCCGGTGCGGTGGCCATGTATGTGAACAAGCAATTTGAAATTGCTATCGCAGTGAACCGTCCGCTGGGGCACAAGCACCGCATTCGTACCGATGCCATCTCCGTCACCAACGGCGTACTGCACTTATCTGGCGAGTTGGATGCCAAGAGCGATGTGCTCAGTGGCGCACGGTTGATCATTCGCGGACGCAAATCCGTCGAAGAATTCGTGGCCGCGACCGAGTTGCACTACAGCCCAGAACTCTCGGCCCGACGCTTTGGATTGAACCTCTATAAGTGGTCGATTGACTTCGACTTTAGAGCGGTGGACTGGTCGGCCATCGATTCGGGCGACAACTTCGATCTGTATCTGGAAGTCGAAGGGGCGACCCTGGACGAACCGCTACGGTGGCGCATCTCGCGCACTCCCTATCTGGTGCGCTCAACGACGGCTGGTGGCTCGGTGACGGTGGGGGACCGGACACTGGTCATTTCGCCGTACTATACGTTCAAAGCCAAGGCGACGTCGCTGTTGCTCGAAGTCTTTGACGCCGACGCTTACGCGGTCCTCGAAGAATCCACGGCGCGTACCTTCCCGGTGCTTCGTCCCGGCGAAGAGCCGGTGTGGCTCGTGGGCGAACTGCCGTACAAGGCCCAGGACAACGGGCTGCATCTGTTCCGCTACCTGCGCAGCCACCGACCAGATATCGAGGCTTATTACGTTATCGATCGGCAGTCGCCAGACCTGCGTAACTTCGAGAACCTAGATCACGTGGTCTTCCATGGATCTAAGGAACACTTCGAACTGGCGTTGCGTGCCACGCGTATCATTGGCACCCACCACGCCGACTTCCTCTACCCAACCCGGTACTCCGCCTTCTCCGCCCGTAGCCGCGCCACCCGCGTGTTTCTGCAGCATGGAGTGATGGGCACCAAATGGATGGTGCCGAACTACGGGAAGAATTCCCCAGGGTTCGCGACCGACTTGTTCTGCGTGTCTTCGGATCGCGAAAAGCAGTACATTGTCAACGACTTCCAATACCCTGAGTCGGACGTTAAGGTAACCGGATTGCCGCGGTTCGATGCGCTATTGGACGGTCAGACCCCGTTGCACTCCAAGATGCTGCTGATCATTCCGACCTGGCGAGACTGGTTGCAAACGGAGGAAGCCTTCCTCGAATCCGATTACTTGCAACGCTGGCGCGAGCTCCTAGCCTCACCGCAGTTGGCCGAATTGGCCCGGGAACACGACCTTGAAATCGTGTTTAGCCTGCATCCGAACATGCAGCATTTCCGTGACCACTTCGCCGATGCGCCGGCACGCCTGATCGTTCAGGGCGAGGTCGATGTTCAGCAGCTGATCAAGCAAGCAGGCATCATGATCACCGACTACTCCTCGGTGGCTTTCGACTTTAGCTTCCTGCACAAACCCGTGCACTACTACCAATTCGACCGTGCCCGTTTCCTCGGCCGTAACGGATCGCACCTTGACCTCGACGCCGAACTACCCGGCCGCATCGCCTTTGATGCCGAGCACCTCCTGGGAGATCTGCAAGACACCCTCGAGCGTGGTCGGAGCATGGAAGAGGAGTACGTGCGTCGAGCCGATGTTTTCATGACGCACCGGGATCGTCACAATGCCGAACGCGTGGTCGCGGAGATCGAGGCTGCCCCACTGCGAACCTCCGGTGACGATACTTGGCGAGCCGAACTTCCCGAGAAGCTGATGCGCCGCTTCCGGAAGCACAAGTACTATTACACGGCCATGCGAGCGATGTTCCGTGCGGTGCAAGCAACCAAGGCGGACGAAAATATTATCGTTTTCGAATCCGGCCTCGGTAAGCAATACGGTGACTCGCCACGGTATATCTATGAGGAACTGGTCCGTCGCGGGGACACCCGTACCAAGGTATGGATCTATTCGGGAAGCCACCGCTTCACCGACCCGCATACGCGCGTGGTGAAACGGCTCTCCCCGGAGTACTACTGGTACCTGGCCAAGGCCAAGTACTGGGTGTCCAACCAGAGCATGCCCTACTATCTGCGTCGACGGAAGAACGGGATCTTCCTGCAGACTTGGCATGGAACCCCGCTGAAGCACATGTTGCTGGACATTGAGGAGATTCATGGCCGGGACGAGGGGTATGTGCAACGCGTCCTACAGGCAACTTCCCAGTGGAGCCACCTGATTTCGCCTAGTCCCTACGCCACCGACGCCATGCGTTCTTCCTACGCGTATACCGGCGAAGCGGTCGAGCTTGGCTACCCGCGTAACGACATCCTCATGTCCGAGCAGTCCGAAGAACATGAACGGCGCGTACGGGAATCGCTGGGACTGGCACCTGAAGTGCGTACTGTGCTCTATGCGCCAACTTTCCGTGACGACGCCGGTAACGGCAAGGGGCGTTTCTGTTTTGAGCTTCCCTTCGATCTAGCTCAATTCAATGAACGCTTCGGTCACGACACCGTGCTGCTGCTACGCATGCACGTGCTGGTGGCCAACGCCATCAGCATCCCCGAGGAACTAGCCGAACGGGTCATCGATGTTTCGGCCTACCCGGACATCCAAGAGCTGTACTTAGCTTCGGACGTCCTGGTGACCGACTATTCCTCGGTGTTCTTCGACTATTCCATCCTGAACCGACCGATCATTTTCTACGCGTACGACCTCGTCAACTACCGCGATAACCTGCGCGGTTTCTACCTCGACTACGACAAGGACCTACCCGGACCGGTCGTGCAGAGCGAAACCGAGCTGTGGCAGTGCGTGGGCAAGGCGCTCGCTGGGGAACCACTAGAAGGTGTCGACCGGGAAGAATTCGTGGCACGGTTTGCCCCCTATGACGATGGGCACGCGTCCCGGCGCGTCGTTGACCGATTCTTCGGCGATAACGCCTAGCAACGGTAGGGGTGTGGGTCCGGCTCGGGCCCACACCCCTTGCCGGTTCGTCGTGTCAGCCAACGGGTGTTGATAAAGTATCAACGGTGGTTGATCCCTGCAGGAACGTTCAGATCTACCGATTCGAGCATCCGTGATCAGTCTGCCGGCGGTGCCGATCCGTGGCGCAGCCGATGTACCCGCATCGACAATCAGCCAAGCTGAATCGGCAATAAGTTTGTGTTGGCCCGTGAGAAGCATTAGCTCCCGCACCGAGTGGTCAAGACAATGTCTATCTAGAAGAGTGTGACCGAAATACAAATGCTGTCCCGAACGCCTCTCATCTCGATCGTTGTGCCCGTTTACAACGTGCAGCGCTACATTGGCATGACCATCGAATCCGTGCTCGAACAGGAATACGAGAACTTCGAACTCATCTTGATTGATGACGGCTCCACCGATGAGAGCGGTGCGATCTGCGACGAATATGCTGCGCGCGACGAACGCCTACGCGTCAGCCATGTGCCCAATGCCGGGGTGTCTGCCGCGCGCAATACCGGCATTGCCTTGGCCAAGGGTGAATACCTCGCCTTCATCGATGGGGACGACTTGCTCTACCCCTATTCGTTGCAGCTCATGATCGAACAAGCCCTGGCCTCGGGTGCCGATGTAGTCAGTGGCAACGTGCACCGTTTCAAGGGGCCGAAGTCTTGGCAATCGTGGCACCACCGCAGCTCGCACGCCACCGACCGACTTGATGCTTCTCTCGATGATGTCCCGGAGCTTCTCTACGACACGGTCGTGTGGAACAAGCTCTACCGGATGGATTTCTGGAAGAAACAGGGCTACAGCTTCCCGGTCGGAGTGATCTTCGAGGATATTCACCTGGCGTTCCGGGCCTACAACGAAGCAAATCACGTCGATATCCTCTCCACCCCCATCTACCAATGGCGGGTACGCGAGGAGGAAAGCTCGGCCACCCAGCAAAAGGGCAATGTCAAGAACGTGGTCGACCGCGAGCTTGCCCTGGGACTGTTGTGGAAAGATCTCCGCGCCAAAGGCAACCGGACACTGAACCAAACGTTCTTGACCAAACTCATCGAGGGCGACCTATGGTTCAACGTCTCTGGCATCTCCGAGGACAGCCAGGAATTCAACGAGGCGCTATGCCGACTGGTGAAAACCTATTGGCGCAAGGTGCCCACCTCGCTCCGCGGTCTGATCAGTCAAGAGCGCCGCTCTATTTACAACGCCCTGGCGCGCGGCAAGGCCCTCGAGGTGCTGGCGATTCGTGAATGGTACAAAGACAACAAGTACTCCCTGCCGATCACCAAGCGCGGGTCACGGGTTCTGCTGGATCGTTGGCGCGGCCCAGCCTTCGCCCGCTCCATGCGCGCCGCCGACCGCGACCTCACCAAAGAGACCTCCGTGGTCTGCGTCATCAGCGACGTGGCCTGGAGCGATGAGTCCCATTTCAAGGTCTTCGGCTGGGCCTACATCCCACTGCTGGATGTTGAGCCGCAGCAAATCGAGGTCGTTGTCACCGATGGTGAGCGTGAGGTGGCCTGCCAGGTTGAGCGTACCGCGTCGCCCATGGCCTACAGTCGAGGCAAGGATCCTTTCCGGTCCTACGCCAACGTTGGCTTCACCGCCAGCGTCGATGTCACCAGCCTTGTCCGTCAGCACCGCCGCTCACGTCGCTGGCAGTTCGTCGTGCGCGTACGCAGCGGCAAGATCAAACGCGAAACCACGATGAACCGGGTTTGGCGTGGCGGTAGCGCCGCGGTCATCGGATTCCGCGAAGTTTCCAAGGACACGCGGGTCGTGCCGGTCAGCGGCCCCGGGGTTCCCCTGCGCCTTGACGTGCGCCGGCCCAAGACCATCATGCAGTCCATCGCCATCGATGGGTTTGCGGTGTCCGGCCGTATCACCGTTCCCGACTCGGCGAAGATCAGCGCCGTCGAGCTACTCGGCCCGGCCGGTACCGAGAGCGTACCGGTGTCCTTTGACGCCAACGGCACAAAGGCCATCGATTTCACCGCACAGCTTCCGCAGATCAGCGAGCGGCTACATTCAACGTGGCGTTTCCGAGTCACCACCGGGACAAAGAGCAGCGAGGTGGCGTGGTCAGAGAACACCACGGTGGAACGCGTGCAGGGCCGCGGCCTGACCGTGGATGCAACGCCGCGCGGATGGACCGTGCTGCACGAGCGCTACGACAACGCGATTGTCGAAGACGCCACCGTGGACGAGGACCTCAATCTCTTGCTGCGCGGGACCTGGTCCGGTCCTAGCCCGGTCGGCTACGTGTCCATCGCCCTGCCGGGCAACGAAGCTAAGCAGTGGGTGCGTTTCGAGCCCGATGCACAGGGGGCCTTCGAAGTCACCGTGCCGTTACGTCAAGAGAACTGGTACGGGGATCTTCGCCCCTACCCAAGCGCTCAGTACGAATTGTTGGTGTGCACCGACCCGGAAGACCCGGAGGCCGTCGGCCAGCTGGTCATTACCGATCAGAAGTCCCTCGAGTTGCCGCTGCGTTACAGCTTCGAGCAAGCACGAGTACAGCTGGACCGCGCCAAATGGGCCCGCGTCACCGTGCGCCTGCGCCCGCCGGTGCCCGATAGTGAATCCGGAGCGTACGAGAAGGCGCAGCGCGAGTTGCGCTGGGCTAAGCCAGCTCAGGTCGAACCCGAGGACGCCGTATTCTTCCGTACCGACATGGGCGGTTCCGCTGGCGACTCCGCGCTGGCCATTCAGCAAGAGTTGCAGCGCCGGGGTGCGAAGCTCAAGTACTACTGGGCCGTGAAGGATCACTCGATCCCAATTCCTCCCGGGGGAGAGGCCGTCATCGATGGTTCGGAGAAGTGGACCGAGAAGATTGCCCGGTCGCGCTTCGTGATCAATAACTACGGTGCCATCATGGGGTACCTGGACCACGATCACCAGACCTATATTCAGACCTGGCATGGCACCCCGCTGAAGATCATCGGGCTCTCCGAGTGGAAGTTCCTCAATGGTTCCCCGGAGTGGCTCGATGAGAAGCGCGAGGCCGCGGGCTACTGGGATTATCTGGTGACTGCCAGCCCCTTCACCACCGAACTCTTCCCCACCGAGTTCCTCTATGACGGCCCGGTACGCGAACTTGGCATGCCGCGCAACGACCGGGTGGCCCTGGCTGGGCCGCAGGATCGCGCCGAGATTCTCCAGAAGTTGGGCATCGATCCCTCGCAAAAGGTGGCGTTGTATGCTCCCACCTACCGGGACTACCTGCGCAACAACTGGCGTGCGGCGGCCTATGACGGGTTGGACCTCGATGAGCTGACCGAAAAGCTTGGGCCAGAGTGGACGGTGATCACCCGCGGCCACAGCTTCAATAAGCGTGCAGGTGCGGTGATGCAGGGCAACGAGCGGGTGGTTGACGCAACCTTCCACCCAGATATTGCCGAGCTCTATATCGCCTCGGATGTCTGCATTACCGACTATTCGTCGGTGATGTTTGACTACGCGGTGTCCCGCAAACCGCTGTACTTCTTCGTGCCGGACCTCGAGGACTACCTTTCGACTCGACCCATGTATATGGACCTGGAAGAGATCGCCCCAAGTCCGCTATGCCGGGAGCTGGACGAACTGGCCGCGGAACTGCTGGATGTCGAGCGCTACCCGCAAAAGTACGGGGAAGCCTATGAGGCGTTCCGGCAACGCTTCGCCCCACACGATGATGGGTACGCGGCCCGTCGGGTGGTTGATGAATTGTTCCTGCCGGTGCTGAAGGAACACGGGATCGAAATCGATCGGTAAATGACTAATGGCCTTGCGAACGAACGTTCGCAAGGCCATTAGTTTAGGTTGTGGCGACTGCCGGGATTCTGTGGATCGTCGGTCGATGGTCGAGTCGGCTAGTTCGAGCTTGCGGCCCGGTTCTCGCGCTCGGTCTTGTTCTCTTCCAATACCGCAAGCGACGCGGCCAGGAAGCGGTCCATACTGGCACCTGGGGTGGTGTCCCCAAAATAGTGCTCGACGATCTTTTCGTAGTGCCCATTGGGGCCAGCCAGCTGTTCGGCAACAATCTCTGCCGTCCGGTGCGCCTCGCTGGCGGCAAGACCTGGAACCGAGATCAAGGCGGGGGAGTCATCGACCGTGGCGGAGGGGTCGCTGGGCGTGGCGATCATCAACGGCTTGCCGGTGGCCATGAAGTCGTAGGCCGCCGCCGAGATATCGGTGATGCAGATATCCGACACGGCCCACTGCCAGCCCCAGTCTGCGGTCTCATCGTAGAAGTAGGTGGCCGCCGAATCGGTTCCCGCGACCGCCATGGCCTGACGGATATGGCCCAGCGCCGTGCGGTAGCTCTCGCTGTTGATTCCACTGCGCGGATGCGGGCGGACGATCAAGTTGTACTGACCGCTGGCAATGATCGACTCGACCAGCGCCACACCGTGGCTGGCCACCGAGCCATAGGTCATCGACGGGCGGTCGCCCTCCCACGTCGGGGCGTAGAGCACCGTGGGCAAGTCCGGGTTCAACGGGGTTTGGCTCGGGTAGTGCACATCGATTTGCGGGCGACCGATGAGTTTGGTGCGTGTAGCAGCATCAAATCGGCTCAGATTCTTCGCGAGTCGATCACGGGCGGCTTGGCCGGCGCTAAACACATAGTCATAGGCCTTCAGCTGGTTCGACCACATATAGGCCTTTTCGCTCTCGCCATGGCTGATAAAGACGTGGGTCGGATCGTTGAACCGGATCATCTGGAAATTACGGATGTTCTGGTTGACGTAGTAGACCGCGCCGATGGACTGTCCGGCGATCATCGTTTCAATGTCACCAATGGTTTTGGCGAAATACAGCGGTAGTGGGCACTCCTGATGAAGTTGTACCGCGGTTTTGGCATTGCGCACGATGACTACTACCGGCACCTGCTCGGCGAGTTTGCGCATTGGTTCATACCACTGGCGCAACTGGTAGGCGTTGATCATTCCGTCGGCAAAGTACAGGGCCACCTGGTAGCGTCCGTCACCCTCGGGAGCTTTAGCAAAGATTGAGGGGCGTGCCTGAATGTATTGATGAGCACTCCGGCTCTGCAGGCGCTTGCGGACGAACCCCCAGAGAGTCTGGGAGGCAGTAACCAAGTTCAACAGATATCCTTTCCGCGGTGGGCCTTGCCCCTCAAGTTTACCGGCCGCCGAAGTTCACCTATGGTTCATTTTGTCGAGGCGTGAGTCGCACTCAGGCCGTGCGACCGAGAAGCGACAATAACCGCAACGGGACCGAGCTCACAGGGTAAGTTTTGGGAAGTTGGCCCTTCTCGGGATAATATGAAATGTCGGTCTATGTTCAATAGGAGTTGTCATCAGCGAGAAGCGTACTGATCGGTCGCCGCACGGCGAGCTTGATCGCACGTCGCCTTTGGTTTTCACGACCAAGGAGCTCGGGCGTTCGCCTGGCTCCATGAAGACTCTGGTTGAACAGGTTCCGGCACCCGCACATGTGGGCAACGCGCTCATCGGTGTTCGTGGAGGATCTGAGGTTGACTTAGATCTTCGCTTCGAAGCCGTACATGAGGGGATTCTGGTATCAGGCACCGCCGCGGTGGAAATCGCAGGCGAATGTGGCCGATGCCTAACCCCCATCGAATACGACTACGAGGCTGATATTCAGGAGCTCTTCTATTATGAGGGCAGCGCTGAATTCGAAGATGACGATGAGGCGGACCAGTACTGGGTCGTGGACGATTTTATCGACGTCGAGCCGGTGTTGAGGAACGCAGTGGTTACCGCCCTGCCGTTCCAGCCAGTGTGCCGGGAGGATTGTTTAGGTCTCTGCAGCGAATGCGGAAAAGACTTGAATGAGGACCCTGAGCATTTCCACGAGGTCCTAGATCCCCGTTGGGCAGCGCTTGCGCAGCTGGCCGACTTTGTCGCAGAGGATGCGACAACCAGTAAAACGTCAGACAAGAGAGAAGAGAAGTAGTCGTGGCTGTTCCAAAGCGGAAGATGTCCCGTGCGAATACTCGTGCCCGCCGTTCTCAGTGGAAGGCTACCGCACCGAACCTGGTGAAGACCGTTGAAAACGGTCGCGTAACCTACAGCCTGCCGCACCAGGCTAAGGTCGTCACCGACTCGGCCGGTACCGAGCTGTTCCTTGAGTACAAGGGTCGCAAGGTCGCAGACGTCTAAGACATGTCTTCGAGTGAAGAACTTACGAAGCGTCTCGGGGTCAGCATTGACCCTGAGACGCTTCGTCTTGCTTTAACCCATCGGTCCTACGCCTTCGAAAATGGCGGCGTGCCCACCAATGAGCGCCTAGAGTTTCTCGGCGACTCCATTTTGGGTTTCTGTGTGGCCGAATACCTCTACCAGCGTTTCCCGGACCTGCCCGAGGGTGATCTGGCCAAACGCCGCGCCGCGATTGTTTCCATGCGTGCCTTGGCCCTTGTGGCTCGCGACCTTGGGGTCGGTGAGCACATCTACCTAGGCCGTGGAGAGCAACAGTCCAACGGTGCCGATAAGGCCTCGATCCTGGCCGACACCATGGAGGCGCTCATTGGCGCCGTCTACATGAACCACGGTATGGATCGGGCGCGTGACTTCGTGCTGTCCTTCATTGCGCCGCTACTGGACGACCATCGGCTCATCGGCGCTTGGACGGACTGGAAAACGGTCATCCAAGAAGAAGTAGCCGCCAAGAAGCTTGGCGAGATGTCCTACGTGGTCACCGGCGACGGACCAGACCATAACCGCACCTACACCGCGGTGCTTACCGTGGGGGAGCAGAACTACGGTTCTGGCCGCGGTGCCTCCAAGAAGGAAGCCGAGCAGGAAGCGGCCCGGGCAACCTGGCAGCTTCTACACCCCGGCGAAACCCACCCCGAGGCCTAACTCTGTATGCCCGAACTTCCCGAAGTTGAAGTGGTGCGCGCCGGTCTCGACAAGTGGGTCAAGGGCCGCACCCTCGAAACGGTGACAGTCCGCGACCCGCGGTCGGTGCGGCGCCATATCGATGGTGTGAGCGACTTTGAAGAGACCCTGCGCGGTTGCACCGTCTCCGGGGTGGTGCGCCGCGGCAAATTCCTCTGGCTTGAACTCTCCGGGCTTGAAGTCTCGGCGGCCCTCGTTGCTCACCTGGGAATGAGTGGGCAATTACTGGTGGAAGAGCGGACCGCGCCGGATGAAAAACACCTCAAGGTGCGTTTCGGTCTGGAGCAGCGCGCCGGGATGCCGGATGAATTGCGCTTCATCGACCAGCGCATCTTTGGCGGCATGTTCCTATCACCCCTGGTCCCAACCCTCGACGCACTTCCCGGCGGGCAGGGTAGTGAGCACCCGCTCATTCCGCAGGCAGCGTCCCATATCTCCCGGGATGTGCTCGATCCGCATCGCGACGACGAGCAGCTATATCGGGCGCTTCGTCGACGCACCACCCAACTCAAACGGGCGCTACTCGATCAAGAATTAATTGCCGGCGTGGGGAACATCTACGCCGACGAGGCCCTGTGGCAAGCCAAACTCTCCGGTCTAAGGAATACCGCCACCATCCGCCGCAACGAAGTGGCCAGGCTCAACGAGGCGCTGATCGACGTGATGCGGCGTGCCTTGGAGGCCGGGGGCACGAGCTTCGACTCGCTGTACGTAAACGTCAACGGGGCCAGCGGCTACTTCTCGCGATCGCTGAACGCCTACGGGCGCGAAGGCAAAGCCTGCCCACGTTGTGCCGCTAACGGCTTGGACTCGGTCATTCGCCGCGACCCATTTATGGGGCGTTCTTCTTACACCTGCCCGACCTGTCAGCCGCGTCCGCGCCGCGTACGGTAGATCTTCGGCGGTCGGCTGAAGCCTGCCGAGACGTACATGCGGGAAAAGCATGGCCGATTCTTGTTTGTCCGACGAGTCGTTCTGTTAACTTTCTCGCCTGTCCGCGAATATGGGTGGCGTGGTGCAGAGCTTCGATTCAGCCTTCCCACGGTATAGGGTACCGACCCTTTATATTCTGTAGCGAGCCTCGAGCGTAGGTTGTATTGCCGGTTGGCTGGAACTATATCGAGAACACATTTGGGGTGTTCGTATCCTTGATTCGCAGGGTCACTATCAGCTCATTCATTTGTGGGTGCCGGCTAGGAGAAGATGGGCGAGTTTGCGGGCGTCATAGTAGTCCTCATCACCGGCGAAGAGACAGAGGTTGCCGATGCCTCGCATCAGCTCATACCCGGTGACTTCAGCAGTGACCTCGCCATTCTCGCGCGCGACCGCAAGTAATCTGTCGCAAATCGGCACCAACCGGTCAATAAAGTATTCGTGCAAGCCACTGCTTGACTCGTCACTGGTGCGGACATTCGCCAGCCCGTGCTTGGTCGCGAGAAAGTCCACGAATGCGTCGACCCACTGCACCAACGCTGCAAACGGCTCCGTTTTGCCCTGCAAGAGCATTTGTCCAAGTTCTACGCAGGCATCGACCTGATGGCGATACACAGCGGCGACCAATTCGCCGCGTGAGGGGAAGTGGCGGTAAATCGTTCCCATACCCACTCCGGCCTCGGATGCGATCAGACGCACAGGAGCGTCAAGCCCCTCGGCGGCGAATACTCGCGCTGCAGCCTCGAGTAGGGTCCGCTCATTGCGGCGAGCATCTGCGCGCCGTGTGCGCGGAGTGCTGGCCGAATCGGAGCTGTCCGTCTGGTCGGTGTGGGGCATTAAATTTCTCCTTGATTAAACGGAGCGGCGTTCCGTATAGTTAATGGAACGGTGTTCCGTTTCAATTCTGCCAGACGGGCGCTGTCTCACACCACACACGAGCACAGGAGAACAGTTATGCAGTATCGCGCACTAGGACACACTGGTATCCAGGCGAGTAGCTTGGCTCTGGGCACCATGAACTTTGGAAAGATGGGCGGCACGACGCAAGCTGACGTCGATGTCCTTGTTGGCACGGCGCTTGACGCTGGCGTCAACGTGATCGACACCGCCGACGTCTACAGCGCCGGAGAGTCCGAAGAGTTGCTCGGCAAAGCCATCTCAGGCCGGCGCGAGGAAGTCGTGCTGGCGACCAAGGCGGGCCTGCCCATGGGGCAGGGGGTCAGGCAAAAGGGTGCGTCGCGCCGCTGGTTGACCACCGCGCTCGAGGACAGCCTGCGCCGGCTGGGGGCAGATCATATTGACCTCTTCCAGATCCACCGGTGGGATCCAGCAACCAGCGATGAGGAAACCCTCGAAGCACTCACAGACTTCCAGCGGGCCGGGAAGATCCGCCACTTTGGCACGTCGACCTACCCGGCCTACCGTATCGTTCAAGCTCAATGGGCTGCCGCCCGGATCGGCTCGGGACGGTTCGTCACCGAACAGCCCAGCTATTCCATCCTGCAACGCGGTATTGAGCGTGACGTGTTACCTGCAGCACGGGACTATGGGCTGGGCGTGCTCGCGTGGAGCCCGCTAGCCTCGGGATGGCTATCTGGAGCCGTACGCCGGGACCGCGCGGTTACCACGAACAGGTCCGCGTTCATGCCGCAACGCTTCGACCTGGACGTGCCTGCCAACCAAGCGAGAATGGACGCTGTTGAGAAGCTCGTTGCCCTCGCCGAGGAGTTCGGGCTGTCGCTCATTCAGCTTGCGCTGGGCTTTGTCACCGCCCATCCGGGAGTGACCAGCGCCTTGATTGGACCGCGTACGCCCGAGCATCTTGCTTCGCAGCTCGCTGCCGCCGACACGGTGCTGAACGCAGAAGTGCTTGATGCGATTGACCAGATCGTCACCCCGGGCACTGACTTGGCGGCACACGAGAAGAACGATGCGCCTCCGGCGGTGCTCGAGGCCGCGCTACGTCGCCGCTACGCGTAGGCATTACGATCAAATATGATGCGGGTACCAGCGCGGGTGGTTTCTCGATCGGGAAAGTCGAAGTAATCCTAGGTAGGGTAAACGCCAAAAGTTGAATGCACGTCGGGGCATTCTCCGCGCTTCCGATTGGTCGTCCATGCGTCGATAAGTCGGCAATCGTTCTCGCGCGCAGTTTCGCTCCCGGACCACAACGAGTCTGCTGGTAAATGGAACTGCGCGACATTCCTGAGTGCCGCTGGACTTCGAGTTGTTTCTATTGCCGTAGACGTGTCTGAACGCAGCTGGACTTTACTGCGGGAGGGGCATCGAGCGGGTGCATGATCACACCCGAGGCATGACAGATATTCCGGTGGAGTCGGCCAAAAGAAAGGCACCTCTCGTGTCCCGAAGATTCTGGACGGATCTGGATTCGCACAACCTCGTCATGGGCTGGTTACAGGTTCCAGTGAGCTTGAGAGGTAAACTTCCGGGTCGAGCGGTGTCTGAGATTCCTGAAGACCCCGCCGTGCAGGTGCGATCCGTACCTTAGGGTAATCATCAATGTTGAGGCCATCCCTGCGGAACGAGCCCTCGGGTGTGATGACTGACCTGCAGGCACCTCGGGCCTCTCCGTTTTGCCGGAAATCGAGACCTTGCACTCAATCTAAGTGGTCAAGTGATTGGTGAACCTTAGCGGGCTACCTGACTGGGGAAGCTTCCAGAAATTCCATACCGACCGTGTGCCATCTGGGTGGCCAGCACTTATCGAGTGTATGTGATCCCTACTTGTCGCCTTCCGAATCGCCAAGGGTGGAACATGCCGTACTGCCAGTGGCTACAAGTGTGTCGCGCTCATAGGTATAAGCAGTCTTTACGCGCTTTGATTCGCTGGTTGTGTACTTGACGACCATTTTGTTTGTGGTGCCGCGCTCGGCCCCGTCGGGAAGCCGGAGTTCGGTTTGAACCAAGCCTTGCTCACCTGCTTTGATCACGGTGTTGGGGGGACAGTGATGCACCCGATTCGGGTGTCAGTGTGCCGCCAAACACGCCGGGGTCAGACGAGCCATCTGGTTGCATCGCGCCGATACCCCACGCGACTACCTCTAGGTTGCTGGCTCGGTCGGGGAGTACCTCAATGATCTGGGCATCGCGAGTACCTACGTTGATCAGGGTCTTCTGCGCGATGATGATTGTTCCGCTGGCCCCGACGGGTGCGCACAGTTGATCGCCTGGCGGTGTGCCGGGTGCCGAGAGTTTGGCCCCGAATACGCCAGCTTGATCGGCCAGTACGGCGGCGGTAATACCTAGGGCGCAGACGAGGATGGCAGCCCGGAGGCACAGTTCACGCGAAGTGCGCCCAGGTGTTCGAGCGGGCACGGGTTCAGCTTCTTGTGTGGAATGATCCATGTCCGCTGGCTCCTAAACGAGATCTTTCGATGGGCGCAGGCGACGATCCGGCGCGGGTGAGTTTAATGTATGGGAGAATGATCGATAAATCAAGAGAAACGAAAATTTCCGTGCTACCGATAGGTGGGCGGAACGATCATTGTGGATATTGCGAGTTGGCAGAAACACGAGGGGCAGGTCGAAGGGGCCAACTGCACCCGCCAACGTGAGAGCTGACAGTCGCTCCTAGATCGTAACCGAGCAGTGAAAGGACAATGAATGACCGGCAGCAACTTCGAGAACCTGATCGCCATCGGAGAGTCTGCAGATGTGTCGGGGTGGGACTTTTCCTGGCTTGAAGGACGAGCGACCGAGGAACGGCCGGCGTGGGGGTATGCCACATTGCTGGCCGACCGGCTCGCCGACGCCACCGCGTCACTCGATATCCAAACCGGAGGTGGAGAAGTCCTGGCTGAGGCACCGGTGTTTCCGCGCACCGCGGTGGCGACCGAATCGTGGCCACCGAATGTGGCTCGTGCAACGAGCTTGCTCCACCCGCGCGGGGTGGCGGTGATAGCCGATCCGGATGAGCCGCCCTTACCTTTTGGTGATCAGGCCTTCGATCTTGTCACAAGCCGGCATCCGGCCACGGTGTGGTGGCAAGAAATTCACCGGGTCCTGCGCCCCGGAGGAACCTATCTGGCCCAGCATGTAGGTCCGGCCAGTGTCTTTGAGCTCATCGAATTTTTCCTCGGGCCGCAACCCGAAGCACGTCGACAACGAGATCCCGAAACTGAATCGGCTCAGGCGCATGAGGCGGGGTTAGAGATCGTGGATTTGCGAACCGCTCGTTTGCGCATCGAAATTCATGACATAGCTGCGGTGATCTACCTACTACGCAAGGTGATCTGGTGGGTGCCTGACTTCTCGGTAACGCGGTATCGCCAGCGCCTGTGGGAGCTGCACCAACTCATCGAAAAACAAGGACCGTTCATTGCACATTCCACACGACACTTAATCGAGGCTCGGCGCAACCACTGACCGGAACTTTCCTTAGCGTCCGCGGTAGGTAGCTAGAACCCGATCGTTAAATGGCGCCCACGCCTCGACAGCCCAGGGCCCGAAATTCAAATCGGTCAGGGTTGCGCAGGCTAAACGGTCGACCGGATCGACCCAGAGGAAGGTTCCGGACTGCCCAAAGTGCCCGAAGGTCTGCGGCGGGTGTGTGCTCCCGGTCCAGTGCGGCGATTTATTCGAACGCAATTCGAAGCCCAGACCCCAGTCATTGGGGCACTGGCGGCCATAACCGGGAAGGATCCCATCGAGTCCGGGAAATTGGACGCTCGTTGCCGCCGAGAGCGTCTCACCGGCCACCAAGCGTGGATTCAAAAGTTCGGCCGCGAAGCGAGCGAGGTCGGCGCCGGTGGAGATGCCGTCTTTCGCGGGGCTGCCGTCGATGCGCGTGTCGTTCATGCCAAGCGGTGCAAAGACTGCCTCCTGGGCGTACTGGCCGATGTTGATCCCTGTTTCGGCCTGCAGGTGTTCTCCGAGCACCTCGAAGCCGGTGTTGGAGTAGCCGCGCTTGGCACCTACCGGGAAACGGATGGCCGTGCCGTCGAAGTCATAGCCGGCGGTATGGGCCAATAAATGTCGCACGGTCGCACCTTCGGGACCCGCCGGATCGTCGAGGGAGATGGCCTCTTCCTCCAACGCGACGAGGAAGGCATAAGCCGCCAGCGGTTTGGTCACCGAGGCTAGGGCAAAGCTCTTGGTTGTATCGCCATGTGCATCAATGATCTCACCGGCGCCATTGACGACTACCGAGACGGCGTGGGTTGAAGGCCACGTATCAATTTCTGCAAGCACACTCATCGCTACTCTTCTTTCCCAACAAACTGGAGGCAAAACACAGTGCCCCGACCGGCGGATCGAAGGAGCCTTCGATAGACTGATGCACGGGAGCGGGCACTGCCTGTCCTACTGTATCGACCATTTATGCCCGACACACAAAGCTTAGGAACGTCCGACCGTGCATCTGAAGACACTCACCGTCCGCGGGTTTAAGTCTTTTGCCTCGGCAACGACCTTTGAATTTGAGCCCGGAGTCACCGCCGTGGTCGGCCCCAATGGCTCGGGTAAGTCGAATGTGGTGGACGCGCTGGCGTGGGTTATGGGCGAGCAGGGTGCCAAAACGCTACGCGGCGGCAAGATGGAAGATGTCATCTTCGCCGGAACTTCGGGGCGAGCGCCGCTGGGCCGTGCCCATGTATCGCTGACCATCGACAATACCGATGGCCAACTGCCCATTGACTACGCCGAGGTCACCATCTCCCGCACACTCTTTAGAGCAGGTGGGTCCGAGTACGCCATTAACGGCACCTCCTGCCGCCTGCTGGACATCCAGGAGCTCCTGTCCGATTCCGGGCTGGGCCGAGAAATGCACGTCATTGTCGGCCAAGGCCAACTCGACCGGATTTTGCACGCCACCGCCGAGGACCGCCGTGGTTTCATTGAAGAAGCAGCCGGGGTGCTCAAGCACCGGCGGCGCAAGGAAAAAACCCTCCGCAAGCTCCAAGCGATGCAGGGCAACCTCGACCGGCTCGAAGACCTGAATGCCGAAGTGCGCCGTCAACTAGCGCCCTTGGGCCGGCAAGCGAAAATCGCGCGCCGAGCCCAAAATATCCAGATCGACCTGCGCGATGCACGGGCTCGACTGCTGGCCGATGATCTGGTGACACTGAATAACAAGCTTGCCAAGGATATCGATGATGAATCGAAAATTCAGGCGCGCCAGCAAGAACTCGAAGGCCGACTCGAGCACTCGAAGAAGCGCATGACGGAACTGACCGGCCAGCTCGAGGAACTGACTCCGCGGCTCGCCGCGGTTGATGACAGCTGGATGAAACTGAGCACGATCGCCGAACGGTATCGCTCCCTGGCTGCCTTGGCTGCGGAGCGTGGGCGCCTGCTGGCCGAAGCGCAGACTCATTTCGATGCCAGCCGTGATCCAGACCGGCTTGAGGCTCAAGCCGACCGGTTGGCCGAAGAATTGGCGGAGCTTGAAGAAGCGGTCGAAGACCGCCATGAGATTTTGGCTGAGGCCATCGAGGCTAAGGAGAACGCCGAAGAGGCCGCTCGTGCCGAACAGCAACGCATGGCCGCGTTGCTACGTGCCGCCGCCGATCGACGCGAGGGTATGGCGCGGCTTGCCGCCCAAGTAGCCTCGGCTCGCAGCCGAGTGGATGTGAGCACCGCCGAAATTGCGCGGCTACGCGACACGCTGTCCACTTTTGATGCAGACCTAGCTGCCGATGCGCATTCACTCGGTGAGGTACAGTCCGAACTCGAGGAGCGCCTAGAAGCCGAACCGAAGCTCAACGCGACCTACGAGCAGGTGGACGAGCGCTATCGTGAGCTGGCCGAGACACAACGCCAAGCCGTGACGCGTGAGCGCGAACTGTCCATGCGGCTATCCGGACTCCGCGCCCGCTGCGAGGCGTTGCGTCTGACCACCACGCGCCAAGACAGTTCGGCCGAACTACTCGAAGAACACCCCGACCTGCTCCATGGCCGACTCGGGGAACTCATTACGGTTAGCTCAGGCTACGAACAAGTGATCGCAGCGATGCTGCGCGGGGCCGAAGAATCACTCGTGGCCCTAGGCGCCACCGAGGCTTGGCACATTATTGACAGCTCCGCGGCGGAAGCCGAACGGCATATTCACCTGCTACACGGTAGCGCCAACGGTCACAAGGCTTCCGCAGAGAATATCGATGCCATTGCGGCGACCACCGTGGTGAACTGCGATGACAGCATCGCCGGATTGCTGCACGCACTGCTGGGCCGTGTCTACATCGTTGAAGATACGGACCGTGCGCGTGAGCTATCGCTCGCGTACCCGCAGCTGACTTTCGCAACCCTCGACGGGCACAGCGTGAACAGCGTGGCCAGCGTCAGCGGTCAGGGCAGCGACGCTTCGCTGATTGCCCAGCAGGCACTGCTTGAGGCCACCGAGGGCGAGCTGGCCGAGGTGCAGGACGAACTGGCGGCGGTTGAAGCCGGTATTGCACAGCGTGCGCCGGAGCTGGCCGAGCTGGAATCTCAGCGTGAACAGGCGTCCGGTGCCCTGCGTGAGTCGGATGCCGGCATCGAAGAGCTCGCCAACTACCTCGCCACTCTGGGCCAGAAGCTACGCGGGGCCACCGCCAGCAAGCGCGAGCTCGAGGCGAAGCTTGCCGCTGCGCTCGAACAGGTCGAGATCGAACGGGAGTCGCTGGAAGAGATTACCGAGCGCATGGAAATTGCCTCGGAAGACCACGATGACGATTCGGTGGATGAGGCGACCCGCGCCGCGTTGGCCGACGCCGCAGCCTCGGCACGTCAGCAGGAGCTCGAAGCCCGGCTGGCATTACGCAGTAGCGAGGAGCGGGTCAGCAACCTGCGCGGGCGAGTCGACGGTTTGCGCCGTACCGCCCAGGCCGAACGACAGCACCGCGACAGTGCCCAGCGCCAGGCCAATGAACGCAAGGCCAAGGCCGAGGCCGCGCGCCGCATCGAGGAGCAGGCGCGCAGGATCCTGGAATTTGTCGAAGCCTCACTGGGGATTGCCGGTAACGAGCGCGAGGAACTCAGCGCTCGTAAACGCACTGTGGAAGAAATGCTCCGCTCCGAACGTGGCGAGAGCGAGAAACTGGCCACGGACCTAGCCGCGCTGCAAGATGCGGTGCATCGCGATGAAATGGCCCGCGCCGAACTTCGGGTCCGTATTGAGAATCTTGAGACCAAATCCCTGGAGGAGCTGGGGTATACCCCCGACTATCTGATCGAGAACTTTGGTCCCGACCGGCTGATTCCGGCCTCGGTGGACCCGGAAGATAAGTGGGCCGAACTGCGCCAAGATGTGGACGAAGACGGAAACCCCATCGGCACCATTCCCTTCGACCGCAGCGAGCAGGAAAAACGCTTGAAGAAGGCCGAACGCGATCTGGCCGCGCTGGGCAAGGTCAACCCGCTGGCCCTCGAAGAGTTCGCGGCTCTTGAGGACCGCCACAAATACCTCTCCGGACAGCTGGATGACCTGCGAAAGTCACGGGCCGACTTGGAGCAGATCATCAAGGACGTGGATGCTCACGTGGAAATGGTGTTCACACAGGCCTACGAGGACACCGCAGTACAGTTCAAACGGATCTTCGACCGGCTCTTTCCCGGCGGCGAGGGCCAACTGGTGCTCACCGACCCCGAACATATGCTCACCACCGGTATCGAGGTGGAGGCGCGTCCGGCGGGCAAGAAGATCAAACGGCTCTCCCTGCTCTCCGGTGGAGAACGTTCACTGACCGCAGTGGCCTTGCTCGTGGCGATCTTCAAGGCCCGACCCTCGCCCTTCTATGTGATGGACGAGGTCGAGGCCGCGCTCGACGATATTAACCTAGGGCGCCTGATCACCATCTTCGAGGAACTACGCGAGTCCTCGCAGCTGATCGTGATCACCCACCAGAAAAAGACCATGGAGGTAGCCGACGCGCTCTATGGTGTCACCATGCAAGGTGACGGTGTTTCGACAGTTATCAGCCAGAAGATGGAGCGCGTCGACGCGTAGTTACGCGACCTAGGAGCTCGTTCCTCCGGCACGGCGCACCACCGGCACGCTTTCGGGACGACCGGCGCCCTCAAAAACGTTGAGATACGAATTGGGTAGGTGCCCGATGTCTAGGGCTCGCTTACCAGAAGCAGCGAGCCTATGGGCTAAAACGCTACCGGCGGGTCCCAGCGCAATGAGGACCAAATCCGAGTCGGCCTTCAAGGACAGCTGATGGAGCCGCTCAAGGTCGGAGTATGCGTTCGTGGCCTGCGAATAAATGAACTCGCTGCCGGCGAGATTGTCGAAGAGCGCCGGCACCAACTCAAAGCGTGAACCCTCGCCGGTGACGATGGAAACCTTCTTACCGTCCCAGATGCTACGCCAGAGATCGACGGCCTGCTGTCCCAGGAGGCTGAAGGTCTGGGGCCGGGTGATATGCGCATTGACGAACCGTTGGTCCTCGGTCAGCAGCTGACGCAACTCATCCCACAACTCCTGGTAGACCCCGCTCCAATGCGCGTCGCGGAACAACTGCGGGAAACCGACTAGCAGATTTTCGTCGGTGGAGGTAAAGGTGCGGCGCAGATCATCGCGCAGCGCCTCCGAATTCGTTTGGAATCGCAGATTGAAATCCGGGCGTAGCATCATCCTGAATTCGCCGTCGCCGAATCGAGCCAACGAGGCCTGCGACTGGGCGAGCCGCGTGAGCGACTCAAGTTGCGAACTGACCTGGGCCCGATGGAACGCGCCGACATCGTTCATCACCTCGCGGGTGGTGGCGAACCGGATGGTTTCAATTTCACGCCGGTAGTTGCGAAGTTCCGAATGGATTTGCTTGAGCACCTTGTCCAGATTTGCATGCTTCTCATCGAAGGAACGCACGGTCACCTCGATCGGTGTGGAGTTGGTGACCTTGACGTTGAAGACCTTGTTGAGCAGCCTGCTGATACCGTTTGGCACTTTTCCTCCATCGTTGCGCCGAAACCTAGTTCTCGTAATCTATCGCACTATGCCTTAGATATTTTCTTGCCACTCGAAGCCGGTGCTGTGAAGAGTATTACCCGGCGCCGGTCACTGGCGATGACGTACTGAATCCTTGTCCTTAAAGCGAATGCGGGGCGTCATCAACGAATTGATGACGCCCCGCATTCTGGGCTGGATTAGGAACAGGTATTGAGTCGACCGTCGGAGCGATAAGCTACCGTCTCATCGAGCACAAGCGGGCCACCGAGCATAACGTTGGTCCATCCCTGCATGGAGGTCAGCGCCTTGGCCGTGGCCGGCGGCAGGCAATTCTTCTTCGTCAGCAACATGGGTGCACCGTTATAGGCGGCGGCCACCGCGCCGGTCAGCCCGTCGGGGAATCGTGCGCCGGTGGCAATGAACTGGCGCTGGGCTCCCTTGGGCCAGAAGGTCGTGGCGATCAGGGCCGAGGTGTCATAGAGCGTACGTCCGCCATAGCGCACGACCTTGGCCCCGGGCACGGCAGCACGGATCTGCTGCTCGGCCGCCTGCGAAATAGCCAGCGGACCACCGGCCAAGTACACGGTGGAGGGGTTCAACCGCTTCAGCTGCTGCGCGGTGGTGGCAGGCAACGACTTCTGCTTGGTCAGCACCATTGGGGACTTCTGCTTCGCCGCAACGGCCGCCAGCGACATGGCGTCCTCGAAACGTTCGCCGGTCGCTACGAACACGGACTTCGATGACGACCACCGAGCGGCGATCTTTGAACTCGTGTCGTAGAGGGTATTGCCCCAGAAACGGGTGACAGAGCCATAGTTTTTCAGCGTGCTAATCGTCGAATCCGCGATGGTGAGCGGGCCGCCAAGGACGATGATCTGCTTCGGATTCAGCCGCTTCAGTTCGGTGGCTAGGCCCGCGGGAACCGAATGCTTCTTGGTGAGCAACAGTGGTGCCTGGTGCGAGGTGGCCAGCGGGGAGCCAACGAGCGCGTCCTCGAAGCGTTCCCCGGAGGCGATCACCACGGTCTTCGCCCCGGAGGGGAACATCCGCCGGGAAATTTCCACTGGAGTGTCATACAGGGTCTTGCCGTAGAGCCGGACCGGTTCCAAGCGGGTCGGCCACACATCGGCGTTCCCCAGATAGTCGGTGACCATCCGGTACGGTGTCGAGCGAGTGTTTCGCGCGAAGTCCTTCAGCGAGGTTAGATCGCCATTCCAGACATTGGCATCGACGTAGCGGTTCGATCCGATCAGATCTGAATTTGAGGTGTACTGCCACATGTTGAAGGACTTCCATCCCTCGGGCAGTTCGCGCGGATTCTTAGGTACTGCGGCGGTGGGGTAGAGCGAGACATGCAGTGGCCACGAGGCGAAGGCCGTGGAATCACCGGTGCACTGATCCCACCACGACTGGGCGGTGTAAATCATCGGCAACCGTCCGGTGGCCGACTTAATGGTGGAACCGAAGTCCTTGATCCAGGCGACCAGCTCGGCAGGGGTCATGCCATAGCAAACATCGCCGCGCCCCTGCGGGTAGCTGGTGGCTGAGTACGGGTTCCACTCGATATCCAGGAGCGGTGGGAGGGTTTTGCCATCGGCGCTCCAACCACCGCCATTGGCGAGGAATTCCTTGGCCTGCGCGGCGCCGGAGGAATGGGCGGGCAGCGCGAAGTGGTAGGCACCGCGCAAGAGGCCCGCTGCGGCTGCCCCGGTGTAGTTCTGCGTGAAGTTAGGGTCTTTGTAGAGCCCATCGGGCCACGACTGGGTGGCCTTGGCGTAGCTGAAGCGCACGCCCTTGTTCTTCGCATAGGACCAGTCCACCTGCCCCTGATGGCGGGAGACGTCAATGCCTAGCACACCGGGCGGCCGCCACGTACGCAACTCGTCGAAGGAGGCCGCGTTCCCCGGAGCACTCAGCGGCGACTGCTGAGTCGCCTGAGCCACCTGCTGTCCCAAGACCTCCAACTCGGCGACGGTCGGCACCGTCGGGTCGCCATTCTCGGCGATGCGCCGAGCGCCTTGGCCAAGTTGTGCGTCGAGGTGCTCCAGACCCAGCTCGCTGGCCGCGTCCCGTGCCAAATCAACGCGCTTGTTGGCGGGTAAACCGTTCAGGTCTCCGAAGCGCTCGAGCAGGTTTTGCGAATGTTCGGGGTCCGGTGTTTCCGTGCCGGTGGCCTGAGCCGGCGCTGCCAGCGGGGCGCACAAGAGTGTCGCGGAAAGCAGTACCGCCACGGCCCGAGACATGCGGGGTGGGGGAAAGGGCATGGGTGATCTCCTCGGCGAGGTGCGAATGACTTATCTGGCCAGTCTAATCTCAGGATCTTCCCAGACAAGGCCGAAGGCCTGCCCTCAGCGCGTCACGCCTTCTGCGCGGGCACCGGACGCGCGGGGACTAATAGCCAAGCCACCACGCCAATAAGGCAGACCGCGCCGGAGGCGCTGAGTGCCACCTGGTAGCTGAGCGCATCGGCCATGGCTCCGGCGATCAGCGGGCCGATAATCGCCCCGAGGTCGGTGAACATCTGGAATCCGGCCAACGCCTTGCCGCCGTTGCGTCCGGCACCAATCACGTCGGCGACCGCGGCCTGCTGGGCCGGGCCGAGGATGCCGCCACCGAAGCCCGCCAAGATCGACAGTGCGATGAACCACGGGAGCGAGGTGAAGTAGCCCATGGCCACGATGCCGGCCAGCAGGATCAGCATGCCCACGATCACCGGGGTGCGACGGCCGATCCTGTCGGTCAACCGACCCGAGAAGAGCAGCGCCGCACCGTTACCCAGCGCGAACACCGACAAGGAGATGCCGGCGACCTTCGGGCCCAGATCTTCGCCGAAGACCGCCAGTGCGAACAGCGGCACCATGGAGGTGCGGATTCCGAAGGCCAGCCAGCCGTAACTGAAACCGGAGGCCAACGCGGCACGGTAGGTGCCCGAGGAGAGAGCCTCACGGGTCGTAATCACCTCGACGGCCACCGGCTCCGTCGTCGTTCCTTCGGCCTCAGGTAGCGGTTCACGGCGGCGGGCCAGCATGACATAGACCACGGCCGCGGCCATGATCAGCGCGATGCCGTAAATCAAGAAGGGCAGCCGCATGCCAAAGGGGGCCAGCAACGTCCCGAGCACCGGGCCGGTGACATTGCCTAGCAGGAAGGCCCCGGCGTAGTACCCGGAAATGCGCCCGCGAGCGTTGTCGGGGGCCAGCCGGGCGATCAGCGCCATGGCCGAAATGGTAAACATGGTCGATCCGAAGCCGCCGAGACCACGCGCGATGAGCAACTGGGTGTAGTCCTGTACGGCGGCACACAGCAAGGTGGACAGCGCCACCAGGCTCACTCCGGAGACATAGACCTTGGGTTCACCCAAGCGCGCCGTGAGCGTACCGGCCACCGGGGCGAAGATCAGGCGGGTGAAGGCAAAGATGCTCACGATGACGCTGGCGGCCGCCGCCCCCACATCAAAACTGACCGCATACTGCGGCAGGATCGGGGCAATCAGACCGAAGCCCAAGGCGATGATGAATGCGGCGACGATCAACACCTGAATTTCGCGGGGGATCGGTTCACGGGTGCGCTGTCTTTCGGCGGCGGATGTCATCACGAGATGCGTGGCTTCCTATCTTGTTTGTTGCGCGGCTCAACTGCCACGGTAAGTCTAGTCTGTGAGACCATTTACCAGTGATGACCGAACAGTTATTAATTCCCATTATCATTGTTGCGGTCTTGGCGCTGCTCGGCATTGGTATCTTTGCCTTCGTTGCCAAGGGCCGTAAGCCAAAGACTCCGTACACCACCGAACGCGACGCCGATGACCAGCCCAGTGCACCGGTTGCGGTGGCCGAACCGGAAGACGAGGTCGATGCGGATCTAGCGCCGACGCTGCGTGAACCGGCCCCGGTTCCGGCCGAAACGGTCGAGGAACCGGCCAGCGTGCTGGAAACCCCGGAGCCGGTCGATGGCCGTTTGGCGCGCCTGCGCGCCCGCCTGACCAAGTCCACCAACGTCTTCTCCAAGGGCCTGCTGGCACTGCTGAGCCAGGACAAGATCGACGAGGACGTCTGGGACGAAATCGAAGAGACCCTGTTGCTGGCGGATCTGGGCACCGAACCGACCATGGAACTGGTCGACGCGCTGCGTGAGCGCGTCAAGATCGAAGGTAGCCGCGACCCGCAACGCGTTAAGGCCATGCTGCGCGAGGAACTGCTCAAGCTGGTCGACCCGAGCATGGATCGTAACCACATCCCGGCCCCGCACCCGGACCGCCCGAGCATCATCATGGTCGTTGGCGTGAACGGCGTGGGCAAAACCACCACCATCGGCAAGATGGCCCGTGTGCTGGTGGCCGAGGACAAGGACGTGCTCCTGGGCGCGGCCGATACCTTCCGTGCCGCCGCCGCCGAACAGCTGGCCACCTGGGGTGACCGGGTGGGCGTACCGACCGTCAAGTCGGATATCGATGGGGCCGACCCGGCCTCCGTGGCTTTCGAGGCGGTTACCGCCGGTATTGACCAAGAGGTCGACATCGTCATGATCGACACCGCCGGGCGCCTGCAGAACAAGGTCGGCCTGATGGACGAGCTGGGCAAGATCAAGCGTGTGGTCGAGAAGAAGGCCTCCGTGGATGAGGTCCTGCTGGTGCTCGACGCCACGACCGGCCAGAACGGCCTGAGCCAGGCCAAGGTGTTCTCCGAGGTCGTTAACGTCACCGGCATCGTGCTGACCAAGTTGGACGGCACCGCCAAGGGCGGCATCGTGGTGGCCATTCAGCGTCAGCTCGGCGTTCCGGTCAAGCTGGTCGGTCTCGGCGAGGGCCCGGACGATCTGGCTCCCTTCGACCCCGAGGCATTCGTCGACGCACTGCTGGAAGGCTAACTTTTTCGCGCGCGACCAAGCCTGCTGCGACCCCATCCGATTTCTCGGATGGGGTCGTTGTTCGTTAACCCTTCGATGGCCCTCCAACCGCCCCTAGTTCGAAGTCTCTATTCGAATATGAGGTAACTTTTCAGTTACATTTCAGATTCGTTCGGTACAAATGTACTTCGGGTAGCGTCGGGTCGGCGCCTTCCCATGCCCGCGACCGGATCGGTATTCCGGTCACAGCGACAGCGAAGGACCAACACGTAGGTGAGTTTGATCCAGCAGAAGCAGCGTCAGCCGATGACTGCCAGTACCATCCGAGGTTTCCGTGCCGATATCCAAGGGCTGCGTGCGATCGCAGTAGCCGCGGTGGTGCTTTACCATTTTTGGCCACACCGGCTCCCGGGTGGATTTATCGGTGTCGACGTCTTCTTCGTCATCTCCGGCTTCCTCATCACCGCCCACCTCATCAAGGCCCCGCCCCAAGGCCTTAAACAGGTCATCTCCTTCTGGATGCGCCGCGTCAAACGCCTGCTACCGGCGTCATTTTTGGTCATTCTGCTCAGCGTCTTGGGTATCTGGTTACTGGCCCCGGAAACCGTGTGGCAGGACTGGGGGATCCAGGCTCTAGCGGCTACCTTCTACATGCAAAACTGGTACCTTGCCACGAGCAAGGTCGACTATATGGCCGAAGCCGATGCGCCGAGTCCCTTCCAGCATTTCTGGTCACTGGCGGTGGAGGAGCAGTTCTACTTCGTCTGGCCGGTGCTCATCGGAGTCGTGGCCTTTGTTGCCCTGAAGCGCCGCATCCCGCTGCGCACCGCCGTGCTCGGTGCGGTGGGCGTCATCTTCCTCGGCTCGCTGGTCTTCAGCGTGCTGCAAACCAACGAAGACGCCGGGATTGCCTACTTCTCCACCTTCACCCGCGCGTGGGAGTTCGCCGTCGGTGCCCTCGTGGCAGCACTTGGCACGCGGGCGGTGGCCCCGAAGGCCGATGCACTGAGCGCCGTGGCCAGCTGGGTGGGCCTCGCGGCAATTTTTGGCAGCGCGCTGCTGTTCACCGGCGAACTTCCCTTCCCCGGTTACATTGCCCTGTTGCCCGTACTGGGTACCGCACTGGTGATCCTGAGCCACGGAACCCACCCATATTCACCGGCAAGGTTTCTGGCGTGGGGGCCAATGCGTGTGCTGGGCGATCATTCCTATGCGCTCTACCTCTGGCACTGGCCGCTGCTGGTCCTGGCCCCCTACCTCTTCGCGGACTTTAAAGCCGTCCAGAAGATCGGTCTGCTCCTATTGGCCTTCGTGCTTTCGGTGCTGACCCAGCGTTTGGTGGAAACCCGTTTTCGGAAGTACCTGGATTCTCCGGCATGGCTCTCGGCTCCACGCTTCCTCGCCGTGGGATCGCTGTGTCTCGCACTGACCGCCGGCGGATTCAACGCCGTGGCACAACACAACATCAGCTCGGTGCAAGATGTGCGGGCCTCGGTCACCGAGGTCAAAAAGGATCTCGGGGTTCGCTGCTTTGCCGCCAATGGGCTCAGTAGCGAAGACTGCCTGGAAGCCACCGAGGGACTGGATGAACTGGCTCCCGCGCCGGTGGTAGCTAAGAACGACAAACCGGACGCCTACGCCGATGATTGCTTCGCCAGCCAAACCACCGACTTTTCCGAGCGACCAGTATGTAACTACGGCAAGGGGAAAACGAAGGTCGCGCTGGTCGGCAACTCCCATGCCGGACATTGGTTGCCGGCGGTGCAAATTATGGCCGACCGCAATGACTGGAGCGTGGACACCTATGTGGCCAGCCGCTGCGCGGTAATGGATGAGGAGCAGGACTTCGAGTCGGAGGCGAAGACCGAAGGTTGTGCCGAGTACGAAGACTGGGTGACCAAACAGTTCCGTGAGAAGGGCTACGACCTGATCATCACCTCAAACCGCCAATCACTGCCAGTGGAAGGGCATTCGCTGGATGGCAGCGAGAAGCCGGCCGAAGAAGCCTATAAGCAGACGCTGAAGGACTGGAAGGCCACTGGCGCGAAAATCATGGTCATCCGCGACACCCCGTGGCCCGGCAAAACCATGAAGAACGTGCCCGACTGCGTTGCCGCCGCCGATGAAAAGGCGGTCAAGAAATGCAGCGCGGACCGTGACACTTGGGAACCGATGGATCCGCAGTATCAGGCGGTCGCGGCGCTGAAAGACCCCGATATTGGCCGGGTGAACCTCAACGACGCGTTCTGCACGGATGAAACCTGTTACAGCGTCATCGGTGGCGTGATCGCCTACTTTGACCACTCGCATTTGAGCGAAACGTTCTCCGCCAGCCTTTCGGGGAAACTCGAGAAACGGATGCGTGAAGAGCTACCGGATGCATCTCTCTGGGTGCGTTAGTGGCCGTGAGCAAGGCGAAACAAGGGTGTAACACTAGCTGGTGAGAAGTCACCAGAACGAAACACTTGCGCAGTTAAGGTGAAACATCGGCCCGCAATGATGGAATCACGGTTTACGGCAACGAGGACGTGAACTGTGAGACAACTTTTCATCACTGTGATCCCAAGAGGGGATAACCTGCCATGGACCTTTCAACCGCTGATTTATGGACGCTGCTGGCCGCGGCGCTCGTGCTTCTGATGACACCGGCACTCGGACTGTTCTACGGTGGCATGACTCGTTCGACAGGCGTCATCAACATGATGCTGATGAGCTTCTCAGCCGCTGCACTAAGCGCAGTGGTCTGGGTCCTCTGGGGCTACTCGTTGGTGGCCGGACAACCGGCCATTGCCGGATTCATCGGCAACCCCCTCAGTGAATTCGCGCTGGAGAACACCGACCCGGCCGACCTGCTGGCCGCCGGATTCGCTGGAACCTTCGCCATGATCGCGGTGGCTATTATCTCCGGCGCCATCGCCGACCGTACCCGCTTCAACGCCTGGCTGATCTTCGTGCCAGTGTGGGTTTCGCTGGTTTACGCACCGGTGGCCTTCTGGGTCTGGGGCGGCGGGCTGCTCAGCGCAGACGGTGCCATCGGTAGCATCTTCGGTGAAGCCATCGACTACGCCGGTGGTGCCGTGGTCCACACCAACGCCGGTATCGCCGCACTGGTTCTTGCTCTGAAGCTCGGTCAGCGTCACAACTTCCATGATCGTCCGCAGCCGCACAACACTCCGTTGGTGATGCTCGGTGCCGCACTGCTCTGGTTCGGTTGGTTCGGATTCAACGCAGGTGCTGCCACCACCGTTGAAGAAGCTGGCCTGATCTGGGTCAACACCTTGGCCGCCCCGGCCACCGCAGTTCTTGGTTGGGTTGTCATCGAACGAGTTCGCGGTTCGCGCCCCACCTCGACCGGCGTCGCCTCCGGTCTGGTCGCCGGTCTGGTCGCCATCACCCCGGCCTGTGCCAACGTTTCTCCGGGCATGGCCCTGGTACTGGGTTTCGTGGCCGGTGCCGCCTCGGGCTGGGCCGTGAACCTGAAGTGGAAGCTGGGCTACGATGACTCGCTGGACGTGGTCGGTGTGCACGTGGTTGCCGGTGTCATCGGTACCGTGGCCCTGGGCTTCATCGCACTGCCGAACGACGAAAGCGCCGGTGGCTTGTTCTACGGCGGCGGCTTCCAGTTGCTGGTCTCGCAGCTGGTGATGTGTGCAGTGGTCATCATCTTCTCGGCGGCAGCCACCTGGGTGATCGCCACCGTCATCAACAAGATCGTCCCATGGCGCATCAGCGCCGAACAGGAACAGGCTGGCATCGACAGCCACGAACACGACGAAGAAGGCTACCAGCTGCAGCGCTAACCGCCAGCTGACAGACAGATCACATAACGCACCACAAGCGGCCGAGCCGACAGGGAACAGATCCTTGTCGGCTCGGCCGCTGTTTTGTGTTGCTGGAACAAAAGATAAATTCTCGGTTGCGTCTTGGTCTCAACAATTCCAAGGTCTTGAATTAAAGGTGGGCGCGTGCCATGGTGGAGTTTCATCACTCACTACCGGCGCGTAGCTATCATCGGCGTCTATCAAGGAAGACGTGGCGCGCCCGAAAGAGGGACTATGACGTACCGTCACCCGAAATCCATACTGATGTTGCTCGCCTTCGTGGCCTCGCTGAGCTTGGTGGTGTCGCCGGCTGGAGCTAGTACGGTGGCTACACCGTCGACTGTCATAGAGGAATCCGAGGCCAACGCCGCATTCGTCGGATCGGCCACGACGACCGCAAACCTGCACCTGCGCTCGCAACCCACGAGCAGCTCGACCTCGCTCGGGGTCATGGCCTACGGCAGTAAAATCTGGCTCACCGGCAGTGTGAGCGGAGACTGGGCCAAGGCCGTCTGGGGCTCAAAAAATGGCTGGGTCCACACCAACTACATCAGGTACGGCACAGCGAGCACCAGCCAATACCGCTACGCGCAATACACCGGCGCCACCTACGATCGCGCCGATAGAGCCACCGGCCAGCGCGTGGGAACAATCCGCAAATACACCAAGGTCGAATACCGGGCCTGGGATGCTGTGAACAAGCGCGACAACATCAAACTCAACGGACGCTGGGTCTGGACCTCGGCCACCAACCGCTACCCACCGAAGATCGAGTACCGCTACGCGCAATACACCGCCACCGTCTATGACCGGGCCGACCCCGGCAGCGACAAGGCCGTTGGCACGCTCCACGTGGGGACCAAGGTGAAGTTCGCGACGTGGAATGCGACGCACCGGCGGGATGAGGTCTGGCATAACGGGCGCTGGGTGTGGGCCTCGAACACCGACCGCAGCGCACCGCGCGCCGAATACCGATACGCCCAACGCAACGGAGCCACCTACGACCGGGCCGATAAGAACACCGCACAACGGGTGGGTAGCATCGCCTGCGGCACCAGAGTGCGCTACTCACGGTGGAGTTCGGCCAACCGCGGAGACGAGGTCTGGCACAACGGGCGCTGGGTGTGGACAGACGTCACCAACCGTCCGCAACCGGACTGTGTGCCACCGACCACCTCGGTCGACCCCTATGGCCGCTTCACCGAACATCGTGTGCCGTTGCGTAAAACCCCGAAAGCCTACCCTTATGACTCCGCGATTCTTTGGATGAACCCCGGCATGAAGGTGACGGTCACCGGTACGGCGCCGGGTGGATGGGTCCGGGTGAAATACGGCAAATACACCGGCTATGTGATCGCAGCCAACGACTTGGTGCGTGCTGCGCCTTATTCGGTGGCCGTCTACGGAACCTTGCGCACCGGACAGTCGGCGTACAACGTCATGGATGGTTGGCAGCAAAAGATCATGGATCAACGTATCGCCAATACGTCGCTCTATCAGCTGTGGAACCCGAACTGGACCTTTTTGACCGATGGGCCCAAGAGCGTGGTGGCCGAGCAGTTCCAGTACTCACCCTCGCGAGGACCCGGCATGCTGCAGAAGCTCGATGTCTATGAAGGCCAGCTCAAATACGATGGCCGTCCCATGTATACCCGCCAGCGGGTGACGATGACCGATGGTTCACAATCGTGGACCTATAAGACCACCGACTTCTCGGAGCGTGTGGTCAAGGAGTCCGGTCGCTATATCGACTCCGGTGACTTCCTCAAACGCTCGTAGCCAGCGGCTACGAGACCTGAAGGGATTGACGATTCTGATGAAAACGATCCACAAAATTACCCTCGCTGCCGCAGCACTGCTCGCGGTTAGCTCCAGCAGTGTGCTCCTGGGGGATCAGGCCGATAAGGCAGTGGCCGAATCACCGGGGGAGCAGGCCCTGCGCAGCACCGCCGACGTGGCGGCCAAGGATCCACAAACCGGGGCTCAGGTGCACACCGACACAAAGGCGAATGTGCTCAAGGCCTTGGGGGAGCCGGGCAAACTCACCGTTGATGGGCAAACGGAGCCCTCCTTCGAGATCACCGTCCACAGCGTCAAGGCTCTCGAGAGTTGCGAACTGCGCGGCTATGGCACGACCATTACGCCGGAGAACGGTACCTTTCTTTTGCTGGATGTCAGCGCCCGGCTCGACGCCTCGGCCGCCAAGACGGTGAAGGAAGAGATCGCGCTCATGCCACTGGACGCCTCGGTCTTCGCGACCGCCTCGGGCCCCGATGCCGCCTTGAACAACCAGCTCGACACCGTCGCCAGCTATTCCTGTGCACTGGAGAATCCGCTGGACATTGCCGTTGGAGCCGGCAAAGAGGTGCGCGGACAACTGATGCTCGACTCTCCGTATGCCACCGGTCAAGTGATCTATGACCCGGATCAAACCGGCGGTTGGACCTGGAGTTTCTAGCGCTGCAGGAAGGACCACGGCACCACGTCACGCTCCGGCTGGAATTTCCAAGCCGGAGCGTCGCGGCCGCGACGAAAAGCGGACACACTGGGCTCGCCGGGAAGCCAGAACCGCCACGGGAACTGCGGCCCACCGGCTTCCAGCGCGACACCCACGCGCGGCCCGCGGGCGAAATGGGTGGGAGCGCTAGCTGGCGGTTCCCACTCAAAGGGGTCCTCGCCAAGATCTCGCCCGTTGTGCTCCGCGCGCGTGATTCCTAGGGCTTGGCCGAGATTGCCAGGCCCACGGGCCAACTGATGGTCGCTAATCCCGCTGGTGCGTCGCGCCCGGGCTAACTCCACACCCTCAATGACTTCTCCGGCGCGAAGCAGGACCGCCGAGGCGATGCCCGGCGGGGAGCAGACAAGATTCAGGGCGTAATGGATCCCATAGGACAAATACACGTAGGCGCACCCCGGTTCTCCGAACATTGCGGCATTACGTTCGGTACGCCGGTTCCGCGAATGCGACCCGGCATCATAGGGCCCGGACGTGCCCACTCCGTGATAGGCCTCAACCTCCGTGAGCCGTATCCCCACCACACCCTCGACGCTGTTCACGCGCAGCACCCCGCCCAGTAGCTTCGGTGCGACCTCTAATGCGTCGGCTTCGAATAAGGATCGATCCATCTTCCCAGTATCACCCGGATTCGTTCTCTGCCTAGGGCGCGGGGCCCGGCGCGAGTGCCGCGACCTACTACGCAGCCGTCAAGGCGCCCTACTCGGTGAAGCTCCGGTGGATGGATCAATAGTTCGCAACTAGAGCGGCTGTGGTGGTTTTATGTGAGAATCATGAGAATTATTGGGCGCGCTGGCTTCCGGTGCATTGATTACCTAGCGTGGCAGACATCCAGCACGTTTTGGATAAGAGCTAGGAGTGTGCATTGACCAACGAACCAGCCCAGCAATCTTCGCCGAACCAAACCCCTAAAATTTCCGGTCCGGGCCAGGACAGCGAGAGCCTAACGACGACCCAAGGCGCACCGGTTTACGACACCGATCATTCTCTGAAGGCCGGCGAGCGCGGCCCCACCTTGCTACAGGATCACCACCTGCGCGAGAAGATCATGCACTTTGATCATGAGCGTATTCCCGAGCGAGTGGTGCATGCGCGCGGAGCCGGCGCCCATGGTGTCTTCACCAGTTACGGCAACGCCGAAGAATTGTGCCGAGCCGACTTTCTGAAGCCCGGGCGGGCCACACCCGTTTTCGTTCGCTTCTCCACGGTGGTTGGATCACGCGGATCCATGGATACGGCCCGCGATACCCGCGGCTTTGCCACCAAGTTCTACACCGAAGAGGGCGTCTTCGACCTGGTGGGCAACAACATCCCGGTCTTCTTCATTCAGGACGGCATCAAATTCCCCGACGTGGTGCACGCGGTCAAACCACACCCGGATCTGGAGATCCCTCAGGCCCAGTCCGCCCACGACACCTTCTGGGATTTCGTCTCCCTGCACACACCGGCGCAGGCGCACACCATGTGGAATATGAGCGACCGCGGCATCCCGCGCTCCTACCGGATGATGGAGGGATTCGGTGTTCACACCTTCAGGTTGATCAACGCCGAAGGCCGGTCCTCCCTGGTGAAATTCCATTGGAAGCCTCGCCTCGGCGTGCACTCGCTCACCTGGGAAGAAGCCCAGCTCGCCGCGGGTGCCGACCCCGACTTCCACCGTCGTGACCTGGCCGAGGCCATCGATGCGGGGCAGTATCCAGAGTGGGAATTGGGGGTGCAGATCTTCCCGGACGATGGGACCGCCGTCTTCGAGGGGATCGACCTGCTCGACCCGACGAAGTTCGTCCCCGAAGAACTCGCCCCGGTACAGGCGCTGGGAAAGATGCAGCTGAACCGGAACCCCGAGAACTACTTCGCCCAGACCGAACAGGTTGCCTTCCACCCGGGCCACCTTGTCCCGGGCATCGACGTAACCGACGACCCGCTGCTGCAGGCCCGGCTTTTCTCGTACTTGGATACGCAGATCACCCGTCTTGGCGGGCCGAACTTTGCGCAGATTCCGATCAACCGGCCCCATTCGCCGGTCAACGACATGTTCCGCGACGGCTACCACCAACACAACGTGCCGCAGGGGATCGCACCCTATAAGCCCAACTCCATGGATGGTGGGTGCCCGTACCTGGCACAGGTCGCCTCCGGGGAGCACGCCCCGTTGGACTTCCCGCAGGAGTTGCCAGCCACGCAGAAACTGCGTAAGGAACCAGCGAGCTTCTCCGACCACTACAGCCAGGCGCGTCTGTTCTATCAAAGCATGACCGCCCACGAACGCGCCCACATTCAACAGGCGTATTCGTTCGAACTCGGCAAGTGCACCGATAACACCGTGCGACAGCGCCAAATCGACTGCCTGGCACAGATCGACGGGGAGCTGGCCGCCACGGTGGCAGGTGCACTGGGGCTTGAGGCACCGGCGGCAGCCGAAGAAACCTCAACCACCGAGACCAGCCCAGCCCTTTCGCAGATCGGTGGGACCTGGCCGGTCGATGGCCGGAAGGTCGGCATCGTGTTCAACCGCGGCAACGAGGATGGGCTGGAGCAGATCACCCAGGCGCTCGCCGATCGCGGCATGAGTCCGCTGTTGGTGTCCTCGCAGGGCGGGAAGACCGCAGCCGGCCAGGAAATCGATCGCACCTACCTCACCGCCCGATCCATCGAGTTTGACGCGCTCATCCTGATCGGCCCGTTGCCACCGGCGGGAGACTCCGTGGTTCCGCTCGACGCAAAGGCGGGGGCACCCTCGGCCGGTGCGGTCCCGCTGGATCCCCGCGTGTCCTTGCTGGTGAACGAGGTCTACCGGCACAGCAAGGCGATACTCTGCCTCGATGGGCAGTGCGATGGGTTGTTGGACGCCGCGGGCATTGTGGATGACGCGCCCGGGGTTGGAACCGTCGAGCTCCCCGCGGTAGGCGATTCGATGGAAGAGCTGTTGGCGTCGCACCGTGCCTGGGAGCGCTTCCCGGTCGCTGAGTAATAACGTCTAAGTCTCAGTGGGATGCGGCCGCCTTGCGGGGTCGCATCCCACAGTGATGCTGTGCATCCTGACAGTTCCCCGCGAGTGCTGGGTTCGTAGCACGCTGCTCAGTATGTTCAAAGCAACACAGAGTGGATGGGTAGTACTTCGAGTAACGGGAGGAATCTCAATGAGGTCGAAGAGAGTTCGGCGGCTGCGTGGTGTTGTGGCCCTAATCTGTGGCGGTTTGGCCTTGGCGCTCAGTGGGTGTGCCTCGTCGTTGCCGATGGATCCGGAAGGAACGCTGGATTCGGTACGCAACGACACCCTGCGCGTGGGTGTCACCCCACATGAGCAGCTCGTGAAGATCGACGGCGGTTCCTTGGGTGGCCGCGATGTGGAACTGAGCAAGGAGTTTGCCGCGCATCTTGGAGCTCAGCCGGAATTTGTGCTCGGCGGCGAGGAAAGCCTGGTGAAAAAGCTCGAGGAAAACGAGCTGGATCTCGTGGTCGGGGGAATCAGCAGTAAAACCCCGTGGTCGGAGAAGGTAGGGATCACCCGTCCCTATGCCGAGATCACCGACGAGAAGGGCAAGAAGGAAAAACTGGTGCTCTTGGTACCGCCGGGGGAGAACGCCTTCTTGAGCGAGCTGGAATATTTCCTCGACCAGACTCAGGAGATGCCATGATCCCCGAAGCCGGCACGCACTTACCGCGCGAACAACAACAGCAGATGCGCCGGGCCACCCGACTCGAGTGGGCCAGCATCGGATACGCCGCCTGCACGATCACCGCCGTGGCGCTGGTGGTCGGTAACTCGCAGGCCATGCGCACGGCTTGGGTGGAAGACATGCTGTCCGTGCTTCCACAGCTGGCCTTTCTCATCGCTTGTCTTGTGGTGCGTAAGCCACGGCGCCCAACCCATCCCTACGGCTATCACCGCAGCATGAGCGCCGGACACCTCGTCGCCGGCGTAGCCCTGCTCGCAGTGGGTGCGATGCTGGTCTACGAAGCGGTATCGAGTCTGGTCAAGGCCGAGCATCCCACCATCGGCACCATGAATCTTTTCGGCCACACCATCTGGCAAGGCTGGCTGATGATCACCGTCATGGTTGTGCTCTCGGTACCGGCGGTGATCCTCGGCCGGTTGAAGATCAAGGCGTCGAAGCCGCTGCACAACAAACTGCTACAGGCGGACGCGAAGATGGCCAAGGCCGACTGGCAGACCAACCTGGCATCGGTTATCGGTGTCGGAGGCATCGCCTTTGGTATCTGGTGGCTGGACGGTGCCGCGGCGTTGGTGATTTCCGCAGGCATCATTCAAGACGGATGGACGAACATGAAGTCGGCGATCGTGGACCTGCTAGATCGCCGATCCACCTCATACGATGGCACCGACCCGCACCCGTTGATCACCACGCTGGAAGCGCAGCTGAAGACCTATGGGTGGATCAAGGACTTCGCCATCCGTGCCCGCGAGCTGGGTCAGGTGATGCACATTGAAGCCTTCGTGGTGCCGATTCCCGGCGAGCTCACCGAGGAGCGGCTGCGTCAGGTTCGTGAGGAACTGGAGGAAACGGACTGGAAGGCCTATGACGTGGTCGTGGCGCCAGTAGACGAATTGCCAGGCTTCTTTCTCCAACCCCGGGAAGTGGCTTAGCCGTCCGCACCAGGTAGCACTCATCCTCGCTGGTGAGGCTGGGGACTCGCATCCCCAGCCTCTCACCGAACTCTCGTTGTGTGCTTGGTAGCGGTCGGTGACCCGGACTCTCTCGATGTAAGCGGGCGGTTTTGGCGCAGAGCGCCACGCCACCACGACGTGAGCTACCGTGCCCTACGAGAGCAGTTCCTCGTAGTCGGCGAGGGGAACGATATTCGCTGCCGCGGCCACAAGGTGCGCATCGCCCGCGATCAGGGCGTCGGCTTGTAGTGTGGCAACGGCGAGGTATTCGGCCAGCTTGGTGTCATCCCAGTCCAGCTGTAGCGCGAGCTTCCAGGCAGTCGCGCGCGATACTCGGTCACCGAGTAGCCGGATTTTGAGGCTCGCGATTCCTTCGAGCTCCTGCCGCGCTGTCTTCTCATCGAGCGTCCCCTGGCGGACCTGGCGATAGAGCAGCGAAAGCACGTGGCTACGCAGCACACTCGGGCCAACCAGGCGGTGCCGGGAAGCAATGTCGCGGTGATCGCGAACAATACGCAACGCCGTCATCGCATCGATGGCATAGCGCCGAGACTCAAGACCTGTCATGGCCCATACCCTTCTCTAGGGCACCGTTACTGTCAAGGAGGTCGTGGTCCGGGGCCGGGAACAGCTCCATCGCAGGACAGCCCAGAGTCGGAAACCCGTGCGGTTATGGCCCATTAGCAGGGCGTAGGTTGCGGCGGCCCAAGGATCATGAGTCGAACCGCCGTCGATGGCTACGGCTCGGCAACCAGCCCGCGCTGTCCCTAGCTTCGGGGTTCAAGGGCGTCGATTAGCGTCTGTGTGTCCAGTGAAGGCTGGCGGTGAAGGACCTCCAGTTGATGTAGCGTGCTTTGCTCGAAATCCGGGTCGGCGGAGGCGACCGCTTGCTTCGCGATCGCCACGCGGTAGTTCGCCGCAAATGCATCTCCGGCCGTGGAGGCCACGCAGGAGTCGGAGGCTACGCCAGCCAGAATGAGGGATCCGATCCGGTGGGCACGGAGCAGTTCATCGAGGTCGGTCTGCCAAAACGCGCTATCGCGATGTTTGATGATCTGCGGGCACTCACCGATGTGCAGTTCGGGCAAGTTACGGGTCTGTTCGGTTCCCTCGAAGAGGAAGCCTTGGTCGTCTTCCAACATGCTCAGTGTCCAGGTGGACTTATCGCGTTGGTGGATGGTGCGTACGTTGACAATCAGCAGTCCGTGATCCCGTGCGGCATCGATGAGTCGGTTGCATTCGTCGACCACCTGCCGGCGTTGTTGCGCCAACTCCGGTGCCTCGAAGAAGGCATTTTGCATATCGATCAGAATCAGGGCGGGCTGCCTAAAATACTCCGGTTTCCAGATTCTCAACGATATCCTCACCCTCGGTGCATTGGGGGATCGCCGTATAGCTCACGATCCCAAGGACTACTAGGACGGCACTGAGTACTCAGTGCCTACGGTGCGCCGCCGAGCCCCGCCGGCATCTACCGACGGGGCCCACGGTTATCTAGGTGCTCAGGCTCCAGCGTCGGTACCACCCTGCGGGTGGTCGAGCTTGCTGGGCCCTTTGAGTAGCCGATACAGCCCCCAGACCGCCATGAGGGCACCCCAGGCCACGCCGATCCACATGGGTGTCAGTGACGTGGCCGCGCTCTGCGAAATGAGCAGGAAGGTAAGGAAGAAACCGGCGACGACAATGCCGCCGATGAGCAACCACAGGCCGCGTCGTGGGCGGTGCGACGACTCCCGTGCATTTGGTGAGGTCATGTTCTGTGTCCTTCCTTCCGCCACGTGGCTTGGGGGCTGGGTCTGTGGTGGGTGGTGTCGGGTGCAGTAGGTGGTAGAAACTGCTTGTCCACCGCTAGCCACGTGCTAGCTGTTGCGGAGCATATCGATGAGCTCCTGCTTACGCTTATTCGAGTAGTTTTTCAGGCCAATTTCTTTGGCCCGAGACTTGAGTTCATCCACGGTCCAGTCTTCGTAGCTGCCGGATTTTCCACCGCGCTTGCCCACTTTCGATCGTCCGTCACGAGCCGCGGCGTTAGCGATGCGTGCCGACTTCTGCTTGGAGTTCCCCTCCTCGCGCAGCTCGTCGTACAGTTCTTCGTCCTTGATGCGGCTGGAGTCGTTCGTGCTTGCCATATTTTCACCTCTCGCCTGACCATACGTTGCTAGAAGCTTGCGCTCGTTAACGTACAGGCTAGGCAACCATGCTCGGGCGCGCTAGAACATTCAGGCATCTATAAGATACGGACCGACAGTAGGGAATGAGCAGGCAGTTTATATAGCACAAGTCGCCTCTAGTGGGTAGCGCTCGACCTCAAAGCACAGCATATTTCGGGAGCTTTCGGGGCAGAGTGGTCTTGTAGCGGCTTTCACCGGGTGAAACTCTGATGACATGGGTTTAGTGCCAGGGTGACCGCCCGCCACATGGACGTACCGGCCCTCGGCCGACAGAAGGGGGATTGCCATGAGCAGCTTCGGTATTGAAGAAGAATTTTTCATGTTGGATGCAGAGACTGGGCTGCCCGCCGAACCGGATCCGAACCCCTTCAAGGAATTGCTCGACGCGCAACGCGATGGGCAGGTGCAACATGAATTGTTGGCGTGCCAGCTCGAATATGCCAGCGCGATCTGTGAGGACAGAAATCAGGCCATCGAAGAACTCAGCAGTTTTCGTCGCGCCCTGGCGCAGCACGCCGAAGGATCCTCGATGATTGTCGCCGGGCTCGGCGCCGCTCCAATGATCGCGCAGAAGAGTTCAGCGGTGACCAATAATCAGCGTTATCGCGAAATCGACGCGTCAATGCCGGGAATCACCAACGAGCACTACATGTGCGGATTACATATACATGTCTCGATCCCGGATCGGACAGCCGGGGTCATCGCACTGAACTTTCTGCGGCCGTGGCTGCCGCTCTTGTGTGCGCTAGGTGCGAATTCGCCGCTGTGGCGTGGCATCGACAGCGGGTTTTCGTCATGGCGGAATATTCACTACCGAAAGTGGTCGGTGCAGGGGATCCCGCCAGTCTTTGCCGATGCAGCCGATTATGAGCGTCGCCTACAGACCCTTATCCAGACCGAGGCGGTTCCCGACCAAGGGCACATTGGGTGGTCGGTGCGGCTGTCGGAAAACCACCCGACCATCGAATTACGTGTGGCAGACTCGCAACTTCGCGCACACGATTCGGTACTCTTGGCCGTGCTGGCTCGTGCGCTGGTCGACACAGCGTTGCAATCAGGCAGCGACCTGCCGCAGTTCTTGCCCGAAGTACTGGATCTTGCCTTCTGGCAGGCGGCGAAGCATGGGCTGACCGGAAATCACATTAACCCCTGGGACGGTTGCACGGTCACTCCGCGAGATCTGATGTCCAAGCTACTGCGCACCTGTGAGACGGCGCTACGCGCCAGTGGGGACTACGACTTTGCGGTGCATTCGCTACGCAACATTCTGGAGGTCGGAAATGGTGCGGTGCGCCAACGAGAAGCCTTTGCACGGGGCTCGATCAGTCAGGTACTGGCCAATGCACACAGCGAGATGCGCATGTAAGTAGAACCGCTGGCCTGGGTCAGACAGGCAGCGTGGCCCCAGCCGACTAGGTGCGGATAAAACGGTGCGCAGGACCGAAGCAATGCTTCGGTCCTGCGCACTTGGGTTATGGCAGGTTAGGGCTTGCGCGTCTCGGCGCTAATGAACCAGGCCTGCTGTTCAAGGGCGGCGATGTACTCGTGCAGAATATCCGCAGTGGTTGGGTCCGCCTCGTCCACCGGATCATGCACCTCACGCATGACCCCGACGGTTGCTTCCAAGGCCTTGACGATGAGGTCCACGGCGTTGGTGGTCAGGATCTCCCCGTTGGAAGGCTGATCCAGTTCGGTGTACTTGGTGATGGTGGCGGCCAGGCCGTCCGGAGTCACGTGCATGGCACGCATACGTTCGGCAATCTCGTCGGATCCGCGGCGAGCGATGGCGACGATCTCATCGAGATTCTTATGAAGATCTCGGAAGTTGGGGCCCACGACATTCCAGTGGATCTGCTTGCCTACCAGCTGCAAGTCGAGCAGTTGAATCAGCACCGACTGCAACGAGTCGCGCAGGACTGCCGGGGCGACGAAGCCACCTTCAGCATTTTCTTTGCGGGTTTTGCTCGCCGGAGTGCTTTTCGTGTTCGACATGTTTTCTCCCTTGCAGTGAAGTTGAGATGACGGACGGTGGGTATTAAGAACGCACCGTCTGTTTCGGACGTTACTAGGGCTGTGCCGGGAGGGAAAACTAAAACCTAAATTCTCATGTGTTTCCAAGGTTCCCTCTAGGAGGAGCAAAGCGAGTGTCCATCGACGCGGGAAGGTGATACCTTCGCGCCAACGTCGGGCCTGCTGGTTGGTGCACGTGATGCGCGGGCATTCTGCCCCGAAATTTCGGCATTTTCCGGTATGCCGTTGATTTAGTGTTCCCGGTCAGCGAATCACAAGGCGCGCCCCGTAGCGTTGTCAGTACGGGCCGTAATTAATGGCGGTGCGGGCAAGGTGCCCGTGGCGTACGGGACAATGAAAAGCCTCATCCTGGCCTCTGTAATACGTCAATCCAAAGTTTTGAGCAGTTCTGATCGCTCAGTGGTATTGATGCAGACAAATTGATGATAAATTCTGCCGTCGTTATCGACAGTCGGCCACGGACGCTATCCATTCGTCTACAAGTCCTAGCTGACATGAAATTTTCTTAAACTCCGCAGGTTTATCGTTCCGTTATCTGGAGTTTCAGGATAAGTTGAAATAACACTCTGCTTGCCTATTCCGGATTTCGGATTGGTGCAATAGCGCCAATTGAAGATCCAAAGGTGGTGCAGCGTGACTCATGGGGAGTACTCGGACAGTTACGTAGAAAGTGGAGGTTTCAAAAGTGCCAGGACGCATCGTTCGATCCAGGACCGCCGATCTAGTGGCCGAGGTACTCGGATCACGGGAAGGTCGGGAACACCTGAGCCAATATGGCTGGGTGCAGGGGATGCCCATTGTCATCGCGACGCCCAAGGAGCTGTTGAGCGACACCATGGGATTGGCATCCGTGCATGGGCGGGCAGTGCTTATCGCACTGCTCAATGAGGACAACGGCGAACTAAATTTCATGCACGTGTCCGTTCCAAATGCCGGGCTAGCAGTTGTTGAGGCCCATGCTGCAGACGCGACAATCCAGTCGCTGTTCGAGCAGGTGGCACACGACGGCGTTGCTACCTTCCGCGTGGAGTATTGGCAGCACAGCGCGGTCGCCCACTGGATCCCGGTGTTCGCATCGGGCGATAGTGGACGGGCGAGTAAGAAGAAGACGCCGCTCCTGTCGTAGCGGACGTTGCTTCCCAACGCGTGGTGCTCTCAATCCACGCGTCACTTATCCAGTATTCGTTTTCAGGGATAGCTGAAGCTATTGATGAACACCGGAGCCACCGGGGCAATCTCCAGTAGCTATCCACTCACCGGCGGCTAGCGCCCGGGTAGAAAGCGAACAGACGGGGATCGTTCCACCGGCTCGATCCCCGGTTCGGAGGGCACCCGACAGTGGGGTGCCCTCCTGTCTGTTAGCAGACCCGCACGCCCGCGGGCTGTGCCTGTCGTCTTCAAGCACAGCTGTTAGATCTGTTGGGCACACCGCGATGTGCTGGCCAGCCGCCGCGTTGCACTGCCCTAACCAGATCATTTCTGCGGCCTTTTGCGAAAAGGCAAACACACTAGTCAGCGTATTCTCAGGTGCTTAACAGTATTGGGGCGACCTGATTGCGAGTTCTTTAGACTGAGCCAAAGTTCAGGAGGAATTCAATGGATCATCGGGCAGTGACATTCAGCAAGCCCACCACCGTTCCGGACCCGCCGACCGAAACCACGTGGTGGCCGGGCGCCGACGCCGTTCTCGAAGCGGCCACGCAGAGTGATGGCAGTCCCGAGCCGATGCTACGGGCCTTGGCGGCAGACATCATGGATCCTCCCGTTCCGGGAACGGGCCAGACCCGCAGATTGTGGGAGATGCTGGCGACCGTTGCAGCCATCGACTTGGTGGCGGCTCGAACCTTGGAGCCGCATCTGGACGCCGCCGCTATTCTGCGCCAAGCCGACCTGCCTTGGCAGCCGGGAAGGACGTGGGGTGTGTACGCGGCCGAGGGCCCGAATATGAAACTTGAGGCGAAGCCCGCAACTCGTGGTTTCTGGACTCTGCATGGGGTCAAACCGTGGTGTTCCTTGGCCGAACGCGTTTCTCACGCGCTGATCACCGCGCACACCGCGCAGGGGCGTCGATTGTTTGCGGTGCCGATGTACGGCCTGGGTGTCAGCGTGCTTCCCTCGCGGTGGGTCAGTCGCGGTATGGCGCAACTCCCCAGTGGTTCGGTGCAATTCGACGGGGCGTGCGCCACCCCGGTGGGCGAAACGGGATGGTATCTCGAGCGTGAGGGCTTTGCTGTCGGTGGAGTCGGGGTCGCCGCCTGCTGGTTCGGGGGAGCCGTGGGTGTGTTGCGGCACCTGATTGACAGCGCCCGGCGACGGGAACCGGACCAGCTGGCTTTGGCGTGGATCGGTGAGGCCGACCGGCTCATGTGTAGCGCCGCCGAACTCTTAGGTCAGGCCGCGCTACGAGCCGACGAGGGTTCACTGGACTCACTCACGGCCGCCCGGGTCCGCGGCCATGTGGCCTCGGTGTGTCAACGACTGTTGCGGATTAGCGCCGAGGCCACCGGCCCCGGTCCGTTGGCCACTGATGAAGCGCATGCCCGGCGCGTCGCCGACTTGGGCATCTACCTTCGCCAACACCACGCCGCCCGTGATGACGCGGCTCTCGGACGCATGGTGCTTACCGACCGGGCCACTCAAGGTGCGTTTTCATGGTGAGCTTCAGCCATCGTGACACCGGAACCGCCGCGCAACTTTGGGCGCAGCACGGCCTGGAAGAGTTGCCGCCGATCGACCTCGCCCGAGTCTTCGACGGAGCCACACGCTTGCTCGTGGTGGCAGCCCACCCCGATGATGAGACCCTGGGCGCCGGCGGACTCATCCACCGCGCGCTGGGCATGGGCCTCGAGGTGACCGTCGTCGTGTGCACCATGGGCGAGGGCTCGCACCCGGACTCGACGACGCACACCCCACAAGAGCTAGCAACCCTGCGCGAAGCCGAACTGCGCGCGGCCATGCAGGCGCTAGGTCAGAGAGTCGACGGGCACGGCAACTTGCACCTGCGCTGTCCCGGCCTGCCCGATGGACAGCTGGCATCCCATGAAGCAGAGCTTGAAACCCTGCTCGGTGAACTCATCGGCCAAGGTTCATGCGTGGTGGCCAGCACCTACCGCGAGGATGGACACACCGACCACGAGGTGCTCGGCCGACTGGTAGCCCGCCAAGCGGCCCAGGCGTCGGTGACCCACCTAGAATTCCCCATCTGGTACTGGCATTGGGCGCACCCGGAAAACGACAAACGTTGGACCCATTGGCACCGGCTCGAATTGACCCAGGCCGACCACGAGGCCAAAGAATCCGCGCTCGCCGCCCACCAGAGTCAAGTCCAACCGCTCTCGGAGCTACCAGGCGACGAAGTGCTGCTCGATCGGCACGTTCTCGAGCATTTTCACCGTGCGCAGGAAACCTTCCGCGTCACCTGGCTGGGCGAGAAGGACGCCGCCGTCGCCGCACAGGTTTTCGAAGACCTCTATGTTCAGCGCGGTGACCCGTGGGATTACCGCAATAGCCGCTACGAGCAACGCAAACAAGACATTGTGCTCGCCTCGCTACCGCGCGCCCGCTACGGCGCCGTCCTGGAGCTAGGTTGCTCCATCGGGCTGCAGACCGCCGAATTGGCTGCGCGCAGCGACCGGCTGGTCGGCGTGGATGCTAGCGCCACCGCCTTGGCCCAAGCCCGAGCCCAGGTTGCGGACCTAGCGCACGTAACCCTTGTGCAAGCGACGTTACCCGGGCAATGGCCACCGCTCGAGCCCGGCTCAATAGATCTGGTGGTACTGAGCGAAATCGGGTACTTCCTAGCCGCCGACGAACTAGCCCAAACCCTACGGCACAGCGCCGAGGTCTTGCGGCCCGGAGGCGAACTTCTTCTCTGCCATTGGCTGCACCCCATCGAAGGGTGGCCGCTAGATGGGCAGGCCGTGCACCGGATGGCCCAGGCCCTAGACTGGCCGCGGCTACTCCAGCACCGGGAACAGGACTTCCTGCTGGAGGTTTTCCAGAAACCCGGGGGTGAACGTGCGTAACCCCCTAGAAGCCATGGTCATTGTCATCCCGGCACATAACGAAGATGAACTCATCGGAGGCTGTCTACGTTCGGTGCGAACCGCCATGGACCACTTCACCGCCCAACACCCACGGGTCACCATCGGCGCCACCTTTGTCCTTGATAGCTGTACGGATCAAACCTCCCGGATCCTGCAAGACCAGATGCTAGATGACCCGCGACTATCCATGCTTGAAGTGCGGCATGGCAATGTCGGGGCCAGCCGGGCCGCCGGGGTACGCTTCGCACTCCAAGGACTCGGTCAACGCACGCACCTTCAATCGGTGTGGCTGGCCTGCACGGATGCCGATACGCGGGTGCCGGTGCACTGGCTAACGGCCATGGCCGGGCGGAGGGCGGCCGGAGCCGACGCCGTGGCCGGAACGGTGCAACCCGACAGGCAGGAACTGGACGCCGAACTCTACCGGCTGTGGCGCGCCGCCTACCGACCGGTGGATGGCCACCACCATATCCACGGAGCCAACTTGGGGGTCAGCGCGGCGGCCTATGAGGCCGTCGGAGGCTTTCCGCCCTTAGCGGCACGTGAAGACGTGGCACTCGTGGCGGCCCTGCGGACGGCCGGTTACCGCATCGACGCCTCCGCGCAGTTGCAGGCCATTACATCCGAACGCCTGCGCGGCCGCTTGCGGGAAGGCTTCGCCGACTACCTGGCGGCCCTCGACGGGCAGGGGGCGCGCATCGACTAATCAGCGAGCCAGATGCCCAAGGGCAGGATCCGCCGTCCCACCCGGACGATGCGCCGACCATGCCACCGACACCCTAGAACCCGAGGTGCTTGATGAACGAACCAGATCTTCCCACCCGATCGGTGGGCCTGCTGGCAGACCCCGGCATTGCGCAGTCGCTGGCCGACCGGGTCGTCGAACGCCTAGAGGAAAAGCTCAACGAGACCCACCTCGATCACGCCCGATGGAGAGTCACCGTCGACTCGGTGACCCTCCCGATGAACGACTCCGGCGAGGTCATCCTCAATAAACACGTATCGGATATGCGCGAGAAGTTCGGCTGGGAATTCGTCATCTACCTGACCGACGTGCCCCAGTACGAACAGGGCCGCCCGGTGCGCTCGATTATCAATACGAGGTTCGCAGCGGCCACCGTGGTCCTGCCCAGCCTCGGGCCCCCGCGACGCCGCTCGGTGATCAAAGCCTTTATGGAAGTTCTCTCCGAACTCAACGGACGCCCGAAGCCCGGGCCCGAACCCACCCCGCTGGGCAAAGCCCTGAGCGTCAAGGGGCGACTGGACGACGCCAACGATGCCGGCGATCACTGCGACAGCATTGAAGGCTTGCGCGGACGCATCTGGCTCGTGATGGGAATGATCCTCGTCAACCGTCCCTGGCGGCTGGTGCCTCGGCTTTCCTCGGCGCTCGCCGGTGCGGCGGCCACCGGAGCCTTTGGTGTGTTTTATACGAGTATCTGGTCCATGGCGGACTATCTCAGCTCGTGGCGCCTGGCACTGATCACGGTCTTGAGCATCTTGGTGCTCAGTACCTGGTTGCTGTTCCATAACCAGTTATGGGAAAAGCCCACGGGCGCGCGGCGTAAGGAAAAACTGTTGCTATATAACCTGGCGACGGTGTTCACCGTGGTGTTGGCGGCAGCAGCCATGTATGCCGTGCTGTTTATCGCGCTACTACTGGGTTCACTGGTCATCATCGATCAGGCGTTCCTGTCCTTCGAACTCAACCACGAGGCGACGATCCGCGAGTACTTGAACCTGGCATGGCTGGCCGCCTCGCTGGGTACGCTCGGCGGTGCCATCGGCTCGAGCTTCGATGAAGTGCAGTCCGTGCAACGTGCGACCTTCAGCCAACGGGAGTATGAACGGCGGAACCTCGAGCTCGATTCCTCGGACGGCGACTTGCGGGACTGTTAGCCGACACGGTGCGTGATAGCCCTGAGACAGGGCAAGGGCACCAGCAATCCGGACGGATCGCTGGTGCCCTTGGCTCGTGGCGGTTATGGGGTGGCTTTGCCGCCATTGACGTTGAGCGTCTCGCCGATCACATAGCTGGACTCGGCCGAGGCCAGGAACACGTAGGCCGGGGCCAGTTCCACCGGTTGTCCGGCACGGCCCAACGGCACGTTGTGCCCGAATTTCGGTAGCTTTTCCTTCGGCTGGCCATCCGAGACCTGCAGTGGCGTCCAGATTGGGCCCGGGGCCACCGCGTTCACGCGAATACCCCGAGGTGCCAGTTGCACGGCCAGACCCTTGGTGAAGGCGTTGATCGCGGCCTTGGTTGAGGCGTAATCCAACAAGGTGGGGGAAGGCTCGTAGGCTTGAACCGAGGTGGTGTTGATGATGCTTGCGCCCTGAGGTAGATGCTTCAAGGCGGCGCGGGTGATGGCGAACATGGCCAGGATATTCACTTGGAAGGTTTCAATCACCTGCTGGTCGCTGAGGTCTTCGAGCCGTTCGATGGCGATTTGCTTGCCGGCGTTGTTCACCAGGATGTCGAGACCACCGAGCTGACGGGCCGCCTCATCGGCCAGCGCGTTGCGGTACTCCACCTCGAGCAAATCTCCGGGCAGGGCTACCGCTTGGCGCCCCTCGGCCTCGATGGCGCGCAGGATCTTGCGGGCGTCCTCTTCCTCGGCCGGAAGATAGGCGATGGCCACATCGGCCCCTTCGCGGGCGAAGGCAATGGCCACGGCGGCACCGATGCCCGAGTCGCCACCGGTGATCAGCGCCTTGCGTCCCTTCAGGCGTCCGGTGCCTTGGTAGCTATCCTCGCCGTGATCCGCCTGCGGTTCGAGTTTGGCGTCGAGGCCCGGTTCGGGCTGGTCCTGCTTAGGTGGCTCGATCTTGGGGTATCGGGTGACCGGGTTATCGAGCGCCATCTGGGTCTCATCGTGTGGGGAAGTGTGCTCGGGTGTCGTCATCTGAATTCCTCCTCCGTGTGCAGGGTGCTGCTCGGATCTCTCACGCTAGGTCAGTGCACAGTGGCTCTCAACAGGTTCCCGGGACTCACGGGTAACGTTCGGGAAACGTCAACGTTCTGAAAAGTCCGTGGCACGCGTGAGTGGCCGCTGGTCTGCGCCTATAGGGTGTTTGGTGCTGGCGCCCGGCGGTGCTGATCGGCGGATCGAGGCGGCCGATAGCAGAGTGAGAAAGATATTTGGCACAGCAACGCGGGTTCGATTAGTTGCTGGGCCGATTGTTGATATTCTTGTAAGTCGAGTCCTGTGCGTTTTCATGCGCGCCCACAGACCTATCGAAAGAAGTGCCCGGCACGTGTTCAATTCACTTTCCGATCGCCTGACAGCTACCTTCAAGAACCTGCGAGGCAAGGGTAAGCTCACCGAGGCCGATATCGACGGTACGGTACGCGAAATCCGCCGCGCTCTGCTGGACGCCGACGTGGCCGTACCCGTGGTGCGCGCCTTCGTGGCCCAGATCAAGGAGCGCGCCCTCGGCGCCGAGGTCTCCGAGTCGCTGAACCCGGGACAGCAGGTCGTGAAGATCGTCAACGAGGAGCTCAAGGCCATCCTCGGCGGCGAAACCCGTCGCATCAACCTGGCTAAGAACCCTCCAACGGTGATCATGCTCGCCGGTCTGCAGGGTGCCGGTAAGACGACGCTGGCCGGTAAGCTCGCCAAGCACCTCAAGTCCGAGGGGCACACCCCGATGCTGGTGGCCTGTGACTTGCAGCGCCCGAACGCGGTCAAGCAGTTGCAGATCAACGGTGAGCGAGCCGGCGTGCCGGTTTACGCCCCGCACCCGGGAGTATCCTCGGAGTTCGACGCCGTAACCGGTGACCCGGTGGCGGTGGCCCGCGACGGTGTGGCCGAGGCCAAGGCCAAGCTGCATGACGTGGTGATCGTCGATACCGCCGGACGACTCGGCGTGGACGCCGAAATGATGGAGCAGGCCGCAAATATTCGCGCCGCCATCAACCCGGATGAAGTGCTGTTCGTCATCGATGCGATGATCGGTCAGGACGCGGTCAACACCGCCCAGGCCTTCCACGAGGGCGTGGACTTCACCGGCGTGGTGCTGTCCAAGCTCGATGGTGACGCCCGTGGTGGTGCCGCCCTGTCGGTCGCCTCGGTCACCGGCAAGCCGGTGATGTTCGCCTCCACCGGTGAAAACCTGGACGACTTTGAGATCTTCCACCCGGATCGCATGGCCAGCCGCATCCTGGACATGGGCGACGTGCTCACCCTGATCGAGCAGGCCGAGAAGAACTGGGATAAGGGCGAAGCCGAGCGGATGGCGAAGAAGTTCGCCGACCAGGAAGACTTCACGCTGGACGACTTCCTCGCCCAGATGGCCCAGATCAAGAAGATGGGCTCGATGAAGAAGCTGCTGGGCATGATGCCCGGTGCGCAGATTTCGCGTCAGCAGCTTGAACAGTTTGACGAGCGCCAGATCGACCGTGTTGAGGCGATCGTTCGTTCGATGACTCCGCATGAGCGTGTGGCACCGAAGATCATCAATGGTTCGCGCCGTGCCCGTATTGCTAAGGGTTCGGGCGTCTCGGTCTCCGAGGTGAACCAGATGCTTGAGCGCTTCACCGAGGCGCAGAAGATGATGAAGAAGATGGCCGCCGGTGGCGGTATTCCGGGGATGCCCGGTGCCGGCAAGGGTGCGGCTCGCAAGGCCAAGGGTAAGGCCAAGGGCAAGAAGCAGAAGTACGGTAATCCGGCCAAGGCCGCCCAGGCCGAGCTCGAGGCCAAAACCAAGAAGGCTAACGCCCCCAGCGGGTCGGCCTTCGGGGCAGGGAACGTGCCGGAGGATTTCGATGCGTCGAGCCTGAACCTACCGGCGGGCTTCGAGAAGTATCTTGGCAATAAGTAGCCACCCAGATGTACAGGGCGGCGACCAGCCTGAATCGCTGGTTGCCGCCCTGACGCTTATCTTCCAGGACACCTCCGCGCAGGAGGCCGAGCAGGCCGTGCGATCCGTGCTGGCGCAGCGCGAGGTCATTGCGCTGGTCTCCCGCCCGGTGCCATGGAATGGCTTGGTCATCGTGGAAGTCGGTATCGCGGTGAACGCCGAAGGGCTGATCTTGTTGACCACGGCCGAAGGCAACGTCCGGCTCGGACAACAGGTGGAGGACTTCGCCCTCGCCCTGAAACTTGGCACCGGTGCCCTGTACGTGGATCAAGATGACCTCGAGGCGCAAAGCGGCGAACCCATTGCCGATCCGCGGCTCGAGGCCACGCCCTCCGGGCGTACCGTGCTGACCGGCAAGCTCAACGAGGCCGACATGCTCATACTTGCCTCTGCGACAAAAGCCACCTGGCACCTGCTGGAGTCAGGGGAGTCGGAGGGCTCGGCGCTGGCGGTGTGCGATGAGTTCATGCCCGACGACGGGCCCGGAGCTGATCAGTATCCGGCCATTATGTTCAGTCGCTCCGGTGCACGGTATGTGGCGAGTTTTTGGTTCTCCAAGCAGTCCAAGAAGCTCCTCGGGGCACCGGCGTGGGTACATATCTGGCCGGTCATGGCTAGTGCCGCGATCCAGCCCGAGCCTGGGACCGAGGCCTTGCGTGAACTTCAGGCACTGGAAAGCCACTATGTTTCGGTGGATGTCGAAGGCTTGGAAGAGCTAAGCGGCGTCGGTGTCACATCCGAACACATTGAGGTACTCAAACGCGTGTTGCCCGGCTTCGGAAGTCAGCAGGCGGTGGAACAGGTTCTGGCCGGTTTCGGCTACCGGAGTGAAGCGGCCGAGTTGTTGGAACAGTCTGGAGCGCCCACGGGCTCCGTAGCCATCCAATCGGTGGGCTTCGCGAAGGCACTAGGCCGAGCCACCGCGACCGAAATGCGCAAGAGCAGCGCGACACCGAGCTTCTTCAACACAATGTCGTGGAGGCCCGGCCTGCAATTGCTCTGGGGCTTGCTCGAGGCAGCGATCTTCACGTTCGTGCTCGTGGGCATCGATTGGCAACAGCTGTGGCTTCCGGCGTGGTTGCTCATCACTATTCTGGTCCTCGGCTACCTGGACGCACTAACCAATGTCGTGATTGCCGTTGTGCGCGGCGTTAGACGAAGGCGACGAGCCTAGGCGCGCCAACGACCACGCCGTAGCCGGCCGAGCCAGTGCGACAGATCCCGTGAATGGTTGCTGACGACTTGCCGACCGTAGTACACGTTCGCAGATTGTGCCTAAAGGTGCGTCCCGAACTCTTCAATCGGGTACTCTGCAGGGCACCCAGCAGATCGGTGCCTATGCGCTTTAGAAGTACTTAGGGCACTGGTCTGGGCCTCACGAACGCTCCGTATTCCTAGGACAGTCGCCCGCTTCCACCATCGATCGAGATTGCATATTCGATGCACCGTCACGAGGCGGAGTGTGCTCGCGCCACCGGGGTGGCGGTGGCCGTAGCCATGATTGTCGGTGGCGTCGTCACCATCACCTGGGAGGTGCAGGGTCTCTCCGAGCAGATCAACGCCATCATCATTTCCCTGCCGATCACGCTGGTAGTGCTCGTGGTGCTCTCGCTACTGACCCAGCCGCGAAGTCCTCGCGTTGAGGGCGACACCCGCGCTTCCTTGCGATAGGGAGCCGAACTCACCATCGGATGACAAGGGCCAGTGGGCCGGGACTGATCTCCCGGCGCACTGGCCTCTTGGTATGATGCGGCTCGCAGACCTTACGGCAGCTGCGGGTCGACCCCGAAGTGCTCGGCGACCTGAGTGATCACTTCGCCAGCACCCTGGAGGGATACCGAGGAGAGGAAGATCGAGTCATCCACGGTGACAACCTCGCCGGTGAGCTTCTTCCATAGCGGGTTCGAGGTGAACTTCTTCTCCTGGTCCCGGGAGGCGTCACCTTCGGCACCTTCAGGCGCCCAGGTGGACTGGAAAATCACCTTGGCGTCGGCCTTCAGGATCTCTTCGGGGGACAGCGGTACGAAGATCGACTCGGTGGTATCCGGGGCGTCCTTGGGGCGCGGAATGCCCATATCGGTCATGATTTCACCGATGAACGAATCGGTGGCGTACAGGCGTGCGGTGTCCTCACCGGCAAAGCGAATCAGCGAGTAGGTGGCCTCCGGATCCTTCGCGAGGATTTCCTTACCCACGGCTGCGGCGCGTGCCTCATAGTCGGCGACGGCCTTCTTGGCCTCTTCCTGCTTGCCGATGGCCTCGCCAAGCAGCACCACGTTTTCCTTCCAGGTCGGTCCGGTGGACTCGGAGAAAACGGTGGGGGCAATCTTCTGCAACTGCTCGTACATCTCGCCCTGGCGCACATCGGCGGAGATGATCAGATCTGGTTCGGCGGCCAGCAACTTTTCGAGGTCCGGTTCGGCGATGGTGCCCACGTTGACGGCATCGGCGGTCAGTGCGCTGACATCACCTAGGTACTCGGGGAATGGATTACTGGACTTGCGGTATTCGGTGTAGGCCACAAGTTCGGCATCCAGAAGCAGGGTGGCATCCACGTAGGAGGGGTCCAGCGCTGCAATGCGGACCGGGCGCTCGGCAATTTCGGTGCTGCCGCGGAAGTGCTTGACGGTGCGCGGGAAGCCCTCGGCCTCGCCGGTCGCCGGGGCTTCGCTGCTTTCCGGGCTCGTCGAGCCGCCGCAGGAGGTCAGTGCCAGGGCCGCGGCAGCCAGTGCCGCGGTCAGGCCGCGTCGAAGGTTAGTTGGCATGCGAGTGCCTTTCGTGATGACGGTTCAAAAAGAATTACGTGATGAAATTAGGTTAGGGTAAACTCATTACGCGTCACGAACAGTAGCATGAATCACCTTCTGGCGTGAATCAGCTTGTCATTCATGAAGGATCGATCATCATCACCCTCCGTCTTTCACGCCCGACCCGGCTGGCCGCGCTGCTGATCGGAGTGCTCGGCGCCGTTGTGCTCAGCCTCTGGGTCGGCAGCACCACCTCCAGTACCGCGGAAATGTTCCACGCGCTATTCACGCCCCAGGATACGGTCGCGGACATTTCCATCCGGGAGATCCGCTGGCCACGCACCGTCACGGCCCTCGCCGCCGGGGCCGCCCTCGGCGTTGCCGGAACCCTCATCCAGGGGCATACCCGCAACCCGATCGCCGAACCCGGTCTCCTGGGCATCAACCAGGGCGCGGCCCTAGCCATCGTCGCGGTGGCGACGACCAGCGGCCCGATGCAGCCCTGGCCACAGGCCCTGCTGGCCCTATTCGGTGCCCTCGTGGCCGCGGTGATCGTCTTTGGCCTAGGACAGGTCGACGGTAGCCGGGGCTCACCGGTGACGTTGATCTTGGTGGGCGCCGCCGTCACGGCGCTCTGCGCCGGGATCGTCTCCACCCTGGTGCTATTGAGCGAAGCGGCGCTGGAAACCCTGCGTTTTTGGCAGGTCGGCTCCGTGGTGCACGGCTATCACGCCTTCCTAGCGCTCTGGCCGCTGCTGGTGCTCGGCATTGTGCTCGCCGTAGCCAATGCACGGCAGCTAAACGCTCTCACCCTCGGCGAAGCCACCGCCCGCAGTCTGGGGATTACCGCGGGCCGGGCCCGGGTCATTGGGTTGGGCGCCGTCGTGGTGCTCTCTGGCTTCGCGGTGACTTTAGCCGGTCCCATCGCCTTTTTAGGCCTTCTGGTCCCACATGTGGTCCGCCGACTCTTCGGGGCCGACTATCGCTGGCTCGTACCGGCGGCGGCCGCTGCAGGGGCGCTGTTGCTGGTCTCCAGCGACATCCTCGGCCGGGTGTTGGCTCGGCCCGGCGAGTTGCCGGTGGGCGTGGTGGTGGCCATTATTGGCGCGCCGTTCTTTGTGTACGTGGCCCGGCGGCGCAAGTTGGTGTCCGTATGAAACGTCGGCACAGCTTCATCACCGCGCTGACCCTCGCCGCGGTGGCCCTCGTGTCGCTGGTCGTGCATATCAGCGTCGGCGGAACCCCGATCGCCCCGGGCGACGTGTTCACCACCTTGCTAGGCCAGGCCCCGGATCAGCGCACGGCACTGACCATCTGGGAATTTCGTCTGCCGCGCAGTGTCGCGGCGGTTTGCGCGGGAATCGGTTTGGGTGTGGCCGGTGCGCTGACGCAGACCGTGGCGCGCAACCCGTTGGCTAGCCCGGACATACTGGGCATTACCAATGGCGCGGCGGCCGGGGCGGTTGCGCTGATGGCCTTCACCAGCCAAGTCTCGGGCCTGCCGGCCGGGCTGAGCGTCTACGGACTTCCGATCGCAGCGACCCTCGGCGGCCTGCTCGCGGCCGGTGCGGTGTTCGCATTGGTCTGGCATACCTCGCTCGAGTCCAGCCGACTGGTGCTCGTGGGCATGGGAATCAGCGGGCTCTGTGCGGCCTTGACCTCATGGATGCTCACCCTAGGCGAGGTGACCAACGCCCAGCAAGCCCTGACCTGGATGGCCGGCACCGTCAACGGCGCCTCCTGGGAAGATTTGGGTGGCATGCCGATGGTCATACTTGGCATGGCCATGTTGGGCGGTCTGATGCGCAACCAACGCGAGGTGCTGGCGCTGGATTCCGATACCGCCCGTGGGCTGGGGGTGCATCTGTCGCGTGATCGCCTCATTGTGCTTGGCGTCGCGACGATTCTCGCCATTGCCGCTACCGTCATCGCCGGACCGCTAGCCTTCGTGGCGTTGGCCAGTGGCCACGCCGCCCGAATGCTGGCGCGTACGACCATTCCACCGGTACTTCATAGCGCGCTGGTGGGAGCGATCTTCGTGCTATTAGCCGATCTCATCGCCGCCCGCACCTTCTCGGTGGTGCTCCCGGCAGGCGTGGCCACCGCGGTCATTGGAGCGCCGTACCTGATCTATCTGGTACTGAACCGAAGCCGGGTGCGCGTCAATGCCTAAGTCACATTGCGTGTTGTTAGACTGCCGGGCATGAGGACGCGGAAGGTGGCCGGTACGGCACTGCTGGGGTGTGCGCTCGTACTGACCGGATGCACACCACATACGCCACCAGTGGAACCGGGTTCCTCCAGTTTTTCCTCGGAAACACCGGCTAGCCCCGTGGAGCAGGTCGAGTATCTGGACTGTGCGGATATTGACGCCTCCGTGGTTTCCGACAGACTCGGTGTTGCGGGACGTTTCGAATACACCGAGGGTGTGGTGGTCGGCGATTCCGGCGCACGTGAATTGGGGTATTGCCTCTTTATGGACGAGGCCACCAATCTCTACGTGCTCGAATACTGGCTCGGGCGCGGTGTTCAGGATCTGGCCCACTGGTTAGCCACCGATCCGCAGTTCGCCCCGGATCCTACCGGTACCCAACAGATCACCTTCGAACCGGTCGAGTCCACCGCGGATGAGGCCTTGATACAGCGCACTGTGCTGCAGTGGAAGGGCGAAGAGCTCGAGCATGTTTCGCTCTGGGCCCGCTTTGGAGACCGGGTGGTGTCGATTGCCGAGAGCGACTTTGGGCAAGTGCGCCTCAGCGAGTCCGATCTTTTGCCCCTGCTGGCCGCCTATCGGCCTTAGGGAGCACGGCGAGGGCGCCGGGGCACATCTCTGAATGCGCGGCGGGTGGCCAGCCAGGATGGCTTTTTGCCTGTGTGTGCGGCCACGAGTGACCGATAAGTGCTCATGGCTTCGCCGCGCGAGGCAAACTCCACGCAACGCGCGCCGCCGGGTAGCACCCCGCGCTGGGCGATTTCCAGCGCCATGAACGGAACCTGAGCGATGCTGAAAAGCTCCGCCGCGGCCCGGCGGCAGTCCCCGCTGGCCACGTAGCGGGCTATCTGCTCCCCAGCTCGCGCCGTGTGGGTGATCTGGGTCAGCCGTTCGATGGCTTCGGTGGTCAGCCCCGCCCACTGCGCCCGAAAATCACCCATCAGGTCCCCGGCCGGTGTGCCCGGTGGGTAGTCGGTGATGGGCCGAAGCTCATCGGCCAAGGTCAAATCGAACCGCTGCCCGCCGGCGAATAACACCAGGTCGGCGCCGTCCGCTTCGGGGGCGATCTCTATGACCTTTCCGGCCTCGTCGGGGAACGCGAAGCCACGAAACATCCGTGGACCGGTGTAGCGCGCAAAGGTGCACCCGTGCTCCTGCCAGATCTCCACGCACACCCGTCCGGCACCTGCGCTGGCCTGAATCAGATGCTCGGCCTTGAGTTCGCGGCCCACGAATAGCGTCCACGGATTCAGCTCGGGCAGCTGGGTGTCTAGACGCAGGTCCTCGCCGCGGGCCAGCTGGTCACCCACGTACGCGGTCACCGGATTGAGTTCGTCGAGCAGAAACTGGTCGGCAACCGCGGCGAGCTGGCGGTAGCTGATCCGCCCCTCGTCGTCGGCCACGGCTACTTCTTGGCCATCAACGCCGAGTAGCAGCGCGGTGGCGGCCGTATGGTCTTGGTGCAAGACCGGTTCTTCGACAAAGCCCACCACGTGGCGCAGTGCCAGTGCCTGGCCGAGACGGGACGAGAGTGTTCGATCCCGTCCGGTCACTACCAGGTCGAGGTCCGTGAAGTCGATTTCCTCCGGCATTAGCTATGCGGAGCGGTCCGCGCCGCCACGACCGGTGAGTGAAGGGAAGTCGCTGTCTCGGTACTCCCGCTCCGGGCGGCGTTGTTCGCGGTGGTGCTCAACTTCCATGCCGCGCAGTTCCACCCGGCGAATCTTGCCGGAAATGGTTTTGGGCAAATCCATGAATTCGAGGCGTCGAATGCGCTTGTAGGCCGCGAGGTGTTCACGGCAGTGCGCCAAAATGCTTTCGGCGAGGGCTTCATCCGGGGTATATCCGGCGGCCGGGACAACGTAGGCCTTGGGTACCGAGAGGCGTAAGTCATCCGGGGCCGGGACCACGGCCGCCTCGGCCACCGCCGGGTGTTCGATGAGCACGGACTCCAGCTCGAAGGGGCTGAGCTTGTAATCGCTGGATTTGAACACGTCGTCGGCGCGGCCTATATAGGTCAGCACTCCCTGTTCGTCGCGTTCGGCGATATCACCGGTGTGATAGACCCCGTCGCGGAACGCTTCGGCATTCTTCTCGTCATCCGCGAGATACCCCTTCATGAGGCCGAGCGGTCGGGGGTCGGTACGGAGGCAAATTTCGCCGACATCGCCTTCGAGCCCGGTGGCCGGGTCACGCAATATCACCTCGTAGCCGGGCATGGGGCGGCCCATGGCCCCGATGGTGATTCGCTGCGCCGGGGGATTGGCGATCTGCACCGTAGTTTCGGTCTGCCCAAATCCGTCCCGGATCGTCTGGCCCCACCCGCGGTGCACCTGATCGATGACCTCTGCGTTTAGCGGTTCGCCGGCGGAAACCAGCTTGCGCGGTGGATGCTTCAGGTGTTTCAGATCGGCTTGAATCAGCAAACGCCAGACCGTTGGCGGGGCGCAGAAGCTCGTGACCTTGTGTGCGTCCATCTGTTCCATCAGCGCTTGAGCGTCAAAGCGTTCGTAGTTATAGACAAAGACCGTTGCTTCGGCGATCCAGGGGGTGAAAAAGTTCGACCATGCATGCTTGGCCCAACCCGGTGACGCGACGTTCAGATGCACGTCGCCCGGTTCCAGCCCAATCCAGAACATGGTGCTCAGGTGGCCCACCGGATATGAGGTATGGGTGTGTTCGACAAGTTTGGCGCGTGAGGTGGTGCCCGAGGTGAAGTAGCGAAGTAGGGTTTCACCGGCTCCGGTTGGTTCGGTGAGTTCAAAGTCTGCCGGCGCAGTGAAGGAATCGGCGTAGTTCAGTTGGGTCCCGCTGGACTCGCCGATGACAATCAGCCGGTAATCACCCTCAACCGCCTCGAACTTGCTGGCGTCTGCGGCGTTGACCACCACCCATTGCGCGGCGCCGCGCTCGATCCGTTCGGTGAGATCGGCTGGGGTCAGTTGTACGGTGCACGGTATGAGAATGGCGCCCAACTTAATTCCGGCGAGCATGGTTTCCCAGAGCTGAACCTGATTTCCGAGCATCACCACGATCCCATCCCGGCGTTGCACGCCCTGATCGGCTAACCATCGGGCCAGCTGGGTCGAGCGCTCGGCCAGCTCGTGCCAGGTGCGGGTGGTGGTCGAACCATCCAATTCGGTGATGATCAGCGCCGGGGTCTGTGCACGCTGCGGGTCGGCGGCTACCTGGTCAAACCAATCGGTTCCGAAATTAAAGGTCTCAAAGCTCGGCCAGCGGAACTCGGCGCGAGCCTGGTCATAATTTTCGCGCAGTTCAAGCAACTGATCTCGGGCGGTGCGGAACCGTTGGGTGACTGTCATGGCCTGCCTCTCGCGTATATCTGCACAATTCAACTGGATGTGAGTCCGGTCACTGGTCAATATACTGCGAAAGCGCTTGTGGTGGTGGAATTGCGCCCGCGTCAGCGGTGTCCGGCATTGCTCGCGGGGTGGGCGGAGTCCTGTGACCTATCTTTTATTGAAGCTTCAAGTAAATTTCGATAGACTCGTTGTATCGGCACCACAAGGGTAGGGGAGAGAACCATGAACGTACGCAGTGATGTGAAGCTATCAGGCGATCTGGCCATGAGCACCGTCCAGCTCAAGGTCGGTGATCGTGCGCGGCTTACCGACTATTACCAGCGTGCCCTGGGACTCGAGGTACTCAGCGAAAATTCCGAATCAACCATCCTAGGCCGCGGCACCACGCATCTGGTGCAGCTCAACGACGGCAAGGGTTTGCAGCTGCCGGCGCGTTCCGAGGCGGGACTCTTCCACACGGCACTGCTCTTTGAGGATCGCAGCGATCTGGCGGCCACCGTCTACACCGCCGCACAATACAATCCGCACTCCTTTGTGGGAAGTTCGGATCACCTTGTCTCCGAGGCCTTCTACTTCACCGACCCGGAGGGCAACGGCATCGAGCTGTACTTCGACCGGCCGCGGGACACCTGGACCTGGCGCGGGGAACATGTCGCGATGGACACCATCGCCCTCGACCCCAATGACTACCTGCAGACTCACCTGAACGAGAACGCGCTACAGACCCAAGTCGAGGCCGCGGCCGCAGTGGGCCACGTGCACCTGCAGGTTGGAGACGTGGCCACCGCCAAAGATTTCTACGTCGACACCCTGGGCTTCGATATCACCTCGCAACTGGGGGACCAGGCGCTATTCGTCTCGGCCGGCGGATACCACCACCACATGGCCATGAACGTGTGGAACTCGCGCGGGGCTGGGCCGCGGCACGATACCCTCGGGCTCGGTGAGGTGCTGATCCAGCTGCCCCACGCCGACGAGGTGGGACAGCTTGCCGAACGGCTAAGCTACGCCGGCATCGAACACCACCACACCGGAGCCGAGCTGCGGTTCGGTGACCCATGGCGTAACCGGTTGCGGGTGGCCGTGGCCTAGTTAGGACTCGAAGAGCTGCTGGCCGAGGTAACCGCCTTGGCCGAACCCCGGTGGGATCGCAAAGAGGCCCGAACCGTTGGTGCGCAGGTATTCGGTCATCGCGTCGCGCGCACTCATTGCCCGTTGCAGGGGCACAAAGTGGGTGCGCGCGTCGCGCAGGAAGGCGATGAAGAAAAGACCCGCATCCAGGCGCCCGAGATCGTCCGAGCCATCGGTGTAGTTAAACCCGCGGCGCAGGATCCGCGCCCCGTCATGCTGCTGCGGATGCACCACCGCCACATGCGAATCGGCGGGAATCAGCGGTCCGTTGGATCCCTGCAGTGAAAAATCGGGTGCGCTGAATTCATCGCCGCCCGATAACGGCGCCCCGGTGCCCTTGGTGCGTCCGACGATCTGTTCCTGTTCGCCCAAGGGGGAGCGGTCCCAGGTTTCAATATGCATCCGGATGCGCCGGGTCACCATGTAGGTTCCGCCCTCGAGCCACGGCTGATCGCCGTCGGCAACCCACACATGTTCGTTCAGGGCCTGATGATCTTCGGCGAGGATATTCGCGGTGCCATCCTTGAAGCCAAAGAGATTGCGTGGCGTGCGCTGCGAGGTGGTGGTCTTCGCCGTACGTCCGAAACCGATCTGTGAGGAGCGGACCCGTACCGCGCCAAAACCAATACGTGCCAGGTTGCGGATGGCGTGCACCGCAACCTGCGGATCGTCGGCGCAGGCTTGGACGACGATATCGCCGCCGGTGCGCTGCGACTCGAGCATATCGCCGGCAAAATGGGGCAGCTCGATCAGTGCCTCGGGCAGCTTCGCGCGCAGCCCAAAACGATCCCGCCCCTCGGCATCGACAAACAGGGAACGCCCAAAGCCGACCGTGACCGTCAGGTTGGCGGCCGACAGGTCCAGCGCTTCGCCGGTATCTTCCGGTGGCGCGTCATAGCCGCCATTGAGCGCGCCACCGGCACCGATAGGTTCCCCGCGGGTCAGCGAGGCAATGGCCGTGCTCCACTTCGTGAGTAGGTCCACTAGCTCGGCGCGGTCCGTGGCGGTGACATCGAAAACGGCCAGGTGCATCCGCTCCTGCGCCGCGGTGGTGATGCCGGCTTGATGCTCGCCGAAGCAATCGACGACCGCCTCCTTGGTGGTGGAAGCATCGGCTGGCTGTCGACCGAGCGCGGCATAGCCCAGTGCGCCCAAGGCTAAACCGGCACCACCGGTGCCTGCGGCGGTGAGAAGGTTACGCCGCGACATTCCGCTGCGTTGTGGTTCCTGCTGCCCCATGATGCCTACTTGACGACCGCGGCGGTCAGCTTCGACAGCGGCTCGGAGAGTGCATCCACCCCGGCGGCCAGTTCCTGGACCTGCTGCTTGGTCAGCTCATCGTAGAAGACGAAGCCATCACCCTTGCGGTAAGCATCGAGCTGCTGCTGCAAGGAGGCGAAATTCTTCTCCAGGGTCCGCTCCAACTCGGCATTGGACTCGGCCAGCAGCGGACGCAGGTCCTCGAAAGCGATGCGTGCGCCCTCGAGGTTGGCCTGGAAATCCCACAGGTCGGTGTGGGAGAAGGTTTCTTCCTCGCCGGTCACCTTGTCGGTGGCCACCTCGTCAAGCAGTTCCTTGGCGCCGTTGGCCAGCTTATCGGCGGTGTACTCAAGTTCCTGGGTGCGCGTGTACAGCTCGTGGGTGTTCTTGACCATCTGCTCGGCCACGGCGGTGCGTTCGGCCTGGGTCATCTTGGTGTAGTCGGCCGGGGCCCACAGATCCTTTTCGGCGCGGTGCCAACCGGTGAACTCTTGGCCTTCTTCCAGATCGGCTTCGCGGGCGTCGAGAATCGGATCGAGATCGCCAAAGGACTCCGCGACCGGTTCAATGCGTTCCCAGTGCATGCGAACCGCCGGATACAGGGCCCGGGCCTGCTGCTCGTCGCCGGCGCTAAAGGCCTTGGCGAATTCTTCGGTGCCGCGCACCAGCTGCTCGGTCTGGTCCTTCACATAGGCGGCGTAGAGGTCGGTGGCCTCCTGCTGAAGCTTGGCCCGATCGGCGTTGACCTGTTGTCCCTCGGGCGCGGCGGTTACCGTGAAGTCGGCGCGAATACCGTCGCCCACCATGCCGGGCTTGCAGGCGGTGAAGTACTTGCCCTCGGGGGCGGAGACCACCAGGTCACGGGTCAGGCCGGGACCGATGTTCTCCACTTCACCCACGATGCGAAGCCCGTCCTCGGCCAGCAGGTAGAACTCGGTGACCTCGCTGCCGTCGTTTTTCACGTTGAAGGTCAGTGTGCCGCCGGGAGCGCTCTGGGTAGCGACCTGGCAGGAATCGGCGGTGCTCACCACGTTGATGGCGCCGTTCGCGGAACCTTCGCTGGGGTTATTGTCCGTGCAACCGGTCACGGCCAGAGCGGTTACGGCCAACAGGGCGGCTGGTGCGAGTGCTTTGCGCATGTAAATGTTCCTCAAGGGTTGTCGGTGATGGAGAGTTAGTTCGCGGTGGCCGCGGCGGAAGTAGCGCGCTGTCGACCGGTGATCGAGCGCAAGTACAGGGCCATAACGGGCACCACGTAGAGGACCCAGGTGGTTGCCTCGAGCCAAGTGGTTGCCGGTGAGAAGTTGAAGACGCCCTTGAGCAGCGTCCCGAGCAGCGAGCCGGGGGCAATGGTGTGCGAGACGTCGAAGGCCAGGTGGTGTAGGCCCGGTAAGACCCCGGCTTCCTGCAGGTCGTGCACTCCGTAGGCCAGTACGCCGCCGGCGATGATCACCAAGGCGACACCGGTCCAGCGGAAGAAGGCTCCCAGATTGATCCGGAGCACTCCGCGGTGGAGGAGGGCACCGAGCAGGACCGCGGTCACGATGCCCAGCAGGGCGCCGAGCAGCGGCTGCCAGGTGTCGGCGGAGGTGCGTGCGGCCGCCCAAATAAACAGCGCCGTTTCCAGGCCTTCGCGGCCCACGGCGAGGGCGCCGACCATGACCAAGGCCCAGCCCGAGGAGCGTTCGGCGGCCGAATCCACATGATCACGCAGGTCGCTGGCCAGCGAGGTGGAGGCCTTGGCCATCCAGAAGATCATCCAGGTCACTAACCCGACAGCCACAATCGACAGGCCACCGCCGATAAGTTCCTGGGCTTGGAAGGTCAGGCCACGGGGGCCGAAGGTCAGCAGCGCGCCGAAGCCCAAGGAGATCGCTACCGCCAGGGCCACGCCCATGTAGATGCGGGGAAGTAGCTCACGACGTCCGGTCTTGCTCAGGTAGGCGATGAGTAGCACCACGATCAAAACCGCTTCGAGCCCTTCGCGTAGCCCGATGAGATAGTTACCGATCATTAGCCAACCCCTGAAAGTGCTTTACCTTGTGTCGCGTATCTGTGCGGGCGCGCCGGGCGATGATCCTCGTACCGGGGCGCTGGTCACTGCGATGTCCAGAGCTAAGGCTAACCTACTCAATGGGGTTCGAAAAAGATGATGAAAGGGTTCGCTATGAATTTAGTGCACCGCGCGTAGCAGTGCGGCAATCCCTTGCCCGCCGCCAATGCAGAGGGACACGATGGCGTATTCATGATCGCCGCGAGCCAGTTCCATGGCTGCGCGCAGGGTCAGAATCGCTCCGGTGGCGCCCACCGGGTGCCCGAGTGCGATGGCCCCTCCATAGGGATTGACTCGCTCGGGATCTAGACCTGCATCTCGAATGACCGCGAGGGCCTGTGCGGCAAATGCCTCGTTGAGTTCGATGACACCCACCCGCTCGAGGTCCACGCCGGTGCGCTCGAGTAAGCCCCTGATGGCTGTGACCGGGGCATAGCCCATGAGCGCCGGGTCGTAGCCGGTGACCTCGACGTGTTCCAGCGTGGCGAGCACGGGCAAATTCTGCGCCCGAGCATCGGAGAGGCGCGCTAGGGCCATGACCGCCGCTCCGTCGTTGACGCCCGAGGAATTACCCGCCGTGACCGTACCTTCGGCGGCGAAGGCCGGAGCTAAGGCCGCGAGCGATGCGCCGGTGGTGTCGGGGCGTGGATGCTCATCGCGTTCGGGCTCGGAATGGCCCAGCAGGCTCTGATCAATGATTTCTTCGGCGAAGACCTGCCGTGCCCGCTCGCTGGCGGCCCGCCGTTGCGAACGGAGCGCGAAGTCATCTTGGGCGCTGCGGTCGATGCCGAATTTTTCGGCCACATTCTCCGCCGTCGTACCCATGTGCCGATTGCTGAACGGATCGGTCAGCATCGCCAGGGTGCCGTTGAGCAGTTTGCGGTGTGACAGTTTCGGTCCGCCGTGGCCGGCATAGTCAAGATAGGGCATGGAGGTCATGGACTCGTTGCCGCCGGCGAGCACGACATCGTTGATCCCCAGGGCCAGGGATTGCGCCGCGGAGAACACTGCTTGCAGTCCGCTACCGCAGAGCCTATTGACGTTCATGGCTCGGGTGGTTTGCGGCAGGCCCGCTCCCAGTGCGACTGCGCGAGCGTTATAGGATTCGGGGCCCACTTGGCCGATGCAACCGAGGATTACCTCGTCGACGTCCTCTGGCGCCAGAGCGCTACGCTGCAGTGCGCCGCGCGCGGCGGCTATGCCTAGGTCCGTGGTACTAAGCGAAGCGTATTGCCCGCCGTAGCGGCCGGTGGCGGTGCGCGCTCCGGCTAGGATGGCGATTTTTGTCCGGGAGAAGGTAGCTTCGCTCATGTTCTTTATGGTTCGGCACCGGGAGGATAATGTCTAGGGTGCGGGCCAAGCGCAACGAGGCGTAGCTAACAAGCGCCCCGGTTGGTCAACTTTGGCACTCTCTGGCATAATTGCAGGGTACTCGATTTGCCGCGGCCCCTCTCTCTGCGGTGGATCCTGTCCATTCTAGAGTCACAGTAGTATGGCCTGCCCCACAGGAGCAGAACCTATGGCTCGACCTTTGTTGAGAAACAGGAGTGACCACTAAAGTGGCCGTTAAAATTCGTCTGAAGCGCTTCGGTAAGATGCGCGCACCGTTCTACCGCGTCGTGATCATGGACTCGCGCGCCAAGCGCGATGGCCGTGCCATCGAGGAGATCGGCAAGTACCACCCGACCGAGAACCCTTCGCTGATCGAGATCGATTCGGATCGCGCTCAGTACTGGCTCTCCGTTGGTGCTCAGCCGACCGAGCAGGTTGCCGCCTTGCTGAAGATCACCGGTGACTGGCAGAAGTTCAAGGGCATCGAAGGCCAGGAAGGCACCCTGAAGGTTGCCGAGCCTAAGGCTGAGTTCGTTGCTCCGAACAAGGGCTCGGTCATCCTTCCGGAGGCCATCACCCCGAAGGCTGAGAAGGTTGCCGAGACCGAGGCTCCTGCCGAGGCTGAAGCTACCGAGGCTGAGTAATCATGCTCGTTGACGCGTTGGACCATCTGGTACGCGGGGTAGTCGAGGAGCCGGAGGACGTTCAGGTAGCCCTGAAGTCCACCCGCCGCGGCGACTTGCTCGAGGTTCGTGTGAATTCCGAGGATCTCGGTCGAGTAATCGGCCGCCAGGGACGCACCGCCCGAGCACTACGTACCGTGATGGCTGCGCTGGCCAAGGAGCCGATTCGTGTTGATGTTATCGACACGGATCGTCGCCGCTAGCCGAACACGTCAGAGGTCATGCGCAAGATGATCTCATCTTCGACAGGGAGCCTTCGCCGATTTCGGCGGAGGCTCTTTGTTCGCTTAAAATAACCTACCGGTCTATCGGTCCCCACGTGATCCGTGGCAGGGAATTCAAGGAGAATGATTCGCACACTATGCGACTGCAGGTAGCAAGAATTGGCAAGCCGCACGGCATCCGCGGCGAAGTGACGGTTCAGGTCCTCACCGACGCTCCGGAAGAACGTTTCACTCCCGGCACGGTGCTTCAGGTGGTCGACGGGCCGGTGAGCGAGCTGACCATCAAGTCGGCCCGCTGGAATAAGTCGATCCTGCTCCTGGGCTTCGAGGAAATTGCCGACCGCAATGCGGCCGAAACCTTACGTCAGGCTCGCTTGGAATTCGACAGTGACGAAGAAGAGGATGACGATTCGGACCAGTGGTACGAGCATGAGCTGCTCGACCTCAAGGTCATGCTCGATGGCACGCAGATCGGCATCGTGACCGGGCTGCGCACCAACCCGGCACAGGACCTGCTGGTGTTCGAGCGTAGCGACGGACAGGAAGTCTACCTTCCCTTTGTCGACGAATTCGTGCCCGACATCGACACCGAGGCCGGTGCGTTGAGCATTACGCCTCCGGCCGGGCTGTTGGAACTGAACGACGACGAGGAGGCCTAAATAATGCGCATCGACGTCGTGACGATCTTCCCGGAGTACCTCAAGCCGCTTGAGCTGTCGTTGATTGGCCGCGCCCAAGAGGACGGCCTGCTGTCGGTCAACGTCCAGGACCTACGCGAATTCACCTACGACAAGCACCGCACGGTCGACGACACCCCCTATGGTGGGGGCGCCGGCATGGTGATGAAGCCCGAACCATGGGGCGAAGCCCTCGACCGTATTCTGGAGAACCGCCAGGGCGATGAGAAGCCATTGTTGCTCGTCCCCTCTCCGGCCGGTGCGGTATTTAATCAGGATCTGGCCTATGCGCTGGCCGAAGAAGAGCATCTGGCCTTCGCCTGCGGACGCTACGAGGGCATTGACGAGCGCGTGATCGAACACGCTCACGAAAACTTCCGCGTCCTGCCGGTGTCCATCGGCGATTATGTACTCAACGGTGGGGAAGTGGCCGTGATGGTCATGGTTGAGGCCATTGCCCGGCTTATTCCCGGGGTGATCGGCAACCCGGACTCACTGCTCGAAGAATCGCACTCGGATGTGCTGCTGGAGTACCCGGTATACACCAAGCCCGCCGAATGGCGTGGACTGAAGGTTCCCGAGGTGCTGCTTGGGGGCAACCACGGTAAGGTTGCGCGTTACCGTCGAGATTTGCAGATTCAGCGCACCGCCGCCCGTCGGCCGGACCTCATTCAGCAACTGGATCCCAGCACCTTGAACCGCAAGGATCGCGACCAGCTCTGGCATGCCGGTTTTGCCGTTCAAGATGGCAAGGTCATCCCCAAATCCCAGTTGGACTGGGGAGACGAAACGGAGCCCGCGAACACCGCCCCAGCGGAGTAAGAGGCCAACGCCACAATTGAAGCCGCGGCCCAGACTCGCCGTAGCGGCACCGGATGTGGCAAAATTGACTCTTGGTGTGTTTTGTTCGTCTCCTGCCGCAGGGGGAGCGCGAATACAAGAAACCACCGCGCCGTGTGCCAATGCCATGCGGCGAGAACTTCCAACGAGGCCGACGCCACTTAGTGGGGTACGAGCCTAAGCAACATGGGTTAGGTGACCTGCGGCATTGATCCCAAGGAGATGCTCTCATGCATATTCTTGACTCTGTCGATGCAGCTTCGCTGCGTTCCGACGTTCCTGCTTTCGGTCCGGGCGACACCCTGAAGGTGCACGTCAACATCATCGAAGGTAAGAACTCCCGCGTTCAGGTCTTCCAGGGTTACGTGCTCGGCCGTCAGGGCCGCGGCATTGGCGAGACCTTCACCGTTCGCAAGGTCTCCTTCGGTGTCGGCGTTGAGCGTACCTTCCCGGTACACTCCCCGATCATCGAAAAGATCGAGGTTGTCTCCCGCGGTGACGTGCGTCGTGCCAAGCTGTACTACATGCGCGATCGTCACGGTAAGGCTGCTCGCATCCGCGAGAAGCGCGACTTCGGTGGCAAGAAGTAATCCGACTCTTTCAATGAATCGGAGTGCCCGCCTAGAGCGAGCAACAACGAAGCGCCGGACCCTTACCTGGGTCTGGCGCTTCGCCGTTCTCGCCATAATCCTCGCCCTCATCGCGACGCTAGTCGTGCGTAATACCGTCTTCGACGTCTTTCGTATCGAATCGGTTTCGATGCAACCGACCGTCAACCCTGGACAGAGCATCGGCGTTAACCGAACCGCCTACCATGAGACCGCCGTGCAGCGCGGGGATGTGATCGTCTTTGACGGCCGAGGATCGTTCGATCCATATCAACGGGATGACTTCCTGCAACTTATGGGCCGTACGTTGCGGCTAACTGGCGGGGACAGCACCTATGTCAAGCGGGTTATCGGCGTCGCCGGAGACACCGTCTCCTGCTGTGGCCCGGATGGGCGAGTGCAAATCAACGGGCAGTCAATTGACGAGCCCTATCTATATCCGGGTAACGCACCAAGCGAGCAGCTCTTTACCGTGGAAGTCCCAGAGGGCCGCGTGTGGGTCATGGGGGACCACCGTGCACGTTCCGAGGACTCGCGGTCTTTGCTCGGGTCCAGTGGCGGTGGCATGATCCCGGTCGAGCGCATCTTGGGTAAGGCGACGAAAGTTATTTGGCCGTTATCTGATACCAAACCCTTGCGCTAGGTTATCGCCGGGGTCTACAGTTCCGGAAGAGATTCTCGGTAGTGAGGACTTGCTCGGGCCGACTTTTGAGCGGGCTCAGTCGTGGTTTTGGCCGCGTAACACGCGAACCCTGAGAAAAATTTTGAAAAATCTTCGAGCTTTCTAGGTGTCTTGCTCAGCAGTAAAGCTTGAAAATAGAAGTTTTTGCCCGCCACTCTGACTCATCCGGATGTAGCGCAACGCACACATCGCTGATTAGGCATGTTTTCGCGTTCGCCGATAGATAACTCTGGAATCCCGTTGAACGTCGAGGCGACAAGCATGGCTACTCGTGTCCAGCAAACACTCAGAAAACCGGCCGGATGGGTAGTTCTACCCCCTCGGACGGCTTGAATTGGCTAATCTCAAGCAGATATTGTTTCGATTTGGTAACAGTACTGTGCGCAGACCGGTGAGATGCACACTCCCGTTTCGCACTCGCACCAAACAACTTGGGAGAAGCATTAATGCCACATCCACAAAAGAAGAACGCGCAGCGCGGCGTCGTTGCTGCCGCGGCCACCGCACTGGTGGTCGGCGGTAGCTTCATCGCTCCTGCCGTCGCGGCTGATAAGGCGATCGAATCGCCGGCCGCCCAGACGCCGGCCACGACGACCGACTCCGGTGTGGACACTCGTGGTCTCAAAGAAGCTGTCAAGGAAGACCTCGGCAAGGACCTAGACCAGTATCTAGAAGAGTCGAAGGTCAGCAACGCCGTCTCGGACGCCAAGCAGAAGCTAGCCGAAGAAGGCATCAAGGCCAGCGCCTCGGTTAAGGATGGCAAGGCCACCATCGAGGTCGCCACCAAGGACCAGAAGGCCGCCGCTAAGGTAGTCGCCGCCAGCGCCGCCCCGAAGGCGATCAAGCTTGTCGCCAAGGTCGGCAAGGTCTCGACCGTAGGCGAGGTCTACAAGGAGTTGGCAGAGAACGTCGCTCCGAAGGAATTGAGCCGCCTGACCGCTGTCGTCAGCGACGGTACTCCAGGACAGTTCACGATCATCGCGGCCGGCCCGGCTCAGATCGAAAAGTCGAAGAAGACCGCTGCGACCGCTTCGGTCAGCGGTGGACTTACCCTTGAGCAGTTCGCGAGCCAAGCCCCGAACGTCGAACTCAACGAGACCAAGGCCGTAGTTGATGGCAAGGGCAAGGACAAGGTCCACGCTAAGCCAGCTGCTGCCAACGATGTCTTCGGTGGCATGGGCTACGGTGCCGGAACCACTCAGAACACCGCCGAGGGCTTGTGCTCCTTCGGTTTCAGTGGCTGGACCACCGATGGCAAGGACGCCGCAATCTCAGCCGGTCACTGCACCCAGGACGACGCCTTCAAGTTCGTCTCCTTGGTCGAGCAGGATATGCCGGATGATCCGAACACCGCGCTCGGCGCTCCAATGGGACAGTTCACCTTCTCCCAGTTTGGTGGACCGAACCACGCTGGCGTTGTGCCGGATGAGAACACCACCGAACAAGACATCGTCGATGCCGCAGGTACCGATATCTCGGCCATTGACAAGACCAACGCCGACCTGAACATGCAGCCAGGCGTCTCCAAGTGGGCCGAAGGCAAGGACGAGCGCGACGAGACCGTCAAGGTCACTGGCGTTTCCAAGGCCGTCATCGGCTCCGAGGTGTGCTCGGTGGGTCGAACCACCGGCTGGAGCTGTGGCGAGGTCATTTACGAAGGCCTCTTCACCGTCGGCGGCTACAACGACGACATCCGCGTCGTGAACGGTTTCGCCTCCACCAACCCGGGCCAGACCGTTCTGGACCAGGGCGACTCGGGCGGCGCCGCACTCATCGGCACCAAGGCTGTTGGTATCAACTCGGCGACTCACGCGGGCGATGACGCCGTAGAAAACACGACCGACGACTTGGCCATGTACACCGACCTTCAGGAGGGCATGTCCGTCCTGAACTCGGCCACCGGCGAAAACTACCAGGTGAAGTTCTTCGTGAACGCTCCGGTCGTCGTTACCCCGGAGAACGGTGCAACCGTTGAGCCAGGCGCAACCATCACCGGTAAGGTCGAAGGCGCTGCTGCTGGTACCAGCGTTCAGGTCATCGTCAATGGCGAGGTCATTGCCACCGTTCAGGTGGGCTCCAATGGCACCTTCACCTTCAACGCCCCGGAGACCGAAGGAGAATTCTCCTTCACTCTGAAGGCAAAGAACGGTTACAACGTCTCGGCTAACACGCAGGGATCGGTCATCGTGGCCGCACCTGAGCCAACTCCGACCCCGACTCCGACCGAGGAGCCGACTGCAACTCCGACTCCGACCGAGGAGCCGACTGCAACTCCGACTCCGACCGAGGAGCCGACTGCTACCCCGACTCCGACCGAGGAGCCGACTGCAACTCCGACTCCGACCGAGGAGCCGACTGCTACCCCGACTCCGACCGAGGAGCCGACTGCAACTCCGACTCCGACCGAGGAGCCGACTGCTACCCCGACTCCGACCGAGGAGCCGACTGCAACTCCGACTCCGACCGAGGAGCCGACTGCTACCCCGACTCCGACCGAGGAGCCGACCGCAACTCCGACCGAGTCTGAGGAGCCGACCGAGGAGCCAAGCAAGTCGGACGAGCCTACTGCAACCCCGACCGAGTCCGAAAAGCCGACTCAGACCGAGGAGCCGACCAAGTCGGAGCAGCCAAGCAAGTCCGAGGCACCGAAGAAGGAACAGCCTAAGAAGGACGATCCTTTGGCTGAAACCGGTTCGAGCGCCGCTCCGCTGGTTGCTGCCGGTGGCGCACTAGCACTGATCGGTGCACTCTTCCTGATGCTTCGCCGCGGCACCCGTCGCCACGGCTAGTCCGGAACGAACCTAGCGTGTCCCTGACCGACTAGGTAGATAATGCCCCCGTCACCATTCGTGGCGGGGGCATTATCACTTGAATCACACATGAAACTCTCTGCTTCTATGCCGGGATATCGACTAATTTTGGAAGCCATAGCTTCTATTGGGTAGGTGTATCTATGAACATCAAGACATCCAAAAACATCAGCGGCATCGGACTTGCCGCATTCACCGTGGCCTCCGCGCTGTTTTTGAGCGGTTGTGGCAATGGGGCAGGAGCCCCTAACAGTTCAGAACCCGAGCCAACGGCCTCTTCCTCGCAGCAGGAGTCATCGATGGATCAAGAAAAACTGTTGGATCTCTCCGAGCGGTTGACCGACTCTTTGGGAACCAGCTTGGGTCAGACCTGGATCAGTGACGGAAAGCTACATGTTTCCACAACCGACGAATCCAAGGTTTCCGAGATCGAAGCCGCCGGTGCGGTACCTCATGTGGTGGACTACTCCGCCGCCGACCTCAACGAGGCGATTACTAAGGTTATGGAATGGCAGGGGAGCCTTGAAGGCCCGCTGAAAACCGCAATCCATGGCTACTACATGAATCCGGAAGACGGTGGCTTGACCCTGATGGTCGACGTTGGCCAGTTCGAGAGCATCGAAAAGCTATTCAATGAGCAGAAACCGATCGGGGACATTCCGGTAACACTGAAGAAGAGTGCCGGACCAGCCTCACCGGCGATGATGACCAAACCGTAAGAGAACAAAAACCTATAGCATCGAGTCGGCCCGTCTTCGGAGGATGGGCCGACTCAGTGCATTAATGATTGCGCCCATCGGTAGATCCCCACCACGGTGCGATAGTGTTACAGAGTAACTCCCGAAAGGTAAAACTCGAATCGTGACATCTGAACCAGTCAACCCGCCTGACGCAATTCACGGCCTCGCATATCGCATCTGGCGCTCGGTCCGGGAGATCCTGTTGATCCTGGTCATTGCGATCGGACTGTCGCTCATCATCAAGACCTTCTTCTTTCGGGCGTACTACATTCCCTCGGGTTCGATGGAAAATACCCTGCAGATCAACGACCGAATCTTCGCCAACCTCATGGTACCCGGGCCCTTTGATCTCGAGCGCGGGGACGTGGTGGTTTTCCGGGATGACCTCGACTGGTTGCCGCCCTTGGACGATGATCCCAACTTTGTTGAATCCGCATTGAGCTTCGTGGGCGTGCTCCCGGCCGCCGACGAACAGTACTTGGTGAAACGAATTATTGGAATGCCAGGGGACACCGTCGAGTGCTGTTCCGCGGACGGCAAGCTGACGATCAACGGTACGGCCATTGATGAGCCCTACGTGTACGCCGGCAACGCACCCAGCGACATGGAATTTAAGGTCACCGTTCCGGAAGGGAAAATCTGGGTGATGGGTGACCACCGTGCCGCGAGCGCCGATTCCCGTTTCCATACGGATATCCAAGGGGGCTTCGTTGACCTCGATAGTGTCCAGGGCAAGGCATCGGTCATTTCGTGGCCTATTAGCCGCTGGGGCGGCATTGATTCCCATAGCGAAACCTTTGCCCAAGTTCCCGCCCCCAGCACACCCTAGCGAGGCGACATGGCAGGACGAGCAGTCACAGTAACGACCCTCGAGCACGAACTGGCGCTGGCTGCGGCTCACCAAGTGCGCTACATCGGGGCGGTCGACGAAGTGGGCCGCGGTGCCCTCGCCGGGCCCATCAGCGTCGGCGCGACCGTGCTGGACACCACCGCGCTGGTCTCATTTCCCGAACTGCGTGATTCGAAGTTGCTTTCCGCGGCCAAGCGGGAGAGCTTCGTCGAAGAGATCCGTTCGTGGGCCGTCGGTTACGGCGTTGGGCATGCCAGCGCCCAAGAGGTCGATGATCTAGGTGTGACGGCGGCCTTGCGACTGGCGGGCACACGAGCCCTCGCGGCCTGTGCGGTCGCCCCAGAGGCAATCCTGCTAGATGGCAGTTATGACTGGCTGACGACACCGGAGAGCAACCTGCTCGATCTGCTGGCGCCACCGACCGAAGAATCCGGGGTGAGCGTGCCGGTGCGCACCATCATCAAAGGCGATATGCAATGCCAGGGGATTGCCGGCGCCTCGATCCTCGCGAAGGTCGAACGAGACGCCTTGATGGAATGCTATGCAGCGGAATTTCCCGTGTATGGTTGGTCGGAAAACAAGGGTTATGCGACGGCAAGTCATCGTCAGGCGATCGCAGAGCACGGGGCCTGTCACTTACATCGGCGAAGCTGGAATCTTACGTAGCACGAACAGGGCTTCCGGTACAGTCACCGTCACCAAAGGAGAATACGATGGGCGCAGAAGATCTCGAGAATTACGAGTCCGATCTTGAGCTGCAGCTTTACCGCGAGTACAAGACGGTCGTTGGGCTATTCAATTACGTCGTAGAAACCGAGCGTCGATTCTATTTGGCGAATCAGGTAGAAGTGGCCACCCGGTCCAATGAGGGAGAGGTCTACTTTGAATTGAGCCTGACCGATGCGTGGGTATGGGATGTTTACCGGCAGGGTCGTTTCGTGAAGTCGGTCAAGGTTCTGACGTTCAAGGACGTCAATATCGAGGAACTTAACCGGGAAGAACTTGAGATTCCTAAAGAGGGGCTGGGCAGTTAACACCAGCTAAAAGTCAGAGAACCGGTGTTCGTTGCCCTTGATCATAAGGGCAGCGAACACCGGTTCTCTGGTTTGAAGGTCGAATACCGACTATTCGGTCATGGCGGAGACAACCTCAGGGTTTTCTTCCATCCACTGCTTGACCAGTGGCTGGTAGTCATCGGTATCGTTCTCGACGAAGAGAAGATTTTCCAGATCGTAGAGGGTGTCCAGATCCATCTTCCAGTCGCCGACCCAACCGGCAACCTCGGGGAAGTCATCGGCGAAACCGGTGCGCGAGTAGCTGTGCAATGATTCCGTGCCGCCTAGGGCACCCTTGGGGTCTTCGAGGTTCTTGATCGGGAAGACGCCGTTGGCCCAGTGCGGCTCCCACAGGGTCACCACAATGTTCTCGCCCTTATCGGTGGCCGACTTCAGCTCGGTGAGCATCGCAGCGGTCGAACTGGTCGAGAAGTCCATATCATCCAGACCGTACTCGGGGATGACCTTCTTCTCCATGGTCTCGGTCAGACCTGCGCCCGGCTCGATACCCACGATCTTGTTATTGAAGTCATCGGCATGCTCGGCCAACTCGTCCAAGGAGTCGATCGGAGCATCCTTGTTGACCGCAACGGTGAGCTTCGACTCGTCGTTCCATGCACCCAAGTCCTCCATCTTGTCCCCATAATCCTCGATGTAGGTGGCGTGGGTGACAGGTAGCCAGACGTCGGTCGTCAGATCGTAGTCGCCGGTGGATAGACCGGAGAAGAGCGGGGCAGGGTCAGCGTATTTGAGCTCTACGTTGTATCCCTTGTCTTCGAGTACGGCCTTCCACAACTCGCTCGTGGCGATACCCTCGTCCCAGCCGTTGAACACGGCGATGGTGATGTCCTTGCTCTCACCCGAGGCGCTTGGCTCACCGCCACCACCGCTGCCGCACGAAGTCAGCGCAAACAGACCAGCAAGGGCCAGCGCCGTGGTTTTCATTAGAGGTTTCTTCATGATGATTCCTTTCGTACGCACCGCACGAGACGATGCGAATACTTGGGGTCTTAGGCGTTCACGGGGTCCTGCGGTACCGAATCCACATGTGGTTTACGGGCGCGGAGTTTGGCGAAGAGGCCGGAGTGTTTGCCGAATGCATTAGTCAGCCGGTCGAGAATCATGGCAATGATGACAACGGCAAGACCAGCCTCCACACCCAGCGCCGTATCCAGACGGTTCAGCGACTTGATGACGTCGCCACCGAGGCCTCCGGCGCCGACCATGCCGGCAATCACGACCATTGACAGCGAGAGCATGATGACCTGATTGACGCCGGCCATGATGGTCGGTAGCGCCAACGGAAGCTGGATCTGCCGCAGGATGCGCGAGGGGCTCGAACCAAAGGCCTGCCCGGCCTCGACGACCTCGGCATCCACCGAGCGAATACCAAGTTCGGTGAAGCGAACGCCGGGGGCCATGGCGAAGATGATGGTTGCCACGATGCCTGGGGCCACACCGACCCGGAACAGCAACAACGCCGGAATCAGGTACACGAAGGCGGGCATCGTCTGCAGGAAGTCCAACACCGGACGAATCAACGCCGAGAAGGTATCGGACTTCGCCGCCCAGATTCCCAAGGGAATCGAGATTACCAGCGCCCAGAACGTGGCGACGAGTACCAACGACAGCGAGGACATGGCGTTCTCCCACTGGTCGACACCTACAATGACCACGAGCCCGATGATGGTACCGAGCATGAACTTCCAGCCACGCGAGAGTAGCGCAATCAGTGCCGCCAGAATCGTGATTACGACCCATCCAGGGCCATCGAGGATCGCAAAAATCGCTCCGTACATCTCGTCAAAGATGGTTCGTAGCACCGAGAAGAGGGCATTGAGATTGTTCACGATCCACGTGATGACGGTGTCGGCTACCTCGCCGATGGGGATACGGAATTCGTCCATGAGTTATTCCCCTCCTTCTGCGTTCAGTGCGGCGTCGACCACGTCGGCCGGAAGAGGAGCCTGTAGCACGCTCATTTCTTCGGTCGGGGGAGTCGCTGCCGCAAGGGCCGCCAGCAGGGTCACACGCGGGATGACTCCCAGGAGCCGGTCGTCCTGATCGGTCACGGTCACCGGGAGCGGTGACTCTACCGACGGAACGAAGAGGTCGATCAGGGGAGTATCTCGGTGCACCGTGTCCAGCGGCTTGATCTTCGAGCTGAGCGAGTTTTCTCCCTGCCGTAAGAGCTTGAGTGCGTCGCGGTCGGTGATCATGCCTAGGACCTTGCGGTCGCGGCTGGTGACCACCGCAGCGGAGAGAAAGTTATCGCGCATCGTGCGTAGCGCGTTACGCGGTCCAGCCTGTTCGGTGATATGTGCTCGTGCTGGCTCCATGACTGAACCTGCACTGAGCACGCGGGCGCGATCGACATCCTGGACGAATTGGGCCACGTAGTCATTGGCCGGATCTGTCAGGATTTCCTCGGGTGTTCCCACCTGCACGATCTGACCGTCGCGCATCACCGCAATGCGGTCACCGAGGAACATCGCTTCATTGAGATCGTGGGTGATGAAGACGATGGTTTTGCCCAGTTGTCCCTGCAGCTCGATGAGCTGTTCTTGCATTTCGCGCCGGATCAGTGGATCCAGGGCAGAGAATGCCTCATCCATCAGCAGAATATCGGTGTCGGCGGCCAAGGCACGGGCAATGCCCACACGCTGTTGCATACCGCCGGAGAGTTCGCTGGGCATCTTATCGCCCCAACCATCGAGCCCCACCATCTTCAGCGTTTCGTCGGCCTTCGCCAAACGCTGGGCCTTCGGGACCCCGTTTTGCTCAAGGGGATAGGCGACATTGTCACGCACCGTGCGATGTGGGAGGAGCGCGAAGTGCTGGAACACCATGGAAATCTTGGTGCGCCGGGCTTCGCGTAGTCGGGCCGGCGACATGCCGGTCAGTTCTTCTTGGTTGATGCTGATCGAGCCGTCGGTGGCTTCCCACAAGCCATTGAGCGTACGGATCAGAGTGGACTTACCGGATCCAGACAAGCCCATCACCACAAAGATTTCTCCCTCGAGAACCTCGAAGGACGCGTCGATGACGGCGGCGGTGGTCGATGAGGGGAGCTGATCCCGGGTTAGTCCCGCTTTGAGTTTCTCGACCGCGTCTTTAGGTTTGCGGCCAAAGACCTTGTAAAGGTGATCTACCTTTACGGCCACGTTTCTGGTCATAGTCTCCATGCCCGTCTATCGGGTTGTTCTTGCCTCACATGGATCCAGCATCGATAGCACGCGCGCCCGAACTGTCAACAAGCGCGGAACTTAGACACCAATGATCTGGCACTCCTATGTGCAGTGCCAGTCTGATCCTTGTCTTCTCTTGTGCGTTAGCGGTCGTGTCGGACGCGTCGCCGCCACTGTCCACGGTAGCAAAAGAGCGATGAATGGTACCCCGGAGAGGAGTGATATAGCTCCAATATTTCTTGTCTCGAGCCCTGAATATCCTTATAAATACAGGGAAAAGTCAGGAGTTATAGAACTGTTATAAATTGCAGACGAGGTTGGTGGTGAAGCCGCGGTTCCCGAACGCGCCGCGCAGTGCCGCGAATTGCTTCGCGTAGCAGCGTTGGGCGGCTACGGTTTTTGCTTGGTGGTGAGCACCTTGAGCTGCCGAAAATTATGTCGTTTCAATGGCGTATTTGACGCGTGAAGGCGGTCACGGGCGGATTTTCCGGCTGACGAATTCTAGAGTCCACTGGACTGCAATGGGAGTGTAAATCCAGCGATGCGTACAGCGATTATTACGTGCTGACCTGTCGCTTTGCGCCTTTACCCACAACTCGTTAGGCGACCGCCCACGGTGCTGGACACCGCGTGCAGGATGAATCTCAGGAAGCACGGCGGACAGGGAGCGGCTCATGGGGAATCACAATGTGGAGTTGGGGCGACGAGGAGAAGACTACGCCGCCGCCTACTTGCAGCGTCACGGCGTGCAGGTGTTGGCGCGCAACTGGCGATGTTCCATCGGCGAACTCGACCTAGTTTGTCGCGACCAACGCGGGGTGTTTGCCGTCGAGGTCAAGACACGTAGCTCGCACCGCTTCGGGGACGGTTTCGAAGCAGTCAACGCCGCGAAGTTTCAGCGACTTCAACGCCTGTTGCTGTGCTGGGCCAAAAGTGAACAGTGCTGGGTCAACACGCTGCGCATCGACGTGATCGAAGTGTATTGGGGCAACGGAAAGCCCTCGTTGCATCACCATCGCGAGGTCACCCAATGAGTCTGGCCCGAACCTATTCCATTGCATTCATTGGCGTTGCCGCGCGGGTCGTTGAGGTGCAGGCCGACCTCGGCGCGGGCATTCCGGGCTTCACGATCTTGGGACTTCCGGACCCTTCGGTTAACGAAGCCCGCGAACGAATTAAGGCCGCGGCCCGAAATACCGGGGTGCCGGTGGCGAATCGACGCCTGACATTGAACCTTTCCCCGGCCAATGTACCCAAGCGAGGATCTGCCTTTGACCTGGCCATGCTCATTGCCGCACTAGGGGCCGATGCACGACTCGCCGTGCCACCGCGCACGTTGTTCTTCGCCGAGCTCGGACTAGATGGCACACTTCGCGCGGTGCCTGGAGTGCTCCCGGCCGTGCTGGCCGCCTCGGAGCACGGGATAGACCATGTCGTGGTGGCCGAGGCCAATGAGCAGGAAGCTCGTCTCGTGCCCGGGATACATGTCACGGGGGCCAGCCATTTGAGTCAGGTGCTCATCAAACTAGGCGTCCCATACGAGGACTTGCGAATCATGGGACGACACGAGTCCGGTGCAGCGGCACCAAAGGCCATGCGATCAACTCAGATCAGCGGAGATCTGGCCCATGTCAACGGTCAATACGAGGCGAAACAGGCATTGGAGGTGGCCGCTGCGGGAGGGCACCACATGTTGCTGACTGGCCCACCGGGGTCGGGCAAGACGCTGCTGGCGCGTTGTCTGCCGGGAATCCTGCCGCCGCTCGACGACGACGTCGCACAACAGGTCACCGCCATCGAATCTCTTTTTGCTGGCGCGCAGGGGGCAATAGCCCAACTACGACGCACCGCACCTTTCGTTGCTCCCCACCATTCCAGTTCGGTTACCGCATTACTGGGTGGCGGTACGGGCCAGTTGCGCGCCGGTGCGATCACGCGGGCCCATGCTGGGGTGCTATTTCTCGATGAAGCCGCCGAATTCGCCACTGGTGTGCTCGACGCGCTTCGCCAGCCGCTCGAGGACGGGTACATAGAGTTGGCCAGAATTCACGGTGCACAGCAGTTACCCGCGCGATTCCAACTCCTTTTGGCGACGAACCCTTGCCCGTGCGGACGAAATTATGGGCAGGGCACCGGATGCACCTGCACGCCCAACGCCCGTCGACGGTACTTTGCCAGACTCTCAGGCCCGGTACTTGATCGAGTAGATCTGCAGCTAAGCGTGCAACCGGTCACCGGCCGCGATCTTCTAGGTTCCGGGAGTTGCGAATCGAGTGCGGCGGTCCGCGATCGCGTTCTGATGGCTCGAAAACGAGCCGTTCGGCGACTTCGGCCTCTGGGGCTCGGGACCAACGCGCGGGTCCCTGGTCATGTACTGCGCACGGACCTGCAGTATCCTCGCAGCACTCATCGGGCGCTGAGTGTATTGGCTGATACCCCGGATCTTTCGGCCCGTGGGTTCGATCGGGTACTGCGCGTGGCGTGGAGTCTCGCGGATTTAGACGGAGCGCCCGCGCCTGACCCGACACATTTGGATCGGGCTCTAAAGCTGCGCCAACGCCTTGACCGGGCACCCAAGGAGAACCGATGAGCGCCGAGATCACACCCGAGCACCGAATTCGTGCCGAGCTGAACATGTTGATCGAGCCCAATGATCTGGCGGGCGGAGCGTTGCTGAGTCTAATTGGACCAGCTCAGTGCCTGGCGATGATCACCTCCGGGTATCCACCGCCCGCGGATCTGCAACGTCGCTGCAACGATCTTCTCGGCCTCAGCTCGACCGCGGCAGATACGCATAGCCTCCCGGTCGCCCTTCAGCGGTGGCGTAAACGTATCTCACCGGGCCGGAGCGACAAGCTGCTCGAGTCTCTGCGACGCAACGGGGGAGGACTGTTCATTCCCGGGGATCCCCTTTGGCCCACGCAACTAGGCGACTTGCAGCTTGGGCGGCCGATTTGTTTATGGTGGCGTGCGACGCAGGTCCAACGCATGGTCCAGTGCACTCTCGATCGGTGCGTTTCGATCGTGGGTTCGCGAGACTGTAGCGATTACGGACAACGAGTTACCCAGGACTTTGCCGAGCACCTTTATCGGGCTGGCAACACCATCGTCTCGGGAGGCGCCTACGGGGTTGATGCAACTGCCCACCGAGCGGCACTGAACGCCGCTGCGGTCGATGAGAAAAATCTGCCGACCATCGCCATACTGGCCGGCGGTATTGATCGCCTCTATCCCGCGGGCAATAGTAGCCTGCTGTCACAGGTGATTCACTCAGGGATCATCCTTTCGGAAGTCCCACCGGGAACTCCACCTGCCCGCTTCCGGTTTCTGAACCGCAACCGTCTCATTGCGGCGCTGTCACGCGTTACCTTGGTGACCGAGGCCCGTTATCGTTCCGGCGCCTTGAACACGGTAGGTCATGCACTGGATCTGGGCCGCGACGTCGCTGCCGTGCCAGGTAGCGTGTATTCGGCCTACTCTGCCGGAACCCACCGGTTGATCTCTGAGGGTCAAGCGCAATTGGTCAGCGAACCACGCGAACTCCTAGGCGAAAGCGTGCTGCCGGGTACAGGTGGAACGATACGCCGACTCACCGACGCGCTCACTCTGACCCAGCGCATGGTTTATGACTCGCTAGAGGTGCGTCGCACGCTACCGGTCAGCGAGATCGCCGCTCGCGCGGGAATCAGCGACGGACATGCGATGACGGCGTTAAGGTACCTCGGCGGGCAAAGTCTGGCTCGCCAGCAGGGCGCTCAGTGGTGTCTCGCACCGCAAGAGCACGGTCCGAAGGGGTAAATTGGGCTGTGATGAGTATTGATCGTGAGGTCGCGGTGCCCGAGCAGTTCACCGCCACACTGGAGGAGTTTCTCGACCACCTCAGGCTCGAGCGCGGTCGCAGTGAGAATACCTTGCGCGCCTACCGGGGTGACCTCAATGATCTGCTGACTTTTATTGCCTCTGCGGGGAATGTGAAACTTCTGCGCGAGGTAACGGCTCCCTTGTTGCGTGCTTGGATGGCCGATATGCACGAGCGAGCGCTGGTCCCTTCGACACTGGCGCGCCGGGTATCCGCGGCAAAGAACTTTTTCGCGTGGGCACTGCGTCTAGGCATTGTGCAGGTCGACCCGTCGCTTCGACTGGTGGCTCCTAAGAAACCGCAGAAACTTCCCCATGTGCTCCAGGGAGAGCAGGTGCATCGCCTTCTCGATGACGATCAGACAGCGCGAGATCCAAGCTCATCAGCCGACACCGCAACCAACGCGGGCACTCCCAGGCAAGCGGCCCTGGAATGCCGCGACCGGCTCATCATCGAGTTGCTGTACTCCTGCGCATTGCGCGTGGGTGAATTGGTCTCTTTGGACATCGACGACGTGGACCGCTCGGCGCAGACACTGCGCGTGACGGGTAAGGGAGATAAGCAACGCACCGTGCCTTTCGGTGCCCCGGCCCAGGCAGAACTTGCCCGATGGCTCGCTGAACATCGACCGCGGCTCGCCGGGCAAAAGTCCGGGCCCGCCTTGTTGCTCGGGGCCCGAGGTGCGCGTCTTAATGTGCGCCAGGCTCGCGAAGTTGTTGCGCGCAGCTTGCATGCCCTAGGCGACACGGCAGCGAGCGGACCGCACGCACTGCGCCACACGGCGGCAACACATTTGCTCGACGGCGGCGCCGACCTGCGCATGGTGCAGGAATTTTTGGGTCACTCGTCGCTGGCCACCACCCAGCTGTACACGCACGTTTCGATAGACCGGCTGCGGGACAGTTACCGCCAAGCCCATCCGCGTGCGTAGGAAATTCGCGCATCGGCTGGCAAAATACCCACTCTGTCAGGCAAAATAGGTTCCAACGGACATGATGGATCCGCCGTAGTGGTTTTGACGTAGGGGAAGACGATCAACACCGAGACGGAGGATGGCATGTCTGCATCGATGACCCGAGGCGTGATCTATATTCACAGTGCCTCGGCAGCGCTGTGCCCGCATCTGCAGTGGGCGATCGGCGAAGTGCTAGGTCGGGCCGTGAATTTGGACTGGTCCGATCAATCTGCCGCGCCCGGACTCCTGCGGGCCGAATATCAGTGGACCGGCGAGCCCGGTACTGGTGCACGCATCGCCTCGGCGATGCGTGGATGGCAGCACTTGCGTTTCGAGGTGACCGAAGAGCCCAGCCCTGGGGTTGATGGTAGCCGTTGGTCATTCACTCCCGAACTCGGTATTTTCCATGCCACGACCGATGTGGCGGGAAATATCATGGTCAACGAAGAACGGATCCGTTGGGCCTACGAGAAGGGCGATGGCAACCCGGCCGTCTTTTTTCAGGAGATGTCCATCGCGCTCGGTGAAGCGTGGGATGAAGAGCTCGAACCGTTCCGGCATGCCGGCGAGCAGAGCGCGGTGCGCTGGCTCAACCAGGTGGTCTAAGCCCCGCAACGCTCGCGGTCGTTAGCGCACCACGTCGAAGACCTGTTTCTGGATGCCGTTCGGGTACGTTGCCTGAGCGGTCAGCTGTAGTTTCTGCATATCCAGATCGGCCTCACTGAACAGTCGTAGTCCGGCGCCAAGGAGCACCGGGAAGACCAGCAGGTGATAACGGTCGATCAGTTGATGTTCCTGTAGCGAATGCACGAGCGTTCCAGAGCCATGAATGATCAGTGGCGCACCGTCTTCTGCGCGCACCCGCGCGACATCGGCGGCCGAGCGCAACAGCGTGGTCTTACCCCAGTTATCGACTAGATCTCCGGGTTGCAGGGTCGTAGAGACCACGTATTTGTCCATGGCGTTATAGCGCGGAAACTCTTCGGTCATCGTTGGCCAGACACCGCTGAATGCCTGGTAGCTTTTCCGGCCAAGCAGCATGGCGCCAGCTTCGTCCTGTTCGCTTCCCTTGAGCTCGTACGCCGCCGGATCGAATTCCGTTGCGGACATGGTCCAACCCGAATTGCGGTAGCCCGGTTCACCGCCCGGAGCCTGCATGACGCCGTCGAGGGAAATGAAAGCCGTGGCAATAATGGTACGCATGTGGCAGAGAATACCAGTGCGTGTGGTGAAGGGGAATACACCAACGGCGGGCCCCGGTAGCTTGATGCTACTGGGGCCCGCCGCAGGTGACTTGCGTGTCCGCCGGTAGGCTTAGACGCTGCGGATCGCGACCACGGCGTTGTGACCGCCGAAACCGAAGGAGTTGTTCAGCGCAACGATGCTTCCCTCACGCAATTCGGCTGGCTGTCCGGTGACAACCTTCAACGGAATCTCCGGGTCCTGATTGTCGAGGTTGATGGTCACCGGGGTCTTGCGGTGATAAACGGCCAAGGTGGAGAGCACCGACTCGACGGCGCCGGAGGCACCGAGCAGGTGTCCCATCTGGCTCTTCGTGGCCGAGACCCAGACATCATCGAGGGCGTCGCCCAGAGCGGCACGCAGGGCGGTGTACTCGGGCTTATCGCCGACCGGAGTGGAGGTTGCGTGCGCATTGACGTGTACGACATCTTCCGGCTGGATTCGGCCGTCGAACATGGCAGCCTTCAGCGCGCGGGTTGCTCCGAGGCCCTCGGGGTCCGGCGCGGTGATGTGGTAGGCGTCGGCGGTGACCGAGGAGCCGGCGAGCTCGGCATAGATCCGGGCGCCACGGGCCAGTGCGTGCTCTTCGGCTTCCAGTACCAGTGCGCCGGCGCCTTCACCCATGACGAAGCCGTCGCGGTCAACGTCGTACGGGCGCGAGGCGCGGGCCGGGTCGTCATTGCGCTTGGACAGCGCCTGCATGGAGGCGAACGCTGCGATAGGCATCGGGTGGATGGCCGCTTCGGCGCCACCAACCATGACAACATCGGCCTTACCCGAACGAATCAGATCCAGACCCACGTGCATCGCTTCGGTGCCCGAGGCGCACGCGGAGACCGGGGTGTGTGCGCCACCGGCGGCACCGAGGTCGAGGGAGACCGCCGCAGCCGGACCGTTTGGCATAAGCATCGGAACGGTCATCGGCAGCACGCGACGCGGGCCCTTTTCCTTCAGGGTGTCCCAGGCGTCAAGAAGGGTCCACACGCCACCGATACCGGTCGCGAAGGCCACAGCCAACTTATCGCGGTCGAACTCCTCGATGCCCGAGTCCTTCCACGCTTCGCGGGCCGCCACCACGGCGAACTGCGTGGACGGATCCATGCGCTTCATCTCCACGCGGGAGAGGGTCTCGCTGGCAGGAGTCGACGCACGCGCCGCAAAGGTGACCGGCAGTGAGAACTCCTCCACCCACGAATCGGTCAGCGTGGCTGCCCCGGATACACCCTTGAGGGCGTTCTCCCACAGGGTTGGGACGTCCCCGCCAATGGGGGTGGTGGCTCCGAGACCGGTGATCACTACTTTGCGCGCCATCATCAAACTCTCTACTGGGAGGCAATAAAAACTAGAGCGGCCGGCTTGACGTACCGGCCGATGCGCGCGGCAAGCTCCACGCGACGGTTGCCCCGAGGGGCCAAGGACTTAACCTTAGGCGTTAGCGATGAAGTTCACTGCGTCGCCCACGGTCTTGAGGTTCTTGACTTCCTCGTCCGGGATCTTCACGTCGAACTTCTCTTCGGCGTTGACCACGATGGTCATCATCGAGATCGAGTCGATGTCCAGGTCCTCGGTGAAGGACTTGTCCAGCTGCACATCGGCAACGTCCAGGCCGGTCTCTTCGTTGACGATCTCGGCGAGGCCCGCCAGGATTTCTTCGTTGCTAGCCATTACGGCTCCTTTTCTTTCTCGTGCCGGCGAGGCCGGGCAGTGTGCAGTGGCAACCGTTCTCGGAGGCCACCAATAGGTGAAAACTTATCGGGTTTTCACGCTTCCGGGTTAAAGCTTAGGGCAGAGGTGCCTGCTACTGGTTCAAGACAAGCCCCGTCGCCCGTTGGGTTACGTCCCGAAGCGCGTTAGGCGCCGTGTTCGGCGATAAACTCACGAGCCGCGTCCAGATCCTGCGGGGTTTTGACCGCAAGAGTCTTGACTCCCTTCAGCCCACGGCGCGCCAGACCAACCAGGGTGCCGGCGGGGGAGAGCTCGAGCAGGCCGGTCACTCCCTGAGCGGCCAGGGTTTCCATGCAGAGATCCCAGCGAACCGGGCGGGAGACCTGCGCAACGAGGGAGGCGAGATTGGCTTCGCCGTCGGCTACTGGCTCACCGTCAAAGTTCGACAGCAGGGTGCGCGATGGGGTGGCGGGGTTCAGCGAGCCGGAGAGCTCTTCGAGCACACCCACGGCCGGGGCCATATGCGCGGTATGGAACGCGCCGGCGACCTTCAGCGGGATCACGCGGGCCTTGGCCGGCGGGTTCTCGCCGAGAGCCGCGAGCTGCTCCAGGGTGCCGGCGGCCACGATCTGACCGCCACCGTTGGCGTTTGCAGGGGTCAGGCCCAGCTCGTTCAAGCGATCGGTGACTTCTTGGGCGTCCCCGCCGAGGACGGCGGCCATGCCCGTAGGAGTGACGGCGGCGGCCTGGGCCATTGCGTTGGCACGTTCACGCACGAAGGTCATGGCGTCGGCTTCACTGAGCGCACCCGAGATCGCCGAGGCGGTGATTTCACCGACCGAGTGTCCGGCCAGGATTGCCTTGCTTGGCAGCTCGTTGCCGAAGAGTGCGCGGGCGCTGGCTAGCCCGGCGGCCACGATGAGCGGCTGAGCGACGGCGGTGTCCTTGATGGTTTCTTCGTCGGCTTCGGTGCCGTAGGCAATGAGATCGCGCTCGCTAATGGCGCTGAGCTCGGTCAAGTGTTCGCGCACACCTGGCACGTCGAGCCATTCGTTGAGAAAACCTGGGGTCTGGGAGCCCTGTCCCGGGCATACAATTGCTAGCACTCTTCCAGCTTTCCAAATAGTCGATTCTTTTCGCGCGGCAAATAAGTACCAAGCTCGCGAACCCTGTTTGTATGGATGCTACAAAAGCCTATCGCATCCAACCCCAGAGAATTCACGATTTTTGGTGTTGCGGACCGCGAAAAACTGTGTGGTTCCCATAACCGGGCGGTTTAGTCATCCTCGGGCTGCAACCTGCCAACCAACAGCGCCGTGTGCAGAACAAAGGCATCCCGGGCGGAGAGCGGATCCCAGCCGGTGACCTCACTGATGCGCTTGAGGCGATACCGGACCGTGTTGGCATGCACGAAAAGTTCACGGGCCGTGCCCTCGAGCGAAAAGCCCAGGGCGAGATAGCTACAGAGCGTTTCGGCCAAGGCGTTCCCCGCTTCGATGAGTGGCCGGTAGACGCGTTCGAGTAAGGCCGTGCGAGCCAGCTGGTCCCCGTTGAAGGCACGCTCGGGCCACAGATCGTCGGCGGCGACCGGCGTAGGGGCCTGTGGCCACGCACGAGCCGCCGAGACGCCGGACATTGCGGCCAAGGCGGCGTGGTGCACGTCCTTGATGTTTGGCGCCAGCGGCGAGTAAACCACGGGCCCATCGCCGAAGAGTCGGGCCATGCGGTGAAAGTCCACCTCGTCGAAGCGGGTGCCCGATAGGACCATAATCGAGCGTTCGCCTAGCACGCTGACGAGTGAGTCCCGTGAATACCGGGCGGCCACGCGGCGCAAGGCGTTGACGAACGTGCTCGGTGCCATTTTGGGAGTCATACCCACCATCACGCGCAGGTTCTTCTGTGAACGCCAACCTAGGGCGGCCACCCGGGAGGAGAGCGACTCCTGCGACTCTCCACGTAAGACAGCATCTATGAACTGGGCTTCGAGTCGTGAATCTAAGGCGCCGCGGGTTTCTGCCGCCCGGGCATAGACGTCGGCGGCTGCAAAGGCTACTTCACGTGAATAGCGCAAGACCGCCTCGCGCACCTGAGCCTGCTCGGACTCGATCACGATGTCCGGGACTTGGGATTCGACAAGTTCCACGATCGTGCGCAGCAACGCCAGTGCCTTCTGCAGACTAATCGACCGGGTGAGTTCGGTCGGTGCCGCCCCGAAAACGTCACTCATGACCCAGGCGGGCGTTGAGTCGGGCTCCTCGTACCACGACACGAAGGTCGCAATACCCTTTTGCGCCACGAGCCCCAAAGCGGCGCGTTCCTCGGGTGCCAATGAGCCATACCACGGTAAGGACTTTTCCAAGTAACGAAGTGCCGTGGTGGAAAGTTCGCCCAGATGCGACTTGAGCCGCTTGATGGTCTGCGGACTGGGTTTGGGCAGGTGGTTGGCCATCCGGGACGGCTGCTTGGTGGGGAGATCGGACTCTTGGGCCATGCTTTAGAGCATACGGAAAATTCGCGAACACCGCGTTGCGGCAAGCCGGTGCCCGGCGGGAGAACCGCCGGGCACCGGTAGATATGTTTACACTTCGCGGGCCGTGATCCGTAGTCGTGAGGATTGCGCCGCGGCTTTGACGATCTCATTGGCGAGCTTGCTCGCCGCCAGCACCTGCTCCTGGGCGGCAGGAGCGTTGGTCAGTGGTGTACGTACGTTTGTTTGAACTGGCTGGTTACCCATGGTTCCCCCTTGCCTTGTGACCTACCATCAGTCTTAACGCTAGGGCTCACGGTTGTGGTGGGGGTGGGCAGGATCTGCAAGTAATCAGCTAGATTCATCGAATAAAGCTGAGCTTTAGCTGGATATAAGTTGAGGGTCGGAGAGAACCAGTTGGTTCTTTCCGACCCTCAAGGCATGATCCGCTAGGCGGTGTGTGGGTTAGGCGTCGCCGCCGGCGTTCCCACTCGTACCCGCGGTCGGGTCATTCAACCGGTACGCCGCATGCGCCTCGGCGACCTTCGCCTCATCAATCTCCCCACGCTCGGCCAACGCGGCCAGCGCCTGAACCACCACGGTATGCGCATCGATCTTAAAGAACCGGCGCGCCGCGGCCCGCGTATCGGAGAACCCGAACCCATCAGCCCCCAACGTATAGAACTCACCAGGCACGTACGGGCGGATCTGCTCGGGCACCGCGCGCATGTAATCACTGGTCGCGATCACCGGCCCGGTCGCCTGGGCCAGTTTCCCGGTCACAAACGGAGTCACCCGCCCGCCGGCCGGATCACACAGGTACGCCTCATCGGCGGCCTGCCCATCCCGCGCCAACTCGTTCCAGGAAGTCACCGACCACACATCAGCGGACACACCCCACTGCTCGGCCAGGATCGCCTGGGCTTCTAACGCCCACGGCACCGCCACACCCGAAGCGAGCAGTTGGGCGCGGGGCCCGTCCACGGCGGCTTCCTTCAACAGGTAGATGCCCTTGATCAGCCCCTCGACGTCCAGATTTTCTGGTTCGGCCGGCTGGGTGATCGGCTCGTTATAGACCGTGAGGTAATACATCACGTTCGGATCCGGGTGCCCCCCACCATACATGCGCTCCAGCCCGGAACGCATGATATGCCCGATCTCGTACCCGTAGGCCGGGTCGTAGGTGACCACCGCCGGGTTGGTCGCCGCCAGCAACGGTGAATGCCCGTCGGCGTGCTGCAGTCCTTCACCGGTGAGGGTGGTGCGTCCGGCGGTCGCGCCGATGATGAACCCGCGGGTCATCTGATCCGCCGCCGCCCAGAACTGGTCGCCGGTGCGTTGGAAGCCGAACATGGAGTAGAACACGTAGATCGGGATCAACGCTTCCCCATGGGTGGAGTAGCTGGTGCCCGCGGCGGTGAACGCGGCGACCGCGCCGGCTTCGTTAATGCCCGGGTGGATCAACTGACCGGCCGGGGATTCCTTATACGCCAGCACCAGGTCACGGTCCACCGAGAGGTAGTTCTGCCCGGCCGGGTTATAGATCTTCGCGGTCGGGAAGAACGAGTCCATCCCGAAGGTGCGGGACTCATCGGGCACGATCGGCACGATCCGGTGCCCGAAGTCCTTATCGCGCATCAGATCCTTGAGCAACCGGACAAAGGCCATGGTCGTGGCCGCCTGCTGCTTCCCGGACCCGCGTTTGGCGATCGCGTAGGACTTCTCCCCGGGCAAGGTCACCGGGGTAGGGGTTTCCGAGCGGCGGGAGGGGACCGCCCCGCCTAGGGCGGCACGGCGTTCCATCAGGTACTTATACTCTGCGGAGTCCACTCCGGGGTGGTAGTACGGCGGCAGGTACGGGTCGGCTTCAAGCTGCGCGTCGCTGATCGGGATCCGCAGGTGGTCACGGAACCCCTTCAAGTCTTCCAGGGTGAGCTTTTTCATCTGGTGGGTCGCGTTGCGGGCCTCGAAGTGCGGGCCCAGCCCGTACCCCTTGACCGTTTTGGCCAGGATGACGGTGGGTTTGCCCTTGAACTCGGTCGCGGCCTTATAGGCGGCGTAGACCTTGTGGTAGTCATGCCCGCCACGCTTGAGCTGCCAGATCTCATCATCGGAAAGGTCCGCGACCAGTTCCTTCGTTTCGGGGCGCTGCCCGAAGAAGTGCTCGCGGATAAACGCCCCGGACTCGGCCTTGTAGGTCTGGTAGTCCCCATCGGGGGTCTGGTTCATCACATCGACCAGGGCCCCGGCCGGGTCCTTATCCAGCAGGGTGTCCCATTCACGACCCCACACGACCTTGATCACGTTCCAGCCCGCGCCGCGGAAGAACGCTTCAAGTTCCTGCATGATCTTCCCGTTACCACGTACCGGACCGTCCAGGCGCTGCAGGTTGCAGTTGATCACGAAGTTCAGGTTATCGAGCTTCTCATTCGCGGCCAGCTGCAGGAAGCCACGCGACTCGGGCTCATCCATTTCCCCGTCCCCGAGGAACGCCCACACCTGCTGGTCGCTGGTGTCTTTAATGCCGCGGTTGTGCAGGTACCGGTTCAGTTGGGCCTGGTAGATCGCGTTCGCCGGGCCGATGCCCATCGACACGGTCGGGAACTGCCAGAACGCGGGCATATTCCGTGGGTGCGGGTAGGAGGGCAGCGCGTGCCCTTCCTTGGACTTTTCTTGGCGGAACCCGTCCAGGTCCTGCTCGGTCAGACGGCCTTCGAGGTAGGCGCGGGCATACATGCCCGGCGAAGCGTGGCCTTGGAAGAAGATCTGGTCCCCGCCGCCGGGGTGGTCTTGGCCGCGGAAGAAGTGGTTGAATCCGACCTCGTAGAGGGTCGCGGCACCGGCGTAGGTGGAGATATGCCCGCCGACCCCGACCCCGGGACGTTGTCCGCGGTGCACCATGACCGCGGCGTTCCAGCGCATGAACGCCCGGTAGCGGCGTTCAATGGCTTCGTCGCCGGGGAATTCGGGTTCTTGATCGACCGGGATCGTGTTGACGTAGTCGGTGGTGGTGACCATCGGCACGCCCACGGATTTCGCGCCAGCGCGTTGCAGTAGGGAACGGATGATGAATTGGGCCCGTTCGGTGCCCTGCGCCTCGACGAGTTGGTCGAACGAGTCGATCCATTCCTGGGTTTCTTCAGGGTCTCGGTCGGATAGCTGATACGTCAAACCACTACGGATCTGAGAGATGTGCTCCTCAACAGCCACGGTTTCTCCTAGGTTGATATGGCGGTCTCTATGGTTAGGCGCGAGGTTTCGTCGGATAACCATATGCGGGACAACGGACTTAACTGCGCGGGTACCGTGAGTGCGTCCGATTCACCCCTAACTCTAGTTCGCCCGCGCGAGCGAAAAGACGAAAATTTCGCCCGAAAGGGCCTAAAAGCATTCTTTTTAGGTGACTTAAGGCACCTCGTAGGATGTCAAAATCCATTTAACCCATGACTCTGTGATGTGGCACACTCGTTACGTGACAACAAAACCCGGCGTGTTGCGTCGTTCACGCTTGAATGGGAGCGCGAAACCGTGTTTCGTTGTTAACAACGCTTCGCACCATCATCAGGAGGAACACAAGTGAGCGACGCCGTACAGGCAAATCTGGAGCCCGCAAAAAAGCTCGGCTTCAAAGAGGATGACCTAGTTCAAGAGCTGGGTTATGACGATGACGTGGATTTCGATCTGCGTGATTCCATCGAAGATCTCATTGGTTCAGAGTTGCTCACCGAGGAAGACCACGACGTGGTCGACTCAGTTATCTTCTGGTGGCGCGATGGTGATGGAGACCTCGTAGATGCACTCGTAGATTCTCTGAGTTGTCTCGAGGAGGGCGGAGTGGTCTGGCTACTTACGCCAAAGCAGGGGCGCGACGGCCACGTTTCGCCGGCACTTATTCAACAAGAAGCTCCCACCGCCGGGCTTCACGTGACCACCTCCGAGGGTGTTTCCGCCGATTGGTCGGCGATGCGCCTCATGCCTCGTCGCAAGAACTAGGGGCAGTATGACTATCAATCCGGGTGACCGTATACCTAGCTGGTGCCTGGAAAACCAGTTCGGAGAACTGGTGGACGCCGACGACGTGAAGGTCGGGCGGAGTCTGCTGGTTTTCTTTCCGTGGGCGTTTTCCCGCGTCTGTGGAGCCGAATTGGACGAATTGCAGCGTGAACATGCCTTTTTCACGGAGGCCAAGGTACGTGTCTGCGGTATTTCCGTGGATCACAAATTCGCGTTGCGTTCCTATGCGCAGGACCGCGGTGTCGAATTTGAGCTTCTCGCTGACTTCTGGCCGCACGGCGCTGTGGCGCGGCAGTTTGGCGCCTTTGACGACGAGCGTGGCGTCGCCACGCGACATAGCTACTTTGTGGTCGATGGAATCGTGCGGGAAGTAATTTCGAGCCCACTTAGTACGGTCCGTGCGTTCAGTGACTACCGAGCCGCGATAGAGACGCACGTCACCACCCACTGATTTGCATCGACCCGCACAATGCGTATAGAGTAGATCATCGTTGGCAGGAAGAAATTCCTAGTCACACTGGAAGGGCCTTTAGCTCAGCTGGTAGAGCGTCACGTTTACACCGTGAATGTCATCGGTTCGATCCCGGTAGGGCCCACCAAAGAAAAAGTCCCCTGAGTTTGAGTGTTTAGCTCAAACGCAGGGGACTTTTTCGTTCCCTAGCGCAGCCGCTTGCTGGGTGATCCAAAAAGCGGGTTATAGGGTTATAGGCAATAAATGGGTTATAGGCAATAAATGGTGTCTGGCCCGGGCGTGTTACCCGGGCCAGACCTTCGTGAAACCACGGTTCCTAACGGCTGCGCCCGCCCCAGCCAGACCGGGAATACAAGCCATCCTCAGCTGTCGTGTGCGTGTCATAAAGCGCTGGACCAACCTGTTGGTCAACCGGCTTCATCTTGGCTTCTCGTTCCAAGACCAGCTTTCCCGAGGCCCGGATCAAGGCCGGCAAGTTCGCTCTTGACACCGGCTCAGCTCGGCTCCAGCAGAACCATTCACAAGCCCGCCGGCGATGCTCGATGGGCATCCCGCGGTGATGCGAAATCAGCGCCCGGATCCCGGAATTGATCCCTCCTTCAATCATGTTCGTCGTCGCGTTGACGCCCAACCCGTCCAAGTCCTCGTCCAGGTAGGTGAACACATGGCCGCGCTTGAGCGGTGTGGCCATGCTGCGGTAGGCGCTACGTAGCCGCTCATGCGTGTACCACCACGGTCGTGTGGACTTGACGCTTTTGGGCAATGGGCCGGCCCAGTCTTTCGCGTATGTTTTTTCCTCCAGCAGGTGCTGGTAGCAGGCCTGCCAGGACGCGAACGCGGCACTCCATTCAGCGGCTGCAGCCCGGGTCTTGATCTTTGTGAGCCTCAGGCTCAAGCGCCGTAGTGACTTGCCAGGTTCAGTTCGCGGTCTCATGCTCAGGTGCGTGCGTACGTTGCGTTGCAGATGCACTAGGCAGCGTTGGATCCTCACCTTCGGCCAGAGGGACTTCAGTGCTTTGAGCAGTCCCGAGCCGCCGTCGGTGACAACGACTCTGGGCTCGGGGAAGTGCTTGAGCAGTTCCAGCCACGCCGCTGATTTTTCCTGATCGCACCACTGCCATCCAATGACCTTGCCGTGGGCGATGGCGATCAATAGACACCATCCTGGACGGAGGTAAATGCCGTCGATCTGGATCTCGGCAAAGACTTCGCCGGTGTGGTGCAAAAATGGGTGCACGTTCCAGCACCACTGGGTTTGCTGGCGGAAGGTGCGTCCGGTTCCTCCGGCGAATTCTGCTTGGGACTGTTTGCTGGTCAGCCAGCTGACGAAGCCGGCTAGGACGTTGCGTGCGGTGGTGTCTGGACGTGCTCGGGTTGTGGAGGCGTTGCAGGTGATGCATCGCCAGCGTTGCTTGCCGTTGCGTTTCCCGTTTTTCTTTAGAGGGCTATGGCAGATACTGCATAGGTGGGTGTTTTGTCTTGTAGGGGTCACGCCTATGGGAACAATGCCCATGCGGAACTTGATTCTGCCCCGGGATTCCGGGGCAGAATCAAGTTCCAGGACACCACTTATTGCCTATAGCCCAAAAAGCCTCAACATTCACGGTACGGCCCAATGGTGGGCGGAATGCCTGATTAAGCGCACCTGTGCCCGGCACGAGACCCAGCGAGGTCAACGACCGTGGCGTTTAGGTGGATTCGGGCCTCACTTCGGTCCCCGATGACATTCAACGCCCCAACTACCGGATAATCTCCGTGCTTTTCAAGGGCAAGTTCTGCACTAAGTTGACGTTTCATCGGAATAGTCTGGGATGAGCCTGTAAAGCCTAGACAGGTTCAGTTACCTCTCCGTAGCGTGGGATTTATCGGGCATGCGGTGGCATCTCGCCGGTGCGCCGATCGAATGAGTATTTCGATCAGGAAGGAAGGCTGTGTAAATGGGTCTCGGTGACAAGATCAAGAACAAGGCGCAGGAAGTTTCCGGCAAGATCAAAGAAGGCGTTGGAGACGCTACCGACAACGAGGACCTGCAGGCCGAGGGCGTAAAGGATCAGGCGGCCGCATCGGCTAAGCAGGCTGGTGAACACATCAAGGACGCGGCCAAGGATGTCAAGGACGACTTGAACAAATAGGCCGTCTCTAAAAAATGTCCCACCTAATTAGGTGGGACATTTTTTATGCTGGAAAGCGAGCAGCAATCGACCGAGGTCAACTCCTAACAGTGCGGCCTTCGCACGCCGCTAGGGTCATGGCGTGCTGGTGCCGACAGCTGGCAGACGTTACTGGATCTTTGGCGGCTATTACGGCAGTAATCCGCAATTGGGCTGGAAGCCAGGATCGGCGGGTGCATTTTGCTGCGCCAGCGCGTGGGAGACGAGCCGGTGGACTACGGGGTCGTTTGGCGTTTGATCGTGTTCGAAGAAATCCAGTGGGCACAGATCTTGCAGGACCAGGTTCGTGACCTGTCGTTCATGCCCCGCCAAGAACTGCGAGCGGTATGGGGTGACCACCTCGTCGTATTTGGTCGTGATGACCGTGTATACCGGGCCTGGTACGGTGTCGCCGATCGAATTAAGTTCCTGCATAAACTCGCTGCCGGCTTTTTGGTCGGCGCAGGCATCGCAGATCACCGAGGCGGTATCGACAAGAAGAGCTCCCTCTGCGCTGGGCATGAGTACGCCCCGCGTTCCGTGATTTGACGGTGCGATCCCGATGAGCTGGTTGACATATTTGGCTCCTCCCAGGAAACCGAGATACCACCGCGGCATCATCCCGCCCTGACTGTGTCCCACGAGGTCTACCTTTCGAGCTCCGGTAGCCTGACGTACCCGGTCCACGAAGTCGGCCAGTTCCTTCGCGGATTCGCGAATGGGACCGGAAGCTGGCAGGTGATTGCGCACACCGTAATTGAGCGAGTAGACACAATAGCCTTGGCTTTTGAGTACCGGCGAGAGGGTGGACCAATTCTTCAGCATGGTTTCAAAGGTTCCCGGAACCAAGATCACCGGATGTGGGTGTGCGTCGCTGGGCTTGCAGCCCCAGTCATTCGCACCGAGTGGACTGAGCTCGAAACTCTGCAATTCAGTGTTCGATGAATCTGTGCTGGCCGCGGCCGACGAGCTGGGCAGGAGCACCCCGAGGCTGAGTAGGGCGCAGGCGGCGAGGGACGCGAGGAAGCGACGAGGCATGGCGAATTCCTTGAAAGTGCGGGCGAGAACTGCAAATTACTATCTAGTAACAAAGGATGTGTGTCAAGGGTCACACTTCAATGTCGCCCGTTGTCCTCACGGATAAATCCGTTGCCGTCAGTCTCGAGGCGGATACCTAGTCCAATCGTCATGTTGTCTTCACGAACAGCGATCGTTCCTAGTGGGGAAGCAGTTGATCAAGTAACTCGTAGAACGGTTGATGCCCGAAGTAGGCGCCGTGATTTCGTGGAAAGGGCGCCTCGGTATCTACCGGATAGTCTCTCGATGTAGGGCCAAAAAATGACGCATTCCGCGATGCCAACAGGTCGCGGGGATCGTATACATTACTCACTCGGGGAAAGCCGGCCGGTGGATGAAAGTCCGGTGTGTATGGCAATGACGGTAGAGAGTTGAGTTCGAAGAGTAGTCCAGCGGGGCTTCCGGCACTGATAAATTCCTGCACCGGGGCCAGATCGGCTGACAGTAGCAGATCTAGGCAGGCTACCGCCCCAAGCGAATGTGCCACGATGCTGGTTGGCCCCGCAGGCAATGCGTCGATGTGGTCCTTGATCAGTTTCCTGATGGCAGCACCCCTGCTGAGATACATTGTGAGATCGCCAAAATAGGGGGCGGCAAAGCGGGTGAGTTCGGCGCGATAGCGGGCAATCCAATCCGTGGCCAATTGCAGTAGCCAGTCGGTCAGCGACAGCGCCGTGGGAACTTGGCGGTGGTCGGTGGTGATCGCATGCGCGATGGCTTCTTCAAGTTCCCGGCGGTGGACGCCATCCACCGCCGTCAGCCCGCCAAGGGTGGTGTCATTGGCTTTTATGATTGCTGCCGTGAGCGCCCGAGCAAGGGCCCCGGTGTGTGGTGTCGGCGTGTGTGCAGCCGCGAAGTACGCGTCGTAGGAGCGCGCTACAGTCATCGCCGCACTGAACGAAGCCTCGAGGTGCAACTTCTTCAGGCATGCGTGAACCTCCGCCGACTGCTCTAGTCGTACGGCTATTTCGCCGATCTCGACCGTCTCGGAGGCAGCGGACCCGGGGTCAACGGGGGAGTAGCGGGCCTTGAGCTCGGCCAAAGGATCGATATCGAGCATGCTCCAGACGCGGAGCATTCCGTCATCCTGGGTGTCCGGCATCTCAAGGTGGGCTGCAATCGATCCACGAAATTCCGGAATGCTTTCTCCGCCGCCGAGCAGGCGTGCGCCTAGTTCGTCGCTCCACGCAATGGTGGTGATCCGTGCCTTCGGACGCAGCCGCAAGATCTGCTCGCCGGCTTGTCGCTCGAAATTTTCGCGGAGGGAGCCCCTCACGCCAGCGCCGGGGACAAGAACGACGTTGCTCATGGCTGATCCAATTTCATAGGAAAACGGGTCGGGTCGACGTTGATGACGTCGACCCGACCCTTAGGGCTGTTTGGCTAGGCTCGCTTGCGGGTAAGAAGTCCCCAGATCACCAAAACGAGGAGGGAACCACCGATGGCAAGTAGCCAGGTCTTGATATCCCAGAATTCTCCGAGGCCCACGTCGAAAATTATCGAGCCGAGCCATCCGCCGACGAGGGCGCCAACCACGCCGAGGATCAACGTCGCGAACCATCCGCCGCCTTCTGGTCCGGGCTTGATCGCCTTGGCGATGGCGCCGGCAATTAGACCCAAAACAATCCAACCTATGAAACCCATGGTTCACCTCTCAGTTCGCATTGAGTAGTGCCTTCATACGAAGACCTAAGGCTGAGACTACGACAGAGCGCCGACCGGGGCTAGCCACTCTGAGAACTTCCCGGGAGTTCACAGGTTCGTTTGAGTGATAAGTGACTATTGACACGAAGGGGTGGGGGTCCTAGGCTGAATAAATCTTACTTATACGCATGGTTCGTTTCTAAAGTAAGACAAAAGAGTGCACGACGAAGTGGGGAGCATGATGAGCGATGTCACGCCGATGGTAGTGATGGGCGTATCCGGGAGCGGTAAATCGACCGTGGGCGCAATGATTGCGCAGCGCCTAGGAATTGAGTTCATTGACGGCGACAGCCTTCATCCGGAATCAAACCGCGCCAAAATGGCCGCCGGTCAACCATTGGATGACGCCGATCGCCGACCGTGGCTAGAGATCATCGGTCGTACCCTCGCCGAAAGCCAGCAAGCCGGTGCCCCCGTGGTCATTGCCTGCTCTGCGCTCAAGCGAAGCTACCGCGATCTCATCCGTAGTTTCGAACCCGCCACTCGCTTCGTACACCTTGCCGGTACGCCAGAAACCCTGAGCGAGCGGCTCGCGGCGCGTAATCACGAATTCATGCCCGCCTCGTTGTTGACCAGCCAACTCTCCACCTTGGAAGAGCCCGGCGCTGAAGAGTCGGCAATTCTGGCCGATATTTCGGCCAGCCCCGAAGACATCGTCACGTACGTCATCGATACGCTTTCCGCCTAGCTGCACGCAGCCCTCGATATATTCACTGATCAAGGACGACCATGAACACAGATATCGTCATGAACTGGACGCTGGGCACCCCAGCGCTCCTGGGCCTAGCAGTGGCCGCCGTAGCGGTCTTGCTTCTGCTCATCATTCGCTTTCGAGTCCACGCTTTCCTAGCGCTGATTCTGGTCAGCTTGCTGACCGCCATCGCCTCCGGCATTCCAGCCGAATCGATTATCACCACACTCACGAGCGGGTTTGGAAGTACCCTCGCTAGTGTCGCACTGCTGGTAGGTCTCGGTGCCATGCTGGGCCGCATGCTGGAAACCAGTGGGGGAGCCGAAGTGCTCACCAAGTGGCTGATCGACAAGTTCGGGGAGACGCGAGCCCCCTTGGCTCTGTCCGTAGCATCGCTGCTCTTCGGTTTCCCGATCTTCTTCGATGCCGGCCTGGTCGTGATGCTCCCGATCATCTTTACCGTCGCTCGTCGACTCGGCGGCTCCCTGCTGCTCTATGCGATCCCAGCCGCCACGGCGTTCTCGGTTATGCACATTTTCGTCCCGCCACACCCGGGTCCGGTGGCCGCCTCCGGCCTGCTGGGAGCCAACGTGGGACTGGTTTTGGTCCTCGGCCTCATCGTGGCGCTGCCAACCTGGTACGTCGCTGGTCACCTGTGGGGTAAGTACGTAGGTAAGAAGTTCAACGTCGCCGTCCCGGACATTCTGGCCGGTAGCTCATCCACCGATGTCTCCCGCAAGGAATTTGCTTCCTCCCCGAGCGTTGGCACCGTCTTTAGCTTGCTGCTGTTGCCACTGGTGCTGATCTTCATCAACACCGGGCTGAACATGCTCGGCGCCGCTGGTGCCGTTGACCCGGAGGCCACGTGGGTGCGCTGGTTGCGTCTGCTCGGCGAAACTCCGGTGGCCCTGCTGCTGACCGTCCTGCTTTCGATGTATCTGCTGGGTGCCCGTAAGAACAAGGACAAGAAGCTCATCGAGACTATCGTCGATTCGGCGCTGGGCCCGGTGTGCTCGATCATCCTAATCACCGGTGCCGGTGGCATGTTCGGTGGCGTGCTGCGCGCCAGCGGTATCGGCGGCGCCGTGGCCACCTCGCTGGAGAGCATTGGACTTCCGCTGGTCGTAGCCGGCTTCTTGATTGCCGCAATCGTTCGTCTGGCTCAGGGCTCGGCCACCGTCGCACTGACCACCGCCGCTGCCATTGTGCAACCGGCCGTCATGGCCGATGCTTCGCTGAGTGCTTTCCAGATCGCGCTGATGGTGCTCGCCCTGGCGGCAGGTTCCGTCTTCGCCGGACACGTCAATGACTCCGGCTTCTGGCTGGTCTCCCGGTTCTTCCAAATGGACGTGCCAACCACGTTGCGCGTCTGGACCGTTGGACAGGGTCTGGTCGGTTTGGTGGGCTTCGCCTGCGTCATGGTGCTCTACGCCATCGCTACGATGATGGCCTAGCGGCAACGACGCCGCCCATCACGGCGGATACTACAAACGCGGCGGGTGCCCGATCTCCCAAAGAAGGGATCGGGCACCCGCCGCGTTGTTGTGTCGTCTAGTAGATCCGAGATCGGTTACTTGCGTTGCGGGCGAGTCGGATCGTGGAAAAGCCGCGGGGCATCTTGCCAGATACCTGAGATTTCGTTCTGGGTGCGACGCATGATGCTGTCCATATTCTTTCGCGCCCCGACCGAATCTGCGGTGGAAATTGCGTCGGCCACGGCCTGGTGCCATGCCAGGGCCTCTTCGTGGGGGCGATCTGGCATCAGCCCCAACTCGGTACGACCTCGCAGGATCGCCCCGATCGGGGTGGCAAGGGTTGCGAACATTTCGTTGCCCGAGGCGGCCAGCACGATCGCGTGGAAGCGGATATCGAGCTCTAAGAACCGGACCAGATCTCCCTGACGGCCGTAGTGGCTCATCTGGGCCGAGACCATGAGCAGTTCCTTGCGCATCGCCTCCGGCGCATGCACCGCAGCCAGCTCGGCCGCCATCGGTTCGACGCAACTTCGTAGCTCGGTTAGCGAACGTAATTGCGCACCTTGCTGGTCGCTAGCTAATCGCCAGCGGATAACCTGCGTATCGAAAGGGTTCCAATGTTCTGGAGCCAAAACGCGAATGCCCACGCGCTTGGTGCTGGTAACCAACCCGGCCTGCGCCAGGACACGAATCGCTTCGCGGATCACCGAGCGGGAGACCTCGAGCCGATCTTCCAGATCGGCGGCCAACAGAATGGACCCTTGAGGGATCACCCCGCTGACAATGCGGGAGCCTAAATGCTCCACTACTTGGTTATGCAAACTCGTAGGCATACCTGAATCTTAGTAACTGGGCCGTCAATTACCGGAACCGCACCGGGGAATGCACGAAATAAACCAGTTTTATTTGCCAGAGACCCGGACAAGGCGTGCCGCGAACGGTAGACTGGGATTCGTCACGATGCCGTGCGGGCACGGTCGATGGTGCCCGATGCGCGGCACAACTCCCCGTATTTGATGGAGACTTATTTTTATGCCTGCACAGATTGGCGTTACAGGTCTGGCCGTGATGGGTGCTAACCTCGCCCGCAACTTCGCTCGTAACGGCTACACCGTTGCTTTGCACAACCGCTCGGTAGCTAAAACCGATGCGTTGCTCGAGGCCCACGGGTCGGAGGGCGACTTCATTCGCACCGAGTCCCTTGAGGAACTGGTCGCCAATCTGGAAACCCCGCGGCGGGTGCTGATCATGGTCAAGGCCGGTGCTCCGGTGGATTCCGTGATCGAATCGCTTGTGCCGCTGCTGGACGAAGGCGACATTGTCATCGACGCCGGTAACTCGCACTACACCGACACGCGTCGTCGTGAAGCTGCACTGGCCGAAAAGGGCCTGCACTTCGTGGGTGTCGGCGTCTCCGGTGGCGAGGAAGGCGCACTGCTGGGCCCATCGATCATGCCCGGCGGTTCGGCACAGTCGTACCAGGCCCTGGGCCCGATGCTGGAGAAGATCTCCGCCAAGGCCGATGACGGAACCCCATGCTGCGCGTGGATCTCGACCGATGGTGCCGGCCACTTCGTGAAGATGGTGCACAACGGCATCGAATACGCCGATATGCAGGTTATCGGCGAGGCTTATGATCTGCTGCGCAATGCGGCGGGCATCGAGCCGGCCGAACAGGCCAAGATCTTCACCGAATGGAACGCCACCGAGCTCTCCAGCTTCCTCATCGAGATCACCGCCGAGGTGCTCGGCCACGTCGACGCTTCCACCGGCAAGCCACTGATCGACGTCATCGAGGACTCCGCAGGGCAGAAGGGCACCGGACGCTGGACCGTGCAGTCCGGCCTGGACCTGGGTTCACCGGTCTCGGCCATCGCCGAGTCGGTCTTTGCCCGTTCGCTGTCGTCCCAGCGCTCCATCCGCGCCGTGGGCCAGCAGGTGCTGGAGGCGAACACCAGCGAGGTGACGCTTCCGGAGAACTTCGTCGAGGACGTGCGCCAGGCGCTCTTCGCATCCAAGCTCGTTTCCTACGCGCAGGGTCTGGACATGCTCACCTCGGCTGCAGGCGAATACGGCTGGGAACTGAAGCTGGACGAAATCGCCGGCCTGTGGCGCGAAGGCTGCATCATCCGTGCCGCCCTGCTCAAGGACATCACCGCCGCGTACTCCGGTGCCGAGAAGCCGGAGAACCTGCTCTTCGCCCCAGCTTTCGCCGAGGCCATTGCCAAGGCCGTACCGGCATGGCGCCGCGTGGTGGCCATCGCCGCACAGGCTGGCATCCCGGCTCCGGTCTTCTCCTCGTCGCTGGCCTACTACGACGGCTTGCGTCGCGACCGCCTGCCGGCCGCGCTGACTCAGGGACTGCGCGACTTCTTCGGTGCACACACCTACCGCCGCAACGATAAGGAAGGCACCTTCCACACGCTGTGGAGCGCCGACCGCTCCGAGGTCGAAGCGGTGGACACCCACTAGTTCGAATTAACGCGAAGGCCCGAAATGCTTCATGCATTTCGGGCCTTTGCGCTTCCTACCGCATCTTGGGCCGGCTAAAGCCGAAGCATGCGTGCGTCGGTGATCGCCGGCGCCGCAGGGTCTCGCTCGGTTAGCCCATCGAAGCTGAAGCCGTTGCGCTGATAGAACGCGATGGCCCGCGGATTTTCCTGGGCCACCCAGAGCATCGTGGGTTCGTGTCCCAGGACCGCGTCGAGCAGCCGCTGGCCGACGCCCGTGCCGTGGTGCTCGCGCAGTACGTAGAGCATGTGCAGGTTCAGCTTGGCCCCGGTGGCCCGATCCGACTCGGAGCGGACCGGTCCGGCGAGCGCCACCCCGACGGCTTGTTCATCGAGCACCGCGAGCATGGGGGCGCAGCTCCATTTCCGGGCGCTCGTGCAGGTCGGCGGTGATGCGTTCCCATTGACGCACCCGCGAAGCATGGTGCTCGTCCGTGAAGAACCCCTCGGGCAATAGCTCGGCATAGGTTTGCTTCCAGCACTTGACCAGCAGGGAGGCAATCTGCGGTACGTCATCGGCCACCGGGACGCGTAGGAGATAACTACTCATCAGGCACCTGCAACGTACTCGGCCAGGTGGATGCCGGTCAGGGTTTTGCCAGCGGCTAGATCGCGTGGGGTACCTTCGAAGACGATGGTGCCGCCCTCATGTCCGGCGCCCGGACCCAGATCGATCACCCAGTCGGCGTGAGCCACGACGGCGAGATGGTGTTCGATGACGATCAGCGTTTTGCCCTCGCCGACCATTTCGTCCAGCAGCTTCAATAGGCGGTCCACGTCGGCCATGTGCAGACCCGTAGTCGGTTCGTCCAGTACATAGGTGTCGGCCCCCTGACCCAAATTGATGGCGAGCTTCATGCGCTGACGTTCGCCGCCGGAAAGGGTGCTCAGCGGTTGGCCGAGTTTCAGATACCCCAGCCCTACCTGATTGAGGCGTTCGAGCATCGGTTTGGCCTTGGCGATGCCCAGCGCCTCGGCGGCCCGTTCGATGCTCAGATCCAGAACATCGGCGATATTCAGCCCCTGATACTGGTACTCGAGCACTTCATCGGTAAAGCGCCGTCCCTCGCACCGTTCGCAGCGGATGGCAACCCCGGCCATGGAGACCAGGTCGGTGTAGATGACCCCGGCTCCCTTGCATTCGGGGCAGGCTCCGTCGGAGTTGGCGCTGAACAGGGCCGGCTTGACCCCGTTAGCCTTGGCGAAGGCGGCCCGGATGGGGTCCATGATGCCGGTGTAGGTTGCCGGGTTGCTGCGTCGCGAGCCGCGGATCGGGGACTGGTCCACGACCGCCACGCCCTCCTGCTTGGCCACCGTGGAATGAATCAGCGAGGATTTGCCTGAGCCGGCGACCCCGGTGATAGCGCACAGCACGCCGCGGGGGATATCCACGTCGACGGCGCGCAAATTGTGCTCGGTGGCCCCGCGAATTTCGATCGAGTTGTGCCCGGTGCGCACCTGTTCCTTGAGGGGGACCCGCTGTGTGAAATGTTCCCCGGTGCGTGTGCCCGAGGTGAGCAGGCCCGCCACATCGCCGGAGTAGCAGATGGTGCCGCCGTGCACCCCGGCCCCCGGGCCCAGATCGATCACGTGGTCGGCGATGCGCACCACCTCGGGTTTGTGCTCGACTACCAGCACGGTATTGCCCTTATCGCGCAGCGACAGCAACAGTTGGTTCATCCGCTGAATATCATGCGGGTGCAACCCCACAGTGGGTTCATCAAACACGTAGGTGACATCGGATAGGGCGCTGCCCACATGTTTGACCATCTTCACGCGCTGAGCCTCACCGCCAGAGAGCGTGGCCGCTGGCCGATCCAGCGAAATATAGCCCAAACCGATGTGCACCATGGACTCGAGCACGAGGCTGAGCTTTTCGAGCAGGGGGAGCGCACCGGGCTCGTCGATGGTCTTCAGCGTCGCCAGCAGATCGCTGACCTGCATGGAGCACAATTCCGCGATTCCGTGCCCGTGAAGCTTTGAGGCACGGGCGGCGTCATTCAAGCGGCTGCCGGAGCAGGCCGAGCACGGGGCAGTGGTGGAGATCCGTTCCACAAAATCACGGATGTGCTTTTGTTTCACTTCCCGCTCGGAGTGAATGTAACTGGATTTGATGCGGGTCACCAACCCCGAATAGCTCATGTTGGCACCATTGAGTTTGACCTTGCCCGGTTCGGCGTAAAGGAGCCGGTCCAGCATCTGCGGATCCATTTCCCGCAAGGGCACGTCCAGGTCTACCTGGGTTCCGGCCGTCAGGGTTTGAAAGAGCCAGGCGCCCGGTGCGAAGTTCGGCGCGTTGATCGCTCCCTCGTTCAGGGTCTTGTCCCAGAACAAGAGTTCGTCAAGGTCGATGCTGGCCTCGGTGCCAAAGCCTTCGCAGACCGGGCAGGCGCCTTCGCCGAGGTTGAAGGAGTAGGCGCCGGGGCCGCCGGCACTCGGAGTTGAATAGCGAGCGAAGAGCATGCGCAGCAGCGAATAGGCATCCGTGGCGGTTCCTACCGTCGAGCGCGAATTAGCTCCCAATCGTTCCTGATCCACCACGATGGCCGCCGTGAGATTTTCCAATACTTCCACGTCGGGCCGTGGCAGCGAAGGCATGAAGGTCTGCACGAACGTGGAGTAGGTTTCGTTAATCAGCCGCTGGGATTCGGCAGCGATGGTGCCGAAGACCAAGGAGGATTTACCGGAGCCGGAGACCCCGGTAAAGGCGGTGAGGCGACGTTTGGGGATGTCGGTGTCGACCGCACGGAGATTATTTTCGCTGGCCTTGCGGATCCGAATGTACTGGTGCGTATCTGCGGCGTGTTCGCTCATGACTCTCAGCATACTTAATCGCTGCCCGATACTTAATCAGTAAGTTGGCGCCGCGCTGCGTAGCGAAATCCCGTGCTGACCCGGGCGTGGATTTCGGCTTAGGCGCGGCACTGTTTACCATTGTTGAGTCGTGCGCTGCGCCACATGTAGTTTGCGCGGTATCTGCGTTCCGCACCCTTTGACTTTAAGGATCATCATGAAGTTCCTGAAATCTATTCCGCTACTCGGGTGGATTATCGTTGCCATCATCCTTGGCATTTTGACCGGACCGATTATGCCCACCGGGCTCGGTAATTTGTTCCTGACCTACAACTCGATCTTCTCCGGCTTCCTCGGGTTCATCGTGCCACTGATTATTCTGGGACTCGTGATGCCCGCGATCGCCGAACTGGGCAAGGGCGCCGGCAAGTGGTTGGGGATTACCGCGCTTATCGCCTACGGTTCCACCGTGCTGGCCGGGTTGCTGGCCTATGCGGTCAGCCGCTGGCTATTTACCGCACCGCTGTCGGGGGCGAGCCTCGAAACCCTCAACGAGGGTTCCGAGTCCGGTTTTACTCCCTACGTCACGGTGGCTGCCAGCGCCGGAGATTCGGCAACGCAGATCGTCCTTGAACCGGTCATCGGTGTGATGAGCGCGCTGGTGCTGGCCTTCGTTATCGGTATTGGGCTGACCGCTTTCCGCAGCACCGTGCTCTTCCGTGGCGCTGTGGAGTTCCGTTCCATTATCGAATCGGTGATCCGCCGCATTATTGTCCCGGCCCTGCCGTTGTTCATTTTCGGCATCTTCATGGATCTCTCCGCCAGCGGCGCGGCCGTGGTGGTCATTACTCGCTTCCTGCTCGTGGCAGCTGTGGCCTTCGGCTTGACCCTAGTCGTGTTGTTGGCCCAGTACTCGGTGGCCGGAGGCATGACCGGACGCAACCCATTCAAGGCGCTGTGGAATATGCGCGATGCTTACTTCACCGCCCTGGGTACCTCCTCCTCGGCCGCGACCATCCCGGTCACCTTGGCTTCGGCTAAGAAGAACGGCGTGTCCGATTCGGTGGCCGGTTTCGTCGTGCCGCTGTGCGCAACCATCCACCTGTCGGGTTCGATGGTGAAGATTACCTGCTTCTCCATTGCCGTACTGTTGCTGACCGGTGGCGACGTGTCCATCGGTTCCTACCTGCCGTTCATCCTCATGCTGGGCATCATGATGATCGCCGCTCCGGGCGTCCCCGGTGGCGCAATTGCCGCCGCGGCCGGTCTGCTCGCGCAGATGCTGGGCTTCGGGGAGGCCGAGGTTGGCCTGATGTTCGCCGCCTACATCGCCCTCGATAGCTTCGGTACCGCCACGAACGTCACCGGTGACGGTGCCATCGCGATGATCATGAACAAGCTAACCCGTGGTCACCTAGGCACCCAGGTGCAGGACCCGGAAGATGAAGAAATCCAGAGCGCAAGCGGCACCACGTCCGAGCCGCACACGCTGGGCGATTAATTCACAGGGCTCGAACGCCCGCCGAAAATAGTTGAGGTCGATGCCGCATCAGCGACATCGACCTCAACTATTTAATGGGTTTCAACTAAACGGTGGCTAGATCCACATCGCCGGGTCAATGTACTCGGCTGGATCCACCGCTGGCTTGCGCTCTTCGGGGGTACGAGGCCGATTCTGCGCCGGAATACCCGTAATGATCGAACCCTCCGGTGCGTCCTTGACCACCACGGCGTTCGCGCCCACGGCGGAGTCGGCGCCGATCACGATGGGGCCGAGGACCTTGGCGCCGGCCCCGATGACCACCCGGTCACCGATGGTGGGGTGGCGCTTGACCTTCGCCAGCGAACGACCGCCGAGCGTCACGCCGTGATACAGCATCACGTCGTCGCCAACTTCCGCGGTTTCGCCAATGACGATGCCCATGCCGTGATCGATGAAGAAGCGTCGCCCGATGGTGGCGCCGGGGTGGATCTCGATGCCGGTAATGGCCCGGTTGGCCTGGGAGAGCAGGCGGGCTGGCCAGCGTAGCGCCGGGTTCTGCCACATGCGGTGGGCCAGACGGTGTAGCCAAATGGCGTGCAGGCCCGAATAGACGAAGAAGTTCTCCACGTCGCTGCGGGCGGCCGGGTCGTGCGAACGGGCGGTGGCCAGGTCTTCGCGCAGTCGGGAGAGGAAGCTCATGGTTCTACCTTAGTGTTTTGGGTGCAGTGGGCAGGTGACCAGCGTAAACGCGTCAATGGGTGGTTGGATCCTATTAGGTCCAACCACCCATGGCGCGTATTTATTCTCCGCCGGTGAACTCTTTAGCCGCGAATGTCGTCAAAGAGCAGGGTGGAGATGTAGCGTTCGCCGAAGTCCGGGATCACGGTAACGATGCGCTTGCCGGCGTTTTCCTCGCGAGCTGCGACCTGCAAGGCACCCCAGACCGCTGCACCACCGGAGAGACCGCCGAGGATGCCTTCCTGCACTCCCAGGGCGCGGGCGGTGGCCACGGAGTCGTCGATCGAGGCGTCGAGCACCTCGTCGTACAGTTCGGTGTCCAGCACCTCGGGAATAAAGTTGGCGCCCAGACCCTGGATCTTGTGCGGACCTGGCTTACCACCGTTGAGGATCGGGGAGTCCTTCGGCTCGACGGCCACGATCTTCAGGTTCGGGTTCTTTTCCTTCAAGAAACGACCTGCGCCGGTGATGGTGCCACCGGTACCGATGCCTGCGACCAGGATGTCGATCTGGCCCTCGGTGTCGTCCCAGATCTCCGGACCGGTCGTCGATGCGTGGATCTCCGGGTTTGCCTCGTTGGCGAACTGCTGTGCCCAGATAGCGTTCTCGGTGGTAGCCACGATCTCCTTGGCCTTCTCCACCGCGCCGCGCATGCCATCGGCACCCGGGGTCAGCACAATCTCGGCACCGAAGGCACGCAGCATGACGCGACGCTCGGTCGACATGGTCTCGGGCATGGTCAAGATGACACGGTAGCCGCGGGCGGCACCGACCATGGCCAGTGCGATACCGGTGTTGCCGCTCGTGCCTTCCACAATGGTGCCACCGGGCTTGAGTGCGCCGGCCTGTTCGGCGGCGTCGACGATAGCCACACCGATGCGGTCCTTGACCGAGTTGGCCGGGTTGTAGAACTCGAGCTTGACGGCGATCTCGCCTGGCAGGCCCTCACCGATACGGTTGAGCTTCACCAGCGGGGTGCGGCCGATGATTTCGGTGACGTTGTTGTAGATCTTGCCCATGAATATGCAGTCCTTACGTACAAATAGCCGTCAGTGCGGCATGGGTTGGGTCGCGGGTCCGGGTTGGTCCGGCATTCGACCAGGTGCTTCGCTCTTAACCTTAGTAGGCTGCGCAAGCCACCCTAGTCGTTGAGCCATTGAGCGTAATATTTCCTGACCTTTACCAGCTTCGGGTCGATGATGACGCGGCAGTAACCCGCATTCTGGTTGTTTGTGTAGTAGTCCTGGTGAACTGTTTCGGCCAGATGAAACCTCGTGTCATCTTCGATTGACGTCACGATGCGGTTTGGGTAGATTGCGCCAAACTTTTCGATGCTCTGGTCAAACAAGTGGCGCTGAGCCTCATCGAGCGGGAACATGGCCGAGCGATACTGCGTGCCCACGTCGTAGCCTTGTCGATTGAGCGTGGTTGGATCGTGCGTCGTGAAGAACATGTCCAGAATGACCTCGGCCGGTACCACCGACGCGTCGAACCGTACCGCCACCGCCTCGGCGTGGCCGGTACGCCCGGTACACACTTGGTAATAGTCCGGGTCTGGGGTGTGCCCGCCAATATAGCCCGAGAGCACCTCGTGCACTCCGCGGGTCCGTTGATACACCGCGTCGAGGCACCAAAAGCAGCCACCGGCCAGAATAAACGTGGTCAGGGCCGTCCCATCGGCGGTCGTCGTTTCGGGGCTGAAGGTCAGTGGTTCGGAGGTTTTGTGTCGCACATTGTGCATAACGTTGCGGCGTTGCAAAGTGTTCCATCGAGCCAGCATGCGTAGTCTTAGCACTATGCAGAGCAAGACCAACGGGCCCGTTCCGCCCGAGCAGAATTCGGCGAAGAAGGCTGCGACGCCCGCCGCCGAGAAGGCCACACCCGCGGACGCGGAACCCACACCGCCGACCGAGCAGGCTCCGGTGCACGGTGAAGCGGCAACTCCCGCCGTCCCGACCCTGGGCAATGTCTTGGAAGCCGCCGAGGAACTGTGGCCGCTATCTCTCGCCGAGGCGTGGGATGCGGTTGGTCTGGTCACCGGACGCACCGGACAGCCGGTGCGCAAGGTCGTGTTCGCCGTGGACCCGACCCTCGAGGTCATTGACGATGCAATTGCGCAGGAAGCGGATCTGCTGATTACCCACCACCCGCTGTTGCTACGCGGGGTCACGCAGGTTGCCGGCACGCATTTCAAGGGTGAAGCCATTCACCGATTGATTGAATCCGGTACCGCGTTGCTGACCGCACATACCAACGCCGACAGCGCCGTGGGCGGGGTCAACGACGCCCTGGCCGACGCCTTTGGCCTGCAAGACTGTGTGCCGCTGGTGCAATCACCCAATGGCCTTCCGGAAGAAGGACTGGGGCGCGTGGGATTCCTCGAGAAGCCGATGAAGCTTGAGGCCTTCGCCGAACGGGTCTACACGGTGCTCCCGGCGGTCGCCGGCGGGGTACGCGTGGCCGGAGACCGACTAGGTGTGGTGCGTAAGGTGGCGATCTGTTCCGGCGCCGGAGACTCGCTCTTCGATGCCGTGCGTTCGCATGCGGCGGATGTGTACGTGACCGCGGATCTGCGCCACCACCCGGCCAGCGAACTTCGTGAGCAGGCCGGTGCCGGTCACCCCTACCTGATCGATGTTTCGCATTTCGCCTCCGAATGGGTGTGGCTCTCGGCCGCCGCCAAGGCGTTGGGCAATGTGTTGCATGACGATGGTTTCGACATCGACATCCAGGTCTCTCAGGTCAATTCCGACCCGTGGGACTTCGTACTCACCCCGTAGTGATGTTGCACCACCTCGAGTTGTGGGTTGCCGAGCTCGATCTATCGATCGCCAGCCTCGGCTGGCTATTGACCCGCATGGGGTATCGGCAGTCCGCGCGCTGGAGCGACGGGATCAGCTACCAGCACGGCGACTTCTACATTGTGCTGGAGTCCGGCCCGGACCTGCAGGCCGGAGCTCATGAGCGCCGCCGCCCCGGGCTGAACCACTTGGCGTTCCGGCTGGAGTCACGGGACTTGGTGGACGCGGTCACCGCCGAGGCGCTGAGCCACGGTTTCAAGCTCATGTTCGCCGACAAGCACCCCCATGCCGGAGGCGAGCAACATTACGCAAGCTACCTCGAGGACGCCGCCGGTTTCGAGGTGGAACTAGTCGCCGCGGGTCCCTAACGAGCACCCGCGGCGCCGCTACTTCGCCGTGGTGAACTGGTGATCTTCTGGCAGCAGAATATTCAGGGCGCGGCCCTTCTTATCGTCGACGAGGCTCGCCGACCAACGCTGTGAAATCAGCTCCAGCAGCTGTTGGGGATTCTGCGGCTCATGCTCGGCCTGCAAGAGGAAGCGGGCCACCTCGCCGCGGGTATGCTTCGCGAAATGCGACACGACCTTCGGCACCCCGTTGCGGAGCTGAAAAACATTAACGGCGACGGCGTTGCCATTACCCGGCTTGTAGGCTGCCGCGTAGGTGCTCGACCGCGCATCGACAATCAACTGGTCGCCAGCCACCTCGTCGAGCACCGCGCCTAAACGCTTCTTCCACCAGGTCGCCAGCTTGCCGAGCGGTTCGAGCTTCACCGACATCGAGAGGCGATAGGGCGGAATACGATCCGCGTACCGCACCGCGCCCCACAGGGCGGAGATCACGAGCACCTGTTCATCGGCGCGACGCTGTGCGCGCGGATCGAGCGAGTTGTATCCCAGCGCCTCATAGAGAACCCCGGAATAGATTTGGTGCGCCGGTGCCGCCGGTTCGGTATGCAGGGCCACATTGCGTGCCACCTCTGCGGCCAGTGAGGCGCCGACCCCGAGCACCTCCATGGCATCGGCCGCAGCCGAAACCTCACCGAGGGCGTTGAGCGCGGCGTGTCGGTCCTCATTGAGGGCGGGAAAGGAGAGCTCCTCGAGCTCAAAGGGTGCGCCGGTGGCGTGGGCGGTTTTACCTTCGGAAGGCGGCAACAAAATAAGCACGCCCTCCAGCTTAATGCCCCGGGAGCGGGCTCGCCGTGTCCGCGTAGCTGAATGAAGCAGTGCTGGTGAGGGACTAGAATGGTAGCGAATGGGATGGTCAGGCGATCGCGTGCCGCAACAGCGGCCCGAGGAACGTCCGGGCTCCACAGAACAGGGTGGTGGGTAACGCCCACTCGGGGTGACCCGCAGGCTAGTGCCACAGAAAGTAAACCGCCAGGTTCGTCCTGGTAAGGGTGAAAGGGTGGTGTAAGAGACCACCAGTGCCCCGGGTGACCGGGGCAGCTAGGTAAACCCCACCCGGAGCAAGGTCAGACAGATTGCGTTTGAGGGCTGTTCGCCCAAGCAATCGGGTGGACCGCTAGAGGCTGTCGGCAACGGCAGTCGTAGATAGATGATCGCCACCGCACTGCGGTACAGAACCCGGCGTATCGGCCATCCCATTCAACATTCCTCACCCCACCTTGCGGGTGAGATGATTCACAGCGCCGACGCGTTCAACGGCCCCGCTACCGACTAGAATGGTAGATGTACTTTTACGGGGATAGGATCCGCAAACCCCGTACCACCGCAAAAGCAATGGTGCTTCTCACGGTGCCAACCTGCTTCCAGGATCCGGAAGCTGGCTGAAATTTGAAAGGGATTCTCTGTGACCCAGCAGTCTGTCGTAGCCCAGCAGGAATGGAGCGGGCGCGAAGAGCTCGCAGAAGCCATGGTTCCCCTGATTGGACGTCTTTACCGCCACAACAACGTGGTGACCTCCATTTACGGACGCAAGCTCATTAATCAGTCCGCCATCGACATCATCAAGGCCCACCGTGTGGTGCGCCGCATCGACGGTGAAGAGCTGCCACTGGCTTCCACCATGCCGATCCTCGAGGCCCTCGAGTCGTTGAACGTCGGCGCCCTGTCCGTGGACCTCGGACGCTTGAACAAGAAGTTCGTTGAATCCGGCAGCGCTGACCTGACCGAATTCCTGCGTAGCGAACTCGGCGAGAAGGTCGGCCAGGCCGGCGCCGCCGAGGCCAACCCGCAGGACGTCGTGCTCTACGGCTTCGGTCGTATCGGCCGCCTGCTGGCTCGCATCCTTATCGAACGTGGTGGTTACGGCCTGAACCTGCGCGCCATCGTGGTACGCAAGGGTGCCGAAAACGACCTGGTCAAGCGCGCCTCGCTGCTACGCCGCGACTCGGTGCACGGGCGCTTCGAAGGCTCGATCACCGTTGACGAGGAAAACAACACCATTCAGGCCAACGGCACGCTGATCCAGGTCATCTACTCGAATGACCCGGCTTCCGTTGACTACACCGCCTACGGCATCAACAACGCCATCGTGGTGGACAACACCGGCAAGTGGCGCGACGAGGCTGGCCTGTCCCAGCACCTCGAGGCCAAGGGTGTTTCGCGCGTGCTGTTGACTGCCCCGGGCAAGGGCGACCTGAAGAACATCGTGCACGGCATCAACGATTCCTGGATCGGCGAGGACGACAAGATCATCACCGCCGCTTCCTGCACCACCAACGCCATCACCCCGGTGCTCAAGGCACTGAACGACAAGTTCGGGGTTACCCACGGACACGTCGAAACCGTGCACTCCTTCACCAACGATCAGAACCTGATCGACAACTTCCACAAGGGTGAGCGCCGTGGCCGCTCGGCCGCGCTGAACATGGTGATCACCGAAACCGGTGCCGCCAAGGCCGTGGCCAAGGCTCTGCCGGAGTTCGCTGGCAAGCTCACCGGCAACGCCATCCGCGTTCCTACCCCGGATGTGTCCATGGCCATCCTGAACCTGAACCTGGAGAACGAGACCACCAAGGAAGAGCTCAACGCCTACCTGCGTGAAACCTCGCTGACCTCGAACCTGCACAAGCAGATCGACTTCACCGATTCGCCAGAGGTCGTTTCCACCGACTTCGTGGGTTCGCGTCGTGCCGGCATCGTCGATGGTCTGGCGACCATCGTTTCCGGCAAGAATGCCGTGGTTTACGTGTGGTACGACAACGAGTTCGGCTACTCCTGCCAGGTGGTTCGCGTGATTGAGACCATGGCCGGTACCCACCCGGTCGCGGTCCCTGCGCTACAGCAGGCCGCCGCGGTCTAAGCAGACCAACCGCTCGATGGCCGGCCGCACCAACTTTGGTGCGGCCGGCCATCGGCCGTTAACGGGGGAGTCCGAGCCAGCGACGGCCGCGGTACGGGCACGGGCGGCTAGGCTAGGGCACATGGATCAGATCCTCGATAGTCGGCGGGGCACCGATCGGTCGCGGCTGCGCGCCCTGCGGCTACGCAGCCATCTGCTAGCGCCCAGCCCAGCCCGCGATCGGACGGTCGGTGCGGTCGCCGCCCATATGCTGGCCACCCAGGCTCAGGACCTCGCCGGAGGGGCGTACGCGCTGAGCTTGCGGCACGGTTCAACGACGCAGCGTCAGCCAGTGGTGCACGCCTTGGAGCGCGGCGAACTGGTTCGCAGCTGGTTGATGCGTGGAACGCTCCATCTCTGCCAGTCGCAAGATCTTGGATGGCTCGTAAGGCTCAGCGCCCCGCGGGTGGCGCAGAGCGCCGCAACCCGCCGCGCCGACCAACACATCACCGCAACCGTCGTGGATGACGCGGCCGCGCACGTGATGGATCTATTTCGGCGCGAGGGGCGGGCGAGCCGCGAACTGATTCAGCGTCGCTGGCAGGAGGCTGGACTGGACCTGCGCGACGGTCGGGGCTACGCACTGCTCCAGGAACTGTCCTACCGTCTGTTGATTTGCCAAGGTCCGCTGATCGATCCGGGTTCGTGGAGTGCCGGACAGTATTTTGTGCCGGTGCCCGAAGTGGCGACCGCCGGTGCGGAGCCGGCCGATCCGCTGGCCGAGCTACTTTTAGGGTATTTGCGCGGTCACGGCCCGGCCAGTCTGCGTGATGCCGCATGGTATGCCGGGCACCCGCTTGGTGCGCTGCGTGCGGCGGCCAAGCGACTAGGCGACCGGATCCAGACCGTCGGAACACACGAAGGGGAGCCGCTCTATCTGCGTACCGAGGACAACGACGCACCTGCGGACCAGCCGGCCGGACGCTACCTGCTGCCGCCCTTTGACGAGTACTACATCTCCTATGCCGATCGGTCATTGGTGGCCGACGGCCAGGCGCAAGCAAGTGTCGGGCCGGGACGCAACGGGATGGTCAAGGCGAGCTGGCTTCGGTCGGGGAGCGTGCTGGGTGCCGCCGGGCCCGAGGGCCTGACCCAGTGGCAAGCCCAGCAGTGGCAGCGATACCAGCAGTATCGTGCGCCGTGTCAGGTCTGAGGCGGAACCGCCCGGGATTCGTCCTCTATGAGGCGGGCCAACGAAACTCGCCGCGACCGAGGAACCAAGTGCCCTCCGTACGGAGCCGCTCAAGGACCAAGGACTGTAGAGCGCTGCGTGCGCTGAGCCGATGCAACCATCCCATGTCGCGTGTTCCGAAGGTGAAGTAGAGCGCATCCGTGGGCTCCGGGGTGGCCGCCCGCGGCTGGAATCGGCGTGCGAAGGAGAGGATATTGCTTGTGGGCTTCATCCGTTCCAGCAACCAAGGGTCGAAAAGCCAGCTGGTGCACACCGCCCGGTCGATGCGTAGCTGCGGAAAATGAGTGCGGAAAAAGGCCGCGGCCCGCGATAACGAACCGTCCACCGTCGCTGGGGCCAGTGCCTCTCCGGCCGGGATATGTACATCTACTTCCCAGCGGTTCTCGGTGTCGGCGATCCGCCGCAAATGGTACTGCAGGCGCCCGATACGAAAAAGGCTCCCGCTGGCGTGCAGCGAGAGCCAATGCCAAGTCCCTAGACCAGCGTTACCGTGCTCGGCACGGTGCAGCCGGCACTGCTGGCCGAGGTCGGCCAGGGTGGCGGCAATGATTTCCGGGCTCAGCGCGCGGGCCAGTAGCCGGTCGTGGCTTGCGGCGAGTTCCAGAAGCGTAGCGAGTTCCCAGACCCCGGGAGCGGTATGGGTATCTTCGCGTGAGATCGGGGCGGAAGGGAACTCGCCGAATCGCTCGGCCAGTCTCACTCGGGCCAAGAGCAATTGTGAGCGGTCGACGCTGGCGTTGAGGTCATGAAAATACGAACGGTCCCGATCATCGACGTCGCCTAGGGCGAGTGCACGTTCAACTGCCGATGTCAGGACCGTCGTTTTTGTCATGGCACTAATCTAATGGCCAAACGGGTCTTCGTCAGTACCCGGGAGCCAAGTAATTCCCGGCACGCCCCAGCCCAAGGCCTTCTTGGCCTTCAACCAGCGCTTGTCCCACTTAGGTACCAGCTTGTCGACGTAGAGGTACCCGTCGAGGTGATCGAACTCATGCTGCATGATTCGGGCAAACCACCCGCGGGCCTCGAAAGAGATCGGCTTGCCGAACTCATCGAAGCCCTCAACCTTGGCATAGTCGGCGCGCTTGAGCGGGAAGGAAAGGCCCGGGGCCGAGAGGCAACCTTCGGACTCCTCGTCGACATCCGGTGCGGCACCGGAGATCTTCGAAAGCGTCAGCTTCGGATTGATCAGCACGCCGCGTTCCGGGGCGGTGTCCTGATCGGCGTAGATATAGGTGAAAATGCGCAGGCCAATGCCGATTTGTGGGGCTGCAAGGCCGACACCGTTTGCGGCGTCCATGGTCGCGTGCATATCGGCGACTAGGGCGCGTAGCTCGTCATTAAACTCGGTGACTTCGGCGGCGCGCTGATGTAGCACCGGTTCGCCATAGACGGTGATTTGCCGGATGGGCACTTTGGATACGTTCCTCTCGAACAACAAATGGTCTCAGCTAATAGTTTCACGCTCGAACTCAGTTGTGCCAGCGGAGGTCGCAACGCACTCGCCGATACGAAGCCGCAAAAAAGTTTTCCGGGACCATGTCACAGATGCTTAGGCGCTCTCGTCTAGTGGATATGAACACTTCAACGGCACAGCTACAGGTATTAGTCATCGGCTCGGGCTTCGCCGGAGCTACCCTCGCGGTTCGACTCAACGGCCGCGGGCGTTCACGGGTTGCGGTGACGGTGGTCAACCCGCGGCCCACCTTCGTCAACCGGTTACGGATGCATCGGGTGGCCACCGGTCAGGTCGTTCCGGCGCAGAGCCTTCAACGCCTCCTCGGCCCGGGGATCAGGCTGATTCAGGGCAGCGTGACGGATCTTGAGCCATCCACCGGCTGGGCCACCGTTGATACGGCACAGGGCCCGGAACGGCTGCATTTCGACCGGGTGGTGTTCGCCTCCGGCAGCAGGACTCAGACTCCAGAGCTACCCGGGGCGCATTTGTTGTACGGAGTCGGCGATGTGGACCAGGCGCACCGCCTGCGTGCCGCATTGCGGCGCCTACCCGAAGGGCGGCGTGTGAGTGTGATCGGTAGCGGATTCACCGGTCTTGAAACGGTCACCGAGATCGCCGAGCAACGCCCGGATCTGCAGCTCTCGCTCATCTCCATTACCGCGGCGGCCGCCTGGTTTTCCGCTCCCGCCGCTCACCGGGTGGACAGCGCCCTGTCCGAACTGCGCATTGCCGAACACCGCGCCCGCGTCGTTGGTATCGACCCGGGGCAGCTCGCGTTGGCCAACGGGCAGCATCTGGATAGTGACCTGAGTATCTGGTGCGGTGGTTTCTCCGCCTACCCGCTCGCGGCCCACTCGGGCCTTGCAGTGGATGACCGTGGAGCCGTACTCACCGATCCCACCCTGCGGTCGATCTCGCATGAGCGGGTGCTGGCGGTGGGAGATGCCGGGCACACCGTGCGGCCAGACGGAGAGTGCTATTCCATGTCCTGCCAATTTGCCTTCCCCTCGGCTGCCCATGCCGCCGACCTTTTACGTGCCGAAGCCCTCGATCTAGATGTCACCGGGTATCGCGACTTTTCCCTTGGTTTCCTGGCACGTTGCGTGTCTCTGGGACGTCGCCGAGCCGTGCTCCAACGCACTAACGGTGCCGATCAAGCCAGTGGCTGGGCCCTGACGGGACGCACGGCGGTGGCCGCCAAAAGGCTGCAGGTCTCGGCCTTGCTGGCGAACATCAGCACCGAACGGCGGTTTCCCGGGACGATGCGCTGGCCCGCGGCGCCAATGGGTCTGGACAGGTCCGGTCACCCGGTGCGAGACTGAGCGCCATGACGCGTACCGCGCAGTTTCTTGAGCTACAGCCACTGCTTTTCTCCATTGCCTACCGAATCCTCGGGCAGGTGACTGAGGCCGAGGACGCTGTGCAGGAGGCCTGGGTACGCTACCAGAACAATGCCGACGAGCCGCGCTCGGCTAAATCGTTTCTCTGTGCCGTCGTCACCCGGATCTGCGTTGATGTGCAACGCTCGGCGCGGGTGCGCCGTGAACAGTATGTCGGCCCTTGGTTTCCCGAACCGTTGGCACACGACCCATACACCGACCCGGAACGCATGGCGGAATTGAACGACTCACTGAGTTATTCGGCGCTACTGCTCCTTGAACGCCTCAGTGCCCTAGAGCGTGCCGCCTTCGTGCTCCACGAGGTTTTCGGCTTCGACTACGCCGAGGTGGCCGCGGCGGTGGATCGCAGCGAGCCGGCCTGCCGGCAGCTGGTCGCGCGAGCCCGCAAACATGTGCGCGAACCGCGCCCGCGCTTCCGGCCCGACCCGCAGGCCCGAGACGAATTGGCCGCCCGCTTCGTGGAAGCGATGCGCGAGGGCGACCTGACGGGGCTGCGCCAGTTGCTGACCGACGATGTGCGCTTCGTTGGTGACGGAGGCGGAAAGGGACCGGCCTTCGCGCACCCGGTCGAATCCCTGGAACGCGCCGTGCGTCTGGTGCAAGGTTTTGCGGCGCAGTTGGCCACCGGGCTGGTCAACCTGCGGGTGCAGAGTTTCAACGAGCAGCCCGGCGTGCTGATCAGCGACCAGCAGGAACGGGTTGTTGCGGTGATGGTGCTGGAAACCCGCGGTGAGCGTATCGCCCAAGTACGTGCGGTCATCAACCCGGAAAAATTAGGCCATCTCGGAGAGGTGGCGGACGCCTGGGCGTTACGCCACCAAATCCGTGATGAGCTCCGTCGCGGGTGAGCCGCAGACCGAGAGTTACAGCGCGCGCCCGATGGTCTCGCGCATAATTTCGCTGGTTCCGCCGAAGATGGTCAGCAGACGGGAGGCGGTAAAGGACTGCGCGATCGGGTATTCCATGATGTAGCCGTAGCCGCCATGCAGCTGCAGGGCACGGTCGGTAAGCGTGCGGGCCTTTTCACTGGCGAAGAGCTTGACCTCTGCGGCCTCCTCGGCGCTGAGCTGCCCCTCGTTGAAGGCCTGCACCGCGCGATCGACAAACACCTCGGTGACATGAGATTCGGTCTTCAAATCCGCCAGCTCGAAGCGGGTGTTTTGATAGTCGGCAACCAGCTGCCCGAAGGTCGAACGGTTCGAGACGTGCTCCTTGGCCTGTGCGAAGGCAGCGGTGCAGATGGCGCTGGAGGCAACCGCAATGGCCAGTCGGGCCTGCGGCAGATGGGCCTTGACGTACCCTAGGCCCGCCCCAATCTCGCCAACCCGGTCGGCGTCGGACACCCGGACCTCGTCGAAGAACAACTCGGCGGTATCTGAGGCACGCAGCCCCATCTTGTCGAAGGGTTTGCCGTTGCTGTAGCCCTCGGAACGTTCCACCATGAACAAGGTGAAGGAGTCCGCGCCGGCGCGGGTTCCGGAGCCTTCGGTACGGGCCAGCACGAGCGCGGCATCGCCGTGCGCCGCGTTGCCGATAAAGGTTTTCTGCCCGGAAATCAGCCAGTCATCACCGTCGCGTACCGCCTTGGTGCGCACTCCGCGCAAATCCGAGCCGGCACCCGGTTCGGTGAACGCGCAGGAGGTGATGGTTGAACCGTCGACCATGCGCGGCAGCCAGCGTTCCTTGAGATCCTGCGAACCGTGCGCAATTAAGTAGGGCAACACGAGGTCGTCGTGCAAGTGGAAGGCCAGAGCCACGGCGAGGTGACCGGCGCGCACGAATTCTTCGTCGAGGACGACACGGAAGCGATAGTCATCGATGCCCATCCCGCCGAATTCTTCGGGCACCGCCAGACCCAACAGCCCGTTCTCGCCAGCCGCTTGCCACACTTCGCGAGGAATCCGGTGTTCCTTCTCCCACGAAGCGTAGCCCGGGGCTACCACTCGAGTGTTGAATTCGGCCGCGAGCTCGCGGAACTGGTCGTGGTCCTCTTCGAACAAGTCGCGTTTCACCGTGTTGACCGGTCCTTTCGGGGTAAAGGTCGAAAAATGCTCCCCCAAGAGTCTAGGAGGATCACCGCTGGTTGCGGTGGGTCGGGCCGATCGGCCGGACACACCATGACCATTATTGTCATGTTTGTCATGCACTGGCCAGCGCGGCACGAGAATCGTAAAATCCGTGCGGGTCGGTAGACGTGTGGCCGAATTAGAGCATCTGAAGTGGAAGTTTACGCTGTGGAGGTGCAAAGGCGTCATCGATGGCCGCGAGCTGCTCAGTGGAGAGCTGTAGTTCGGCCGCCGCGGCATTGAGTTGTACGTGCTCCACGCGAGAGGCCTTCGGTATGGCGATCACCTCGCCACTTCGTATCGCCCACGCCACCAATACCTGTGCGGTGGTCGCCGAGAGCTGTTCGGCCACCTCTTGCAGTGCCGGATGCGTCAGTAGGCGACCTTGCTCAATGGGGGAGTACGCCATGGTCCGGATTGCCGGGGATGCGGCGGCATGCGCCGGTAGCAGATCATATTCCACGCCACGCCGACTCGGGTTATACAGCACCTGATTCACCAGGGGGGTCGCCGGGAGTTCCTGAAGGTCATCGACATCGAAATTGCTCACGCCCCATGCGCCAATAAGCCCACGCTCGATCAGGGTTTCAAAGGCATGCACGGTTTCCTCGACGGGGTGTGAACCGGGCCAATGCAGAAGCAACAGATCGATATGGTCGGTGTCCAGCCGTTCGAGGGATCCCTCGCAGGAGGCAATGGTGCCCCGATAGGACGCCTCATAGGGAAGAACCTTGTCTACCAGGAAGACCTCGTCGCGCACGGGGGCGATAGCTTCACCCACCAGTTGCTCGGAGAGCCCGTCTCCATACATGGTGGCGGTATCAATGAGCGTTAGGCCCAGTTCCACGCCACGGCGTAGCGTTGCGATCTCTTCGCGCTGACGGTCGGGCCGCTCGCCCATGAACCAGGTGCCCTGCCCGATGGCGGGCACGCTGCAACCATTGGCCAATTCAACGTGTGGAATAGCAGACATATCCGAAGCCTAAAACACCGGCAGAAGATGCGAGAACTTCATGAATCTGCCTCGCAATCGGCGACTCCTCGGGAGGAAACCTAACCCGCGCTCGCCGGTGCACACCCGGGCCCGCCTGCGAGTGGTAGGCCCGGGGGTATGCCAGAGTCAGGCTACGGGTGAGGATCCCCCAATCAATCATCACAACCGCGGCGACTACGGCCATGCTAGACCCTTAACCCGGAAAAAGCCTCTATTTTTCCTATGCGTGCACCACAGTGACTTCGACTCCGTCACGACCCGACTCTCGCTTCGAACATAGCTTCGAATGTCTGGGCGGTGTGCCATAGAACGTACCCGAAACCGCGGCAATGCGAGACGGGGTCGCGGGTGTACTAGTGCTCGGCCGAATCCGGCGTCTGGTCCTGGAAGTACGCCTGCTGGGCAGGATAATAATCCTCCCAACTGGGCCGGGGGTTTCCGTTTATCGCGGCGACTAGTTGGTCGAGATAGTATTCCCACCCCGGCCCAATCTCACCGACGCCTTGTGGATCGACCTGATGCATCATGAAGGTCAGTTCACTACCCTTCTCATGCTGGCGCAGTGAAAGCTCCAAATCCCAGTTGCCGTACTCATCCTCGGAGACTAGCCGCAGGTGCTCGGGTTCCTGGCAGGCGCGGATCACCATCTGAACCGTTGGGGCACCCTCCTCAAAGGCTAGGGTTACATCGATCGGGTGACCCTCGGCGGCCCACCCGGACCAGGGGCCATACCAGTGTTCGGTGAGCTCCGGATCCGTAAGCCACTCCCAAGCCCGCTCCATGGGAACCGGCAGCTCACGCACTAGCCGTAAGTCGAAACCCTGATCTGAAGAAAGTAGCTGCCCCGTTGGCGTCGGAGAAGACATGAGCTCGATCCTTAGGTAGACCATCCGAATCACGGTGATGACTCGGTCTCTCGATCATAGAATCCCACCGCCGCACACAACAGGGGCAGAATCGATTATTCGCTGCCACTGGACAGCGCTGGTCACCGCGGCCGAGTATGGACTATGGGACAGCAACAACAGAACCTGCCCGCCTACGCCGACCGCCACGATGCCGGACTGCGGCTCGCCGCCGAACTCAGCGCCTATCGCCAGGCCGCCAACACCCTCATTCTCGGCTTGGCTCGCGGGGGATTGCCCATCGCCTCCACACTGGCCGCTGAATTACACCTACCCTTTGATGCCCTACTGGTGCGTAAGCTCGGCGTGCCCGACTATCCGGAACTTGCCTTCGGGGCCATTGCCGCACATGGGCAACTGCAAGCCGAAGTCATTCTCCCGGAGCTCATCGATTCACTACCCACGGAACTGACCCGACCGGAGCGTCTCGAACGCGTACGCCAGAGCGAAACCGCCGAACTCCACCGGCGACAAAGCGCATATCTGCAAGGGCGCGCTACCGAGGTGACCGGCCAGACCGTTATTCTCTGTGACGACGGATTGGCTACGGGAGCCACCATGGCCGCCGCCATACGGGTGATGCGAATGGCGCACGTCGGGAAGCTCATTGCCGCCATCCCCGTTGGCCCCGAAAGCACCTGCGCCAGCTGTGCCGCGCACTGCGACGAGTTCCACTGCCCGTTGCAGCCAGATGACTTCGGCGCCGTGGGCACCTACTACGAGCACTTCGAGCAACTCGACGACGCCACCGTCCACAATATTTTGCGTCAGGCTGGCTCGACCTAGCCCCGTTCGCGCTCGGCCTGCGCAATCAGGTACTCAGCCAACTGTTCCAGGGACTGACTCATCCCCACATGGTGGTCGGAGGCCGAGATGGATGCCGGGGGATTCTCGGCACTAAAGTTCACCAGCGTCCCGTTCGCGGCCAAAGCAATATCGAAACTCATCGTCATCGCCTCGGTATGCGAACCATCTGGATTCACAAAATGCACGTCAAGAACCACCCGCTCGTGCGGTACCAGTTCCGTATAGTGCCCAACCACCTCATCGGTAGTCGCCGTGCTCTTCCCCAGGCCGGCCTGCCCGGGCGGATAGTGCAGAATCATATGAAATGAACCGCCAGGGCGCGGATCCAGTGCGAGAAACTCGGCTCTCATTCCTGCCGGTGGTAACCATGCCTGAAGCGCGGCCCCGTCGGTCAACGCCTCGTAGACCCGCTCCGGCACGGCGTTGAGCATTCGTTCGGTCGTATCAATGCGTGTCATAGAACTAGCATTGGCCCTCGCCGCCCAAATGGGAAGAGCTACGCACGAAGTCAATCAGTTAGGCACGAAGCGCGACCCATTGCGCGCCATGCGTACCAGCGGTAGCGTTCCGACACACCACACAGCGACATCGGGATGGAGCGTTCCTGCGTATATGGCTACCGAATTTCAAGTCACCTATGATTGCGCCGATCCAGGACGTCAAGCGACCTTCTGGGCCGAGGCATTGAACTATATCCTTCAGCCACCACCCGAGCCTTTCGAGAGCTGGAGCGCCGCACTCGAAGCATGGGGGATACCACCAGAACTTCACAACGAACGCTCCGCAATCATTGACCCTCACGGGCATGGCCCCAGAATCTTCTTCCAGAAAGTTCCCGAAGGTAAAGACGCTAAAAACCGAGTCCACCTCGATCTGCGGGTTGCCCCCGGACTCGAGGGGGAAACACGCATGGACGCGCTCGAAGATCGCGCACAGTACCTAGAGAACCGAGGCGCTCGCCGGTTGTACCGGGTCGACCCCGACGGTATCGACGCCGGACACATCACCATGGCCGATCCAGAAGGAAACGAATTTTGTCTGGACTGAGATGTCGATGCATTCGCGCAGAACCATATTCGAACAGGTATTCGAATAGGCTATTTGTGCGTGGGTAGCGTTGCGCGGAGGAAGGGCTTCGTGCAGTCGATCTAGCGTCTGGCCCATGGGGTGTTGGCCTCGGGCACTGCGCGCGTTGCGCAGGATTCACTGTAGGTGCGGAGCACTGAAGTTTGGGGAATCGTGCGATGGTGCTGATTTGACCTCGAAATCCAGTGGCGCGCTATTGGCCAGCTGCCAACGTATCCACACGGGCTTTTCTGGCTCCCTTCCTTTCGGGAAGGGTCGGAGCGTGGGATGAAATCTTCTGTTGCGAACCACTGGCTGGGACGTCGGCTCGAGGCCTGTGTCGAATGCCTCGGTGGGGAGAGTTTCCGCCTATTCATTTTGCGCCTGCGTGGCCGGTGGCCCCAGCTGCCGCGATGGGGCCACCTTGGCTCGACCTAACAGGGAGGTTCGCTGGCCACCCAGTCATCCCAACACCACTCTTCGGTCTCTGGATCGAGCAGGATGGCGTCGTCGGCCAGCGGCTCTGCGGCAAAATTGATTTCCATTGAATGCGCCTCCTTCCGAAATCGCATCTCTTGCGGTCACCAGACCCCGCGAGAAGCAAAATTGTCGATTGAAGTGAAGCGTGCAACGAGTCAGATGTCACGAGTATTCCCGATCGCGGTCGACGGTTTTGTCCAACGTGGGACGATCCCGTGCTCAGGGAGGCAGCGATTAAGAGCTTAGTCTGTCGATTTCGGCACGGAGGAGGCGGTTTTCAGTCTCGAGCTCGAGTACATGGCGAATGCCGACGAGGTTCACGCCTGCTTCGAGCAGCTCTATGACGCGCCGAACAATCTGCAGATCGTCTTCGCTGTAGCGGCGGGTGCCACCTGACGTGCGGCTGGGCTCGAGTAGACCCTTGCGTTCGTAGAGCCGCAAGGTTTGTTCTCCCACGCCGACGAGCTCCGCGGCCACGGTAATTCCATACACGCCGAGTGAGCTGGTTCGTGACCCCGAATTCTTCGCCAAATTTTGCTCCAAACCGCTTGCATCTCTGTGTTCGTTGATGTACAAAATCTATACCACCTGATACAGATTGTCGAGTGGTCCGCAATCGATATGTGAGATGGAGGAGATTCAGAAATGCTGTTACAACATGACCCATTCCGTGACCTCGACCGGCTCACACAGCAGGTCTTCGGCACCATGAGTCGCCCCTCGACCATGCCGCTGGACGCATGGCGCGACGGGGATGAGTTCTTCGTCGAGCTCGACCTTCCGGGCATTGACCCGGACAAGCTGGACATCGATGTGGAGCGCAACGTCCTGACCATTAAGGCCGAACGGGCCTGCCATATCCCTGATGCCGTTGACGCGGTAGCCTCTGAGCGCTCGTGGGGCGTCTTCAGTCGGCAGCTGGTGCTGGGAGACTCGCTGGATACCGAGAAGGTTGACGCCGACTACACCGCCGGTGTGCTGCGCCTTCGTATCCCGATCGCCGAGCAGGCCAAGCCACGCAAGATCAGCGTCACCAGCCGCGACGCGATTGGCCAAAACCCGGACCAAAAAAGCCTGAACGCTTAAGCCGCGGATGCGGCAATCGATAGGGGAGGGTAGCCGAGATGATGCTGGAGACAGCCATGCGACCAGCCGACAACACGACCGACCTGTGTTCGGGGGAGCTCGAGATGCGCCTAGCGGATCGTGACTGGGTGGCAAGGCGGTTCTCGGCCATTCTGGAAGGTTCAGGATTCCAGGACCATATGGCTAACGGGTCTCGCCTGCACTTCCCACGCGATCGCGTCCGGCCCTACCGCCGCCCGGGTGTTCGGTGGACAGAGCCGGGCCTGCCGCGCCAAATGTGGATCCAGTCAAGGGTTCGCTCACCACCGACCCCTCGATAGTTGTCGCGTGGAGGAGCCCGGAGCCCCGGTGGAGGGCTCCGGGCGGCGATCGAGGCCCCGATATGTAGATGCGTACTCCTATGGCCACGTCGGCAAATGGCCGCAACCTAGGGCCGTGGATTCCGGCCCGACCCGGGCCGGAAGGTCCGCGCATGTCCGAAGACCACGAAAGGAAAGTGCACTGAGCATGACGACGCTCATTTCGACACCAAGGCCCACCGAACGTGAGGGTTCGGCGTCCGAGGTATTGCGACTTGATGCGATTTCCGACCATGAATGGCGTGTCATCGATACGCGTTATTCCGAACACGATGCATCTTGTGTCGTTGGCTTTGTTGAAGCGCTCGGCAGTGAGTACGAGGCGCTCGTTATTGGGCGTGGCTGTGAACGTCGGAGGTTTTCGAGCTTGCTCGACGCGACCGGATTTATATCTCGCAGCCTGGGCAACGCGGTCGAGCCGGTACTCTGAGGTGGCTCATGCTGATTTGAACGGCACAAGTCCTTGCTGCATACAAAGACCAAGAAAAGTGCGTGGTTGAAGAGGGGGTCGTGATACCCGCCGAATTGAGGGTGAAGTTAGGCGGAGGACGGCGCGGATGCGCCGGAAATGAGAAAGAGGTGCGAATCTTGACTAGTCAAGATTCGCACCTCGTGCAATCTGGGTGAGTAACGGGGCTTGAACCCGCGACCTTCTGGACCACAACCAGACGCTCTACCAACTGAGCTATACCCACCATATTTGCTTCGTTACTTGTCAGCGTGGATTTCCTCGCTGTTTCCGTACCGGGCAACGAGAAATACTATACACACATTTGTAGGTGCAGTGCCAACTTGAAAAGCTCCAAAATGGCTGTGTTGTGTGTCACTAGGCAAAATGTGGTGTGAAGGGGTCAGTAGTCACACCGAATTATCCGAGATTGTCGGCAATCTTTCGCGCGTGAGTCGTATCCGGGCCCGGTGCCGGAACCATAACTGCCGCGCGGTAATAGCGCAGCTCATTTATTGAGTCGCGAATATCGCCCAGCGCTCGGTGATTGCCGGTTTTGGCCGGCGCCGCGTAGTAGGCCTTGGGATACCAGCGCCGCGTCAGTTCCTTGATCGTCGACACGTCGATAATCCGGTAGTGCAGGTAATCGATAACCTCGGGCATATCTCTGGCCAAGAAGTTCTTGTCGGTCCCCACCGAGTTTCCGCCCAAGAGTGCCTTCTTGGCCTCGGGGACGTACGTGCGAATGTAGTCCATAACCTGTTGCTGTGCTTCGGCCATATCGATGCCGGCATCGAGTTCATTGAGCAAGCCACTGCTCTGGTGCATATTGCGCACGAAGTCGTCCATCTGGGCCACCGCCGCAGCCGAGGGTTTGATGACGACCTGTAGTCCTTGGTCGTCGACAATATTCAGTTCCGAGTCCGTGATGAGCACCGCCACCTCGATAAGGGCGTCGTTGACCACGTCCAGGCCGGTCATTTCACAGTCGATCCATACGATCATTTCCGATTTATTTGCCACGCATCACAATCTACCGCCAAGTACATGAGAATGCGCCTCTCGATAGTGAACGGTGGATCACTTCTACCGTGTTTTACCGCCCTGCTGAAGTAGGTGAATGGTAAAATCATCTGAGTTTTTGTGGCCGTCGACCGTGTAGATTCCGGTTGCCGTGATGGCCCAACCCGTTGGACCGAAGCCGGTGAATTATCGGAAATCAAGCACATGAGGTGACGTTCGTGGTCGATCCCCAAGCGATGCCGCTCAGCGCGCGTTCACACCGCGCCCGTACGCGGGTATTGCTCTCCGGCGTGCTCGGTTCGCTGATGATCTTTGCCGGCTCCATCGGGGTCGGTTGGCTAGCCAGTGTGTCTCCGCTGAACCGCGACCCGCTTTTTATTGCCCTGCGTACCGAGTCGGCCGGCGTGCTTGGCTCCGTGATCGTTCTGGCTCTGGGGTGCTGGGTGCTGTTCCGCGCTTGGTGGCGTTTGGGGCAGGAGCTACGGGGCTGGCCCGAAGGGTCATTGGCGCTGGTGAAGCGTGCCGTATGGCTATGGAGCATTCCGTTATTGGTCTGCATTCCCATCATGAGCCGAGACGTTTTCGCCTACATCGGTCAGGGGCGCCTGGTCCAAGCGGGGCAGGACCCGTATGTTGACGGAATCTCGTCCATTAACAACTGGTTCCAGTTGGGTACCGACACGATGTGGGCGCAGGACGGGACTCCCTACGGTCCGCTCTACCTCTCCATCGAATACCTTGTGGTTCAGCTCGTGGGTCAGTCCACGGATGCGGCCATCCTGATCTTCCGTGCCATTGCCTTCATCGGCGTGCTGTTGTGCCTGCACTTCGTGCCGAAACTTGCCGCGCTCCACCAGGTCAATGGTGCGAAGGCCGCGTGGATTGCGGTCGCCAATCCGTTGGTGCTGCTGAATTTCGTGGCCAGCGCGCACAACGATGCGTTGATGACGGGATTGTCCGTTTGGGCCGTCTACCTGGCTTGCCAACGTCGTGGGGTCTGGGCCGTGATCGTGCTGACCGCTTCCATTGGCGTCAAGCCCATCACCTTGGTGTTGTTGCCATTCATTGGCCTGCTCTGGGCCGGTCCCAAGGCCACCTGGCCGAAACGCATTCTCTACTGGTTCTACTGCGGGGCGATTCTGCTCGGTCTGATGACCTTGGTGGGATGGATGAACGGCTACTGGTTCGGCTGGCTGAAGGTCATGCTGTTTACCGGCACCGGCTACTCGATTTTCTCGCCCCTGGGCATCGTGATCCTGCTGGCCAGCGGAGTGTTCTCTGCCTTTGGGATCTCCACGGACTGGATCTTGCCGGTGGTGAAACTGTTCGGCCGCCTAGTGGGCGTAGCGCTGGCCATGGTCGTGATCTTCCGTGGCACCTACTCGCATCTGGTGCAACGATTGGCCATCGCCTTTGCGGCGATTGTGGTGTTATCCCCGGTCATTCAGCCGTGGTACCTGTTGTGGATTCTTCCCTTCTTTGCCGCCACCGGGGTACGCGATGATTGGCAACTGCTGTGGGTGCATCTGACCACCATCTACTTCGTCGCTTACCAGGCCGCGGATCAACTGTTCATTTGGCAGTTCCTGCAAGACGAACTGGGCTCACTGCCGCAGATGTTGTCTTGGGGTGTGTCGGCTTTGTGCATCGCATACCTGCTGATTATTGATCCGAAGACCAGGAAAATTGCCCCCGAGCTCCTCACCTCGACGCGCTGGCACTTTAAGCGCTTGCAATGACCGCCGCCATGCAGGAATCCATCACGACAACGGCAACGCTCCGTCGCTTAGCGATTCACGGGGCCGCGGCCAGCGCGCTGGTGACCATCGCCTCGTGGGGTATCGGTTGGTTCCCGCGTAACCAGTTCTCCCCGCTGGCGCGCACCGGTTTCTTCATCGAGTTCCGCACCGAAGCGATCGGTGTTATTGCCTGTATCGCGCTGATGGCCGTGGGATTGGCGTGGATGACGCGCTGTTGGCTGCTGTTGCGACCGCTGGTGGCGCCCACCGAGCGCGTCAGTACCCGACAGGTCGCACGGCTACTGACCGCATGGTGCGCCCCATTGCTGCTTGCCTTCCCGATTCTGAGTCGCGACGTCTACGCGTATCTGGCTCAGGGTCGGCTCTTGCATGCTGGGCGTTCGCCCTATGCCGACGGGGTCTCCACAATCCCAGGCTGGTTTGACGCTGGGGCGGACGGGCTCTGGGCGCAATCGCTCTCTCCCTACGGGCCGATTTTCGTCTCACTCTCACGCTTCATCCACTTCATTTCCGGCGGAATCCCCGAAATTGGGGTGCTGCTACTCCGCGTGGCGGCCATCGCCGGGGTGATCGGCTGCTTCCACTACCTCAAAGTGCTTTGCGCCAAACTTGGTTACAACACCGATTGGACGCTGTGGGCGGTGCTCTGCAGCCCGCTTCTTCTGCTGACCATGGTGGGCGGCGCGCACAACGACGGGCTCATGCTGGCCGCAATTTTCGCGGCCTTTGCGCGGGCCGCGGACGGACGCTGGATGCGTGCAAGCTTTGCGCTCTCGGTGGCGGTGGCCATTAAGCCCATTGCGCTGATCCTGTTGCCCTTTGCGGGATTGCTGATGCTTGCCGCCGATGCGCGGCGTACCGAACGCTTGGTCATGTGGGTCAAGCTCGGTGCGCTGACGATGCTGTGGCTATTGATTTACGGGGCGGCCAGCGGCCTGTGGTTCGGCTGGCTTCCGGCGATGTTCACAGCCGGCTCAGCCGCCTTCCCCTATGCACCGGTCGGCTTGCTGGGGTGGCTCGGCGCGCTGGTGACTAACGCCTTGGGCGGTAACGGAGACCTGGTGCAAACCGTGGTGGTGCTGGTCTTTGAACTCTGCGGACTCTTGCTGGTGTTCAAGCTCGCAATGGCCGAGCGCGTTGCCCGGCCGTTGCGTGCCGCCGCATGGGCGCTGAGTGCGGTGGTGCTCCTGGCGCCGATCATTCAACCGTGGTACATCTTGTGGCTCTTTGCACTGTTCGCGCTCGACCGTGACGTCTCGTGGCGTGCCGAACGGCTCATGGTGCAGATCAGTAGCCTGATCTTGCTGGCGGTTTTTGTCGATCAGCTCTCCATCGAGCAGTGGCACGTGATTTGGTTGATGCGGGTATTCGCCGCCCTACTGGGTCTGCTGCTCTTCCTGTACTTGTTGTATCGGGACCGGGAGATTGCCGACTGGTTCAATGCACCTCGCCCTCCGGACTAGAACGTTCGGAGGAGGCGGTAGGTGAGCGAATTGACACTTTTGGTTGATGTACCGACCGGGCTCCGTGCACTTGAATGGTAACTATGACATCGCTTCTGTGGCCCGGCGCCATTGCCATCCTGATCGCATGGCTCGCTCTGATGGTGGGCGGCATCTTCCTGCTTGCCATCCAGTACCGCCGGCACGGAAGACTCTCCTGGCGGCGAACCATCACCACGATGTCCGCGGTGCTCTACGGCTTCGGGCTTTTCAGCTACACGATGTTGCCGCTGCCCGAGTCGAGCAACGCGTTCTGCCGGCCCGGTGTGGCGGTGCCACAATTTACTCCCTTGCACTTCATTGGTGACTTCCAAGAAGCCTACGCGTTAGGTGCCCGGAGCTTCCTGACGAGCTTCACCCTCTGGCAGGTGCTGTTCAACATCATCTTGTTCATGCCCTTGGGCGTTCTGGTGGTGCGCTGGATGCGCGGAAACATTCTCTCGGCGACCCTCCTTGGCGGTGCGGTGTCGCTGCTGATCGAGCTTTCGCAGTTGACCGGCCTGTGGGGAATTTACGAATGCCCCTACCGGGTGGCCGACGCCGACGACCTGCTGATGAACACCTTCGGCGCCTTCCTGGGCGCCATCATCGCCTATCTGCCGATGTTCGCCTGGCTCACCGGTCCGGTGGAGGCACGCGCCGAACAAGCCCCACCACGCGTCGTGACACGAAGCCGCCGCATCATGGCCGACGTTTTCGACCTCGCCTTCTTCAGCGCCGCGGTGCTCGCAGCGGGTTTCGGCCTGCAGCTGGTGGCCACCCTCGGCGGGCCGACGGCGCCGGGCTACGTGGTCGATGACCTCGTGCCGATCGCGGCCATTACCCTGACCTATATGATGCCCACCTTGAGCGCCGGACGGGCCTCGCTGGGGCAACGTTGCGCCTGGATTCAGGTGGTCGCAGCCGACTCAGCCCCCGCGCCCTTCTGGCGGGCCGGGCTACGGGCCCTACTGGGCTTTGGCGGGTTGAGCCTGATCTACGAACTGGCCGGAGACACCGAAGCAACCGGTCCGTTGGATTTCATGCTCTTCCCGGTACTCATGTTCGGCGTGATCAGTGCGGTCACGCTGGTGCTTGACCGTTCAGGACGCGGATTGGCCGCGCGCATCACCGGCACCGGCTTCATCGACCGGCGCGCCAACCTGCCGCAGTGGGCCGGGGCCCCGGCGCAACGTGACGGAGCCCATCACTGAGTCCGGGCCGACTATGGCTAAAATAGAAACTGGGTGATGGCCCGATGGGGATCGGCCTACAACATTCGCACGCCCGGTGCTTTATTGTTTCTTTCAAGAGTGAGGTCTGCCCAAGCGCATGGATACCACCAAGGAATTGCCTGCCGTCCCGCACCGTGCCGTGCTCGGTACGGCCGTAGGCGCTACCGTCCTGATCGCTGTTGGCGCGTTCGTACTGTCATTCGCCGCGCTGACCGACTTGGCCGAGCGATCGGGTATCTCCCCGCAGCTGGCATGGATCTGGCCGATCATTATCGACGGTATGATCGTTGCCGCCACGGTCGCGATCGTCGCGCTTAACGGATTCCCGCGCAAGGCGATGGTGTACCCCTGGACCTTGCTGTTCTTTGGTGCAATTGTGTCCACCGCGGCAAACTCCACGCACGCAATCCTCACCGTCGACACCATTGAGAACGGTGTCCCGGCGCTGGTCTCCGCCCTCGTGGCAGCGATGCCGCCAATCGTGTTGCTGGCCATCACGCACTTGACCGTGCACATGTACCAGAAGAAGTCCGAGGCCGCGAAGCTCCGCGCCGCCTACGAGTACGACGAAGAGCAGGCCAACGCCGAGAAGTACGGTGTGGCCTATGACGATGGCTACAACGCCGCGATCAATGACGCGCAGCAGGCCGAGGTCGAACGCATCGCCCAGCTCGAACAGGAGCACCAGGACGCATTGGCTCGCACCCGCGCCGAAGCTCTGACCCAGGCTCGCGCCGAGGCCGAGAAGAACTCGAAGGTCACCCCGATCAGCAACAACCAGCAGGCCAATACCAAGCCAGCGGCAAAGACCGCGGCGAAGAAGCAGGGTGGCAAGGTGAGCGATGATCAGACCCCGCTCTACAAGGACATGGCGCAGCAGCGACTGACCAATCAGTAGGACAGGAGGCATGAACAATGCCCCAGGAGAACCCGAACGATAGGCCGGACTTTACCGAACAGATCGAAGCCTCCGTGGCACGCTATGAGGCGGTGCGCGGCGAACTAGACCACGTCCTGGGCGCCATGAAGGGCAAAATTCGCGGTTTGTTCAAGAACAGCGAAGTGCAGCCGCTGTTCATCACCGGCCGGGTCAAAAGCACCGAGTCCTTCCGCTCCAAGGCCTCGCGGCAGTTGCAGCAAGACGCCGACAGCTCGCCGGTCCTGGAATTCCCCAACCCCCTGCGCGAATTACATGACATGGTGGGTCTGCGTATCATCGTGATGCTGCCCCATGAGATTCAGCAGGTCGCTTCCATCATCAAGTCCCATCGTGAGGCCTTCGACTGCCGGAGCGACCGGGAGAAGGATATTGGTTCGGTGGAGTCCGGCACCTACGGGTACTCCTCGCGCCACCTGCTACTGAAAACCCGGAACGAGCCAACGGTTCGCAAGTTTCAGGAGGCCCTGGGCAAACCGGTGGTCGCCAGTGGCAACTTCATCTTCGAAGTTCAGGTGCGCACCATCTTGCAGCACGCCTGGAGCGAAATGGAGCACGATATCCGTTTCAAGCATCCGGGCACCTCGGTCTGGAACCCGCAAATCGACCGGCTGTTTACCGCCACCGCGGCCATGCTGGAAACCGTCGAAGACTACTTCACCGACATCGACGAGCTCTACCACCGGCTCAACGGCTACCAAGACCGGTACAGCTTAGGCGCCCAGGAGCTTTCCGGTGCGCTCATCGGCGAGGTGTGGCAAACCCTGCTGCCGCATGTGGATCGCAAACGCGATGATGACTGGAGCTGGGCGGCGGAACTTCTGGGAGCCCACGGTATCAACCGTGTCTGGCAGTTCGTGCAACTTCTCGACCCCAGCGGGGTCACCGAGGTCCGTGCGGCCCTCGATCACCGGTATTCGCCGGGCCCCGACCGGCTGCTCGATGACCTGTTGCTGTGGCACTTTGGCTCGGCCCACATCGAGAAGACCAGTGGTTCGGATCTGCGCCGTCAAGGGTCGCTGACGCGGCGCCTGATCCAGATGAGCGACTACCGGATGAGTAAGCAGAATCCGCAGTCCGGAAGCTAAAGGCTCCGGTGGCATGGTGTTTGCTACGCCACAGCACCGCGCCACCGGAGCAATCGGCGGCTAGGATAGTTAAGTTGCCCATTTAATGGGCTTCCCATGCACTACCCGCTGCCGAAAGGGGCACCTAGATGATTTCCGTCGCCGACCTTGAGTTGCGCGTTGGCGCCCGCCTGCTAATGGACGAGGTGAACTTCCGCATCGACAAGGGGGACAAGATCGGCCTCGTGGGTCGCAACGGTGCGGGCAAGACCACCATGACCAAGGTGCTGGCCGGTGAATCTCAGCCTACCGCCGGCGCGGTGAGCCACAAGGGCTCCATCGGCTATCTGCCGCAGGACCCGCGGACCCCGGATATGGAGCAGCTGGCGCGCGATCGCATCCTCTCCGCCCGCGGCCTGGATAAGGTCATCAGCAAGCTCGAGGTGGCTCGTGCCGAGATGGCCAGCGATGATAGTGCCGTGGCCGCCAAGGCCATGCGTCGCTACGACCGCCTGGAGGCCGAATTCATGGCCGGCGGTGGCTACGCCGCGGAATCCCAGGCAGCGACGATCTGTTCGAACCTCGATTTGCCCGACCGCATCTTGAACCAGCCGCTGCGCACCCTTTCGGGTGGTCAGCGACGCCGCGTCGAGCTGGCCCGCATCCTTTATTCGGATGCCGAAACCCTGCTGCTCGACGAGCCCACGAACCACCTCGACGCCGATTCGATCACCTGGTTGCGTGACTTCATCAAGAACTATCCCGGTGGCGTGCTGATGATTTCGCACGATACCGGGCTGCTGGATGCCACCGTGAACAAGGTGCTCTACCTCGACGCCAACCGTGCGGTGGTCGACGTCTACAACATGTCCTGGAAGCGCTACCTCACCCAGCGCGAAACCGATGAGCGGGCCCGCAAGCGCGAACGCGCCAACATCGAAAAGAAGGCCTCCACCCTGTTGGCGCAGGCCAATAAGATGAAGGCCCGCGCCTCGGGTGCCTCGGCGGCGCAGTCCATGCTCAAGCGTGTGGACCGCATGATGGCCGGGCTGCAGGAAGAACGCGCCGCCGAGCGCGTCGCCGCCCTGCGTTTCCCGGATCCGGCTCCCTGCGGCAAGACTCCGCTGATGGCCGAGGGGCTGAGCAAGTCCTACGGGTCCCTGGAGATCTTCACCGACGTGTCGCTGGCCATCGACCGCGGCTCGAAGGTCGTGATCTTGGGCCTGAACGGTGCCGGTAAGACCACGTTGCTGCGCATGCTGGCCGGGGTGGCCGAACCCGATAGCGGCCAGATCGTTCCCGGGCACGGCCTGAAGATTGGCTACTTCGCCCAGGAGCACGACACCTTGGATCCGGAGAAGACGGTCCTGGAGAATATGCGGGCCACCGCCCCGGCCTCGCTGGGCGATGCCGATGTGCGTTCCATCCTTGGATCCTTCCTCTTCGTCGGCGACGATGTCGCTAAGCCGGCCGGGGTGCTCTCCGGTGGTGAGAAGACCCGTCTGGCGTTGGCCACGATCGTGGCCTCCAGCGCGAATGTGCTGCTGCTCGATGAGCCGACCAACAACCTGGACCCGGCGTCGCGTGCCGAGGTGCTCGGCGCGCTGTCCACCTTCCCCGGCGCCGTGGTGATGGTCTCGCACGACGAGGGCGCCGTGACCTCGCTGAACCCCGAGCGTGTGGTCATCCTGCCCGATGGCGATGAGGACCTGTTCAGCGAGGACTACCTCGAACTGGTGTCGCTGACCTAGATCGGCTCCATGCACTCGGGCCGGCCTTCCCTTCCCTGGGATGGCCGGCCTGTTGCGTTAAGCGAGCGGGGACCGAACGGGTGGCATTGCCTTCGGCGTGGTGGCGGCGCATACTCGGCACATGAGTACTTCACTTCACTGGCGGTACCTGGCCGAGGATGACCCATTCGGCCTCGGCGTTCCCAAGGGGGAAGCCAGCACAAGCCTGGAATTGGGTGCTGCATGGTGCGATGAGGCTGCGGTGGCTTGCATTATCGAGGTCGACGACGCCGATTAGCAGCTCGGCGGCACCTGTGCGGCTCTGGCACGTGAATTGCTGCCGGAGCATAATGGGGGACGTCCAGACCGATGACCTCGCGCAACCCCGGAGGGCGAATGCAGTACGAGAACGAGTTCTTGAGCAGAAGCAGGCAGATTCAGGCCTCGCCACACGAGGTCTTTGAACTGTTGCGGCACCCCGAGCGCCACCACGAAACCGAACCGGGGGACTGGGTGCGCGCGGCGATCGACCCGGAGCCGATTAGCCAGGTCGGCCAGATTTTCGCGGTTCATATGTATGCCGAAGGCTCCGGCGGTCCCTATATCATGCACAACAGGGTCACTGTCTTCGAGCCGGACCAGGTTATCGCGTGGGATCCCGGGCAACCCGACGAGCACGGCGTGGTGCGGCCCGGAGGATGGCGGTGGCGCTACGAGCTCACGCCGGCCGAGGGCGGAACCATGGTCACACTCATTTACGACTGGAGCGCGGTCAGTGCGGAAGTCCGCGAGTTATTCGGTGGGTTCCCCGTGGTCGACGAGGAATTTCTCGATCGCTCCCTAGCCGCGCTGGAGCGTGCCGTCCTGTCCGAGGACTGAGAGTCGGCGCACCACGTTTGCTAGCTAGGTTCGCTTAGCGAGGCTCGTGCTCGTCGAGCATCGCATCCTCATAGGCCTCGTCGGTCAGCGTGCCGTCTCGTCGCAGCCGTCGCACCTGCTTGGCCTGTACCTTGCGCACCCGGTGGATTGGTGCGTCGAAGCCTTGGGCCTGTGCCTCGGCTAGCTCGGCGGCCTCTTGGGCATTGAGGCGTTTTTGTTGCCGTGCGGCGTACCAGAAGCCCACGAACGCCAGCGCGCCGAACATGAACCACTGGTACGAGTAGGACAGGTGCGGCCCCTCGTCGGTATCCGGTCGGTCCAGCGGCTGTGGTGCGGATGCCGGGGCCGGGCTCTCCTCATAGCTGATGCCATAGGCGCCCTGCGCGATCGGGTAGTTCAGTGCCGCGGCCAAGTCTGGAAGATGAATTGAGGCGATCTGGCCCGCGGGCGCGCCGCGCTGCAGTTTGGCTTCGCCCGGCTTCAAATGCGCCTTCACGGTGACGGTGCCGCTCGGTGGCGCGGGAATATCGTCGGGCTCACCGGCCCGCTGATTGCCGATGGGCAGGTAGCCGCGGTCGATCACCACTGTTTTGCCCTCGGTGGTGCGGAAGGGGACCAACACCTCGTAGCCTGGGCGTCCGGCCTTCACCCGGTTGCGCACCAGCACCGTGTCCTCGCTGAGGTAGCGGCCGGTAAGCTGCACGGTCAGCCACGTGTCATCCTCGGGCAGGGACTCAAACTTGCCGTAGACGGCATCGCCGGTGAGCGGTTCGGCGAAGTAGTTCGTGTTGACCTTGGCGATTTCGGCCAGCACTTCGGTGCGCCGATCCATCTGCCACTTGCCGAGTCCGACGCAGGCTGCGGCGAAAATCACGACGAGGAGCAACCAACCCACCCAACGGGTACTGGCCAAAAAACGATACATCTAGCCTTCCGTCCCTTCGCCGGTGACGAGCGGTTCGGTTTCCCGGTAGAGCAGGCGTTGACGCAGGTAGTCTTCAAGCCACTGCTCGTGCTCCGGGCAGGCCAACCAGACTTTACGGCGTTCGGGGGTATGGATTTTGGGGTTGTTCCACAGCAGCTTCACGTGCGCGCGGTTGCGGCATCCCTTGCGTGAGCAAATAACTTCCTCGGCGTTTGGCTGTTGGCCGGCGCCGAGCGAACCCAGCAAATCCATTTAGTGCTCCTGCGTATGGCGATCATGCGGTGTGGTGGACGTGTCGGTACCATCCTGTGGTTCCTCCACGAAGCTTCCCTCGATCACGGTGTCTTCGGCGTCCTCATCACCCGGCTCCGGCGCCGCGGGGGCTGCGTCGAGCTGCGGGGCATCCCGGTCGTGGTAGAACTCGGCCGGCGGCTGGCGTTTGGTCACGTCGGCGCCGCCATTTGCGATCACCACGGCGATATAGGGCAGCACGATGGCCGCGGCCAGCAAGGTCCACCGTAACCACCCGTCGACGAAAAACGCCAGCACGAAGCACACCACGCGGGTGAGCATGGAGATGGTGTATTTGCGCACACGGGTATCGCGTTCCACGGTGTGCGATTCACGAGCTTCGGTAATGCGGTGTACCGCGGGATGCTCGGCTTTACGATGCGACATGAGGCGCCGGTTTCATTAGATCGAGGGCTTGGGTGTTCAGCTCCATTGTCTCACTTCGGGCGGTCAGCACGTAATTTCTACACGCTGTCGAATCTTGGATACTCTTCGGTAGCTAATAGGATGAAGTGAACACGCTATTAGAATCCATGGCCACTACCGCTAGGTAGCCGTGCCATGCGGCGCATTTGAATGGAGACCTATTGTGAGTAGCGAAGCACCCACCGGCCGTAGCGTACTGGTGACCGGCGGCAACCGCGGTATCGGCCTGGCCATTGCCCGGGCGTTCGAAGCCAATGGCGACAAGGTCGCCATCACCTACCGCAGCGGTGAGGTCCCCGAGGGACTGCTTGGCGTCAAGGCCGATGTCACCGACGCCGCCTCCATCGACGCGGCATTCAGCGAGGTCGAGGCCGCCCACGGTCCGGTCGAGGTGCTCGTGGCCAACGCCGGAGTGACCAAGGACACCCTGCTGCTGCGCATGAGCGAAGACGACTTCACCTCGGTGATCGACACGAACCTCACCGGGGCCTTCCGTGTGATCAAGCGGGCCTCGAAGGGCATGCTGCGCCTCAAGCGCGGCCGTGTGGTGCTGATCTCCTCCGTGGTGGGTCTCTACGGCTCGCCCGGCCAGATCAACTACGCGGCCTCCAAGTCGGGTCTGGTGGGTATTGCCCGCTCGCTGACCCGCGAGCTCGGTTCGCGCGGTATTACCGCCAACGTGGTGGCCCCCGGGTTCATCAACACCGACATGACCGCCGCCCTGCCGGAAGACACCCAGAAGAGCTACCTGGCCAGCATCCCCGCCAACCGCTTCGCCGAGCCCGAAGAGGTCGCCAATGTGGTGCGTTGGGTCGCCAGCGAGGAAGCCGCCTACATCTCCGGGGCCGTTATCCCGGTCGATGGCGGTCTGGGCATGGGCCACTAACGTCAACGTACGAGTATCGACGAGAAATTAGGAGTACAAACAAGTGAGTGAATACAAGGGTGCCATCGTCACCGGTTCGTCCCGCGGAATCGGTTCGGTCACCGCGCAACTGCTAGCCGAACAGGGCATCGGCGTGGTGGTCAACTACCGTGCCAAGGCGCCGCGCGCCAACAAGGTCGTTGCCGGAATCGAAGAAAAGGGCGGCAAGGCCGTTGCCGTCGGCGCGGATCTGACGACCGCCGAGGGACCCCAGGCCCTGGTGGATGCGGCCGTGGAGAACTTCGGCTCGCTGGATGTGCTCGTGCTGAACGCCTCCGGCGGGATGGAGACGAGCATGGGCGAGGACTACGCGCTGCGCCTGAACCGTGACGCCCAGGTCGCCATGCTCACCGCCGCCCTGCCCAAGATGAGCGAGGGTGGCCGTGTGGTCTTCGTGACCAGCCACCAGGCGCACTTCATCAACCAGGTCGAAACCATGGACGCCTACGACGCCGTGGCGCGTTCTAAGCGTGCCGGTGAAGACGCCCTGCGTGCCATGATTCCGCAGCTGTCCGAGAAGAACATTGACTTCGTGGTCGTCTCCGGCGACATGATCGAAGGCACCATTACCGCCACGCTGCTCAACCGCGTGGAGCCCGGAGCGATTGAGGCACGCCGCGAGGCCGCCGGCAAGCTCTACACCGTCGAGGAGTTCGGTGCCGAGGTCGCCAAGATGGTCTTCGCCGACGTGCCGACCGGTCACACCGAACTGGTCGGCGGCGCCGGAGACTTCTTGGAGCAGTCCGAGCAGTAAGGCACTGCCGCTACCGACGGCATAACGCAGAAGGGCCGCTGGTTCCTTCCCGTGAGGGAAAGAACCAGCGGCCCTTCTATTGTCGCGGCGACTACGGCTTGGTGCCGCAGACGACCTTATGCCATGGCTGGTAGGTCCAAGTCTTCGTCTCGGCCGGTAGCTTCTTCGAACCGTCGATGGCTTCCCGGTAACGGGTGATGTCGATGGTGAAGCCCGGCTTGCCGCCACGCTCCGGAACACACTGGTCGGCCGGGTTGTACTTGGTTTCCGGCTTGGTCTGGTGATGCTTGCCCGAGCTGTCCTGCGAAACCTTCCAGTACTTGGTGCTCCACAGGCGGGTGTGTACGCGGTCGGAGGACACCCAGGCTTCGATCAGCACGCCGTAGGGCGTGTTGTTCTTCCACTGCATATCCACCTGTCCCTCCCAGAGGGTGGCTTCGCGTCCGGCCGGGTAGCGTTCGAACCAGCGGCTGTGCGGCTTGTGGGTGATGTCGTCGTAGCCGGCCAGGAAGCCGGCGTTATACATTTGCGTGGAGATCTGCGACAAGCCGCCGCCGACCGCCTCGGAGCTAAAGCCGTCGACCACGACGCCCGAGCCGTAGTAACCATTGGCGGTGGTGATCGGCCCCAGCGCCTTCAGCAGCGAGAACGTTTCGCCCGGCTTAATGACCAAGCCATTGAGTCGCTTCGAGCCGGCCTTCAGGTTCTTGGTGCGTACCGTATCGCTGGTGGGGTAGGGGGTGGAGAAGTGTACGATCTCTTCCTTGATGCCCAGCTTCTTCGCATCGGCCGTGGTGAATTCGGCGTCCTGTGCCACCAGCTCCACCGTCGCGGTACGCGAGTCGGTAGCCGCGGCCTCAAGCACCTTTTGTCCCAGACCCTTGGTCTCGAGGGCGATGCCTTCCTTCGACTCAACGATGCTGGGCTTGCCGCCCTTGAGCACGACCTTGGCGTTCTTAGCGGTGCTACTGAAATCCGAGTTCTTCGTGGCGGCCTTGGCCAGCTTCTCATCGTCGAGGCTCAGGCTCGGCGCATCCTTGGAGAGGTCCACCGAGGCGGCGGCGGCGATGGATGCGGGGGAGACCTCGACCTTCTTGTCGCCGGATTGCAGGGTCACCGGCGCAGAAAGCAACTTGGTCACCTCACCGTCGTAGAAGTCCTTGAGCTGCTCCGCGGAGAATTTCGGATCGACGCGGTGGGCCGGGAGCTCGATGGTAGCCCCGCTAAAATCCCATTGCTCCTCGAGAGTCTCGGCGGCCTGAGGCTGGTCAAGTTCCACCCCGGCCACCGGTTCGGTCAACTTTGCCTGACCCTCGGTGAACTTGATCGTACCCTCGGCGACCTCAGCGTCGGTTTTCTTCGCCAGCGACTTCAGCGCGGCGTCGAGCTTGTCATGATCCACGTTCACCGCCGGATCGATGGCGTAGCTACCGGTGAGTCGCTCATAGAGCTTCACCGGGTTGACCTCGTACTGGGTCAGCCCCTCAAGGGTTGCATCCACATCAAAAGACAGGCCGGCCTTGGCCGGATCCAAGGTGTAGTCCTGACCATCGACCTGCACCTTGATTGGTTCGCTGGCCTTGGCGGTCACCTGGTCCGCGAGGACTTCACGTGCCTGGTCCGGCGACATCGAACCGATGCTCACCCCAGCCACTGCGGCGTTGGCCGGCAGCTGCGAGCTGATCCACGCCGCGGAACCAAAGTAGGCACCACCGGCGGCGACCACACAGGCACCGGCAATGATCCAGCCCTTGGCCTTGGAGGGGCGCTGGTTCTCGGCACGCGAGGTCTTCGGTGATTCGTTCGGAGGATTATGCACGGTGGGTGAGCTCTTTCGACAACGGTTAGGGGTGGGGTGGGCTCAACGGTCACAGACCGCCGGAGCTAAACCCCCTAGAAATACTAGTGCGTTGGTCAACGCATCCGCTGTGAAATGCCCGACGAATGGCCCAAATCGTTATCTAGTTGTTGGATTTGAGCTCGGCAAGGTCCTGCAAAACCAGATCGGCGATCACGTCCAGCTCGCCGAAATCGATGGCGACCGATGCCCGTTCGCGCAGTGCCGGTTTGGCGTTGAAAGCGACGCCGAGCCCGGCGGCGCAGACCATGTCTAGATCATTGGCACCATCACCGGCGGCGATGGTGGCCCCGAGCGGAATCTGGTGTTCCGCGGCCCAGCTACGCAACATACGCTCCTTGGTGGCGCGATCGACAATGTCCCCATGCACTGTGCCATCCAGGATTCCGTCCTTGATGCCCAGGGTGTTGGCCAGCGCGTGGTCAAGACCCAGCTCCGTTGCGAGTGGATCGAGGATCTGCTGGAAACCTCCGGAAACTACCGCGACCACATGCCCCGCGGCATGCATGCGGCGCACCAGTGCCTCGGCCCCGGCGGAGAACTCGATACGGTCGATCACCTCGGCCAGCACCTGCTCGGGAAGTCCCTTCAGTGTGGCCACACGTTGAATCAACGACTGGGCGAAATCCAACTCGCCACGCATTGCCGCCTCGGTGACGGCGGCGACTTCGGCTTCGCGACCGGCATGTGCGGCCAGAAGCTCAATAACCTCCTGACGGATCAGGGTGGAATCCACGTCCATGATCAGCAGCAGCCGCTCGGCCGCGGTCAGTTCGGCGGGCACGACGGCTACACATAACTTATCGGCGGCCGGCAGATCCAGCCCCTCCACTAGGTTCAGCACGTCCGCACGTAGCTGGACGGTGGATTCACCAGGCAACTGAATCTTGGCTAGCTGACGATTCTGGCTCACCGCACGCCATACCGTGCCGGGGTCTACGTGAGAGAGATGCGGTAGCAGCTGCGACAGCAGATCGGTGAAGTCATCAGCGGAAACGTCGGGACGCGAAACGAGGGCCAAAGTGGGATGCATAAGACCATTTTCGGTGAAGCCGTGGTCAAAGCACCAAACCATGACGGTGTTAGTCGAAGCTCACCGACCCGAAATTTAGTGATTGCGCGACGCAAACACTAGGGTTTTATCCATGAGCGAAGTGCTAGATTTCAACGACGTGTCTGTGGTGCGCGCCAATAAGGACCTGCTGAGCGACATTTCGTGGCAGGTACAAGAAGGCGAACGCTGGATCGTGCTGGGCCCGAACGGGGCCGGCAAGTCGACCCTGATGAACATCGCAGCCGCCCGCATGCATCCCACCCGCGGTCGTGCGGGAATCCTCGGCGAACAGCTCGGCCGAGTGGACGTCTTCGAGCTGCGTCCGATGATCGGTCTGAGCTCTTCCCTGATCGCCGCGCAGATCCCGGCCCATGAAACCGCGCTCAACGTGGTGCTCACCGCGGCCTACGGTTACACCGGCCGGTGGCGCGAACTCTATGAGAAGCCCGATGAGCGTCGCGCCTTTGCGCTGCTACACGAGTGGGGGATGTCCACCTTCCTCAACCAGCCCTTCGGCAAGCTGTCCGAAGGTGAGCGCAAGCGCGTGCTGATCGCTCGTGCCTTGATGACCGACCCGGAACTTTTGATCCTGGACGAACCGGCCGCAGGTCTGGACCTCGCCGGCCGCGAGAACCTCGTGCGCCAGCTGGGCACCTTCGCGCAGGATGAATTCGCGCCGGCGTTGATTTTGGTCACCCACCACCTCGAGGAAATTCCTGCTGGCTTTACCCACGTTCTGATGCTCAACGGGGGAAAGATCACGGCCGCCGGCGAAATTGGCGCCACGCTGACCGAAGAGAACCTGCGGAAGACCTACGACATGGATCTAGCCCTCCGCGTTGACAACGGCCGGTACTCGGCCTTCGCCCGACACTAGAAAAGAGTCGTAGCTACGTGGCTTTAGATTTTTGGCGTGAAGCGCTGGTATTCCTTGGCGGCCTCTGGGCCGGCACCATCAACACGGTGGTGGGTTCCGGAACACTCGTTACTTTCCCCATCTTGGTTGCCTTAGGGATTGCGCCGGTCAACGCCGTGGTCTCCAACGCAATGGGCTTGGTGGCCGGTGGCTTCTCCGGGGCCTGGGGATACCGGCGCGAGGCCGCCTCGGTGCGCAGTACGCTGCTGAAACTCGTCCCGGTCTCGCTCATTGGTGGTTTGATCGGTTCGCTCCTGCTGCTGAACCTCCCCGAATCCGTCTTCGGTGTAGTGGCACCGATCCTGCTGGTGCTTGCCTTGGTCCTGGTCATTTTCCAGCCACGGCTCGCCGCATGGGCGAAAACCCGGCAGGCGGCCAATAGCCCCGACCCAGACGCTGCAGACCAGGCTCCCATTCCGCCGATCCTCTATGTGCTGGTGTTCCTCATCGGTATCTACGGTGGCTATTTCACCGCCGCCCAGGGCGTGTTGCTCATGGCCGTCTTTGGAGTATTCCTGCAGGCCTCCCTGCAGCAGTCCAATGCCATCAAGGTGATTCTTTCCTTGATCGTGAACCTTGTGGCTGCGGTGATCTACCTAGTGGTGGCGCCCGAACGAATCCACTGGGTGATCGTGCTGCTTATTGCGGTGGGTTCACTGATCGGTGGCCTCGTCGGTGCGAAGATCGGACGCAAACTCTCGCCCGGATGGTTGCGCGCGGTGATTGTGATCCTCGGTCTGATCGCTCTGACGAATATGGTCTACAAGCTGGTTACCGGTGGCTGAGTCAACTTCTTCTGTGGTTAATCCGGGACGGATTTTCAACGTCGCGGACCTCGAGGATCCACGTCTCGACGAGTATCTGCGCTTGTCCGAGGCCCATCTGCGCATGCGCACCGACGTGGAAAACGGCCTCTATATTGCCGAGAGCACCATGGTGGTCCGGCGCGCGCTGAACGCCGGGCACGTACCGCGAAGCTTCCTGCTGGCCGAAAAGTATCTCGACCAACTTACCGAGGAGTTCGCGCGGTACCCCGAGGTTCCGATCTTTGTCGGCGATGACCGTCAGCTTGAAGAGCTGGTCGGCTTCCACCTGCACCGTGGGGCCATGGCCTCGATGAACCGCCCCGAGCCACTTGACGTGGATCAGGTGCTGCAAGCCAGCACGCGGGTGGCGGTGCTGGAAGATATCGCGGACCACACCAATCTTGGCGCCATCCTGCGTTCGGCTACTGGTCTTGGAGTCGACGCGGTGCTTTTGACGCCTAAGTGCGTGGATCCTTGGTACCGGCGCAGCGCCCGCGTTTCGATGGGCACCGTCTTCGATCTCCCGTGGGTGCGCTTAGACAGCTGGCCGGATGGACTGGAGATTTTAGCGCGTCACGGTTTCCGCACCCTGGCCATGGAGTTGACCGAGGATGCGATCCCACTGGATCGGCTCGAGATTGCCGCGGGGGATAAGGTCGCGATGATCCTAGGCAACGAGGGGCGCGGTGTGCGCGCCGAAACCCTGGGACGCGTCGATGGCACCGTGATGATTCCGATGCACCGAGAGGTGTCGTCGCTCAATGTGGGCGCGGCCAGCGCCATCGCCTTTTGGCATTTGTGCTCCAACCCCCGCTGAGTATCCAGCGGGGGCCTCGACGCGTAGAGCAGGATAAACTTCGAGAAAGCGTCGAGAACTCATGTGTCCTGGCGCTCAAAACTCATGATCATGGTCCCTGGAGCAGCGTAATGACCACGTTCATGATCTGCAGCGACAGAATACCGAGGGCGATCGAGATCACGGCCCAGAGATAGGCGCGCTTTACCATGGCGATGATACCGCCAACTAGTCCGAAGGCTATTGGGAGGAAGAACATCCAGAGGGGCTTCGCAACCCCCGTGCCCGTCCAGTCGACAAGTGCGAGCATGGAGAGTAGTACCAGAGCCATTGAGACCCAAGTGCCAGTCGGACATCCAGGACGTGGTTTCCTTGCAGCTTCGTTCATCTGTCATCCAGCTTTCTGATCGAATCGGCGTCTACTTGAAAGGATTGCAGAACGAGTAGGTGAAGTACACGCTGACGGCACTGGCCATAGCACGTTCGCCACTGCCCATTTTGTATGCATTCTTCTTGATGCCCGAGACTAGATTGCGATCGCACGAGCAAGCGAAATAGCCGCGTGAACCGTAGCAGCGGTCGTGGGTTCGGCAGAGCGAGTCCAGCGTGTCGACGGCACGCCCGCCACCGTGTCCGGGGCCGCACCAATTGCCCCAGACCGGCATGCCGTACGTCGTGACGCCGCCTGAACCACCTGAGGGAGCGCCAAGTGCCGACTGAGCTGAGCTGTATTGGTTCAGCAACCGTCCGATCTCAAGCGTCTTTGCGTCAGCGCCCATAGATTCTGCCTTGTCGGCGTCGAAGTAGACCTCGCCGTCGCGTGTGGTCGTGAACTCCATAGTCGATTCCATGTCCTTGGTGATCTCGCGTTCCGCAGCCTTCTTGGACTGGTCCGACGGTGCCGCGCTAGCCGACGTAGCGAACGCACCAAAGCTGGTGACCAGTAGGGCAAACGAGGCGAGGAATGCAATTCCTGCCCTGTAGGTATTTTTCTTCATGAGATAGATATTCGCTGTCTCTAGATCGGAGAGTCAACTTTGAATCTGACGACGACATGGCAAAAGTATGAGTCGTTTCCCTATCTTTTCATGAATATATGAGAGAACTTGTAGAAAATTCTGAGGAAAACTGGCGGTAATATGACGCGAAATGTGTCGAATGTGACGTCCCCTCCACTTCTCCGCAGAGCACCATGCCCGACTCAGTTAAATTCGGGGTCAAAGAAGATCATCGTCAGCCAACACGGCTGCCCCCGATGAGACACTCCACCGAAGTTATGCGCGCTCATAGGGTAAGCGGTGGAACTTTGAGGTAGGCATCGGTCCAATGGTCACCAATGCCGACGATTTTGGCTACCACAGGGATCAACCCGTGGTTGCAACTATTTTGCTCGTGTCGCACGACTGACGGTCGTCGTCAGTAACGTGCGAACGATCATCGTCGACACGCCGACCGTGTCTCCAATTCAGCTCAACCAGCCGCCGCTCGAGCATTACGTCGCCAGCAACCCCCTCTCGCCAGTTTGTACAAGCTTCGTGAGTTCGGCGAGTGACGTCCTAAGATATCCGTCTGACCTTGAACTTCCCTGCCGACTGGATCGTTCTGTGCATGGCTCCCAGCCAGTGGGTATTGGTGCTTAGAGAAGATGCTGGGCCCATGGACAAGACCTTGCTCAGCGCAGGAGACGTCGCCAATATCCTTGGAGCGTCGAGGCAAGACGTCGTCGCTCAGTGCGACCGAGGAGAGCTTCCCGCCGTCCGCGTGGACTGACATCGTCGCGTCCGCAAAACAGAACTGGATCACTTCAGGTCACCGGAGCTCACCTTTCTCTAGGCGAAGTCGCTCTGGCTCGACCGCGCGATCCTCGGCGCGCTGATGGCCGATCCCGGCCGAGTGGTGGCGATCGTCAAAGAGATCACAGCACGGTGGAGGTCGGTGTACAGGAGTGACAGGCTGAGCCAGGTATATCTCAACGCCTGAAAGGAGATCCTCGACCGAGGCCTTGACTAGGTCATTGCCTTGCTGATGCGCGCCGACGACAAGTCGTACGAGTTGCGTTACAACACACCGTTCGTCGGAGTGCAGTCGGACGTCCAGCGCCAGAAGGTGCAATAGGCCATTCGCAACAACTAGCTGCCGTCCCATCCCGATAATATACACGCGTGAACCGCCAGCAGCTGGCCCACATCCTCCAGTCAGCCGGTCAGATCACCGGTCACCGGTCCGAGAAGTGCATTGGATCTGCTGACTTTTCACGAAGCGCCCCTTAACTTCGTCGCACACAAACTGTGCGCTGGAAGTTCGCTCACACTGATCGAAGAAAATGACGACCTCGAGCTCCAGTCCATCGCCATTGCATCAAGCCGAGCGCGCATAAGGTGAATGCTATACAGCGAGTGCGAAAAGGTTAGAGTGATTTCGCGGAAGTCAAAGTATCGTCGTCCGAGCAAATGATGTTGCCTTCGGTGATGAGCTGGTCGATAGCTTCATTTATATACCGGTCGACGGAAGCTCCCGTTCTAGCCCAGCCGAACACGCGAGCTACGCTTTGGACGACTTCCGAACGACGGGCCGCGCCAGCATCGCGAATAGTCAGGATCGCGGCGGTGGCAAGCTCTTCTCGGTGTACCTGTTCTACCCTGCGGGTGACCCTTTCCGTGGGGGTGCGGACGGATGCGATGTTATTGTCCGAGGTCATGAGGAAGTCACCATCGCGGATGATCAGAGCTCGCTGGACGGCGAGCATGATGTTGTTGCGGATATTGGAGCCGATGCGGCCTACATTCCACCAGTCCCTTAGTCGCTCGTGGGCGACGTCGAGGTGTAAGGGACCTTCGTGTTCGACGAGTGTTTGGATGGCGTCGACCATGTGCAGGTGACTGCCTTCCTCGCCAGGATCGACCCAGCGAGGCAATGTCCGGGCTGGGGCGACGCGGTAGGGAGTTGTCCAAGTTGGAGACACCTCGATGTCTGTACGTTCTGTCTCGATTACTCTTTGCTCGATTGTTGCCGTGATTTTGGTACGACCCTCAATGGGAGCGTTGATGGCGTCTTGGATAGCGGTATGAAGTCGTCCTTCCTCCGTGGTGCGGTCGCGGTACCAAGCAGTGCCCCAGATTCGGTGAAGACGCCAGCCGAGGCCGCTGAGGACCTGGTCCCGGAGCCGGTCTCGGTCTCGGGCGGCGGGCGCTGAGTGGTACTGATATCCGTCACACTCGATGCCTATGGCGAACATCCCGGGGTAGGCGGGGTGGCGTACCCCGATGTCGATACGGTATCCGGCAGCTCCGACCTGCGGTTCTACGGTGTAGCCCCAACTCTTGATGGCACCGATGACGGATTCCTCGAAGGGCGATTCTGGGTCTAGTCCCGTGGACGAGTAAGGGACGGCGAGGGTTTGTGCTCCCCTCTCGGCGTAGTCGAGGTAGGCGCGGAAGTACTCGACGTTCTCATTCGTTGAGGGCGGGATCTGCCCAGCGTGCATGGAAGCAACAACTTCGACGCGTTGCCGAGCGCGGGTGATCGCGACATTAAGGCGTCGCCAGCCCTTATCCTTATTCAACGCACCAAAGTTAGTAGAGATCTTACCTGCCTCGTCAGGCCCATAGCCGACAGAGAAGATGATTACGTCGCGCTCGTCGCCTTGCACCTGTTCCAAGGCACGGATGAAGAAGCCGCTGAGGCGGTCTTCAATGTCGAAGAAACGGTCGAGGTCACGTCGTTGGAGCCGGGCTTCGTCAATAGCGTCCTGAACTGCGTCAGCTTGCGCGACAGAGAATGTCACAACCCCGAGTGTTAGGTTCGGGCGCTTTGTGAAGTGTTCGATTACGCGTTCTGCGACCTTGGCAGCTTCAACAGCGTTGTAAGCTCCACCACCACGACGGTACATCCCATGGGCGTGGAAGAACTCGACACCGACGTCTTCACCTTCGGCGTGGGCAGAAGGGAAGGTGACGAGCTTGCCTTCGTAGAACTTATAGTTAGAGAAAGCGATGAGGTCTTCATGACGTGAGCGGTAGTGCCAACGCAGACCGAGGTTGTTGAAGGCGCCTGACGCTTTAGCGAGTTCGAGGATGGACTGGAAATCCTTGACGTCGGTTTCCTCTTCGTCGTCATCGTCGGTATTGCGCTCGAAGAACGAAGTGGGCGGCAGCTGTTTGTCGTCCCCGGCGAGAATTAGGGACCTGCCCCGGTAGATACAGTTGATGGCGTCGCCGGGGGTGACTTGGGACGCTTCGTCGAAGATCACGATGTCGAACTCCATATCGGAGGGCAGATACTGTGAGACTGCCAGCGGTGACATCATGAAGACCGGCTTGATGCTGGGCGTGACGTTGCAGGTCAATGAGATGAGCTCACGTACCGGCCTGTGTTTTTTCTGCTTGCCACCTTCGCGGCGGATGACGGATGACTCGCCCATTGTGGTATTCACGGGTCGACGCGTGTTGGCGGCGAGGATTATGTCTGAAGTTGACGCCTTGATCAGGTCGCGGTCGAGGGCGCGGTACTCCTCGACGAGCACTTCTCGGTCGGTTGCCAGAAGAGGGCGGAGACGCGCATCGTGTTGGATGACGGCGTCGGACCAGCTGCGGAGAAGAGCTCGCATCACCACGTCGGGCACGTCATGCTCCCGAAGTCGCTGTTCGATACAGAAGTCGACGGCTGTATCGAGCCCCCTCCTGGCGAGGTCATCATAAGCCCGCCTATAGTCGAACCATTCCTGCTGGCCGACAGTGTCGGCCCGAAAGTCGTTAATCAGCTCTACGGCACCGTGGAAGTCGTCGAACTCCTGAGACAGCTCCCTATGACGGGTCCGAGAGAAGGCCTGAACTACGCGATCCTGAGATTGCAACCACCGTTCGTAGGCAGAATTCATCGCGATTACAGGAGTGGAAGCAGCCAGGATATTCACCTGTTCAGAAGTCAGCGGCCCATCGACGAGCGATCGAAGCTCAACAGCCCAAGCGATCGCCTCGTCAAGAGTTTCGATGTCGGTGTCACCGAAATTGAAGTAGTCACCGAACATCGCCCGGTAGTCAGGCTCGGCTACGTGAAGTTCTTCGGTCGCACGCTCGGCGTTCTCCACGAGTGCAAGGAGGTGGTTGGCCTCGGCGAGCGAATGGTTCTTTCCAGTCACGGTCCCCACAGCATTGATGCGTGCTGCGGCCTGGCGCATGGGCTCGACGTGAGCGGTGAGCCAGTCTATGACTTGGCTGATGGGTTCGAGGATGAGTTCAGGACGACCCGCGAGCGCCGGACTTGGTCGGAGCCCCCGCTTCCACTCATCGATGTCCGTACGAGCGGTGGCGGCCACGGTCCGGTGGGCGTCGCTTATCTCGCTTGTGGTCAGGTATGTGACAAGCGCTGCGGGCACGTTATTTTCGGTAAGTGCGAGAACTTCCTCAACCATATTGAAGGCATCATTGAGTGCCTCGAAGTCGGTTTCTCGCCCAGCCCAATGCGTCCCGAGAGTTTCACCGTTTGCGGCAGCGAAGATGTCGAAAGCCTTGCTGGTCTCACCCCAAGCCACGGCCTCCGCGAGCTGGCTGATGCCCGTCCTCACGTCGGCAGCATCGGTCAGCAGTCCAGCGACCGTTTTCTTGTCGGTGCGGTAGCTGCGCGACAGCTTTTTCAGGCCCTTGTGCAGATTTGCGAACCGGTCCTGAAGCTCAGCCAAGGGTGCTTTCAAGGCTTCGGGAGCGAATACCGAAGATGCCCTGGCTTCAGCTTCGTTCAGCGCTGTGAGATGTTCGCGGAGCGTTGTCGCGACTGCACGTGCCTCGGCCAGTCCCACTGGGGTAAACCAGCGTCGGTCAGGTCGAGTGTTCTGGGTGCGCAAATCGATGATACGAGTCAGCCGATCTACGTCGGCGAACATCGAGATTGGCGGGAGCCCCAAGCTGCTGGCCAGCGACGACAGGGTTTGCATCCGCTCACCTAGCAGGTGAGCCTGCATCTCGAACTGGTCAGCAGTCTCTTGCAGATCAGTGGCCGAAACATTCTGCAGGTCTACCGGAGATGTCGATACGTTGACCGGGGCAGGGCACGGTGGCGTGGCGTCCGGTTGCGGCAACCTGGTCCACGGTATGCCGGCCGCTTGTGTAACCGCTTCTTCAGCGTCCTTGAGGCGCGCCAGCCGATTGCCAAGATCGGCGCGGGAAGACATGATCGGTTGTGTGGACTCGGCGGTGAGCCATTGCCCCATCATTTCCGTGGGATGTGGCCGATGCTGGTGCTCTATGAGAGCAATCAAGTGTGGCGTGTCGGATGGCTTCCTCAGATCGAATGCGTCGACGATTTGGGCGTTAATCGTAACTGTGCCGCGTAGCTCCTCCAGCGCCAGCTCGGCCTGATAGAGCCGAACCTCGAGTGACAGGTCGTCGATAACGTCGCGCCACAGGAATGACCCACCTTGGGCCGCGGGCCGCCATGCACGAACCAACTTCGACAGGGTTTCCTGGATCCTAGCGTATTCAGCCTCGGTGAGGTCAGTCGGGGCTCTTTCGGGAATAGGCGCGATCGGCGCGTTCGAAAGATTCGCGTATACACCCAGCACTTGGTGCAGGGACATGTTAAGCGGCTTCCGCACTTCGTTCATGGCGGCCGCGTAGTCGTTGAGCTGTTCGCGTCGCTCTTTCACTCCTTGTCGTGCCAAGGTCGGCATGGTCGTTGGAGGCTTGACGAGGGTGTCCAATGTCCTGAGCAGTTCGGTCGCCACTTCCTTACGGCTCGCTTTGTGCGAATGGAGCTCGAGAAGGTACGAGCCGAGTCCGGCGGCGGCGAGCCGATTGCGCACCACATCGAGGGCCGCCATCTTCTCCGATACGAACAAGACTCTCTTACCAGCGTGAAGCAGCGCACCGATCATGTTTGCGATGGTCTGCGACTTGCCGGTGCCCGGAGGACCGTCCATGACAAATGACTTGCCCGCGAGAGCCGCAGCGACCGCCACTCGTTGCGAGGAATCAGCGTCAAGCACAAAGGGCGTCTCCTCTGGAGGTGCCAGTCTGTCGATGTCTGTGGGGTCGATCGGGTCGAATTGGAACTCCGGTGACTGCTGGGTCGGGTCGGAAGTCGCGATTGCCTGGACAATAGGGTGTTCGAGAATCCTCGCCTCATTGTCTAGAAGATCGGGCTATAGGCAATAAGTGGTGTCCTGGAACTTGATTCTGCCCCGGAATCCCGGGGCAGAATCAAGTTCCGCATGGGCATTGTTCCCATAGGCGTGACCCCTACAAGACAAAACACCCACCTATGCAGTATCTGCCATAGCCCTCTAAAGAAAAACGGGAAACGCAACGGCAAGCAACGCTGGCGATGCATCACCTGCAACGCCTCCACAACCCGAGCACGTCCAGACACCACCGCACGCAACGTCCTAGCCGGCTTCGTCAGCTGGCTGACCAGCAAACAGTCCCAAGCAGAATTCGCCGGAGGAACCGGACGCACCTTCCGCCAGCAAACCCAGTGGTGCTGGAACGTGCACCCATTTTTGCACCACACCGGCGAAGTCTTTGCCGAGATCCAGATCGACGGCATTTACCTCCGTCCAGGATGGTGTCTATTGATCGCCATCGCCCACGGCAAGGTCATTGGATGGCAGTGGTGCGATCAGGAAAAATCAGCGGCGTGGCTGGAACTGCTCAAGCACTTCCCCGAGCCCAGAGTCGTTGTCACCGACGGCGGCTCGGGACTGCTCAAAGCACTGAAGTCCCTCTGGCCGAAGGTGAGGATCCAACGCTGCCTAGTGCATCTGCAACGCAACGTACGCACGCACCTGAGCATGAGACCGCGAACTGAACCTGGCAAGTCACTACGGCGCTTGAGCCTGAGGCTCACAAAGATCAAGACCCGGGCTGCAGCCGCTGAATGGAGTGCCGCGTTCGCGTCCTGGCAGGCCTGCTACCAGCACCTGCTGGAGGAAAAAACATACGCGAAAGACTGGGCCGGCCCATTGCCCAAAAGCGTCAAGTCCACACGACCGTGGTGGTACACGCATGAGCGGCTACGTAGCGCCTACCGCAGCATGGCCACACCGCTCAAGCGCGGCCATGTGTTCACCTACCTGGACGAGGACTTGGACGGGTTGGGCGTCAACGCGACGACGAACATGATTGAAGGAGGGATCAATTCCGGGATCCGGGCGCTGATTTCGCATCACCGCGGGATGCCCATCGAGCATCGCCGGCGGGCTTGTGAATGGTTCTGCTGGAGCCGAGCTGAGCCGGTGTCAAGAGCGAACTTGCCGGCCTTGATCCGGGCCTCGGGAAAGCTGGTCTTGGAACGAGAAGCCAAGATGAAGCCGGTTGACCAACAGGTTGGTCCAGCGCTTTATGACACGCACACGACAGCTGAGGATGGCTTGTATTCCCGGTCTGGCTGGGGCGGGCGCAGCCGTTAGGAACCGTGGTTTCACGAAGGTCTGGCCCGGGTAACACGCCCGGGCCAGACACCATTTATTGCCTATAACCCAGAAGATCCTTGAACATTGACTCCTTCGCGAACGAGAACGTCGCCAAGTAGGTGGTGTTACGCAGGCTCCAACCGGTGAAGGTCTTGTTCTTTTCTAACACTCCCCGGATCGCTGCGAGCGTCTGGGAAACCGAGAACCCCTCAATGTCCTCGGCGGATGGCAAGTCGATTCCGAATTCTCTGAGGCGGAGAGTCAACGCCGGGTTAAGTACGGGTTCGTCCTCGCCCTCGGTGATCCGAGGCGTTCCCTTCGGACCCTGGGGTCGGAGCTGGACGGGCACTAACAGGATTGGTGAGACCATTGGCGTGTCGTCGACGTCCCGCCAGTCGAGTAGACCGAATGCTATATACAACACGGAGAGACCCCGGTCGAGAAATTCTGCCGAAGCCTTGCGCATAAGGTTGCGGACGACCGGACCGACCTCATTGTCAGGCCGGGGGGAGTGGAAGAACTTGCCCGTCTGGACTGGCTGGGGTGCGTCCGGATCGTCCGGATTAACTTCGCCACGAAATGCGTGGGTCTTGCCTGACTGAAGGAGCGTCAAGACGTCGTCCGGCGGCGGGGCGTCGATTAGAAGCGATGAAGCCTTCGGGGCACGGAATTTTATAAGTGCGCTCTGTCGGGTCAATCCAACTAGCCCGTCACGCCATACTTTGAGCGCCGTCTGGTGCTTCCCCCACTGAGTCATTGTTCCTCTTCTCGACCTTTCCCCGCTGATAATTTGCACAAAAGGCGGGGAACAGAATGCATAAATCGGCGCCATCTTGTCCAAGAAGATTAAGTCGTCAAGCGCGCAAAATATACCCCTCAGGACCGACAATTTTTCTAAATCGCTGTGTGGATTGCCGCATCGGGTAATTATGCATCCGAAACAAGGCCTTGCCATTCGTGACCAGCAGTGCAGCAGGAGGTTTGTCCGACGAAGTAGCCCCGAAACCGCGCAATGTAGGGGCAAGGTGTCACTTATCTGGGGATGATGCCGTCGGTACAACAAATCACACACGTGCGCTGAGACAGCCCTTCGTGGCGGCCCGGCTGTGCTCACGCCCCGGTTGACGTGCGAGCGTGCACAATTGGAGTGTCTATGGCTCGCGTTGGGTTTCTTTCAACGGTGAGTGAGCATTGATAGTAGTCACAGAGGCACGTAACATCATTTCTAAAGTTACTAGGGAGGTATTATGTCCGACCGTGGCGTTGTCTTAAGCTCCGAGGACAATGCTGGTCGTGCAACCGAGGAACTTGTAGACGAAGGCAAAAACGGTACGGCATGCGCCGTTGCGTTCAGGGCATTGGTGGTAGGCGCTACCCGAATCTGGTACGAGCGGGCAGCGGAGCTGGAGGGTACGCTAGGCCTCACGCACTATGCGCAGGCGCGCTTCGAGAAGATCTGGCGCGCGGCATACGTTTCCGTCCGTAAGGACTTCGACGAGGTGCGGGCGGCCTGGGCCAGCCGGTACGAGACCGCTCAGAAAGATGTCGCCGCCCTAGTCAAAAGCGTCGCCGAGCAGGACTCAGCACGCGCGAAGGCAAAGGGCTAAAGACTCGACTGAGTTTTGGGGTGAGCATGGTCAACGACATCAAGGCCGAGTACGTCCGCATTGAGTCCGCTCTGGCCTCGCCGACGCTACGGCTACTAGATCGTAAGTCCGCGGCCGTCGCTATACCCATCTTCGCCGCGGCGTTCCCCGACGACGGGAAGCCGGTGTCCGTCGAGAGGTTCCATAATCGTGTCGAGGCGCTGCTGGCCGAGTTGCGGACGGCAGGCTACGAAGTGCCACCAGGTGACGGGAAGTCTCTGGCCATGCGGTGGGTGCGCGAGCGGTGGCTGTACCGCGATCCTGGCCGGGGCGAGGAGACCTATCAGCTCACCGGTGACGCCCGGGCTGCGATGGAGTACGTAGCGCGGACGGCACGGACGCAGTTAAACGTTTCCGCTTCCCGTATCGAAACGATGCGCCGGGTCATTTCTGAGGCGGCCTTGGCCGCGAACCCAGACCGCGAGGAGCGAAAGCGTCGGCTTAGCGAGGAGATCGCGGTCTTGCAGGCCGAGCTGGACCGTCTCGAGGCTGGCGGCGAACTGCCGCAGGCGACGGAAGACGAGCTGCTCGAGCAGTTCGCGAACGTGTTGCGAGAGATCGACGGTCTACCCTCGGACTTTCGTCGCGTTGAGGAGGCCGTGCGGGACATACACAAGGTCATTACCCGCCGCTTCCGCGAGGAAGAGCACCCAGTAGGCCGGGTACTCGACTACTACCTCGACCAAGCGAGGAACCTCCTGCGGTCGACACCAGAGGGGCGCGCCTTCGCTGGAGCTCAGGACCTATTACGCAACCGGGACGTGCTCGCCCAGCTGCGCGCCGACCTCGAGTGCATCCTCGCTCATGAGTGGGCCGGGGGACTCCTGCCGGAGGAGCAGCGCCAGCTCCGCTCGGCCGTTGACGTGATCCGACGTGGCCGCGACAGCGTGCTCGATCGTCGGCAGCGGCTCTCGGCCACCCTACGCGAGCACATCGAGAATTACGACCACATCAAGAACCGCGAGCTTGACCGGGCGCTCATGGAGATCGACCGCGAGATGCGAATCTGGATGCAGTCTGCACGCCCGCGCGACCACGTTGACGTTGAAATTATGCCTCAGGACCTCGCCCTCGACGGCCTTAAGCTACGCGTCTTCGACCCGGAGAGCGAGCGTGCGCCTGAGCCGCTCGAGGATGTGTCGGCTGATGCCCCGCCTGCACGCTCGCTCGTAGAGATCCGGGCGATGGGTGGGCCGTCTCTACACCGCCTCCAGGAGGAGATCGAGGCGCGACTGACGTCCGGGAAGACGACAACTGCGGCTGCGCTATTCGCGGACCTACCCGAGGATCTCCGTCGTCCGGTCGAGGTGTTCGGGGTGTTGCATCTGCTCGTGCGAATCGACGCGCCAATCGACCTGAAAAACCGTGAACTGGTCACTACCACCCGGCCCGACGGCAGCGAACTACGCCTGCTCGTCCCGACCGTGAAGGTGTGTGGGACCTTCGAGACCACAGAGGAAGCCCATGACTGACCTGTTTTACGACGAGAACCGTGTTTCGGAAACCGAGACCCCAGATCCCGAGGAGGGCTTGTCACTGGGATTGTTCGAGGGCGACACTGGCACGCTCTTCCCCGAGCAACGAAGATGCCTGCACGCACTGCTCAAGCACCGTTACATATCGGCAGAGCAGTATCCCGAGCAGTGGGAGACTCTGCTTAAGGACGAGACGGGCATCATCAAGAGTCGCCTCAACGACCTGTACTTGGATCTGGAGATCGAGTGGGAGCAACGGATCGCCTTCAAGCGCCGGGCGATCAGCGAGACCGGGGATTCTCTGCCTTCGCTACTACGCGAGGCCTCCCACACGAAGGAGGAGACGATCGTGATGATGACGCTGAGGCAGCGGTACTTCGCGCAGCGTCAGGAAGGCGACGAGGCGGTGTTCGTCGACCGTGAAGGGATGCTCGAGGAGATTAGGGAGCGCTGGCCCGAGCATCTGACAAACCGAGCCGCCGCCCTCAAGAAGGCGGGCACAAGCATCGACGGCCTTATCCGGGCGGGAGTGCTCCTCAGGACCACTGACGAGAATCGGTTCCGGATCTCGCCGATCATCGAGGTCTTGCTGCCGGTCGAGAAGCTGCACGAGCTGCTGGCTTGGCTCATGAATCAGAACGGGACCGCTCCTCAGGAGCGGGACGAGCCCGAGGACGAGCTCGACCTCGAGGGTCTCAACACCGTTCAGCAGGAGGACGAGGGATGACCGCAGAGCAGACTTCCCTTCCGATCGCGAAGACCGAGCACGATCGTGCTCAGTGGCGGCTAGAGACCATGCAACTGGTCAACTGGGGAGGCTTCCAAAGTCATCACACCGTGCGCATCGCGCCGGGTTCCACGTTGTTGTCCGGCGCATCGGGCACGGGCAAGTCGACGCTACTCGACGCATGGATCGCACTTATGATGCCATCCAACGTCGACTTTAATGGGGCTTCGAACGACACCGGCGGCGGACGGGCCCGTTCCGGTGAGAAGCGGAACCTGCTCAGCTACCTGCGCGGCAAGAGAGATACGAAGAGCGACGGTTCCGGCAGTACGCACGAGCTTCTCCTTCGCGGACGCGAAGGCCAACCTGTTTGGGGTGCGATTGCCTGCACGTTCGTAAATGACAACGGCCGCAAGTACACCGTCCTGCGTGCCTTTTTCGTCCGGGCCGGGGCGACCGCCAACAGCGACGTGACGACTACATTCGCAGCGATGGAGGGCTTCGTTGACCTCCACAGGCTCATCCCGTTGGCAGCGTCGCGATTCGACAAGCGCGCACTACGCAGCGCAGTGCCGGGGCTCGTTATCTTTCACAGCTTCCGGGAGTTCGAGGAGAACATGCACACCCGGCTGGGCATCGGAGGCGGTGACGGCGGCCGGAAGGCGATGCGGTTGCTCGCTCAGGTGCAGGCAGGGATGCAGATCAGCAGGGTTGACGACCTCTACAAGAGCATGGTCCTCGAGAAGCCGATCACCTACCTGGCCGCTGACGATGCTCTGGCGCACTTCGCTGACCTCAAAGCTTCCTACGTGAAGATGCTCGATGAGGCGAACAAAGAGAAAGCCCTCCGGCGGCTGCCAAACCTGCAGAACGATCTGTCGAGGGCACAGGCACATGCCGACCTCATCGGCGGGATGGGTGTCGACCGGGACGGGCCGACGCCTTTCCAGCTATGGCGGCTGCGAACCGAGCGCGGGCTGCTCGACACGGCCGTGGAGGTCAACCGGAGCGAACACGCACAGATGACGACGACGTACGACCGGGCCCGGAAGGACGAGACGGAACATGAGAGCCGTCTTGCCGAGATTGCCGAGGAGAAGCGCGCCCACGGCGGAGACCTGATCGAGGAACGCCGTCGGCGGATCACCGACCTTGAGAATAGCCGCGATGACGTCTACCGGGCGAACCTCAAGTTCCAGACACGGACCGAAGCCATCGGTCTGGCCGTGCCCGAGTCCGCCGATCAGTTCGCCGGGGCCCAGGCAGAGGCGAAGGACTTCCTCGCGGCGTTCGCTGAACGCGAACTCTCCCTCCAGAACGAGGCAGCGACGATCCAGGAAGAGGAACTCGCACCACTTACCGCCGCGCAGCGCGACCTGTTCGAAGAGAAGCTCTCGCTTCAGGGACGGAGCGGAGCCGTCCCTCGCAGGTTGCATGAGGCTCGGATGCGGATGGCCGAGGCAGCCGGTCTCGACCCTAGCGAAGACCTGCCCTTCGTCGCCGAGCTCATCGATGTCCTGCCCGACGAGGAGCACTGGCGCAAAGCCGTCGAGAACACGCTCGGCGGCATCGCACGGACCGTTTTGGTTGACCGACGCACGCGCGATCGGCTTTCCGCGGCGATTGACGGCGTCACGATCCGTCCGCGTATCCGTTTTCAGGCGGTCACGCTTGCCGCGCACGAGGAGTGGCGTGGAGATCCCGACCATGTCTCAGGCAAACTCGCGTTCAAGGACTCTCCCTTCTCTGGCTGGGTACAGGACAGGGTGAGTGCGGACGGCACCGACCATCTCTGCGTGCCCAACGCGACCTCCCTAGGTGGTCGTGGGCCTCGTGTCACTCCGGCGGGCCAGACTCGAGACGGCGACCGCGGGGCGCACGGCGAGTCCGGTGACGGATATATCATTGGCTTCTCAAACGAGCGCCGTCTAGCCGCCATTGACGCGAAGCTAACCGAGCTCGAACCACGCGTCGGCGCGGTCAGGGACCGCATCACCGGGATGCAGAAATGCTTGACTGAGCTGCGCGATCAGAAGGACGCCTACGTCTATGTCCAAGACACCGAATGGGCGACGATCGACCATCTTGGCATCGACCGTCGTATCAACGGACTAAGGAACGAGATTCATCGGCTCCGCGCGACTAACGAGGTCCTCGACTTGCTCGAGAAAGAGGAGGAGAAGATCCGGCCTCTCCATGACAAGGCGAACAATGATCGTGTTCTGGCCCAGCACCGCCTGAAGGGTCTTGAGAAGGAACACGGGGACCTTGTGGACGCCCAGGACTCCGTGCAGGACGCGATCGATGCGATCGAGACCCGGCAGGAAACGGTCGTGAGCGAGGAACAACAGCACCGCCTTGATGGGCTCTACACGAGCATCTGGCGGACCTCGGACCGTAACGCTTTCGGCCGGTGTATCGCGGCGATGCGGAAGCAATTGCTGGACGAAGCCGCCGCCTCGATGAAGACTATCCAGAGCACGCAGCAGGCCATGGAGGACATGTTCACGCAATACAAGGCCCGCTGGACCGAGAACAACCTCGGCACTTCTGTGGAGTCCGCCGGCGAGTACCGCGAAATCCTAGAACGCATCCGTTCCGAGGGGCTCCACGAGCGCCGTGAGCAGTGGCGTCGCGAGTTCACCGCCTGGTCAAGCGACGATCTGTTGCGGCTCAGCGAGGCCTTCGAGATCGCTCTAGAGGATATCGAGGAGCGGCTCCGCCCGGTCAATCGGATCCTTGAGGACCTACCTTTCGGCGGCAAGGGCCACTTGCAGATCAACCTGCGGAGATTGCCTGCGGAGAATGTCAGCAGGTTCCGTCGGGAGCTGCGTCAGCTGTCCTCGAGGCTCGCCGAGGAACTCACCGAGGCGCAGATCGCGAGCCGATTCCAGCGGCTCAGCGCGTTCATGGAACAAATCGCCGTCACGGCGGGATCCACGGTCGAGCGTGATCGTTACCTCGACGTGCGCCAGCACGTCGTCGTCACTGCCCGGTGCATCGACGAGCACGGCACCGAGCTTGCCTCCTACGACCACATTGCCGGCAAGTCTGGAGGCGAGATGCAGGAGCTCGTCGCCTTCATCGTCGGCTCGGCCCTCCGGTACCAGCTCGGGGACGAGGACCGGTCTCGCCCCCGCTTTGCGCCGGTCTTCCTCGACGAGGCGTTCATCAAGGCAGATGGCGAGTTCGCGGGCCGCGCAGTCGCGGCCTGGCAAAACCTTGGGTTCCAGCTCGTCGTCGGTGCTCCCTTCGACAAGGTTACCTCGCTGGAGCAGCCCATGGAGCTGCGCCTCGAGGTCGCGAAGAACTCCCGTGGACACTCTTTCGTGCTTGAGTTGCTTGATGCCGATCAGGGCACCGCATGAAGGATCCGAGGACGGTGACTGCGGACATCGAGCGCCGTATGAAGACCCGTTGGCACGAGCACCTGACTGGCGTATCTGAGGTGTTCCCGCACGCTTTCCCGCTCGGACGCCCCACGACAGCCGAGCTCAGGGCGGACTATGCCACCATCCACGCCGGTACCCTCGAGTGGCGGGACTGGGCTCGCCATCATGGCGTCGAGCTCGTCTACGAAAACCGAGTTGCTAAGGGGGGCAGCACCCAAGTGATCCCTACCCATGTGAAAGTGCCAGGCATCGACCGGGCAGCAGCGATCGTGGGCGGGGACTGGCCCGACCGTCTCGCACGCGGCCGAGAGCGGTTCGCCGTGCTGGGTAGAAGGTATCCCCACGTGAACGCGATCGACCGGGTACTGCGGCACCTTGACCGGTACTCGAACCTCGATTTCACCCTGCTCACCACGGTCGCCGATTGGTTCCTGGCTGATCCCTCGCGCTCGGCGCTTGGCGTGACGCCCCGTCAAGTACCGGTCCCAGGCGTCCACGCGAAGTGGCTGCAGAGCCATTTTGCCGGCGTCCAAGCGCTGACTGGACTCGACGACCTAGGCATCCTGCCCGCGCACCCACCGCGCATTCACTTCACCTATCTCGACCCGGACCACCGGGCCTCGGGAGCACGTGTCCACGACTCAGCCACTGTTGGCGACGCGTTCGAACCTGTCTACATGCCTAAGATTGTCATCATTTCGGAGAACAAAGACACGGCAATTCACTTCCCGCCGCTGGCAGGAGGCATTGCGGTCGAAGGAGTTGGCAAGGGAGGCAAGACCCCTGCTGCCTTTCCATGGATCCGGAGGGCGCCCATCCTCGTGTACTGGGGCGATATTGACCGTGACGGTTACGAGATCCTCGATGGTTACCGCCGGGACTTCAGCCGAGACATCGCATCCATTCTGATGGACCCCAATACCTACGAAACATACGAACAGTTTGGGACCGATCTCGACCCCTACGGACGCTCACTCCCTGTCGGGAACTCGAAATCAGTTGATCTCCTCCACGCCGATGAGCGTTCGGTGTACACACGTTTGCTCGACAAGAACCACTCAGGCCACCGTCGCATCGAGCAGGAGCGGATACCCCTTGACCGAGCACTTGAGGCCGTGATTGAGCTTGGCACAGATTGATGCGACGTAGCCATCGTGACGAGAAGTTCCCTCGGCCGTCGCATCCACGGCCTGTCGTGCTTTGAGTCATCCACGCCTCAGCTGCCTGCGGCGACGATATTTCGTTGTCAGCACCTTCGCCTCAGTACATCAGGACACGCCGACGGCGGCAGGGAGCCTTGTTGATGCCGTTTTTCACGCATCGTCTCGATAAAGTTGTCGTTCATCGAGCTTGGCCGCCCGGTGCGGTCGCCACGCATACGTCCCCGTCATAGTCCGCAGTAGATCGCGGCGCGCCGGACCGCGGTACGGAAATTTTCTAGCTTCCTGAACACACGATCAAGTTTCATTGAGGGGCGCGACTGGCATGCCTGGTAAAGGTCCGAACATGGACATTGCGTTCGAACTGCCTCGCCAGCACAATGTACGTCCGCACACTGCCGCGTTAGAGAGCATTGAGACGTTCGATCTGGAGTTCGTCACCACCATCTGGCCAAACGGACGCGTCCAGCAGTATCGGATGATACTCGATGAGCATGCGTCGGGTGGCGGCCCTTCGAAGACCTTGGAGAAGGGAGGTACTTGCGCTACGAGTTGTAGTGCCACCTCCCTGTGTCTTATTAGCTCGCACTAGGCCGATTCGTGCCACCGCCCTCAACCTAACCAATTCGCCGAGAGGGTCCGCGTGCGTGCTTGTCTTCTCGTTGTCTAAGGCTAAGTTGATCCGCCACTTTGGAGCGCCTAGTGGACCTGGCCCACAACGGGACGGAGCCTGCTTTGTCGGGAGTCGCGCGGCTGACCCAGAAAGACGAAGATACTGCGGTAGTAGTCATGGGGTGCCCGTAGGTAGTCAGTACACCGAACGCCTAGGGTGCAATCCTGTGTTCGGACACCGAACCCGGCTTGGTCCGGTCCTGTTGATGCTCATGCGCGTTGATCCCCGGCATCTGTACAATGCGCGGCTCCCCGTGAGAACCGTCTTCGATCTGCCGTGAGTGTGCCTCGAGTGAGATCCCGTAGCGGCGTGCGTTCCGCAGCCTCGCCTTGACGCCATTGCGCGGCCAGATCCAAATCGCGGAGGGGCAGGGTGGCGATGATTCTGGACAACGAGTAGCACGGGATGCGTGATCGGTACCGTGATGATTCCGATGCACCGAGAGGTGTTTTCACTCAATGTGGGCGCTGCCAGCGCCATCGCTTATTGGTATTTGTGATCCGGTCCTTGCTGAAGCCCGGTGCGCAGAAGGACATTTCTGATATCGACATCGCGACACGATGCTAGTGCCTTGACCTCGTCGGAGAGGTTGCTCACCCGAGTTTCTCGCTGGCAATCTCATGGTGTGTTCCGTCGAGACTGATGGCGTCGAACCCGTCGGCGTGGAGCCGGGCCGGGTCGTTGAGTTCGCCAGACTGAAGGTGAAGCTCGCCCTGCTGATCGAGCAGGCCCTGCCCTTCCTCATCCCAATCGATATTATCGAAAAGCTCGAGCTCGATTTCGAAGCAGCTCTCGGCGTCGATCACCAGTGGATGCTCGGCAGTCCGCCTGTCGAGTGCGCCTGGATCGAAAGTATCCACGAACATGGCGTCGTACCCGCGGCATCCTCATCAAAAATCGAGAGAGTTTCGCCGGTGTCGATGGTGCGAGCCAAGACCAGCGCGGGGGACTGGTCGCCGATGTTCATGTCTCGTCAGATGGTTCCGCAGTAGCTAATGCGGAAGAGGCGTCCACCAGTGGCCGAATGCAACTGAATACGTCGGCCAAAGTCGGGCACGCGAGTGGTCGCATTGCCTTTCCGATACGAGGGAACGGCGGCGTCCATGTCCTGAGATTAACATCTGGCCCTTTCGCAAGCTCGCCGGGCGATGACTGTCCCGTGGCTTGGTGGCTTGAGGCTGGCCGAAGGCCCTATTTTGGCGTACGGCACATTTAGTGGGCCGAAGGCGTCAGGCAACTGATGCCTCGCTCGCGCGTGACGGAGTCGGACATATGCTCCATTCCCGCATGTGGCGTTTTGGGAACTCGGCGAACATGCCAACAACCGGTTAGATTTCTTCTTGCCCGTCTGAGTCAAGTGAGTCGACGTAGCCGGTTGTCCGGGCATAGGTAGGCCTGAAGTTACTCTGGTCCTGACTTTTCTGTCAGGCCCTCGGTCCTGAGCAGCGTTCCAACCAAAGCGGAGCCAGCGTGGTCGTTACCGTCCGCGAACGGCTGAAGCTTATCCATGGTCGCAAGCCCTCTTCTCACGACAAGGTTCGGTAGCATCGGAAGCATGCGGCCATCTGACTTGTGTTAGGCCGGTAGCGATCCGACGCAACGAGTGGTATGCGGTTTTGGGCGGATTAGTCCACGGGCCAAATTCGTGAGGCTTTGGCATGCCGACCTCACCGGAAGCACGTGTTGGTCGCGAGCGACTAAGAAATAAGGAGCGTGCATGTCTCACCTCAAGCGCCAGATGCCGGATGTACCCGAGTTGTTGAAACTCATGAGGTTCAAGACACCGTCCCTGAACCGACGTTCGGCACGGCTGGCTGCGGCCGCCGATCTGTGGGATTTGCGGAGCATTGCCAAGCGGCGCACGCCCAAGGCCGCCTTTGACTATGTGGACGGGGCTGCAGGCCGGGAAATCACGGCGCAGCGAGCGCGGCAGGTCTTCGACGCAGTGGAATTAATTCCCCGGATTCTGCACGGGACAGCCCATTCGGATATGTCCACGAGCATTGCCGGCGTGCGCAGCAACCTACCTTTTGGAATCGCCCCGACGGGATTCACCCGTTTCATGCATTCGGAGGGTGAGATTGGCGGCGTGCGTGCCGCGCAGCGGGCTGGGATTCCCTTCAGTCTGTCGACCATGGGAACGCGTTCCGTCGAGGAGGTCGCCGAGGCTGCTCCACAGGGCCACAAGTGGTTTCAGCTTTATCTCTGGAAGGACCGCGCCAAGTCCAAGGCATTGCTCGAACGGGCGGCCACGGCCGGATACACGAATCTTCTGGTTACCGTCGATACGCCTGTGGCGGGCCAGCGTCTGCGCGATACCCGTAACGGGATGAAGATCCCACCCGAACTGACGTTGAAGACCCTGCTTGACGCCTCATATCGTCCGGAATGGTGGTACAACTTCCTCACCACAGATTCATTGAAGTTCGCTTCACTCTCGGACTCCGCGGCGGACCTTCCGACCATCATCAATTCCATGTTCGATTCGTCACTGGATTTCGAGGACCTGCGCTGGATTCGGGAGCTATGGGACGGGCCGCTGTTCGTCAAGGGAGTGCTCACCGCCGAAGACGCGGCTAAATCGCAGGCCGCCGGCGCCAACGGTCTGGTGGTGTCCAACCATGGCGGTCGTCAACTGGATCGCGCACCGGTGGCCTTCGAAGCCCTGAGTGAGGTTCGTGCCGAAGTTGGTCAAGACATGGAGATCATTACCTTTCTTGTATGTGGATTAGGAGCGCTGGTAAGTTCCTGAACACTCCGGGGATGCTGGGTATGGCTTTCATGTGCCACCCGCCAAGTGCATGGGCAAGGATGATTGGCCGCCCAGCATCCCGCAACGGCTCGACCGCTGATTGAGAGATGCGAACCAATCGCTGTGTAATGACATGACGGCGCGGCTGTTGATCACGGAGTGACCCACCGGGCAACGGAAGGACACTAATCATGCCGCGACTGTGGGCCGGTATCGATGCCGGCAAGACCAATCACCACCTCGTAGCTATCGACACCGAGGGCAAACGCCTGATCTCGAAGAAATTCAGCAACGATGAAACCCTCATCCTCGAGATCATCGCAGAAGTCAATGAACTGGCCGACGGCGACGCGGTCACCTGGGCCACCGACCTGAACCGCGGCGGTGCTGCCTTGCTGATCGCGTTGATGCACGCTCATGACCAAACCCTGCTCTATATCCCGGGACGCACCGTGTTCAACGCGGCCCGCACGTACCGGGGTGATGGGAAAACCGACGCGAAAGACGCCGGAATTATCGCCGACCAAGCCCGCATGCGCCGGGATCTGACCCCGGTACGGCTGAGCGATGACATCGCCACGGATCTGCGCTTGTTGACCGCGCACCGCACCGATCTGGTCACCGACCGTACCCGGGCGATCAACAGGATGCGAGCCACGTTGTTGGAGTTCTTCCCCGGTTTGGAGCGGGCTTTTGACTACGCTAAATCCAAGGCTGCACTGACGCTGTTGACGGGCTACCAGACCCCGGAGGCGATCCGCCGACTTGGTGAGAAACGCTTGACGACGTGGCTGCGCAACCAGGGGGCGCGTAGCGCAGCCAACACGGCCGAACGTGCGGTGGCGGCGGCGAAGATGCAGCATACTACGGTGCCCGGCCAGGAGGCCGGGGCGAAGATCGTGTCCCGGCTGGCCACAGAGATCCTGCGCCTGCATGAGGACATCGATGATCTGGATCGGCAGATCGAAACCCGGTTCAGGCAGCATACCGATGCGGAGGTCCTGCTCTCGATGCCTGGGTTCGGGCCTCTGCTGGCCTCCGAGTTCCTCGCGGCCGTCGGGGGCTCGATCACCCAGTTCGATAGCGCGGATCGCCTGGCCGGTGTGGCCGGCCTGGCCCCGGCCCCGAGGGACTCGGGCCGGATCAGCGGCAATCACCACAGGCCGAAGCGTTATGACCGCAGGCTGCTGCGCGCCTGCTTCCTCGCTGCCCAAGTCGCGGCAAAGTGTTGCCCGATCTCCAAGGCGTACTACGAACGCAAACGCGCTTCGGGAAAGAACCACAAGCAGGCGGTTCTCGCACTGGCCCGCAGACGTCTGAACGTGCTCTGGGCGATGCTGCGTGACCATACTGTGTTCGGTCATGGCCTGGCCTCAACTACGGCGTCTGCCGCTTGACAACTTCATTGAGATTCATCCTAGATTCGGGCATCATGTCGGGAGCCGATATTGTTGCTGCGCTCTGTGCTGGCGCTGACTTCGTGCTCATCGGCCGCGCCTACCTGTATGGCCTCATGGCCGGCGGCGAAGAAGGGGTGAGTCGTGCCATTGAACTTCTGGCGAAGGAGATCGAGGTCACCATGCAACTAATGGGGGCCGCGCGCATCGAGGATCTCACCGGGGATTTGATCCGCCGGCGCGCGGATGGGGAGCGGGTTTCGATCTAATTGGCCAGCCTACGACCACGTCCTTGGGGGCGGGTCCGGTTCGCTGAAGCGGGCGCAATGCGATAGCATGGAATGTCTGTGTCGCCCGCGGGAAACCTTTGTGCGCCACGGCAACATTTTCCGAGTACGCGGCCACTGGCAAAATCCAGGGGCCTGACACCTAAGGACATAAGGCTATGAAGGCTGATATCCACCCGAATTACGACTTCGTCGTTTTCAATGACCTCGCATCCGGCGAGAAGATCCTGACCCGTTCGACCGCTACCAGCGACAAGACCATCGAGTGGGAGGACGGCAACACCTACCCGGTGATCGACGTCGAAATCTCGGCCGCATCGCACCCGTTCTACACCGGTAAGCAGCGCATCATGGACACCGCCGGTCGTGTCGAGCGCTTCAACGCCCGCTTCAAGGGCTTCGGCGGCAAGAAGTAGTCTTCTCGTCCCCACAAGTTGTACCGCCATTGGCGCGTCCCGTTCGCGGGGCGCGCCAATGGCATTTTAATGCGCGTCTCGGGCCGGACTAGGATAGAGGTATGCAGCATCACGGTGAATACAAGGTCGTTGGCGGCAAGCTGGTGGTCGTGGATCTGGTCTCCGAACAGGGAATCATTACCCATGCATCCGTTAACGGGGACTTCTTCCTAGAGCCCGATGAGGCGCTGGACGATCTGAACCGGGCACTGGTGGGACTGCCCACCTCGGCTACACACAGCGCCATTCGGGAGGCAGTGACCTCCGGCCTGCGTGAAGGGGCGGTGATGTTCGGGTTCGATGCCGAGGCCATCGCCCGAGTAACCCGCCGGGCCCTAGGGCATGCGACAAGCTGGACCGACCACGACTGGGAGGTTCTGCCCCCGCAGATCATTCCGGTTGCCGAACAACCAGCGCTCGATGAGATTCTCACCCGGCAGGTCGCGGCCGGAAAACGTAAGCCCACGCTGCGCTTTTGGGACTGGGACCAGTCCGCGGTCATCATCGGCTCCTTCCAGTCGCTGGCCAACGAGGTCGACATGGAACAAGCCAATGCGCATGGGCTACGCGTACTGCGGCGCATTTCCGGCGGCGGGGCCATGTTTATGGAAGCCGGTAACTGCATCACCTATGCGTTGTATACGCCGGATTCTTTGGTCGACGGCATGAGCTTTGCCGATTCCTATCCGTACCTTGACGCTTGGGTGATGCAAGCCTTGGCCGAATTGGGCATCAGCGCGCATTACAAGCCGCTCAACGATATCGCCACCGACGCAGGGAAGATCGGTGGGGCGGCACAGAAACGATTGGCTAACGGTGGGCTTTTGCATCACGTGACGATGAGCTACGACATCGACGCCCAGAAGATGTCCCAGGTTCTGCGCATCGGTCGGGAGAAGCTATCCGATAAGGGCATTGCCTCGGCGGTTAAGCGGGTGGATCCGCTGAAATCCCAGACTCAGCGCAGTCGCAGCGAAATTATCGACACCATGGTGCGCACCTTCATAGAGCGCACCGGAGCCACCGTGGCCACCCTCGACGAGGCGACCCGGCAGGAAGCCCGTGAACTGGCGGCCAGCAAATTCCTCACCGAACAGTGGACCGCCCGGGTGCCCTAACCCGGCGGTAGTTACACGTGCGGGCCTTGACCGAAGTTTTCGGTCAAGGCCCGCACTTGTACTTAATGGGTGAGCTAACCCTTGAGCGCCACGCGTGCCGAGAGTTCTTGGGCGCGCAGACGGCGCAGCAACCCGTCGCGTTCCTCCAACAGAATCCGAACCAGGGCCTTCGGGGCCTGTGGGTGTGCCTCAAGCCAGGCATTGAGAGCAATGACCGAAGGATCCAATTCCACCGGCGTCTGCAGTTGCTGATACCGCGGGAACAGCCCGCGAATCACGCGGGTGGCAAATTCCATGCTCATCGAGTCGAACACCTGCGCAATAGACTGCCAGTAGGTCGTCTCAAAGGGAGCGAGCAATTCGGCCGAACCCATGGAAAATCCCTCGGCAATGGCCGAGAGCGCATCGTTGGAGAGCGGACCGGAAGCGTCTGCGGCCTCGAGTACCTGATGGAAGGCAACGGACTTCACCTCAGGTTCTGGCCGTGCGGCCAGTGCGGTGCGCAGCGAATTTTCCGCCACGGCGCTGGGCTTTGCGGCCAAATCCGCGCGCATGCGTTCCTCGGCTGCCGCGTCCAAGCGGCCCGAGGCTGCCAAAGCTTGCCAGCACAGCCAGCGCAACTGCTCATCAACGTCGAGCCCGAAGCGGTTCGAAGAGTCTGTCATTAGTTCCTCGATGACTTCCGTGGCCACCGCGCCGCGGGCCAGGCGTGCCAGCGTGCGTGCGGTCAGAATCTGCTGGTCACCGTTGGCCTCGAAGCGGGTCAGCCAGGTGGTGAGCACCGCGGCGGCCTCATCGCAGGCTGCCTCGCGGTGCTCGGCGGCCAAATACTGGTTGAGGGAGGCCAGCAGCTGGTCGAGCAAGAAGCCGAATACTCCGGCGTCCCCGATCCGATCGCCATGGCGCAAGATGGCCTCAAGGTAGCGATCGGCGCTGAGCCGGGCCCCGCGAACCGCATCCCAGAGCGAAGCCCAGCAGGTGGCTCGCGGCAGCGAATCGGTGAGCTGGCCAAGATGCTCCAAGAGTGTCGCCAGCGACCGGTCATCAAAGTCGATCAGTGCGTAGGTTTCATCCCCGTCGTTGGGCAATACCAGATCTGGAGCGGGTTGCCCGATGAGGAAATCCAGCTCAACGTGCTCGCCGACAAGCTCCACACGATGGCTGGTGGTACGTTCCAGGGCACCTTCGCGCAGGTTGTAGCTACCGACGCTCAACACATGCGGGCGCACAATTGGCTCGCCGGTCAACGGGTCGGTGCCCTCCTGAACCAGGCGCGCCTCGCTGACGATTCCGTCGTCCGTGGTGCGAAGCTCTACGCGCAGTCTCGGTACCCCGGAGGTCATCAGCCACGCTTGAGCCCAAGCGCGCATGTCGCGTCCGCTGGCCTCTTCCAGTGCGATCAGGAAGTCATCCAGCGTGGTGTTGGAAAAGGCATGGGCCACAAAGTAAGCCCGGGCGGCCTCACGGAAAGCGTCCTGGCCCACGTAGGCCGCGAGCTGCTTGAGCACGCTGGCGCCCTTGGCGTAGGTGATCCCGTCGAAATTTTGATCCGCGGCTTGCAGATCCACAATGTCCGCCACGATTGGGTGCGTGGTGGGCATCTGGTCGGCCACATAGGCCCAGGCTTTTCGACGGGCGGCGAAGGTGGTCCATGCAGTGCTGAAGGCGGTGCCTTCGTCGACGGCCAGCGTGCCGATGTAATCCGCAAAGGATTCTTTCAGCCACAGATCATCCCACCACTTCATGGTGACGAGGTCGCCGAACCACATGTGCGCCATCTCGTGCATGATCGTATTGGCGCGTTGTTCATGCTGCGCCTCGGTGGCCGCCGAGGTGAACACGTAGCGTTCGGTGAAGGTCACCAGCCCCGGGTTTTCCATCGCGCCGAGGTTATATTCGGGGACGAAGGCCGAGTCGTACTTACCCCACGGGTAGGGGTAATCGAATAGTTCGTGGAAGTAGCGTAGCCCCTGTTTAGTCAGCTCGAGAATCTGTTCGCCGTCGAAATCATCGGCGAGCGAGGCGCGGCAGGTCGCGGCCAGTTCGATGCGCAGTGGCTCATCCTGACCCGCTAATTGTTGCTCGTGCACGTCGCGGACCACATGGTACGGGCCGGCCAGCACGGCGGTAATGTAGCTGGAAATCGGGGGAGTCGGTGCGCAACGCACGGTCTTGGTGCCGTCCTCGTGCACCTCGGTATCGACCACCGGTTGGTTACTGGCCAGATGCCAGTCGGCGGGTCCGCGTAGCGTGAAGCTGTACGAGCCTTTAATGTCGGGCTGTTCAAAGCAGGCAAAGACGCGTCGCGCTTCCGAGGGCTCGAACTGGGTGTAAAGGTACGTTTGGGCATCGCTGGGGTCTACGAATCGGTGCAGTCCCTCACCGGAGCGGGAGTACAGTGCCCGGCCGTGAATGCGCACGGTATTGCGGCCTAGGTTCAGGCCGGTGAGGTAGATCCGGGCGTCGAGGACCGCGTCGGCGACATTCACCGGCTCGTCGTTGAGCCAGATGGAGTCGACGGATTCGTGGATGAAGTCGATGAAGGTTTCGGTGCTTGCACTGTCGAATTCGAGCACCGATTCGCTGGCGAAGCTCGTTGCCTCGCGCTCGGCGGCGTTGCTGACATCGAGGGTGACCTGGATGCTCTGCAGGGTGACCTGGGCCGCGCGCCAGGCGGCCTCGTCGCGGGTCAGGTTCTCGTTAGGGCTGTAGCGTTCAAGTGTGTCCACCCTTACAGCTTAGCTGTGAAATGGTTCTTTGACAGTTTGTTGCCAAGGTATTTCCTGCCAAACTCATGCGCTCTTGGGTCCACGGTAGAACAGGGTGGTGCCAGCGCTGGGTCCGGGTTTCCCTCCGGCTTCAAGACCCGTGCATGGCATAGGGTTTAAGGAAACAGATTCAACGATGGAAAGAGCATGATGACGGTAGAGGAATTTCTTAAAGGCCCCTCAAAGCGTGACGTGGCGGGCATGAAAACCGCTTTGAGCGAGGTCTCCGCCGGTGATGTGGTCTCCGTGCTGTATAAATCGGCACGCTATGGCCACTATCTGGTGACCGGCACCGTGCATTGCAGCTTCGCCGACGAATTGATGGTGGGCGGCCAGCCGTTGGCCGGCGTGCCTAAAAGCGTGAAGGTGGGCGAGGATAAGCAGCTACAGCGCAGCCCCGATAAGGAGGTGCGGGCCTTCCCAGCCGACTACGACGGTGCCCTGGAAGCGACCGCATGTCCGGTATCCGAAATTTCCCACGGGGACTTGGTGGCTACCAGCATCGAGCAGGACCCTTACGGGCGCTTCGTAGTCACCGGTGTTGTGACCGCCGCGGAGAACGACGGGCGCTATCTGATGATCGGGCCCTGGATTCTGAACAGTGCCGAAGGGGAGAACCCTCGCCTTCTGGAAGTGCAACGCTTGGCATCCGCCGGTGAACACCAGGCTCCAAAGGTCGAGGTTCGTGCCGCGGTCAAGGCCGAAGACCTCTCGTAGCAGAACCAGCGTCGTACGTAGCCCTCGACGCAAACCACCGGCGGCGGCACCAAGCATGGGTCCCATGCTTCGTGCCGCCGCCGGCTATGTTGAGTTCAGGGCCACCAATGGCCCTAGGTGGTTCCGTTCAGGAACCGCTCCAGGCCTAGGCGGTAGCCGCGGCCTTGGTCTTTTTCAGTAGCGATTTTTCGCTGATTGGGGCCTGATCGCTAGCCCGCAATGCCGCGAAGTAGGCCATGGCCTCTTCCTGACGCTCGGCCTCGATACCGCTGGAAATATCGGCACGCAGGTGATCCTGGGTATATCCGAAGGCGTCGACCAGATCCTGGGCGTGCGGACGGAGGCGGGCCAGCAGGCGGTTGATGTACTCGGGAAGCGTACGTGCACGCTGCATCGAAAGCCAGCCGTTGGCCAGGTACCAGCCCAAATCCTGTTCGATCACGCACAGCACAAACACGTCGCGCAGCCAGGTCAGCACCTCACGGGTGGTTTCGTCGCTGACTTGCTCCAGAGCTTCGGTGAAGGCTTCGAAACGCAACAGTTCGCCGTGGGTGCGCGCAGCGGCGATCAGGGTGTCCTGATTTTCGTTGAACGCCTGTGCGGTCTTGACCTTGTCCTTACCGGCCGCGCGGAGATTGCCGGCGACCTCTGCCACCAGCGCATTAATGCGTCCGGTGAGCAGCTCGCGCTGATTCTGCGAATCCTTGAAGTAGTTGGCGCTCTTGCGTTCGTCGGAGACATCGACCACGGACTGCACCACCGAACGCAAACCGGAGCGGTGTAGCGCGGCGGTGCCGACCTGCTTGGCCACATACATGGCCATCGCGCCGGTATCCAGCTTGCGGAAACCCGAGGCGTAATCGGTGAGTAGACGCTTGCCGACCAGCTGCAACAGGACGTTGTTATCGCCCTCAAAGGTCACATACACATCGAGGTCCTGGTAGAGCTGGGTGAAGCGGTTCTTGGCGATAAAGCCCGAGCCACCACAGGCCTCACGAGATTCCTGCAGCGTGTCGAGGGCATCCCAGGTACTGAGCGGCTTCAGCGCAGCGGCCAAGGTTTCGAGATCTTGACGGTCGTCATCGGAGTCGGCGCGGCCGGAGAAGACGGCATCGAATTTCTCGAGCAGACCATCGTGCGCGAAGCTTGCCGCATAGGTGCGGGCTAGGCGTGGCAGGAGGCGACGCTGGTGGCGCTGATAATCCAAGAGCGTGGTCTCTTCGGTCTCCGACACGCTGGTGAACTGGCGCCGCTGGTTGGCGTAGCTCACCGCGATCTGCAGCGCAATCTTCGAGGCGTTGGTCGCCGCCCCATCCAAGGAAACACGGCCCTGAACGAGCGTTCCGAGCATGGTGAAGAAGCGACGGCCCGGCGACGCGATCGGGGAGGAGTAGCTGCCGTCCGCGGCCACATCGCCGTAGCGGTTAAGCAGATTGGTGCGCGGCACGCGGACGTGGTCAAAGTGCAGCCGGCCGTTATCGATTCCGTTGAGCCCGCCCTTTAGCCCGTCGTCCTCGCCGCCCACGCCGGGGAGGAACTGGCCGTTCTCGTCACGGATCGGCACGTAGAAGCAGTGCACCCCGTGATTCACACCATTGGTGATCAGCTGGGCGAAGACGGTGGCAGCGGTGCCATGCAATCCTGCATTGCCAAGGAACTCTTTCCACGCCGCGCGAAAGGGGGTGTGAATGACGAACTCTTCGGTGTCCTTGTCGTAGGTGGCAGTGGTCGCAACGGCCGCAACATCCGAACCGTGACCGATCTCGGTCATCGCAAAGGCTCCGGGAACGGTTAGGTCCATCGCATCCGGCAGCCACTTGGCGTGGTGCTCCTCGGTGCCGAGGTGCAAGATCGCCCCGGCAAAGAGTCCCCACTGCACGCCGGCCTTGATCTGCAGTGACGGGTCGGCGGCAACCAGTTCCTCGAAGGCTGCCAAGGATCCGCCGTGATCGTCATGTCCGCCATAGGTTTTCGGGAATGCGCGCTGTACGGCCTGCTCATCCACGAGGATTTTCAACTGTGCCAAGACGCGTTCGCGGTGCTCGTCCATGCCCAGCGCGGGGTCGCGTTGCAGCTCTGGGCGGGCGGCGCGGGCGCGTGAGGCGGTGCGGATCTCCGCATAATCGCCCAGTAACTGTTGACCGAGCGCGGCGACGTCGATGCGGTTGGTGCTCATGGATATGACTCCCTTTCGTTGTTCAATGCGTTGCGGCAGCGATGCCGTTGATCAGCCAGGTCGTGAGTGCGTCGGCCAGTTCATCTAGCGGCGGCTTGTTTGGGCCTTCGGGTTGGCTCAGCCAGGATTCTCCCGCGGCTCGCACCATGCCCAGCGCGGCACGCGGCCAGAGCGAGACTGCGTGCGGGTCGCTGGAACCGGCCTCGTGCAGATAGCTGGATAGCCGGTCGGTCATTAGCGCGGTGATCTCGGTGAAGAAGGCGTTCAGCGCTGCCGAGGGGCTTTCTTCCTCGCTGCTTGTTGTTGCTTCGAGGTCTCCGCTGGTGACGAAGTAGTAGAGGTTGGGGCTGCGTTGGGCCAATTCCAGGTAGGCGCCGACCATGGCGCGCAGGGCGGCTCGCTCGTCGTCCTTGGCCAGCGCGGCGTCAATGACCCGGTGCCGAAAGTCCGTGATCACCATGGCGCCGAGGGCTCGGCGCAGTCCTTCCTTGTCCCCGAAGTATCGGTAATACACCGGCTTAGAGGTCTGCGCATGCGAGGCGATTTCCTCCATGGATGCCCCCGGGCCGAGCTGATGCACGGCTTTACGGGCCAGCGTCAACAGTTCGGTGCGGCGCTCGGTGCGGTGGTTCTGCCAGCGCGCGGCGCGTCCGTCCTCGGTGACATCATTCATAGGGGTGACGTTCTTCACGTTACTCAGAGTATCATGTACTCTTGGTTACAGTAATACACCCCACAGTTCGAACTTCTCAGGAGTAGCTTCATGGCAACTGCCGCGCCACGCCAAGCCGTCATCATCGGTGGCAATCGCATTCCCTTCGCCCGTGCCAACACCGCTTACACCAACGCCTCGAACCAGGACATGTTTACCGCAGCACTCGAAGGGCTCATCGCCCGCTTCGGACTGCAAGGCCAGCGCATCGGCGCCGTCTCCGGCGGTGCGGTGCTGAAACACTCCAAAGACTTCAACCTGATTCGCGAATGCGTACTGGGTAGCTCGCTGGATCCAGCAACGCCGGCCTATGACGTTCAGATGGCCTGCGCTACCGGCATGGAGTCCATCGGATCACTGGCCAACAAGATCAAACTCGGCCAGCTTGATTCCGCCATCGGCGGCGGCGTGGACACCACCTCGGATGCTCCGATCGCCGTTTCAGAACCGCTGCGTCGCATTTTGCTCGAACTCGCTCGCGCCCGCAGCACCAAGGACAAGCTCAGCGCCCTAAGCAAGCTGCGCCCGGCCCACCTAGCTCCTAGCGCACCGGGCACCGGCGAACCACGCACTGGGCTATCCATGGGCGAGCATCAGGCGCTCACCACCGAGGCCTGGGGGATCACCCGTACCGCACAGGACGAACTGGCATTGGCCAGCCACCAGAACCTAGCCGCCGCCTATGAGCGCGGGTTCTTCGACGACCTGATCACGCCCTTCCGCGGACTGAGCCGCGACAACAATCTGCGCCCGGACTCCTCGCTGGAGAAACTGGGTAAGCTCAAGCCGGCCTTCGGCAAGTCACTGGGGGAGCGGGCCACTATGTCCGCTGGTAACTCCACCCCTCTGACCGACGGCGCCTCGACCGTGCTGCTCGGTAGCGAAGAATTTGCCGAGGCCAATGATCTGCCGATGCTGGCGAATTTCGTCGACTTCGAAGCCGCCGCCGTGGACTTTGTGCATGGAGCCGAAGGCCTCCTGATGGCCCCGGCCTACGCCACCGCACGCCTGCTCGAGCGCAACGGGCTGACCTTGCAGGACTTCGACTTCTACGAGATCCATGAGGCCTTTGCAGGCACCGTGCTCTCGACCCTGGCCGCGTGGGAAGACGAGCAGTTCTGCCGCGAGAAGCTCGGGCTCGAGGCGCCGCTGGGCGCTATCGACCGTAGCAAGCTCAACGTCAATGGTTCTTCGCTGGCCGCCGGGCACCCGTTCGCGGCTACCGGTGGTCGTATCGTGGCCAGCACCGCGAAGATGCTTCATGAAAAGGGCTCGGGCCGGGCACTGATTTCCGTTTGTGCCGCCGGTGGCCAAGGTGTCGTCGCGATTGTGGAGGCACGCTAAACATGGCTGACAAGTACCTCGAACTGGTCAACACCGGCTACACCAAAAAGGTTGCCAAACTACTTGGCCTGCCACGCCCGCCACGCTTGCGTCGCTACGAACCGGGCGGCACACTGTTGCCCGGACCGCTATTGGTCCTTGGCGCCAGCGCACGCGCGCAACAACTCTCCGACGAGCTGACCTCCTGGGGGATCGATGTGCGCCGTCACGACGCACAGGGCGATAAGCTCGGCGGCATCCTGCTGTTGCTCGATGAGCTAACCCACCCGGAACAGCTCGGCGAGGTGATGCTCACCGCCGGTGGCGCACTCCGTCAGTTGTTGCCCGGCGGCCGTCTGGTGTCGGTTTCACGGCCGGCGCTGGCCCACGATGAGCCGGCCGTCGCGGCAGTCCGCCAAGGTATTGACGGTGCCATGCGATCGCTGGGCCGTGAAATGCGCGGCGGCGCCACCGCCAATGGCGTGCTGCTGGCCGAGGACACCACGGTGACCAGCCCAAGTGCCTTGGGGGCCCTACGCTTTTTCTTCTCCGGCCGCAGCGCCTACGTCGATGGCCAGTTCCTGACCGTACGCAACGACGAGGGTTCGCTACCTGCAGATCCGGAACGCCCGTTGGTCGGCAAGGTTGCCGTCGTTACCGGTGCCGCCCGCGGCATCGGCGCCGCAATTGCCCGCGTGCTGCACCGCGACGGTGCGCAGGTCGTCCTCGTGGATATGCCAGCGGCCGGAGAGGCACTAGCCGCGGTGGCCAATGAGGTGCACGGAACGACATTGCAGTTGGATGTCACCGCCGCCGATGCCGGGCAGCGCATCATCGACCACGCGGTGAATCGTTACGGTCATCTCGACTTGGTGGTCCACAATGCCGGTATCACTCGCGATAAGCTGCTGGCCAATATGGATCAGGCGCGCTGGGATTCGGTGATTGCCGTGAACATCGCCAGCCAGTTGCGCATGAACGAGGCCTTCCTGGCTGCTGACCTGCCGGGCCTGCGAGTGGTTTCGCTCGCTTCAACCTCGGGCATTGCCGGCAACCGCGGGCAGAGCAACTACGCGGCCAGCAAGGGCGGAGTCATTGGCATGGTGCGTGCCAGCGCCGAGCGTTTCGCCGAAAGCGGCGGCTCCATCGCCGCGGTGGCCCCAGGCTTCATTGAAACGGAAATGACCGCGAAGATCCCGTTGGGCACCCGAACCGTCGCCCGGCTGGTTCTGCCTTCACTCATGCAGGGCGGCTTGCCGCAGGACGTGGCCGAAGCCATTGCCTTCCTCGGATCGGATGCTGCCGCCGGTCTCAACGGGCAAACCTTGCGGGTATGTGGACAGTCGTTGGTGGGCGCCTAATGGAAGCCCAACTCGTGACCGAAATACCGGGCCTCGGCGGAGTCTATGCCCGCGCGCTACGAACCATCGGGCGCAAGCCCAAGGCAACGATTTTGCCGCAGACCACGCTGGTTTACTCCGGGGCAATCGTGGACCGGGCGGCACTCGACGCCTACTGCCAGGCGACGGGTGCACCGAATAACGATATCTTGCCCAGCCTGTTCGTACATACCCAGGTCTTTCCACTGGCGATGTCGCTGATGGCACGCGATGACTTCCCGTTGCCGTTGCTGGGCATGATCCACCTTTCAAGCCAGATCAGTGTCGCTGAGCCACTTGATGCCGCAGAAAGCTTCGACGTGCAGGTGCGAGCAGAGAACTTGGCCGCGCATCGCAAGGGCACAAGCTGCGAACTAGTGGTCGAGATCCTGGTTGGCTCCAGCACCCGCATGGAGATGCGACATGTCTTCCTAGCCAAGGGCGTTTCGCTGCCCGGAGTCGCCGCGCCTAAGGTATCGGAAGCCCCCGAGTCAGCGACGGACACCCCGCGGCGCACCGCACATTGGAAGTTGGATGCCGGCACCGGGCGCCGCTGGGCGAAAGTATCCGGGGACTTCAACCCCATTCACCTCAGTGGGCTCAGCGCGAAGGCCTTGGGTATGCCACGGGCGATCGCCCATGGCATCTATCTGGGCGCCCGTGCCTTGGCAGGAATTGAACCGCAGGCGGGTAGCTACCGGTGGCACATCGACTTCAAAACTCCGGTGCTACTGCCCGGCTCCGTGGACCTAGCCTTCGAGCCGCAGGCTAATGGGTATCGCGTTTCGGCCTGGAACTCGCGACGCGGCAAGCCACACTTTGAGTTGGTTTTAGAGCGCGAGTCCTAGACGTTACTGACACCGACCGGCCGTCGGGCACAACAATTGCTGATAACAGTTCAGCGTGTGTTCGGCGGCCGCGGTCCACGTTAAGCTCCGTGCATGAGCTATCGCGGCCTCGGAGGCGCGCTCAATGGCCTGCGGGTTTTCGGCTAGCCGGATGAGCGCCGTGGCCCACGATTTCACCCGTTCCTCGGCTTCAATTAGCCAGCCGGTATGACGGTCGATGACCGCATGGGAGAGCCCGCCTACGCGATTAGCCAACACCGGAGTGCCACAGGCTTGTGCCTCGGCCGCGACTAGGCCAAATGTCTCGGAGAGCGATGGCACCGCTACTATGTCGGCTGCAGCGAAGTAAGCCGCCAGTACTTCCGGGGGACAAGGGGCGCAAAGTTCTACAACGTCCTCAAGGTCGAGCTGCTGCACCATTCCGGGGACGTCGTAGGCGTCGGCCCCCGAATTCGCCCCAATAAGTTGGGCGGTCAACCGTAGATCCGGACGCTTTTGCCGTGCCTTGGCTAGTGCCTGCAACAAAATATGCGGGCCCTTGAGTTTTTGCATGCGCCCGGCATACACCACATGCAGGTCTGACCCTTCGGGAGCACTGACGTGCCCCGCTTGCGCTGCAGGATTGAACCGTACATGGTCCACGCCCGGGGTAATTACAGACAACTTGGCTTCGTCCACCGCGTAGTAGCGCACCAGCTGGTCTGCCTCGACCGGTGTATTGGCAATGACGGCATCGGCCCGGGCAAGTAGCTGGCGTTCTGCCTCGAGGCGTTCGGGTGCCTCGGGAAGGTTCGACTCGTGCATTTTCACTGCGGCACTGGTGTGTAGCGTCAGCGCGAAGGGTGTGCCCCAGTGGCTGCGCAAGGACTCGGCAACACGCCCAGAAAGCCAATAATGGGCATGGAGCACGTCGAAGCCCTGTCCCGAAGCGAACCGCCCGTCAAAATGCGTGGCTATGGCCTCGGCGGCCTCTTCTAATACATCAGCGAGTTGCTCCTTGCTGAGCTCCTGTCCGGGGCGAATAGGTACTTCGTGATGCCACAGATTGGCGGCAACGTCTTGCACCTGTGCCGTGCCGGCGCCGCGGGTCACCATATGGACCTCATGTCCCATACCCGCTAGCGCCATGGCGAGCTGCAACACGTACACATTCATTCCGCCTGCGTCCCCGGTCCCTGGCTGAGACACCGGCGAGGTGTGCAGGGACAGCATGGCGATGCGCATGAATACTCCGTAGCGGTGGTGGACGGTTGCATAAAAAGTTTACGCTCCATAGACAGCACCGAATTGCGCGGCCGACTCGCGAGGGAGCTCCCGAACTGACGGTTGCCAGCGGACTGCCGCAGGTCCGGCGCGTCGCGAGCGTGCTGGAACTACAGAATGAGCGTGATGCTCGACACTTTCCTGCCGATTTTGCTCGTATAGCGACTACTCACAGCCGATTTCCCGCGGAATCACGGGGGATTTGAGGGGTACTAGGCCGAATTTGCAGCGTGAGGTTTTTCGTGTAAAGTTTTACTTCGTTGCCAGCGATAACAACGCAAACAACAAGTCACCTGCGCGGGTGGCGGAATAGGTAGACGCGCTAGCTTGAGGTGCTAGTCCTCGCTTAGAGGGTGGGGGTTCAAGTCCCCCTCCGCGCACAAAAGAAACCCCCGATTGACTGTGGTCCATCGGGGGTTTCGCTTGTCGCCGGATACATTGGTTGAACGCAACAGAAATCCTGTGCGGTTTGGGACATAGGTGGGCGGGGATGAAAAGTTTCACTGAGCGCTTCGAACTGATGCATTACATCTTTGGCGGCTATGGCGAAACTACCGTCATCCCCGCCGCCGGGAATGGAACTGTCTTCTTCAGGTATGAGGATACCGGCGAACTCTTTGCCTTCGAAGGTGACTTCGACGGTCTCTATGAACATGCCCAGAATTGCTCCGGTACGAGCCTGTGGCCAGATAGGGATCCCGAGACTGCCAATCTATCGCTCTTTTCCGTGCACATCATGGAAACCGTTGAGTTGGCACCGCCAAAGGCTTGCCGAATCTTGTGGAAAGAAGGCGGGCTACAAGCGGTACCCGGCTCCTTGCCGCCGGCGGTCGTCGCATTTCCCGCAACTTTGCATATTTCATTCCCCAAAATGCACCGGGCACCCAGCGTTGAACGCTAGGTGCCCGAGCAGGTGGGTCGTCATTGATCGAGCGAACTTGCTATCCGCCAAGTAGCGGGGCGAGCGCCTTGATGAGCTGCTGCACACCCAAGGCGATAAACAGCAGTGCGGTCACACCGAGAGCGATATTGGTGTGCAACTTGTTCGCCCAGGCCTTTTCGATCCGCTTGCCGTTGAGCAGCCCCAGCAGGGTCAGCGCCAAGAATGGCATGAACAGGGACCCTAGGACGCCGTAGGCAAGGATGAGTCCCACCGGCTTGCCCAGCATCACCAGAATGATCGGCGGAAAGGTCAGCCACAGCAGGTAGAACTTGAAGTACTTGCCGCCGACCAAGGTATCGGCATGTCCGGCTGCCTTGCCGCGCATGTGGCCCCAGAAATCGGCGAACATCAGCGATACGCCGTTCCAGACACCCAAAATTGAGGAGAAGGACGCAGCCCAGAAACCCACGAGGAATCCGGTGCCGATAAATTGTCCGTATCGATCGGCCAGCACATCGGAGAGGTCCAGCAACCCACGATCGCCGCTGGTCAGGCTAACTCCTGCAGCGCTGACCACCTCGGCACCCACAATCAGCATCGAGATCACAAAGATGCCGGTCATCACGTAAGCCATCGAATTATCGATGCGCATAACACGCATCCACTTCGGGGTAATCCAGCCCTTTTCACGTAGCCAGTAACCATAGGCGGCGAGGGTGATGGTGCCACCGACACCACCGGCCAAGGCCAAGGTGTAGAACAAGCCGCCCTCTGGGATCAACGGCACCAGGCCGCGCAACATCTCGGGAAGATTTGGCGCCGCAATCACCGCAAGGCCGACAACGGTTACGAACATGATGCCAACCAATACGGCCGTTACCTTTTCGAAGAAGGCATAACGACCCAGCCAGACCAGCGTGAAACCAGCCAGCCCCATCAACACCGCCCAGATGCGCAAGTCCACCGCCGGCATCAGGGCGGCAAGGGGCAATGCCGCCGAGCTCATGGCCGTGGCACCGTATACGAAGCCCCAGATGATGATGTATGGGCCGAAATACCAGGTGGTCCACTTGCCGAGGGTTCGCCAGCCCTCAAAGATGGTTTTGCCAGTAGCCAACGAGTAGCGACCGGCGCCTTCCACCAGCACGATCTTCATGATCACGCCGACGATCACCGCCCAGAGCAGGGCATAACCGTACTTATTACCAGCCACCAGCGTGGCCACCATATCGGCCGCGCCGACACCGGTGGCCGCGACCACGAGTCCTGGGCCGATCACCTTCCACTTAGGTGGGGTACCGCCGTCTTCATTGACGATTGCGGGTTTAATGCTGTCCGCCATTGGGTTTGTTCCTTAGGGATAACTCTCATGTGTGGCCGGATACCCGACCATTGACTAGGTGCAGTGCGGTAGCCGGTCTCGAACCGGCCTCCGGAAGCGTGAAGAACAGCAACAGCCTATGTGTGAGCTGCGGCATAGCCAACGCGTAGGCAAAGTCCTAACACTCTCTTAAGTTTTCGGAACATGAGAAACTGGTCACAGAGTTTTGGCTAGTCACTGCTGTGGAGGGAAGCGTCGGTGCATTTATTGATCGTCGAAGACGACGACGCCGTGGCCGCGGCACTTTGTGAGGCGGTCGCCACCGCAGGGCATCGGGTGCAGCGCTTGTCGCGGGGAGCCGACGCCCTGCTAAATCATCAGCAGGCGCAGATGATCTTGTTAGATCTTGGCTTGCCAGATATCGATGGTCTCGAAGTGCTACGCAAACTTAGGCAAGTCACCGAGGTGCCGATCGTAATTCTGAGTGCCCGAGATGATGAACGAAGCATTGTGCGTGGGCTACGACTAGGCGCTGACGACTACTTGTCCAAACCCGTTGGGCTGGCCGTGCTCTTGGCGCGTATTGAGGCGGTGGCCCGGCGAAGCCGAACGTCACGTACCGAAAGCGCGGCCATCACCGTAGGTTCGCTGTCGTTAGATCTGGAACGCCGAACTGCCACACTGGCCGATCGGGAACTGAAACTCACCGCAAAGGAATACGAACTGCTGGCGCTGCTGGCCAGACATGCCGGCACGGTCGTTACCCGCGAACAGATCCTAGATGCGCTCTGGGGTGACGCCTTCGTGGCCGTATCGCGGTCGCTGGACGTGCACCTCACCGGGCTACGCGCAAAGCTCGAAGTCCCCGGCATGATTGTGAACGTGCGCGGGGTGGGCTACCGGCTGGAAGCCAGCTGACCATGCGGCTCCGTGTTTTGGGCATCCTAGGCTCACTGATGAGCCTGATCGTGCTAATTGTCGGATGGATCGTCTTGCAACAGGCCAGCCGTGACCTCACCCAAGACCTGCAATTAAACAGGCTGACCTCGGTGAACCGATTCGTCCAACTGGCTTCACATGCCCAAGAGTCTTCGGATCTGACGATGTTGCGAAACTACATGGATCATTATTCGCAACTCTATGATGAGGGTCTGCTGATCACGATCGGGGAGCGAACCCTACGCTCGGGTGACATCGACCCGACACAGCCAGCCGTCGCCGATGCGGTCCGTAACGCCAGCCTGAATCTGGAAACAACGGGAATCTCGGTGTTGACGCCCTTCGATTCTTCGACGGTGGTTATCGCACGACCCTACGGCAATATGGCCCAGGTGCTCGGCTCGGTGGTCATGGAGGTCAACACGGAGGCGGCCCGCGCCAAAGTATTGAGAACGTGGGCCGCGGTCGCCCTGATCTCCTTGTTGCTCCTAGTAGCTCTACTGCTCTTGGCGGATCGATTAACCACATGGATGCTACGGCCCATGCATCGTCTCGAGGACGAAATTCGGGAACTAGCCCGAACTCGGCGAACGCGTCCACTATCGTTGGCGGGCCCTCCGGAGCTAAGGGCGCTGACGGCCTCGGTGCAGACGATGTCCGACGCAATGGACGCATCGTTGCGTCAACAGCGAATGCTGATCGCCGAAACATCTCACCAGCTGCGCAATCCGGTCGCCGCGCTGCGTCTTCGCATAGACCTTTTGCGTCACCGGCTGGGAGAGGAATCCGAACGGCTTGGCGCCGACCAGGTAGATAAGGAATTAGACCGGCTTGAGGACATGCTCAATGATGTGTTGCAGTTAGCCAGCGCGGAGCATCGAGTAACACAACAAGAAGCTGGCGGCTCGTTGCCCGAGAGCGAGCCGACGGCCACGAGCTTCGACGCCCGCGAACTGCTCGAGGAAGAATGCGAACGGCAGCGGATGGCCGCCGAACATGCCGGGGTCGACCTGCGCGTACATGGCCCGTATGGATTATTCATTCGCGCGAACCCCTTTGAAATACAGCAGATTGTGGCCGAGGTGCTCACCAATGCGTTCAAATATGCTCCCGGTGCCCCGGTGGATTTGAGGTGCATAGAGGCTGGAAGCCATGTCCTTCTCAGCCTGCGTGATCATGGTGCCGGGCTGTCCCAGCCTGAGTTGGAACAGGCCACCGAGCGTTTCTGGCGCGCCGAGACAGTGCGTAGCGAACGGGGAAGCGGTCTCGGACTGACGATCGTGGAGCGTCTGACACGAGCCAACGAAGGGACACTAGATTTGCGTCCGGCACCCGGTGGGGGACTCGAGGTCTGCGTGAAACTCCCAGCAGCCGGGCCAGGGGTCGCACAATGACTCGGCCCGCGCCAGAGCCCCGCAAGCTGAGTCGGCGGCGGATGCTACGCATGACGCTAGGCCTCACGGCCGGCGCCATAGGTGGTTTCGGTCTTAGCGCCTGCGCCGGTGGGCCGCTGATGCCGCGCATCGATATCGCCGGCGGAGAGAACGGCGGTTTTTACTTCGAGTTCGCCACAGAACTCTCGCGTGCGCTGGTTGCCGCCGGTATTGCCGGTGAAAGCCGGGCATTACGGACCGAGGCCAGTGTTGAAAACCTGCGGCTACTAGGTGAAGGGCGGGCACAGTTGGGCCTCGCCCTGGCAGATACCGCCGATGCCGAACGCCACTCACCTACGGCCAAATCCGAGCTACGTGCACTGGGACGGGTCTATCAGAATTACTTCCACTGCATTGTGCATGCCGATAGCCCCATTACTAAGCTGCACGACTTGGCCGGAGCACGCTTGGGTGTGGGAGCCGCCGGTTCGGGCACGTGGGTGACCGGTCAACGAATCTTGGCCGCCTCAGGCCTCAGTCAAGGTTCCAACCCGCCACGGCAACAGATACTCGGGTACGCGGATGGGCTGGCCGCGCTGAAGGCTGGAGATATCGACGCCCATTTCCTTTTCGGTGGGATTCCGGTCGCCGCCATTAGCGAGTTGGCCTCCGGTGCACGTCTAAGACTATTGGATCTCAGCGATGTGCTCGTTACTCTCCGGGCACAGTTTCCGGGGCTCTATGACCGGGTGGTCATCCCCAAGGACACGTACCCGGCCATCGCGGAAGTCGAAACGGTGGGAGTGGCGAATCTATTAATGTGCCGTACCGACCTGCCCGACCCGGTAGCAACCGCGGTAGTGCACTTGCTGGTCGACCGAGCTGCCGAACTCGTGCCACGCCATAGCGCCGGCATTCAATTTCTGACCCCTGAGACCCTGATCGGGACCTCCACCACGCCACTGCATTCGGCGGCGGCCGAAACGTATCGCGACATGCACGGTTAGGCTTGGAGTAGGAACCCGAGCCTGGAGGGAAGTGCAATGACTACCGAGCCGACATCTGTCAACGAATCGCTGTCGCTATTGGAGCGCGAAACCGTGGAGATCTGCCAACGGCTGATCCAGATCGACACCTCGAACTATGGCAATAACGACGCGCGAGGCGAACGCGAAGCGGCGGACTATATCGCCGGGCTTCTCGCCGAGGTCGGTCTAGAGTCGGTGATTCATGAATCCTCGCCCGGTCGCGCCAATCTCGTGTGCCGCTTCCGCGGAAGCGACCCGGACCTGCCGGCACTGATCGTTCATGGCCACCTGGACGTGGTGCCGGCCGTCGCCGAAGACTGGAGTGTCGACCCGTTCTCCGGAGCACTGATCGATTCGATGATCTGGGGCCGCGGAGCGGTGGACATGAAAGACATGGACGCCATGATCGTGGCCGCGGTGCGGCACCTACGTCGCGAGAACATCACCCCACGCCGCGACCTGATCATCGCCTTCTTTGCTGACGAAGAAGCCGGCGGCGTGTACGGGGCGGGCTGGATGGTGAAAAACCATCCGGAGCTTTTCGCCGGGGCGACCGAAGCGATTAGCGAGGTTGGTGGATTCTCCGCCGACATCAACGGTCAGCGCGCCTACATGCTACAGACAGCCGAAAAGGGCATCGCCTGGCTGAAACTCACCGCACATGGACGTGCCGGCCACGGCTCCCAGGTCAATGACGAAAATGCGGTCACCCGCCTAGCTTCCGCGGTCGCCCGGATCGGTGAGACCCAGTGGCCGCTGTCGTACACCAAAACCACCCGGGCACTGCTCGAACAAGTTTCCGCGCTCACTGGTCTACCCTTTGACGAGCAGGATCCACGACCACTGCTGACGGCCATGGGCAGCGTTTCGCGCTTCGTTGAAGCCACCTTGAAGAACACCTCCAACCCCTCGGTCCTGGACGCCGGCTACAAACACAACGTCCTGCCGGGAACGGCCGAAGCACTGATTGACTGCCGCACGCTACCGGAACAGCACGAGCAGGTCATCAATCAACTTCGTGAGCTCGCTGGGGAGCATGTGGAGCTGTCCATGGTGCATGAGGAAAGCTCCCTTGAGGTGCCCTTCGCCGGCGAATTGGTCGAAACCATGGTTGCGGCCCTGCAGGCCGAAGACCCCGATGCAGTGGTGCTGCCCTACATGCTCTCGGGAGGCACCGATAACAAATCGCTGGCGAAGCTGGGGATCACCGGTTATGGCTTCGCCCCGCTACAGCTACCTGCCGACCTCGATTTCACCGGGCTCTTCCACGGGGTCGACGAACGAGTTCCGGTCTCGGCGCTTCACTTTGGCTCCCGTGTACTCGAACGCTTGCTGCGGAGCTACTAGGAGCGGATACAGTGCAGATCAACGAGATACTCGATGACGACCTCCTGACCCGTTTCCGGGGCCGGGCCGCTGGCTACGACGAACGGAACGAGTTCTGCACCGAGGACTTCGCCGAACTAACCGAACGAGGCTATCTCAAGGTCCTACTGCCGCCCGAGCGTGGGGGATCGGGCTGGTCACTGACGCAGCTGGCCTTGGCGCAACGTCGCCTAGCCGGCGCCGCCCCAGCCACCGCCTTGGCGGTCAATATGCACCACGTATGGGGCGCCGTCGCGCACCTCTTGCAGGCGCGCGGTGATCACCGCTTGGACATGGTCCTGGACTGGATCGCCGACGGGGAAGTGATGGCTTTTGGCGTCTCAGAACCGGGCAACGATATGGTGCTCTTTGACTCTTCGACCCGTGCCGAGCGTAAGCCGGACGGATCGGTGCGTTTCACCGGGTTGAAGATTTTCACCTCGCTTTCCGGGGCCTACACTCGGCTCGGTGTGTTCGGTAAGGATCATGAGAACGACACGCTCATCCACGGTTTCGTGGCCGCCGGTGAGGGCGTCCAGTCCGCGGGGGACTGGAACACCCTAGGGATGCGGGCAAGCCAGTCACACAGCACCCGGCTCCAGGACGCCGAATCCCCGGCGGAGTGGGTGCACTCCACTCTTCCAGTGGGACCAAACGCCGACCCGCTGATCTTCGGGATCTTTGCCGCATTCCTCACGCTCACCGCCAGTGTCTACGTGGGGATTGCCGAACGTGGCATGGAACTTGCCGCCGAGTTCGTGAGCACACGTCGTGACAGCCACGGCCTGGCGCACGCGCAGGACACCCGGGTGCGTTCCATTGTTGCCGATGCCGGGATGGAGCTGCTGGGCCTTGATGCGCTGCAACGGAGCATTGCCGGGGATTTGGATCAACTGGTGGATCACGGTCCGGCATGGTTCCCGAAGCTGGTGACTCTGCGAACCATGGCCGGGAAGGTAGCCCGTGAGAATATCTCTCGAGCCGGGCAACTTGGCGGTGGCGGTCAATACTTCCGCGGTAGCGAATTCGAACGTCTCTACCGTGACGTTCAGGCCAGCTGGTATCACCCATCCAACGCGGCCTCCGCCGCCAACACGGTCGCCACCTGGCTGGTCGGTCCGCGCGAGGACTAGGGAAGCGGGGCACTGGGCCCCGCTGATCTCCCGAAGGTCTACGCGGGAAAAATCAGTGGGTCCAGTGTTCCACGAATACGCATGACGCGACGCCGGAGCCAGTACTTATAGCCTCCACCCTCATAGCGGCACGTACGCATAAGCTCCCACTTACCGTTATCGGCGTGCTCACGTAAGACCGCACGCGCCACCGATTTGGGTTCGTTGGGGAACTGGGTGATGACCAAATACTCGTAACGTGAGTCATCTGGCTGATGCAGTGGCGCCTTGATTCGTTCTTGCAGCATTTAACCCCCTACCGTGGCGATGCGTTCGGCTGTAGCTTTATCCCATGAGCACCGATCCAAACTATGCGTTGCACGATCTTATCGCTCGACTGGAAAACCATCTACAGGTGGTTTCATTTAGCCGTAGCGATCAAGACCCCGCGGTCGATGCCGCCTACCGGGCCCTAGCCGATGCCTTCGAATCCTATGAAGATGCCCTCTATGACCGGTACAACGAGTTGCTGCCTTTCACCATTCCGGAGGACGATGACTAGCACTCATCGCGAACAAGAACTCACGTCTCATACCTGAAGGTGATTTTCCCCGCGCTGGTGTTTCCGGGCAGGGTTGACGCACAGCGGTGAAGTACTCTCGGTAGGGTGAACTGGTTAGAAGCAGCTTTTCTCGGCCTAGTCCAGGGCCTGACTGAATTTCTCCCGATTTCTTCCTCGGCGCATCTGCGCATTGTGGGCGAGATCCTGCCCAATGCCCAAGACCCGGGCGCGGCGTTTACCGCGATTACCCAGCTGGGTACGGAGACCGCCGTCATCGTGTTTTTCTGGCGCGATATCGTGCGGATCATCGGCGCCTGGTGCAAGGCCATAACGGGTAAGCTCCCGCATTCGGATCCCGACGCCAAGATGGGCTGGATGATTATCCTTGGTTCCATCCCGATCGGCGTGCTTGGCCTATTGCTCGAAGACTATATTGATACGAACTTCCGCTCACTGTGGATCGTGGCCACCATGCTCGTGGTCTTTGGCCTGCTGCTGGCGGTGGCCGACCACTACGGCAAGCAACAGCGCGGACTGCAGCAGCTGACCGTCAAGCACGGTATTCTCTATGGGTTTGCGCAGGCCATGGCATTGATCCCCGGCGTTTCACGTTCCGGTGGCACAATCACCGCCGGTTTGTTGATGGGCTACACCCGTGAGGCCGCCGCCCGCTACTCGTTCCTGCTGGCCATTCCGGCCGTCTTCCTCTCCGGGCTCTATAAGTTGGCCAAGTCCATCTCCGAGCCCGGGGTGTATTCACTGGGCCAAACCGGACTGGCTACCGTGGTGGCCTTCGTCGTGGGCTTCTTCATCGTTGGGTGGTTCCTGAAGTTCGTCTCGTCGCACTCATACCGAGCCTTTGTTTGGTACCGTATCGCGTTGGGTCTGGCCCTATTCGTTCTCCTCGGCGCCGGAGTCATTAGCGCCTAATAACCAGTCAAATTCGATTCGGCGCGGCCCCCGGGAATAATCCGGGGCCGCGCCGACTTGGCACACATGGAATGTGATCGACCCGCTGTGGGTGAAAGGACAATTATTCGTGCTCGCGTGGACAGCCCCCGAAGTGCCGCATGTACTCGGCTCGGCGCCGATTCTAGAAGTATTCAACACCTCGAGCGGACGCAAGGAGCCCACCGCCCCGGCGGATAAGGCTAACGCCCCGGCGAGCCTCTACGTCTGCGGGATCACCCCCTACGACGCCACCCACATGGGTCACGCCGCGACCTACGTGACCTTCGATCTGATGCATCGCACCTGGTTGGATAACGGACGCGCGGTCAGCTACACCCAAAACATCACCGACGTGGATGACCCGCTACTCGAGCGCGCGAACGCCACCGGGGTGGACTGGCGGGATCTTGCCGCCGATCAGGTCCAGCTCTTCCGCGAAGACATGCAGGCACTGAACGTCATCCCGCCACAGAACTATGTCGGGGCCGTGGAGTCCATCGATTGGCTCGTTCCATTCATCGAGCAGATGCTGGCCGAGGACGTGGCCTACCGGGTGCCCGCCGGTGAAGACGGCGTGGAAGGCGATATTTACTTCGACTCCGCCAAAGCGGCCAATGGGGCATGGGAATTGGGCCGTGTTTCCGGGTATGACCGCAAGACCATGACCGAGTTCTTTGCCGAGCGCGGCGGGGACCCGTGGCGTGAGGGCAAGCGAGATGCGCTGGATCCCTTGCTCTGGCGCGCGGCCCGTGAGGGTGAACCTAGTTGGGATGGCCGAAGCCTCGGCACCGGGCGTCCCGGCTGGCACATTGAGTGTTCGGTGATCGCACGTAAAACCCTGCCTGCGCCCTTCACCGTGCAGGGCGGTGGCTCGGACCTTATCTTCCCGCATCACGAGTTCTCCGCTGGGCACGCAGCCGCCGTTGACGGCAAGGAGCTCGCCACCCTGTACGCGCACACCGGCATGGTGGGCCTCGATGGCGAAAAGATGAGCAAGTCGCTGGGCAACCTCGTGCTGGTGTCAAAGCTTCGCGCCGACGGGGTGGACCCCATGGCCATTCGCGCGGCACTGCTTTCGCAGCACTATCGCAGCGACTGGTTCTGGACCGATGAGCTCTTGGCACGCGCCCAACAACGCATAGCGACCTGGCGTGAACGCATTCATGGCACCGGACTTGCCGAGGCCACCGCACTGCTGACCAGAATCCGTGCCCGGATGGCCGATGATCTCAATGCCCCAGCCGCGCTGGAGGCTATCGATCAGTGGGCCCAGACAGAGGCCGAGGGAAGCGGCGAAGGTGCCGAGCTGATCCGCAACGGACTGGACGCATTGCTGGGCCTGAAGCTCTAGTCCAGCAAAGTACCGCCACCCTTCGCGTCGACTATTGACCGAAGGGTGGTGGACCCTCGGGGTCCTGATCCGGACCCTCGCCGCGATAGCGGCTGCGGCGACGGAGATAGCGTTCGAACTCACGGGCAATCGACTCACCCGAGGCCTCTGGAATGGACTGGGCGTCACTGGCCTCTTCAAGCTGCGTGACGTAGCGGGCAATCTCCGGCTCGCTGGCCGCAAGTTCTTCGACTCCGTGCTGCCACGCCAGGGCATCTTCCCGCAGCTGATCCAGGGACAGCTCCCACGGCAAGAGGTCGTCGATGAGTTCGGCTAACGCCAACTGCACCCGCGGGCTCGGGGACTGCGAGACGTAGTGCGAAAGTTGCGCCCATAGCGACAGGCTCGGAATGCCCGCATCCGAGCATTCATGCCCGAGCACCGAGGGAATCCCCGCCGGGCCCTCGTAGCTCGAGGTGGAGTACCCGAAGTAGTCCTGCAGCACTTTGTCATTGGTGTTCAGCAGGCAAGGCACCGGCCGGGTATGCGGAACATCGGCGAGCAAGGCACCCACACCGAGCATTAACTGCACGTTCTGGTCCTGCGCGACCTCAATAATCTCGGCGCAGAACGCCCGCCAGCTAAAGGTCGGCTCCACCCCGAGAGCTACCACAAGATCGAAATTGCCCTGCGGGTTCGGAACCTTGAACAGATCGGTCTGTGGCCAGCGAATGGTTGTGCCGGTGGTCGTCAGCTCCTGGCGCGGACGAGTGAACTGATAGTCGTAGTAGTCGTCATCGCCGACGGTGGCCAAATGCTCAACCTCGGTATCGCTGACCAAGCGACGCACCGCATCGGTGGCCGCGGAACCGGCATCGTTCCAGCCTTCGAAGGCGGCAACGAGCACGCAGGGACGTGTGGGGTTATCCCCGGTGACCCGCGAGGCTAGAAAAGTCCCGATGGTCTTCGGATGGTCTGTGGAAGCCATGGCACCCTTTCCTCCAGTTTGATCAGTGGCCTGTGGTCGGCGTCTCGGTCGGTGATGCCCACTCTTCCACGTAGAATGTACTCATGCCAACCACCAGTTCCGTGTCCGAAGTAAATACCCAACGCATCTTGCCGCAGGCCGTACTCTGGGACCTCGACGGTACGTTAATCGACACCGAACCGTATTGGATCGCAGCCGAACATGCCCTAGTGACCGCCCATGGCGGAAGCTGGAGTGAAGAGCAAGCACACGCTCTGGTCGGTGCGGCACTTCCAGACTCGGCGCGTACCCTGCAAGCCGCTGGTGTGAACATGGGGGTGCGAGAAATCATTGACCACCTCACCGGTGAAGTGATCGCCGGACTGCGCCGTGAGATTCCATGGCGCCCGGGCGCTCTGGAATTGCTGCGCGCCAACCGCGAGGCGGGCATCGCCCAGGCCCTAGTGACCATGTCGGAGCGCAGCATCGTGGACATCATTGTTGCTGCCATGCCCGAAGGACTCTTTGACGTCACCGTCGCCGGTGATGAGGTGACCGCCGGTAAACCAAACCCGACGCCCTACCTGCGCGGTTTGCAGCTACTGAGCGAAAAACTTGGGCGGGAGTTCACCGCCGAGCGGTGCATCGGGCTCGAAGATTCGCTGCCCGGGATTACGGCCGCCAGCGGTGCTGGACTGCACGCCGTGCTGATCCCGAACGCCACCGACCCCGGAGCCGGACAGTGGCGTCGGGTACCGACCCTAGCCGGCGTGACCCCCGTAGAGCTGGCAGGCTGGCTCGAAACGGCGGTCGCGTGAGCACCGAACAGGAAAAGCCTCAAGGGCTCAAACTCGGTTCTATTGCCGGTGTCCCGGTGTATCTTGCCTACTCATGGTTTGGGATTACGGCGATCATCACCATCGTGATGGGTCTGCAGTTGCAGCGCGTTGTCGGAATCACGACGCTGGAGGCCTACGCACTGGGTCTGGCCTGTGCGGTAGTGATTGCCTTTGCGGTGCTCGTCCATGAGGTGGCCCACGCCTTGGTTGCCCGGGCGTTCAAGTGGCCCGACGCACATATCGTCCTGACCCTGATGGGCGGTCATACGCAGTTCGGTTCTTTCAAGGCCACCCCCGGAGCCTCGCTGCTGGTGGCTCTGGCGGGTCCGGCGGCGAACTTCGTCCTCGCTGGCCTGGGTTGGGTGATAAATACCCTCTACGCCCCGCCGACGGTACCCGGGCTGCTTTTGAGCTTCCTGATTTACTCCAACGTGCTCTTGGGCATCTTCAACGTCCTGCCCGGGCTACCGCTCGACGGTGGACGGCTCGTGGAAACCGCCGTCTGGAAAGCCACCGGCTCACAAGAACGCGGCACCATCGCTGCCGCATGGTGCGGTCGGGTTATCGCCGTGCTGGTTGTGGCCGGTGCGCTGCTCTATCCACTGTGGCGCGGACTGTCTCCGGAGTTGACCACCGTGGTGGTCGCGGCCATGATCGCCTTGTTCATGTGGCAAGGGGCCGGTCAGTTGATCTCTTACTCGCGGATGCGCCTAAACCTGCCGCGGGTACGGGTCCGGGACCTGATGAGCCCGGCCAGCGCCATGCATGCCACCGTCACCGTGGCCGAAGTATTTTCACGTCGCAGTAGCCGCGGCGGGCAAGTTGTTCTACTCGATCCACGCGGCATGCCCGCGGGTGTGGTTGACGAACCAGCCTTGGCCCGAGTTCCAAGCGACGTTGCAGCAAGCACACCGGCACTGTCGGTATGCCGCGCCCTAGGCGAAGGTGCCGTGGTTGACGCAGATGCGGACGGACGAACTTTGATTCAATACCTGGCGGGGGTGCCGACTGCCGAATACGTGGTGATCGACGCCGCCGGTCGGGTCGTGGGTCTGCTACAGCAGCAGGCCATTATCCGGGCCATTTCCGGACAGTAGAAAGGTAATCGTGACAGAACAGAACAGCAACACGGCCCACGGCGCCGCGGCGCGCCGCGGTCCCTTCCGCGTCGGTGACCGGGTGCAGCTTACCGATGAGAAGCGCCGGATTAACACCATTACCCTTGAAGAGGGCGGTGAATTCCACACCCATAAGGGCATTTTGCGGCATGAGGAAATCCTTGGAAAGCCAGAGGGCACCGTCATCGAGAACGTCGACGGTTTCCGCTACCAGGCGTTGCGTCCGTTGGCGAAGGATTTCGTGTTGTCGATGCCACGTGGAGCGACCGTGGTCTACCCGAAGGACGCGGCCCAGATCGTTCAGTTCGGCGACATTTTCCCCGGGGCCCGCGTGGTGGAAGCCGGCGTAGGCTCCGGCGCACTTTCGATTTCGCTGTTGCGCGCCGTGGGGGACCAGGGCTTCTTGCACTCCTTCGAACGCCGCGAGGAATTCGCGGACATTGCCCGCGGCAACGTGGCTACTGTCTTTGGCGGGGAGCACCCCGCATGGCGTATTTCCATCGGTGACTTCCAGGAGCAGGTCGTTGCGCTCGAGGAGCCAGGCAGCGTGGACCGCGTGGTGTTGGATATGCTCAGCCCTTGGGAGTGCCTTGACGCCGTGGCCACCGTGCTGGCCCCCGGAGGCGTGTGGACCAACTACGTGGCCACCGTGACGCAGATGTCTCGCGTGGTTGAGGCCATCCGCGCTTCGGGACAGTTCACCGAGCCCGAGTGCTTCGAAACCATGGTGCGTGGCTGGCACGTCGACGGCCTTGCCGTCCGCCCGGATCACCGGATGGTTGCGCACACCGCATTCCTGATCACCTGTCGCCGCCTGGCCGATGAAACCAACGGCATCCCCAAGGCCAAGCGCATTAAGGAGCACGGCTATTCGGCCGAAGACCTCAGCGCGTGGACGAAGGATCACGATCCGACCGTGTGGACCGCGGAGGCCTTAGGGGAGCGCGGACTCTCGGCTAAGAAACTGCGCCGGGCAGCTAAGGACGCGGCGCGTCCCGAGCAGGTTCGCAAGGACAACGAAGCCTAACGCATTTCTCGCCATGTGGACTTTCGGCCCCGCACCTTTTGGGTTGCGGGGCCGTGCCTTTCTAAGATGAACCCAGTCACATCGGCGTAGCATGGCAAGTAGAACCCGGTGGAAGACCCACCCTCCGGTCAAGGTGAAAGTGAGTATCGTGTCCGACAGTAGCGAAGCCCAACTGGCCGAGCGGCTTTCCATGAGTGAACGGCAGATCAATATCCTGCGCGACAAAAATCGCAGTCTGGATAAGCAGCTGGCCACCCTCAACGGCAACAACCAGCGGCTCGTGGCGATGCTAGAACGCACCCGCGAGCAGATCGTGAATCTCAAGACGGCCCTGGAAAAGGATGGAGACACGCCCTTTAGCTACGGGACCATCACGGCGCTACACCCGCGTCGGCACCCCGAACCGGGCACCGGGATCGAATCTACGGCCGTTCAGTCAGTGGACGTTCAGTACTCTGGGCGCAAGATGCGGGTGGCGGTCAGTCCACTGCTGGACTTCGAGAAACTTCATGTCGGACAGCAGGTGCTGCTCAACGAAGCGCTAGTGGTCATTGCCGCCTTGGGCTACGATTCCACCGGCGAACTGGTCACCATCAAGGAATTGCTGGATGATCACCGTGCCGTGGTGATGGCCCGCGCCGACGATCAACGGGTCGTGGAACTCGGCGAGCCCTTGCGCTCGGTCCATTTGCGCGTGGGTGATCAACTCACGTTGGACTCACGTACCGGGCTGGCGATGAGCCGGGTGGTCCTTACCGACATGCAGTCGCTGGTACTCGAGGAAGTCCCCGACATCGCCTACTCCGATATCGGCGGGCTGAACTCGCAAATCGAGGCGATTCAGGATGCCGTTGAGCTGCCCTTCGCGCACCCCGAGCTCTATCGCGAACACGGGTTGACCGCCCCGAAGGGTATCTTGCTCTATGGTCCTCCCGGCTGCGGTAAAACGCTGATCGCCAAGGCGGTGGCCCATTCCTTGGCCGAACGCGCCGCGGCGAAAACCGGATCGCAAACCACCCGGAGTTACTTCCTGAATATCAAGGGTCCGGAACTGCTGGATAAATATGTCGGCGAAACCGAACGTCATATCCGACTGATCTTCGCCCGGGCGCGCGAAAAGGCGGTCAGCGGCGATCCGGTCGTGGTGTTCTTCGATGAAATGGACTCGCTGTTCCGCACCCGCGGCACCGGAGTCTCATCGGATGTTGAAACCACCATTGTTCCGCAGTTGCTCTCCGAGATCGACGGTGTGGAACGACTGGATAACGTGATCGTGATCGGTGCCTCAAACCGTGAAGACATGATCGATCCGGCCATTTTGCGTCCGGGCCGTTTGGACGTGAAAATCAAGATTCGCCGCCCCGATGCAGAGGGCGCAGCCGATATCTTCGGCAAATACCTGACCGAAGCGGTGCCATTGCATGACGCGGAGCTTGCCCTTGACGGCGGAGACCGCCAGGCAACGGTGAACCGGCTCATTGCCAGCACCGTGGAATCAATGTACTCCACCGCGCCGATCAATGAATTCCTCGAGGTAACCTACGTCACCGGTGAGACCCAGGTGCTGTACTTCAAGGACTTCGTCTCCGGTGCCGTGATTCGCAATATCGTGGATCGTGCCAAGAAGCATGCGATCAAGGAGCTGCTCACCAACGGGCAGCGCGGCATCACCAGCGACTTTCTGCTGCGCGCCGTCCGTGAAGAGTTCGCCGAACACGAAGACATGCCGAACACCACCAACCCGGACGATTGGGCACGGATTTCCGGGCGCAAGGGGGAGCGGATCAGCCATATCCGTTCGCTGGTCGGCAAGGGGCATCGCTCGTGAGCGCCCGTCGAGTTGTCGGGCTGGAAACCGAATACGGCATTATCCGCCCGTCCATGCCGCGGGCCAACGCCACTGTCCTATCGGCGCAGATCGTGGACTCCTACGCTCAGCTGGTCCGCGAAGGAGCCGGTCAGGTCCGCGGTACGCGATGGGACTATTCCGAGGAAAGCCCGCTGGCCGACGCCCGTGGATATCAAGTGGAGCGTTCAGCCGCGCACCCCAGCCAGCTCACCGATATGGAGCCGTCCGAACAGCCCGGCATGGTGTGGACGGCCGAATCGGTGGCCTTGGATGCTGGCGACGCGCGCGTCGGACAGGCACTCTACCGCGAGGAGTACGCCAGTGACGTGGTGATGAACATGGTGCTGGGCAATGGGGCGCGTTTTTATGTGGATCACGCCCACCCGGAATATTCGAGTCCCGAGGTGACCACCCCGCATGATGCGGTGCTCTGGGATCAGGCCGGTGACGAGGTATTGCGCCGCGCGGCGGCTCATAACGACCAGCTGGGTAACGGGGTGTTGCAGCTCTACAAGAACAACACGGACAATAAGTCCGTTTCGTATGGGGCGCACGAGAATTATCTTGTCCCACGCGAGGTCGAATTCTCGGCCCTGATTTCCGTACTCACCCCATTTTTCGTGTCCCGTCAGGTGATTTGTGGAGCCGGGCGAGTGGGCCGCGGCATGCTCGGCAACCTTCCCGGGTTCCAGATCTCGCAACGAGCGGACTTCTTTGAAGCCGAAGTAGGGCTGGAAACCACCGTTAACCGGCCCATTATCAACACGCGCGATGAGCCGCACGCCGTATGGGATAAGTATCGGCGGCTTCACGTGATCGTCGGTGATGCCAATCTCGGGCAGATTTCCACGCTGCTCCGGGTAGGAACCACTAATCTGGTGCTCTCCATGCTTGAGGCAGGTTGCGCGCCGCAACTCGAACTCATCGACCCGGTCGGTGCGCTTCAGCAGATCAGCCACGATCCGACGTTGCGCACCACGGTGGCATTGCGTGGCGGGAAGCGACTGACCGCCCTCGAGATTCAGCGCATCTACTTTGAAGCCGCTGTCAGTCACTGCGCGAAAACCGGGGCGGATGACCCGGCCACCGAAGATATTCTGGCGCGCTGGGAGGGGCTGCTCGATGATCTGGAGCGGGATATTTTCAGTGCGGCCGACCGCGTGGACTGGATCGCAAAATACCGCCTCATGTCGTCCTATACGCAAAAGCACGGCGTAGGCTTTGACGATGCACGCATTGCGCTGATGGATATTCAGTGGGCCGATCTCGACAAGCAAAAAGGCCTGTACTACCGGCTGGCCGCTCGCGGTGCGATGGAGACGCTGTTCGACGAGGCACAAATCAATGAAGCGGTGCTCGCCCCACCGACCGACACGCGGGCCTACCTGCGCGGGATGGCGTTACAGCGCTACGCCGATCATGTGGTGGCAGCGAACTGGGACGCGCTGTCCTTCTCGGTGCCCGGGGCCCGTAAACTAAATCGCATATACCTCACCGAACCACTGCGCGGCACCCGGGCAGAGGTCGGGGCGTTATTTGACGCGGAAATGGAGATCGCCGAATTTCTCGACTCTCTCCCGCCGCGACTCTAACCGCACACACCTTCCGATGAAAGGACCGTTGAGATGACTCAGGAAAGCTTCTCTTCCCGTAAGCAGCAGCAAGGCACCGAAGCCGAGCAGGAATTCACTCAGGCGCAGCGTAGCGGCACCGAGGCCGGGGTCGATGACCTGCTCGACGAGATCGATTCCGTGCTGGAAAGCAACGCCGAAGAGTTCGTGCGCGGCTTCGTCCAAAAGGGCGGCCAGTAGCCCTTAGCGGCAGTGAAAGACTGCGCGTCACAACGCGCACCCGGTAGTGAAGGTGGGATTAGGTGGACCGCAGAATTTATGGGCTAGAAACCGAGTATGGGCTGACCTATGTGCCCTCGGACGGGCGTCGGCTCACCCCCGAGGATGCGGCGCGCCACCTCTTTCGCCCAGTGGTCGCCTGGGGGCGTAGCTCGAACGTGTTCCTAACCAATGGGTCACGGCTCTACCTCGATGTCGGATCACACCCGGAGTATGCCACCGCCGAATGCGACAACCTTCAACAGTTAATCGCCCACGACCGGGCTGGTGAGGCGATTCTGCTGGACTTGGTGGAGCAGGCCGAGGAGCAATTGGCCGACGAAGGGCACCATGGCAAGCTCTTCCTGTTCAAAAATAACGTGGATACCGCAGGTAACTCCTATGGTTGCCACGAGAATTATCTGATCACCCGCCGCATGGAATTCAAACGGCTGACCGATATGCTCATCCCATTTTTGGTCACCCGGCAGCTGCTCTGTGGTGCCGGTCATCTGGTCAACATCGATGACGAGACCCGCTTCGTCTTCTCACAACGTGCCGACCATGTCTGGGAGGATGTCTCCTCGGCTACGACACGTTCACGTCCCATTATCAACACTCGCGATGAGCCCCATGCGGATGCCGAGTACTACCGTCGGCTGCATGTGATCGTGGGGGACACCTCCATGAGCGAAACCACTCAGCTGCTCAAGATCGGTACCACCGATCTGGTGTTGCGGCTGATCGAATCGGGGGAGATCTATCACGATCTGCGTTTGGAAAACCCGATCCGTTCGATTCGTCAGATCTCGCACGACTTCACCGGCCAAACGGTGGTTCGTCTGATGTCCGGCGACGAGCCGACCGCTTTGCAGATTCAATGGAAATTGCTGGAACTTGTCACCGAATTTGTCGAACGCCACGGCGCACACCATGAATCGGTCCCGCATATTCTTGCCCTGTGGGAACGTGTGTTGACCGCAATCGAAACCCAGAATTATGGGCTGATTGACACCGACATTGACTGGGCCATCAAACATAAACTTCTCACCGGGTACGCGGTGAAAAATAACCTGGAGCTATCGGACGCCCGGATTGCTCAATTGAATTTGACCTACCACGATATCGATCCGACACGCGGAATCTTCCACCTGCTACAGAAGCGTGGCCTTGCCACCGGTGTGGTGGATCCGTCAGCGATTCGTGCCGCCATCGATCAGCCGCCGGCGACCACCCGAGCGAAAATTCGTGGTGATTTTGTCAGGGCGGCCCGGGCCACCGGTCGGCGCTATAGTGCCGACTGGGTCCATATGAAATACGAGGAAGGGGCCGGTGGCACCGTCTTGTGCAAGGATCCCTTCGCCACCGAAGACCCTCGTGTGCAGGAACTTTTGGCGATCATGAATCAACCGGTGTAAGCCTCCGCGTCGATTAAGAGGATTCACAGCCTGCACCCGTAGGCTGGTTCGTGGACATTGCGCCTGCGCCCACCGACCACGGTGGTACAGGCATTTCACCGCAGACGGAAAGTAGATACGTGCGTAAGATTTTGGCAATGGGGGCTACCGCCTCCCTTCTGGCCCTGTCATTAACCGCCTGCGGCGGGGCCTCCGGCGACAGCCTAGACTCGATCAGCGTCAAGCCTGGCAAGGACGAGAAAACCGCCCCCGAGGTAAAGTTCAACGCCCCGCTGTTGACCGATAAGAGCGAAGCGGTGACTCTCGAATCCGGTGACGGTGCCGAGATCGATCCGGGCTCCTCCATCAGCATCAAGTCAGGCATCTACAAGGCCATTGACGGCACCTTGACCAACGAAAACTTCACCGGCGACGCCACCAGCATGACCGTGGATGACACCATGAAGCAATCCATGCCGGAGTTCTACAACCTCTTGGTTGACTCCAAGGTCGGCGACTGGATCGCCTACACCACGGTCGAGGGCACCCCTCAGGCAGACGGTTCGGTGGCCGAGCCGGCGGAAGGTGCGAAGGCCGAACGCATCATCATCGTTCATGTTGAAGGCGCCACCGCTCCGAGCAAGGATCTGTCCAAGGACGAGATCAAGAAGCTCAAGGACGAGAAGAAGCTGCCAACCGTCGACACCTCCGGTGACACCCCGAAGATCAGCATCCCCAAGGACACCGACGCGCCTAGCGGTCTTGTCGTAGACGTGCTCGAAGAGGGCAAGGGCAAGGAAGCAACCAACACCTCGAAGGTCACCGCCAACTACACCGGCGTGCGCTGGGAGGATGGCAAGGTCTTCGATTCCAGCTTCGAGCGCGGTAAGGCCACCGAGTTCTCGCTCGATGGGGTCATCAAGGGCTGGACGGAGGGCCTGAGCGGCCTGAAGGAAGGCAGCAAGGTGCTCTTGAGCATTCCGGCCGATAAGGCCTATGGCGACGGAGCGAACGGACAGCCGGCCGGCCCATTGGTCTTCTACGTGGAACTAGACAAAGTTAAGTAGTCTTTAAGCTCAAACATCTATGGAAGGGACGCGCATGTCATTTGGTCAGCGCAACTACGACCGCACCAAGCCGGAAATCGACTTCCCGGGCGCGGAGCCACCCACGGAACTGGTGATTACCGACCTCATCGAGGGTGACGGCGCCGAAGTTACCCCGGGCACCACCGTGCAGGCCCACTACGTGGGCGTGGCCTGGTCCACCGGCGAAGAATTCGACGCGTCGTGGAACCGTGGCTCCACCCTCGACTTCCCGGTCGGCGTGGGCATGGTCATCAAGGGTTGGGACGACGGCCTGCTCGGGATGAAGGTCGGTGGCCGCCGCCGCCTGGAAATTCCGTCGCACCTGGCCTATGGCGAACGTGGTGCACCCGGTGCGATCGCCCCCAACGAAGCTTTGATCTTCGTGGTTGACCTGATGGGCGTCAAGTAGCCTAGGTCTGTGAGGCGGCCGATTCGTGAGTCACGAATCGGCCGCTCGACTTTTTAACAACCCTGGTGGATTTTTTCGTTAGGGTAGGGGATGTGAGCACGAAGCACCGTGATGAAGCCAGCAAGGCCGAGCGCCTGACCAGTCTGATCTATGCCATGGCCACCACCAGAGGCAAGGTGACCGCCGAGTTCATCGGCAATTATCTCAACCCCGAGGGGAGCGCCGAGGCCAAGGAGAAGGCCATTGAGCGACTCAAAGAGGAAATCCGCAACGAATTCGGGTTGCGGGTTATCAGCGAACTAACCGCGGATGACACCACCTATTACCGGATTGACCGCGATGACTGGCTATTGCCGCCGTTGGAGTTCTCTCCGGCCGAAACGGGCCTGATCGCCCTGGCCGCCACCCTCTGGAAGGACAGTAAGCTCCAGAGCCTTGGGCTAAATGCCGCCGCCCGCGTCACTGGGGCCGTGGATGGTGTGCTCACGCCGGTGGCCGGCAACCTGCTTCCGCGCCTGTCGATGGACGAACCAAACTTCAAGCAGTGCGCCTTGGCCGTGTTCAACCGCCGGACCGTGCGTTTTGATTATCGCGATAGCAACGATGTGCCCAGCCGACGGGTGGTAGATCTGTGGGGGATCGGGCAACGTTACGGCAACTGGTACTTCACCGGTTGGGATCACTCGCGCGCGGATCGCCGCGTGTTCCGCTTGGCACGGGTCGAAGGAAAATTCGCCATCGTCAACCGTGGCAAGGCCGGGACCGACGGGACGTATCATCCACGCCCCGACGACTTCGACATGAACGAGGTGCTACTGCAATTCGATGCGGCCACCCAACCGGTGCTGGCCCGCGTGCAGCTACTCGAAGACTCGGCCACCCCCTTGCGGGCCCGGGCCATCTCCGAAACCCAGGATCTGCTAGAGATCCCCTACGCCGGGGAACAATCCTTCGCCCAAGACTTAGCCTCCTACGGGCCGGCCGTTGAGGTGCTCGCCCCCGACTCCTTGCGGGAACGGGTGTGTGCGGTGCTCGACGCGGCCGCAACGGCACAGCATGACATCGGGCAGCAACTGGATGTGCAGCAGATCAAATTCCGGCCGAGCCGTCCCTCGGGCCGCGGCAGTACCGCGCAACAGGTGATGCGAAATATCGAGCTGATCCAGTATGTGGTGGCCCACGGCAACGTCTCGGCCCGCGAACTAAGCGAGCGCTTCGACATCCCGGCCTCTAAGCTTCCCGATGAACTGGCCATGCTTTCGCTCTGCGGTGTGCCCTACGGCTATCCGAACGAGCTGATCAACGTCAACGATGGCGACTACGACGCCGAGACCATCTCGATCTCCAACGCCGCGCTCCTGGGTGAACCGCAGAAGCTCGCCCCCATGGAAGCGATCGCCGTGCTCGGCGGGCTGAACGCCCTGCGCAGCGTGCCGGAGTTCGCCGATCACGAGATCTTGGGTTCGGCCCTGGCCAAAGTCAATGAGGCGGTGGCCCGATTCGACGGCTGGAACGGCGCACTGGGGTTCGCATTAAGCCAGGCTCGCGATCACGATGTGCTCGGGCTGCTGCACCGTGCGGTAGCCCAGCACCACGTGCTGCGCATCGACTACTATTCAGCCAAATCCGGGGTTCACGCGGTGCGCGAGATCGAACCGGTGCGGATGATCGAAGACGGCACCTTGAACTATGTGCTGGGCTACTGCCGTACCCGACAGGCCGTCCTGACCTTCCGGGTGGACCGTATCCTCAACGCCGAGCTGCTCGATGAGCGCTTCGAACCATCCGAGCGTCATGAGCCGGCCGACACAATGACCCCACAGTACGCCTCCAGCGCCGATGACGAATCGGTGGTGGTGTACGTGGCCGAGGACGCGGTGCCCGCCGTCGAGGCCTACCGGCCGGTGGCGTGGTCTACCGCCCGGGTGGCCGGCGGGTACTTGGCGAAAATTCGGTTCGCCGACGCGTTGGTTGCCGCCCCGCTGATCGCCCGCGAAGGCGGTAGACTGGCGGTCGTGTCCCCGGCGGATGCGAAGGAAAAAGTTGAGGCGTGGCTCAGCCGTGCCCGAGCGATGTACAAGGACTGATTGAATGCTTCCCTGGTGGTTTTGGGTGCTGCTGTGGCTGGTGCTGATCTTGGCGACCCTGCTACTGGTGGTACTGGCAGGGGTGTGGCTCTTCCGGCGCTTCATGAAGGTCCTCGACGATCTTGGGACGGCCACTACCCAATTCGGTGAGCAGCTCGCGGCCGAAGGCACCGTCGTCGAGTACGCCCCGCGCACCCGCCGTTACCCCTCGGGTACCAAGGCCACCCATGGTGATCCGAAGAAGATTCGCAAGAAACTCGAAAAGGGTAAGGCCGAGCGGATCGAGGCCCGACGCGAACGCCGAGTGGCCCGTCGACGTGAGCGGGGACAAGCTCAGAACATGAATGACCTCGGCCTGTTTGACGTAGACTTTAAGTAGACATTAGTAGGGGGTAATCCACATGGGTGGTTTGCAGGGATGGCACCTAGTCATCATTATTGTGTTGGCGCTGCTGCTCTTCGGCGCGCCGAAGCTTCCGGGCTTGGCCCGGTCGATGGGACAGTCGCTTCGCATCTTCAAGTCCGAGGTGCGCCAGATGAAGGACGACGATCCGGCAGCATCGGAGACCATTGACGGCTCGGTCGTTGAGCCTAAGAACGACGACGAGAAGAAGAACTCGTAATCTCTATCCGTGGCAAAGAACACCAACAAAACCAAGCGGCCTAAGCGACCTAAAAACGCCGAAGGGCGGATGTCTCTCAAAGAGCATCTCATCGAGGCGCGAAATCGACTCTTCAAGTCGCTGATCGCCCTCGCCCTGTGCACGATCGTCGGCTTCTTCGTTTACGACGACCTGCTGGCGTTGCTCATCGAACCGGTGAAGGATGCCGGTGGTTCGGTCAACTTCACCGCCGTGATGTCGCCCTTCGACATCCTGCTCAAGGTCGCTCTCTTCGTCGGTCTCGTGCTCTCCTCCCCGGTGTGGATCTACCAGATCTGGGCGTTTATCGTCCCGGGGCTGAAGAGCAACGAGCGCAAACTGGGCTACGCCTTTGCCGCCGTCGCCGTGCCGCTGTTCCTCGGCGGCGTGGCCATGGCCTACTTCGTGTTGCCTTTCGCACTGAAGTTCTTCATCGGCCTGGCGCCGGAGAACTCCGACACGCTGTTCACGATCGACACGTATCTGCCCTTTATCTTCCGGTTATTGCTCGCCTTTGGCTTGGCCATGCTGGTTCCGGTGCTGATGGTCGGGCTGAATATGGTCGGGGTGCTCTCTTCCAAGCTCATCTTGAAGAACTGGCGTATTACGGTGTTCCTCATCGCTTTGGTAGCGGCCATGGCTGCCCCGGGCGGCGATATGATTACCATGTTCGCGCTAGCCGGACCGCTCTTCGTGACCTTCGCGGCGGCCACCATCTTCTGTGTGCTCAACGACAAGAAACGAGCCAAGAAGCTCAAGGCGCAGGAAGCCGAAAACGAGCGGATGGCCGCCTCCGGCCATAGCGAAATCGACGATCTCAAGTAATCGCCGCCGACACCGGTGTGGTGCCAGGTGGTAATCAGTACCCAACCGAGCAAAGGACCCCGGTGACTTCACCCGCCGAACGCTACGCGTTATCTAAGGCCCGAGCGGTGGAAGCGGAAACGCCGCTGCCGGATTTTCGAGCCAGCCTTTCCTTCGATCTCGACGATTTCCAAGCCGAGGCCTGCCGTAGCGTGGCCGCCGGGCACTCCGTGCTGGTCGCCGCGCCTACCGGCGCCGGAAAAACCGTGGTGGGCGAGTACGCGATCTTCCAGGCTCAACGGGAGAACCGCAAGGCCTTCTACACCACCCCCATCAAGGCGCTGAGCAACCAGAAGTACGCGGAACTGGTGACCCGCTACGGGGCCAAACGCGTCGGTCTGCTCACCGGGGATACCTCGATCAATAGCGAAGCGCAGATTGTGGTTATGACCACCGAGGTGCTACGCAATATGCTGTACGCCGATTCGCCGACCCTCGACGGGCTGGGCTACGTGATCATGGACGAAGTGCACTATCTGGCCGATAAATTCCGGGGCGCGGTCTGGGAAGAGGTCATCATCCATCTGCCGATGAACGTGCAGATGGTCGCGCTCTCGGCCACGGTCTCGAACGCTGAGGAATTTGGCGGCTGGCTCGACACGGTGCGCGGCAAAACCGACATCGTCGTCTCCGAGCACCGACCCGTCCCGCTGTTCCAGCACGTGATGGTCGGCGGATCGATCGTGGATCTCTTTGCCGAAGATGTCGCCTTCGACGAGGTCGCCGGCGCCCAAGCACCGAATGCCACGGTCAATCCCGAACTGCGCAAGCTCGCCCGGAACCTTCGTGCCCCGGCCCGTGTGCCACGCGGGAAACGCGGCGGCCCGCCCCGTCGCGCGGCCGGAGCCGGACAGCGCAGGGTGAGCCGCGCCGAGGTCATCCGCTCACTGGATCACCATGGCCTGCTGCCGGCAATCTTCTTTATTTTCTCGCGCAAGGGCTGCGATATGGCGGTGCAACAATGCGCCTACGCAGACCTGCGATTGACCACTAATGAAGAAGCCGCGCAGATTTCTGCTGCGCTCGATGCCGTGGCCCACCAGATTCCCAGCGAAGACCTGGAAGTTTTGGAGTACTGGGCATGGCGCGATGGCTTGCTCCGCGGCATTGCCTCACACCACGCCGGGCTGCTGCCGATCTTCAAGGAGATCGTCGAAGACCTGTTCGCTCGCAATCTGCTCAAGGTGGTTTTCGCGACCGAAACTCTGGCCCTGGGCGTGAATATGCCAGCGCGCACCGTGGTGCTGGAGAAGCTGGTGAAGTTCAACGGCGAAACCCACGTGCAGATTACGCCGGGGGAGTATACCCAGCTCACCGGGCGAGCCGGACGCCGCGGCATTGATGTCGAAGGCCATTCGCTGGTGTTGTGGAACCCGGAGATGGAGCCCGAAGAACTGGCGGGCCTGGCCTCGAAGCGTACCTACCCGCTGCACTCCTCATTCCGCCCGACCTACAACATGTCCACGAACCTGTTGGCACAGTTCGGACGCGAGCAGACCCGGGCGATTCTCGAATCCTCCTTCGCGCAGTACCAGGCCGACCACTCGGTGGTCGGTATGGCCCGTCAGGTGCGCAGCCGCGAGGAATCCCTCGAAGGCTACCGCAAGGCAATGTCCTGCCATCTGGGTGACTTCTCCGAGTATGTGAAGCTGCAGCGCGAACTGGCCGCCGCGCAAAAGCTTGCCGCGCGCAATCGGCGGGTCGAACGACGCAATGCGGCCCAAAAGTCCATGGCGTCGGTGATCCGTGGCGATGTGGTGGACCTATCGGGGAACCGGAAGATGGGCCGGGCGGTCATTATCGCCGTCGACGACTCCCTGCACGATCCACGCCACACCATCCTCACCGAGGAAGGACGCCTGCGCCGGCTGTCGCTGGCCGATCTCAGCGGGCCGTTGGAGATCATCTCGCGCGTCAAGGTTCCTAAGTCCTTTACCGGCAAAACACCCAAGGAACGCCGCGACCTGGCCTCGGCACTCCGCAATGCCATCTACGAGCACCGTCCACCGCGACTGGACGCCCAGGGCTTCAACTACGGCGATGAGGGCTTCCTGAACGAGGCGCAACAGCTGGAACAAGCCCTGCGGGACCATCCCTGCCACGGTTGTAATGATCGTGCCGAGCATATGCGCTGGGCCGACCGCTACTGGAAGCTGAAAAAGGAAACCGACAAGCTGCGGCGCAATATCCGTGGCCGGACGAACACCATCGCCCAGCAGTTCGACCGGGTCTGCCAGGTGCTCGAGCGTCTCGAGTATCTGCTTCCCGGCGAGGGTGACGAGTTCACCATGACCGACGCCGGTCGCCGGCTGCGCCGCATTTACGGGGAACGCGACCTGCTGATCAGCCAGGTGCTGGAATCCGGTCAGCTCAACGGGTTGAGCCCGGAGGAGTTGTGCGCCGCGGTGGCCTCCTTGGTCTTCCAAGGCCGACGGGAATCGGATCGACCGGACCCGAAAATGCCCACGGAGAAGCTCAACCAGCTTTGGCACCTGTCCATCAATGCTTGGGGGAAGCTCTCGGACCTAGAAGAGGAAATGCGTCTAGAGCCGACCACTCCACCGGAATCAGGGCTCATTTGGCCGATTTTCAAATGGGCTAAGGGCGCAACGCTGAACAACGCGTTGCGCGGCACCGAAATGGCTCCCGGCGACTTCGTGCGCTGGGCCAAACAGGTGATTGACACCCTCGAACAGTTCGCACAGAACCCGCAATTGCCCGCCCGGCTCGTCAAGAACTCTTCACGTGCCGTGGATCTGCTCAAACGCGGGGTTATCGCCTACTCGAACGTGCTGAACTAACCGCGGTGTCCACCGACGTAGAAAGGTAACAGGTCAATGAGCACCATTCTGTACCGCAATGGCTCCATCTACTCGCAGGCCGACCCGTTCGCCACCGCCATGGTGGTCGACGGTGCGACGATCGCATGGCTGGGCTCCGAGGAGGCCGCCGATGCCCAGGCCGAACGCGTCAGCGAGGTGATCGACCTCGCCGGAGCGCTGATCACCCCCGCCTTCGTTGACGCTCACACGCATCTGGCCGGCCTCGGCCGGCAACTCGAGGGCGGCTCGCTGGAATCGGTGCGTAGTGCCGAGGAGCTGTTGCAACGCGTGGCTGAGCTGGCCGCCGGTGCCACCGGCCCGGTGATGGCCCACGGTTGGGATGACACCCAGTGGAGCGCAGGTGGGCTACCGACGCCGGCGCAGCTTTCCGTCGCGGCCGCCGGGCGCGGGTGCTACCTGCTGCGTCGCGACGTGCACAGCGCCTTGGTGGACGCGGACCTGCTCGAGCAGCTGGGCCTGGACGACGTGAGCCCGGGATTGGTGCAGGGCACGACGCATGATCGCGTGCGGGCCGCGGTATTGGCCGCCCACCCGGTGGCCGACAGCGCGGCGCACACGGCGTTGAAGCACTATGCCGCCAAGGGGTATGCCGCGGTGGTGGAAATGGCCGCTCCGCACATTGAGGGAGCCGAGCAGCTCAAGCAGCTCCTGGGTGACACCGACCCGCAGCTACCGGCCGTCTACGCCTATTGGGGTCAGGCCGTCTCCAGTGCCGCGGAAGCCCAGAGCGTCCTGGCCCAGTTCGATTCCCCGCGTGTGCTTGGGCTCGGTGGGGACCTGCGTGTCGATGGCTCTCTGGGCAGCCGCACCGCCTTCCTGCATGCGGACTACGCCGACGCCGCCGGGCAACGCGGCGAGCTGATGCTCACCTCCGCACGGATCGCCGATCATGTGGTTGCCTGCGCCGAAGCTGGGATCCGCACCGGTTTTCATGTGATCGGTGACGCGGCCATGGATGAGCTGCTCGAAGGATTTGAGCTCGCGGCACAACGGGTAGGCCTCGGACGGGTACAGGCCGGACGCCACGTGGTGGAGCACGCCGAAATGCTCGATGCGGCGCAGCGCCAGCGGATGCTCGCCCTCGGACTGACCGTGTCCGCGCAGCCCTTATTCGATGCCTACTGGGGACAGCCCGAGGGCATGTACGCCACTCGGCTCGGCGACCGCGCCGAGTCGATGAACAACCTTGCGGCGCTACTTTCCGACGGGATTCCGCTGGTCATCGGTTCCGATGCTCCGGTCTGTGAAGTCGATGGCTGGAAAAACGTCCGCGCGGCGATGCAGCTGAACAATGCGGCAGGACGCATCTCGGCGCGTGCCGCGTTCATTGCCCAAACACGCTCGGCCTACCGGGCGCTGGGGGAGATGAACCCCATGGCCGGACAGCTGCTGATCGGTGCGCCGGCGACCTTCGCGATCTGGGCGGCCTCCGAATTGGCCGTGCAAACGCCCGACACACGTATTAGCTCGTGGAGCACCGATGCCCGTGCGGGAACGCCGATGCTCCCGGTGCTCGACGAGGAAATCCCGCAGTGTCTACGCACCGTTCGCGAAGGTGTAACGCTTTACGATCAGCTACCTGCAGCGGCGAAGCCCATAGTCTAGACAATCTTCCAAGTTTTTGAAACGGTCGATAAACGAGCATTTGATCTGTAGTTTTATCGAAAATTGGTGGTCATTCTCTGGTTGACAGGACCGGTGGGGTAGCCACTAGGCTTGGGGGAAGCGGCACGTTGCAACCGGAGCTCTTCCGGCACCCGCGTGCTACTCGATAGTCGATCCCCGGTGACATTAGATAACATTTCACGCCGTTCGCGGTGCACAGAAATAGGGCCGAAGTCACCGGGGATCGCTGCGTCCGGAACACCTCTTAGGCCCTGAGAGTGGATATACTGTGGGTTTGGGTAACCCCCGTCGGCCCGTTAGGGGCCATCGTCCTATGTTGTAGACCATGAAAGGTGCCGCCGCGTGCGCGTCGTTACGATCATTCCGACCTATAACGAGCTTGAATCGTTGCCCATTACCGTCGGACGCCTGCGTCAGGCGGTGCCGGACTCGGATGTCTTGATCGTCGATGACAACTCGCCAGACGGCACCGGTGACCTGGCGGAGAACATGGCCGCCGAGGACTCGGCAATCCACGTGTTGCACCGCACCGGCAAGGAGGGCCTGGGCGCAGCGTACATTGCCGGATTCCGCTGGGCCCTCGAGCGCGACTATGACGTGCTGGTCGAAATGGATGCCGATGGCTCGCATATGCCCGAGCAGCTCCCACGCCTCCTGGAGGCCAGCGAGGCCGGCGCCGACCTCGTTATCGGCTCGCGCTGGGTCAAGGGTGGGGAAGTGGTGAACTGGCCGCTATTGCGCAAGATCATCTCCCGTGGTGGCAGCTTCTACGCGCGCACCATGCTGGGACTGCCGCTACGCGATATCACCGCCGGCTACCGTGCCTTCAAGCGTTCCACCCTTGAAGCCATCGACTTTGACGCCATCGAATCGCGCGGCTACGGATTCCAGGTCGATATGACCTTCCGCGTGGCCATGCTGGGCAAGAAAATCACCGAGGTACCGGTGACCTTCGTCGAGCGCGAACTGGGGGATTCGAAGATGAGCGGCAATATCGTCGTGGAAGCCATGCTCAACGTGACCCGCTGGGGTCTTAGCGCCCGCTGGAACAAGTTGACCAAGAAGTCGCGCTAGCCCAAGCCGGCAACGAAAAAGACCGGCGGTCGCGCCCCCAGTTGGGGGACAACCGCCGGTCTTTTGGCGTTAGTGGCCCTGGTCGGGCCGCACGTCGCCGGGTGCTTAGACCGCTTCGCCGCGCGATGCGCGTAGCTGGGTTAGCCGGTCGGCAAGGATCTTCTCGAGCTCTTCCTCGCTGCGACGCTCGAGGAGCATATCCCAGTGGGTACGGATCGGCTTATCCGTGGACTCCTCGTCGGCCTTGGCCTCACCATGCACCAGGTGGGCTTCCTTGCCGGTCTTAGTGGTCCACGTGGCGGGCACCTCGGCCTCGGCCGCGAAGACTACGAAGACGCGTTCGCCGTCCTCGCAGCGGTATTCCACACGCTGACGGGCAGCGGGCTCTACACCTGCCTCGGATTCCATGCTCTGTGCACCCAGGCGCATGCCTCGAAGGCTGCGATCGCTCATGTTTTTCCTCCGCGATGGTTCGACGTAGTGGCTATAGTGTCAACGCATGGCAGCGGGGAAACATTCCGCTGCGCCCTGACACGTCAAAACATTTATTATACGCGTAAGTGGCGGTGCACCGTTCGGGGCGCACCGCCACTTAGCTAGCTCGGTTCGAAGATGAACGAGACTTAGATCTCCTCGGCCTTGTGGGTGCCGGAGGGGGAGCCGGCATCGGGCTGGTTGGCCAACGGGCCACCCAATGCGCCGCCAATGCCCTTGAGCGCCTCACCCAGCTCGCTGGGGATGATCCAGAGCTTGTTGCTCGAACCATCGGCCAGCTTCGGGAGCGTCTGCAGGTACTGGTAGGCCAGCAGCTCGGAGTCGGGACGACCAGCATGGATCGCGTCGAACACCTTCTGAATCGCCTGGGCTTCACCGTCTGCACGCAGGATCGAGGCCTGAGCATCGCCTTCGGCCTTGAGGATCGCGGCCTGGCGTTCACCTTCGGCGGTGAGAATATCGGACTGCTTGGTACCCTCGGCGGTCAGGATGGCCGCACGACGATCACGCTCGGCGCGCATCTGCTTCTCCATCGAGTCCTGGATGGACATTGGAGGATCAATCGCCTTGAGCTCCACGCGGGAGACGCGGATGCCCCACTTGCCGGTGGCCTCATCGAGCACGCCGCGCAGCTGACCGTTGATCTGGTCGCGGCTGGTCAGGGCCTCTTCCAGGTTCAGTCCACCGACCACGTTACGCAAGGTGGTGGTGGTCAGCTGTTCGACCGCTTGAATGTAGTTGGCGATTTCATAGGTCGCAGCGCGAGGCTCGGTGATCTGGAAGTAGACCACGGTGTCAATGGAGACCACGAGGTTATCCTCGGTGATCACCGGCTGTGGCGGGAAGGATACGACCTGTTCGCGGAGGTCCAGCATCGGCAGCAGTCGATCCACGAAGGGGATCAGCAGTGTCAATCCGGGGTTGAGCGTGCGGTTGTATTTGCCTAGTCGTTCCACAATGCCAGCACGTGCCTGCGGCACGATACGGACGCTACGGAGCAACACTACGATCACGAAGATCGCCAGGACAATGAGCACGATCGTCAAGCCAAAGTTATCTGGCATGCTCGTTACCTCTTTCCATGTGCTGGGTGATAGTTATGGTCTGTGGTCGTTCTAGATTTCCTCGGTGGGCGCCGGTACGAGGTAGGCCGTAGCACCTTCGATGCGGGCCACTACGGCGTAACTGCCCGGATTCATCACCGGGGCGTTGGTTTCGGCGCGGGCGGTCCAAATTTCCCCGACGATTTTTGCGCTACCGGAGATGCGCGAGGTTGGCTCCAAAACCAGTGCGTCCTTGCCGATCAAACGATCGACGTTGGTTCGGAACCCCTCCGGGGACTTACGTAGGTGCCGCACGGCAATTGGCCTGATAAACAAGATCATCAACAGCGATACCACGCCGAAGATCACGACTTGCAACCAGATTTCCCCGTTGAGTAGGGCGGTAACGACACCGCCGAGTGCTCCGACGCCGAGCATGATGAAGTAAAGATCCAGCGAGATCATCTCGATAATGGCCAGCAATAAAAAGAGCGCAAGCCACACAATCCATGCGTTATTTATGATCCATTCAGCCGCTGTCATGGCCTCCACCTTCAATCAGGGACGTGCTATGCCACCGATGTGGCTTTGCGTCCTATTCTGCCGCACGAATACGCGAAACCGCGTACCTATTTGGGCGTATATTTCACGAACGATGCCCGAAAACATAAATGCCAAAGGCCGCGGTGACGGTTTGCGGGCCCAATCCGGCGGCGATCTGCTCAAGGTCGGACAACGCTTGATGGTGCCCTGCCGGACCCATGAATGCCAGGTCTGCCAGTTGTTGTTGGGTAGCGGAAAATTCGTGGCGGAGGTGCTTCTCATCGAGCAATTCGAGGCCAGCGGGGGAGAACTTCTCCAACAACTGGTCGCGTTTGTTGCCGCCAATGCCGAGCATGCCCAGGGGTTCGCGGACCTCTTGGAGATGATCGGGCAGGCCGGTGACCACGATGCAGCGTCCCGTGGGTCGCAGAACGCGGGCGAACTCCGCAGGGTTGTGCGGGGCGAAACAGTTCAGTACAAGGTCGCACGAGCCATCCGTGGCCGGAAGGCGACGCCAGAGATCCCAGACGACGGCCGTGGTCTTCGGAAGCTTCGCGGCGCGTCGCATGGCGTAGCGCGAGATATCTAGCGCCAAGGCCGAAGCCTCGGGCAAGGCGTTGGCCTGGAGGATTTCACCGAGGTAATAGCCGGTGCCGGCGCCGGCATCCACAATATTGCTAGGCGGCGACGCCGGAATCGCACGCGCACGCTCGATCAATTCCTGAGCCAAGGGGGAGTAGTGCCCGGTGGCTTGGAATCGTTCACGGGCGGCCACCATGGGCGCAGTATCCTCGAGGAATTTGGTGCCAGCCCCGGTGAGGAAGTTGTAGTATCCCTGCTTAGCTGGATCGAAACGATGGTTCGCATCGCAGGCCAACGTGGCTCGCGAACCTTCCAGAATGTGGAGTTCTGCCTGGCAGATCGGACAGTAGATATCAATCGTTGCGCGCACCTAGAAGCCCAGAACCTTGCGTGCAGCATCGACATGTAGACCCGGGTAGCGCGACAGTTCGCCTTGCCCGATCAGTGAGCGTGTCTCGGCACGGTCGATGTAGACGGTGCCGGCCAAATGATCGGTCTCATGCTGGAAAATTCGTGCTTGCCAGCCGCTGAAGGATCGCTGGATCTTGGTGCCAGAGGCATCGCTAAACGACGTTTCGATGTCGGCCGGACGCGTGACTACGGCCTGAAAGCCGGTAAAGGACAGGCAACCTTCAAAGAAGCTGGCGGTGCGATCACCCGCCGGGGAGTACGACGGATTAAAGATTTCGAGGTACTCCAACGGTTCGCGTTCCCGGTCCGCGGCGATGGCTGGATCAAGTGCGTACTGGTCTTCTAGCACCGCAATCTGCAGGGATATACCAACTTGGGGAGCGGCGAGACCGACACCTGGGGCGTGGTGCATCGTGTGACGCATGACGCGGAGGAATTCGCTCAGTAGGTCATCGGGTAGCTGGCCGTCGTAAGGCTCGGCGTTCTGGCGAAGCGCTGGATGCCCTAATTGCACGATGGGCACAATATCGTCGGTAGCTTCGGAGACCAGGCGTTCGACCTGATCGCGAAGCTGAGATGACCTCGAGGATTGACTGCTCATAGATCTAGTATTTCTGATTTCAGGGCGAACACCACACTGACGCATATTATGTAAAGTAATAAGTTTCGCCGTGTCAGCGACGGGGAAGTGCCGCAATGGTTGCATTCCGTGGCGAGGCGCTCATAATGGGAAGCATCCTCAGGGCCCAAGTGGTGCCTCCGGAATAAACGGTCAACGGTGATACGGGGCGTGATGATCATGACGCAGGGTAACAACGATGCCGAGATGCAATTCCTCGCTAGCGACGAGCTTGAGATGGCTTCCGGCATATTGGGTACGTTGTCAGATCCGATGCGCCTACAGATGCTCTGGGCGCTGTGCCAAGGTGAATGCACGCTTAGCGACTTAGCCCAGCAATGCGGCGTGAGCACCAACGTAGCCAGCCAACTAATGACTCGCTTACGAACAGCTGGAGTTCTGCGTTCGCACAAAGATGGACGGCACGTGATCTACGAACTGCACGACGACCAGCTGCGAGACTTCATTGAGAGCGTTGTAGACATGGCACGCCGTCGTCTGCGCATGGAACTCGATGATGCTTCGTAGCCAGATACCAACTAGCTCAAACCCCTGATTATCAGCAGGTCATCAAAGAGCCGATAATCTACATTATGTAAAGTAGTGGATTCTTTGCACTACCCCGGCGCATTCGTCTGCACCGCCTATCTTCACTAACGCCGCCCCAGTCACGTCGTAGTGCGTCGACATTTTTACCAGACCATCTCTTTAGTTTCGAGCGTCCCATACGGGAGCAATGAAGAATGCGATGGCTCCTGCTACGACTGAACCTGCGCCACATACCAAAATGGTTAGCGTTGACCCACCTAGCGACAAGGTGAAGCTGATGATGCCAGCGCTAACAAGATTGCTGGCGGTGAATATGACTGAAGTCAGAGCAATGAGTCTTTCCCTAAAGCCGGACGATTGTCCCCAAGTGGTCGCCATAGTTGATGACGACGTCAAGGCAAGTCCGCGACCTACTCCGGCAACGAAAGAACTAACCAGAATCGTGGCTTCGGTAAGGCTCGAGGGAAAGAGAAAGGCAATTAAACCGAGGCCAAGCAATACGCTGCCCCCGGCGTAGCAACTCCTGAGGTAAAACTCGGCTCGTGCGACAACCATCGCGCCTAGCAGTGAACCAAGTGTATGCGCTGAGACAATCAAGCCCGCATATCCCTCGACCCCATCAAGAAGATCGCGAGCGGCTAGGGGTGCAATGACTTGAATGTTGAATCCAAACGCACAGACAAAAGAGAAGGCGACTAGAAACATTCTGACGTTCCGGTTGCCTAGAATCTGGATTTGGTCAGCTTCTCCCCCGGTATCCAGCGCCTGTGGATGCAGAACTCTGAGCACCTTGATGGCCCGAGTAGAAAGTGCAGCAGCGGCAAGACAAACAACCCCGTCAATTATGAGCCAGACCTGCCAGAGCCCGGAAGCCAAAGCCAATCCTGCCAGCAGCGGAGCTGCCAAACGAGCGCCATTGCTGTACGCGGTGATGAGTGACATAGCCCGGCGACGTTGGCGTTCAGGATGAAGATCGGCGGTTATCGTTCTACGACCTGGCGTCTGCACGGTCGAAGCAGTCGCATAGATCAAGCTCACGACCAAGGCCACGTTGAAGTTATAGCCCACTAAGAGCGAAATGACACCAAAACTAATCGCACTTGCGCCTTGAAGCCAAAGGCTCGCGACAAGTGCTGATCGGAAGTTGAAGCGGGACTTTGAGCTACGAATGAGCAACAACAAAACCAGCGCGGGGAATGATTGTGCAGTTAACTGCAAGCCCACGGCCAGAGGGTCCTCTGCCCTTAAAACCGCGAGGGCGGCAAGAAGAAAGAAGACGCCTTGCGTAGTCGCCCCGTTCGCAATCGATAGCCATACGTAGGTACTACGCAGATGCGCATTGACGCCCTTGTGGGGCGATGAAGCAGACAAGCACCTACGCGAGGGCCTCGAGGGTTTCCACATGTTCCCCAGTATCAAGATTGATGCTAGGTTCATCAATGTTGATTCAGTCAAGTAAGGAGCCAAAATGGGAGATATTCCGCGACTTACTGTGGGGCAAACGGCGATCCGACTAAACGTGAAACCAGCAACTGTTTACGCTTATATTTCTCGTGGCCTGCTGCGTAGCCAGAGATCAAGTAATGGATCGACACTCGATTCTCTAGAGGTCGAAGAGTTCGCCCAACGGCGGAGACGACACCCGGTTTCTTCAGTTACGCAGATGGATGGGACGCGGTATTCTGCGCACGGGGTACCGCTAATGGTTCTGGATACTGATATTTCCCATGTCCTAGATGGCGAGCTCTACTTTCGAGGCGTTCCAGTCACCGAGCTCGCCACCCAGCACGCGTTCGAATCCGTCGCTCACTGGCTCTGGAGCGGAGAATTACGAGCCCCGGAGAAATTTACAGTCGACATTAGCGACGTTCGAATGGCTGGAAATGTAGTAGCTGCCTTGCCTCGTTTCGCTTCGACCTTGGACAAAGTATCGACAGCAGTCTTGGCGCTTGGCGCGACCGATCCCCTGCGTTATGCAACACGAGAGAATGTGACTGGGCTGGGTGCAAGGATACTGGCTGGAATCGTCGGGGCCTTGAACTATGCTCGCCAGGACGACGCGCAGGTGAATAATTTGCATCCCGATTCAGGAAGTATCGCTAGCGGGCTACGACGTGCATTCGGTTCGACTCATGAGTCGCATTCGGCTGGTATCCGCGCGCTAGATGCAGCGTTAATTCTACTAGTTGACCACGATCTAGCTATTTCCACTTTGGCCGCGCGGGCCGCTGCTTCTGCGCGAGCGACGGTCTACGGGGTTCTCTCGAGCGCTATGGGTGCGATGGATTCCGAGCTTCACGGTAATGCTAGCCACGAGGCTGCAGAATTGATCAATCTCGCGATTGAATGTCCTTCTCCGGATCAAGCTCTGGCAAAATTCATGGCTGCAAGTAGCGGGAGAGTCCCAGGATTCGGCCATGCGCTGTACCCAGAAGGCGACCCGCGCGCCCAAATCCTTTTGGACGTCCTCCAACGTGAGGTTCCGGACTCGCCAGTTCTTGCGACAGTTGATTCGCTGTCAGATTTTATGTCGAATCGCATGCAGCTCCAGCCTAATATTGACTTGGCTCTGGCTGCCCTACTGCTCATTGAGGGCATGCCGCACGATGCAGGTACGGCAATCTTCGCTATTTCGCGTTCTGTTGGCTGGATAGCCCACATGATGAACGAATGCGAATACGCTCCCATGCGGTTACGACCTCATGGCCGATACGTTGGACCTGCACCTAGCTAACTGCTTTGGTCGTACGAGTGAATTCCACCAGTGCTACATCTGTAGGGTGACCGTCGGCGACGACGCGAGCAATGGTACTGAAAGCACTAACTTCCCTGGTGGTTGTGACTTATTCGGGCCGCTCTGGTGGCAAAGTACCTGACACCCGGTGAACTACGATGGATAGTATGTCTGAGAAGCCCGCGCGTTGGATTACCTACCTCATTATTGACCTAGTGCTCATTATTCTGTTCGCGGCGCTCGGCCGACGCGAACATGAACATGGACTATCCCTCGCTGGAATTCTAGGGACTGCTGCCCCATTCCTCTTGGCTTACCTAGTTATGGCGTTGCTTTCACGGCCATGGTTTAGCATCAACAAGATCTGGCCCGCCGGCGTCCTCGTCTGGATCGGCACGGTTGCCTTCGGTATTGCCTTGCGTCTGCTATTCGGAAGCACAGCAGCGCTTCCTTTTATTATCGTTGCCACCATTGTGCTCGGTGTGTTCTTGCTCGGTCGCCGTGTGCTGACCAAATTACTGCACAAGCGGCTGACCCAGCAGGGCAACGCCTAGTCCGTAACCAGCAAGCGCGGTGAGTCCGCTTGAAAAAGTACCTAGGATAAATTGCTCGGCGGCAACGGTGTCCTTCAGTTCAGCGAAGCGACCGAGTCCCTTGATGGCCATGACGACCGCGATTCCTTCGGGCCAGCCTGCCCACAGGGAAACGATGATGGCCGTACGTTCGAGAAGGCCGATCCAGAGTCCTCCCTTCAGCGGCGATGGGTCTCTGTCAGTTTCGCCGGCATGTTCGGTACGTGCGCGAGCAAAAACGGCTTCGGTGAACGGTCCACCGCATAAAACCGCATAGAGCCCCGTCATACCAATAATCCACGGAGCTGGCATCCACGAATGGTCCTGCTCCCCCGACGTCGCACCTCCGATAATTGCAAAGATGCCACTGAGCGCACCTAGAGCCAAAGCAAGCACGGTAAGAAGTCTCTTCAGGCGCAGGCGTTTTGGCGCCTCAAGGGCGAAGGCCCCGCCACCAGCGGCTGTGCCTAGAACAAGTGCGATGAACGACAGAACGAGCATTCCTTATTCCTTTTCTAGCTTCTTAAGTTCTTCGTCCAGTGCTGTGGCTGCGTGCTCCATAAGTCGCTGACATTCGAACCACAGGGCGGCCGCCACGCGCGAAGACACGGCCTGTTGACTGATACCTAGTTTCTCGGCCGCTTCGGCTTGGGTATAGCCCTGGTCCAACAAGGTACCGGCATCCCATGCTGTGGAGCGGCGTTTCGCGACGATATTCGACAGTAGCTGAAGTTCGGCTTCGAGACGTTCCGACTCCCCCGTTGCCCCTGCCACGGCGAGGTGTCCAGAGGAATGTTTGGCGCGTTCCACAGCATCTCGCGCGTACTCAAAAGCAAGACCACGCCCGGCACGTGTTTCACTGGGTAGCGGTTCTTCAACTGAGCCATATCCTAGCCCTACGCTCCAGTCGCCGGATGCTGCAAGCATGACGGCAAGACGCACCGCTTCAAGTGAATTGTCGAGCACGGCCTGAACTTCATCGCCGGCGGTCCGCTGAAAGGGCCGAATGTGTGACACCGTAGAGTTAGCGCGATCTATTAACTCGGCAACCTTATCTTCCGAGCTGCGCGAGTGACGCTGGTCAATAGTCAAGACGATCATTCAACAAGGTTAAAACATTGTATTCCTGATTACAAGGTTTTATATTTGTATTGTGTGCTACGCACTTAGAGTTTTGTGCTTTCTGTACGCCAATCCACTGGACTAGACTCGTGATCAAAGGAAGATTGCCCAAAGAGAGACCTTGGAGGTACCCATAGTGGTCACCGCATTCGTGATGATCCAGACCGCCACCGACAGTATTCCCGAGTGTGCGCAGCAAATTTCGGAGATCGAGGGGATCAGCGAGGTCTACTCAGTCGCTGGCGACTGGGACCTTATTGCCGTGGCGCGCGTAACCCGGCACGAAGATCTGGCCGAAGTGATTGCCAACAAGCTCTCAAAGATCCCCGGAATTCGCGGCACCCAGACGCATATTGCCTTCCGCGCGTATTCAGCTCATGACCTGGAAGCAGCCTTCTCGTTGGGTCTTGACGACTAGTCTTTAGGTGCAGAACAACGGGGGCGGAACATCAAACGATGTTCCGCCCCCGTTGTTCTGCGTACGGCGTACTATCCGACAATTCGAGTGGTGCTATTGGCCCACCGTTGTAGCGTTTCGCCTGCGGCGCCGGAGTCGATTGAATGTGCCGCGCGCTTCAGGGCCGATTCCATTCGTTGCTGGAATGGCTGGTCCGCGGAATCTTCAAACGCGACGATGCCGGCGGCGGAGTTCAGCAGTACGGCGTCGCGGACCGGACCGTGGGCGCCCTGAATAATATCCCGAACTACTTGGGCGTTTGCTGCGGCTTCTCCCCCGCGCAAGTCATCGAGCGTTGCCCGCTCAAGGCCAATGTCACGCGCATCAAAGGCGAATTCTTCGACCTTCCCGTTGCGCACTTCCCAGACACGGTTGGCCGCGGTGGTCGTCATTTCATCAAGTCCGTCGTCACCCCGGAATACAAGACCGCGGACACCGCGCTGGGCCAGAACGCCGGCCATGATGGGCGCCATGCGCAGGTCGGAGCAGCCAATGGCTGAGGCGTTGGGAAGTGCCGGATTTGTCAGGGGTCCCATGAAGTTAAAGGCAGTCGGAACTCGCAGTTCCCTGCGGGCGCCGGCAACGTGTCGCATCGAGGGATGGAATACGTTCGCAAAGCAAAAGGCGATTCCCACTTCGTCGAATACTTCCGAAAGCCGCTCGACGGGTACATCGAGCCGTACATTGAGCGCTTCGAGGACATCGGCGGACCCGGACGACGAGGAAGATGCTCGATTGCCGTGTTTAACGATCTTGATGCCGGCTCCGGCGCAGACCAGCGTGGACATCGTCGAAATATTCACGGTGTTCTGCCGGTCGCCACCGGTGCCTACAATGTCTAGAGTTTGTTCTTCGATGTACAAGGGTCTTGCGTTCTCGACCATGGAGTCGACCAGACCGGTCAATTCATCAACCGTCTCGCCCTTGGAGCGCAGTCCGACCAGTAGACCTGCGATCTGTACATCGCTGGCTTGCCCGGTCATGATTTGGCCCATTGCCCAAGCGGCCTCCGCGCGCGTGAGATCCCGGCCGGAAATCACGGCCGACAAAAGGTTTGGCCAGGTTGGGAACTTTTCATTTTGAGCTGTCGTTGACACGTTGTAAGCGTATCGAGGGCATGGGCTACGCTTCCACTTCATTGCGTGTCACGAAGGAAAAATCTAGGGCGCAGGTCACCTGAAAACACCCGGAAATAGGTAACAAATTCGTTGCCTAAGTGGTGCGGGAGTATGACGCGCCGTAAGGCGCTCTACGAATTGTAGAAAGACTTTCGAGCCAACTTCCCCGTGTTTCCGCGGCTCTGGGCTCTATGTGGCGTAGAAAACCTCTGTCACGCCGGTTTTGCATTGGTATATGTAGGCCGTTTAGAGACATAATGTCAGTGTGACAACTGCGACTCATGCCCCAAATACGACGGCGCACCATGCGCCGAACCGCCCAAACATGGTGTCGGTGGGAACGATGGTATGGCTCTCGAGCGAGCTCATGTTCTTCGCCGCGCTTTTTGCCATGTATTTCAGCCTTCGTGCGGCCGCCCCAGAAATGTGGGCGACTGAAACCGCGAAGTTGAACGTACCGTTCGCGCTGATCAACACCATCATCCTGGTGTCCAGCTCCTTCAGCTGCCAGCTTGGCGTTTTCCGCGCCGAAGAGTTCAAGGCCCGCCGTAGTGGCGGCGTCTTCAACGTTAAGGAATGGGGAATGATCGAATGGTTCATTCTCACCTTCATCCTTGGCGCGATCTTTGTTGCCGTGCAGGCCTATGAATACACCGAACTGGTTCACCACGGTATTGCCCTGAACTCGAACTCCTACGGTTCTGCCTTCTACATGACCACCGGCTTCCACGGCATGCACGTGCTCGGTGGCCTTATCGCCTTCTTGCTGATCATTGGCCGTGCCATGCTCGCCAAAAAGTTCGGTCACTTCGAGGCAACCGGCGGCATCGTTGTGTCCTACTACTGGCACTTCGTTGACGTCGTGTGGATCGCGCTGTTCGTGATCATCTACTTCTTGAAGTAGGCAACAAATATTCATCGGTTGCCTCCATAGAAGTAGGGCAACACCACACCAAGACAAAGTGAGGAACCAGCAAGTGAAGGCTCTTTCCAAAAAGCGCCGCCACCCGCTCGCCGCTGTGGCTCTGCTGTTGTTCGGATTGCTTATCACCGGCAGTCTCTACACCGCAGCGGGAAATATCCAGGAAGCGAAGGCGGCGGAAACTAGCACCGCTTCGCAGAGCGATATTGAGGAAGGCGGCAAGCTCTTCGTTGCCAACTGTGCCACTTGCCACGGCAAGAACGCCGAAGGGACCAACGATGGTCCGTCGCTGATCGGCGTTGGTGCCGCAGCCGTTGACTTCCAGGTCGGCACCGGCCGTATGCCGATGCAGATGCAGGGCCCACAGGCTCAGGTCAAGCCGGTTCAGTTCGACGACGAGCAGATCTCCCAGTTGGCTGCTTACGTAGCTAGCCTCGGAGCCGGCCCGGCCATCCCCGACGAGCAGTACCTCGACACTTCCGAGGGCGACGCTGCACACGGTGGCACCGTCTTCCGCGTGAACTGCGCCATGTGCCACAACGCTGCCGCTGCTGGTGGTGCGTTGACCCGCGGTAAGTTCGCGCCGACGCTAACTGGTGTCGAAGAGAAGCACATTTACGAAGCCATGGCGACCGGCCCGCAGAACATGCCGGTGTTCAACGACTCGAACATCACCCCGACCGAGAAGCGTGACGTGATCACCTTCCTGAAGACCATTGAAGCTAATGGTTCCGCCGGTGGTGCCGCATTGGGTTCGTTGGGTCCTGTGGCTGAGGGTCTGTTTATCTGGACCGCTGGTCTGGGAATCGTTATCGCCTTCACCATCTGGCTGACCTCGCGTCCTTCCTAAGGCGCCCGCGGTGTTAGAGCCGCGACATCACTACGTACGAAAATTCCTAAGAGAAGGATGAGAGAGAAACATGGGCGACCATAGTCACGGCAGTCCCGAAGACTCGGGCACCGTTGCTAAGGCTGACGATGTGGCTCAGGACCGTTTCCCGGATCCGGGCCTACCCCCACACCGTCCGCGTCTCGCAGATCGCGATCCGCGCGCAGCCAAGCGACACGAGCGCCAGGTAGCGCTGCTATTTACCATCTCCATCATCGGCACGCTGTTCTTCTTCGTTGCCTACTTTGTGCTGGGTCAGCTGGGCGATATGAGCTTCGCCGAGTTGCGTGTGCAGAACGCCGCGTTGGGCCTTGGTACCGCCTTTGCCATGCTCGGCATCGGTATCGGCATTGTGCACTGGGCTAAGACCCTGATGCCGGACCACGAGCTGGTGGAAGAGCGTCACGAAATCCGTTCGGAAGCAGACCGCAAGGATGCTCAGGAGATCATCGACACCGTGCTCGATGAGTCGGGCATCAAGCGCCGTCCGCTGATCCGCAACACCCTGATCGGTGCCATTGCATTGGCTCCGATTCCGGCGATCTTCATGTTCCGCGATCTTGACCGCACCGGTAACACCGCTAGCGAGATGATCGACAGCCTGCGTCACACCATGTGGGACACCGGCGTGCGTCTGACTCGCGACCCATCGGGAACCCCGATCAAGGCCGCAGATGTTCAGATCGGTTCGGCCTTCCACGTTATTCCTGAGGGTCTGAACGAAGCCGAGCAGCCGCTGAACGAAAAGGCTAAGGCCGTCGTTCTGTTGATGCGCATGGACCCGAAGGAGATGAACGTCTCCCCCGGTCGCGAGGACTGGAACGTTGACGGTATCGTCGCTTACTCCAAGATTTGCACTCACGTGGGTTGCCCGATTGCACTTTACGAGCAGCACACCCACCACCTGCTGTGCCCGTGCCACCAGTCGACCTTCGACCTCGCCAACGAGTGCAAGGTTGTCTTCGGTCCGGCAGGTCACGCACTTCCGCAGTTGCCGATCGAGGTTGACGCCGAGGGTTACCTGGTAGCCAAGAGCGACTTCCATGAGCCGGTTGGCCCGAGCTACTGGGAGCGTGGTTAATCATGGCCGCAAATACCACTGAGTACACGGCAGCAACCAAGACCGGTCGCATTGCCGACTTCGTGGACTCCCGCGTTGGCGGGTCCGCAATGGTCAAGGAATTCGGCCGGAAGATCTTCCCGGATCACTGGTCCTTCATGTTCGGTGAAGTAGCGCTGTACACCTTCGTACTGCTGCTGCTCTCGGGCACCTTCCTGACCTTCTTCTTCGATCCTTCGATGGCTCACGTCACCTACAACGGTAGCTACGTGCCGATGAAGGGCGTTGGCATGTCCACCGCCATGGCCTCGACCCTGGACATCTCCTTTGATGTTCGCGGCGGTCTGTTCATGCGCCAGGTCCACCACTGGTCGGCGCTGCTGTTTGTCGCATCGGTGTCCGTCCACATGCTGCGTGTCTTCTTCACCGGCGCCTTCCGACGCCCGCGCGAACTGAACTGGATCGTCGGTGGCGTCCTGCTCATCCTGGGTCTGGCTGCCGGCTTCACCGGCTACTCGCTGCCTGATGATCTGCTGTCCGGTAACGGTCTGCGCATTATCGACGGCGTTATGAAGGCCCTGCCGATCGTCGGTACCTACCTGTCGATGTTCTTCTTCGGTGGGGAGTTCCCGGGCGAGCACGTGATTCCACGTCTCTACTCGCTGCACATCATGATCGTTCCGGCCATGATCCTGCTGATGGTTGCCATCCACCTGTTCATGGTTGTCGTGCACAAGCACACCCAGTACCCCGGCCCGGGCCGCACCAACAACAACGTTGTCGGTTTCCCGGTTGGTCCGGTGTACGCAGCGAAGGCCGGTGGCTTCTTCTTCATCGTCTTCGGCATCATCGCGCTGATCTCCGGTCTGTTCCAGATCAACCCGGTGTGGAACTACGGCCCTTACGACCCGTCGCCGGTGTCGGCCGGTACCCAGCCTGACTGGTACATCGGCTTCGTCGATGGCGCCCTGCGTCTGATGCCAGGTGTCTTGGGTAACTTCAGCTTCGAATGGGTTATTCCGTTCCCGTGGGGTGACAACACCCTGGTCCTGAACGTGTTGCTCCCCGCGCTGGTTCCGGCCGGTGCCTTGTTCGCAGTGATGTTTGCTTGGCCGTGGATCGAGCGTTGGGTCACCAAGGACAACCGCGAGCACCACCTGCTGGATCGTCCGCGTAACGCCCCGTTCCGCACCGCCGTTGGCGCTGCTGGAGTGGTGTTCTACTCGGTCATGTGGGCTGCCGCATCCTCCGACTTGATCGCGACGCACTTCCATGTGTCGCTGAACGATGTCACCTACTGGTTGCGTACGCTGTTCTTCCTTGGTCCAGTGGTTGCGTTCTTCCTGACCCGCCGTATTTGCCTGTCGCTGCAGCGCAAGGACCGCGAGATCGTGCTGCACGGCCGCGAGGCTGGCATCATCGAGATGTCGCCGGAGGGCGGCTTCTCGGAGAAGCACGAGCAGGTCGACGTGTACCGCCGTTACGTACTGACGAACTTCAACGATCGTCAGTACATCCCGGCAGAACCAGATGCAGCCGGCCACATCTCCCGCAAGGAGAAGCGTCGCGCGAAGATCTCGAAGTTCTTCTTCGAAGATCGTGTTGCTCCGGTGACCCCGTCCGAGCTGGAAGCCGCTCACGCGGCACACGGCCACCACGAGGTCGAGGGCGACAATAAGTCTGAGTCGCTCGAGAGCTAAGCTCTCACCGCATTAGTCACAAAGAGAGGGACCCGCATTGCGGGTCCCTCTTTTGTATGCTCTGGACGTGATTCAGAATCGCACGTCGGTCTGAAAGGTTGTCGATCCGTGGTTGTGCAGTCCGCTGCCTCCGAGTTCGCGTCCACCAACCGCTGACGCCAACCGAGCCCGACTCCCCTACAGAAACGTGTCAGACCCTCGGCGGAGCCGTTTACGGGTCTTCTGACGCCGTCATGGTTCCTTAGGTCGCCACGCCACCGGGAGTGTAGCGACTAGAGCCTCTGCGAAGGACGTGCCCGGTGCTCGACATCGACCGAGTGGCGCACCAGTGGCCCGCCAAGGCCTTCGAGATCAACAACGAGAAACCAAGGTCCAGAACTGGGTACTCGTAGCCGGTAGGGCGCTTTACGTGCGACTGATTCCCGCGCACTGTATTCGACGCCATCTTCGAAAGCCGCGAAATTTTCGGGATCCATGAGGCGAACGTTGGCCGGTCGGCTCAACGTAATCACCAATGTGCTGCCGCGTTCCAGATGCTCCCAGTGATACTCGGCAAATTTACGCTCTGTCATACCGCTAGCCTCTCATGAGAGCGATTTGGTATGCCCTAGGCTTTCTCGCGCGCCCCGGAGTCTCATTGCCTACCGCCGCTCGATACGAGAAGTACGTGGAGACACCAGCGCACCACCCACTCGTTGGTGCCCGTGGCAGTTTGTGAAGTCTCACGAGCGGCTGTCGAGATAGGTCGACGCCAGAAGGACCTACTCCCCCGTGCCCAGAGGCTCTAGACGGCTCTCTACGGGGTGCAGAAGGTTAGAAGGTGTCCGAGTAGCGTGGCGTACCGGTTCCGAGGCGCTGTAGCGGCACAAAGAGCTTATAGCGATCCGAACGATACAGCGAGACGGAATAGTCGGCCAGCCGTTCGCCGATGTAGGCGTAGCGAGTGATCTGCAGCAAGGGGAAACCTGGCTCAACACCCAACAGATCGGCCTGGCTGTGGCTAGCGGCGCGACTCTCGACCTGATCTTCGCCCCACTCCAGCAACAGGCCATAACGCTCATGAAGGGCCTGATAGAGCTTTGACGGCGGAGGGCCGTCGATAAAGCCCGGCACGAGGTCGGCGGGCATATAGTTCTCGTCAAGGCTCATGGGTGTGCCATCGGCCAGCAGGAGGCGCTTGAAGCGTACGACGGGCTGTCCCTCTTCGATCATCAACTGAGCGGCCAAGTGCCCGGACGCCTTGATGGTGTCGAACTTCAACACATGTGCATCCGGCACCATGCCACGACGCATCATGTCTTCGCTGTAGGAGTGTAGCCGGACGCGGAGGTCCATCTTTTCGGGTACCACGAAGGTCCCGATCCCCACGACGCGCTTGAGCACCTGCTCGTCGACAAGTGCGTCAATGGCATGGCGAATGGTCTTGCGGGCCACGCCAAAGTGCTCGGACAGCTCACGTTCGGGTGGTAGCCGGTATCCGGGCTGGCAGGCCTCACGAGCATGCGTTTTCAGGATCTCGCGGATCTGCTTGTACTTGCTCAGAGGACTCTCCGGATCCAGTCCTTCGGTGACCGGTGGCTGAGGTACATTCCGCATGATTTACCTGACTTGTCGTAGTGCGTTAAATGCCGAAACGGGGTGGCAAGAACTATCTTGCCACCCCGTTACCGGAATTTACTTAGTGGGCGTGATCGCCACGGCTGTACTCGTAGACCCAGCCGGTCACACCGACGATGGCCAGGCCAGCGCCGATGTAGAAGACCCACCAACCCACGGCCAGGCCGAGGAAGGAGATCGCAGCGGCTGCGGCCAATACCAGCGGCCACCAGCTCCACGGGGAGAACATGCCGATCTCGCCGGCGTTCTCGTGGATTTCGCCATCGAGGCGGTCCTCGGGACGAGCACCAACGCGCTTAGCGGTGAACAGCAGGTACCAACCAACCATTGCGGACAGGCCCACCAGCATCAGCAGGGCCAGTACGCCAACCCACTCGCTCCAGTTGGTCATGTAGCCATACACGACCGCTACCGGTGCGAAGAAGAAGACTCCACCCAAGAAGATCCAGGATTCGATTTTCACCGTTACACGTCCTTCTGATCAGCCGGGCCAAAGATCTTGGCGGCCGGTGCGGATGGGGTTGCGCGGCCAGACAATTCCGGGTGGTGCAGATCCAGCGCAGGGCGCTCGGAACGAATACGCGGAATCGAGTGGAAGTTGTGGCGTGGCGGCGGGCAAGAAGTTGCCCACTCCAGCGAAGCACCAAAGCCCCACGGATCGTCAACTTCAACCTTCTTGGCGCTACGTGCGGTGATCCAAACGTTCCAGAAGAACGGAATCAGCGACATGCCCAGGATGAAGGCGAAGACGGTCGATACCTGGTTCATGGTGGTGAAGCCATCTTCCGGCATGTAGTCGGCGTAACGACGTGGCATACCCATAACGCCCAGCCAGTGCTGGATCAGGAAGGTGCCGTGGAAGCCGATGAACAGCAACCAGAAGTGGATCTTGCCCAGGCGCTCGTTGAGCATCCGGCCGGTCCACTTGGGCCACCAGAAGTAGAAGCCAGCGAACATTGCGAAGACCACGGTACCGAAGACCACGTAGTGGAAGTGAGCAACCACGAAGTAGGAGTCGGAGACATGGAAGTCAAGTGCTGGAGCCGAGAGGATAATACCGGTCAGACCACCGAAGAGGAAGGTGATCATGAAGCCAATACTCCAGAGCATCGGGGTTTCGAAGGTAATCGAACCGCGCCACAGGGTACCGATCCAGTTGAAGAACTTCACACCGGTCGGAACCGCGATCAGCATGGTCATGAAGCCGAAGAACGGAAGCATGACGGCGCCGGTCACGTACATGTGGTGAGCCCACACGGAGGCGGACAGTGCTGCAATCGCGATCGTTGCGAAGACCAGACCCTTGTAACCGAAGATCGGCTTGCGGCTGAAGACCGGGAAGATCTCGGAGACGATACCGAAGAACGGCAGGGCGATGATGTACACCTCGGGGTGACCGAAGAACCAGAACAGGTGCTGCCACAAGACGGCGCCACCGTTATCGGGGTCGAAGATGTGTGCACCGAAGCGACGGTCCGCGCCCAGGGCGAACAGTGCGGCTGCCAGCGGCGGGAAGGCCATGAGCACCAGGATCGAGGTGATCAGGGTGTTCCAGGAGAAGATCGACATGCGCCACATGGTCATACCCGGTGCGCGCAAGCAGATGATCGTGGTGATGAAGTTGACCGCACCAAGGATGGTACCGAAGCCCGACAGGCCCAGACCGAAGACCCACAGGTCGCCACCGATACCCGGGGAGAACGTGGTGTTCGACAGCGGTGCGTAGGCGAACCAACCGAAGCTAGCTGCACCCTGCGGGGTGAGGTAGCCGGCCACGGCGATGGTCGAACCGAAGGAGAAGAACCAGAAGGCCAGTGCGTTCAGTCGCGGGAATGCCACATCGGGCGAGCCGATCTGCAGCGGCATCATCACGTTAGCGAAGCCGGCGAACAGCGGGGTTGCGAACATCAGCAGCATCACGGTGCCGTGCATCGTGAACAGCTGGTTGTACTGTTCCTTGGTCTGCAGGATCTGCATACCTGGTTCGAACAACTCTGCACGGATCAACAGCGCCATAACGCCACCGATGCAGAAGAAGAGGAACGACATGACCAGGTACATGTACCCGATCTTCTTGTGGTCGGTCGAAGTGATGTAGTCGAGGAAGAGGCGACCCTTGGACTTCGGAACCACGGATGGTGCGATCGCACGAGCGTCGTCTGTTGCGTATTCAAACGTCGTCATAATCGATTACTCCCCTTCCCCGTGAGCGCCGTTTTCTCCGGCGGTGGAGTTCACCTTGTTCGGCTTGCGGTCGTACTCCTCGCCGAGGTGTCCATCGTCGAGCTTGGCGAGCTGGGCCTTGAACTCGGCCTCGTCGACAACCTTGACGTTGAAGAGCATCTCGGAGTGGTACTCACCGCACAGCTCGGCGCACTTGCCGTCGTAGGTGCCCTCAACCTGAGGAGTCAGGTAGATGTGGTTGGTGCGACCTGGGATCATATCCAGCTTCTGCAGGAAGGCTGGGACCCAGAACGAGTGGATGACGTCGCGGCTGTTCAGCTGCAATTCAACGCTCTTACCTGCCGGCAGGTAGAGGGTCGGAAGCGAATCACGCACGCCTTCGGAGCCGTCCTTGTTCAGGTGAGCCTGCTCACCGGCGAAGTACTTCTGCTGACCCTGGTAGTCATAGTTGAAGTCCCAGGACCACTGCTTGGCTCGAACGTCGACAACAAGCTCGGAATCAACCTTGGTGTTGATTTCCTTTTCGAGGTTGTTGTTAAAGCTAAAGAAGACCAACACCATCACCAAAGGAACGGCGGTGTAGAAGATCTCCAATGGCAGGTTGTAGCTCATCTGACGCGGGTAACCAGTGTCGGACTTGCGACGGCGGTAGGCGACGATGCACCACAGCATCAGGCCCCAAGTCAAAATACCGATGATAATCACGGCGAGCCACGAGTGCGTCCAGAAATCCTGAATCGCACCGGTGTGGTTGGTGGTGTCACGCTCCACGTTTGGGAGCCAACCCCGTTTAGCCTCCGCTGAACATCCCGTCAACAGCAATGCGCCGGTGCCAACCAAAGCCAGGACTTTGGCTTTAGCAGACCCGCGACTGCCGGTTCGGTCTTGCGAACTCACAGACGGCCCTTCCTCTTTGTTGGTGCAGAATGTGGTCTTCATAAGTCACCCCGCATTTACAGGTTGCACGGTGAGGTGGCTCACGAAGCGAAACATAGTTTTACTACTTAATGTAGAGCTTACCCTCTTGGGGCCCAGAATGCAGAAAAACACCGCTGCCCGACCGAGATTTTTCATCAACGGTCGAGCAGCGGTGTTAGTTCCCGCGGCCTTTAGTGGAAGGAGTCACCGCAAGCGCATGAGCCCGAAGCACTTGGGTTATCGATGGTGAAGCCCTGCTTGGCGATGGTGTCCTCAAAATCGATGGAGGCGCCAGCCAGGTACGGAACGCTCATCTTGTCCACGATGACCTCGACCCCGTCGAAGTCACGGACGGCGTCACCGTCGAGCACACGCTCATCGAAGTACAGCTGGTAGATCAGACCGGAGCAGCCACCTGGCTGCACGGCGATGCGAAGGCGTAGATCGTCGCGGCCCTCCTGCTCGAGCAACGAGCGCACCTTTTCCGCGGCAACGTCACTGAGCTTCACATCGTGGCTTGGCAACTCGGTTGGGTCGCCCTTCACGTCATTGGCTGCTGCAGTCATGATTTTCCTCCCATACTGCTTATGCTGATTCGAGTCCTTGGTCGGTGTAACGCCGGGACCGAACATTTTCTTCCTTCTATCCTACGGGCCATGCTTCCCATCTGGGCAGAGCGCGTTCCGTTATATGACGCGAGTCATAGTCCTTCGGCGTTGATGCGCGCCAACAGAAGGGCTTCGGCGATGATGGCATTTTTGAAATCGCCTAGGTGCAGTGATTCATTCGCGGAGTGCGCACGCGAGTCCGGATCTTCCACGCCGGTCACCAAGATTTGCGCCTCCGGGAAGACCTCGGAGAGATCGGCGATGAAAGGAATCGAACCGCCCAGTCCCATGTTGACCGGCTCGCAGCCCCACGCGTTCGCCAGAGCCCACTGCGCGATCTGCGTTGACTTGGTGCCTTCGGCGGCCTGGTAGGCGCTGCCGGCCTCGGTGCCTTCAAAACCAACTTCGGCCCCGCGCAGGTCCACGCTGCGCACATGCGCTTCGAGTGCTTCAAGCGCCTTGCGTGGGTCCTGGCCCGGGGCCAGTCGCATCGATACTTTGAAGCGAACCTGCGGAATCAGGGTGTTCGAAGATTGCGCGACGGCGGGCATGTCGAGGCCGATAACGCTCAGTGCCGGCTTGTGCCAGAGGCGATCGGTGAGCTTGCCTTCACCGGCAAGCTCCACGGAATCTAGGATGCCGCTATCCCGGCGGAAATCTTCTTCGGCGAAATCGACCTCAGCGGACTCGAAAGAATGTAGGCCGGCCACGGCCACATTGCCCTTCTCGTCATGGAAGCTGCTGATCAATTTCGCTGCCAGTAGCGGTGCGTCCAATACCGGGCCACCAAACATGCCCGAATGCACCGCGTGGCTCATGGAGCGCACGGTGATCTCCGCGGCCGCCATGCCACGAAGCGAGGAGGTCAATGCCGGAGTTCCCACGGCCCAGTTCGACGAGTCGGCCACGATAATCAGATCGGCCTTGAGCTTATCCTGATGGGCTTCGAGGAAGTTGCGGAACGATGGCGACCCGGCCTCCTCCTCCCCCTCGATGAAGTAGGTGACGCCGACGCCGAAGTCCTCGCACAGGCTCAATACGGCGCGCATGGCCGCCACATGCACCATGATCCCGGCCTTGTCGTCGGCCGCGCCGCGACCATAGAGGCGCCCGTTGATTTCGGTGGCTTCGAAAACCGAGGTGTTCCAGTCGGCTTCGTTGCCCGGGGGCTGCACATCGTGATGCGCGTAAAGCAACACCGTAGGTTTACCCGGCTGGGCCGCGCGGCGGGCTACGACGGCCGGGCTACCGAGGCTTCCGCTATCGGTAGGTTCGCGCAGAATTTCAATGCTGTCCATGCCTGCTGTTTCGGCCAGTTGGGCCACAGCCTGGGCGCTGCGTTCGAGGTTTTCCGGGTCGAAAGATTCCCACGCAATGGCTGGAATCGAGACGAGGTGGCGTAATTCATCGACGATGCCGGTAAAGGATTGATCGACCTGGACCCGCAAGGCTTCGAGATCGATGCCATGGGTGGTGGCATCGACGGTAGAGAAATTAGTCATAGCTTTAGCCTAGCAATGGACAATGCCTTCGATGCGAAATAGCCCACAGGTGCCGGTAGGATGGTGGGGTGTTTGGTCGTAAAAAGGAAGATCCCCAGTCGCAGGCAAGTGCCGAGCCGACTCAGCCCGTAGATCCCACGGCTGGTGACGGACGTAAGTCCGGTCCGACGCCGAAACGAAGCGCTCAGCAGTCGCAACGTCAGCGTCCGCTGGTGCCCACGGACCGCAAGCTCGCCAAGGAGCAGGAGCGTAAGCGGCGTATGGAGGCTCAGGAGCGCCTGCGTTTAGCTAATGAGACCGGCGACGAGCGCTACCTGTTGCCGCGTGATCAGGGTCCGCAGAAGCGCTATGCCCGTAATTTCGTCGACTCTCGCTGGATGTTCAGCGAATTCATGATGTTCTTGATCTTCGGGTTCCTTATTGCCTCGTTGATCTTCGGTAATAACCTCGTCGTTCAGGTCAATATCCAATTTGCCCTATGGATCGTGTTGGCCATTGTGATCCTTGAACTGATCGTCACCACGATCATGCTCAAGAAGCGTCTGGTCGCGAAGTATGGATCGCTGGATCGCGGGGTGCGGATGTACGCCGCGATGCGTGCCATGCAGTTCCGCAAGCTGCGTCTGCCGAAGCCTCAGGTCAAGCGCGGCGAATCTTTCGAGTCTTAATCTGCTTCTCGCAAGCAAAAGGGGCGGCCTTGTGGCCGCCCCTTTGCTTTACCCAACGTTCAGCTTGTACGCGTGGATACAAAACAGGGGCCTTGTTGAGTCAACAACAAGGCCCCTGTTTTGTAGAGCGGGATACTACTTCAAGAGTTCTGCCAGCTCGCGGTTGATCGTGCGGGCCCAGAAGGGTCCTTCGTATAAGAACGCGGTGTAGCCCTGCACCAGATCGGCGCCCGCCTCCAGGCGCTCCTTCACGTCCGCGGCGGTTTCTACGCCGCCCACCGAAATGATGGCCATTTCTTCCGGAACCAACTGGCGAACCTGGCGTAGCACCTGCAGCGAGCGCTCCTTGAGTGGGGCACCGGATAGCCCGCCAGCACCAATCTCCTCAACCTTGGCGCTGTCGCTTTGCAGGTTCTCGCGGCCGATGGTGGTGTTGGTGCAAATGATGCCATCGAGCTTCAGGTCGGTGGCCAAGGCCGCCACCTCAGCGACGTCGTCATCGCTGAGATCCGGCGCGATTTTCACCAGCAGCGGCACATGTCGGCCGGCTACTTCATCGGCGAGGGCCCCGACTTCACTCAGCAGCGGGCGCAGGGATTCAACACTCTGCAGCAGGCGAAGTCCCGGCGTATTCGGGCTGGAGACGTTAACCACGAGGTAGTCGGCGTGGATCGCCAAGTAACGGGTCGAGGTCAGGTAATCCCCCACCGCATCTTCAAGCTCCACCACCTTGGTTTTGCCAATGTTGACACCGACGACGGGACGCACCCCGTCATACTCCTTGGCCAGTCGAGCGCGTGCCGCGGCCACGCGGGCCGAAACTTCTTGTGTCCCGTCGTTGTTGAAGCCCATCCGGTTGATGACCGCACGGTCCTCGACCAGACGGAACAAGCGGGGACGCTCGTTGCCCGGCTGGCTCTGCCCGGTGATGGTTCCGATTTCAATGTGACCGAAGCCAAGATCGCTTAGTGCCTCGATTCCGGTCGCTCCCTTATCGAAGCCGGCAGCCAAACCGAAGGGTGAGGGGAAATCAATGCCGAGCACCGTGCGGCGCAGCGAGGGGTCCGGGGCGAAGAAAGATCGTGCCGCCTTGGTCAGGCCCACCCGCTGGGCGATTTTGATGGCGTTGAAGGCCAGGTGGTGTGCCTGTTCCGGGTCCATCTTGGTGAACAGGTGCTTAAAAACCAGTGGGTAGATGCGCATGACTTCTATTTTCCGTGCCGCAACGCATCCAGACAAACTCGCGACGGCTAGGCTACACGGTATGAGGCATGTCAGTGCATCCCCCACCAGCCAGTGGCCGGACTTTGCGAAATCAACTGACCCCGGGCAGTGGGTCGATGATCCGCTAGGTGACGGCTTTAGCTATACGACCCTTCCGTTGCGTGACGATGGCGATGCGCCCACGCTGGCGACCCTGGTACGCTACCGCCGCACCGGTTTCAAGCGACTGCTCGATCGCCCGCGTGCCGTCGTGCTCAGTGTGCATGGGTGGAGCGACTATTTTTATAATCCCGAGCTGGCGCACTTCTACGCCGGGCAGCATGTGGCGTTCTATGCCTTGGATTTACGTCGTTTTGGGCGCAGCCTTCGGGTGGAGCACGAACTTCCCGGATTCGTCAGTGACCTCAGCATCTATGACGAGGAACTGGCCGCCGCCGTGGAGATCATCGAGGCGGAGCATCCAGGACTGCCGCTCGTGCTCCATGGGCATTCACTGGGCGGATTGGTCTTGTGCCTCTGGCTGGCGCGCACCGGCCTAAGTGCCACCGGGCTGGTTCTGAATTCGCCCTGGCTAGAGTTTCAGGGCACCGCGTTCTTGCGCGCCCCGATGAAGGGGCTGCTCGAGGCGATGGCTCGCGGAAACCCGCGGCGCAAACTGCGGCTACCCGAAGTCGATACCTATTGGCGGTCGATGAGTGCCGAGGGCGAAGGCTGGTGGGATCTGCACCGCGTGTGGCGCCCGATGAAAGCGTTCCCGGCCACCGCTGGATGGCTCAGTACGGTGCTTGAAGGGCACGCAGTGATCGCCAAGGGTTTGGCCTTGGAGCTGCCAATCTTTGTGGCCACCAGTAAACGGACACACTTTTCTCTTCAATATGCATCCGACATTCAATCCACCGACTCGGTGATTGATGCGGTGCAGACGCGCGCCCGCGCCCTGCAACTAGGTTCGCTGGTTACGCTGTGCACCATCGACTCGGCCATGCACGATGTATTCGCGTCGGCGCCCGAGCCGCGCGCCGAAGCGTACCGAAGCTTGGGTCGCTGGTTGCCGATGGCCCTGGGCTAGGCCTTCACGACCTTATCCACGGCTCCCCCGTAGCGGCGATCACGCTGCGCATACTGTTCCACGGCTTTGTACAAGGTGCCGCGATCGACATCTGGCCACAGCTCGTCGAGGAACACGAATTCGGCGTAGGCCGACTGCCAGAGCAAGAAGTTGCTGGTGCGTTGTTCCCCCGAGGTACGCATGAAGAGGTCCACGTCCGGAAGCTCGGGCGCGTGAAGGTATTTGGCAATGGTTTTCTCGGAGACCGCCGAGGCCTTGAGCCGGCCAGCGGCAACGTCCTGGGCAATGAGCCCCATCGCATCGGCGATCTCGGCGCGCCCGCCATAGTTCACGCACATGGTCAGCTGGCAGCCGAGATTGTCTTTGGTCAGTTCTTCGGCCACCTTCAGTTCCCGAATAACCGACTTCCACAATCGCGGTTCGCGTCCCGACCAGCGGATCCGTACTCCCCAGGAGTTCAGCGTGTCACGTTGTCGGCGCAACACATCCCGCGAAAAGCCCATGAGGAATCGCACCTCGTCCGGGCTCCGCTTCCAGTTTTCGGTGGAGAAGGCGTAAACGGAAACGTATTTGATCCCCAGTTCCACGGCGCCGGCGAGCACATCCAGAAGTGCTGCCTCGCCCGCTCGGTGTCCCTCGGTCCGCGGCAACCCCCGTTGATTCGCCCAGCGACCGTTGCCATCCATCACGATCGCCACATGTTCGGGCACCAATTCTGCGGGAATCTGCGGCGCCTGCAGCTGCTCGGGATGAGCAAAGGGTTTCACCGGTCCACGTTGGCCGGTGATCGGGGCAAGTTTCTTCACGTTCTCTCCACATGACGTAGCGACTTCACGGCACGTTCTAGGTGCCACTGCAGATAATTGGCCACAATCTCGGCGGCCTGATCGATAGCTCGGGGGCCGGCCTGCGCGACCGCGGCCCAGTCGCCGGTGAGTAGGGCCTGCAGATAGGAGACCGTGACCGGATGCGGCGACAGTGAACCGGCCGGGCGGCAGTTAGCGCACACCACACCGCCCAGCGGGATATTAATCGCCTGATGAGGTCCCGGCGCGCCACAGCGAACGCAGTCGGTAAAGCTCGGAGCCCATCCGGCAATGGCCAGCGCCCGCAGAATATAGGAATCTAGCACCGCGCCGGGGCGTACCTCGTGCCGGGCCAGTAGTGCGATGGCTCCGTGCAGGAGCCGATACTGTGCCGCGGTCGAGTCCGAGTCGGCCTCGGCGAGACGTTCGGCGGTTTCCGCCATTGCGTGTGCCACCGTGTAACTGGCATAGTCCGCGACCAAACGTTGGCCGTAGGGGTGGCGTAGCTGGGCCTGTGAAATCGTGTGTAGCGTGCGGCCCATGACGATCTGTGCGTCCACTTCCATAAATGGTTCGAGGGTAGCCCCAAGCCGCGAGGTGGTACGCCGAACACCCTTTGCGACGGCACGCACCATCCCATCGGGAGTCATCAACGTGATGATGCGGTCGGCCTCCCCCAATTTATGGGTACGCAGCACAATCCCGCGGGTGCGGTAGCTGCGCGCGGCAAAACCTGTTCTGGACACATGCCCTATTCTCCCACCGAAAGCCGTCCACGAAAAAACCCGCTGCCGCTATCCCACCATCGGTGGCGTAGCGGCAGCGGGTCAGCGCGCCAAAGTCTTATTCGGCGGCGTCGCGAATCGCGCGGTTCACGGCCGAAACGACGGCCTTCAGCGAGGCCAAGGTGGTGTTGGCGTCCAAGCCGACACCCCACAGAATGCGGTCACCAACGGCGCACTCGACGTACGCGGCCGCCTGAGCGTTCCCGCCTTCGCTGAGCGCATGCTCGGTGTAGTCCAGCACGCGCAGGTCCACGCCGTCGTCATTGAGCAGCTTCACCAGCGCCGAAATCGGGCCGTTGCCGGTGCTGGAACGCTCGTGGGCCACACCGTCGATGAGCAGCTTGGTGTGCAGCGTGAAGCTGCCATCCTCGCTGGACTCCGCGGTGGCCGAGGCGATCCGGTAGTAGCCCCATGGTTCCATCTCCGAGCCCTCGGCCGACGGCAGGTACTCATCCTGGAAAACATTCCAAATGGTGGCCGAGGAAACCTCGCCGCCTTCGGAATCGGTCTTGCGCTGGATGACCCCGGAGAATTCGATCTGCGCGCGACGGGGCAGATCCAAGGAGTAGTCGTTCTTCAAGAGGTAGGCCACGCCGCCCTTGCCGGACTGCGAATTCACGCGGATCACGGCCTCGTAGCTGCGCCCAATATCCTTCGGGTCCACCGGCAGGTACGGTACCGCCCAGATGATCTCGTTAATATCCTTGCCCTGGGCCGCGGCCTTGGCCTCCATGGCCTCCAGGCCCTTCTTGATGGCGTCCTGGTGCGAACCGGAGAACGCGGTGAAGACGAGGTCGCCACCGTAGGGGCTACGCTCCGGTACCGGCAACTGGTTGCAGTATTCGACGGTGCGGCGGATGTGGTCCATATCGGAGAAGTCGATCTCCGGGTCGATCCCCTGCCCGAAGAGGTTCATCCCCAACGTGATCAGGTCGACGTTACCGGTCCGCTCCCCGTTGCCGAACAGGCACCCCTCGATACGGTCGGCGCCGGCCAGATAGCCCAGCTCCGCGGCGGCCACACCGGTGCCACGGTCGTTATGTGGGTGCAGCGAGAGGATGATCGATTCACGATTCGCCAAATTCCGGTGCATCCACTCGATGGAATCGGCGTACACGTTCGGCGTCGCCATTTCCACGGTGGCTGGCAGGTTCAAGATCACCTTACGCTCGACGCTGGCTTCCAAGACCTCGGCAACCTCGTCGCAGATGCGCTTAGCGAATTCCAGTTCGGTACCGGTGAAGGACTCCGGGGAGTACTCGTAGGTGATCCGCGTGCCGGTCAGCTGCTCCTCGTACTTCTTGCACAAGCGGGCGCCCTGCAGGGCGATGTCCACGATGCCGTCCTCATCCTGGCGGAAGACCACCTCACGCTGCAGGATCGAGGTCGAGTTGTACAGGTGCACGATGGCCTGCTTGGCCCCTTCGAGCGCCTGGAAGGTGCGCTCGATCAGGTGCTCGCGGGACTGGGTGAGCACCTGGATGGTTACATCCTCCGGAATGCGGTTCTGCTCGATGAGCTGACGCACAAAGTCGAAGTCGGTCTGCGAGGCGGAAGGGAATCCAACTTCGATTTCCTTGTACCCCATCTGCACCAACAGGTCGAACATCTTGTGCTTGCGTTCCGGGCTCATGGGGTCGATCAGTGCCTGATTGCCGTCGCGCAGATCGACGGCGCACCAGCGCGGAGCCTTGGTGATGTACTTGTCCGGCCAGGTGCGATCCGGCAGATTTACCTGGATCTGGTCCTGAAACGGGACGTACTTGTGGATAGGCATTTTCGAAGGCTTTTGCACGTGCTGCATGGTTACTCTCCCCGGGGCGTTGAAATCACGATGAAATGGGGCCAGATATGAACTACTCCGCAACGAGGGCTTGGCCAGGAACCACTAACGGTTCGTTGGATCCTCGCAGCGGCTAAGTAGGAGTAGTAGCGTCAAATGCACGTGGTAAGCATATCGCTGTAAATTCTTCAGCACGGAACTTATTGCGCGATCGTGTCACATTGTGGACACGCTGATCGCGGTTGCGGGTCTGGACAGCAAGCACGCCACGGTTCACGCTGGAGCAATATCGCGCGTGGAGGGTCGAGATGCGAGTGCTCATTGCAGGTGCAGGAATTGCGGGATTGGTCGCCGCCCGCCAGCTCGGTCTGGCCGGCTGGCAAGTTACGGTGCTCGAACGCAGCGGCGGCCCCCGGCCCGAGGGCTACATGATGGATTTCTTTGGTCCCGGAGTGCTGGCCGCCGAGCGTATCGGGCTAGCCGGGCGCATGCGGGAGGCCGCCTACGATGTGGACGCCGCATGCTACGTGGATCCCGTGGGCAAGGAAACCGGGCGACTCAACTACCGTTCCTTCCAGCGCCTGGCCGGTGGGAAAGTCTTCAGCCTGATGCGCCCAGATCTAGAGGCCGTGGCTCGCCGGGCCCTGGCGGATGTGCCAGCGGGGCGAATCAGCCTGCACTACGGGTGCACGGTGCAGAGTGTCGACAACGCGCAGGCCGGTGTCGCCTTGCACTGTGCAGAGCAGTCCGGGACCTTTCGTGGTGACGTGCTCATCGGTGCCGACGGGTTGCATTCGACGGTACGCCGCGAAGTATTCGGGCCCGACAACTCATATTTCCTTGATCTGGGGATGCGGGCGGCTGCCTATATCGTGACCGATCCCGAACTGAACGCCAGGATCCACGATACTTTTATGCTCACCGACAGCGTGGGGCGAAGCGCCGGCTACTACGCCCTGAGCGACGGTCGGGTGGCGGTTTTTCTGGTCTATCGCCCGCGGGCACAGGATCGCGGGAAACCCACCCGGCAGGTCCTTCGCGAGCAGTTCGACGGTTTGGGGCGGGAGGTTGATCGCCTCCTTGAGCTATGCCCGGAGCTCCCCTATGACGATACGGTGGCCCAGATCCTGATGCCCCGGATTTTTGCCGGCCGCACGCTCTTGCTCGGCGATGCCGGAGGTGCCGTCTCCCTACTGGCCGGGCAGGGTGCCTCGCTGGCGATAGCCGGTGCAGCACGTCTGGGCGACGAACTTGGCCAGCTCAGCGACCCCGACCGGGTGCCAGCGGCCGTGGCTGGCTTTGCTACGAGCTGGTTGCCGGTGATTCGGCAGGCGCAGGCTTCCGGACGTCGGGCGGCGCGCAGTTTCTTGCCGCGTAACCGATGGCAGCAGTTGCAACGCCGGATGATTCTTAAAGCGACAAATCTGCCGGGCCTTGAAAAGATCGTGGCCCGGCAGATTGTGGCGCGACTAGCGAAATAACCGCAGGTTTAGAAGCCCAAGCGTCCTAGCTGCTTCGGATCGCGCTGCCAGTCCTTGGCGACCTTCACATGCAGATCCAAGTACACCTTGGTGCCCAAGAGTGCCTCGATCCCCTTGCGGGCATTGGTGCCCACCTCACGCAGTCGCGAACCGCCGCGGCCAATGACAATGGCTTTCTGGCTGGGGCGCTCCACATACAGCGAGACATGGACATCGAGCATGGGGTTGTTTTCGCTGCGGCCCTCGCGCGGCAGCATTTCCTCAACCACCACAGCCAACGAGTGCGGCAATTCGTCACGCACACCCTCCAGGGCGGCCTCGCGCACCAGTTCGGCGACCATGATGGACTCCGGCTCGTCGGTCAGCTCGCCATCCGGGTAGAGAGGCGGACCCAAGGGCAGCTGCTGGACAAGAACATCAGCCACCTCCTTGACCTGGAATTCGCTCACCGCCGAGACCGGGACGATCGCGGCGAAGCCCTCGGGACCAAAGTTCTGGCTGCCAAGCTCGGTCACGGCCAGCAACTGGGCGGCCAATTGCTCGCGATCCACCAGATCGGCCTTGGTTACGATGGCGATAATCGGCTTGCGCTGCAGCTGGGCCAGTTGGGTGGCGATAAACCGGTCACCCGGGCCGATCTTCTCATTGGCCGGAATGCAGAAGCCGATCGCATCAACTTCCGAGAGGGTCTCGGCCACCAGATCGTTCAGTCGCTGACCCAGGAGCGTGCGGGGGCGGTGCAAGCCGGGGGTATCGACCAGCACCAGCTGGGCGTCGTCGCGGTGCACGATGCCGCGAATGGTGTGCCGGGTGGTTTGCGGCTTCGCGGAGGTGATTGCGACCTTCTGGCCTACGAGCGCGTTGGTCAGCGTGGACTTGCCGGCATTGGGGCGTCCCACGAACGAGGTGAACCCCGATCGGTAGTCTTCCGGCCATCCCCCACTGGGTAGCAATTTTCCGTTATCGCTCATCTGTTGAGTCCTCATCGTTCTGCGTATCGTCGGAGGCGGCCTTCTCAAGCCGCTCTACATGGATCTTTCCAATGCGGTTTCGGCGACCGGCAAGGGTCGCCACGGTAAGCCGTAGCCCGTAAATCTCTGCGGTGGATCCGAGCACCGGAACAGATTCCAGCGCCTTGGAGAGCAGGCCGCCGACGGTGTCGACGTCTTCTTCCTCGATCTCCATGTCCAGATGCTCGGCCAGATCGTTCACATTCGTTGCGGCCATCACAAAGAAGGAACCATCCGGGTTGTCTATGATCTCAAACTTTGCGCGATCGTATTCATCGTCGATCTCACCGACGATCTCCTCGAGCAGATCCTCCATGGTGATCAGACCTGCCGTACCACCGTACTCGTCGATCACGATCGCCAAGTGAATGGATTCCATCTGCAGTTCTTGGAGCAGATCAGCAGCGGACTTCGACTCCGGAACGAAGCGCGCCTCGCGGGCCAGTTCGCTCAGCTCCATCTTTTCCTGCAGGCCGTGGACCTCGCGGATCACATCCTTGAGGTAGATGATGCCGCGTACATCGTCGTTGTCCTCGCCCACCAGCGGGATCCGTGAAAAGCCGGAGGCGATGAATAGCTCCACGGCCGTGGCCACGGTATCTTCGGGGGTCAACACGACCATGTCGGTGCGTGGCACCATCACCGCGCGCACATGGGTTTCTTCAAGATCAATAACCGAGGAGATCAGTTCGGCCGACTCCTCGTCCAAACCCTCGCCTTCACTAGCTCGATCGACGATATCGCGCAGAAGTTCTTTGCCCAGATACCCTTCGTCATCGCCGACTGCGCCCGGGCTCAATGCCTTGCCGATGGAGGCTAGCCAGTCGCTGACCGGCCCGAGCACGACCCGCAGGGCTCGCACCAGCGGCGCGGTGCTCCGCACGACGGTACGCGCATTGGAGCGCCCGTAGCGGCGAGGCGAGACCGAAACCAGCACGAAGCCGACGCCGGCCATCACCATGGTGGCCAACAGGCCGGTAAGCCAGTCGTTTTCGATCCAGCGGGAAAAGAGTAGCGCCACGGCGACCGCCGAGGCCGTCTCGAACCAAATACGCCAAAATCGGATGGCCTGCGCGTGCGTTTCGGTATCGTCCAAAATCCGGCTCAAGGCCGGAGACTGACTGTCGGCTCGGAGCTTTTCGGCTGCAGAGCGCGAGAGTGTGTAGAACGCGGCGTCGGCCGCCGTAAGAACCGCAGAACAGACGATAAAAGCCAGCGCAAGGGCCAGCAAGATGAAAATCACCGTCTACTGCACCGTTTCCTTCGGGGCCGGACGCCCCAGGTACTCCTCCAACAAGGTCCGCTGCAAGGTGAACATCTCCTCACGTTCCTCGGGCTCATCGTGATCAAAACCCATCAGATGCAGCAGGCCGTGCGTGGTCAACAACAGGATTTCATCGGCGGTGCTGTGTCCGCCGCGCCGTGCCTGCTCCTCGGCCACGGTAGGGCAAATCACGATGTCACCCAGAATCCCGTCGAGGCCCGGCGCCGACTCGGTTCCGGGACGTAGCTCGTCCATAGGGAAGCTCATCACGTCGGTCGGCCCCTCGAGGTCCATCCACTCCACGTGCAAGCGGCTCATCGCCTCTTCGTCGATGAAGACGATCGATACTTCGGTTTGCGGGTGCAAGAACATCCGGCGCATCACGAAGTCGGCCAGCTTGGAGACATCCTGCAGGTCAACTTCGAAGCCGGTCTCGTTGTTAACGTCGATGCTCATTTGCTGCCTCGTTCGTTGCGGTGCTTGTATTTGCGGGTGCTGTCCCAACGGTCGTACGCCGAGACAATATCGGCAATCAACCGGTGACGGACCACGTCGGTGGAATCCAAGCGGCAGACAGAAATGTCATCGATGCCCTCGAGCACCTCGGTGACCACACGCAGACCGGACACGGCCGAACCGGGCAGGTCGACCTGCGTGATGTCGCCGGTAACCACCATTTTCGAACCGAATCCCAGACGGGTAAGGAACATTTTCATCTGTTCGCTGGTGGTGTTCTGCGCCTCGTCGAGAATGACGAATGCGTCGTTCAGGGTGCGCCCGCGCATATAGGCCAGCGGCGCCACCTCGATGGTGCCGGCTTCGAGCAACCGCGGAATCGATTCGGGATCAACCATGTCGTGTAGCGCATCGTAGAGCGGACGCAGGTACGGGTCGATCTTCTCGCTCAAGGAGCCAGGCAGGAAGCCGAGCTTCTCCCCCGCTTCGACCGCCGGACGGGTCAGGATGATCCGATTGACCTGCTTATCCTGCAGGGCCGAGACGGCCATGGCCATCGCGAGGAAGGTTTTGCCGGTACCGGCCGGCCCAATGCCGAAGGTGATCGTCGAGTCCTCAATGGCATCGACATAGGATTTCTGATTCAGCGTCTTGGGGCGGATCGAGCGTCCGCGTCCGGAGAGGATCTTCAACCCGAGGACGTCGGCCGGGGAATCCTGCCGTCCGGCGCCGAGCATCTTGATGATCTGCTCGATGGCCTCGGCGGACATCCGGGTGCCACGCGAGGCAAGGGAACGTGCCTCTTCCACTACGCGCTGGGCACGCCGTACCTGCGAGGGTTCGCCACGAAGGGTCAACGATTCGCTATTTGGATGGAACACAACATCCGGGTAGACCCCGGTGAGAATGCGCAAGAGCTCGTCGCCGGCGCCGAGCGTGGCGACCATATGCTCCGGTGTGTCAAAGCTGATGCTGAGCGACGCGCCCTGTGCGGCCGTAGCTGGTTGTTCAACGTCCATGCAGTGCTAGATGCCCCTTTTCGAGCTGATCGGGTGAATAGGTTCTGCCTACCTCAAGTCTAGCCAGTACCCGATCGCGGTGGGTCCATTGCGCCCACGGCGTAGCCAGCTTAGGTATAGATTTGGTTACGGATCGGTAGAAAACTCGGTTTCCGGCCGTTTGCCGGGCAAACTTGTGGCAAGCTAAATGGGCGCGCGAGCTCGCCGGAGGGCGAGTCGGGCGCGCTGAGGGCATGATACGGAAATGGGAGAAGTGTGCAGTTCAAGGTGCGTAAATCAGGCGTAATGCGCCAACGCATTGCCTGCCTAGCGGTTGCGGCGGTGGCGTTGACCGGCTGCGCTAGCACCCAAAACAGCACGGAACTGCAGATGCCCACCGCCGACCCGGCACAAGCCAACGGACTACCGGTGGCTGAAGATACGGTCGAAAGCGGCACGAAGGCTCAAAGTCTGCCGGTGTACTGGCTGCAGAACACCGATCAGGGCGTTTTTCTCTACCGTGAATATGTCAAAGGTGATGCCAGCGCCGAACCGGTCACGGAGGCGGTGCGTTATCTACTCAACGATGCCCCCGCCACGGACCGCTGGTACACGCTATTGGAACCCAGCACCGAAATCGGCGTTGCGGTCGGTCACGATAATGTGATCACCCTCGATTTGCCCGCCACGGTGTTTACCGCCCGCATCGATAATGGGCTGGCCGAACGTAGCATCCAACAGCTGGTATTCACGGCCACGGCCGCCGCCTCCCACGCCAGTCTGCTCACCGGAACGGCGGCACCGAGGGTGCGACTGCTGGTCGACGGGCAGCCAGAGGCCACGGTCTTTGGCGACTATCAGCTACCGGCCACCATTGAACGCGACCCGAGGTTTGCCGCTCCCCTGTGGATCATTGACCCGCAGTACGGTTCGGTCAAGACCGCCGGGAATGTGCGGATCAACGGACGCACGTCCGGTTTCAGCGGCGGAACGCACTACAGCCTGACCCGTCTCGATACCGCATCCGGGGATCACAACATCATCCCGGCGACCCGGGTGGACCAAGCGCTGATCGCCGATGACGGCAGCTTCAGCATCCGCCAGCGGCTCGAAAAGGGCCGGTACCGCTTGACCCTGTGGGGACAAAATCAGGGGTCCATGGCCCATGTCGCGACGGTGACCAGCGATTTCACCGTCGGCCCCAAATCCGAAGACTAGAGTTCGCCGAGTAGGTGTCGGATCAGCACCAGTGCGGCCGGTCCAGCAGTCGAGGCACGCAACACATGCTGACCCAATAACGCGGGAATGGCTCCGGCGGCGGTAAAACGCTCAATCTCCGCATCCGAGATGCCCCCTTCGGGACCCACGATCAGTCGGATGGCGCCGCCTTCCGTGTCGGCACCGAGCCATTGGCTCACCACCTCCGACAGCGCCCGCTGCTCGGCCTCGTGCAACACGATCACCAGCTCACCGGCCGCCACGTGCTCGGCAATCTGCGCTTCGAGTTGCTTCGAGTTGCACAGCGGCTGCACCGAGGGTTCATGTGTGCGCCGGGACTGTTTCTGCGCGGCGCGGACCTGAGCCTGCCATTTCGCCTGGCCCTTGGCCGCCTTTGCTTCATTCCAGCGCACGATGGAGCGTTCGGCCTGCCAGGGCTGGACCTGACTGATCCCCAATTCGACGGCGGCTTCGACTGCCTGCAGGTCGCGGTCCGACTTGGCCAGCGCCTGCGTCAGCGAAATCGGGATCGCCGGTGCAGGTTCACGCTCCACCTGCTCCACACGGACGCTCAGGAGCTCACGCCCGACCTCGAGCACGCTCACGGTCAGCCGGGTACCGCGCCCGTCGAGCAGATCGAGCTGCTCGCCGGGCGCGGCCCGCTTGACCGTGGCCGCATGGTGGGCCTCGGCCCCGGTGAGCTCAAGGGTATCGCCCACTGCGGCACCACTGGCCTGCTCGGGGTCGATGGTGAAGCTCTGGTTACTCATTGGCTAGCCGTTAGCGCTGGTGGAGCTTGTCGCGCAGGCGGGCAAACATGCCGCCGGACTGTTCGACCTGACCGGCGGTCATCTCCTCACCGCGGAGCTTAGCCAGCTGTTCGAGCAGGTCGCGCTGGGCGGCGTCGAGCTTGGTGGGGGTCACCACCTGCAGGTGCACGACGATGTCGCCGCGCTTGCCGCCGCGAAGCCGTGGCACACCCAAGCCGGGCAACGTGACGGTGTCCCCGTCCTGCGCGCCGGCTTCGACGTTCACGGTCTGTTCGCCGTCGAAGGTTTCCAGCTTCAGCTCGCAGCCCAGGGCCGCGGCGGTCATCGGCAGGCTCATCTTGGCGTGCAGGTCGTTGTGGTCGCGTTCGAAGATCTTGTGGCGACGCACGTCAATTTCCACGAACAGGTTGCCGTTCGGGCCACCGCCCGGGCCTGCCTCGCCCTGACCACGGAGCTGGATGCGGGTACCCGAGGCCACACCGGCCGGAATGTTCAGTTGCTTGGACACATGCTCGCGCACGCGGCCCTCGCCGTTGCACTCCACGCAGGGATCCGGGATGGTGGTGCCGTAGCCGCGGCAGGCGGCACAGGTTTCGACGGTCATCATCTGACCCAAGAAGGAGCGCACCGGGCGCTGCACTTGACCGGCGCCGTGGCAGATCGAGCAGGTCACCGGGCTGGTGCCTTCGCGGCAGCAGGAGCCGTTGCAGACCTTACAGGTGACAGCCGATTCCATCTCCAGCGGGTACACGGTGCCCTTGACCGCGTCCTCCAGGTCGATGGTGACGGTGATCAGCGCGTCACGCCCTGGCTGGGTACGCGACATCGGGCCCTGCTGGCCGCCGGCACCTCCGAAGAACTGCTCGAAGATATCCCCGAAGCCACCGAAACCGCCACCGCCGAAGCCTTGCTGGCCGTTGCCGTTCTCGTCGCCGGTCGCGTCGTAGTTGGCGCGCTTCTGCTCATCGGAGAGCACCTCATAGGCGCGGGTTACCAGCTTGAACTGCTCAGCGGCATCCTGAGACGGGTTCACGTCCGGGTGCAGCTTGCGCGCAAGTTTGCGGTACGCGCTCTTGATTTCCTGTCCGGTCGCGTCCTTGGCCACGCCAAGGGTTTCATAGTGCGTGCTCACGGTGAAGCCGCATCCTTTCTGCAGGGGTCATACGTTGAGTGTAGGGGCCAACAAGGGTTAGCCGGTCAAAATACGCGAAAGATAGCGCGCCACAGCGCGTACTGCGGCCATCGACGAGGGATAGTTCATGCGCGTCGGGCCCAGCACGCCGAGTTTATTGCGGGCATCGTTACTGTAGGTGGTGGCGATGACCGCGGTATCCAGTAGCTGGCCGTAGTGGTTCTCGGTGCCGATGGCTACGGCCACACCACGTGAATCCGCTTCGAGCTCGGAAAATAGCTTCAGCAATACAACCTGTTCCTCTAGTGCTTCGAGAACCGGAGTAATGCTCAAAGGAAAGTCTCTGCCCGAACGGGCCAAATTCGCGGTTCCGGCCATCACAATACGCTGTTTGCCAGCGGCGAGGGCCATTGCCGAAATACCGTCGACCAATTCGTTGAGAAAAGCCGCGTCTAGTTCCGCCGGGACGGGCACGGACTCAGCCTGTGCCAAGTCGGCAATTTGCCGCCCCGCAAAGTGGGTTAGCAGCCAGATTTTGGAACGTTGGAGCTCTTCTTCACCAATCATCCGATCCACCGTCAGCATGCGCTGATCCACGGTGCCGTCGGAGGTGATAAGTACCATCAGCACCTGGGATCCACCCAGCCACACCAGTTCCAGATTTTTCAAATGTGCCAGGTCGTAATGCGGCACCTGAATCATCGCGACCTGATTGGTCAACTGTGAGAGCAAGCGCACGGTGCTGCGCAAGAGATCGTCGAGATCGTGCGAACCGTCGAGAATCTTGTTGATGGCGTCGCGTTCGGGTCGTGAGAGCGGCTTGAGCTCCTCGATCTGATCCACGAAACGCCGATAGCCCTTTTCGGTAGGGATACGCCCCGAAGAGGTGTGCGGGGCCGCGATCAGCCCCTCCTCTTCCAGGGCCGCCATGTCATTGCGGATTGTCGCCGCCGAGACGCCGAGATTATGACGATCTAGCAGCGCCTTAGAGCCGACGGGCTCACGGGACTGCACGTAGTCCTCGACGATTGCGCGCAGCACATCCAACCTACGCAACTCACTCATGGGACCACCTCGCCTCGAATTAGCACTCGAACCTTTCAAGTGCCAAGTCTAGTACGTTCAACGCTTGCTAGCATGGGATTTCCCGCGTATTCGATCACAGCGAAAGGCAGTTCGTGACCAATTATCCCTGGGGCGCCCAAGACCTGCGCGCGCCACAGCCGCGAAAACTCCGCCAAGTGCCCGTCGCCAAGGGCCTACTGCTTGAAGACGTGGACAGCGGATGGGTCGGTGAAGTCATACGCACGGAAAAGTCCGGCGGCATGCGCGTCATCGTGCTTGAAGATCGACATGGCCGCACTCGCTCCTTTCCCGCAGGCTTCGGATTTCTGCTCGAGGGCGAACCGGTTGAACTAATCGAGCCGCGCACAGCGGCCGGCTCGGGCAAGAAAATCTCTGCCTCCGGTTCCGTGGCGGTCACCGGGCATAAGGCCCGTGTTGCCCGCGCCAGTCGCATCTGGGTCGAGGGTAAGCACGATGCGGAACTGGTCGAAAAGGTGTGGGGCCATGACCTGCGCGTGGAAGGCATTGTTGTCGAGCCCCTGCACGGCGTCGACGACCTGGCTGGAGCGATCGCCGAGTTCGCCCCATCGCCACAGCGACGTCTGGGCATTCTGGTTGATCACCTGATCGAGGGCACGAAAGAACAACGCATCGTCCAAGAGGCACTCAAGGTGCCCGGTGCGGCCGGAAACGTGAAAATTCTCGGCCACCCCTACGTGGATGTCTGGCAGGCGATCAAACCCGCCACGCTGGGAATTTCGGCGTGGCCGGTCATCCCCAAAGGCACGGATTGGAAAACCGGCGTGTTGCGCAGCTTCGGCTGGCCGCATGCGACGGCCGAAGACATCGGCATCGGTTGGTCGAAAATCTTGAATACCGTCACCCATTACGGACAACTCGAACCGCAGTTGCTCGGTCGTGTCGAAGAGCTGATCGATTTCCTCACCAGCGAAGATTACAACTAGCTAACAATCGCCCAGTAAATGGAGAATAGGGTGCAATATCCCCGATTTCTCCGGCGACACTGCGTAGAATTAGGCGTAGAAACCAACAGCAACGCGAGGAAGTGCCAGTGTCAATGCGCCAGACGGATCCGTCGAAGGGTTCGAATTTCGAGGGATCCAAAACATCGGCTCAGCCGTTGACTCCCTCCGAAGACCGCCAATGGGCAATGCTCGCCCACTTCGGCTTGATTCTCGGTTGCATTCCGGCCGCGGTGATCTTCGCGGTCTATCGCGACCGGGGACCGTTCACCGCGCAGGAAGCCAAAGAAGCCTTCAACTTTGCGTTGCCATTGACCGTGCTGGCGATCGCGTTGAACGTACTAACTCTGATTCCCGGGCTGGGCTGGCTGTTTGCCGTACTGGCCGTGGTGTTGTGGATCTTCATGACGCTCATGGGCGCACGTGCCGGTATCGAGGTTAATAAGGGACGCCCCTACCGCTACTCGATGAACCTTCGGTTGCTCAAGTAGCGCCAGGGGGCACCGATTGCTCAGAATCCGAGCAGTTGACGTACTACGAGGTCGGCCAAGAGCCGGCCTCGTTGCGTTAAGACCAACGTTCCTTGGAGCGCCTGCTTTGGATCGATCAGTGAATCGGCGATGAGCCCGGCCACGTTCTGCCGCGCTTCGCCGCTGAGTAGCTCCAAGGGCATCCCACTGGATAGCCGCGTCAAAAGCATGGTGCGTTCGAGCTCCACGGCCTCAGCATCGGGGAACTCGCGTCCGGCGCCGGGAGAAATTTCCGCGTCGATCCGCTGCTGATAAGCCGCCGGATGCTTCACATTCCACCAGCGCAGACCGCCGACATGGGAGTGAGCGCCCGGGCCGGCACCCCACCAATCCCCACCCTTCCAGTAGGCGAGATTGTGGTCGCAAGCAAATCGTGGTTCGCGCGCCCAGTTACTGACCTCGTACCAGCCATACCCGCCGCCGGCAAAAAGCTCGTCCGCCAGCTGGTACTTCTCGGCATGATCGTCATCGTCGATATTCGGCACTTGACCGCGGCGGATCTGGGCCGCCAATTTGGTGCCCTCCTCAATGATCAACGCATAGGCACTGATATGGTCCGGCTCCAGGGCCAATGCCGCTTCGATGCTGGTGCGCCAGTCCTCGAGCGATTCCCCCGGTGTGCCATAGATTAGGTCCACGCTTACTTCCAGCCCGGCCTCCCGGGCCCAGCTGACCACCTGCGGTAATCGGCGCGGATCATGCGTCCGTTCCAGAACCTGCAACACGTGGGGTACCGCGGACTGCATGCCGAAGGACACGCGCGTGAATCCGCCCGCCGCCAATTCGGCCAACGACTCACGAGTGACCGAATCGGGGTTGGCCTCGGTGGTGACCTCCGCCCCGGGCGTCAGTCCGAATCGCTGGACAATGCGCTGCAACACGGTCACCAGGTCCGCGGCAGGCAACAGGGTGGGCGTGCCACCACCGAAAAATACGGTATCGACCGTGCGTTGCGGAATACCGGAGCGCTCGAGAACCTGCTCGGCGAAGTCGATTTCCCGTGAGACGGTTTGCGCATAGGTCAGTTGGGAGGCGCCGGATCCGAGTTCGGTGGCCGTGTAGGTGTTGAAGTCACAGTAACCGCAGCGAACCGTGCAAAACGGAATATGCACGTAGAAGGAGAAGCTACGCCCCGCGGCGCCTTCGGCGCACGCGGGGGGTAGCAACCCGTCGGCTGGTGCCGGGTCACCGTCGGGAAGAACTGAGGGCATTACTTCTTTTTCGGCTCGTCCGAGGACAGTGCGGCGATGAAGGCTTCCTGCGGAACCTCCACGCGACCGACCATCTTCATGCGCTTCTTGCCTTCCTTCTGCTTCTCCAGCAACTTGCGCTTACGGCTGATGTCACCGCCGTAGCATTTGGCCAGCACGTCCTTGCGAATCGCTCGAATGTTCTCACGGGCAATGATGCGAGAGCCGATGGCTGCCTGAATCGGCACTTCGAACTGCTGGCGTGGAATGAGCTCGCGTAGCTTGGTGGCCATCATGGTGCCGTAGGCGTACGCCTTATCGCGGTGGGTGATGGCGCTAAATGCGTCCACCTGGTCGCCCTGGAGCAGGATGTCGACCTTGACCAGGTCGGCGGTCTGCTCCCCGTCGGCCTTCCAGTCCAGCGAGGCGTAGCCACGCGTCTTGGATTTGAGCTGGTCGAAGAAGTCGAAGACGATTTCCGCCAGCGGTAGCCGGTAGCGCATTTCGACACGATCCTCGGAGAGGTAGTCCATGCCGCCCATGGTGCCGCGACGCGACTGGCACAGTTCCATGATGGCGCCAATGAACTCGCTCGGCGCCAAAATGGTGGCCGAGACCATCGGCTCGTGCACCTCGAGGATCTTCCCATCGGGGAATTCCGACGGGTTGGTCACCGTGATCATTTGCTTGTCTTCGCCCATCACCCGGTACACCACGTTAGGAGCGGTGGAAATCAGGTCCAGCCCGAACTCGGCCTCGAGGCGCTGGCGCGTAATTTCGAGGTGCAGCAAGCCGAGGAAGCCCACGCGGAAGCCGAAGCCCAGTGCCACCGAGGTCTCCGGTTCGTAGACCAGCGCGGCGTCGTTGAGTTGAAGCTTATCCAGAGCATCGCGCAAGGCCGGGTAGTCCGATCCGTCAATCGGATACAGGCCGGAGAACACCATGGGCTTGGGTTCTTCGTAGCCGCCCAGGTTTTCGGTAGCCGGATTCGCGTTGTTGGTGACGGTGTCACCGACCTTGGACTGTCGGACGTCCTTCACACCGGTAATCAGGTAGCCCACTTCACCGACACCCAAACCCTTGGTGGGGATCGGGTTCGGTGAGGAGACGCCAATTTCGAGAAGTTCGTGGGTGGTGCCGGTCGACATCATTTCGATGCGTTCACGTGGCTTCAAGTTGCCATCGACCACACGCACATAGGTCACCACACCGCGGTAGGTGTCGTAGACCGAGTCGAAGATCATGGCGCGGGCCGGGGCGTTGGCTTCGCCGACCGGGGCAGGAAGCTGACGCACAACCTCATCGAGCAGCGCCTCGACGCCCTCACCGGTCTTACCGGATACCTTCAGCACGTCTTCCGGTTCGCACCCGATCAGGCCGGCCAGTTCCGCAGCGTACTTTTCCGGCTGCGCGTTGGGCAGGTCAATCTTGTTGAGCACCGGAATGATGGTCAGGTCGCCTTCGATGGCCAAGTACAGGTTCGCTAGGGTCTGCGCTTCGATACCCTGAGCGGCGTCTACCAGCAGGATGGCACCCTCGCAGGCTGCCAGCGAGCGAGAGACCTCATAGGTGAAGTCCACGTGGCCGGGGGTATCGATCATGTTCAGCGCGTACGACTGCCCATCGAGCTCCCACGGCATGCGTACGGCCTGGGACTTAATGGTGATACCGCGCTCGCGTTCGATATCCATCCGGTCCAGGTACTGGGCCTTCATATCGCGGGCGGCGACCACGCCGGTAAGCTGCAGCATTCTATCGGCCAGGGTCGACTTACCGTGGTCGATATGTGCGATGATGCAGAAATTTCGGATGAGCGACGGATCGGTCGCGGCGGGCACCTGAGCGGTGCGGGCCATGGGAGACACCTAAACAGACCTCACTTGCTGATGAAGTTACATGCAGAATTAACCCTCATTCTCTCATGACTACACTGCGGATCCGTAGTTAGGCCATCGCGTGCTGATAGTTTGTCAGCTATGGCAATCAACGTTGAGAAGATCTTCAGGGTCGTAAACCAGGTCTTCAAGGTACTTTCTTCCTCCCAAAAGGCCCCTGCGCAGCGTTCGCACCGCACCGCGAACCCGGCGGGCACGACCCGAGTGGCCGAGGGCTATCCCGGAGATTTCACCGGACGGGTCACCTTCGAATATGCACCGGAGCTCGACGGTCAAGCTGATCCCGGCGAGGTCGTCTGGTCGTGGGTTCCTTACGAAGAGGATCACACCCAGGGCAAAGACCGCCCGGTACTGGTCGTTGGCCGTGATGGTCGGTGGCTCTTGGGGCTCATGCTCACCAGCAAGGATCACGGCAACGGGCGCACGCAGGATCCCGACTACCTCGATATTGGGACCGGCGACTGGGACCGGCAACGTCGCGAAAGCGAGGTCAAACTTGACCGCATTATTCGCCTTGCCCCGGATGGCATTCGCCGCGAGGGTGCCGTGCTGGATCGTCGGCGTTTCGAGCGCGTAGTTAAGGCGCTCAACGAGCGCTAAGTCACGTGGGTCTGACCGGCCCAATGTGCTAGGGTTAATGCTTGTGTGTCCATCTGGTTGGGTGGACCGCCCCCTTCGGGTCGCCATAGGTGCCCCACACCGCTCAGTCGATGGCTTGAAGGATGAACCCTCTACCGACCGTATAAGACGATAAACGAGAGAGTTTATTAAGTGGCTAACATCAAGTCCCAGAAGAAGCGCATCCTGACCAACGAAAAGGCTCGCCTGCGTAACGTAGCAGTCCGCTCCGAGGTCAAGACCGTGATCCGTAACGTCAACGCTGCCGTGGCAGCCGGTGACAAGGAGAAGGCAACCGACGCTCTGCGCTTGGCCGGCAAGAAGCTGGACAAGGCAGTCAGCAAGGGTGTGCTGCACAAGAACAACGCAGCAAACCGCAAGTCGGCCCTTGCCCAGAAGGTTAACGCCCTCTAAGCAAAGCGAAGCTTCATAGTTCGGCCCGGTAGATTCTTCGGAATCTACCGGGCCGAACTGTTTTTAACTCGTTTCTAACCGCTAGCGCGGAGCCTTACCGGCAATGAAGAGTACCGCCCGCTCCAAGGCATACCCCGGCGACTTGCCGCCACCTTTGACCATGCGGTCGGTCTGCGCCACATGCTCGACGCAGGCTGCCACGTCGGCACGTTTCCAGCCGCGGGACTGCTGCTGTGCCGCCTGTACCTGCCATGGCGCCATGCCCAGTTCGGAGGCCAGTTGCGCGGCGGGCTCGTTCACGCCAAGCACCTTGGCCATCAATCGCACCTTCATCGCTAAGGTGGCGACCACCGGAATCGGATCGGTGCCGGTATCCAAGGCATGACGCAAGGTGGCCAAGGCTAAATACGCATTGCCCGACACGGCCGCGTCGGCCACCTTGAACGCGGTAGCCTCGACTCGACCGCCGTAGTACTTATCCACCACGGCTTCGTCGACAACGCCCGTGGTGTCCTCCAGCAATTGATGCACGCTGGCCCCCAGCTCGGAGAGCGAGGATCCAACGGCCGCGACGAGGGCCTTAACCGCATCATTGGTGATCCGGCGTTTGGCGGCCTTAAACTCGGCCATCACGAAGTCGATCTTTTCGCTGTCGCGTTTCAGCGGCTGACAATTAACGACCACTGCCCCGGCCTTCTTCACCGCATCCAGCAGCTTCTTACCGCGGGTTCCTCCCGAATGGTGCATGATCAGCACGGTATCTGGGGCCGGGTCCTGCAAATATTTGAGCCCATCCTTGAGGAAGTCCTCGTTCATCGTCGCCAGATTGTGGACCTCGACGAGGTTGGCGCTTGAAAAGAGTGAGGCGCTGGTGGCCATCAGCAACGATCCTGGCTCGTAGCCCGAGGCCGATAGCACGGTGTGCCCAATGTCTCCGCGTCCCATGGCGGCCCGCCGCATGGCTTCGAAAGCGCGCGACGCCAAATAATCTTCCGAGCCGCTGAGCAGAATCAGGGGTTGGGGTTGCAGGTCCCGCCAGGGGATCCCCGCCGGGGTCTGGGCGCGTGCCATCGTGCTCCTTCAAGACAATTGGGTGCAGCCTCGATCTTATCGAACCGGCCAGCGGATCGTGTTCACTCGGATCTGCTCGGCGTCGAATGTGACCAGAACCGTGCCCGAGTGGTCTGTGCGCAGGATCCTTGCTCCTACGGCGCGAGCCCGGTCGAGGATTTGTGCGTGCGGATGACCATAACTGTTCTGCGCGCCGACCGAAATAAGAAAGAGTTGGGGTCGTACCGCTTCAATGATGTCCGCTCCCCCGTTACGCGCCCCATGATGGGAGGCTTTCAGCACGGTAGCCGGTGCGATAGGTCGGCGCCGTAAGAGCGCCGCCATCGATTCTTGCTCCATGTCCCCGGCGGTGACGAGGCTCGCTACGCTCTCGCCTGCGGTATCGAACTCGAACCGCAACACCAGGGAATGATCGTTGGGGTTACTTGAGCTCTCTCCGGGCGTCGGGCCGAGCACCGCATAGGAAAGCTCGGGTGTCCCACCGCGCTCCCCCTGCCGAAGGACCGTTGCCTCCGGGACAAGCGAAGGATCGAAGCCCTCCGGGATGAAGATCTTCCCGATAGGGAGCCCCGAGGTGCGTAGTTGTGGCAGCGCGCCAATATGATCGGCGTGCTCATGGCTGAGAAAGACCCGTGGTAGTTCGCGTACCCCTAAGGAACGTAAACAGCCGAGGATCTCGCTTTCCGGTGGGCCGGTGTCGATCAACCAACCGGCCCCCGAGCCAGCATTGAGCACCATTCCATCGCCCTGTCCCACGTCGCACAGGGCGATGTCCCAGTCGCTGGGCAACTTCGGCGGCAATAGCAGGCTCAGCGGGAACATTGCGGCGACGAGCACCACGAGCGTCATCGGTAGCGCAAAGCGCAAAATCCGCTGTGCTACTGGCCGCTCGGCATGAAGCCGGCCGAGCAGAATGACGCTCAGTCCAAGGCTCACCGCCACTGCCAGCCAGAGACCGGCCGCACCTTCGGGCCACGGTCTCGCAGCCCCGGGCAAGTTCACCGCGTGCAGCGCCGCTCGACCGATCAGCTCGGCAGGCCACACCGCCATGTGGGCCAGTACCTGAGCGAGCGGGGCCAGCGCCCCTGCCAGCAGCAAGGCGAAAAGTCCAAGCACCGTAATTCCGGGAACTAGCGGCGCGGCCATCAGGTTCAGCGGGACGGTGTACGGACTCAAGCTTCCCGAGAGGGCGATAATTATCGGCAAACAGGTCAGCTGTGCGGCCAGGCAGATCGCGGTGGCCTGCGCTAGAAGATTCGGCATCCAGCGACCTAGCGCGTCGCTGAGCCCAGTTCCAAAGAGGATGATGCCCAGGGTCGCCAGCATGGACAGCGCAAAACCTGGCTCGGTTGCCAGTGAAGGATTAACGGCCAGCAGAATACACCCGCTAAAGGACAACACGCCCAGCGAGCCGCGCCCACGACCGCTTAGTAGTGCGACGGCGCCGATGGCGCCCATGACCCCTGCACGCAGCACGCTCGGGTCCGGCCCCACGAAGACGACGAAGAGCCCTAGTACGCTCAGTGCGCCGAGCCCCGAACTCCAGCGCCCAAGGCCCAGTGCCCGCAAACATCGTAGAGCCAGTGCGGTCAGCAGGGCACAGTTCGAGCCGCTGACCGCCGTCAAATGGCTGAGCCCGGTGAGTTTCATGGCCGCGCTGAGTTCTTCATCCTGGCCCGAACGGTCGCCGTACAACATCCCCGGCAGTAGCGCGCGGCCCTGTTCCGGTGCTCCCTCAAGCATGGCCGGTAACCGAGCCTTAACGCGGTCCGCGATAGAGGAAGTTCTGTAGGAGAGCACGCTCGGTTCGGAGAGTCCTCGCGCCCACCAGTCGATCGAGCCTCCAGTATCATTGCGCTCCAAGCTGAGTAGCACTTCAAGGGTCTGTGCGTGTTCCGGTGGCGCCTTGGGAAGCGTGAGATAAATATCCAGTGTGCAAGACTGCCACGCGGGGCTGTGCTGGTCCGATTGCCGATAGGCCAACAGCTGCGCCCGACCTTGCACCCTGCCATCGATTTTCGGGGCCACGATTTCGCGAAACTCTACGCGTGCACGTCGGGATTGCTCCGCCGGGCCGGGGAGCTCACATTGTGGTTGAACCACCGATAGCCCGACCATGGCCAGTGCCGCGAGGGCTAGCAACAATGGGGCGGTGAACCAGGGGGCCGCATAGCCCGTAGCATGTCGCTGGCGCAGCAGAAGCACGGTGAGCACAAAGATCACCGCAGCTAAGGGCGCCGCCACGATGGGGTCGGGACGAAGCAGTGCACACACCCAGGCTCCGGTAAGTAACCAAAGCCCGCGAAGGTCGGTGCTCATGGCACCGAGACACGATCTTTAAGTCGCTCGAATAGTACAGGGCCAATCCCGGGCACGGCGTCGAGTTCGGCAATATCGCGAAAGCCGCCATGTTCGGTGCGGAAGTCGATGATGCGTTCGGCCAGCGTGGGGCCGATTCCGGGAAGTTGCTCCAGTTGCTGGGCGTCCGCGGAATTCAGCGGGATTAGCTCTTGTGTGTGCGAGGTCACCGGCGCAGCAGGCCCGGGGCCGTCTGGCCTCCGCTGGGTAGTCTCGTCATGGGTGGGAATGTAGAGTTGCGAGCCGTCGATGAGAACGGCTGCGAGATTGAGCCCAGAGTCTTCCGCGTCCTTGCGCAGTCCCCCGGCGGCGGTCACCGCATCGATCGCGCGTTCGCCCTTGCGAAGGCGGTAGACCCCAGGATTTTTCACCGCCCCGACCACGTGCACCATTACTACTGCGCCCTCGGGAGGGCTCTGGGTCGTGCTTGAGTCGCCTGGAGCCGAGCTCGTAGTGTCTTGGGGGCCTTGGGGTTGCGAGGATTCCTCTCGGAGCGGCAACGGATGTTGCGCTTCGGAGCGTGGCGGTGGGGATATGAGCAGTGAGGCCACCATCCACGTCAGCACAGCGGCGAGTAGGGCAAGTACGGCGATTCTGGACACGGCAAAGCGTAGCCGCGCCGGGCGCGGAGCGAAGCTGCTGAAGAGATCGTGGCGGCCCATACGCCACAGTGTCCACTCCGGTGTCGCGGCTCGGGATCATCCGCTTCCCAGCTGTGGATCGGCCCGACCCGAATCTGACGACAGGCGAGCAGGCGACCGGTGAGCAGTGCCCATATCCGATGGCCTAATTCAACGTGCCGGACCATTTCGCTGCAGTTACGGATACGGGAGAGGTGGAATTCCGGTTGCTTATTCGCAGGACCCTCATTCCCGCCAAGAAGCTCGCCCAAGGGCTAATATCGGGCCGAGGTGAATGGTCCAGTGCTGTGCAACGCAGTGTGTTGGAAATTCGCGGACTTAAGGTTTTGGTGGTGGTTCCGCCGTACTGTGAATTACTGCGATCAGCAGTAAGAGCCGTTATTTCAACCGATCGCCTACGATGGCTTTCATGATGGCCCGCAACAAATAGTGGCGCGCTTTCCGCACAAGAATGTTGTGGACTCCGGAGAAATCACCTCGCTCCGACTTCGCCTTTCACGCGTGATAGTGACAGCACTAGAGCGTGGGAGGTGAAGCCATACCTTATCGAAGTCTCCCGGTATTCAGTTCAAGAGGAAGGCATCAACTCGCGACGGATCTCGCGAAATTACGTGCCTCATTGTCGGCCTAACGCCCTACTAATGCTGGACCTCGATGCGCTGAGAATATGCGCACTCCAGTGCGTTTTTGTGCAAGCTAGACTAAATTTCACGAGCCAGAGGGCCGTAGATTCTTGAAACCGCTCATGATAGCGTCAAGATAGGTAATGTGATTCACCTCATTGTGGGCTGAATTATTGCCGAGCTATCAGCCCGAAATGCCAAGGACAGGTGTAACCGCAGGAAATCCGAGCCCTATGCTCGGCTACGCATTCACCATCGCTCCGGTTGTGGTGGGAAGGATTGATATGTTGCGGCAGATATTCGGCTTTGTTGCGGGGGCAATCTGTTCCTTGGTCTATGTGCTTAGTGTGGGACTGCTCTTGATTCAAGCCGATGGAGTGCGTTCAGGTGTCGGGCTGGACCTCACTAACCAAGTAGTTACGGTGATTGGCCGCGGTCTGCCAGTTCTTCAGTGGGTCGGGATTCTGGCTATTGGCACGTTGATAGCACTTGCTCTCGCAACACCCAGAACAAAACCCGGGCAATGGTCATATGTCTACTTTCGCCTCGGATTCGCTCTCTGCACGCTCGGTTTAATTCTTTACGGTCTGATCGGGCTGATTGCCATGATGCCAGCACGTACGAGCTACGCTGATGGGTCACTCACTGGATGGCAAGGGTGGATTCGTCAGGCTGCAATGGACCCGGCCGTGCATCTGATGCTCGTCATTGCGCTTGTCGCAACAATCGCTGCATGGAACAAGGCGCGGGTGGTTACGCCCGCTCTCCGGTAGCAGACTCGAAAGTGGCCGCTACAGCGCATCAGTCTTCGCCCAAATAATTCGTGAGTGCGCAGATAGAGACGTGCACCAGCATCACGGACCTACAGGTCGCCGAGCCCGCGCATTGCTATACGTAGAGCGTCGCGGATGGAATCCCAATGGGTCGTGGAGAGCCAGATCCGGCCCTCATCGAGGCGGACACCCCGATCGCCTTTTCACCTGACCGGTGCAACAGCAAAGCCCAAAGGATCTGTATGGGGCTAGTTTGCCTCGATACTTGGTTCTTCTTCGGCGGGAAGACCGGCTACGCAAATGGCGAGCACCCCGATCCCAGTATGCGCGGCCAGCACCGCCGGAAGCGACTGCACCAGAACCGCTTCCTCGCCAATATCGGAGAGTTCGGCGGCGACTTCTTGGGCGAGTTCCGCGGCGCCAAAGTGCATGACGCCGATTCGCACCGGTCCCTGGCACGCCGCGGCCCGCGTGCGCGCCAACGTCACCAGGCGCCCTTGGGCTCGTTCGAAGGAGCGCGGCTTCTCCAACGCCACAATTGACCCGTCGTTGATCCCGAGGATCGGCTTGACGTTCAGCAGCGTTCCGAGGACACCCGAGACGGCCGAAATCCGTCCTCCTCGACGCAGGGTTTCCAAGGAAGGCACCGCAAAGTAGACCGCGTACTTCTCGGCCTGTCGGGCCAGAGACAGTAACTGCTCAACATCTGCCCCGGCGGCCCGTGCACGCGCCATTTCGGCGACCGCAAAACCTATGGGTGCCGCCGCGGTGCGTGTGTCGATGACATGCACCGGAATTGTCACCTGGGATGCCGCCAACCGAGCTGCTTCGAAGGTCCCCGACAGTGCTCCGGAAAGGTGCACCGAGACGATTTCCTTGCACCCGGCTTCCTGTAGCCGGGTGTACGTCGAAACGAACTGTCCCGGTGCCGGGCGGGAGGTGCGTACCGCCTTGCCCATGGCCAAACCCATGAGCAGTGCCTGAGTGTCGCCGTCTTGGACCTCATCGTCGACAATAATCGGGATGGTTAATTCGATGAGGTCTGGCGCGTGGGAAAATTCCTCGGGAAGACAACTGGCCGAATCGACAACAATCCCGATCCGTGAACGCGCAGGAGCGCGGCCCGGGCGCCATCGAGACAGCCACCCGGTCCGCGCTCCTGCGCTGCGTTCGTTCATGATCCGAGCTTACGGTGCGGGAACCACATTCACGAGCTTCGGGGCCCGCACAATCACCTTGAGCGGATCCTTGCCATCAAGCAAACGCACGACGTTGGCATCGGCCAGCGCCAGCTCGCGCAACTCTTCCTCGCTGATGTCAACGGACACCTCGAGGCGGGCGCGCACCTTGCCCTTGACCTGTACCACTGCGGTGATGGTGTCATCCACCAGCAGGGACTCGTCAACCTCGGGCCAGGCGCTGGTGGCTACGGAGGCTTCGTAACCGAGTTGGGCCCACATGTCTTCGGCCGTGTATGGGGCGAACAGGCTCAGCAACTGGGCGGTAACGCCGGCAGCCTCGCGGACGGCCGGATCGGCGGCGCCGGCACCGGAATCGATGGTCTTACGGGTGGCGTTGACCAATTCCATGGTCTTGGCGATCACCACGTTGAACTTGCCCGAGTCCAACAGCTGGGCCGACTCGTTGACGGTGCGGTGGATGACCTGGCGCAGTGCCTTGTCTCCGGTGCCGTAGTCCACGCCCGGGGCGCTAGCGACGTCCTGAGCGATGCGCCATGCACGCGCAAGGAACTTCTGCGAGCCAGCCGGGGAAACATCGGCCCAGTCCACATCGTCCTCTGGCGGCGAGGCGAAGACCATGGTCAGACGCACGGCATCTACACCGAACTTGTCCAGCTGCTCACCCAGGTCCACGCCGTTACCCAGCGACTTACTCATGGCCTTACCGCCGTTGAGTACCTGCCCCTGGTTCAGCAACGCGCTGAATGGCTCGGTGGCGTCGATCAGGCCCAGGTCGTGGATCACCTTGGTGAAGAAGCGTGCGTAGAGCAGGTGCAGAATCGCGTGCTCCACACCGCCGACGTACTGCCCCACCGGCATCCAGTCGCGCACGGCCTTCGGGTCGAATGGGCCCTCGGTGTAGTTCGGGGAGGTGAAGCGCAGGAAGTACCAGGAGGAGTCCACGAAGGTATCCATGGTGTCGGTATCGCGCTTGGCCGGCTTGGCGCAGCGCGGGCAGGGCACGTTGACCCAGTCCTCGGCCGCGGCCAACGGGCTGGTGCCCTTCGGAGCCAGCTGCTCACCGCGCAGGTTATCGGGCAGACGCACCGGCAGCTGATCATCCGGTACCGGTACCTCGCCGCAATCAACACAGTGAATGATCGGGATCGGGGTTCCCCAGAAACGCTGGCGGGAGAGCAACCAGTCGCGCAGGCGGAAGTTCACCGTGTGCTTGCCGGTCCCGGCAGCCTCGATGATCTCAATGGCCTTGGCGATGGCCTCGGCCTTGTTCAGGCCGTTGAGCTCACCGGAGTTCACCAAGGTACCTTCGCCGCTGGTGGCTACGCCGCTCTCGGCTGGGTTCTCTTCGCCGGTGTCCACGACCACGCGGACCGGCAGGTCGAAGGTGCGGGCAAAGTCCAGGTCGCGCTGGTCGTGTGCCGGCACCGCCATGATGGCGCCGGTGCCGTAATCGGCCAGCACGTAGTCGGCGGCCCAGATCGGCAGCTTCTCACCCGAGAGCGGGTTGATGCCGTAACGGCCGGTGAATACACCGGTCTTTTCACGCTCGGTGGACTGGCGCTCGATCTCCGAAAGCGCCTTGACCTGCTCCTGGTAGTCGCTCAGCGCCTGGCGGTGCTCGTCGGTCACCAGCTCATCGGCCAGCGCCGCGTCCGCCGCAACCACCATGAAGGTGGCACCATACAGGGTGTCTGGACGGGTGGTGAATACCGGAATGGTCTTGCCCGGCTTGTCCTCGGTGGCTTCGATCGCGAACTCGACCTCGGCGCCCTCGGAGCGGCCAATCCAGTTCTTCTGCATGAGCAGCACGCGCTCGGGCCAGTGGCCCTTGAGCTGCTCCATGTCCTCGAGCAGGCGATCGGCGTACTCGGTGATCTTGAAGTACCACTGGTTCAAGGACTTCTTGGTCACCGTGGTGCCGCAGCGATCGCAGGCGCCGTTGACGACCTGCTCGTTGGCCAGCACGGTCTGGTCCTTCGGGCACCAGTTCACCGGGTGGTCCTTGCGGTAGGCCAGACCCTTCTCGTAGAAGCGGGCAAACAGCCACTGGGTCCAGCGGTAGTATTCCGGGTCCGAGGTGTGCAGGCGGCGGGACCAGTCGGCGCTGATGGCATAGCGCTTGAAGGAGGCGGCCTGCGTGTCGATGTTCTTGTAGGTCCACTCGGCCGGGTGGGCATCGCGCTTAATGGCCGCGTTTTCGGCCGGCAGGCCGAAGGAGTCCCAACCGATCGGGTGCATCACGTCGAAGCCCTTGAGCTTCCAGTAGCGTGCCACCACATCGCCCATGGCGAAGGCCTCGGCGTGACCCATGTGCAGGTCGCCCGAGGGGTACGGGAACATATCTAGTACATAGCGGCGCTCGGCCGTGCCGTCGTCGGCGGGCTTGAAGACCTCAAGTTCATCCCACTTCGGCAGCCACTTGGCCTCGATGGTCTTAAAGTCGTATGTACTGGTCTCGTTCGTCGCTGATGTCACTGAGCTCGTCTCACAAAACGGTCGGAAAAGGGGCTAACTCCCATAACGTGCAAACACCCCCGTTCACTCACGAGGGTGTCGACTCCGGCAAAAGCCGGTGTCACTGGGGTTTCATACGCCGATTCTACCGCAGAGCGCAGTGGGAATCGGCTTCGTGTCCGCTCGCTCACACCCCGGCGGTGCGCGGTGCTCCGGTAGCGGAGGGCTGACTCTAATAGATGCTCTCTTCGCGCTGGTTTGCTAGGGCGCGTTCGCGTAGTTCTTCGAGGCTAGGATCGTCAATTTCGAGCAAGGTGTAGGCCACGGGTTCGCTGATTTCGAATGAGTCGAGTTCAATATCGATTTCATCGACGATCACCGCAATGAGCCGCGGGCTATCTGCACCCAATGGCCGTGCATCGTGCATATAACGCATGGCCACCTGCAATTCGTGAACCTGTTCCTCGAGGTCTACCCGTTCAGCAAATTCTTTGGTCAGCAGCACCAGCTCCTGCTCTCCCGGCGTGCTCTGAATGACCTGGATGGCTCCGTACATGCCCCGCTCCGTCCTTGGGGTCCACCGCCCGAGGCGCGGGGCGAAAGACATTCTCGAATGATTAAAACCAGTATGTCCTATTCCCGGGATTTTTCGGCAATAGATTGCGCGATTAATGCGGCCTCGGTTCGGTGGCTAAAACGCGAACACCCCGTGATTGATGTCCAATTGACTGAACATCTATCACGGGGTGCGCGTCGGTTTTACCGGTATTGATTAGGCCTTGGTGTCTTCATCAACCCAGTCGAAGGTGCGGGTGACGGCCTTCTTCCACAGACGGAGACGGCGCTCGCGCTCCTCCTCGCCCAACTGTGGCTCCCAACGCTTGTCTTCGGACCAGTTCGAACCCAGTTCGCCCAGGTCCTTCCAGAAGCCCACCGCAAGGCCAGCGGCGTAGGCCGCACCCAGTGCGGTGGTCTCGGTGACCTTCGGGCGGACCACCGGTACACCGAGAATGTCGGCCTGGAACTGCATGAGCGCATCATTCGCAACCATGCCGCCGTCGACCTTCAGTTCGGTCAGCGGCACCTCGGCGTCGGCGTTGACCGCATCGAGCACCTCACGGGTCTGGAAGGCCGTGGCCTCCAGTGCCGCGCGGGCGATGTGATGCTTATTGGCGTAGCGGGTCAGACCCACGATCGCACCGCGGGCATCCGAGCGCCAGTATGGGGCGAACAGGCCGGAGAAGGCCGGCACGATGTACACGCCGCCGTTGTCCTCAACCTGTTCTGCCAACTTCTCGATCTCCGGGGCGGTGGCGATCATGCCGATGTTGTCACGCAGCCACTGCACAAGCGAACCGGCCACGGCGATCGAGCCCTCGAGGGCGTAGACCGGGGCGTTGTCGCCGAGCTTGTAGGCCATGGTGGTGAGCAACCCGTTCGAGGAGTGCACGATCTCGTTACCGGTGTTGAAGATCAAGAAGCAACCGGTGCCGTAGGTGTTCTTGGCCTTGCCCGAGTCGAAGGCGGCCTGACCGAAGGTTGCGGCCTGCTGGTCGCCGAGAATGCCGGCTACCGGCACCTCGCGCAACAGCTGGTTGCCGGCCACGGTGCCGTAGACCTCGGAGGAGGAACGGATCTCGGGCATCATGCTCACCGGAACGCCGAAGTCCGCGAGGATCTCTTCATCCCAGGTCAGGGTCTTCAGGTCCATGAACAGGGTGCGCGAGGCGTTGGTAACGTCGGTGACGTGCACGCCGCCGTCCACGCCGCCGGTGAGGTTCCACAGCACCCAGGTGTCGGTGTTACCGAAGATCAAGTCTCCGGCTTCGGCCCGCTCACGCGCGCCGTCCACATTGTCCAGGATCCACTTGATCTTGGTGCCGGAGAAGTAGGTGGCCAGCGGCAGACCAACACGGTCCTTGTAGCGTTCCACTCCCCCATTGGCGGCCAATTCGTCTACGATGTCCTGGGTGCGGGTGTCCTGCCAGACGATGGCGTTGTACACGGCTTCGCCGGTGTTCTTATCCCACACCACCGCGGTTTCGCGCTGGTTGGTGATACCCACGGCTTCGATATCGTGGCGGGTCAGGTTGGCCTTGGACAGGGCCTGACCGATGACCTCGCGCACGTTGTTCCAGATTTCGGCTGGATCGTGCTCAACCCAGCCGGCGGCCGGGAAGATCTGCTCGTGTTCGAGCTGGCCGACGGAGACGATGTCTCCGGCGTGGTTGAAAACGATGGCGCGCGACGAGGTGGTTCCCTGGTCGATGGCGATGACGTACTTAGTGGTACTCATAACTTCGATGTCACTTTCGCTGATCGATGATTAGAACATGGCCATGGCGAGCAAACCACCGGCGGCACCGCCGATGATCGGGCCGACGATCGGCACCCAGGCGTAGGACCAGTCGCTCGAACCCTTGCCCTTGATCGGGAGCAGGGCGTGGGCGATACGCGGGCCAAGGTCACGTGCGGGGTTGATGGCGTAGCCGGTCGGGCCACCGAGGGAGGCACCGATGGCGACAACCAGCAGGGCCACGGCCAGTGGGCCCAGACCGTGCGGGGTCTTACCGAAGCCGGCAATCACGAAGACCAGCACGAAGGTGGCGACGATCTCGGTAAGCAGATTCCACCCGTAGGAACGGATGGCCGGGCCGGTGGAGAAGACGCCGAGCTTGCTGGCGGCCTCGGGCTCCTCGTCGAAGTGCTGCTTGTAGGACAGCCAGGCACCGACGGCACCGAGGAAGGCACCGAGCATCTGGGCGACAAAGTAGAGCAGCATGTTCAGGAAGGTCTTATCGACGCCCGGGGCGAACTCCTGGACGTCACCGTTGACCATCAAACCGACGGTCACGGCAGGGTTCAGGTGCGCGCCGGATGCCGCGGCAACCCACACACCGGCGAACACGCCAAGGCCCCAACCGAAAGCGATGGTCAGCCAATCGGCTCCATTACCTTTGGTCTTGGCCAGTACGACGTTGGCGACCACGCCGCAACCAAGTAGCAACAACATAAACGTGCCGAGCATTTCGGCAAAAAACACATTAGCGGACAACGTTGACCTCATTAATGTTTCGACGAACTGGCACCTCTTTGATACCAGTGATGAATTTGCTAGACGAGCTGCACCTGGTGTGCATCGGCTAGCACCGAAAGCGCGTGCTCAATTTCGGTTTCCTTGCGGCTGGAATCCCAGCCCATCGGTGCGGCGAGGCCGTCGGCGACCTCATGCACCAAATCCTTGGTAACCAGGCCCCGGAAGGCCAGGTTGGTACGGCGGATGAACACGTCGATCAGGCGTCCGACCTGTTCATTGGCGGCCATATGCGCCAGTTCTTCGACGGAGAGTTCGTCGCTGTGCTCCAGCGGCTGCTCACCGTCCTTGATGATCTCGAGCAGCTCGTCGGCGCGAGTGCCGTAGCGTTCGAGCAGGACCTGCAGCCGCTGGCGGCTGGCCTGCCCCTCACGGGCTGCGAACCAGGCGGCGAGCTCACCCTCGTTCTTCGGGTAGTTCTTACCGCCGCCGATGGCCACCCCGGCGGTGCTGGCGACCTGGCGGGCACCGAGTAGCTCAAGGGCCTTGCCGCCGAGCGATTCGCTCAGGGCGCGGAAGGTGGTCCACTTGCCACCGATCAGCGAAAGCATGGTGGTCTTATCTGTCAGGCGGGTGTCCTTGACCTGGTAGTCGCGGGAGACGAAGCCGGGGGCCGTGTCGTCGTGGTTCGGCAGTGGGCGTACCCCGGAGAAGCTGTAGACGATGTCGTCCTTGGTGACGTTCAGCTTCGGGAAGACGTGGTGAACCAGATCGAAGAAGTACTGGATCTCTTCGTCGGTGCACACGGCCGGTTCGCGCATATCGTGCTCGAGGTCGGTGGTGCCCACCAGCACGCGGCCGAGCATTGGGTAGATCAGCACGATGCGGCCATCGGAGTGCTCGAAGAAGATCTCGCGTCCGCCGGTGGCGGCGAGCAGCTCCGGGTGATCGAGCACGATGTGCGAGCCCTTGGTGCCGCCGGTCCACTTGGTGTTCTTCCCCAGCTGCTCGTTGGTCAGATCCACCCAGGCGCCGGTGGCGTTGATGATTACATCGGCTTCGAAGTCGAACTCGTCCCCGGTCAATTCATCGCGCAGTCGGGCCTTGCCGCCTTCGAAACCAGTCATCGACACGTAGTTGCTGGAGCGGGCCTTGTCATTGGCCTCGAGTCCCTCGCGTAGCACGTCGAGGGTCAGGCGCTCCGGGTTGTGCACCGAGGCGTCGAAGTAGGTGGCGGTGTACTTCACGTCGTCGCGAAGCTGCGGAAGTTCCTTGCGGCCGTTGGCGCCGAGCTGGAACTTGTGCCATGGGGTGTTACGTCCGCCCAGGCCGGCGAATACGTCATACATGATCAGGCCGAGCTTGATGAGCACGGCGCCGCGCTCGGTGGGCTTGCCGGACTTGTGGGTCAAGAAGCGCAGCGGAGCGGAGAGAATGCCGGAGAAGGTGGAGAAAATCGGGATCGTGGTCTGCAGCGGCTTGACGTAGTGCGGGGCGATCTCGAGTAGCGAATTGCGTTCCTGCACGGACTCGTGGACCAGGCGGAATTCACCGTTTTCGAGGTAGCGGATGCCGCCGTGAATCATGTGCGAGCTGGCCCCGGAGGCGCCCTGGCAGTAGTCCCCGCGTTCCACGAGCGCCACGTCGATCCCCTGCATGGCCAAGTAGCGGAAAGTCGCTACGCCATTGATGCCGCCGCCAACAATTAAGACGCGTGCCTGCGGATTGGCGCGGAGGTCCTCGAGCTGCTTTCGATTCACGAATACTCACCCTTAAGTACGAAATGGTCTTTTCAAGGGTTAGTCTGGTCACTATGGAACAAAGCGGTCAAACTATTTGCACATACGTGCAGAATTGCTAGGAACGATGGCGGAAAAGCGGTCAAATGTCGGGTCACGGCGCTATGTGCATGACACATCCGTGCACGCGGATCCCAAAACACGGGATGCCTTACGTGCGGCGCAGCTCTACTACGTGCAGGACATGAAAATGGAGAGCATCGCCCGGGAATTGGGAACCTCGCGCTCCACGGTGTCCCGGCTTCTGGCGCATGCCAAACGCACCGGGATGGTCTCGGTGAAGATCAATCCGGCGGCGAACCTCTCGGCCATGCTCAGCACCCAGCTCTCCGAGCGGTTCCGCATCTCGGTCCAGGTGGTCCCCACCGACGGGTCCATGGACGACACCCAACTTCTCCAGCGAGTTACCGCCCATGCGGCCTACGTCTTGGGCACCATGGTCTCTTCCTCCATGACCATCGGAGTCGCCTGGGGCTCGACCATGCAAGCGTTGTCGACCGCCCTGGGCAGTCACCCCACCCACGACACCGTGATCGTGCAGCTCAATGGCGCGGCCAACCCGGTCACCAGCGGGGTGGGCTACGCCAGCGAAATCCTCACCCGTTTTGGCGAGTCCTTTACCGCACGCATCGAACAGTTTCCGGTCCCCGCCTTTTTTGACCGGGCCGAAACCCGGCAGGCGATGTGGGCCGAAACCTCCGTGCAGCGCGTGCTGCGCGTGCAACGCGACATGTCCCTGGCCGTGTTCTCCCTCGGCGCCGCCGCTTCTACGGTCACCTCGCAGGTTTACCGGGGCGGTTATCTCAGCGAGGCCGAACTGCGGGAACTCGAACGGCTCGGCGCGGTGGGCGACGTGGCCACGGTGTTCTTCGACGCTCAAGGTCGCAGCGACACCATAGAAATCAACGCGCGGGCCACCGGCCCCACCTTCGACATGTTGCGTGAAGTGCCCCGCCGGCTGTGCGTGGTGGCCGGGCGCGGCAAACTCGAGGCGGTGCGCGGCGCCCTAGCCGGGGAACTAATTACCGACCTGATCATCGACGAGGGTACCGCCATGGCGCTGCTGGGCGGGTAGGCTTTTGCCATGGCCGCACGTGAAGAACTTGTCTCCACCCACCACCTATTGGGCAGCGAACTGAAGGTTTTCAGCTACCCGGCAACGGCCCGTAAACGCGGGGTGATTTTCGCCGTTCATGGTTTCCGCGGCGATCACCATGGCCTGGCCCGGATCGTTGCGCAACTGCCCGGATATACCGTCATCGTTCCGGACCTTCCGGGTTTCGGCGCCTCCACCCCGATGTCCGGCACCCATGATGTGCCCGGATATACGGAACTGCTGGCGGCCCTGGCCGATGAGCTTGACCTACCGCAGAGCACCGTCTTGCTCGGGCACTCCTTCGGCTCTATTGTGGCGGCCGAATTGGCCACCCAACGTGACTTTGCCGCACTGCTACTGTTGAACCCAATTTCCGAACCTGCCCTGGAATCCAGCCAGGCCTTGTTGGCCGGGATTACCAGCGGCTATTACCGGCTCTGTGCCGCGCTCCCGACCGGAATCGGCGAGGGCTTGTTGCGCTCGCGCATGTTCACGGATTCGATGAGCCTGGTGATGACCAAAAGTCAGGACCCTGCGGTGCGCGCCTACGTGCGGGAGCAGCACCGCGCCTACTTCGGTGGTTTCCACTCCCGGCACACCTTGGCCGAGGCCTACCGCGCCTCGATTACCAGCACCGTGCTCGACTACGCACCGGCGCTGGACCTTCCCACACTGTTGGTGGCCGGGGCCCAGGATGAGCTGGGTAGCCCGGCCAGCCAAGAACGACTGCGCGATGCCTTCGGTGACGCCCGGCTGGTAATGCTCGAAAGCGTGGGCCACCTGATCCACTATGAGAAGGCCGAGCAGACTGCCGCGGCGATCACCGGTTTCTTGCGCGAGATCTCCGCACGCCGCCGAGCGGCCGACGCCTCGTCAAGTTCCTAACACACGGCGTTAACCGATCCCCTCTCGTCTGTTGGGCAACGTCAGGCCGATGCCTCCGAAGTCCATTCAGTAAGCTCATCGCCCCTGTGGGCCTGCCGCCAGTCCCATCGTGTCTTTGATGCTTCGATAGCGAGTTCTCTCCCGCTGATAGGCTCCACATATGCCCGTTGTCACTGAGAAAGCCGTATGCTACGTAGTCCAAGACGACCACTTGCTGGTTTTCACACATTTGCAGCATCTTCTGCAGGTAACCGGCGTTCAGGTGCCCGCCGGCTCGATTCACTCCGGAGAATCACCCGATCGTGCGGCGATACGCGAGCTACGTGAGGAAACGGGCTTGACCGGTTCTGTGGTTCGTAGCCTCGGAACGGCGACCTACGATATTCGACCGGCACGAAATGAAATCGCTCGCCGACATTTTTTCGAGTTGTCGGTAGCACCACAAGACTTGACGCGCCGCTGGATCGCAGGTGAGACCGATCCTTCACACGGCGGACTACCCGAAACCTGGGAATGCTGGTGGTTGCCGCTGAAACAAGGGCATGTGTTAGCTGCTGGCCTCGGCGCCCTCCTAGGAAACCTTCGCACCGGCTCGACTCAAGGCGCCTAACGGATATCCAGTATCGAAGCTCTGCAGACTAGATTATCCAAGCAGCGGTCGGTCGTTGATCGCACACTTCACAGTTCGAACTCTGAATCTCCAGCGGTCCGTCAAGTCGAGGCACGTCTCGAGATGCTCTTGTGTGTGACAACAAAAGATCCGGACGATTCCATGTCTTGGGCTGCACGTAGTTCGTATTGTGGTCCGCACGATCGCCGTCTTACAGCACCTGATCCGGGTCGATGCTCACCTGCGCCACCGGTTCCTTGGCCGCGGCCATCTGGGCGCGCAGGCTACGCAGCTGCCCGGTCACCGCGGGGCCATCGGCATAGGAGAAAAACAGCACATAACGGTGCTCAAGTGGCGGACCTTCAAGGATGGTCGGTCCGTGTACCTGCACCGGCGCCTGAAGCCGCCGCACCAGCAGACCGGCACCGGGCCCGGAGACGATGGCGCTACGCACCGCTGGGGGTAAGCCAACTTCGCGCCGTTCGGCCAGTTCCCGCTCGGCGAATCCGGCCGGGTCATAGCGAATCAGCGCGGCACCGGCAACGCTCGGGTCGCCGGTGAGCACCACTACCCCGTCGCCCCGGGCGAGGCTGGCCGCGGCAAACCAACGCGCAAGCACCTGTTCGGCATTACGCAAGGCATCGTGGGCCAACATCTTCTGCGCGTCGAGGAGCAGCACCGCCCGGTAGCCGGCCTCGGCCACCGGCTCCACGCCGGGGGTACTGACCACCAGCGCCGGGCGATCGGGCACCTCGAACAGCGGCTTGGCACCCGTGGAGGACAGTACCGGCACGCTGGGAAAAGCCTGGCCCAGCTCGTCGGCGGTGCGTTCACTGCCGACCGAGGCGGCGCGAATCTGCGTGGAGCCACAGGTTTGGCAGGCATAGTTCCGGTAGGTGCGGGCACACCAGCGGCAACTGAGGGCCGCGCCGGAAGAGCTGAGCTGTAACGGTCCCTGGCAGTCCAGGCAGCGGGCCAGCGAGCGGCAGTTCTGGCAGGCAATGGCTGGCATAAACCCGGTGCGCGCTACCTGTACCAGGACCGGCCCGTGTTTGAGGGCCGCGCTGGCCTCCCGCCAGGCCAAGGCCGGGATGCGGGCTCGAGCCAGCACCGGATCGCGTTCGAGCTCAAAGTCGCTGGCCGCCGCCACTACCCGTGGGGCACGTTCACGCAGTAGGGCGCGCGGGAGCTTGAGCTCTTGGGCCCAGTCGGTGGCCACCAGCCGTTGTGCCTCAACCGAGCGCGAGGTACCGGCGATGAGTAGACCCACCTCGTCGAGCTGACTTCGGAGCAGGGAAATTTGCCGAGCGTGCGGATATGGAGCACGCTGTTCGCGGTGGGAGGCGTCATCATCCTGCCAGATGATCATCAACCCAAGATCCGGCACATGACAGAGCGCGGCGGCCCGGGTACCGATCACCAGTGGCACTTCCCCACCGATGGCCTTGAGATAGTTCCGGTAGCGCGGCGTGGGGCCATCATCGGCATGTAGCCGTGCATAGCTTTCGGGTCCCAGTTCGCTATCGAGGTAGGCCGCCAGCAGTTGCAGGTCGCGGGCATCGGGCACCACAATCAGCGCGCGGCGTCCGGCGGCCAAGACCGGCAGGCAGGCATCGAGCAGAAACCCGGGCCAGGACCCCTGATTATTCGGGGCCCAGGTCACCACGGCGCGGTGGGCCTGGCCTGCCGCCCACCGACCGGCGCTTTCGGCTCCGCCGGCATACTCATCAAGTTGCCCCTGGCGTGGTGGCAGTTCGGGATAGCGCAACTCGCGTTGCTCGGTCTCGACCCGTGCGGCTCGTGCCGGGACGGCCAGTCGCACCACATCCCACAGGGTGCCGGCGTAGCGTTCGGCCACGGCCTGCGCGAGCCGCGCAATCTCGGGATGTAGCGCCACGGTTGGTGATACGAGCTTGGCCAGCGGCTTGAGTTTATGTTCGACCGGTAGCTCGTCGAGCACCTCGAGCACGAAACCGGCCAGTTGCCGACCACCGAAGGGGACCTTGACTCGCACGCCGGCCTGGACCTGCTCGCGCATGCTCGGCGGGATCAGGTAGTCAAAGGGGCGATCAAGATGTGGCAGCGCAGATTCAATAAGCACCCGAGCCACATGCGCGGCGCGCTGTGGCTCGGGTGCTTCGATCAGGGCCTGTTGGTCCACCGACGGACCTTTAGGCGTTGAAGTAGCTGCGCAGCGCCTCGACGCGGTCGGTGCGCTCCCAGGTGAAGTCCTTATCGTCGCGGCCGAAGTGGCCGTGTGCTGCGGTCTTCTGGTAGATCGGACGCTTCAGATCCAGATCTTCGATAATGCCCAGCGGGCGCAGATCGAAGACTTCGTTGATCGCGGCGGTGATCTTTGCCGGATCGACGGTTTCGGTGCCGAAGGTTTCCACGTAGAGACCCACCGGGCGGGCCACGCCGATGGCGTAGGCCACCTGCACTTCGGCGCGTCGCGCCAGGCCTGCGGCGACCACGTTCTTGGCTACCCAGCGCATGGCGTAGGCCGCCGAACGGTCCACCTTCGACGGGTCCTTACCGGAGAAGGCACCGCCACCGTGGCGAGCGTAGCCGCCGTAGGTGTCGACGATGATCTTGCGGCCGGTCAGCCCGGCGTCGCCCACCGGGCCACCGATGATGAACGGGCCCGAAGGGTTCAGAATGACATTGGTGTTCGAGGTGTCCAGGCCCGAACGCTCCAGAACCGGGGTGACGACCTCTTCGAGCAGATCGGCCTTGAGGGTGTCCAGCTCGTACTCCGAGGCGTGCTGGCTGGAGACCACCACGGTGTCGATGCTGACCGGGGTTTCCCCGTCGTAGCCGATGGTGACCTGGGTCTTGCCATCCGGGCGCAGCAGGGGCAGGCGGCCGTTCTTGCGCACCTGGGTCAGGCGCTCGGAGAGCCGATGGGCCAGGAAGATCGGGGTGGGCATCAGCGAATCAGTTTCATCCGAGGCATACCCGAACATCAGACCCTGATCGCCGGCTCCCTGCAGGTCGCGGGGATCCTTGGCCAGGCCCTGGCGGGCTTCGAGAGAATTGAACACCCCGTCGTGGATTTCCTGCGACTGCTGGCCGATGGATACCGATACGCCGCAGCGGGCGCCGTCGAAGCCGTTGGCCGAGGAGTCGTAGCCGATGTCGAGGATGGTGCGGCGCACGATCTCGGGGATTTCAACATAACCGTCGGTGGTCACCTCGCCGGCCACATGGACCAGACCGGTGGTGGTCAGCGTTTCGACGGCGACCTTGGAATGTGGGTCCTGAGCCAACATGGCGTCGAGGATGGCGTCGGAGATCTGATCGCAGATCTTATCCGGGTGCCCCTCCGTGACGGACTCGGAGGTGAAAAGGCGCAATTCGGGGGTTGATGAAGTCACCTAGTTACTCTATCTGTTCTCATACTGTTGATGTTCAACGTTGATACTTTCCGTGACTTTGGGTCACGTGGTGCCGCTCACTGTGTGACGGTCTGTTGCCGATTTATGACGTCAGCGACCTGTTCGATGACCACGCGGGCCACCTCGAGCTTGCTTCCGGCGCTGTGCACCGGGGTGCGGCCATCGGCGAAGAGCACCTGGGCGGCGTTGGTGTCTTGTCCGAAGGTCAGGTTGGTGCCGACCTCGTTGACCACGAGCATTTCACAGCCCTTGCGTTGCAATTTGGCGCGGCCGTAGTCTTCCACGCTGCCTTGCGCGTCCCCGGTTTCTGCGGCGAAGCCGACCACCAGCGGAGGCAGCTCGGGTTGCGTGGCGCGAGCCGCAACTACCTCGGCCAAGATATCGGGGTTGCGCACCAGTGAGATCACCGGGGCCGAATGCTCATCACGCTTTTTGATCTTGGACTGCTCAATGGTGTCGGGGCGGAAATCGGCCACCGCCGCGTTCATGATCAACACGTCCTGGCCCGGCGCGTGCTCAAACACCGCCGCGTGCAGGTCACTGGCGCTGCCGACCTGGATCACCTTGGCTCCAAGCGGCGCGGGAACCTCGAGGTTACAGGCCAAGAGGGTCACGCTAGCTCCGGCATCCATGGCGGCACGGGCCAGAGCCACGCCTTGGCGCCCGGACGAACGGTTGCCCAAGAAGCGCACCGGGTCCAGCGGTTCGCGGGTGCCTCCGGCGGTGATCAGTACCTTGCGCCCGGCCAACAGCGGCTCGCTGAGCATCGCGGTGGCCCTGGCAAAGATCTCCTCGGGTTCCACCATGCGCCCGGGGCCCGAATCGGTACCGGTTAGTCGCCCCTCGGCCGGACCGATCAACTGTACGCCGCGGTCGCTGAGCGTCTGGATATTGGCAACGGTCGCCGGGTGCTGCCACATTTCGGTGTGCATCGCCGGGGCCATGAGCACCGGGGCGCGGGTGGCGAGCAGGGTTCCGGTCAACAAGTCCGTGGCCAGCCCGTTCGCGGCCTTGGCCAGCAGATCGGCGGTGGCCGGCACGACAAGCACCAAATCCGCCTGCTGACCCAAGCGCACGTGGTTCACGCTATCCACGGCGTCGAAGACATCGGCGGTCACCGGGTTGCCCGAAAGCGCCTCCCAGGTGGCGTTTCCCACAAATTTTTCCACGCTGGGGGTGGGAATCACATCGACGTGGTGTCCGGCCTCGCGCAGCAGGCGCAGGAGCAAGACCGATTTGTAGGCCGCAATGCCGGCCGAGACCCCTAGGACAATTCGCTTCACGCTATAGCTTTCTGGCTCGTTAAAAAGGAAACGGCGCCCTGATCTCAGGGCGCCGTAGCGACGTTTTAGGCCTCTTCGGCGGCCGCGGTAACCTTCAGCAGACCCTCGTCGAGTTCGCGTAACGCAATGGTCAGCGGCTTCTCGTTGGCCTTGGTCTCCACCAGCGGGCCGACGTACTCGAACAGGCCCTCATTGAGCTGCGCGTAGTATGCGTTGATCTGACGAGCACGCTTGGCCGAGTTCAAGACCAGTGCGTACTTCGAGTCATTGGTCGTCAGCAACGAGTCGATCGACGGGTTGATGATTCCCTCTAGGTTGGTGGTCACAAGACTCCCCTTATTCATTCCTCAGCCCCATTTGGGCGACAAGCTCTTCGGCGGCGCGTGCAACATCGTCATTAACGATGGTCACGTCGAATTCCGACTCAGCCGCAAGTTCCAGTTTAGCGGTTTCCAGCCGACGCTGCTGTTCCTCGGCGGATTCGGTGCCGCGGCCAATGAGCCGACGCACCAATTCCTCCCACGACGGCGGGGCCAAAAACACGAATTTTGCCTCGGGCATGGTCTCCTTGACCTGCCGGGCACCCTGCAGGTCAATTTCGAGCAAAACCTTCTTGCCCTGGGCCACCGCGTCCTCTACCGTGCTGCGAATGGTGCCGTAGCTATTGCGTCCGTGCACCACCGCCCATTCGAGCATTTGCCCGTCCTTGACGAGCGCCTCGAACCGTTCCGGGCCCACAAAGTAGTAGTGCACCCCTTCCACTTCGCCGGGACGCGGGTCCCGAGTGGTGGCTGAAACCGAGAGCCATACATCCGGATAGTTATCGCGGATATAAGTGGAGACGGTTCCCTTGCCAACGGCCGTTGGGCCTGCCAGTACGGTTACTGACGCAGCGGTCATATACTACACTTTCGTTTTTGGAGGCGACTGCTTGAAATGCTCGGTGATCGCGGTCCGTTGCTTACGGCCCAATCCACGCAGTCGACGGGAGGGAGAAATCCCCAGTCGTTCCAGCAGATTCGCGGCGCGGACTTCGCCGACGCCAGGCACCGACTCGAGCAAGTCCATCACGCGCATGCGCCCCACGGCTTCATCTTCGTAGACCAAGTCTAGTACCTCGGTGATGGAAATTTTTCCCGTACTGAACTGATCTTTGATCTCCGCACGTCGGGTGCGCGCGGCTAGCGCCTTGGCCCGTGCCCGGATGCGATCTTCGTCTGAAAGCTCTCGCAATACCATCGTTCAGCCATCCTTAGTGTGTAGTGGACTTGCCTCTATGGTGTTGAACATAATCACCAAACGCGTTTTATGCAAGAAGAATCGCGTTGTGGCTACCAGAAACTGTAGTAGCCACAACGCGATTCGGCTAGTAATTTAGCGCGCGTCGATCAATTCGTTGCGCACTTGCTCCGCCTTTTTCCGCAGGGCGGAAACTTCCGGTCCAACCTTGAGGATGTCTCGGCTACTGGTGCCCAGCACCTGAGCGTAGCTCTGCTCGAAGGCGGCGGCGATGTCCGCGGCGGTGGCACCCTGCGCTCCGAGGCCCGGAGTGAGCAACGGCGCCTTGCTGGCCACCAGGTCGATGCCCAGCGTCTTCACCGCGTCTCCGATGGTCGCACCGACCACCAGACCCACGTGACCCAGATCCGCGGCGTCGGCGTTTTCGGCGGCGACCTGCTCGATAATCGACTTGGCCACCGACTGCTCACCGCCCACATGCTGCACCGAGGGGCCCTCGGGGTTCGAGGTCAGTCCCAGCACGAACACACCGCGACCGGTGCTACGAGCCAGATCAACCGCCGGACGCAGGGACTCATAGCCCAGATAGGGGCTGAGCGTCACCGCATCCGAGGCCAGCGGCGAGTTATCGTCCAACCAGGCGGTCGCATAGGCGGCCATGGTCGAACCGATATCCCCGCGCTTGGCATCGGCTAGGCTCAACACGCCCGCGGCCCGCGCTGCGGCAAGCGTTTCCTCCAGCACAGCGAATCCGGCCGAGCCGAAGCGCTCGTAGAGGGCGACCTGCGGCTTGCACATGGCCGCTACCCCTTCGAGTGCCTCGATCACCGTCAGCGAGAAGCGGCGCACGCCCTCGACGTTATCCTCCAGCCCCCAGCTGTTCAGCAGCCCGGGGTGCGGGTCGATGCCCACGCACAGTGGACCGTACTGGTCCATGGCGCTGCGCAGGCGCTCTCCGAAGTTACGCATCCTCGCCCCGGTTCAGGAACTTGGCGTGCTCCTGCAGGCTCATCACATCCCAGTCGTAGGAACGCTGGGCGTCGATGGCCTGTGCCGCCGCGGCCAGTTCGGCCACGGTGGTGATGACCGGGGTGCCCACGCTGGTGGCCGCAGCACGAATCTCGTAGCCGTCGCCGCGGGCTTCGGAGCCCGACGGGGTGTTCACGATCAGTCCGATATGTCCCTCGTTGATCATGTCGACGATCGAGGCACCACCCTCGTGCACCTTGGAGACCACTTCGGTGGGGATACCGTTGCGGCGCAGCACCTCGGCGGTGCCGCCGGTGGAGACAATCTCGAAACCGTTATCCGAGAGGTGCTTGACCGGCAGCACGATCGAACGCTTGTCGCGGTTGGTCACCGAAACGAAGATCTTGCCCGAGGTCGGCAGCGGGTTGTTGGCTGCGGCCTGGCTCTTGGCGAAGGCGGTGTCGAAGTACTTGTCGATACCCATGACCTCACCGGTGGAGCGCATTTCCGGGCCGAGCAGCGAGTCGACGACCTTGCCCTCCGGGGTGCGGAAACGGGCGAAGGGCAGCACGGCTTCCTTCACGGCGATCGGTGCGGTGTCAGGCAGGTTCGAGCCGTCACCGGTGGCCGGCAGCACGGTACCGCGCAGCTCGGCGATGGATACCCCCACACCGATCAGGGCGGCGGCCTTGGCCAGCTGCACACCGGTGGCCTTCGAGGTGAAGGGCACGGTGCGGCTGGCGCGCGGGTTGGCCTCGATGACGTAGAGGATGTCGCTGGCCAGCGCGAACTGCATGTTGATCAGACCGCGTACGCCCACGCCCTCGGCGATGGCGCGGGTGGCGGCGGCCACACGGGCGCGCACATCCGGGCCCAGGGTGATCGGAGGCAGCACACAGGCCGAGTCGCCGGAGTGAATACCGGCCTCCTCGATGTGCTCCATGATGCCACCGATGTACAGGTCGGTGCCGTCGAACAGGGCGTCGACGTCGATCTCGATCGCGTCCTCGAGGAAGCGGTCCACCAGCACCGGGTGATCCACGGTGATTTCGGTGGCGTTGGAGATGTAACGCTCCAGGTTCGCCTCGTCGTACACGATTTCCATGCCGCGGCCACCGAGCACGTAGCTTGGGCGCACCAGCACCGGGTAACCGATGGAGTCGGCGATGGTCTTGGCCTCGGCGAAGGACACGGCGGTGCCGTTCTTCGGGGCGATCAGCCCGGCGTTATCCAGCACGCGCTGGAAGGCGCCGCGGTGCTCGGCCAGGTCGATGGCCTCCGGGGTGGTGCCCAGAATCGGCACGCCGGCGGCCTTCAGTTCGGCGGCGAGCTTCAGCGGGGTCTGTCCGCCGAGCTGCACGAAGACACCGAGTACGCCACCGGTCTCCTCTTCGGCGTGGATGATCTCCAGCACATCTTCCAAGGTCAGCGGCTCGAAGTAGAGGCGATCGGAGATGTCGTAGTCAGTGGAGACGGTCTCCGGGTTGCAGTTGACCATCACGGTCTCGTAGCCGGCCTCGCGCAGCGCCATCACGGCGTGCACGCAGGAGTAGTCGAACTCGATACCCTGACCGATGCGGTTGGGACCCGAACCGAGGATGATCACCGACTTCTTCTCGTGGGCCACCAGCTCGCTCTCCTCGTCGTAGGAGGAGTACATGTACGGGGTGAAGGCCTCGAACTCGGCGGCGCAGGTATCCACGGTCTTGTAGACCGGGCGGATGTTCAGCGCGTGACGCACGCCGCGTACCACGGCCTCGGACTTGCCGGTCAGCTTCGCGATCTGCGCATCGGAGAAACCGTGACGCTTGGCCTCGCGCAGCACCTGCTCATCGAGGTTCGGGTGCGCGGCGATCTGCGCGGCGGTCTCGTTGATCAACGCCAGCTGATCCAGGAACCACGGGTCGATGCCGGTGACCTCGTAGAGCTTTTCCAGGGAAACCCCGGAGAGCAGTGCGCGCTGTACCAGCGCCAGGCGCTCGGTGGAGCCCACGGTGATCTTCTCGAGCACCTCGGGGATCTCGGCCTCGTCCAGCGGCTCGAAGGACAGCTCGCTGCCCTTCTGCTCGAGCGAACGCAGCGCCTTCTGCAGCGCCTCGGTGAAGTTACGGCCCAGGCTCATCGCCTCGCCGACCGACTTCATGGTGGTGGTCAGGGTGGCATCGGCGGCCGGGAACTTCTCGAAGGCAAAGCGCGGGACCTTGACCACAACGTAGTCCAGGGCCGGCTCGAAGGAGGCCGGGGTCTTCTGGGTGATGTCGTTCGGGATCTCATCCAGGGTGTAACCCAGCGAGAGCTTGGTGGCGATCTTCGCGATGGCGAAGCCGGTGGCCTTCGAGGCCAGCGCCGAGGAGCGCGAAACACGCGGGTTCATTTCGATGACCACGACGCGACCGGTGTCCGGTTCGATGGCGAACTGGATGTTGCAGCCACCGGTGTCCACGCCGACCTCGCGGATCACGTTGATCGAGATGTCACGCAGGCGCTGGTATTCGCGGTCGGTCAGCGTCATCGCCGGGGCGACGGTGATCGAGTCACCGGTGTGCACGCCCACCGGGTCGAAGTTTTCGATGGAGCACACGACCACGACGTTGTCGTTCTTGTCGCGCATCATCTCCAGCTCGTACTCCTTCCACCCCAGGATGGACTCCTCCAGGAGCACCTCGGTGGTCGGCGAGTACTGCAGGCCGGCGCCGGCGATGCGGCGCAGATCCTCGGGGTTGTAGGCCATGCCCGAACCCAGGCCACCCATGGTGAAGGAGGGGCGCACCACGACCGGGTACTTCAGCTCCTCGACGGCGGCGAAGGCCTCCTCCAGGGTGTGCACGATCTTCGAGCGGGCCGATTCGGCGCCCGAGCGCTCCACCACGCCCTTGAACTTTTCGCGGTCCTCACCGAGCTCGATGGCCTCGATGTTGGCGCCGATCAGTTCCACGTTGTACTTCTCCAGCACGCCGTTCTTATCCAGCGCGATGGCGGTGTTCAGTGCGGTCTGGCCGCCCAGGGTCGGAAGCACGGCATCCGGGCGTTCCTTGGCAATGATCTTCTCGACGATTTCCGGGGTGATCGGCTCGACGTAGGTGGCGTCGGCGAATTCCGGGTCGGTCATGATGGTGGCCGGGTTGGAGTTGACCAGGATGACCCGCAGGCCCTCCTCCTTGAGCACGCGCAGAGCCTGGGTGCCGGAGTAGTCGAATTCGGCGGCCTGGCCGATCACGATCGGACCCGAACCGATCACGAGCACTGAGTTCAAATCGGTGCGCTTAGGCATTACTTGGAATCCTTATCTGCAGCGTTGTCCAACGCGGCGACGAAACGGTCAAAGAGGTAGGCGGCATCGTGCGGGCCGGAAGCGGCTTCCGGGTGGTACTGCACGGAGAAGGCCGGAATGTCCAGGCAGTTCAGGCCCTCGACGACACGGTCGTTGAGCGAGAAGTGGGAGACCTCCACGGCACCAAAGCGCGCGACCGGCGCGGTGACCGAGCCCTCGAGCGGGGCGTCCACGGCGAAGCCGTGGTTCTGGCTGGTGATCTCCACCTTGCCGGTGGCCTTATCCAGCACCGGCTGGTTGATACCGCGGTGACCGAAGGGCAGCTTGTAGGTGTCAAAGCCCAGGGCGCGGCCCAGGATCTGGTTACCGAAGCAGATCCCGAAGTACGGGATGCCGGCGTCGAGCACCGAACGCACCAGTTCCACCTGCGTGGTGGCGGTGGCCGGGTCACCCGGGCCGTTGGAGAAGAACACCCCGTCGGCGCCGGTGGCCTTGATATCTTCGAGGGTCGCATCATGCGGTAGCACGTGCACGCGCAGGCCACGCTCGGCCAGACGGTGCGGGGTCATCGACTTCATGCCCAGGTCGATGGCGGCCACCGAGTGCTTTACCGCACCGGTGTAACCGTGATCGGCTGGCTCGACGACGTAGGCCTGCTCCACCGAAACCTCGGCGGAGATATTGCGCCCGGCCATCGGCGGCTGCTGCTGCACCTCGGCGAGCAGTTCCGCCTCGGGACGCTGTGCGGCCTCACCGGAGAAGATGCCGGCCTTCATGGCACCGGCTTCGCGCAGGTGGCGGGTCAGCGCGCGGGTGTCGACATTGCGGATGCCCACGATCCCCCACTTTTTCAGCTCATCTTCCAAGGTGCCCTGGCTGCGCCAGTTGCTCGGGCGGCGCGAGGCGTCGCGCACCACGTAGCCGGCGGCCCACATGCGGCGGGACTCGGGATCTTCGTCGTTCACGCCCGTGTTGCCCATATGCGGGAAGGTCTGCGCGATGATCTGGTGGGCGTAGGAGGGGTCGGTGAGCGTCTCCTGGTATCCGGTCATGCCGGTGGTGAACACGGCCTCGCCCAGGGTGGTGCCCACGGTGCCGTAGGCCAGGCCACGGAAGATGCGGCCATCTTCCAGTACCAGCAGGGCTGGAAGGTTGCTTAGCGTAGTCACTTAATGTTTCTCCTGCTCGGCTGTGCCGCCCATGCGCGGCTGCAGCATCTGAATAATCTCTGCGGTCTGTTCGTGATACCGGGGTCGGAAGCCGGTATCGAATTCGTAGTCGTCCTTGGCCCAGCTGATGATCACCAGTCCGTTGCGTTCGACGAACTTGCCCGCCATTCCGGCCCCGCGCTGTACCTCCAGCGTGGCGCCGTAGGGAATGTGCAGGTCCGTGGTTCCGGGACGCAGCAGGTGCACCCCATCCTCACCAATGCTCAATTCGGCATTGGAGCGGATCCCCAGCTGATGCACGGCCACCCGATCCAGCCAGTCCTCGCGGCGCGTGGTGCTGACATACATTCCGGTGAAACGAGCCTGCTCGCTGTCCTCGAAGGGCTCATAGGGGGCCGGCACATCCTGTTGCCGACGCTTCATATTGCGCCACCCCAAGGCGATGAGGATGAAGGCCAGGACGATGACGGCGATCGTGATCCCGATCGCGGTAGGCGCGCCCTCAGGCATCGATCGACCGAGCCGAGGCCAATTCACCATCCAGCACGGTCGGGTGACCGTGGAAGAAGGTCGCGCGCACCGCACCGGGCAGTTCCATGCCGGCGAAGGGCGAGTTCCGCCCCTTGGTGGCCATGGCGAAGGGGTCGACGATCCAACGTGCCTCGGGATCCACCAAGGTCAGGTTGGCCGGTTCGCCCTCGGCGATGGGGCGGCCCTGATCGCTCAGTCGGCCGATCTGTGCCGGCACCGCGGAGGTGATCCGTGCGACGTCGGCCCAGGACAGCAGCCCGGTCTCGACCAGCGTGTGCTGCACGATGGACAGCGCGGTCTCCAGACCGGTCATGCCCATGGCGGCCTGCGCCCATTCGCAGTCCTTGGACTCCGAGGGGTGCGGGGCGTGGTCGGTGCCGATCACGTCGATGGTGCCATCGGCCACGCCGGCGCGCAGCGCCAGGACATCCTCGTTGCGACGCAGCGGCGGGTTGACCTTGTACACCGGGTCGAAGGTCTTGACCTTCTCATCGGTGAGCAGCAGGTGGTGCGGGGTCACCTCGGCGGTGACCTTGATGCCGCGGGCCTTGGCCCAGCGGATGATCTCCACCGAGCCGGCGGTGGAGACGTGGCAGACGTGCAGGCGGGCATCGACGTGCTCAGCCAGCAGCACGTCACGGGCGATAATCGATTCCTCGGCCACCGCCGGCCAACCGGGCATTCCCAGTTCCGCGGAGGTCTGACCCTCGTTCATCTGGGCACCCTCGGTGAGCCGTGGCTCCTGCGCATGCTGGGCGATCACCCCGTCGAAGGCCTTGACGTATTCCAGGGCCCGGCGCATCAGCAGCGGGTCCGAGACGCAGATGCCATCATCCGAGAACATGCGCACCGCGGCGCGCGAGTCGGCCATGGCACCGATTTCCGACAGCTGTTCGCCGGCCAAACCGACGGTGACGGCGCCCACCGGGCGGACGTCCACCCAACCGGCCTTGCGTCCCAGCTCATAGACCTGCTCGACGACGCCGGCGGTGTCGGCCACCGGGGTGGAGTTGGCCATGGCGTGGACGGCGGTGTACCCGCCCTTGGCGGCGGCCTGGCTACCGGTCAGCACGGTTTCGGCGTCCTCGCGGCCCGGCTCGCGCAGGTGGGTGTGGGTATCGACCAGACCGGGTAGCAGGATCTGACCGGTGGCCTCGATGACGGTGGCGTCCTCGGCGGACAGCTCGGTGCCGATCTGGGCGATCACCCCGTCACGGATCAACACGTCGGCGCGCTGCTCGCCAAGAATATTAGCGTCACGAATCAGGTAGTTCATAGGGAGGATTCCTTCGTCAGGTCGCCGGATAGAAGCAGGTAGAGGCTCGCCATGCGCACGGCCACACCGTTGGTGACCTGTTCGAGCACGAGAGCGCGATCGGAGTCGGCGGCCGCCGAGGAAATTTCCAGACCGCGGTTCATCGGCCCCGGGTGCAGGATCAAGGTGTCCATCCCGGCGGCGTTCAAACGGCCCAGTCGGGCGTCATCCAGCCCCCAGTACCGCGAGTATTCGCGTGGGTTCGGGAAGTACGCCGCCTTCATGCGCTCACCCTGGACGCGGAGCATCATCACGGCGTCCACGCCCGCGTTCAGCACGGAATCCAGGTCGTAGCTGATGGTGCACGGCCAAGTGCCACTACCTACCGGTAGCAGGGTGGGCGGGGCGACCATGGTCACCTCGGCGCCCAGGGTACGCAACAGCCAGAGGTTGGAGCGGGCCACGCGCGAGTGCAGGATGTCACCGACGATCGCGACCTTCAGGCCATCGAGTCCACGACCCAGCGGGGAGACGTTCTCGCGCAGTGCCAGCTGGCGGCGCAACGTGAAGGCATCGAGCAGCGCCTGGGTCGGGTGCTCGTGCATGCCGTCACCGGCGTTCACGATCGGCAGGTCAATCCAGTCGGTGGCCGCCAGACGAGCCGGAGCCCCGGAGGCCGGGTGGCGAATCACCACGGCGTCGGCGCCGATGGCCAGCAGCGTCTGTGCGGTGTCCTTCAGCGACTCGCCCTTGGACACCGAGGAGCCCTTGGCGGAGAAGTTGATCACGTCCGCGCTCAGGCGCTTGGCTGCCGCCTCGAAGGAGATGCGGGTGCGGGTGGAGTCTTCGAAGAAGAGGTTCACCACGGTGCGTCCACGCAGCGCCGGAAGCTTCTTGACTTCGCGGGTGCCAGCCTCACGCATTTCTTCGGCCACGTCGAGGATCTGGATGGCCTCGGCGCGCGACAGATCGCGGGTGGAAATCAGGTGTTTCATGCGATCCCCTCGATACTCACATCGTTCGTGCCGTCGATTTCTGCCAGGCGCACACGCACCTTTTCGCTTTTCGCGGTGGGCAGGTTCTTGCCCACGTGATCCGCGCGGATCGGCAGTTCGCGGTGTCCGCGGTCGACCAGTACGGCCAGTCGCACGATTTTGGGGCGTCCCCAGTCGGCGAGGGCGTCGAGGGCGGCGCGAATGGTGCGTCCGGAGTAGAGCACATCGTCGACCAGTACCACGACCTTGCCCTCGATGCCACCGCTGGGAAGTTTGGTCGGCGAGGGGGTGCGTGCGGTGGAGTGCCGCAGATCGTCACGGTACATGGTGACGTCGAGTTGCCCCACCAGAGCGGCGGGGTCGATGGATTCGTCCTTGGATGCGGCCGCAATACGGTCGGCCAGACGGCGCGCCAGCGGGAACCCGCGGCTTGGAATACCGAGCAGGACGAGGTCCTCGGTACCCTTATTTGCCTCGATTATTTCAAAGGCAATACGCGTCAACACACGTTCAATGTCATCGCCGGACAGCACGGTACGTGCCAGCACGGGCTGTGATGCTTCATCGGTCATCTGTGCGCGATCTCCCTTCTCCGCCTCACGGGACGGTTCTTAAAGGAACAGTGCTGAAGTAAAAATTATCACGCGTGCACCCCAATCCCCTAGCGCATATTCATGCATTGCAACGAATCGACCGAGGTGTTAATCACAGGGAAGGCGACGGCGCCCTTCCCTGGCCTGCCCCGGTCACGCATCGGCGCAGGTCACCGGTGCGCCGACACTGACCTGACGCGTCATTTCCAGTGCCGCGGCCCAGGCATGACGCCGTGCATAGCTCGTCGCCAATCTCACGTTCGCGTCGTGGAGAGGTAATACGCGTGCAACGTTGGCGCTTAAACACGAACTGCCGAGGAGATATCCCTAAACGGGATCTCCTCGGCAGTTCCGAAGTGTTGCTGCTACGAGCTAGTCGACCAGGGTTTCTTTGACTTCCTGGATGCGTCCGAGCACGCCGTTGACGAAGTCCGGGGACTCGTCGGTGGACAGCTCACGGACGTTCGCCACCGCCTCGGCAATGGCCACCGCGTCGGGGACGTCATCGTTGTAGAGCACTTCCCACACGCCAATGCGCAGGGCAATGCGATCGACATTGGGCATCCGTTCGATGGTCCAGCCACGTACGTAGCTTTCGAGCACCTCATCGATGCGTTCCTGGTGCGCGGTGACACCCTCGATGATGTTCAACGAGTACTCGTTGAGCACGATATCGGAGTTCTCACGTCGCGCAACGGCTACCTGAAGTGGGTCAGCGCCGCGGGCTTCTGCTTCAAACAAGAATTCCAGGGCCCGGCGGCGGGCCTTGGCGCGGGCGCTCACTAGGAGACACGTCCTAGGTAATCGCCGGTACGGGTGTCAACCTTGACCTTGGTGTTCTGCTCAACGAACAGCGGCACCTGGATCTCCTTGCCGGTTTCCAAGGTGGCGGGCTTGGTGCCGGCCGAGGAGCGGTCGCCCTGCAGGCCTGGCTCGGTGTAGGTGATTTCCAGGATGACCGAGGCTGGCAGCTCGAGGTACAGCGGAGCACCGTCGTGCATGGCGATGGTCAGTTCCTGGTTTTCCAGCATGTAGCCGGCGGCTTCGCCAACGGTATTGCCGGGCACGGTGATCTGGTCGTAGTCTTCCAGGTTCATGAAGACGTAGTCTTCGCCGTCCTGGTAGAGGTACTGGTAATCGCGGCGGTCCACGGTTGCGGTCTCGATCTTTGCACCGGCGTTGTAGGTCTTGTCGACGACCTTACCGGTGAGCACGTTGCGCATCTTGGTGCGCACGAAGGCGCCACCCTTGCCCGGCTTCACATGCTGGAAATCGATGATGGTCCACAGCTGGCCATCGATCTTGATGACCTGTCCGTTTTTGATGTCGGTTGTATCCGCCACGTATAACTCAATTCCTCGTATGTGCCAGCGCGAGGCCGGCCTTGTCAAAAATCCATATACAGTCTAGCGCATGGAAAGTTCAGCAGGCGGGTCTTTGCGACGAGTACCACGCAGGTAATTCGGCACAATGACTCGGTAAGGGCCACATGGAGCGGCTTGGTACCCGCCGAAGGCGCCGTTGATGGCGGTGCGATCCTACCGCGGCCCCGCGTGGGAAAACAGCTACCTCACTCGTCGCAGGCCTTAGCCGCACCTGTAGCCCCGCGGTGAGTCGTGCGACCCACGGCCATTGCTGGGGATGGTTGCCGGGTGAGCAATGGCGCTCACGGATAGGGTTTACGCCAGCGAATCGCGAAGGCCAACTGCAGTAGTTCCGGATTTCGCGCTAGATAACGGCGAATGCTCTAACCGAATTTAGGCCCCGCCCCGTTGCCTACACAGTGGTGTAGCGCTCCACTAGGGCTCCGACAGCTTCGCGAGCTTGTTTGTCGCAGGATGCTCCCGCGTGGCGGCAGAGGTGCACAACCACGTTAGTCTGCGTTAAAAGAAAATTCTGGCGCGCACATCACGTGCACGCCAGAATCACTTCACGCAATGGCTGCTTTAGCCGTGCTGTGCAAGTTTTTCTTCGGCCATCTGCAGACAGACCCGCGAGGCGTCGATCAAGTGTGGACGTCCACCGGATTCTTCACGCATCTGCAAGGCGGTGCGGAAGCGAGTGGCCGCCGCGTGGTAGTCGCCACGCTCGTAGTAGGACATGCCCAAGTGGTGTTGCATCAGCGACTCGTACTCGGTGCCGGCGAACTCTTCGAGGAGCGCGCGCAACCGGTTGATCGCCCGGTCGAAGTCACCTCGTGCACGGGTCAGCTCGGTGTCCAACACGCGCAGGTGGGCGTTGGTCGGGTCGGTCAACCGCGATTCGGCGATCAGCTCCCCCGCCTTGGACAGTTCACCACGGGCCAGGTGAATGACCACCTGGTCGGTCGGCGAACCGAAAAGCATCGAATGCTCGGCGGCCTTCTCGTCCGAGACGAAGGGACGCATGGTCTCCGGGTCGATGAGGATGCCCGCAATAGCCGTATCGGTACCTTCACGGTTGACCGAGGCGACTTCAAAGGCTTGGTGTGTCTGCTGAGTCATCGTTATTCCCCGATCTCCTGGTAGGCGGCGAACAACAGCGAGTTATCGGGCACCTCGTAGATACGCGGCTTGCCGATTTCCTCAAGCACGACAAAGCGCAGCTGATCGCCACGCGACTTCTTATCGCGCTTCATCCCATCGAGCAGCGCGGCCCAACGGTCATTGCGGTAGCTCGTGGGCAGACCCAGCGAACGGAGAATGGCGAAAGTGCGCTCAACAATAGCGTCGGAGGTGTAACCGACCGAGCGTCCCAGCTCGGCCGCGAAACACAGGCCAATCGAGACCGCGGCACCATGACGCATCTGGTAGCGCTCGGCCAACTCGATGGCGTGGGCCAGGGTATGGCCGTAATTCAAGAACTCGCGCTCCCCCGATTCCTTCAGGTCACGCGAGACCACGTCGACCTTGACGGCGATGGTGCGTTCAACGATTTCACGCAGTCGATCGCTGGTCGGATCGATCGCATCGGCGGGATCTTCTTCGATCAATTCCAGAATGCGCTCGTCGGCGATGAAGCCACATTTCACGGCTTCGGCCAAACCGGTGACCAGTTCGTTCTTTGGCAAGGTGGCCAGCGCATCGAGGTCGGCCAGTACGGCGGCCGGTGGGTGGAAGGCCCCGACGAGGTTCTTGCCCTCGGCGGTGTTAATGCCGGTCTTGCCGCCCACGGCGGCATCCACCATCGCCAGTAGCGAGGTGGGGATATGAATCACCTTGACGCCGCGCAGCCAAGTCGCTGCCACGAAGCCGGCCAGATCGGTGACGGCGCCGCCGCCCACGGAGATTACCGCGTCGCTGCGGGTGAAGTCGTTCTTGCCCAGAACCTCCCAGCAGAAGGAGGCCACCTGAATGTGCTTGCCCTCCTCGGCATCCGGGATTTCCGCGGTCAGCGCGGTCAGTCCGGTCCCTTCGAGATCCTCACGAACCAGATCGCCGGTGGCGCGCAGGGCTCGTGGGTGGATGATCAAAACCTTCTTCACCGCCGGACCGAGCAATTCGGGTAGTTGCCCCAGCAAAGAATTGCCGACGAGTACGGGATAAGATTCCCCGGCATTCGTCCCGGTGACCTGCAGTGTGGTGGGTGCTAATGGCATCCGTCGAGATCCTCCTCATGGTGCTGATCTATCTAGGGTACGCGCGCGGCGGCGCACGCAAACTATCTCGTGGCGCGAATCACATGATCCTTAATGAGCGCTACGACCTCGTCGACCGAGCGATCGTCCACGTTAACTGTCAGGTCAGCTAGGGATTCATAGGTACTTCGGCGTTGTTCGTAGAGCTGCGTCCAGCGCGCAATGCGATCATCGCCACGTAGCAGGGGCCGCCCGTCATCAGCCGGTAGACGGCCTTGCGCGGTCCGTTCGGAGAGCTCTAAATAGATGACCGTACCGCGGCGTAGCGCGGCATGATTTTGCGGGTTGACCACTATGCCGCCGCCGGTGGCGATAACCCCGGCCCGCGTTTGCGCCAGCGCCTGAGACTCGAGGCTCCGGAAGTAGGCCTCCCCGTGGGTGGCGAAAATCTGTGGGATCGGGCCGTGCGCCTCGGTGATGACCGCGTCGGTGTCGGCGAAGTCGGTGGACAGGGCAATGGCCAGCGACCGCCCAATGGTGGACTTGCCGCTGGCCATGGGACCAATGAGATAGATCATTTATACCCCGGTCGACTCCAACGACTCAGGGATTGCCGCCAGGTACGACTCAAGGTTCCGCTTGGTTTCGGCCACCGAGTCGCCGCCGAACTTCTCCAATACGGCCTGGGCGAGCACCAGTGCCACCATGGCTTCGGCTACCACGCCGGCAGCCGGAACGGCACAGACGTCCGAACGCTGGTGGTGTGCGGTGGTGGCTTCGCCGGAGGCGGTGTCAATGGTGCGCAGGGCGCGCGGCACGGTGGCAATGGGCTTCATGCCGGCACGTACGCGCAGCACCTCGCCGATGGACATGCCACCTTCGATACCGCCGGCACGACCCGAGGCGCGGCGGATAACACCCTGTTCGTCACGTTCGATCTCGTCGTGGGCAGCCGAACCGCGACGGGCCGCGGTTTCGAACCCGTCGCCGACCTCAACACCCTTAATGGCCTGAATGCCCATCAGTGCGCCGGCCAGGCGCGCGTCAAGACGGCGGTCCCAGTGCACGTAGGAGCCCAGACCTGGAGGCAGGTTGTAGGCAAGAACCTCGACCACGCCGCCGAGGGTTTCCCCGGCCTTGTGTGCGTCGTCGACTTCGGCCACCATGGCCTGGCTGGTCTCTGCGTGGAAGCAACGCAGTGGGTCGGCATCCAGCGCGGCCACATCGGCGGCCGTGGGTAGCGGGGCGTCGGCCGGGGCACTGACGGTGCCGATGGCGGTGGTGTGCGAGACCAACTCGATACCCAGTTCGCGCAGGAACGCCTGCGCCACGGAACCGAGGGCCACTCGGGCGGCGGTTTCGCGGGCGCTGGCCCGCTCAAGCACCGGACGGGCATCCTCGAAACCGTACTTCTGCATGCCGGTGAAGTCGGCGTGGCCCGGACGCGGGCGGGTCAATGGTGCGTTGCGCGCCATGGCGGCCAGCTCGTCGAGGTCCACCTCGTCGGCGTTCATCACCTTTTCCCACTTGGGCCATTCGGTGTTGCCGATCTGGATGGCCACCGGGCCGCCCTGCGATTTGCCGTGGCGGACACCGCCAAGGAAGGTGACCTGGTCCTGCTCAAACTTCATGCGGGCACCGCGGCCATAGCCGAGCCGCCGGCGGGCCAGTGCATCACGCACGACCTGTGAGTCCACCGAAACCCCGGCGGGTAGTCCTTCAAGAATTCCAACGAGTGCCGGGCCATGGGATTCGCCCGCCGTCAACCAACGCAACATGGCATCAATTTTGCCATGACATGACCGGATTAGCCTTCTCGATGAAGTCCGATGCTGGCGTATAGGGCATTTGTGACGTTTTCACGCACCGACTCATCGAAGTTCACGCCACTAAAAAGGCGGACCTGCTCCACAGCCTGGTGCACCAACATATGTTCACCGCTGAGCACCGGCCCGGCCCAGCTTTCGGCCAGGGCCGAGGGCCACGGGTCATAGGCCACGTCCATGAGCACCCCGGTGCCGGCCCCGAGCACAGATAGCCAATCATCGGCCCCATGCGGTGGCAGAGTGCTAATCACCAGCGGGTCCGCGGCTAAGGCGCCTTCGCCAAGCGAGCCTAGCTCCTCGACGCGCACATCCATGCCCAACTCTTCGGCCAGGGCGGCGACCTTCTGGGCCTTGAGCGCGTTGCGCAGCACGATACGCAGCTCGCGCACACCCAGTTCGGCACCGGCGGCCACGGCCGCCAGGGTGGTGTTGCCGGCCCCGAGCACGGTGAGCCGCTCGGCTTGGCGCACCCCGGCGTCGCCTAGGGCTCCAAGGATGCCGTCGACGTCGGTATTCTCCCCGCGCAAACGGCCCTGCGGGTCAACGATGATGGTGTTCAGCGCGCCCAACCGGCGCACCCGATCGCTCAGCTCGTCCATCAGGGGCACGAACACGTCCTTCAGCGGCATGGTGACCGAACAACCGGCCCAACCACCGGCACGTAGCTCGGCCGCCTGTGCCTCGGCCTGTTCCGGGGACAGCTCAATGGCCCGGTAATCGATCGGCACCTCGAGCAGCGCGTAGGCGGTGCTGTGCAGCACCGGGGACTTGGAGTGGCCGATGGGTTGGCCGAGGACGGCGGCGCGTAGCATTAGCAAGCCTCCGGATTCGCCGAGCAGAAGTCGCGGAACTGCTGCTGATTCTTCTGATGATCGGCGAAGGTCCGCGCAAACTTCGTTTCGCCGGTGATGGTGTTGACCGTCACCCAGTAGTAGTAATCATTGGGCACCGGGTTGATCGCGGCACGGATCGCCGGAAGCGCCGGGGAACCGATCGGCGTGGGCGGCAGTCCCTTGTGCACATAGGAGTTGTAGCGGTTCGAGGCGTCCTTGCGTTCGGCCTGGCTGAACTGCAACGAGTAGCGATCCAATCCATAGATCACCGTGGAATCCACTTGCAAGAGCCCGTGGGTTTCGCGGTTATTCGGTGAGAGACGGTTGTCGATGGCACCGGCCACCGTCGCGTAATCCTTCGGACGGGCCTCCGCCTGCAAAATCGAAGCGATCTTCAGGTAGCGATACCCTTCGCTGAGATCCTCGACGCCCTGCTCGCTCAGGGCCTTCTTGGTGTTATCTACCATGGTCTGCAAAATCTCGGTGGCTTCGGTTTCCAGCGGGAAGCGGTACTCCCCCGGGTGCAGCCAGCCCTCAAGATTCGGCACCGACTCGGGAAGCCCAAAGGCCTGCGGGTCATCGGCGAGTTCACGCAACTGCTTTTCCTTCAGCCCGGAGCCCTCGGCGATTTCCTTCAACGAGTCCTTGAGCCGCACATTGGCCTTCAACCCCACGTAGACCACCTTGTCGGGGCGGTTATCCAGCATGATTTCGGCGGCGTCGGCGGCCGGCAAATTTGTGTTGAGCTGATAGGTGCCCGGGTGAATGGTGGTGGCCTCCTCATGGGTGGCGACGAAGTCCTCCACCGCCTTCACGAAGAGCTTCTCGCTGGCCACGACCTTCTTCTCGGCCAGCACCGAACCAACGATCTTCGCACCCCAACCATCCTTGACGGTGATTTCAACCACGGGACCCTTGGGTCCGGTGAAATCGTCCGGGTTGAACTGCTTGTAGATGGTCTTGATGAAGTACACCGACCCGGTCACGACCAGGGCAAAAATCAACACGGTGGCAAGCATCACCAGATTGCGCCGACGCTTGGTGCGCCGCGGCTTTGGCTCATGCTCGGTAAAAACCGAGGTTTCGGCCAGCGGCATTTGCCCGGTGATCGGATGCTGCTCAGCGTGCTCGGCCTCGGCGTCGTACGCGGCGGCCTGCTCGGCATGCGGGTGCTCGGTCTCGGGGGCCTCGGTGAAGTCCGCACCGCCTAACGGAGCTCCGGTGATTTCCGGGGCTCCCGGGGTCGGTAGTTCTCCCGGGCGTGTTCCACCGGCCCAGCGGCGCAGCAGCTCGGGCAGCGATGACGGGATATTGGCCGGGTTATGCTCGTCGCCCATAATCTCTCTCCATGTGGGGCGTGCGTGGCGAAGGGTTACTTCACCACGACGCGGCTTGCCTGCACGCGGGCGTCGTTACGCCGTGCGTCCAGCACCTGTTGCAAAATATTGACCGCGGCCACCTGGTCGACGACCTCGCGGTGCTGCTGCATTTTGCGACCCGATTCGTGCAGCATTCGGTGGGCGCTGACCGTGCTCAGCCGTTCGTCGATGAGATACACCGACAACTCCTGCTGCGCCTCGTGGGCACGCTCGGCCAGTTCGATCGCATAGGCGCGGGCCATCCGAGTGGACTCGGTGTCCTGCCCCGAGAGGGCACGCGGCTCACCGACAAACACCTCGCTGACCCCACGATCCGCAATAATGCGCAACAGCATCCGCAGATCGGAATTCTTCTTCGCGTCGCGGCGCAGGGTCATCACCGGGGTAGCCAGCACCCCGTGCGGATCGGATACGGCGACGCCGACGCGGGCCAGGCCCACGTCGACGCCCATCGCCAACTCAGGCATTGGCCACCGCGGAACGGATGGCCGCCAGGGCCTCGCCGATGCGCGAGGCGTCCTGCCCGCCACCCTGAGCCATATCGTCCTTGCCGCCGCCGCCACCGCCGAGCACGGAGGTAGCGGTGCGCACCAGCGCACCGGCCTTGAAACCGGCGGAGCGTGCCGCCTCGTTGGTCACGGCCAGCACCAGCGGGCGTCCGCCGGCCTGACCGATCAGCACGATCACGGCCGGGTCGGAACCGATCTTGCCGCGCAGATCCAGTGCCAGCGTGCGCAAGGCATCGGCCGAATCCACGGCACCGGCATCATGAGCCAAGAGCTTGACACCGTTGAGCGACTCGACGTCGGCGAGCAACGCACTGCTCTGGGCCAGTAGCGCGGCCGACTTCATTTCGGCGATCTGCTTCTCGGCGGCCTTGAGCTTTGCCACGGTGTCCGAGACACGGTCGAGCACCTGCTCGCTGGGGACCTTGAACATTCCGGTCAGCTCCGAAACCAGGGCGCGTTCGGCTGCCCCGTGACGGAAGGCCTCCATACCCACCAGGGCTTCGACGCGGCGGTTGCCCGAACCGACCGAAGCCTCCGAGAGAAGGGTCAGCTGGCCGATGCGGGCGGTGGAGCCCACGTGGGTACCACCGCACAGTTCGCGCGACCAGGCGCCGTTCATCTCCACAACACGCACCGAATTGCCGTACTTCTCACCGAACAGGCTCATCGCACCGAGCTTCTTCGCGGCATCCAACGACATTTCATTGCTGATCACGTCGTGGTTCGCCACGATGGCCTGGTTGACGACCTCTTCAATTTCGGCGCGCGTGGCGGACGACAGTGCCTCGGTCCAAGAGAAGTCGAAGCGCAGGTATCCGGCCTTGTTGAAGGAACCGGCCTGCGTGGCGGTGGGCCCGAGCAGGTCGCGCAGCGCGGCGTGCACCAGGTGAGTGGCCGAGTGAGCCTGCTCACCGGAGTGGCGACGGATCGCGTCCACCTCGGTGCGTACCAGTGCCTCGGCGGGCAGTTCGCCCTCGCGCACCAGAACCTTGTGGACGTTCAAACCCTTAACCGGGGCCTGCACATCGGTGACCTCGAGGACGAAACCATCACCGTGGATCAATCCCACGTCACCGGCCTGGCCACCGGCCTCGGCGTAGAACGGGGTTTCCTCGAGCACCAGATCCACCTGCTGGCCCTGTTCGGCAAAGGGCACCAACTGCCCATCGCGAACGATGCCGCGGATCTTCGACTCGCCATTGAGCGTGTCGTAGCCGGTGAAGTGCACCGCGCCGGACTCGGCAAGCTTGTTGAAGACGCTCAGATCGGCGTGGCCGGCCTTCTTGGCCTTGGCGTCCTTCTGCGCGCGGGTGCGCTGTTCGGTCATCAGCTCACGGAAGCGCTTCTCATCGACGCTCAACCCCGCCTCGGAGGCGATCTCCAAGGTCAGGTCGATCGGGAAACCGTAGGTGTCGTGCAAGGTGAAGGCGTCATCGCCGGAGAGGTTCGTGCCGGCGGCCTTGGCCTGTTCGAGGGCCTCGTCCAGGCGGGTGGTACCCGAGGAGATGGTGCGGCGGAAGGCGCGCTCTTCGGCGTAGGCCACCCGGGCAATGCGTTCGAAGTCGGACTCCACCTGCGGGTAGACGCCCTTCATCGCATCGCGCGAAACCGGCAGCAGCTGTGGCAGCACCTCGGAGTCCACACCCATCAGGCGCATGGCACGCACCGCACGGCGGATCAGGCGGCGCAGCACATAGCCGCGGCCCTCGTTACCCGGGGTCACGCCATCGGAAATCAGCATCAGGGCGCTGCGTACGTGATCGGCAATCATGCGCAGGCGCACATCGTTGGCGTGGTTCGGATCCTCGGGATCCTCGGTGGAGGTGTACTCCACCCCGGCCAGTTCGGCGGCGCGATCAAGCACCGGGCGCACCTGGTCGGTTTCGTACATGTTCTCGACGCCCTGCAGGATCATCGCCAGGCGTTCCAGACCCAGCCCGGTGTCGATATTGCGCTTGGGCAGTTCACCGGCCACATCGAAGTCGGTCTTCGAGCGCACGGCGGAAAGCCGGTACTGCATGAACACCAGGTTCCAGATCTCGATGAAGCGGGTTTCGTCGACGGCCGGGCCGCCGTCCTTCCCATACTGCGGGCCACGATCGTAGTAGATCTCCGAGCAGGGACCACCGGGGCCGGGCTGACCGGTGTTCCAGTAGTTATCTTCCTTGCCGGTGCCGATCACGCGTTCGCGGGGCACACCGATCTCTTCTTCCCAAATGCGGCGGGCCTCGGTGTCCTTCTCGTCGCCGTCCTCGTAGACGGTCACCCACAGGCGCTCGGGATCCAGGCCGTAGCCGCCGGATTCCACCGAGGAGGTCAGTAGCTCCCAGGCGAAGGGAATCGCCGATTCCTTGAAGTAGTCACCGAAGGAGAAGTTACCGCACATCTGGAAGAAGGTACCGTGGCGTACGGTCTTACCGACCTCTTCGATATCTCCGGTGCGGATGCACTTCTGCACGGAGACGGCGCGCGAGTATGGCGGCTCCTCACGGGCGGTCAGGTACGGGATGAACGGGACCATGCCCGCCACCGTAAACAGCAGCGAGGGATCAGAGGAGACCAGCGAGGCGCTGGGAACCGCGGTGTGGCCCTTGGCGGCGAAAAAGTCGATCCAACGGCGGGCAATTTCCTGCGTTTTCATCGTTGAGCGGATGATCCCTTCACTTAGCGTCGTTCACGCCGAGGGCGGAACGAAGTTCTTCTTCGCGGGCGGCCATCCCCTCACGGAAGGCCTGCCCAATGTCCGAGAGTCGGTCCGCATAGCGCCCGACTTGGCGGTTAAGCGCCGCCCCGGAGGAAATTTCGGTGTATTTCTTGGCCGCCAGCACGCCGACGGACACGCCGAGAGCAACCCAGAAAAGCTTTTTCATTCTAGTCTCCTTAGCGGCTGCGGCGGTGCGTACCGCGCGGCTTTGCGTTCATCGCTTCCTTCACACCGGCGGTGAAGGCGGCCACCTTGATCAGCGGCTTGCCCACGGTTGCGGCGACCAACGAGGACAGGGCCGAAACGTTGGCGGTGGCATCGGACACATTCGAGGTGATCGTATCGACCTTCTTGAGCTGGTCGTTGGTGGTCGCCACCGTGGTGGTCACCTCGCCCAAGAGCGGGGTGGTGCCATCGGAGAGCTCCTTGATCGAACCGCGTAGCTCATCGAAGACCTTACCCAGTTTAAGAATCGGCACCGCCAGCAGTGCCACGAGAACCGCGAAAACGCCCGCGGCGATTAACCCCGCAATATCCGAACCCGACATGTGCTTCCTCTTCCGCTTGGGTTTTGTTGCCAGTCCACCTTATCGAACCGGCAACGCTGGGTGTTAGTTAGCCCAAGGGCCCGCAGCCGATAGCGGCTACGGGCCCTTGGAACGCACCTAGATTTAGCGTGCGTAGTACTCGACCACGAGGTTCTCTTCGCAGGTCACCGGGATCTCGGCACGCTCAGGAGCGCGCAGCAGGGTAGCCTGCAGCGACTCGAGCTTGACGTCCAGGTAGCCCGGAACGGCCGGCAGCACGTTCTTGTGCTCGCCGGTGGCGGCAAGCTGGAACGGAACCATCTTCTCGCTCTTCTCGTGAACGTGGATCATCTGACCCGGCTTCACCTTGAAGGACGGACGGTCCACGCGCTGGCCGTTGACCAGGATGTGGCGGTGCACGACCAGCTGACGGGCCTGTGCGATGGTGCGGGCGAAGCCGGCACGCAGCACCAGGGCGTCGAGGCGGGTCTCGAGCAGGGCCAGCAGGTTGTCACCGGTCTGGCCGCCGAGGCGCTTGGCTTCCTTGAAGGCAGCCAGCATCTGGGTCTCGCGGATGCCGTACTGGGCACGCAGACGCTGCTTTTCGCGCAGACGCACAGCGTAGTCGCTGTCCTGCTTCTTGCGAGCACGGCCGTGCTGACCGGGGCCGTACGGACGGCGCTCCATGTACTTTTCGGCCTTCGGGGTCAGGGCAATGCCAAGTGCGCGGGAGAGGCGCACGGTACGGCGGGCACGGGCGTTAGCCATTGATGTGTCCTTTTCTTTTCTGGCGACGTGAGCAAGGCTGGCCTCCGCGGTTCAATGGAGAGTGCCCGGGCGTCGCGTCCCGTTAACACTGCAACCGGTGCGACGAGAATCTCGTCCACCGGCTTGCCAGCCAAGGATCAAGTCTACACCACGAAGCTCGCTGCACCCGGCGTGAGAATGCTCGCAATTATTGTCGCTTGCCCCGGATGATCTGGCGTAACTTCGCCAGGCGTTGACCGATGGAGCGTTCGGCTCCGTTCTCCGTGGGCTGGTAGTAGTCCACCCCGAGTAGATCGTCCGGGGCGTACTGCTGGGTGGCGATGGAGTGCGGCGCATCGTGTGAATACACGTACCCCACCCCGTGGCCCAGCTGCTTGGCGCCGGGATAGTGCGCATCGCGCAGGTGATCGGGCACCCGCGACCCCTTACCGGCGGCCACATCGGCCTGCGCCTGGTTCAACGCCATGTAGGAGGCATTGGATTTCGGGGCGGTGGCTAGGTGCACGGTGGCCTGCGCCAGCATGATCCGTGCCTCGGGCATGCCCACCAACTGCACCGACTGGGCCGCGGCCACGGCCAGCGGCAGCGCGCTCGGGTCGGCCATCCCAATATCTTCCGAGGCGCTAATCATGAGCCGACGCGCCACAAATCGCGGATCCTCCCCCGCGGCGAGCATACGCGCCAGATAGTGGAGTGCCGCATCCGCATCCGACCCGCGGATCGATTTGATGAACGCCGAGATGATGTCGTAGTGCTGATCCCCATCCCGGTCATAGCGTTGCACCGCCTGATCCATGGCCAACTGCACATGTTCGGTCTCGATCCGTACCGGTGTGCGCGGGTTCTTCCCGGCCGCGTTCCAAGCCACGGCGCCGGCGGCCTCGAGGACGGTGAGTACCCGTCGGGCATCGCCCTGGGCCAAGCGCACGATCGTCTCGCGCTGTTCATCGGGTAGCTCCACCTCCCCGTTGAACCCGCGTTCATCGCTGACCGCACGGGTGGCCAGCTCCATCAGATCCGCGTTGGTCAAGGGTCGCAGGGTGAGCATCAACGAGCGGGACAGCAGCGGGGAGATCACCGAGAACGACGGATTTTCGGTGGTGGCTGCCACGAGCACCACCACCCGGTTTTCCACGCCGGGCAGCAACGCATCTTGCTGGGCCTTATTGAAACGGTGGATCTCATCGAGGAACAACACCGTGGTCAAGCCGCGCAGATCCCGGTCGTCCTTGGCTTGTTCCAGCACCCGGCGCACATCTTTCACCCCGGCGGTAATGGCCGAAAGCTCAACGAATTTGCGGTCCGTGGCCCGCGCGATCACGTGCGCGATCGTGGTTTTACCGATCCCTGGGGGCCCGTAGAGGATCACGCTGGACGGTCCGGCCGGCCCGGTATCCGGGTGCTCGGCCAGTTGACGCAGCGGCGAGCCGGGGCCCAGCAGATGCTGCTGTCCCACGAGCTCATCCAAGGTGCGCGGGCGCATGCGTACCGCCAGGGGCGGACGCGGGCGATGGACGCCGCGCCCGGAATCCTCCGGGTCGTTCTCGTTCAGGGCGTCGAGCAAATCGTTCACCGTCCCAGCCTACCGATACTCTGGGACACGAGCAGAAAGGAGCGTCATGCGCGCAGTAGTGCAACGGGCCAGCCAGGCCGCCGTCCACGTAGCGAACGAGGTGGTCGGGCAGCTTACGGAACCGGGGTTGGTGGTGCTCTTAGGCATCACCCACGAGGATGACGAGGCCACCGCGCGGAAGGTTGCCGAGAAAATTTACGAACTACGGATTCTTGACGAGGAACGTAGCTGCGCCTGCACTGGGGCACCGCTGCTGGTGATCAGCCAGTTCACGCTCTATGGGTCGGTGCGCAAGGGCCGCCGTCCCTCGTGGAGTGCCGCCGCCCCCGGCGCACACAGCGAACCGCTGTACGAGTACTTCGTGTCCCACCTGCGTTCGCTAGGTGCCACGGTGGCCACCGGGGTGTTCGGGGCCATGATGGAGGTCTCGCTGACCAATTCCGGGCCCTTTACCGTACTGGTCGACTCTGCCGACCTGCCCTAACGGGCTGCGAACGCAGGAGCAGCACAATTCCCTGGGCGCCCCCAAGCCATAGCCAACGCACGGGGATTAGCGCCGCCACCACACACCAAAAGTTCACGAACAATCCTGTGGAGCAGCAGGCGATCCCCCGCCAGACATCTGCCGGTGTTAGCCTGAGCTCGCAAACTATTGTGGGTGAATCACAGGGGATAAAAGTCTGTCATTCCCGACCCGGTAGCTGGCGCCACTCGCGAGCAGAGCTTAGAACTCCAGCTCTTCAAATGTTCTGCTGTTCTCCTCGCGAGTCAAGGTGAGGCGCAACGCACAGTACTCCTCAAAGAATTGGCCTATAACAACCACGCGCATATTCATCTGAGTCGTGAACAAGGTCCAGAAGCGTCGTCGAAAAGCTACTGTCGCCCTCGACTTGGTCAACTAGCCCTGCCAGCAAGGTGAGTGCGGCCGCGGGTGTCTTAGGAGATAAGTACTCCCGCTTCACTGACAAAGCTAGTTGCGGCAACGTCACGTGTCCATCGAGGCGCCGGTTCCAAATCCGCCCGTGATGCGCCGCAATATTGCGGAAGAAAGCCAGATTCTGAACGGCCTGCACGAACTTGCGCTCATCCTCCAGATTCAACGATTTAGTTACAGGTCCGAGCAAACTTTTATCGCGCAATGCTCGCAAGAATCTCGAGAACGTTCCGAACGAGACCACCTCGATGATCGCCCAAAATGGAATGGGATCTCCGTTTATAATGTGATGCTGGATGAAAATCTCATTCCTGTTCCGGAGCTCCTGAAAGCTAGCGAGTACCTTGTCGCGGTTCCTAACTTCAGCATTCCAGCGCTGACGAGCTTTCACGTCTAGGGCGTCAGGCTCGGCAGTCGATGGAAGATAAAAATCCTTACGCAAATAACCATCGTCACTGCCCAAGACATGCGCAACGTGATATGCAACGCGGCTTCTCAGAGTTGGTTCAACGACGCCAATCCCCTCGAGCACCATGTTTCGGATAGCCCGATCATGGTCGTAGATGTCCATGAGAAGCTCTGCAGACGTTCCTGTCTTGTACATCTCTGTACCGGGTTCATAAAAGCAACGACCATACCCGCTTACTCGGTAGTAATTGCTTGAGTAGAGGAACAGGGCAAACTGTTTACGGGATGTTCCCCCTAGCTCCAAGCCACGGTCGATGTGCCTCTGCACTTGCGCATCGAGATCGATCCAACACTTCACTTGAGGGCTATAGGCAATAAATGGTGTCCCGAAACTTGATTCTGCCCCGGAATCCCGGGGCAGAATCAAGTCCCTCATGGACGTTGTTCCCATAGGCGTGACCCCTACAAGACAAAACACCCACCTATGCAGTATCTGCCAGAGCCCTCAAAAGAAAAACGGGAAACGCAACGGCAAGCAACGCTGGCGATGCATCACCTGCAACGCCTCCACAACCCGAGCACGTCCAGACACCACCGCACGCAACGTCCTAGCCGGCTTTATCAGCTGGCTGACCAGCAAACAGTCCCAAGCAGAATTCGCCGGAGGAACCGGACGCACCTTCCGCCAGCAAACCCAGTGGTGCTGGAACGTGCACCCATTTTTGCACCACACCGGCGAAGTCTTTGCCGAGATCCAGATCGACGGCATTTACCTCCGCCCAGGATGGTGCCTACTGATCGCTATCGCCCACGGCAAGGTCATTGGATGGCAGTGGTGCGATCAGGAAAAATCAGCGGCATGGCTCGAACTGCTCAAGCACTTCCCCGAGCCCAGAGTTGTAGTTACCGACGGTGGCTCGGGACTGCTCAAAGCACTGAAGTCCCTCTGGCCGAAGGTGAAAATCCAACGCTGCCTAGTGCATCTGCAACGCAACGTACGCACGCACCTGAGCATGAGACCGCGAACTGAACCTGGCAAGTCACTACGGCGCTTGAGCCTGAAGCTCACAAAGATCAAGACCCGGGCTGCAGCCGCTGAATGGAGTGCCGCGTTCGCGTCCTGGCAGGCCTGCTACCAGCACCTGCTGGAGGAAAAAACATACGCGAAAGACTGGAACGGCCCATTGCCCAAAAGCGTCAAGTCCACACGACCGTGGTGGTACACGCATGAGCGGCTACGTAACGCCTACCGCAGCATGGCCACACCGCTCAAGCGCGGCCACGTGTTCACGTATCTGGACGAGGACTTGGACGGGTTGAGCATCAGCGCGACGACGAACATGATTGAAGGAGGGATCAATTCCGGGATCCGGGCGCTGATTTCGCATCACCGCGGGATGCCCATCGAGCATCGCCGGCGGGCTTGTGAATGGTTCTGCTGGAACCGTGCAGAACCGAGGTCAAGAGCGAACTTGCCGACAATGATCCGGGCCTCGGGAAAGCTGGTCTTGGAACGAGAAGCCACGATGAAACCGGACGAGGAACAAGTTGGCCCAGTGCTTTACGGCAGGCACACGACCGCTGAGGAAGGCTTATATTCCAGGTCTGGCTGGGGCGGGCGCAGCCACTAGCCACCGTGGTTTCACAGGGTCCGGCCCGGTAACACGCCCGGGCCAGACACCAATTATTGCCTATAACCCTCACTTGACGTCCTTATAAACGAAGAACCCACCCGACTAAGTCGAGTGGGTCCGAATGTTGTTTCTAGTTTACGGCGCCGCTAGGGCGTGTGCAACTTTACCCGGACTTACGACATGAGCCGCATCCTCGCCGTGGAATGTTACGCCAGGAGCTATAGTCCCGTCCCGCCACTGCCCACATCTGGCTCGGATCTTTGACCCCGCCAAGTGCCGGTTAAATGCCTGTGAGTATGGAGGTAGCTGGTCTGGGACTAGCTGGCAGGATAAGAACCAGCCGCCCCACCCCGAGGATGTGACTCATTAAAACGCTGACCCGAAAGGTGTCATCCGATGGATCTGTCCATCTGATCGGGGTGGGTCGGCCGGAACCAATCCGGCCCACCACGGTGACTTGATCAGAAGATTGTCCACCCCTTTCTAGGGGCGTGACCCATCACAGTGCTGTTCCGTAGTGACCCTTACCCGGACTGGTACCGGCCGTTCACGGCCGACCAAGAAAATCCAGGAAAGGAAAGTACGGTGACCGCACAACCTATCGTCGCTCATTCTTATCCATTTGTCGTGGGTGTCGACACTCACGCACGCAACCATGTCTACGCCATCATCAACGCAAGCAACGGTGCGTTGCTCGATACGCAGTCATTTCCAGTGACCAGTACTGGGATTAACCGGGCCATCGCCTGGGTCGCGCGACGAACCGAAGGCAACGCAGACACCCTGTGGGTGATCGAAGGGACCGCCACCTACGGGGCAATCCTTGCCGGCACGGTCGCCGCCCATGGATTCCCCGTCACCGAGGCACCGCGCATGAGCAAGAAACAGAACCGTGGCGTGGGAAAAACTGATGCTTTAGACGCCCACCGAATGGCGGCAGCTTCCCTGCCGTTACCGGTAGAGAAGCTACGCCATCCACGGCTGAATGAAGGGATCCGCCAAGGATTACGGATCCTCGTCACGGCACGCAGCTCGATGGCGAAAGACCGTACCAGGGCCATGAACGCTCTAAACGCCCTGGTACGCAGCAACGAGTTGGGGATTGATGCCCGCAAGAAGCTCACCGGCAGCCAGATCACTGAGATCAGCCGCTGGAGAGAGCGGGAAGAAGAGCTGTCGCTGCGGATTGCACGGTCTGAAGCAGTACGCCTGGCCAAACATGTCATGGACTTGGACCAGCACCTAGCGACCAATGAGCAGCAACTAGACGAACTGGTCAAAGCCAGCGAAGCAGCACCCTTACTAAATGAAATCGGGTTCAAGGCAATCACCGTAGCGAAATGCTTCGTCGCGTGGTCCCATGAAGGGCGGGTGCGCAATGAAGCGGCATTTGCCTGTTTGGCAGGAGTAAATCCGATTCCTGCATCGTCCGGGAATACGATCAGGCACCGACTTAATCGAGGCGGTGATCGGTCGTTGAATGCTGCCCTACACTTGGCGGCGGTGACACGTATGACTCATGACGAAGAGACACGTATCTATGTCGAGAAGCGTCAGGCTCAGGGGAAAACTGATCGGGAGATCCGCCGATGCATCAAACGCTATCTCGTCCGTCGAATTTTCAAGATCTTCAGTGTTTCAGCAACATTTGACCAAGCTCCAGTTACGCCTTGACAGACATAGAAGAATCCATCGCGGGCCGGTCAGCACCATATCTGGTGCCGACCAACCCGCGATGGTGAACAACTAAACCCTTAGGAGTTCGCCGGAGCCTGCGCTTCGGCCTTCTTCTTTTCGGGCTTGAAATCGATTCCGGCTTCCTTGCGCTGCTGCGCGGTAATCGGTGCCGGAGCCGAGGTCAGCGGGTCGAACCCGCCACCGGTCTTCGGGAAGGCGATAACATCGCGAATCGAATCGGACCCGGTCAGTAGCTGCAGCACACGGTCCCAGCCGAAGGCGATACCACCATGTGGTGGGGCGCCGAACTTGAAGCCTTCGAGCAGGAAGCCGAACTGGCTTTCAGCCTGCTCCGGGGAAACACCCATAACCTTCAGCACGCGCTCCTGCATTTCGCGCTGGTGGATACGGATCGAGCCGCCACCGATTTCATTGCCGTTGCAGACAATGTCGTAGGCGTAGGACAGTGCCGAGGCCGGATCGGTGTCGAACGTGTCGACGAACTCTGGCTTCGGGCTGGTGAAGGCGTGGTGCACCGCGGTCCAAGCACCGGCACCGACGGCCACATCGCCGGAAGCAACCGCGGAGGCGGCCGGCTCGAACATCGGGGCGTCAACCACCCACACGAAAGCCCAGTCGCCGTCCTTGATCAGGCCGGTGCGGTGACCGATTTCCACGCGTACCGCGCCGAGCAGGGCACGGGATTCGGCCTTGTCGCCGGCGGAGAAGAAGATGCAGTCACCGTTGCTGGCGCCGGTTGCGGCCGCCAGGCCGGCCTTCTCTTCCTCGGAAAGGTTCTTGGCCACCGGACCGGCCAGTTCGCCATCTTCCTTGATCAGCACGTAGGCCAGACCCTTGGCACCGCGCTGCTTGGCAAATTCCTGCCAGGCATCCAGCGTGCGTCGCGGCTGCGACGCGCCGCCTGGCATCACCACGGCGCCGACGTAATCGGCCTGGAACACCTTGAAGGTGGTGTTGGCGAAGTACTCGGTCATTTCGGTCAGTTCCAAACCGAAACGCAGATCCGGCTTGTCGCTACCGTACTTGGCCATGGCGTCGGCGTAGGTCATGCGCTGAATCGGGGTCGGGATCTCCACATCGATCAGGGCCCACAGTTCCTTCACCAGGGCTTCGCCCAGGGCGATGATGTCATCCTGCTCAACGAACGAGGCCTCGATGTCCAGCTGGGTGAATTCCGGCTGACGATCGGCGCGGAAGTCCTCATCGCGGTAGCAACGCGCGATCTGGTAGTACTTCTCGAAGCCACCGACCTGAAGGAGCTGCTTGAACAGCTGCGGCGACTGCGGCAGCGCGTACCAGCTACCCGGGGCCAGACGGGCCGGCACCACGAAGTCACGGGCTCCTTCCGGGGTGGAGCGGGTCAGCGTAGGGGTCTCGATTTCCACGTAACCCTGATCGTGCAGCAGGTTACGGGCGATACGGTTCGCCTCCGAGCGCAGCCGCAGGGCCTTGGCCGGAGCCGGGCGACGCAAGTCCAGGTAGCGGTGACGCAGACGCGCCTCCTCGCCGACCTCGACATGCTCATCGATCTGGAACGGCAGCGGGGCGGAGGTGTTCAGCACGATCACCTCGTCGGCGATCACCTCAATTTCGCCGGTCGGCAGGGCAGGATTCTCGTTGCCCTCCGGGCGGCGTTCCACGGTGCCCTTGACCTGCAGCACAAATTCATTGCGCAGCGGGTGGAAGTCGGCCTCATCGCGCACCACCACCTGGGCGAAGCCCGAGGCATCACGCAGGTCCAAGAAAGCCACGCCGCCGTGGTCGCGGCGCCGGGCCACCCAGCCGGTCAGGGTGACTTGCTCTGAAATGTGCTCGGCGCGAAGTTCGCCCAGCTGATGAGTGCGTAGCACTACGATCCTTTCGGTTGGAACAGGTGGATGTGGCAGCTTGCCGCTGCACACGAGTTTAGTGCACGAGCTTTACTTCACTAAGTTCGTCAGATCCTCGGCCGGCGGCTGCCAGCTGGTCGGATCGGCCGCGAACTGTTCGCCCGAGCGAATGTCCTTGATCTCGTGGCTACCATCGGGCTGGGTAAACCAGACGAATGGAATGCCGCGACGGTCCGCGTATTTGATCTGCTTGCCGAACTTCTCGGCACTGGAGGCCACCTCGCAGGCGATCCCCCGGCCGCGAAGCTGCGCGGCAACATCCTGTGCCTCGTGCCAGGACTCGTCGTTAGCCAGGGTGATGTAAACCACCGACGGCACGCTGCGGGCGGCGCTGACGGTTTCCTCGGCCAGGATCCGGGAAATCAAACGGGTCACGCCGATCGACAGGCCCACGCCCGGGTAGTTCTTCTTGCCCTTGGTCGCCAGCGATTCGTAGCGGCCGCCGGAGCAGATGGAGCCGAGCGACTCGTGGCCCACGAGCACCGTTTCGTACACGGTGCCGGTGTAGTAGTCCAGCCCGCGGGCGATCGACAGGTCGGCCATGACCTTGCCCGGAGCCCGCTTCGAGGCCGCGGCGATAACCTGCGACAGTTCATCGAGCCCGATCTCCAGCAGCTCGTGGCTGACGCCCAGGGCGCGGACCTGATCCACGAACCCGGTATCCAGGGAGCGGATTTGGGCCAGATCCAGGGCGGCGCGAGCCTGCTGCTCATTGGCGCCGACCTCCTCGATGAGGATCTTGGCGACCGCGTCGGGGCCAATCTTCTCCAGCTTGTCGATGGCGCGCAGTACCGCGTCGGGGTCTTCCAACCCCAGACCCAGGTAGAAGCCTTCGGCGAGCTTTCGGTTATTCACGCGCAGGCGGAAGTCGCCGATCGGTAGCGCCGAGAGTGCGTCGGCAATGGTCAGCGCCAGCTCCACGTCGTAGCTGAAGGGAAGTTCGCCCTCGCCCACCACGTCGATGTCGGCCTGAGTGAACTCACGGAAGCGACCATCCTGTGGTCGTTCGCCACGCCAAACCTTCTGCATCTGGTAGCGCCGGAATGGGAAGGCCAGGTGACCGGCGTTCTCCACCACGTAACGGGCAAAGGGCACGGTCAGATCGAAATGCAGGGCCAGTGCGTTCGGGTCGTTCTTATCGTCCTCCGCGGCCAAGCGGGAGAGCCCGTACACTTCCTTATCGATCTCGCCCTTGCGCAACAACTGGGCGCGGGTTTCCACCGCACGGGTTTCGATATTGGCGAATCCATGCAATTCGAAGATTCTGCGCAAGGTGTCCAGCACATGCTGCTCGACAACGCGTTCCGCGGGTAGCCATTCGGGAAAACCGGACAATGAGGCCTTGCGTGCCATGAATCTCCTTGAAACGAAACAAAACTGCCTGTCCATCTTACTTCGCAACACACCTCGCTGTTTACGTAGCCACGGTTACATCGCGGTGCACCTCACAGGTAGAGTAGCCACTAGCAAATGCTCAAAATCATGAAAGAGTTCCAGCGGTGACCACCAGTCAAGAATCCGACGACCAGAAGACCATCCCCGTGCCGCAGGCTGTTAAGCCCGCCGCCAATGCACCGGCAGCAACCCCGGCCGCACCGGCCACCTCGCTCGAAGAGGCCGCGGCGTTCGCCCGCGTGACCGATGACGGGCATGTGTTCGTTATCATCGACGGCACCGAGCACCCGGTAGGCCAGTACCCGGACGCGACGAAGGAAGAAGCACTGGCGTACTTCGTGCGCAAGTACGACGACGTCATCGCCCAGATCGTGTTGCTCGAGCAGCGCGTTGCCGCCAAGGCACCGGCCAATGACATGCATAAGGCCCTCGAGACGATCAACTCGTTGATCGCCGAGCGCCATATGGTCGGCGACATTGCCGCCCTCGAGTCCCGCGTGGAAACCCTGCGCGTGGCCATCGAGTCGCTGCAGGCCGATCAGCGCAAGGCCGCCGAGGCCGCCCGCGCCGAGATGCTTGCGGTGCGCGAAGCCATCGTGGAAAAGGCCGAGGAACTGGCCGCGAAGCGCCCCGAGCAGGTGCAGTGGAAGACTGCCTCGGGTTCCATGAACGAGCTCTTCGACCAGTGGAAGGAAGCGCAGCGTTCGTCGGTGCGTTTGCCGCGAGCCACCGAAGATGCCCTGTGGAAGCGATTCCGTGCGGCCCGCACGACCTTTGATCGCCACCGCCGGGCGTTCTTCTCGCAGCTGGACTCCAACAACGCCGAAGCCAAGCGTGTGAAGGAAGAGCTGATCGCGCGTGCCGAGGCGCTGCAGACCTCCACGGACTGGGGTGCAACGGCCGCCGAGTACCGTCGCTTGATGGACGAGTGGAAGAAGTCGCGCCGTGCCTCGCGCAAGGATGACGACGCCCTATGGAGCCGTTTCCGTGCCGCTCAAGATGTGTTCTTCCAGGCCCGTGCCGAGCAGAACGCCAAGGTCGAGGCCGAGTTCCGCGAGAACCTCGTGGTCAAGGAGGCGCTCCTGGAAGAGGCTCGTGCCTTGTTGCCGATCAAGGATCTTGCGGCCGCAAAGAAGGCACTGGACTCCATTCGCGACCGCTGGGATGCCGCCGGTAAGGTCCCGCGCGGCGATCTGCAGCGCGTGGAATCCGCGCTACGTCAGGTTGAGGATGCCGTGAAGAGCGCCGAAGACGAGCAGTGGCGTCGCTCCAACCCGGAGACCAAGGCCCGTTCGAACTCGATGCTCTCGCAGCTGCAGGACACCATCGCGCAGCTCGAAGATGATCTGGCTCAGGCCGAGGCTGCTGGCAACGCCAAGCAGATCGATGCGGCGCGTGAGGCCCTCGAGGCTCGCCGCATGTGGCTGAACACCCTGGAGAAGTCGGCCGCCGACTTCCAGTAAATCCACAAATCGCTTCGGCGACCGCCACGCGGCGGCGCGTGCTGATTGACTTCCCTCATGGAACAAGTCAACAAGCAACGCGCCGCCGTGTTGCGTATACCCGAAGATTTATTCATGGTTGGCCAGCCCTTCACCCGCAATGAACTGGGTGCTCTGGTGCATCGTGGGCTCTTACGCGAAACCATGGGCGGCTGTTTCTTACGCACCGACCAGCCCTATGACCCGACCGTCCGCACGCGGATCGCCGCCTATTTGGCCGGTTCTCGAATGGCCCCCGACGACGTGCTCTGTCGGCTGACGGCGGCGTGGATTCACGGTCTGCTACCGCATAGCTCGGTGTTGTGTATTTCCAGCGATGAGTATCATCGGCCCTATGCGCTACCCGAGGGGCCGACCTTTGATTTTGTGCGGCTCAGCTTTCGGGATGACGAAATTCAGTACCGGCACGGCGTTCTGGTGACGACGCTGCTTCGCACGGTCTGCGACGTCGCATGTTGGGATGAGATCCATGTAGCAGCCGACGTGTTGCGCCGGGTTCGGGTTCTGGGAGATCGATTCCTGAGCCTCGACGCGGTGGCCACGGCGCTCGAAGGTAGGGCGGATCATCCCAGCGTGCGCCGCGGGTTACGGCTCGTGGAGTCTTATCAGTTACGTGCCGCCTAACCTAGCGGCGGTTCCCCGAGGTCGTGCGGTACACGTCATAAACACCATCAATGCGCCGGACCTGGTTCAACACATGGTTCAGGAACTTCGGGTCGCTCATCTCAAAGGAGAAGCGGGAGATAGCCACGCGTTCCTTCGAGGTTTGGACACTAGCGGCCAGAATGTTCAGATGGTTTTCCGACAGAATGCGGGTGACGTCGGAGAGCAACGACTTGCGGTCCAGGGCTTCGACCTGAATCTCCACGAGGAAGACGCCCTGATGCTTATCTGCCCAGGCGACGTTGACCAGCCGATCGGGCTGGTTGGCCAGCTGCGCGAGGTTCAAACAGTCCGTACGGTGTACCGATACGCCGGCGCCACGGGTGACGAATCCTTGAATGTCATCCGGGGGCACCGGGGTGCAGCAGCGCGCCAGCTTTACCAGCACGTCGCCCACGCCTTCGACGATCACACCGGCATCGTTGCCTGTGCTGGCCTTCGGGGTGGCGACGCTGACCAGCGCTTCTTCCTCGACCTGCTCGCTCTCCGGTGGACCAACGAGGGCGGTGAGGCGTTCGAGCACATTCTGTGCGCTAGTGTGCCCATCACCGACCGACTGGTAGAGGGCAGAGATGTCGACATGGTGCAGTTCGGTGGCGACCGCGGTGAGCAACTCGTGGGTCATCACCTTCTGTAGCGGCAGGTGACTCTTGCGCAGCTCCTTGGTGAGCAGCTCCTTGCCCTTTTCGATCGCCTCTTCGCGGCGCTCTTTACTGAAGTACTGACGGATCTTGGCCTTGGCTCGTGGCGAGCGGACAAAGTTTTGCCAGTCTTGGGAAGGGCCAGCGGTTTCGGCCTTGGAGGTAAAGACCTCGACCATATCGCCCTGGCGTAGCTCGGTATGTAGCGGGACGAGCTTGCCATTCACGCGGGAGCCGATGGTTCGGTGGCCAACATCGGTGTGGATCGCGTAGGCAAAATCGACCGGGGTGGCGCCGACGGGTAGCGACATGATGTCGCCCTTGGGAGTGAAGACATACACTTCGGCGGAACTAATCGAGTAGCGTAGCCCGTCGAGGAATTCTTCGGAGTCGGTGGTCTCCTGCTGCCACTCCATCAGGGAACGCAACCAGTCCATATTCTGCGTCGGGGAGAGCATGGAGTTTGCGTTGGAACCGTGCTTGTACTGGAAGTGCGCGGCCACACCATATTCGGCGCGCAGGTGCATGTCGTGGGTGCGAATCTGGATTTCGACGGGTTTGCCGTCGGGTCCCATCACGGTGGTGTGCAGAGACTGATACAGGTTCAGTTTCGGTAGCGCAATATAGTCCTTGAACCGGCCCGGCAAGGGGTTCCAGAGCTCGTGGACGATACCCAGCGCGCCATAACAGTCCTTGACCGAGTCCACCAGAATCCGCACACCCATCAGGTCATGGATGTCGTCAAAGTCCTTACCGCGCACGATCATCTTTTGGTAGATCGAATAGTAATGCTTGGGACGCCCCGAGACGACGGCTTCGACATGATCGCGCGTCAGATGCTGATGCAGGGTGCCGCGCACATTGGCCAGATACTTTTCGCGTTCGGGGGTGCGCTCCCCCACCATCCGCACGATTTCCTGGTAGACCTTGGGGTGTAGCGCCGCGAAGGAGAGATCCTCGAGCTCCCACTTGACCGTATTCATACCCAAGCGATGCGCCAGCGGAGCGAAAATCTCGAGAGTTTCTTTGGCCTTGCGCGCACTGGACTCGGGTGAAACATAACGCCAGGTGCGTGCGTTATGCAGCCGGTCGGCCAACTTGATCAGAAGCACGCGGATATCCCGCGACATCGCAACGACCATCTTGCGCACCGTTTCGGCCGGTGCGGCCTCCCCGTAGGTGACCTTGTCGAGTTTCGTCACCCCATCGACCAACATGGCGATCTCTTCGGAGAATTCTTTGGTGACCGACTCCAAGGAGTAGTCGGTATCTTCGACGGTATCGTGCAGTAAGGCCGCGGCAAGAATGGAACCGGTCATGCCCATTTCGGCCAGAATGGTGGCCACCGCGACCGGGTGGGTGATGTAGGGGTCGCCGCTCTTGCGCTTTTGACCGTCGTGGTACTTCTCGGCGACCTCATAAGCGTGAATGAGCTGATTCAGGTCGGCCTTGGGGTGCTGGGCCTTGACGGTGCGCAGCAACGGTTCGAGGGTGGGCGAGGTACCTTCGGTCGTGCCGCGTCCGGCAAAGCGCACCAGACGAGAAATCGACCGCCGCTTATTACCGTTGAGGTTAGACGTATTCGCCATGCCTCACTCCTTCCCCCCACCGTTAACGGTGCTCAGCGTGCCCATGAAGAGGCCGTCGGCCCGGAGTGATTCGGGGCGCACGGCACATTGTGCAGTTCATTTGTTATAACACGTTCAAGTTCACACAACTAATTATGCTTGCCTTGCTTTAACCAGAGGTGGCGCCCGAAACCGCAGTTTCGAACGCCACCTGAAGTCCAGCACTTACCGGCAGACTCGCGAAATCCCCGACTACAGGTTTTCGCGCTGTTCCAGTACGTCCTTATCCTTGCTGCGCAGCCAGTAGTAGAACGGCGCCTGGATGAACAAGGTCGACAGTGTGGAGACGATAATACCGACGAACAACGCCAGCGACAGGTCCTTCAATGTACCGGCACCCAAGATCATGGAGCCGATGAAAAGGATCGAGGCCACCGGCAGCACGGCCACCACCGAGGTGTTAATGGAACGCACTAGGGTCTGGTTAATGGCCAGATTCACCAGCTGCTCAAAACTGCGCTTTGTTTGCTCCGTGAAATTCGCGGTATTTTCGCGCACCTTATCGAAGACCACCACCGTGTCGTAGAGCGAGAAGCTCAAGATGGTCAAGAAGCCAATGATCGCACTGGGCGTGACTTCAAAGTCTGACAGGGCGTAAATACCGGAGGTGATGATGGCGACGGCCAACAAACCGACAATGGCAGCAATCGACATCTTCCAGGTACGGAAGTAGGCGGCCATGAGCAGCGCCACCAGCACGACGAAGGCCACCAGGCCCAGTAGCGCCTGTCGCGAAACGTCCTCGCCCCAGGTCGGGCCAATGAAGTTACTGGTTACTTCCTTGTCGGAGACCCCATAGGCCTCGGCGAGCTTGCCGGCGATGGTCAGAGTCTGATCATCCGAGAGGCGCTCGGTCTGCACGCGCATGGTTTGCGGTGCAATGTTGGTCACCGTGGCATCCTGCCCGGGCACTGCCTCACTGACGGCCTGCTCGCCGATGGCGATATCGGTGTTTTGCACCGAAGAAATCATGAACTCCGAGCCACCACGAAACTCAATGCCGAGGTGGAATCCGCCCTTGGCGACCGGCACGAGGATCGAGGCGATCACCAGCAGACCGGCGATGAGGAACCATAGCCGGTGCTTTCCCGTAAAGGGGTAGGAACGCTTGCCGGTGTAAAGCTCATTGCCCCAAGACACTAGCTTATTCATTGGCTTCCTCCCGGTTTTCTTGAGCTGCCCGTCGTTCGGCGATGGTCAACCGGCGATTGGCTTCGGCGCTCGCTTTCGGCTTGCGCTTCCCCTCCGCGGTGGGGTTGAAGCGTCGGATCTGTCCGGCACCCTTGTACAGCGGCTCAACGCCCAACAGCGATGGGTCCAGACCGGAGAGGCGGTGCCCGTCGGCGAAGAACGGGGTGCGTGCCAGCATGGTTAGCAGCGGGTGGGTCAGACCGTAGACGACGATGAGGTCAATGATGGCGGTCAGGCCCAGGGTGAACGCGAAACCACGCACGTTGCCCACGGCCACCAGATACAGCACGGCGGCGGCCAGCAGGTTCACGGCCTTCGAGGCCAAGATCGTGCGCTTAGCACGGCCCCAACCGATGTCGACGGCGCTTGCGAGCGGACGACCGTCACGCAACTCATCGCGCACACGTTCGAAGTAGACGATGAAGGAGTCGGCGATCAGACCGATGGCCACGATCAGACCGGCGACACCGGCTAGCGAAAGCCGGTAGTTCATGCCCCAACCGAGCAACACCAGTGCCAAGTAGCTGAGCACACCGGAGACCAGCAGCGACAGGATGGTCACCAGACCCAGAGCACGGTACTGGAAGAGCGAATAGATGAAGACCAGAACCAGACCGATCACACCGGCCAACAGTCCGGTACGGAGCTGGTCGGCACCGAGCGTGGCCGAGATCTGCTGTTCGGACTGAATATCGAAGCTAATCGGCAGCGCACCGTATTTCAGCTGCTGCGCCAAGGCCTGCGCAGACTCCTCGGTGAAGCCACCGGTAATCTGCGCCCGCCCATCCGAGATGACATTGTTCGTCGTTGGCGCGGTCAGCACGGTGCCGTCGAGCAGAATCGCGAACTGATTGCGTGAACCCTGCAGGGCCACCAAACGCTGGGTGGTCTCGGAGAAGGCCTTCGTACCAGGGCCGTTGAACTCGAGGTTCACGGCCCATTGACCGGTGACAGCGCCCTGGGAGCCGCGCACCATCCCCGCATAGGCGTCCTTGATCTGGTCGCCAGGGATTTCCTGCGGGCCAAGAATGTACTTCACGCCCTGCCCGGGATCGCAAGAGATCATCGGCTTGGCCGGGTCATCCTCGTTGCGATCCGCCTTGGCTAGTTCGACGGCGCAATCATAAGCCTCGAACTCTTTATAGAGTTTGGGGGTAATCCAGTTGGTATCCGAAGCATCCTTGGGGTCGCCCTCCGGCTTCGGAATATCTTTCTCGGGAGTACGATCGGCTTCCGGAGTGGCGGTGAACGGTCCGGCGATTAGCACCGGACGGAACTCCATATCGGCCGAGGCACGAATAAGTTCGCGGGTCTCGCTGCTGGGAACGCCAGGCATCGAGACAACGACGTTGCGGCCGGACTGGGTGGTGATCTCCGCTTCGGAAACACCGCTACCGTCCACACGCTGGCGGATAATCTCCACCGCTTGATCGAGCTGTTCTTGACTGATCGACTCGTTGCCCTTGACTTGCGGCGCCAGGATCATCTGGGTGCCGCCCTCAAGGTCCAGAGCGAGTTTTGGACTGGCATCTGTTTTGCCCGCAGTCACACCGGCAACCAGGATCCCGGTTGCGATGACGACTACGACCAACAACCAGAGCAACGCCCTACGCGCCTGCTTTACAGGTCCAGTTGATGACATCTATTGTGCTTTCTCGTCGAATTGACGGTGCCCGGTGAAGTCCGGGGTGTGGACTTAGGCGTTGTTGTCGCCCTTGTTCTCGCCATTCAGGCGGCGCATGGTTTCCTCGGCGGTCTCGCCCTGAACGGTCTCGCCCTGCACGCTGTCATCTTCCTGCGCGGTAGCAGCAGCGGTGGTCTCGGCGTCGGAATCAATGAACTGGGCGATGGCCTGGCGGTGCAGGGTCAGCACCACGCCGGGAGCAACCTCGACCTGGACGCGATCCTGAGCGTCAACACCGAGCACGGTACCGAAAATTCCGGAGTTGGTCATCACCTTGGCGCCGGGCACGGTGTTGTTCTTCAACTTCTCCTGCTGTGCCGCCTGCTTCTTACGGCCACGGAACATCATGATGATCAGCACTGCAAAGAGTGCAACCATCAACAGCATTGAAGGATTGAAGCCACCACCGGCGGCCTGGGCAAGAACAAGGAAGTTCACGCGGTTTACCTGCTAACAACTAGTCACAAAAGTTCGGAAACCCCGGCGCATGCCAACGGTGGACATGTGTCGGGCGTCTCCAGTCTAGTCGTTGTGTGCTTTGGCACTGGACCATTAAGCGCGAAGAGTACTAATCCTCATCCGATTCATAGCTTTGGGCGCTGGCAAATACGGCATCCTGCGGCATGCGCAGCCCCAAATGCTCCCACGCGCCGGGCATTGCCACGCGTCCGCGCGGGGTTCGTCCCATCAAGCCTTCGCGCACCAGATACGGTTCGGCGACCGTTTCCACCGTTTCGATTTCCTCGCCGACGGCGATGGCCAGCGTGGATAGGCCCACCGGTCCCCCGCCGAACTTCTGGCACAGCGCCAGAAGCACCGAGCGGTCGAGGCGATCCAAGCCGCGCGCGTCGACCTCATACATGTCTAGCGCGGCACTTGCTGCCGAAGCGTCAATCTCTTCGAGGGAGTGCACCAGCGCCCAGTCGCGCACGCGACGCAGCAGGCGGTTAGCGATACGTGGCGTGCCGCGGGACCGGGAGGCGATCTCGGTAAAGGCCGCCGAGGTGACCCGAAGATCAAGCATCATCGCTGAGCGGCGTAGCACCAGCTCTAGTTCATCGACTGTGTAGAACTCCAGGTGGCCGGTGAAACCAAAACGATCCCGCAGCGGGCCGGGAAGCAATCCGGCGCGGGTGGTCGCCCCGACCAGCGTAAAAGGCGGAAGTTCAAGCGGGATGGCGGTGGCCCCGGCACCCTTACCGACCACGATGTCGACCCGGAAATCTTCCATCGCCATGTAGAGCATTTCTTCGGCGGGCCGAGACATACGGTGAATTTCGTCGAGGAAGAGTACTTCGCCCTCGGATAGCGAGGACAAAATGGCCGCCAGGTCACCGGCATGCTGAATCGCCGGACCGGAGGAAATACGTAGCGGCGCGTTCATTTCGGCCGCAATGATCATCGACAGGGTGGTTTTTCCGAGCCCCGGAGGTCCGGAAAGCAACACGTGGTCGGCGGTGCGCTCACGGATTTTCGCTGCCTCGAGCACGAGGGAAAGCTGGCGACGCACCCTGCCCTGACCGACAAACTCGTCAAGGTGCTTTGGACGCAACGCAGCCTCGAGCGCTCGCTCCTCGGGTTCGCTGCCGGCCTGGGTCAGCGGATTGACCTCACTCATGGTGATTTCTCCTAGCGAGCCCGGGCACCGGATGACATGCTACGCAGGGCGGCGCGCAGAATATCCGGGACAGTGCCGGTAGCAATAAGATCGGGTTCGGCCTTGGCCAGGGCCTTCAGCGTAGATTTCGCGTCCTTCTCGGTCCACCCCAGACCGGTCAGCGCCTCCAAAACCTGCGGTTCCCAGGTCTCGGCCGGTGCCGCTGGGTTTGAACCGACCGGAGCCCCGGTGGGCACGAGCTTTCCGTTCAGTTCCAGCACGATGCGGCTAGCGCCCTTGGGGCCGATGCCGGAGACCTTGGTGAAGGCTGCCGTGTCTTTGGTGTTCGCGGCGATACGCACCTCTTCGGGGGTGTGCACCGCCAGGATCGCCAAGCCGGTGCGCGGCCCAATGCCGGTCACCGAGATCAGCACCTCGAACACTTCGCGCTCTTCCGGACTGGCAAACCCATAGAGCGTCATCGAATCTTCGCGCACGACCATGGAGGTGTGTACGGTGGCGCGTTCCCCGACCTTGAGAGTGGACAGCGTCTGCGGGGTGGCCTGCACCAGCATGCCGAATCCGTGGACGTCGATTACGGCGGTGTGCAAGGTCGCGGCCTGCACCACGCCGGTCAGTGAGCTGATCATCCCACTCCTTCTCGGGTTTGTACGATAACACCCAGCTTATCGAATATATCTACGAATGGCGATCAGCCGCGGGCCGCTCGACCCTTCGAGGCGGCCTCGGCGGCAATCCACGCCCGCTGGGCTGGAGTTAGAGCGGCTCCCCCGGAACGTGCCGCCGGTGAGGCAGAGGCCGAGGCATGCGAACCGGCGGCCGCACCACGCCAGGCATGGGCGATGGCCAGCGCCACGGCGTCGGCGGCGTCGGCGGGCTTCGGTGGTTCATCGAGCCGGCAAATCTTGGCCACCATCTTGCCCACCGCATTCTTGGTTGCCTGCCCGCTGCCGGTGACCGCGGCCTTCACCTCGGTGGGGGTATGCAGGGCCACCGGGATTTGTTGCCGGGCGGCGGAAACGATGACGATTCCCGAAGCCTGGGCGGTGCCGATCACCGTGGAGACATTCACCTGAGAGAAAACCCGCTCTAGGGCGAGCACGTCCGGCTGGTGACGTTCCAGCCATGCGTCGATTCCGTTGGCCACGGCCAACAGGCGGGCGTCAAGCGCCGTGCCCGGTGGGGTGCCAATCACGGTGACGTCGATGAGCTCAACCTTGCGGTTGGGCAGGACGTCGACCACGGCTAGACCGCAACGGGTCAGGCCGGGGTCGACGCCCACGACGCGTAAAGCGCTACGCGTCGACTGTCGCTGCTGCGTGGAAATTATTAGTCCTCGTCATCCAGCGCGGCACGAACCTCATCCGAGAGGTCGGCGTTGGTGTAGACGTTCTGCACATCGTCCAGCTCTTCGATGGCGTCGTACAGGCGCAGGAACTTACGGGCGCCCTCGACATCCAGGTCCACCTTCATCGAAGGAATGAACTCGACTTCATCGGACTCGTACTCGATCTCGGCTTCGTCCAAGGCGGTGGCCACGGCGCGCAGATCGGTTGCTTCGCAGATGATCTCGAAGTTCTCGCCCTCGTCGTTCACCTCATCGGCGCCGGCGTCGAGGACCACCATCAGCAGATCGTCTTCGGTCAGATCGCCCTTCGGCAGGCGAACAACACCCTTACGAGCGAACAGGTAGTTCACGCTGCCCGGGTCGGCGACGGTGCCACCGTTACGGGTAATGGCCACGCGGGTCTCGCTGGCGGCACGGTTCTTGTTGTCGGTCAGGCACTCCACCAGCAACGCCGAACCCTGGGGGCCGCGTGCTTCGTAGATGATCTCGGTGTAGTCGACAACTTCACCCGTGAGGCCGGCACCGCGCTTGATGGCACGCTCGATGTTGTTGATCGGCACCGAATTCTTCTTGGCCTTGCTCACGGCAAGTTCCAGCGCCGGGTTACCGGCTAGATCGGCACCGCCGGCACGCGCCGCGACTTCGATCCCCTTAATGAATTTGGCGAAGGCCTTCGCGCGCTTGGCGTCAATCGCGGCCTTCTTGTGCTTGGTCGTTGCCCATTTGGAGTGGCCTGACATGCTTTAAGCGTCTCCTCGCGTGATGTCGATGAAATACTGGTGGATAGCCAAGCTTCCGGTGACTTCCGGATGAAAGCTGGTCGCCAGCAAATTTCCCTGTCGTACTGCAACAATTCTATCAACAGTTCCTTCACCATCGGCGGGAACGGTACCCAGCACGCGCACCTGCTCGCCCACTTCCAAGGCTTCGGGAGCCCGGATAAAGACGGCGTCGAGGTTCACCCCGTTGAACTGCATGCGATGCTCGAAGGAGTCGACCTGCCGCCCGAAAGCATTGCGGCGCACGGTCATGTCGATACCGCCAAAGGTCTGTTGCGCGTTCCCCAGCTGGTCAATGGCCGGGTTATCCAGGCGGTCGGCCAGCATGATCATTCCCGCACAAGATCCATAGACCGGAAGTCCCGCGGCAATACGCTCTTTAATGGGGTCGGCAAGGCCGTAGATGCGCGAGAGACGGTCGATCACCGAAGACTCACCGCCGGGGAGCACCAGCGCGTCGACGGCCGCTAATTCCGCTTCGGTACGCACCGCGATGGTTGCTACGCCGAGCTTGCCCAGGGCCTGCAGATGCTCGCGAAAATCGCCCTGCAGAGCTAGGACGCCAATGGTGGACATATGAACTTACCTTCCGACCGAGCCAGCGGCGCCCGGCAGCGGCGCCGGATCAACGGTAGTCCCAAAAGGCCTTGTCACCCAAGTTGATTGCGCGGCGTGTCGCGGCGTTCAGCGGTGCAGGCTCACCTCGGACTCGGGAAGCGGCACGATCTTGCGCGTGCCTAAGGGTTGGTCGAGATTGACTAGCAGTGTTGCGACCACCCCGATGTCGCGGCAGACGTCGGCACTTTCGGGAATGTTCCCCACGACCACGGCAACTTTCACCGCCTCGGCCTCCTCGCGCACCACCGCTCGCGCGCCGTAGCATTCGGGGGTTCCGGAGATGAAGTGAATGCGCAGATGCTGCTGGTCCACCACCTCCACCTCGTTATAGGCGCTGTAGTGCTCGTTCTGTAGATCATCACGCGGCACTAAGCCCGGGGCCGAGCTCTGCGGTGCGCTGGGCGCATCGGGGTCAAGGCTGGTGGACGTCGGCGCATCCGGCCTGTCGGAGGTCGGCATCGCACCCGTGGGAGAACTGGGGCTGTCTCCACTGGTACTGCAGGCGGGCAGTAGTCCGAGCAAGGCCATGGCGCACAGTGCAAGAAGTTTTCGAGAACCGCCGGATACCATCACGCCCTCCTTTGGGTCGCTCACCGAGCTTTACTTCTTAGGTACCCAGTCTCGCAGTCCATCCTCGAGTGCGCCATAGGCATCGACGGTGCGCGTGCTCCGTTTACGCGATGCCTGCGCCTCGGCGTTCTCCGGGCAGGCATCAGCGGCCGCATCCTTTGCACCGGAGGCAGGTAGCGCACACCAGCGAATCGGTGACCCGGTGAGCCAGTGCGGCACCCAAGCCAGGTCGTCGACACTCCAGCGGCCCGCATCGCTGCGCGAGAAGGTCGCCTTGACGCTAATTCCCTCGCGGTTGAGTTGGTTCACCGTGGCGTGCTTGGCCACCGAATTGCCAAGCCCATAGACAATCCAGGTGCCCTTGTATTTTTCGATGGGCTGCGCCGAGTGCGTGTGATGCATGTAGACGAAGTCAAAGGCCCCCGAGGCCGCTAGCTCACGCCCCAGCTTTCGTTGGGTGCTGGTGGGACGGTCGGTGTATTCCGCGCCGTCGTGCACCGCGGCCACCACCAGGTCGGCACCGGCCTTGCGGGCCTTCTGCGCGCGTCCGATCAAGGTTTTCGCATCGATCTGATCGTCCACGCGCCAGGGCTTGTCTTCGGGTAGTCCGTTCAGCGAATAGGTGCCCGCAATGATCGCCAGCTTCACTCCCTGCCGCTCGATAATGGGCGGAAGTTTCGATTCTTCCTGAGTGCGGTACGAACCGGTGGTGAACAGCCGCGCTGTTTCAAGCGCGTCAAGTGTTTCTTGAGCCCCGGAGGCACCGCCGTCCATGGTGTGATTGGTTGCCGTGGTGCATCCGTCATAGCCAAGGTCGGCAAGATCTTCGGCAATCTGCGCCGGGCCTTTGAAGCGCGGATATCCGCTGTATGGGGCATCACCGATGGGGGTTTCCATATTGCACAGCGCCACGTCGGCATCTTTCACGTAGGGTTCTAGCCCTGCCAGCAACGGATGAAAGTCGTGGCCCTTGCTCGTCTCGGCCTGCCGCACCAGCGTCGGATGCAGTAACACGTCGCCGGTGACCATCAGCGAAAAGGTGTCCGGTGGCGCCGACGCCGACTCGCTCTCCGTCGTCGAGGCACCAGTGCTTGGCTGCGCGCTTTCCGTCGGCTGCGCCGTCTGGCTTGATGCCGATGGAGTGGGGGTCGACTCCCCCGGTGCTGACGCGGGGGTTTCGGGGGCGGCGCAGGAGCTGAGCAGCAGTATGAGAGCCACCAGTGCGGCACATCGACGGTTCATAGAAGCCAGCCTAGCTTGGGTCGATGACTGTGTTAATTCGGCGCTTCGGATGTGATCTGTGACAATCTAGTGCTATGCCAAACCCATTGCTAACCCGCAGTTCTTTGCCCTTCCAGTGGCCGGATTTTTCGGCTATCACTCCGGAGAATTACCTCGAAGCGGTTAAGGCCGGCATCGCCGAACAACGTGATGCTATCGCCTATATTGTCGCCGATCCGACACCCGCCGACTTTGAGAACACCGTCCTTGCCCTCGAACTCAGTGGCGAGACGCTGCGCCGCGCCTTGATGACCTACTTCAGCGTGCTGTCCGCGGACGGCACCGAAGAGATTCGTGCCTTGCAAGAGGAAATTTCGGCGCTCTACGCGGCACAAATGAGCGAAATCCATCTCAATGGCGAGCTCTACGCCCGTCTGTGCGCCGTACCGACGGAGGAACTGAGCGGCGAAGACGCCCGTTTGGTGCACGAAACCCTGAAAAGCTTCAAGCTAGCCGGTGCCGAACTGGAGCCGGAGGCCAAGGATCAGCTACGCGAACTCGACGCGGAGATCGCCGCATGCAGCACCAATTTCTCGGCACAGGCCCTCGAAAATCAGAACGCCCACGCCGTGTACTTTGAATCGGCCGAGGAACTAGCCGGACTTGACGCCGGACGACTGGCCACGGCGCGGCAGGCCGCCGCGGACACCGGGCATGAACAGGGATACTTGCTCGCCTTGGTCTCCCCCACCCAGCAGCCGGTACTACAGTCCTTGGAATCTTCCGCGGCACGCCGCCGCGTCTTCGAAGCGTCAATCTCCCGCGGCCTCGAGGGCAACAACAACACCTATGCACTGGCCGTGAAAATGGCCGAACTGCGTGCCCAGCGCGCTCAGCTTCTGGGCTATGCGAACCACGCCGAATCGGTGTTGGCTACCGCGACGGCACCGGATACCGCGGCGGTCGCCGAACGTCTGGCCGAACTCACCGCCCCGGCGGTACGCAACGCGCTGAGCGAAACGGCCACCTTGCGCGAACTGGCCGGCGAAAAGATCGAAGCCTGGGACTGGACCTACTACTCGAATAAGGTACTGGCTCAGCGCTACGCCGTGGACACCTCGGCGCTACGCGAATACTTCGAACTCGAGCGAGTACTCCATCAGGGCGTGTTTGCCGCCGCCACCAAGCTCTATGGGATCACCTTTAGCGAACGCACCGACCTGCCGGTGTACCACGAGTCGGTGCGGGTGTGGGAGGTCCGCAACGAGGACGGCAGCGTGCTGGGACTATACAGCGGAGACTATCTGGCGCGTCCCACGAAAAAGGGCGGCGCATGGATGACGTCCTTGCGTGATGCCGCGAGCGCGGTCGACGAATTGCCGGTGGTCACCAACACATTGAACATTTCCCCGGCGGCTCCCGGTGAACCCGTGCTGCTGAGCCTCGACGAAACGCGTACGCTCTTCCACGAATTCGGCCACGCACTGCATGGCCTATTCTCCAACGGGCGCTACCCCTCGCTTTCGGGCACCTCAGTGCCGCGCGACTTTGTCGAGTTCCCGTCACAGGTCAATGAGATGTGGGCGCTACACCCGCAGATTCTGCCTGATTACGCGGTGCATTACCGCACCGGGGAACCGCTTGATCCGCAGGTGGTGAAGGCCATCGAAGACTCTGCTCTATGGGGCGAGGGATTCGCCACCACCGAATACTTGGCGGCCAGTGTGCTGGACTGGGCATGGCACACCCTAGAGCCCGGTGCGCAGATCAACGACCCGGTGGCCTTCGAAAATCAGGTGTTGGTCGAGGCGGGTTTCATTCCCGAACTCATTCCACCGCGCTACCGTACCGGCTACTTCCAGCACATTTTCGCCAATGGATACTCGGCCGGGTACTACTCCTACATTTGGTCCGAGGTACTCGATGCCGACACCGTGGAGTGGTTCACCGAAAATGGCGGCCTCATGCGCGAAAATGGTAACCGGTTCCGCGAGGAACTGCTGTCGCGGGGAAACACCCGCGACCCGTTGGAGTCCTACGAACTGTTCCGCGGACGTAGCGCGCGTGTCGAGCCGCTGCTGCGCCGCCGAGGATTGGTGAACGCAGAATAATGACCACAATTGCCTCCGCCCAGGATGCCTTGACCCATTGGCAGCAGGCGCTAGCCATCGCTACCGGGGGAAAGATTTTCACGACCCATGGCTGTTCCTGGGCCTGGCAACCGGCACGTAAACGACTGGTGCTCCTCTTCCCCGACGAGGCCGAGCCCGCAGGGCTGCGTCCCGCCTTGGCCGAGGGGCACCGGTTGGGCGCCCAACGTGTGGAGGCGTGGGTGAACTCGGGCGCTCAGGTGAAACATCTGACCGAAGCCGGCTTCTCCGACAACGCCCAAGTGTCGTGGCATGCCGGCATCCTGGCGGTGCCGATGGAGTCCTGGGCCGGAAAGGTACGACTGGGCAATAACGTGCCCGAGGCCAAGGGCGCGGACAAGATCGAACTAAATGTCACGAACTTGTGGCGCGATCACACGACATCCCTCAGCTCCGGGCACCCGGCGCTGCGCCGTGTGGAGCACGCGGTGGCCCGCACCGAAGAGGGGCAGGTCGTCGGTCGCGGCTTTGTGCAACAGGCCATGCACGGGCAGTTGATGGTGCACGCGCTGGCGGTCTCCCCCTCGGTGCGCCGCCAGGGCGTGGGCACCGCCCTGCTTCAGGGTCTGTCGCGCTCCATGTTGAACCCGCTGGTGGCCATGGATGACCAAGATCCAGTGGAGATGCTGGCCGCCGCGACCCCGAAGAACGCCGAATTTTTCACGGCCAACGGGATGAAGCTACTCGGTCGCGGGCGCCATATGGTGCTACGCAACTGGTCCTAGCCTTTCGCCGCGCGCCGGGCCCGGTGCGCTAGAGTGCCGAATTCGGGCGTTGCTCAACCGCGGGCAGTACCCGAAATTCGACACGGGCGAAGGGGCCGATGATCTTGGCTTCTTCGACCCGCAACCGGGCCGGCGGGACGGTGACCGGCAGTAGTGGCGCCCCGGACGCCAGGGCCGCCGGAGCAATGCTCAGGCAAATGCGGTCCAGTGCGCCGGCGCGCAGAAACTCGCCGGCCAATGCCCCGCCACCGAGCACCCAAATATCGCCGTCCGCCGCGGCCTCGCGGATCTCATCGAGATGCTCGGCGACGTCTCCGCTGACGAACCGGATATTGGCTCCCTCCGGGGCCGGCAAAGCGGCGTGCGCGAAGACGAAACAGGGACGCTGCCCATAGGCCTCACGCCAACGCTCGGGCTCATCGAGCATCGGTTGGTAATCGAGCAACCACCGGTAGGTATTTGCACCCATAACGTAGACCGCTGGGTTCTCCGGCATCAATCCAGGCGGCGGTTCTCCGTCGGACCCGGCGGCGTCAAAGAGCCACTGCAGGGAGTGTTCCTCATCGGCGATGAACCCGTTAAGGGTGGTGGCCGCATCGTAAATAATCTCGCCCATTCGCACAGTGTATGGAGTGTGGCGCCGCTTTGGCACCCCCTCATCCCTCAACGCTTCGTCGCGGAGCTTCACGCTTCTCGAGGAACGGCGTGGACCGCTGGAACCAGGCAGGCTAGTGAAGCGCCGCGTCCTTAGGGGTCGTTCGCCAAGAATGGAACGGTATGGTCAGTCCGGCTCTGCTCGGCGCACAGATCAGCGGCCCCGCCTGGGCATGAAGTTCAGGCGCGAAGGGAACGACCCGCACCAGTTGCAGCGCACCGCCGGCCACACCGGCGCGAATGCTCAGTGCGTCACCAGATCTGCTGACCCTGATCAGCACACGCTGGTTCGTCCAATCCGGTACGGGCGCCAACGACCAGTCCGAGGCTCCATTGGTAACCACGGCCCCCAACTGGGCACTGCCATCGGCAAACTCGACACCCGCTTTAATCCAGTGCGCGTCGCTGACTTTGATGAAGATGCCGGCCTGGTCGAACTGCTGAGAGAACGCCGCCGTGAATTCGACCTCCACGGCGCTATCCTGCGCAAAGGGAACCAGTAACGCGTGTTCACTCTCGTGCACAAAACCGTAGGAGGTATGCCGCCATGCGTCGCTACCTTCCACTGCCGTTACCAGTAGGTCTGTGCCTCGCTCAACGGCCTGAGCCGGGGCATGGGTCCAATGGCCGCTGGACCACGGAATCAGTGTTGAATCATGACTCACGTACTGTCGTCTCCTGTGAAATGCTGACCGGTCGTTTCGGCGAAAGCTGAAGCTCATGCCAAGCGCGGAGGTGTCAGCGTTCGGCGTCTCAATTTAATTTTTGTACGAGTCGGCGCTTTGCTGAAGTATCTGGCGATGACGTGCAGCTCCGTGTCGAACCATGTATCGCGGGTGCCGGCTAACATTACTAGACCTGACAATGCGAAAGAGTGGGCCCACGATATTCTTCGAAAGTGGGCTTAGCATGTCAGCTATGCAATTAGCACTAAGTAACTGACGAAACATGGCTTCGTCAGCCGTACCGAGAGCTACTTCTTCCCCCGACAGTAATGGATGGATGGATGGATGCTTCTTTGCATATCTAATTGGTCGCAAAGCGACCTCCCTTAGCGTTTCGATGCACCACACGCGAGTCTTTGGAGGTCTTCGCCACGGGTTGTCACCCCTTCACAAGTAGGTGACAACCCGATGGTAGTACGTAGGTTGAAGTCCGTTGATAATGGAGAACTTTATGATGTTTATTTGCTCGAGGGCGCTAGCGCTCAAGTAAACTGATCTTAGTAGTGGATGAGCGAAACTTTAATCGTCGTTGTCATCCTCAAACAGATCTTCAAAGTCCTTAGGGTCGAGCACGTTGCGCGGCTGGTACCCTTTTCCTTCGAGTATTTCTTGGATCTTCTTATCACTCGAGAAAAATGGTTCTGCGGACGACATGTAAGGCGCTCCTTAACGATTGATCACTCTTCGTGCTTTTAGATCATAATCAAGGAATGCCAACAACTATTACCTCCGTAGTCATTTTCGCCGTACTATTACTTCCAGGTCTGGCATACGTATACGAAGTAGAGCGACGTAAAGCCGTACCAAAGCTCTCGAGCTTCCGTGAGACTTCGATAGTACTGACAGTAAGCTTGGTTAACTTTGCCTTCGCGTCGCTGGTAACTTTATTGCTGTCAATCATTAATACGGACTTCGGGGATAAAGTAGATGAGTTTTTCCGCGCCCCGAAAACTGTCCTATTAAGCGAGCCTCGAGCATTCCTTGCGTGTTTAGTCTTCTATCTCGTAGCGTCCACTTGTGTCACTGCTACGGCTGGTCATTACGACTTGTGGGGACATATACGCAGGCGCGCTACGGGTCCTGAGTCGATACTTCAGGTAGCTGGTTGGACATTTGCACTGGACTATGACCTCAACGCAACTAAATATGATGCCAGTGTTGTAGTGCGTGCGACGGTCTATCTAAAAGACGGCTCAAGGGTTCAAGGGCAAGTTCTAGGGCACACTGCAAGTGTCGAAGATGACCAGGAAGCGTCTATTACGATAGGCGTCCCTCTCAAAATGGCAAAAGCGAACGGTGAGTTCGAACCAGTAACCGACCTAGATAAGATCGTTGTCCATTCAAACGAAATCTCCTTCGTTGGGTTCAAGATAAAGAAACCAAAGAATGACGTAGTTAAACCGATGAACAAGTAGGAGGTAACTATCCGGAATTGTGACACCCGGGGACAGATTTCGTTCGTGAGTGCTAGGCACAAGCCGTTGGTGCTCGAAACCACCGTAGCGGTTACAGAACACCACTTAATCGCAGCGGACGTATAGCAGACGTATCTGGAAGCACCTATGCGCGTATTGGATAGCGCTGATGCAACGATCGGGTAGCACGCTCGATGGCGGGTTCTATCGGTCTTTGCAACACCCTGAGTGTTCAGGAGTTTCAATGGTCAACAGGCTCGGTCCATGGTCAATCATGCTTGCTCTGGATGCGCAACCGAGTGCACGAAGAAATTGCCCTCACTTGCTGAAGCCGCTTAAATGACGGTACAGCATTAAGGTTCAGTCAGATTCCGGGCCAGCAGGTGAGATGATCCCCAAGTGAACGTCTACCGCACAAACGGGTGTGGACCACCAGCGACCGTGAAATAATCACAAGATGCCACACGCGCGCCTTCACCCAGTGAAGTCATACCAGATGGTGACGAGAGGAAGAGCCATGACCAACAGACTGAGCGAGTTCCCCGTCCGGCGCTCAGTGGATTGCGTTGTCTTGAGTGCCTTGAGGTACGGCCACTTGCATGCAGGACGTGATCACATCGGCAAGCTAGGCGATTAGCACCCAGCAGCCATCATTCAACTTTCGGTGCCTGGTATTGCTTTTGCTTGGATATCCATGAGGATCTTGCCGGAGGTATTCCTTATGCGACCGGCAGGGCCAACGCAGACTCAATACATTTAACAATACGATTATCTTTTCCGATGCTACTTATCAACTAGGTTGAGAGAATCGACTATATCCCGAGTCTGTATTGCGGCTTCTTCGAGCCGTTCGGGTGATACGGAACCGACTCTTCCATGCACAACTTGATTTCTCAGGTTCATTAGGTCCATCAGTTCTTTACCTTGAGCTCGAGAAAGTGAACCATTTTTTATCATTCGATCAATCAATACCCTAATGGGAAGTTTATTAATCTCCGAGGAATCTTTTTCTCGAATCGCTTTCTCAAGGCGGATCCATTCAGTAATGAATCGAACGACAGCTACTTGGAACACCGCATCGTGATCTCTAGTCAGGTCTGCCGCTTTGAATGGAAGTGCGCGAGATCGAGATTCCGTTCTTGCCTTCAAATAAGCATCATAGCGCTCACCGCTCTCCGACAGCATTAAGTCCGCCAACTGATCCGCCACTGGACGAAGCTCAAGATCTTCCTCCACAGAATCTAAATAAGGCTCAACTTTTGCCGCAGTGGCATAAGCCTCAGCCGCCAGAAACTTGAACAGTACATCAACTCGGCCTAAGGTCGCTTCAGTTAGATCCGCACCAAGATCAGCAAGTCTCGTGCGAATAAACTCCGCAAGTTCAAAATGATCTCGGAACGGCGTCTTAGCTTTAAGTACTCTCTGGTCAGTTGCCTTTTGTAGTTGCTCCAGCGCAATTTCGCCCGAAAGCACTAATCCATTGAGTTGGTCCAGCAACGCATACTCTGACGCGGATAGATCACCAGCCAAGGGCTTATAAATTAAATCGTGTTCAACTTCCGACCAAGCATGCATGAGGACCGATGCCACTTGGACCTCTATCAAAGCCGACGCATATCGCAGTTGTCCCGGGTTCAAACTTGATCTTGGAATGTGAACCCTAAAATGCTTGGCACTATATCCAGAGAATCTTTGCAGATGCCCTGATCTATCCGACGCGGATTGCGAGCCGCTCCCTTCCTCAGGAAAGGACTTTTTGTGTTGAACTTCGAGCAGAGACTCGATTATTCGTTCAGCTTCATCCATTTGTCCTGGAAAGTAGAGAGCTACGCGAACGCCTGCAAGATCTGCAATATCTAACCTCATCTCGGCAACTGATTCATATGCCTGAGCTTGGTTTCGGGCACGTAACTTACCCTCCAAACGTTCTACGGATTTAGCTCGGCTCGTGACGATAGCTCGTAGACCAGACGTAGCAAACTCAGTCTCTAGCATCGTTCGGACTGTATCTGCAACAGCTTCCCAGTAGTCCACTTCTCGCACGTACTCTTCGATAAATTCATCGATAAGTTCCACGTCCACTCCTTAGATTATGCGAGAGCACCTAATTTTACTCTCCGAGTGCACCGCCATCGCCCAATTGAGGCCTTGCAACCACTCTTCACTTGAAAATCAATGCTTCAGCCTACCTTGCTGATATTCATACCTTCACTTCCGGTTCGGACTACATCGACCCTTTTCACTGGAAACGCGGGCAAAGTGGCTTGATCGGCGTCACGCACGGTTTGCACTACTGCCCAGCAAACCCAAAGTGTATTAAGGTCCGGACAAAATTGTCCGAATTTACCTTTACGCTGACGTTCAACACTTCGAAACTTGTCCCACCTCCGTTTAAAAGCTTCCCTATGTTGGAGAAAAATCAGACTAACCATGCATCGGCCTGCCAATTGTATTGGCCAGCGGAGGGTTTACCGTCGCGTTAGTAGATACCGCAACAGCTCTCGTCTAAGGGGATACTTTTAAAGCCCGAGGCAATTTGCCGGTCTGAAATGAGACACTTGATAACGCTCTCATGAGACTGACGTTGAGCAGACGCGTGTAGCAACGGAGGAAATGTTCAAACGGTCAATCCCGTCGAAGTATCATTGGCAGCCCCCCGTTACACGTCATACGCAGCGCGCGCGAATTCGACCCGCCAGGAGAGAAATTCATTGCCGACGTCCATATCTGTACCACACGACCGGCGGATGCTCATCTTAGGCCACGGCATCAGACCCAGCCAGTCGTTGCGCTCAAAGTTACAGGGGCCCAAAGATGAAAACAACAACGGAAACAAACTGCTGAGTAAACAAACATTTATCAGCTAGACATGCCAAACGCTGTGGAACTGACACGTCGGCGAAGAAGGTGCCGTAATACAACTTGAACGAGTCCACTTCTGGAGGCGACGCCATCGCGGTGGCTAAAATCATGGCAGCGAGGCTGACCCGTAGAGCGCGAGCAGTCCAGAGAGCTACCCTGCCGCTGCAAGTCGACAAGCGACCGTCCCTTCGGTCGATGCCGTAAGAGCGGCATAATCAATCTGGGCAGTCTAGCTTCTCGCAAAGGCAGGTAAAGTTCGTTCACAGATACTCGTGAACAGCCGGCTCGACGGCTCTCTGGTTGGGCCTCGGTTGGCAGTCCAGCGTCTATGCGATAGATAATCGGTGTTCTTGCATCTAGGTTTCCCAGTACTTGTTCGGCGTCATACCGTTCAGGGATCCATGGGACCGTTCATGGTTGTAGATGTCCTTCCATTCCTCAGCCAAATACCTTGCTTCGGCCATGGTGTCCATGATTTTTCCGGAGAGTTGTTCCCTTCTGAGCTGGGCGTTGAACGATTCGATAAAGCCGTTCTGCCACGGTGATCCCGGATCGATAAAGTCGGTTTGAACCCCGGTCGTGTCACACCACTCAATCAGAGCCGCAGCGGTGGATTCAGGCCCGTTGTCACACCGCACGTAGGCCGGTGCGATACCGTTTCGGCGATGATGCCCTCCCGCGCCGCGACTACATCGGTGGTCTTGAACGAGCGCCGCGGGATGAGCGCCAAAGCGGTGCGAGTGTACTCGTCGATGACGTTGAAGAACCGCACGTACCGGCCGCAGGAGGTCGCATCGGACTGGAAGTCGAAGCTGAGCACATGCATCGGGTACTGGGCCGTGAGACGCTTCCGCTCCTCGGCGCCGGGCCCGGTCCGCCGCTTCTTCCGTGCCCCGGGCTTACAGGTGAGCCTTTCATCGCGCCAGAGCCGGCGGCTCCGTTTCTTGTTCAGCGCCACGCCATCGCACTCCGGGCGGGCCAGCAAGTGCCCGCGGGCCTTTGCGCCAACCCCACGTCGGATGCTTACTGGCGAGCTCTCGCAGGGCCGTGTGCAACCGTGATTTCTCGAATCCCATGTCGGGTTTCTTCTTCCGGAACGCGGACCGGTTCTGCCCGATGACCTTGCAGGCGAATCGTTCGGACGCCCCGAATTTCTCCACCGCCATACGCACGGCACGGCGTCAGGGTTCGGGGCTCAGAATTTTCCCTTCGCCACCTCGTTCAGGACATCGTGGGCTAGTTCTTTCTCGGCCAGTAGACGCTTGAGCCGGGTGTTTTCCTTCTCCAGCTCTTTGGTCCGTTTGGTGTACTCGGCGTTCTTCTCGGATCCGTATTGGTTCAGCCATCGGTACCAGGTTGCTTCAGTGGTCTGACGCTCCTTGATGACCTCGAGCATCGGGTGGTCGTCGTTGAGCATCTTCTGACCTTGACGGACCTTAGCGATGACCTGTTCAGGGGTGTGTCTGCGTGCCAGGATTCGTGAATTTCCTTCTGTGTCCGTTCTCGGACATGAAACTCACATAAGCGCCGGACTCCTATCCAAGGACCCAACCAAGTTGACACCTTCTGCTACAACCATTCCGCCAGTAATACCGCGGAGGCCTCGAATCTGTCTGCGCCTCTTGAAGAGCCCCTATAATGACAGGAACTCTGCGACCTGAAAGAGGAGCATGATGATACCAGGAACCTGCGATGAACCTCTATGCGACGCCGAAGCCGCATGGGGAGCCAGCAAGCGCCCAGCCTGGTGTCAAGACCACGCAGCCCAACGATTTCGCCAAAAGGGAGTCGAGCCGCTGGAGCCGATCCAAAAGCTGACCACCTTCACGCTCACCCGTTGCCTGACATGTGGGTGCGAGGCCCACTACACGTTGGACCACGCACTCACTCTCTATGCCCCCGAGGAAAGTGTCTGTCGTGCTTGCCACTGGAAAAAGTGGGCGGAGAACAGTGAGCAGTGGGGTCCGCGTGTCCCCGCAGACCTATCCCAAGTGCAGGAGCTCGCTGACGAGAATGGCTACGAATATCTTGGCCCTCTGACCAGTCCGGCTCTCGGTCAAGACCCACATCATGTACGCTGCCGGTACTGTCAGCGGCTATCTGCCGAGCGCCCCAGCGACATCGCCTCGGGCTGTAGCTGCCAGCGGAGAATACGAAAGAAGAGCGTATCGGCACCAACCGCCAACGCCTCCAAGAAACCGAACCTCTTCAAGGAATCAAACAGCGCGGCTCTTGCTTGGTGGGATCACGAACTCAACGATCCTCATTTACTGGCAACAGCGACAATACGGGCAACGAGGCGAGCTCATTGGGTATGCCCTAAATGTGACCACCACTTCATCGAGTCTGTTCGAAGAATGGCTGAGTTATATCCATCTTGCCCTGCATGTAGAGAGCAGGAACGCGCAGCGCACCAGAAGGAACTGGACTACTACTCCAACCTCCGGGTCTGCGACGTGCCCGAACTTCTTGCTGCTTGGGCAGATGAGCAAGACCCCAGGCAGGTGTCCGTGACCCAAAACTCCCCTCTGAGCCGATTCGTCTGCGCCAAGGGTCACCACCCACGTATAACGCCCTACACCTTCCTTAAGTCCGGCTGCCCTCACTGCCGTAGTGATCACACTCGAGCCGCTACGGACATAGCGATTGAGCAAGAACCTGAGATGATGCGGTTGGACCCAGAAACCGCCTCTCAGTGGCACCCCACCGCAAATGCTCGTTTGGACATTCGCAAGATATCACCGACGTCGAAGCGCGAGGTCACCTGGTTATGTCACGAGTGCGGTCACACTTGGGCGGAAACACCTAAGTCGAGGTCCTACGCGTCCTCACTCAGATGCCCCGTGTGCCGCTCCATCTTCGACAGCCTTGCCTACCATCATCCAGACCTGGCAGCAGAGTGGAGCCCCGACAATCCAATGACCGCTTGGCAGGTCCGTCCAAGCTCGAACGTCATCACGCCGACATGGGTCTGCTCCACAGATCCGGCTCACATCTTCACGATGGCACTGGCCTCAAGGACAAAAGGCGGCACTTGTCCAGAATGCAGCGAGCATGGCAAGTCGAAGATTGAGCTCGACTACCACGCGGCAGCAAAGGAGGCATTTGGCAATGCGACATCAGGAAAGCGGATCGCAACAGGAAAGGGCAGCACCGCCCGCACCTGGCAACCAGATATTACGGTAAAGCTTGCAGATCGGTCGGCACTCGTTATCGAATACGACGGCAGTTACTGGCATAGGAACAAGCAGGAGGTGGACACGAGGAAAAGTGAAGCGATCCTGAATGCTGGGCACCGCGTTGTCCGCCTTCGGGAACACCCGCTTGGACCACTGCCGATCGAACACGAGCGCTACTTGGAACTCCAGGTCTACCCCACGGCTCCAGACCCTGAGGGGGTCATGAAAAGCATAATGATTTGGGCAGAGGCTTGATTCCGAAACGCAACCTCGAAGGTGTGCGGAACGACGGGGCCACCTTTCACCAGCTGTACTTGACCCGCGACGAGTGGACGGCGGAAGCGGTCAGGTGGCTCGTGCAGGTTGTCGTTCACATCGGCTGGGTTCGCGAGAAAACCGGCGGTAACCGGAGCCAACTAGCTGTCCTGGTAAAGTTACGCGGCCTCGCCAGGGGCCTACATGGCCGCCAACAGACCGCTGTGGCGACGTGTCGTGTGCCGAGCAATGGTACATAAATGTACGAGCAACGCGTCTTCATCGCTCAAGATCAACCGCAGATACTTGCCACGTCGCGCAATGCCGGTGATCGTCGCGCCGGCCATCCGCGCTGCGAGAGCCGCAGAACCAGCCACATGACCACTAGCTACCTAGGCATTCCAACCGACCGCCGGGCGGTCGCCGGACCGCAGGCACGGCCATCGGGATGAACTTTGCAGGAACCGTCAGCGCCTGCGCGGCCGCGGCTGGCACACCGGGCAGGTGTCGGACGAGCGCCCCGTGAACGCGTTCCGACGCATCAGGGAGGCCACCCCGTTGTCGGCACAGCGCAGGCAGGGCTGGCCCTGGTAGCCATAGGCATTCAGCGACCGGGCGAAGTATCCCGATTTAACGTTCACATTGACGTACAGAGCTTCGAAGCTCGTCCCACTTCTGTATATACCGCCCCATGTGAAGAAAGATGTCGCGAAGTATGTCTCGGTCTGCGAGTCGCAGGCTTGCCCTCACGGAATCGGAGAAAATAGCGGCTCTTGTCCGACTCGCAACTGTCGAGAACCGAAGCGACGTCTCGGTCTGTTGTGACGCGTCTGATTAACGTTGCGTGACATTGACGTTATGCAGGCATGTATTGAAACAGTGAAAGTGCTCAAAAGGTCAATCCACGTCGACGTCTCGCAGGAAACCGTGGTTGCCCCTTGCTCACAGGTAGCCCACGAGTTTCGCCAACCGACCCATAAATTTCTTTACGGACATACCATCACCAAACTGCAGCATCGACGGATACCTATCTTAGACCACAGCATTAGCCTCTGAGCATCTATGAAAAGAAGGACCCACGCCACCGAAATCCCGGTGACGTGGGCCCGTAGGCGGTAATTGTTTACCAGCCGCGCTCTGCCAGGCGGTGAGGGACGGGCACGTCGGCAACATTAATGCCTACCATGGCCTCGCCCAGACCACGCGAGATCTTGGCCAGCTCATCCGGGTTGTCGAAGAAGGTGGTGGCCTTCACGACGGCTGCGGCGCGCTGCGCCGGGTTGCCGGACTTGAAGATACCCGAGCCAACGAAGACACCATCGGCGCCCAGCTGCATCATCATGGCAGCGTCGGCCGGGGTGGCAATGCCGCCGGCGGTGAACAGCACGACCGGCAGCTTACCGGTGCTGGCAATTTCCTTGACCAGGTCGTACGGTGCCTGCAGCTCCTTGGCGGCTACGTACAGCTCGTCCTCGGGCAGTGCGGCCAGCTTGGCAATTTCGGCGCGAATCTTGCGCATGTGCCCGGTGGCGTTCGAGACGTCGCCGGTACCGGCTTCGCCCTTGGAGCGGATCATGGCTGCGCCTTCGTTGATACGACGCAGGGCCTCGCCCAGGTTGGTGGCGCCGCAGACGAACGGTACGGTGAAGGGCCACTTGTCGATGTGGTTTTCGTAGTCGGCTGGCGAGAGCACCTCGGACTCATCGATGTAGTCGACACCGAGCGACTGCAGGATCTGCGCCTCGACGAAGTGACCGATACGTGCCTTAGCCATCACCGGAATGGAGACGGCGTCGATGATGCCGTCGATCATGTCCGGGTCGCTCATGCGCGAGACGCCGCCCTGGGCGCGAATATCTGCAGGAACGCGTTCAAGGGCCATAACGGCCACGGCGCCAGCATCTTCGGCGATGCGCGCCTGCTCGGGGGTGACAACGTCCATGATGACGCCGCCCTTGAGCATTTCGGCCATACCACGCTTCACGCGATCGGAGCCGACCAAGTTTCCTTGACCCTCAGCTGGGTTAGACATGAGTTGGATGTTTCCTTTCGAACACCGCGCGCCTCGCTGCGCGGCGATTGTTGCTACCCCAGCAATGCTATGGTGCCGCGTAACAATTCCCCGATCTATTGCGTCATAATTTGGCTTTAGGAGACTAGTCACCCGGCTTCGGGTTTGCGCGTAACAATTAGTGACATGCAAAAGCACTACTCAGCCAAGGTTTTTGCGAGAAGCCCGGCAAGAGTAAAAGGAGCGTTAAACACCGAGACGGCGGACCCGATTTTTCGGATCCGCCGTCGTCGAGACTTGCTACCAGCCTTCATGTGGCCCAGAATGCGCTACTCGGTCGCTTCCCAGGCCTCCGCGATCTGATCACGCACCTGCGAGAGCGTGGCCGGGATGGCCTTGGTCTGGGCAATGATGGGCAAGAAATTCCCGTCGCCGCCCCAGCGCGGCACGATGTGCTGGTGCAGGTGCGCCGCAATCCCGGCCCCACCGGTTTCGCCCTGGTTCATGCCCAGATTGAATCCGGTCGGGCCGGAGACCTTACGCAATACGCGCATGGCCTGCTGGCTGAGCGCCGCCATCTCCGCGGTCTCCTCCACGGTGATATCCGTGTAGTTAGGCACGTGGCGATAGGGGCAAACCAGCAGATGGCCCGGGTTGTAAGGGAAGAGGTTCAGAATGACGTAGCAGGTCTGACCGCGATGGACGATCAGCGCCTCCTCATCCTTACGCTGCGGTCCGGCACAGAACGGGCAACTCGACTCATCCTTAACCTGACCCTGTCCGCCCTGGATATAGGCCATGCGGTACGGGGTCCATAGGCGCTGGAAGGAATCGGGTACACCAGCGAGCTCGAAGTCGTCGGTCACCGACCCGTCGTCCGGGTACTGCATACTGGCCTCTCCCCTGTTCTATCGTGCGTTAGTTATCGTTCGAACGGTTTTTAATGGCCGTCACGATACGCTCGATGGCTTCCTCAACGGGCACCTGGTTCTCCTGGCTACCGTCACGGAAGCGGAAGGACACGGCATTCGCGTCCGCGTCATCGCCACCGGCAATGAGCACGAACGGGATCTTTTCCTTCGAGGCGTTGCGGATCTTCTTCGGGAAACGATCCGAGGAATCGTCGAGTTCCACACGCACCCCGGCGGCCCGCAGCTTTGCCACAACCTCGTCGAGGTAGTCGTTGAAGGCCTCGGCCACCGGAATGGCTCGCACCTGCACCGGAGCCAACCATGCCGGGAAGGCGCCGGCGTAGTGCTCGGTCAGCACACCGAGGAAGCGTTCGATGGACCCGAACTTGGCGGCGTGAATCATCACCGGTTCCTGACGGGTACCGTCCGCTGCCTGGTACTCCAGACCAAAGCGTGCCGGCTGGTTGAAGTCATACTGCACGGTGCCCATCTGCCAGGTACGGCCGATGGCGTCCTTGGCCTGAACCGAGATCTTCGGACCGTAGAAGGCTGCGCCACCCGGGTCGGCTACAAGTTCGACACCGGATTCGGTGGCAACTCGTTCCAACACGGAGGTAGCTTCTTCCCACTGCTCATCGGTGCCGATGAACTTATCCGACTCCGGATCACGGGTGGAGAGCTCGAGGTAGAAGTCGTCCATGCCGAAGTCCTTGAGCAGGGAAAGCATGAAGTTCAGCAGGTGCTCGACCTCGGCTGGCGCCTGCTCCTTGGTGACATAGGAGTGCGAGTCGTCCTGGGCAAAACCGCGCACGCGAGTTAGCCCGTGGACCACGCCCGACTTCTCGTAGCGGTACACGTGCCCGAATTCGAATAGGCGCAACGGCAACTCGCGGTAGGAACGACCACGACCGCGGAAGATCAGGTTGTGCATCGGGCAGTTCATTGCCTTCAGTCGGTATTCCTGGCCCTGCTTGGTGATGTTGCCATCTTCATCGCGCTCTTCGTCGATATGTAGCGCCGGGAACATGGTATCCGCGTAGTACGGCAAGTGCCCGGAGGTGTGGAACAGCCCGTCCTTGGAGATGTGCGGGGTGCCCACGTACTGGAAGCCCTCGGCCACGTGACGGTCACGCACGTAGTCTTCCATCTCGCGCTTGATAATGCCGCCCTTGGGGTGGAATACCGGCAGACCGGATCCCAACTCATCGGGGAAGGAGAACAGGTCGAGCTCGGCGCCGAGCTTGCGGTGATCGCGGCGCTCGGCTTCGGCCAGTCGCTCCTGGTAGGCCTTGAGGTCGTCCTTGGTCGGCCAGGCGGTGCCGTAGATGCGCTGCAGCTGCTTGTTCTTCTCGCTACCCAGCCAGTAGGCGGCGGCCGAACGAGTCAACGCGAAGGCATTCTTGATCAGCTTGGTGTTGGGCAGGTGCGGGCCACGGCACAGGTCCTTCCACACAGCCTCCCCACTCTTGCGATCAACGTTGTCGTAGATGGTGGTCTCCCCGGCGCCAACTTCCACGGTCACGCCCTCACCCGAGGTGTCATCCGAGTCGGCCTTGGCCAGCAGCTCGCACTTGTAGGGCTCATTGGCCATTTCGGCCTTGGCCTCGTCCGGGCTGACCTCGCGGCGCACAAACAGCTGGTTCTGGTTGACGATCTTGAGCATCATCTTTTCCAGCTGCTTGAGATCTTCGGGAGTAAAGGCCTCATCCACGTCGAAGTCAAAGTAGAAGCCGTCGGTGATGTACGGGCCGATGCCGAGCTTGGCATCCGGGCGCAACTGCTGCACAGCCTGGGCCATCACGTGAGCGGTGGAGTGACGAAGCACCTCCAGACCCTCGGGGTCGGTGATGGTGACCTTGGTGACGGTGGTTCCTGCTTCTAGTTCGCGGGAGAGATCTCGCAGTACGCCATCGACATGCATAACCACCACGTCATTATTCTTGGCGTAGAACTGCAGACCGGTCGTTCCCGCGTCCACCTGTACCTGCTCGCCATCGATGGTGAGAGTCAGCTGTTCGCTCATGTGATCGGATCTACCTTTCATTGGTTCACGGCTTCATAGCTTGCGGCATACCTTGACCGCAGCCAGCCATTACCCAGTTTAGTTCAGCACCCTGCGTAAGTCGCGTTCACTTCGGGCTTTGCGCCGCATCGGAACCCTCTTGTGACTCGTTTAACAATTCGTCGGCGGAGAGCAATCCCGAAAAGTGCCAGAGAGTGCGTTCGCTCTCGGGCTGGGCGCTGGCGATTTCCCCGGCCTTGAGCTCTTCACGGAACGCTGGAATTAGCGCCTCGATGCGCTCGTTGAGAGCTTGGGCCTCATCTTTGGTGAGCATCAAGTTGCTGGTGCTGAGAAGTGCCTTGGCCGCTCCGAGTTCCGGCGAAGCGTAGTGACGTTTAGCGTGTGCCAAAGCCGCCGCAATCCGGCGCTGCTCATCGTAGGCGATTTGATCGAGATAGGCGTTCATGGCGGAGTCCCCCTCGGCACTGGGGCGCTCGGCAGGTTCGCCGGTGGTGTAGCCCTTGGCCGCGGTACGCCACACTCGGTCGCGCTTATCCCGAGCCAGCTCCGGGGCCTCCTCGATCAGTTCAGCCTTGGCTAGTTCACGCAGGTGGAAGCTGACCTTATTGGCCGCCACTGAGAGAAGTTCAGCCAAGTCGGAGGCGCGGGCGGAACCCATGGCACCTAGGGCGTCAAAGATTTTTCGCCGCAAGGGATTGGCCATGGCTTTCAGCATCGGTGCGGTCAGCGTGATATTGCCTTCTTGCCGGGTCATGCCCCCAGCATAGCAATGCCCAAAAAATATTGCGCAAATTCTATTGCGCAAGTTTTGTTGCGGGTCTACCGTGAGGATATGACCTCGCTCCCAGTCCCGCCCCTCACGCAGCCAACGCCTCGACCAGCCCTACACACCCAGCGTTCTTACCGCCTGTGGTGGGTGGCCGACACCTCGGCTTTGCTTGCCGGAAATTTCTACGCGTTTCTCATACCGCTGTTGCTACTGGCAGCGACCGGCTCCCCCGCTCAGGCCGGCGCGTTAGCCGCGCTGGGGCTCACCGCACGCACCGTGGTGACGCTGGCTGGCGGGGCCATGGCCGACCGACGGGATCGCGCACGCATGATTGTGTTTGGTTCGCTGCTGGGCGCGATACTGGCCGGAACCCTCACCCTGCTGGCCTTTGTCGATTCGCTAACTGCCATCGTGTTGAGCGTTGCCCACGTGGCCATGGAGCTTCGCTCGGGCTATTTCGGGTCAACGACCAATGCGGCACTGAAAGATGTGGTGCATCCAGATCAGCTCGGACGCGCGATGGCTGCCAACCAGGCTAGGGACTCGGGTCTAGCGCTCCTGGCCGCCCCGGCAGCCGGAGCGCTACTTGGTCTTGGTGCGGGTCTTGCTTTGCTCTGCATCACCGCGGCGCAGCTCATCGCGGCAGGCGCCGGGCGCGCCTTGCGGGCACCGTTACGCGCGGCACGAGCGAAGAGCTCGGCCGTCGAAGCCGGCGGCGTACGCGACGGTGTGCTCGCCGGGCTGCGCTGGTGTTTTGGCCACCGGCGACTACGGATCCTGCTATTGATCGCCGCGCTGATCAACCTAGGCACTGGAGGAATGAGCACCACGCTGATCTATGGGCTGCAGCAACGCGGCGAAGCGCCGTGGGTTATCGGACTTATTACCACCGCCATGGGTGTGGGGATGCTGTTTGGGTCGATACTTGCGAGCCGACTTATTGAACGCTTCCACACCGGGCTACTGGCCTGCAGCTGTCTGAGCATGCTGGCCGCAGGCATTGTGCTCATGGGGCTGAACACGCAGCTGTGGTGGATGGGCACCATGCTGGCTTTGGCTTTCCTCAGTGTCCCGGCGCTGAACGCTGGGGTGGGAGGCTACTTCCTGGCGACGGTGCCACACGAACTCGCCGGCCGCGCCAGTTCGATTCTGCTGTTTATGGCATTGGTAGCCGCGCCGCTCGCCCCAATTCTTGCCGGGCTCGGACTGCAGTTGCTCGGCCTGTCGACCACATTGCTGTGCTTCGGTGCGCTGGTAGCACTTGCCGCCGCGGCCGCTTGGGGTAGCCGCCCCATACGCACCATCCCCCGGCCCGACCAGTGGCAGGAACCAACGCCCCACGATGCCATGCCGGCGGCAACACTCAATCACGAACAACCACGTAGCGAGGCGAAGACCTCGCACCTCGAAGGAGAAATCATCATGAAAACAACGGCACCAACCCATCAAACCCGTGCTACGCACGGCTCTCCCGCACACAAGACTTCGCATAGCGAAGCACGGCAACACCACGCCCCTTTTGCACACTCGGCAGAGTTTCGGCGGAGGAAGGACGAGCAGCGCTCTACACTTCGGCAGGAGCAGTGGATTTACCTATAACTGCCGTGCAGTTCCCTCGGCGGGGAACTCAGCGCATTGGCTCATCGCCTGCGGCCCGTTGCGGTCGTGGGCGATGAACTTATTCTGAGACCGACTCCGCGTCTCCAGGTAGCCGGATCCGAAGCTCTTCCCCGATCGATGTGCGGCTTTTAGGCTGGAAGTATGAGTAGCCATACCCCACCGACCATTAGCGCCATAACCCTCGGAGTACGCGACGTAGCACGCTCGCTGGACTTCTACACGGAGGGCCTTGGATTCACCCTCGTGCAACCGGCGAGCGCGGAGATTGCCTTCGTGCGGGCCGGGCACGGGTTGATGTTGGCTCTGTGGGATGTGCGGCAGATGCCTTCGGAATATGGGGAGGTTGGTCATGGGCCATTGGCTCCCCCGGTGTCGTTGGGGCATAACGTGCGGAACGATGATGAGGTAGAGCGGCATTACCGGCGAGCGCTGGAGGCGGGGGCAAGTTCAATTACCGCGCCTACGCGTCAGCCTTGGGGCGGCATGAGCGCCTGCGTGGCTGACCCGGATGGGTTCCGGTGGGATTTTGTGCATAACCCGAGTTTTGTCATCGACGCGGATGGACATGTGTCCTCGGTGTAGCTCGGAGTTTCCCCGTAAGGCTCCGCGTACGCTCATGATGATGCGTAGGCGAGCGCCAGCCTCGGCTGAGCTTTGACCCACCATGATCGAAAATGTATTCGAATCATGGACAGCACCCACCCGCGCACTTCCGGTCAGCAATACCTATATCCAGGGATCCGGCATGCGCCATTGGTGAAAGCACATCCCGACCATCCCCTCTCGCCGGAAACAAAGATGCCGTCACGCCACTTGTCGCGCAACCAGGCGATAACTCAATGCGGCCAACTTCCCTAGGCGAGCCAACGTCACCATTTCTGCCATAGCTCCATGCAGCTTTACGCAACACCCACAAGCGCTGCACCCAAATTGAAAGCAGGCCATTTCTTCGCCCCCAAGCGCAATGCTCAATACTTCACACTGCCTCCACCAATCTTCCTTGAGGGCTTGTGAGTAACAGGTGGTGAGGAGTCGCACCTTTGTGAGAACTTTTGTGAACGTCGGACCCGCACCTGTCGGTGAAGTTTGAATGTTCCACCTAGACCATTGATCCATAGTGTGAACATGTGATAATTTTTGTGAAACAACGACGTTGCGGACCTTCTCCGCGTTCACGAGAGGTATCCATGCCTGTACAGCTTGGCGTCATCGCCGACGACTTCACCGGAGCCACTGACATCGCCAGTTTTCTGGTTGCCAACGGCCTGAAGACGATTCAGCTCAATGGATTGACCGGGCACCCTGCCCTCCCCGCTGATGTTCAGGCAGTGGTCATCAGCCTCAAGAGCCGTTCGATCCCAGCTCGCGACGCCATCAGTCAGTCACTTGCCGCATTAGAGCTGTTGCGAGACTACGGAGCTGAACGGTTTTTCTTCAAGTACTGCTCGACCTTTGATAGCACTACTGAAGGCAACATAGGGCCGGTGACCGACGCGCTACTAGGAGCCCTAGAACAAGATTTCACCGTCGTGTGCCCGGCCCTGCCTATCAATGGACGTACCACATACCAGGGCTATCTCTTTGTCAACGGAGTACCGCTGCATGAGTCGGGCATGCGCAACCACCCCGTGACTCCTATGCGCGATTCCAGCCTTGTCCGTCTGATGGAGGGGCAGGCATCAGGGCGCGCCGGGATTGTAAACGTCGATACTGTTGAAGCTGGCACCCAAGCAGTCGAAACAAGGCTGCAGGAATTGCGTTCGCAAGGTGTCCGCTATGCAGTGCTCGATGCCACCAATGCCACTCATCTGAACGTTTTGGGGGAAGCTACCCGTAATTTGCGCTTGCTTACCGGCGGTTCAGGTCTTGGTGGTGGGCTGGCTTCCGCTTTACGCTCCGGCAGCGCCAACGACTCTCATGAATTCGTTGCTAAGACCGGACGTACAGTCGTGCTATCGGGTTCGTGTTCGGTGCGGACCAACGAGCAAGTCGCTGCCTATCGTGATGTGGCTCCAAGCCTCGCGGTAGATGTGGACCGTTTGGTCACTGCGCCACAGGGCTATGTACAAGAAGTCCTCGAATGGTTCGCCGCGCAACCGTCAGAGGGTGCTGCGCCTCTTATCTACGCAACCAGTGGGCCCGAAGAAGTGCAACGGCTCCAAGAGCCCTATGGAGCGGAAACCACAAGTAAGGTCATCGAAGGCTTCTTCGGTCGGCTCGCCGAAGCACTGGCCGACTTCGGTGTCGAACGAATGATCGTCGCTGGTGGCGAAACCTCTGGAGCGGTGACCACTGCGCTGAAGGTCGATGGCTTCGAAGTTGGCCCAACTATCGCTCCTGGGGTCCCCTGGGTGCGCTCGCTGAACGGTTCCATTGATCTGGCATTGAAGTCGGGAAATTTCGGCACGGTCGATTTCTTCTCCGAAGCCCAACAGTAGCCGACAGTTCGAAAGCGAAGGTAATCTCAATGCCGAAATTTGCAGCAAACCTCTCAATGCTTTTCACGGAGCTCCCCTTTCTCGACCGATTCGAGGTGGCAGCCGCGCATGGATTTTCCGGGGTGGAGTATCTCTTCCCCTATGACTACCAGGCATCTGAAATCGCCGAGTTGTTACTCAAGCACGGCTTAGACCAGGCGCTCTTTAACGCGTATCCCGGTGATTGGGATGCTGGGGAACGTGGGCTTGCTGCTCTCGAGGGACGCGAAGCTGATTTTGACTCATCCATTGCGTTGGCCCTCGACTATGCTGAGTCGCTGAAATGTCCACGAGTCCACGTGATGGCTGGCAACGCTCCGGCTACCAATGCAGTTACCGAACTGTACGTAGCAAACTTGCGGCGGGCAGCCGATGCCGCCGCCGAACGAGATGTCGAACTCCTGTTGGAGCCGATCAACTCCCGTGACATGCCAGGGTACTTCCTAAACACGGTGCCACAAGCTGCCGAACTCATCGCACGCATTGATCGGCCTAATGTCCGCCTCCAGTTCGACTTTTACCATGCTCAAATCATGTCTGGAGATATCACTCGCTTGTTCGAAAAGCACCGTGAGTTAGTCGCACACGTGCAAATCGCTTCAGTTCCCGAACGCCATGAACCGAACGTCGGCGAAATCAACTACCCGTGGTTACTAGCGACGGTCGATGCCTTGGGTTTCGATGGCTGGATAGGTTGCGAATATCGCCCGGCCAGCGGCACCGTGCAGGGGCTGGGCTGGCTCAACGAATATAAGGGGGCCTAGAGGTGATTCCGCTAGAACGCCAAAGGCGCATCCTCCGCAGGGTCGAAGAACGTCATACCATGGCGATCAACGATCTCGCTGAAGAACTCGACGTCTCACACATGACCATCCGCCGCGACATCCGCCAGTTGGAGGAAGCCGGGCGCGTGGTATCTGTTCCCGGCGGTGTAAGTCTGCCACAGCGTCTTTCGCTCGACGATTCACATGTGGCCAAGGAGTCTTTACGACGCGAAGAAAAACTGGCCATCGCACACATCGCGGCCGCCCGAGTCTCACCTGGCGACGTTCTCTACTTAGATGCTGGTACGACAACTCTGGCTATCGCAGGACAACTGGCCTCGATCGAGGGATTGACAATCATCACCAACGATCTAGCGATCGCCACCCTGCTCAGCGAACAGAGTCAGGCAGAGCTTTTCTTTGCCGGTGGGGCGCTAGACAAAACCAACCTTTCCGCCGAGGGGGGACTCGCCGCGCGCGCCATCGCGGGGTTCAACATCGATGCAGCGTTCATGTCGACCTCTTCGTTCGACTTGCGCGGCATTACGGTGCCTTCTGACGCGAAACTTTCGGTGAAACGTGCCGTCCTCGGAGCAGCATCGCGAACTTATCTGGTCAGCGACAGCAGCAAGTACGGCCGAGTTGCCAGCCTACGAGCCATAGCGTTAGGCGACTTCGTCGAAATCATCACGGATTCCGACCTGCCCGTCACGGCTGCTGATCAGATCCGGACTCTCGGCGCCACCCTAACCTTGGCGCCCAAACATTAAACACATCACCTCATAAGGACTACCCGATGAAGAACATCATTGTTACCGGCGGTGGCGGCTTCCTCGGCAGCCGCGTCATTGCGCGCCTGCTCGAAGCAAAAGACCTCGGCACTCAGGTTGTCGATTTCGACAGCATTGTTTCCCTGGATCTAGGACCCTGCCCGGTGCAAGACCCTCGTGTAACCTCCGTGCGTGGGAGCATTGGGGATCCAGAAATTCTGCACAAACTGGTCACCGCCGAAACCGTTGGCATTTTCCACTTAGCCGCTGTACTCAGTGGAGGGTCGGAAGAAGACTTCGATTTGGCCATGAGCGTCAATATGGATGGCACTCGCGCACTGCTCGAAGCAGCACGGGCAAGCGGTGCGGTTCCACGTTTCGTCTTCACCAGTTCCCTAGCTGTATTCGGTGGCACCATGCCCGATGTCGTTCCCGAGAACCTAGCGACTCAACCGGAATCTACTTATGGCGTGGTCAAGTCCATCGGTGAATTGTTGGTCAACGAGTACAGCCGCAAGGGATTCGTTGATGCTCGCATCTGCCGACTACCAACCATCTCCGTGCGCCCGGGGGCACCGAACTCCGCGGCTTCCTCCTTCGCCAGCGGGATCATACGTGAACCTCTAAACGGGCAGCCTTCCGTGGTACCTGTACCGCTCGATACTCCGATGTGGCTGTCTTCCCCGAATACCGCCGTTGCGAACCTCGTGCACGCGTTCGAAGTCGAAGGCACCGCGCTCGGCGGCTGGCGTGTACTCAACGTACCTGGTCTTACCGTGACCGTTCAGCAGATGCTCGAAAGCCTGACCCGTGTCGGCGGCCAGCAGGCCCGTGACCTCGTCAGTATCGAACTCGATGAGCGAATCAACGCGATCGTCGGCTCGTGGCCGGGTGCATTCGACGTTTCCCGTCCTCTCGCCCTCGGGTTTACTGCCGACAACAACTTCGACGAGGTCGTCGCCCAGTACCGCGACGAATTCATCACTCGCTAACCTCACAACCGAACAATGGAGTTCATCATGATTTTTGCGACGCAAGCTGCGGCCGCATCCGTCGGTCCCGGCGCAATCATCGGTTTGGTCCTGGCCATCGCGGTCCTAATTCTGCTCGTGCTCAAGACCAAGGTCCATGCACTGCTCGCGCTGATTTTTGCCGCCTCGATCGCTGCTCTCGCCGCAGGCATGGCTCCGGCAGATGCGATCAAGGCAATCACCAACGGATTCGGTTCCACGTTGTCAACCATCGGCCTAGTTGTCGGTTTCGGCGTGATGATGGGCCGAATCCTCGAAGTCTCCGGCGCAGCCGAACGCTTAGCTATCACCCTTATTCGCTGGCTTGGTACCAAGCGCGAGGAGTGGGCGATGTCCGTAGCCGGGTACATCATCTCGATTCCCATCTTTGTCGACAGCGCGTTCGTTATCCTCACCCCGCTGGTGAAGGCGTTGTCCACCAGTTCAGGCCGTTCTAAACTGACCTTAGGTATCGCGCTGGCTGGTGGCATGGCGTTAACGCACCATGCAGTGCCTCCTACCCCCGGTCCCCTGGGTGCAGCTGGAATCTACGGTGTTTCGGTAGGTGACATGATTTTGTACGGTGTGCTCTTGACCATCCCAGCTCTGGTCACCGTAACTCTTTACGCAAAGTTCGTTGGACCGCGCATCGAGGCCAAGCTACCAGTCGAGTCTGCCGTAAGCGTAGGCGCTACCGAGCAGAACCCAGCCAACGCCCAAGACGCATTCCGTGAATTCACCGAACTCGCTGCCGAACGGGAAAAGAATCTTCCTTCTCTTACCCTGTCGGTACTGCCTATCATCGTTCCGATCGCCTTGATCTTCCTGAATACGGCGGTTACCTCGATTGCCACCGCAAATGAGAACTTGGTCCCAGCATCGGTACTAGGCGCTGTAACTTTTGTGGGTAACCCGGTGATCGCCGTCGGCATCGGCGTACTGTTCGCCATTTATGGACTGGCACGCAAGCAGGATCGCGGATCGGTACTCGCAGAGATGGAGAAGGGCATCGAATCGGCAGGCATCATCCTGCTTGTCACCGGTGGAGGTGGTGCGCTGGGCGCAGTGCTACGTGAAAGCGGCACCGGCGACTACATCGGACAGTGGGTTGCCGGACTCCCGCTACCTGCCATCATGATTCCATTCCTCATCGCCACCATGGTCCGACTTGTCCAGGGAAGCGGCACGGTCGCGATTATCACTTCGGCATCTCTGTCGGCCCCGATCCTAGCCCAGATTCCTGACGTCAACCTTGTTCTGGCCGCGCAAGCTGCGGCGCTGGGCGCGCTCGTCTTCAGCTATTTCAACGACAGCCTGTTCTGGGTCGTTAATCGTATGCTCGGAGTCAAGGATGTTAAGAGTCAAATCATGACCTGGTCGGTCCCAACGACCGTCGCGTGGGCTACCTGCGGCCTGGCCATTCTCGTAGCCGACCTATTCGTCTAACTAACCCTCCAGTCCCCTGAAAGGCCGAACTTGAATCATCACGAGACCCGAATCGAACTCGTCGAACTGGCTGCCAGCCTGTTCCAGCGCGGATTCTCTGTAGGCAGCGCAGGTAACATCAGCGTTCGTGTCGAGGGCGGATTCCTGATGACCCCAACCAATGCTTCATTGGGTCGGTTGCGCGCGGAACGTCTCTCGCTACTCGACGAGGAGTTCAACCACGTCGACGGAGACGCTCCATCGAAGGAAGTGGTAATGCACCGGGCCATGTATCAGGCCCGCCCGGACACCGGTGCAATCGTGCACCTGCATTCGGTGCACGCCACGGCGCTGAGCTGTCTGGCAGACGACGGGCATCCGAAACTGGTGCCGCACACTCCCTATCTTGTAATGCGACTCGGTGACAATATCCCTGTGGTCCCTTACTACAAGCCCGGCGACCCGTCCATGGAACGAGATATCTACGCAGCTTCACTCCACGCAAAAGCGCTCCTGCTGGGAAACCACGGAAGTATCGTGGCCGGCGATTCGCTAGTCAAGGCCGTGGATTCAGCTGAAGAACTGGAAACTTCAGCTCAGTTGGCTCTGCTTCTGCACGGGCACTCCACCCGGCCGCTCAGCGACGCCGAGATTGCAGCGTTGAAAGCATAAGCAGGTCCCTTCAATTCACCATTGAAGGTCCTACGGGATCCTGTTTAATTTGCTCCCCATAAGTTGGACTGAGAAATCAGAGCCATCTTATGGGGAGCATTTTCACGCATGCCCCAGCACACTGATCTAGACACAGTGCTCGCCGATTTCCGCGGATGAAATCGGCGAGCATCGCCACACAGATGAAACTGTCATACATCTCGCCACGAAATTCTGAGCATTTACAGTCCAGAAAGTTGGAGGAAACGTAGTCCACCGCTGCGGCCCAAACTTTGCATTAGGCCCCGCGCTGGTCGAGGTCTTCGGCGCGCATGCGAGCGGCAAGCTCTCCTGTGCCGAAAGTGACTCTGCTATGGGAGCGTGGTCGGTAGCTGGGTTGCGGGCGTGCCGGGTCTTGCAAGTAGTTCGGGTCCGGCCAGGTTTCGGGCTGGTGCAGGTCCCAGGCGTTCAATGCCTGCAGAGAGATGCCGCGCGGTCCGGTGCGCCGGGTGGTGCCGTGGATGAGCAGGAGTCGCGTGTTGAATAGTAGCGTCCCGGTATGTTGCTGCACATCGGCGAAGAAAGTGGCATCGATACAGCCGGTGCCGTCGTCTACGGAGATGAACACTACGCGCTGTCCCCCGCGCATGGGTGGGGTTTGGGTGGCGACGCGCACCCCGGCCACAAGGACCTCGCTACCGTTACGTAGGTGTAGCAGCTCGGTGGCCCGAGTGATCGGCAGATGAGCGAGGGGTTGGGTATAGGAATTCATCAGGTGTCCGCTGGCATCGAGGTGCATCAAATCCAGTTCGGTGCGCACCATCTCCTCGGCACTGAGCCGCTGGCCGCTACGGGCAATGTGGTCGATGGGCCCCAGTGGCAGGGCAAGTTGTCCAGGTCCGGGACGATATTTTGCGGGGATGCCGTGGTTCGGGGTCAACGATTGGCTGTGCGCGATCGCATCGGCGCGGTTATTTTCGGCCAGCAGAGAGTCGAAGACTCCTAGGGCGGCGAGGTTTTGGTAGGTGCGTCGCGAGAGCCCGGCGCGATGGCGCACATCGGCCAGGGAGTCATAGGGTTGCCCGGCCAGCAGGCGCGCGGTTTCACGCTGGCTCATCTGGTGGATTTCGCGGAAGGCCAGCCGGATGCCGTAGTGCCCAGGTCGGACGCTTCCCGGGGCACGCGGTACTTGCGGGGCGGGTGCCGGGGTGGGTTCGGCGATGGCCTCAACCCGGTAGTGGTCGGTGGAGCGGTTGATATCCAGGGGCAGGATGGGGATGTTCATGCGGCGGGCTTCGGAAACCAGCAGGCGTTTGGGGTACATCCCCGGGTCGTGCTCCCAGATGCCCGCGAGGAAGGCTTCGGGATGGTGGGCCTTGAGCCAGGCCGAGTGGTAGGTGGGTACGGCAAAGGCGGCACCGTGGGCCTTGCAGAATCCGAAGGAACCGAAACCGGCCAGTACCTGCCAACAGTCTTCAATCACCTGCGGTTCGTATCCGCTGGCAGCGGCTTGGCTGCGGAAGAAGCGTTCGATTTCCGGTTCACGGTTGGGGTTGCCCAACCCGCGGCGCAGATCGTCGGCGGTACCGAAGTCGCAGCCGGTCATAACATTCAAGATGCGCATGACCTGCTCGTGGAAGACGGTAACCCCGTGGGTTTCGGCCAATGCCGGGACCAGATCACGGTGCAGGTAGCGGGCGGGGGCGAATCCGTGCCGGTGTTCGAGGTAGGGCTTGACCATATTGGATTGCATTGGGCCGGGGCGGAAGAGCGAGATATCGATAATCAGGTCGTTGAATTCTCGGGGTGCGAGTTTGCCGATGAGCTCGCGTTGTCCCGGGGATTCGATCTGGAAGCACCCTAGGGTGTGGGTGGAGCGGATCAGCTCGAAGGTGCTTGGGTCATCGAGCGGAACCCGTGAAAGGTCGATGAACCCATCGGCGTCAATGTAGTCACTGCGCGAATGTCCCCCGGCGCGGGCCACAGCGGTGCGGCTAGGGTGCAGGCGTTGAATCTCCGCCAAGGTGTATGCGATGGCCGATTGCATGCGCACCCCAAGGATGTCGAGCTTAATCAACCCCATATAGTCCATGTCGTGTTTGTCGTATTGGCTCATGGGTAGGCCGATCCCGGAGGGTTGGACCGGGGTGCGGTCATAGAGTGTGGCATCGGAGAGGATCACCCCGCAGGGGTGCATGGCGATATGCCGCGGAAGCCTGTCGAGCCGCTCGGTGGCATCGATAAGTATCTGCAGGTCGGTATTGTCACTGACGCGTTCGGCCAGAGCCGCGAGTTCGGGCTTTTCGCTCAGTGCTTCGCGGAAGGAGGAGGCCGAGAAGCGCCAGAGCTGCTTGGCGATGTCATCGATGGTGGTTTGTTCAAGTCCGAGGGCGGTGCCGGCGTCGCGTACCGCACCACGGGCCCGGTAGGCGTTTTGCATGCTCATCAGGCTGACACGTTCGGCACCGAAAGCCTCGAAAATCCGGTGGTAGATCTCGTGACGTCGCGCCGATTCGACGTCAATGTCAATGTCGGGCAAGGTGGTGCGCTCGGCTGAGAGGAAGCGCTCGAAAAGCAGATCGTGGCGTAGCGGGTTCACGTGGCTGATTCCCAGTAGGTAGTTGACCAGTGAGGAAGCCCCGGAGCCACGGGCGGAGACCCGAACGCCGAGTTCGGTGATCAGCCCGACGGTTTCGGCCACGGTGAGAAAGTAACTGGCAAATCCTAGCTTTTCGATCACACCTAGTTCGTGGGCGAGTCGATTACGGGCCGCTGCGGCCTCTTCCGGTGGTAGCAGCCTGCTGATGGCCGCATGGGTACGTTCGGAGAGTTCCTGCTGGGCCGGCTGGTGTATCCCGATGATGTGGGCCTCGGGAATGACCGGGGTTTTCCACCCTAAATCGGTGCGTTCATCCAGCGACGCCCAGGCGGCGACCCGTTCGGTTTCGGCCAGTAGGGCACGACCGAAACGCGGCTCGGTGGCCCGGCCTAAGAGCGCGGCCAGACGATACATCTGCACGCTGCTCTTGAGCCAGCCTTGCCCATTGGGTTGCACGCTCTCCAGCTCGGCTAGGCTTCCCAGCACACGGGCAGAGTCGAGCAGATCGGCGGTGACCGCACCGTCGGCATCGGCATAGCGCACCGCATTACTCAGAATCGCCGCAATTTTCAGCTCATGGGCATAGCGCAGTAGCTTGCTGGCATACCCCAGGCTGTAGCGGGCGGCATCGGCGGAGAGGTGTAAGGCGATCTCCACCCGTAGCCTGCTTCCGGCCAGTTTTTTCCATCCCACCAACGCCTGCCTGGCCTGCGCATAGCGATGCGCTTCCAGGGCCTTTGCCACATCGGATTCGGCCCCGAGGAGCACCATGAGCCTGCCACCGCGCAGCACATGGGCCAACTGTTCACGGGTGAGGCCTATGGCTGCCGGGGTTTCGCTGTGTGCCGCACTGACCGCACGGCACAGTGCCGCATAGCCTGCCCCGTTGCTATGCCCTTGGGCGAGCAGGATGATCCGCCCGGTGGGTTTTCCACTTCGATCCAGGGTGGCGAGATTGACCCCGAGAATCGGGGTTAGTCCGTGCTGCAGGCAGGCGGCAACGTGTTTCACCGCGCCGTAGAGGCCGTCGCGGTCCGTCAACCCAAGGGCGTGCGCCCCGTCGGCGGCGGCCGCGGCGACCAGCTGCGCGGGGGTAGAAACCCCATAGTGTGCGCTGAATGCCGAACTGACATTCAGGTGGGTGAAGCTCATCGGTGTCCTTTGTCCTGCAATCAGAACACCATTAGAACAAAAATTCGAAGCTAAGACATCTGCCCTACTCAGGCACCCAGCGCCAGCGGGTGCTCATGCGTCTTCACCAGACGCCAGCGGGTGCTTTGCGGGTCGAAACTCACGTCGACACTGAAAGATTCCCCGGGGCCACGCAGCGGCGCGAGCTGCAAGCGCCACATCTCATAGTCGGCCAGCCCGGCTCCGGCGCCGCGGGGAATGCGTACCTTTTCCTCCCACCACTTGCGGCGCTCAAACCAACAGTGCGGTTCGGCCACCAGTCGATAGTCGCGACCCTGCCAGCGCACGCGCAACGGCACGCCCGCGGGCGTGCAGGTTACTTCAATCCCCTCGGTGAACATCCCCATGCTCGACTCCTCACTGCCATCAAACCATTATATTCGAACACACGTTCGATTCGATAGCGACCTTAGCGAGGCGCTCCGACGCTTTACCCCTGCCGGCACGCCACGGTGGGCGGTGCGCGACGCCATGAAGCCCGGGGTGGCGCAGATTTTTCTGCACCACCCCGGGCTTTACGTCGCGACCCGAGCTCGGAAATACCGGGGCTTTCTCACACTAGGGCGCGGCAGGCTAGGTCATGGTGATCACAAGCTTGCCGGCGGTGTGTCCGCTTTCTCCGGCCCGATGCGCCTGGGCAATACGTTCCAAGGGGAAGGTCTCGGCGATGGCAGGGCGCAGCGACCCCGCATCGGCCATCTCTGCGATCGTCGCCAAATCATCCTTTGAGGAATCGACGAGCATCCGCACGGCCCGCACGCCCAACCGCTGCGCTTCGCGATAGAGGTCATCGGAGCCGATCGGAAGCGTGGAGACCAGCACACCGCCTCGGCGCAGGGTCTGCAATGAACGGACCGAGGTCTCGGCGCCAATGGTGTCGAGCACGACATCGACATCCCGGACCTCCGCGGTGACGTCCACCGACCGGTAATCAATGGCCTGATCCACCCCGAGGTCGTGCAAAAACTCATGTTTCGCGGCACTAGCCGTACCAATCACATAGGCCCCGCGGGCCTTGGCGATTTGGACGGCCACATGACCGACCCCACCGGCCGCCGCGTGAATCAGCACACGTTGCCCGGCCTCGAGCTGCGCGTAGTCCACCAACGCCTGCCACGCGGTAAGCGAGACCAGCGGCAGGGCTGCCGCGTGAATATGGTCGAGCGTGGTTGGCTTGGCTGCGAAAACTCGAGCTGGCGCGGTCACGTACTCTGCATGCGTGCCATGCCCGAAGGGGTAGGACATCATGCCAAATACTTCATCGCCGGGCTGGAAACGCGCGACACCGATGCCCACCTCTTCCACCACTCCGGAGACGTCCCAACCCAAAACATAGGGTGGCTCACCCAGAAATCCCGCACCTGCCCGGTGTTTCCAGTCGGTCGGATTGATCCCCGCCGCGTGGACGCGCACCAGAATCTCATTCGGTCGTGGAGTGGGACGGGGAACCTCGGCGATCCGAAGAACTTCTGGCTCGCCAACAACCTCTTGGGTGGCAACTTTCATCATGACTGTACTGTTCATAGCTTCTATCCTCCCGGCTCTAGGGTTTGGGCAATAGTGGCTAGAATGACAATCTTCGATAGGATCTTGCCATGTCTTCACCTCAGTCGCCGACTCGAGTCGCGGTCCTCGCCCTCGACGGGGCCTACCCCTTCGAACTTGGCATCCCCAGTAGGATCTTTGAGGCGGTAGAGGGCCTCTACACGGTGTCCACCTGCAGTATCGATGGGAAACCGGTACGCAGTGCCGCGGATTTCAGCATCGCCGTTGAGCACGGGCCGGAACTGCTGGAAACGGCCGATATTGTGGTGCTCAGCGCGGTACACCCCGAGTGGATTCCCAGCACGCTCTCCACCGAGCTTCGGCAGGCGCTGGCCCGCATCGGCACACACAGCCGTATCGTCTCGATCTGCACCGGGGCCTTTATTCTCGCGGCCACCGGTCTGCTCGATGGTCGCCGGGCGACCACCCACTGGCGCGTGGCCGAGCATTTTCGTGCACGCTTCCCTCAGGTTGCGCTAGAGCCCGAGGTGCTTTTCGTGGAGGACGGCCGTTTTCTCAGCTCGGCTGGGGCCGCCTCGGGCATCGACGCCTGCCTGCACCTGGTCCGCAGCGATTACGGGCACGAGATTGCCAATCAGGTGGCACGGCGATGCGTAGTACCGCCTTTTCGCGACGGCGGGCAGGCACAGTTCATCGAACAGCCCGTCCCGAAACCCGAACAGGTAGGCACCGCCCCCGCACGGGACTGGGCGCTGAGTCATCTCGCCGAACCGCTTGACCTGAATACCTTGGCCCGTGTCGTCGGCATGAGCCCACGCACCTTCTCACGGCGATTCACCGCCGAGGTGGGCATCAGCCCCGGCAAATGGCTCCTCGTGCAACGCGTGGCACAGGCGCAACGCCTATTGGAAAACAGCACCCTGCCCATCGACCGGGTGGCCGAGGCGGTTGGCTTTGCCACCTCCGCCTCGCTGCGCCAGCATTTTCACGCGACGCTGGGGGTCACCCCCACCGCCTACCGGAACACCTTTGGTACACCACCGGCCATCGACCTAGCCTCACCGGCGCTGCCGGGGAGCTAAAAGAGCTCGCGCGCTCAGCCGCGCCGGACCCTTTAAGAGCCCTCTGAAGAGGCCGAATGTGCAAAGAATCTGCAGGGTTCACCACACTCTTCGTGGAGAAGTTCGCCTGCAGATGAAAAGCGTGAATCTCTAGGTGAAATACGCGGTCATAGCTAGCTGTAGAAGAGGGTGACCGCTAGCATCGAAGCATCTAACGATCCATAAACTTTCCCCTAAGGATGAATCTCAATGAAGTTGTCAAGCGGCAGACGCCGTAGTTGAGGCCAGGCCATGACCGAACACAGTATGGTCACGCAGCATCGCCCAGAGCACGTTCAGACGTCTGCGGGCCAGTGCGAGAACCGCCTGCTTGTGGTTCTTTCCCGAAGCGCGTTTGCGTTCGTAGTACGCCTTGGAGATCGGGCAACACTTTGCCGCGACTTGGGCAGCGAGGAAGCAGGCGCGCAGCAGCCTGCGGTCATAACGCTTCGGCCTGTGGTGATTGCCGCTGATCCGGCCCGAGTCCCTCGGGGCCGGGGCCAGGCCGGCCACACCGGCCAGGCGATCCGCGCTATCGAACTGGGTGATCGAGCCCCCGACGGCCGCGAGGAACTCGGAGGCCAGCAGAGGCCCGAACCCAGGCATCGAGAGCAGGACCTCCGCATCGGTATGCTGCCTGAACCGGGTTTCGATCTGCCGATCCAGATCATCGATGTCCTCATGCAGGCGCAGGATCTCTGTGGCCAGCCGGGACACGATCTTCGCCCCGGCCTCCTGGCCGGGCACCGTAGTATGCTGCATCTTCGCCGCCGCCACCGCACGTTCGGCCGTGTTGGCTGCGCTACGCGCCCCCTGGTTGCGCAGCCACGTCGTCAAGCGTTTCTCACCAAGTCGGCGGATCGCCTCCGGGGTCTGGTAGCCCGTCAACAGCGTCAGTGCAGCCTTGGATTTAGCGTAGTCAAAAGCCCGCTCCAAACCGGGGAAGAACTCCAACAACGTGGCTCGCATCCTGTTGATCGCCCGGGTACGGTCGGTGACCAGATCGGTGCGGTGCGCGGTCAACAAGCGCAGATCCGTGGCGATGTCATCGCTCAGCCGTACCGGGGTCAGATCCCGGCGCATGCGGGCTTGGTCGGCGATAATTCCGGCGTCTTTCGCGTCGGTTTTCCCATCACCCCGGTACGTGCGGGCCGCGTTGAACACGGTGCGTCCCGGGATATAGAGCAGGGTTTGGTCATGAGCGTGCATCAACGCGATCAGCAAGGCAGCACCGCCGCGGTTCAGGTCGGTGGCCCAGGTGACCGCGTCGCCGTCGGCCAGTTCATTGACTTCTGCGATGATCTCGAGGATGAGGGTTTCATCGTTGCTGAATTTCTTCGAGATCAGGCGTTTGCCCTCGGTGTCGATAGCTACGAGGTGGTGATTGGTCTTGCCGGCATCGATACCGGCCCACAGTCGCGGCATGATTAGTGTCCTTCCGTTGCCCGGTGGGTCACTCCGTGATCAACAGCCGCGCCGTCATGTCATTACACAGCGATTGGTTCGCATCTCTCAATCAGCGGTCGAGCCGTTGCGGGATGCTGGGCGGCCAATCATCCTTGCCCATGCACTTGGCGGGTGGCACATGAAAGCCATACCCAGCATCCCCGGAGTGTTCAGGAACTTACCAGCGCTCCTAATCCACATACAAGAAAGGTAATGAGCTCATGCCTCAAACAGTCAAGGGCGCCATTTCGCGCGCCAAGAACGCCCCGGTAGAAGTCGTCAACATCGTGATCCCCGACCCGGGCCCCGGGGAGGTTGTCGTCGATGTACTCACCTGCGGCGTCTGCCACACCGACCTGCACTACAAGCTGGGTGGAATCGGCGACGAGTACCCCTACCTGCTGGGTCACGAGTCCACCGCGGTAGTCAGCCAGATCGGCGAGAACGTCACCAACGTTAAGGTCGGCGACCGGGTGATCCTCAACTGGCGTGCGGTCTGCGGCCAGTGCCGTGCCTGCGCCAAGGGCGAGCCGAAGTACTGCTTCAACACCCACAACGCCACGCAGAAGATGACCCTCGAGGATGGCACCGAGCTCTCCCCGGCTCTGGGCATCGGCTCCTTTGCTGAAAAGACCCTGGTGGCCGCCGGGCAGTGCACCATCATCGACGAGGATGCAGACCCGGCGGCCGTGGGTCTGCTCGGTTGCGGCGTTATGGCAGGTATCGGCGCGGCAATGAACACCGGTGAGATCAAGCGCGGCGAGTCCGTGGCCGTGATCGGTTGCGGTGGCGTGGGCGCGGCCGCTATTGCCGGCGCCCAGCTCGCCGGAGCAACCACCATCATCGCGGTGGACGTCAACCCGGACAAGCTGGAAACCTCCAAGCGCTTTGGTGCCACGCACACCGTGGACTCCTCCAAGGTCGACGCGGTGGAAGCCATCCGCGAGCTCACCGGCGGCTTCGGCGCCGACGTGGTCATTGACGCGGTGGGCCGCCCGGAAACATACACCCAGGCCTTCTACGCCCGCGACCTGGCCGGCCGTGTGGTGCTCGTTGGTGTGCCGACCCCGGAGATGAAGCTCGAACTCCCGTTGCTGGATGTGTTCGGCCGCGGCGGCTCGTTGAAGAGCTCCTGGTACGGCGACTGCCTGCCCAGCCACGACTTCCCGATGCTGGTCGAGCAGTACAAGCTCGGCCGCCTGGATCTGGATGCCTTCGTGACCGAGCGCATCAAGCTCGAGGACATCGAGGCCGCCTTCGACAAGATGCATGAGGGCACCGTGCTGCGTTCGGTGGTGGAGATCTAATGACTGCACAGATCGAACAGGTAGTCACCTCCGGTACCTTCAGCCTCGACGGTGGCACCTGGGAGGTAGACAATAACGTCTGGCTCATCGGCGATGAGCAGCGCGTTGTGGTCATTGACCCGGCCCATGAGCCGGAGAAGATCCTGGCCGCCATCGGTGAGCGTGAGGTGCAGGCCGTCCTGCTCACCCACGGACACGACGATCACATCCGCGCCGCCGGCGACTTCGCCGACCAGGTGCAGGCTCCGGTGTATCTCAACCCGGCCGATTCGATGCTCTGGGAAGCGGTCTACGGTCAGGAGCGCGCGGTCGATCAGGAAATCGCCGACGGTGACAGCTTCGAAATTGCCGGGACCACCCTGCGCGCCTTGCACACCCCGGGGCATTCGCCGGGCTCGACCTGCTTCTACGCCGAAGACCTGGGTGTGCTCTTTAGCGGAGACACGCTGTTCAACGGTGGCCCCGGGGCGACTGGGCGCAGCTACTCGAGCTTCGAGACCATTATCGACTCGATCCGCGAACGCCTGCTCACCCTGCCCGAGGAGACCGTGGTCCATACCGGACACGGAGATTCGACGAGCATCGGGGCCGAGGCACCGCATCTCGAGGAATGGATCGCTCGCGGGCACTAACCGCTGACGGATCCGGCGCAATGAGCGGCGACCGGCGTCGAACTGAACTCAGTTCGACGCCGGTCGCTTCTATTTTCACGACGTTATGACAGACTTATCCCATGTCGAACGCTGAACTTCCACCACGTCGCCGCCTAGCTGGGTGGCTCACCTGCGGGTTGGGTGCATTGGCAACGCTCGCTGGAATCGCTATTGTTTGGTGGTTTCATACCTTCACCCATGTGGTGTACACCGGGACCTATGAGCCGATGTCAACCGAGGTCCCACCAGAGCTATTCCTGATGACCCCACCGGGGCAACTGGGCGGAGAGCTACTGTTCGTCCTTGGCGTGATCGTGCTCGGCGTGGGGCTGGGAATCCTTGCGGCCACCCGCCGCCGCGCTATGGAGGGTGGCGGTCAGAAGCTACCTCGGGCACTGTTCTGGGGCGGGTTGCTCCTGACGCTCATCGCCAGCGGTGTGTTGTTCTGGGATGCCCTCCAAGTCAGAAGCTTCGGCTGGTTCGGTTACGCGCCGATCGATGTCGGGTTAGTCGAGGGAGGTCCATTTAGCAGCGGCACAAAGCTCATCGGTCTACTGCTCCTAGCCATGGGCCTAGGTGCCGTGGGTTTCGCGCTCGCCTTCAGACGCGAAGCAAGGGCGCAGATCTCCCGCTAGAGGCGGGAACCGGTGGCTATGCGGTGCCGGGAAGCCGCAGGGGCGGCCAGTGGGCCACCGCGCCCTGGGCTTCGGCATTGTTCTCGGTGCTGCGCACGGTACCGTCCGCACAGAGGGCCAGGGTATGGGTCGAGCCGGCGGCCACGGCGACCACGTTCTGCCATCGGCTCACCTCACATTGCCCATAACTGTTATCGCCCACGGCAAGCACCGTTCCTGCGGCGTTCACCCCGACGGTGTGATAGCTTCCAGCGTCCACCGCAAGCATCTCTTCCCATTCGGCTACTGCACAGGCGCCATAGCTGCGATCCCCTACGGCCACGACCCGACCATCAGTCCTTAGCCCTACGGTGTGCAAGTACCCGGCGGAGATGGCTATCAGCTCCTCCCAGCGCTCAACGGCGCACTGGCCACGCCGGTCATTCCCGGTAGCTACCGCCGTCCCATCCGCTCGCAGACCCACCGAATGCCAGTCCCCGCAAGCTACCGCGATAATCTGTTGCCAAGAGTGCACTTGGCAGGCACCCTCGGCAGTGCGTCCGGCGGCGTAGACGGTCCCGTCGGTCCTAACCCCCAGCGTCCGGCGCCATCCTGCCGCCACGAAGGTGGCATCCCGCCAGTGCTCGAGCACGCACTGGCCATCGGAGTTGAGGCCCGCGGCTAGGACGGTGCCATCAGCCCGCAGGGCAACGGTGTGCGATTTGCCGGTATTGCGCGCGGTATGAACATTGCCCGCAGCCACGGAGATTACCTGGCGCCACTTATCCACTTCGCATTCACCGTCCATGTTGCTACCGGACGCGAGGACCGTGCCATCGGGGCGCAGCCCCACCGAGTGCCGCCGCCCGGCGGCCAGCACTATTTGTGCACCTGGCACGCGAACTCCTTCTCGGATCTAGCTCTTGGCGGTGGCTGGTCCTGTCGCCAGTGGAATCCTTGCCGCGTTCGGGTTAGCGACCAAAGACACTCCAGTGCCTAGAACAGCTGGGAATTATGCGGCTCGATGAGGGCTGGAGAATCATTGCGCACATTACCCACCGCGGAATCGACCTCATGCATCGTCCACTGAGCGGCCACCGCGTAGGCTTCGCCACGGAGCCGGTCCAGCATCCCCGCCGCATCCTCGGCTTCCGGGTTAAGCCAGTCGGCCATCATGGCGCGGTCCATGGGAATCGGCAGCCGGTCATGCAAGGTGGCCAGTTGCCCTAACACGTCAGGTTCCCCTTCCGGCGGCGAAGGCATGGTCAGGATCGAGGTGGAAAGTATCCACGAGTCATCGGAGTCTTTCCACCATTCGTAGAGGCCCGCGAAGAAGATCAGCTCGCCCGCTGGACGGTGTACGAAGAAGGGGCGCTTGGTGCCGCCTTCCTTCTTCCACTCGTAGTACCCTTCGACGGGCACGGCGGCACGCCGCTTCTTCAGCGCCGAGCGGAAGGTGGGCTTCTCTGCCACGGTTTCGCTCCGCGCATTAAAGGCTCGTACTCCGACGGAGAGGTCTTTCGCCCACCCCGGGACCAATCCCCAACGGGCCACGTGTATTTGTCGATGCACCACCCCATCGATCACCCGTTCCAGAACGATCGGCACATCTGTGGTCGGAGCGATATTCCACGAGTGACGTAGCTGTAAGTTCTCGTCGGCTTCGGCTTCCGCCTCGGCCACTAGATCGCCGATGGCCTTGGCCATCACATATCGTCCGCACATACCGTTCGCCTTCCCGATCGACGCGTTGCGGCCAGTGTAAGCACAAAACCGTGTTGTTGGCTCGCTTCCCACGCGCCGGGCGAGACCAACACGTCACGGTGGGAAGAACGGCGCCGCTTGAATGGTTGAATGAAGTATGACCAACCAAGCAGAACTTGAAAAGTACATTCCGGCCGCTGGCAGCGTCACCATGTTCACCACCAGCTGGTGCGGGTACTGCCGTAACCTCAAACGCCTCATGGATCAGAAGGGCGTGGGCTACACCGAGGTGAATATCGAAGAGGTTGCGGGCACCGCGGAGCTAGTCGAGTCCTTTAACGGCGGCAATCAGACCGTTCCGACCCTGATCTTCCCCGACGGAAGCGCCGCGACCAACCCGCGCATCGAAGAAGTCGTCGAGCGCGTCGGCGCCTAAACCAGTTCGTTGACCGTGGTGTGCTGACGATATTCGCTCAGGAGCGCGTCTATAAAGTCCTCGACGTTGACCCCCGGCACCATATCGTCGGCCGCCCCGGCCGTACTCGGATCCATTTCGAGATCCATCGCTTGATACACCGCGTCGAGAACCGCGCGGATCGGCGCGGAATCCTCAATCACGAAAACGCTGGAGAACAGCCAGGCCCCTGCGATCACCCGCTGTGCGGTGCCCACGAGTTTTACCGGAACGGCGCTGCGCGACAGTTCTGTGGGTAGCCCGTGCACCGAAAAATCCCCCGGGCAGTATTCGCCGGGGATCGCGCCTACGCGAGCTTGGACACCTAGCCGGCGTAGCGCTTGGGCGTAGAGCTCACCGAAGACTTCAAAACGGCGCTGGTGCCCTAAGATCGCTTCGCTATGCGGTTCAATATGATCGACGATCAACGTGCCGCGATGATAGGCGGCGGCCCGGCCCCCGGCCTTGCGCACCACGGGAGCAAATCCATGTGCCGTGCTGGCAGCCACGGCCTGCTCGTATCCCGCCATCCGCACATCACGTTGGCCGAAAGCCAACGTCGGATCTGGGCGGTAAAAGCGCAGCAACCCGGGCCGTTCACCGCGTTGCACCTGCCGCAATAAATCCAAGCCACGCCCCAGATCGGCGACCGGGTCGCCGCTGGGTTCCTCAAAGAGAAAGTCCAGCGCTGCATCGGATTCAGGGTTCCACAAGGTCATACCCACAGCTTAACCTAGCCGCCGTGCGGCGACCGCGTACGTGTCGGGCGCAACGCCTCGATGCGACCTAGGCCCGGAACGGATACGGAATAATAGACTGGGTGTCTAGCGATACCCCAATTATTATTCTCATCGGCGGCGCTTCGGGTTCGGGAAAATCCTACCTCGCCGGACGTTTCGGCAACCCACATTTGCCATTAGACGAGTTCTACCGTGAAATCAGCGAGGATGGGAACCCCACCGACTTTCCACGCACCGCCTATGGGCAGATCGATTGGGACCACCCGGAGACATGGAATCTTCAGGCGGCGGTGGACGCGCTCATCGAACTCGCCGAAACGGGGCGGACCACGGTACCGAACTACTCAATCGCTACCTCCAGCTACAGTGGCCACCGCGAAATCTCCGGTGCCGGCCCCATTCTCGCCGAGGGGATCTTCCTCAGTCAGGTGCTCGCACCCCTACAACGTGCCGGATGCCACGTGCAGGCCTACTTTATCGACGAACCGGCATTGCTGACCGCGATACGCCGCTTTGCCCGGGATGTCGCCGAGCGTCGCAAACCCGTGGGTTTCCTCATCAAGCGCGGCTACGCGCTGTATCGGGCGCACCAGTGCACTCGGGAAAGCTACCGCGAGGCCGGATTTACTATGGTGCCCAAGCCGGCCCTGAAACGGATTCTGGCTTCCCAGCAGGCCCAGGCTTAGGGCTGCAACGGGCGGACGGTCAGAATTTGTTCGCTATGCCCGAAGGGTCCTAGCTCATCGTGTAACACGCTGGAGGTCAATCCGATGCCCTCGGCTCCGTACGCTTGCTTCGTGGAAAATCCCAACCATTGGCCCTGTGGCTGGCGGTACAGGTGAATCTGCAGATCCACGTTCGGGAACATCCAGCTTCCGGCCCCAGGGGTGGCGCGCGGTGCCACACCGTTGGCGGTATCGACCATGCCGATTAGCCGCACCATGTCGCTGGTGCTTTCGCTATCGAGTAGCCGCAGCGGGTTACGCACCCACACGATCCCGTGGCCCGGGCGGGTTTCGGGTGCGTGACGGATCTCTAGGCTCCGGATATAGCCGCCGGGCCAGATATTGGTGATGTCCACCTCGACGCACTGCTCCGGTGTTGGGATCCGCGCATCGTCGGTTCCCGCGACCGCTGAACTGTCCCCGGCGATAATGCGCCAGGCACGGGCAATGATGCTGGTGCGGCCGCCGGCAACGAGTTCGGCTTCGAGTAGTTCGATGGTGCGCCCGGGGCGCAGCATACGGGTGCGGATCTCAAATTCTCCACCGGGAATGATGCCCAGAATGTCGAAGCTCAGTCGCGACAGTCGCATCTCATCGCGGGGCTGAAAATTGGCTAGCTCATGGGTCAGAATGCCGCTGGCCGGACCCATGTGCTGTTCGTGCTCATTCCACGCACCCTGCGCGTGAATGCTGGAACGAAACCGTCCGGCGCCGAGCCGCTGATAATAAAAATCTCCAACGGCCAGTTCGTCGGCCAAATTTTCTGGGGCCGGGTGGGTCATCGATGAGCCTCCTTGCTTCATTGCTGCATTGTGTCCCAGCGTATCCGATACGTGAGCCGGCTTTTGGCACTCCAGCGGTTAGCGGGTGAGGCTTCTGAACCTAGAACATGGTCTATACGCCGAGCCCACGATGATCGGTGAGTTCGGCCCGCATTGAGTAAACCCTAGGACCCTCCTCGATGTCGGTGCACTGCGAGATCACGAATCCATGCCGTTGATAAAGTCGCACATTCTGCGCGGCCGAGGTTTCCAACGAAACCTGCGGAAAGGGCGATGTAGCGACGGACCACAGAGACTTGCGCAGTAGCGCGGAACCAAGGCCGCGGCCAGCGCTGGATTTCGCCACGCCAAGCGTGGCCAGTTCCCATGAATTTTCTGGCCTCGCCGGGAGCTGCGCTCCGAACACGATTTCGAGCCGCTCGCCCATCAGCTCGGCGATTTCTTCCTGCCGCTGCGTATCTGGTTCCGGGCAGTCCGGTGGCAGGAGTGCCGCTATTCCGTCGCGGTCATGGCTGATGAGGACAAGCCCATGCTCGATAGCATGCGACAAGTAGATGGCTTGGAGTCGTTCGAGCCGCGATAGGTAGTCATCGGCTGGGATACTCCACCGTGTCCACGGGTAAGAATCGAAAGCATCGGCGAGCGTGGCCGCGGCGAACGGGACATCGTCCTTAGTCGCCCGACGTAGCTGAAAGTTCATAGTGTCATTCAAACACGTCTGAGTTCGGTAGCACGAATGAATGGGTCGCCTGCCTAGCTCTCCAAACCATCATCGCTATGCGCGCGACGCCCGGCGGGATCCATAATGCTCAGGATCTCCGCTGACCCTCCGTGAGCTTGAATAGAGTGCGGGGTCATCGTTTCGAACTGCGCGGCCTGCCCGGCGGGAATATGAAAGACTCGCTCCCCCAGACGCAATTTGATCTCCCCGAGGAGGACGGTAAACCATTCCTTACCGGGGTGCACCCGCAACTCCGGTTCTTGCTCCGCCTCGCGAGGGTCAAAACGGATCTTGGTGACACTCACTCCATTCAGCGCTTTGGCATCCGAGAGTAGCCAAGTGGTCATGCCCGGCACGGCGACTGGCTGCGGGCGGATGATAATTTCGCCGGCGTCTTCCGGGGCGGTCAATTCATCCAGCGTAGTCTCTAGGGCCCGGGCTAAGGCGATAAGTTGGTCCACCGCGATACGACGGTTTCCCGTTTCAATTCGACTGAGAGTCGAGATGGTCAGACCTGCCCGTGTGGCCAAGGCTTCAAGGGACCATCCGCGAGCTTGCCGCAACGTCCGAATACGCAGGCGAATAATGGCATCAACACCCAATTCTTGCGTCATACGCAAAATCATATCCCCTTTACGCAAAGCCTGCGTAGCGTGGAGGTATGCAAACAATCCCAGAAGAACTCAATGAAAATTACGAAGTCATCGTGATCGGCGCCGGAGCAGCCGGTGCATCCGCCGCCGTCGCCCTGTCCCGCTCCCTCCGTCGCGTACTCGTGATTGACGCCGGTGCCCCACGCAACGCCGTCAGCGCCCACGCCCACAATGTCCTCGGCCAGGAAGGCGTGAGCCCACTTGAACTTCTCGCTCGAGGACGGCAAGAAGCCATCGGCTACGGAGCGCACTGGCTCGAGGCACGGGCCGAAAACCTACGGGGGACCCGCGAATCCGGTTTTACGGTACGGGCGGCGGGTCGCACCTTCCACGGGGAGCGTGTTCTGTTGGCCACCGGCCTCAGCGATCAATTGCCCGATATTCCGGGCATCGCTCAAGCCTGGGGAGTTTCGGCTCTTCACTGCCCTTACTGCCATGGTTATGAGGTACGCGGCGAGCACATTGTCGTACTCGGAACAGGCGAGATGTCCATACATCAGGCGTTGATGTTTCGGCAGCCCAGTGAGCACGTCACCTATCTCGAGCAGGCCCCGGGACAACTAACGCAAGACGACGAGCGGCGGCTTACCGCCCTGTCAATTGAGATCCGACGCGATGCCGTCCAACGACTCGACGTTGATGACCGTGGCCAAATCAGCATGTTGCACCTAGCGTCGGGGGCAACCTTGCCGGCCCACGCTCTGGTACTTGCCAACCGGTTGGAGGCCAACGCCGATCTCTATGTAGGACTAGGCGGGGCGCTCGCCGAGCATCCGGTCGGTCGCTTCATCGAGGTCGATCAGATGCAACAGACCGCCATACCGGGAGTGTATGCGGCCGGAAATACCTCGAATCTGATGCATATGGTGATGGCTGCCGCCGCCTCGGGCACGATGGCAGGCGCAGCAATCAACGCCGAGCTGATCATGAATCGGGCCGCTGTCGCATCGGGTCACTAGCCAAGCGGTAACAGGAGTAGCTCTAGGAACGCTGCGGCCAGAGTCTCTGGTCGCAGCGTCGACCGCTGTTCAAGATCGGGCAAGTCGCTGGGCCAACTCAGACCCCGGACGTGAGCACACCCGAGCAGTTGATCTGTTGCGTTCCAGGCTCAGCCATCATCCCCAAAATCTCCGCAATGACGAGGGTAAACGCGCTGACGAGCGGTTATGTTAGGGGCGAGGCGCCAGCGCTTCGCACCATGGCCAATTGAGGCTTTCCGAGCAAAGCTGTGCGCAAGCTGATAGAACTTGCCAATCTCTAGCAAGTTTCTGGCAAGAAGCTTATGGTGAAGGTTCCAATTGCGAGCCAGATCACAGTCTGTCGCAAACCCTCCGTGTAGGCGATGGGACATTGGGGATAGCCAATCGAACCTACCTCGTGCAACGCCCAACCAGCGAGCAAGAAAGTAGGAACCATGCCGGGACGATACGTACGTTCCGCGACAGCCATCCGGGTATCGGAATTTCTCGGATCACGCGCTGGACGCCGATACTTAGAAACGCATGCGTGGACCGAGGGCATGCCAATTATTATTTCACAGAGCCACGAGTCGTTGACCGACGCCATGAGCCTTGTCGCCACACAGGGGAATGTTGCGCTCGTAGCGTTTCTCGATCCAGCGACCGCCGAGTTGCGTTTTATCTACGTTTCCCTGCCGAACCGGGCCTTAGGAATCGTGCCACCCGAGCCGCCGCAGAGAACCGTCGCCGATCTCTATCAAGCCGCCGCACAATCGTTCGCGTACACGTTCCGCATTGCAAGCTGGAAATTCAGCGCTATCGCGCACGCAATTAGCACCAGCGCCGTACGCTTCGAATCCACTGAGCTTCGCCTGGGGTTCGCTCTCCCCGAGCCCTCGACACAGGTGCCCGAGATCCCCTCCCCACAGCCGCCGCGTCACACCCTTCAGTAACGCAGAGTCTGGCGCAGCCCTCTCGCGCGCCTTGTTCGAGGGGCGGCTCCCCGGTTCATCGAAGATGCCGCAGATATTGCAACCCTCATCTTGTATCGATCCACCACCGAGCCTGGCGGTTTCCTCGACGCCAACCTTTCTGCGAGATCGACTTCGAAGACACGACCGTGGCCTTCTAATGCTGAGCCGACGCGGCTTCACAAGTCGAGCCACCGTACAGGCCTAGTCCGCTTGCCACTCCTCTTGTCTCGCGGAATAAAACTGCGGGACCAACTCAAGCTTCCACACACTATTGCATGGCCATAGCAACCCGAGCTCACCACGGGTTGCATCCCGAAGCCAGCGCATCGGGCACGCGGCAATGCTACTACCCGACAATGCCCCTGAGCCGCTGAATTCTCGGTAACGGCTCACTCCAACCTTAGAGATCCCTCAGTCCCCTAGAAGTATGTTTACACAGTGCATAGGTTAAAGAATGTGTTCCTCGCAAAGGGTGAGGACTCTCAATGGAAGGAGCAAGATCATGGCAAATGAGAACAACTCCGGACAGTTTGGAAACCGGGAAGACACCGAGGAGCAAGCACGGAAGGGCGGCGAGGCCAGCTCGGGTAGTTTCGGGGAAGAGAACAGCGCTGACCCCAGCGAAGCAGGCCGCCGAGGAGCAGAAGCTCAACCCACCGAAGCCAAGGCGCGTGGCGGGAAAAACAGCCACTAAGCCGGCTCAATGACCTCCGATAGCTGGCACGGGCACTGCCCGTGCCAGCTATCTTTGTCTTTTTTAGGAATAAATATATTTGAGTGAGCTTGCCCAAGTTTGACGCCGCCTTGTCCCGTCTAAATACCTAGCTGTTGCCCCCGCTAAATTCTGACGTCATGTTCTGCCGGAGACCGCTCATGGCTATGCGATTCGGGGCAATTTCACGTCGCTACTATCGGCATTGCGCCACGAGAGCGTTGGTCCGACATCGCCTCACCCGCCGGCACCTCCAGAAAGAAACACGAGTTCTTGCTGCATAGCGTCCCGATCGACGGGCCTCAGGTCCAGCCGACTCCCCGGCTCGTTTGTCCGTGGATTACTTCTCGAGCGGTGAGCGGCATCGGAGGCACACCAACCGTCGTTCGCGCCGTGGGGTACCGCCATTGCAGAATTTCCCAGGGCTCTTCGTAGCTCTGCCACCGTCAGGCGCATTGCCAGGGACTTGGTAGTGCGCTGCTCCACGCAGCGTTCCTCGACACTCAATTAGGACCGGTGAGCCAAGGGGCGTCAACACGCCGCTTGTCCTGCCAGACAACGACAATGGCACAAAAGGCTAACATGCTGGCGCGGCCCGTCGGCAATGAAACCTACCCACACGCACATCGGCTAGCGCGCAGCGAGCGCGCGACACATGCGTTGCTTTCAGTACCGCGTTGCACCTTTCGGGTCAATCTGCGCTCGGAGTTTCCTTCTCCGCCGATTGCGCACGCTCTAATTGGCGATTTAAGTTCTCCAGTTCCCCACTGGCCCGAGCCAATTCAATGGGTGACTCCGTCCGGGCGAGCAACTCCACCAGTTCGCACTGGCGTCGATGCAACGCTTCTAGGTCCATCTCAACAACTCGCTTTCGCTCGAAATCTGGGGCATGCCTTTAGGATGCCATTTCCCTAGCCGAACCGAAGTTACCTTGGAGTAACCTGCTCATCTCAGGCCCTTACTTTCAAATCCTCCCCCGGTTTCCTACGGTAAATAGGGAAATGGGTAGAAGGTGCGATGCCGTTCACGGTCTCGACCCAATACCCCAGAACCTCAACGTTGGAGAGGTCCATGTTTTTCCATAAGCGAGAGCCACAGTACCGGGCTACGCCCGAACATCCGGACGCAGCCTACGCACGCAAGTTGCAAGAAGTGCTAGGTGGTCAATACGGTGCAATCACGTTGGCCATGCAGTACAGCTTCCAGGCTTGGAACGCCCATCTGCCAGGCAAATACCGGGACCTCATTTTCGACATTGGCACCGAAGAGTTCGGTCATGTCGAAATGCTAGCTACCATGATTGCTCGGCTGTCAGAGGCGGAACCACAGGACTTCGTGGAGGAAACAGCGCAGTCTGACTCGATTGTCTCGGCCGTACTTGGTGGAACGGATATTGAACAGGCGGTCTTAGCCGGAGTCGGCGCGCGTCCCGTCGATGGCGCGGGAAACCCATGGAGTGGTTCGTACATCACCGCTACCGGAAACCTGATTGTGGACTTCAAGGCGAACGCAACCGCCGAAATGCAAGGTCGTTTGCAACTCGCCGAGCTTTATCGCAAAACAGATGATCACGGCGTGAGAGATCTACTCTCGTTTCTGCTGGCACGGGATACTGTCCATCAGAATCAATGGCTCGCCGCAACTATGGAACTCGAGGAGGAAAACCTTAAGAGTATGGCTGCGCCAGGCAGCCTCCTCTAACCCGCTCAATGTACCTACTTAGCGCGCGTAACTGATCACCACGGATAGGCCTGTACTGATCACGCAAGAGAACCATCGTGCAAGCCCACTTACCGAAGGAGGCCACACCTATGACACAGGAACCAGAGAAGAAGAATCCCGGCACTGAAGAGTCACCCGAAGAAGAGGAACAGACGGTTCGAGAGTGGGAGAAGGAGTCGTTCCCGGCCTCCGATCCACCAGCGAATTATTAGCAGACAGCTTACTTGCGACGGGACTGTCGCTTCGGAGAATCGCTCACGATTAGGCGTTGAGAATACGGCCGACCAGAGACAGTCCCCTCCCGCCACAAGTAGAGCTGTAACTGGCTAGCCAGCGTAATGCGCCTGACCCCGCCCCCATCGATGGGGGTGGGGTCAGGCGCATTTGCAATCGATAGGGCGCGACAGCAGCGGGACATCAGATCACGTCGAGTACTTGCGTCCCACCCATTTCACGGGCCATCCACCCGGGCTTGTTGCCTGTGTTTTCGTTCGTCCAGTAACCCGAATGCGATGCTCAACGCCCTTCCAGAGAATCCTCCAGGGCGACATAAGCGGTCAACAGATCCAAACCTTGGCTATTCGCTTCCTTTTCCAGTCCCGCGCGCATCTTAGCGAGCACCTGCTCATCGGCTAGAGGTGGCAACAGCGGCATATCACGATCGCTATGAACCTCCAATACCGCAGGCCTGTCCGCCTGAAGCGCCCATGCCCAAGCTTCGGCGAGGTCTGAATCGTCGGTGACGACACGACCGGCGAGACCGAGCATACGGGCATAGTTCGCGAACGGGAACCGCGGCAATTGCTGACTCTCCTTGAACCGCGGGTCTCCTTCGGTTTCACGTTGTTCCCAGCTCACTTCGGCTAAGTCGCCGTTGGAAAAGACGCAGACGACTAGCCTTGGGTCATCCCACTGCTTCCACCGTTCGGCGATGGTCACTAGTTCCGCGTTTCCGGCCATCTGCATACCGCCATCGCCGCTGAGCACGACCACGGGCCGCTTGTCATCGAGTAGTTTGGCCGCGACACCATAGGGGACGCCGCCTCCCATGCTGGCCAAGGTGCTACACAATTGCGCGCTGGCGTCCGGCGGCAAGCGAAGCTGGCGAGCATACCAGTACACGCAGCTACCGACATCTAATGCAATCTGAGCCGCAGACGGCAGTTGGCTCGAAAGCTCAGCGACGACTGCTTCCGGGTTCACCCCGTGGACCGCCATCCGGGCGCGCTCCTTACACAAGGTGCGCCACGAGAGTACCTCCCGTTCCACCAGATCGCGCCACAGCGCACGGTCTGCTGCGGGTCGTGTGAGCCGAATTTTGAGCGCTTCGAGACTGAACCCAGCATCGCCGACGAGGGCGACCTCGACCGGGTAGCGGTTGCCCACCCGCGCCGCCGAAATATCGATCTGAATGGCACGCGCCGCACCAGGCTCCGGATAAAACTCGGTCCACGGATCATTGGATCCGATGATAAGTAGTGCATCGCACTCCGACAGAACGCGAGCACTGGCCGTTGTCCCCAAATGCCCCATGACCCCGGCGACGTTCGGCGCCGATTCATCGACATAGGGTTTACCCAGCAGACTTGTGACCACTGCAGCATCTAGTTGCTCGGCAAGCGATCGTACCTGTTCTTGGGCGTGACGTGCCCCCTGCCCCACCAGAAAGACAATGCGTTCCGAATCTTCCAGCAATCGAGCGGCACGGTTCAGTGCCTCGGCATCCGGCACGGTGACCGATGGACGCCACGCGTTAGAGGTGGGGATTTGCGCATGTTTCCCCGCTGGCAGCGATTCCTCTTGCTGCTGCACGTCATGGGGAACAATGACCACCGCTGGCCCCGAATGCGCTAAGGAGCTACGAATGGCCCGGTCAAGCACCGGCATCAGCTGAACTGCCGTGGTGACTTCTTCTCGATAGCATGCGACATCGGCGAAGAGTGCGTTGAGGTCGACTTCCTGCTGGTAGTCGCTTCCGAGTGCCGGCCGATTCTGCTGTCCGACGATCGCTAGCACCGGCACAGAATCCAGCTTGGCGTCATAGAGGGCATTCACGAGATGGATGGCGCCGGGACCTTGGGTAGCGGCCACTACACCGAGATCTACCCCACGCTCTTCGGGCTGGGTATCCTCCGCGACAGCCGGGCGGTTTCCTGCCTCGAGCGCATCATCTGCCGCGCTCGAACCGAAGGCATACTGGCCAAGCCCATATTTGCTATGCGCCACCGCCATGAAGCCGGCGGACTCCTCGTGACGAGCCTGGATAAAGGGCAATTCGGCCCGGCGCACGGCGCCCAGTAACGTGTTGATCCCGTCCCCGCTGTAGCCGAAGAGCCGGGTCACTCCCCACTGGGTCAGTCGCTCTACTAAGGTATCCGCAACATTCCGCGACATACACCGCTCCTACTCGTGATCCGGGTTGTCGCGCTGATCCGGAAGATTGGCGCGGTGGTTCGCCTCCGCATCGGAGTCACTCTCCGGTGCCTGGGCCTCACCGGTTGCAGACTCCGAGGGCAAATTCTCGGGGTTCAGCTGCAGCGGGTCGAGATCGTTTTCTTCGAGTACTTGATCCACTCCACGAAGCGGGTCTTCGGAGTTCAACTCGGCGGTAGCGTCCGGTGAACCGGGCATCGGCTGACTATCACGCCCGTCCAATGGTTCATCGATGTCCTCATCCTTACGGACATGATCGAATTCTGAGTTATTCAAGGTCATGACTACTCCTTCTCCATTGGTGTATTCGCACGGAGAAACGGATATTGCCCGTGCGGTACTCGCGGTTAGTGCTAAGCGGAGTATCGAGCCGAACCGGGTTTCGTGTCATCACCAAAACCGGTACGCGGCCTAAGAAGAGCTGCCGCACTTTGGATTCGAAGCCTCCCCCGATACAGCTAGCCGCGTTCCTCGTCCTCTGGGTCATACTGGTCATCTTCAGAGGCGTCCAGTTCCGGGTCATACCCCTGCACCGAGTCAGCATGATCTGGCACAGAGTCCCCTGTGCCCTGGTCCCGGTCATGCCTGTTGGTGTCCTTCAGGCTTTCCACCGTCTGGCTGATTGCGTGTTTGGCCTTGTCCAAAAATCCCATCACGGTGATCCCTTCTGGTTGCTCAAGCGCCCTCGGGTGCGTTCCTCTACCGATACCAGTGTCTATGCCCGTGGTACACGCTTAATAGGTTCTTGCCAGCTTCGACCCGCGGCGCCTTTGAGGACGCTGGCAATCGTTGAATCGGCTTGGCATGTGGCCCATGGTGGGTCACGTCCGCACCCAACGAAAGGAAGAACCATGGTCAGCGCACGCGAACTCATGACCTCTCCTGCACAGTGCGTCAACGAGCAGGACACGATCCAGAACGCCGCGCAGCTCATGCGGGATCTCGATGTGGGTATGTTGCCCATCTGTGGGACCGACGATCAGCTTGCCGGTACCATCACCGATCGGGATATCGTGGTGAACTGTGTCGCCAACGATGTTGCCGGCTCAACCCGCAAGGTTTCCGAATACGCTCAAGGCAAGCCGGTGACGATCGGTGCCGACGATTCCGTCGACGAGGCAATTCGAACCATGCAACGGCATCAGGTACGCCGACTGCCGGTAATCGACGGGCACAAACTCGTCGGTATGCTGGCCCAGGCCGACGTTGCCCGCTACTACGACACCCAAGGGACCGGCGAGCTGGTTTCTGAAGTATCCGAGCCTAACGACTAGGACAGGTACCTGTCTGGTCAAAAACTTGGCGTTTGCTACCTCCATGCACGGAGGTAGCAAACGCCAAGTCCTATTTAATGCGTAGAAACGATATGTGGATCGCCGGGACTTAGAGACTAACTTGCACCCTCTACAAGCCTGGCTCCATCGGTCCGGTCGGTTTTACCGTGTGCCGCTAGCGTTCGCTCCCGAACTATCCAGCGTCAAACCGTTCATCATCGTCCTCGGTGGCCTGATCGTCCTTCGGTTTTTCTGCCCGCTTCCCGTGCCGGGCCACACCGCTGTCGCTGCTGTGCCGTAGCGTTTCGGCGCTCTCGTTGGTGTCCTTAGTGTCGGTGGAGTCAGGGTTCTCTGGCTCGTTGATCTCAGTCATCTGCTCTTCCCCTCCTGCGTATCCGTTTCGCCATCGATTCCTCGAGACTCCGACGTTGCTAACCGTCGGTCACTCCCATGGCGCAACGCTTCCCTGGTTGCGACTCGGAACCACGTTCACGCTAACGCCGGCTAGGTTGAAAAACAGCGACACCGCCAAACTCTGCGCGAGGACTCAGGTTTCAAAAATCTGTGGGGCATGGCGTCAGGCAACGAATCATCGCCAGATTGAGCCCGAGATAAACCACGCTTCGCCGACACAGGCTGGCAGACTCCCACGGACGTCCGGGAGGTTTGAGAGCATTCCGCACATCGGCGCAATGACCGTGCGCCTGTCCTTAGTTGTCCATGAGCTTCTGGCCCGAGCGACCCAGCGACCAAACATCGCGATTCAAGAACACAACGATCAGGGCCAGAGCCAAGAGAATCATGGCCAGCCCCTCAAACCCGGCGAGCGCAAGGACCGGCCCGGCACAGAGCCCGCCCAGTGCCCCGGCCAAATTCATGAGGAGGTCTGAGGTTCCTTGTAGCGCGGTGCGTTCGGCCAGTGGTGCCGCCGCTGAAACCATGGTCGAACCGGCCACGGTCGCCGCCGACCACCCCAATCCCAGTAAGCCTAGGGCCACGGTCACCAGAGCATGTCCCGTCGGGTTCATCCAGACGCAAAGGCTCGCGGCAATGAGCAGCATCTGGCCAATCATCACGATGCGAGCGGCGCCAAAACGGTCGGTAAGCCAACCGAAGATCGGTGAGAAAGCGTACATGCCCAGCACGTGCAGTGAGATCGTAAATCCGATCAGTGTCAACGATGCGCCGTGATGTTGCATATGCACCGGCGTCATCGACATAAGTGAAACCATGTAGGCGTGGCTGAGCGCTACGGTCAGCACTGCGCGCCTTGCCGCCGGAAGCTCGCGGAGCAGGCGGAACCCTGCGCCGGTGCGCCGAACCATCCGGGTTCCCGCAATCCCTGCGCGCTGCCATGCCACCACCATGGGATCTGGGCGTAAGCCCGCCCAGTAGACAATGAGACCCAGAATCTGGGCGGCCATGGCGATGAGGAAGCCGCCCGTGTAGGTCGGCAGACCCAACGAGGAAGAAATCACCTCACCTGGGGCAAAGAGGTTCGGGCCAAGTACTGCCCCTACGGTGGTAGCCCATACGACTAGCGACAAATCTCGTCCCCGCGTGCGTTCATCGGAAAGATCGGTAGCCGCAAAACGTGATTGCAGGTTCATGGCCGAGGCCGTCCCTAGGACGAGCATGCCGACCAAGAGAACTAAGACGGAATTCCATACCGCACCGGTGACAATGAGTGCAGATCCGAGTACCGCTATCAATGCTCCGGTCGATAGCGACATTCGGCGTCCTAGCCGCTGGGCCAGCATCGCCAAGGGCACGGACATGGCCGCGGCGCCCAAGGTATTCATGGTCGCAGCCATTCCCGCCAATGAGTCCAGACCAGAGACGTGGACAATCAGCAAGGATCCAAGGGTGAGCGTGGCTCCGCCGCCTAATCCTCCGAGTATCTGTCCCAGCGCGAGAATACCGATGGACCGACGGCGGATCGCGGCGATCTGTGACTCGTTGTACTCCTCGGCGGCAAGACGTGACATGGCTGTGGTGGCTCCTTTATGACAGGCTCTGTGCTCAAGACTATGGCACCGTGCCTCGCTCGCGAATAGCGCCCCGTATCGTTACCGTGAGGACTTATCTCCCAGCCATAAGGGAAGCACGACCAGCTGTACTAGATCGTCGATGAACTCTTGATTCACGGTGCCGTAACCGATGAAGCGTTGTTTGATGAGATCGGTGGGAACGCTGAGCACGAGACCTTCGGGTACATCTGAAAGTTCACCACGAGCCACCGCCTGCTCGGCTACTTTGCGCATTAAGCCCGGTCCCATCCCCCACGAAAGTTCGGCCATACTCGGCGCTTGTTCCGCAACGCTCGCGGCCATCAGCGCGCGTAGGAGTTGCCCGATCGGCGCATCAATTTGCCGCGCTACGGCCCCGAGCACCGAGCGTAGGTCCGCTTGGAGTGTCGACGGCTCCCCGGGTAGTTGGGGAATATGCGCGTGATGGGCGGCAGCCGATTTAACCAGTTCTGGCTTAGTCGGCCACCTCCGATAGATGGAGACCTTCGAGGCCCCGGACCTCCGGGCTACCGACTCATAGCTGAGTTTGGCGTAGCCAACCTCGATAAGCTCTTGGCAGGCTGCCGATAGGATCGCGTCGACAAGTTCCTCCCCACGGCGGCGCGGCGCTGAACGATGATCAGTTAGCGTGCTCATTATTAGCCTCCAGAACCAAGCCTCGATCCCCGTCCACGGTGACCCATTGCCCATCGGTGAGCGTTGTGGTGCCCGATGCACACCCCATTACGGCCGGAATACGATACTCCCGGGCGACGATGGCGGCGTGGGAGCCGGCCGATCCATGATCGACGACAACCCCGGCGGCACGGGCGAATAAAGGTGTCCACGAGGGGTTTGTGGCCGGGCAAACTAAGATTTCTCCCGGTAAGAGCCGGTCGAATTCCGCCGCACTGTGTACTAGGCGAACCGGTGCGGTTACCCTGCCACCTCCGGAACCTGTGCCATGAAGTAATGCCCCGGATACCGGCGACAGATCGTAGAGTGTGGCCGGAGAGATCAGCGGTGCCGCGGCCAGTTCATCGTGACGGCGCCGGCGCTCGGCCGCCCGGTGCGCATTGTTCGGTGTGCATAGCAGTTTTTCATCGGAAGCCTGTCGCAGGATTGCATAGTCAAGGAACCAAACGTCTTCGGATTGCTGGAGTCCTCCACTGGCATACAGCCGCCTGCCCATCTCTTCTATGGCCGCACGAACAACCGGCATAGTTCGAGTGATCTCGAAATGCGTGTCTTCGCGAACTGCGATAAAGTCCTGCACACCATGCACCCAGGAGCGCACTTTCTCGGCAACCGGTTGGGCGCGAAGCAGCGGATGGGCTAGTAACCGTTCCAGTGCGTGTTGTTCTCCGGCCGAGGACTCGTGCGCGCCATTGCCCAGCACTCCCAGAAGATGAGCCACCGGTGTTGGATCGGCACCCCAAGTCGGTACCCGAGGCAACATGAGGCTCGCCGATTCCCGATGGCCGTAGGTCATCAAGAACTCGTCAATGCGCGAAGCGAGCTCTGCGGTTGCTGGGTTGTTATTCAATGCGGCGAGAGCCTCTCGACCTGAGTGTTGCGTTAGCAGCTGCATGGCCTCAGGATTCTGGGTCAGCTCGGCCGCAATGTCAGATAGGCTCTCGTTGATTCGGTGCGTCTCGGTATGAGGAGTAATAGACAGCTCGGAAAGTAGTTCGAGCTGTCCTGTGATCGCCAACGCCGCGACGAGTTTCAGTCCGTTGGAGACGGCTGGGCGCAGGTACTTCACCCTCAGCTCGGCGACCAGCTGCATGCTACTGCACGCGCGCGAAGGAACATCGGCTAGTTCCCGCCACGGTAGGTCACGGAGCGGAAGCCGATCGAGTTCACTGCACTGACGCAGATACGTGGCGTAGAGCGTGTCATTTCGCCACCCGCCAGTCAACGGTCGCTGGCCAATGGCCTGTACGATCCGCAACGGGGTGGCAAGAGTTGGCTTCGGACGGGTGGGAACGAATTCGGTAACGATGCCGTCTTCCCGGACAAGGGAGGCAGAATAGTCCACGTGCACTCCGGCGATGCCTCCCATCATTCGCGCGACCAGTTTGGCTATGCCGGGCGTAATCCACGCGTCCACTTCCATGGGTGTGGGTCGTTGCGGCAGTAGTTCGTAGAGCATTGGGGCGACTTTTCGTTCTACGGAACCAAGTTTGCGCGGTGCCGGCGGAAGCGCCGTCATGGGGCGAGCCTGGAGAATATAGAGTTCCGAACCCACCGTGGCCCATTCGATATCCATCGGCCGGTCAAACCCGTCGCGGATCCTCCGCCCAGCGGCAGCTAGTTCTTTGAGTTGTGCTTCCTCGAGCCGCGCCTCACCTTGGCCACGCTCCGTGCTGACGCCACCGGCAGCTTTGAGCCGGATAACCGCTTCCGGCGCACCGGCACGACGCTCAAGTATCAGTCCATCTTCTGCTAGGACTGCACGATCGGTGGTGACCAACCCGGAGACCACCGCTTCGCCTAGGCCAGGATTGGACTCAATAACTACGCGCTTCCGGTCCCCCGTGACCGGGTCGGCGGTGAACATAACGCCGGCAAAATCAGCGTCTACCATTTGCTGCACAACGACAGCGATCGATAGCTCGCTCGTTTCGGTAGCTCCGTGCCCGCTCGGAGTGCAATGAAGCCCAACAGTCCGTTACCGCTTCCAGCAATGCTTCCTCGCCAAGCACGCCTAGATACGTTTCCTGTTGCCCGGCAAACGCTGCACCGGGTAGGTCTTCAGCGGTTGCACTGGAACGTACAGCCGCTAGCGGGGATCCGAGCTGTCGGTAGGCTTCACGAATCGCGTGCTCATCCACTTCCGGAACGGTGAGCACGGCATCATTAGAGTCCTGGCGTGCCGCGTTATAGACGTCGGTAGTAATCACGAATCCCGGCGGGACGCGTTCCCCCAGTGCCAGCAAGCGCGAGAGACCCAGCGCCTTCCCTCCGATGGCAGCGAGCGTTCCTTCGGAGGACTCAAGTGGCAACACCGTTTCGCGATTCATGGCTTCACGGTAGCACTTAGTAAACGGCTCGTACACTATTTTAGAGGAGCCGATTTGTCGCCACACTCGGGCAGAGGCGAAACTCAATGAACTAAACGTGACCCCCGACAGTAAGCGAAGCCTGTTCGATACGCGCAGATATCTCCTAGCGCCAAATGAACCGCAATCCGAGTTTCGAGACGGTACCCGTGCCAAACCGGCGCGAGACACCGCGAACAGCGCCGTCAGGAAATACTTACGCCAATCTCGGCAGTTCTCATGCGGTCACCATAGGATCTGACAAGAGCAGTTCAAGGTACTACTCGAGCGGTCTAAGGTCAGGAAAAAGCTGCTCCACGGTAGCCTCATCCCACTTCTGACCCTTGGGAGACTCACGGGCAATCGTCGAAGGGTTATGCGGATAGTCCTCAAAGAGACTGCCCCCACCACTCGCTCTACCGTAGGCATCTTCGATCGTGTACGCGAACAATTCAGCGAAATCGCTCTCCCCGGCATAGCTCAGGCGTCCCTGGGAGAGGGCCCGAGGATCACTCTTTACTTCTTCGAAGTAATCCTTCCCCTGAGCAACTACCCACGACCGAAGGTACTCAAAACAGTCAGGCGAACATCCGTCGTAAAGAACATGTACAGCGCCCCAGAGGTCCCACGAATACAGCTCGAATGCCTTAGCCACGAAGGTGGCGTGAAATTCAGCAACGTCTTTCGGCGGCAATTCAGCTAACGAATCCTCCAATGCTGCTAGTTGTTCTTCCGGGTCAGCGCGCGTTGCACGCACTGAGCGCTCTATGATGTCCCAAAATTGTTTGTTGTTCATGTATTCCGGCACATCGGCAAGGTCGGGCGTTTCCTCCGTGGTCGCGCTGGGGCTTGGGCTCAGTCCATTTGATGTGGCCACGGGCTGACTCGGATCCGCTTGCATTCCACCCGCTAGCGGGCTTTGCCCGCAGGCTCCCAGCACTGCCCCAAGACTTAGAACAACTAGGGCCGTCAGGATCTTGCTTATGCTTCGCCGCCACCGTGCTACCCGCCATCCGCTTCCAACACGAATTGTCGAAACATTACTTTGAGAATCTCTCAATCGAACTCCTCGACTGGTTCACCGGCGACGTGCACTAAATGCGCTCGTGACAAGGCATACCCACAATTGCCTAAGCTAACTGCCTAAATCTATAGGCAAGCTTGCGTTGAGGTAAGAGTTTTTCTCGAGAATTTTTCTTTCATCAAGAATGTTGGCTAGCTAAAGGAAGACCCTCCGACTTGTTGGGGGCAACAATGGCGGCTGGAGTGCAGTCCGCTGACAGAAGAAAGCGACTCTGGGCGACCGAGTTGGCGCTCAAGCCAATGCAGTCAGCATAGAGTGCGGAAGCGGATCCAGGAACAACTAGAACCGACGGCAAATCATCTGCAAAGGTAGTCTGCCTGCAGGCAAGGTTTCCTCTACGGCTGCTTGGTAGCCCCGAAGCAAAAAGACCCGGAACCCACGTAAAATTACGCGGATTCCGGGCACTTTCCGGCGATCAATATGGCCTATAAGGCACAGACTTTTAGAAGTCCCAGTCTTCGTCCTCGGTGTTCACTGCCTTACCAATAACGTACGAAGAACCGGAACCGGAGAAGAAGTCGTGGTTCTCATCGGCATTCGGGCTCAACGCGGCAAGGATCGCTGGCGACACGTCGGTCACGGAAGCCGGGAACATCGCCTCATAGCCGAGGTTCATCAGCGCCTTGTTGGCGTTGTAATGAAGGAACTTCTTAACATCTTCGCTCAGGCCCACCGGATCATACAGATCGTGGGTGTACTGAACCTCGTTCTCGTACAGCTCGAAGAGTAGCTCGAAGGTGTAATCCTTCAGTTCCTGACGGCGCTGCTCGCTCTCCTTCTCCAAGCCCTTCTGGAACTTGTAGCCGATGTAGTAGCCGTGGACAGCTTCGTCGCGGATGATCAGACGGATCAGGTCTGCGGTGTTGGTCAGCTTGGCGCGTGAAGACCAGTGCATCGGTAGGTAGAAACCAGAGTAGAACAAGAACGATTCGAGCAGGGTCGAAGCAATCTTGCGCTTGAGTGGATCATCGCCGTGGTAGTAGCTCTCGATGATCTGTGCCTTCTTCTGCAGGTTCACATTCTCGGTGGACCAGCGGAACGCTTCGTCAATTTCCTTGGTGGAGCACAGCGTAGAGAAAATCGAAGAATAGCTCTTCGCGTGCACCGATTCCATGAACGCGATGTTGGTGTACACCGCTTCTTCATGAGGGGTAATCGCATCTGGGATCAGCGAGACGGCGCCTACGGTGCCCTGGATCGTGTCGAGCAAGGTCAGACCAGTGAAGACGCGCATGGTCAGAAGCTTCTCGTCTTCGGTCAGCGTGGCCCACGACTGAATGTCGTTGGACAGCGGCACCTTTTCCGGCAACCAGAAGTTGTTCACCAGACGGTTCCACACCTCGACGTCTTTATCGTCCTGGATGCGGTTCCAGTTAATTGCTTCAACCTTATCGGCGAGCTTTAGCTTCTCGGTCATTGCCCCTCATCAAAGAAAGTGTTCTCTGTACCCACCTATAACTTTACTCCCCTGCCTAAATCTCCGTCACTGACAGAGATTGCATCGGAAAGCCAAAGAATAGGTAATGACTAGTAAATTTATGCTGCAGTGGAGGCTGCCCACTGTGACGGATTCACGGCGGCAACCTCCACTGGATCCCGGTGGTTCTTCGCCACCGGTACGTTGCTGCTACAGCATGCAGGACACGCAGTTATCTACTTCGGTGCCCTCCAACGCCATCTGGCGCAAGCGGATGTAGTACAGGGTCTTGATGCCCTTGCGCCATGCGTAGATCTGCGCCTTGTTGATGTCACGTGTGGTGACGGTGTCCTTGAAGAACAAGGTCAACGACAGGCCCTGATCGACGTGCTGCGTTGCTGCGGCGTAGGTGTCGATGATCTTCTCGTAACCGATCTCGTAGGCATCCTCGTAGAACTCGATATTCTCGTTGTTCATGTAAGGAGCCGGGTAGTAGACGCGGCCGATCTTACCTTCCTTGCGGATCTCGATCTTTGCGGCGACCGGGTGGATCGAGGATGTCGAGTTGTTGATGTACGAAATCGAGCCGGTCGGCGGGATGGCCTGCAGGTTCTGGTTGTAGATACCGTGCTCCATCACGGAAGCCTTCAGCTGCAGCCAGTCTTCCTGAGTCGGAATGTGGATGCCTTCGAACAGTTCCTGTACGCGTGCAGTGGCCGGAGCCCAGACCTGCTCGGTGTACTTGTCGAAGAACTCACCGCTTGCGTAGGCCGAGTTCTCGAAGTTATCGAAGGTCTCGCCGCGTTCAATGGCGATCTTATTCGATGCGCTCAGCGCGTGGAACAGGATCGTGTAGAAGTAGATATTGGTGAAATCAATACCTTCCTCGGAGCCATAGTAAACGTGCTCACGTGCCAAGAAACCATGCAGGTTCATCTGCCCCAAGCCAATGGCGTGAGACTTCGCATTGCCATCGGCAATTGACGGGACGGAAGCGATATTCGACATATCGGATACGGCGCTCAGTGCGCGAATCGCGATTTCGACGGAGATGCCAAGATCCTTGGCATCCATGGCCTTGGCGATGTTCATCGAGCCCAAGTTGCAGGAGATGTCCTTGCCGATCTTGGAGTAGCTGAGGTCATCGGAGAACTCCGAAGCGGAGGACACCTGCAGAATCTCCGAGCAGAGATTCGACATGGTGATGCGTCCGGCGATCGGGTTAGCCCGGTTTACGGTGTCCTCGAACATGATGTACGGGTAACCGGATTCGAACTGGATCTCGGCCAGGGTGGTGAAGAATTCACGCGCGTTGATCTTGGTCTTACGGATTCGCGAATCGTCGACCATCTCGTAGTACTTTTCGGTAACCGAGATTTCGCTAAACGGCACCCCGTAGACGCGCTCAACGTCATAGGGGCTGAACAGGTACATGTCCTCGTTCTTGCGCGCGATTTCGAAGGTGATATCCGGAATGACCACACCCAAGGAGAGGGTCTTGATACGGATCTTCTCATCGGCGTTCTCGCGCTTGGTATCCAAGAAGCGGTAGATGTCCGGGTGGTGCGCGTTGAGGTACACCGCGCCAGCACCCTGACGGGCACCGAGCTGATTAGCGTAGGAGAAGGAATCCTCGAGAAGCTTCATCACCGGGATGACACCGGAGGACTGGTTTTCGATCTGCTTGATCGGGGCACCGTGTTCGCGCAGGTTGGTCAGCGACAGCGCGACGCCACCGCCACGCTTGGACAGCTGCAAGGAGGAATTCACCGCGCGGGCGATAGATTCCATATTGTCTTCGATGCGCAGCAGGAAGCAGGAGACCAGTTCGCCACGCTGCGCCTTACCGGCGTTCAGGAAGGTCGGGGTGGCCGGCTGGAAACGGCCGCCGATGATCTCGTCGACTAACTGCTCGGCAAGCTTCTCATCACCGCGGGCCAAGTGCATGGCCACCATGCACACGCGGTCCTCGTAGCGCTCTAGGTAACGCTTACCATCGAAGGTTTTCAGCGTGTAGGAGGTGTAGAACTTGAACGCACCCAAGAAGGTTTCGAAGCGGAACTTCTTGCCATAGGCACGCTTGAACAGGTCACGAATGAAGTTCATCGTGTACTGGTCGAGGGTTTCGCGCTCGTAGTAGTCGTGCTTGACCAAGTACTCGAGCTTCTCATCCAGATCATGGAAGAACACGGTGTTGTTGTTCACGTGATCCAAGAAGTACTGACGAGCGGCGTAGCGATCGACTTCGAACTGAATCTTTCCATCTGGACCATAGAGGTTCAGCATGGCGTTCAGGTCGTTGTAGCTCAATCCTTGGAACTGGGCGGGTAGCTCTTTGGTGGAGTTCATGGCTGCTTCCGGTTCAGCGAGGCTTGTGTCCAAAAGAGTTCAAGTCCTTTTCTGACATTGAGAACGTCTTCCGAGGTTCCCATTAGTTCAAATTTGTAGAGGAGCGGCACATTGCACTTGACGGCGATTTTTTTCGCCGCGATGCAGTAGTACTCGCCGAAGTTCGTGTTACCCGCCCCAATAACTCCGCGGAGCAGCCGGCGGTTTTCCTCATGTGCGAGGAACTTGATGATCTGCGGAAGGATCGAGCGTTTTCCATGCTCGCCGCCGTAGGTTGGAATCAACAGCACATAGGGCCGCGTTGCAACCAGCTGGGGTTCATGAGCGTGAACCGGGATCCGAGACGCAGGAATATTCAGTTTTTCGACGAAACGGCGAGTGTTCTCGGAGACCGACGAGAAGTAGATCAAGTCGTCCTCCGTGAACCGCTCCCCCTCGGGTGCCGTAGCCGATTGCCGGTGACCGGCAAGCGCTGATGGTGGCATGGGTGTTCGCCTCCATGGTTCGTCGACGAGGGGTCTGCGAGCCGGATAGTTCCAGCCCTCGGCTTAGTTAGCCGCAGCCAGACCGTCGATCATGTCGGGACGGAAACCCGACCAGTGGTTGCTGTCGGTGACGACGACCGGGGCCTGGGCGTAACCCAGTCCACGCACGTATTCCAGGGCGTCGGCGTCCTGGGAGATGTCAACCTTCTTGTACTCGATGCCACGGCTATCCAGTGCTCGGTAGGTGGCATTGCACTGCACGCAAGACGGCTTCGTGTAGACGGTGACGCTCATGGTCTTCTCTCCCCTTATTAAGTCCTGCCAGAGTCCGCGATAATGCGTTCTCGCGCGATCCCGGACCAAAATTCTTGGTGCCTCAAAGTGGTGTTTGAGGTGTTTTCGATGCCGTTCGCATCGTCGAGTTCAATACTACATCTTGTGCTTGGGGGCGCAAGTAGCCACATCATGTTGTGGCCACACTACTTTTGCGCGTTAAAGTCAAGTCAACAGCGGCTGTGGATATCGGGGCCTTCCGTAAACCTGTTTAACCCCGGTTTCACGCGTCAGCACTCAAGGTTGTCCACAGCTGCGAACAGCGAATGAGCCCCGACTGTGCGTAGAAATATCTTTAATCACGTCGCTCCCTCCGGTGTGTCGACCTGTGGTGCGGATGCACCCCCACCACTACATGTAGTGGTGAGCTAAGTATGAGTCCGCACCCCGACACTTTGGCTCCCACGCACACCAGATGTGAGAAGCGCCCAACGCCGCCGATTAGTCGCGTGGGGCGAAATCAGAATCTTCTCCGGCTAAGACTTGGGCGGTGGCAATCACGGCCTGCGCCATGGACTCGGATAGATCGGTGCCGCGCAACAGCTCCACCACCAAGGCCCCGAGGAGACAAGCGCCGGCGCCCTTGGCGCTTGTCTCCACGCGGAGCGTGTCTACCTGTTCCACCTGCTCGTCTTCGGTGGCCAGCAATGTGCCAATGAGTTCTGGCGTATCGCCGGGTACGGAGGTCACGATGAGATTGGGAACTCCGGCATCAATCACCTCATAGGCTGCCTGCAGGATCTGTTCTTCGTCCTCTACCGATTCTTCGGCCATCACACCCAACTCGAAGAGATTAGGGGTCATCAGCCACGCCAGAGGCACCAGATGCTCGATATAACTCTGGACCACCGCCGGATCGGCGTGGAGCCCCGACTCGGCATCCCCGATATCAGGGTCCACAATCAACCGTAGCTGCGGGTAGTGCTCGCGGGCCTTCCGATACCAGGCGCCGAGGATCTCCGCTTGCCGCGCATTACCCAGATAACCCACGACGATGTAGCGCGCCGTCGCCAATACCTCGCGGCGCAACAATTCCTCTACTATGCCGCTGAGGTAGCCATCGGGTAACTCGCCACCGGCCGAGGACGGATAAAGGGGCAGGTTGCTCAGTAGCGCCGTTGGCACCTGTACGGCGCGGAATCCCGAGCGCTCAAGGAAGCGGGTGGTGATGTTATTTCCCGTCGAGCCGTAGGCCAACTGTGCACCGATGAGCACGGCATCGACCGGCCGAGTATCCAGCTCGTAGTCATGCATTAGGCGCCGGCCTGCGGGTACTGTCGTGCCCCAAAGATCCCCTGACCGACGCGCACTACGGTGGCTCCTTCTTCAATCGCCCATTCGAAGTCCCCACTCATCCCCATGGATAACTGGTCGAAGGCCTCGGGCACCGCAAGCCGATCGCGCACCGACTCGGCGGTGTCGCGCAACAACTTAAAACATGCCCGCACCGTGGGTTCGTCACTGGTATTGGTCGCCAAGGTCATCAGCCCCCGGGGTTTGAGGCGATCCAACGGGGCCAAGGCCGCCGCCAATTCACCGATCTCGGCGGCCGGCAGCCCCGATTTACTGGCTTCACCGGAGGTGTTGACCTGTAGGTAAACCTCGAGGGTCCGGTCTTCCTCTTCCAGTTTCCGCTGCAACACGGTGGCTAGCTTTAGGGAGTCCAGCGCATGGAATTCATCCGCGAAACGTGCCACAAATTTGGCCTTGTTGCTTTGCAGCGGGCCGATCACGGCATAACGCAGGTGAGGGAACTCTTGATGGAATTCCTCGTACTTCCCCAGCGCCTCCTGGACCTTGTTTTCTCCCAAGCAGTCGACGCCTGCGGCGATCGCTAGACGCAGTCGCTCGGCCGGGATGGTTTTCGTCACCGGCAACAGCCGTACGTTGGCTGCCGCGCGCCCGGACCGCTCGGCAGCTGCGGCAATGCGTTGCCGAACCGTCTGCAGGTTGTGCGTGAAGTCTTCGATGGTGGCTGCCCGGGCGGCGGCCGGCTGCGACGTCATGTGTTGCTCTGACCTCTTTCACTTGATGCTTATCGTGCATATGCCCGCTACGGGGCACGCCCCACCAGCTTAGTGCGTCACCGTGGCCGCGCCGTCTAGAACAATTGCCGCCAGTTGGTTTTCGCCAAATCCAACAGTTCGTCTCCACGCCCCGAGAGCACGGTGCGTATGGCGTAAAGGGCGAAGCCCTTAGCCTGCTCGGCGGTAATGCTCGGCGGCATCGAGAGCTCTTGTCGCGCGGTGCGCACATCAAGAAGCGCCGGACCGTCATGTGCAAGGAACTCATCCACCGCCGCAGGAAGCTGGTCGGACTCATCTACCCGAATCCCATGTAGCCCGGCGGCCTGGGCCACGGCGGCAAAGTTCGGGTTCTCCAACTCGGTACCGTAATTCACGAATCCGGCCGACTTCATCTCCAACTCCACAAAGTTCAGCGAGGAGTTGTTGAACACCACAATTTTCACCGGTAACCCGTTTTGCGTGGCGGTCAGCAATTCTCCGAGCATCATTGCCACACCGCCATCTCCGGCGAGCGCGATCACCTGTCGGTCGCGATCGACAGCCTGCGCGCCCAGGGCATGACATAGCGCATTGGCCATCGAGCCGTGATTGAAGGACCCCAGTAAGCGGCGAGAGGCACTCATTTTCAGGTAGCGGGCAGCCCATATCACCGGGGAGCCGACATCGGCGGTGAAAATGGCGTCGTCGGTGGCGCGTTCGTCGAGTAGACGGGTGAGATATTGCGGGTGGATCGGCTCGCCGGCCGAGGATTCGGTAGCCAGTTCGTCGAGCTTTGCCCGGCTCTTGGTGTAGTGCTCGAGCGCATCATCTAGATGACGGCGGTCCCTGCGCCGCTCCAACCGAGCGGTCAATGCGGCGGCAGTGTCTTTGACGGTCCCGCACAGGCCCAGATCAAGCTCGGTACGTCGTCCCAATTGGGCTCCACGCATATCGATCTGAATGGTTTTGGCGTGGGCGGGATAGAACTGCTGGTAGGGGAAATCGGTGCCGAGCATCAGCAGTACCTCGGCGGCGTCGATGGCTCGATAACCCGAGGCGAAACCCAATAGACCGGTCATCCCGACATCGAACGGGTTCTCGTATTCGAGGTGCTCCTTGCCACGCATTGAATGCACGATGGGCGCCCCGAGCGTATCGGCCAACGCCATCACTTCGGAATGGGCTCCGGCGCAACCGGCTCCGGCCAAGATGGTGATCTTCTCGGCGGATTCAAGCAATTCCACGGCGGCGTGCAGCTCGCTTTCGCTTGGAAGCATGCGTGGATCGGTGGCAGGGATCTTGCGCGGCTCCGCTGCGGGCATCTGGCTCAGCGCAACGTCTCCGGAGATGACCAGCACCGCGACCCCGCGCTTCTCAATGGCCTCACGCAAGGCAATACGCAACATGCGCGGCAGCTGCTCCGGGGCGGTGACCTGTTCGGCATAGACCGAGCACTCCCGGAAAACCTCGACCGGGTGGGTCTCCTGAAAATATCCGGAGCCAATCTCGCTGGTGGGAATTTGCGCGGCGATGGCCAGCACCGGCACCCGAGAACGTTGCGCGTCGTAGAGCCCGTTGATCAGGTGCAGATTGCCCGGCCCGCAGGAACCGACGCAGACCGCCAGTTCACCGGTGATTTCGGCTTCTGCTGCGGCAGCAAAGGCAGCCGATTCCTCGTGACGATGGTGCACCCATTCGATACTTCCATCCCGCCGCAGCGCGTCGGTAAGCCCGTTGAGTGAGTCGCCCGGGATCCCGTACATCCGCTGGACTCCCTGTGCGCGCAACTGGGCGATGATGTGTTCGGCCACCGTAGACATAGAAACCTCCCGTGCTCAACGACAATGTATATCCCTCACGCCCAGCCTAGGGGCCGGGTGCATCACTTGCCAGCATCAACAGGGTGAACCCAGCTTTCAGCGCGCCGGTGACAAAAACGCGCCATACTACAAGAGGAGGAAGGAGTGGTGATGAGAGCACAGAACCCGTCGGCTTCCGGCGAGCACGTATCCCGGACAACCTGCGCCATCGTCGGTGGTGGGCCCGCCGGGATGGTGCTTGGTCTACTGTTGGCCCGCGCCGGTGTCACGGTGACCGTCTTAGAAAAGCACGCAGATTTCCTGCGGGACTTCCGCGGGGACACGGTGCACCCCACCACCTTGTCGCTCCTCGATGATCTAGGGCTCTTCGACCAGTTCGATCAGCTCCCGCACTCGAAAATCACTGCCGTTCGCCTCCCGGGCTCCGGACCCAACGGACCGATCGCCGTGAATTTTGACCACCTTCCGCTACGGCACCCCTATGTGGCCATGGTGCCGCAATGGGATTTATTGAACCTCATCGCCGAGGCCGCCCGAGCCGAGCCGACATTCACCTTGCTTACCGAGCATGAGGTGACCGACGTAATCCGTGAGGGTGAACGTATCGTGGGCGTCACCTACCAATCGCCGCAAGGAGTTGGACGACTCATGGCGGATCTGACGGTGGCCTGTGACGGACGCTGGTCAGCGGTGCGTCGAGCCCTGAAACTACCGGTCAAAGACTTCCCGGTGGGTTTTGACGTGTGGTGGTGCCGCCTAGATACGCAAAAACCAATCGGCGAATCTCTGATTCCCCGCTTTAATTCCGGCAGGGTTGCCATTGGCATCCCCCGCACCGGATACCTCCAGGTGGCCCAGCTCGGATTCAAGGGTACCGACGCACAGGTACGCGCCCACGGCATCGAGGCCTACCGCGCCCATCTGGCCAGAATATTCCCGGAGCTGTCGACGGACACCGAATCGATCGGGTCCATGGAGGACGTCAAGCATTTGGATGTACGCCTCGACCGGCTCCGGCGGTGGTACGCTCCCGGCGTGCTCTGTATCGGCGACGCTGCCCATGCGATGTCCCCCGTGGGTGGGGTCGGGATCAACCTTGCCGTACAGGACGCGGTAGCCACCGCCCGCTTACTGGCCACTGCCCTGAAGCAAGGACGGTTCGCGCAGGAGCCGGCGCTAGGTCTCCTCGCCCGGGTACAACGCCGTCGCAGTTACCCCACGTGCGTAATACAGGCGCTACAACGATTCATGCATCGGAACCTGATTATGCCGGCTCTGCGTGGCCAGGCCCCGCGACCACCGCGGGCACTTTCGAGCCTTTTACGTAGGGTCCCAATCTTCGCAGCGGTGCCGGCGGCAATTCTCGGGGTCGGTCCACGACCCGAACGAGCCCCGGCCTGGGCGCGGCGGTAGCCCACCCTAGCTACTTACCGCCGCTACCGGATCGCGATCCAAGGACAAGGAGCTATGGGGCGAACCCCCGCCAGCAAAGCAAATCTGTCACTGGCTGCTGCTCGAAAATAGCTTGACCGCCCCACCATGCAGGCTCCTCAGCATCGACTGCAGAGTCGCGGCAACCTACGCAGTAGTCGGATAGCTCCAGCACGGTCCCGCTCGCGAGAACACGTGAGCCAAGTGCCGAACACCACGGGGCACGGCGTAGGGTGGTCAAAGCAGTCTAGAACGCCGGGAGAAGCCCGGAGAAAGTTGCGGTGTTCAGTGTCTCGAAAGTCAGAGGCCATTCTCGACCTGCGTGAGGTTCCCGCTAGCGAGCATGTGGCGCTCGCACTCACTCACTACAAGCACCTGCCCAAAGGCGACAAACTGGTCCTACAAGGACCAAGCGACGTTACCGCGCTTCGGGCGGCGTTTGAGCGTGAGCATCCGGGCGCATATAGCTGGCAGATTCTCGAGGAAGAGCAGCTGGTCGAAGTAGAACTGGGCAAACTGACGTCGTATCCCCTGCCGCGCGTGGTGCACAATACCGGTGCCGCCCGGTCGGAGACCGATACTTTCAATGGGGCACGCTGGCGGTTGGATCCCGTCGATCGAGACCTAGATGCCAATGTCATCGAGCTGGCCCCGGAGTCCAGCATCGGTGAACACCTCGGGCCGGAACTCGACGTGCTTATTCACGTGATCTCCGGAACCGGTCAACTACACACCGAAGCCGGCACCGTAGACCTTGCCTCCGGCGATGTGCTGTACCTGCCAGCACGCTCGTCACGTGGATTCACCGCCTCCACGGAAGGGTTGCGATACCTGTCGGTGCATCAGCGCAAACGCACCGAAGGCTTGATGCCTACGCGCCGGAGGGAAACTAGCTAGTCGCTTGCTACCCACTGACCGGTGTCCAAGAAGTGATTCAGTCGCTGCCGATGCGGTTCGAGATCTAGTCCCTGTTCGCTGACCCACTGGGGGTTGTAGTAGGTGTTGGCATAGCGCTCGCCGGTGTCACAAATCAGTGTGACTACGCTGCCTTTCTCGCCGCGTTCCAGCATGCCGGCGATGATTTGGAAGGCTGCGTATAGGTTGGTGCCGGTCGAACCGCCGGCCCAGTAGCGGGTACGTTCGCGGAGCAGCTGCATGGCGGCGAGCGAGCCTGCGTCGGGCACTTGGAGCATCTCGTCAATCACTCCGGGCACGAATGAGGGTTCGACCACCGGGCGCCCGATGCCTTCGATCCGAGAGCCCTTCCCGGTGCAGTATTCCCGGTCCCCCGTTTTCCACCCATGGTAGAAGGCGGAATTTTCTGGGTCGGCCACGGCCACCTTGGTGTCATGGCAGCGGTATCGTACATAGCGCCCAAAGGTCGCGCTGGTGCCGCCGGTGCCGGCGCTGACCACGATCCACGAGGGAATCGGGTGCGGTTCCGAGCTCATCTGGGCGAACACCGATTCGGCAATGTTGTTATTTCCACGCCAGTCGGTGGCTCGTTCGGCGAACGTAAATTGGTCAAGGTAATAACCCTTGGTGTCCGCAGCCAACTTCCGGGCGGCGTCATAGACCTCCGATGGGCCATCTACGAGGTGGCACCGACCACCATAAAATTCGATGAGTTCAATCTTTTCGCGGCTGGTTGCCTTGGGCACCACCGCAATGAACGGTAGCCCGAGCATGCGGGCGAAGTAGGCCTCGGATACGGCGGTCGATCCGCTAGAGGCTTCCACCAGGGTGGTGTACTCGTCAATCTGGCCGTTGATCAAACCATAGAGAATCAGCGAGCGAGCCAGTCGATGCTTCAAGGATCCCGTCGGATGCACCGACTCATCTTTGAGGTATAGGTCAATGCCCCATTGGCTCGGAAGCGGAAAAACGTGAAGGTGGGTGTCGGCACTGCGGTTGGCATCGGCATTCAACGCAGCGATGGCTGCATGCACCCAGGTCGTGTTTTCGGTTTTCAACTGACTCACGTATTCAACTGTAGCCTTTGCGAAAGTCAGAGAACGATTCAGGGTGATCCCGGTGGTAAGTTGAGCCTCAGCGACCCTATGCTAAAGAAAAATTCATTAAGTACAGGCAGTGATGATTCGAAATCTTCCCGATCAGACGAAGGCGGCAGTGGCCTGCGGGCTAAGCCTCGCTGGCTTGCTGTGGGCACTTTTCGCCAGCCTCCTGCTGCCCGTCCCGGAGGCCCTAGAGCTGATTGCACCGATGGGGATCTGGACGGCGCTCTGGTTCGTGGTGCTCGGCACGGCCGCCGCATACAGTCTGTGGCAAGCGCGCTCCGGGGTGTGCGGCGAAGATTTACACCGGCAGATTCGTACACCGGTCGTGCTGGCCTGTTTGCTCCAGGGTCTCTGGATACAGTTCTGGCCGGTGGGCACGGTTCTCGTGGAATTGGGCGTGCTACTTGGGCAAAGTTTGCTGCTCGTCTGGATTCTCTACACCATCGATCATGCCGAGCTGCCCGATAGGGCCGATCGCTGGATGACCAGAGTCACCTTTGGCCTGTGGGGTGGGTGGCTGGTCGCAATCCTGCTGATGACCGCCGTCGCCTACGGCGTCGAGCTGGGATTCGAAATTAATGAACCAACCTTCAAGATTGTTGTATCCCTGGTGGTCTTGCTTAGCGCCCTGGCCCTCTGTGCGCTGAGCTTTCGAAACCCCGTGGGGATTTATTTGAACGTGGCCGCGCTGTGGTCGGTTTGCTGGGTGGCTGTCGAACGGTACGTCAGTGCGCATGAGGCTTCGTTGGTGGCGGTCGTCTGTAGCATTGCCGCCGGGCTGATGTTCCTCTGTCTGCTGCTGGCACTGCGTCAACGACTAAGCCTAAAGTTTGCCGCGCCAGCGGATTCTAATGGCACTTCACAGGGAGATACTTAGGCGTAGGCTGTGAATATTCAGGTAGGTCGCGTCCATTGTTGTGTACGGTCTCGGTGCAACCTAGGGTGAGAAGTGTCTATCCATGATGCAGTGCGCACAGTTTAAAGGAGCAACATGTCCAAGACATCGAAGAGTTTCAAGAACGTCGAGAAGTCGCTGAGCAAGCTTGCGAAGAAGGCAAAGACGGAAATTCCGCAGGAATTGCGTGATGGCTGGAGCAATGCGGTGTCGGGCGCTAACGCTTCCGCTATTGCTGACGCCGGCTCCAAGCTGGTGGACAGCATTGGTGGGAAATCCAAGATCGCCAAACGCTCCCGCGCCTCCATCGAAGAAGCTGTCGCTCGAGCCGAGAAGTCGCTAGCTGGCAAGAAAAAGAAGAAGGGCGGCAAGTTCGTGATGCTGCTGCTCGTCGCCGGCGCCATTGCCGCAGTGGTGGCCGGACGCAAGAAGGTAGCTGCCTAGGCAAAGGCCGTTTACCCGTGACGCAGGGCCGCGCCCACCGATTACCGGTGTGGCGTGGCCTTCGTCTTTAACGAACGGCGTCGCCCATAACCGGCGAAGCGGTCGATCATTCCGGCCGCCACCCTTCCCTGCTGTGGGGTAAGTTCGTGCGGTCCGCGCGTGGTTGCCACTTTCACGTGGCGCCGATTGGCCCAACGCAGCCGATAGGTGTTGCGGCGAATAATGAAAAAGTCGAAGATTCCGTTGACGAACAAGACCGGCCGATCCAATCGTGCAACCTGCCGATAGCTCTCGAACTGCATAATGGTGTGTCGCAGGCTTTGTTCGTACGCTGGCCACGTCTCCTCGGTGATCTCCATACCTTTAACGAAAGGGACAAGTTCGTCGGCGATCTGCCCGCCGGCCTGCACCAGATCGGGAATTTCCGTAACCACATTGAAGAGCGCGAAATACAGGCCCTCGGCACGGACCAACTTTCGCCAGCGGCTGGCACGTGGTTCTCTGCGGTACAAGGGTGCACCGAAGAGTACAAGTCTCTCCACGAGCTGCGGATTCTCCGCCGCTAAATCAATAGCTACGATGCACCCCATGGAATGACCGGCCACCACTGCCTGCTCAATTCCCAAGTCGTGAAGGGTCGCCGCCACCGCTTCGGAATGATCACGAGGCGTGTAGCGAAGTTCGGGCTTCGGCGCGTCACCGAATCCCAAAAGATCGACCACGATGACCCGCCACCGACTGTAATCCAAATGCTCGAGCACGAACTGCCATGATTCGTGGTTGTTACCGAGCCCGTGCAACAGGACTAGGGGCCGGCCCTGCCCGCGATCAATCTTCACCGGTAACGTGTGGGACTTGCTCATAGTAGGAAACCATAGCAACAGCCCAGGCCAACAGCGGCTCAAGGCACGTCCAGCGAGATTAGACGATTCGGGAGTATCATCACATCTACTGTCGAACTAAGAACTTGTGAGACGAGAGGTGCTTGCGATGAGACGACATGCTGAAGCACGCCGTGGCCTACACTTCTTCCCGCCGGATACCGACGACCCGGACCCTCGCTTTACCTTAGCCAACGAGCGCACTTTCCTTGCGTGGAGCCGCACGGCATTGGCGTTGATCGCCGGCGGTATCGCCATCGAGGCTTTCGCCACCGGGGTCTTCCCCACCGAGTATCGCCGCCCTTTGGCAGTAGGTTTGTTTCTCCTCGGTTCGGCCATTAGTCTCGGTTCCGCGGTGCGTTGGTATCTGGTCGAGCGCGCCATCCGTGAGGATCGACCGCTACCTAAACCTTTGCTCATCCCCTTTCTAGCCATAGCCGGGGCTGCGACCGGCGCGGTACTAACCTGGCTCTTTTTTGTGGACAGCTGATGGAACCGGGCTATTATTCGCAGCAGCCTGAACGCACCACGCTGTCATGGTCACGCAGCTCCATGGCGCTGGTGCTCACCGCTTGCCTGTTCTTGCGCTGGTTACCGGAGAATGGGCCGGTCGTACTCTGGCTGGTGGCCCCGTTCATGCTGTGCGCCCTGGGGCTCTGGGCGACCGCCCATTGGCGCTATCGCCGGGCCGAGCTGGCCATGGAACATGGGCCGGTCCGTCACACCACCGGAGGCATCGTCGCGCTGACGATAACAATAAATTTGGTGTGTGCCGGTGGGATCTGGGTGGTGCTCACCCGCTAGGGCTCTGTTTTCCCCCGGAACTACCGGTACCGCGCGAGGCCACTAGGATGGTTAAGTGGCACATATTGACGTGACGGACATCCAATACTTCCTCTCCGACGGCACCCAACTGCTGGGCGGGGTGACTTTCAAGGTCACCTCCGGCTCCAAGACGGCGCTGATTGGCCCTAACGGCACCGGCAAAACAACGTTGTTCAAAATCATCGGCGGTGAGCTGAAACCCGATGAGGGTGCGGTATCCCGTTCGGGATCCATGGGCATTATGCGCCAGTTCGTCGGTCAGGTGCGTGATGAGTCGACCGTACGTGATCTCCTGCTATCTACCGCCACCGCGGACTTGATCGCAGCGGCCGAAAAGGTCGCGACTTGGGAGCAGCGCATGCTCACCAGTGACGACGAAATGGTCCATATGCGGTACGCCGAGGCGATCATCGCCTGGGGCGATGCCGGCGGCTACGAACTGGAAAACACCTGGGACAAGGTGTGCATGGCGGCCCTCGGGGTGAGTTTCGACCGCGCGGCGGATCGTGCGGCCACCACGCTGTCGGGCGGCGAACAAAAGCGTCTCGTTCTCGAAGCTCTCTTCCAAGGTCCGGACGAGCTACTGCTCTTGGACGAGCCGGATAACTACTTGGATGTGCCGGGCAAGCGTTGGCTTGAGGAACGGATGCGCAGTTCCGAGAAGACGGTGCTGTTCATCAGCCACGACCGTGAACTGCTCGATAATGCCGCAACGCGGATCGTCACGCTCGAACCCGGCCACGGTGGGGCCACCGCATGGGCCCACGGCGGATCATTCTCCAGCTATGTTCAGGCCCGCAAGGAACGGAACGAGCGCTTCGAGGAACTGCGTAAGCGCTGGGATGAAGAGCACGCCAAGCTCAAGGAACTGGTCAACATGTACAAGACCAAGGCCGCGTTCCGTTCAGATATGGCGAATCGGTACCACGCCGCGCAAACGCGCCTCGATAAGTTCTTGGAGGCCGGCCCACCACAGGCGATTCCCCTCGAACAGAATGTCACCATGCGGCTGAAGGGCGGACGCACCGGCAAACGCGCCGTGGTGGCCGAGGGGCTAGAACTCACCGGTCTCATGAAGCCCTTCTCCACCGAGATTTGGTTCGGCGACCGTGTCGGGGTGTTGGGATCCAATGGCTCGGGCAAGTCGCACTTCCTGCGCCTCCTAGCCGCCGGCGGAAGTGACCCGGACGCCGAGCACCTGCCGGTTTCCGACGTTGTCATCGCGGAGGTGAAACATGCCGGAAGCGTCAAGCTTGGTGCGAGGATTCGCCCCGGGTACTTCGCCCAAACCCATAGCCGTCCGGATCTCTTCGGGCGCACCCTGTTGGAGATCCTGCACCGCGGCGATGAACACCGCTCCGGCCTGCCTCGTGAGGCAGCGGCCGGTGCTTTGGATTCCTATGGGTTGGCTGGGCAGTCGGAGCAGAAGTTTGAGTCGCTCTCCGGCGGCCAGCAGGCTCGTTTCCAAATTTTGTTGCTGCAGCTTTCGGGCGCCACCTTGTTACTGCTCGATGAGCCGACCGATAACCTCGATCTGCATTCGGGTGAAGCCCTAGAGCGAGCTATCAACGCCTTTGAGGGGACCGTGATGGCTGTGACCCACGACCGGTGGTTCGCCAAATCCTTCGATCGTTTCCTCGTGTTCGGTTCGGACGGGTCGGTCTATGAATCGGATGAACCGGTGTGGGACGAGACGCGAGTCGAGCGTCAACGCTAGCCTCTAGCCACGGCCGGCACGCCCTGTAACAGGGCGTGCCGGCCGTGGCCTTGATCGGACGTTACTCGACCAGCTTGCCGGCGGTCGAGATTTCCTGGGCAGCGATGAGTTCGGCAATCTCTGCGGGCACCGGCGCGATTGGTTCACGCACCACACCATTTTGTGGGGACCAGACGAGGTTTACCTCAAGTGCCGGATCTTGCTGCGGGTAATCGCTGCGGTTGTGGCATCCGCGGGTTTCGCGGCGTTCCAAGGCAGCCTCCAAGGTGGCGCGGGCGGCAAGCGCGGCCGATTTCAGGTCAAAGGCATGGGCCAGATCCTGGTATCCGGCGATATCTGGGTGAATACCTACCCGCGTGATGCGTTCTTCAACGGATCCGAGCTTCTCCAAGCCGCGCAGGAGCCCCTGCTCATCGCGAACCACGCCGGCGTGTTCGGTCATGAGATTACGTATATCGCGCTGCAATGACCGGACGTTCTCCGGCCCGTCGGCGGCGAGTAGCTCATCGATGTCGGCGCGCGCCTGTGCCAGCGCGGTCGCCGAGCGTGGTTGGGCGTTCAGTCCCGCCGAGTAGGCCGCGGCCGCCTGCCCCACGATTCTGCCGAACACCAACAATTCGATCAGTGAGTTACCGCCGAGTCGGTTCGCCCCATGCAGTCCGCTCGAGGCCTCGCCAATGGCATACAGGCCGCGCACTTCCGTGGAATGATCGAGCGGATCTACCCAGACTCCTCCCATCGAATAGTGTGCGGTGGGGGCAATTTCGATGGGTTCGCGGGTAATGTCGAGCATCTGCACCTCGAGCATTGTCTGATAGACCCGCGGAAGGCGTTGCATGATGATCTCGCGCGGTAGATGTGACACATCGAGCCACACACCACCGTTGGCCGTCCCGCGTCCCTCGGCGATCTCAGTGTAGGCGGCGAGGGCTACCCGGTCACGCGTTGATAGTTCCATGCGCTCCGGGTCGTAGCGTTGCATGAATCGCTCCCCCAGTCCGTTGCGTAGAATCCCGCCTTCTCCGCGTGCTGCCTCGGAGATCAGGGTTCCTGCCGTGTTTTCGGGTTCGATGATGCCCGAGGGATGGAACTGTACGAGTTCGGGGTCGCGCAGCCGGGCGCCGGCCTCGACGGCGAGGCGGAAAGAGTCTCCGGTATTCTCGTCTCGCCGCGAGGAGGTGCGGCGCCAGATCCGGTTGTGTCCGCCGGCGGCCAAGATCACCGCGTCGGCATGGATCAGGTACCGTTGCCCGGTGTTCAGGTCGAAACCGTAGGCGCCGAAAATCTGTCCGTCGGTGACCAGCAACCGAGTGATGTACACGGAGTCGAGGATCGAAATCTTCAGTTGCTCACTGCGCCGGATCAGCGTGCGTTGAATCTCCAGTCCCGTGTAGTCCCCAGCGAACGCCGTGCGGCGGAAGGTATGCGCGCCGAAGAACCGCTGGGAGATGCGTCCATCGTCTTCTCGGGCAAAGTTCATCCCATAACGTTCGAGATCTTCGATTCCGCGCGCAGCACCCCGGGCGACCACTTCCACGGTCCGCGGGTCGGCAAGGAAGTAGCTTTCCTTGATGGTGTCGGCAGCATGTTGCTGCCAGGAGTCTTCCTCGTCCATGGTGCCCAAGGCCGCGTTAATGCCTCCGGCGGCTAAGGAGGTGTGCGCATCGTGTTTCGGTCGTTTGCCGACTGCCACGACATCCACGCCTAATTCGGCTAGTTCAATGGCCGCACGCAGACCGGACCCGCCGGTGCCAATGACCAGAACGGAGGTGGAAATCTGCTGTTCTCGCTGTGTTTGTGTCGTCATGGTTCCAGACTGAACTCCCACCGAGAATACGTCCAATGAATTATTCATGTGGTTTCGATAGCAATATGCTATAGCTATGAATCTTGAGCAGTTGCGCAGCTTCGCCACCCTCGCCGCGGTGGGTCACTTCACACAGGCGGCGGGTCAATTGCATCTGGCTCAACCCTCGCTCAGCCGCCAAATAGCCACCCTCGAACAGGATCTGGGCGCCGAGCTCTTTCATCGGGCCCGCGGAAATATCACGCTCACCGCCGCGGGTCAGGCGCTGCTCCCCCTAGCCACGCGCATGCTCGCCGACGCGGATCGGGTCCGCCGCGAAATGGCCGAACTCGCTGGTCTGCGCAAGGGCACAGTACGCTTCGGCGCCCCGCCATCACTGTGCATGAGCCTGCTCACCGATGTGCTGCACGACTTCCACAACCGGTACCCGGGCATTGAACTTCAGTTGCGCGAGGCTGGCTCCAAGACTCTTCTCGAAGAGCTCACCGCAGGTGTACTAGACATGGCATTGATCGTCTCCAGCGAGCACGGGATTGCCGACGGGAGCCTAGTGGACATCCCGCTACTTCGCGAAGAACTGGTGGTGATTTCCGATCTTGCCCGTTCACTACCCGGTCGCAACGGGCGGCTCACCCTCGGGGAGCTTGCCCCGTTGCCACAGATTGCATTGTCAACCAGCTACGACCTACGCTCGGCGACCGCCCAGGCCTATAACGCACGGGGCCTAACGCCGCATATTGTCCTTGAGGGCGTGGAAATGGACGCGGTCCTAGGCTTTGTGGAAAGCAAACTCGGCCTAGCCATCGTCCCGGCTACCGTTGCCATCAATCGGCCGCAACTGCGCACGCTTCGGCTCAGCGAACCACAAATGACCCGCACCCTGTCACTAGCCCATCGCCGTGATGTCAGCCTTTCCCCGGCCGCGGCAGCCATGGCCACCACGATTCGCCGGAGCGCTTTGCGTATGGCGCAGGAGAACGATGGGCTGATCTCACTGGATGAAGCCGCGCCCGAGGCCGGCGCGTAACCGATTACCGCCTACCACCGGTAGCCTTTTAGATGGCGCATAACTGGCGGAACAGAAGGAGAGCATGATGCGAATCGACAAGTTGGATGCCGCGCTAATCCGTCTGCTGACCGAAAACCCAAATCTGCCAGCCATGGAATGCGCCCGACGGCTGGGTGTCGCACGCGGCACCGTCACTAGTCGCCTGAGCCGCCTACACGAGGGCGGGGTTATCGAGGCCATCGTGCCTCGCATCCAACCCACGGGTTTCGACTACCAGCTGGTGGCCTTCTGCTCGGTGGAGATCATCCAGCGCTATGGCCACGAACCGGTGGCCGCGGCCCTCGCCGAATCCATTCCGGAAATCGTCGATATGTATACCGTCACCGGCGCCCACGATTTGCAGTTGCGCATTGTGGCGCGCAACGCCCAAGACCTACAGAGCATCTTCGATCGCATCAATCAGGTGCCCGGAGTAGCGCGCACCGCCTCGTCAATGGCCCTGCGCGAGCACTTCCAGGGGCGTACCTTGCCCCTGGTAGAGGCCTGTGCGCAACGCACGGAGACTTCCGAAAAAGCTATACAGACTGACCAGTAATTCGCGGCTAAAGCCACCCCAAGATGCGCAGTGTGCATAGTCGACCGAGCAACGATTGCACACGTGAGCCAACCCACTTACGCTCGTAGCCTGTGAGCTGATTCACGCAGGTTATGAGCGGCCACACCGGCGGTACAGATGCACCACCCCACTGCGGCCGGTTTCGAACGTCAGAGAGGACAGAACATGTCAATCAACCAGCGCCCCTCGCTGGCCGAAGTCCCGGCTTACCGTCAGGGCAAAGCCGCCGCTCCCGGAGCTTCGAAGCTGTCGTCGAATGAATCGCCGCACCCGCCCCTGGACTCTGTCGTCAACGCCGTGGCCGATCGCCTGCAGAACATTCACCGCTACCCGAGTATTGCGGCCACCGAACTCATCGGCGCCCTCGCCGCCGAGCACCACGTCCCGGCCGAGTGCATCACCTTGGGCGCCGGGTCCGTCGAAGTTGCCAGCCAGCTCATCCACGCGGTGGCTGCCGAGGGCGATGAGGTCATGTTCGCGTGGCGTTCGTTCGAGGCCTACCCTTCGCTGGTGCGCATCGCCGGCGCCACCCCGGTGATGGTGCCGCTCGATGCCGAGCACCGCCATGACCTTCAGGCCATGCTGGCGGCAATCACCGATAAAACTCGCCTGATCTTTATCTGCAACCCGAATAACCCCACCGGCACCGTAGTTGATGCTCAGGCACTGGATACCTTCATCGCCGCAGTCCCGCAGGATGTGTTGGTCGTAATCGACGAGGCGTACGTGCATTTCGACAAGTCCGAGGTGCGCGCCGAAGGACTTGCCATGTTTGCCAAGTATCCGAACGTCTCGGTGTTGCACACCTTCTCCAAGGCCTACGGGTTGGCCGGTCTGCGCATCGGTTATGCCATCTCCCCGCAGCCCGTGGCAGAAAACTTGCGCAAGGTCGCCATTCCCTTCGGCGTCACCGACCTCGCCCAGCATGCGGCACTGGCTTCGCTGGCCGCGGACGATGAGCTCAACGAGCGCATCGACGAAGTCGTCGCGCAGCGTGAACGCATGCTTCAGGGCTTGCAGGACGCCGGCTACCCCGCGGTGGCCTCGCAGGCGAATTTCGTGTGGGTCGCAGCAGGTGAAAACACCACCGAGCTCGAGGCCCGACTGGCCGCGGGCGGCGTGGTCGTGCGCGCCTTCCCCGGAGAAGGTCTGCGTATTTCCTCCGGCACCGCCCACGATGTTGATCGTGTCCTTGCGGCGCTGGCCCCGGTTTTGGAAGGTAGCACGCTTTGAGCATCAGCAAACTTGAACAGAAGACGGCGCCGGAGAACGGAAGCCTGCACGCGGGGCTGACGCAGCGTCAGATCTCGATGATGGGCCTGGGCGGCGCCATCGGCGCCGGCCTGTTCGTCGGTTCCGGCCAGGCGATCGCGATCGCCGGTCCGGCGGTGCTGATTTCCTACCTGCTCGCTGGCACCGTGGTGATCATCATCATGGCCATGCTGGCCGAAATGGTCGCGGCCGACCCCTCCTCCGGCGCCTTCTCCACCTTCGCGCATAAGGCCATGGGCCGCAGCGCAGGCAGCACCGTGGGCTGGCTGTACTGGATACAGCTGATTGTGGTGGTGGCGGCCGAGGCCACGGGTGCCGCGGCAATCGTCGCCAGTTGGTTCCCGGGCATCGCCCAGTGGATCTGGGTGTTAATCTTCGTGGTGGCGCTCACCGGCGCCAACCTGCTAGGCGTGGGCAACTACGGAAAGTTTGAGTTCTGGTTCGCCTTCATCAAGGTCGCTGCCATTATTGCCTTCCTCGCCTTCGGCGTCATGGTACTAACCGGGATTATCCCCACCGATCACCCCGTTGGTTTTGCGAACTTTGCGGCCCACGGTGGCTTCGCTCCGGCCGGAATGACCGGTATCGCCGCCGCCTTGCTCATCGTGATCTTCTCCTTCGGTGGCACCGAGGTCGTTTCCATCGCCGCAGCCGAATCCGATGATCCACAGCGCAATATCAAGCGCACCGTCTCGCAGGTCATGCTGCGTATCCTGTTCTTCTACCTGGGTTCGATCATCGTTATCGTTGCGGTTTTGCCGTGGAATGCCCCGGAGATTGTTGACGGCCCGTTCTCGGCCGTCCTCGGTGTGATGAACGTTCCCGGCGTGGAACTGATTATGAGCGCCATTGTGGTCATCGCCCTGCTGTCGGCCATGAACGCGAACATCTACGGTTCCTCACGGATGCTCTTCTCCCTAGGGAAGCGCAAACTGGCTCCGAAGCAGGTTACTCACGTTACCGGTCAGGGCGTCCCCGCCAATGCGGTACTTTCCTCCGTTGCCTTCTCCTTCCTGGCCGTCGGGCTGAACTGGATCTGGCCGGATGCGGTAATGCCGATGTTGCTCAACGTGGTCGGCTCCACGATCATCGTGATTTGGTCATTCATCGCGGTCACTCAGTTCATTTTGCGGCGACGAGCCGAGCGTAACGGTGAGACCCTACCGATGAAGCTATGGGGCTTCCCATACCTCTCCATTGCGACAATCGCGGCGATGGCGGCCATCGTGGCCATTGCGATGACCGATGCCACGGCACGTACCCAGTTGCTGCTCACCGGTGGTCTCACCGCCGTGCTGTGGGCAGTCTCGAAGTTGTTCCTCCGCGACGGCGTTGAGGCGCGGCGCTAGTCCGACACCAGCTCATCGCACAGAAAATCCCCTGTTCGACCCAATGATTCGAACGGGGGATTTTCTCGTACCCGGTCATAGCCACATTCTTCTTGATAGCGTGAAGCCATGAACTTCCGTGGTTGTCGCACCTTAGCGCTTACCTGTCTTCTGGCACTGCCCTTACTTGGGTGTACGACCCCAAGCGTGACTAGCGTTTGCCAAGAACACCCCGAGATCTGCGATTCCCTCGACCAGGCCCGCTCCTTGGATGGGGTTCGGGACCTGTCCACGAGTACCGACGTACTTTCACACGATGGACTGGACGAAGACTCCCTCTTGTTTTCGGTCACGGCCGTTCTCGACGAAAATCTTCCGCCAGAACGGGCCGGGTCCACGGCGCAGCAGATCTACTATCTCCTCGCGAATGCTTTCGCGTCCGAGCGGAATATCGCTTGGCATGCTGAAGTAAATGCTGGAGTCACCCCCGGCGAGCCGCGGCCGGTACTCGACGTCGCGCTGAACGAAGACAGCGATCAGCAGGTTCGACAGTCGTTTGTCCTCATGCAGGCCGGGGCTATCGACGTCCACGCCAACTCTGCCGAAGTATCCGACGCCGCCACACTCGGTCGCCTCGCTGAACTCGCGTACGCGCAACATTTTCAGGTCGAATTACGCACCACCGATGACAGCCTGCGGTACACCGTCTGGGGTGAACCCGACCTTGAAAAGCTCAAGTTGTTTCTCGAGGTGGCAGGCCTGGATTCCGTGGCAACCGCCGGAATGGACCCTTCCAAGCTCAGCGTGAACCTGGCCGAAAATAGTTCGGCGAGAAACCACGAGGAACTTGAACGGTGGCTGAAAGACCACCGGCCGTTGCGCACCGACCCGCTGCCTTTCATCCTCTTCAGCCCGTCCTATGAGGTACTCGCCGAGGGCTGGCTCGGCGATAAGAAGCCCTCACATTTGATTCCCAAGCCCGTCGTAGCACCCGAAGGAGTCACCCCGTGGCCGCAGGATCCCCGGGCTCCGGACTGCACCGACCAGGATCTCGTCGTGGCTCCGGCCGGTTCCGATGCGGCCGCCGGGTCACGATTTCTACAACTGAACGTGCAGAATGTTTCCTCTCGAACCTGCGCGCTCGAGGCCACACCAGATATCCGTTTCATCAATACCAAGGGAAACTTGCAGAAAGACGTCACCCTCGAACCGATGCCCAACGTCTTGGCCGAAAGAATCGCGATCCCGGCCGGAGAATCGGCGATGTCCGCGGTGAAATGGTCCGCGGCCTCCACCACGCTGGATCCTGACGTCACCACGAGACTTGAGGTACGGACCACGGAACAAGGTCTCCACGTAGACGTGCCGCTCATTACCAACGGAGAGCGACAGACCCTCGACATACTCGATGGTTCCACGGTTTCCGTAAGCCCTTGGGTCCAAGCAATGAAGGGGTGGGGTACGCCGAGACCCGCCGAGTAAGTCCCGCCCCCCTATCCGGCTTGCTGGGCAGCACGCCGCGCGACGATTTCCTCAATCCACACCGGGGCAAACGGTGAGGTGCACCCCGGTGGCGTGGGATAGTCGGCGAGTACGCCTAGTTCATGACCGATCCGAACCGCGCGTTCGCGCAGTGGCTCGCGTTCGATGCCGATAGCCGCAAGGGTGTTGTTCATTGCCCACTGCAACCGTTCGGGTGCGTGTTTCATCTGTGCTTCGATTGTGTCCAACAGGGCTGGCAGGTCCAGCACGTCGGGAGCCTTGGCGACCTGAAAGGCGGTCAATTCCCATCCGGCACTCGCTACCTCCGGCGTAGGGTCAGCAATCCACGACTGGCGGGCCTGTTCCAAGAGCTTTGATTTTTTCACGACGTAACTCAGAAGCCAGTCTTGCACTTTGGGGGTGGGTTCCTCACGGAGCCACCGGTCGAGGTCTTCGAGCGTAAATAGCCGCGGTTTACAGATCAAAATCGCCACTAGCCGCGTTGTGGGGTCCTTCGATGCCCACAGCGCGCCGGCTAGCTCGTGGTTGCTTTTCAACGACTTGGCAATGGCGCGAACGGTTCCGAGGTTCACGGCAATGTTGTTGCCATGTTTGAGATTCACGGCGAGAATCTTCTCGTCGGCAGCGTCGGCCAATGCCGCCTGCACCTCGGCAACGGTACTTTCCGGTGTGAGCTCGGTTCGTGAGTTCATCTGATGCTCTCTTCGCTCGGTATCCAACGTCGGTCTTCTCTCGGTGATCCACGTAAGGGCCGTATCAGGTCGATCTCCGCACGGGTTGGCGCAATATGGTGCGTAGTTTCTCTGGCGCAGCTCGCCGCGGATCGCTCAAATAGATCTCGTGGTGTCGTCCAGTGAGCTCGAGGCCATGTTGTGGGATGAATTCGTGGTGCATGTGCTCGAGCAACGGTCCTTCATCATCGTACGGTCCAAGGTGTAAGGCCTGGACGCACTGACCTTCATCGAGTTCCACGACCCGTACCCGGTGCACCGCCTCGGGTGGCGAGGATTTGTGCGCTACCCGCTGGATCGCTGCTTGAGCATCGGCGTCAGTCATCCATGAGGGAATCAGTAGCATCATGCTCCACTGCCATTTCGACTTGTCGCGCCGTCGTGTGAACGAATCCATATCCTCGGCCCACCACAACCCCTCGAGCGGTGGCACCACATAATCTTGCCCGCGGTCTTTGCTGGCGAACTTGAGAGCATATGCCACGGGATACAGCGCCTGCAACGCCTGCCGGTAATCCTCGGCCGTATTTGGGTCGCCGGAGCCGTCAACCACGAAGTATCGGGTCGGGGCCGTGGTGATCAACGTCGGGCTCCCAACGGACGCCTGATAACCGGGCAGGATCTTTTTGAAGTCGACCTTTGGTTGCGCCATTGCTCTACTCAGAACCAGTTACGTCGCTTGAACACGACAAAGAGGGTCACGGTGAAACCCAGCATGACGATCAGGGCTGCCGGGTAGCCAAAGGCCCAGTGCAGTTCGGGCATGTGGTCGAAGTTCATGCCATAGATGGCGCCGATGAGCGTAGGTGCGAAGAGAATGGCAGCCCATCCGGAGATCTTCTTCATGTCCTCGTTTTGCCGTTGTGCCACCAACGTGGCGTTGACGCTCAAGATCTGGCTCAGCGCCTCGCGATATTCGCCAATTTGAACATTGGCACGCTTCAAGTGGTCCAAGACGTCCTGTAAATAGGCCTGCAACTGTTCGGGAACGTTGTACTTCTCAAAACCGCTACGAATCCCCCGCACCACCTCGAGCATGGCCATCGTCGCATGTTGCATGTCGATGACTTCTTGACTCAACCGGTAGATACGTTCGGCCACGGCAGCATCCCCGCTAAAGACCTGCCGTTCGACTTGCTCTTTATCGATGCCCAGGCCCTGGAGCACAGGCTGGTAGCCATCGACCATCTCGTCGAGTAGCCGATAGAGCACCGCTTCGGGCCCTAGACCGAGCCGCGCGTCATCGGCCAGGGCGGTGCGGGTACCTCCAGCGATTCCCTCGGCCACGCTGGCCTCCAACGCTTCCCCGCGAGTTCCGTCGATCCAGCGCCGATCTTGGCAAAGTACCGCAAGAGCGTTAGGGCGCATCAGGATATGAAATTCCGAGAATTCGACTTCTTCGGACTCGTCGATATACCGCGCGGAGCGCAGCACCAGAAAAACAACATCCCCATAGCGTTCGAGCTTGGGACGCTGTCGGGCGTGAAGCAAATCATCGGCCAAGACCGGGTGCAGCTGCCACGCCGCAATGAGCGCATGGATATCCTCGTGGGTCGGCGCTGGATAGAGCGACAAGGCCATCCGATGGGTACCGGCCGCCGCATAGGCCAGAGCCTCATCCGCCGTGGTCACTTCTGGCCGCTCGGTCATTTGTCCGTTCTCAACACAACGAAAGACCGGGGACACCGCCGTGGACGTGGTCGGCGAGGCTTTGCGGCCCAGTTCATGCCGCGGCCGATGCGGTCCAGGGGACATAGATACTCCAATGCTTCAGATGCTGTTTCGATCCTACGCGATGCCTGCCCCACGGCCGGGAAGTCCGCATTTTGGGTACGAGCAAATTCTCTGTCCCAGAATCAGAACACCTCATGCTCCGCTCTTTTGGGGAAACCTGTACGTCGAATGGGTGACGAGCGGATCGGCCCGTGAATGAATCGGCACCGCATCGATCAAGGGAACCTCATCAAAGAGGCGTGCCCCGGCGCCGAGGAGAATTGGCGCAATATGCAGACGCAGTTCGTCCAATAAGCCAGCGGCAAGGAATTGGTTGATGGTTTGCGCCCCACCGGCCACGGCGATATTGCGTTCCGCAGACACCTCACGTGCGCGCTCTAGGGCTTCGTGCACTCCCCCGGTGACAAAATAGAACGTGGTGCCCCCGCGCATAGGGATCGGTTCCCGTTCATGGTGCGTCAGCACGAATACCGGAGCATGATATGGCGGTTCATCGCCCCACCAGCCACGCCAGATCTCATCCCACACTCCACGTACCGGACCAAACATGTTGCGTCCCATGATGAACGCACCCGCATCGACGATGGCCTCAACTTCAGCGAGATTCTCCTCGCGGCGCTCGAACATCCAACGGTGTAATTCTTCACCGCCGATCCCCAGCGGCTCCTCTCGCGACTGCTCGGGTCCAGCCACGAATCCATCCAATGAGACCGTAACGTCACAACAAACAATCCCCACGGCTTATCCCCTTTGTTCCGGTCGGCGTAGTCCCACGGCCCACGCTAGACCCGAGAGCCATGGACGGCAAGCGACACGGCCCCGTCGGGACGGTGCCGCGCCGCTACACACCACCCACCGGCCATCTCGCGGGTGTAAACACATTAGCTTAGGGCTATGGCCCAGGTTGCGAGGGCAAGAACGACGGTGGTCGGCGTCATCGTCCACCGCTCGGAAGGGCTGCGCGAGATGGCATTCATGCCGACACCAATAACGAGATATGCGAACAGCACCCACGTCAAAACTCGCACAACGGGCGACTCGCCTCCGGGCAGCACGCCGGCGCGACTCGACAGTAGTGCGGCGAAACCGACGTAAAGCAGCACTGCGATGAGGCTACCGACGCGCAATTTTGGTGGCAGTCTGCGATGCTGACCGCCCCAGACGAAGCGTCCATAGGGTAAGCCGAGTGCAACTAAGACTTGAAAGATTCCAAGGACGGCAAACAGGACCAGCGCCGCAGTCAGGGCCACGTGAACCATCACTTTGTTCCTTCCGCTCGGTTTCTAAAGGAACTATCCGTGACGCTACTACTGATACCGTCCTGAAGCGACGGCGCGGGCACGTGCTTTCGCGGCTTCTTCTTCGCGATTCTTCGGCGGACGCGTAGCCACCAGATCATCGAGTAGATGTTGCGTCGCATGCGCGATCTCGCCTACGGCGCGGTCGAAGGCCTCCTGGTTGGCTTTCGACGGCTTCGTCGTCCCGGCGATCTTTCGTACGTATTGCAAGGCGGCGGCGTGCACCTCTTCGGCTGTCGCGGCTGGCTCGAAGTTATGCAGGGTATGTATATTGCGGCACATACCAGCATGCTACTGCCGGTCCTCGCGACTCGATAGTGTGCTGAAGTTGCTCACCTGCAGAGATACGAGGCGTCCTATAGGGAGTATTCGAGAGCCGGTAGTCTTCCTGCGCGCGGGTACACCCGGCTAGGAGGCGGGCCTTGTAAGGCGTACTGAATCCAGCGTCGAAACCACCCGAAAACCAAACGACACATCTGCCGTGCACAAAGCAAGCGCCGCGCTGGGGTTCAGCGCCCAAGCAATTGCGGGTTAAAGAATATATCTCGGCATCTCCTCTAAACAAGCTACTGAGATATTCCAGTTGGTGGAGGCGATCCAACAGATTTCACCGCGTGCTTACCACTATCGTCAACTCACTGCGCCGCTAAGACAATATTGCTCAGAACTCACAAAACGCAGCGAACGTGCAGGGAACCGTCGGCACCCGCAAAGAGTGAAACTGCGCATTAATGACAAGCAGACTCGTGATTTACTGGAGCGCTACAAGTCCGGTGAATTAAGCGCGTTATTAGCGAACGCATCTGCGATATCGAAACCAGCATCGTAGCGTTACTGGACGAGCACAGAATACCGGCGCGCGATCGCCGTATATCCTCATCGAACCAGCAATTAGCCATAAGCTTGTATCAGAGTGACTTGTCTCTTACCAAAACCGGCGAGAAGAATGGCGCATCTGCAAGTGCAGTCAGAAATATACTCATACGCAACGACATCGCCATCAGAAAACCCTAAAAATCTCAAGCTACTACTTTAGGGCACGACTCAACGCTGCACTAGGCGCGCCTACTACTCGCAATGTCTCGGAACGTGCAATCCTATCAAGAATATTGGCAAGCTCTTCAAGATCACGCGGATCATAGCTCGCTGACCCATGTGATAGATCATTGCGCAGTTTGACCAGTACGGACTCAATTATAATTTCGCCAGAATCACCTTGTGTAGTATGAATTTGTTGAGCAATCTCCGTTGCAATTAGATCCGGTCTAAGATCAATTGACAGAGAATCTAGTATCCGACGTAGCGCATCCTGCAATCCACTCATAGGCCTCTTCTGCAAGTTCTTTTTTATGAATCTGAAATCCGATTTTTCAATCTGAGATTGATCAAAGAACTCAATCGTGGATTGCTCGACCCTCTCAAGTACTCGCGTTCGCTTTTCTGTATACTGAACTTCTCGCGCTTGTCTTTCAGCTTCTGTTTCGTACCCAAATAGACCTTCTAATGCCTGCAAATAAAGCAAAACTCTAGAGCGGGGATGCTCTTCTGAAATGGTCAACATGGTTCCGAAAGTTTCCAGCAGTGGATGCCGAGCATCAACTTGCTGTTTCCAGTTTTCCAATAGACTCAAAAGGCTACAATTGTCTTCAGTTAGATCAAGCGCCGGTTGCAATGCCCTAACTCTGCGGGTATTACTATTTTGTGGATTTTGCGTGATTCCAAGCCCAAATACTTGATCTTTAGCTGCTCCAGCATGATCTGCACTCTGTGCGGCTAGGAAGCTATGAACGTTACTCGTATCTTTGATGATCAGCGACATTAGTCTACGCAAGGGCGAGACCCACGTTGTCCACCAGTCCTCAGCACGCATGGCCTTATCCGACGACAACGTCAACACAGCGCCAGATACGATACGAAATTCATAGGGATCCCCGGAAGTAATCGAATAACTGAAGCCCAACTTCATGCACATGAGATCAGACTCCCATGTCATCACGCTTTCTTTATTCAACTCCGCTGACCACGTACGGTTTTCTTCCAAATCACGCGGAAAACTCGTTCGTTGAATAGGCGCTATCCCGAATACGGCATCCAACCCATCCATCTGGACTGTGATCGAACCGTATTTTCTAGCTTCGGCGCTTGATAAGTTATTACGCGACAAAACCGCAAATGCACCTCGAACAGTGCCCTGTCCCAAAAAGTGGTATTCAACCCATCCATTCATCAGGGCAACAGAGCCTCCATTCGCCAGCCGCCCATATAAGACATCAAATTCATATTGCTGAGGAAATGCATATGCGCCGTTAGAACTCTCTAGCGGGAGATCCCCATATAAAGTTCCATGAGGATACCTGCCAAGCTCGAGAGAAAGCAAGCCAGATAACTCGACTCTCTCTCCACCCTTATCTTTAACGAACCACGTGCATAAAAATTCTCCGTACTCGAATGGTAATTTGTGCGCGACAGGCTCTTTATTCATCGGCCCTTCTCTCTGAACAGCATTTATTAGACGGTGATTATCGAAAACATGCGCCCTAAACCCCAAAGAATCGTTCGAAGAAAACAAACACCCTTTTAATAATACGGCGTTTTTCTCTCCATAATTCCTCCCCTTCGAGAACCGAGGAACCGGCCGTACAATCTTTTCAACCCAGTGCTCATCATGCGCATCAAACCATCAATAAACAGAAGATCAGCATATCCGAGCGCCTCCTCACGTTTCAGGTTCTCATCCCGGTTGAGCTGCTAGCTACCTTTGCGTCACCGTATCTTCCGCCTGATTTCTCCGGGGCGACACTGCGCACTAAAGCTGTTTATCTATTAGACACGTTACTCCTTGCCGTGGAAAGAGTTTGACTAACGTCAGATCGCTGCAGAAGGGAATGAGTCGATTACGCGTTGTCAGGCTGATGCCGAAGGTTGAATCCCGCATATTTCAGGTCCTTGTGACAAGCACATGGGTTTTCTCGGAGAGCCCCGCAAAACATGCGAGGTTGTCCGGTTTCTATTGGACAAAGTAACTAATTCGCGAGCTTCGCCGCAAAAAACGCTCAGGCCGCGCAGGCGACTTTGCTGGATATCACTGGTTGCGGTGAGCTAGCTTCTCTTGGCTTAAGCCACACTGCAGGCGCAGCTTTTGCAGGTTGAGCCCTAGCGCACGCGTATCGTCCCCGATGAGACGGTGGACCGCTTCTTGAGCGGCACCCTTCCACCATGTAGCGCCAGGGTTTATACGAGGGATTCGAGTCCGTACCGCCAGAGCCACACGAACGGACACTTTTCGACCAAGCAAGAGTAAACGAGAACGACTCGTACCTGACTAATGCCCAAGAGCACCACAAGTCCCGCAAGGGGCTCATTATTGGCGTGAGCGCCGTCGCTGCCTCAGCCATAGCCGTTTGCGGCATTTGACTTGGCGCCACCGTTTCTGCAACGAACAACGAGTGCACACCCCCAGTAACCGCGCAAAGTGCGGAAGCGCCAGTTAACCCTGGCCAAACTGCCGAGCCAACGTCAGCCAAGCGCTACCAATTCACTCTTGGAGCCATCCTTCAGGATCGACTGCACCGTCAATACCGATCTTGCTCCGGACAGCATCAGGTCGAGCCTCCGGGTCTGTTGGGGCCGAGCGCCCAAGGTAGAATTGGGGGTCGTGAATAGCTCGGCTGACATGCCAATCGTGCGAGTTTGCGAATTGCTTTATTCCCACTTTCGAAAACGTCATGACCCCAGCTGAGAGTTGAAAATCCTGAGATAATTCGTATATGAGATTCTGTAACATTTCCACCCTGCAAGGCAACAGTAGTTGAACAGGGAGTATATCGTCGTGAAGATGGGGCTGAGGACGCGCCGGCACATCAACATTGCTCAAGCTGACACCTCTCATGCAGGTTAGCCTAGTTGATAGGTGAATGACATGCGCGACCACCTTCTCTCCGTGAAGAAGCTAGAGAACATTGCTGAGGTGTTGGGCGCTGAGACGAGAGAAACATTCAGGAATAGATCAGCTTGTTCCCGAGTTCAACTTTCATGCGTCATTATCCATGAGCGCACCAGCCCGTATTTGAGTAGAATCGGATTATGTCCGACAAACATATTTCGCGCTCAATAGCCAAACCACTTGTGGAGGCCCTGAGGACTGTCTACTGGTACAAAGACGACCTCAAGGCCTTTCTGCGAGATACATTGTCGGTTAATCACCCAGCGCTAAGACATCTAGACCTTAAGCAGTACAAATGGCAGATGGCTGATACAGCGGTGCGCTTCTTGCTTGATAACCAATCAAAATATTTTGATGATCTTCTACGGCTCTTACTCACAGTCGACGATATAACCGATCCTGGTTGGCTCAAATCGACTCAAGATGGCGAAAAGCACTATCAAGATGCTATTCAGGCTCTCGAGACCCTTCACACTAACGTCGCACCTTACCGCGCCTTGAAGACCGATGCTGAGCAGGCACGCGAGCGTCAGGAGAAGGCAAGACGAGACGAGGAGCGTCGGAAGTCTTACCAAAGTGGACTCCAGGGTTTGAAGGACGAGTTTCACGAGATCTCTCAGCTAGCTGCCCAGGCGCGTGGCTACGCGCTCGAAAAACTTCTAACGAAGACATTCGACTTCTTTGATATCGAGGCGCGTGGGTCTTTCCGCATTACAGGCGAGCAGATAGATGGCGCTTTCACATTAGATGGCACGGAATTTCTGCTCGAGGCCAAATGGCAGAAAGAGCTTGCCGCATTATCAGATATTCACGCATTCTCGGGCAAGATCGACTTCAAATTGGACAACACACTTGGCTTGTTCGTCTCTATTGATGGATTCCAGCCCAATGCTATTGAGAAACTAAACGGCGCCGGGAGGTCTCGTATCATCCTCATGACTGGCGCAGATCTGGCCGCAGTATACGATGCTCATATTCCGTTGAAGGACTTGTTGACACGCAAGAAGCAACATGCGGCCCAAACTGGGGAAGTTAACCTGAACGCATGGTCAATTATTTACCAGGATTCCTAGCACGTTTCTCGACGTAGCGGATTGAACAAACAATCATTGGAACTCCGCGAAAGGGCCGAATGGCCGGGCTCACTGCACCACTCTACGTCACAATGGAGGATATATTAAATGAAAGACAAGAATGCATGCAGGAAAATAGGTAAAGTCCCGCGAAAGGGAAAAGCTATGCTAATGTTTGCATCCGAGGTATTTAGTGTATTCACTGGAGACGGGTAGCTGTACGGCTGCACCAGAACCAACCGTCGAAGTACCCATAATCCCTAGCCAAACTGTCGTGTCTACTCTAGCACCAACCGAGCCAGAAGTATCACCAAACTGTCTCCAGCTCGGCTACGTCTGGCCATGAACGGAAGTAAAACATCTCGTACTTGAGCCTGCCGTAGAATCCTTCACACTCCGAGTTGTCCGGTGAGCACCCCTTCTTGGACATTGACCTAGCGAGATTCTCGGTGCGTGTCATCGTGATCCAGGAGTTGGAGCGATAGCGCGTTCCACGGTCGGAATGTATGACCAGTTCCCGCCCCGACAGCCGCGGCCAAGACGCCAACGCATCTACCAATTACTCAAGGCCTACGATACCGGCGGCGATGAGGCCCTCGAACCACGCAGCCGGCGTCCGCACTCAAATTCCCGGGCCACCCCCCAGACGATCGCACAGCTGATCGTTAGCCTCCGCCTTAAGCTCACCGACGCCGGACTGGATGCAGGCCCCTTGACCATTCAGTACCACCTGGCCAAGGCCGGGGTGCAGGTCCCCTCAACCTCCACCGTCCGTCGGATCCTACACGCCCAGGCACTGATCGTGCCCGACCCGAAGAAACGCCCACGCAGCTCCTACCACCGATTCCAAGCCGAACAACCCAACGAACTCTGGCAGTCGGACTTCACCGAAGACACCCTCGCGAACGGGCAGAAAGTCGAGATCATTCACTGGATCGACGACCATTCACGCTATCTGCTGCACTGCTCGGTCCATCCGGTGATCACCACGGACATCGTGATCAAGACCTTTACCCGATGCCTCAACACCTACGGGCCCCCGCAAAGCACCTTGACCGATAACGGGACCGTGTACACCACCCGGCTCTTGAAAGGGATCAACAGATTCGAAAAACTCTTACTCACCTTGGGGATCCAGCAGAAAAACGGGCGCCCGAACCACCCGCAAACCCAAGGCAAAGTCGAACGGTTCCACCGCACCGAGCACCTCTGGGTCAAAGCCCACCCGAAACCGCAGAGCATCGAGGAGCTCCAGAACATCCTGGATGACTTCCAGCGCGTCTACAACACCGAACGCCCCCACCGCTCCCTCGACCGCAAAACACCGAACGAGTGGTACCACCGTACGCTCAAGGCGCGGCCCCAAGCATGGAAAGTTACCAGAGACCGAGACTTTCGGATCCGGCACGATCGCACCGACGCCGCTGGCAAAGTCACGTTGCGCCACGACGGAGTCCTACACCACCTCGGGGTTCGGAAAGTCAACGCACGCACGAAAGTCGTGATGATTATCGATCTCGAGGAAGTGATTGTCGTAGAAGCCGAAACCCGAAATATCCTCAGTCGCCACAGAATCGACCCGAGCCGGAACTATTGGCCCGACATACAGAAAATCCCCGGCCGTTGGCCGGGGATTCCCGATGATACTTTGTAAAGCATGTCGCGACTCATGTGTAAACCATGTCGCGACTCTTCACATCTGTGGAGGTAAGGGGATTCGAACCCCTGACCTTCTGCATGCCATGCAGACGCGCTACCAACTGCGCCATACCCCCAGAAGGATTTGCCACCCTGATCAGGCAACTCAATAACTATATATGAGCTCCTGCGCGCAATGCAAATCCGCTGCCACTAGTGGCTTTCGGTGACCTCTGCAGGCAGTTCAATGACCGGGCAATCCGCCCACAGACGCTCCAGCGCATAGAAAACGCGGTCTTCTTGGTGCTGTACGTGAACCACAACGTCACCGTAGTCCAATAGCACCCAACGCCCCTGGCCGAAGCCTTCGCGGCGAACCGGTCGAATCCCGAATTCCTCGAGGACCTTTGCGTGGATCTCATCCACGATGGCATTTACCTGAGGCTCAGAGCCTCCGGAGACGATCAAGAAGGCGTCGGTTACACCCAGACGCTCGGCTACGTCTAGGGCAACCTGATTTTCTGCCTTCTTCTCTGCGGCGGCCAAGGCGGCCACCTTGACTAGGGCAATCGAGTCTGCGTGAGCTCCCATATAGGTGAGTCTCTCCTTTTGATTCAATGACGAGTGATTTAAGTGATCAGTGCTTAAGAGAGAGCATTGATCAGCATGACGATTCCGGCAATCAGCGCGACGCCGCCGACCGAGAGCGCGGCAATCATGGTAATAAGCATGTTGTTGGCTCGACGCACACCTTGGGTCTGCACATCCAGCGGATCGAGACCGTGAGCGTTGACCGCCTCCAGGCGAGGCATCTCGATATCCCGCGGGGCCGCTGGCGCTGCCGCCTGCTTTTTCCCTGCTGGCTTATCGGCCGCAGGAGCCTTGGCGGGTTGCTTTGGCGCAGCACTTGGCTTCTTGGCGTTTGATGCGCCCTTATCGCTAGCTGGCTTTGCCGGAGTACTCTTCTTCACGGCCGGGGCCGGCGCTGCGGGTTTCGCCGCGGGTTTAGGTGCAGGCTTGGCCGCCGGCTTCGGCGCTGGCTTGTCGGCGGGTTTCGCCGGCGACTTTGCTTCTGCCGAGTCCTTGGACTCGGTCTTCTTCTCCGCGTCCTTTGCCTCTTGACCGGCAACGGTCAACGAGACACTTTCGGTTTTCGGCCCCGACACTCCGGTACGCGCGATGCGCTCTTCGGCTTCACGGATATTGCCCATGGCCCCGGTAAATGGATCGGAGAGTGATTCGTCGTCCTTGCCAGCCTTGGCGTTCTCGACGCGTAGTCGTTCACGTTCGGCGGCTCGGCGAGAAATAATGGCCGCGCGGGCCGCCATTTCACGCTGATGGGCTAGGACTTCGAGGTCGATCTCGCTATCGTCGTCGCCCAAGAGCTTCGGGTCGATAGGCGGTGGAGTGGTCCCGTGGGCACGACGTGCGGCGAGGGCCTCCTCGACGCTCATCACGGTAGTTTCGGGTTCCGTGTCCGACGCCTCAGGCTTCTTGGAGGAAGCGGCAGGCTTGCTCTCCTGCGCCTTGGGCGCTTCGGCCTTACCTTGCTCGGCTAGTGCCTGCAGACGTAGCTGGCGACGAGTTAGCGGTTTGGGCTCATCGGCGGGAGCCACTGTGGGCTGATGGCTGGTGAGTGCACCCACTTCTTCCTGCAGCCGACGACGTTCGCGCAAGGCCTCACGGTCGCGGGCCCGTCGCCGAGAGGCGCGCTCCCCCAGTTGCTCTTCGCTGGCTGGCGCCGCTGGGGTCTCATTTTTGGGCGCACTGTCGGGGGTTTTCTCGGTGGCCTTAGGCTCTGGAGTTTCGTCCTTGACGGACTCCTCGGCTTGGCTACGAGCCTTCTTTTCGGCCTCGCTGTTGGCCAGCAGCGCTTCCATTTCGGCTCGCCGCTTTTCACGCAGAGCACGCCGGCTTGAAGCCGGCTGCGTGTTATCGCTCATCCTGTCCTTCTCCCGACCGCGTAGACAACCCGTCACCCTTACCTAAGAATTATGCCTTGAAGGGCTGGGTCGTGTGTGGCTACGACTCGGTATAAAGCCCGTATTTTGCAATGTACTGCACCACACCGTCTGGCACCAGATACCAGACGGGCTTTCCCTGCTCAACGCGCTGCCGGCAATCCGTGGACGAGATGGCCAGTGCCGGAATCTCTAGCTGCGAGATCGACTTGGCCTTCAACTCTTCCATCTCCGGTAGCGAATGCCCGGGGCGGGTCACTCCCACGAAATGCGCGAGGTCCCAAAGCTCGTCAATATGCCGCCAACTCATGATCTTGCTCATGGCGTCGGCACCAGTAATGAAGAAAAGCTCGGCATCCGGGCGTTCACTGCGTAGATCCAGCAGGGTGTCACGGGTGTATGTGGGGCCCTCGCGATCGACATCCACGCGGCTTACGGTGAAACGCGGGTTGGATGCGGTGGCGATGACCGTCATGAGGTACCGGTGTTCCGGGCTGGTGACTTCCCGGTCCGACTTTTGCCAAGGCATGCCGGTTGGTACGAAAACTACCTCATCCAGGTCGAGCTCGGCGGCAACTTCACTCGCCGCCACGAGGTGACCGTTGTGGATGGGATCAAAAGTACCGCCCATTACGCCGAGGCGTAATGGGCGGTTCTTGAGCTGCTTGGAGTCCGCCAAGTTAGTGCTTAGGTTCGTGAACCTTGAACTGACGGTGGGTGTCGTGCGGTTCGTCCTTGACGTCGTGACGATTGCCAACGTTGGTGTAGGACACGGTGATCAACAGCAGGATCATCAAAGTAACAAAGATGCCACCGCCAATCAGCAGTGCCCAAGTCTCGCTTGGCAAGCCTTCGGATGCCGCTTCAGTAGCAAGGATCAGCGCGTTCAACATATTCTCCAGACGCTAGCCTTCCAACCGGGCGAGCTGCCGCGGCCGGAATGAACTTAATTGATTCTTCTACATCCTACCGAAAAGGTAGATCAGAAACTATTTCCGCACGTGTCCATCGCCCTGGACGATCCACTTGGTAGTGGTCAGTTCCTTCAGCCCCATGGGGCCGCGGGCGTGCATCTTCTGCGTGGAAATACCAACCTCGGCGCCCAACCCCAGTTGGCTGCCGTCGGTGAAACGGGTGGAGGCGTTCACGATGACCGCAGCGGAATCGACTTCGGCAATGAAACGCTCCGAACGAGCCAGATTGTTGGTGATAATCGCTTCGGTGTGACCGGTGGAGTAGCGACGGATGTGCTCCATGGCCTCGTCGATACCGTCGACCACCTTGACCGCAATATCCGAGTCAAGGTACTCGTTAGCCCAGTCCTCTTCCCCGGCTTCCAGGGTCGGCAAGGATCCGGCCAATTCCGCGGCGCGAGGATCGACGTGCAAACGCACGCCGGCGTTGTGCAGCGCTTCGAGCACCGCGTAACCGGCTTGAGCCTTGGCGTCGATAAGTAGGGTTTCGACCGTGTTGCACACGCTCAGACGCTGGGTTTTGGCGTTGAGCAGGATATCCACGGCCATCTCGGTGTCGGCCGACTCGTCCAGGAAGATGTGCACATTGCCTTCGCCGGTTTCAATGACCGGGACTCGGGCGGTGGTGACCACGCGCTGGATCAGCTCACGGCCGCCACGCGGAATCAGCACATCGATCTTGCCGCGGGCTTCCATCATGGCCGCAGCGCCTTCACGCCCGTACTCATCCATGGAGACCACGGCGTCGCGCGGTAGCGAGACGGATTCCAGGGCATCACGAATGATGGCGATCAGCGTCTGGTTGGAGTGCAGTGCCGCGCTACCGCCGCGCAACAGCGCCGCGTTGCCGCTCTTCAACGCCAAACCGGCGATATCTACGGTGACGTTGGGGCGAGCCTCGTAAATCGCGCCAACGACGCCCATCGGGACGCTGATCTGACGCATCCGCAGGCCGTTGGGCAGGGTTTCACCGCGGACAAAACCGCCCACGGGGTCGGGCAGGCCAGCCAGCTCGTGCAGCGCGGCGATCAAACCGTCAATGCGATCGTCGGTCAACTTCAGGCGATCGAGCAAGGCGTCGGACGTGCCATTGTTGCGACCGGCTTCAAGGTCCTTGGCGTTGGCCGCGAGGATCGCTGCGCGGTTCGAATCGAGGCGTTCGGCGATCCGGCGCAGGGCCAGATCCTTCCAATCGCGGTCCGCCCGGGCCAGCACGCGCGATGCGTTGCGAGCCTGGTCGGCGTGGTGGTGTACGGCCTGGGTAACGTCGGTCATGTGGGTCTTTCCGGTTGCGGTTGTGTCAAGACTCATAGTGTCCATTGTAGTGATTCCCCCTACACCAAGGCCAAGTCGTCAACGTGGACAACCGAACGGACGTAGTCTTCGCCCAGTTCTTCGCCGAGTTCGATGGAGGAACGGCCAAACATCTGCGGCAGCTCATCGCTGCCGAAATTGACCAGTCCGCGGGCGATGACCTTACCCTGCGCATCGCAGATTTCCACCGCGGCGCCGGCTTCAAAGTTGCCCTCGACACCGGTGATACCGGCGGCCAGCAACGAATTCTCACCGGTGCGCAGCGCGTTGACCGCGCCACGGTCGATGATGATCTTGCCCTTCGTGCTGGCCAGGTGGGCCAACCAGACGGCTCGCGCGCTGCGGCGGGTGCCGCGAGCGGCAAACCAGGTGCCCACATCTTCGCCGGCCAAGGCGCGGCGCACATTTGCGGTACTGGTCACCAGCGCCGGGATGCCGGCGTCCGAGGCGATGGTCGCGGCCTCGACCTTGGTGATCATGCCGCCGGTGCCGACGCCTGCGGCCCCCGCGGTGCCCAGGTCGACATCTTCTAGCTCATCCGGGTGAGCCACCTCGGAAATACGGGTGCCACCCTCATTCGGGTGGGCGTCGTACACCGAGTCGACATCGGAGAACAGCAGCAAGGCATCGGCCTTGAGCATGTGAGCAACCAGGGCCGCCAAGCGATCGTTGTCGCCGAAGCGCACGGAGTGGGTGGCCACAGTGTCGTTTTCGTTCACGATCGGCAGCACCCCGCCGATGTTCAGCAGGCGGTTCAGTGTCCGGAAGGCGTTGCCGTAGCTCTGGCGGCGCGTGAGGTCATCGGCGGTGAGCAGAACCTGGGCGACCTGCACCCCGTGCTTGTTGAAGGCGTTGGTGTACTGCGCCAGCAGCAGGCCCTGCCCCACGGCAGCGGCGGCCTGCTGGCTTGCCAGGTCTTTCGGCCGCCGCTCGAAACCCAGTGGTTGCAAGCCTGCGGCAATGGCGCCGGAGGAGACAAAGACCAGTTCGGTGCCCCCGGCCACCAGTGGCGCCAGGGAATCCACCAAGAAGTTCAGTCGATCGGTTGAAATGCCTCCATTGACGGTGGTCAGTGAGGAGGATCCCACCTTGACGACCAGACGCTTGGCCTTTGGCAAATCACTAGCTGTAGAAATTACGGACGGAACTCGGGCGGATCGCACCATTACTGCGTGTCTTCTTTCCTATTTGCTTTCGTTGTCCCTCGCACGTGCACGCGCTTTGGCGTTCACAGACTCGGTCCAGATGCCGGCCTTACGCTCGGCTTCCAGCTCTTCGCGCGCTGCGGCCTTCGCCTCTCGGCGTTCCTGATATTCGGCGCGCTTCTGGTCGCGGGTTGGCCGCGAACGGTCTTCGAGTCGAACATCTTCGCCACGGCGTGAGCCGAGTAGCTCGGCGCCGGCAACCATGGTCGGTTCCCAATCAAAGACCACTGCATCATCTTCGGCACCAATGACCACTGCATCGCCTGGTCGCGCACCAGCCTTGAACAGCTGGTCTTCAATACCTAGCTTCGCGAGGCGGTCGGCTAGGTAACCCACGGCTTCATCGTTACGGAAGTCGGTCTGCTGAATCCAGCGTTCCGGCTTCGCGCCGATGACGCGCCACAGCGGCTCGAGGTTCTGCTCTTCACGGCGAATAGTAAATTCTGCCTTATTCACCGAGCGTGGTCGAATCACATCAGGAGTGACGACCTGCACCGCTTCTTCACGCTGCGCACGTGCTTGTTCAACTAATTCAGCCATGGCGAAGGACAATTCCCGCAATCCATTACGAGAAAGGGCTGAGATCTCGAACACGCGATATCCGCGCTTTTCGAGCTCTGGGCGCATGAACTCGGCCATGTCGGCGCCGTCGGGCATGTCAACTTTGTTAAGCGCCACGAGCTTCGGACGCTCCACGAGCGGGATCACATTGCCGTCGCTACCGTGGAAGGTCGAATCGGCCGAATAGGCGGCCAGCTCCTGCTCGATCACCTCAAGATCGCTCAGCGGATCACGGTCCGCTTCGAGGGTGCCACAGTCCAAAACGTGCACGATCGCGGCGCAACGCTCAACGTGCCGCAGGAACTCGTGGCCTAGCCCCTTACCTTCGGAGGCTCCGGGGATCAGGCCCGGGACGTCGGCGACGGTGAAGCGCACCTCGCCGGCCTGCACCACGCCCAGGTTCGGCACCAGGGTGGTGAACGGGTAGTCGGCAATCTTCGGTCGTGCCGCGGACAGCGCGGCGATCAGCGACGACTTACCTGCCGATGGGAAGCCGACCAGCGCCACATCGGCCACGGTCTTGAGCTCGAGCACGATGTCGCGGCTGCGTCCGGGAATACCCAGCAAGGCGAAGCCCGGCGCCTTGCGCTTATCCGAGGCCAGCGAGGCGTTACCCAGGCCACCCTGGCCGCCTTCGGCAGCGAGGAATTCTTGGCCCACGGTCACCATATCGGCAAGGATCTCGCCTTCGCGGTTCTTGACCACGGTGCCGATCGGCACGCCGAGGACCAGATCTTCACCCTGCTTACCGGGGCGCAAACCGCCCTTGCCCGGCTCGCCGTTACCGGCCTTGCGGTGCGGCAGGTGGTGGAAGTCCAGCAGGGTGGTGACCTGTGGGTCGACCTTGAGGATCACGTCACCACCGTTACCGCCGGTACCACCGTCTGGGCCACCGAGTGGCTTAAATTTTTCACGATGCACCGATACACAGCCATGTCCGCCATTACCGGCGGTGACATGCAAAGTTACGCGATCTACGAATGCGGCCACGGGGCCCTCTTCTCCTTGGACTGACCTGCGAATGCTCTCGCACCAAGTCTACTGATAAATGCACTGAAGGGGCGGGCCGAATACTCGGCCCACCCCTTCAAGTGTTACGTGTTTGCCTGTGCCTGAATTAGGCGGCTTCCACAATGTTCACAACGCGGCGACCACGACGGGTGCCGAACTCGACTGCACCGGCAGCGAGGGCGAACAGGGTGTCGTCCTTACCGCGGCCGACGCCGGCGCCCGGGTGGAAGTGGGTGCCACGCTGGCGAACGATGATTTCGCCTGCCTTGACTTCCTGGCCACCGAAGCGCTTTACGCCCAGGTACTGTGCGTTGGAATCACGACCGTTGCGAGTGGAACTCGCACCTTTCTTATGTGCCATGCTATTGAGCCTCTTTCGCTACAAATTTGACGGATATTACGAACGCCCGAATTAGGCGATCGAGGTGACCTTGACCTTGGTCAGCGAAGAGCGGAAGCCCTGACGCTTCTTGTAACCGGTCTTGTTCTTGTACTTCTGGATGACGATCTTCGGACCGCGAAGGTTTTCTACAACCTCAGCGGTGACCTTAACCTTGGCCAGATCGGCTGCGGCGGAGGTAACCTTCTCGCCATCAACCAGCAGCAAGGCAGGAAGCTCGATGGAGCTGCCCGGGGCAGCCTGAAGACGGTCAACGGTGATGAGGTCTCCTACGGAAACCTTCTCCTGGTGGCCGCCAGCGCGGACAATTGCGTACACCACGTGGGTACTCACTTCTACTCGACGTTTCATTGTCTTACGGCGCAGAGATCAACCCGGAGCTGCGATACCGCGTCTCCACGGGGCTCTCATGCGCTTGTGCCTTGACGCCGAGCGGATTTAAATCCGTGATCTTGGCGTTTAGCACCGATGAACCAGATTACGCTAGTTGCCGGTGCGGTAGCAAATACAAACCGCCCCGCAACGGCTAGCGTGACCGAGATCATCTATTTCAGTTCGCGTACCGGCACTCCCACACCGAACATCACCGGCTGGCTCGCCGGTTCGGCGGGCTTGTCGGCACGCTTACTGGTGGCGTCCATCTGAACTACCGAACCGGTAGCGGAGGACACCTCAGCCACGACAACCTCAGCAGTCGCATCGCCCTGGACCGAGGTGGCCCGACGGCTGCGACGCTTTGGCGTCGTCGTGGAAGTTTTCTGTGCGGGGGCAGCCGGGGCCGCCTCCTGCGGAGCGGGGCTCTCAGTCTGGGCGGCCGGTGCCTGCGAGGCAGGCATGGCCAGACCGGTGAGCACCGGTTGATCAGTGGAGCTAGCGGCCGGGGCACTGGTGGCCCGGCGACTGCGCTTGGCTGGCTTCTGGGCCTGCGGCGCGCTTTCGGGCTCCTCAGCGCTCTGTGGCTGGCTCTGCGGCGCCTCTTCCTGCTGCTCGGCGCCCCCGCGAGCCCGCTTGCGCGAGCGGCGACGTGGCTTACGTTCGCTCGGTGCCGACTCGTCTGCGGATCCGGGCAGCGCCTGTTGCAGCGCCTGCAGCGCACCGTCGACATCCTTGACCGGCTCGGTCTGATCGGTGGACGCACCGGAGACCGGCACCACTTCCCCATCGATCTTCACGCCGTTCTCGTCCTCGTGCTCGTTCAGGTGCGAGGCTGCGGCAATATTTGCCAATGCGTGCCGCGCCGCCTCGGACTTCTCGTCGTGCTCGTCGACATGCGGCTGCGTCTCAACCTGCTTGGTTTCCTCGCGCTCGGCCCCGCGGCGGCGACGGCGCTCGGAGCGGCCGCCCTTCTCGGAGTTCTTCTTGCCGGACTGCGCCTCACCGTGCGAATTGAACGCCTTGCGGTGCTCGACGGGCTCCTCATGCGTGATGACACCACGGCCGGCGCACGCTTCGCAGCTTTCCCCGAAGACTTCCAGCAGACCGGTACCCATGCGCTTACGCGTCATCTGCACCAGACCCAGGCTGGTGACCTCGGCCACCTGATGCTTGGTGCGGTCACGGCCCAAGCACTCGACCAGACGGCGCAGCACCAGGTCGCGGTTCGACTCCAAGACCATGTCGATAAAGTCGATCACGATAATGCCGCCGATATCCCGCAGGCGCAGCTGGCGGACGACCTCTTCGGCCGCCTCCAGGTTGTTCTTGGTCACCGTTTCCTCGAGGTTGCCACCCGAGCCGGTGAACTTACCGGTGTTCACGTCGATCACGGTCATCGCCTCGGTACGGTCGATCACCAGCGAACCACCCGAGGGCAGGAAGACCTTGCGGTCGAGGGCCTTGTGGATCTGCTCGTCCAACCGGAAGTGCGCGAACAAGTCCTCGGACTCTTCCCACTTCTGCAGGCGACCCATCAGATCCGGGGCCACGTACATGACATAGGCCTCGATGGTGTCCCAGGCCTGTTCACCGGAAACGATGAGCTTGGTGAAGTCCTCGTTGAAGACGTCGCGGACCACCTTGATGGTCAGGTCTGGCTCGGAGTACAGCAGTTCCGGGGCCAGGGTCTTGGTGGACCCGGCCTGGGATTCGATACCCTCCCACTGCGCGCGCAGTCGGTTGATGTCGTTGGTCAGCTCTTCCTCGCTGGCACCTTCGGCGGCGGTACGTACGATCACGCCGGCGTTCTCCGGCAGGTGATCCTTCAGGATCTTCTTCAGTCGCTGGCGTTCCACGTCCGGTAGCTTGCGCGAAATGCCGGTCATCGAACCGCCGGGCACGTACACCAGGTAACGGCCGGGCAGGGAGACCTGGCTGGTCAGTCGGGCACCCTTGTGACCCACCGGATCCTTGGTGACCTGCACCAGCACCGAGTCGCCGGCCTTGAGCGCGTTCTCGATACGGCGTGGCTGGCCCTCGAGGGCGGCCACATCCCAGTTGACTTCGCCGGCGTACAGCACGGCGTTACGGCCGCGTCCAATGTCCACGAAGGCGGCTTCCATGCTGGGCAGCACGTTCTGCACCTTGCCCAGGTAGACGTTGCCAATCAGCGAATCCTGCTGGGTCTTGGACACGAAGTGCTCGGCCAGCACGCCGTCTTCCAGCACGCCGATCTGAATGCGGTCTTCCTGCTGGCGCACGATCATTTTACGTTCCACCGATTCGCGGCGCGCCAAGAACTCGGCCTCGGTAATCACCTGACGGCGACGACCGGTTTCGCGCGATTCACGGCGACGCTGACGCTTGGCTTCCAGGCGAGTCGAACCGCGCACGGAGGCGACCTTGTCCACGGCGGCGTGCGAATCGGCCGAACTGCGCGGAGCGCGCACTCGGGTGATGGTGTTCGGCGGATCATCCTGCGATCCACCCTCAAGTTCTAGATCCACTTCACCGCGGCGGCGGCGACGGCGGCGACGTGAGGTCACTTCCTCATCGTCGTGTTGCTCTTGCTGTTGCTCGCGGCCCTTGTCTTCACGGGTCTTGGCCTTCTTGGCCACCGTGTTCTGTACGACGCTCATCGCGGTCTGCGGTACCGCGAAGGGGTTCAGAATCATGGTGCTGCCGTGTTCGGCCAGCAGCGCGCCGGTGTGGTCCTCGGCGTCTTTGATGGCCTGCTCGGCCACGGCGGCCACCTGATCGTGGTCGCGGGCGGTGGTTTCCTCGCCCGGTGCTGCTACCTGCTCGGTGACCGGCTCGGTGGCCGGCGCGGCTTCCTCGGTGGATTTGCGGCGGCGTTCGGCCTGCCGGTTGGCGAGCTTGCTGCTGTCCGGGGTGGCTACCTGGGTGCGGCGCGTGGCGCGCCAGCGGTAAGGATTTTCTTCGACGCCTGCGGCGGCATTGAGTTCCGCCAGGGTCATTGCCCGTCGCAGGGGACGAGCCACCGGTGCTGAGACCGAGGTGCGCCCGGCACGCGGTGAGCGATTACCGCGCTTGCTATTACCTGCCCCGGCGCCTTTTCGATTTTTCGATGCGCTCATTTAGTTTGCGTACTCCTCTTAAGTTTCCGCTCCGACCGCCTCCACAGACGGGGTCTGAAGCTGAACTTGCGTTCATGTGTGCCGTCGGCCCAACCATTAGTGGTAGCCAACGGGCATCAAAGCCTGTTCGCAGTCCGTGCGCTGCGGGCCGAAGCACCGCTACACGGGTCAACTCAGCCATTGAAAACCGGCCGCTTTCCTTTGCGACCTTCACGATCCGCGGTATTCCCTCGGGAGGCGCACATACTTGGGCACTCAACCGAAGCGATCCATCGCCGGATAATCTCTTGCTTCAAAAGTCTGTCGTTGGGTTGAAAGCAGACTGTGGATCCGCGAACAACCATCAGTATCATCTCACATTTATTTGCGACATGATCCTTTTAGACTTATTGATCACACAGGATACGCCCATAGAATCGTCATCGAAATCTCGCGGCGGACCTCGCCCATTACCGAAACCCTCCAAGACAGGGGCAAAAAGTTGACACAGTCGAATATTCAAAACGGTCCGGGCGTGTTGCCCTGGTGGGCCACCGGACGTGGTTTTGGACTCTTCGCCATCGTGACCGGAGCCATCGCATGGATCGCCGCGGGCATCCTGGTACTCGAACGGCTCGAACTCTTTAAGAACCCGGACTATGTCACCAGTTGCGATCTGAACCCGTGGGTTTCCTGCGGTACCGTCATGAAATCCTGGCAGGCCTCGCTCTTCGGCTTCCCCAATCCCCTGCTGGGCATCGTGGGTTTCGCCATCGTGATCACCATCGGCATGGGGCTGCTTTCCGGGGCGAACTACGGACGCTGGTTCTGGTACGGGATGCAGGTCGGCATTACCGCGGCGCTGGTCTTCATCATCTGGCTCTGGTCCCAGGCCCTCTACGAGATTAACGCACTGTGCCCGTACTGCATGGTGGTGTGGGCGATGGTCATTCCGCTGTTCGTGTTCACCACGGCCCGCAATGCGGTCCACGGCCTGTTTGGAAAGAGCGCTGGGCTGCGCAAGTTCTTCACCGAATGGAGTTGGATCGTCACCGCAATCCTTTGGGTTCTGGTGGCAGCCTCGGTGGTCCTACGCTTCCCGAACGCCTTCTTCGGCTAATTCCTCTCGGCTCGACACTCGGCGCCGCGCGGACCCGTCCTTGGGTTCTGCGCGGCACTTTTTCGTGCGCTTCACCTCGGGCGTGTCGCAACAGGCCTACTGCCGCCCCACCGCTAATTTTCGCGCCTGGACAGGTGCGCGACACCTTGGTGCGGCACCGGTAGCACCGGGCGGTGCTCAGCTTGCAGGACTAGATTAGGGGTATGACGAGCAACACATGGAATACCGAGACGGCGCAGCACTATGGCATTAATCTGCTGATTTCCGAGGAGATTCGGCTGCGCGAGTTGCACGACGAAGACCTGCCGATACTCACCGGGTGGTGGAATAGCCCGGAGTTCATGGCCCTGCAGGGATCCATTGTGCTCCCCCACCCGGTCTCCGAGGCCGCCGAACTCTTTAAGTCCTGGAGCGTCAACAAGGGCATGGCCAATGGCATCGGGCTGAGCATCACCATGCCCGATGACACGCTGATCGGGTTCACCGCCCTGCACAACTACAACGCCCCCTCGCGCAGTGCCGATCTCATGCTGATGATTGGCGGATCGAACGTCGGTCAAGGCTATGGCACCCTAGCCACCAAAATGATCGTCGATCTCGGCTTCCGCGAAATGGGGCTCAACCGCATCGGCGTGGGCCTGTGGGGTTATAACGAGCGGGCACTGCGCACCTTTGTGCGGGCCGGATTCCGTGAGGAAGGACGCCAACGCCAGGCCGGTTTCCACGACGGCCAGTTCCACGATCGAGTACTGCTCAGCCTGCTCGCCAATGAGTATTTTGCCGCCGATTCTCGCTAGCGACACGTGGCAAAATTCATCCTTTCGGTGGGCTTGAAGTTGCGGCGTGCTGGATAGGCTTGGGGTAATCGAACCATCAACCGATAAGGACTAGCCATGGCCTTCTTGCGCAGGAAAAAATCTGCGGCCGCCGCTGGGAAAGTCGAGGAACAAGCCTCGGCGTTGGCCGCCGAAGTGGTCGCCGAGACCCCCGAGTTCAGCGTTCAGGGACTATGGACGGACGTCTTGGGGCGCCTGGGTATCCGTTGCGTACAGATCCTGATCGTCGGCGCGCTAGGCGCCGTACTGGTGCTCGGACTGCTTCGCCTGACCGTGATCGTGATCCCGACCCTCATTGCCGTCATTCTCTCCTGCGCCCTGTGGCCATTGGTCAGCAAGCTACGCAAGGTAGTTTCACCGATGATCGCCGCGTGGACGGTATTCCTCGGCTCGCTGCTGGTGCTCGGCGGCATCGGTACCGGCCTGGTCTTCTCGGTGATCAATGAGTGGCCCAAACTGGTGGATAAGGCAGTCGAAGGCTTTAACCAGCTCAACGACATGGTGCAATCCATCATGGGCGATATGCCGTTCCTGATCGAGCAGGAACAAATCGACAAGGCACTGTCCACGGTCACCGGCTTCTTGACCAGCGCCCAGTTCGGTACCGGTGCACTGAATACGCTCAGTGCCGCCGGTAGCTTCGTCACCGGGCTCATCCTCTTCCTGGTGATCCTGTTCTTCTTCCTGAAGGACGGCGACAAGATCTGGCAGTTCGCAATCTCGTGGACCCCGAAGCACTACCGCCAGCACTGGGTGGTCTCCGGTGACCGTGCCCTAGGCACCTTCGGTGGCTACATCCGCGGTACCGCCACGGTGGCGGCCGTCGACGCCATCGGTATTACCGCAACCCTGCTGGTACTGCAGGTACCGCTGGCCCTGCCGCTCGGTGTGATCGTCTTCCTCGGTTCGTTCATCCCAATGGTTGGTGCCACGGTGGCCGGCGTGCTGGCCACGCTGATCGCCCTGGTAACCAATGGGCCGATCGTTGCCCTGGTTGTGCTGGCTGCGGTCATCCTCGTGAACCAGTTGGAAGGCAACTTCCTGCAGCCGGTGGTCATGGCCAACGCATTGAACCTGCATGCCCTGGTGGTTTTGATGTCGCTGACCGCCGGTACCGTGCTGGCCGGCATCGTCGGCGCAATCCTCGCCGTTCCGCTGGTCGCAGCTGGCTGGGCCGTGGTGAAGGTTTGGACCGGCCGCGATGAACAGCTCGCCGCGGCGCTGAACCGTACAACCCACGACGTTGCAACCGCCGAAGTTGTGTCTGCAGAGACCGCCGAGGCCACCCCGGGGGTCGAGGAGTCCGAAGCCGCCGACCCGGTGACGCCCAAGGACGAAAGCTGATCCGAACCTGAGCTTGTGAACCAGCTGGTGCCGCGTTCCACAGTAGCGGAACGCGGCACCAGCTGTTTCTGGCGGCGTCTTAGATGTACGGCCTGGTAATCAGCTCCAGGTAGTGTCCGGCCGGGTCGAGCAGGTAAGCACCACGCCCGCCGTGTTCGGTGTTGATCTGCCCGGCCCGGGTGCGTTGCGGGTCGGCCCAGTGCTCTAGGGCACGCGACTGGATCAGGGCATACGCCCGGTCGAAATGCTCGTCATCAACCAGGAACGCGAAGTGCCAAGGGACGAACTCGATCGGTGGGACAGCGAATTGCAGCAGCACCCCGTCGGGCATCGTGATGTTGTGAAAGACGCCCCAGGACGGGGCCATCTCGGCTTCCAGCAGCTCAACGTAGAAGCGGGCACTGAGCTGCGCATCCTTGCTGGGAATGATCATGTGGTTAAACGTTGCGGTCAAAATTCTCCTTCGCTCGATGGTCATGGTTCTTCGGTACATGCACCATGCGAAGGCGGCGCGCGGCTCAACCGTTGGCCGGCTGGCCCGTCTCTGTGTGCCGCGGTGCGGCGGATCCGGTCATCACGATCCTGAGCCTAGGCACCGACAGGATTCTCGTCAACCACATATGAAAAAGCCCGAGCCGCTCCCCCGTTAGGGGAAGCGCTCGGGCTTTGACACAGCGTTTTACTGGCCGAACCAGATCGCAATCTCACGTTCGGCGGATTCGACCGAGTCCGAACCGTGGACGAGATTCTGCTGAACCTTCAGCCCCCAGTCACGACCGAAGTCACCACGGATGGTGCCCGGAGCGGCGGTGGTGGGATCGGTGGCACCGGCCAAGGAACGGAATCCGGGGATCACCCCGTGGCCCTCGGCGACGATCGCCACGACCGGACCGGAGAGCATGAACTCCACCAGCGGCTGGTAGAAGGGCTTGCCCTCGTGCTCCGCATAGTGGGCGGCGAGGATCTCCTCGGTGGCGTTAACCTGCTTCAGCTCGGCAATGGTGTAGCCCTTTGCCTCGATGCGAGCAAGGATCTGCCCGGTCAGGCCGCGGCGCACGCCATCGGGCTTGACCAGGATCAAAGTACGTTCCGACATGTATATTCCTCTTCGTGCAGTTAGTCGTGAGTTCGCTTAAGATTCTACCGGCGGATTCTGTCGCTCCCATTCGGCCTGTTCTTGGGCGCGTCGGGCGTTCTCCACGTCGATCGCGCCGCCCTTGGTCAGCGCATACCACCAGCACAGGGCGAAGGCCACGCCGACGTAGAACATGTCCACCAGCAAGAGGCCCGAGAGGATGAACACCAGCTGGATGGCCCAGCCCAGGTAGTAGCCCCACGGCTTGCGCAGGAAGGCGCAAGTGCCGATGCACAGGACGATCAGCAGGGCACCGAGCGGCAAAATGATCTGCGGTTCGGCACGTTTCAGCCCAAAGGCGGCCAAGGTGACGAACAGCGCCAGCAGCGCCTCGAGGCTCAGCACGGTGGAAGCGAACATCACCTTGGTCGAGCGCTGCTTTTTGGGCATGCCCGGGCGCCACTCACGTTGTGCCTTCGTCAAGCGTGCCACTACTGACCACCCTCACGTTTCAGCAGCAAGGAAATCTCACCGACCAGCGTGATCGAGCCGGTGACCAACACGCCGCCGGCTAGGTCGCCCTCGGACTCGGCGCGCCCCACGCACCATTCCACGGCATCTTCGAGGTTCTCGGTCACATGCAGATCTTCCTCGGGCCACCCGGCATCCACGGCCAGGCTCGCCAGTTCCCCAGCGGGGATGGCGCGCGGCGAGGACGACTGGGTCAAGCACAGGTCTTCGACGAGGTCGCCGTACTCCTCACGCAGCGTGTAAAGGATCGCCTCGGCGTCCTTTTCGCGCAGGATCCCGAGCATCAGCACAAGCTTGGAGAAGCCGAAGGATTCGCGCACCGCTTCGGCCGAGACCCGCACCCCATCGGGGTTGTGCCCGGCATCGAGCAGAATCGTCGGTGCGGTACGCGCAATTTCCAGTCGTCCCGGGCTCGTGACCTGCGCGAAACCATCGCGCACCAGATCCACGTTCAGTTCCCGCTGCCCGCCGCCGAGGAAGGCCTCCACCGCGGCCAAGGCGACCGCGGCGTTCTGTGCCTGATGGGCACCGTACAACGGCAGGAAGATCTCGTCGTAGCGTGCGGCCTGCCCCTGGATTTCCAACAGCTGCCCGCCCACGGCCATGGTGCGGTCGAGCACCTTGTAGTCCAGGCTTTCAAAGGCCACCGGCACCTGGAGTTCGCGGACCTTGTCCATGAGCACCTCGGCGGCATCCACGGGCTGTACCGCGGAGATGAGGTACCCCTCGGGCTTGAGAATCCCCACCTTTTCCTCGGCGATCAGCGCCGGGGTATCCCCCAGCAGATCCGTATGATCCAGCGAGATCGGGGTGATCACCGAAACCTGTCCGTTGGCCACGTTGGTGGCGTCGGTGATCCCGCCGAGGCCAACTTCGAGGACCAACACATCCACCGGCGCGTCGGCGAAGATCGCGAACGCCAAAATGGTCACGGCCTCGAAGTAGGTCAGCGCGTTCTCGCCGCGCTCACGCAGTTCGGCATCGACGATGTCCAGATACGGTGCGATCTCATCCCAAATGCGCACGAAGGTTTCGTCATCGACCGGTTCACCGTCGAGGCTGATCCGCTCGGTAACGGAGACCAGATGCGGCGAGGAATAACGCCCGGTGCGCAGATCGTGGGCGCGCAACAGCGATTCGATCATCCGTGCCGTGGAGGTCTTCCCGTTGGTCCCGGTGATGTGAATGACCGGGCAGGCCTTATTCGGCTCGCCGAGTACTTCCATGGCACGGAACATCGGCGCCATGCGCGGTTCCATCTTGTTTTCTGGCGCACGCGCTAGTAGTTGCGCGTAGACGCGCTCGACCTGACTCATGCCAACTCCTCGGCGGCCAGTACGGCCACGCTGATCATCGGTTCGCTAACGCTGTCATCGGCCTCAAGCACCAGTTCGGCGCTGAGCGTTTCCCCGGAGACAAGCTCCCGGTTGGCTTCCACGGCGGCGACGGTCTGCGCGCTGGCCCGCACCAGGGTGCGGATGCGGTCCGAAACCTGCAGATCGGCGTCCTTGCGGGCGGACTGGATGGCGCGGATCATATCGCGGGCGGTGCCTTCGGCGGCCAGCTCGGCGGTGACCTCGGTGTCCAGCACCAGGAAGCCACCGTCGATGACGGCGGCCGCGACCTGACCGGCGGCAGACTCGTCCACCACGGTGTCGAGGGTGTACTCCCCCTTGATCAGTTCCAGACCGCCAGCGGTCACTACCCCGTCGGTCACCGACCAGTCACCGGACTTGGCACCCTTAATGGCCTGCTGCACGTTCTTGCCCAGACGCGGGCCGGCGGCGCGGGCGTTGACCACCAGCTGCTGGCTGATCCCGTAGCTGGCGGTGTCCACCCCGGCGGCCTCGATGAGCGTGACCTTCTTCAGGTTCAGCTCGTCGGCGATGATCGAGGCGTAGGTACCGCTCAGCCGCTCGGCGTCGCTAAGGACGACCTTCAACTCGGCCAGGGGCAGGCGCACGCGCAGGTTCTTGGCCTTGCGCAAGGAGGAAGCGACCGAGCAGATCCGGCGCGTGGTATCCATGGCCTCGAGCAGTTCGGGGCTGCTCGGGAAGAGCGTGGCGTCGGGCCAGTCGGCCAGGTGCACCGAGCGCAGACCGGTCAGCCCGCGGTAGATCTCCTCGGTGGCCAGCGGCAACAGGGAGGCCGCCACCTTCACCAAGGTCAACAGCGCGGTGTACAGGGTGTCGAAGGCCTCGGTGTCCTCATCGAAGAAGCGCTGACGCGAGCGACGCACGTACCAGTTGGTCAGCGTGTCCATGTAGCGGCGCACCGCCTCGGTGGCGTCGGAAACCTCGTAGGCGTCCAGCGCCTGCTGCACCTCGGTGACCAGCTTGCCGGTGGCGGCCAGCATGTACTGGTCCAACGGGTCGCTGGAGTCGTAGGACTCCTTCGCCTCGTAACCGGCCCCGGAGTTCGCGGCGTTGGTGTAGAGGTTGAAGAAGTGCCAGACGTTCCACAGCGGCAGCAGTACCTGGCGCACGCCCTCGCGGATGCCCTGTTCGGTGACGATCAGGTTGCCGCCACGCAGGATCGGGCTGGCCATGAGGAACCAGCGCATCGCGTCGGCGCCGTCGCGGTCGAGCACCTCGGTGACATCCGGGTAGTTCTGCAGCGACTTGCTCATCTTCTGCCCGTCGGAGCCCAGCACGATGCCGTGCGAGATCACGTTGGTGTAGGCCGGGCGGTCGAAGAGCGCGGTGGACAGGATGTGCAGGGTGTAGAACCAGCCACGGGTCTGCCCGATGTATTCGACGATGAAGTCGGCCGGGTGGTGGCCGGAGTCGAACCATTCGCGGTTCTCGAACGGGTAGTGCACCTGGGCGTAGGGCATCGAGCCGGAGTCGAACCACACATCGAGCACGTCCTCGACACGGCGCAGCGTGCCCCCGGCGGCGCAGCCGGCGTGGGCGAGGGTCAGCTCGTCGATGAACGGGCGGTGCAGATCCGGTTCGCCGTCGTGGTTTACCGGCAACCGGCCGAAGAACTCCTGCAGTTCGGCCAGCGAACCGAAGACCTCGCGGTGTTCGCATTCCACGCCGTCGCATTCCCACACCGGGATCGGCGAACCCCAGTAGCGGTTGCGGCTGATCGACCAGTCGCGGGCGTTTTCCAGCCACTTACCGAACTGGCCATGCTTGACGTTCTCGGGGATCCAGTTGATCTGCTCGTTGAGTTCGAGCATCCGGTCCTTGAGCTTGGTGACCTCCACATACCAGGAGGAGATCGCCCGGTAGATCAGTGGGGTGCGGCAACGCCAGCAGTGCGGGTAGGAGTGCTCATAGGAGGCCTGCTTGACCAGTGCGCCCTGCTCCTTGAGCACGTTGGTGATGGTCTTATTCGCCTCGAATACCTGCACGCCCACGATGTCGTGCAGCGGACCGTCGGCGAAGACCGGCAGGAACTTGGCGCCCTCGTCCACGGAGAGGATCACCGGGATTCCGTGTTCCTCACAGACCTTCTGGTCATCTTCACCGTAGGCCGGAGCCTGGTGCACCAGGCCGGTACCGTCGGTGGTGGTGACGTAGTCGGCCACGACGATCTGCCAGGCGTTGGCGGTCTCGTACTTGTCGGTGTCGGTGTAGGTGTCCCACAAAGGCTCGTAGCGCAGCCCGGCCAGCTGGGCGCCGGTGTACCGGGCGCTGATGGCGGCCGCGGCCTGGCTGGCGTCGGCGTAGCCCAGGTCCTTCGCATAGGAACCGAGCAGGTCTTCGGCCAGCAGGAACGGTCCGGTGGCGGCCGAAGCCTTCACGCCCTGCTCGCCGGCGGGCACCACCACGTAGCTGACCTCGGGGTGCACGGCCAGTGCCGCGTTGGTCGGCAGCGTCCACGGGGTGGTCGTCCAGGCCAGGGCCTTAACGCCGGCCAGTTCGGCGGCGAGCGGGTGCTCGGTGGCGCGGATGGCGAAGCCCACGGTGACGGTCTGATCCTGACGGTTCTTGTACACGTCGTCGTCCATGCGCAGCTCATGGTTCGACAGCGGGGTCTCGTCCTTCCAGCAGTACGGAAGCACGCGGAAGCCCTGGTAGGTCAGACCCTTATCGCTCAGCTGCTTGAACGCCCAGATCACCGACTCCATGTACGCGACGTTCAGGGTCTTGTAGTCGTTTTCGAAGTCCACCCAGCGTGCCTGGCGGGTGACATACTCCTGCCACTCGTCGGCGTACTTCATCACCGAGGTGCGGCAGGCGTCGTTGAATTTGTCGATGCCCATCTCAAGGATGTGGGCCTTGTCGTTCATGCCCAGCTGCTTCATGGCTTCCAGCTCGGCCGGCAGACCGTGGGTGTCCCAGCCGAAGCGGCGCTCCACGCGCTTACCGCGCTGGGTCTGGTATCGGGCGACGAGGTCCTTGACGTAGCCGGTCAGCAGGTGGCCGTAGTGCGGCAGACCGTTGGCAAAGGGAGGGCCATCGTAGAAGACGAATTCTTCGCCCTCGCGCTGGTCAATGGAGGCCTGGAAGGTGTCATCCTGCTTCCAGTATTCGAGGACGCGCTTCTCAATTTCGGGGAAACGCGGCGAGGCCGGGGTCGAACCGGAGGGGTCTGTTGTGACCTTCGGGTAGAAGCTCATCGAATGGGCCGTCCTTCATGGCGTAGGGTCGAAAATTCCTGCCACGAGGACGACGTGAACGCCGCGGTACCACCCCGCTTGCTTCCCGTGACCGGGAAACCGCTTCTCTTCAGCTGTAACGGGCTGGACCCGCTTGGTTCTACTAGGTCTGAGCGACCGTTCTTCCAAGGACTCCCCGGTGATGGCCGGATCTACGTCATAGTGCTTCTAGTCTAGCGCGTTGGGCTCGGGCTGAAAATTCCTGTGCATCCCCGTCGTGGCCGGTGAGTTCAGCATCACACCAAGGACCGCGGATCACCTACCGTGACCGCTACCCTGGCTTCCTTGCATTTTCAGAATACCGCGTTGTGGGGGCCTTGCCGCAAGGCCCCGGGTAGGGCGCATAATCGATCTCTGCCTTCGCTCACCCGCGCATATTTTGGGAGTTTTCACCGTGCCTACCGAACCTCGCACCACCGGCTTCATTCACGTGAAGGACACCGAGTTCTCGGCTGTTGCCGCCGACGAACAACGCTTGGAGGCCATCGCCGACCGAGCGGCGACCCTACGCCGCGAAACCACCGAGCTGTTGATCCGCCGGGGACGTGATGCAGCCGGTGTCCTGCAACAGTCACTGGAGCGCGATGTCCACATCGACGAGCTTGGCCGGAAGCTACAGCGGCTCGATCGCATGGGCGCCCACGCCTGCCTGGGTTTCATGCTCACCACTACCGGCGAGCGCATCTACATCGGACGCATGGGGTTGCGCGACGAACAGGGGGAACACCTGTTGCTTGACTGGCGCACACCGGCCGCGACGGCGTTCTTCGCCGCGACCTACGCCAACCCGTCGGGCTTGGCGATGCGGCGTCGCTACATCTGGCGCGGGCAGCGCGTCACCCAGTTCGTCGATGAGATCTTCGATCCCGCGCTGGTTTCCGACAGCCCGGCCGCGGACCCGCAGTCGGCGCTGATCGCCTCGCTGGGGTCCCGGCGCACCGGAAAGATGCACGATGTGTTGGCCACCTTGCAGGCGGATCAGGACGCCGTGATCCGCAGTTCGGCCGAGGGGGCGCTGGTCGTGGAGGGCGGGCCCGGCACCGGCAAGACCGTGGTGGCCCTACACCGAGCGGCCTATTTGTTGCACGCCGACGCGAGGATGCACGCTCGCGGCGGTCGGGTGCTGGTGGTCAGCCCGCACGATGCCTACAGCGCCTATGTTGCAGATGTTCTGCCCAACCTTGGCGAGCATGAGGTGCAGGTGGCGACCTTGGCGCAGCTGGTTCCGGTGTCGGGCACCGAGGTGGAGGCCGATCGGGAGGTGGCGCGGCTGAAAGGCTCCTGGGCCATGGTTCAGGGCGTGCAGCGGGCGGTGTCGGTGTTCCAGCAGCCACCGGCCACGGATCTATCCGTGCCCACCGACTGGGGTGAGCTCCGGATTACTCCCGCCCAGTTCAGCGACGCCGTCGCGGGGCTCACCCCACATGTGCCGCATAACGAGGCGCGAGTCGAACTGCGTGAGAATTTGCTCGAGATTCTATTGCGGCAGCTACCCGCATCCGAGGCCGCCGAGCCCTCGGCGCGGCGGGCGCTACGCGCCAATACTCGGCTGGCGGAGCATCTCGATGAATATTGGCCGGTCCTGGACCCGCAGCGTTTGGTCCACGCACTCTACACCACCGAGGAATTGTTGCATTACTGCGTTCCGGAGCTTTCAGCCACGCAACGTCGACGGCTGCGCACCACGGAGGCAGCCTCCGGGTGGTCCGCCGCGGATCTCCCGCTGCTCGATGCCGCGGGCTGGCTCACCGGGGACCCGCACGCCGAGGCGGCTCGGCAGCACCGAACGCGCCAACTGGCCGGGGCGCAATCGGTGTTGCGGCGAACGATTGAGGAGCTCCTCGAGGCAGCGGATGATCGGGAGGATCTCGCCTCGCAGCTCATCCACGAGGATCTGCAGGCGCAACTGCTCGCCGCACGCAGTGAACCGGAGGCCACGGGCGACCCGCTGGAGGAGCCCTTTGCGCATGTGGTGATCGACGAGGCTCAGGACCTGAGCGATGCCCAGTGGGCCATGGTGCTACGCCGGTGTCCCTCGGGGAGCTTGACCATTGTCGGCGACCGCGCTCAGGCTGTCGCCGGTTTCACTGAATCCTGGCCTCAGCGCCTTGCACGGCTGGGTCTGTCGCGGGTCAAGGTGGCGGAGCTAACCGTCAACTACCGCTCCACCGCGCAGGTGATGGCCGCTGCCGCCCCGGTCATTCGTCGCGAACTGCCCGATGCGAGCATCCCGGTCTCGCTGCGCACCGATGGCGCCCCGGTGTACTACGGGCGGCCGGCGGAGCTGGGCACGCTTCTGGAACGGTGGCTATCCGAACACGCCGAGGGTGTGGTGGCGGTGATCGGCGACGCCGCGGTGCCGCTCAACCCGCGCGTGCGCGTGGTGACGCCCGAAGGGGCCAAGGGTCTGGAGTTCGACCTAGTGATTCTTTGGCGGCCCGAGGAATATGGCGCCGGGGTGGCAGGTGCGGTGCGCCGCTATGTGGCGATGACACGTGCGACCAGCCAGCTGGTGATCCTTACCGATCGGCAGGGCGAGGTGTTTTAGTAGGCTGAAGCCCATGAGCACCGTGCAGCCGCCGCGACAGGATACGAACCTCGAGGGTCGGGTCTTAGTCTCCCCCGCCCTGCTTCGTGCGGGCCAACATGTGGTCACGGCGATGCTGCTGGTGATCGTGGTGTTGCGGGCGTTGAGTGATGGCTCGGGCCTGGCGCCGATCCTGGTTGCCGCCGTGGGATTCGCCGGATGGTATGTGGCCGGGTTCATCGCCATGGCCCGGGCCCACAGCCAGCGATTACCGTTGTGGTGGCTTGCGATCTTGGTGCTGCTCTGGGTGGCGGGGCTCTGGGCGAGCCCGGAATTCATATGGTTGGCCTTTAGCCTGTGGCTGTTGCTCGGGCATCAGCTGCCGCTCTTGCCCTCGGCTCTCTGGTCCGCAGTGGTCTACGCTCTGGTGGTTCTGGCTCCGTACCTGCACCGCGGGCACAGCGACGTGGCAGCCATGGCCGGGCCCCTGGTGGGAGGCCTGTTCGCCTGGGGTATCTCGCGAGGTTATCTGCAACTCGAACACGACGCGAAGGTGCGCTCGGATCTGGTGGATTCGCTGTTGCGTGCCCAACAGGAAATGACCGAGCTGCAAGAGGAGCTGGCCCGATCCCAGCACGCGGCCGGTATCGCCAAGGAACGTACCAGGCTGGCCCGTGAAATACACGATACGGTCGCACAACAGCTCTCCTCCATCGGGCTCCACGCCAAGGCCGCGCTAACGGCCGCAGACGCGGAGAAAACCCGCACGGCGCTCCAGCGCATCGATGAGCTCTCTGGCGAATCGCTCAATGATCTGCGCCGCATTATTGCCGCTTTGGCCCCGGCGGAACTCGACTCCCAGGCCCTAACCGGTGCGCTGGAACGAATTCTTGCCAACTACGCACGCGATGCCGGGCTCACCACACGACTACATGTCGATCCGGGACTACCGATCATGGACCCATCGATCCAAATCGCCCTGCTCCGCACGGCGCAGTCGGCCCTATCGAATGTGCGGCGCCATGCCCGGGCCTCCACGGTGGCGTTGAGTCTAGAATTCAATGACCACGAAGTGCGCATGGACATTGTCGATGATGGGGTGGGCTTTAACGCGCAATCCGCACTGGACGCGCCAGTGAGCGACGCCGGAGGCTATGGCTTGACCGCCATGACCCGGCGCCTGAAAGAGCTCGGCGGAGATCTCGAAGTGGAAAGCGCGCCGGGAGACGGCACGGCACTGTGCGCCCATGTACCCCTGAGGATGGCGAAAGAAGACTGATGATTAGGATCTTGTTGGTGGACGATCATCCGATCGTACGCACCGGCTTGCGCTCATTGTTCGAGAACTATCCTGATCTTCAGGTGGTTGGCGACCTGTCCAGCGGCGAAGAAGCCCTTGAATTCGCCCGCACGCAACGAATCGACGTCGTGCTCTGTGACCTACGGCTGGGCGCGGGAATGAATGGCGCCCAGACTACGCGGGCCCTGACGAGCCTGCCGCGTCCACCTCGTGTATTGATCCTGACCACTTTCGATAAGGACGCAGAAATTCTGGCCTGTATCGAGGCCGGAGCGGCCGGCTACCTGCTCAAGGATGTCGCCGCGGAAACCATTGTCAGTTCGATCCGTCAGGCCAATGCCGGGCAAATGGTGCTGGCCCCGGAGATGACGCAGCGAGTGCTCGCCGGGATGCGCCAGCCGAAGATCGAGCTGACGGCCCGGGAGCGTGAGGTGCTCACGCAGCTGGCCACCGGTGCCGGCAACAAGCAAATTGCCAAGGCCCTGTTTGTTTCCGAGGCCACCGTCAAAACGCACCTCGTGCACATTTTCGAGAAGCTACAGGCCACCTCGCGCACCGCGGCCATCACCAAGGCACAAGAGCTGGGACTCCTCGAGGGGTAGCAACACGCCCGTGAAGCCCTCAACCATATGGTTGATCTTTCATTGGCTCCTTTGCCCGATGGCAGGCTCACCCGCACCGCGTTGACTGGAAGTATGAAACTTCCAGTCCTTTCCCGCCTCGGCGACACGCTCACCTGCCGCCGCAGCGCGCGCCGCTGGTTGGCGCTGAGTTTGCTTGTCATCACCCTGCTTTTGGGTGCGCTCAGTGGCATCGACGCCCCGCCACGTGCCAGCGGGGCCCCGGTCGAGGGTTCCGATTCGGCCCGCGTAGCGCAGCTACTGCGCGAAAATACTACCGAGCACCGCACAACGGCATTGCTGGTCGCCAGCGGCGACGACGCTCAGGAGTTAGATCCCTTTCAGGTTGAACGGTTCACCGCGCAGAGCCGTGAATACGCTCAGGCGCTGGGCCTGAGCTCCGGGCGCGTCATCAGAAGTGAAGACCGTGCAGCGGTGATGGTGCCACTGAGCTGGGACACCGTCTCCGAAATGGACGATCGGCAGACCCTGACCGACCTCCGCACCTCCATTGCCGCGCACCCCATCGACGGCGTCCAGCAACAGGTCACCGGGTCAACAGCCTTCGCCGTGGACATTACCGGCGCATTCGCCGGGGCCGACTTCACGCTCTTGGCGGTGACGGTAGCGATTGTCGCAATCTTGCTCATCGTGACCTACCGGTCGCCGATCTTGTGGTTGCTCCCCCTGCTGGTGGTGGGGCTTGCCGACGGACTGGCCGGCCGAGTCGCTAACCTGCTCGGGACGAGTCTGGGACTGCATTTCGATGCCGGGGTACTTAGCGTGCTGGTCTTTGGCGCCGGAACCAACTACGCGTTGTTACTCATTTCCCGCTACCGTGACGAGCTACGGCGTCAGAAGGATCATCGCGCGGCCCTGCGCACCGCCTGGGTCGCGAGTTTCGAAGCCATCGCGACCTCGAATCTCACGGTCGTTTTGGCGCTACTCACCTTGGGTCTCGCCGTCATGGACGACACTCGCGGCTTGGGCGTGGTGTGCGCCGCGGGCTTGCTGATCGCCGCACTGCTCGTGTTGTTCCTGCTCCCTCCGGTCTTGGCGCTTGCCGGACGCAAGGCCTTCTGGCCGCTGGTGCCCAGCCCCGGTGTCGCCCCGGCACCCACGAATGTTTTCGGCCGCGCCGCCCACGCGGCAATGCGCAAACCAGCACTGAATGTCGCGACCCTTATGGTGCTTCTGCTCGTGCTGGCCGGCGGGTTGGCCGGCACCCGGATGGGTCTAGATCAAACCCAACAATTTCGTACCCAGACCGAGTCGGCCAGCGCCATGCAGCAGCTAGTGGCCCACTTCCCTGCCGGGGAAGCTCAGCCAATCACCGTGCTCAGTGACGGCGCGGATGCGACGGCGTTACGCGAAACCTTTGCCGGGCTCGCCGACGTGGCCCGGGTCGCTGAGCCCAGCACGCTCAATAGCACCTGGCAACAATTCTCGGTGATCACTCATGCCGATCCCGGATCGCAGCAGGCCCAAGAGCTTATCAAGGAACTCCGTGACCAAGCCGCGGCACATAGCGACGCGACGGTGCTGGTCGGCGGCCAGATCGCCGAACAGTACGACAACCATCAGGGACATCTGCGGGATCTGCTCCTGATCGCCCCGCTGATTGCGGCCATCTGCTTGCTCATGCTCGGCTGGCTCACACGCTCCTGGCGCACCGCCGTAGCTTTGGGCTTTGTCAACCTGCTCAGCGCCGCGGCCGCACTCGGCGTGGGATCGGTGGTTTCGGCCTTGCTATTCCAGATCAACGCGCTCGACATTCAGGTACCGCTCCTAGCTTTCGTGTTCCTAGTCGCTCTTGGTGTGGACTACACCATCTTCTTGACGCAACGGGTGCGGCAAGACCTGCTCGAGCTACCGCTACACGCCGCGGTGCCACGAGCGGCGAGCCGTACCGGAACCGTAATCACCAGTGCGGGCATGGTGCTAGCAGGCGTCTTCGCCGCCCTCGCCACCTTGCCACTGACGGTGCTCGGCCAGCTAGGAGTCATTGTCGGCCTGGGAGTTTTGGTCGACACCTTCCTGGTGCGCACCTTGCTGTTGCCGGCCCTCTTTGCCCTGCTGTCCTCGGGCCGCCACCCACTGTTTGGCGATCAACCTTCAACCTCGACACAACCGGCGCACCCCGCCGCGACAGAAAGTGAAATTCATGCGTAAACTTCTTAACTTGGCGTTCGGCTACATGCTCCTAGGCGTAGCCTCGGGATTGTTCTATCGAGAGTTCACCAAGCTCAACGACTTCCCCGAAGGATCATGGACGCAATTGTCGGTGGTGCACACACACTTGCTGGTGCTGGGATTTGTGGTCATACTGCTCGTACTTCTTCTGGAAAAAGCCTTCAAGCTCAGTGAACAACGAAAACTGTTCGCATGGTTCCTCGGCACCTACAACGCCGGACTGATCTTGACGACGGCCATGCTCACGGTACACGGCATGCTGACCGTTCTCGGGATGGAATCGAGCAAGATGATCTCCGGAATCGCGGGTCTGGGTCATATGGGGCTCAGTGCCGGGATGATCCTGTTGTTCGTCATGCTGCGGCGCAGCGTCACAGCGAATCCGACGCGCCCCGTGGCGGCGGAAGCGACGCCGACACGTCACTAGCGACCGGTCAGTTGTGCGGCGGACCCGGTGTCCGCCGCTGCAGCTGCTCGGCGACCCGTTCCGGCCAGTCTGTGGTGATCCGAGTAGCACCTCGGGCCACGGCGTTGGAAACGGCGCGTGGACCATTGACGGTATAGACCCCGAAGTCCAGCGAACTACGGCGTAACCGTCGCGCCCCACGTTCGTCGAGGGCACGGTAATTGACCCCAATGGCCTGAGCGTATTGTTCGATTCGTGTAAGTGCGCGTTTCGAGGGGACGGATCTGGTGAGCTGTTGCACGGGGATATGTCCGGCCAGCCGGGCGAACTCTCGGTTCGAGCGTGCATCAAACCCGAGCACTTCCACGCCGTGGCGTCGCACCACATCGACCCACTTCATATCGTTAGTGAGCCGTTCGGCGAGCACCGTTTCGATCCCCGGGGAATTCTTTGGATTCTTGATCTCGATAAATAGCCCGCAATGTCCGTGTACCGCGTCGCGGACCTCGTCGAGGTGCGCGATGCGTTCGCCGGCAAATGCCGCGGAGAAGTGCGAACCAACCTCCAGTCGTTGCAGTTCCGCCCAGGTAAAGGTGGTGATGGGCCGGCGTGCCCGGCGGGGAAAGACCTCGGCGATGTTAGTGGTGCGGCGCCCGGTTTCGTCGTGGAAGACGAAGGGCACCCCGTCTGCGCTGAGCTGCACGTCCACCTCGATGTACTGTGCCCCGCAGCGTACTGCCGCGGCAACTGCCACCAAGGTGTTTTCCGGTGCAACTCCACTCGCACCGCGGTGCCCAATGACCCTGACCTCCGGGGCAGACCCCGGCAGGTTCGGCCGCGGGCTTGGGGCTGGGGACAGGATTTGTTGCTGCTCCATGGCGCCCAGTCTTCCCTCCGGTGCTGACGTGCTGCGCAACCCTAAGTGAATTCCGGGCAAAAACTCGCCGGTCCTTATCCTGTACACGCGCCGGGGACTTGCGCACGTGGCACTGGCCGCCTCGCTGACCCTGTGGGAAGCGAGTCGGCCAGTGGGCTGCACGGTGCTATACGTGGATGACGAACTGCGCCAAGGCGGCGGCTCCAACGAAGCTCGCGGTGAAGGTCAGCATCGCCACGATGACAACCTTCCAATTCAGCGACTTCAGTGCCTTCACATCGCGCCCGAGGTTCATGCCCAGGAGCGCGATCGAGGCCAGACCCACGAACAGGGCGTCGAGATGTTCGGTCAGCCCGGTTACGAGTCCCGCGGTCGGCATAAAGGGGGCGGTCACGAAGGTGGCCAGCGCCAGCACCCACACACTGGGCGGTACCGAGCGCACCAATTTACTGAGCAGGAAGGCCACGGACGTTAGCGCGCCGAGGACGAGAATGCCAAGGGCCTCATTGGCCCCGGCCACGCCGGTTCCCAAGGCGTTGAGCAGGAACCCGACGACGATGCTCGCCCCGAAGGCAATGATCCAGGTGGATGGCTTCATCCGCACCTCGGGATCCACGGTGACGGCGTTGGTGTCAATGGCCGAGGCGGCCTCCGAACGCTTGGCCTTCTTCACCGGCTGTCCATTGGCGCCGACCCGGCGCCCCTCGTCATCGCGGCGGAATAGCCGCTTCCAGAAGGTGTACAGGCGCTGCGCCATCGGCATGGAGAGGAACACTCCGGCATAGAAACCAACCAGATTGGTCACCAGGTTGGACAGGGCCGCCAGGGCCATGATTTCGCCGGCCTGCTCGGGATAGATAATCGACAGTGCGGCCACACCGCCGAGCATCATGGACCCCGACCCGAGCCCAAGTCCCAATGCAAGGGCGCGTGGGTCAAAGATCCCCAGACCGCCAAGCAAACCGGCCAGCAAGGATATGAACACGGCACCGAAAACGCTACCGAGTAGCCAGACCGAAAAGACGCCGCGGTATTCCGGGGACTTCACCCCGAAGCGTTGCAAGGCGTAGGCGAGGTAGGACTCGCGGTCGATCGCCCAGGTGGCTCCGATGGCCATGCGTCCCATGCCCAAGGCCACGGCCACCGGCAGCGCGATGATCACGGTGCCGAAAATGTGGCCGACTTCCTGAAGTAGTACGGCGGGACCCAGGTCGGTCAGCTGTGAGAGGGCCGATCCGACGCTCACTCCCAGTGCGGCCAAGAACATCACGATGCTGACATCCAGGAGCACCGAGGACACCGCACGGCTGTGCCCGGTCATCGGACGGACCTTCTGCACACCGATGACGGCCCCGAGTAGCACCGCCCAGAGCACCGGCATGAGCACGATGGCGGCATTGCCCAATGGGATCTTATGCGTGCCGAGCAGGATGGCAACGACACAAATTCCCGCCGAGAGCAGGATCATCGATCCCCACTGCCACGCGTTGGGCGTAAAGAGCGCCGAACGCGTCGCGCTAGGCTGCGCCTCTGTCTGCGCGTGCACGGCAGCTGCCGGCTCATGACTCATTTGGGTGCTCCCTTGATCTCGTCCACGCTGTGCGGGACATCACTCAATTTTGGTATACAGAAATAAGGTAAGCTACATCACCAGACAGCGCAAGATGCGTCACATAATACTCATAACCGAGATTTACAAGGCAAAACCTTGAATCACGAGGCGAGTTCGGTGCATCACCCACGCTGATTTGGCATACTAAACTTCAGCTTCAGATTGGAGAGGGCGATGATCACACGCCTGCGCGCCCGATATATTCTCGGATTCGACGGGTCACGGCACGTCATGCACACCGACGGAGAACTGGTTTTTGACGAGGACACGATCATTTACATCGGGGCGCATTATCCGGGCGCTGTCGATGCGGAACGGGACTTCGGCAACAGTCTGATCGCCCCGGGATTCATTGATCTAGATGCCCTAACGGATATCGATCACCTGCTCATCGATTCCTCTCCCACCGCCGAGATCGCCCCTGGCCTGCAGTGGTCGCGCGACTATTTCGAGCACCGGCGACACGATGTCTTCACCGCCGACGAGCGGCAGGTCATCCGCACCTATGCGCTCGCGCAACTGGCACTGCATGGGATCACCAGCTATATGCCCATCGCTTCGGAGATCCACAGCGCCTGGGCCGAAAGCTTTGCTGAACTACGCGGCATGGCGCAGACCAGCATCTCTATCGGCCTGCGGGGTTTCCTCGGACCGGCCTATCGTTCCGGGGTTAACGTCACGGATGACGACGGTCAGCGGGTGATCCTCTTTGACGAGTCCGAGGGGCTGCGCGGCTTAGACGAGGCAGAGCGCTTCCTCGACTATGCCCAAGAGCTGGCGCACCCGTTAATTACCGGAGTCCTTCTCCCCTGCCGCATTGAAACGCTCAGTGATGAGTTAATGCGGCGCACCGCCCGGCTTGCCACGGATCGCAACGCACTGGTGCGCCTACACTGCCTGCAATCCGAGGCGGAGGATACTTTCCTGGCCGCGCGCACCGGCCGTACCGTGCTCGAACAGCTTCACGATACCGGGTTGCTCGAGACCAGACTGCTGATTCCCCATGGGATCGTCATCGACGGTACCGACCCAACGAGCAGTGCTCCGGGTGGGGCCCTGGAGCTACTGGCCCGCCACGAGGTCAGCATCATTCATTGCCCGTTGACCACTTTCCACTACGGCAGAATGCTGCGTTCCTTTGACGCTTTCGCGGCCACCGGGGTGAATATGACCCTTGGCACCGATTCCTTCCCGCCGGATCTCATCAAGGGAATCGACGTGGGTACCCACGCGGCACGGATCATCGAGGGCCGCCTCGACGCCGGGAAAATCTCCGACTTCTTCAACGCCGGGACCTTGGGTGGCGCCCGGGCGCTGGGCCGCGAGGATTTGGGACGACTAGCGCCTGGCGCTCAGGCCGATCTCATCGTCGCCTCGCTGACGGACTTCCGCGATGGGGTGGTCGAGGACCCGCTACGTACCCTGGTCCTGAACGGTTCGGCCCGGAATATCACCGACAGTTATGTGGCCGGACGCCCGGTGGTGGTGAACTCCGAATTACCGGGCTTCGATCTCGTGCGGCTACGCGAGCAAGCTCAACAGCTCTTTGCCCGCATGGTGGCCGGCTATCCAGAGCGCGACTACAAGCGGCGCGAGGTGGCCGAGCTTTTCCCCACCGAGTACCCGGCGGCCACGAGCGAAGCGTTGCTCGATCCGGCGCAGCGTTAAAGGCGAAAGCCCCGGAGCGTCGATATCATTCGACGCTCCGGGGCTTAGTTCGCTGAGCCCGGGGTGGTCTTACAGGCTCTCAGCCAATTTTTTTGCGCGAGCATACTCAAGCATCTCGCCGCGTTCCACAACCTTGATCCGGTCGCGGGTCACCTCGCCGAAGCGGGTTTCCACGGTACCGGCCTGGGCGCCGAGTGCCTTCTCCTGCTCGTCCAAGGCCAACCAGCCGGACCAGTCAGCGTAGTCCACGCCGCGTTCGGTCAACAGTTCGGCGATGGTCTGCTCCGAGGCCGGAACGGCAAGCTCGGTGAGGTCCTCGAGCAGGTGGGTGATGGTTTCCAGCGCATCGCCCTTGGTGTGACCAATCAGGCCCACCGGGCCGCGCTTGATCCAGCCGGTGGCGTAGAGGCCAGGAACGAAGTTGCCCTCGGCATCCTGAACACGACCCTCGACGTTGGGCAGCACACCCTTGGCGCCGTCGTACTCGATATCGTCCACGGCCGAACCGAAGTAACCCACGGCACGGTAGACCGCCTGCAGCGGGTACTCGATGAATTCGCCGGTGCCCTTGGCGTTGCCGGTGCCATCGAGTTCGTTGCGCTCAACCTTCAAGCCGGCAACCTTGCCGTCTTCACCAAGGATCTCCACCGGGGACTGCAGGAAGTGCAGGTGCAGGCGACGCGAGGCGCTCGGGGCGTCTTCGCGTTCTTCCTGCTCGATGAGCCAGTTAGTCAGCGTCGAGACCATGGTCTTGGTCTGGTTATTGGTCTTCATGGCCTCGTCGGAGGCCTTGTCGAACTCGAAGTCCTCCGGGTAGAGGACGATGTCCACATCCTTGGAGTGGGACAGTTCGCGCAGTTCCAGCGGGGTGAACTTCACCTGTGCCGGGCCACGGCGACCGAAAACGTGCACGTCGGTGACGGCCGAGTTGTTCAGCTGCTCGTAAATGTGCGCCGGGATCTCGGTTTCAATGAGCTGATCGGCGTGCTTGGACAGAATGCGAGCCACGTCCAGAGCCACGTTGCCGTTACCGATCACGGCTACTTCCTTAGCCGACAGATCCCAGTTCTTATCCACGTCCGGGTGCGCGTCGTACCAGGAGACGAAGTCGGCGCCGCCGAAGGAGCCTTCAAGGTCGATACCCGGAATGTTCAGGTCCGCGTCCTTCTGTGCACCGGTGGCGATGATGACCGCATCGTAGCGTTCCTTCAGCTCGGCCAGGGTGATGTCGCGGCCCAAGCCTACGTTGCCGTAGAAATCGATCCAGTCGTTGTTCAGCACCTTGTGCAGGGCGTTAATAATGCCCTTAATGCGTGGGTGATCCGGCGAAACACCGTAACGAATGAGGCCGAAGGGGGTGGGGAGCTCGTCGAAGAGATCCACCTTCAGACCCAATTCGCCGGATGCCACGGGCTGGCTCTTGGCCAGAAGATCCGCGGCGTAGATGCCGGCCGGTCCTGCCCCGACGATCGCCACGCGCAGGGCGCGCGAGGTCAGGTGCTCTGGGATGGTAATTTCACTCATCAATCAACATCTACTTTCTTAGTCAACGAATGTGGCCGCCGCCGCGGCATCGGACGTGTCCAACGACTTTAATGAAGCCAGGTGGACCTGTGCATCTGGTGCCAGACGGACTACGTCACCGATCACGATGACGGCCGGATTCGCCACTGCGGCTTTGCGGGCGCGCACTACGATCTCTTCTAGCGTACCTATAGTTGTGCGTTGCGTCTGTGAGTAACCTCGCTCGATAATCGCAATCGGGGTACTTGACGGCAACCCACGGGATGTGAGCGTGGACACGGTGGATGCCAGGGTCGAAACACCCATGAGCACCACCAGGGTGTGATCGGCACGTACCGGAACCTCACCGAGGTCCTGATGCCCGGTGACCACGGTAAAGCCCGTGGCGAGGTGCCGATGTGTGACCGGGATACCCGCCGCGGCGGGTACCGAGACGGCGCTGGTGATCCCGGGGATCACCCGTACGCTCAGTCCGTGCTGTTCGGCGTAGAGGCGTTCTTCGCCGCCGCGCCCCAGCACGTAGGGATCGCCGCCCTTGAGCCGGACCACGTTCTTTCCGGCCAGCGCGTGAGTGACGATTAACTCATTAATTTCATCCTGACTGGCCACGTGGCACCCAGGAGCCTTGCCCACATCGATGACGGTGACGTCGTCGGCAAGGTCGGCCAACAAGGCGCGCGGGGCCAAACGGTCCGCCAACACCACGTCGGCGCGCAATAGGGCCTTGTAGCCGGCCACGGTGATCAGTTCCGGGTCACCAGGCCCGGCACCAATGAGGGTGATCTCTCCCTTAACCATGGTGTTCTCCAGTTCGTTTCAGTCCGCGGTCCGCCAACAATTTCCGTTCCAGCGGAGCAAAGCAGAGCAGTTCAATAAGCACGCCGATGAGCAGGATGAAGATGATCACCAGCATCACCAGCGGCAGGTCGGCCAGGTCTCGGCCGCGCTGGAGCAGCGAGCCAACGCCCAAGTCCAGCGAACCGCCAACCGCAATCAGCTCCGCGGCCATCAATGAACGCCAGGCAAAGGCCCACCCCTGACGCAACCCGGCCACATAGCCAGGCAGCGCCGCAGGTAACTCCACATGCCAGATATGTTGGGCTCGGCTGGCGCCTAGCACGGTCGACAGCGAACGGTATTGCCCCGGGATGAGGTCCACGCCGGCCAGCAGACCGTTGATAATCGAGGGCACCGCCCCAAGCAGCAATACCGTGTAGATGGTGGCGTCGGAAAGCCCGAAGAGGATGATGGCCGCCGGAACCCACGCAATGGAGGGCAATACCTGCAACGCGGAAATCAGCGGGCCAACGGCCTGGCGTAACCGCGGCTGGTGGGCCAAGAGCAGGGCGATCGGCGTGGCGATCAGCACCGCCAACACGAAACCGCTCAACGCCCGCCACAGCGAGGTACCCACGGCCGGCAACAGCGATCCGTCGGCCAGCACCTGCGGGAGCTTGGCGGCAACCTGCACCGGACCCGGGAACAGGTCCTGGCGCAACGGCACCGCCCAGGCGATGATCTGCCACAAACTGAGCAACACGATCACGGCCAGCACGGGCGAAAGCATTCCGCTACGCGCTCGGCGCGGTTTCGGCGCAGGCGCCGGGGCGCTGTGCGTCGCGCTGCCGCTGCGTTCAACGAGCGTCGTCATCTTTGCGTTGCTCCTTTCGCAAGATCTGGGTCAGTTCATTGGCCATGGCGGCGCTGCGTGCCGGATCCTCCCGCAGCTCCTCGGTGATCCACCGGGTTTCGAGGATGCGCCCGGGATGCGAGGAGAGCACCAGGATGCGTCCGGCCAAGCGGATCGCCTCACGCACGTTGTGCGTCACGAAGATGATGGTCTTGCCGGTACGCTGCCATAGCGCGCGTAGCTCCTCGTGCAGCATGTCCCGGGTGATCGCATCCAGGGCCGCAAAGGGCTCATCCATCAAGAGCACTTCGCGTTCCTGAGCCAGCGCCCGGGCCAGGGCCACGCGTTGCCGCATGCCTCCGGAGAGCTCATGGGGTTTGCGGTGCGCCGCATGTCCCAGCTGCACCAGTTGCAAGAGCTCGGCGACTTTCGCCGCCCGCTGCCCGGCCGGCACGCCGGCCAGCTTCAGCGCCAGCTCCACATTGTCTCCGGCGCTGAGCCATGGCAATAGGTTCGCGTCCTGGAACATGAACGCGGCGCGATCATCGGGCACTTCCAGCCACCCGGCGCTCGGCGGCAACAGTCCGGCGATGATGTTCAACAGCGACGACTTGCCACAGCCCGAGGCACCGAGCACGGCCACGAATTCGCCGGACTCGATACTGGCCGACAGGGAGTCGATGACCAGCGGGCCATCGGCGTAGCGCAGCGAGACTTCATGCAGTTCTACACTCATGGTCGCTCCCCCTGTGCCGTATCGGCCAGTAGACCGCTCAGGTCCCCGCGTGGGCCAATACCTACCTGTGCGGCGTGCTCCATCAACTGCTCCAGGGTGCCGGCCGGCACCACGGTGTCGAAGTGAAGCTCGCTCAGGGCCGCGCGCAGCACCTTCTCATCGAGGGTGGCGCCATTGGCGTGGCTCAGCCCCGCGGCGACAAGCTTCACGCGTTCGTTCTTCTTCGCGGCGTTCAACGTGTCAATGGAACGCTGATTGGCTTCCAGCAATCGACGTACGCTCTGCGGGTGTTCGGTGCTGAACCGCTGGGAGACCACGAGCATGGTGGTGGGAAACTTGCCCTCCGGCCACAGCTGAGCCTCGTCAAGCAGACGGTGGGCACCATAGTTCTCCACCAGCAGCGAAGCGTAGGGCTCGGGCAACCAGGCCCCGTCCACCGCCCCGCGGGCGAAGAGCTGCGGGACGGTCCCGTTGCTGCTCGGGGTCACCGTGGTGCTCTCGCTCAGTCCCTGCTCGGCCAGGAAGTGGCGCAGAGCCACATCCTGGGTGCCGCCATACTGCGGGCTGGCCAAGTTCTTTCCGGCCAATTGAGACACCTCGGTGATGTCCTTCGACACCACCAAGCTGGCCCCACCCGTGGTGGCTCCGGCGATGACCTGCAGCGAGTGACCGCCGCTGGAGAGGTAGCTGGTCAGGGCCGGGCTAGGCCCTATGTAGGCGGCATCCAGGGCGCCGCTGTTCAAGGCTTCCACGGCGGCCGGACCGGCATTGAACACCTCGGTGGCCAGCTGCGTGCCATCGGCCTGCAGGCTCTGGGAGATGAGCCCTTGCTCAACACCCACCAACGCCGGGGCGTGGGTGGCGTTGGCGAAGTAGCCCAAGCGCACGCTCGCCGCCGGGCCCTGATCGGCATTGGCTGCCACCGACTGGGGTTCGGGCACGAACGCGGTCAGCACGGCCGTGGCCGCCACCAGTGCGACGAGCACCGGGGCCAGCCAGCGGCTTGCCCGCCGTCCGGATCCGCTACCCGCCGGGTGCAGCCGTAGCCTACCGGCGCGTGGTTCAGGCTGCGACATGACGGTCCTGGACGAACCCAGCGGCCAGCGTGGTGCCGTCGACCGGGTCGATGAGCAGGAACGATCCACCGGTACGGCTGCTGGCATACGCTTCGGCGGCCAGAGCCGAGGCGGTCCGCACGCTCAGCCGGCCCAAGTCGTTCAGCTGCAGCGACTCGGCGGGGCGGGTGGAATAATCCAGCACATCCAGTACGTGCTCGATGCCGGAGATCTTTGCCTGAGTCACCTTGGTGCCGTGCTTGATCAGCACCCGGTCCCCGGAACGCAAGGTGCGTTCGGCCAGCACGCAGACCTCGGCGCTGAGCTCCTTGCTCGGCTCCGGCAGCGCCCCGGCCACGATGGTGTCGCCGCGGGCAATGTCGATCTCATCGGCCAGTTCCAGAACGATGGCCTCCCCCGCTTCGGCGCTGGCGGCCGGACCGTTGACGGTGTGGATTCCAGCGATCTGGCTCTGCGCCGGGCGGCCGTTGGAGAGCAGGCTCACGCTGTCCCCCACATTCAGCGTTCCACCGGCGAGGGTGCCGGCGTACCCGCGGAAGTCCCGGTAGGCCTCGGCGTCCAGCCCCGGGGCCAGGGCACCCTGCGGGCGGATCACATACTGCACGTCCAGGCGCGGCAGGTGCTCCTGCACATGCTCCGATGGTTCGATCGCTTCGAGGAGCCCCAGTAGGGTCGGGCCCTCGTACCAAGGGCTCTCGGCCCCTGGCTCGACCACGTTCTGCCCACCCAAGGCGCTCAGCGGGATGGTGTGAATGCGCGCCAAGCCCAGCTGCTCGGCCAGCGCCTCGATGTCGGCGACGATCGCACTAAATTGCTGCTCGTCCCAGTCGATGAGGTCCATCTTGTTCACGGCAACGACAACCTGCGGCACGCGCAGCAGGGCGAGCACACCCAGGTGACGACGGGTCTGTTCGAGCACGCCATTGCGGGCGTCCACGAGCACCACGGCGACGTCGGCGGTGGAAGCGCCGGTGACGGTGTTGCGGGTGTACTGCACGTGGCCCGGGCAGTCGGCGAGGATGTAGGAGCGGGTATCGGTCGAGAAGTAGCGGTAGGCCACGTCGATGGTGATGCCCTGCTCGCGTTCGGCACGCAGCCCGTCGGTCAGCAGTGCCAGGTCAAGAGCCGGCACCTCACCGCCGAAACCACGTTCGGTGCTGGTGCGGGTCAGCTCATCCAGCGAATCGGCCAAGATGGCCTTCGAGTCGTGCAGCAGGCGGCCGACCAGCGTGGACTTGCCGTCGTCTACCGAGCCGGCGGTTGCAATACGCAGAAGTGTGTGCGGCATTTTAGAAGTACCCTTCCTTCTTGCGGTCTTCCATGGCCGCGGATGAAATTCGGTCATCGGCGCGTGTGGCGCCGCGTTCGGTGAGCGTGGACAGTGCGAGTTCCGCGCGCACCTTTTCGATGGTGTCGGCTTCGGAGGCCACGGCCCCGGTGCAGGAGGCGTCACCCACGGTGCGGTAGCGCACCCGGCGGATGGTGACCGGCTCGTCCTCGGTGGGCTGGCTCACCGGGGTGACCGCGCGCAGCATGCCGTCGCGTTCGAAGACCTGGCGGGCGTGGGCGAAGTAGATCGGCGGCAGCTGGATCTCTTCGCGTTCGATGTAGGCCCAGATATCGGCTTCGGTCCAGTTGGAGATCGGGAAGGCACGCACATGCCAGCCCGGCTCGTGGCGACCGTTGTACAGGTTCCACACCTCCGGACGCTGGTTGCGCGGGTCCCATCCCCCGAATTCGTCGCGTAGCGACAGGATGCGCTCCTTGGCGCGTGCCTTGTCCTCGTCGCGCCGCGCCCCACCGAAGAGCACGTCGAAACCGTGGGCTTCGATGGTGTCCAGTAGCACGCGGGTCTGTAGCAGATTGCGGGTGCCGTCGGCACGCTCGGACAGTCGGCCGTCGTCGATGTAGTCCTGCACGGAGCCGACCACGAGGTTCAGCCCGTAACGTTCCACGGCGGCGTCACGGAAGGCGATAACCTCCCCGAAGTTGTGCCCGGTATCCACGTGTACGACCGGGATCGGGACGCGGGCCGGGGCAACGGCCTTGGCTAGCAGGTGGAGCACCACCACGGAGTCCTTGCCGCCGGAGAAGAGCAGCGCGGGCTTTTCGTGTTCGGCAAGTACTTCGCGGATGATGTGAATGGATTCGGCCTCGAGTGCGTCGAGCACGCTGCGCTCGGCACGGGTGGGAGCAAGAGTTTGTGCGGTCATGGTGTTTCTCCCTTTCCTAGAGGTGGATTCCGCATTCGGTTTTCGACAGCCCGGCCCAGCGCCCGGAGCGTGGGTCTTCGCCGGGGGCCACCGGACGGGTGCAGGGCTGGCAACCGATGGACGGGTAGCCGTGGGCCAGCAGCAGGTTCACCGGCACCTGGTGCTCTCCGGCGTAGCCGACCAGCTCGTCGAAGCTCCAGGTGGCGACCGGGTTGAACTTGATCAGCCCATGCGCCTCGTCGAAGGTCACCACCGGCGTGTTGGTGCGGGTGGGTGCTTCTTCACGGCGGACTCCGGTGAACCACGCCGAATACCCGGATAGCGCCTTCTTCAGCGGGTCCATCTTGCGCATCTGGCAGCAGGCTGCGGCGTCGCGGGCGAATAGGTCCTTACCGTACTTCTCGTCCTGTTCGGCCACGGTTAGTTCCGGCAGCACGTCGATGACGCGCACCGGCAGCTTCGCAGCCACTTCATCGCGGGTGAAGTGCGTTTCGGCGAAGTGGTAGCCGGTCTCGAGGAACAGCACGTCCACATCGGGAAATTCTTCGGACACCAGCGCCGGCAGGACGGCGTCGGCCATCGAGCAGGCCACGGCGACCTCGCGCACCGAGAGGTGCTTGGCGGCGAAGGCGATCACCTCGGCGGCGGTGGCTTCCCAATCCAGCTCGGCGGCGCCCAGTTCGGCGATCTGACGCAGCTCGGCTTCGCTTCGGGTGGTGGTGCTCATACCAGTTCCTCCTCGTCGACTCGGTGGGCCCAGGCGGCGAAGGACTCGCCTTCCTGGGCGCTTTCCCCGTAGCGGTGCACCACGCGTTCGACGTAGTCGGGGATCTTATCTGCTTCGACCTTCAGGCCGCGTACGGTGCGGCCCAGTGATGCCTCTCCGTCTTCGGAGCCGGCCAGGGTGCCACCGAGGTGGACCTGGAATCCGGACACCTGTTCGCCGGCATCATTGGTGATCAGCTGGCCCTTGAGCCCAATATCGGCGGTTTGGATACGGGCGCAGGAGTTCGGGCAGCCGTTGACGTGCAGCGAGAGCTTCTTGGGCAGCTTCCCGGTGGCGTCGGCCAGGCGGGATTCGATTTCACGAACCGCACCGGCCGCGGTGTCCTTGGTGTCCACGATGGCCAGCTTGCAGAATTCGATGCCGGTGCACGCGATGGCCGAACGGGCCAGCAGTCCCGGGTTCGCTTCCAGCCCCAGCTCGCGGGCACCGGCGATGAAGGACTCCACCTGCTCGCCGGGCAGATCCAGGACGACGACCTTCTGGTGCGGGGTGGCACGCAGGCGCTGGGAACCATGCGCCTCGGCCAGCTGGGCGAGGCGGGTGAGGATGGTGCCGGAGACGCGACCCACCAGTGGGGTCAGGCCAACATAGAAGTTCCCGTCCTTCTGCTCATGCACCCCGGAGTGGTCTCCGGCCTCGGTGGGCTGTGGGGCGGGCGGACCGTCGGGTAGGGCGTAGCCCAGGTACTCATCCTGCAGAATCTGCCGGAACTTTTCCGGTCCCCAGTCGGCCAACAGGAACTTCAGGCGGGCGCGGTTACGCAAGCGGCGGAAGCCGTAGTCACGGAAGATCGAGACGACGCCCTCCCACACCTCGGCGGCGCGATCCTGGCTGACGAAGACGCCGAGGCGTTCGGCCAGGCGTGGGGCCGCGGACAGCCCGCCACCGACCCAGAGGTCATAGCCGACACCCAGCTCGGGGTGCTCCACGCCGACCAGTGCGATGTCGTTGATTTCATGCACCACGTCCTGGCTGGGGTGCCCGGTGATGGCGGATTTGAACTTGCGCGGCAGGTTCGAGAATTCCGGGTTGCCGATATAGCGGGCAGCGATGTCGCGGATGACCGGGGTCGGGTCGATCAGCTCGTCCTTGGCGATACCGGCCACCGGGGAACCGAGGATGACGCGCGGCACGTCGCCGCAGGCCTCGGTGGTGCTCAACCCCACGGCCTCGAGTCGGTTCCAGATTTCGGGGACATCCACCACGTCGATCCAGTGCAGCTGGATGTTCTGGCGGTCGGTGAAGTCGGCGGTATCGCGACCGAATTCGGTGGAGATCTCACCAATAACGCGCAGTTGCTCGGTACTCAGCGCCCCGCCGTCGATGCGCACGCGCAACATGAAGTACTTGTCTTCGAGCTCATGCGGTTCGAGGCTAGCGGTTTTGCCGCCCGGGATCCCCTGAGCGCGCTGGGTGTACAGCCCCCACCAGCGGAACCGCCCGTGCAGGTCATCTTTGGTGATGGAGTCGAATCCCTGTTTGGAGTAGACCTGCTCAATGCGCTGGCGCACATTCAGCCCGTCATCGGCCTGCTTGAATTCCTCGTTGGCGTTGAGCGGGGTCTTGCCGTCGACCTTCCATTGTCCGTTGGGCTTCGCCGCGCGCCGGGTGGCTCGGGTGGGTGTGGTGGTTTGCGTCATGTCTGCCAGCGTAGGCGCCCACCCCGGAGGCAAACCAAGCCCAAAGGACTTCTAGAGCCCGATTACTTCGCACTGGTCAACATCGTCATTTTTCGTCATCTAAGAGCACCTCTGCAAGGGCCTGCTGGGCCCTTTCGGCGAAACATTGCGCAATGTTTGCGTCAGGTAACAGAGGACTTGTCACAACCCATGCATCCGTGCTGCGAAGCTTATTTTGGAAGTATCCCTCCGCCAGCAGGACGCTGAGCAGCAAGACCTTCTCCCCTGCCGCCGCGCGCACCACCTCCCCGGCTTCGGGCTTGGCGCCGGCGCAATAGGCCACCGCCACCTCGCGGTTCAGTTCCTCCCCGAGTCGCTGCGCGAGCGTTTGAATCTGCTCTTGCCCAATGCGCATCCGGGTGCCTGCGGCGGCCAACACCACGGTCTCTGCCTGCTCGAGATGCGCGGCGGCACGGTCGGCGAGCACTCGGACCAGTTCGGTCCCGGTGGCCAGCACTCCAGCCACCACGGCACGCGGGTGGCTGGCGGCGGCCTGGGCGAAGTCCTCGGTGGTGTGAAAGCCGTCGGCGACCAGCAGGGGCACGAGGACCACCGCTTCTTCGCGCGGGAGCGCATCGAGAACCTCGGGCAGGCGTGGTTGTTGCACATCCACGTAGGCCTCATGCCAGCGCAGGTCGACCCCGTCGGGGACCGGGAAGATCGCGGCGATTTGCTCGCGCAGTTCGTTGATCTGCGCTTGGCCCACCTGGCTGTCGGTTCCGTGGCTGGCGGCGATAATGTGCACGGTTTGCATCGGCTGGTTCCCTTACTGACTAGTGCTTGCGCACAAGCTTGTGATTGGCTGCTTGGGCTTGCGGGCGGATGACGATTTCGTCGAGATTCACATGGTGTGGCAGCGAAACTGCATAGCGGATCACCTCGGCCACATCCTCGGCCAGCAACGGCTCGTCCACGCCGGCATAGACCTTGGCGGCGGCCCCCGCATCCCCGAGACGTCGAAGGGCGAATTCTTCGGTTTGCACCAGTCCGGGGAGCACCTCGATGACGCGGATTCCGTGCTCCACCTCCTCCAGACGCAGTGCCTGGGTCAGTGCCCGCTGGGCCGATTTCGCCGCGTTATAGCCGCTGCCTCCTTCGTAGCTGGCTAGGGCGGCGGTGGAGGTCACGTTCAGGATGGTGCCTTGATTGGCGCGCAACTGCGGAAGCAGCGCCCGAGTTAGACGCATCGTGCCCATCACATTGGCCTGGAACATGAACTCCCAGTCCGCGTCCTTGGCCTCGGCTAGGTAGTCGGTGCCGCGCGCCCCTCCGGCGCAGTTCACCAGGGTGTCCACCCCGGGACCCTCTTGGAGTCCGGCGAGAAGCTCATCGATGTCGGATTGCACGCTCACGTCGGCGGCCAGGGGCACCGCACCGGTTTCCTCGGCCAGTGCCTGTAGCCGTTCGGCGCGGCGAGCTACGGCGTAAACGGTCCAACCGTCCGCGCACAGTGCGCGAACGATGGCTTGGCCGATACCGCTGGAGGCCCCGGTGACGAGGGCGGAACGTGACTTTGAGTTGGAGGCGTCGATAGTCATGTACCCACTGTAGAACCTTGTCACAGCCCTGCGTTAGGTTATGAAGCCCTTACCGAGCCACGTCGCCGCAGTACCGGCTGCGGACGTCGGGCTTAGCTGGCAAGCTGTTCACCTGCCGATACGGAACGGCGTGGTGGCGGTGGGGCCCAAGACAGATACCCGGCTACGGACAGCGCGGCCGTGCCGCACAAAGTAAGGAAATACCCTGCTGGTACTGCATCGGCCCCGCTGGTACCAAAGGCATCGGCCAAGCCCATGCTCATCGCGAAACTCGCAAACCAGAGGAAGAACACTTGGGCGCCAATCAATAGCCCGCCGGCGATGAGCCAGCCCCGACTCGTACCGGGCGCGACGCGCCAGCGGCATGCCGCACCGATCGCCACGAGCGCGGCACACACCGGCCAGCAACCGGCCCAAATGAACATCTCCATCGTGCCCGAACGCTCCCCGGCCGCGTATAACTGTGTGTAGATCTGATCCAGACTCAGGCTCGGCACCTTGGCCTGCGGATTCCAGCGCAATACATGAAGCAAGCCCACGGCTGAAACACCAATGCTCAGTAGCACCAGCAGCAGGCCCCCACGGAGTTGCGCACCAGTCCGCAAAATCACCGCGTGACGTAGTGGCCGCTGCGCGGTGAGGCTACCGAACAACACACCAATCGCGCAAAGCGCGACCACCCCGTACCCCACCGCCGTGTATGCCGTAAGCAGGACGATCACCCCGACGAACACTAGAACCGCGGCCCAAGTGGGTAGCGGCAATCTAACCCGGGTACGGCCCAGCCGGTAGAACATGATCTGGGCTGCCCCGACAACCAGGAACGCGGCACCGAGTAGTGCCAGTATCCGACCAATGAGCGCCGCCACCGAGAACAGCTGTTGGCCGTTCGCGAGTGTGGCCGGTTCAAGATCGAACCCTCCAAAAAGCACAAAGATAAATCCCCATGGCAGGAGGGCGGCGGCTAGTGCCGCGGTCCGCCACACACGGCGCGTTGCCCAGCGCTCTAGTTCCGCCCCGGGGTAGATCGGGCGCACCCGGTCAAAGGTCAGGGCCGCGAACAACGCCCGGCATAGGAGCGTGAATTGGGCGAAGCCACCGCTGCCAGCAGGCGGCGCCGCCGCCTTCCAGTGGGCGATAAATCGCTGTCGCTGCACCGCGGGGACAAGCCAGCTGATTGTTTTCAATAGACCTTGCCGTGGCACCCTGTTCATGCCCGAGCCCCAACGCACCAGGGGCTACCGGCAGCACGAGTAACGTGGGTTCTGGTCTCGGCCACGCGGCAGTGCCGTGCCTGATGCGGGTCTGTCTCCACGCCCTTCACCAACACCCAGTCCCGCACACTGCGGTGATCGCCTGCCGCATATCCATGCTCCCCGCGTGGGTGTGAGTCCTCGACTACAGCCCGTCCCCACACCGGCGACTCGGGATGTTTGAGCATGTCAGGTCGCAGGCGCGGCGTTTCGGTCACGTGAGATAGGGGCTTCATGGCCCCATCCTAGCGATCCGCGTCAGCTCCGCATGGGATGTTGGCGCACCCGGAACCAATCCAGCGGGGCACGCGCCGGCAGTATTCGACATAGCTTCTTCCGTGCAAGGACCGCAATGCTTGCTCCTCGGCGGGTATCTGCGCCCGATCCAGCCACTCGGCCAATAGAGCGGTGGGCACCTGTGCCAGTAACCCTCCTCGCCATAGTCCGTGGGCCGCGACGGTACATACCAAACCCAAATACATCGGGTTGCGCGAGATGGCATAGGGGCCATCTGCAACCAGCTGCGTGCCACGCTCTGGATGAAGCGGATTCACGGTGGTGCGCGCGGCACGGAATCTGCGTTCGCTCAGCGCACCGAGTGTCACTCCAGCACCCAGGAGGCCCACTGCGAAGGCTCGGCGCACTATTCCGCCGCGCACCGGTCGCGTCAGTAAATACTGCGCGAGCAAAGCCCCGGCCGCGACGGCCGGTGGCGGTATGCGAGGTGCCGTGACGATACCCATATCTGTGATGCTACGCCGCCACAGGCGCTTTGTTAACGGACGCATCGATCAGCGTTCGAGCGTGTGGCGCTTTCCTCAGCGACCGCCGGTTCCCGGTGGTGAGGTGGGGGTCGAAAACATGAAAGAATGTGTGCATGGCAGAAGAAAACTTGGGCACAGACACGCCCGTCACGGTTTCGGTTCCCGACAAGCCCGCATTGGAAGGCCTCGAGGAACGTCTTTCGTCCCGGTGGCGCACCGAGGGCACCTATCACTTCAACGAGGACACCACCCGCGAAGCGGTGTACTCCATCGACACTCCCCCACCAACGGCATCCGGCTCGTTGCACGTGGGCCACATGTTCTCCTACACCCAGACCGACGTGTTGGCGCGCTACCAGCGCATGAGCGGTAAGAACGTGTTCTACCCGTTGGGCTGGGATGACAACGGACTTCCTACCGAACGCCGCGTCCAGAACTACTACGGCGTGCGCTGCGATCCGACCAAGCCGTACATCGAAGGCTACCGCCCGCCGGAGAAGCCCGCGAAGAACCAGCGTGACTGGGACGTTATTGGCCGTAAGAACTTCATCGAGCTCTGCGAAGAACTGGCCGTCGAAGACGAGAAGGTCTTCGAACAGCTCTTCACCACACTGGGTCTGTCCGTTGACTGGAATATGACCTACCGCACCATCGACGACACCTCGCGTGCGGTCTCACAGCGCGCCTTCTTGCAGAATCTGGCCGACGGCGACGCCTACATGGCCGAGGCCCCGACCCTGTGGGATGTCACTTTCCGCACCGCGGTCGCCCAGGCTGAACTCGAAGACCGCGAGATGCCCGGCGCTTACTACCGTTACCCGTTCAGCACCGCCGAGGGCGAACAGGTCTTCATCGAGACCACCCGCCCCGAGCTGCTGGCCGCCTGCGCCGCCTTGGTCGCACACCCGGATGACGAGCGTTACCAGCACCTGTTCGGCAAGACCGTCATTTCCCCGCTCTTCGGCGTTGAGGTGACCGTCCATGCCCACCCGTTGGCTCAGGCCGATAAGGGGTCGGGTATCGCGATGGTCTGTACCTTCGGTGACCTCACCGACGTGACCTGGTGGCGCGAACTGCAGCTGCCAACCCGCGCCATCATCGGCCGCGACGGCCGACTGCTGGCTGATACCCCCGAGTGGATCACCAGCGCTGCCGGCGCCGAGGCCTACGCCCAAATTTCCGGTAAGACGGTGTTCTCCGCCAAGGAAACCGTGGTCGAGCTGCTTAGCGAAGCCAATCTGCTCGATGGCGAACCGAAGAAAATCTCCCGCCCGGTGAACTTCTTCGAAAAGGGCGACAAGCCCCTAGAGATCGTCACCTCACGCCAGTGGTACATCCGTAACGGCGGGCGCGACGAGGATCGCCGCAAGACCATGATTGCCCGCGGTGAGCAGATCGACTTCCACCCCTCGTTCATGCGCTCGCGCTACGAAAACTGGGTGTCCGGTCTCAACGGTGACTGGCTGGTCTCCCGCCAACGCTTCTTCGGCGTCCCGGTACCGGTGTGGTACCAGGTGGACGAGCATGGCGAGCCGAACTATGACGCACCGATCTTGCCAACATTCGATCAGCTTCCGGTCGACCCGGCAGCCGACGCTCCGGCCGGTTACACCGAGGATCAGCGCGGTGTGGCAGGCGGATTCATCGGTGACGCCGATGTGCTCGATACCTGGGCAACCAGCTCGCTTACCCCGCAGATCGTGGGTCGCTGGGGCCGTGACGACGAGTTCTTCTCGAAGGTGTACCCCTTCGACCTGCGCCCGCAGGGCCACGACATCATCCGCACCTGGCTATTCTCCACGGCGGTGCGTGCCGATGCCTTGCACGGCAATGCCCCGTGGAAGCATGCCGCTATCTCCGGCTGGATCCTCGATCCGGATCGTAAGAAGATGTCCAAGTCCAAGGGCAACGTTGTGGTCCCCAATGACGTACTGGAGCAGTTTGGGGCCGACGCGGTGCGCTATTGGGCGGCCAGCGCCAAGCTCGGCGCCGATACGGCCTACGAGGTTGCGCAGATGAAGATCGGTCGCCGTCTGGCGATCAAGATTCTCAATGCGTCGAAGTTTGTACTGAACCTGGGGGCCACGCAGGCCGACGTGCTCTCCGGCGACGGTTCGGCCGTGGTCAATGGGATGGACCGCTCGCTATTGGTGCGGCTCTCGGCGGTCATCGAAGATGCCCAGCGCGCCTTCGAGAACTATGACTACGCCCGAGCCTTGGATATCACCGAATCCTTCTTCTGGTCCTTCACCGATGACTACGTCGAACTAGTCAAGGATCGTGCCTACGGTGGGCACGGCGAGGCGGAGAAGGCTAGTGCGCTGGCTACCTTGGCCACCACGTTGGACGCTGTACTGCGCCTCTTCGCCCCGTTCCTGCCCTTCGCCACCGAAGAGGTTTGGGGCTGGTGGCGCGCCGGTTCCGTGCACCGCGCCAGCTGGCCCAGCGCACAGCACCTTGCCGGTGCCATCGAAGGTGCCGATGCAGGCGTACTACCCACCGTGGGTCTGGCCCTGTCGGGTATTCGCAAGGCGAAGTCCGATGCGAAGGTCAAGCAGCGCACCGAGGTACTCAACGGTGAGATTCATGGTTCGGCCGCACAGCTCGAACAGTTGAACGCTGGTTTCGAGGACCTGAAGTCGGCGGCGAACGCGCGTGAGCTGTCGCTGCACGAGTCGAGTGAGGAGCTGAGCCTTCGCAACGTTGAGCTCGCACCGGCCGAGGACGCCTCCTAGCCGCAGGTAGCAAAGACTGATGCCCGGGTTCCCTAGGGAACCCGGGCATCAGTCTTTAATGAACTCGACTGTCGAGGAGGCGTTCAGCCTTAGTTCTGTGCGTCCTGGTAAGCCTGCTCGATTGCAGTGCCCCAGTACGGGCCAAACATGGTGTTGCGGATGCCGTTGTAACCGAAGCTGTTCACGGAGTTCTGGTAACCGTTCGAACCGCTACCGATGAACCATGGGCCGCCCGAGGAACCACCGGTCATGTCGCAAGGGATGCCCTGGGACTGGCTCTGACCGTACGGGTCGGGGGTAGCCGAACCGTAGCAGGAGTGCAGGGTTTCACCGTTGAACGGGTAGGCTGCCGGGTAGCCGAAGGCGGTGTAGGTCAGTCCGCGAGCCTGGTTGAAGGCCACGCCGGAGGCGCCGACGCGATCGGTCAGGCTCACTCCGCTACCGTCCGAGACCACGGCGAAGCCGGTGTCGTAGGTGATGTCCCCGTCATTGCTCCACTGCGTGGTGGTGACCAGCTCGGTGGCGGCGTAGGTGCCGTACGGGGTGTTGCCGTTTTCGTAGGCAGGGGCGAAGATCCAGCGCGTAGCGAAGGCTCCCGGCCCCTCGTTCAGGCAGTGCCCGGCGGTCGAGACGGTGGATTCGTTGGCCGAAACTACGGCGTTACCCGAGCAAACGTAGTCCTGGCCGCCCAGCGTGAAGAAGACCTTGCCAATGTGCGAGACCGGAGATACAGCGTTGTTCTTGGTCGGCTTGCCCTTGCGGATCGCCTGCTTCTCGGCTTTTTCACCGGCGATCTTGCTGGGCTGTCCCACCTTGACGCCATTGCTCGAAGCCGACTTGCCGCGAGTCAACGCATCGGCGCTCTTGGCCGCCTTCATGCGTTCCGGGGTCCAGTAGTCCAGCGCCGATTCGGCCTGGCTCTTCGAGATTTCCTGAGATTCGATCTGCTGGTTTTCCACCACAGGTGCGGCCGAAGCCACGGGTGCGGTACCTGCCGCCAACAGTCCTGCCAGCATGGTTGCCGCCAGCAGGGACTTGCGACGGCCTGCCTTGGCCAATCGGTTCTGCTTTGAACCAAGTTGCACGGTAGTTCTCCTCATCCGGCGACCACTAGGTCGCCCTCGAAACTGTGTGCCGTAGCACTCGTGGGACACAGTCAAGCACATACTTCACAACCGCACTAGTACTTTGTTCCAAGCAATTTCGCGAATGAGAACTTGAGGTGACAAGTAGTTATGAAAAGAACATCCAGTGATGCTTAATTATTCAACACCACTGAGTGAGCGAGCAGCACGACAAGTATCTACCGTCCGCAGAGGAGCCTGAAACAGATGATTCATAGATTGACCTAGGAAAATGTGAGCCACGCAACTTTGAAAGTAGTTACCGCCCAGTAGGCGAATCGGGTGACGGAAAATCTGAAAGAAAATTGGCGTGCTACGCCGGTGCGACCAGATGGTATCCAAAAAAAATTTTATAGACCTTCGTAGCGCTTCGTAAAAGTCGCCCGATGACGCGGTCAGTTCGGTATACCGTCTGGTCTGTGTGGGCACGAAAATGCCCGCCCGACCACACTGCCTCTACCGTCGAAGACGGTAGGAGTGTGACCGGACGGGATAACAGCCGTCCAACGAGGGTTACTCGAAGGTCGGCGACTCCGTGCGCGTGCGCTTGAGCTCAAAGAAGTACGGGAAGGAAGCGAGTTCGGCCGACGCATCAAAGAGGCGTCCTGCGTCCTCGCCGGTGGGCACACGGGTGATGACCGGTCCAAAGAAGGCCACGCCGTCCACGGCCACGATCGGCGTGCCGACATCTTGACCGACCTTTGAGATACCAGCCTCGTGGCTCTCGCGCAGCTTCGCATCATAGGCGTCGGTATCCGCAGCCTCGGCAAGCTCTGATGGAAGCCCTACCTGCTCCAATGCTCGGGCGATCACCTCGGCGCGATCATCGAGCTGCTCGTGATGGAAAAGCTCGCCCATGGCCGTGTAGAGACCGTCGGTAACCGAGGCTCCATGGTCGGCGATTGCCTTGGTGATCACACGGACCGGGCCCCAGGAACGGTCCATTTTCTCGCGGTAGTCAGCCGGGAGCTCACGCCCGTCGTTGAGCATCGACAGGCTCATCACATGCCAGGTGACATCAATGTCACGAACCTTCTGGACCTCTTTGATCCAGCGGCTCGTGGCCCAGGCGAAAGGACAAATCGGATCGAACCAAAAATCAACGTGTTTGCGCTCGGCCACTGACCGGACCTACTTTCTGGGTTAGGGTGACGGAAAACTATGCGGACTTCTGATTGCGCTTCGCGGCCAACTCATGGGTGAGCATAACCGGCTCGGCGCCCTCTAGGACGGTCTCGCGCGAGATCACAACCTCGGCAACGTCCTCCCGGCTAGGCAGGTCAAACATGATGCCGCCGAGGGTTTCTTCGAGAATGGAACGCAAACCGCGCGCTCCGGTCTCGCGTTCAATGGCCTTCTCCGCAATGGCCTCCAGGGCGCCCGCGTCGAAGGAGAGTTGCACTCCGTCCATCTGGAACATCTTCTGATACTGCTTGACCAAGGCATTGCGCGGCTCGGTGAGCACTCGAACCAAGGCGTCGCGATCCAGATGTTCGACCGTGGTGATCACCGGAAGACGACCAATGAATTCTGGGATCAAACCAAACTTCAAAAGGTCTTCGGGACGCACATCGGAGTACGAAGGGGTCTCGGATTTGATGGCGGTGAGCGGCGCCCCGAATCCAATGCCCTTTCGGCCCGCGCGGCTCGAGATGATCTCTTCGAGTCCCGCGAATGCTCCGGCAACGATGAAGAGAATATTGGTGGTATCCAACTGGAGAAAATCTTGATGTGGGTGCTTGCGCCCACCCTGCGGAGGAACCGCGGCGACCGTTCCCTCGAGGATCTTCAGCAGGGCCTGCTGCACGCCTTCACCGGAGACATCGCGAGTAATCGATGGGTTTTCGCTCTTGCGCGAAATCTTGTCGATTTCATCGATATAGATGATGCCGGTTTCGGCCCGCTTGACGTCGTAGTCGGCGGCCTGAATCAATTTCAGCAGAATGTTCTCAACGTCTTCACCGACATATCCGGCCTCGGTGAGGCTGGTCGCGTCGGCCACGGCGAAGGGCACGTTCAGTTTCCGGGCTAGAGACTGCGCCAAATAAGTCTTACCGCAACCCGTCGGGCCGATCATCATGATATTTGACTTGGAAACCTCAACCTCTGACAGCGGATCGTCATTGGTCAAGGCTGCGACGGGAGCCTTATCCGGGGACCCGTGGATGCGCTTGTAGTGGTTGTACACCGCCACCGACAGGGCGCGCTTGGCGTTCTCCTGGCCGATGACATATTCCTGGAGAGAATCGAAGATCTCGCGCGGCTTCGGGAGGGTAAAGTCTTCGGCGACCTGCTCTTCGGCGAACTCCTCGGCAATGATCTCATTGCATAGTTCGATGCACTCGGTGCAGATGTAGACCCCGTGGCCTGCAATCAACTTCTTCACTTGCTTCTGGCTCTTTCCGCAGAAAGAACATTTCAGCAGATCCGAGCCTTCGCCCATTCGTGCCATAGCACTAATCTCCCATTGTTGGATTGCCGTGGACTCCCCCTCATTCTAAATCAGGAGATCCCCAAATTAGCCGAAGATGGCATGAAGCCGACAACCCGCGCGCCCCATCACGGGGTCGCAGGTTGCCGGCAATCAGCTACTCGACAGCGTGTGCGTCGCTAATCGTGCCTAGTGGCCCAGCTGCGCGCGGTTCAACTTACGCGGGGTCAGCACCTCGTCGACGATGCCGTAGGCCTTTGCTTCTTCCGCCGTCATGTACAGATCACGCTCTACGTCATTGCCCACCTTGGACACTTCCTGGCCGGTGTGATCGGAGATGGTCTTTTCCATCCATTCGCGCATGCGCATGACTTCTTCGGCCTGAATCTGCAGGTCGGTTGCCGTACCACGTTCGCCGCCACCCATAGCCGGCTGGTGGATCAGCACGCGGGCGTTCGGCAGGGCCAGACGCTTGCCCGGGGTGCCGGCGGCCAAGAGCACGGCGGCGGCCGAAGCTGCCTGACCGAGGCAGACCGTCTGCACCTCTGGACGGATGAACTGGATGGTGTCGTAGATAGCCGTCATCGCGGTGAACGAGCCACCGGGCGAGTTGATGTACAGGGTGACATCGCGCTCCGGGTCCATGGATTCGAGCACCAACAGCTGAGCCATGACGTCATCTGCCGAGGCGTCATCAACCTGGGCTCCGAGGAAGATGATGCGATCTTCGAAGAGTTTCGCGTAGGGGTCCTGGCGCTTGAAACCGTACGGGGTACGCTCCTCAAACTGCGGCAGGATGTAGCGTGCGGAGGGCATTGCGCCGGCGGTGGCTTCCTGATTGAAGTACATGATTTCTCCTTGAAATTCTGCGTTCGGTGGTGGGTGCAGGCGGTTGTTACTTGTTGCCGACTCCGCCGCCACCGGTCACCGAACCGGCATGCTGGGCAATCTGGTCAAAGAAGCCGTATTCCAGGCCTTCCTCCGCGGTGAACCACTTATCGCGCTGGTTATCCAACAGAATCTGCTCGACGGTCTGGCCGGTCTGCTCCGCGGTCAGCTCGCTCATAACCTTCTTCATGTGCATGATCAGTTCGGCCTGGATCTTGATGTCCGAGGCCGTACCGCCGATACCACCGGATGGCTGGTGCATCAGAATACGAGCGTTCGGGGTCGCGAAACGCTTGCCCGGAGTACCCGAGGAGAGCAGGAACTGCCCCATGGAAGCTGCCAGACCGGTTGCCACGGTCACCACATCGTTCGGAATGAACTTCATGGTGTCGTAGATGGCCATGCCCGCGGTGATCGAGCCACCCGGCGAGTTGATGTACAGGTAGATGTCCTTCTCCGGGTCCTCTGCGGAAAGCAACAGCAGCTGCGAGCAGATGGCATTGGCGTTCTCGTCGCGGACCTCGGAGCCCAGCCAAATGATGCGCTCCTTGAGCAGCCGGTTGTAGATGTAGTCCTCACGGCTGGCTGCTTCGACGGTAGCCATGGTGGGAGTGCGCGAATCATGTGGCATGTTCTCTACCTCTTCCAAACGTGTAGATCGGATCGTGCAGCTCCCGGCGGAGCCGCAACTTCGAGTGGTTACTTTGAGATTACTGATTTCAACTGGCCCTTGGGGCGTTTCATGCCCGGTTTTCGCTCACGGCGCATGAGTGCGCCGAGGGCGAACGACAAAAGTCGCCGGCCCACCCGCGCTGTGCGGGGGTTCCGGCGACTTCTGTTATGTGAGTGTCGGTGACTACTCGGCGGCGACCTCTTCGGCAGCTTCCTCTTCACCGGCTGGCTTCACGAAGGAGCTCAGGTCAACGGTGGCACCGTTGGAGTCGGTGACCACGGCGTACTCGAGGACCTTGGCCAGTGCCTTGCGGCGACGCACCTCGCCGAGCAGCATCGGCACCTGGCCGGCACCGTCGAGCATCTGGGCGAACTGGTTCGGGTCCATGCCGTACTGACCGGCGGTCTGCACGATGTAGTCGATCAGCTCGGACTGCTCGACGCCAACCTCTTCGGCCTCGGCGACGGCGTCCAGCACGATCTCGTTCTTGAAGGCACGCTCGGTGTTCTGGCGAACCTCGGCGCGGTGCTCGTCGGTGTCGTGGTCTGCTTCGGCCTGCGGGTTGTCGAAGTGCTGCTCGATCTGCTCGTCGATGACGCCAGCCGGAACCGGAACCTCAACCAGCTCGAGGAGCTTGTCCAGCACCAGTTCGCGGGCCTCGACGCCCTGCTCGACGACCTTGCCCTCGGCGGCGTCCTTGGACAGCGACTCACGCAGTTCGGCGATGGTGTCGAACTCGGAGGCCAGCTGAGCGAAGTCATCGTTGGCCTCTGGCAGTTCGCGCTGCTTCACGGCGGTGACGACAACCTTGACGGTGGCCGACTGACCGGCGTGCTCACCGCCTGCCAGGGTGGTCTCGAAGGTGGCGTCCTCGCCGGCGGTCAGGCCGGTCAGTGCCTCGTCCATGCCCTCGAGCATGTTGCCCGAACCGATCTGGTAGGACAGACCCTGAGCCGAGTCAACCTCTTCGCCATCAACGGTGGCGGTCAGGTCGATGGTCACGAAGGAATCGGCTGCGGCCGGAGCCTCAACCTCCTTCAGGGTGCCGAAGCGACCGCGCAGGTCGTCCAGAGCCTTCTCGATGTCCTCGTCGGCAACTTCCTTAGCCTCGACGGTGACCTCGATGCCCTTGTAGTCCGGCAGTTCAACCTTCGGGCGGATGTCCACCTCGAGGGTGAAGACCAGCTGGCCCTCGCCGACGTTCTCCAGGGAAGGCAGTTCGGTGATATCCACCTCAGGGCGCGAGAGCGGGGTCAGCTCGTTCTCGACCATGGCCTTCTGGTAGTACTCATTCAGACCCTCGTTCACGGCGGTCTCAATGACGTAGCCGCGGCCGACGCGCTGATCGATCAGGCGGGAAGGAACCTTGCCCTTACGGAAGCCCGGCACCTGAATCTGCTGCGCGATGGTCTTGTATGCCTCGTCGATGCGCGGCTTCAGCTCCTCGTACGGAACCTCGACGGTGAGCTTAACCCGAGTCGGGTTCAGGTTTTCAACGGCGCTCTTCACAGCCTTGTACTCCTGGGTTGTCTAATAATTAGGTCTAATCTGCAAAAAACCCCGCAACATCGTGGTGTTGCGGGGTTGTTCTCCAGAGTCGGGGTGACAGGATTCGAACCTGCGACCTCACGCTCCCAAAGCGCGCGCTCTAGCCAAGCTGAGCTACACCCCGATTAGCAGTGAACAGTCTAACCTGCGCTCTCCTGCATCCACTAATCGTTGTGGCCAGACGATGATCCGCGGACCGCGTCCAAGCCGGTGACCCCTTAGGCTGTGGGTCAAGCCCATGCGATGGCCTCCTCGAGAAACCAACGAGAACCTCGCATGTGTCGGGGTGACAGGATTCGAACCTGCGACCTCACGCTCCCAAAGCGCGCGCTCTAGCCAAGCTGAGCTACACCCCGCGAAATACCTAGTGAATCAAAATATTCACGAAATAATTCGGTAGTTGTTGTGACCTGTTTCCAGCGAGTCATCCCGCCTGGTCACAAGCATCTAACTTACACGTCACCGCGCACATTTCAAAACTGAACCGCTTCATGGCGCGATTGTGTAATGTACGCCTCACTGTATTGGCGATCCAACCTCGTCCTACGCCACCGCTAAGGGTCAGTTGACGGTTAAGGCAATAGGCCCGGAAGTGAATACTTCCGGGCCTTCAAGCATCTCTGACGATGCCTTCGGAGGGGATGACGGGAATCGAACCCGCGTCATTAGTTTGGAAGACTAAGGCTTTACCATTAAGCTACATCCCCATGTCAGCGGCCTGAACCGCGAACGAGATTCAGTTTAGACCATGTCGCTCACGCCGTGCAAATCGACGGGTTCCCCCTGCAGTTGCCGAGCGTGAGCGCCATTGGCCCTAGCGGCGGCGCTGGCAACGCGGGCACCAGTACAGCTTGCGCCCGGCGACTTCGGCCAAACTCACCTGTGCGGAACAACGGCGGCATTGGCGCCCCTGACGCTGATAGACGTAATAAGCGTTATCTGGCCATAACGGCAGGCCTGGCTCCCGATCCGCTTCCTCGGTGGTGATGATCTTTCCCTGGCGCACCCCGTCCTCCATGAGTGCAACAAGGTCAAACCACAGGGCGCGCAATTTTCGCGCCGAAATGTCGTTGGCGGGCTGCTGCGGGTCGAGCCTCTGGCGAAAGAGCACCTCGGCACGGTAGATGTTTCCTACCCCGCTAATCAGCTCCTGGTTCATCAGCGCGGTGCCAATCGGGGTACGTGTGCGCGCTAGCTTTGCCCTGAACTCCCTAAGGCCAGCCTCCAACAGGGCTTGTGGCTCCTGGAGAATCGCACGTCCCTTAACGGCATCGAAGCGCGCCGCGGCCGCAACCAGCGGGTCGGGCCCAAGCTTGGCCAACTGCCGTTGCACCTGATCGTGCTCGAGCACCTCGCAGGCGGTCGGCCCACGCAAATCGGCCCATCCATGCTCCGAGACCACGCGCGCACGCACCGCACCGACCGGTTCGGGCGGCCCGGTGTAGGGCTCGGGTGCCGCACTCTGCGAACTTTCGCGCTCCCCCACCCGGCGCGGCGCACCGATAGACGAGGCGCCCCGGAAGTACTCGTCGCCGCCGAAATCGAACGCACCATACAGCCCAAGGTGCACACGGAGGTACAGGTCGTTGGAGAAGTGGCAGAAGAGTTGCTTGCCCTTGGAGAAGGCGGATTCGAGCACATGGCCATCGATCCGGGCGGCGTCAAGTGCAAAGCGCCCCTGCGGGGAGCTGACGGCCACCGCCTGCCCGCCGAAGACGTCATCCATCTGGCGGGCGAGGCGATGTAGGGAATGTCCTTCGGGCACGGTTAGTCGACGATCTCGCCGGTGGTTTCGTAGGTCGCGATCTTGCCGATGCGGCGCGCATGGCGCTCGGCACCGCTAAATGGTTCGGCCAGGAAGGCCTCGATCAGTTCGGCGGCTTCTTCCACGCTGTGCTGGCGACCACCGACGGCAATGACATTCGCGTCGTTGTGTTCGCGGGCCAGCTTTGCGGTATCCAGATTCCATGCCAGTGCCGCGCGCACTCCTTCGACCTTGTTGGCCGCGATCTGCTCACCGTTGCCCGAACCGCCGAGCACGATTCCGAGCGCTTCGACTCCGGCGCGCTGATCGGCGACAACAGCCTTGGCGGCGTTCAGGCAGAAGGCCGGGTAGTCGTCTTCCGGGTCATAGGAGGTTGGGCCGTGGTTGACCATCTCGTAGCCCTTGGCGGTGAGGTGCTTGATCAGGTAGTCGGAAAGCTCGAGACCTGCGTGGTCGGTCGCGATATGCACGCGCATGTGGTTGCCCCATTTCATAAGGAGAAGACGGCCAATCAGTGACCGTTCTACTCTAGCGAGTTTGAGGCGTCTCGCGCTCATCACCGGTCCAGTACTCGGACACTTAGGCGCCCGCGATGGCGCGCTGATGGCACGGGCAGAAGAATCTATGTCGAGGCACTTGCGCGCGATGGGGTTCTCCATGCCACAATTGCAGTGATATTCAATATTTGTTTCACAACTAGTGCGGGTCCCCCGCAGGAAGCCGGAGCATCATGCCTGGAATGAATCTCACCCGCGCCGAGGCCCAAGAGCGTGCCTCGATCATCTCGGTCGAGAGTTACCACGTCGAACTCGATTTGACCCGCGGCGAGCGCGTGTTCACCTCCAAGACCACGGTACGTTTCTCCGCCACCGCTGGGGCCAGCAGCTTCATCGATGCGGTCACCGACACCGTACGCTCGGTAACCCTCAACGGGCAGGAACTCGACGTCGCTGCCATCAACGATGGGATCCGCATCCAGTTGCCCAACCTCGCGGCCGACAACGTGCTGGTCATCGACGCCGATGCCCGCTACATGAACACCGGCGAAGGTTTGCACCGCTTCGTCGACCCGGTCGATAACGAGGTTTACCTCTACACCCAGTTTGAGGTGGCCGACGCCCGTCGCATGTTCGCCGTTTTCGAGCAGCCGGATCTGAAGGCTACCTACCAATTCAGCGTCACCGCCCCGGCTCACTGGAACGTCGTGTCCAATTCGCCGACGCCGCAGCCGAGCGAGGTCGGCGAGGCCAAGCGCTGGGACTTCGCCCCGACCCAGCGCATGTCCTGCTACGTCACGGCCCTCATCGCCGGCCCCTACCAGGCGGTACGCGACTCGTTGACCTCCAGCGATGGGCGCACCATCGAACTGGGCGTCTTCGCCCGCTCGTCGCTCATGCAGCACCTCGACGCCGATGAGATCGTGAAGATCACGCGCCAGGGATTCGAATTCTTCGAGAAGAACTTCGGCACCCCGTACCCCTTCGAAAAGTACGATCAGCTTTTCGTACCGGAGTTCAACGCCGGTGCCATGGAGAACGCCGGCGCGGTGACCTTCCTCGAGGAATACGTCTTCCGCTCGCGCCCGACTCACGCAATGGTCGAGCGCCGCGCCATCACGATTTTGCACGAACTGGCACATATGTGGTTCGGCGACCTTGTCACCATGAAGTGGTGGAATGACCTGTGGCTCAACGAGTCCTTCGCCGAATTCATGTCTACCCTGGCGGCCGCGCAGAACACCGAGTTCACCAGCTCCTGGACCACCTTCAACATGCTGGAGAAGAACTGGGCCTACCGCCAGGATCAGCTGCCCAGCACCCACCCGATCGTCGCTCCGATCAACGATCTGGAAGACGTCGAGGTCAACTTCGACGGCATCACCTATGCCAAGGGCGCCTCGGTCCTGCGCCAGCTCGTGGCCTTCGTGGGCCAAGAAGAATTCATGGCCGGAGTGCGTGCGTACTTCGCCAAGCACGCCTGGTCCAACACCGAACTGCCCGACCTGCTGCGTGAGCTGGAGGCCGCCAGCGGACGCGACCTGAGCCACTGGGGCGCCGAATGGCTCGAAACTGCCGGAGTCAACACGCTCACCGCCCGCATCGCCGCGGACCAGGACGGAAAGATCACCGACTTCGCCATCGTGCAGCAAGCCGCCGCCGACTACCCCACGCTGCGCCGCCACCGTCTCGCGGTGGGCTTCTATGACCTCGACGCATCCGGCACTTTGGTACGCACCCACCGTGAAGAGCTCGACATCGACGGGGAACTGACCGAGGTCCCGGCACTCGTGGGCCGCGCCCGCCCGGCGTTGGTGCTCCTGAACGACGACGACCTCACCTACGCGAAGATTCGTCTCGACGAGCAGTCGCTGGCCACCGCCACCGAACATCTAAAGTCCTTCGCCGACTCGCTACCGCGCACCCTCGTCTGGAGCGCCGCCTGGGATGCGGTGCGCGACGCCGAGACCGCGGCCAGTGACTACGTGCAGTTGCTGCTGAACAATGTGGGACATGAGGCTGATTCTTCGGTGATCATGGTGCTGCTGCGCCAGCTGAGCACCGCCCTGGATCACTACGTCTCCCGTGAGCATGCCACCGAGCTGGCCGCAACCAGCGCCGAGCGACTCTGGGAACTGGCTTCTGCCGCCGAGGCGGGCTCCGACGCCCAGTTGCAGTTCGTGCGCGCCTTCGCCGCACGTTCACGCACGGCCGAACAGCTGGATCGGGTGGCGGACCTGCGCTCTGGCGCCCACAGCCTGCCCGGCCTGGTGCTCGACACCGATCTTAAGTGGGCGCTGGATATTGCGCTCTCGGCCGGTGGACGAATGGACGAGCAGTCCTTGGCGGCTTCCTTGGCAGCGGACGATACGGCCAAGGGCAAGGCCAGCTGGTACACCGCGTGGGCTGCACAGCCGGTAGCGGCCATCAAGGAGGAGGCCTTCGCACTGGCTACCTCGGGAACCCTGTCCAATGACCAGCAGCAGGCGGTGATCGCCGGGTTCTCCAAGGCCCACGATGACTCGCTGATCTCCGGCTTTGCCGAACGCTACTTCGCGCTGCTGATCCCCACCTGGGAGACCTTCTCCCACGAGATGGCCAAGCAGATTGTCATCGGCCTCTACCCCGGCAGCGTGGCCAGCGCGGCGGTACTCGAAGCCACCGACGCGTTCCTGCAAGAACTCGGCGACCGGCATCAGGCACTGCGCCGACTACTCGTCGAAGCCCGCGCGGACGTGGTGCGTTCGCTCGCCGCTCAGGAAGCCGACCAGTCCCGCGTCACCCAGGGCAGCCAGGCCTAGGGTTCGGAGACAACCCGACGGCTTGCCCGCGTAGCGTACGGCGGCTCCTTCACACAGCGGAAGGGGCCGCCGTCGTCTATGCCCACGTAGCGCCTCGAAGATGGAAGAATAGGTGATATGGACGGCACAGAACATCAGTACCGCGTGGCGGTGCACTGGACCGGGAACCTCGGCCAAGGCACCAGCGGGTATCGCGCATACTCCCGTGATCACATAGTCAGCGCCGAAGGCGTGCCGACCTTAGCTGGCAGCGCCGACGCAACCTTCCATGGGGCACGTGATCGGTGGAACCCGGAGCAACTTCTGTTGGCGGCGCTGAGCCAATGCCATATGCTCTCGTACCTGCATTTAGCGGTGCTGCACTCGGTCAACGTCAGCGGGTACCGGGACGAGGCCACCGGAATCATGCAACTGAACCGAGATCACAGTGGCCAGTTCACCTCCGCAACCCTGCACCCACAGGTGAGCTTGGTCGATGAAAGCCAACGCGAGCTGGCCGACTCATTACACGCCCAGGCGAATAAGGTGTGCTTCATCGCTCGCTCGGTGAATTTTCCCGTCCACCACGAACCTTTGGCCCCCACCGATCAAGAAAGCTGAAATGACCGAGCACAATCCCCTGCCGCACACCGTCAAGCGCGACCCGCTGAGCAACCCGGTGGTTACCGGGCCATCGAGCGACGAGTTCCTGCGGCTCGCCGAAACCGAGGTGGATGTGGCCGACTACGCCGGCACCTTCTACGCCGAGGTCGGCGGCCGTCGCGTATTCGCTGCGCTCACCAAAAACTTCTATGCCTCGGTGGCCGAGGACGAGGATTTCCGCCAGCTTTACCCAGAACAGGACCTGTACCCGGCGCAGATTCGTTTGCAGCTCTTCCTCGAGCAGTACTGGGGCGGACCCAGCACCTACTCCGAACACCGCGGCCACCCACGCCTGCGCATGCGCCACATGCCTTTTCCGGTCAACGCGCACTATCGCGATACCTGGCTACGGCATATGAACAAGGCCATCGACCAGCTCGATCTGCCGATGTTGCACGCCGAAACTCTGCGTGAGTACTTCGAACGCGCCGCCTTCTCGCTGGTCAACCGCCCCGACTAAGTCGGTGGATTAGGAAAGATTCAGCGCTGGAGCCCGGCGCACCAACACGTGGCCTCGCTCGTTGCTCACTCGCATCCAGCTGCCTTGGCGTAGTACCGAGCTCTGCCCGGTAGAAGGCAGTAGCCCCAGAGCGTGTAGGGCAAAGGCGGCCCCGAGCGGTAGTTCTTGGTGCTCGGCGGCGAGCGGGGAGGACCAGATTCGCTGCCGGACCTGGCCAATGACCGGTTTGCCTGGATTCTCGGGTAGTGCCTGAGCCACCGCATCGATCCCGCGCTGGGCGGCCTGCGCCAGCTCCGCGTTCTGCAGCGCGCCGGCCGCTTCCCAGCCAGAGATCGGCACCTGAATGCCCGCCCACGCCGGTACCGCTTCGACCGGTGGCACCACAAAGCGGGTGGACTCCTCCCCCATGCGCGCCAGCCGATCCTGGATGGCCGAAAGCTCATAGGCCGCGTTCAAGTCGGCTGGTTCGGCCAGTCGGTGCACTCGCATGGCCAGCACCGTGTAGTCCCCCGCACCCAATTCGGCCGGAACCAACACCGGCACATAGACCGCCAGCGCTTGGCCACGCGCGGTGAACAGGGCCGCGTCCTCATGCACCGCCTTGGCTCGGGCAATAAGATTTGCCAAGTCGAGTACGGATGCGGAGTCGTCGAAAATCAGTGCGTCACTTGCCATGTCCTCATATTCTCACGCCCCAGTTCATTCGCAGGAAGCATGTGACAACTCCGTCATTTGACGCCGACCCTGAACGCGCGCGGGACAACCTGTGTGTAACCAAAAGGTACGGGTAAAGTCTTTTTCAGGAAATTCACATCAAGGAGTCAACGACGTGGCAGAGGAATTAGGCACCACCCAGGTGCTATTGGATCTATTGAACCTCGACGATGGCAACGGTGCCCGCACCGACGAGGATGTCTTCGTGGGGCACACACCGCGCCAGACCCGCACCCGCGTGTTCGGCGGCCAGGTCCTGGCACAGTCGATTATCGCCGGAACCCGCACCGTCGAGCCGAACCGGCCCATCCACTCCATGCACGGATACTTCCTGCGGCCCGGCGACCCGGCCCAGCCGATCACCTTTGGTGTCCAGCGCCTACGCGACGGCCGGTCTTTTTCGGCCCGCCGCGTCCACGCCTACCAGAACGGCGAACCGATCCTGTCGATGATCGCGTCCTTCCAGGAGCCGGCGAGCGGGCTGGATCACCACGACCCGATGCCCACCGGTATTCCCACGCCGGACTCGCTACCCACCACCGCGGAACTCATCGGCCACATTAAGCATCCAATAGCCCACGAATGGGCCTACGAACGCCCTTTCGACGTCCGGCATGTCACCGAGCCGATCTATTTGGCTGCGGCCCCCGAGCAGAGCGCCGATTCGGCCGTGTGGATGCGTACAACCGCGCCGATGCCCGACGATCCGGCTTTGCATCGCGCCGCGCTCGCCTATGCCAGCGACTATATGCTGCTCGAACCGGCGCTGCGCCGACACTCGATGACCTGGGTGCACCCCGGGCTGAGCATCGCCAGCCTTGATCATGGCATGTGGTGGCACCGGGATTTCCGGGTCGACGAATGGTTGCTCTACGTGCTCCACGCGCCCTCGGCCTCCTCGGCGCGCACCCTCGGCACGGGCAAAATCTATAACCAGGCCGGACAGCTCGTGGCGAGTGTGGCGCAAGAGGGCATGATTCGCGTGCCGGACGAAGCCTAGATGCAGGATTTTCGTGCTCCGCTCACGCATCAACCACGCCGCGTGCTGATTTGCGGGGTCACCGGTGCGGGAAAAACGACGTTGGCCCGTGAACTTTCCCGGCGTTGGGCCTTGCCCTACACGGAGATCGACGCGCTCTATCACGGTCCGAACTGGCAGCCCAGAGAACAGTTCCTCGACGATGTGCACGCACTGGCCGCTCGTGAGCAGTGGGTGACCGAATGGCAGTATCTGAACCTTGGGGCGGGCCCGGCGCTGGGCGAGCGAGCCGATACCATCATCTGGCTAGATCTGCCACGCTATCAGGCACGTTGGCGGCTGCTTCGGCGTACCGTCCTGCGTCGGCTACGCCGCGAACGCCTATTCAACGGGAACGTCGAACGTCCCTTGCACACCTTCTTCAGCGATCCCGCGCACAATATCCTGCGTTGGGAAATGCAAACCCACAACGCATGGCGTGAACGTTTCCCAGCCGTCCTCGAGCAATATCCGCAGGCGAATTTCATCCGCCTCGGCAGTGTCCGTCAGGTTGCCTTCTGGCTTAATGGTCCCGCGGCACAAGTGGTTGCGCGCCATCCAGACTGAGGTAGGTACGGTCACGGTAGAGCAGATGGGAAGCCTGGGTCCCGTTGATCACCTCGAGGACTTCCGCGGCGATCAGCCGCGAACCGCCCACCTGCAAGGAGCTGTGCACGCGAGCGCGCATCGCAACTGGAGAGTCCACAAGATAGGGTGCTCCATCGGCTAGGTAGGCCCACCCCTGATCCTCGGTGAACCGTGCACCATCACTGCGGGCGAAAGCATCCGCCACATGGCTTTGGTGTTCGCCTAAAAAGTTAATCACGAAGGTGGGTGCCTGAAGCAACGCACCGGCCGAGCCCGAGTCCCGGGTGAGCGAAAAGGAGACCGCCACCGGGTCCAGCGACAGCGAAGCCAGACTCGAGATGGTCAGGCCCACCGGGGCACCGAACGGGTTGGCGCTCAGCAGCGACACTCCTGCCGGGTGGGTGCGAAATGCGGATCGAAAATTTTCGGCGAGCGTGCTCATCTACAGCGCAGCTCCTTTCGCTACGTCCGGTCACCAATGGCATCACCGGATAACTTCTTGTGCCTGCCATCGTAGAACCTCAAGTAAACTTGAGGTCAATTCATGACCCTGCGAGGTGCCCATTGTCACATTCACCCAGAACAGAAGATCACGACCAGCCATCACCGACCGATGCAGATCCCGAAGACCTGCTGAGCATCGGTCAGATCAGCGAACGCACCGGCGTGGCACGCTCCGCATTACACTTTTATGAATCGCAGGGGCTACTGACCGCGCATCGCACGGCGGGCAACCAGCGACGCTACCCGCGACACCTCATCCGCCGAATAACGCTCATCTCGGTGGGCCGCAACCTCGGCATCCCCTTGGCCGACATTCGAGCCGCACTCGAGTCGGTCCCCATGGACCATCGACCCAGCGAAGCCGACTGGCAGCGTGCCTCCAACGAGTGGAAACGAGTCCTAGAACGCCGGCGCCAGGCCATCGAAGAGCTCGAAACACGGCTGACCGGATGCATTGGCTGTGGATGCCTCTCCATGGACGCCTGCCAGCTAGCCAACCCGCGCGACCAACTCTCCCACGCAGGTAGTGGAGCTCAGGGACTGCACTCGCCTATCTAGAGGTACGGCAAAGCCCGCCGCATCCACTGAATACAACGGATGCGACGGGCTAGAACCAGTGACAGTAAAAGACTAGTCGCGGGTCAACCGGCGGTGGGTGACGCGGTGCGGCTTCGCCGCCTCCGGGCCCAAACGCTCGATCTTGTTCTGCTCGTAGGACTCGAAGTTACCCTCGAACCAGTACCAGTTCGACGGGTTCTCCTCGGTGCCCTCGTAGGCCAGAATGTGAGTGGCCACGCGGTCTAGGAACCAACGGTCGTGCGAGACGACCACGGCACAGCCGGGGAATTCGAGCAACGCATTTTCCAAGCTCGACAGGGTTTCCACATCGAGGTCGTTTGTCGGCTCATCGAGCAGCAACAGGTTACCGCCCTGCTTGAGGGTGAGCGCGAGGTTCAGACGGTTGCGCTCACCACCGGAGAGCACACCAGCCTTCTTCTGCTGATCCGGTCCCTTGAAACCGAAGGCCGATACGTAGGCGCGCGACGGCATTTCGACCTGGCCAACGTTGATGTAGTCCAGTCCGTCGGAGACAACCTCCCACAGCGACTTGTTCGGGTCGATGTTTTCGCGGTTCTGATCTACGTAGGAGATCTTGACGGTGTCGCCAACCTTCAAGGAACCACCATCGAGCTCTTCGAGCCCAACAATCGTCTTGAAAAGCGTGGACTTACCCACACCGTTCGGACCAATGACACCAACGATGCCGTTACGCGGCAAGGAGAAGGACAGCCCGTCGATGAGCACACGATCGCCGAAGCCCTTCTTCAGCTTCTCGGCTTCGATCACCACCTGACCCAAACGAGGTCCAGGCGGAATCTGGATCTCTTCGAAATCGAGCTTGCGCGTACGCTCGGCCTCCGCAGCCATTTCCTCGTAACGAGCCAGACGAGCCTTCGACTTGGTCTGACGTCCCTTGGAGTTCGAGCGAACCCAGTCAAGTTCCTCGGCCAATCGCTTAGCGAGCTTGGCGTCCTTCTTGCCCTGCACGGCCAGACGCTCGCGCTTCTTCTCCAGATAGGTGGAGTAGTTGCCCTCGTAGGGGTGCAGCCGACCACGGTCAACTTCACAGATCCATTCGGCAACGTGATCCAAGAAGTAACGGTCGTGGGTCACGGCCAATACGGCGCCCGGGTAGCTGGCCAGGTGCTGTTCCAGCCAAAGGACGGACTCGGCGTCGAGGTGGTTAGTCGGCTCATCGAGCAGCAGCAGGTCAGGCTTCTGCAGCAACAACTTACACAGCGCCACACGGCGGCGTTCACCACCGGAGAGGTGGGTCACCGGCTCGTCACCCGGCGGGCAACGCAGTGCATCCATGGCCTGCTCAAGCTGGCTGTCAATGTCCCAAGCGTCGGCGGCGTCAATGGCCTCCTGCAGCTTGCCCATCTCTTCCAGCAGCGCATCGAAGTCGGCGCCGTCCTGCGCCATTTCCTCGGAAATTTGGTTGAATCGCTGGATCTTCTGGTAGATCTCACCGACGCCTTCCTGGACGTTGCCCAGGACGGTCTTCTCTTCGTTCAGCGGCGGCTCCTGCAACAGGATGCCGACCGAGTAGCCCGGTGACAGCCGAGCTTCACCGTTGGACGGGGTATCGAGCCCCGCCATGATCTTCAGGATCGTAGACTTACCAGCACCGTTCGGGCCCACAACACCGATTTTTGCGCCCGGGAAGAACGACATGCTGACATCGTCAAGAATGACTTTGTCACCAACGGCCTTACGGGCCTTGGTCATCGTATAAATGAATTCCGCCATGCTCTAAGGCTAGTCGGTTTGGCCCCCTCCGAACGAATTTATCGGCGCTACGCGACGTGCTACGTGTCCACCGGCACATCCAGCCGGTGGACACGCACCGAATCGCCAATCAGGCCGCATCCGAATCCGGCCAGTGGGCCACCTGCTCGCCCTTCTCCCCCATGTGCACCTCTTCCGGAACTTGGGCATGCGATGTCTGCTCGGCCTCGACAGCCCGGACCTTAGTAAAAACACTGGTGCCGAACTTCAAGTCATGCCCTAGCGCATAGGCTTCGATGTCGGCACTCGTTCCTCGCGTTCCGTCGGCGCGATCAAATTGCCGGATCCCCAACTTCCCAAAAATGACCAGATGGTCCCCCTGCTCGATACTTTCCATCGCATTCTCCGCTAGCGCGCGAAAAACACTCACCGAGTACCAGTTCGTCGGCCCATCGCTCCATTGCCCGGTACTTACATCCCGTTTGCGCTCGTGGCTTGCCGCGCGGAATTTAAGCACCGAGACACCCTGCGGGGTGATGCTCAGTTGTGGTTCGGTGCCCACCACGGCGCGAATCGTCACCAGATCGGTCATCGTGATCCTCCTTTGTCGGTCCTATTTCTCACCAAGCGTGTGCTCAGTTAATGACCTAGCGTGAACTTGCCTTACTCCGCCGGGCCCGTCACTCCGACGATCTGTGGAGAACAAGCGCACGTTGCCCACCGGCTGTTTCGCCACGCCGACTAGAGGCACTGCCGCAGAATCGCTCGGACTGGCTCATTGGGCTAAACTATTTCGTGGCGCCTCCGTAGCTCAGCTGGATAGAGCAAGAGCCTTCTAATCTCTAGGTCGTGGGTTCGAATCCCGCCGGGGGCACAGGTGAATGCCGCTTGACATGAACGTTTATGATGTTGAGCGGCATTTTGCATAGAGAGGTGAGCCGACAGGGTGGGCCGCGACGCGACTTAGACAAGGTGGAAGTAACGTGTCGTCGCGCTGCCGGTCGCCACAAAATGAGCCCACTTTAAATCCTGCCAAGAAGACCTCGGCGCACCCGCATCTGATCACGCTAGCGACAAGACAACTGACGCATCTGCACACCTACGTGCGACATTCGAACCGAGGCCTAGCAAGTAGGGGTATCGCCAGGCGGAATGATCAGGGAACTTCGGGCGTCGCCGAAACGTTGCCCGCAACCCTTGTCGTTTCCCCACGGACCTCCGATTAACCAGCGCACCGCTACTAGCGCACAGGGGCACCTCTCTTAGCGATCGCGCTGATTTGTGCGAGCTAGAGCTAACTTCACGGCACCCCGGACGAGCCTCGGACGCTCCACTACTCGCAGACCCGACCTATCGAGGATTCCCACCATATCGACGTGGCCACTGGAGCCGGGTAGCCCAATTGCCGAAACGAGCGTAAGACCACGCGAGACTGTCGAGTGAGCCCGGCCCGCGCCTCCTCCTAAGTGACCAGTTGCCCAAGCCTCGTACAACTTCTTCGCTTACTAACAGAAATAAGTTTATTTCTTGCTCATTTAGGAGCGTCACCCTATCGATCAAGTGTGAATAAGCACACATTCTCGCTCGCTCAATATTCATCACGCCCAACCATTAAACCTCCCAAGTAAAGGGAGAATGAAAAATAAAGTTACCAGTGAGTAAGATATGCTTAATGAGAATCATAATTAAATGCATTAAAACTTTAAAGAATCCGCCAGCGATGGGGTGGCATTTCTTGTGCCGCAAACCCGCCCGCAGGCGCTTCACGCCGGCGTTAGGGGCGCGCATCACCCAAGCATCCTAGGGGCCAATTCTCACGTAGACCACAGGTTATGCGCCTCTTATCGGCTCGTTATGGGATATACTAAACGATCTATACTTAAGCGAAAGGGGCGTGACCGAGTGACGATCGCTGCGCGCATGAATCGACATACGTGGTCGATGGAGCGCCTCAGCGTAAGCCTTATTTTTATGAGCGCGGGAATAGCGTTCGCCTCATGGGCGGGTCGTCTTTCAATCATCCATTCGGTCTTTGATTTTTCTGGCACTGATTTAGGTGCCTTTTTGGCCTGCATGACGGTTGGAACTATGGTCGGAATTTCCTTCACGCCGCGACTTTTAGGCCGCTTTGGTCCACGACCTTTACTCTTACTGCTCCCTCTCGGGCTAGCGTCATTGCTGGTCATGCTGGGCATCAGCCTGATCGACTCGAGGTCTGCTCCTTGGGCGTTCCTGATCATCGGCCTTAATGGGGTGCTCTTCGGCATGCTGGACATCGTGATGAACATTTGCGGTGGCCAGGTCGAACGTCAGGCCGGTCGAAGCCTCATGCCTTCGTTCCATGGCTTCTTCAGTCTGGGATCAGTCATCGGCGCAGCAAGCGCTGGCCTCACCATGCACTTTAGAATCTGGTCGATCTGGCATTTCACCATCGTCGCCATCGTTCTGACCGTCATCGCGCTCTACGCATCGAGTGGATTTCCTCGTCAGGCTCCGTCAGCATCCTTGCGTCCAGCAACACCCACCAGCACCGGTCAAACCAACACAAAATCTCAGATTGGAACAACAATTCTCATTCTGGGCTTGATGGTGGCCGGCCTCAGCTTTGCCGAAGGGGCCGCTAATGACTGGTTGGCCGTTGCTTCCGTCGAAGGACACGGCTTTACCCATTCCAAAGGTGCCCTAGTTTTCGCAGCCTTTACGGCCGCGATGACGATTGGCCGATTTGCCGGTGGACACGTCGTGGACCGCCTTGGCGCAAAGAGAACCTTGCTCATTATGGGTGCCATCGGACTACTCGGCATCGTGCTCTTTGTCCGCGGTGAATCCGTGATTACTATTGCCGCCGGTGCCACCCTCTGGGGACTTGGCAGTTCCCTAGGGTTTCCTGTCGGGATGTCGATCGCCACTGCAAAGGCACCAACCCATGGTCCGAAGATCGTTACTTCGGTCAGCATGTTCGGCTACGGTGCAATGCTGAGCGGGCCACCACTTATCGGTTTCGTCTCCGATTACACGGGCCTGCCCCAAGCCCTGTGGCTAGCAGCGGCAGTCATGTGCCTGTCTGTGCTCCTCACGCCCCTAGCGGCGCGAAACCACAGATAGTTCGAAAACCTAAACCGGCAAAGTAATGCGCCCCTTGATGTTGCGCATGACAATGGTGCTGTTGAGTTTCTCCACCGCAGGTAGCGACACCAAGACCTCGTCATAGAGCTGCTGATAATGCGCTAGGTCGTTGGCATAAACACGTAGCAGGAAATCCGGTTCCCCAAAAAGCCGCAGCGCTTCGACGATACGTTCGTTTGCTTCCACCGCCGCTTCGAATTCGCGCAGCTGGGCTCGATCGCGCAGCGTAACGAACACCAGGGCCTCAAAGCCCAGACCGATTGCTTGCGGGTCGACCACCGCTTGGTAGCCACTAATGACTCCGCTGCGTTCAAGTTCTCGCATGCGCCGATGGCAGGCAGCTACCGACAAACCTACGTCACCGGCCAACGCCGTGGCGCTTACCCGTCCATCACGCTGGAGCCTCGCCAAGATTGCACTATCAAGATCATCCATGTGTTCACTCTAGCTTGCAAAAAATTCTCGCGTAAACCAAGATTTTACGGTTTTTATTGCACATATCTCGGAATATGCGCCGATTTTCGACAGCACATTTCGCGCCTTTCGCACTAGCGTTGAGCTCAGAACCTCAACCAAGAAAGGCCTCGCGACGTGGAGATTGCCAATTTGACCGCCTTCATGCTGATTTCATTGACGCTAGCCTGCACGCCGGGCGCCGATTGGGCCTACATCATCTCCAGCGCACTCAAAAATACGTCGTTCGCGCCCGCCGTTTGGGGGTTGCTTTCCGGATATCTGATCCACACCGCTTTGATCGTCTGTGGGCTGGCCGCCATAGTGGCCAGTAACCCTCAGGTATTGTCATGGCTAACGCTGCTTGGAGCTGGATACCTTCTGTGGCTCGGCATCTCCACGGCGCGCTCCTGGCGTTCTGCGCGATTCTTGGCCACCGAACCTGCAGCAGGAATGGCCGGCGACCTGCCAGAGACAGTTGCCGAATCCAGCACCGGAGGCGCCGTTGCAACCGCGGTCGAAGCACGCCGCACGGTAAGCGGCAAGGTGCAAGCTCGGCACCAGTTCACCAAGGGGCTACTCACCAGTGCCACCAATCCCAAGGCCTTACTCCTCTATCTGGCGCTAATCCCTCAGTTCATCTCCCCGCAGGCACCCTGGTCACTTGAGATTCAGACCGGCGTTCTGGGTCTCGTTCATTTCGGGATTTCCATCGGCGTATACTTCACAATTGCTTACGCCGCGCGACTTTTACTCGGCTCTCGTCCGGCCGCCGCGCGCATCGTTACCTTGGTCTCCGGGCTGATCATGATTGCTTTGGGCGTCGCACTATTGGCGGAAAAGTTTTTCGTTCTGTGACGGTGACTTGAACACCGATCAACAGCATTGAACGGTGATCAAGTATGCTGTTCTATAACGCGCTACACCGAGCATCAATGTTCCAATCTGCAGCACCTGGCGCGTTAGGAAGCGAAAGACGCCATGCAGCTACCCCAGATCCGCATAGAGAATGTGCGAGTCCAGCGTGACGAGCGAGTCATCCTCGAGGACATCAACCTGACCTTGGATGAACAACGGATCGGCATCATTGGAAGCAACGGAGCCGGCAAAAGCACTCTCTCGCGACTCCTCAACGGCCTCGTATTGCCCACTTCCGGGCGCGTGCTGATCGATGACCGCGATACCGCGCGGGAAGCCAAACAAATCAGGCGCGATGTGGGTTTCGTCTTCCAGAACCCAGCGAATCAGATCATCATGCCCATCGTGCTCGACGATATTTGCTTCGGCCTGAAGAACCTGCAAATACCACGCGCCCAGCGCAAGCCACTGGCGTTACTCACCCTCGACAGGCTTGGGCTAGGCCACCTAGCCGAGCGTGAAAGCCACACCCTTTCCGGTGGTGAGCAGCAAATGATCGCGCTGGCCGCGGTGCTGGCAATGAACCCGAAAACTATCGTTTTCGATGAACCTACGACGATGCTGGACTTGCGGAATCGAAATGCGTTCCGCCAGGAAATCGCAAAACTCGACCAGCAAACGATCGTGGTCACACACGATTTGGAACTACTCGCGGATTTCGACCGTGTCTTGGTGGTCACCGACGGGCGTATCGCTTTTGACGGGGCTCCACAACCGGCCGTCGATCATTATCGCCAGTGGAGCCACGTATGATCAGCGCACCTCGCGAATCCCTGCTCACCGCACTACCGGCCGGATTCAAGTTCGCTGCTTTATTGATCATCAGTATTGCGCTCTACCTCATCGCGAGCTTGCCTGTCCTCGGAGCCGCGGTATTTATCTCACTGGGACTGCTCGTTATGGCCCGGCCTCGGTGGAAACTGATACGCCTTCCATTGATCACGCTGGCACTCATTCTGAGTGTTGTTTTCGCAACCCTTGCCTGGCAAAGCGGTTGGCAGCTGGCGGCCATTTCCGTTATGCGGTTGGTGTCCATGTGCTTGATCGCGTACGCCGTCACCCTCTCGACAACCTTCGACGAGATGCTGACGGTTTTCCAAACGGTAAGCAGTCCGCTCAGGTACCTCGGGGCCAACCCCGAACAAATTGCGCTGACCCTTTCCATGACCTTGCGGTTCGTGCCCGAGCTTCACCGGGTATATCGCGAAGTTCGTGAAGCGCAGTATGCCCGAGGGTTGGCGAACAACCCCTTCGCCATCAGTGTGCCGCTGGTAATTCGTTCACTACGTATGGCTGACGACGTCGCCGAATCACTCGATGCACGAGGATACGACAGCCAAGAATCATCACCCCGTAACCGAAAGTAAAACCATGACGACTTCATCTGTCACCCGCACTTCTTCCACGCAGACCGCCGTATATGTTGCGGTTTTCGCAGCATTGATCGCCGCAATGGGGCTCGTTCCGCCCATCACCATCGGGATCTTGCCCGTTCCTATCACCCTCCAGACTCTGGGCGTAATGCTTGCCGGAGCACTATTGGGCCCGCTTCGTGGCATGCTCGCTTCGCTTGTTGTGGTGGTACTGGTTATCGCCGGTTTACCGCTGCTAGCTGGCGGACGCGGCGGGCTACCTGTAGTGCTCGGTCCCACCGGAGGCTATTTCCTTTCGTGGGTACTGGCCTCACTCGTTATCGGAGCGCTCTATAAGTACTGGGTGCTCAAGTTCGAAGGCACCGTCGCTCGCTTTGTCGCCGGCCTGACCTCGACCTTGCTTGGCGGAATCGTATTGATCTACGCATTCGGTATCCCGTGGACCTCAGTGGTTACCGGACTCCCCCTAGGCACCAGCGCCCTCGGTTCGCTGACCTTCGTGCCAGGCGATGTCGTCAAGGCCGTCGTCACGACCCTTGTCGCGCTCACGGTACACCGTAGCTACAAGGGCTTGATGCGTTAGCAGCTATGCTCGACCCCATCCACAAGTTGTATCGCCGGGCGACCGATACGCCACATCGCCAGGCTGTGAACGTGCCACATCGGGCGCCACTAACCTTTGCGCAGTTTTACGCGCGGATCGTGGCCCAGTCGGAGTCGCTCACATCAGTGCTCGACAGGCAGCAAGACACCATTGCGCGTATTGCATTGCTCTGCCATGACCCCTTGGCGATGCTCACGAGCTTCTACGCGATACAACACGTCGGAGCCAGTGCCGTAATCCTCGACCCGGCCTGGCCACAGGTCCGGATCACCGAGGTACTCGGCGAGGTACCCGTGGTGGCGGTGCTCACGGATGCGGAGGGGAACATGTTCCCCGAGGCCTTACCGGTGCACCGAGCCAGCACGGCACCGGCACCGGCCGAGGAATCTGATGAGCTTCCGGCTCCCACCTCGGTGGATGACGCCGCGGAGCTCATGGTGATATTTACTTCCGGCAGCACGTCGATGCCCAAACCCATCGCACGCTCTAGAAGCAGTTGGGCTTTGTCGCTACCTCTGGGTTTCGACCTACTCGGTGCCAGCGAATCCGCGCGGAGCCTGATTCCAGGACCGTTGGCCCACGGTTTGAGTCTCTACGCCGCAGTCGAAGCACTTTCAGCTGGCGGTAGTGTGTGGCTCAGTGGCGGATGGAAACTGGACTGCATCCGTATGTGGCTCAACAGCGCCGCATGCAACCGGATGGTGGCGGTGCCAAGCGCTTACCAGAAGCTCCTCGACACCGAGGGCCCCCGCCTCATGGCAGCGATTGAAACCATCGTTTCCGGCGGTGAGGCGCTTGGGGCCACGCTGATCAGTCGGCTAGCGAGCCTGCCGAATCTCAAACAGCTGACCGAGTACTACGGAACCAGCGAGCACGGGTTCATTGCCTACCATCACCACGACGTGGCCAGCACGGCGCCTGCCGTGGAACGCACGGGATTCGCTGGCCGACTCTTTCCAGGCGTGCAGGCGCGCGTCATCGCCCCCACTAACGTTGACGGCCCGGGCGCCTTGCTCGTCCGGAGTCCACTAACCGCCACCGGTTATCTAGGCCAGAGCGCTCGACAGTGGCTCGAAACAGATGGCTGGATCGGAGTCGGTGATCATGGCTATCTTGACGGTCAGTCCTTGTACCTGCAGGGACGAGGCGGCGATATGATCCAGTGGCACGGGAACAACATCTACCCGACCGAAGTTGAACACGAGCTCTGCATGATCCTTGGAACCGCCGACTGCCGAGTCGTTGACCTGCAAGCGGCGGGACAACGACGACTCGTTGCCTTCGTTGAAGCCGACTCCCTCCCGGACGTTCCACTCGATGCCCTCGAACAGCTGCGCCAGAGGCTACCAAAATACAAAATTCCGCACCTGATCTCAGCTGTAGCACGCTGGCCACGCACCAGTAGTGGAAAGATCCAGCGTGCGGCCCTGCCGGACGCCTTCTACCTGGAGAGAACCGTGGAGCTGAGAAAATGACCGCGCTGATCGTTGCCGCCAAGCGCACCCCGGTGGTGCGCGTCGGAAAACAATATGCACATCTTGGGGCCGAGCAACTCTCCGCTCTGGTGATTGATGCGCTGCTCGATCAGTTGCCTGCCCCCGTACCGGTCGAACATGTTTTCTGGGGCAACGCGGCTGGACCCGGTGGAAATATTGCACGGGTTAGCGCCCTGGCCTCGCGCCTTGGCACGTCCGTGCCCGCGACGTCAATGGACGCGCAATGCGCCAGTTCCCTCGAGGCTATCGCGGCGGGTTGTCGCCTGGTAGCCACCGGTGAGGCCCGCGCCGTGATTGCTGGCGGCGTGGAATCGGTAAGCACCGCGCCCTGGCGAATGACCAAACCGGCAACGCCGATGGAACAGCCAGTGGTTTATTCGCGGGCGCGTTTCACCCCTCGCCCGATGCCAGATCCGGATATGGGAGTTGCTGCGGAAAATATCGCTCATCGCTACGGAATTACCCGTGAGGCTCAGGACGAGTTCGCCTTGCGTAGCCACCAGCGTGCGGTCGGTAGCGCCGCTTCCGGACGCTTCGATAACGAGCTCGTTCCCGTTGCGGGTGTCGGCGGCATGGTTGAACGGGACAGTTGCCCGCGGCCGCAGTTGACGCTGCAGAAGCTCGCGGCACTGCGTCCGGCATTTGTACCCGACGGCACGGTGACCGCCGGCAACGCCTGCCCGATCAATGATGGGGCCGCCGGAGTGCTGATCTTGCACGAGGAACTGGCACACAGCCTGAACTTGACGCGTGCTTTGGAGTACGTCGCCGCCGGACATGGCGCCTGCGACCCAGAACTCTTGGGCATGGCGGCGGTACCGGCGATGCAGAAGCTGCGCTCTCTCCTCGGCGTAACGCAGGACTGGAGCCCGCGCTTACTCGAATTCAACGAGGCTTTTGCCGCGCAGGTCCTTGCCTGTTTCTCCGAGCTCGGGCTGGATCCGCTAGCGGCCAACCGCGACGGCGGGGCGCTGGCATTAGGCCACCCCTACGGCGCGAGCGGCGCTATTCTCGCCACGCGGCTGTGGGCCCAAGCCGCTCAGGCCAACGAGGGTGACATGGCGGTGGCGCTTATGGCCGGCGCCGGTGGAACCGGCACGGCGTTAGGCCTGCGGGTGCGTGAATCTAGAGGTTAAACCCTAGCGCTCGCATCTGATCACGCCCGTCGTCGGTGATCCGCTCCGGACCCCATGGCGGCATCCACACCCAATTGACGTGGTAGGTACGGACGAGGTCGCGAAGCACCGAAGCCACCTGCTCTTCGATAATCTCAGTGAGCGGGCAGGCGGCCGTGGTCAGTGTCATATCGATCTGCAGAATCGAGTCGTCACCGTATTTCAGACCGTAAATCAGCCCTAGATCCACAATATTGACCCCTAGTTCGGGGTCGATCACGTCTTTGAGGGCTTCTTCGACTTCATCCACCGGGGTGGTGAGGGTCTGAGTCTGAATCTCGGTCATGGGCCGCAACTCCCTATCGCATGAGGTAAACCTAATGCTATTAACTTACACGAGATGCGCGATATCTCCGCATGCGGTTGCAGCGGATGTCGTTCACTGTTAATGCTCAAGGGGCTGACGAGAAACGATTTCGTCTCTCGTCAGCCCCTTGAGCCGGTGCTTCCTAGATGTTGAACCCGAGGGCTCGCATCTGATCGCGTCCGTCGTCGGTGATCCGCTCCGGACCCCACGGCGGCATCCACACCCAGTTCAGTCGGTGCTCATCGACAATGTTCTCCAGCGACTTGGCTACCTGCTCCTCGATAATATCGGTGAGCGGGCAGGCCGCGGTCGTTAGGGTCATGTCGAGTAGCAGAACCCCGTCCTCGCTGTACTTCAATCCGTACAGCAGACCTAGGTCCACGATGTTCACGCCCAGCTCAGGGTCGATCACATCCTTTAGTGCCTCTTCCACGTCCTCCAGCGGAGTCGTGACGGCACCCTTGCCCTGATCGGTCGATTCGCTCATGATCGCTACTTTACTAGGCGTTGGCGTTCACGTAACGGTCGTAACCCTCTTCTTCCAAGCGGTCGGCCAGTTCCGGGCCGCCCTGCTCGGCTACGCGGCCGTCAACGAACACGTGCACGTGGTCCGGCTTGATGTAGCGCAGAATGCGGGTGTAGTGGGTGATCAGCAAGGTGCCCATCTCGTTCTCGGCCTGGGCGCGGTTCACGCCCTCCGAGACGACCTTCAGCGCGTCAACGTCGAGACCCGAGTCGGTCTCGTCCAGCACGGCGAACTTCGGCTTGAACAGTTCAAGCTGCAGGATCTCCACGCGCTTCTTCTCACCACCGGAGAAGCCTTCGTTGACATTACGCTGAGCGAAGTCGGCATCGATCTTCAGCTTGCTCATGGCGTCCTTGACGTCCTTGGTCCAGGTACGCAGCTTCGGTGCTTCGCCGTCGATCGCGGTCTTGGCGGTGCGCAGGAAGTTGGTCATGGTCACGCCGGGGACCTCGACCGGGTACTGCATGGCCAGGAACAGGCCAGCCTTGGCGCGCTCGTCCACGCTCATTTCCAGCACATCTTCGCCGTCGAGGGTGATCGAACCCGAGGTGACGGTGTAGCGCGGGTGGCCAGCAATGGTCGAAGCCAAGGTGGACTTACCCGAGCCGTTCGGGCCCATGATGGCGTGGGTTTCGTTGGTGTTGATCACCAGCGAAACGCCCTTGAGGATTTCCTTCTCGCCCTGCTCGGTTTCGATCGAGACGTGCAGGTCCTTGATTTCCAGAGTAGACATACGTCGTTTCCGTTTCTCTTCTAAAAACTATGCAAATCGGCGCGAACTAGTTGTTCGTCGCGGCCAATTCTTCTTCGATGGTCTCGGTCAGGCGCTCTTGCAGCTCGTCGTCGCCGATCTGCTGCACGATCTCATTGAGGAATCCACGCACTACCAAGCGGCGTGCGGTCTTCTCATCGATACCGCGGGCCATCAGGTAGAACAGGTGCTCGTCGTCGAAGCGTCCGGTGGTCGAGGCGTGTCCGGCTCCATCAATCAGGCCGGTCTCGATCTCCAGGTTCGGCACCGAGTCGGCGCGGGCACCATCGGTGAGAACCAGGTTACGGTTGGCCTCGTAGGAGTCGGTGCCCACGGCGGCGGCGCGGATCAGCACGTCGCCCACCCATACGGTGTGCGCGTCCTTGCCCTGCAGCGCACCCTTGTACAGCACGTTCGACTTGCAGTTTGGCACTGCGTGGTCGACGAACAGGCGGTGCTCCAGGTGCTGTCCGGCATCTGCGAAGTACAGGCCGTACAGTTCGATTTCTGCACGCTCGCCGGTGAAGCGAGCCGACGGGGCCAGGCGCACCAGGTCGCCACCGAAGGTGACGGCGATGTGCTTGAAGGCAGCGTCCTTGGCCACGGAGGCCTGCTGGGAGGATGCGTGTACCGCATCGTCTTCCCAAGCCTGCAGGGACACGACGGTCAGCTTGGCGCCTTCACGCACGTCGAACTCGACGTTCTGAGCCAGCACGGCGGAGCCGACGTGGTCCAGAATCAGCAGGGCTTCGGAGTTCTCCTCGGCCACAACGACGATGTGCTGAGCGGCGGCGTCCTTGGACTCACCGGTGATGCGCAGGCGCACGTGGCCCGCATCCTGGCCCTTGGGCAGGGTCAGCACGCTGGCGTCCGCCGCGTACTTCCAGGCGTTGGCCGAGACGCGATCCTCCGGCTTGAGCGCGACACCACGTAGCTTGTCGTCGGCTGCCACGGTGGACAGCTGCGCGACCTCGGAGCCGAGCAGCTCCACCTTCGGTGCTGCGCCGGTCAGCTCGGCGGTGTGCAGTGCACCCATGCGCTTGAGCGGAGTGAAGCGCCAGTCTTCTTCGCGACCGGTCAGCGGGGCGAAGTCCTCAACGTTGTAGCTGGTCAGACGACCGGCACGCGAGGAGTCCACAACGCCGACGCCACCACCGTGGCTGTGACCCTTGGTGGAGTCACCACCCAACAGGGAGCTGGCGTTGTCGTTCAGCGGCGAGAGGTTTTCGCCTTCTTCGGTGAAACCCGGGATGGACGGGGCGCCGATACGCGCCTTCTCTTCCGGGAGGTGAGTAGTGGTCTCCGACATTCTTAGCCGACCGATCCTTCCATCTGAAGTTCAATGAGGCGGTTCAGTTCCAGTGCGTACTCCATCGGCAGCTCACGTGCGATCGGCTCAACGAAGCCACGCACGATCATCGCCATTGCCTCGTCCTCGGCCAGGCCGCGGCTCATCAGGTAGAACAGCTGCTCTTCGGAAACACGCGAAACGGTTGCCTCGTGGCCCATGGTCACGTCATCCTCGCGGACGTCGATGTATGGGTAGGTGTCCGAACGCGAGATCTGGTCGACCAGCAACGCGTCACATACAACCGAGTTCTTGGTGCCCTTGGCGCCCTCGCGCACCTGGACCAGACCGCGGTAGGCCGAACGGCCACCGTTACGAGCCACCGACTTGGCGACAATCGCGCTGGAGGTGTTCGGTGCGATGTGGACCATCTTCGAACCGGTGTCCTGGTGCTGGCCCTCGCCGGCAAAGGCGATGGACAGGGTCTCGCCCTTGGCGTGCTCGCCAACCAGGTAAACGGCCGGGTACTTCATGGTGACCTTGGAACCGATGTTGCCATCGACCCATTCCATGGTGGCGCCCTCTTCACAGATGGCGCGCTTGGTGACCAGGTTGTACACGTTGTTCGACCAGTTCTGGATGGTCGTGTAGCGGACGCGAGCGCCCTTCTTCACGACGATTTCCACGACGGCCGAGTGCAGCGAGTCGGACTGGTAGATCGGCGCGGTGCAACCCTCGATGTAGTGGACGTAGGAGTCCTCATCGGCGATGATCAGGGTGCGCTCGAACTGGCCCATGTTCTCGGTGTTAATACGGAAGTAGGCCTGCAGCGGGATCTCAACGTGAACGCCCTTCGGGACATACACGAAGGAGCCGCCGGACCATACGGCGGTGTTCAGCGCGGCGAACTTGTTGTCACCGGCCGGGATAACCGAGCCGAAGTACTCTTCGAAGATCTCCGGGTGTTCCTTCAAACCGGTATCGGTGTCGAGGAAGATGACGCCCTGAGCTTCGAGGTCTTCACGCAGCTGGTGGTAGACGACCTCGGACTCGTACTGTGCGGCGACGCCGGAAACCAGACGCTGCTTTTCAGCCTCCGGGATGCCCAGCTTGTCGTAGGTGTTCTTAATGTCCTCGGGCAGGTCTTCCCAAGAGGTTGCCTGCTTTTCGGTGGAACGCACGAAGTACTTGATGTTGTCGAAGTCGATACCGGAGAGGTCTGCACCCCAGGTCGGCATCGGCTTGCGGTCAAAGTACTTCAACGCCTTCTGGCGGCGCTGTAGCATCCATTCGGGCTCGGACTTGAGGCTCGAGATGTTTGCCACCACGTCCTTGTCCACGCCACGACGTGCATTTGCACCCGCGACGTCCTTGTCGGCCCACCCGTATTCGTAATTGCCAATCCCGTGGAGCTCAGGGTTCTTCTCCAGGATCTCGGAAATCACGCCCGGGTCTGCAGACTCCTGTGCAATCTGATCCGTCATCGCGGCCTCTCCTGCTTCGTGAACTGAATTCGAGTTCTCTTCTCGGCGCGCTGTGGCGCCTTGTCGCGACCCACCGGAATGTGAGTCGTGCACACATGTCCTCCACCGGCCAGCGTCGACAGCCTACGCACATCGACGCCTAGCAAGCGGGCAAACATTTCTGTTTCCATATCGCAGAAAACAGGAAACTCGCGTGCAAGGTCTTGTATGGGGCAGTGCCCCTGGCACAGCTGAACGCTGCGCATCAGGTAATTCGAAACTTGCGAATCGACCTTCCTGGTGTAACCAACAAAGCCGTCGGCGCTGAGCAGGTCGGCGAGCACTTCGGCTCGTCGCTCCAGCCCTTCAACGCCCTCGAGCTTTTTGGCGTATCGGTTTTCCATCGCCTGGAAGCGCTGGCGGGCAAAGGCGCGAATCGCGTCTTCTCCCGCGGTCTCTCCCAGTGCCTTGAGTGCCTGAGTGGCAATATCCAAATAGTCGTTGCCAAGCTTGGTCTGCCCGCGGTGCGACAACACGTACCGGCGAGAGGGTCGACCCGCACCGGTCTTCTGGTTGGCCACGAGCTTGACCTCCACGAGGCCGGCCTTCGACAGTGCGTCGAGGTGACGACGAACTGCTGCCGGAGTGAACCCAAGCTTGTTGCCCAGCTCAGCGGCGCTGACCGGGCCATCTTCAAGGACCGCATAGAGCACCCGGTCGCGGGTGCGCTCTTCTGTATCCCCTACCGCACCCACGCCGGCGCCGTTCACGGTGCCAACTGCGTCTGAATTAGATGAATACACAACACAATCATGCGCATTTTTAACTCTGCGGTCTAGTAAGGAAGGACTTACTAAGCCGAAGGTCACATTTACCGAAATCACGCGGGAATTCGACGTGATTGACGGCTCACCCTCAAATCTTCGACATGCCGTAGAATGTTGTGGTGTCTTCAGTAGTCCCCAGCCTCGTTATCACCGAGTTATGCAAAGACCTCGGGCCGGTTCCGGCACTGAACAACCGCATGTTGCGCGTGCTTGAATCCGTCTCCCTCAAGGCCTACCCCGGCCAGGTCACGACCTTGCTCGGCTCGAATGGTGCCGGTAAATCCACCACGCTCGCCTGCGCGCAAGGCCTACTGCGCCCCGAAGGCGGCAGCGTCGAACTTCTCGGCCAAGATCCTTTCGGAGACCATCCCGCACTGCGTTCGCGCGTCGGTGTGATGCTGCAGGACGGTGGGCTCCCGCCCTCAATGCGTCCGGTGCCACTGTTACGTCACGTGGCCTCGCTGTATCAGCGCACCTATGACATTGACGCACTGATCGAACGCCTAGAGCTCGATTCCTTTGGCAGCCGCACGATCCGTCGGCTCTCCGGTGGTCAAAAACAACGAGTGGCCCTGGCCATCGCGCTGGCTGGCGACCCGGACGTGCTCTTCCTCGACGAGCCGAGCGCCGGTTTGGACCCGCAATCTCGACAGGTCGTCTTTGATCTGATTGCCGAGCTGCGCGACGCGGGCAAGACAATTATCCTCACCACGCATTTGATGGACGATGCGCAACGGCTGAGCGACTATGTCTACATCATCGACAAGGGCCGCACCGTTGCCGCAGGAACCGTCGCCGAACTGACCAGTTTGGCTACCAGTGAGCACGAATCGCGGCCAGTACTCTTTGGCGCGACACCCGGACTCGTGTTGCCCACCGCACCGGCAGGTCTAAGCCTGCAGGAAACCTCGGCGGGCGAATACCGTCTCAACGGTGTCAGCACTCCTGAGCACCTGCTATGGCTGAGCCAGTGGCTCACCGAATCTGGCATCATGCCCAGCCACCTAAGCCTTCAGGCCCGTAGCTTGGAAGACGTCTTCATGGAGTTTGCCCACAAGGAGGAAACGGCATGAGCCAAAGCACCCTGACGTCGAATGCCGTGGGGCCGGTCAAGCGCATCCTCATTCAAGGCAAGTACGAGACCAAGGTGATGTTGAGCAACGGCGAACAGCTCGTGCTGGCCGTGGTTTTGCCGGTGATCGCGCTGTTCGCCCTGACCGTCACGAACCTGCTCGACGGGGTCGCCGACCGTGCGGTGGATGCCGCCGTACCAGGCGTTCTGGCGCTGTGCGTGATCTCCACGGCCTTCACCGGACAGGGCATTGGGACCGGCTTCGATCGTCGATACGGAGTCCTGCGCATGTTCTCCACGACCCCACTGGGGCGCGCTGGGCTGATCTTCGGAAAAATCCTGGCGGTGCTGGCCGTCTTGGTGATCCAAGTGGTGCTCATTAGCGTCGTCGGGGTACTCCTGGGCTGGCATCCGAACCTCGTGGGCATCGTTCCGGCCGCCGTCCAGCTACTGCTCGGCGCCGGCTGCTTCACCTCATTGGGCCTGTTGATCGCTGGCACCGTTCGCCCGGAAGCCACCTTGGCCATCACCAACTTGGCCTGGGTCTTGTTGGCCGGAGCCGGTGGCGTGCTGTTCCCGCTCTCCATGGCCCCGGAGTGGATCCAGCCCACGCTCAACGCGCTGCCCTCGGCGGCCTTGGGCGATAGCCTCCGGCAGTCGTTGATTGACGGCGGATTCTCACTCGCTGGCATGATCATCCTCATCATCTGGACCGCGGTCTCGGCTGTTGCCGCAACTCGCCTGTTCAAATGGAACTAACCACCACACCGCAAAAAGGAAACTCACCATGTCTGCAGAGCTAGCCCGGCAAAGCTGGGCCGATAAGCTCCCCACGCGGGTCACCAAAACCGTCTACGGTCTGGCCATTGCCTCGCTGGTCTCCCAGGTCGGCATCATCGTCAGTGGCGGTGCGGTGCGTCTGACCAAGTCCGGTCTCGGCTGCTCGCAGTGGCCAAACTGCATGCCCGGTACCATGACCCCGGTACCGGAAATGGGCATCCATGGACTCATCGAGTTCGGCAACCGCCTCCTGACCTTCGTGCTTCTGGCCATCGCCATTGCCTTCTTGGTCTCGATTTGGCGGATGCGCGCGACCCACCGCACCCTGTTCGTCCTGGGCTGGGTGCTGCTACTTGGTATCCCCTTCCAGGGCGTCATTGGTGGCATTACGGTATGGAGCAGACTGAACCCCTGGGTAGTGTCCCTTCACTTCCTGTTGTCCATGACTCTGGTGATGCTGGCCATGCTACTGGTCAACCGGACCGCGCGCGAATACAAACAGCTCGGTGCCCCGGTCCAAGACCGCACGATCCAGCAAGTCGCGTGGGTGGCCTGGTTCGCGGCCATACTGGCGATCATTTTCGGCACCATCGTGACCGGAACCGGCCCACACGCCGGCGATGCCACGGCACCGCGCCACATGTTTGATCCCCTGCTGGTCACCCGGATGCACACCGCACCGGTCTACCTGCTGGTACTGGCTACGGTGATTCTGCTGGTCCTCGCGGCCAAACGACAGGCTGGAGCGCAGTTCACCCGCGCCGTCTACTGGCTCGTGGCGATCATTCTGGTGCAGGCGGCTATCGGTTACGTTCAGCACTTCATTGGCTTGCCGATCGGCCTAGTCATTCTGCACATGCTCGGAAGCGGCCTGCTGGGAATTGCCGCCACCAATGTCTGGGATAAGGCCGTGCTGCTGCCCAAGACCACGAGTATCGAGAACTAACTCCATCCCCATTTCGCGCACGTGGCCCGGTTACGGAAAACTCCGTAACCGGGCCACTTTTGTACCAGAAGTCTCCGTACCGGGGGTGCATTAACTCCCCTTTATCGTCTGGGAGCCACCCACCGCTTGATTGCCATCCCCCAGGCCTTGAGGTGGTTTATGACCCAAGAGGAAATCAGCCGGATAACCGGACACCGCGTACCGCGTCGGGGAAACCAAACGGTCCAGAGGTCACATTGGGCGTTGTACCGCGCGCGACCACGGACGGCACCGTAGAGAAGACCGGGTGGCCGTGGTGGCGCCCATGGGTGCCCCGTGCGAGTGGGGGGCAGCACTCGGGCAGGGCAGACGGCCACGTGGCACCGTAACCACCTGCGCTCGGGCCACTGAAGGAACCACTCGGATATAGCAAAACGCCCCCGGACGAGCCGGGGGCGTTTGCGAGGTTCTTTAGCCGAACAGCGGGCTACCGACGAAGGGGTCGATGGCCAGTGCCAGGAAGACGATCGAGAGGTAGGTGATTGAAATGTGGAAGACCTTCATGGCCTTGCGGTTCACATCGGCGGGCTTGTGATCACGCTGGGCCTCGCGGTACAGCACATGCGATTCGTAGACGAACCACAGTCCGGCCGCGCCGGCCACCACGGTGTACACGATGCCGGCATAACCCATTGGCAGCAACAGCATGGAGCAGACGAAGGTGGCCCATGCGTAGAGCACGACCTGCACCGAGACGCGACGAGCGTTGGCGATGGCACCGAGCATTGGCACGCTGGCGGCGTTGTAGTCGTCGGCGTACTTCATGGACAACGGCCAATAGTGCGGCGGAGTCCACAGGAAGATCACGAGGAACAGGATGATCGCTGGCCACTCGATGGTGTTGCGCACCGCGGCCCAGGCGATCAGCACCGGCATACATCCGGCAATGCCACCCCAGACGATGTTCTGGGCGGTACGGCGCTTGAGGATCATCGTGTACAGCACCACGTAGAGCAAGATCGCCGCAAGGCCCAAGGCGGTGGTTAGTACGTTGGTTCCGACGTACAACACCACGAGTGAGGCAATTGCGAGCGTCCAAGAGAACACCAAGGCTTCACGCGGGGTCAGGTCACCGGTAACCAACGGGCGACCCTTGGTTCGCTTCATCAGCTTGTCCATATCGCGATCGATATAGCAGTTGAAGGCACCCGAGGCTCCGGCCGCCATGGCGCCACCGACGATGGTGCAGAACGTCAGCCAGAATGGAGGGAAGGCGCCCTGAGCGAAGATCATGGTCGGCAGGGTGCTGACCAGCAGCAACTCGATGACTCGCGGTTTGGTGAGGGCGAGGTAGGCCCCCGCCTTGCGTTTGACGAACTCCCCGCGGCTCTCGCCGGGCTGGCGCGAGGAGCGTGGAGTCGATGAGCCGGCGACGCTAAGAGTCTTCAATTAAACGCACTCAGTTTCTACACGGGTACAAGACAGACAGTTCAATACTACAGCGCGTAGAACTTTTTGCACACTTACACCTCGGTAAAATCCGATAGCTTACCCGTGAGATCCGTCAACTTTCAAGCACCGCTCAAACGATGGACGTCAGCGGCGTGACTTTGCCAAAAAAGCCTGTGTCATCTTGCGTTATGCCCCTGTTTTGCCATGGTTTGCACGCTAGAGTGGGATATGAACGCGCCGTCGCTTCCCGGATAATGTTGGTGTTGAGCCTCCAAAAATCTCGGAATCGGCGGCGTACTGCGTGTATGCGGGGTACATCGCCCGCCAAAGCCAAATGGAAGGAACGCCACCATGGCGACAGAATCCTCAGTCAAAGAGTTCTCCCTAACCGAGTTGGACCGCAAGGCCATCGACACCGCGCGCGTTCTGGCCGCAGACGCGGTTGAGAAGGTTGGTAACGGCCACCCCGGTACCGCCATTAGCTTGGCGCCCGCCGCATACCTGGTGTTCCAGCAGCACCTGCGTCACGACCCGAAGGATCCGCAGTGGATCGGTCGCGACCGTTTCGTGCTCTCCCCCGGTCACACCTCGCTGACCCTGTACCTGCAGCTGTTCCTCTCCGGCTACGGCCTGGAACTTGAGGACCTCGAAGCCCTGCGCACCTGGGGCGCCAAGACCCCGGGCCACCCGGAGTACGGTCACACCGACGGCGTTGAAATCACCACCGGTCCGCTGGGTCAGGGCCTAGCCTCCGCGGTGGGCTTCGCCTACGCCCAGCGCCGCATGCGCGGTCTGCTCGACGCCGACGCTCCGGCCGGCACCAGCCCCTTCGACCACACCGTCTGGGTTATCGCCTCCGACGGCGACCTGCAGGAAGGCGTGACCTCCGAGGCCTCCTCGCTGGCCGGTCACCAGGAACTGGGCAACCTCGTCGTGATTTACGACGACAACAAGATCTCGATCGAAGATGACACCGACATTGCGTTCACCGAGGACGTCCTGGCCCGCTACGAGGCCTACGGCTGGCACACCCAGCGGGTGGACTGGACCGAGTCCGGCGAGTACGTCGAAGATGTTCAGGCCCTCGATGCCGCCCTGCGTGCGGCCAAGGCCGAAACCAACCGCCCGTCGATCATTTCGCTGCGCACCATTATCGGTTGGCCTTCGCCGACCAAGCAGAACACCGGCGGCATCCATGGCTCCAAGCTCGGCGGCGACGAAGTCGCAGCCCTGAAGAACAGCTTGGGCTTCGACCCGGAGGCCAACTTCGCGGTGGATCCAGAAGTTCTCGCGCACGCACGCAAGGTTATCGACCGCGGCGCCGCGGCTCACGAGGCCTGGAACGCAGACTTCGCCAGCTGGCAGCAGGCTAACCCGGAGGGTGCAGCCCTGCTGGCCCGTCTCGAAGCCGGCGAACTGCCGAAGAACTGGACCGACTCGCTCCCAGAGTTCGAAGCCGGCACCTCCATGGCCACCCGCGCCGCCTCCGGCAAGGTCATCAACGCCATCGCCGACGTGCTCCCAGAGCTCTGGGGCGGCTCGGCCGACCTGGCAGGTTCGAATAACACCACCATCGAATCGGCCAAGTCCTTCGCCCCGGCCTCGCGGAGCACCTCGAAGTGGAACGCCGACCCCTACGGCCGTGTGCTGCACTTCGGTATCCGCGAGCACGCCGCCGCGTCGATCACCAACGGCATCGTGCTCTCCAGCCCGACCCGCGCGTTCAACGGCACCTTCCTGATCTTCTCGGACTACCAGCGCCCGGCGATCCGCCTGGCCGCGCTGATGGGTGTCCCGTCGATCTTCGTGTGGACGCACGACTCCATCGGTCTGGGTGAAGACGGCCCGACCCACCAGCCGGTCGAGCAGCTGGCAAGCCTGCGCGCCATCCCGAACCTCGACGTGGTACGCCCGGCCGACGCCAACGAGGTCTCCTACGCCTGGCAGGGCATCCTGGAGCTGACCAACACCCCGGCCGGCATTGTGCTCTCGCGCCAGAACCTGCCGGTCTACGACCGCACCGCGCCGGGCTTCAAGACAGCCTCCGGCACGCTGCAGGGTGGCTACATCTTGGCCGAGGCCGTCCGTGACGGCGCCGAGGTCACCCCGGATGTCATCATCATCGCCACCGGCTCCGAGGTGGAGCTGGCCGTCGAAGCACGCGAAGCACTGGCCGCCGATGGCATCGCCGCCCGCGTGGTGTCGCTGCCCAGCCTCGAATGGTTCAACAAGCAGGACGCCGCCTACCGCGAGTCGGTGCTGCCGGCCGCCATCACCGCCCGTGTCTCCGTGGAGGCCGGCGTGGCTCAGGGCTGGCGCGAACTGGTCGGCGATGCCGGCGCAATCATCTCGCTGGATCACTTCGGTGCCTCGGCGGATTACCAGAAGCTATACAGCGAATTCGGTTTGACCACCGAAGCCGTGGTCGCTGCCGCCAAGAACGTCGCTAAGTAAAGGAACAAATATCACCATGAGCAACCCGAAGACTCAGGACCTGCACGACGCCGGCGTATCCATCTGGCTCGACGATCTCTCCCGCGAACGACTGACCAGCGGTTCGCTGGCCGCCCTGATCGAGGAAAAGAACGTCACCGGTGTGACCACCAACCCGGCGATCTTCGCCGCCTCGCTGTCCAACGCCGAGGTCTACGGCGAGGCCATCGCCGAGCAGCGCGGACAGAGCGTCGAGCGCGCCATCACCGAGATCACCAGCGACGACGTGGCCGCAGCCTGCGACCTGTTCCGTCCGATCTACGACGCCACCGGGGGCGTGGATGGCCGCGTGTCCATCGAGGTAGACCCGCGTCTGGCCCGCGACACCGCCGCGACGATCACCCAGGCCGCCGAACTGCACAAGCGTGTCAACCGCGAAAACGTGCTGATCAAGATCCCGGCCACCGTCGAGGGTCTGGAAGCCATCACCGAAACCATCGCCGCGGGTATCAGCGTCAATGTGACCCTGATCTTCTCCCTCGAGCGTTACCGCGAGGTCATCAACGCGTACCTCATCGGACTGGAGAAGGCCCACGCCAACGGGCTGGACCTGTCGAAGATCCACTCGGTGGCCTCCTTCTTCGTCTCGCGCGTGGACAGCGAAATCGACAAGCGTCTGGACGCCCTCGGCACCGAGGCAGCCGCCGCCGTCCGCGGTAAGGCCGGCGTGGCCAATGCTCGGTTGGCGTACCAGGTCTTCGAGGAGTCCTTCTCCTCGGCCCGCTTCGAGGTGCTGGCCGCCGCCGGCGCCAACGTGCAGCGTCCGCTGTGGGCCTCGACCGGTGTCAAGGACCCGGCCTACCCGGCCACCCTGTACGTCACCGAGCTGGTGGCCAAGCACACCGTGAACACCATGCCGGAGAAGACCCTCGAGGCCACCGCGGAGCAGGCCGTGATTCGCCCGGATGCGATCGCCGGCACCTACGCCGAGGCCAACCACGTGTTGGATCAGCTCGCCGCGCTGGGCATCGACTACAACCAGGTTGTTGAGCAGCTCGAGGTTGAGGGCGTCGACAAGTTCGAGGTCGCCTGGAACGAACTGCTCACCGACATGGAGCAGGCTCTCAAGGGGGCCAACTAATATGGAGCTAGGGCTCATCACCTCCGGCGCGGCCCTAGCCAGCGTCGAGTCACAGCTGCCGCAGCTCATCGAAGACCGCGTCGGTAGCCGCATTGCCGCCAAGGACGCCACCTTGTGGGGTCCGGAGGCCGAATCCGAGGCCTCCATCCGTTTGGGCTGGGTCTCCCCCTTCGAGGCCGCCGAGGCGCTGGTCCCGCAGATTCTCGCCCTGCGCGAAGAACTGCTGGCCGAGGGGCTAGACCGCGTGGTGCTCTGCGGTATGGGTGGCTCCTCGCTCGCCCCCGAGGTCATCGCCGCGAACGACGGTGTCGACCTGGTTATTTTCGACACCACCGACCCGCAGGCTGCGGCCCGCATCGTCGGCACCGACCTCGAGCGCACCGTTGTGGTGGTCTCCTCGAAGTCCGGTTCGACCGTGGAAACCGACTCGCAGCGTCGCGCGTTCACCAGCGCGTTCAAGGCCGCCGGCATCGACCCGGCCACCCGTCTGGTGCTGGTCACCGACCCGGGCTCGCCGATGGATAACCCGGACGGTGTGCGCGCGGTCTTCAACGCGGACCCGAATGTCGGCGGACGCTACTCGGCCCTGACCGCCTTCGGCCTGGTGCCCTCCGGGTTGGCCGGTGCCGATATTCAGGCACTGGTCGAAGAGGCCGGACTGATCGCCGACCTGCTGGCCACCGACGACGAAGACAACCTGGCCCTGCACCTGGGTGCGGCCATGGCCACCGTCGGCCGCGACAAGTTGCTGATCGCCGGGCTCCCGGGCTCGCTGCCGGGCTTCGCCGATTGGGCCGAACAGCTCATCGCCGAATCCACCGGCAAGCTCGGCAAGGGTGTCCTGCCGGTGGCTCTGGGGCCGGATGCCCCGGAACTGCGCGAGCCGGCGGCCGATACCCTGCCGCTCTACATCCACGCCGAACTGCCCGAGGAGCTTGACGAGGAAGCCACGGCAATCCACGTCAGCGCCCCGCTGGGCACCAGCTTCATGCTCTTCGAATACGCCACCGCGGTCGCCGGCCGGTTGCTGGGGATCAACCCCTTTGACCAGCCGGATGTGGAGGCGGCCAAGGCCGCGGCCCGCTCGCTGCTGGACGCCCCGGCCGCCGGCACCCCGGATGCGGTCGATGGCAGCGTCGAGCTCTACGGCACCAGCGCCCGCACCCTGAGCGAGGCCTTGCGCACGCTGACCTCGAAGCTGGCCGACGACGGCTATCTGGCCATTCAGGCCTACCTGGATCGTGAGCAGGACGCCGAGCTATTGGCGCTGCGCGATGCCTTGGCCGCGGCCACCGGACGCCCGGTGACCTTCGGTTGGGGTCCACGCTTCCTGCACTCCACCGGCCAGTACCACAAGGGCGGGCCGCGCCAGGGCGTGTTCCTGCAGCTCACCGGGGATGCTTCGGAGGATCTGCCGATCGAGGGTCGTCCCTTTAGCTTCGGCGGGCTGATCACCGCGCAGGCCAGCGGCGACGCGGCGGTTCTCACCGACGCCGAGCACGCACGCCCGCTGCTTCGGGTGCACCTGACCGACCGTGCCGCCGGCATCGCAGCGCTGTTGCAGGCCGCCGGCTAGGACCAAGGACAACATGAACAACCCACTACGTGACGCCCGTGACCGGCGATTGAATCGCATCGCCGGTCCGGGCGCGCTGGTGTTCTTCGGCATCACCGGCGACCTTGCCCGCAAGAAGCTCATGCCCGCGGTCTACGATTTGGCTAACCGCGGCCTGCTACCCCCAAACTTTGCCATCGTCGGTTTCGGCCGCCGCGACTGGAGCGCCGAGGATTTCGCCGCCCAGGCCCGCGAGTGGATCGTAGCCAACGCCCGCACCCCCTTCAACGAGACGGTGTTCACCCAGCTCGCGGCGGGGATGCGTTTCATCTCGGGTGCCTTTGACGACGACGACGCCTACGAGCAGCTCGCCGCCACCCTGGATGAGCTGGCCGAGTCCCGCACCACCGGGCGCAATCACGCCTTCTACCTCTCGATCCCGCCGAGCTGGTTCGAGGTGGTCTGCCAGAAGCTCTCCGAGCATAAGCTGGCGAACGACGAGAACCCCGGCTGGGAACGCGTGGTCATCGAAAAGCCCTTCGGGCACGACCTGGCCAGCGCCCGCGAACTGAACAGCATCGTCGAGTCGGTCTTCCCGGCCGATTCGGTGTTCCGCATCGACCATTACCTGGGTAAGGAAACGGTGCAGAATATTCTGGCACTGCGTTTCGGCAACCAGCTCTTTGAGCCGCTGTGGAATAACAAGTACGTGGACCATGTGCAGATCACCATGGCCGAAGATATCGGCATCGGTGGCCGCGCAAGCTACTACGACGGAGTGGGCGCGGCCCGCGACGTCATCCAGAACCACCTGCTGCAGCTGCTGGCGCTCACGGCCATGGAGGAGCCCATCTCCTTCGACGCCGATCACCTGCGCAGCGAGAAGGAGAAGGTGCTCGCCGCGGTCAAGCTCCCCGAAGACTTGGGGGCGGCCAGTGCCCGCGGGCAGTACACCTCCGGCTGGCAGGGCGGCGAACAGGTCGTTGGCTTCCTCGACGAAGAAGGCTTCAACCCGAAATCGAAAACCGAAACCTACGCGGCCATCCGGGTGAATATCAACACCCGGCGCTGGGACGGGGTGCCGTTCTACCTGCGCGCCGGCAAGCGTTTGGGCCGCCGCGTCACCGAAATCGCGGTGGTGCTCAAGCGGGCCCCGAACCTGCTGTTCACCGACCACGAGGCCGACGAATTCGGGCAGAACGCGATCGTGATCCGGGTGCAGCCCGATGAGGGCGCGACCATCCGCTTCTCCTCCAAGGTGCCCGGCACCCAGATGGAGATCCGCGATGTCACCATGGACTTCGGCTACGGTAACGCCTTCACCGAGTCCTCCCCGGAGGCTTATGAGCGGCTGATCTTGGACGTGCTGCTCGGCGAGCCGCCGCTGTTCCCGCGCCATGAGGAGGTCGAGCAGTCTTGGCGTATTCTCGATCCCTTCGAGGAGCACTGGGCCCAGCTACCCGAACAGCCCGAACCCTACTACCCGGGTTCCTGGGGGCCTCAGAGCGCGGACGAGCTGATGAACCGCGACGCAAGGAGCTGGCGCCGACCATGATGATCGAACTGCCCAATACCACCACCTCCAAGGTGGCTAAGACGCTGCTGTCCTCGCGCCGCACCCACGGCGTGGTGGCGCTCTCCCGAGTGCTGACCCTGGTGGTGATCACCCGCGAAGGCTTCGCCGAAAAAGCGATCGACGCGGCGAACCTCGCCAGCCGTGAGCACCCCTGCCGCATTATCGTGGTGGTGCGCGGCTCCACCAACGGCGAGAATCGGCTGGATGTGCAGATTCGCGTCGGCGGTGACGCCGGGGCTTCCGAGGTTATCGTGATGCGCACCCACGGCCCGGATATCCTGGCCGACGAGGCGCTGATTTCGGCGCTGCTGTTGCCGGACGCCCCGATTGTGGCCTGGTGGCCGCACGGGGTTCCGGCCGACCCCTACAACACCCCGTTGGGGCGGCTGGCACACCGGCGCATCACCGATGCGAGCGAAATGGAAGATCCCACCGCGGCCCTGTTCCAGCGCGCCGAAACCTACCGTGCCGGCGATACCGATCTGGCCTGGACCCGTATCACCCTGTGGCGCGCCCAGCTGGCCAGCATTCTGGATCTGATCGGCCCCGACGGGCTGACCGGGATCACCGTGAAGGGTTCGGCCAACTCGCCATCCACCAGCCTCTTAGCTGCCTGGTTGACGATGTGCCTGAACGTGCCGGTGACGATCGCCGCCGATAAGTCCACCGGTGGACTTTCCAGCGTTCGGTTGACCCGGGACGGCGGGGATGTGGAACTCTCGCGTCCCTCCGGCGAGGTGGCGAAGCTGTACCTGCCGGGCTCGGCACCGCAACGAATTTCGTTGCCGCGTCGATCGGTGGCCGAATGTCTGGCCGAGGAAATGCGCCGGCTCGACGCCGACGACCTCTTCGGCGAGGTGGTCACCCGTGGCCTGAACCTAACCAACCTGAGGAGCATTACCTCCAGTGATCGCTAGAAATATCGTTATCCACCCCGACGCCGCGGCCACCGCGGAGGCCATCGCGGCCCGGCTGATCACCGCGATCAGCGACGCGATCGCCGCCCGCGGCGTGGCGCACGTGGTGCTCACCGGCGGCAGCCTAGGCATTAACTCGTTGCTGGCGTTGGCGCGCAACCCGGCCCGGGTGGCCGTGGATTTCTCGCTCGTGCACTTCTGGTTTGGTGACGAGCGCTTCGTGGCCGCCGACTCCCCCGACCGCAACGTGGGTCAGGCCGAACCGCTGTTCGCGGCCCTCGAGGAGTTGGGGCTGGATCGTGCCACCGTGCATGCCATGGGCTCAAGCGACGAGTTCGACGACGCCGAAAGCGCCGCCGCGGCCTACGCCGAAACGCTAGCCGCCGAAGCGCCCGAAGGGGCCAGCGCACCGCAGTTCGACGTGCTCATGTTGGGAATGGGGCCGGATTCGCATGTGGCCTCGCTCTTCCCAAACCACACCCGGCTGGAGCAGGCCGGAGTGCTGGCGGTGCACGACTCCCCCAAGCCACCGGCCGACCGGGTGTCGCTGAGCATGCCGTTGATCAACACCGCCCGCGAGGTATGGCTATTGGTCGCGGGGGCCGAAAAGGCCCCGGCCCTGGCCGCCGCGCAGCATGAGGTCAACGAGGTCGCCGTGCCGGCTAGCGCCGTACGCGGCACCGAGGCCACCCGCTGGCTCATCGACCGTTCCGCGGCCACGCTGCTCTAAGCTATGCCCGTGCGCATCAGGCCCCCGTCACCGAGATCATCGGTGACGGGGGCCTGATGCGTTAACTACCGGTAAACCTTCGCCAGCCAGCCGGTGACTGCGCGTTAACATGACGTGCACTGAGCGCGACATCGACGTCATATAGCCGGCTCTAGGATAAAGTCTCTCTTCACACAGCAGCGCATGAAATTCCATGTCCCACTTGACCCTCGCGGGAGCACCACATGTCTGAACAAATCGATATCCGAGATTTTCGCGCTACCGACCCGGGGGCCAGCGCGCCGACGCCGGAGCAGTTCCGCCGCGCGTTGCTGCGCCACCTGCAGTACACGGTCGGCAAAAGTCCGCAGAAGGCCTCACTTTTCGACTGGCGGATGGCACTGTCCCATGCGGTACGCGACCACGCGGTAGATCCCTGGTTTGCCGCCACCCGCCGCACCTGGGACGAGGACCGCAAGCGCGTCTACTACCTCTCGATGGAATTCCTCATGGGTCGACTGCTCGAGGATCAGGCCATCAATCTGGGGTTGCGCGAGGTGGCGGTGCAGGTACTCGAGGAATTCGGTTTGAGCTTTGCCGAGCTAGCCGAGGGCGAACCCGACGCGGCGCTGGGCAATGGCGGATTAGGCCGCCTAGCCGCCTGCTATCTGGACTCGATGTCCACCATGGGCTGTCCGGCCTACGGCTACGGCCTGCGCTACGAGCATGGGTTGTTCCGCCAAAGCTTTGAAAACGGGCGGCAGATCGAAACCCCCGAAAACTGGCTGGCCACCGACAACCCCTGGGACTTCACCCGTCCCGAGGCGGCCTACCCGGTGGGCTTCGGCGGCGAGGTCACCACACATGAGGGCGCCACACTGTGGTCCCCGGGCTCCCGGGTGCTGGCCGCGGCGCATGACACTCCCGTGGTCGGCTATGGCGGGCACTGGGCCAACACCCTGCGGCTGTGGGCGGCGATGCCCAGCGCCGAGCTCTTCGATCTGCAGCGCTTCAACGCCGGCGACTTCGCCGCGGCCTCCGAGGCCGAGGCCCTGGCCCGTAGCCTGAGCCGGGTGCTCTACCCCAACGACACCACCGACGGCGGCAAGGAACTACGGCTCTCCCAGGAATACTTCCTGACCTCGGCCTCCGTTCAGGACATCCTGCGTCGCTATTTGGCCGCGCACGAGGATCTGCGCCGCCTGCCCGAGTACGTGGCCATCCAGATGAACGACACCCACCCGGCCATCGCCGGCCCGGAGTTGATCCGCTTGCTCGTCGACGAGCACGGTTTTGAGTTCGACTCCGCGGTGTCGGTGGCCACCAAGGTGCTGGGCTACACCAATCACACGCTGTTGCCCGAAGCCCTGGAACGCTGGAGCGTGGGTCTGGTGCGCAAGGTCCTGCCCCGCCACCTGCAGATCGTCGAAACCCTGGACACCCAGTTTGTGCAGTTGCAGGCCGATAGCCCCGACCCGGTGCGGCTGATCAGCGGGGATCAGGTCAGCATGGGCGATCTGGCCTTCGCCACGAGCCATAAGGTCAACGGGGTCTCGGCGCTGCATACCGAACTGGTCAGCAGCCAGCTCTTCCCGGTACATAACGCGTTGCATCCCGGACGCATCGTCAACATCACCAACGGCATCACACCGCGTCGTTGGCTCAAGCTAGCCAACCCGGCTCTGGCCTCGCTGATCACCGACACCATCGGCCCCGGCTGGGAAACCGATCTGCAACGGCTACGCGAACTGGAACCCTATGCCGAGGATCCAGCCTTCCGCGACGCCTTTGGACGCAGCAAACGCCAAGCCAAGGAACATTTCACCGGCTGGCTGGCCCGCGAACACGGCATCGAGTTACCCACCGAAGCGCTCTTCGACGCCCAGGTGAAGCGGCTCCACGAGTACAAGCGCCAGCTGCTGAACATCCTGTGGACCATCGCGCAGTGGCAGCGCATCAAGCGTGACCCGCAGGCCGGCTGGGTGCCGCGCGTCAAAATCTTCGGCGGCAAGGCCGCGCCGAGCTATCACATGGCCAAGCTGATCATCCAGCTCATTAACGATGTCGCCGAGGTAGTGAATCACGACCCGGAGACCGCGCACCTGCTACGCGTGGCCTACCCGGCAAACTATGGCGTCTCCATGGCCGAAAAGCTGATTCCTGCCGCAGACCTCTCCGAGCAGATTTCGACGGCCGGCATGGAGGCCTCGGGCACCGGCAACATGAAGTTCGCGCTCAACGGTGCGTTGACCATCGGCACCCTGGATGGGGCCAACGTGGAGATCCGCGAACAGGTCGGACCGGAGAACTTCTTCCTCTTCGGGCTGAGTACCGAGCAGGTCGCCGAGCGCCGGGCCCAACCGGATCACGCGCGCCAAGCGCTGGAGGCAAGTCAGAGCCTACGCGATGTGCTCCAGGCCATCGCCGAGGGTACCTTCAGCCCCGAGGATCCGCATCGGTATGACCAGCTGCTCGACACGCTGTGGAATAGCGACTGGTTCCTGGTCACCTCGGATTTCGAGGATTATGACCGGGCGCAACGCGAAGTGGCGCAGTGTTACACCGACCCGGCCCGCTGGCAGCAGATGGCGATTCTCAATGTGGCACGCATGGGTTATTTCAGTTCCGACCGCTCAATTCGCGAGTATATGACGCACATTTGGGACATTGAATCCGCGCTCTGACACGCGCACATTAAGTTCGGCAAGTCATAGAGGCGTGACACGCGTCATTTTGAGGTCAGGCCGCGCCGAGTGTGCTTGGATTATCATCAATCGCTACACCAAGGAGTCCAAGTGGCTGACGAGGACACAACAAAGCTAGTGATCAACGAGGATCAGGTACGCCTGCTGTCTCAGGGCAGGCACCCGGACCCGTTCGCGGCGCTCGGGCCCACCGCCGACGGCCGCCATGTGGTGGTCCGGCTCCCCGGTGCCGAACGAATCTCGGTGGTAAACGCCACCGACGAGATCGAGCTCGAACGCCATCCGGCGGATGCAGCCACGTTCATCGGCCCGGCATTACCGTACTATCGGTTGCGCGTTCGCTGGGCCTCAGGGCTCGAAGAGGAACGGGAAGACCCCTACCGTTTCGGGCCCGTCATCGGCCAGATCGACGAGTACCTCATCGGCGAAGGCGAACACCGGAGCTTGTGGAGCGTGCTCGGCGCCCATCTGATCACCCACGAGCAGGTTCCCGGCGTGCACTTCGCGCTGTGGGCACCCAACGCACAGCGGGTTTCGGTCGTCGGTGACTTCAACGCCTGGAACGGCACCACGCACCCGATGCGAGCCCGTGGCTCCACCGGCGTCTGGGAGTTGTTCCTGCCCGGACTGGACGATGGCACGGTCTACAAATACGAGATCATCGGCCCGGACGGACAGTTGCTTCCGCTCAAGGCCGACCCGGTGGGTTTTGGCGCCGAGCACCCACCGGCGACCGGCTCGGTGGTGCGCTCCCTTGGCACCCACCGTTGGCAGGATCAGCAGTGGGAGGCCCGGCGGGCGGAGCTCAACGCGGTCGACGCCCCCATCAGCATCTACGAAGTCCACCTTGGGTCCTGGCGCCGGCTCGGCGCCGAGGCCGCCTCGCTCAGCTACCTGCAGTTGGCCACCGAACTGGTGGACTACGCCGCCGACATGGGATTCACCCATATTGAGGTGCTGCCAATCAGTGAGCATCCCTTCGACGGCTCCTGGGGGTACCAGCCCATCGGGCTCTTCGCCCCGACCGTACGTTATGGCACGCCAAAGGACTTTGCCGCGTTCGTCGATGCCGCCCATGCCCGCGGGCTGGGGGTCATCGCCGACTGGGTGCCGGGGCACTTCCCCACCGACCAGCACGGTCTGGGGCGCTTTGACGGCACCGCGCTCTACGAGCATCTCGACCCGCGCGAGGGCTTCCACCCGGACTGGAACACGCTAATCTACAACTACGGCCGCCCCGAGGTACGCAACTACCTGGTGGCCAACGCGCTGTACTGGCTTGGGGAATACCATCTGGATGGATTGCGCGTCGATGCCGTGGCCTCGATGACCCACCGCGACTACTCGCGCAAAGAGGGCGAATGGATCGCCAACAAGGATGGCGGCAACGAGAACTACGAGGCGCTGGAGTTCCTGCGCCAAACCAATATCGCCAGCTACGGGCAGCACCCCGGCATTGCGATGATCGCCGAAGACTCCACCGCCTACCCCGGGGTCACCCGCCCGGTGGACGCCGGAGGGCTGGGCTTTGGGTACAAGTGGAACCTGGGCTGGATGAACGACTCGCTGGAATACTTCGGCAAGGACCCCATCTACCGCAAGCACCACCACAACCAGCTCACCTTCGGCATCACCTATGCCTTCAGCGAAAACTTCCTGCTCCCGATCAGCCACGACGAGGTCGTGCACGGTAAAGGCTCGATGTATGGGCGCATGCCCGGGTCGCACGCGGATAAGCTCGGGAACCTGAAAGCCTTCTACGGCTACATGTGGGGCTACCCCGGCAAAAAGCTGCTGTTCATGGGCCAAGAGTTCGGCCAGCCTGCCGAATGGAACTACCAGAGCGAACTGGATTGGTCCGTGCTCGAGGACCCGGGGCATGCCGGGGTCCAAGCGGTGGTTCGCGACCTGAACCGGCTGTACCGCGAACAACCTGCCCTGCACCGCGGCGATGCGCAGGCCGAGGGCTTCCAATGGCTCCTGGTCGACGACGTCGATAACCAGGTGTTCGCATGGTTGCGGCGCGGCGCACCCGAAGACCCACATGTGGTCGTCGTTCTAAATCTCACCCCGGTCGAGCGCACCGGCTTCCGTCTGGGGTTCCCGGTGTCCGGACGCTGGATCGAGGCGTTAAACACCGATTCGGCCTGCTACCACGGGGCGAATCGCGGCCACGGCGGGGCCATCGAAACCGAAGATGTTCCGGCCGGCCGCGAAGCACAATCAGCACTACTCACTCTCCCACCTTTGTCGGCAATCTATTTTGTGGAGGAACGGTCATGACACCAACACCCGACGCGCACCAACCTATCGGGGCACCACCGCGCCTTTCGAGCCAGGCGATGGCCTTCGTGCTGGCCGGCGGCCGCGGAAGCCGTCTCGAGGAACTCACCGACCGGCGCGCTAAACCCGCGGTCCACTTCGGTGGCAAGTCACGCATTATCGACTTCCCGCTGTCCAATGCGCTGAATTCCGGAATCCGCAAAATGGCCGTGGCCACCCAGTACAAGGCGCATTCGCTCATCCGCCACCTGCAACGCGGCTGGGATTTCTTCCGCTCCGAACGCAACGAATACCTCGATATCCTCCCGGCCAGCCAGCGTGTGCAGGAAAATAAGTGGTACCTAGGCACGGCGGATGCCGTGACGCAGAATATCGATATTGTCGATGACTACCATGTGGAATACGTGATCATCCTCGCCGGTGACCACGTGTACAAAATGGACTACGAAATCATGCTGCGCCAGCATGTGGAAACCAACGCCGACGTCACCGTCGGTTGCCTCACCGTCCCGCGCCCCGAAGCCACCGGTTTCGGGGTGATGCACGTGAACGAGCAGGGTCGCATCGTCGACTTCCTGGAAAAGCCGGCCGACCCGCCGGGCATGCCCGATAACCCGGAGATGGCGCTGGCCTCCATGGGCATCTACGTATTCAACTGGAAGTTCCTGCGCGAACTCCTGCTACGCGATGCCCTGGATTCCAGTTCCAGCCACGATTTCGGCCACGATCTGATTCCGGCGATCGTGCGTAATGGCAGCGCCTATGCCCACAAATTCACCGAGTCCTGCGTCATGACCGGGCTGGAGACCGAACCTTATTGGCGTGATGTGGGCACCATCGATTCTTTCTGGCGGGCGAATCTCGATTTGACCCAGGTGGTGCCGCCGCTGGACCTGTACGACAACCACTGGCCGATCTGGACCTACTCGGAGTTGACCCCTCCGGCGAAGTTCATCCACGATGACAACGCCCGCCGCGGCCATGCGATCGAATCGCTGATCTCGGGCAACTGCATTCTCTCCGGTGCCGAAGTGCACAAGTCCTTGGTCTTCACCGGTGGGCGCGCGCACTCCTACTCGAAACTCGATGAGGTGGTCATGCTGCCGAATGTGGATGTGGGGCGCAACGCGCAACTGAGCAAATGCGTCATCGACAGCCGAGTGCGCATCCCCGAGGGGCTCGTGGTCGGCGAGGATCCCGAGGAGGACGCCCGCTGGTTCCGGCGCACCGAATCGGGCATCGTGCTGATCACCCAGCCGATGCTTGATCAGCGGGCCGCGTTCATGAACGGTTCGCTGTCCGCTCGTGCCGATTTACTGGATGGGCGGTAACGATGGCCGCACGCCGGCAACGCCGCGTTCTCTCGGTCGCCTCCGAGTGCGCCCCACTCATTAAAACCGGCGGGCTCGCCGATGTGGTCGGTGCCTTGCCGGCCGCATTGGAGCCGCTGGGGTGGCGCAGTCGCATCCTCATGCCCGCCTACCCGGGGCTGCTCGAACGAGTGGGGCGCACCCGGCGGCTGTGGCGGACCGATGACCTGTTCGGCGGCCCGGCCTGTGTCCGTGCCTGCCGTTACGCGGATCTTGATCTGCTCCTGCTCGATGCCCCGCACCTCTATGAGCGCGACGGCGGCCCTTACGTGGTCGACGGCCACGATCATCACGATAACCATGTGCGCTTCGCGGCACTGTCCTGGGTTGCGGCCCGGCTGGCCATTGAGGGCACCAGCGACCGCTGGCGCCCGGATGTGGTGCACGCCCATGACTGGCAAGCCGGTCTCGTGCCCTCCTACCTGAAGTATGCCGGTGCCAGCACCCCGAGCCTGCTCACGATCCACAACATCGCGTTTCAGGGGGTGTTCGGACCCGATCAGCTCGATCGTCTCCAGCTGCCCACCTGGGATTTCCATCCGGACGCGCTGGAGTATCACGGGCTGGTCAGCACGCTTAAGGCCGGCATGGTGCATGCCAGTCGGGTGAGCACGGTCAGTCCCAGCTATGCCGAGGAACTGACCAATGCTGAGTTCGGTTTCGGACTTCAGGGGGTCGTGGCGATGCGCCGCGATCGCGGTGAGCTACATGGCATCCTCAACGGCATCGACACCCGGGTCTGGGACCCGGCCACCGACCCGGTCATCATCAACTACTCGGCCGACTCCCCCGAACCCAAGGCGGCGAACCGTCGGGCACTGCTCGAGGAATTTTCGCTGGCCGAACCCAGCGGCCCGCTGGCCGTGGTGGTCACCCGGCTCACCCATCAAAAAGGTGTGGACCTGCTGCTGGAGAAACTTCCCACCTTCATTGAATCCGGTGGTGCCGTGGTCGTGCTCGGCTCGGGCGACCCCGGGTACGAGTACGCGCTGGGTGAGTTGGCCGCGCGGTACCCGCAGTCGGTGGGCCTACGCATCGGTTACGACGAGCCCTTGAGCCACCGCATGTATGCGGGGGCCGATTTGGTGCTGGTGCCCTCGCGTTTCGAACCCTGTGGGCTGACCCAGCTGATCGGGCTACGCTATGGGGCCGTGCCGCTGGTCGCGGCCACCGGCGGACTGCGCGACACCGTGATCGATGCGAACCCGGAGAATCTCGCGCAGGGCACCGCCACCGGTTTCACCTTCGGTGACATCGATCCCGGTGGACTGGGTTTCGCCCTAGGACGCGCCGTGGACCTGTACGCCGATACCGAAGCCTGGTCGCGCCTGCGGGCCCAGGCCTTGCGCGCCCCGGTGGACTGGGGCACCTCGGCCGCTCACTACGCGGCACTGTTCACGGAATTGCTCGGATGACCCAACCGAGCACGAATCGTCTCACCCCCGGGCGGCCCGGGCCGCTCGGGGTGAGCCTCATCGCCGATGGCGTCAACGTCGCCCTGTGGGCGCCGGAGGCCGAAGCGGTCTTCTTCTGCCTGTTCGCCGAGCAGGATGGCCAGCAGGACGAGCATCGCATCGCGCTCCCGTACCGGCAGGGCGGCATTTGGCATGCCCACATCGCCGGGGTCGGTCCGGGGGCTCGCTATGGTATCCGGGCCGCCGGTCCGCACCGCCCGCGTGATGGTCTGCGTTTCAACGTCAATAAGCTGCTGATCGACCCCTACGCCCGGGCGTTAGACGGGCCGCTGCGCTATGACCCGCTGATGGCTGGTTGCGTGCATGGGCCGGACGACGACTTGCTTTTAGATGAACGCGACAGTGCGCCGGTGGTTCCGAAGGCGATCATTCTTGGCCCGGCCAGCGGCCCCGATCCGGCCCAGAATCGTCCCGGTCATGAGCTATCCGATCTGGTGATTTACGAGGCGCATCTGAAGGGGTTGACCGCCGCCCACCCCGAGGTCCCGGCCGAACTGCGCGGGCGCTATGCCGGCCTTGGGCACCCGGCGGTGCTTGAGCATCTGCAGTCCCTAGGGGTCAACGCGGTGGAGCTTCTGCCGGTACAGGCGTTTATCGACGACGGTTTTCTGGTGGAGCAGGGTCTGCGCAACTATTGGGGTTATCAGCCGGTGGCCTGGTTCGCGCCGGAGCCGCGCTATGCCCAGCACGACGCGGCCGCCGAATTACGCACACTGGTACACACCCTGCATGAGGCCGGGATCGAGGTCATCCTCGATGTGGTCTATAACCATAGCGGCGAAGGCGACGCACGCGGGCCCACGTTGAATCTGCGCGGCCTGCACAACACCGGCTACTACCGGCTACTCGACGATGGACGTCATTACGTCAACGACACCGGGACCGGGAATACGCTGGCGGTGCATAACCCCATGGTGCTGCGCCTGGTGATGGATAGCCTGCGGCACTGGGCCGAGTACTTCGGGGTCGACGGCTTCCGCTTCGACTTAGCCGTAGCGGTCGGACGGAACGAGCAGGGCTTCGACGCTCGAGGGGCCTTCTTTCAGGCGATCCGGCAGGATCCGGTGCTATCCGAGCTCAAGCTCATCGCCGAACCCTGGGACCTGGGCCCTGGCGGCTATCAGCTCGGACATTTCCCCTACCCCTTTGCCCAGTGGAACGACCGCTACCGTGACGGGGTGCGCCGGGCTTGGCGCGGCGATGGACTTGAACAAGCCAAACTCGGTGCACGGCTCTTGGGCTCGGCGGATCTCTTCGATCATTCCGGGCTCGGCCCCACCGCGGGGATTAATTTCCTCAGCGCCCATGACGGTTTCACCCTGCACGATGTAGTGTCCTACGCGCACAAACACAACGAGGCCAATCTCGAAGATAATCGGGACGGGCATTCGGAGAACTTCACCGACAATCTTGGCGTCGAGGGACGCACCGAGCAGGAGGAGATCCTTTCGGCCCGCAGCCAGCGTGTACGCGGCATGCTTACCACGTTGCTGGTGTCTCAAGGAGTGCCGATGCTGCTGGCTGGCGATGAAATCGGCAATAGCCAGCAAGGAAACAACAACGCCTACGCTCAGGATAACGAGCTGGGCTGGATCGACTGGTCTGCTCCCGACCGGGAGTTGTTCAGCTACGTCCAGCGCCTGATTGCGTTACGGGGCAGACTTCCGTTGCTTCGCCAGCGCAACTTCCTCCATGGCCAGACACGTGGCGACGGGCATCCGGATGTGAGCTGGCTACGACCCGATGGCAGCACCCCGAGTCCGGAAGATTGGCTAGATCCCGAGTTTCGGTCGCTAGCGGTTGTGCTGCGCGGCGTGGCCGAGGACCCACGGGGTGAAGCGCTTCCCGGTGCGGTGCTCATCGTGCTGAATCTGGGGGCCGAGCGCGACTTCTACCTCCCGCCGGCGTCCGCGGACCAGCCGTGGCAACTGGAGGTCGATAGTGCCCGCCCAGAGGCCAATGGCACGGCCGCCGATAGCTATAGCGCCGCGGCACAGTCCGTGGTGGTGTTGAGCAACGGATGTTATTGATCCACCCACGACGCTGCCGGGCATAAAAAATCCCGATCCACAGTTCGTGGATCGGGATTTTTTAGTGGCTATTGGTAGCTCACCGATGGAGCTTAGGATTCCGCACTAAAACGCATAACCAGCGCGAGGCCAATAATCACCGCGGCCCACACGAGGCCGAGGATGATGGTGATGCGGTTCAGGTTACGTTCTGCAACACCGGAGGAACCCAGCGAACTGGTCATACCGCCGCCGAACATATCCGACATGCCGCCGCCCTTACCCTTGTGCAACAGGATCAGTAGGGTCAGCAACACGCTGGTGATGCCCAGGAAAACTTGCAGAATGATCTTGAGGATATCCACTAGCGATAGTTCCTTAATTAATCGGTGACGAGGTGATGCTCGAACCTGACAATATTAGCAAATTCTTCAGCATCCAAGCTGGCACCGCCGACCAACACGCCGTCTACGTCACGTTCGCGCATAATCGCCGCCGCATTGGCTGCCTTTACACTCCCACCGTACAACAGTCGGGTGGCTTCGGCGATCTCCTCGCCGAAACGTTCGCGCAAAGCGACACGGATCGCGGCGCACATTTCCTGAGCGTCGGCCGGGCCGGCCACTTCACCGGTGCCGATGGCCCATACCGGTTCGTAGGCGATCACCAGATTGGCCGCCTGTTCGGCGGTGACCTGGTCGAGCGACTCGTTCAGCTGCTGCAGGGTGAACTGCACGTGCTCTCCAGCCTTGCGCACCTCGAGCCCTTCGCCGACGCAGAGCACCGGGGTCAGTTCGTGGCGGTACGCTGCGGCCAGCTTCGCGGCGATCACCGCGTTGGACTCCTGGTGGTATTCGCGGCGTTCCGAGTGTCCGACGAGCACGTACTGGCAGCCGAGCTTGTTCAGGAACTGACCGGAGATTTCACCGGTGTAGGCGCCGGAGTCCTGAGTGGACAAATCCTGCGCGCCGTACACCACGTCGAGCTTGTCCCCGAGGACCAGGGTCTGCACCCCGCGGATATCGGTGAACGGTGGGAACACGGCCACCTCGGCACGGCTGTAGTCGTGCTCGGCGTCCTTCAGCGTCCACGCCAGTTTCTGCACCAAGGTGATGCCCTGGACGTGGTCCATGTTCATTTTCCAGTTGCCCGCGATCAGCGGCTGGCGCACGAAGGCACCGTTTTGCGAAATGGTCATTGCTACCTTTCCAGTGCGGCAACACCCGGCAGGGTCTTACCTTCGAGGTATTCGAGCGACGCGCCACCGCCGGTGGAGATATGCCCGAAGTCGTCATCGGCGAAGCCCAGCGAACGCACGGCCGCGGCAGAATCGCCACCACCGACGACGCTGAATGCCTCGGAATCGGCCAGCGCGCGCGCCACCGTCCGGGTACCTTCGGCGAAGGCCGGGATTTCGAAGACACCCATCGGCCCATTCCAGAACACGGTGTTGGCGCTGGTGATGTAGCTGGCGAAGAGCTCCGCGGTTTTCGGTCCGATGTCCAGGCCCAGACCGGAGGAGCCGAAGCTTGCCTCTTCGATCTTGTCTGCGGCCAAGACCTCATGCGCTGCATCGGCGCCGAACTTCTCGGCCACCACCACGTCGCTCGGGACGATAATGTCGCAGCCAAGTTCCTTGGCCCGCGAGAGGTATTCGGTGCAGGTGTCGATCTGATCCTCTTCGAGCAGGGAGCCGCCGATGGCGTAACCCTGCGCCTTGAGGAAGGTGAAAGCCATGCCGCCACCGATCAACAGGTGGTCGGCCTTGCCCAGCAGATTGTCGATCACCGCGAGCTTATCCGAAACCTTAGAGCCACCGAGGACCACCACGTAGGGACGCTTAGGTGCCTCGGTGAGGGTCTTCAGAACGTTGACTTCGGTGGCCACCAGGTCGCCCTGGTAGCTGGGCAGCAGGGCCGCGATGTCATACACCGAGGCGTGCTTGCGGTGCACGGCGCCAAAGGCGTCGTTCACGTAGGCACCATTTTCACCGGTCAACTCCGCCAACTCTCGAGCGAACTGCTCGCGTTCGGCATCCACCTTGGAGGTTTCGCGGGCGTCATAGCGCACGTTTTCCAGGACCAGCACGGCACCGTCGGCCAAGGAGGCGGCGGCCTCACGAGCCGAAGGGCCGACAACGTCGCTGGCCACGGTCACGTCGAAGTCTGCCAGGTCGCCAAGCCGCGCGGCGGCCGGGGCGATGGAGTACTTCGGGTCCACGGTGCCCTTGGGGCGGCCGAGGTGAGCCATGACAATAACCTTGGCTCCGGCTTCGGCTAGCTTGGTCAACACCGGCAACGAGGCGCGTACACGTCCGTCGTCGGTTACGGTTGAGCCGTCTAGCGGCACGTTCAGATCGCTACGGACCAGGACATGACGTCCCGAGACCCCGGCGGCGAGCAATTCGTCGAGAGTGTGTGAAGACATGTCTCTAGGTTATCGACTACAGGCTGGAACCAACGAATTCGACCAGGTCGACCAAGCGCGAGGAGTAACCCCACTCGTTGTCGTACCAGGCCAGGACCTTCACGGTGTTGCCCATGACGGTGGTCAGGCCCGAGTCGAAGATGGCCGAGTGCGAGTTGGTGACGATGTCGGTGGAGACCAGCGGATCGGTCGAGTACTCCAGGTAGCCGGCCAGGTCGCCGGAAGCGGCGGCCTTTTCGAAGGCGGCGTTGATCTCTTCAACGGTGGCGGTGCGAGCCAGGTTGACGGTCAGGTCGGTAGCCGAACCGGTCGGAACCGGCACACGCATGGCGTAACCGTGCAGCTTGCCCTTCAGCTCCGGCAGCACCACGCCGATGGCCTTGGCGGCACCGGTGGAGGTCGGGATCATGTTCAGCGCGGCGGCGCGGGCACGGCGTGGGTCGCTGTGCGGTGCGTCCTGCAGGCGCTGGTCTGCGGTGTAAGCGTGGATGGTGGTCATCAGGCCGTCGACGATGCCGAATTCATCGTTCAGAACCTTGGCGACCGGGGCCAGGCAGTTGGTGGTGCACGAGGCGTTGGAGATGATGTTGTGTGCCGCAGGATCGTACTTGTCCTGGTTCACACCCATCACGACGGTGATGTCTTCACCGCTGGCCGGTGCGGAAATGATGACCTTCTTGGCGCCGGCGTCCAGGTGCTTCTTGGCGGCATCGGCCTTGGTGAACAGGCCGGTGGACTCAACCACGATATCTACGCCAAGCTCGCCCCACGGAAGGCTGGCCGGATCGCGCTCGGAGAGAACCTTAATGCGCGCTTCGCCGACGACGATGGTGTCGTTTTCAACGGACACATTCTGGGCGAGCGGGCCGAGAACGGAGTCGAATTTCACCAGGTGAGCGAGCGCGTCGATCGAACCAAGGTCGTTGACGGCGACAATCTGCAGATCTGCATTGTGTGCGAGGCTGGCACGCAGGAAGTTGCGGCCGATGCGTCCAAAACCATTGATTCCAACACGAGTTGTCACGTGACTATCTCCTACTTGAAGGGAATTTGTCGCCACAACCGCGCAGAACGGAGGTGGCCTATTTGATGTAGGACACTCCGTTGTGTCGTGTCACGCGGACCCCTCGAAAGGGGTCCGCGTAAGCACACTTAACATCCTACGCTATTTTCGCGTCGAATGTGAGCTAACTTACCGCTAAAGTAAGTTTACTTGCCCGGAACGATCAACGAGCTAGCACCGGCGCGGGCAGCCTCGAAGCGAGCCTGGACGTCGGCCCAGTTCACGATGTTCCAGAAGGCCTTGACGTAATCGGCCTTAACGTTGACGTAGTCCAGGTAGAATGCGTGCTCCCACATGTCCAGCATCAGCAGCGGGGTGGTTGCCACTGGCACGTTGCCCTGCTGATCGTACAGCTGCTCGATAACCAGCTGGCCGGCGATCGGCTCGTAGGCCAGGACGGCCCAGCCCGAACCCTGCAGGCTCATGGCGGCAGCGGTGAAGTGGCCACGGAAGGCATCGAAGGAACCGAAGAACTCGTCGATGGCTGCTGCCAGCTCACCCTCCGGCTTGTCGCCACCCTCCGGGGACAGGTTGTTCCAGAAGATCGAGTGGTTGGTGTGACCACCCAGATGGAAAGCCAGGTCCTTGGACAGCTTCGGAATGTTGCCGAACTCGCCCTTGGCGCGGGCCTCGGCCAGCTGCTCCAGTGCAGAGTTGGCGCCGGCTACGTAAGCGGCGTGGTGCTTCGAGTGGTGCAGCTCCATGATGCGAGCCGAAATGTTCGGCTCCAGGGCGGCGTAGTCGTACTGCAGTTCAGGCAGCGAATAAACAGCCATGATTCTCCTCAAATCAGTGAAATTTGGTTGAATCTCCGCGGAAAGGGCTTCCGCAGGGACACTTACTGTTCCAGTGCATCTACTGGAACGCTGGACTCGGTACCAGGTATTCCCAGTTCACTGGCCTTTTTATCCGCCATGGCCAAAAGGCGACGGATGCGGCCAGCGATCGCGTCCTTGGTCATGGGCGGTTCGGCCATACGGCCCAACTCGTCCAACGACGCCTGCTTGTGCTCCAAACGGAGCACTCCGGCGTACCGCAGGTGCTCGGGCACCTCGTCGCCGAGAATTTCTAGGGCGCGCTCCACGCGAGCCCCCGCGGCAACCGCCGCCTGTGCACTACGCCGCAGATTGGCGTCGTCAAAGTTGGCGAGCCGGTTGGCCGTGGCGCGCACCTCTTTGCGCATACGGCGCTCTTCCCACACCATCAAGGCATCGTGCGCACCCATGCGGGTGAGCAACTGAGCAATGGCATCGCCGTCGCGCAGCACCACGCGGTCGACGCCGCGCACCTCGCGTGCCTTGGCGGTGAGATCTAGTCGGCGGGCGGCGCCCACCAGTGCGAGCGCGGCTTCCGGGCCGGGGCAGGTAATTTCCAGCGCGGAACTGCGTCCGGGTTCGGTCAGCGACCCGTGGGCCAAGAAGGCGCCACGCCAGACGGCCTCGGCGTCGGCGGTGGAACCGTTGACGATGACCGATGGCAATCCACGCACCGGTCGGCCGCGCTGGTCGAGTAGTCCGGTTTGCCGGGCGAGTACCTCGCCCTCCTTGGCTACGCGGACAATGTACCGGCTCCCCTTACGGATGCCGGACCCCGAGACCATGACGATTTCTGCGTCGTGGCCATACAAATCAGCAATGGCAACTTTTAATCGGCGCGCGGTCGACGCAAGGTCAACCTCGGCCTCGATGACGATACGCCCGGAGACAATGTGCAAGCCGCCGGCGAAACGCAGGATGGTGGAAACCTCAGCCTTACGCTGCGAAGGTTTACGGATTTCAACCCGCGACAGCTCGTCTTTGACGGAAGCCGTCAATGCCATGAATCAAACTCCCTTACAAGGTTCCGGCACTGTGCTCAGGAACCAATCGCGGTAAATACCTCGTGATAGGCCGCCGCTAGGCGCAACGGGTCATGCACCGCACGCCCGTCGGATACTCCCACTCTACTAAAAAACACCTGCGCGCCGAGTTTTTGCGCTGCCAGCTCAAATCTTTCCCGGTTACTGACACGTTGCTCATCGGCGATGATGGCGTCGAATCTCACCTCGGGCGCGTAGCGGACCAGCACCTCTAAATGTGCCGCCGCGTCGAGGCCGCTGGTTTCGGCGGTGTTTGTCGACAGGTTCATCGTCAACAGCTTCTTGGCGGTGGTATCGGCCAGCGACTGACGCAATTCCGGCAACAGCAGATGCGGCAGCACCGAGGTGTACCAAGACCCTGGGCCGAGCACGACCCAGTCGGCGAGCTCGATGGCGTTCATCGCCTCGGGGCAGGCCGGAGCGTCGGCTGGCTCGAGCGCCACATTGGTGACCAGTGAGCCCGATCCGGCCCTGGCCAGTTGAGCTTGGCCCTCGACTCGGCGCCGTAGCAGCGTATCGGTGGCCTCGTCGGCCTCGAGTATTTCCCCGTGAATGGACAGCGGCACCGTGCTCATCGGTAGCACCTGACCGCGGGCGCCGAGCAGTGCACCGGCCCAGCGCAGGCCCGCCACCGGGTCCTCGAGCAACTCCCAGAGCGCCAGAATCAGCAGGTTGCCGACCGCATGGCCGTTCAACGGTTCGGCCATATTCTGCGTGGAGGTAAAGCGATGCTGCATCACATCACGCCAGGTGCGCCCCCAGTCGTTGTCGTCACAGAGCGCGGCCAGGGCCATACGCAGGTCCCCGGGTGGTAGCACGTCGAAGGATTCACGTAGCCGCCCGGAACTACCCCCGTCGTCGGCCACGGTCACCACGGCCGTGAGGTCGGTGCTCAGGCGGCGCAGTGCCGAAAGCGAGGCCGAAAGCCCGTGCCCGCCACCCAACGCGACGATCGACAGGTTACGTTGGCCGTCATCGCGGTTCAGCCCCTGGATGGGGATCGGCCCGGTTGCAAATGCCATGATTCGCCTCTTTACTCTCGGCCTAGGTCACGGTGCGTAATGTTGACCCGGACGTTGGGTAGCTGGGCCAGTCTGCGGCCCAGTTCGATGCTCGTGGCCACCGAACGGTGCTTACCTCCGGTGCACCCCACGGCGATGGTGGCGTAATGTTTGTTTTCGCGGCGGTACCCCTCGAAAACGGGCTCCAAGGCCTTGAGGTAGTTCTCGATAAATTCGCCCGTGCCGTCTTGACCCAGCACGTAATCGGAGACTTCGCGATCCTTACCGGTCTGCGGACGCAATTCCGGAACCCAGTGCGGGTTGGGAATGAAGCGCACGTCGGCCACGAAGTTCGCATCGGTGGGCAGTCCGTATTTGAAACCGAAACTCATAATGTTCACGCGCAAGACGATCGGGCCGGACTCGCTAAACAGCTCGGTGGCCGAACGCACCAGATCGTGCACCGACATGCCGGTGGAGTCGAGCACCAGCTCGGCGGCGTCGCGTAGCGGGGCGGTGACATCGCGCTCGCGCTTGATCCCGTCCACGATGCGCCCATCGCCCTGCAAGGGGTGCGGGCGCCGGCCCTGTTCGAAACGGCGAACCAGAACTTCGTCGCTGGCATCCAAATACACCAGACGGAACTTGATGCCACCGCTGGTCAGCATCGCCAGCGCCTCGCGCAACTCCGGGAACATTTCCTTCGAGCGCACATCCATGACCACGGCGAGTCGCGGAATCGATCCGCGCGAGCGACTCATGAGCTCGGTCAGCGTGCCGAGCAGGGCCGGTGGAAGGTTCTCCACCACATACCAGCCCTGATCTTCGAGCGCATGGGCGACGGTGGTGCGCCCCGCACCGGACATGCCGGTGACAATCACCAGCTCCGATTCGGGAGGTTTGACGGACTCATACTCTGCGGTCATAGTCCAAGGCTAGTCGAGAATTTCACCCGTAGTCATGTTCACTCCGCCCGATGACTTCTCACCCAGCGCCTCGTGAATTGCCGCGGCTAATTTCGGTCCAATTCCCGGGGCCTGCTCGAGTTCCTCGACGCTGGCCTGACGGATCTTCTTCATGGAACCGAAATGCTTGCGCAGGGCCTCGGCCTTGGCATGACCCAGGCCGGGCACCGCATCCAATTCGGAGGCCGTCATCGACTTCGCGCGCTTGGCGCGGTGAAAGGTGATGGCGAAACGGTGCGCCTCGTCGCGCAGCCGCTGCACCAGATACAGCGCCGCCGAGGAGCGCGGCAGAATCACCGGGAAGTCATCGTCGGGCAGCCAGAGCTCTTCGAGCCGCTTGGCCAAGCCCACCACCGGGATGTTCGTAATACCCAAATCGTCCATGGCCCGTTGCGCGGCGGCCACCTGCGGCGGCCCACCATCGACGATGACCAGTGCCGGCGGGTAGGCGAATTTACGTTGTTCGGTGGACTCCACGTCGATCTGTCCGCTGGTGTAGTCGCTCTGCTCGTCACGGTCGCGCAGGTAGCGGCTGAAGCGCCGATGAATCACGTCATACATGCTGGCGGTATCGTCGCGCGCCGCCTCACCGGTGATCGAGAATTTCCGGTACTCGCTCTTCTTCGGCAGCCCATCCTCGAACACCACCATGGAGGCGACCACGTTGGTGCCCTGGGTGTGCGAGGCGTCGTAGCATTCGATACGGAGCAGCGCCTCGGGAGCGTCGAGGGCCTCCTGCAGTTCCTGGAGGGCCAGCGAGCGGGTGGAAAGGTCCCCGGCGCGTTTGGACTTGTGCAACCGCAGGGCCTGCTCGGCGTTCTCGGTAACGGTTTGGGCCAGCGCGGCCTTGTCGCCACGCTGGGCCACACGCAGCGAAACCTTGGCTCCGCGTAGCTCGCTGAGCCACTGGGTCAGCTCGGCATCGTCTTCGGGCAGCGTGGGCACCAGCACCTCACGCGGGATCCGGTCGGCGTTATCGGCATACACCTGGGTGAGCAGATGTTCAATGAATTCTGCGGGCGTATGGTCGAGCACCTTTTCCACGACCCAGCCGCGCTGGGCCCGGATGCGCCCGCCGCGCACCTGGAATACCTGCACCGCGGCCTCGAGCTCATCTTCGAAAATTCCGTAGATATCGGCGTCGGTCTGTTCCGGGAGCACTACGGCATTGCGCTCGAAGACCTTGTTCAGGGCCGCGATGTCGTCGCGGTAGCGCGCCGCCTGTTCATATTCGAGGTTGGCCACCGCCTGCTGCATTTTGTTGGTCAGCTCGCGGGTGAACTTCTTCGCCTCACCGCCCATGAAGGTGCACAGATCTTCGGCACGCTGGCGATGTTCTTCCTCGGTCACGCGCCCAACGCACGGGGCCGAGCATTTGTCGATATAGCCCAGCAGGCAGGGGCGGCCCGAGGCCTGGGCCCGTTTGAAGACCCCCGGGGAGCAACTGCGCACCTGAAAGACACGAAGCAGCGTATCGAGGGTTTCGCGGATGGCCTTGGCCGGATAGAAGGGCCCGAAATACTTCACGCCCTTGCGCTTATCGCCGCGCATCACCAGGGCGCGCGGGAATTGCTCGTTCATGGTGACCGCGAGATAGGGGTAGGTTTTATCGTCGCGGAACACGATATTGAAGCGCGGGGCGTACTGCTTGATCCACGTGTACTCAAGCTGCAGGGCCTCGAGTTCGGAGCCCACGACGGTCCACTGCACGCTGGCCGCGGTGAAGACCATGGTGCGGGTTTTCGGGGTCAACCGTTGCGGGTTGACGAAATAGGAGGACAGCCGGTTGCGTAGCACCCGGGCCTTACCCACGTAAATCACCCGGCCGTGTTCATCGCGGAAGCGATACACGCCCGGCTGGGTCGGGATGTCCGAGGTTTTGGGGCGGTAGCTAGCGGGATCGGCCATCGTTACTTCGCGTCGGGCGGCAACTGGTTGTAGGCGGCCACCCGCTCCTGCCCGCTTAGCGCGGCAATGGCATCGACAATCTGATCGGTGGCGCGTCGACGTTCCGGCAGGGGGTGCTTGCGCCCCATTTGCTCGAAGTACAGTGGCTCCCCGAACTTAATGGTGAATTTCGTCGGGCGAATGCCCTTGGCCCCGGCGGGCTGCAGTTTTTCGGTACCGACCAGTCCCACGGGAACCACCGGGGCGCCGGTGGTTAGTGCCAGCCAGCCCACACCGGTGCGGCCGCGGTAGAGTTTTCCGTCGCGCGAGCGGGTTCCCTCGGGGTAGATGCCAATGCCCTCCCCCGATTCGAGGATCTCAATGAGCGACTCAAGGGCGGCCACCGAGGCGGCCTGCTCCCCGCGTTGCACGGGGATGGAGCCCACGGATTCGAAGAAGTGCTTCATCGCCTTGCCCTTCAACCCGGGGGTGGTGAAGTATTCGGCCTTGGCGAAGAAGGAGACGCTCCGTGGGGTCAGCGCCTGGATGATGATGGAGTCCAAGAACGACAGGTGGTTTGAGGCCACGATCAGCGGCCCGTCCTTTGGCACGTTTTCCAGCCCGATGATTTCCGGCCGGCACATGGTGTGCAGCATTACCCGAATGGATGAGCGGGTCATGGTGTAAAGGCTCATGCGTTCGGGTCCTCCTGAAGTTCCTGCGAAGTGTGATCTTTGCCGTGACCGTCTAGGCCCAGCAGTTCGGCCAGTTCCGTGGCATCCGCCGCGAGATGCTCGACCGCCGAGAATTCCCCGTCCTGCGCAAATCCCCACAGCACGCCGATAAAGCCTAGTCCATGCGCCTGCGCCGCGTCATGGTCGTAATGACGGTCCCCCACCATCACCGTACGCTCGGCGTCCACCGCCGAGGTGGCCAAGGCGCGGGCGACAATATGGGCCTTGCTCGTCCCATGCGCCCCGCCCTCGTCGTCGTTGCCGTAGATCGCGTCGAGGTCGCTGTCCAGCCCCTGTACGCGGATCAGTTCCCGGGCGATGGGTTCGGGTTTCGCGGTCGCCACGGCCACGTGCACACCGCTCGCGCGGAGGTCACGCAACAACGTACGGAGGCCCGGGTAGACGCGGGAAGCGGCCATGCCACGAGCGGCGTACTCTTGCCGGTAGTCGGCGATGATCTTATCAAGATTCTGTGCGGTAACGCCCGGGAGTTCCGCGAGCCCGATCCGCAGCGGCGGACCGACCAACGACTCAACGGCGTCCTCCCCCGGATCGGCCACCCCATTGGACCGCAGGGCTTGCCGGATCCCCGAGGTAATGGCTCCCGCCGGGTCCACAAGTGTGCCGTCTAGGTCAAAGAGCACGCAGGCTGTCGAGTTTTCCACGAGCCTATCTTCCCACGAAGCGGCCACCACATGCCCAATTGATGCCTGTGCGGGCATATTTCGGGGGTGGCCGCCACGCTTTTAGCCCTTCGTGGCCGCACTGCCCACCGGTTCGTTGAGAATTTCGGCGAGGAAGGCTCCGGTGTGCGATTCGGGCACCCGGGCCACGTCCTCCGGGGTGCCGGTCGCCAAGATCATGCCTCCTCCGGAACCGCCCTCGGGTCCCAGATCGATGATCCAGTCTGCCGACTTGATGACGTCGAGGTTGTGCTCGATGGTCAGCACGGTATTGCCCTTGTCGACCAGTGATTGCAGCACGGTCAGCAGCTTGCGGATATCTTCGAAGTGCAGGCCCGTGGTCGGCTCATCAAGTACGTAGATCGACCGTCCGTTCGAACGCTTCTGCAATTCGGCGGCCAGCTTCACGCGCTGCGCCTCTCCGCCCGAGAGTGTCGTGGCCGGCTGTCCTAGACGCACATAGCCGAGTCCAACATCCACCAAGGTGTTCAAGTGACGGGCGATGGGCGTGAAGGCGCTGAAGAACTCCGCGGCCTCGGCAATTGGCATATCCAGCACATCGGCGATGGTCTTGCCCTTGTAATGCACCTGCAGGGTTTCGCGGTTATAGCGCGCCCCGTGGCATACCTCGCAGGGCACATACACGTCGGGCAGGAAGTTCATCTCGATCTTCAGCGTGCCGTCGCCCGAGCAGGCCTCGCAGCGTCCGCCCTTGACGTTGAAGGAGAAACGGCCCGGCTGATAGCCGCGCAGCTTCGCCTCCTGAGTTTCGGCGAACAGCTTACGGACGTGATCAAACACCCCGGTGTAGGTCGCCGGGTTCGAACGCGGAGTTCGGCCAATCGGCGACTGGTCCACGTGCACGACCTTGTCCAGATGCTCGAGCCCACGCACCCGGGTATGCCGACCCGGCACCTGCTTGGCACCGTTGAGCTTATTGGCCAGCACCTTGTACAGGATGTCGTTGACCAAGGTGGACTTACCGGAGCCGGAAACCCCGGTCACCGCGGTGAGTACGCCCAAAGGGAAATCCACCGACACGTCGCGCAGGTTATTCTCGGAGGCGCCCACGACGGTGAGCATCCGCGCTGGGTCCACGGCGCGACGGGTCGCCGGCACCTCGATCTGCTTACGACGAGCCAAATAATCGCCGGTCAACGAGCGGGTGTTGGCCTTCAGGCCCTCCACGGATCCGGAGTGCACCACCTCGCCGCCATGTTCACCGGCGCCCGGGCCAATGTCGACGATCCAATCCGCCTCGGCGATGGTGTCCTCGTCGTGCTCCACTACGATCAGCGTGTTACCCAACGACCGCAGGTGCAACAAGGTATCGATCAGGCGTCGGTTATCGCGTTGATGCAGGCCGATGGAGGGCTCGTCGAGCACGTAGAGCACCCCGACCAGACCGGACCCGATCTGTGTGGCCAGCCGGATGCGCTGGGCCTCACCGCCGGAAAGGGTCCCCGCGGCACGCTCCAGCGTCAGGTACTCCAGCCCGACGTCGAGCAGGAACTTCATACGCGCGCCGATTTCCTTCAGCACCTGGGCGGCGATCTTCGCCTCACGTTCGGTCAGCTCGAGGCTGGTGAGGAAGTCGCTGGCGCTACGCAGGTCCATGGCGGAGACCGCGGCGATGGACTTGCCACCGACCAGCACCGACAAGGATGCCGGGTTGAGTCGTGCCCCGCCACAGGTCGGGCACGGAATTTGCCGCATGTACTGCTCGTAGCGGTCGCGGGCGTGATCCGATTCGGTCTCCTGGTGCTTGCGGTGCACGTAGGAGATGACACCCTCGAAGCCTGTGGAGTATTTGCGTTCGCGACCGAACCGATTGCGGTACTGCACCACGACCTTATGGTCCTTGCCGCCGAGGATCGCGGCACGGGCCTTGGCCGGCAGATCCTTCCAGGCGGTGTCCATGGTGAAGCCCAGTTCGTTGCCGAGGCCCTCGATCAACCGGTTCCAGTACTCGGTGGTGGCCTTGCCCAACGACCACGGAGCGATCGCACCCTCGGCCAAGGTCACCTCGGGGTCCGGAACGATCAGCTGTTCGTCGACCTCGAGTTTGGTGCCGATACCGCTGCAGGCCGAACAAGCACCGAAGGGGTTGTTGAAGGAAAAGGTACGTGGCTCGATCTCGTCGATGGCCAGCGGGTGCTCGTTGGGGCAGGCCAGGTTCTCGGAGAAGGCCCGGGTACGCTTGGGGTCCTCGGCATCCAGGTCGACGAAGTCGATCACCACGCGACCCTCGGCAATATTCAGCGCCGTTTCCACCGAGTCGGTGAGCCGCTGACGCACCGAATCATTAATGGCCAGCCGGTCCACGACCACTTCGATGGTGTGCTTGTACTGTTTGGCCAGCTTCGGCGGTTCGGAGAGCTGAATGGTTTCCCCGTCCACGCGGGCACGGGCGAATCCCTTGGAGGACAGCTCGGCGAACAGGTCGACGAACTCACCCTTGCGGGCACGCACCACCGGGGCGAGCACTTGGAAGCGCGTCTTCTCCGGTAGCTCGAGTAGCTGGTCGACGATCTGCTGCGGAGACTGCTTGGAGATCGGCTCGCCACATTCCGGGCAGTGTGGGCGTCCCACACGTGCCCAGAGCAGACGCATGTAGTCATAGACCTCGGTGATCGTACCCACCGTCGAGCGCGGGTTACGGCTCGTGGATTTCTGGTCGATGGATACCGCCGGGGAAAGCCCCTCGATGAAGTCAACATCCGGCTTATCGACCTGGCCGAGGAACATGCGCGCGTAGGCCGAGAGCGATTCGACATAGCGACGCTGCCCTTCGGCGAAGATGGTGTCGAAGGCGAGCGAAGATTTGCCCGATCCGGAGAGTCCGGTGAACACGATCATTGCGTCGCGCGGCAGATCCAGATCGACGTTCTTCAGGTTATGCTCGCGGGCGCCCTTGACGATCAGGCGCGAAAGATCCAAGGTTTTGCTCTCTGCAGTAGTAGCCACCCTGCCATAATAATCGAAAATTGATTCGAATCGGTGTTCTCTTCAGCACAGTTTTCCGAGGCGGTTCTTCCAACGCGGTGATTTGAGTCCACGAGGTCACCAAGCCGCTGCGGTTCACTACGGGGCACGGAACCACGAACCGTCGCGCTGCCGCCTAAGCTCGCGCATTTGGACCGTTAGGGTCCCGAAATCTTGGCCCCGGTGCGACAACCCGACGCGGGCAGCTCGGCGCGTGGCCCGATGGTAGTGATAGGCGCGCATCGTACGTGCCGGTGGCAGGTTTGGCTCCGGCACAGATCCCCGACGCTTGGACGCTAGTCCGGCAGGGAACTAAAGGCCGCACGCAAATACTTCACCGCACGTTCCTCATCCACCGACCACGTCCGGGCCACCCGCGCCAGATCGGCGGCCGCGTCCGAAACCGCCTGCTCGCCGGCCTCGGCGCCGGCCTGCACGATGGTGCCGTGCCGCCCCCTTGTGACCACGGCTCCCTGGGCTTCGAGCTCCTTATAGACCTTCGCCACCGTGTTCACCGCCAAACCGACCTGCCCGGCGAGCGCCCGCACGGACGGTAGACGGGTACCCGGAGCCAAGCGCCCCGAGGCGATTGCACCGAGCAACTGTTCACGGACCTGCTGATAGGGCGCCGTCTCCAATGTGTTATCGACGCTAATGAACTCCAGTTCGCTCACGGGATCCCTTCCTTGCCACATTTGCTTCTCCGCCCCCGAGCCTATCGCGCGGGTCTGCTCGGGAGACGTAGGCTGGAGCCATGGCTGAACTTGTACTTAACGACGTGGTGATTCGCTGGGTCAGCGTCTCCTCGATGAACAATAACGTGTACCTGGTAACTGAGCGGGCGAGCGGTCAACAACTCCTCGTGGACGCCGCCGACGATATCCAAGCCATTGCAGGCCTACTCTCCGAGGCATCGGCGGACGGCCCCAATCCCGAGCTTGTGGGCATTGCGACGACCCACCAGCACTGGGATCACGTGCGGGCGCTTGCCGAGCTGAGCTCCCGGTACCCGGTCCCCACCTATGCGGGCGCCGACGACGTCGCGGGTATCGAGCAGGAATGCGGCATCAAGACCTCGCATCCGTTGCGCCATGGCGAACACATTGAGCTGGGTGACGTGATCATCGAAGCGATTCACCTGCGCGGACACACTCCAGGCTCGATTGCGTACGTGCTACGAGACTCCTCGGGCCAGGTGGTTGTGCTCAGTGGCGATAGCTTATTCCCCGGAGGCGTTGGCAACACAGGCAATGATCCGCAACGTTTCATGTCGCTGTTTACTGACGTCACCGAGCGGGTCTTCGAACGCTTTGATGACGCCACGCTGGTGTTGCCCGGACATGGAGATTCCACCACGCTCGGTGACGAGCGCCCGCACCTGGCTGAGTGGCAGGCTCGCGGCTGGTAAACCGGGTCAGTTTTTGCGGCCCACCATGAAGATCCGGCGAAATGGGAAGTTGGTCAGCAGTTGACCATCGGGGGCCGTGAACGAAGGGTAATGCTCGGCGATCGCCGCACGATAGTCGTCTTCGAAGGCGAGGTAATCCGCCGCGGACAGCGCCGCCTTGACCGGCAGCAACGCCGTGCCGCGCACCCAGCTCAGCACCGGGTCGGCGCCGGTGAGCAACTGCTGATAGGTGGTTTCCCACACGTCGGCCTCGAGACCGCACCGAATGAATAACTGCTGGTAGTCGGATGGGTCAGCGACCGCGTCACCGTGGCGCAGGACCCCACGCAACTTCTCGACCCAGCGTGGGCTCTGCGCCACCTCGCGCATGACCGTATGAGACGGTGAGGTGAAGTTCCCCGGCACTTGGATAGCCACCACCGCGCCGGGGGCTAGCTGCCGCAGCCAGCGTTCGAGGTGCACTTGATGCCCGTCGAGCCACTGCAACATCGCGCTCGAGACCAACAGATCGGTACCCTCGGGCACATCCCAGCTGGCCGCGTCGGCCAGGGCGAAGCTGAGATTCTCGGCTGCTGCCACGGCATTGGCACGAGCGACCATCTCCGGCGATGAGTCCAACCCCAGCACCTGCGCTTGCGGCCAGCGCTGGGCGAGTACCTCGGTAATATTCCCGGGCCCACAGCCCAAATCGACGATGCTCGTCGGATCGAGCTGCGGGATCCGTCCCAGCAAATCGAAGAAAGGTCGGCTTCGATGATCCGAAAATTGCGCGTACTGTGTCGGGTTCCATTCCATAGTTCGTAGCCTATGCGACCCACGGCCGAGGCGCGGTGACGCACAAACCGCGGCGGCCCGATAGGCTTGAGACATCATGCTGCTCACCGATTACCTGCCCCAAGATCCCGCCAACGTGTCCGAGGACGACATCTACGAGGCCTTCGGGCGTTGGGTGGCGACCCGTGGGATCGACCTCTACCCCGCCCAGGACGAAGCCTCGATGCACCTGGCTGCCGGCAGTAACGTCATCTTGGCTACCCCCACCGGCTCGGGGAAATCTCTGGTGGCGATCGCCGCGCATTTCTATGCCATGGCGCGCGACCAAATCAGCTTCTACACCGCGCCGATCAAGGCGCTGGTCTCCGAGAAGTTCTTCGACCTCTGCAAAATCTTCGGCGCCGAGAACGTCGGAATGGTCACCGGAGACTCCTCGGTGAACGCCGACGCCCCGATCATATGTTGCACCGCCGAGATCCTGGCGAACCTGGCCCTGCGCGAAGGGTCTCGGGCCGACGTGGGCTGCGTGGTGATGGACGAGTTCCATTTCTATGCCGACCCGCAGCGTGGCTGGGCCTGGCAGGTGCCGCTGATCGAGTTGCCGCAGAGCCAGTTCCTGTTGATGAGCGCCACGCTGGGCGATGTGACGCGCTTCGAAAAGGAGTTGAGCGAACGCACCGGTAAGTCGACGGTCACCGTCGCTCATACCCAGCGTCCGATCCCCTTGCACTTCCACTACTCCATGGAGCCGGTGCAGGAGGCGGTGGAGGAACTGATCTCCACCAAGCAAACCCCTGTATACATCGTGCATTTCTCGCAGCTCGATGCAATCGATCGCGCCAGCGGGTTGATGAGCATCAACGTATGCACCCGCGAGGAGAAGGACCGCATCGCCGAGCTGATCGCCGGATTCCGCTTCTCCGCCGGCTTCGGCAAAACCCTCAACCGGTTGGTGCGTCACGGCATCGGCGTGCACCATGCGGGCATGCTGCCCAAGTACCGCCGACTCGTCGAACAGTTGGCGCAGGCCGGGCTGCTGAAGGTGATCTGCGGTACCGACACCCTCGGGGTGGGCATTAACGTGCCCATCCGCACCGTGGTGATCACCGCACTGTCGAAGTTCGACGGCACCCGCACCCGTATCCTCAACGCCCGCGAGTTCCATCAGATCGCCGGGCGTGCCGGCCGCGCCGGTTTCGACACCGCAGGAACCGTGCTCGTACAGGCCCCGGAACATGCGATCGAGAACCACAAGGCCATGGAAAAGGCCGTTAAGAAGCATGGCGAGGGTTCGACCAAGCTCCGCCAGATCCCCAAGAAGAAGCCGCCGCAGGGATTCGTGACCTGGGGCGAGAAAACCTTCGAGAAGATCGTCGACGCCCCTCCGGAGACGCTGAAGTCCTCCTTCCAGGTCTCGCACTCGATGCTGCTGAACCTGCTCGAGCGCGAAGATAATGCCTTCGAGGCCGCGGTGCGCCTGCTCACCCAGAATCATGAAACGCCGTCGGCGCAGCGCAAACTGAAGTTGCGCGCCCTGGGCATTCTGCGTGAACTGATCGCCACCGGGGTCGTGGTGCGCCGCGAGCAGCCGGACCGATTCGGGAACTACTATGAGCTCACCGTCCACCTGCAGGCGAACTTTGCGCTGAACCAGCCGCTGTCTCCCTTTGCCTTGGCGGCCCTTGAGCTCTTGGATCCGGACTCCCCCAGCTATGCCCTAGATGTGGTGTCCACCATCGAGGCCACCTTGGAGAAGCCTCGCCAGGTGCTCTCCGGCCAAGAGAAGAAGGCCCGCGGTGAGGCGATTGCCGCCATGAAGGCCGAAGGTCTGGAATACAACGACCGGATGGCCGCCCTCGAAGAGGTCAGCTACCCGCAGCCCTTGGCCGAACGGCTCGAGTCGGCCTTTGAACAGTACCGGGCCGGGGCCCCGTGGCTCGCCGATTTCGAACTGGCTCCCAAGTCGGTGGTGCGTGACATGTACGAGCGGGCCATGGGCTTCTCCGACTTCGTCCAGTACTACCAGTTGGCTCGTTCCGAGGGCGTGCTCTTGCGCTACCTCACCGACGCCTACAAGGCGCTGCGGCAGACCGTGCCGCAGGATTCGCTACGCGAAGATCTCGAGGATCTGATCGAATGGCTCGGCGAGATGATTCGCCAGATTGACTCCTCGCTGCTCGACGAATGGGAGGAACTCAGTCGCGGCGAGGTTCCGGAGGAGCATCAGGAGGAAATCACTCCCCCGGCTCCCGAACGGCTGACCACCAACCGTCGTGCCTTCCGGGTGATGGTGCGCAATGAAATGTTCCGCCGCGTGAAGCTCTTTGCCGACGAAAAGGATAAGGAGCTCGGCGAGCTCGATGGCGAGGCCGGTTTCGATGCCGATGCGTGGGCCGAATTCATGGACGACTACTTCGACGAGCATGAAGATATCGACGACGGTCCGGCCGGTCGCGCCGCCGACTTGTTCCTGGTCACCGAGGAGGGCCGCACCTGGCGGGTACGGCAGATTTTCGCCGACCCGGCCGGCGATCACGACTGGGGCATCAATGCCGACGTCGATCTGGATGCCTCCGACGAAGCCGGGGCGCCGGTACTCACGGTGACCTCCATCGGCCGCATGGGCTGATTACCGAACGTCACCCGGTGGCGTTACGCGACGAGTAACGCCACCGCCACGTAGGAGGTCAACACGCTGGCGAGCATCCATTCGGCTTGTGACCCGGTGTCGCCAAGCACGGGGATCGCAATGCGCCCGTTGCCCTTCCAGCACAGGCCAATCCCGGGGATCTTGCGGAACCATCGCGGGGACTTGATCTTGATGGGCCACAACAGATTGCAGCCACCGGTGGTGAGCATATCCCCCAGCACATGCACGATCACACCCAGCGCTACCGCTAAGGGGAACCACGCGCGATCGGCTGGGGCGTTCATCCCCACGAAGGCGCCGGCGGACAGCGCGATCACCCAGCACAGAAGCTCGGGCATGAATTTCATCGTCTTCACGGCGAAGGAAATCAGCACGATACTAAAGAGCGCCGCGCCCGGATAAATCACCCCGAAGGCGCTGGTCTGCATCGACCAGCGGTCGGCGAGCCACGCCAAAGCGACGAAAAACCCCACCCCGAGCAGGGAGTGCGTCCCGTTGCGGTGTCCGCCAAAGACCGTGCCAATGACCCGGGTAATGAGATTCGAAATCGGTGGCAACGAGCGAGAGATGGTGGCGCCATGATGATCGGCATCCGGCAAAAGCGCCGCACCGGCACAGACAATGGCCCCGGCCAAGGTCTCCCAACGGTTGGTTTCGAGTACGCCGAAGCCCAGGTGTGCCGCGCCGAGTGCTACCGGTGTTGTTAATGCCAGCCACGCGGCTGCGCCGCTCATGGCATGGTGTCCGCCCATCATGCAGTCCACTTTAGGACTGGTCACCGACGTTTTAGCCGCCCGGCGCGGAGTAAGCTTGAACACATGGCAACCATTCGCGAAGCACAGATCGGCGATTGCGCCGACATCCTTGAGCTCATCCAAGAACTGGCCGACTATGAGCGGGAACCCGATGCGGTGCGCAATACCGTTCCCGATCTGGAGGCCCACCTCTTTTGCCCGAACCCGCAGGTCTTCGCCCATGTGGCCGAGGACGAGGGTCAAATCGTCGGCGTCGCCCTCTGGTACCTGACCTACTCCACTTGGGAGGGCCGCCACGGCATCCACCTCGAGGACCTCTACGTGCGCGAATCCCAGCGCGGACGCGGCACCGGGGCGGCACTGTTGCGCACCCTGGCCGAAATCGCGGTGTCCCGCGGCTACCGCCGGGTCGAATGGGCGGTGCTGGACTGGAACACCCCGGCCATCGAGTTCTACGACGCACTCGGTGCATCCTCCATGGACGGTTGGACCACGCGTCGGCTCGACGGTGCGGCACTCGAAGCCCTCGGCGGTGTGCAGGCGGCACGCTCATGAACTACGAAGGTATGACCGTCACCGAGCACCGTCTCATGGTGCCGCTGGACCATGCCCAGCCCACTGGCGAGCAGATTGAAATCTTCGCGCGCGAGGTCAGCGTGGATCAGAACAAGCCGTGGCTGATCTATCTGCAGGGTGGACCGGGCGGTAAGTCCCCGCGCCCCGCCACCCTCTCGGGGTGGCTCTCAGAGGCGGTGAAGCATTTCCGGGTGCTGCTGCTCGACCAGCGCGGCACCGGCCTGTCCACCCCGGCGAACCGACAGTCGCTCGGGCTCCGCGGAGATCCGGCGGCGCAGGCCCGCTATTTGATGCATTTCCGCGCGGACTCGATTGTCCGCGATGCCGAGGCATTGCGTGAGCACCTGGGCATCGAGCAGTGGTCCACGCTCGGGCAGAGCTATGGCGGGTTCTGCACCCTGACCTACCTGTCTCTGGCCCCGCAGTCGCTGACGCGGTGCCTGGTCACCGGCGGGCTGGCCTCCCTGGAGGCCGATGCCCGCACCGTGTATCGGGCCACCTATCAGCGGATGGCCGAACGCAACGAGGAGTACTTCTCCTGGTACCCGCAAGACCGCGAAACCCTGCACGCCATCTACGAGCATGTGCGCCATAATGACGACGAGTTTCTGCCCGACGGGCGCCGCGTCACCGTCCCGCTGGTGCAGATGCTGGGCCAGTACCTAGGCGGTAATGCCCGGGTGCACCAGTTGCATTTCGTCTTCGAGGAAGCCTTCATTAACACCCCGGGCGGGCGTCGCCTGTCCGATAGTTTTCTGGCCACCCTCTACGAGCAGGCCTCGCGCACTTCCAACCCGCTCTACGCGGTGCTCCACGAGAGTATTTACGCTCAGGGCGAGGCCACGAATTGGGCCGCCGAAGCAGTCCTTGAGGAGTTCCCGGCCTTCGGTGCGCACGCGCCAACGCCCCTCTTGACCGGCGAGATGGTGTACCGCTGGTACTTTACCGAGGATCCGGCTCTTCGACCGTTGGAAGAAACGGCACGAATTCTGGCCGAACACGAGGGATTTGCCCCGCTCTATGATCTCGAGGTGCTGGCCACGAACACCGTGCCCGTGGCCGCCGCGGTGTATCACGACGACGTCTACGTCGATCGCGAGCTGTCTCTCCGCACCGCCGAGCAGGTTCGAGGACTCAAAGCCTGGGTGACCAAGGACTACCACCACGACGGCATCGGACAAGACGGACCGAAGATCTTCGCCAAATTGCTCGCGATGACCAACGAGTCGGAGCCCGGGTCGACTGCTTCCGACTAACCACGACGCCCGGATCGGTACGCTACCGGTCCGGGCGTTCGACCCTACCGGGCACGGCCCAGTGCCTAGCTACCTCGCCGGCCAGCCCCTTTTGCGGGGTGCCGCATTCCGAACCCTTGAGAAATTACCGGTTCTCGACGCTCGCCCCGCGGCTTGTTCCCGCCTACTCGCCGGATACCGGTCACCCGAATCCTCCGTCCACGCTCGCATTCCCGCACGCGAGCCCTTTGCCTAGAGCACCTCCACATGGGGCACCCACGATTTCATTGCGCTTTAGGCTAAGATCCGGCGATATTTAAAGCCTTCAGTCCGTTCGGCGTCCACCGGCGACCTGTCAGCAGGCAGCCCGGAACACCAAACCATTAGTCACTGATGTCTCGGGGTATGGAAAGGGCCGGCAGGCACCCTATTGGAAGGTGCCTGCCGGCCCGATTTCAAGCTGGACCGCGGCTACGCGTCACCCACGAGAACATCCTGCACGACTTCTTCACGCGTCTCATGCGCGGTACCGATATGGCTAAGTTTGTGTCCCGCCAAGATCAGAACCACGATCGCCACAACGACGGCCCCGGCGCCTAGCCAGTAAGGGGCTGCGGCCCCAGCCGCCGTGGCCAGTGGGCCTGCCACGGCTGGCGCCACCGCACCACCGAGAAAACGCACGCCCGAGTAGGTGCTACTGGCCACGTTACGTGGCAAGTCGGTGGCCTCCATCACTGCTTCGGTCAACGCCGTATTCATGATGCCCAGAACCAGTCCGGCGATAACCACGAGCACGATCAGCGCGACGAGCTGCGCATGGAAGATCGCCATCAAGCCCAGCAGAATAGCCAAGGCCGCAAGCATCGTGAAGAGCACCGGACGCAGGCCGAAGCGGCGGGTGGCCGGTGGTGCAACAATGACCGAGGTAATTGCCAGCGCCAAACCCCAGCCAAAGAAGACGAAGCCCAGTTCGGTGGCCCCGAAGTCCATGCCCATCGCCTTAGCCGCAGCTTCTAGCGGGAACGGGGTGTAGGCCAGCAACACGAAGAATCCGAAGTTGTAGAACAGGGCGGTAATCGACAAGGCCAACAGCGCCGGGTTACGCAGGGCGCGGAAACTTGCGGTGATCGAAATCTTGGCCGGGGCCGGTGCGTCCTTGGGCAATCTCAAGAAGGCCACAATAGCGATGAGGGCGATGGCCATCAATGCGGCCGTGCCGAAGAACGGGCCACGCCACGACAAGGTTCCTAGGGCACCGCCGAGAAGCGGTCCGACGGCCATGCCAATGCCCAGCGCTGCTTCGTAAAGCACGATGGCCTGCCGGCTGCCGCCGCTGGCGGCCCCGACGATTGCCGCCAGCGCCGTGGAAAGGAACAGCGCGTTACCCAGTCCCCAGCCGGCACGGAACCCGAGGATCTGATTCACATCTGCACTGGCTCCAGCCAGCGCGGCGAAGACTACGATCAGCACGAGTCCCACCACGAGCGTCTTCTTGACGCCAATGTGGCCGGAGACCCAGCTGGTGAAGAACATGGCCAACCCGGTGATGAACAGGTAGCTGGTAAAAAGCAACATGGTCTGCGACTGGGATGCCTCAAGGGCCCGGCTGATAGCGGGCAAGATTGGGTCGACCAAGCCAATTCCCATGAAGGAGACCATGCAGGCAAAGGCAATTGCCCACACGGAACTCGGCTGTTTAAGCAGCGATGGCTGCTTCTGCGTCGTGTCACTCATTCGTTAGTACTCATTTTCCGGTTGCGTAGTTTTTCTCGCTCAAAGCATGCTCTTGTAAACGACCGGCCACGTGCTCAAGGATTCCGGCGCTTCGGGCCAGTAGGTCAAATTCTTCGGCCGAGAGCCCATCCATGGCGAAATCGAGGGCGGCCGCGGCACGGTGCCGGTAGGCCAAAACCTCTTCATGCCCACGTTCGGTGAGCTCGGCAAGGAGGGCGCGACGATCATGATCATCAGGCACCTTGCGCACAAGCCCCTCGGCCTCGAGCCGAGAAATCAGCGAGGTCATTGTGGGTTGCGCGATGCGTTCATCGGTGGCAAGGTCGCCGATCCGGCGTGGCCCCGACGTGGCCAGCGTGCCCAGCACGCGCCAGGCGGAAACCGAGCGTCCGTCTCCCACGATGCGGCCGAGGTAGCGGGAAATAGACCCGGCAACACGGGATACTCTCTCGGCGGTGTCGTCGGTAACGGACGAGACGCCCGATCGTTTAGTTGGCATGTTTCAACTATAACGCAAAATACATAGCCTAGCTATGCAAATTACTGTGAGAAAACACAAAGGCGGCCCGAACGTTCAACGTGGTGAACGTTCGGGCCGCCTAAGCTACCGCAACGGTTAGGGGTTAGTGCCCGTCGTTTGCGCCATTTTTCTCCGGCTCAATCGCATGGGTCGCGGCCTTCTCCGCCGCGCGACGACCCCACGGGGTCCACAGCGAGAGAATGGTTGCCACCACGATGGTGCCCAGAATGACCAGCAGCGATATGTTGGTCGGAATAACCGGAGCCCACTCGATCCCATGGCCGCCATTAATAAACGGCAGTTCGTTCTCATGCATTGCGTGGAAGACCAGCTTCACGCCGATGAACGCGAGGATGAAGGAAAGTGCGTGCTTCAAGAACACGAGTCGGTTCATGAGGCCGCCGAGCAGGAAGTACAACTGCCGCAGACCCATTAGCGCGAAGATGTTCGCAGTAAACACGATGAACGCGTACTGGGTAAGGCCGAAGATCGCCGGAATCGAGTCCACCGCGAAGAGCAGGTCGGTCATGCCGATGGTAATGAAGACCATGACCATCGGGGTGAACAGCTTCTTGCCATCAACAACGGTGCGCAACTTGGCGCCGTCGTAGTCCTTAGAGACCGGCAATTTGGCGGTCAGCTTTTTGACCAGGCCGCTTTCCTCATCTTCGTCGTCCTCATCCTTCAACTGATGCCATGCTGTCCACAGCAGGAAGGCACCGAAGATGTAGAACACCCACGAGAAGTGCTCGATCACGGCAGCGCCCAGCAGAATGAAAATCGCACGGAGAATCAGCGCGATGATGATGCCGAACATCAGCACCTCTTGCTGATACTTTCGCGGCACCGCAAAGCGGGTCATGATGATGATAAAGACAAAGAGGTTATCAATGGATAGCGAGTATTCGGTGACCCAGCCAGCGTAGAATTCCTGGCCGATATCTGGGCCCGCCTGCCACCAAAGCAGCGCACCGAAGGCTATCGCGAGAGCGATATAGAAGCCGACGAATAGGCCAGCTTCCTTCATGGATGGCTCATGCGGGCGCTTGACGACATAGAGCAAGTCGGCCAGCAGAATCAGGCAGAGAACCGCAAGAGAAATGATTTCGAATTGGAGCGTCAGTCCGGTATGACCCACGGACGACCGCCTTTCGTACTAAAGGGTTGGCAATGATCCGCAAGTCTCTCCACCGTGGTCTAATTCCACGGCCGCTGCGCCCGGTGCCTCGTCGTTGAGCCACGTGTTGACGTTCACAGCGCTTTAGGGATACTCCCCTACGCACGATAATCCAGTGTACCGCACGGCGACCTGCGCCTGTCTAGTACATGACAGCGCGACCACATCGGCTGACTAACCAGCAGGGTTTCGACAAAAGCATGGGGCGCGACCGGAGGATTCCGGATCGCGCCCCACAGGTAGAACCCAATGAACTTACTGGGTATTACCGAGTTTCCACGCTGACTAGCAAGGCTTCACGGCCCCGCTGATCGCCGCAGCGGACGAGCTGGTGGTGTGCACGTTGACCGTGAACTTGCCGGACTTCAGCGCCGCAACCTGCTCGGCAGTGAGCTCGTAGGAACCCGCGGCGCCACCACTGGTGTTACCGCTCACGGCTAGCTCCAACTCACCATCGCCGGTGTCGATCGAAGCCGAGGTCACGGCCGAGTCCATACCCGCATACAGGCAGGAAATCGAGAAGGTGTTCTCACTCAGGGTGCCCTGGCACTGACCCTTACCCGAAGCGTCGGCAGCGCCCTCAAGCAAGACCGTAAATTCGCTCTGCGCCGAGGCATCGGGGCTTTCGATCTGGTTGATCAAAGACAGCAGGCCGGAGAGCTGGTCGGCATTTAGCAGCTCCGACAGGCCTTCCTCACCCAGCAATTGAGTGACTGCATCGAGGCTCAGCAGATCGTCGGTCGATCCACCGCCCAGTAGACCACCCAGGGCATCGCCACCGAGCAGGCCGCCAACCAGGTCGCCGCCGAGCAGCCCGTCGGTGGTGTCGTCTCCGACCACGGAGGACAGCGACTCGAGAGTATTGATATTGTCGGTGATCTTTAGAATCTCAAGGATGCCAGTGGGGTTGCCGTTGGAGACATCTTCCAAGGCGGTTTCCCACAGCAGTCGCCACGTGTCGAAGTGATCACCGGCGAAGTTCTTGTACTCCTCCATATTGGTCAGCGTCTCAGGAGTGACGCGCTGCAAAATGGCCGAGGCGTCCGTGGTCTTCCACAGGTATTCGGGATCGGTAATCATTTCCGGGGAGGGCAGGCCGGGGATGATCAGGTCCGAGAGATCCGCGAGCTCCTCGGCGGAAGGCACATTCAAGGTCGTCAGGTCGTTGCTGTCGAGCGGAATGCCGATTCCTCCGCACGAGGTCAGTAGCGTGACATAGTCGGTGTTATGCCCCTTGACGTGGGAAGGATTAAAGACGGGAATCCAACCGAGTGGCCCACCGTAGATATCGATGATTGGCATTTCGGAGTTGCCGATAGCACCACTGGCCAGCGACAGGACCAGGTTCTCGTAGGCCGGATCCGTGTGGTACTCGTTGATGTGAGCGAAGCTTCCGAGAGCGGGAATGCCATCCTCGTTGGCCCACATATGCTCTAGGAAGAACTCACATGCATCGCCGCCGCCATGCCCGTCGTGCTCGCCGGCGGCATTGCCTGCCGGGGCAGCCGCTAGGCCACCGCCAACAACCAGCGTCGCTGCAGCCGCCGTCGCCGTCGAAGCTCGTAGCCACTTCTTACGGACCTGCGCAAACTTGCTCGTCATTCTATTCTCCATCTTCTCCACTGCACGCATCTCGGGGTGGAAGCCGACTCAACGTGCAGGATGCAAATTACTGTGAAGCACCTGTGTAGTGGCAACTTCACCGCCGACACTATGCAACTTGGGTCACAAGGGTCAATACTTTTCGTTAACTCTTGGATAATTACGCTGGCTAATTAGCAGCGCTATCACTGGGCAGAAATAATCAAAAAGATGGAAACATTAATATTTTGGCGAGTTTGCACATAGTTGCACTGAGCAAGAGGCAACCAAAATTTTTAGGTTAAACTACCGCCCCTAGACTGCTGAATCCGAGCAATTGCCCTCGTGTGTGGCTAGAGTGCGGACGTGCCTCGGCGAGCACCGCAAGAGAGCACATGGGCATCGACCGCAGCTCCACGCCGGCATAAAAGGCACAGCGGGGCTGGGCACAGCAGCCGTTCCGACCCCAGATTGCTCCGCGGCCCTACTAGTCCTCGAAATAAAAATGGGCGTGGGCAAAGCTCATCGCCCTGCCCACGCCCACCCTCAGCGGAATATTTACGTCGCGCTACGCGTGGCCCGCATCCGTCATCTGGCGCAGTTCTTTCTTCAGCTCGGCCACCTCGTCGCGCAACCGGGCCGCGAGTTCGAACTGCAGCTCCGCTGCTGCCGCGTGCATTTGCTCGGTCATCTGCTCGATCTGTGTCAACAGGTCCTCGGCCGGGGCCGCGGCAAGCCCGTCCTTGCGGATGGTCGATGATGCCGAGCTACGCTTGGCGTTCTTCGCCAAACGATTATTGTTCAGCAGTTCCTGAGTGTCGGCGTCTTCTCGCGCCAACTGGTCGGTGATGTCGGCGATCCGTTTACGCAAGGGTTGCGGGTCGATGCCGTGCTTTTCGTTGTGGGCACGCTGGATCGCTCGACGTCGGTTGGTTTCCTCGATGGCCTGATCCATGGCGTCGGTGATCTTGTCGGCATACATGATGACTTGGCCAGAGACGTTACGTGCAGCACGGCCAATGGTCTGAATCAACGACGTCGCCGAACGCAAGAATCCCTGCTTATCGGCGTCGAGGATCGCCACCAGGGAGACCTCTGGCAAATCCAAACCCTCGCGCAACAGGTTAATACCGACCAGCACATCGAAGGAACCCATACGCAGTTCGCGCAAAAGCTCCACACGGCGGATCGTGTCCACATCCGAGTGAAGGTACTGCACACGCACCTGATGTTCGGTCAAATAGTCGGTAAGATCCTCGGCCATACGCTTGGTCAACGTGGTCACCAGAACACGCTCGTCGCGCGCCACGCGGCTACGGATCTCATCCAGCAAATCATCGATCTGACCCTTGGTGGGTTTGACGATGATCTCCGGATCGATCAATCCGGTTGGGCGGATAATCTGCTCGACGTAACCGTCGGACTTGCCCAGTTCGTACTTGCCCGGGGTCGCGGAGAGATAGACCGTCTGCCCGATGCGTTCCAAGAACTCATCCCACTTCAGCGGGCGGTTATCCATCGCCGAGGGAAGCCGGAACCCATGCTCTACCAGGGTGCGTTTACGGGACATATCGCCCTCATACATCGCACCGATCTGTGGCACGGTGACGTGCGACTCGTCGATCACCAGCAGAAAATCGTCCGGGAAGAAGTCCAGCAAACAGTGTGGGGCGCTGCCGGCCTCGCGGCCGTCAATATGGCGCGAGTAGTTCTCGATGCCATTGCAGAAGCCCATCTGCTCCATCATTTCCAGGTCATAGGTGGTGCGCATGCGCAACCGTTGGGCCTCGACGAGCTTATTTTGCGATTCGAGTTCGCGCAGGCGCTCCCCCAACTCATTTTCAATGCTCTTGATCGCCTTGCCCATGCGTTCGGCGCCGGCGACATAGTGGCTGGCCGGGAAGATATACATTTCGTTTTCTTCGCGGATCACTTCACCGGTCACCGGGTGCAGGGTGTAGATGGCCTCGATCTCATCGCCAAAGAACTCGATGCGCAACGCCTGTTCCTCGTACATGGGGATGATCTCGACCGTATCGCCCCGTACCCGGAAAGTTCCCCGGTGGAAGTCCATGTCGTTGCGGGTGTACTGCATGGCCACGAATTGGCGCAACATATCATCGCGGTTGAGCTCCATGCCCTTCGCGACGGTCACCATCCCTGCCACATACTCTTCCGGGGTACCCAGACCGTAAATACAAGAAACCGTGGCAACCACGATGGTGTCGCGGCGCGTCAACAGGGAGTTCGTTGCCGAGTGGCGCAGGCGTTCAACTTCCTCGTTAATCGAGGAATCCTTCTCGATAAAGGTATCGGTCTGCGGCACATAGGCTTCGGGCTGGTAGTAGTCGTAATAGGAAACGAAATACTCCACCGCATTATTGGGCATAAGCTCGCGGAACTCATTGGCCAGCTGGGCGGCTAGGGTCTTGTTCTGCACCAGCACGAGCGTCGGACGCTGGACCTTTTCGACGAGCCACGCGGTGGTGGCCGACTTACCGGTACCCGTGGCACCGAGCAAGACGATGTCCTTTTCACCGGCGTTAAGCCGTTCGGCTAGTTCGGCAATGGCCTGCGGCTGATCACCGGCCGGCTCATATTCGCTGATGACCTCGAACGGGGCGACGACACGCTTAATCGGTTGCGCAAGACTCATGGTTCCAGCATAACCACGCCATCCCCCAAGTCGTACCGTTCCTAGCCAGCTACCACCGTGGCCTCAGGTGTTTTTCGTCGCCGGTCCTCTGGGGTTCGTTGCTGCCCTACCGTCGACGCCGGAGTTGACGGGTCGCGGCACGAGTGGCGGCCCGAGTAATAAAGCGCGCATAGAACGTCACGGCCAGCACCGTTGCGCTGAGCACACCGGCCAGCGCCAGCCACCCAGCCACGTAAACGCGCGCCGAATAGGGCCCCTCGCTAGCCCCGAACTCGTCACGTGCACCAAAGCCGAGCCAGATCACCAGCGACACGGCAAAACAGCCAAACATCGCCCATCGCGAAATACTCAGAGTTAGTTTCATGCGCTCACCAGCACCTGGAAGTTCGCGTCCACCTGATCACGCAGGGACTCAAGGCTCCCGTCGTTCTGCAACAGCACGTCGGCAACCGCGGCACGCTGCTCGTCGGAGGCCTGCGCGTCGATTCGAGCTTCGGCCTCCTGACGGGTCATCGCCCGATGCTCAAGCATCCGCGCAATCCGTAGTTCACGCGGCGCCACGACGACCCACACGCTATCGAAACGTTCGGCCTGTCCGGTTTCCACCAACAAGGGTATGTCTTCCACCACGACCTCAGCGGCGAGCGCGGCCTCACGTTGCCGAGTCGCCTCCGCCCTCACCAGCGGATGCACGATCGCATTCAACGCCTCGCGGGCCTGCGGGTCGGCAAACACGAGGCTTCCCAGCGCCGGCCGGTCCAACGAACCATCGGGCCCTAACACCTTCTCGCCGAAGCGTTCGCAAATCGCCGCGAGTCCGGGCGTGCCGGGCAACACCACGGCCCGGGCAATGGCGTCGGCGTCGATCAACACCGCCCCCAGTTCAACCAGGCGCTGCGCTACCGTCGATTTCCCCGAGGCGATGCCTCCGGTCAGTCCCACATGGATCATGTCCCCAAGACTACTAAACTGGTTAGGTGAGTAGCGAAAACCCGGCGGCCAGCCGCTATACAACGATCGCCACGGATGTTCTCCACGAGGTGGAGATCAAACGTTCGCGGTTCATCACCTACCTGCGCCGGGTGAGCGACGAACCAGCCGCGCGCGAACTGGTTGCCGAACTGCGCAAAAGTTACTTCGACGCCCGGCACCACTGCAGTGCATTCGTACTCGGCGCGGACCGCATGGTGCAACGTTCCAGCGATGACGGCGAACCCTCGGGGACCGCTGGCATCCCGATGCTGGAGGCGCTGACCAAACGCGACACCGGGCAGGGCACCGACCTATCGGATATCGTCGCGGTCTGCGTGCGCTACTTCGGCGGTATCAAGCTCGGCGCCGGCGGGCTGGTTCGCGCCTATTCGGATTCGGTCTCCCAAGCGTTGGAACAGGCGCAGCTCTTGCGAGTTCAGCGCATGCATCGTTACACGCTGGACACCACGCACGCGCAGGCACCGCGCTACGAAAACGAGTTACGCGCCGCTGGCTTCCAGGTGGGCGAGACCACCTGGCATCCCGAGAGCGCGCAGCTCATGCTGGCCATCGCCGACGAGCCCGGGCGCAAGGAGACGTTGGAAACCCATATCGCCTCACTGACCGCCGGGACCGGCACCTTGAACTATCTCGATCAACGATGGGTGGACCTACCGTGACCTCTGTGCTCGATTCGCTACGCCGTTGGCCCGACGTCGAAGCCGAGAACCTGCATGCCGTCGACGCCGCCGACCGGCTCATCCTCGATACGGTGCACCAGTGGCCGGACACCGTGGCGGTGCTCGGGGACCATTACGGTGCCCTCACCCTTGGCGCCTTGGAGGCCGGGGCCAAGCGAGTGGTGGTGCACACCGATGCGCTCACCGCACGCCGCTCCATCGCGGCAAACCTTGAGCGGCTGCGACCCGACTGGCTGACGCGTGTGGACTTCCGGGACCCGGAGGATACGGTGCGCGGCGCCGAACTCGTGCTGCTCCCCTTGCCCCGTGGTCTGGATGTCCTGCAGGAATACGCACACCTGATTGCCTCGCTGGCTTCGGCCGAGGTGGTGGTGCACGCGGGCGGGCGCATTAAACATATGAACCTGAGCATGAACGAGGTCTTGGCCACGATGTTCGAGCGCGTGGACGTCTCGCTGGCTCGTCAGAAGTCCCGGGTGCTCAGCTGCCGAACCCCACGCAGCGCACTTCCCGAGCCGCAGTATCCGCAGCGCCGCACCCACCGGGTCGGCGACACGCAGTTCACCCTGATCGCCGGGGCGCAGACCTTTGGGCAGGCCCGACTCGACCCGGGCACCCGGCTACTGCTCGAACACCTACCGGACTTGGACGACGAACCCCGGCTGTTGGATCTGGCGTGCGGCAACGGCAGCATCGGTATCGTCGCCGCGCTGCGCTACCCGGGGCTGGAAGTCACCGCCAGCGATCATTCGGCGGCCGCGGTGCACGCCACCCGGGCCGGTGCCGCGGCCAACGGTCTTGCGGCGCGGATCGAGGCGCGGCAGGACGACGCGCTGAGCTCATGGCCCGACGCGTCGGCCTCACTGATCACCCTGAATCCCCCGTTCCATATGGGCAATACGGTGCACGCGGGCATTGCGTTGAAACTTATCGACGACGCGGCCCGTGTGCTGCGTGACGGTGGCCGACTGATCTGCGTCTACAACTCGCATCTGCGCTATCGCGCCGAGCTCTCCCGGCGAGTCGGTCCCACCCAGCAGCTGGCACGTAACGAGAAGTTCACCCTCACCCTTTCAACCCGCCGACGCTAACCACACCGTTTTCAGCGCACCTCCCCCGCGCTTATCCACAGTGCGCCCACCGTCTACGGGATCCAGCTAGTTTGTGCGGTGTACTTGGCTCATGCAGCAGCGCACGTGCACCGAAGCAATCGAGCTGCTCGGGCAGGTTCTTGCAACCCCCGGGCGGCTCGAAGCCGAGGACCAACTGCGCCTGGCACGTCTGGCGGTGGACATTGGACAAACGCTCAGTACCTTGCCGGTCGACGATCCACGCACCGCGCTGCTGCTGGCCGGCCTCGCCGAATCGCTGCACCACAGCAGCACGCGGCTTCAGATTCAGTCTGCCCACCTCGTGGAAAGCACCCAGGCGCACACCTTGGAGGCCGACGAACTCGAGGAACTGCGCGCCTGTGAACAGCGCGGCACCCTTCCGGAACTTCGGCAGCCGCCACGGCGTTGCACGGGCCGAGCAACGTGCAAGGATCCCGCCGCGTTATTGAGCGCTTGGCTCACCATCGACGGTTTCGCAGCCCAACGGCGCATCGACGACGCCCACTACGTCATCGGCCAGTTCGATATGCACGCAAACCCGTGCGGACCGCAATTTACCCGCATTGCGCAACGTTTCCACGACAAAACCTACCCGCCGCAACAGGCCCTCAACCTCGCCCGCCGGCTCGCCAAGCTCGAAACCCGTTCGGCCGACGAAAGCGAGCTCCCGGGCGCTACGGCGCTGACAACGAGCGGCAAACTCGTCGAGAAGGCCGCCGACGAACTACTCGACGAACCGGATCTGCGCACCCGCACGAGCGAACTGAACAAACTCTTCAAGGCGGCACGCACCCAACGCCTCACCCAAGATCCGAGCGTCGAGGCCGGGCTCTTCCGCCGCGGCGAAAAACATGGTCTGCAGCACTACGAGCTTCTGGTTCAGGCCAGCGACGCCGAGGTTCTCGAGTCGCTCATCGTTCAGGCCGACAACCCGCGGACCAAGGCAGGTAGCGCAAGCCGCCAACCGGTACCGGACGGCACCGCTGCGGCACCGAGCGAGTACCCCGATTTCCTCACTCCGGCCGAAGCCAACCTCGGGCTCTGGAAGCCCATGCGTGAGCCAAGTGTTGGTCAACGCCGGCTCAAGGCTCTGCTGAATCTGCTCCAGTTTGATCTTCGCAAGCTTTCGGCCGGCACTGCACTCCACTGCGCCGAAGGCGAGCAAGATCTGGCGGACGGCACCGCTGAGACTTCCAATCCAGACGATGTGTCGCCCCTGGCCCCCGCAACGTCACCGGTCGAATCGCCAGCCCCTTCGGCGCTAGTGAGACCCACCGTCATCGTGCATTTGAAACTCGACGAGCTACTTGGCTTGGCGGATTCGGCCGGTGTCACCGAACATGGCTTGAATCTGACGGCCGCCGAACTCCGGCAGGTGCTAGCGAAGGCACAAATCATCCCGCTGGTGCTCGGGTCCCGCGGCGAAGTGTTGGATATTGGGCGCGCCGGCAGGCAGTTCCCGCGCGCCATGAGACGGGCAATCAAGGCACGAGACCGAGGGTGCGTGGTGCCTGGCTGCACCGTGCCGGTGGAATTGTGCGAAATCCACCATATTCAGTGGTGGTCGCGTGGTGGCCCGACCTCGGTCGCGAACGGAATGTGCGTCTGCAAAACACACCATATGGATATCCACGCCGGGCTGATTACTGCCTTGCCCAACCACGGGCTGCCGATGGTCATCCTGCCGCGCTACCAAGATCCGGAGCAAAAGCCACGTCGCAACCGGATCAACCAGCGAGCATTCGAGCTTTCCGCAACCGAGCCTCGAGCACCCGAGGCGCCTCCCATCGTGACCGTCGACCCCGGCGCTACGGCCGACGGCACCGGACGATCACCGTCCACGGAATAAACGAAAGGCCCAACCCGCGACGGGTTGGGCCTTTCGGCGATGCTCAACGAGAGTGAGCGGTCAACAATTAGTTGCCGGTCAGCTTCTCACGCAGGGCAGCCAGTGCTTCATCCGAAGCCAGGGTGCCTGCGTCGGTGGCTGGAGCCTCCGAGGAGTACGAAGCCGGTGCGGCTTCGGCGGCTACCGGCTCGGCAGCAGCGTCGGCTGCAACAGCAGCGGCAACCTGCTTCTTGTGAGCTTCCCAACGCTCCTGAGCGGCAGCGTACTGTGCCTCCCAAGCAGCGCGCTGGGTCTCGAAGCCCTCGAGCCACTCGTTGGACTCCGGGTCGAAGCCCTCTGGGTACTTGTAGTTGCCCTCTTCGTCGTACTCGGCAGCCATGCCGTACAGCGCCGGGTCGAACTCGGTGCCCTCTGGGTCAACGCCCTCGTTAGCCTGCTTGAGCGACAGCGAGATGCGGCGGCGCTCCAGGTCGATGTCGATGACCTTGACGAACAGCTCGTCGCCCACGGAGACAACCTGCTCGGCCAGCTCGACGTGGCGCACAGCCAGCTCGGAGATGTGAACCAGACCCTCGATGCCGTCCTCGACGCGCACGAACGCACCGAACGGAACCAGCTTGGTGACCTTACCCGGCACAACCTGGCCCAGGGCGTGGGTGCGGGCGAAGGTCTGCCATGGATCTTCCTGGGTAGCCTTCAGCGACAGCGAGACGCGCTCGCGGTCCAGGTCGACCTCGAGAACCTCGACGGTGACTTCCTGGCCAACCTCGACAACCTCGGACGGGTGGTCGATGTGCTTCCAGGACAGCTCGGAAACGTGGACCAGACCGTCCACGCCACCCAGGTCCACGAAGGCACCGAAGTTGACGATGGAGGAGACGACGCCCGGGCGAACCTGGCCCTTCTCCAGCTTGTTGAGGAAGGTCGAACGAACCTCGGACTGGGTCTGCTCGAGCCATGCACGGCGGGACAGCACAACGTTGTTGCGGTTCTTGTCCAGCTCGATGATCTTGGCTTCGATCTCCTGGCCGATGTAAGGGGCCAGATCGCGTACGCGACGCATCTCGACCAGCGATGCCGGCAGGAAGCCGCGCAGGCCGATGTCCAGGATGAGGCCACCCTTGACAACCTCGATGACGGTACCGGTAACGACGCCGTCCTCTTCCTTGATCTTTTCGATATCGCCCCAAGCACGCTCGTACTGAGCACGCTTCTTGGACAAGATCAGACGGCCTTCCTTGTCTTCCTTGGTCAGCACGAGGGCTTCGACGTTGTCACCAACGGTGACAACTTCGCCCGGATCAACGTCGTGCTTGATGGAAAGCTCGCGGGAAGGGATGACACCTTCGGTCTTGTAACCGATGTCGAGCAGGACCTCGTCGTGGTCAACCTTGACGACGGTGCCTTCGACGAGGTCACCATCGTTGAAGTACTTGATGGTGGCATCGACGGCGGCCAAGAAGTCCTCAGCAGTTCCAATGTCGTTGATGGCAACGACAGGTGCGCTGTTGTTCTCGTTCGAGGTGATGGTCATGTAGTAGGGACTCCGATGTGGATAGTTTATGGTCAGTCGAAACCCCGGAAGTCCCGGAATTTCGAGGTGTGTACTGCTTAGGGGCGTGCATGGCAAAGCCACGGCACACTTATCCATCCTACGCGCACCACTGCGCGCGGTCAAAGTCAAGTCGGATCGCCCCGAGACATTCTCGGGGTAATTCTCGACACATCCCGCCGCTAGAATTCGAACGGCGTATACGGCGTGCTGTGCGCCTCGAAAATCCGCCGTGCGCTCGATTCATCGGCCCCGGTGCGCCATGTCGCGGCACCCGCCTCGAGCAGATCCCCGATCGACCACTGGCCCAGATACAACCTGCCCAGTTCCGCCACATCAAGGCTGAGCATCGGCAGCTCGCCATATTCCTCGGCGGCAACGCGGCAGACCGTTGGCTGGCCGCTGGTGACTTCGAGCAGATAGATTCCTTCCGCAATGCCTAAACGGTCGGCGACGTTTACAAGCAAGCGTCCGTCGTTGACGTATCCGCGTGCCGTGAGCGCGGCCACCGGGTTGAGCACGCGCAACCACAACGAGTCCTCCAGCGACCGCACGGTGTATTGGCGCTCGTCGCGTAGCTGAAGCCGCAAGGGTTCGTGCACCGGGCCCGAGCCGCGGATTTGTTCGATCAGGTCGTGGTTGGCCAGATGCTGCAGCAAGGCGACCCGTGCTTGTGCTGTGCTCGCCACTAGGCCGCGGATCTGCATGGTGTCGGCGCCCTGATGATCGGCGTACTTGTAGCACACCATCCCAGTGATTTGTTGGTGCTCATCCCGATAGGCGGCCCAGCGTAAGTTCTTCGGCTCGGTGAGGGTATCCCATCCGTCCCACTGCCCCAGCAGGTATCCCTCGTCGAAGGGAGCGGCATCCACGGCACCGAAACTGCTATGCAGGGTCCGTTCGGCCAACTCCTGAAAGGCGCCGTCCATCCGCTGGCCGGTGACTTCTTCCACGCGACCAGGCACGGGGAAACGTAGTTCCAGACCCTGTCGGCAGTGCACGGTAAAGGCGGCCCGGTAGCTGGCCGCGCCAAAGCCGAACCGTCCATAAATCCCCGCCTCGCTGGCAGTCAGTACCGCCAACGGGTACTGCTCGGCAGCCTCCCGCAGATCGGCAGCGATCTGCTGCGAAAGCAATCCCTTGCGGCGGTAGGCCGGACTCACGGTGACGGCCGTGATCTTATGCACCGGTACCGGGTTCGCTCCCCCGGCATTTAGTCGTCCACCGAATCCGGCGTAGGTCAGCACCGGATCTTCGGCATGCCGACTCTCGGGCGACGCCGAGCGGTCAAATACCATCCGCATCAGCAGACGCTGAGCACGGGCGATCTTTAAGAAAACCTCGCGGCCTGCGGCCTCGGTCACCGCCTCATGGAATCCGATAGCGGTGGCACGCTGGAACTGTTCGACAACACCGGCCGTATCTGAACTTGGGTCATCGGCGCGGCGCACCTGGGTTTCGAACTCTTCGGAAACGCTCATCTATTTCTCCTTAGTGGGCCGCATCGTGCCAGGTGGCACCGGTACCGGGCTGCACGTCAAGCGGTACCCGAAGTTGCGCGGCATGCTCCATCTCATAGGTCACCAGCTCGGTCACCGCGTCCAATTCGCCCGGGGCGATTTCCACGACGAGTTCGTCATGGACCTGGAGCAGCATCCGCGAGGAGAACTTTCCTTCGCGAAGCCGCCGGTCGACATTGAGCATGGCGATCTTCACCAGATCGGCCGCGGAGCCCTGAATCGGCGCGTTCAGCGCGGCGCGTTCAGCGATCTGACGCAGGTTACGGTCCGAACTGTTCAGCTCTGGCAAGTAGCGACGACGCCCGAAGATCGTTTCCGTGTAGCCATCACGACGTGCCTGCTCCACCACGGAACGTAGATAGGTGCGCACGGCACCGAATCGATCAAAGTAGTCCTTCATCAGCGTGCGCGCTTCGTCGACGGAAATTTTAAGCTGCTTGGACAAGCCGAAGGAACTCAACCCGTAGGCCAAGCCGTAGCTCATCGCCTTGACCTTCGAGCGCATCTCCGAGGTGACATCTTCCGGAGCGACGTCAAAGACGCGCGAGCCGACATAGCGGTGCAGATCCTCGCCGTTCTGGTAGGCCTCGATCAGACCCTCGTCACCGGATAGGTGCGCCATGATACGCATTTCGATCTGCGAGTAGTCCACGGTCAGTAGGGTTTCGTAGCCTTCGCCGACGACGAACACATCGCGAATGCGTCGGCCCTGCTCGGAGCGAATCGGGATGTTCTGCAAGTTCGGGTTCAGGCTGGAGAGTCGGCCGGTGGCCGCTACGGTCTGTGCGTAGGTGGTGTGAATCCGTCCGTCTTGGGTGACGAACTTCAGCAGACCATCCACCGTCTGACGTAGCTTGCTGGCGTCGCGGTACTCCATCAGCGCCACCAGGAACGGATGTTCGGTGCTGATCAACAAGTCCTGCAAGGATTCGGCGTCGGTGGTGTACCCGGTTTTGATCTTCTTGGTCTTCGGCAACTGCAACTCTTCGAACAGCACCACCTGCAGCTGCTTGGGGCTCGAGAGGTTAACCTCATGGCCGATCGCCGCATAGGCTCCAGCCGTGGCACGCTCGACCAGGGTCGTGAAGTGCTCGCGCAGCTCCAGCAGGCGTTCGCGGCTCACGGCCACACCAGCTTGCTCCATGTCGAAGAGCACCGGAATCAGTGGCAATTCCATGTCGCGGGCCAATGCGTCGGCGTGCTTCTGCGCCATTTCGGTGTCCAGGTACGCCGAAAGGTCGTGCACCGCCTGGGCCTGACGCAGAGTTGGCTCGGCCAAATCACCGCTCAGCTGCAGGTCGAGTTCACCGGCCTTCGGTGCCGGAGGCTTCGCCAGCGCGTAGCCCAGATGGTACTGCACCAGATCGGCAAGCTCGTGGCTCCGGCGATCCGGTTGGATCAGGTAGGCGCTGATCAGCGTGTCGTCGGCAATGCCGGCCAGTGTCAGGCCGTGCTGGTGCAACAGGTGCATCGCGGCCTTGGAGTCATGGAGCACCTTAGGCTGATTCTCATCGGCTAGGAACTCGGAGAGCACGGCACGGCGCGGTTCATCCAACGCCCCAAGTTCGAGCCAGCATCCATCCAATTCCCGGAAGAGAGCCAGACCAACCAGCTCACCACCAACCACCGCGAGGTGTACGGTAATGCGCTGATCTTTGCCAGCGGATAGGAGCTCTTTGAGCTCCGCGACACTGGCCACGGAAATCTCATTGATTTCCGCGACCTCCACCTGTGTCTCTTCTTCCGCTGCCGCAAAGTGGTCGAAGAGTCGTTTACGCAGGGTGTTGAATTCCAACGCGTCGAAAAGATTCTCGATCTCTTCGCGATTCGGCGTACCGAGTTCGGTATCGTCCAGCGTCACCGGCAGCTCGAGATCGCCAAGTAGTTGGTTCAGTCGACGGTTACGCTTCACGCTCTCGACATGCTCGCGGAGGCTTTCGCCGACCTTGCCCTTGATCGAGTCAATATTCTCCAGCACACCATCGAGGTCACCGTAGAGGTTCAGCCACTTGGCGGCCGTCTTCGGGCCAACGCCCGGCACGCCGGGCAGGTTATCGGCCGATTCGCCAACCAGCGCGGCCAGATCCGAATAACGTTCCGGGCGTACAAGGTATTTGGCCTCGATCGCTTCGGCGTCCATCGGCGGGATGTCGCTAATACCCTTCTTCGGGTAGAGCACCAGAGTCTTGTCGGTGATCAGCTGGAAAGCATCGCGATCCCCGGAGACCACCAACACCTCAAAGCCGGCGGCTTCGCCCTGCTTGGAGAGCGTGGCCAGAATATCGTCCGCCTCGTAGCCATCAAGCGAGATGCACGGAATATTCATCGCCTTCATGACCTGCTGGATCAGGTCGATCTGACCGTAAAACTCCTCGGGGGTCTTATTACGCCCACCCTTGTACTCGCCATACTCGGTCGACCGGAACGTCGGAGTATCGAGGTCGAAGGCCACCGCCACGTGGGTGGGCTTCTGTTGCCGGAGCATCGTCAGCAGCATCGAGACGAAACCGTGCACGGCGTTGGTGTGTTGCCCGGTGCTCGTCGCAAAGTTTTCGGCCGGCAGCGCATAGAAGGCGCGGAATGCCATGGAGTGGCCGTCGATGATCAGCAGTCGTTTGTCCGACGATTCGTGCGTCGTGGTTGTTTCGCTCACACCTGCCAGCCTAGTGGGCTGAGTAGACATTTTCACTTCCGAAACGGCGAAATTTTCGCCACAACCCGGCTCCGGTCAGGCACGCTCGATGCTGTAACCAGCCAGACGCATGCCGTGGGATAGTTGCTCGGCCTCTAGCAGCCGCACCCGCGCCTTGACGTTTCGACCGATCAGCGGGTGCCCCGAACCGAGCAACACCGGATAGGTCAGCACCCAAATTTCATCAAGCACCCCGGCATCGAGCAGTGCACCGGCGATATCGGAACCGCCAAAGACCCACACGTCCTTGGCTCCGGCACTGCTTGCAATGTCGTCATGCCAGAAACTTTCGCTACCCCTGATGAAGGTCAGGTCGGCAACGGCAACGGTAGGCAGTTCGTGGTGGGTAAAAACCCAAACCGGCAGGCGCCCAAAGGGCCAGCTTCGACTACCTTCGGCCACCTCGCGGGCGATCCCCGCATAGGCCTTGCCGCCGATGACAACGGCCCCAATTCCTTGGGCAAACGCGCGGTAGGTGTCCGCGACCTGCTCTTCAACCTCCGGCTCCGAAGACCACAAAGACAGCCCCTCTCGATCGGCAATCAATCCGTCGAGAGAGGCTGTCACAAAGTATTTGAAGCTCGTCATGGCACCAGTGTATGCCTTAGCTCACAGGCCGGTCAGCTAAAGCCGAGAATGTTCTCACTCAGCACTGGAACGATCAACACGATGCCGAACAACACGATCAACCCGCACACGGCAAAGAAGAAAACTGCGCCGATCTTGTTGAGCATGGCGGTCGAGCCACCATCGCGCGCAACGGCCAGAAGACGCACGGCGAACGAGTATGCTGCGACGATGCACATGGCCGAGACCCAGGTGACAACGGCAACGATGCCAAAGGCTGCCCAATCGATCATTTCTTCTGTCCCTTCTCGGTGCCCTGCGTCGAATCAGTGCCAGATTCGGTCTCACCGGACGTCTCGGACGACACCGCCGCTGGTTGTTTCGCCTGCTTGGCGGCCTTCTGTTCCTTTTCGGCGGCCTTGCGTGCGGCCCGCTCGCGCTTGCGGCGTTCCTTCTTCGACAAAATGTTGACCGCGGCACCCGAGTTATCGATATCGCTCATGGCGTTCTCGTGGCCAACCACCTCACGGCGAGACAGCACCCAGAAGACCACCAGTACGCCTACACCCAGAACAGCAACGGCTACGACACCGATGGTTCCTAGGTGGGCCAACGCTGCGGCAACGCCGCCAACAATCGCTGCGGCCGGCAGCGTGAACAGCCAACCCAATGCGATACGTCCGGCGGTTCCCCAACGCACTTCGGCGCCCTTACGGCCCAGCCCCGAACCGATCACGGAACCGGAGGCCACCTGAGTGGTGGACAGGGCGAAGCCCAAGTGCGAGGAGGCGAGGATTGCAGAAGCCGTGGACACCTCGGCAGAGAAACCCTGTGCGGGCTTCACGTCCGTCAGGCCGGAGCCCATGGTGCGGATGATGCGCCAGCCACCGGTGTAGGTACCCAGTGCGATAGCCAGGGCACAGCTGGCAATAACCCACATGTGCGGGCCGGTGTTTGCTTCCTGCAGGCCAGAGGCCACCAGGGTCAGGGTGATAACACCCATGGTCTTCTGCGCATCGTTGGTACCGTGCGCCAGCGCCACCAGCGAGGAGGAGAAGATCTGGCCGTAGCGGAATCCGCCACGCTTCGGGGAGCTACCGGACTGACGGCGGGTAATCGAGTAGGCAAGCTTGGTGCACAGGTAGGCCGAAACACCGGCAATGACCGGGGCGCACAGTGCGGGCAGCAGCACTTTGGACAGCAAGACGCCGTAGTCCACGGCGCCAAAGCCGGCGCCGACGATGGCCGCACCGACCAGGCCGCCGAACAGGGCGTGCGAGGAGCTGGAGGGAAGACCCAGCAACCAGGTCAGCACATTCCAAATGACGGCGCCCATGAGGCCCGCGAAGATCATATCCGGGGTAATACTCACCCCGGTCGCGGCATCCTCGTTGATAATGCCGCCGGAAATAGTCTTGGCCACTTCGGTGGACAAGAACGCACCGACGAGGTTCAAAATTGCGGCGAGAAGCACCGCTTTTTTCGGGGTGATGGCCCCGGTGGCGATGGGGGTGGCCATCGCATTAGCAGTGTCATGGAAACCATTGGTGAAGTCGAAGAACAACGCCAATGAAATGACAAGGACGACGATAAGCGTCAAATCCATGTAGTACCAGCCTGGGGGTCGTGTGACAAAAGATCAGGTCTACCTAAAGGTGCCGCACTCCCCGACGCATTCACGCATCATGCAATTGGGCAGCAACTCTCCAGGCGCAGAATCAATCTTATGCCCCCTGAACCATGAGTCAATCTGGTAACCACCTGCGAATTTGCGTCTAAGGGATGTCAATTCCCGAGCTGATCGGCGGTGATCACCACTAAATAGCCGGTGAACCCCTGACAAACGAGAGGTAAACAACATTTTTCGTGCGCCATGTCTCAGGCAAGATTTTCCAGGACCCAACAAAAAACACCCCGAAGCTAAATTGCTTCGAGGTGTTGCTGGTGCCCAAGGTGGGACTCGAACCCACACTTCTTTCGAAACCGCATTTTGAGTGCGGCGCGTCTACCAATTCCGCCACTTGGGCTGGCACTTTATCGATCTTACGTGACCTTTCGCAGATTTCCTAATCCGCTACGAGCGTCATCGACGAATCAAGGTTACATGCAAGTAGGCTTAGATGTGAAACTGAGATCGACCCGCTGAATCCAGCTGTAGATCACCATTCGTCACGCGACACCGTCCTGCCGTGAAAGAAGGAGCCAGATGAACGAGTTACCAGAAATCACCAAGATCCCTTCGGAGGTTCCCACCACCGCCCGCCGCGTAGTTGTGGCCGAGGACGAGACGCTCATCCGCCTGGATATTGTCGAGATCCTTCGTTCCGAAGGCTATGACGTGGTCGCGGAAGCCGATAACGGGCAGATGGCCCTCGAGAAGGCCCGCGAGTTCAAGCCCGATCTGGTTCTCATGGACGTGAAGATGCCTGTCATGGACGGGATCACCGCCGCCGAGGCGATCGTCAAGGAACGAATCGCTCCGGTCGTGCTGCTCACCGCCTTCAGCCAGAAGGAACTGGTAGACCGCGCCCGCGAGGCCGGCGCCATGGCCTACGTCGTGAAGCCTTTCACCCCAGCCGATCTCACGCCGGCCATCGAAATCGCCATCTCCCGCCACGACGAAATCCGTGCGCTGGAGGAGGAAGTCAGCAATCTGGCCGAGCAGTTCGAAACCCGCAAGCTGGTGGATCGTGCCAAGAGCCTGTTGATCACCAAGATGGGCCTGAGCGAACCAGAGGCTTTCCGCTGGATTCAGAAGACCTCCATGGATCGTCGACTGTCGATGCGTCAGGTCGCCGAGACCGTGATCGATCAGGTCAAATAACCGAACCTAACAAGGCTCAGCAAAACACCGGAGGGGCTGTTCCTCCCGCCATGGCGGGAGGAACAGCCCCTCCGGTGTTAACTACCGTCGTCGGCTAGCGCGGCTTAGACGTTGCCGTCGGGACGGACGTTCTCTTCGGCCCACGGGCCGACCTTTTCACGGTCCGGCATCGGCTTACCCTCCACCAGCTGACCGGCGTCAGCCAAGTCGCCAACCTTGTGCACGCGCAGCGAGTTGGTGGAGCCGGCCTGCCCTGGAGGCGAACCGGCGGCAATGCACACCACGTCGTTGATTTCGGCCAGTCCCTCGCTGAGCAGGGCCTGATCGACCTGTGCGGTCATCTTATCGGTGTGATCGGCGTAGTCCACCAGACGCGCATCGATACCCCACATCAAGGTCATGATGTTGTAGGTCTGCTGCAGCGGGGTGAAGGCCAACACCGGGCGCTTCGGGCGCAATCGCGACAGACGGCGAGCCGAATCGCCGGACTGGGTGAAGGCCACAATGTACTTGGCATCCAGCTGGTCCGCGATTTCCACGGCTGCACGCGTAATGGCGCCACCGCGGGTCTTCGGCTTCGAACCCAGGCGCGGGATACGGTCCAAACCGTGTTGTTCGGTGGAGGAGATGATGCGCGACATGGTCTGCACGGTTTCCACCGGGTAGGCTCCGACCGAGGTCTCGCCCGAGAGCATCACCGCATCGGCACCGTCGAGCACTGCGTTGGCGCAGTCCGAGGCTTCGGCGCGGGTCGGGGTCGGCGATTCGATCATCGACTCGAGCACCTGCGTGGCGACAATCACCGGCTTAGCCCAGCGACGAGCCAATTCGATAGCGCGCTTCTGCACCACCGGAACGTCTTCCAGCGGAAGCTCCACACCCAGGTCGCCACGTGCGACCATGATGGCGTCAAAGGCGTTGATGATGTCTTCGAGGGCCTCGACGGCCTGCGGCTTCTCGATCTTCGCGATCACCGGCAGGCGGCGACCCTCTTCGTCCATGATCTCGTGGACGCGGCTGATGTCCTCGGCGTTACGCACGAAGGACAAAGCGACCATGTCGACGCCGGCGCGGATGGCCCACCGCAGGTCATCCTCGTCCTTTTCGCTCAATGCCGGGACGTTCACGGCCACGCCGGGCAGGTTGATGCCCTTGTTGTTCGAGACCTCGCCACCGACGACGATCTCGGAACGCACCTCGGTGTCGGTGACCTCAACGGCCTTGAGCTTGACCTTGCCGTCATTGATCAGCAGGATATCTCCGGGCTTGACGTCGCCGGTCAGTCCCTTGAAGGTGGTGGAGCAAATGTGGCGCTCCCCCGGTACGTCCTCGATGGTGATGGTGAACTTCTCACCGGCTTCGAGAATGTACTTTTCATCGTTTGCAAAACGTCCCAGGCGGATCTTCGGACCCTGCAGGTCGGCGAAGATACCGACCGCACGGCCGATCTCTGCCGCCGCGGTGCGAACGTTTTCCAGTGATTTTGCGTGCATCGAGTGGTCGCCGTGGCTCATGTTCAAGCGAGCCACGTCCACCCCCGCCTGCAGTACTGCTACGGTGTTTTCATAACTTGCCAGGGCTGGTCCCCAGGTGGCCACAATCTTTGCGCGTCTCATACCGTCAGCCATATGCCTTTCGCTGTACCGGGTGTAAGAAAATGCGCGTCAGCCGGACCCGGCTGACGCGCATCATCGAAACCCATGTCATTTAGATAATGCTGATGGCTCTATCACTCGGTGCCACGGGCGCCGGCAGGGTGCTGGAACCGGTCAGGTAGCGATCCACCGCCGCTGCGCAGGACCGCCCTTCAGCGATTGCCCAGACAATCAGCGACTGCCCCCGTCCGGCGTCACCTGCAGCGAACACGCCGTCGGCGTTCGTCATGTAGTAGCCATCTCGGGCGACATTGCCCCGGTTGTCGAATTCGATACTAGCCTGTTCATCCAGACCGGAAGTCTCCGGCGCGGTGAACCCTAGGGCCAACAACACCAAGTCGGCCTTGATGACCTTTTCGGTGCCCGGCTTCGGGAGGCGCTTGCCAGCGACGAATTCCGTCTCTGCAACTGTAACACCGATCACCTTATTCTGCTCGCCGATGAAGTTCACCGTGGAGGCAAGGTAGCTGCGTTCGCCGCCTTCCTCATGGGCAGACTGCACCTCAAAAACCAGCGGAGTCATGGGCCACGGGTGGTTTTCGCCACGTTCCATCGGCGGCTTCTTGCCGATCGCGAGAGTTGTCACACTGGCAGCTTCCTGGCGCAGTGCGGTGCCCAAGCAGTCGGCACCGGTGTCACCGCCGCCGAGGATGATCACGTGCTTACCCTTGGCGTCGATCGTCAATTCTTCCTGCTCGCCGGCGACGACGCGGTTGGAGTCGGCCAGGTACTCCATGGCGAAGTGCACGCCATCGAGCTCACGGCCTTCCACCGGAAGGTCGCGCGGCACCGTGGCGCCGGTGGAAACGATCACCGCGTCGTAGTCGCGGCGTAGCTCATCCCAGCTGATGTCCACACCAATTTCGACGCCGGGGCGGAAGATGGTGCCTTCGGCTTCCATCTGCTCCAGGCGCAGGTCGATGACGTCCTTCTCCAATTTGAAGTCGGGGATGCCATAACGCAGCAGACCACCGATCTTGGCGTCGCGCTCGTACACGGCCACGGTGTGGCCCACACGCGTCAGCTGCTGCGCGGCGGCCAGACCGGCCGGTCCGGAGCCGACCACGGCCACACGGTGCTCGGTGTGACGCGCCGGAGGCTGCGGGGCGAAGCTGCCGGCATCCATCAAGTGGTTCGCCAGTTCGGCCTCCACCTGCTTGATGGTCACCGCCGGCTGGTTGATCCCCAGCACACAGGAGGACTCGCAGGGTGCCGGGCACAACTTACCGGTCAGTTCCGGGAAGTTGTTGGTCTGCAGCAGCCTGCTGGCTGCGTCGTCGAGCTGACCACGGTAGGTCAGGTCGTTGAACTCCGGAATCAGGTTGCCCAGCGGGCAGCCGGTGTGGCAGAAGGGTACGCCGCAGTCCATGCAGCGCGAGGCCTGGGCCTTCAGCGTGCCGGCGTCCTGGCGGGCCACCACTTCCTTGTAGTCCATGATGCGCACGGGCACCGGACGCTTGGGCTGCGTGACCCGTTCGGTCACCGAAAGAAAACCACGAGGATCAGCCACGGGTCACCTCCAAAATCTTGTTCCACACCGCCGGGGAATCCGGGTTCTGCCCGGAGGCCTGCGCGTCGTTGCGAATTTGCTGCACCGCGGCGAAATCGCGCGGGATGATGCTTGAGAATCGACTGCGGCTTTCGGCCCAGTCCACGAGCAGGCGCTGGGCCAGTGGCGACGCGGTGCGCGCCACGTGCTCGGTCAGCAGGGCGTAGACCATGTCGGCCTGTTCGTCGGTCAGCTCGGAAATCAGCAGGTCCTCGTTGGCCGCGGCCAACGGGTTGAGCTTGGCCGGATCGAAGTCCAGCACCCAGGCCACGCCGCCGGACATACCGGCGCCGAAGTTGCGCCCGGTACCGCCGAGGATCAGCACCTGACCGCCGGTCATGTACTCGCAGCCGTGCTCGCCGATGCCTTCGGCGACGATCGTCGCCCCGGAGTTACGCACCGCGAAGCGCTCACCGACCTGGCCACTGATGAACATCTGGCCGCTGGTGGCGCCATAGCCCACCACGTTACCGGCGATGACCTGGTCTTGCGGGTTGGTCAGCGTCGAGGCTGGCGGGTGCACGGCGATAATACCGCCGGACAGGCCCTTGCCCACGTAGTCGTTTGCGTCGCCGGCCAAATCCAGGGTGATACCCGCGGGCAGGAAGGCGCCGAGCGATTGTCCGGCCCGACCGGCCAACTGCACCTTGATGCTGTCGTTGGCCAGGGTGTCCAAGCCGAAGGTCTTGGTCACGTGGTGCCCCAGCAGGGTACCCACCGAACGGTCGGTGTTGACAATGTCGGCGTTGATCGAGCTCGGAATCCGGTCGGTCAGCGTGCCCTGCGCCTGGCGCAGCAGCTCCTGATCGAGGTGGTTTTCCAAACCATGGTCCTGACCGATGCGACGACGACGGGCGGCAAGTTCGACCTGCGGCACGTGCGTAATCGGGGCCAGGTTCATGCCCTTGGCCTTGAAGCTCTCGTCGAGTTCGGTGGTGTCCAGCAGCTCGACACGGCCAATGACCTCATCGAGGGTGCGGGCACCTAGCGAGGCAAGCAGTTCGCGGATCTCTTCGGCGATGAACTCGAAGAAGTTCACCACGAACTCGGCCTTGCCGGAGAAGCGTTCACGCAGCAACGGGTTCTGCGTGGCCACACCCACCGGGCAGGTATCGAGGTGGCAGACGCGCATCATGATGCAGCCGGAGACCACCAGCGGGGCGGTGGCGAAACCGAACTCCTCGGCGCCGAGCAGGGCACCGATCAGCACGTCACGGCCGGTCTTGAGCTGGCCGTCGACCTGCACGGTCACACGATCGCGCAGGCCGTTGAGGATCAGCGTCTGCTGGGCCTCGGCCAGACCGATCTCCCACGGGGTGCCGGCGTGCTTGAGCGAGTTCAGCGGTGAGGCGCCGGTGCCGCCGTCGTGCCCGGAAACGAGCACCACGTCGGCCTTCGCCTTGGCCACACCGGCGGCCACGGTACCGATCCCGGACTCGGAGACCAGCTTCACGTGCACGCGTGCCGAAGGGTTCGAGCACTTCGCGTCGTGGATCAGCTGCGCCAAGTCCTCGATCGAGTAAATGTCGTGGTGCGGTGGCGGGGAAATCAGCCCCACGCCCGGGGTGGAGTGCCGGGTCTTGGCGATCCACGGGTAGAGCTTCTGCGCCATCAACTGGCCACCCTCGCCGGGCTTCGCACCCTGGGCCATCTTGATCTGGATGTCCTCGGCGTTGCTCAGGTAGAGGCTGGTCACACCGAAGCGTCCGGAGGCGATCTGCTTCACGGCGCTGCGACGTTCCGGGTCCATCAGACGCTCGGGGTCCTCGCCACCCTCACCGGTGTTCGACTTGCCGCCGAGCCGGTTCATGGCAATAGCCAGGGTTTCGTGGGCCTCGGCGGAGATCGAGCCGTAGCTCATCGCACCGGTGGCGAAGCGCTTGACGATCTCGCTGACCGGTTCGACCTCGTCGATGTCGATCGGGGTGATTCCCTCGGTCTTGAACTTCAGCAGCCCGCGCAGGGTCTTCAGTTCGGCGGCCTGATCGTCGACGGCCTTGGTGTACTCCTTGAACACGTCGTAGCGACGGGTACGGGTAGAGTGCTGCAGGCGGAACACCGTCTGCGGGTCGAACAGGTGCGGCGGACCTTCACGACGCCACTGGTATTCGCCACCGACCTCCAGTTCGGCCAGCTGGCTCGAGGTGGGGCTCTCCGGGTAGGCGCGGGCGTGCCGTGCCGCGGCCTCGTCGGCCACCACATCCAGTTCGATGCCGTCGAGCTTGGTGATGGTGCCGGTGAAGTACTGGTCGACGACGCGCTGGGACAGACCCACCGCTTCGAAGGTCTGCGCACCGCAGTAGGAGGACACCGTCGAGATGCCCATCTTGCTCATAATCTTCAGCACGCCCTTGCCCAGGGCCTTGGTGAGATTATTCGACGCCTTGGCACCGTTGACCCCCGGCAGCTGGCCCTCGTCGGCCATCTGCTCCACGGTTTCCAACGCCAAGTAGGGGTTGATGGCGCTCGCGCCGTAACCGATCAGCAGGGCAATGTGGTGTACTTCGCGGGCATCGCCGGACTCGATAATGAGCGACACCCGGGTACGGGTGGAGCTCTTGAGCAGGTGATGGTGCACCGCGGAGGTCAGCAGCAGCGAAGGGATCGGCGCCCAAGTTGCGGTGGAGTCACGGTCGGAGAGCACGATGAAGCGCACCCCACGGTTGACCGCGGCCGACACCTTCTCGCAGATTTCCTGCAGGCGGGCGCGCAGCTCGGACTCGCCGCCGGAGGGGCGGTACAAACCGCGAACCTTCAGCGCGAGCTTCGAGCCGTCGTCGTCACGCAAGTTCGAGATCTTGGCCAGCTGGTCGTTGCTCAGCACCGGGTAGTCCAGGCTCAGGTGCCATTCGGGGACTCGATCCAGGCTCAGCAGGTTGCCGTCCGGGCCGATCGTGGTGCCCATCGAGGTCACCAGTTCCTCGCGGATGGCATCCAACGGCGGGTTGGTCACCTGGGCGAAGGACTGGGTGAAGTAGTCGAAAAGCAGCCGCGGACGGTCCGACAGCGCGGCGATGGGCGTGTCGGTGCCCATGGCGCCCAACGGCTCGGCGCCGGTGCTGGCCATCGGGGCCAGCAGAATGCGCAGTTCCTCGTTGGTGTAGCCGAAGGTCAGCTGGCGCAAGCGGATGGAACCGGGCGTGTGGTGCACATGCTCCAGGTCCGGGTAGTCATCCAGCGACTTCAGGTTTTGGGCGACCCATTCGTCCCATGGCTTGGAGGCGGCCACTTGCGACTTGATTTCGGCGTCGTCGATGATGCGGCCGGCCTCGAGGTCGAGGGCGAACATCTTGCCCGGGGCCACGCGGCCCTTGGCGACAATGTGCTCCTCGTCGACGTCGATCACACCGACCTCGCTGGCCAGGACCAGCTTCTGGTTGTCGGTGACCCACCAGCGGGCTGGGCGCAGACCGTTGCGGTCCAGCACGGCGCCGGCCATCGAGCCGTCGGTGAAGCACACCGCGGCCGGGCCGTCCCAGGGCTCGATCAGCAGCGACTGGTACTGGTAGAAGGCGCGCAGCTTCGGGTCCATCGACTCGTCGTTTTCCCAGGGCTGCGGGATCATCATCATGATCGCCTCGGTGACTTCGCGCCCGGAAAGCATGAGCATTTCGGCCACCTCGTCGAAGCTGGCCGAGTCCGAGGCACCGGGGGTGCAGATCGGGAACAGTTCTTCGGGGACCTCGCCGAGCAGTTCGCCGGCCAGCGTGGACTGGCGGGCACGCATCCAGTTGCGGTTGCCCTTAACGGTGTTGATCTCACCGTTGTGCGCGATGGTGCGGAAGGGCTGGGCCAGCGGCCAGGACGGGAAGGTGTTGGTCGAGAAGCGCGAGTGCACGATCGCGCAGCGGGTGGTGAAGCGCTCGTCGGACAGGTCCGGGTAGAAGGGCTCGAGCTGGGCGGTAGAGACCATGCCCTTGTAGACCAGGGTGCGCGAGGAGAAGGAGGAGAAGTACACGCCGAGCTTGTTGTGCGCGCGGCGGCGAATGCGCCAGCAGGCGGCGTCGAGGGTACGACCGGTGCGCTCGTTGGCGGCGTCGGCGACGAAGAAGTGCACGATGCTGGGCATCACGGCGCGTGCGGAGGCACCGAGCACCGAAGGATCTACCGGCACCTCGCGCCAACCGATGACGCGCAGGTTTTCTTCCTCGGCGAGGGCTTCGAGTTCGGTGCGGGTCTCGGCCAGTTCATCGGCGTCGGCGGGCAGGAAGCCGACGCCGACGGCGTAGCCACCGGCCGCCGGCAGCTCGAGATTCGTGGTGGCCCGGAAAAAGGCGTCGGGCATGTGCAGCAGAATGCCGGCACCGTCGCCGGTGCCTTCGTCGGCGCCGATGGCGCCACGGTGCTCGAGACGGCGCAGCGCGGTCAACGCATCCTGCACGATCTCGTGGGTGGGGTTGTTGTCGAGGGTGGCGATCATTGCCAGGCCACAGGCGTCCTTCTCGGCCGCTGGGTCGTAGAGGCCCTGGGCCTCGGGCAGCGCGGCGAAGCGGGAGTAGGGCGAGGAGATCTCCCCGCCGACCCCTGGCGAAGCGTTTAGCTGTGCTCCTTGGGGATTCATAGGTGTGGCCTTTCGACGATACGGCACAACCATTGCAGGTTGCAGGTCTAAGGCGGCTTAAGCTGCGGCGCACGCAAGGGGTGGGACGGGCGCGGCTCATGCCACCGAGGGCCCGCTGCACGGATGACACTGTTCACCGGTGGGTGCGGCACATTCGGTACGGGCTCTTCGGCGCCCACGTCATTGTGGTGCGTTGCTCAATTAACTGAGCTCTACGCTACGCGCCCGATGTTTCACTCAGGCACGCGCTTATGTTTCAAACGTGTTAAACATCCCATCAGCATGGGGCGTGACGTTACTAACACGTTAATTGATACAGTGTTGCGGCGCTCACCGCCAATTGTGAAGAAGCCGCCCGGGTGGGGCACGGAACACCGTGCCCCACCCGGGCGGCTTTGATGACGTGGCGTAGATCCTGCTGGCTAGCTGGACCGGTCCGTTGCCGGGGGCTGCTCCCCCGGATGATTCTGAGTGTTCGACGGCTGCTCGCTCGGCTCCGCCGCGTCGACCGAGGCCTCGGGGGCACGGCCGGGCAGGTATATTTCACCGTTGTCCGTCGGGCGTAGCCGGGCCAGCACGTAGCTCAGCGCCAGCACGCCACCGATCACCAGGGCGATGGCCAGCCACTGGTGGATGCGCAGATCCAGCGGGCCGATCTGGAAGGATTCGGCCGCGTCGATGCGCAGCGACTCGGTGAAGGTGCGGCCGATGCCGTACCAGATCACGTAGCACCAGAACATCGCCCCGCGGTGGAGCTGGAACTTCTTATCCAGCGCCAACAGCACCAGCACCCCGAGCACATTCCACAACGATTCGTAGAGGAAGGTGGGGTGGAACAGGGTGTCGGCCGGAAGCCCGGGTGGGAAGTTGTGGCTCGTCGGGTCGATCTCCAACCCCCACGGCAAGGTGGTGGGCGAACCGAAGAGTTCCTGGTTGAACCAGTTACCCCAGCGCCCGAAGGCCTGGGCCAACAGCACGCCCGGGGCCGCGGCGTCGGCGAAGGCCGAGAGCCGGATCCCGGTGCGTCGGCAACCGATCCACGCGCCGAGCGCACCAAGCGAAACCGCGCCCATGATTCCCAGGCCGCCGAGCCAGAGCTGCGGTATTTCGGCCCAGTGGGCGGTGCCGCCGCCAACCCCCAGATAGTAGGCGGGGTCGGTGATCAGCACATGGTAGAGCCGCCCGCCGACGATGCCGAAGGGGATCGCCCAGATGGCGATATCCCACAGCATGTCTGCATTGCCGCCGCGGGCGCGCAACCGGCGGTTGGTCAGCCACAGGGCCACCAAAATGCCGGCGAGGATGCACAGCGCGTAGGCGTGAATGGTCAGCGGACCGATGGAGAACTTCGAGAATTCTTCCGGCGGCGAGGGGATGGAGGCCGGCAGCATGCTCAGCAACGTCATACTAGGCGCGTCCGCTCAGTTCGGCGGCCAGGGCGCCGACGGCCGGAACCCCGCCGTCGCGAAGCGCCGCCACCAGGGCGGTGCCGACGATCACCCCGTCGGCGTAGGAGCCGATCTGTTCGACGTGCTCGCGGCGCGACACCCCGAGTCCGACGCAGGCGTTCTGCGCGCCGGCGGCGTGCGCGGCGTCGACCACGGACTGCGCGGCGGCCGAAACCTCGCTGCGCGCCCCGGTCACGCCCATCAGCGAGACACAGTAGATGAAGCCCGAGGAGGCTTCCACGGTGCGGGCCACGCGTTCGGGCGAGGAACTCGGCGCGATCAGGAACACGCGTTCAAGATCGTACTTTTCGCTGGCGTCGAGCCATTCGTCGGCTTCGTCGGGCACCAGATCCGGGGTGATCAGACCGGCGCCTCCGGCCTCGGCGAAGCGGCGTGAGAACTCCTGAACGCCCATGCGCAACACCGGGTTCCAGTAGGTCATCACCATCACCGCGGCGTCGGTGCGCTCGGTGATGCCGCGCACGATCTCGAACACCTGGTTGACCTTGAAGCCACCGGCCAGTGCGGCGGTGGTGGCCTGCTGGATGACCTCACCGTCCATCACCGGGTCGGAGTACGGGATGCCGATTTCGATAATGTCCACGCCGTTCTCGGCCAGCGCGACGGCGGCCTCGATGCTGGTGGGTACGTCGGGGAAACCGGCCGGCAGGTAGCCGATCAGCGCCGGGCGGCCGGCGGCACGGGCGGCCGCAATCTTCTCTGCACTGCTCACGCGGGTCATTACTGCTCCTTGGCTGCTGTCTGCTCGTCGATCAGGTTGAACCAGGCCGCCGCGGTGCCCACGTCCTTGTCGCCACGTCCCGAGAGGTTGGCGATGATGATGGTCTGTGCCGGGTCGGCCCCGGCGGCCAGCTTGCGCTGAGCCACCTTGATGGTGCCGGCCAGTGCATGGGAGGACTCGATGGCCGGCAGGATTCCCTCGGTGCGGCAGAGCAGCTTGAAGGCGTCCATGGCCTCGGTGTCGGTGATCGGTTCGTAGTTCACCCGGCCGATTTCGGCCAGGTGGGCGTGCTCCGGGCCCACGCCCGGGTAGTCCAAACCGGCGGAGATCGAGTGCGATTCGATGGTCTGCCCGTCTTCGTCCTGCATCAGGTAGCTCTTCGCCCCGTGCAGCACCCCGGGGCGTCCCAGGGTGATGGTGGCCGCGTGACGGTCGGTGTCCACCCCGTCGCCGCCGGCCTCGAAACCGTAGAGTTCGACCTCGGGGTCATCGAGGAAACCGTGGAAGATGCCGATGGCGTTCGAGCCGCCACCGATGCAGGCGGTGACCGCATCGGGCAGTCGACCGGTCTGCGCCAGGATCTGCTCGCGGGCCTCTTCGCCGATCACCTCGTGGAAGTAGCGCACCATGGCCGGGAACGGGTGGCCGCCGGCGGCGGTACCCAGCAGGTAGTGGGTGTTCTCCACGTTGGCCACCCAGTCGCGTAGCGCCTCGTTGATCGCGTCCTTCAGCGTCTGGCTGCCCACGGTCACCGGGATCACGGTGGCGCCCAGCAGCTGCATGCGCGCCACGTTCAGCGCCTGCCGGCGGGTGTCCTCGGCGCCCATGTAGACCACGCACTCCAGGCCCATCAACGCCGCCGCGGTGGCCGAGGCCACTCCGTGCTGCCCGGCGCCGGTTTCGGCGATGATGCGGGTTTTGCCCATCCGCTTCGCCAGGAGCGCCTGACCGAGCACGTTGTTGATCTTGTGGCTACCGGTGTGGTTCAGATCCTCGCGCTTGAGGAAGACACGAACACCGCCGCAGGCCAGCTCGGAGAAGCGCTTGGCTTCGGTCAGCAGCGAGGGACGGCCCGAGTAGTTCGCGTTCAACTCGCGAATTTCGGCGATGAATTCGGGGTCGGCCTTTGCCTTCTCGAAGGTGTCGTTGAGCTCGTCCATGGCCGCCATAAGCGACTCGGGCATCCAGCGGCCACCAAATTGGCCGAAGTATGGACCGGAGGCGTGTTTCAGCGAGTTCTCGTCGGAGCTCATCGCATCCCTCTACTTTCTTCTAGGTTCGTGTTCTCGGTTCTCGTCGGGTTAGCGCGCGGGCTTCGCGGCGCTGCCTGCGGCGATAAAATCGGCGACGGAGCTGCGCGGATCGGCGTGCTTCACCAGCGCCTCGCCGACCAGAATCGCGTCGGCCCCGGCGGCGGCGTAGTCGCGCACCTGCTCGGTGCTCTCCACCCCGGACTCGGCAATGATGACCGCGTCGCTGGGGATCAACGGCGCCAGCGCCGCGAAGTTGGCCGGATCCACCTCGAGGGTTTTCAGATTGCGCACGTTCACGCCAATGAGTTTGGCGCCCACCGCAACGGCCCGGGAAATCTCCTCGGGGGTGTGGGTTTCGACGATGGCGTTCATCCCCAGCTCGTGGGTGAGCTCCAGGAAGCGACGCAGGGTCGCGTCGTCCAAGGCGGCGACGATCAGCAGCACGAGGTCGGCCCCGTGGGCGCGGGCCTCGTAGATCTGGTACTCGTCGACGGTGAAGTCCTTGCGCAGCACCGGGATCTGCACGGCGGCGCGCACCGCGTCGAGATCCGCCAGCGACCCGCCGAAGCGGCGCCGCTCGGTGAGCACCGAAATCACGCTCGCTCCCCCGGCCGCGTATTCGGCGGCCAGCTGGTGCGGTTCGGGAATATCGGCCAGCGCACCCTTGGAGGGCGAACGACGCTTGACCTCGGCGATGACACGCAAGGTGGTGTCCCGTGGCGGGTGCGCACCAAGCGCCTGCAGCGCGTCGTGGGCGGGTGCCGCGGCGGCCGCGGCGGCCTTCACACTGTCCAGTGGCGTATTTAAGCGACGGGCGTCCAGGTCTTCCCGGACGCCCGCGATGATCTCGTCAAGAACGGTCAATTTAGTGCTTAGCTCCGCTGCGCGGACCACCCACACCGAACCCGGCCGCCTTCATGATCCAACCCAGGATCAGGCCGAGAACCACGATGCCGGCCGAGACGTACACGATGGTCCAGGCGGTGTAGGCGAAGGCAATGCCGCCGACGATGAAGCCGATCATCATCACGCCGACGCAGACCCAGGCGGCAATGGAATTGCCGTGGCCGAGCTCTTCGGTTAGTACCGGATCGATTTGGGTGTCCTGCGACATTTAAGAACGTCTCCCTTTGCTGCTGTTGATTCCGGCGCTTGCCCTCCCCCGTCCACTGGGACCGGGGCGGGCCATCGCCGCTAAACGTCGTAACCTATTCTGCCACCTGCGGGCGTGGTTCACATATTTTTCGACGCACGTGACCTAGTCGGTGGGGTCTTCACCGCGCGAGAGCCGCTCCCAGTCATCGATGCGACGGCTCTGCCCGTCGGCCGGGGCCGCGGAGCCCGGCGTGGCCGGGCCGGTGGTTGTGCTGGGCTGGCGGCTGAAGCGCTTGCTGGCGGTGCTGCGTGAACCGGCCAGCAGGGCCAGCACGCAGTAGAGCAGAATCAGCGCCCCGGCCACGATGGCCAGCGCCGGGATGGCCGAGAGCTGGTAGTCGGCGGTGACCGTACTGAGCCCGGTGGCTTCGCCCACGCGCCCGGAGGCGGCGCCCACCGGGTCGGCCAGCGCCCCGGCTCCGGCAATAATGACCCCGAGGCCAGCGAGCGCGCTAATCGCGAGGATCACCCAGCGCACGAGTTTCCCGGCGATCAGCAGGGCCAACGACCCGGCGAGCACCACCACGCACAGCGCGGTGACGCTGGGGGCGGCCTCGGATCCGGTCACCGCAATTTGCGGCACCTGCACCGTGGAGGACTGCACCGTCACGCTCACCCAGGTGCGGGTGGCGGTGAACATGCCCAGCAGCGCCCCGAGCAGGCCGAGCAGGGTCGCGTTACGCCGCGTGACCAGCCGGCTCATGCCTGGGCCTGCTCGTGGTCGGCGGCCTGGCGCAAGGTGGCGGCGGCGTAGACCGCGCGCAGGGGCGCGGCGGCCTTATTGACCGTTTCCAACGCCTCGTCGGCGAATTTCGAATCGTTCACGATGCCTCCCCCGGCCTGCACGTAGGCCCGCCCGTCCTTCAGAAGGGCCGAGCGGATGGCGATGGCCAGGTCCATGTCCCCGGCGAAGTCCAGGTAGCCGACCACCCCGCCGTAGACGCCGCGGCGGTGCGGCTCGTATTGGTCGAGTAGTTGCAGGGCCCGCGGTTTCGGCGCCCCGGAGAGGGTTCCGGCCGGGAAGGTCGCAGCCAGCACGTCGTAGGCGTCGGCATCATCACGCAGCCGGCCGACCACGTTGGAGACCAGGTGCATAATGTGGCTGAAGCGTTCGACCTCCATGAACTGGGTGACCTCCACCGATCCGGCCCGGCACACCTTGGACAGGTCGTTGCGCGAAAGATCCACCAGCATCAGGTGCTCGGCGCGTTCCTTCTCGTCGGCCAGCAGCGACTTTTCGTGCAGCTGATCGGCCTCGTAGTTGCTGCCGCGGGGTCGTGAACCGGCGATCGGGTGCGTGACCACATGCCCCTCGTTGACGGTGACCAGCGCCTCGGGCGAGGAACCGACCACCTGGAACTCGGTGCCGCGCTCGTCGACGAAGTTGTACAGGTACATGTAGGGGCTGGGGTTCGTGGCCCGCAGCACCCGGTACACGTCCAGTGCGTCGGCGGAGGTTTCCAGTTCAAAGCGGCGCGAAACCACGATCTGGAAGACCTCGCCGTCGACGATCGCCTCCTTGGCCTGCGCCAGGGCCTGCAGGTACTCGTTTTCGTCCCAGGAGTGGGTGACCTGCTCCATGAGCTGTTCGGCGTCCACGTCGGTGCCGTGCAGCACGCTGGCCCCGGCCTGCAGCGGCGCCTGCAGTGAGCGCAGCATCTGTTGCAGGCGGTCAACGGCCGCGTCGTAGGCTTCCTCGGCGCGCTGTTCCGAGTTATCGAAGTTGATGGCGTTGGCCACCAGGGTGATGATCCCCTCGGCGGCGTCATGCACCGCCAGGTCCCCGACAAGGTTCATGCTCAGCTCCGGCAGCTGCAGGTCATCGGCCGGCGGGTGCGGCAGATGCTCCCAGTGGCGCACGCAGTCCCAGCCGAGGAAGCCGACCATGCCGCCGGTCAGCGGCGGCATCCCCGGCAACGGGTCGGTGTGTAGCGCCCGCACGGTGTCGCGCAGAATGTGCACCCCGACCCCTTCGGTGGGCACCCCGACCGGGGCGTTGCCCTGCCAGTAGGCGGTGCCGTCGGCCCGGGCCGAGAGCGTGGCCGGGGAGTTGACCCCGATGAAGGAATGCCGGCTCCACACGCCGCCGGCGGCCGCGGATTCGAGCAGGAAGGTGCCCGGGCGCCCGGCGGCGAGCACCTGATAGAGGCCGATGGGGGTCATCGCATCGGCCAGCACATTGATCGTCACCGGAATCACCCGGCGGCTCGCGGCCATCTCGAGGAAGGCCTCGCGGGAGGGGAAAATCGTGCCCAGTTCTTTCATCACATTCACTTTCGCCACCGAGGTGGCTGTTCATCTGCCGTTTCGGCGCCGTCTCGCGGCGGCGCAAACCCTTTACTGTGCTGCTTCGCCGGTCAGCCGATGGGCCGTTGCCCGCTGACCGCCGGTAGCTCGCGGTCGGTGAAACAGGTCGGCGCCCCGGTGTGGCAGGCCGCCCCGACCTGGTTCACGCGCACCAGCAGTGCATCGCCGTCGCAGTCCAAGGCCACGGACTTGACCCACTGGCTATGCCCGGAGGTATCGCCCTTGCGCCAATATTCTTGGCGGGAGCGCGAGAAGAAGGTCACCCGACCGGTGGTGAGGGTGCGGTGGAGGGCCTCGTCGTCCATCCATCCCAGCATGAGCACCGCGCCGGTGTCGTACTGCTGGATGACGGCGGCCACCAAACCGTTGGCATCGCGTTTCAGCCGTGCGGCGATCGCCGGGTCAAGCCCGGATTCGGGGGCCGCCGAGGGGGTATCGGGTGTAGAAGTAGACATCATCCCTAGGATACGCGTTGTGCGCGCCGAACGCCCGGCTCTGTGACGCGCGCCGAAGGTAGGTTCGCCGACGGCATCGTGCTACGTTCGTACTGTGGATCTGGTACACGCTTCGCGCATCGCGCTGGCCGAGGCCCTGCTGGCCGCCGGCCCGGACGCCCCGACCCTTTGCGAGGGCTGGCGCAGTCGTCACTTAGCCGCCCATTTGGTGTTGCGGGAAAACTCGTGGCTATCGGCGGGCACCGTGATCTCCCCGCTGTCGGGTCGGCTGGAGAAGAAGATCGACCAGCTCGCCGAAAGTGCCCGGCGCCCCGAGTCCTATACCGCGCTGGTGCGCCGTTTTCGGCTCGGCCCGGCCAAACTCAGCCCCTTTAGCCTGCCCGCGGTGGCCGACGCCGCGAACATTAGCGAGTTCTTCGTGCATACCGAGGATGTGCGCCGGGCCCGCGCTCAATGGACCCCGCGGGTGCTCGACGCCGACTATGAGCGGATCCTGTGGCGGTCGCTGACCCGGCAGGGCTCCCTGCTCTACCGCAAGGCAAAGTTCGGAGTGATGCTGGCCTTGCCCGACGGTCGACGCTTCGCCGCCCGCAAGGGCGATAATGCCGTGGTGATCACCGGCACCGTCTCCGAGCTGATGTTGCATGCCTACGGGCGCACCTCGAAGTCGCTGGTGACCTTCGAGGGCAGCGAGGCCGGGCTACGGGCCCTGCAGGGCTTTACCCCCGGGCTCTAGCCCGCAACCTGTTCTGGCTTTAACGCACCGTTCTTAACGCACCGCGGGGCGGGTGTTGCTGCGCTCGCAACAACACCCGCCCCGCGGTGGTCCACGTAGCCTGCTCGACCCGGACCGCTGGCTACCGCACCGGGTAGCCGGCCTCGGCGATGGCCTGCTTGACCTGGGCGATCATATCCTTGGGTCCGAAGTGGAAGATCGACGCGGCGAGCACCGCATCGGCCCCGGCGGCGATGGCCGGCGGGAAATCCGCGGGCTTTCCGGCCCCACCGGAGGCGATCAGCGGAACGTTCACGGCCGCGCGTACCGCGGCGATCATCTCGATGTCGAAGCCGTCCTTGGTGCCGTCGGCATCGATCGAGTTCAGCAGGATCTCCCCCACCCCACGCTCGGCGGCCTCTTGGGCCCAGGCCACGGCGCAGCGCCCGGTGCCGGTGCGCCCACCGTGGGTGGTGACCTCATACCCGGAGGCGATCGCCGGGTCGGCGGTGCGACGCGCGTCGAGCGAGAGCACCAACACCTGCGAACCGAAACGTTCGGTGATCTCGTTAATCACCTCGGGGCGGGCCACCGCGGCGGTGTTGATCGAGGCCTTATCCGCCCCGGCACGCAGCAGGCGGTCCACATCGGCCGCGGTACGCACCCCGCCGCCGACGGTGAGCGGGATGAATACCTCTTCGGCGGTATGCGAGACGACGTCGTAGGTGGTCTCACGTTCCGCCGAGGAGGCGGTGACGTCCAGGAAGGTGATCTCGTCGGCGCCGGCCTCGTTGTAGCGTCGGGCCAGCTCGACCGGGTCCCCGGCATCGCGCAGTCCGGCGAAGTTTACGCCCTTGACCACACGGCCGGCGTCGACGTCCAGGCAGGGAATCACGCGGATGGCAACAGTCATCTCAGATCCTTCTCTTAGTGCGCGGGCTAGATACGGCAGGCGTGGATCTGGCTGACCAGGATGGCGCGGGCGCCGAGGTCGTAGAGCTCGTCCATGATGTTATTGGTCTGCGACTTGCGCACCATCGAGCGCACGGCGCACCATTCGGAGTCGGCCAGATCCGAGACCGTGGGCGATTCCAGTCCGGGGGTCAGCGAGCAGGCCTGCTCCACCAGGTCGCGGCGCACGTCGTAGTCCAGCATCACGTACTGGCGTGCCACCAGCACCCCCGACAGGCGCCGGATGAGCACCTCCAGCCCGGTGGGGCTGTGGCTGGTGCGGCCGATGAGTACCGCCTCGCTGTGCAGCAGCGGGGCGCCAAAGATTTCCATGCCGGCGGCCTTGATGGTGTTGCCGGTTTCCACGACGTCGGCGATGGCGTCGGCTACGCCCAGGCGCACCGAGGACTCCACGGCCCCGTCGAGGCGCACGACCTCGGCGTCGATCCCCTGATCGCGCAGGTAGTGGCGCAGCAGAATGTCATAGCTGGTGGCGATGCGCTTGCCGGAAAGTTCGCTGGCGTCGGTGAAGGCTCCGCGCGGGGCGGCAAAGCGGAAGGCCGACTTGCCGATCCCCAGCGGCAGCAGTTCCTCGACGTTATCGTCAACGTCGGCATCGAGGTAGAGGTCGCGGCCGGTGATGCCCACGTCAAGGATGCCGCGCCCGACGTAAACGGCGATATCGCGGGGGCGCAGGTAGAAGAATTCGATGTTGTTCTCTTCGTCGACCATCACCAGTTCGCGGCTGTCGCGGCGCTGGAGGTAGCCGGCCTCCTTGAACATGGTGGAGGCGATCTCGGACAGGGCGCCCTTATTGGGCAGTGCTACGCGGAGCATGTGAATCTCTTTTCGGATCTACGTGCGGCGCGAGGTCAGGCCCGGGCCCGAAAGGGGGCTGGTCGATGAACGGGTGCTGCTGCGCCGCGGGTGCAGGATATCTGGGTCAAAGGCTGGGCCAAAGCGGCTGCCGTCGGCGCACTAAGCGGCGCGACGGCTATAGATGCTTGTAAACATCGGCCAGGGTGAGCCCCTTGGCCAGCATGAGGACCTGCAGATGGTAGAGCAGCTGGGAGATTTCCTCGGCCGCTTCCTCGTCGCTTTCGTATTCCGCGGCCATCCAGACCTCGGCGGCTTCCTCGACGATTTTCTTGCCGATCCCGTGAATGCCGGAGTCCAATTCGGCGACGGTACCCGAACCTTCCGGTCGGGTTTGGGCCTTAAGCGACAGTTCGCTGAAGAGCTCGTCAAATGTTTTCACGCTCTCTAGCCTAGCGGTAATTGACCCCATAGCATGAATCCGCGCTGTCACACAGTGACGTACGCATAAAGAATCCGGTATACGAGACACCGGTGGGGTGGGGCGCTAAGCGCCACCCCACCGGTGAGATCGCGGTATCCGGGGCCGGAAACTAGCCGCGCAGCGCCGCCACGGTCAGCACGGCGGCGGAGAACGCCTCGTAACCCTTATCCTCGCTGGAGCCCTCAAGGCCCGCGCGATCCAGTGCCTGCTGTTCATTATCACAGGTGAGCACGCCGAAGCCCACCGGTGTGCCGGTGCGCACCGACACCTCGGTCAGGCCGTTGGTGGCGGCCAGGCAGACGTAGTCGAAGTGCGGGGTACCACCGCGAATCACCACACCCAGGGCGACGATCGCGTCATACTCCGCCGCCAGCCGGGAGGCGGCCACCGGCAGTTCGAAGGTGCCCGGAACGCGGATCAGGGTGGCCTGCACCCCGGCATCGGCCGCGGCCTTCTGCGCACCGTCGATCAGCCCGTTCATCACTACTTCATGCCAGCTGGCGGCCACAATGGCCACCCGCAGATCCGCGAGGTTCGCGGCGGCTAGTTCGTCGGCCACATTCTGTGGGGCTCCGTGCTTGCTCATTTACTTTCTCCTTCGGTGCGCTCCCGCAGTGGCGGAAGGTTGAGGTCATGCCCGAATCGGGTCTGTTTGGTGTGCAGGTAGCGTTCGTTTTCGGCGCGCGGCGGCACCCGGTTCGGCAGCACGGTGCTCACCTGTACGCCGGCGGATTCGAGCTGGGTGCGCTTATCCGGGTTGTTGCTCAGCAGGGCGATGCCTTGCACGCCCAATTGCCGCAGGATCGCGGCCACGGCCAGGTAGTCGCGGGCGTCGGCCGGGAAACCGAGGTGGACATTCGCCTCCAGGGTGTCCAGGCCCTCGTCCTGTAGCGCGTAGGCGCGCAGCTTATTGAACAGTCCGATGCCGCGCCCCTCGTGGCCGCGCATGTAGATAAGGTGCCCGCCCTGTTCGGCGATGCTGGCCAGTGCCGCATGCAGTTGCTCCCCGCAGTCGCAGCGGTAGGAGGCAAACACGTCGCCGGTGAGGCATTCGGAGTGGATGCGCACCACGGGGTCCCCCTCGCGCGGGGTGGTGCCCGGGTGGCTGAGCACCAGATGCTCGTGCCCATCCACGCTGGCCGAACGGGCACTGAAGGTCCCAAAGGCGGTGGGCAGCTGCACCGGCTCGGTGAGATTGATGTGGTCGTTGAGCCGGCGCCACCGGGCCAGATCGTCGATCGTGATCAGCGGCAGCTCGTGGGTGGCGGCGAAGTCACGCAACGCGTCCAGTCGCATCATCGACCCGTCGTCGTGCACGATCTCCCCAATCACGCCCACCGGGGCGAGCCCGGCGGCCCGGCACAGATCCACCGCGGCTTCGGTGTGTCCGCGCCGTTCCAGCACGCCACCGGCGGCGGCCCGCAGCGGGAACATGTGCCCGGGTCGGTTCAACTGGCGGGAGGTGGTCAGCGGGTCGGCCAGCAGCCGGGCGGTCAGCGCACGGTCGGCCCCGGAGATGCCGGTGCTGATGCCCTCCACCGCGTCGCAGCTGACGGTGAAGGCGGTGCCCTTGGCGTCCTGGTTGATCCCGACCATCGGGGCCAGCCCCAGCTGGTCGGCGCGCGCGGCCTCGAGCGGCACGCAGATCACCCCGGAGGTGTGCCGGATGGTGAAGCCCATCAGCTCGGCGGTGGCATGCTCCGCGGCGAAGATGATGTCACCCTCGTTTTCGCGGTCCTCGTCGTCGACGACCACGACCGCGCGCCCGGCGGCGAGCGCGACCAGCGCGGTTTCGATACTGTCTAGTTCCTTGCGTGCCATTAGTCCTGCACCTCGAATCCACGCAGGCGGGCCACGTACTTGGCCAACACGTCGGTTTCGATATTGATCCGGTCCCCCACCTGACGCTGGCCCATGGTGGTTTCGCGCAGCGTGATCGGGATGATGCCGACCTCGACCCAGTGCTCGGCGTCGCTGGCGGCGGAGACCGCGGTGACGGTCAGCGAAATCCCGTCGAGCGCGATGGAACCCTTTTCGGCGACGAACGGCGCGTAGGCGGCTGGCAGTCCCACCCGGAAGGTGGTCCACTGGCCGTGGTCGGTGCGCGCCAGTACGGTGCCGACGGTGTCCACATGCCCCTGCACGACATGTCCGTCGAGCCGGGCCCCGGCCGGGGTGCAGCGTTCCAGGTTGACGCGATCTCCGGCGCGCAACTCACCGATGGTGGTGCGCTGCAGGGTTTCACCCATGACGTCCAGCGACAGGGTTTCGCCGTCGTTGGAGGTGGCGCTCAGGCAGACGCCGTTGATGGCGATGGAGCCGCCGAGGTCCAGGTCGCTGGCGTGCCCGGGGGCATGAAGCCGCAGCACCGCCAGGGACTGCTCCTGATTGTGGGTCACGTCCAGCACCGTGCCGGCGCCGGAGACAATTCCGGTAAACATGGATTTCGATCCTTCTGAATTTAAATTTTGTTGGCGTGTGCGTGCGCTGGGTCCGGCTCGGGTTCCAGATGCATCAGCACATCCGGGCCGAGTCGACGTAGCGCGTCGGGTTGATGTGCGTCGAGCCGGAAGGCACGGCGCTGCGAAAGCGTGGTGACGGTAGGCAAGTTCACCGAGGCGCTTCCGGCACCGATAATGTCCGTGGCCTGGTAGCAGAAGAGCTCGTCGGCCAAGTCCGCGGCGATGAAGGCGCTGGCCACCGTCGCTCCGCCCTCGATCAGCAAATGGGACAGACCCAGTTCGCTGGCCCGGGCGGTCAGCGCGTGCACGTCGTGGCTGCGCAGCTGCTCCCACCGTTCGTCGTAGGCGAGGGCCAGATCCTGCGGCAGGTCGCGGTGCCCCAGCACCAGCCGGTAGGGCTGGTGGGCGTGCAGGGTGCCGATCATGGTGCGTGCGGTCAACCGCGGGTCGTCGCTGAGCACCGTTTCGGTGCCGACCACAATCCCATCCACCCGGGCGCGGAGCTGGTGGGCATGGGTGCGGCTGGCTTCGGAGGTGATCCACTGGCTCGTGCCGTCGGGGGCGTTGATCCGGCCGTCGAGCGACTGGGCCGTTTTGACGGTGATGAAGGGGCGCCCTGCGGCTTGAGCCCGCAGCCAGCGGTGGTTCAGTTCCCAGGCCTGCTGACCGTCGCCGATGCGGTCCACGTGGACCCCGGCAGCCTGCAGGGTTTGTGCGCCCCCGGCGGCGGTGCTGGTCTGATCCGGCAGCGCGTAGTACACCGCCCCGATCCCGGAGTCGATGATGGCTTGGGCGCAGGGGCCGGTGCGGCCGGTATGGTTGCAGGGTTCGAGGGTTACCACCATGCTCAGCGTCCGGGCGCGGGCCTTGTCGATGCGGCCCAGCCGGCGCAAGGCGTCGATCTCCGCATGGGGCGAACCGGCGCCGAGGTGGAAACCGGTGGCGATGATATGCCCCTCGGCATCGAGGATGCAGGCGCCGACCAGCGGGTTCGCACCACGGTGTCCGCGGCGGGCCGCCTCCAGCGCGGTGCGCAGCGCGGTCGCCAACGCATCGGCGCCGGGCTGGAATGGCAGTACATGTGGCTGGTTCATGAGGCACCGCCCTTGATCCGCGGATCGGGCAGGACCGTCTCGACGCTGGGCTTGCCCCCATTGCGGGCGCGCATCCAGACGAAGAAACCGACCAGGGTAAAGGCCCCGTAGAACAGGTACATGAAGGCGCTGGCATAGTAGCCGGCGGAGAACAGCAGTGGCACACCCACCGCGTCCACGGCCACCCAGATCAGCCAGAATTCCACCCAGCCGCGGGCCATCCCCCAGGTGGCCAGCAGCGAACCCACGAAGGTCCACGCGTCGGCCCACACCGGCTCGTAGGAACCGAGCATCCTGAAGAGAGGGGTCAGCGCGATGGTGCCGATGATCAGAACGAGCACGAGCATCAGTCGTTCGGTGCCGCTGGCCCAACGCGGGGTCACCCCGTGTCCACCGGCGGAGCGGGCCTGGCGCCACCGCACCCAACCGAAGATCGAGACGGCAATAAACATGATCTGGCGCCCGGCCTGACCCAGTAGGTTCGCGCTGTAGGCGGTATCGAAGAGGCTGCCGAGGAATACGGTCAGCAACAGCAGGTTGCCGACGATGCCCACCGGCCAGGCCCACACCTTTCGGCGCATGCCGCCGACCGCACTGGCCAGCCCAAAAATGTTGCCCACCACCTCGCGCACCAGTAGCGCCGAGCCACCAATGGCGATTTGTGAGTTGAAAGCGTCAATGAGCCACCGCAGGAAATCCATCTCCACCCTTCTCGAAGCGGCGGCTCCGGGGGTGCATTTGATGGCCCGCTGATGCCTGTGGTTAGCGAAGGGCACCTCGGAAAGAGGTGCGCACAGGCACGGTAGCGTTGATCAAATCGTGCTTCTCCCATCCAGACTTTAACTGTCGGTGCCGGAATTTCACCGGCTCAACCGTTCCCACCGTGGCCTGAGCCTGATGGTTGCGGGTCGCGGACTATCACCGCCGGTTCGGACTTTCACCGACCCCGGAGCACGTAGTTGTCGTGTACTGCGTTTATTGTTGCACATTCTGGTGCCCGGCGAGCACCAAATTGCGTAATGCGTCGATCTCCACCGACGGTTCCGGCGCCCCATAGACCGCAGAGCCGGCAACGAACACATCGGCCCCGGCCTCGGCGGCGCGCAAAATGGTGTCGCGGGAGATGCCGCCGTCCACCTGCAAGGCGATGGGCTTGCCGCTACCGTCGATGGCGGCCCGGGCGCGACGAATCTTCGGCAACACCAGATCCAAAAAGGCCTGCCCACCAAAGCCGGGTTCCACGGTCATGAGCAGCAGCATGTCCAGCTCGCCCAGCATATCCAGGTACGGTTCGAGGGCGGTGGCCGGACGCAACGCCATTGCCGAACGGGTCCCGGCGGCACGCAGTTCGCGGGCCAACCGCACCGGGGCGGCGGCGGCCTCGGCATGGAAGGTCACCGACTGCACCCCAGCCTGCGCATAGGCCGGGGCCCAGCGGTCCGGGTCCTCGATCATCAGGTGCACATCCAGTGGCAGCTCGCTTCGATCCGCGAGGGCCTGCACCACGGGCAGGCCCAGGGTGAGGTTGGGGACGAAGTGATTGTCCATCACATCCACGTGGACCGCGTCGGCGGTGTGGATGCGTTCGAGTTCGCTGGCCAGGTTGGCGAAATCGGCCGAAAGAATCGAGGGATGAATGTGTGGCTGCGACATGTTGGCTCCCGATAGGTCGAAGGGTCTCAGGCGGTTTTGGTCAGAAGGGCCATGAACATGGCATCGGTCCGCTGCAGGTGCGGCCAGAGCTGCACGGTGTTACCCGACTCTCCCAGCTCGGTGCCCTGAACGCGCACCTCGGGCAGAAGCACCGAGTTGATGGCTGCGGCAGTATCCAGCAGGCGGGCATGCGGGTTGCGCTGCAGGAAGTCCTGCACGACTTGGCGGGTTTCCACCTGGTGCGGGGAACAGGTTACGTAGCCGATTACCCCGCCGGGGCGGACCGCGCTGAAGGCGGCGTCGAGCAGTTCACCCTGCAGCTGGGCCAGTGGCTGGATGTCGCGCGGCGTCTTGCGCCACCGTGCCTCGGGGCGGCGACGCAGTGCGCCGAGACCTGAGCAGGGAGCGTCGACCATAATACGGTCGTAATCCCCCGCGAATTCGGTGCCACCGAAATCACGTCCGTCGCGCGAGTCCACCATCCAGTACCCCGGATCCACCGGCGCCAAGGACTGCTCGACCAGCCGGGCACGGTGGGCGGTGGGCTCGTTGGCCGTCAACCGGGCGTCGCGTTGCACCGCCAGCGCCCCCAGCAGTGCCGCCTTGCCGCCCGGTCCGGCGCAGAGGTCGAGCCAATAGCGATCTCCGTCGGCAGGATCGGGCAATTCAGCCCCCGCCAGCGCACGGGCCATGATCTGGCTTCCCGCGTCCTGGGCACGCACCACCCCGGAGCGCACACCGGGCACCCGGGAAATGTCGCCCTGCTGGTAGGTGGCCGAATTGGCGAGCAGCTCCCCGGGCTCGGCCCCGGCGGCGAGCACCTGCTCAATGTCCCCCAGTCCGGGTAGCGCCACGAGGTTGACCACCGGGGCCAGGTTGTCGGCGCGCAGCAATTGCTCCAGCTCCTGCCCGTCGCGGCCGTGAGCCTTCAAGGCTTGGTGCAGGGCGCGGGCCACCCACTCCGGGTGACTGTGCTCGATGGCCAGACGCGCGGTGTCGTTGCTGGCCCCGGCGGCGAGTTCCGCGGCCCACTCTTGGGCGTCGCGGGCGGTGACCCGGCGCAGCACCGCGTTGATAAGCCCGGAGGGACCGGCCCCGATCTGGGCGCGGGCCAACGACACGGTTTCATCGAGTGCCGCATGCTGCGGTACCCGCATGGCCAGGAGTTGGTGGGCTCCGAGACGAAGCGCGTCCCGGATGGCCGGGTCGAGTTCCTCGAGCGGGCGGTCAACCAGGGTGGCCAAGATGCCGTCGTAGAAACCCTGTCCGCGCAGTGCCCCATAGGCCAGTTCGGTGGCGAAGCCGGCGTCGCGCTTATCGAGTTGATAGGTGCGGATCATTTTGGGGAGTACGAGGTTGGCGTAGGCGTCGGCCGCGCTCACCTCGCGGAGCACTTTGAAGGCCACCAAGCGGGCCGGGTCGGCCGAGCGTTTGCGGGCCGCGGGGGCCGACTGGCTGAACTGGCGCGGGCCGGCGCCCTGGCCGCGGTTGCGGGTGCGGCCACGTTCGTTGCGGCGTGGCTGGTTGTCCTGGCTCATGCGAAGTTCACTTTCAGGTCGTTGGCCAGCGCACCGCGGGCCCAGTCGGCGGCGTTCATCATTTTCTTGCCCGGCGGTTGCAAGGCGGTGACCTCGAGGGCCCAGGTGGCGGTGCCAATGAGTACGACGGGGCGCTTACCCGGTTCGATATGCAGTTCCCCGCAGGCCAGGTCGCGGCGCTCGCGTACCTCGCGCAGCGGTCCGAACTTGTAGCGTTGCTCGCCAGCCATCGCCCAGGGGCCGGGGGCCGGGAGCGTGCCGTGGGCCCGGCGCCGGATTTCCGTGGCCGGTTTGCTGAAGTCCAGGCGGGCGTCGGCGTCGGTCAGTTTCGGCGCGTAGCTTCCGTTGCCGCTTTGCGGTACCGGGTTGGCCACCCCGGCCTCCAGCGCGTGCAGGGTCTGCACGAGCAGCTGCGAGCCGCTGTCACTGAGCCGCTGCAGCAGGTCTCCGGCCGTGGTGTTTTCGTCGATGACCTCGGTGACCTGGCCATACACCGGCCCGGTATCCAGACCGGTCTCGAGTTGGAAGGTCGCCGCACCGGTGATGTCGTCGCCATGGATGATGGCGTGCTGCACCGGAGCGGCACCACGCCAGGCCGGAAGCAGGGAGAAATGCAGGTTGATCCACCCGTGGGTGGGCACCTGCAGCGCCGCGGCTGGTACCAGCCCGCCATAGGCGACGATGGCGGCGGCGGCTACCTTCAGCTCGGCGATCTGCGCGGTCACGGCCGCGTCAATGGTGGAGGATTTGATGACCTCGAGGCCTAGTTCGGTGGCGCGCGCGGCAACCGGCGAGGGGGTCATCACGCGTTTGCGCCCCAAGGGTGCATCCGGGCGGGTCAACACGGCGGCGATCTCGAATCCGGCCTCGTGTAGGGCGTCTAGGGTCCGCACGGCCACCTGCGGGGTTCCGGCAAAGAGGATACGCATCAGGTTCAGCGCCCCATTCCGGCGCCGAAGCTTGAACCGAGCGCGGAGGCGCGCTGGGTGATTGTGCTGCTCGCCGTGGCGTTGTAGTTACCGGCCCGGAGCGTGCGCCATGCGGCCTTGCGGTCGGCCGCGGAGAGGCGATCCAAGAACAGTATCCCGTCGAGGTGATCGGTTTCATGCTGCAGGCAGCGTGCCAGCAGGCCCTCGGCCTTCAGCGTCAGCGGGTTGCCTTCGACGTCGAAGCCGGTGGCACGCACGGTGCGGTGTCGGGCGACCTTTCCGGCGATCCCCGGAATGGACAGGCACCCTTCCATGGCCGGTTCCTGCAGTTCGTCGCTCAATTCGAGGACGGGGTTCACGATATGCCCCCGCACTCCGTCGACCTGATAGGTGAACACCCGCTGGGGCACACCCACCTGTGGGGCGGCCAAACCGGCACCATCCACATTCTCCATGGTCTCGTCCATATCGGCGACGAGCTTCTTGAGCTCCGGTGTAAATTCGGTGACCTCGTCCGCTCGGGTGCGCAACACGGGGTCGCCAATGATCCGAATTCCCAGTACTGCCATGGTGGGTGGTGGTTCCTCTCGGTAGTTGGTGGCGCGGCGAGGCCTGAAGCATCACCGGAAGCTCTAGTCTACGGTGCCGAGTCTTAGGCTGGCGCGGCCGGCGGCGCGATCTCGGCCAGCGCGCTCGGGTTCGTCGCAATGATCTGGCGTGCCTGCCATGCGGCATGTAGGGCTTGGAACTGGGCGAAGTAGGTGGGAACTGCCGCCTCGGTGGCCAGATAGGTGCGGGCCGGCGCCGCACCGAGGGCGACGGCGAGAAGCAGCGGATTGCGCGGGTGCGGCCATGGTTCCCAGCGTCCGGCCTCGGCGTCCACGTTCTGTTCCTCGGCCTGGGCGGCCGCCGCTAACTGCATGATGACCTTTTCGTCGGGCCGTTTGAGTTGTCCATCACGGTCCACGCCACGAGTTTTGTAATCGACCAAGCAGAGACGACCACCAATACGCGCCACAAGATCGATGGTGCCGGCGTAACCGAGGGTTGCATTCCAGATGGTCACCTCTGCGGCCACCGGTTCCACCCCGTAGTCGCGCCACCACGCTTCAAAGTGCGCGGCATTGGCTAGTTCGCCGTGTTCTTCGAGCTTGGCGCGCGCGGCCTCAAGCTCGTGCGCTTGCCCCAGTGCGCGTAGCGCCCATGCTTCGGCGTAGTTGTGCAACCGATCGCCGCGTTCGGCCGCGGCATCTCGATAACGTTCCGCGGCGGATGCGGCCTCGCGCACTAACGGACGGACGGCCCCGGGTGTCTGTAGCGCCGCGGGGAGCCGACTGTCTTCACTCAGTGTCGTGGCGGCTAGGTATCCGGCCCACCCACTGAGATCGGGTGCGGCCACGGACATGACCGTCGTAATCGACGGAACCGTGGCCGGTTGCGAGAGGTCTCTGCGATACATGCGTCCGGTGGCCGTACTCACGGCGAGTCGTGGAGAGGTCATATCTCGATCATGGCATGTCATCTCGGAGTTAAGAGTGTGACGCAGGGACTGCGGGGACTATTTTTCCGCGTGTTTCCGGGACTACAATGGCTTGTGAACCAGATCTCATGTTTTCGATTTGGAAGCCCGGTCAAACTCGTATAGAGTTTTTACTCGTTGGAAAACGGACGGAAACGTTCGGGAAAACAGCATTTGCGGACATAGCTCAGCTGGTAGAGCGCAACCTTGCCAAGGTTGAGGTCGCGAGTTCGAACCTCGTTGTCCGCTCGGAAAAATCGCGAAGTGATTTGCGGTTTTGTCGAGATTCCCCTGCGGAATCTTCGGCGCGATTGGCGCAGCGGTAGCGCGCTTCCCTGACACGGAAGAGGTCACTGGTTCGATCCCAGTATCGCGCACGGAGTATCGATCCCTAGGATCAGTACCCAAGCGGACATAGCTCAGCTGGTAGAGCGCAACCTTGCCAAGGTTGAGGTCGCGAGTTCGAACCTCGTTGTCCGCTCGCAAGAAGAACACCGACCGGTTTACCGGTCAATGGTGGGGTGGCCGAGAGGCGAGGCAGCGGCCTGCAAAGCCGTATACGCGGGTTCGAATCCCGTCCCCACCTCGCAGAAAGATCATTGCTTTCTTTTTGCGCGATTGGCGCAGCGGTAGCGCGCTTCCCTGACACGGAAGAGGTCACTGGTTCGATCCCAGTATCGCGCACGGAGTATCGATCCCTAGGATCAGTACCCAAGCGGACATAGCTCAGCTGGTAGAGCGCAACCTTGCCAAGGTTGAGGTCGCGAGTTCGAACCTCGTTGTCCGCTCCAAATAATTGAATATCGTGCGGACATAGCTCAGCTGGTAGAGCGCAACCTTGCCAAGGTTGAGGTCGCGAGTTCGAACCTCGTTGTCCGCTCCACGAAAGAGGCGATCCTGAAGTTCAGGATCGCCTCTTTGCTTACTGGGTCATCGAGAGTGCCCCTACCATTTGTGTTACACCGGATCCGTCTGACATTGCTCGAACCAGACTTGGATGTTCACGACCCCGCTGCAGGTTGCCCCGCCATACTGCGCCTGTTGCGGAATTTCACCATTTGGCCCCACAATCCACGTGGCAAGGTCGGCCACTTGGTCGCCATTCACGTCGAATCCAATAAGCCCGGAAAAACCCTCCCCGGTTTCAGGATTGATGATCGCCTGTCCAATGCGGTTCAACACGCCCCGCGTCGCCCACACAACCTCACCACTTTGGTCATCGATCACGACCTGGACACCGGCGGCTTGATTGACCTTGCTGGCATTGACACATTCATGCGCCAATGCAGACCCGGCAGCCAGCATTAAGACCGCCGGTACGGCCGCGATCCCCAACGCGACCCGTTGACCTGTATTCATGATTCCCCTCTTCACGAACGAACACGTGGGCGAATATTATCCCTGTGATACACGTCACGCAAGGGAATTGAGTGGAAAGTGCGGGCGAAAGCGGGGTGAATTAACCGCGCTCGAAATCTCACAGCGCCTCGCGTTCCTCCCACCCGGTAAAACTCTAGATTCATACATATATAGGCTCTAGCCACACACGCATTAGAACCAAGAGCATGTTCGCCCTCGGCATGAACGCCGGGGTTACGAAAACGTGATCTAGCGGCTTAGGATGTTGTGCAGTGAGGATCACCCCGATCTTCAGCAGCGAAGGGAGAAGCGTATGCCAGGATTAGACGATCTCGCAGGTAACCTCGACGGCCTGAAGGATAAGGCGTCCCAGTTCGCCAGCGAACATTCGGACCAGATCTCGGACGGGATCGAGAAGGCCGGTGACTTTGTTGACGACAAGACCGGGGGAAAGTTCGCCGAGCAAGTTGATGGCGCTCAAGAAGGCGCTCAGAACTTCCTGAACAACCTCGGTGGGGAAGAGAACGCATAGCGCGTAGAGATCTTTGACGTATCGACCTGCACGACACGTCACGTGGGCACCGGCCAGATACTGGCGCGGTGCCCACGTCATTTAACCCCGTCGGTCTGTTACCAATTTGTTCCACGTACTCCCCCACCTCGAAAATAAACGCATGTCACAAAGCGTTGCGGCGGAACATAATGCGCTCCGAGATGCGGTCTTGGCAGGGCTGGTCACCACCGTCGTGGGTTTCACCTCGTCCTTTGCCGTGGTGCTCGCTGGTCTCACGGCCGCGGGCGCCACCGCCAATCAGGCCGCATCGGGCCTACTGGCCCTGACCCTGCTCACCGGTATCAGCTGCATCGTCCTCTCGAGTTGGCATCGGGTGCCGGTCACGGTTGCCTGGTCGACGCCCGGGGCGGCACTACTGGCCGGCTTGGCGCCGGGTAATTTCAGTTTCGCGCAAGCGGTGGGGGCGTTCATCGTCAGCGGCGTGTTGATCATGTTGACCGGCCTGGTGCCAGCCCTCCAACGGTTGATGGCCGCCATTCCGGTCTCCATTGCCCAGGGCATGCTTGCAGGCATCCTCATCCCGCTCTGCCTCAAGCCGTTCACGGCGCTAAGCCACATTCCCATCGAGGCGTTGGCGATTTTGCTCGCGTTTTTGGTGGCCCTACGCAAACTACCGAAGTACGCCGTGGGGTTGAGCATGCTGGTGGCCGTGGCTATCGGGCTGTGGCATATTGCCACCCACGGTGCGTGGGCCCAGATTTCCGCCGTCCCCAGCCTGGAATTGGTGATGCCGGAATTTTCGCTGGCCGCCGTGGCCAGCATTAGCCTGCCGCTATTCATCGTGACCATGGCGTCGCAAAATATTCCAGGGGTGGCGGTGATGTCGACCTTTGGCTACACCACACCCTGGCGCTCGAGCATGCTGCTCACCGGCGCCGGTAGCGCCGCCGGCGCGTTCTTCGGCGGGCATGCGATTAATTTGGCAGCGATCTCCGCGGCGCTGGCCGCCGGCGAGGCGGCCGGCTCCAATCCGGCATTACGCTGGCGTGCGGCCACGAGTAGCGGGGTGTTCTATCTGCTCTTCGCCGCCGGCTCGGTGCTCATTGCCTCGGTGGCCGCGGCGAGCCCCGCAGGACTCTTCGAAGCCGCTGCGGGACTGGCGCTGCTGGCCACCTTGGCCAATGCGCTCGGCGGGGCACTTGCCGATCCGGCGTGGCGCTTCAGCGCGCTGGCGACGTTATTGGTCGCCACCTCCAACCTGACCCTCTTCGGAATCGGCGGGGCCTTCTGGGCGCTACTCATCGGCCTAGGCGTGCACCTGATCGCCGAACGCAGCTAGTGCCTTAGAGTGCGACCTCACCGATCTGACCCTCGCGGGCCAGGGCGGTCAAACGCGAGACGGCACGGAAGTACTTCTTCTGGTAGCCACCGGCCATCATTTCCTCGGTGAACAGTTCGCTGAAGGGCTTACCCGACGCAATGATCGGCACGTCCTTGTCGTAGAGCCGGTCGGCCAGCACCACGAAGCGCAGGGCCACTGACTGATCGGTGATGGTGTCGACGTTATGCAACAACAAGACCTGGGTCTCGGCCAGCAGCTGGCGGTAGCGCGAGGGGTGCACCTTGGACAGGTGCGCGACCAGGTCGGCAAAGTCATCCACCGCGAGGGTGCTCTCCGGGTAACGTTCCGCGGCAAAGCTTTCAAGCTGAGCATCGTCCATCGGCTTCGGGGCCTCGGGCAGACCACGGTGGCGGAAATCTTCACCGTCAACCCGGTGCACGTCGAACTGTTCGGAGAGCGTCTTGATTTCGCGCTGGAAATCCACCGCGGCGAAGCGTCCCTCGCCCAGCGCGCCGGGCAGGGTGTTCGAGGTGGCCGCCAGCTTGACCCCGGCGTCGGAGAGTTCACGCATCAACCGCGACATCAGCACGGTGTCCCCCGGGTCGTCGAGCTCGAATTCGTCGATGCACACCAGCTTGTACTGGCTGAGCACGTCGACGGTCTGCCGGAAGGACAGCGCCCCGACCAGGTTGGTGTACTCCACGAAGGTGCCAAAGGCTTTCGGTCCCGGGGCGGCGTGCCATAGCGAGGCCAGCAGGTGGGTTTTGCCCACGCCGAAGCCGCCGTCGAGATAAATCCCGTTCTTTGCGGTTTCCTTCTTCCCAAAGAGCTTGCCGAAGAAGCCGCCCGAGGAGGACTTGCCCACCGACTCGGCAAAACGCTGCAGTTTGGTGACCGCTTCGGCCTGCGAAGGCTGGCGCGGGTCGGGCCGGTAGGTGTTGAAGGAGACCTCCCCGAAACGGTAGGACGGGTGGAATCCGGCCAGCAGTTCCTCCACCGAAACATTGGGAGTGGTCTCGGTCAGGTGGGTTATCGTGGCCATGCGCGCAGTGGTGTCCTTTGCAAAAGTCGGTACCGGTCCATCGGATAGTTTACCGCCCGGCGCTAGCTTATGTTCCCTTGGATGACCTCCGGGGCTTGGAAGCTGGGCCCCACCCGGGACTAGGCTAGGGGTAAGAGCGTGTGGCCGCACTCTACGGTGCGGGCCCGCGCTTTCAGTCAGACCCCGAATGAAGGACGGTTAGTGATGCCCGTGCCCGTGGATGAGAATCCAGCCTACGCCCAGTACGCCCACCCGGAGCGGTTGGTATCCACCGAGTGGTTGGCCGCGCACCTGAACGACGAGAACCTCGTGGTGCTCGAGTCCGACGAGGATATTCTGCTCTACTCCACCGGCCACATTCCCGGGGCGCTCAAGGTGGACTGGCATACCGAACTGAACGATGAAGTCACCCGCGACTACGTCGACGGCGAGGGCTTCGCCCGCCTGATGAAGGCCAAGGGCATTGCGCGGGACACCACCGTGGTGATCTACGGCGACAAGTCCAACTGGTGGGCCGCCTACGCGCTTTGGGTGTTCTCGCTGTTCGGGCACGAAGATGTGCGCCTGCTCGATGGCGGACGCGATAAGTGGATCGCCGAGGGACGCGAACTGAGCACCGAGAAGCCCGCCGCGCGCCCGGTTGCCGACTACCCGGTCATCGAGCGTGACGATTCGCAGATTCGTGCCTACCTGCCGCAGGTGCTCGAGCACCTGGGCAACCCGCTGATCGATGTGCGCTCCCCGGAGGAATACACCGGTGAACGCACCCATATGCCCGCCTACCCGGAGGAGGGTGCGCTGCGCGGCGGGCATATCCCCACCGCCGCGTCGGTGCCGTGGGCCCGGGCCGCGGCCGAGGACGGAACGTTCCGTTCACGTGAAGAACTGGAGGCGATCTATCTCGACGAGGCCGGCCTGAAGCCGGGCGACGACGTCGTGGCCTACTGCCGCATCGGTGAGCGTTCCAGCCACACCTGGTTTGTGCTGACTCACCTGTTGGGCTTTGAGAAGGTACGCAATTACGACGGCTCGTGGACCGAGTGGGGCAACGCGGTGCGCGTGCCGATTGTCCGCGGAGCCGAGCCCGGCGAACTTCCGGCGCAGCTGGCGGGTCGCGCATGAGCCAGACCCCCGCCGCGCTGAGAGAGATCGTCGAGGAATTCACCGAGGTGCCCGAGGCCGACCGCCTCGAGCTACTGCTCGAGTTCTCCCGTGAGTTGCCCGAGCTACCACCGCGTTTGGTCGAGCACCCGGAGTTGCTCGAGCAGGTCGTCGAATGCCAGTCGCCGCTATTTTTGGTGGTTGAGGTCGGTAACGACGAGAACCGGCTGACCCGGCTGTTCTTTTCGGCGCCACCCGAGGCGCCTACCACCCGCGGGTTCGCCTCGGTGCTGGCCGCCGGGCTCGATGGTGCCCCGGCCGCCGATATCTTGGCCGTGGCCGACGATATGCCGCAGTCTCTGGGGCTTTCGCGGGCGCTGTCCCCCTTGCGTATGCGCGGGATGACCGCGATGCTAGGCCGCATCAAGCGCCAGGTGCGCGAGCAGTTGGAGGCCTAGGACCGGCGGTATGGGCAAGCGACAGGGACAATCGGGCACCCCGGCAACCGTGGCCTTGGAGGCCGCCGGGGTGCCCTATACCGCCCACCACTATGCGCACCGGGCGCAGTCCGAGGGGTACGGTGCCGAGGCGGCGCGCGCCCTGGGCGTCTCCCCCGCCCGGGTGTTCAAAACGCTAATGGTGGCCACCGGGGCGCAGGCCGATCGCGACCTGGCGGTGGCGATCGTCCCGGCGGATTCCACCCTGGATTTGAAGGCCTGCGCGCAGGCGCTGGGGTGCAAGCGGGTGCAGCTGGCAGACCCGCAGGCCGCCCAGCGGCGCACCGGCTATGTACTCGGCGGGATTTCTCCCTTCGGACAACGCCACCCCAGCCCAACGGTCATCGACCGTTCGGCCCTGGAGCACGAAAGCATTTTTCTCTCCGGGGGCCGACGCGGCTTCAGCCTCGAGCTGGCCCCGGAACGCGCCGTGGCGTTTCTGGGCGCCAATGTGGCGCCCGTGGCCAGCGGCACGTCGCTGCCCGCGGAGCGCGGCTAGGCTAGCCGGCTGCGCAGGAAGACCTCTAGGGCGGCGGCAAATCCCTGCGGGTCGACGTTCGGTTCGCGGGTGTGCCCGGCCCCCCGGAAGGATTTCAGCGTCACCAGGTCCGGACGCAACGTGGCCAGCTTGTGGCTCGGGCCCGAGGGCACGAAGTCGTCGTCGTCGCTGTGCATGATCAGCGTTCGGTGGGTCAGCTCCTCGGCACGGTCCACCCAGTTCAGCGCCTTGAGATTCACCGGTGCCGCCAGTCCGGTAAACCAGCGTCCGGCCGGGTTGGACAGCAGCCATTGAGCCAGCCGACCCACGGATTGTGGGATCTTATTCGCCCGGGCCTGGTGGCTGAGCACGTCCACCCAGTTAATGACCGGCCCCACGAGCACCAGTGCGTCGATGACGTTGGCCAGGGCCGAACGGTCGGCGGTCTGCAGGCTGATCGCCCCACCCATGGACCAGCCCATGAGAATGACCTTGCGCGCCCCGTGTTCCAGGGCGTAGCCGATGGCGCTTTGCACATCGAGCCATTCCGTATCCCCCAGGCCATAGCGCCCGTCGAGGGTGGCCGGGGCCAGCCCGTCGTTGCGATAGCTGATCAGCAGCGCGCTCACTCCCACGCGTTGCAGGGTCGGTAGCGCCCGAATCGATTCGGTGCGCCTCGCCCCGCGTCCGTGCACGCAGATCACCCAGGTGTCCTTGTGGCTGGTGCCGTCGATCAGCCAGGCGGGGGCCGGGCCGACCTCGAGCGGCACCTTGACCTCGTGCGCGTCGATGCCAATATCGCGCGGGTGCTCATAGATGGCCCCGGAGAAATTTCCACGCCGGACATTCTCTAGCGAACCCCGGTAGATTTCCTCCACGGCCCGCGCCACCAATCGGGGTTTGCCCGGCACGGGTTGTGGCGGGCCGAGCCGCACCGCGCAGGCGTCGCCTTCCCCGAGGAAGCTACAGGCCCCGGCCGCGGTGGTTTCCTCGGTGCGTTGCAGATGCATCCAGCGCTGACCGTGGGCGTCGACGACGATATCGCGCACGATGACACTGAAGATGCGTTTTTCATCCGGGGTGACCACTCGGCGGGCGAAGTACCCGGCGAGCGCGGAGACACTGGCGGCCAGCAGCGAACCGGCGGCCAGTCCGGCTCCGGCGCCAATGAGCGTGGCCGGGATGGTTTTCCGCGGTTCGAGGGTCTGTGCGAGATTGCGTGGCATAGTCCCATCATGGCAGATCCAGGCTCGGGGAATCTTCGGTGGCCGCCAGACGTTGTGCGGTACATGAGTAAACCGGAGAATCCAAAGAATATTGACTGGCGCGAGGTGCTCTCGCCGCAGGAATTCCAGGTGTTGCGTGAGGCTGGCACCGAGCGCCCCTTCACCGGTGAGTACTGGGACAGCATGCAGGCCGGGGTTTATGCCTGCCGGGCCTGTGGTGCCGAGCTTTTCACCAGTGACACGAAGTTCGACGCTGGCTGCGGCTGGCCCTCGTTCTTCGCCCCATTGGCCGAGGATCGGGTGCGTTACCTCAGCGATCAAAGCATGGGCATGGAACGCGTGGAGGTGCGGTGCGCAAGCTGCGATTCGCACCTTGGGCATGTGTTTAAGGGCGAGGGTTTCGACACCCCGACCGACCTGCGCTACTGCATGAATTCGATCAGCTTGACGCTGCGCGAAACTCAGGATTAAGCACCGTCCGCCAAGCTGGGGCCCACATCACATCTAGCATTAGTAATGCTTAGCCTTGATGGGCTGAGCATTACTTTTTCTTCGGTTGCGCGTAGCGTTATTACCAAGAACGCAACGACCCAACGATTGAGGTGGAGACCATGACCCAGACCCCTATCAAGCCAACCGTCAGCGCCGATGAGATTGTCGACTCACAGGCCTGGAAGACCCTCAAGGCTTCCGCCAGCGAATTCCAGACCCTTCAGGTCAAGGACGGCTCGCTCGCCCCGGAGGCCGACCAGGCCCGCGCCGGCGAACTGATCGAACTGATCATCGGCGCCGTACAGGAACTCTCCGGCCACTTCGCCCACGACGAGGCCTACCTCACCGCCCTGGTCAAGGACCTAGCCGCGTGGAAGGACGCCGGATTCGGCGTGCCCGACTTCCTGGATTCGCTGGTGCAGTTCCAGCCGCAGACGCAGCGCGAAGATGGCCTGATGCACCTGGTGCTCTTCCCGATGTACACCCAGAACGGTTCGACCAACCGTCACCTCGAGGCCGTGCTGGTGCAGGTCATGTGGCCGGAGTTCATCGCGAACCTCGAGGCCGGTAGCTACAGCAACGGGCTGTTCGTGCCGCTGCGCTTCCTGGACTTCACCGCCGGCTACGACACCAACTCCGCCGTGCTCTTCCCGGAGTCCGTCGCCATCCGCGAAACCCCGTCCTTCACCTGGGGCGCAATCTTCCAGGACCGCGAAGCCGTGCGCTTCCGCAAGGTTCTGAAGGAGGCCTCGGCGATCACCAACCTGGAACTGCCGGCCGACGCCAGCCAGCTACTGGAAGATCAGCAACTGACCGAGGACACCTTCATCATGTGGGACCTCATCCATGACCGCACCCACATGCGTGGCGACCTGCCCTTCGATCCGTTCATGATCAAGCAGCGCATGCCGTTCTTCCTGTACTCGCTCGAGGAACTGCGTTGCGACCTGACCGCATTCCGCGAGTGCGTGAAGATCCACAACGACGCCAACGCCGACGAGCGCACCCGCCACACCGCCAAGCTGGTGCAGTACGCCGTGATCTTCGACCGGATCTTCCGCTTTGCCATCACCGGCAACCGCGTGCGTAACTACGACGGCCTCGGTGGCCAGCTGCTCTTCGCCTGGATGCACCAGAACCACGTGCTGCACTGGACCGACACCAAGCTGACCATCGATTGGGAGCAGGTTCCGGAGGTCGTTTCGGCCCTGGGCGACGCCATCGACGAGCTGTACTGGAAGTCCATCGACCGTCCGAAGCTGGCCCACTGGCTGGCCGCCTACGAGCTGGTCTCCGCCACCGTCACCCCGCACCCGGCCTCGGTCTGGGCCAAGGGTCCAGACGCCCTGCCGCTGACCGCTCCGCTGCGTGAAATCACCGACCAGGTGATGGACGACGAGTTCCCGCTGTCCATGTTCTACGAGGCACTGAGCAAGAAGATGAGCGAGACCATCGAGTCCACCCGTGGCATGTATGGTGCCAGCAGCATCTAATAGGATCAAACCATGAGCGAACCATCAAATGATTCACCGCTCGTGCTGATTGCCGGGGCCACCTCGCCGAGCGGGGTGGCCTCGGGTCGTGCACTGGCACAATCCGGAGCGCGGGTGCTGGCCGTGGGCAGCAACGCCGAACGGCTCAACGAGCGCCTCGATTTCGCCACCGGTCGTTACGTCTGCGACCTGGCCGACCCCGAGGCGGTGGCACAGTTAGCCGAGCAAATCCATCGCGAGCACGGGCCGATCGACGTGCTGTTGCACCTGGTCGGCGGGTGGCGCGGCGGCAAGGGCCTCGCCGGGCAGGACGATGCGGACTTCGCCTTCCTGACCCGACAGGTCCTGGGCACGCTGCGCAACACCACCAAGGCCTTCCATGAGGACCTGGTGGCCTCCAGCGCCGGCCGGCTGGCGATCATTAGCGCCGAGGCGGTGCAGAACCCCACCCCGTCGAACGCCAACTACGGTAGCGTCAAGGCGGCCGCCGAATACTGGCTGAATGCCGTCGCACGCCTCTTTAGCAAGCAGGCCCCGCAGTCCGCGGCCATCACCTGGGTGGTCAAGGCGCTGACCGATAAGACCAGCGACGCCCCGGCCGGCTTCACGCACGCCGATGCGGTCGGCGCCGCCGCCGTGGAACTGCTCGGCGCCGACGCGGCCAGCATTAACGGCGCCCGCGTGCACCTGCCCACTCTCTAAACCCCTTTGACAGGAGTCATCCCCATGACCTTGAGCCACGACACCGAGCTGCGCGGATTCGCCTCCGATAACTACTCCGGCGTTCACCCGGAAGTTCTCGAGGCGATCGCACGCGCCAATGGTGGACACCAGATCGCCTACGGTGAGGATCAGTACACCGAGGCGCTGGATCAGCTGGCCCGCGACAGCTTCGGCCCGCAGGCGGCAATTTTCCCGGTGTTCAACGGCACCGGCGCCAACGTGACCGCCCTGACCTCGCTGCTTCCGCGCTGGGGCGCGGTCATCTGCGCGAGCACCGCACATATTAACGTCGACGAAAACGGTGCCCCGGAACGCGTGGGCGGCATCAAGCTCCTGCAGGTCCCGACCCCGGACGGCAAGCTGACCCCGGAACTGATCGATCAGGAGGCCTGGGGCTTCGGCGATGAGCACCGCGCCCAGCCGCTGGCCGTGTCGATCACCCAGGCCACCGAGCTAGGCACCGTCTACACCCCCGCGGAGATCGCCGCGATCACCGAGCACGCGCACGCCAAGGGCATGCTGGTGCACCTCGACGGGTCACGTCTGGCCAACGCCGCGGCGCATCTGGGCGTTGAGCTGCGCGAGCTGACCACCGATGTCGGCGTCGACATCGTTTCACTGGGCGGCACCAAGAACGGGCTGCTGCTTGGCGAAGGAATTCTCACCCTCCGCGAGGATCTGGCCGCGGATATGAAGTACCTGCGCAAGATGAACATGCAGTTGGGCAGCAAGATGCGTTTCATCTCCGCCCAGCTGCTGGAACTCTATGGCACGGATCTGTGGAAGCGTTCGGCCTCGCACTCCAATGCGATGGCCGCGAAGCTCTCGGCCGCCGTCGAGCAGATCGACGGGGTGGAGCTGGTCTACCCCACGCAGGCCAATGGGGTCTTCGCTCAGGTGCCGAACGACGTGGCCGACACGCTGCGTGAATCCTTCCGTTTCTACGATTGGGATCGCGCCGCCGGGCACGTGCGCTGGATGTGCTCCTTCGACACCGCGGAGTCGGATGTGGATGCCTTCATCGCCAAGCTCGGCGAGCTCATGGCGGCCCACAACGCCCACTGAGTAGGCCTTAGCAACAGGCGCATCGGCGTGCCGCATTCCTCACCGAGTGCGGCACGCTTACACTCAACATGTGAGTGAACTTCCCCGTGCAGCCAGCATTCCCGCGGTGTTTTCCGACGCCGTGGCCGATTTGGCGCGCGCCGATCTTCGCCGCGAATTGCACATCACGAAAATACCGGCCCCCGGCAAGCTCGCCCCCTTTGCGCTGGCCCTGAGTGCCGACGTGTACGCCACCGAACGCAACACACGCCAGCACACCCCGATCCTGCCGGCCTCCGAACAATTAGCCACCGGACGCTTCGTCCTGCTTTATGACCCGCAACCGGTCGAGCTGTGGGAAGGCCACTTCCGGGTGGTCAGCTACATTCGGGCGAGCCTCGACGAAGACATGGGCCAAGATCCCCTGCTGGCCTCCGTGGCCTGGAGCTGGCTCGAAGAAGCACTCGAAGGACGCGGGGCACAGTACCGCGCGGCCGGTGGAACCGCCACACGGGTGATGAACGAGTCCTTTGGCAACCTCGCCGGACGGAGCGACAGCATCGACATTGAACTGCGCGCCTCGTGGACACCGACCGACCAGATGCTCGGGCACCACCTGAGCGGGTGGGCCGATATGGTCGGCACCTTCGCCGGGTTGCCGCCACTGCCCCAGGGCGTCCAGCAACTACCGCGTCGCCTCAGCTAGCACGGGGCGCAACAGGCCTAGAATGGAAGAGATGAGTAGCTCCGAATCTTCCACGCCGCCGGCCGATCTAACCCCCTTGAACCGCCCGAGTGAGGGCATCCCCGAGGTTATTAACACCCCGGCAGGCCTACGCCGTGCCGTGCGTACCCTGCGCGAGGGTAGCGGAGACTTGGCCGTGGACACCGAGCGAGCCAGCGGCTTTCGCTATGGTCAGCGCGCCTTCCTCATCCAGATCCGCCGCCCCGGTGCCGGCACCTGGCTCATCGACCCGGAGGCCCTCGAAGATCTCGAGGTGCTGCAGGAGTTCATGAACGAGCAGAGCTGGATTCTGCACGCAGCCAGCCAGGATCTGCCCTGTCTGCACGAACTGGGCCTGTACCCCGTCGAGCTCTATGACACCGAATTGGCGGGGCGTTTGGCCGGCATGCCCCGCGTCGGGTTGGGCACCATGGTGGCCGAGTTGCTCGGCATTGAACTGGCCAAAGAACATTCGGCGGTGGACTGGTCCACCCGCCCGTTGCCCGAGTCCTGGCTGAGCTATGCGGCTCTGGACGTTGAGGTGCTCCACGAGCTACGCGATGCGATCGCCAAGGTGCTCGAGGAACAGGGCAAAACGGAGTATGCCCGCCAAGAGTTTGAATTTGCGCGCACCATGCCAGATCCCCAGCCGTCCGACGAACCGTGGCGCAAGTTGCCGGGTCTGGCCCGGATTAAGCGCCGCAAGCAACTTGCCGTGGCCCGTGAGCTGTGGCTGGCCCGCGATGCTCTGGCCCGTAGCCGCGATGTCGCCCCCGGGAAGCTCCTGAACGACAAGGCCATTATGGCCACGTTGCCCCAGCCGCCGCGCTCCGTTCCGGCGCTGCTACAGATCAACGGCTTCCATGGCCGAAGCGCCAAACGCGATGCGCCGCGCTGGCTCGAGGCCATCGGGCGCGGGCTTGCCTCCACCGATTTGCCCGAGCCGAGCGTCAACCGCGGGATGCCACAGAATGTGCGCTCCTGGGGCGATAAGAACCCGAAGGCCGCCGAACGTCTCGGTCAGGCTCGCCAGGTTCTCGCCGAGCTCTCCGAGCAGGTGCAGATTCCCACCGAAAACCTGCTCACCCCGCGCTTCCTGCGTCAGCTGTGCTGGGACGCCAGCGACGGCATGCAGGTCGAGGAGGTCGCAGAATTTCTGCGCAACCTCGGGGCCCGCGAGTGGCAGATCGAGCTGGTGGCTAGCCCGCTGGCCGAGGCTCTGAGCAACTGATTCTCCGGGCGAGCCGAGGGCTACTTGCACAACAAGTTACTCATTAGTAACCTATGGTATGAGTCACAGTGATGTGGACCATACCTACAACCCGCAAGGAGCCTGACGGTGAGTGCAAACACCCCGGTAGCCCATGACTCGCTCGCAGCGCGCGACGTCGTCTTCATCGACGGGGTACGTACCCCCTTCGGCAAGGCCGGCGAGAAGGGGATCTATCACGGAACCCGTGCCGACGATCTGGCAGTGAAGGCCGTCAAGGCCCTACTCAAGCGCAACCCCGAGGTGCCGGCCGAGCGCATCGACGAAGTCGCGATGGCCGCCACCACGCAGACCGGAGACCAGGGGCTCACCATTGGGCGTACTGTAGGCCTGCTCTCCGGCCTACCCAAGTCGGTCCCCGGCTTCGCCATCGACCGGATGTGTGCCGGGGCCATGACCGCGGTGACCAGCACCGCCGGTGGTATCGCCTTCGGCGCCTACGACGTGGTGATCGCCGGTGGCGTCGAGCATATGGGCAATCACCCCATGGGTGAGGGCGCCGACCCCAACCCCCGCTTCCTCTCCGAGAAGATCGTCGACCCGCAGGCCCTGAACATGGGCAACACCGCCGAGAACCTGCACGATCGCTTCCCGGCCATCACCAAGGAACGCGCCGACCGCTACGCCGTGGCCTCCCAGGCCAAACTCGCCGCGGCCTACGAAAATGGCCAGATTCAGCCCGACCTGACCCCGGTCGCCGCCAAGCGGCCCGGCGAAGGCTGGATGCTGAACACCGTCGATGAGCCACCACGCCCGGGTACCACCCTCGAAGATCTGGCCCAGCTGCGCACCCCCTTCCGCGCGCACGGGCACGTCACCGCCGGCAACGCCGCAGGCCTCAACGACGGTGCCACCGCCGCCCTGCTGACCAGCGGCGCCGCAGCCCGCGAACTGGGACTAAGCCCAAAGATGCGCATGGTCTCCTTCTCCTTCGCCGGCGTGGAGCCCGACGTGATGGGCTACGGCCCGGTCCCGGCCACCGAAAAGGCCCTGGCCCAGGCCGGACTGAGCATCGATGACATCGGACTGTTCGAAATCAATGAGGCCTTCGCCGTGCAGGTCTTGTCCTTCCTGGACTACTACGGCATCGACCAAGATGACCCCCGCGTCAACCGCTACGGTGGCGCCATTGCCATCGGCCACCCGCTGGCCTCCTCCGGCGTGCGCCTGATGACCCAGCTGGCCCGCCAGTTCGCCGAGGATCCCTCGGTCCGCTACGGCGTGACCACCATGTGCATCGGCCTGGGTATGGGCGGCACCGTGATCTGGGAGAACCCGAACCACAAAGACTTTGGCAGCAAGGCCTAGGAGAAAGAGACCATGACTCAAGAATTCACGGCGCTGGCCGAACTCATGCACGACGAGGTCATCACCCATTCGCTCACCCGCGACATCACCCTAGCCAGCGGCAAGAAACTCGTCCTCCTCACCCTGGATAACGGGCTTGATCACCGCAAGCCCTCGACGCTGGGGCCCAATACGCTGCTGGAACTCAAGGCCACGCTCACCGCGCTGAGCGAACGAGCCGCCGCCGGTGAGATCGACGCCGTCGCCATCACCGGCAAGCCCTACTTCCTGGTGGCCGGCGCGGACCTGTCGGCGGTGCAGCGACTCAACGATCCGCAGGCCGCCACCGCCATGGCAACCCTGGGACACCAGACCTACGACCTGCTGGCCGACCTCGGCGTACCGACCTTCGCGCTGATCAATGGGCTCTCCCTCGGCGGCGGGCTGGAGATCGCGCTGGCCTGCACTTACCGCACCGTCTCGCGCTCCGCCGGCGCCCTGGGGCTACCCGAGTCCTTCCTCGGCCTCATCCCGGGCTGGGCCGGAATCTACCGGTTGCCGCGCCTCATCGGCCCCGAGGCCGCCATGAAGGTCATCATCAACAACCCGTGGAGCAACAATCGCACGCTGTCCGGCGCCGAAGCCTACGAGCTGGGCATCGCCGATGCGCTCTACGACAGTGCGGACTTCCTGGAGCGTTCGCTCGAGTTCGCCGACGAGGTTCTCACCGGGCGCCGCGAGGTGACCCGCCCCAACGCCGTGGACCCGGCCGACGAGGCCGTCGCGCAGCGCTTTGTGGCCGCCGCCGATCAGGCACAGGCATTTATCGACGCAAAGCTCGGCGGAGCCGCACCGGCACCCTATAAGGCGCTTGAGGTGTTCCGTCAGGGCATCGGACGCACCCAAAAGGAATCGGCGCAGTTGGAAATCGCCGCCTTGACCGAGCTCATGGGCACCAACGAATTCCGCAACACCATCTACGCCTTCCTCGATCTGGTCCAGAAGCGCGGCAAGCGCCCGGTGGGTGCACCGAGCTCGAAGTTGGCCCGCCCGGTCACCAAGGTCGGCGTGGTAGGTGCCGGGTTGATGGCTTCACAGCTGGCCCTGCTCTTCGTCCGCCGGCTCAGCGTGCCGGTGGTCATTACCGACCTGGACCAGTCGCGTGTGGATAAGGGCCTAGCCTACATCCACGGTGAGCTGGACAAGCTTCAGGCCAAGGGCCGGATGAGCCAGGATAAGGTCAATCGGGCCAAGGCCCTGGTGAGCGGCTCGATCAGCAAGGAAGCCTTCTCCGACGCCGATTTCGTCATCGAGGCCGTTTTCGAGGAACTGACGGTCAAGCAGCAGGTCTTCGCCGAAGTGGAAGCGGTGGTCTCCAGTGAGTGCATTCTGGCCACCAACACCTCCTCGCTGTCGGTCACCGAAATGGGACGAAACCTCAAGCATCCAGAGCGTCTCGTTGGTTTCCACTTCTTCAACCCGGTGGCCGTGATGCCGCTCTTGGAAATCGCTTCGACGCAGTGGACCGACGAGTCCACCGTGGCCACCGCCTTTGCCCTGGGTAAGGCACTGCGCAAGACCTGCATCCGCTCGGCCGACGCCGCGGCCTTTATTGTCAACCGCGTGCTGTTGCGCCTGATGAGTGAGGTTCAGGCGGCCTTCGATGAAGGTACCGACGCCAAAACCGCGGACAACGCCCTAGCTCCGATGGGCCTGCCGATGACTCCGTTCACCCTGCTGGCCATGGTTGGCCTGCCGGTGGCCCAGCACGTCACCGAGTCCTTGCACGCGGCCTTCGGCGAGCGCTTCAAGGTCTCGGCCAATGTGCAGCACTTGATTGATGCGAAGGTCACCAAGGTATGGATCAAGGACGAGCAGGGTCAGCAGCAGTTGAACCCGGAGGCCGTCGCCGTCATCGAGCAAGGTGATCAGCCCTCGAGCGCCGAGCAGATTCTGTTGCGCGTGCAGGACGCGCTGGCCGAGGAAATTGGCTTGATGCTCGCCGAGGGTGTCGTCGCCGAGCCTCAGGATGTGGATCTGGCCATGATTACCGGTGCCGGTTGGCCGATGCATCTCGGTGGCATCACCCCGTACCTGGATCAGGTGGGAGCCTCCGAACGCGTCAACGGACGAAAGTTCCACGGCTAACAGCCCCTAACGGCCCGCGGGCGCTCACGCACTGGGATTGCGTGAGCGCCCGCGGTCTTTTTGGCACATAGTGCGGTCATAGCTTGATCTGCAAGAATATGCCCATGAGCGAAACTTCCCTTCCCAATCGGCGCACGGTCGTGGGCGTCGGAGCAGCACTCGGTGGTAGCGCCCTGCTGGCCGCCTGTGGAGATGGCCATTCGGCCGCTCCCATCAACTCCCCCAGCGCCGTACCCGAGCCAACCGGCCAGGGCCAGGCCCTGTTGACCCTAGCGGACTTACCCGTGGGCTCGCGGGCCTCGGCGGTCGCCTCGGGAGCCAATGGTTCCGAGGTTGGCGTCTTGCTCTTCCGACCGAGCGAGGATTCCGTACTGGCCTACACCAATGTGTGCACCCACCAGGGTTGCGCGGTCAGTAGCGACGCACCCTCGGGCGAGGATTTCTACTGTGCCTGCCACGGCTCGCAGTTCTCTCCCGCCGATGGCACCGCCACCCACGGACCGGCGAAGGCCGCCCTGGCCCGATTCGCCACCAAAATTGAGGGCGACGACATCCTAGTATTCATACCCGAGGATGCTATCTAGCACGCAGGCACCGAGGTATAGAGAATGCCGGGCAGTCACCACAACTGGTGGCTGCCCGGCATTCGCTGTGTCACTGGAGTGTTAGAACAACGCGATTTTCTCGGCCGGCGGGAAAATCTCGTCCAGTTCTATACGCTCGATGTCGCTCGGCACCCACTTAATGGCCTGGGCGTTAGCACGCACCTGCTCGACGCGAGTGGCTCCGGCGATCACCGAGGCCACCGGCGACTGGGCGGCCAGCCAACAGAAGGCCAGTTCCGCCGGGGTGAGGTCACGGGCGCGGGCAAAGGCGGCAAACTTCTCGAGCTGCTCGAAATCGGTGTCGTGAAGCAGGTTCTGCCGCGAGTGGGTGAGCCGAGAGCCCTCAGGAGCCGAACCTTGGGAGTATTTGCCGGTAAGCAGCCCATTGGCCAGCGGGAAGTAGGGCAGTACCCCGAGGCCAAATTCGCGGGCGGCCGGCAGCACCTCAAGCTCGGCCCGTCGGTCGATGAGGTTGTAGTGGTTTTGCGCCGAGATAAAGCGGGAGGTTCCCAGCTGGCGGGCCACGTATTCGGCCTGGGCGATCTGCCACCCGGTCTGGTTGGAGTGTCCGATGTAGCGCACCTTGCCGCTGCGCACGAGGTCGTCCAACGCCTGCAGGGTTTCATCCACCGGGGTTAGCCCGTCGGGGCTGTGATACTGATACAGGTCAATGTAGTCGGTGCCCAAGCGGCGAAGCGATGCTTCGACGGCTTTCATGATGTAGCGCCTGGAACCGCGAGCACCATAATCTGGCCCGTTGACGCCCTGCATGTCCAGTCCGAATTTCGTGGCTACGATGACATCCTCACGGTGCGATCCAAGTGCCGCACCGAGCCGCTCTTCGGAAAGCCCGGGCTCCCGGCCGTACATGTCGGCCACGTCGAAGAACGTAATCCCCGCATCGAGGGCGGCATGAATCAATTCATTGGTGCCCTCTTGCGATTCGGTAGCGGTCCCCGCGCGCCCAAGGTTATTACAGCCCAGACCCACCACGGATACCGTGAGCCCGCTGCGCCCCAATCGTCGAAATTCCACGATTTCTCCTTATCACTCTCGTAAGGTCTTAACCTTTGCCGACCAATAGGAACTACGCTATCGGTAGATGCCTTGATAGTTCACTTTTTGGCACACGATTCACACCATTGCATATTTATCCATTAGGATGTGACCATGTCTAAAGTCCTCACCTCCCTCCCCGTCGGCGAACGCGTCGGCATCGCATTTTCCGGCGGTCTCGACACCTCGGTAGCCGTGGCCTGGATGCGCGATAAGGGTGCCATCCCCTACACCTACACCGGCGACCTCGGCCAGTACGACGAGCCGAATATCGACGCCGTTCCGGGCCGCGCCCTGGAATACGGCGCCGAGGCTTCGCGCCTGGTCGACTGCAAGCCCGCGCTGGTCGAAGAGGGCTTCGCGGCTCTGGCCTGCGGTGCCTTCCACATCCGTTCGGGCGGCAAGTCCTACTTCAATACCACCCCGCTGGGCCGCGCCGTCACCGGCACGCTGCTGGTACGCGCCATGCGTGAGGACGGGGTCGATGTCTGGGGCGATGGCTCCACCTACAAGGGCAATGACATCGAACGCTTCTACCGTTACGGGCTGATGGCCAACCCGAAGCTGCGTATCTACAAGCCATGGCTGGACCCGCAGTTCGTCGCCGAGCTGGGCGGACGTCAGGAAATGAGCGAGTGGCTGCAGGCCCACGGCTTCCCGTACCGCGATTCGGCAGAAAAGGCCTACTCCACCGACGCCAACATCTGGGGTGCAACCCACGAGGCGAAGACCCTCGAACTGCTGAACACCTCGCTGGAAGCCGTCGAGCCGATCATGGGTGTGAAGTACTGGGACGAGTCGGTCGAGGTCAAGGCCGAGGATGTATCGGTCACCTTCGCCGCCGGTCGTCCGGTGGCCATCAATGGCCAGGAATTCTCCGACGCCGTCGCACTGGTCGATGAGGCCAACCGGATCGGTGGTCGTCACGGCCTGGGCATGAGCGATCAGATCGAAAACCGCATCATCGAAGCCAAGTCGCGTGGCATCTACGAGGCACCGGGCATGGCCCTGTTGTTCATCGCCTACGAGCGCCTCGTCAATGCGATCCACAACGAAGACACCGTGGCCAGCTACCACAACGAGGGCCGTCGCCTCGGCCGCCTGATGTACGAGGGTCGCTGGCTGGACCCGCAGGCACTGATGCTCCGCGAATCCATCCAGCGCTGGGTTGGCTCGGCCATTTCCGGTACCGTCACCCTGCGCCTGCGCCGCGGCGACGACTACACGATCTTGGACACCACCGGCGAGAACCTCAGCTACCACCCGGACAAGCTGTCCATGGAGCGCGTGGGCGACGCCGCCTTCGGCCCGCTGGACCGCATTGGCCAGCTGACCATGCGTAACCTGGACATCGCCGATTCGCGCGGCCGCCTGGAGCAATACGCCAAGGCCGGTCTCGTCGGCGGGCACACCGCCGAGCTGGTCGGCACGCTGGAGGCTGGCGGCGCCGAGGCCATTGCCGAGGCCGCCCCGGTCGATGGCGATTCCTTGGCCGTGGACCGTTCGTTGGAGGCCGCAGCTTTCGATAGCGGCACCGACTAGTCACGGCTCGCACCGAGTAGCTAAAAAGGTCGCCGCATCCCGAGCAATCGGGATGCGGCGACCTTTGCCGTATCAGCGGCCAACGCACATGACGCGGTACGCGACGGAACTACGTCAGCAGGCGCGAGAGCCCGCTGATGGCAAAGGTAAAGCCAACGATCGAGAGCATGCGCAGCACGAGCACCACGCGCGCCCCGGCCCGGGTGGCCGACGGTTGATAAAGTTCGCGAATCAGCCAACAGAGAAGGGCTAGTGCTACACCGGCTAGGGCACCATTGGCGGCCGGAAGCTGCAGTAGCCCCTCAAGGCCCAGCGCCACGACCGCGGCAATACCGGCTTGAAAGATCAGGTGCAGCGGTAGTCGGCTGGCACCAACCTGAGCTTGCTTGCGCTTCGCCCCGGCACCGCGGTCCTGTCCGTCCTGGGGAATCATGGGTGGAAAGTCCTCAAGTCAGTTCGTGTCGTCGTCCGGCGCGCTTAGCTCAGGGAGAACGGCTTGGCCGGCGTCGGATGCACCATTTTGGCGTGTTCAAGGTCTGCGTACCCGGCGGTGGCGATGCTCATCTTGGTGAAATCGAGCTTGGCCTCGCGGATGCAGGTCTTGATCGCGGCCACGGCCTTTTTCGGGGCAGGCGTCAGCACCCGAATGTTCAGCTTGTAGGCGGCAAAATCCGAGGATTCAACGGTGCCCAGCCCGCGCCACGCGAGGTGACCGGTCAACGCCTCGCTGGCCTTACGCTGCAAGTAGCGATCGCGTTCGGTGCCGTCCTTGGACTTCAGCGCGTACTGCACGATGACCCAAGACTGCTCCTCGGCAGGGATCTCGGCGTAGCCGTCTTCGGCGCACTGCTGAAGAAAACCGGCGAAGAGTTCGTCGGCACGTTCCGCCTCGACGTCCACTGCCTGGTTGGTGCTGGACATATGACCCACCGACCCGTGATTCAGCACGAACTGGCCGAGCTCTTCGTTTTCGAACTGCTGGTACCAGGCTTCGCGAAAGTGCAATTCGCCTTTGTCATCGGTGCGGTACGTGCGGATAATCGCCATCAGTATTAGTCCTTCGCTACGTTAGTGTCGCGTGCGTCAAAATTAGCGGCACGCTGCCGCCACTGCGCACGGTAGGAATGGTTGAACGGCGGCCGGTCGTCCGCTAGACCCTGCAGTAGGCCCTCGGCGGTCTGCCGTAGGCTGAGCTGCAAGTTCCGCGGATAGCCCATCTGCGCCGCGTGCTCGGTAAATTCGTCTTCGTCGTCAAGGAACACACCGCGGGTGCGTGAGCGGATCGCATCGAGATCCATGTCGATGGAGTTCAGCTCCCATCCCCCGGACTTCAGCGGGGCCCAACCGACCGAGGTAGACAGGTCGATGTATACGTCGAAATCTTCCTGCGCGCTGTCGTAGAGCGTCGCGACCCAGCTTTCCCCGCGTGGAATCAGGCAGAGGGCATCGCTGGCGGCCAGGTGGGCGCTGCCGGGGCGTGCCACGAGCGAGCCGGCCGGTTGATGAATCCAGTGCCCGTATTCATCGGCGCCCAGATAGTAGCCGGGAACAACCCAGTGCGGGGTGCCATCGAATTTCCAGGCCCGCGCCACCACGAAGTCGCCGTACTGGGCGTGCGGTTCATCCTGCAGGTGCGCGAGAAAGGACTCTCGTTCTTGGGTCATAGCTTGGGAATCTGTCCGGTGGGCAGATCCTGCCCCGGTAGCGGGCGGGCGAAGGGCACCTTGGTGCCTAGAACTTGGGCGAGGGTGTCCTGGGCAACCTGCTGAGCGGTGAGCCCAACGCGCTCGAGCACCTCGGCCCGGGTACCGTGGGCCAGGAATTCGGTGGGTAGACCTACCTCGTTCAGCGCGGTGTCTACTCCGGCGGCACGCATTTCGGTGCGTAGGCGTGAGCCAATGCCACCGACACGCACCCCGTCCTCGATGCACACGACAATGCGGTGACGGGCCGCGAGCGAGACCACGGATTTCGGCATGGGCAACACCCAGCGCGGGTCGACCACGGTCACCGAAACGCCCTGACTGTTCAGTCGACGGGCCACATCCAGTGACAGCTCGGCCATGGCGCCCACCGATACGATCAGCACGTCGGGGGCGGCGCGGTCACCGAGCCGGGCCAGCACGTCCACTCCGTCGGGCAGCCGGTCTACGGCATTGACGGGTTCACCCACGCTGCCCTTGGAGAAACGCACCACGCTAGGGGCGTCGTCGATCTGCAGCGACTCGCGCAGTTCCTCGCGCAGCCGGTCGGCGTCACGCGGAGCGGCCAGATGCAGATTCGGAATAATCTGGGTCAGCGCCATATCCCACATGCCGTGGTGGCTGGCGCCGTCGGGACCGGTCACACCGGCGCGGTCGAGCACGATGGTCACCCCGGCCTTGTGCAACGCCACGTCCATCAGCAGCTGATCGAACGCGCGGTTCAGGAAGGTCGCGTAGACGCAGACCACCGGGTGCAGTCCCCCGAAGGCCAGGCCTGCGGCGGTGGTCATGGCGTGCTGTTCGGCGATACCGACGTCGATCACGCGATCCGGGTGGCGTTCGGCCATGGTTTTGAGACCGACCGGCTGCAACATGGCGCCGGTGATGGCCACAATATCCTCGCGCTCGTCGGCTACCGCGGCGATTTCCTCGCCAAATACGCTGGTCCAGCTCTGTGCGGAGCTGGAGGCGACCGGCACCCCGGTTTCCGGGTCGATCACACCCACGGCGTGGAATTGGTCGGCCTCGTCGGCCCGTGCCGGGGCGTAGCCGTGGCCCTTCTCGGTCAGCGCATGGACGAGCACCGGCCCGCCGTAGTTTTTCGCCTGCAGCAGTGCTTCTTCAACGGCGCTCTGGTTGTGCCCGTCGATCGGGCCAATGTACTTGAGGCCAAGGTCCTCGAACAACCCCTGCGGAGCCCACCAGTCTTTAATGCCCTTCTTGGTGGCATGCAGAGATTTGTAGGTAAAGTTCCCGACCGGTCCGGAATCACGCAATTTGCTCTTGAGCTTATCCATCGCGTTTTCGTAGGCGGGGTGGGTGCGTACCCGATCCAATTGCTGGCGAAGCCCGGCGAGTTGGTTAGCTAGACCGCCGATCGTCGGAGCGTAGGAGCGGCCGTTGTCGTTGACGACAATCACGGCCTTGCGGGATTTGTCGGCGGCAATGTTGTTCACCGCTTCCCAGGCCATGCCACCGGTCAGCGCGCCGTCGCCTACGAGCGCTACCGCCCACCGGTCCTGCTCGCCGCGTAGCGCCCGGGCACGCGAGATTCCGTCGATCCAAGAAAGCGAGGAAGAGGCGTGGGAGGACTCGACAATATCGTGTTCGGATTCGGCCCGCTCGGGGTATCCCGACAGACCGCCTTGTTTGCGCAGCGTGTCGAAGTTCTGGCGACCGGTGACAAGTTTGTGCACATAGGACTGGTGCCCGGTATCGAAGACGATGGAATCACGCGGCGAATCGAAGATCCGGTGAATGCCTAGGGTCAGCTCCACAACCCCGAGGTTGGGTCCTAAGTGTCCACCGGTGCGCGCCACATTGGCGATGAGAAAACCGCGGATTTCCTCGGCCAGCTCGTGTAGCTGTTCCGGGGTGAGGGCGCGCAAATCTGCGGGCTTGTTGATGGTCTTGAGCAAAGACACGTAGTTCCCCTTCACCTCGTGCACCTCGCGCGGCGTACACCCCGCGAAACTTCTAGTATAGACCGGCACGTCTACCGTTTATTATCCGCCACCAGTGCGGTCGGGCGCGAATCGCTCGCCCATAGCTTCTGGGTCGGCGTTGATTCGCACCAGCGACGCGACATCGAGATCCGAGGGAGTTCCTTGGAAACCGGCCTGCCCCATCAGTACTGCACCGAAAATCGTGCTCCAGAAGGTTTTCACTTCCTTTTCCACCGATTCGGGCATTGTCCAGCCCTTTTCCTGCAGTATGGCGCGCACATAGTGCGTCGAACTGCGAAAGAGGACCTTCATGCCACCGGTCAGCGTGGGTTGCAGCGCGGTATGTGAACGCCCTAGGCCCAGGGCCGAGACGACCATTGGGATCGATGGCATCACCAACGCGGTGCGCGCCAAGGCTGTGACAAACACCTCGGGATCGGCCGTGCGACGGGAGACGGTTTTGAGCCGTGCGGAGTCGCGCAACAACGATGAGAACGCCGACTCCACAAAGAGTGCGTCCTTGGACCCAAAATGGTGGGTGATTTGGTTGGGATACACCCCAGCGTGGCGCGCGATGGTCGAGACCGTCACTTCCTCTGGCGCGTAGCGCGCGAAGAGCTCCGCGGCACTATTACGAATGCGCTGACGGGTGATCTGACCTCGAGACCCCGGCTTCGTGCTGCCCTCGCGATGCTGCCCACTCATAGCGCTATTGTATGCTGAGTGAAGAAACTTGTTTTCCATACAAGAAGGATTCTTCGTGACCGACATCGTCGTAACCGGCTACGGTGCCATCACCCCACTGGGGCTCGGCACCGAAGCTCTCTTTTCCGGACTAACTTCCTCGAGCTCCGGCATCGCCACCTTGACCGACCCGCGATTCGCTGAGGCAGGTGTGCCCGACGCAATCGCCGGCGCGGTTACCGTCGATATGGCCGAGCTACTTGGCAAACCGGCGACGCGTCGCTTGGACCGCTCCCAGCAATTTGCCCTCGTGGCCGCCGAGCAGGCGTGGGCCGATGCGGGATTCGACGCCGAAGCCGAGCTCGATCCGGAACGGCTGGCAGCGGTCATCGGCACCGGCATCGGCGGCCTCAATACGTTGCTGGATCAGGAACACGTTCTCCTCGAACGTGGAGCCCGCCGGGTCAGCCCGCGTACCGTCCCGATGCTGATGGCCAACGCTGCAAGCGCACAGGTCGCGATGACCTACGGGGCCAAGGCCGGAACCTATACCCCGGTCAGCGCGTGTGCTGCCGGTGCAGAAGCACTGGCGACGGCGGCCCGACTGATCGCCACCGGCGAGGCTAATGTGGTGATCGCCGGCGGCGCCGAAGCAGCAATCGCACCATTGACCGTGGCGGCCTTCTCACAGGCCCAGGCACTGGCCAAGCCGGATGAACGACCCGCCGATGAACTATCCCGACCGTTCTCGGCCGACCGCGCCGGATTCGTGCTCGGCGAAGGGGCTGGTGTGGTGATCCTCGAAAGCGCCGAACACGCAGCACGCCGTGGCGCACGGGCGCATGCACGGCTCAGCGGCTGGGCAATCACCTCGGACGCGTATCACATCACCGCCTCGGATCCCAGCGGTGCGGGACAGATCCGTGCCATGCGCCAGGCGATCAAACTCGCGGGGCTGACTCCCTCGGCGGTGGGACACCTCAATGCCCACGCCACGGGAACAACCGTTGGCGACCTGAGTGAGAGCAAGGCGGTCAACGAGGTGTTCGAACACTCCCCTGCCGTCACGGCACCGAAGGGGGCGCTCGGACACTTGGTGGGCGCGGCCGGCGCCGTGGAGGCCATCGTGACCATCATGTCCCTCGAACAGCAGATCATTCCGCCAACACGCAACCTCAGCGAACTGGACGAAGAAATCACGCTCGATGTGGTCCACACGCAGGCACGTGAGACGACCTTCGATCACGCGCTGAGCAACTCCTTTGGGTTCGGTGGCCAGAACGTCTCGTTGCTCTTCTCCAAGGCATAGTAGGCATCCAATGCCCGGACGCTGGTCAACATAGATCGGCCAGCGTCCGGGCTTTGCGCACGTTGAGCATGTTGCTTCGCTAGAGGCCGTGCAGCACTTCGGCCAGCATATGGTGGCCTTGGGTCTCGAACTGCTCATCCCCCATCCGGTAAGCCCACACCGCGGTGCCAATCGCTTCGCGGATCTCGGCCAGCTTCCACCCCGGATACGCCCGAGGATCGGCACCATATCCTTCGCGGTGGGCCTGCGCCAACTCGGGGTGTTCGACCCATTGCTGATGATGTAGCCGCACCAGATCGCTGGATGCCGGGCGGAAATCGAAACGCCCCAGATCAATGGCTCGCAATTGCCCTTCCTGCACGAGCCAATTGCGGGGCTGCCAGTCACCATGAGTGGGCACAAGGGCTATGGGCCGCGGACGGTAACCGTGAAGCCAGGACTCGGCTCTGACTCGAAGCTCGGGATCTATCCGGTGACTTCCGCCCAATAGCTCAATGGTGCTCGCAACAAGGCGTGCTTCGTAGTCGCCGCTGGGTTGCGAGTCTTGCTCATGCAATACGCGCAGAAGTTCTCCGGCCTGCCGATGCACCTCGGGTGAATATTCGGCGGGTGTTCCTTGCGCCAATCGACCGGGCAGGTATTCGAGCACTAAGAGTTTGGCACCAGCGTGTGCATGGAGCATCTTGTTGGTCGCCCTACGGGCATACCAGGCGGTTAGATGCTGTCCGTGTGCACGAATTTCTCGACCAATGTGGTGAGTCGATCCCCGACCGGCCTTGACGATTAAATCCCGTCGGGCGGTGCGCACCCGAAGCACGATGTTCTCGCCTGTCGGCCACGAGAGGTCTTCGAGGATTTCATATTGACCCAGCCATTGCCGCAGTAAGCCTGTCTGCTCGGCGGTTAGGTCGCGTTGTGCGGGCGCGTTCATGACACCAGCCTAGGCCGTACTTATGTCGTCGGTATTCCGCGAAACCGACGCCAGCTAATTCCTATTCTCGGGCGGCGAATGCAGAGCCGGTGAGGACCAGATGCGCCGTATCATCCCCCTGAGGCATCGGCTGGTTCGTCCATGGTGTTTGACTGTCGCCCGCTCGTGCCCGACAACAGTCAGACGACGTCCAGCAGCCATACCGTCGCCGGCCGCCATCCCCGCAGTGCCGAGCAATGCATCCTGAAGCCCTAAATCAGGGGCGTAGGCACTAAGAGTGTTCTGCGCTTAAAGACCCGCGGGGCGGGCAGACCCAGTAGGTCTACCCGCCCCGCGGTGTTCCAGTGATGTCGACTAATTAGTTAGCCGAGATCTGACGCAGCACGTACTGCAGGATGCCGCCGTTACGGTAGTAATCGGCTTCACCTGGCGTATCGATACGCACTACGGCGTCGAATTCGGTCACCTTGCCGTCTTCGGCGGTGGCGGTGACCTTCACGGTCTTCGGGGTCGTGCCGTTGTTCAGCTCGGTCACACCGGAGATCGAGAAGACCTCGGTACCGGTCAGACCCAGCGAATCGGCGGACTCGCCGGCCGGGAACTGCAGCGGCAACACGCCCATACCGATCAGGTTCGAGCGGTGGATGCGCTCGAAGGATTCGGTGATGACGGCCTTGACACCCAACAGTGCGGTGCCCTTTGCAGCCCAGTCACGCGAGGAGCCCGAACCGTATTCCTTACCACCGAGGACGACCAGCGGGGTGCCGGCAGCCTTGTAGTTTTCGGCGGCATCGTAGACGTAGGACTGCGGTGCACCCTCCTGGGTGAAGTCGCGAGTGAAACCACCCTCGACGCCATCCAGCAGCTGGTTCTTGATGCGGATGTTCGCGAAGGTACCGCGGATCATGACCTCGTGGTTACCACGGCGCGAGCCGTAGGAGTTGAAGTCCTTGCGATCCACACCGTTGGCGATCAGGTACTGACCTGCCGGGGTTTCGGACTTGAAGGAACCGGCCGGGGAAATGTGGTCGGTGGTGACCGAGTCGCCCAGCTTCAGCAGCACGCGAGCACCCTCGATGTCGGTGACCGGCTGCGGTTCAGCGGTCATGCCATCGAAGTACGGGGCCTTACGGGCGTAGGTGGAGTTCTCGTCCCAGGCGAAGGTGTCGCCCTCAGGGGTGTCGAGAGCCTTCCAGCGATCGTCGCCCTCGAAGACACCCTCGTAACCCTTGGCGAACATGGCCTCGTCGATGGACGAGTCGATGATCTCCTGGACCTCGGTCGGCGAAGGCCAGATGTCCTTGAGGAAGATCTCGTTGCCGTCGGCGTCGCGGCCGAGCGAGTCAGTCTCGAAGTCGAAGTCCATGGTGCCGGCCAGGGCGTAGGCGATGACCAGTGGCGGGGAGGCCAGGTAGTTCATCTTCACGTCCGGGTTGATGCGGCCTTCGAAGTTACGGTTACCGGAGAGCACGGCGGTTGCGGCCAGGTCGTTGGCCTGGATGGCCTCGGAGATCTCGGTGTCCAACGGGCCGGAGTTACCGATGCAGGTGGCGCAGCCGTAACCGACGACGTAGAAGCCCAGTTCTTCGAGGTACGGCAACAGGCCGGACTTCTCGTAGTACTCGGTGACGACCTTGGAGCCCGGAGCCACGGAGGTCTTGACCCATGGCTTGGACTTCAGGCCCTTCTTGGCGGCATTGCGGGCCAGCACGGCGGCGGCCAGCATCACCGAAGGGTTCGAGGTGTTGGTGCAGGAGGTGATCGAAGCGATCGAGACCAGACCGTTGTCGATGGTGAAGGTCTCATCGCCGCGGGTTACCTCGACGGCCTGCGACGGACGGCCAACGCCCAAGGCGTCGGTGGTGTCGGAGACGTAGTTGTGGATGTCCTTGCGGAACTGCTCCTTGGCGCTGGTGAGCTCGATGCGGTCCTGCGGACGCTTCGGGCCAGCGATGGAAGGCACCACGGTGGACAGGTCCAGCTCGAGGTATTCGCTGAAGCGCAGCTCGCGGCTCGGATCGTGCCACATGCCCTGTTCCTTGGCGTAGGCCTCGACCAGGGCGATGTTCTGCTCGCTGCGGCCGGTCAGGCGCAGGTAGTCCAGGGTGACATCGTCGATCGGGAACATGGCGGCGGTGGAACCGAATTCCGGGGACATGTTACCGATGGTGGCGCGGTTAGCCAGCGGCACTTCGGCGACGCCGTCGCCGTAGAATTCCACGAACTTGCCGACCACACCGTGCTTACGCAGCATTTCGGTGATGGTCAGCACCACGTCGGTGGCGGTCGCGCCGGCCGGGATCGAGCCCGAGAGCTTGAAGCCAACGACGCGTGGGATCAGCATGGAAACCGGCTGGCCGAGCATGGCAGCCTCGGCTTCGATGCCACCGACGCCCCAGCCGAGCACGCCCATGCCGTTGACCATGGTGGTGTGCGAGTCGGTGCCGACGCAGGTGTCCGGGTAGGCACGCAGCACGCCGTCGACCTCGCGGGTCATTACGGTGCGGGCCAGGTACTCGATGTTGACCTGGTGCACGATACCGGTGCCCGGCGGGACGACCTTGAAGTCATCGAATGCGGTCTGGCCCCAGCGCAGGAACTGGTAGCGTTCGCCGTTGCGCTGGTACTCGATTTCCATGTTGCGCTCGATGGCGCCTTCGAAACCGAAGGTGTCGATCTGCACGGAGTGGTCGATGACCATTTCGGCCGGTGCCAGCGGGTTCACCCGCTTCGGGTCGCCGCCGAGCTCCTTGACGGCTTCACGCATGGTGGCCAGGTCAACGACGCAGGGAACGCCGGTGAAGTCCTGCATGATCACACGGGCCGGGGTGAACTGGATCTCGGTGTTAGGCTGCGCCGAGGCGTCCCACTGACCCAATGCGTTGATGTGGTCCTTGGTGATGTTCGCGCCGTCTTCGGTGCGTAGCAGGTTCTCTAGCAGAACCTTGAGGCTGTAGGGAAGGCTGTCCGAGCCTTCGACCGTGTTCAGTCGGTAAATTTCATATTCGGTTCCGTTGACGTCCAATACGCCCTTAGCACCGAAGCTGTCCACATTGCTCATTGGGACTCCTCTCGCCAGACATTCATCTTGATGCACGCTCACACGGAATTCCAGTTAGGAACCCCTAACTGAAATCGTCGTGCTACTACCGCGGCAGAGCTAAAGACAGTGTATCGGCATCGCGCGGCAAATGCGGGCGGAGTAGCAAATTTCCCCCGCTTTTCATGTTTAGCGGGGGAAATTTCTCGATTATTGGCACTGAAAGAGCCCCACGAGTTCCATGTGATGGGTTTGCGGGTACAAATCGTGAACTTCAACGTTCGCTAATTCGTAGCCGCGGGCGCTCAGGCGTGCGGTGTCTCGGGCGAAGGACGCCGGATCGCACGATACGTAGCAAAGCCTGCGGGCGCCGCTGGCCGCCAGCTCGGCCGCGACCTTCTTATCCACCCCGGCACGTGGTGGATCAAGCACCACCCCATCGAGCTCACGCTCTTCGACCACCTGGTGCAACACGCGTTCAACCCGACCGCGAATCACCTGCGCCTGCGGGAAGTGACGCAAGTTCTTCTTCGCGTCCGCGTGGGTTCCCGGAGCGCCCTCCACACTATAGAGCGCACCGCTAGGCCCCACTGCCGCGGCGAGGTGCGCAGAGAACAACCCGGCACCTGCATAGAGATCGGCCACCGCCTGCCCGGGTTGCGGGTCCAGCAGTTCAAGCACGCGTTCGCTAAGGACCGTCGCCGCGGCGCGGTGCACCTGCCAAAAGCCCTCACCGGTGATCCGGTATTCCTGCCCCAGCACCTCTTCGGTCAGCCAGCTGCGGCCTTGAAGCACGCTCAGGCTACCGCGCCCGTCGGCGGCCGCCCCGCGCTGTTGGGTCAGTGCCGCAACGTTCAGCTCCGCTGGCAGTTGCCGGGCCACGGCCTTCGCGGCACCGGGCTGCTCCTCAATAAGCAGCACCAGCACGCTACGGTCATCGAGACTGGACACCGCAACCTCGACCCGGCTGATCCCCGGATACTTCACTGCATAGATTCCACTGGCTTCAATGGCCGGGTGCGCAAGCGGCATACGGGTAATGGCGGTCAACGAATTGCTCCGGTAAGCACTCATGGCCAAGGCGCCCGAAGCGTCCACAGCGTAGGACATGCGGGTCCGCCAGCCCAGCCCGCTGACATCGCCGGGGGCCGGTTGGGCGGCAACTAGATGTTCCAGACGCACCGGGTCGATCTGACCCAGGCGAGTGAGCTGTTCAACCGCCACACGCGCCTTGAGCTGACGCTGAAAGTCCAGCGCGATATGCCCGAATTCGGCACCGCCCACGGGCTGCTCGCTCAGCAGGGCATCGGCCGGCGCCCAAAAGTGCGGTTGACGCTCGGCGCTGGGCTCCAGCACTTCGGCGACATCGGCTCGCCAGAATTTGGCCTGCTCGCCGGCATCGGTCAGCCGTGCGCGCACCAGCTCTCCGGGGATTCCGTGCCGCACGAACACCACCCGGCCCTCGTGGCGGGCGACGGTGTGCCCGCCGTGGGCGATCGGTCCTAGGCGCAGCTCAACCAGCTCGGTGGTGCTCATGGTGATATGGGTCCTTCTTAAACTTCGTGGGCTAACGGCGGTGGGCAGAGGATTCTTCGGTGGGCGCCCCGAAGTGGGCATCGGCGGAACTCAGTAGCCGCCATGGCACCGAGGCGATGAGCACACCGGGCTCGTAGTGCAGGCGGTTTTTCACGCGCATCGCCGTCTGGTTGTGCACCAGTTGTTCCCACCAATGCCCCACGACGTACTCGGGGATGTAGACCACGATGAGATCACGCGGCGATTCACGTTTGATCGACCGAATATGCTCGATCAGCGGGCCAGCGATGTCGCGGTACGGTGAGGCCAGTGCGGTGATAGGCACCGGCAGACGTAGCCGTTCCCACTCCGCCAAGGTGCGTTCGGTCTTCTCCTGCTCGACGTCCACGATGATCGCCTCCAGCTTGGAGGGGCGGGAGGCGCGCGCGAAGGCCAGCGCCCGCAGCACGGGTTTGCGCACGGTGGAGACCAGCACCAGCGCATGCACGCGGGCCGGCAACGCAGAGGCGGACTCGTCGTCGCTCACCGCCAGTTCCCGGTCCACCAGCTGATAGTGCCGGTGCAGCGAATCCATCACGAGCATCAGCACCAGAATGCCCAGCACCGCCAGCCAGGCTCCATGGACCAGTCGTGTGGCTAGGACGATGACCAGCACCAGTGCGGACAGGCCCAGGCCGAGCAGCGTCAGCAGGCGTTTGCGCAGCAGCGAGCGGCGCAGCTTGCGGTCGGTGACGCTCACCAACACACGCGACCAGTGCTTGAGCATGCCCATCTGGCTCAGGCTGAAGGAAACGAACACGCCCACCACGTAGAGCTGCACCAAAATGGTCACATCGGCTTGGAAGAGCACGACCAACGCCAGGGCGGCCACACCCAGTGACAGGATGCCGTTGGAGAATCCCAGACGGTCGCCGCGTGTGCGCAACTGCCGTGGCAGGAAGCCGTCGGTGGCCAGGTGGCTGGCAAGGTTCGGGAAAGAATTGAAGGCGTGATTACCCGCCATCAGCAACACGCCGATGGTCAGCGCCGAGACAATGGCGGTAGCGATGAACACATTGCCAAAGACCGCTTCGGCCAGCTGACCGAGCACCGGCAGCTGCACATAGTCTTCGGGTATCGGTCCCCCATCGCGAAGTAGGGAACGCTGCGGATCGGCCACGACCTTCACCCCGGTGGCCTTGGCCAGCATCAGGGTACCGATGGTCAGTACGCCGGAGAGTGCCCCGAGAATCACCAAGATCCGCCCGGCGTTTTTCGCCTTGGGTTTCGACAGGTAGTGCACGTTGGAGATCGGCACCTCAATACCGGTCAACGCCGCCGAACCGGTCGAGAAGGCACGCAGAATGAGCAGTGCCCCGACGATTCCGTGCAATCCGGTGGAGAGTCCCGCCTCGGGCACGATGGTCAGTTCCGCGCTGGGTGCGTGCCCGAGCGTGTTGGTCAGCGCCTTGACCACACCCACCGCAATCATCACGAGGATGCCGGTCACGAACAGGTACACCGGGATGGCCAGCGACCAGCGGCCCTGACCACGACCGCGCAGGTTGCCGATCATCAACACCAACACGATCAGCGAGGCCACCAGCGTGTGATGCTGCTCCAACACCGGGATAATCGCACCCAGGTAGAGGGCGATGGATGAACTGGAAACCGCCACGGTCAGCACGAAGTCCACCAGCAGCGCGGCCGCAACCGCGGTTCCGGCACGCGGGCCGAGGTTCTTGCGCGCAATCTCGTAGTCGCCGCCCCCGGAAGGGTAGGCTGCCACGGATTGGCGATAGGACAGTACCAGCACCAACAGCACCGCCATCACCGCGAGCCCCACCATCGGTGAGAGTGCGGTTGCCGCCACCCCGGCCATGGCCAGGGTCAACAGAATTTCGTCGGGCGCATAGGCCAACGACGAGAGGGCACTGGAGGAAAAAATTGGCAGCGCGATCTTCGGTGGGAGCGGCTTCTTTTTCAACCGTGCGGTGCTAAAGGGCCGGCCCACGAGGATCCGTTTCAGACCATCAAATAAAGCAGGCACGCCTCAACGTTAGCGCAGGGAGCCAAACACACAGTAGCCACACTCACCCGGCGGGGCCTGCGGGGCGCTATTGTTGCATGCGTGGTCTTTCTCGACTGAGACCACCGGAGTTGTTGATCCGACGGATACCTAGGAGTGCGCGCAATGGCACATTTCGTGATTATGGGGTGCGGACGCGTGGGCGTCGGGCTGGCGCACACCCTGGACAATGCGGGCCATACGGTGGCCATCATCGATCAGAATGAACACGCATTCCGCCGCCTCGGCCCAGACTTTTCCGGCTTCACGGTCACCGGTGTTGGCTTCGACCGCGATACGCTGCTCGAGGCCAAAATTGACGAGGCCTACGCGTTCGCCGCCGTCTCCAGCGGTGATAACTCCAACATTCTGGCCACCCGCGTGGCCCGGGAAACCTATAACGTGCCAAACGTTGTCGCCCGCATCTACGATCCGGGACGTGCGGAAATCTATCAGCGGCTGGGCATCCCCACGGTGGCTGCGGTGCGTTGGAGCACCGATCAGGTACTGCGCCGGATCCTGCCGGATTATTCGATGCGCGGCGACTACCGCGAAGCGTCTGGACGCCTCATGCTCACCGAAGTCGCCCTGCACCGCGACTGGTATGGGCATCAGGTCCGTGATCTGGAAGCCGCCGCAGGTGTCCGCGTGGCCTACCTCACCCGATTCGGCGAAGGCATTATTCCCACCGGCAAGACCCTGCTTCAAGGCGGAGACCTCGTGCATGTGATGATGAATCTCCATGCGGCCAAGGACGTCGAAAAGACCCTGGCCAGTGCCCCCGCCCCCACTACCGCCAGCTAAGGATCCCTAGATGAAAGTCATGATCGCCGGAGCCGGATCTGTCGGCTCATCCATCGCCCACGAACTGGTCACCAACGGCCACGAGGTGCTGATGATCGACTGGAAACCGGAAATGGCCCAGCGTGAGGACATCGCCAAGGTGCGCTGGCATATCGGCGACGCCTGTGAACTGACGGTCTTGCAGCGCGCGCAATTGGAAGACTATGACGTGGTTGTCTCGGCCACGGGTGATGACAAGGTCAACCTGGTGGTCTCCCTGCTCGCGAAAAGCGAATTCGGCGTGCGACGCACCGTGGGCCGCGTGAACAACCCGAAAAACGAGTGGATGTTCGATGACGCTTGGGGCGTGGATGTCGCGGTGAGCACCCCGCGCCTGATGACCGCCCTGGTTGAAGAGGCCGTCGAGGTCGGCGACCTGGTGCGCTTGCTGAGCCTGAAAACCGGTGAGGTTCTGATGGTGGAATTCACCGTCCCGCACGACTCGGCACTCATTGGGCGCACCATGGGCCGGGTGCAGTGGCCCGAGGACACCACCGTGGTGGCCATCGTGCGCGATAAGGCGCCATTCCCGCCCAGCGACGATGACGTGATTGAGGGTGGTGATGAAATCTTCTTCATCACCACCCCCACCGCCGAAGAAGAGCTGCGTCGTACGCTCTCCGAGGCCTGCCGCTAGGACCGTTATTTGGCCGGGCCGGCCTCGCCCTGCAAAGGTTGCGGGGCCGGTTTGGAAATCATCCAGCCCAGGTAGAGACCGGCCGCGTAGAGCGGAACCCCCATCAGGGCCCGGCTGATGCCCAGGGCTACCACCTCATCGGCGAAGTACATGGGCAACTGGACGGCCAGACGCAGAATGAACACGCCGGCAAGCACCCAGGTGGCCAGCTGATAGCGGCGCACTCGCGACGGGTCCTCACGCCAGCGAACCCCCTCATTGCGGATGAATCCGAAGAGCACCCCGACCAGCGGCCAACGCACGAAGATCGAGATGAGCAGGGCCACCAGGTAGGCGGCCCCAATGTAGAAACCGGGCACGTAATAGTCCTTGGCTTCCCCCGTGGTACGGGCGGCGAAGGCGCAGATCAAAATGCCCACCATGCCCACGGCGGCTTGCATCACCGTCGACTTGCCCAGCAGGCGCAACACCATGAACACGGCCCCGACCGCGATCGATGCAATCAGCGCCCAGGAAAGTTCACTGCTGAAGGCGAAGACCAGCACGAAGATAAAGCCGGGAAGGATGGCTTCGAGTACTCCGCGAACCCCGCCGATGCTGGCCAGCACGTCGATGGAGCCGTCGGCGCGCTGACTGACCCGCTGTCCGGCATTCTGGCTGAGTTGCTCGGCTAGCGTCGGCTGCCGCTCGGGTTCTTGCTGTTCGTACTCACTCATCGTCTTGATCCATCGGGTCGAAGGTTCACGTTGCGCCGGCTAGCGCACGCGCTGGGGCAAAATCACATAACGCGGGTTGTAGATGGTGGGCACATGCCCCACCGGAGCCACCATGCCCCCGTAAGCGATTTTGACGCCGGGTTTAATCCCCGGCACGGTGCGCTGCCCCATGAAGTTCAGCTTCACATGCCATTGGCTGCCGCGGCGCCCGGGAGCACCACCGAGCCGGTCCACCACCACGGCGGTGAGACTTGGGTGCTCACCGGCCGCAGAGTAGCTCACCGACTGCACGTAGCCGGTATGGGAAATACGGCCCTTGGTCGGTAGGTCGGCCAAGCTGTTGAGCCGGCGATACACCTGAGGCGGCAGTTCCTGTTCTTCGCCTTCGGGCTCGCGAAGAGATTCCGGTGCCATGAGCTCAGCCGATCTGAGTGATCTCCGGGCCACGTTCGGGCGGGTTGATCCCACCCTCGGATGCCTGCTCTGGCTTGCTGGCCGTTGCATTCTTGGGCACCTGCAAAGGCAGTAGCTCTGCTGGAGGCATCGGCTTCTCGCCACGGTTGACGATCACGCTGCGCAGGTATTCGTCGACCTTATTCGACGTCTCCTCGTCCTGCAGGGCGGCGCCCCCGATGGTGGCGCGCAGGCACCAGCGCGGACCGTCGAATCCGACAAAGCGCAGGATTACCCGTCCCTGACGTCCGTCGGGAAGCTGCTGCGGAACTTGGGCGAGCAGTTCGTGGCCGAACTCGCTTTCGCGTTCGTAGATTTCGCCCTTCTGTGCCGAGATTTCCTTGGCGATGTTCGTACGGATGCCCGGCCAGAGTTCCCCGGACTTCGAGGAAGAGAAGGCCATGAGCTGGATTCGCGAGTTGAGCAACTCGAGCGAAATGGCGATCACGCGGTTATTCGACTGTTCGACATCCATTCGAACGCCGAGCCCTTCCACGGGCTTGACCAAAATAGCCCCGAAATCCAGGTAGTCATCGTGTTCGGGCGCGTCGGCGATGTCGAAAGGACCGCTGGTGGTCGGCTCCTGAACGGTTGGCTCCGTGTCAACGACAGGCTGTTCGGCCTGTTCGGCTGATTTCTTGCGCTTGAAAAACATGGTGTCCTTAGAAAAATGTGATCCCTATCAACTAGGGTACTCAGTTGCTCGCAAATCCGCCGGTCGATCCGAATCCGCCGGTGCCGCGCGCCGACTCCTCGAGGGATTGCACCGCAACGAATTCGGCGATCTCGACCTTTTGAATCACCAGCTGGGCAATGCGGTCTCCGCGCGTCACCTCGAAGGGCTTGCTGCTGTCGGTGTTCAGCAGTGTGACCATAATCTCGCCACGGTATCCGGCGTCGACGGTGCCCGGTGCATTGACCACGGTGATCCCGTGCTTTGCCGCCAAACCGCTGCGTGGGTGGACCAAGCCAACATACCCGTGCGGGATCGCCAGGCTAACACCGGTTCCAATGAGGGCCCGCTGGCCGGGCTCCAGTACAACATCCTCGCGGGCATGCAGGTCAGCGCCCGCATCGGAGGGGTGCGCGTAACTCGGTACGGGTAGCTCGGGGTCGAGCATGTGAATGGCGACAGACAGGGTGGATTCGCTCATTGGCGTCTATGTATTCCTCGGTCTCGGGCAGGCGGAGAACCGCCTCTACTGTTCACGGTCCTTCTTTTCCAGCTAACTCTATCGCGGGCCACGGGAACGCCACGGTGCATTCAGCGTCCCGCGCAATGCCTAAACTAGTAGTCATGAGTACTTCCAGCGCGCCCGCAGCCCAGGTTCTATTTCAGGAAAAGTTGTGGCCCTCGGCCGGAACGTGGGTCTGGCCAGTATTGATCGCGGCGACCGCCGGTGTGGCCATCGCCCCGATTTCCGTCCTTGGCGGCGTACTGACCGGTGTGGCCGTGTTGGTCAGCCTAGTCGCGGTGTTCTTGGTGCGTGTTCCGGTCATTGAAGTGACCGAGGAGACCTTGCAGGTCGGTCGAGCCACCATTGAGCGCAAGTTCATTGGGGAGGTCGTCGGTTTTCGCGGTGAAGAGGCCTTCAAGGAACGCGGTCAGCGACTCAATGGCCTCGCATTTATGAACCTGCGCGGCTGGTTGGACGCCGTGGTGCGGATGGAGGTCACCGATCCGCGCGATGAGACCCCCTACTGGATCACCTCGACCCGACGCCCAGAAGAGCTGACCGCTGCGCTCGGTGGTGTGATGGACGAGTACCGTGAGGATCAGCCACCAGCGAGCGACCAGCCCGAGGAAAACTAGCCGCGCAACCGCCGGGCGGTGCGGAACGAAGGCGAGCTAGCCTTCGCATTCGGCGCAGAACTTGTCGGCGCCGTCCTCCCGTACCAGCTGCGAACGGTGGCGCACCATGAAGCATGAGGCGCAGGTAAATTCATCGGCCAGCTGCGCGATGATTTCGACGTTTTCCTCTTCGGCCTGCTTCTCTGCCCCCGGCAGTACATAGCGTTCGGCCAGCTCGGTTTCCGACTCGTCGATGAAGTTCGCGTCCTTGGCGGATTTCGAGCTTTTCAACTGCGCCAAGAGCGCTGCGTGACGCGGGTGAGCTGCCGCGGCGGGAACCGATTGTTCATTGGCCAAGGCCATGTTCCGCTCCTTATCCCGAGGGCTCGCTAGCCCCCGAATGATCGCTGACCGGTAAAAACTCCGGCATAGCAGTATAGCGCGTGAAGCGTGTCCCGCGCGTCCTTGCGGGACCGGCGATCGCCACCGGCAAAACTTCGCGAGGAATCTCGCGCCACACCCTTGCAGGTAGTGGGTTTTAGCCGGTATCAGTGGCAAAGTTTTATCCGAGAAGATATCGGCCTGGAGGGTAGTAATGCGACAGCTCAGACTTGTTGGGATTCATGAAAATGGTTCCAGTCTGCAGGTCAGCAGTGACGACGGCATGAGCTTCGAGTTGCCCGTGGACGACGCACTGCGCAGCGCCATGGCCGAGATTGCCCGTTCGCGTCAACCACGCAAGGACGAGGAACAGTCCGTTCACTCTCCGCGTGAGATTCAGGCGCGCGTGCGCGGCGGTGCCAGTGCCTACGAGCTCTCCCTCGAATGGGATGTGCCACTAGAAACGATCTTGAAGTATGAGGGCCCGGTGCTTGCCGAGCGCGCGCACATCGTTGAGTTGGCCCAACGCGTGGAGGTCTCCGGCCCGCAGACCGATGCGGAGTACCGCGAAGTCTTTGGTGAGGAGCCGGCCGATCTGGGCGCGATGGTCACCCACCGCCTGCATCAGCTGAATATCGACACCGACAGTGCGGTCTGGGACTCCTATCGGGATCCCGAGGGGCACTGGATCGTGTGGCTCAAGTTCCGTTCCCCACTGGACTCGGATAATGTGCAGAAACTTGAACACGCCGGGGACAGCGAAGAGGAAAACACCGCACGCTGGTCCTATAACCCGCAGCGCAAAACCATCAAGAACCTGAACCGCTGGGCACAGACCCTCTCCGAGCAGGTCGCCCCCGAGTACTTCGCCCCGATCGCCGCGGTATCGGCCAGTGACGCTCCGGCCCCGAGCCAGCCCGCCAGCGAACCGACCGATCAGGAACTGCTGGATCTGCTCAATGCTCGCCGGGGGCAGCGCGCCAATGAGGATCCGGAAAACGACGAACGCCTCAATGAACTAATTGAACGCGGAACCGGTGGTTTTGACGACGAAGATGAATCCGAGGATTCCTTGCCGAACCTGCCGCAGGGTTTTTCCCCGCGCACAACCCAGCTCTCGGTGGTGCCAAACCACTCGGCAACCCAAGATTCCACCGGCGCCGGTGAGCAGCCTGCCGAAGAACCCGATGCCGCACCGCGTAAACCGAAGCGCTCTTCGGTGCCCAGCTGGGATGACATCATGTTCGGAAAGCGCAAGAAAGACTAGTTCAGCATCGACGAAGCCGCCGTGCCGTAGTCCCCGGTCAGGGACTTACGGCACGGCGGCTTTGTCTGTTCAATGCCGCGCTCTGGGCCCGGGCGGCGCCGGCTACCGGGTGCGCAGGTTGATCAGTGGGATGAAGCGTTCGGCCGCAGTGAGTGATCCGTGCTGTCCGATCATTTCGAAGGCGCGGGCCGGGACTCGCCGGCCGTCATAGAACGCGATGGCCTCGGCAGCTAGTACCACCAAATCTCCGAGTCGTTCCCGGTGGCTTGTGCTCACCGGACCGTAGAGGCCATGCTCGATGGCTTCCTCGGTGCTCAGCACCCAGGCCTTGCGCCCGTAGGCCTGGGCCCAGGCATTCCGCACGGCCTGGCGGCGCTCGATGCTCGTGTCGGCAGCGAAGCGCAACTGCACCCCGCGAGGCTCACCGCTGGTGAACTCCACCCCATCGATCAGCTCCGGGAAGAGACTGAAATCGATTCGCTGGGATGCCGGCACATCGACCATGCCATGGTCACCGGTGATCAGCACCGTGGTCTGCTCCGGCAGCCGCGCGACCAGCGACTTGATCGCCAAATCGAGGTCTTCAAGGGTTTCGCGCCATGCATCGGAATTCACGCCGTACTTGTGCCCGGCCTTGTCGAGCTCGTTGAAGTAAACGTAGGCCAGAGCGTTGCGGTTGAGCGCAAAGTACTCGGATGCCGCGCGCGCCCGGGCGGCAGGCTGGTTGGCGGCGATGAATTCTGGGCCGCGTAGCGCGGCGCGCGTCAGTGCCGACTGGGCAAAGAGCGGCAGGGAAATGCTGGCGGTGCTGATCCCATGAGCGAGCACGGCTTCAAATACCGTGGGGGCTGGCTGCCAGCGGAGCGGGTCGAGATTGCCGGGCCAGCCACCAAGCTGGTTCACCACGCGGCCACCGTCAGGGTCGATCACATCGTAGCCGAGCATCCCATGTTCCCCGGGGGTCAGCCCGGTGCCCAGGCTGCTGAGCGACGTGGCGGTGGTGGAGGGAAAGCCGGTGCTGAGCTTTTGTGCTGCGTCGAACTGTCCACGCAAAAACGGGGCGTGCGACCGGTTGGCGCGCAGCTGATTCCAGCCCAGACCGTCGATCATGATCACGCAGACCCGGCGAGTGGGCGCGAGGTTCAGCGCATTGGCGAAGCCGGGCACACCGAGGGCGGCAGCGGCCGAAGGCAGGATTTCGCCCAGTGTGCCGGTGCCGTAGGCGGGGGCTTCGGGCAGTGCCACATCGGGCTGCGGCATCGAGCCGTTGATCAGTACACTCACGGCTTAGAAGATCGTGGCCTGGCGCAGGCGCACCGCGAAGCCGCGGGCCTTGTTCACGGCCTGTTGGCCGTCGGCTTGGGCACTGACACGTAGCACCAAGTCTTCGGGCTGGGTGGTGCCGGTAAGCCCGTGGTCGGCATCGCATTGCGGATCCGCGCACCCGGCCGGGGCAAGATCCACCCGGCTGGTGCCGTTCCAAGACAGCCCGAAGGTCAACTCATGTACTTCCTCACCGCGGCGGTAATCCTGTGGCTGGTGGAAGACATAGTTTGTTGCCACCGAGGCGATGCGCTTGAGCGAAATCATTTCGGTGGACACCTGGGCCACCACATCGCGACCGTCGTCATCGAGCTGCTGGTCATCGACGTGCACGATGAACAGCACCTCGTCGCTGAGCACGAGCACCGTAATGTGCCGGTGCACTTCGGTGCGGTCAAAGTGCGTTTCTAGGTGCACGTAGTGGTCAAGCACCGGACGCGTCAGCATGGCCTCGGCCAAGACGTCCTGCACCATTTGCGGATAGAAACCGGCACGGACGAGGTCCTGCTGAAGTTCGGCGCCTGCGGTGGTTGAGTACGTCTCGGAAGTCATAAGTTCAATTCTAGCGATTAGCCTCTTTCTTTTCACTCCCGCAGGTGCTGGCCGCGCATGGCTCGGCGCACGCTGTCGGTGCGCTGGGTGGCGTTGCCCACGTGGATCTCCACACCGAGCACCTGCACCCCCGTCGGTCCGGCCATCACCGGGCTCAGCCGCAAAATGGCCACCTCCGGGTGGTTGTCCTTCAACAGGGCGATCCGTGAGATCAGTTCGCACAGCGCACCGCGATCCACCGCCGGCAACCCTTGGTAGCCACTCAACCGCGCGCTGGTGCGCGGGCGGTCAATGAGCGCCGCAATATCGTGCGTGCTCAATGGCGGCACCGCGTGCGCCCAATCCTCGAGCAGGTTGGTGGCGTCCCCGGCCAGGCCGAAGGACAGTACCGGACCGAGCAGCGGATCCTCGAGGGCCTGCAGCACGCAGGCCTGCCCCGCCGGGGCCATGGACTGCACCTCGAGGGCACCGATGCCCCGGGCGCTCATCTGCGCGGACATATACCCGTAGGTGGCGCGCAGGCTGTCCTCATCGTGCAGGTCCAGCCGCACTCCCCCAAGATCCAGCCGCTGACGCAAATCCGGGTCGTCGGCCTTCAACGCGACCGGCCAACCCAACTGTTCGGCGGCCGCCACGGCTTCGTCGGCGCTGTACACACGCAGGGAAGGGAAAACTTCAATGCCATAGCAGCCAAGCAGGGTGGCGCACTGGGCGAAGTCGAGTTTGGTCAGCCGAGTGCCGTGGACCCGGTGAGCGAGGGAGTCGAGAAACTCGGTCGCCTTGTGCGCATCGATGCCCTCGGGCTGCGTCACCGCCTCGAAGGGCACTTCAAGCCACTGCCGATACCCGTAGGCCTTCCCGAGGGCGCCGACCGCGTCGTGGGCCGAGGTGTACAGCGGGACCGAGTAGCTCACGCCGGCGCGCACCGACTGGCCGAGATAGCCCGGGAATAACCCCAGAACCGGTCGGTCGGCCCCGGCAAACTCGGCTAACAGCTCGGCCATGGCCCGTGGGTCCACGCCCAACTGCGGCAGCAGGGCGACGATCGCCGCATGGTATTGCGCGTCGTCGACGAGTTCTTGCAGTTGGCGGCGCAAAACCGGCAACATGCGTGATTGGCCCAGTTGCGGGTCCGCCGCCGGATCCATGGCGATGGCCTGCGGCTGCAGATTTCGATCGGTGGCCGCCTCGCAAACAATGTCGGCCAATGTCGGCGAGTTCGACAGCACCGCCACGTTGGGGCCGGTCGGGGCCGCAAAGCACGACAGTAAGGTGGCCACATCCATCAGCTCATCGGCCGAACGGACCCTGATGACCCCGGATTGGCGCAACATCGCGTTCAGCGCCGCGGGCGGTGCCTTACTGGTCAGGGCCGCGTGACCCGGTGGTACCCGACGTCCCGAGAGGTCGGATTTTGCGACGATCACTGGCTTGCTGCGGGCCAGGCGCCGGGCAATGCGCGCGAACTTGCGCGGGTTACCGAAGGATTCGAGGTGCATGGCAACGACGCTGGTGCGTGGATCGTCCTCGAAGTACTGCATGGCATCGTTGCCCGACACGTCGGCGCGCAGGCCTGCCGATATTGCGCTGCTCAGCCCGAGGTCGCGGCGTCGCACCTCGGCATGCAGCATCATGCCCACGGCCGCCGACTGGGAGAAGAGCCCCACCACGCCGTCCTCGGGCAAGGCCTGAGCCAATGATGCGTTGAGCTTCACCCCCGGCGCGGTATTGAATAGGCCCAATGAGGCGGGTCCGACCACGCGCATCCCGTTTGCACGGGCCAGCGTCACAAGTTCGCGTTGAGCGGCCAGCCCGGTCTCGTCGTCGTAGCCGGCACTCATCACCAGCAGGCCCTTAATGCCGTTGCTGGCGCCATCGGCCACCACTTGGGCCACGCGGTCGCGCGGGACGCAGATGACCGCGAGATCGATGGGGCCAGGAATCTCGCTGAGTTTGGCGTAGCTGGGTAGCCCGCCAATCTCAAAGGCCTGTTCGTTGACCGCGTACACCGCCCCGGTGAAACCGGACTCCACGATCCGATCGAGAACATCGCGCCCCAGGCTCCCCCAGTTACGGCTGGCCCCAACCACCGCGATGGACCGGGGGGCTAAGAGCCCCGCCACGGACTGCGACTCGGAGCGGTGCTCGCGCGCCTCGGTGACTTCGCGAGAGCGATCAGTCGGGTCGATCGGGAATTCGAGCATCACCACGCCGTCCTCGAAGCGCTTCGCAACCGCGTATCCGGCCTCGGAGAACACCGTGATCATCTTGCGGTTTTCCGGCAGCACCTCCGCGACAAACTTCCCGATACCGTTTTCACGGGCCGCCGCGGCAAGATGTTCGAGCAGAATGGATCCGATGCCGGTGCCCTGGAATTCATCGGCCACGTTGAAGGCCACCTCGGCCTGGCTTGGATCATCAAGCCGGTCATAACGTCCCACGCCAATGATTTTCTCGCCGCGCAAAACCGTGATGGCCACCCGATCCCGGTGGTCGACGTGGGTGAACCGGTCCAGCTCTTTGGCAGTCAATGAGGACTTGTACGTAAAATAGCGCAGGTAGACCGAGGTCTGGGATTGCAGCTTGTGCATGGCCTGGAGTGCTTGCGCGTCGGCCGGGGTAATGGGCCGCAGGTGCGCCGTGGTGCCATCGCGCAACACAACATCGGCCTCCCAATGAGCTGGATATGCCGAGGAAAGTTTACGATCCACCATAGGCTTATGTTAGCCACGCCAGTCGATCCATGCACGGATCGGTTCAGGCGTGGCCCGCAGCAATCAGGCCGCAGCAGATGAAGGGCGCAATCAGAGCAATGGCTCGCAAGAAGACTGAAGAGATTCCCGCAGATTTCGTGGAAAATATCGTCGACATCGACGTGACCAATGAAATGGAGTCTTCGTTCCTGGAGTATGCCTACTCCGTGATTTACTCCCGTGCCCTGCCCGACGCCCGTGACGGGCTGAAGCCGGTGCAGCGACGCATCCTGTTCCAGATGGCGCAAATGGGCTTGCGCCCGGACAAGGGCCACGTGAAGAGTGCCCGCGTGGTGGGCGAGGTGATGGGTAAGCTCCACCCGCACGGTGACGCGGCCATCTACGACGCCATGGTGCGTATGGCCCAGTCTTTCTCCCTGCGCTTGCCGCTGATCGATGGCCACGGCAACTTTGGTTCCTTGGACGATGGTCCGGCCGCGGCCCGTTACACCGAAACCCGATTGGCGGCCTCGGCCGTGGCGATGACTGCGAACCTCGATGAAGACGTGGTGCGCTTCGTACCGAACTACGACAATCAGTTCATGCAGCCCGAAGTGCTACCGGCGGCCTTCCCCAACCTACTGGTCAACGGCACCACTGGTATTGCGGTGGGTATGGCCACGAATATGGCCCCGCACAATCTGCGTGAGGTGATCGCCGCCGCCCGCCACCTTATCGAGAACCCCGAGGCCACCCTGGCCGAGCTGATGAAGTTTGTGCCGGGCCCCGATCTGCCCTCCGGCGGCACCATTGTGGGCCTCGACGGTATCAAGGATGCTTACGCGACCGGGCGCGGTGCCTTCCGCACCCGTGCCACCGTGGCGCTCGAGAAGGTTTCGGCGCGCAAGTCCGCCCTTGTGGTTACCGAGCTTCCCTACGGGGTCGGCCCCGAGAAGGTCATCGAAAAGATCAAGGACGGGGTGACCAACAAGAAGATCACCGGCATCTCGGATGTCGTGGATCTGACCGACCGCAGCCACGGTTTGAAGCTGGTCATTGAGCTGAAGAACGGCTTCAACCCCAATGCCGTGCTTGCCGGGCTGTATAAGTACACCCCGATGGAAGATTCCTTCGGCATCAACAACGTGGCGCTGGTCAACGGTCAGCCGCGCACCCTGGGGTTGCGCGAGCTGCTGCAGGTCTATGTGGATCACCGTCTCGAGGTGGTGCGTCGTCGTACCGAGTACCGTTTGAAGAAGCGCCAGGAACGCCTGCACCTGGTCGAGGGTCTCTTGATCGCAATCGTCGATATCGACGATGTCATTGCGATCATTCGGTCCTCGGAGCAGACCGCTGAGGCGCGCGAACGCCTGATGACCGTCTTCGACCTGTCCGAGGAACAGGCAAGTCACATTCTGGAACTTCGTTTGCGCCAGCTGACGAAGTATTCACGCATCGAACTCGAGGCCGAGGCAGAGCAGCTGCGGGCGGAAATCGCCGAACTGCTCGAGATTTTGGGCTCCGACGCGCGGCTTCGTCAGGTGGTGTCCGACGAGCTCGCCGAAATCTCCGAGACCTTTGGCACTGATCGGCGCACCAAGTTGAGCAAGTCCGCCGATCTGGCCGCGCTCAAGGGCACGGCCATGCCCGAACCGGTCGGCACGGGCAAGAAAGCAACCATGGCCATGGAGGTCGCCGACACTCCGTGCTGGGCCATGCTCTCGGCCACCGGTCAGATCGCTCGCACGCAGGACCGCACGGCCGTTGATTTCTCCGGTCCGCGGTTGAAACATGACATTCTTTCGTCGCAGGTGGCTACCAGTGCCCGCGGCGAAATCGGCGCGTTGACCTCCAAGGGACGCATCCTGAGGGTTTCGCTGATCGATGTGCCCGTGATCGCCGAACATCATGGTTTCCCACCCCTGGCCCAAGGTGTTCCGGTGGCCGAGTTCTTGCGCCTGCCCAAGGATGAAAAGGCCATCGCTCTCGTGCCGCTGAATCGGGTGCTCGCCCTTGGCACCGCTCAGGGCGTGGTCAAACGGGTCAACCCCGAGTACCCGCTGAACCGCGATGAGTTCGAGGCGATTACCCTCAAGGACGGCGATACCGTCCTCGGTGCTGCTCCGGCCGACGATGACGATGAGCTCGTATTCATCTCCCGCGGCGCCCAGCTCCTGCGTTTCGCGGCGTCCGCGGTGCGCCCTCAGGGCCGCACCGGTCGCGGTATGGCCGGTATCAAACTGGCCGAAAACGACACCGCGATCTTCTTTGGTGTGGTGCCGTCCGGTGCACAGGACGCGGTGGTGGCCACGGTCGCGGCCGGTGCCCAGTCGCTGCCGGGCACCTCAGGGCAGTCGGTCAAACTCAGCCACTTTGACGAGTTCCCGGCCAAGGGACGTGCCACCGCCGGTGTGCGGGCGCAGCGTTTCGTCAAGGGTGAAGATCATCTGCAGCTGGGCTTTGCCGGCCTCGGACCGGCACGTGCCTCCTCGCCTGCCGGCGTGGTCCGTGCGCTACCGACCGAGTTTGCCAAGCGTGACGGTTCCGGGGCGCCGCTGGCGCACAGCATCGGCTTGATCGGCGGCAGTCTGGAACAACCCGGAGACAACGGCGCGCCTGCGGCGGCGTCGGCTCAGCCGGCGACCCCCGCCGAGGCTCCGGCCGAGACCCCGTCTCGTCCCACTGTGCAACTAGGCGAGGACACCTTGCCCTTCGACGACGGTGGCGTGCTGCTCTAGCCTAGGAAGCACGATGCGTCCGGGGCAGCTAGCGGCCAAGGACGCATCGTGCGTGATAAGCACGACGGTGCGTCCGGCGAGCGCGGTCCGCAGGCTCTGCATCAGCTCGGCTGATTCATCCGTTCCGAGGTGGGCGGTGGGTTCATCGAGCAGGATCACTTGGCCGCCACCGAGCAGTGCGCGGGCCACCGCCAACTTACAACGTTGACCGCCGGAGAGGTTATGGCCCGAACTGCCGATTCGGGTGTCCAACCCGTGTGGCTGCTCGGCTAACCAGCGCTCGAGTCCGACGGCCCGTAGAGTCTGGCGCAGAGTGTCGTCGCTGGGCAGTTCTCCACGTACCCCCAAGAGCAGGTTGCGGCGCACCGTGGAATCAAACAGGTGTGCCTCCTGGGGACACCAAGCCACCGGCAGCAGGCCCTCCGGCGCAGCCACCGCCCCTCCCTGCGCGTCAAGCAGGGTGAGGGTGCCGTCGCTAGGTTTCAACGCCCCGAGTAACGCGGCCATCAGGGTGGATTTTCCGGCGCCCGACGGTCCGGTGATCGAGGTCCACTGGCCCGGTTCGATACGCGCGTTGAGCCCTTGGACGATTACCCAGTCGGTTTGGTAGCTCAGGTTCAGGTCGGTCAGTTCGTAGCCGTGCACGTCGGGCACCTCGGATTCGCTCGCGAGCTGTGATTGTGGGGCGTTCAACCCTTGTGCGCTCATCCGGTCGGTGGCTGTGCGCAGGGCCGCGAAGTTCTGCACCGCGCTCATGGCCCCACCGGCCGGGTCGGCCAGCGCGAGGGCGAGCAGTACGGCCAAGGCCGTTTGGGCGGCGTCTACCTGGCTGGTGGCGATAACGTGCACGGCCAGCAACGCGCAAGATAGTCCGGCGAGCGCTGGCCCAATCCCCTGCCCCCAGGCTTGGCGGCGTATCCGTGCGGTGTTTTGGCTTTCGGCCTGTGCCAAGTGCCCTAGCTTGTCATCCAAGCGGTTGTAGGCGCGTAGGGCGAACCGGTGCCGTAGCAAGCTCATGGTCTGCTCGCTCACACGTACCCGATGCAAGTTGGCCTCGGCCAGTTGTTTGCCTTCGATGGCTCGTACCCCGAGTGCCAGCGGTCCGCCGAGCACGAGCAGGAGAACCAGTGCCGCCATCCCAAAGCTCGGCTGGATCAGCCATAGCGCAACACAGGCCGCCAGCATGGTCAGCGCGGCGGTAATGGGAGGGAAAATGACCCGGGCGAGCAGATCGCGCAGTTGGTCGACCTCGGCCAGCAGGTAGCGCAACACCTTGTTGCCCCGTCCCATCAGTCCCCAACGTGCCGGATCGCTCACCATGGCGTTCCAGATCTTCTCGCGCAGGGCGGTGGCATATCGCAGCACCGCATCGTGAACCGCGAGTTGTTCGAGGTAACGGAACACTGCCCGGCCGATCCCCAGGGTGCGTACGGCCACAAAGGCAACCGTCAAATGCAGGATGGCCGGCTGGTAGCTGGCCTGCACGATCAGCCACCCGCTGAGCGCAGCCAGCGCGGTGGCACAGAGCAAGGACAGCGCCCCATACCCGATGGCCTTACGGGCCGATGGGAAGGTGCGAAGCAGTTCGCGGCTCGGGCGCCACGTCGGTCGCTTGGATGCTGCGGTGGCCTGAGCCGGCGCCGACATCTCGCTGGCCGTGTGCTGGGGTTCGGTCTCGCTCGCCGCTTCGGGCCGTTGTTGGGACCGGGTGACCGCGGCCTGCGTACCGCCTAGTAACGGATCGTGGCTGGCCAGCAGCACCGCGCAATCCTCGGGCAATTCCTCGAGTAGTTCGCGCACAACCCGGGCATTCTCGCTATCCAGATGCGCGGTCGGCTCATCGGCGAGCAACAGGCGCACGGTGGGATCGCTGTGCACCGTCAAGCATGCGCGGGCGACCTCGAGACGGCGCAACTCCCCTGGTGAGTATCCGGCGATCGGCGTATCGAGCAAGGAAGCCAGTCCCAGCCGCTGGCACATCTCGGCGATCTGCGTTTCACTGGCCTGCGGGGCGTCGAGCGTTAGCTGGTCTCGACCGGTGGGCTCACTGAACTGCGGATGCTGGCTGATCACCGCAAGGTTAGTGCCTAGGGTGATCTGTCCGCTAAGAAGCTGCGGCGCAAAGGCCGCGGGCCCAAGCCGGCTCTCGGCGATGGCCGTGAGCAGGGTTGTTTTCCCGGTACCACTGGGGGTGTCCAACAGCTGGCGCTGCCCGAAGCGAAGCCGTAGCGAATAGTTTCGATACACCGGTTCGTGCCCTGGGTAGCGAAGGGTCAGTGCCTGTACCTGAAGTGCGCTATCGGCCTTCGGCTCCGATTGCTCCTGCACGTCGACTGGCGCCTTCGAGGTGGGGTGGAAATTCTGTAACCGGTCATAGGCGGCTAGTCCTTCATCGGCGGCGTGGTAGGCCGATCCCACTTCGCGTAGCGAGCCAAAGACCTCCGGGGCCAGAATCAAAATGATAAGCCCGGCCGAAAGCTCCATGCCTCCCCCGACTAGGCGCACACCGATGGTGACCGCCAGTACCGCCACCGACAGCGTGGAGATCAGCTCCAGCCAGAAACTCGACATGAACACGGTGCGCAGGTTCGCCATCGTTGCCTGCCGGTACCGGTCAGAGGCTCGGGCCATGGCGTTGCCGTGTTCTCGGGCTCGTCCCAAACCTATGAGCGCCGGTAGCCCCAAGGCCAACTCGTAGAGTTGCTTCGACAGCGCGTCGAGGCTCTGCTGCGAGTCACGGATCGTGTCTTGGGTGTGCAGGCCAATGAGCGCCATGAACAGGGGAACCAGCGGAATGGTCAGCGCTAGAATCAGCGCGCTGAGCCAATCCAAGTACAACGTGTAGGCGCCCAGTAGCACCGGAAGCACGGCCGCCGAAGTGAACGCGGGAATGAACTTGCCGAAGTAGTCGTCGAGCTTGTCGATCCCGTGGCTCGCTAAGGTCGCGGTACCGGGCACCGAGAAGTCATCCTCATCCGCCCCGATCACCGGGCGTTTGGCGGCGGTGCGCAACAACTGGGCTCGTAGCCGTTCCTTGGCACCGCTGCCCAGTCGGCGCGAGGCCAACGACAATCCCCAGGCCGCGATGGCGCGCAGCAGCGCGCCGGCGACGGCGAGATACAGGTAATTACCCGCTGGCTGGCTCTCCCCTGCCAGCCCGGCAAGCCACCGGCCCAATCCGGTAGCCAGAAGGATCAGACCGGCGGCCTTGAGCACACTGAAGGCCGCCAGGGCGGCCAGCTGGCCGCGCGTCATCAGTGCACTGGGGAGAAAGCGCGGTGATCTCATCTGTTGTGCCTTTCGAAATATGGAGTGGGCGCGCTAGCCTAGTCGACTACCGAGAGCACCGCATGGGGCTCGGGGATATGTTCTTCGCGCAAACGCTTGCGGAACACCCAGTAGGTCCACGCTTGGTAGGCCAATACGAGTGGGACACCGAATGCGGCTACCACGCTCATCAGTTGCAGGGTACCGGTCGTGCTTGAAGCGTTGTGCACGGTGAGGTTGAAAGCGGCATCGAGGCTCGAGGGCAAGACCACCGGGTAGGCGGCGGTGAAGATCGCCGCGACCCCGCCGAGCAACATGAGCCCTAGGCCAAGGAAGGCGAGCTTCTCACGGCCGGCCTTGGCGAACAGCCAGGAGCCCAGCAGCGCCGCCACGGCCAGCGCGGTCAGCGCCCATGCCGCCACCGACGAACTACGGCTGACCACGATCAGCACCCAGCCCAGCAACGGCAGAACGGCTGGCAGTACGAGCCGGCTGAACCGTCGGTTGGCTGCGTGACGGATGGGACCATCGGTTTTCAATGCGAGGAAAGCCAAGGCGTGAATCAGGCAGAAGAGCACCACCGCAAGGCCGCCGAGTAGCGCGTACCCGTTGAGCCAGGCGAAGGCCCCGCCGACTCGGTCACCGTTGGCGTCCAGGGGTAAACCGGTGGTGGTCAGCGCCAGCATGGCGCCCACCCCGAAGGCCGCAACCAAGGACCCCAATCCAAGCGCGAGGTCCCAGAGCCGACGAGTCACCAGGGTGGTCGCCTTCCCGCGGTACTCAAAGGCGACGGCGCGGAAGATCAAGGCTAGGAGCACCAGCACCAACGGTATGTAGAGGGCCGAGAAGAGCGAGGCGTACCAGTGTGGGAAGGCGGCGAATGTGGCGCCGCCGGCGGTCAACAGCCAGACCTCGTTTCCGTCCCAGACCGGGCCGATGGTGTTCAGCAGCACGCGCTTACGTTTTTCATCGGTGCGCCCGAGCCCGATCAGCATGCCAACGCCCAGATCGAAGCCTTCAAGGAATAAATATCCGCACCAGAGTACGGCGATCAGAATAAACCACAGCGTGGTAAGCCAGTCCATGAGTCGTTCCTCTGCTTCCTAGTAGGCGAAGGCGAGCACGTCGCCGCCGTCGGATGGATCGTGATCATCATGTGGATGCCGCTTGTCATCCTTGGTGAGCTCGGGCATCGCCGAACCAACCCCGCCACGGATGTATCGGGTCAGCAACACCAGCTCGACCACCAGCAGCACCCCGTACACCAGGGTCAGTGCGATCAGCGAGAAGAGCATCTCGCCGGCGCTCACCGAAGGAGAGACGGCCGCGGCGGTGTACATGAAGACTTGGTCAACACCGCCCATTTGCGGATTCGGGGCCACCACGAAGGGTTGCCGTCCCAGCTCGGTAAAGATCCACCCGAAGGAGTTGGCGCCAAAGGGTGCGGCTATGCCCAGCAGGGCCAGACGGGAGAGCCACTTATTCGCTGGAACGGTCCCCTTGCGGGTCAGCCATAGCGCAACACCGGCGGCCACCGCGGAGAGCCCGCCGAGAGTGATCATCAGCCGGAAGCCCCAGTAGGTCACTTCCATGACCGGCACGTAGTTAATTTCCTGCCCGGCATGCTCACCGTAGCCCGGATCATCCGGGTAGTGCGTGCCGTACTTCTGTTGGTACTCCGGGATCAGGGTGTTCACGCCCTTGACCGGGGTGTCGAAGTCCCCATTGGCCAGGAACGACAGCAGGCCGGGCAGTTCGAAGACGAAGGCGATGTCGTCGCAGCCCGTGGCGCCGCTCTTGGAAATGTCACCGATGGTCAGCACCGAGAAGCCGGTTCCGTCGTGACAGGCCGCCTCGGCTGCGGCCATCTTCATCGGCTGCTGCTCGAACATCAGCTTGGCCTGCTCGTGGCCGGAGAAAGCGACACCGGTGAAAGACACCAGGGCGACAACGGCGCCGACGCGTAGGGAGGTCAGCCAGACCTTGTGGTCCGTTTTGTCGCGGTTCCGCCCCTTGCTCAGGTCTTCGCCGACGATCACCTTGCCATCGGCGCCGACGGTGTCAATGCCATCACGCCGCCGCCGGTAGAGGTGAAACCACGAAATACCCAGCAGGAAGCCGCCGGCCACCGCGAAGGCGCCGAAGATCGTGTGCGGGAAGGTGACCAGCGCCGTATTGTTCGTAAATACGGCCCAAGGGTCGGTCATCACTGCGCGTCCGTTGATGATCTCGGTACCGACCGGATGTTGCATCCATGAGTTAGCGACAAGAATGAAGTAGGCCGAAAGGATGCTGGCCAGTGCCGCTAACCAGATGGTGGCAAGGTGAAGTTTCGCGGGAAGTTTCTTCCAGCCGAAGATCCACAAGCCCAGGAAGGTGGACTCGACAAAGAAGGCTAGTAGCGCTTCCATGGCCAGCGGGGCGCCGAAGACGTCCCCGACGAACCGACTGTATTCGCTCCAGGCCATGCCGAACTGGAATTCCTGGACGATGCCGGTGGCCACGCCCATCACGAAGTTAATGAGGAACAGCTTGCCCCAAAATTTGGTCATGCGCAGCCAGTGCTCATTGCCGGTACGCAACCAGACGGTTTGTAGCACCGCGACGGTCAGCCCGAGGCCAATCGTCAACGGCACCATTAGGAAGTGGTAAACGGTTGTGATGCCAAATTGCCAGCGGGCAATCTCCAAGGGGTCCATTTGTTCCTCACCTTCATGGTGCTCGAACCTGAAGTTTCTACGAGCTGTAGAAATCTGCTCAATACCCACCATACCAATTTCGACAACGTGTAGAAATCCCTTGAGCGATGATTCCCGTTTCAAGTCAGCGTGCGGTACGACACAGGGCCCGACACTTTTACGCCATGTAGAAAAATTCGCTCAGCGGCTATACACTTAAAGCCCCATGCGGGTAACGTGCCGAAACTTCGGCCCATCCCGTGCACGATCGACAACATAGTGAGGTAGGACCTGGTGGCCAGTCTTGGCGATCTGGAACGATCCGTAATGGATCTCCTCTGGGACTCAGCAGAAGCGTTGACCGCGAACGACCTTCGCGACGAGCTGGCGGCTAACGCCGGCGATTCCAAGGAGCTCGCCGTCACCACCGTACTGACGGTGCTGGCGCGCTTGGAGAAAAAGGGACTGGTCGAGCGTGAGCGCTCCACCCGCCCACACCGCTACACGGCGTCATCCTCCCGTGAGGATCACACCGTCGAACTGCTCAACGAAGCCCTGGGCAATGCGCAGGACCGCGAGGCAGTACTTGCACGCTTCATCGGCGGCATTTCCCCCGACGAAGCCGCCGCGCTGCGTGCTATCTTGGATTCACCAAAATCCGCTTAATTTTTCCGTAGAACTCGAGGTATGAGTGCTTCTGACCTCATATTTCCTAGCGGCGTTGGCTGTGGTACTCGCATGGCCGACGCCGTTAGCTTTGGCGCGCGCAAAATGGCCAGCTAGAGCCCCGGTGCAGGCCGTGCTCCTCTGGCAGGCGATCGCACTGGCCGGTGGGCTTTCGATGATCGGCTCCATGCTGGTCTGGGGGCTCTCCCCGCTGGGCGATGACCTGATTACCGCCCTCGGCCGCGGGGTGAAACTCGTACTCGGCGCACCAGATGTGCCTTACCCGGGGATCGTTCACCTCTTTGCCCTGAGCGCCGCGGCCCTCTTCGGGTTTCACCTGGTCCTCACCCTGATCCGCGCCACCTGGCGCATTTCGCGACAACGGGCCAAACACCGCCATTTATTGGGGTTGCTCAGCAACCCCGCCGCTTCCGGCCCCGATACTTTAGTCCTGGACCATGACACGCCGGTAGCCTACTGCGTCCCGGGCCTGAACCGCTCGGTCACCGTCTTATCGCAGGGACTACTCGACCAGCTGACGGCGGATGAACAACGCGCCGTCCTGGCCCATGAGCGCTCCCATCTCGATCAGCGACATGATCTACTGATTCTGGCCTTCACCGCCTGGCATGAAGCTCTCCCGTGGCTTCCGACCTCCAAACTAGCCCTGGACGCCGTGCGCCAACTGGTCGAAATGCTTGCCGATGATCGGGCGCTGACTCAGGTCACCCGGCCAACCCTGCTGCGGGCCATCGTGGCAGCGTCATCCTCGGCCGGAAGCACTCCAGCTAAACAGCAGCCTTCGACCACTGCAGGTGGGCAGTTAGCCAATCCCCTCGAAGGCACGCCGGACGGCGAACTGTCGGCCCGCCGCATCCAGCGTCTACTCACCGCCGAACCACCGCTGAAACGCAGTGCCGAAGCGCTGATCTTTGTTGGCACAGTCTTGTTGTTGGTCTGCCCTACGGTGCTACTAATTGCTCCACGCCTACTGGACCCCAATAGTTAAACGCCCAGGCCGCCGGCGTCGCTCCCCGCAGGGAGGACGTCGGCGGCCTGTCGGTATCTAGGCTACGGGCGTACTAGACGTCGATGCGTTCCAGCTCGACGTTCTCGGCCCCGTCAATAATGAACTTCTTGCGCGGGGCCACATCCGAGCCCATCAGCAGATCGAAGACCTCTTCGGCCGCCTGCGCATGTTCAATGCCTACACGGCGCAACATACGGTGACGTGGGTCCATGGTGGTTTCGGCCAATTGGTCCGCGTCCATTTCGCCCAGACCCTTGTAGCGCTGAATCGGCTCCTTGTACTTTCGCCCCTCGGCTTCCAACTTAGCCAGTAGCCGGTTCATCTCCTGTTCCGAATAGGTGTACACCACCTCATTGGCCTTCGAACCGGGGTTGACGATCTCAATACGATGCAGCGGCGGGACGGCGGCGTACACCCGACCCTCCTCGACCATCGGGCGCATGTAGCGGTAGAACAGAGTGAGCAGCAGGGTGCGAATATGCGCCCCGTCCACGTCGGCATCGGTCATCAAGATGACCTTGCCGTAGCGTGCCTGATTTATGTCGAAGGTGCGTCCCGACCCAGCGCCGATGACCTGAATCATCGAGGCGCACTCGGTGTTCGAGAGCATGTCGGAGATGGAGGCCTTCTGGACGTTGAGGATCTTACCGCGAATCGGCAGCAGGGCCTGGAACTCACTCGAACGCGCCAGCCGGGCGGTACCCAAGGCGCTATCGCCCTCAACGATAAAGAGCTCGGAACGTTCGACCTCTTTGCTACGGCAGTCGAGCAGTTTCGCCGGCATCGACGAGGACTCCAACGCGGTCTTTCGGCGCTGGGTTTCCTTGTGCATGCGAGCCGAAACACGCGTCTTCATCTCGTTGACCACCTTTTCCAGCAAGGTGGTGGCCATGGCCTTGTCATTACGCTTGGTGCTGTTCAACCGCTCGCTCAGGCCCTTATCGAGGACCTTGGAGACGATCTGCTTGACCTGCGGCGTACCAAGTACTTCCTTGGTTTGGCCTTCGAACTGCGGTTCGGCCAGCCGGACGGTGACCACGGCGGTCAGCCCGGCCATTACGTCTTCCTTTTCCAGCTTGTCTTTCGGGCCGTACTTAAGCTTGCGGGCGTTGCCTTCGACGGCTTTACGAATGGTCTTGAGCAGGGATTGCTCGAAACCGGATAGGTGGGTTCCGCCCTTGGGGGTGGCGATGATGTTGACGAAGGTTCGGATGCTCGTGTCGTACCCAATACCCCAACGCATGGCGAGGTCGACCTCGCAGACACGCTGAACATCCTGAATATGGCTACGCCCGTTGTCATCGAAGACCGGAACCTTCTCGTGGAAGGTTCCGCTTCCTTGAATGCGCCAGATATCGGTCACCGCCGAATCGTTGGCTAAGTAGTCGACAAACTCGCTGATACCACCATCGTGGTGGAAGACCTCTTCATGCGGCCCCTGCTCCCCTGGGGTCCCTGCCACGCCTCGCTCGTCGCGCAACACGAGACGCAACCCGGGAACCAAGAATGAGGTCTGCCGCGCGCGGTTTTGCAGGTCTTCGTAGGAGAACTTCGAATCGGGTGTAAAGATGTGGGTGTCGGCCCAGTACCGGATGCGGGTACCGGTGACCCCGCGCTTGGCCTTGCCAATAACTTCGGGGGCAGTGGCCTGCTCGAAGGGGGTGAAGGGTGCGTCAGCCTTCGGTTTCCCCCGGTCGGTGAAGCGGCCCGGCTCGCCGCGCCGGAATTGCATGGAATAGGTCTTGCCGCCACGATCCACTTCAACGTCTAATCGAGCCGAAAGGGCGTTGACCACCGAGGCACCCACGCCGTGCAGACCACCGGATGCGTTATAGGAGCCCCCGCCGAACTTGCCACCGGCATGGAGCTTGGTAAAGACCACTTCCAGGCCGGACAGGCCCGTGCGCGGTTCAATGTCCACCGGGATACCGCGTCCATCATCACGGACCTCGACGGAACCATCGGCGTAGAGCACCACGGTAATGGACTGCCCGAATCCGCCGAGCGCCTCATCGACGGAGTTATCGATGATCTCCCAGAGACAGTGCATGAGGCCACGAGAATCCGTGGAGCCGATGTACATACCCGGGCGCTTGCGTACTGCCTCGAGCCCTTCGAGCACCGATAGGTGTCGGGCACTGTAATTTTCGCCTGCGGCCACGATCGAACTAACTCCTGTACTGCCTAGATGAGATCGAACGAATCTATTCTAATCGTTCACGTGTTCGAACCGTGGAGGCTGCGCCGTCCGCGGCACTGCGCGCTGGTGTTATCCACATTCTCTACGCGGTGAGCGAAAGCAGGGCCAAATCGGCATAAAGTCTCAGCCATTACTGGTTGTATAGATTAACCATCGATTTAGGGAGGTTGGCAATGACTACTCAAACTGTGAGCCGAGAGCTCAATGCCCTTGACCGCTGTGACCGTTGCGGCGCCCAGGCGTACGTCAAGGCCGTGCTGGCCTCCACCGGTGGCGAACTGTTGTTCTGCGCACACCACGCGCGTGCCGTAGAGCCCAAGCTTCGCCCGCTGACCTCGCTCTGGCAGGACGAGTCAGCGCGCTTGTACGAGAAGCCGAAGGTTGACGCCGACTAGTCTCGGCGCGACCTCGCGGCCAACTAAGGGCAGTTCCTATGCGGAACTGCCCTTAGTCTTTAACTACCATTCTGGCGTGCGCGCCATCAAACACCGGTGGGGTGGGAACGACTGCAGTCATTCCCACCCCACCGGTGTTTAATTCTGTTCTTTAGTCGAGGTAATCGCGAAGTACCTGCGATCGCGACGGGTGACGCAGTTTCGACATGGTCTTCGACTCGATCTGGCGAATACGCTCGCGGGTGACCCCGTAAACCTTACCGATTTCGTCTAAAGTCTTCGGCTGGCCATCGGTCAGACCGAAGCGCATTGCCACAACACCCGCCTCACGCTCGGAGAGGGTATCAAGCACCGAGTGCAACTGCTCCTGCAACAGCGTGAAGGACACGGCATCGGCTGGAACAACAGCTTCGGAGTCTTCAATCAGGTCACCGAACTCTGAATCTCCGTCTTCACCCAGCGGAGTATGCAGAGAGATCGGCTCACGACCGTACTTCTGAACTTCGACCACCTTTTCAGGGGTCATGTCCAGTTCCTTGGCCAGCTCCTCCGGGGTTGGTTCACGCCCCAGGTCCTGCAACATCTGGCGCTGCACACGGGCGAGCTTGTTGATGACTTCGACCATGTGCACCGGGATACGGATGGTACGGGCCTGGTCGGCCATTGCACGAGTAATTGCCTGGCGAATCCACCAGGTGGCGTAGGTCGAGAACTTAAAGCCCTTGGTGTAGTCGAACTTCTCCACCGCGCGGATCAGACCCAAGTTGCCTTCCTGGATCAGGTCCAGGAACAGCATGCCACGGCCGGTGTAGCGCTTTGCCAGCGAAACGACCAGTCGAAGGTTCGCTTCCAGCAGGTGGTTCTTGGCGATCTTTCCGTCGTGGATGATCTGTTCGTAATCCCAACGCAGACGCTGCTCCATGGAGCCGTCGTCCTTAGCCAGCTTATCCGCGGCAAACAAGCCAGCTTCAATGCGTAGCGCCAGGTCAACTTCCTGCTCAGCGTTCAGCAGTGCGACCTTACCGATCTGCTTCAGGTAGTCCTTGACCGGGTCCGCGGTTGCACCGGCGACCAGCACCTGCTGCTGCGGCGCGTCATCATCTGCGGTGGACAGCGTGAACCCCTTGGACTCGGGTTCGCTGGCCTCGACGTCCTTGACGGCGGCTTCGTCCGGCTCCACCTCGGTGTCATCGTTGAATTCGCCGGCGTCGGTGGTCTCCCCTTCCGGCTCCACAGACTTAGTCTCGGCCGTCTTGGCCTTGCTCACACGCTTCTTCGCGGCAGGCTTGGTTACCTTCTCCTCGGCCTCCCCCGAAGTCTCGGCGGCTGCTTTACGATTAGCGTTCGTCTCAGAAGATGACACGAAAAACCTTTCTCACGATGCGTTCCGGATGCACCTACCGGCAACACCACTATGACCCTGTCAAGTCCGAGGGCCTTCGCCGAAGCGACTGCCGAGGGGGCACACTGTCTATCCAACGTGCCCACCCCTCGTTTTGTTCCATGCGATGCACTGCACGGGCACAAAACGGATCGAACCTAACCGGGTCTGTTGAACCATTATCCACGAATCGGGTCCGCGGCACCACTTGGCCCCAAGCGTGGCGTTGCGCACCGGCACCGAAGCTAGTCATGTACGGCCCGCCACGCATGTTCCGGGTCGACCGCCCATTGCGGCATGAGCCCGCGTGTGACCATGTCCCGGAGCAACTTAGCCAGTCGGTAATTTGGAGATTCCTCCAGTACGGATTTGAGCAAGGTCATGGCCAAGCTTCCGCGTCCCCGAGCCCATTCAATCCATGCCAATATGCACAACAGGGCGCTATGGTGTTCGCCCTGCGCGACCCCCAACAAGTCTCGGCAGAGATGCCACAGCCGATCCACCCCTTCCCACTGCGGGTAGCGCTCACCCTTGCCCAGTAAATAATCGGCCATATCCGACACTTCCGGGCCCTCGCGTCCGAGCGCTAGTTGCCGGATCAGATTCACCGCCCGGTCGGATCCGACACCAGCCAAGTAGGGCAACACATCTCGTACCAGCCGCGCGCTAAGGCCCCCAAGCAGTCTGGCGCACAACATGTGATCTTGACGCATGAGGGTACTTGCAACCGAAACGGGGTGGCTCAGTACATGGGCCCAAGCGTCAAGGGAATCGAAGATATCCTCGCACTCGGGTGCCGCCGCTAGCGCCCGGATGCTGGCTGCTTGAGGCCAAGGGCTAATCCCACCCCCATCCCACGGGGTGGCTAATGGAGCCGAACCAGCCACCACCAATGCCGCGTTCGTGGCATTGTCCCTGAGGTCACCGAGCGCAAAACTTTCCCTGCCGGACGGGGCCAGATAGTCCCAACCCCACTTCTCACCGATGCACCAGCCACGATGTGTAAACAGTCCGCGCTGCTCGAGGGAGCTGACGGTGTTGCGAAAGAGGCTCGCATAAGGGGCCTCGGTGCTTGCGGCGTCCGGGCCATCGGCGTAAAAAACAATGATGACCGATTCGACGGTGGAGAGTTTCCCGATAAGGTCGCCGACCTGCCCGAGCCAGCGCTCATGATCTGGACTTTCACGCTCGCCGGGCAGATCTACGCGTAGTGTCGCTTCGAGTTTCCGGCCGGTCAGAAGCAGGAATACCGCCGATCGGTGCGGCAGGAAACCCAAGGCGTGAGGGATATAGGCGAGTACGTCATCGCATTCGCTGAGGGACAGGGGCTGGCGTTCTGGAGTTGTTGTCATGCACCCCAGCGTCACCTCGGCATCCGACCGCTAGGGCCTCATGCCGACGAACTGTTGACGACTTAACGCGCGGCCCCTTGGACACGTGCTTCGCGGGCCACCTGTTCGCGGGCCTTACGGCGATTGCGCACCATGAACACCACGCCAATTACCGCAATGACCAGCTGGAGGCTTAACGCCACCCGAAAGGCGTCGAGGTTATACAGCGAGGTGCCGGGAGCATCGTTGAGGTGGAGCCAGTCCATAATCAACCCAATGAGGTAGATGGTAAGGAAGCCTCCGAAGAAGCCACCGGTATTCACCACACCGGTAGCGGTCCCCATCAGGTGCGGCGGGTTAAAGGTGCGGGCAAAGTCGAAGGCGATCACCGAAGCTGGACCACCGGCCGCCACAGCCACCATCAACACGATCAACAACCACAGCGGGGCCTGCCCCGGCCACAGCAGCACCACGGACCAGCTCAAGATCATGAGGAACACGACGGTCAGCGCGAAATTCGAACGACGTTGCGGGTAGCGGGCCGTCAACGCCCCCAGAATCGGGCCGAATACGATCGCCACCACCACGAACACCGACATCACCGACGAAGCCAGCGCATCATCTAGCCCTTGGCCCTCGACGAGGAATGGGTAGCCCCAGCTGAGCATGAACACATTGCACATGAAGGCGGTGGTGAAGTGGGTCCAGAATCCCAGCTTCGTGCCCGGTTGCCGCCAAGCCAGCGCCAGGCCTTGCCAGGCCCGTAAACGCTCGGTCGACCCCTTGTGACCGAAGTCCTGACCATTGCGCACGAAGGCGATAGTGGTCAGGAACGTTGCGAGGGCCAGTCCAGACATGATGGAAAAGGCCGGAGTCCACCCGAGTGCAACCAGTAGCGCGTGAAAAGGGATCAGGCTAACTAGCTGTCCGAGCTGCCCGAAGGTGCCGGTTAACTGCGTGAGCAGCGGAATACGATTACTGGAAAACCACATCGGCAGTAGCCGGAGCACCGACACGAAAACCATCGCGTCGCCGGCGCCGACGAAGATACGGCCGGTCAACCCCAGACCGACGCTTTCGGCGACCGCCAGCATCCCCTGACCTAGGGCCATGATGGCCGCACCACAGGTAATCAGTAGCCGCGGGCCGAAACGGTCAAGGGCAAGACCCACCGGCACCTGTGCCCCGGCATAGACGATCAACTGGACTACCGAGAAGGCGGCCAGCACCTGGGCGCTGGCCGTGAAGCGTTCCGTGGCCTCGATCCCGGCGACTCCGAAACTCGTGCGCTGGGCTACTGCGGATAAATAGGTGAGCACTGCGGCAACGAAAACTACCCACGAACGCGCCGAGTTGAGCTTAATCGTGTTCACGATTCGGGTGATTCCCCTGCCTCACGTTGGTGTGCCGCGTCCAACCACGGGCCGGTGTCCCCAAGCGAGGCCAAGAAGTCCTCGGCACGTGCCCCGAGCTGCTCTGCGTCGGGCAGATCCTGGTCAACGTCCACCAGCAAGGAACGCTGTTCATGCTGGTGCGCATGCGCATCGAACCGCGCCTCGAAGCCATCGACCATTTGCTTGACGTCTTCGCTGCTGGCCAGCTGTTCGGCCAACTGGCCCTCGACCAGACGGGCCGCTTCACGCAATTTTTCGGTGGGCAAGGCCAGCTTCAGGGCCGCGCCCAGGTACTCCAGACCCGCCACGGCAACGGCCGGGTACTCCGATTCGGAGAGGTAGTGCGGGGTATGTAGCGAGTAGCCGACCACGTCCCGCTGCTGATCGTTGAGACGAATCTCGAGCAGCGCGGTAACGCTTGCCGGGGTTTCGGCGGTGGGCGACCAGGTCGAAATGTTCTCGATCAGATCTTGGCGATTGCCATGAGCCGTCACTCCGATGGGCCGGGTATGCGGCACCGGCATCGGTAGCGAAACCGCCGAGGCCGTCAGCGGAACGTTATAGGCATCAACGAAGCGGCATAGTTCACTAACGAACCGCTCCCACCGCAAATCTGGTTCGACGCCGGTGAGGAACCAAAACTTCCGCCCCAGTTCGTCAGTGAGCAAATAGATGTCGATGCCCGGGGCCTGATAGCCGGCAAAGTGGTCGGCCACGAAAGTCACACGCGGGCGTTGGGCGCTGTAGCAAACCAGCTCGTCGGCATCGAAACGCGCGAACAATTCGGCATCTAAAGCGGTTAGCAATCCATTGCTCAACTGCGCGTGCAGATGACCGGCATCCGAGGCGCCCTTGAGCGAAATCAGCATGCCCAGTCCCTGCAGCTCAGGATCGTCGACGCGCTCGCCGACCAGTTCCAGTAGACGCTCCTGCGACATTTGGCTCCTTCCCTCTGCACGGCCTCGAGCCGGGCAAGGTGCCACCGGCTCGAAGGTTCCAAAGAACCATTCTATCCCCGCGGGTACTTTGCTCACTGTGAACTAGGGCACCGTACGCTCCGACCTCGACTACGATCAGTACCGGAGTACGTACCGCCCGCTTGGTCGCATCATCGACCACTTTGGCGGGTGCACGCCCCAACCCTACAAAGGCATAGTAAGGAATGATTTTGTGATCAACTCCAACGATCTGAAGTTGACTGTCATCGGCACGGACATCAGCCGTCAGGGCAGCGACGCCCTCGTGCTGGGCTTGTTCAAGCAGGAGAACGGCGTAGCAATCGCCGCATCTCCGTTCAGCGCCGAAATGACCCGCGCCGTGGAAGCTTCACTGGCTAGCATCAACGCCACCGGCAAGGCCGACGAGTTGCTGCTGCTCCCGCCGGTGGCCGAAACCAAGGCTAAGGTTATGGCATTCACCGGCCTTGGCGTCGCCGATGACGCCTCGTTGGACGACGAACTGCTCCGCCGCGCGGCAGGTTCGGCCGCACGCCAGCTGAGCAATGTGAGCACCGCGGTGTTCAGCCTGCCGGCCGAGACCACCGCTCGCGTGTCCGCCGTGGCCGAGGGTATCGCGCTCGGCGCCTACCGCTACGAGAACTACCGGGTGGCTTCCAAGAGCAGCAAGCCAACCCTGTCCGAAGCACAGATCGCCACCGAACGCTCAGCGGACAAGGACCTCATTGAGGTGCTCAAGCATGCCGCAGCCATCGGCCGCGCCGTGCGCGGTACCCGCGACCTGATCAACGCGCCGGCCAACGAGCTGTACCCGGAATCTTTCGCCTCGGCGGTAAAGGACTACGCCAAGTCCTTGCCCCTGAAGGTCACGGTGTACGACGAGAAGAAGCTGGCCAAGGACGGTTTCGGCGGCCTGCTCGGGGTCGGCGGCGGCTCTAATCGCCCACCGCGCCTGGTCAAGGTCGAATACGCACCGGCCAAGGCGGCCAAGCACCTAGCTTTGGTCGGCAAGGGCATCACCTTTGACACCGGTGGCATCTCCATCAAGCCTGCCTCGGGAATGCACGCCATGAAGTCGGATATGTCCGGCGCCGCGGCGGTCTTCCAGAGCATCTGCGCCGTTGCCGAACTGGGCCTGGACGTCAAGGTCACCGCATGGCTGTGCCTTGCCGAGAATATGCCCGGCGGCAAGGCCACCCGCCCCGGCGATGTCATCAGCATGTACGGCGGCAAGACCGTCGAGGTGCTCAACACCGACGCCGAGGGACGCCTGGTCATGGGCGATGGTTTGGTTGCTGCCAGCGAGGAGCACCCCGATGTGGTCATCGACATCGCCACGCTCACCGGCGCCCAGATGCTCGCCCTTGGTCTTCGGACCGCCGGCGTGATGGGCACCGAGTCCGTGCGCGATGCGCTCATCGAGGCGTCAAACACCGTGGGCGAACTTGCGTGGCCCATGCCAATTCCGGAGCAGCTGCGCCCGAGCCTCGACTCGGAGGTCGCCGATCTGGCCAACATCGGCGAACGCATGGGTGGGATGATGACCGCCGCGGCCTTCCTGCAGGAATTCGTCGGCGAGGTCGACGGCCAGCAGATTCCGTGGGCACATATCGACTTCGCGGGCCCGGCCTTCAACGAAGGTTCAGCATGGGGTTACACCCCGAAGAACGGTACCGGCAGCCAGGTGCGCACCCTTGTGCAGTACGCGGCAACCTTGGCCGGCTAACGCGTTGAGCCGACGCCCCTTGGCGTGAGATCGACCCGGTGTGGGCGGAGCGAAACTCCGTTCCACACCGGGTTTCGTGTTCCACACCGCATTTAGCCGTGAGCTTGCTACCCAAAGATGACTCACGGGCGCCAACGGGGCTAAGGTAAGTTCTGAAACATCACCAGCGGATGAATGCGAAGAGCCTGACAGGGCACTTCGCCATCTGCGACCCGATCCTCTGGCCGGCGAACGCCGACCATACTATAGCTATTACGAGGGAGCGTTCACGTGGCCGAATCGGCAGCAACGCAAGAATTTGATGTCCTCATCCTCGGCGGTGGATCCGCTGGATACTCGGTGGCGCTACGCGCCGTCCAGTTGGGCTTCTCCGTTGGTTTGATCGAACGCGACAAGGTCGGCGGCACCTGCCTGCACACCGGTTGCATTCCCACCAAGGCCTACCTGCACGCCGCTGAGCTGGCAGAAAACGCCCGCGAAGGCGCGAAGTACGGCATTCACACCAGCCTGGAGTCCATTGACTTGGCTGGCGTGCGCAGCTACAAGGACGGCATCGTCGCTGGCAAGCACAAGGGCCTATCCGGCCTGCTAAAGATGAAGAAGATCACCGTCATCAACGGCAACGGCCGCCTGGTTGGCCAGGACACCATTGACGTTGACGGTGTCGCCTACAAGGGCAAGAACATTGTGTTGGCCACCGGCTCCACCTCCAAGACCTTCGGTCTGGAAATCGGTGGCCGCGTGCTGACCAGCACCGAAGCCCTGAACATGGAGACCCTGCCGAAGAGCGCCATCGTGCTCGGTGGCGGCGTCATCGGTGTCGAGTTCGCCTCCGTCTGGAACTCCTTCGGTGTCGATGTCACCATCGTCGAAGGTCTGCCGTCGCTGGTTCCGAACGAGGACCCGGCCATCATCAAGAACCTTGAGCGTGCTTTCAAGAAGCGAGGCATCAAGTTCAACACCGGCGTGTTCTTCGAAAAGGTCGAGCAGGACGCCAACGGCGTCAAGGTTCACCTGGCCGACGGCAAGACCCTCGAGGCCGACGTCGTGCTCGTGGCCGTAGGCCGCGGCCCGGTCACCGAAAACATGGGCTTCGAAGAGCAGGGCATCACCATCGACCGTGGTTTTGTTATCACCAACGAGCGCCTGCACACCGGTGTTGGCAACATCTACGCCGTGGGCGACATCGTTCCCGGCGTGCAGCTGGCACACCGCGGTTACCAGCACGGCATCTTCGTTGCCGAGGAAATCGCTGGCCAGAAGCCGACCATCGTCGAGGACATCAACATCCCGAAGGTCACCTTCTGCGAGCCTGAAATCGCGTCGGTGGGTTACTCCGAGCCAAAGGCTAAGGAGAAGTTCGGTGAGGACCAGATTGAAACCACCGAGTACAACCTGGCCGGCAACGGTAAGTCTTCGATCCTCGGCACCAGCGGTCTGATCAAGATGGTTCGCGTCAAGAACGGCCCGATCGTCGGCGTGCACGGCATCGGCGGCCGCATCGGTGAGCAGATCGGCGAAGCCCAGCTCATCGTGAACTGGGAAGCCTACCCGGAGGACGTGGCTCAGCTTATCCACGCCCACCCGACGCAGAACGAGTCGCTGGGTGAGGCCGCCTTGGCCTTGGCCGGCAAGCCGCTGCACGGCTAGTCACGTGCCATAAGTCACGAAGTAGCGCGTTTTATCCGGCGCGCTACTTCGTGCACTAGGCTCAGAGGCACGCCTCTCAATTTCGGCCGACCGTACCGCCACGTCCACGACGCAGAGCGGGAACAGCCGGTCATCATCAAAGCTTTGAAAACTGAGGAGATACGGGAAGATGTCTGAAACCGTAAACCTGCCCGCACTGGGCGAAAGCGTTACCGAAGGTACGGTAACCCGCTGGCTGAAGCAGGTCGGCGACCGCGTAGAGGTTGACGAACCGTTAGTTGAGGTTTCCACCGATAAGGTCGACACCGAGGTTCCATCGCCGGTTGCCGGCGTCATCGAGGAAATTTTTGTTGGCGAAGACGAGGAAGCCGAAGTTGGCGCCCCGCTCGTTCGCATCGGCGATGGTTCCGGTTCGGATTCGGGCTCGGACGCGCCAGCCGCCGAGGAAGCACCTGCCGCTGAGGAAGCTCCGGCCAAGGCTGAAGAAGCACCAGCCGCTGAGGCACCGGCTGCACCCGCTGCTGGCGGCGAAGCCTCGGGTACCGAAGTCACCCTCCCCGCCCTGGGCGAGTCGGTTACCGAAGGTACCGTCACCCGCTGGCTGAAGGAAGTCGGCGACGAGGTAGCTGTCGACGAGCCGCTGCTTGAGGTTTCCACCGATAAGGTCGACACCGAGGTTCCGTCCCCCGTGGCCGGCACCCTGCTAGAGATTCGCGTTTCCGAGGACGAAACGGCTGAGGTCGGTTCGGTTCTGGCAGTCATCGGTGCCGCTGGTGCCGCTCCGGCTGCCGAGTCCACCCCGGAACCGGCTGCTCCAGCCAAGTCCGAAGCACCGGCAAAGTCTGAAGCTCCGGCCAAGACCGAGGCTCCTGCCGCCGAAGCACCGGCTGCCGATGTCCCGGCAACTCCGGCGCCGGCTCCGGCAGCACCTGCTGCTCCTGCAGCCCCTGCCGCACCGGCCTCCGAGGCGCCTGCTGGCAACGATTCGGGCTACGTCACCCCGCTGGTACGCCGACTGGCTAACCAGCACGGCATCGACATTGCTTCGGTCACCGGCACCGGTGTCGGCGGACGCATCCGCAAGCAGGACGTTTTGGACGCAGTGGCCGCCAAGGAAGCCGCCGCAGCAGCCCCGGCACCGGCCGCACCCGCCGCTCCAGCTGCCAAGGCAGCTCCGGCCGTCGAAGCTTCCTCACTACGTGGCACCACCGTCAAGGCTCCTCGCATCCGCCAGGTCATCGCCCGCCGCATGCGCGAATCGCTGGACACCTCGACTCAGCTGACTCAGGTCCAGGAAGTCGACATGACTCGCGTGGCCAACCTGCGTAAGGCTGCCAAGGCTGGCTTCAAGGCCACCAACGGTGTGAACCTGACCTACCTGCCGTTCATCGCCAAGGCCGTTGCCGAAGCACTGAAGCAGCACCCGTCGCTGAACGCAAACTACGACGAGGACAAGCAGGAGATCACCTACCACAACGCCGAGCACCTGGGCTTCGCGGTAGATTCCGAGAAGGGCCTGCTGGTTCCGGTCGTTTCCAACGCTGGCGACCTGAACCTCGCCGGTCTGGCCAGCAAGATCGCCGATGTCGCCGCCCGTACCCGCGGTAACAAGATCGGTCCGAACGAGCTGTCCGGTGGCACCTTCACCATCACCAACATTGGTTCGGTAGGGGCCCTGTTCGACACCCCGATCATCAACCAGCCTGAGGTTGCCATCCTGGGTACCGGCACCATCGTCAAGCGCCCGGTCGTTATCACCGACGCCGAAGGCAACGACGTCATCGCCATCCGCCAGATGATGTACCTGTCGCTGACCTACGATCACCGCATCGTTGACGGCGCCGACGCCGGTCGCTTCCTGCAGACCGTCAAGGCACGTCTTGAAGGCGGCGCTTTCGAGGGTGATCTCGGCCTGTAAAGGTTGATTTGTCCTGGCGCGGGGCCCGTGATCGAAGCAATTCGATCACGGGCCCCGCGCGTTTCTACAGCACGTCGAACATGACCTAGGATTGAGGGTATGAGCTTCCTCTATTCCCTTTTGGTTTTTCTGCACATTCTTGGCGCCGCGGCCATTTTCGGCGGATGGTTGGCCAACTTCAAGACCCCTACCGTCAACGTATGGCAATGGTACGGTGCGCTGACTCAGCTGATTACCGGTCTGGCCTTGGTGGCACTGACCGAAATGGGTCTCAGCCCCTGGGACGGGGAACTGAACCACTTCAAGATTGGCGTCAAGCTATTGATTGCCATCGCCATCGTCGTCGCGGCCTTCCTGGGTCGTAAAAAGGTGAAGGCAGGCGCCGAAGTTTCGACCGGCATCGCCCACGCCACGGGTGGTTTGGCCCTGATCAACATCGCGATCGCTGTACTCTGGCACTAGTCATTGCGGCACCGCACGCCAAGGGGACCTCGTCACGAGGTCCCCTTTCCGTTTAATTCCCCCGGCTGAGCACATCGCCGATTTTCCACCGCTGGTCTTCCCACTGAATCGTGAGGGTGATCTGCTCCCCGGCCAATCCCTCGACCGTATGCAACACCTGCCCTTCCCGGTCCACATAGCTGTAACTGGGTTGGGCGCTCGTGGCATTGAGCACCGCGCGATTCTGCGGACCTCGGGCAATAAATTCAATGTCACTAAGTTGTGTGCTCAGGCCTTGAATCTTGAAGCCTAAACTCCGTAACTGCTCGACTGTGGCCAGGTCCCGTTCCAACTGCTGTGAACCCTGCGCATAAAGGTCACGCAGTGCGCGCTGATCCAATCCGGCCAAGGCTTGGTCGCGACGGCGCGACAGGTCGATTACCTGCGTCACCAAGCCGTCCACCGCGTTGGCACACTCCGGAATGATTCCGCCGTCACCGACCTGACATCGGCCATCGGGTACGTTTTCGGCAAGTTCGGGCCCCTGAGCATGCACTTCCGTGGGCAGGTAGCGCAGGGCCGTGAAGCTCGTGACGCCGACAGCCACTACCGCGAGCATCACGGCGGCCACCAGCCGCTTCCTGCCCGGAGTCTGTCGAAGCCTCGGGATGCTCCACCCTGACTGGTTCTTGTCATCAGTCCTTGCTGGTCGAGTGCCCGCTCTACCCCTCGGGCGCCGGGCTCGTATCTTGTCCGGTGTGGCACACGGTGGATGAACGGTCTCCATGAACTGCGTGGCTTGGGCGGGTACACAGTTGGTCCAGTCAATGGCTTCGGCTTGTGCGCAGGCGAAAAGCTGCCGGGCGAAATGCTCAGCCGAGGGGCGCTGCTCAGGATCCTCGCTGAGGGCATCGCATAGAAGCTGGTGCACGAGCTCTGGCAGATCGGGAAAAACTGCCGTGATCGGCGCCCTGTGCTCCGGTGCCGCCGGCACCTGACCGGAGAGCAAGTACCAAACGCAGGCAGCGAGCGCATAGACGTCAGCGCTCCCGATCTGCGCACCGGTTGGTTCCTGACCGGTGAGTATCTCGGGCGCTATGAAGCCCGGTGTTCCAGCGCCCGAAGTGCTTCCGAACGTACCACCGAGCTCCTGAAAGTCGATCAGTTTAGGTTTGCCCTTGGCGGTCAACAAGATATTGCCCGGCGATACGTCACCATGGGCATGTCCCTGTGCATGCATTGCCGCCAAGCGCTGAGCGATCGGAGCCAGCGCCGTCACGCATTCTCCGAGGCTCATTGGGGGCCGTTGCGACAGTAGGGCGTGAAGACTGCCGCCCGGACAATACTCCATCAGCACTCCAGCACCAAGTTGGGTGTTCAACAATCCGTAAACTTCAACCGCATACTCGTGTTGCACCTGAACCCCGTCTTGGATCAATGTGCCTACCGCCTCGGACTCAGTGGTGGTCTTGAGCGCAAAATATACTTGGTCTTCGACCCTCCGAAGTAGCCAAACATTTGCGGGTGACTTGGCACTTAAGGGCCCTATTGTGTCGTATCCTTCGGCTTGCGGCCAGGCAAGTCCGTGCTCTAACGTGTCCATTCCACCGGTATAGCGCGATTGCCCGTTGTCCGCCGCGGATATCCACAGCGTTAGCATTTGCGGTCCCAATTGGCCGGGCTCCACCGCTTGGGCGTAGGGTATCGATCATGACGATCGAATTCGAACGAGTCGGTCTGGGCACGACCTACATTCCATATCTGCAAGCATGGGACTACCAAAAGAGTCTGCATGACGAGGTTGCCGCGGATCAGCGTAGCCCCAGGGTACTTTTCCTTGAGCACGAAGCTGTGTACACCGCCGGGCGACGCACCGAACCGGAAGACCTGCCTCAGGACGGTACGCCGGTAGTCGATGTTGACCGTGGCGGCCAGTTGACCTGGCACGGACCCGGCCAGCTCATTGGCTATCCCATCGTAAAACTCAAGCAGATCAATGCCATCCGCCGCTACGTAGAGACCCTCGAAGAGGCGCTGATGAATGTGCTGAAGGACCTGGGAATCGAGACCATTCAAGTCAAGGGGCGCTCGGGAGTCTGGGTGCCAAGCCGCGACGGTGGTGAAGACCGCAAAATTGCCGCCATCGGAATCCGGATCAATCATGGCGTCACCATGCACGGTTTCGCCTTGAACTGTTCAAACTCCCTCGCACCATACGAGCAGATCATTCCGTGCGGCATCAGCGATGCCGGAGTCACCACGATATCGGCAGAGCTCGGCCGTGAAGTTTCGCCGAGCGACGTTGTTGATCGCGTCCAGCAGGAGCTTGAGCACCTCCTGTCACCGCAAGTTGTTTAATCCTGAACCCCAGAAAGATCAGACTATGAGCGTCGAACCAGAAGGTCGCCGGCTACTACGCGTCGAGAAGCGAAACTCCCAGACCCCAGTGGAGCGTAAGCCCGACTGGATCAAAGCCAAGCTGAACATCGGCCCGGAATACGTGGGCCTGAAAAAGCTCGTCCAAACCGAAGGTCTACACACCGTCTGCGAGGAAGCAGGCTGCCCGAACATCTTTGAGTGCTGGGAAGACCGCGAAGCATCCTTCCTCATTGGCGGCTCGGAATGTACCCGCCGCTGTGACTTCTGCCAGATCGACACTGGCAAGCCAGCCGCGCTGGATCGCTCGGAGCCGTTCAAGGTCGCGATGAGCGTGAAAAAGATGGATCTACGCTACGCCACCGTCACCGGTGTAGCCCGCGACGATCTCGAGGACGAAGGCGTCTGGTTGTACGCCGAGACCGTGCGCCGGATCCACCAGTTCAATGAGAATACCGGTGTCGAACTGTTGATCCCCGACTTCTCCGGTAAGCCCGAGCATCTGGACGCGATCTGCGACTCCGCCCCCGAGGTTTACGCACACAACGTCGAAACCGTGCCCCGCATTTTCAAGCGCATTCGTCCAGCGTTCCGTTACGAGCGCTCGATGGATGTCATCACCCACGGCCACAAGCGCGGACTGATCACCAAGTCCAACCTCATTCTCGGCATGGGTGAGACCCGTGAAGAGATCTCCGAGGCGATGCGTGACCTGTACGAAGCGGGTTGCGACCTGTTGACGATCACCCAGTACCTGCGCCCGACCGAACGCCACCTCCCAGTGGATCGTTGGGTGAAGCCCCAGGAGTTCTTGGAGCTCCAGCAGGAAGCCGAAGAGCTGGGCTTCAACGGTGTTATGTCCGGCCCGCTGGTCCGTTCCTCGTATCGCGCCGGCCGCTTGTGGGCCGGAGCCATGCGCAAGAAGGGACGTGAGATCCCGGAAGCCCTGGCTCATATCGAATCCTCGGGTAACACTCGACAGGAAGCTTCCTCGCTGATCGCGCAGTAGGCACCCTTGTAGCACTTGGTTGGTCCCCGGCATTCCCATACAGGGAGCCGGGGACCTACTATGTCTCGGAGCGCCATCCCCGCGGCCGCCTCGATTCGACCGCGCACAGCGGTCAATGCAAATTTCGCGTAGAATGAGATCACTATGGCCAAAAACACCGACGGCGAGGCATCCGCGAAGAAGCGCGGCCTGTTCTCGCGTAAACCAAAAGCAGAGAAAACTACCAAAGAACCCGGTCGATTGAAGCAAATCGGTCAGGTCTTCCAGATGACCCGCCGCTCCGACCCGATGGTCGTATGGTGGATGGTTCTGGCGGCTGTCGCTGTCATTGCCGTGGGTCTGCTGATCGGTCTGTTGATCAATAACTGGATCACGATGCTGATCATCGCGATCCCGGTGGCTCTGCTTGCCGCCATGTTTGTCATGTCGCGTCGCGCCGAAAAGGCCGCCTTCACGCAGCTGGAAGGCCGCCCCGGTGCCGCCGGTGCCGCCATGAGCGTGCTGCGTCGCGGCTGGATTCTGAAGGATGAGCCGATTGCGGCTAACCGCCACCAGGACATCGTATTCCTGGCCATCGGACGACCAGGCGTAGTGCTGGTTACCGAGGGTCCCACGAACCGGGTACGGGATTTGGTCAGCTCCGAACGCAAACGCATTGGCCGTGTGCTCCCGAACGTCCCGATCCACGTGATCAACGCCGGTAGCGCCGAGGGACAGACGAGCCTGGCCAACGTGGGCAAGGAAATGAAGAAGCTTCCAAAGGCCATCACCAAGCTTGAGGTCAGTGCCGTGGACAAGCGATTGACCACGTTGAGCATGAACCGGATGCCGATCCCTAAGGGAGTTGACCCGACGAAGGTCCGTCCGAACCGCCGGGCAATGCGCGGCCGCTAAAGCAGCTAAAACGCAGAGGGTGGGAACCATTTATGGTTCCCACCCTCTGCGTTTTCTGTGCCCGCAACGGGGTTTCGTGCTGTTTGGTGTCACCTCCTAAGCGGGGCCATACGATATCAAAATGAACAGTAGAAACGACTTGAGAGGCAAGACCGTCCTAGACGCTCCCAGCAGCCGCGTCACCGATAGCACCAGGCCGGCAGTTAACCCGCCCTGAGAGCCGCGAACGATCCGCCTAGCCGCTCCAAAGTGTCGGTACCGTTTGCGACCATGAAGACATAGCCTCGGCAACGGTTTAAGGGGGTGGAGGATGCACCGTGCGCATAAGATTGCCCTAGACCCAACCAACGTGCAAGCTACCGGGTTGACGCGTGCGGCAGGGACCGCACGCTTCGCCTACAACTGGGCCCTCGCCCACTGGAATCAGCAGTACGCAGCCCGCTTGGCTGATCCTTCCCTGCCAGCCCCGTCACAGTACGCGTTGCGCCGTGAACTGAACCGGATCAAACGAACCGAGTTCCCATGGATGTTGGAGTCTACGAAATGCGCCCCGCAAGAAGCAATCATCGCTCTTGGCGTGGGGTTCAAAAACTTCTTCGCCGGCCGCGCCAAGCACCCGACCTTCAAGAAGAAAGGCGTGAGCGCTGAGTCGTTCCGTCTTTCCTCTGGACAGTTCCGCATCGAGGGCAAACGTTTGCGCGTACCGAACATCGGGTGGGTTCGGATGCGTGAAGCGGTCCGCTTTGAGAACGCCAAACTCATCTCGGTAACTATCTCGAAACGAGCTGGCCACTGGTACGCCAGTATTAGTTGCGACGTCACTGACCCGCTAGTCCCCACCGTCCCAGTCAGCACGGTTGGTGTTGACCTTGGGGTGCGCGAGTACGTGGTCTCTGACGGTACACGTCATCAGGTGCCCCGTGCGCTGCGCAACGCTCAGCGTTCGCTCAAACGCGCCCAGCAGAGCCTGGCACGTACGGCCAAGGGGTCGAAGAACCGTGCCAAAGCACGTCGAAAGGTGGCCACGATTCACCAAAGGGTCGCCAACGCCCGTCATGACTGGATACATAAGCTCACCACCGGTCTTGCCGATGCACATGACCGGATCGTGATTGAAGATCTCAACGTGAGCGGGATGATGAAGAATCACCGTCTAGCCCTGTCGATCGCGGATGCCTCTTTTGGTGAATTCCGTCGCCAGCTCGACTACAAAACACGTGATCGCAATACAACGCTGATTGTTGCCGATCGCTGGTTCCCGTCCTCGAAAACGTGCAGTGCTTGTGGCGCAAAAACCACGCGCACTATGGCATTGCATGTGAGGGCCTGGGCTTGCGAGGCCTGTGGCGCAACGCATGATCGTGATCTTAACGCGGCGATTAATCTCGCCGTGTATGCCGGGAGTTCCTCGGTGTCAGCCTGTGGAGAGCTCTTCGCCTCTGCCGGCACTGAGTCAGATGGCTTGGTACCGACAAACGGTCTCGATGATGCAGGAACTAGACAGCATCAGGTTACCTAAGACCTGTTTGCATAGGTTCTAGAGAACGGCTATTTGATAACTACAAGAATGCTGTTTCCCGCCCGGTCGTGAAATCCACGTTGGTCGGCGTCGCTAAAAAGTACCGGAATCACCATGCACAATAGGACCGAACGCAACGCACCGCTCCACGGCTTGATGGGCCCACCGTCCATGGATTGCACCTGCATCCCGAACAGCCGGTGACCGATGGAATGACCAAAGAGGCCGACCATAAAGATCTGTAGCCCGCAGAATATCAGCAAGGTGGCTAATGAATCTGATTGGAAGAGCCAGGCGCTTACGGCCATAGCGATCAGCCAATCGATCACCAGCGCGCCGAGCCGACGCCCAAAGCGCGCGACCGACCCCGGTCCCTTGTCTGGGCGGCCCAAGCGTTCGCCGGGCCACTGCTGGGAATTGAGCTGCGGCGGGCCTTCAAGCCACGATCCAAAATCTTTACGTTCCACTCCCCTAGTTTAACGCCCGAGGCTAGGCGGAGGCTTTGCGAGCCCCGAGGCTGCCAAGGCGGCAAGAAATTACGCCGAGCGCGTTTCTGTAACGCATTGGAAACAATAGAGACACCGCTCCGAAACGGAAACTGGGTATTGTTACTTTGTAAGCAGGCGTACCGCGGCACCACCGCGGCTACCGCTTACCGTCACCCACAACTCAACAGGGAGTTCACTCCACATGTTTTCCAGTCCTGAAGAAGCCCTGGCCTACATCGCCAATGAAGACGTCAAGTTCGTGGACATCCGGTTCACCGATCTACCTGGCGTGCAGCAGCACTTCAATGTTCCAGCCAAGTCCGTAGACGCGGACTTCTTCGTCAACGGCCAGCTCTTCGACGGTTCCTCCATCCGTGGCTTCGCCGGAATCTCGGAATCCGATATGCAGCTGATTCCTGATGTCACCACCGGTTTCATCGATCCGTTCCGCATGGAGAAGACCCTTGCGTTCAACTTCTCGATCGTGAACCCACGCACCGGTGAGCCATACCACCGCGATCCGCGTGGTGTGGCCGAGCGCGCCGAGGCCTACCTGGAGTCCACCGGCATCGCCGACACCGCATTCTTCGCCCCCGAGGCAGAGTTCTTCATCTTCGAAGACGTCCGCTACGCATCCACCCCGCAGGGCTCTTTCTACAAGGTCGACTCCGACGAAGCCCCGTGGAACACCGGGCGTAAGGAAGAGGGCGGCAACCAGGGCTACAAGACCCCCTTCAAGGGCGGTTACTTCCCGGTCTCCCCGACCGACAAGCAGGCCGACCTGCGCGATGCGATCTGCATCGAACTGGACAACGTGGGCCTTGAGGTCGAGCGCAGCCACCACGAGGTCGGCGCCGCCGGTCAGGCCGAAATCAACTACAAGTTCAACACCATGGTCCACGCCGCTGACCAGCTGATGCTGTTCAAGTACGTGGTGAAGAACGTTGCCGACGCTTGGGGCAAGTCCGCCACCTTCATGCCGAAGCCGGTCTTCGGTGACAACGGCTCGGGCATGCACGTGCACCAGTCGCTGTGGAACAACGGCGAACCGCTGTTCTACGACGAGAAGGGCTACGCCGGCCTGTCCGACACCGCCCGCTGGTACATTGGTGGTCTGCTCAAGCACGCTTCGGCCGTGCTGGCCTTCACCAACCCGACCGTGAACTCCTACCGTCGTCTGGTCAAGGGCTTCGAGGCACCGGTCAACATGGTGTACTCGCAGGGTAACCGCTCGGCCGGTATCCGTATCCCGATCACCGGTTCGAACCCGAAGGCCAAGCGCATCGAGTTCCGCGCACCGGATGGTTCCTCGAACCCGTACCTGGCCTTCGCTGCACAGCTGATGGCCGGTCTGGACGGCATCAAGAACCGCATCGAGCCGGCTGACCCGATCGACAAGGACCTCTACGAGCTGCCGGCCGAAGAGGCCAAGGACATCCAGCGCGCTCCGGAGAACCTCGAAGAGGCTCTGAAGGCGCTCGAGGAGGACTACGAGTTCCTGCTCGAAGGTGGCGTGTTCACCGAGGACCTGATCCGCACCTGGATCGAGTACAAGCGTGAAAACGAGATCAAGCCACTGAGCCTGCGCCCGAACCCATACGAGTTTGAGCTGTACTACGGCTGCTAATTAGCCCCGTGGGCTAGTCTTCAGCTGGTCAACAGCGTATCCGCCCGGATCGTGTCCTGCACCGCAGGGAACGATCCGGGCGGATTTTTATTTGTGGAGCGAACAACCCTAGGCTAAGCCGTAGCGAGCGAGCATGTTGGTGCGCTCAAGGGTGCGGCCGTTCGCATGGCATCACCCCAGTCGACACACGATGGAAAGGCGGCCTGCATGAATGAACAGCTACCCAGCGGCTGGGTCTCCGTGCGCCGAGCGGACCGCGAGGTGGTGGGTTATCTCGAGGCGCTGCGTGAGGACTACGCGCGGGTACAACCGCGTAATGTGCTCGGGCATGTCGTTGGCGACGCCTGTGACTACCTGGCAGGGGAAGAACGACTCCTCGAACGCGGTCTGTGCGAACTCTCCGAACCATGGAGGCTGACCGACGGCGCCGTTCTGAGCATTCTGGAGGTGTCCCCACACGGTATCGTTCTGACCGATCGGCTCGCCGCCAAGGCGCTGCTGCCCAGTGCCCGCGTGCACGTTACGTGGCCGGATCTCGAGCATCGGCTCCAACCGGCCGAACTGTAGGGTTAGTCGTCGAAACCGTAGAAGAGACGCTCGAAGACCGCACGGGAGTGTCGGGTCACCCGCAGATAGTCCTCCTCTAGTTCGTGCCCGTGGCCCGGCTCGTAGCGGCACCAGCGGCCCACGGCCTCCATATCGCGCGCGGAGCGCGGCAAAACGTCGCTGGTGCGACCGGCGGTGATGATCTCCGCGCTACGCACCCGGGTGGCCAGCGTCCATGCGTCGCTCAGCTCCAGGGCATCCTGATCGGTCAGTAGCTCAAGGTCGGCCAGCGCGGCCAGCGCCTGCAGCGTGGAGGGAGTGCGCAGCTGCGGGTGCTCGCTAGCATGTTGCAGCTGGTAGAGCTGTACGAGCCATTCAACGTCGGAAAGCGAACCTCGTCCTAGCTTCAGATGCCGCGTCGGATCGGCACCACGCGGCAAGCGCTCGGATTCCACGCGGGCCTTGATCTTGCGGATCTCCTTGACTTCGCTCTCGCTGAGCGCCCGCTCATAACGAACCGGTTCGATCAGGTCGATGAAGTCCGCGGCTAGCTCCATGTCACCGGCAAAGGGGCGCGCCCGGAGCAGGGCCTGCCGTTCCCAGGGTTCGACCCACCGGTCGTAGTAGATGGCATAGCTCTCGAGGGATCGCACCAGCGATCCGGTCCGCCCCTCGGGCCGCAAATCGGAGTCGACCTTGAGCTTGACCTCGGCGGGAATGGCGGGCTTGAGCGGACGCGAACACCATGCCAAGAGTTCGGTGCACACGCGCAATGCCTGCTCCTGCGCCTTCTGCGCGTCGGCCCCTGGCAGCGGACGCTGCACCAAGAGGACGTCGGCATCCGACCCGTAGCCGATCTCGCGACCACCCTGACGGCCCATGGCGATCACCGCCACACTGGCATGTTCGCCGTGTTCGCGCTGATCGACGATCATCAGCACCCGCAGGATCCCATCCATCATCGCCGCGTCGATGTCGCTCAGGGCCGCACCGACCTGGCTAACGTCGAGTAATTCGGCGCCGTCGGCCAGTGCGACACGCAGTACCTCGCGGCGGCGGATCAGGCGGATTTGCCGCACCGCGGCCTCGGGTTGCTTGGCGCGCTGAATAATCGCTTCGTTTTGCTGCGTGAGGGCCTGCAGGGTCAGCGGGCGTAGCGCCGCGTCGTTGCCTAACCAGGCCGCCGCGGAAGCCTCGTTGGCCAGCAGATCCGTCAGGAAGCGCGTATTGGACAGCAGGGCGCACAATCGTTCGGCGGCGGTGTTGGTATCGCGCAACATTCCGAGGAACCAGTGGCTCTTGCCCAGGGATTCGCTAATCCGGCGGAACCCGAGCAGCCCGGCATCGGGGTCCACCCCGCGGGCGAACCAATCCAAGAGCACCGGCAGCAGTTGGCGCTGGAGCGAGGAGCGGCGTGAGACTCCCCCAATCAGCGCCTCGATATGACGCATGGCCGCCTTGGGATCCAGGTAGCCTAGGGCACGCAGGCGCGCTTGGGCGGATTCCGGGGTCAGCCTGACATCGTCGGCCGAAAGATTCGAACTGGAAACCAGCAGTGGACGATAGAAAATGGCTTCATGCAGCCGCCGGACCAGGCGTTTAGTGGCGTTCCAGCGTTTGAGGAGTTTCTCCGGGCTGGTGGCGCTCAGGTCCCCGGCAGGACGGATGGCGCGGGCCAGCACCCGCTGGGCCTGTTCGGCGCGGGGCATCAAGTGGGTGCGCCGCAACTGGCTGAGCTGTATACGGTGTTCCAGCAGGCGCAGGAAGCGGTAAGCGTCGGCAAAGTCTTGAGCATCTTGGCGTCCGATGTACCCGATGCGGCTGAGCGCGTCGATCGCCAGCGTTGTGGTCGGCACCTGAATGTCCGCGTCGACCCGGCCGTGCACCAACTGCAGCAGCTGTACGGTGAACTCCACATCGCGCAGCCCGCCGGGGCCGAGCTTGATCTGCCAGTTCACCTCGTCCTTGGGAATGTGGTCGGTGACGCGACGGCGCATTTTCTGCACCGACTCCACGAAGCCTTCGCGTTCCGGGCTGGACCAGACAAAGGGGTTGACCATTCGTTCGTAGGCGGAGCCCAGATCCCGGTCACCGGCGATGGCGCGGGCCTTGAGCAGTGCCTGGAACTCCCAAGACTGCGCCCAACGCTGGTAGTAGGCCTCGTGCGAGGACAGCGTGCGCGAAAGCACCCCGTCCTTGCCTTCGGGCCGCAGGTTCGCATCGACTTCCCACAACATCGGCTCCGGGCCCGGCGCCATGATGGCCTTCGCGGCGTTGGAGCAGATGGCCACGGCGATCTGCGCGGCAGTGTCCTCGTCGATCAACGGCAGGCTGCTGTGCACGTAGATCACGTCGACGTCGGAGATGTAGTTCAGCTCGCGGGCCCCGCATTTGCCCATGCCAATCACCGCCACGTTGACCGCGTCAACATGCTGCGCGGTGAACTGGCCGGCAAGTTCGGCGCGGGCCACCGCCAGCGCGGCGTCCAGCGCGGCCGCGGCGAGGTCGGCCAGCTCGGCAGCCACCTGTGGCAGAGCATCCTGCGGGTCGACACAATTCACGTCGCGATAGGCCAGATCCAAAAGGCCGCGGCGGTAGGCCACGCGCAATGCTTGGCGTGCCTCGGCGCCGGTCAGCCCGGCGATCTGGTGCCCGTGCTCGCTTTCTTGAGCCTGCACGGACTCGAGCAGCCGTTCACGCAGCAGCTCGGCGTCGGTGGCCACGAAATCCGCCGGTGGGGCGATACGCACATCGGCCAAGGCCTCATCACAGCGAATCAGGAACTCGCCAAGCGCCGAGGAGGACCCGAGCAAACGGATCAACGCCAGCCCGGTTTCCGGTTCGGCGAAGATCTCGCGTGCCTGCGGGTGGCGTTCCACCAGACGCAGGGCCAGTAACAACGCCTGGTCTGGATCCGGGGCGTGCGATAGCGCGGTAAGCAGGTTCTGCTGGTCGAGCCCTTCGAGTTCCGGGGAGGCCAGGAACCGTTGGGCGCGTTCGGTGTCGCCGAAGCCGGCGTTGATCAGTGAGCGGACCGGTGACTCTGCCATCGCCGCCGCCTACAGAATTCCCAGATACCGGTTCAGCTCGAAGGGGCTGATTTCCTGACGGTACGCTTCCCATTCGGCGCGCTTGTTGGCGATGAAGGAGTTGTAGACCTGCTCACCGAGGACCTCGGCCATCAGCTCGGATTCTTCCATCGCCTTCAGCGCATCATGCAGCGAACCCGGTAGCGGGTGGTGGCCCGAGGCGCGACGCTCGGCGGTGGACAGGCTCCACACGTCATCCTCGGTCGGATCCTCCAGGTCGTAGCCCTCACGGATACCCTTCAGGCCGGCTCCGAGCAGGCAGGCGTAGGCCAAGTACGGGTTAGCGGCCGAGTCGATACCGCGGTACTCCACGCGAGCGCTTTGCCCCTTGCCGGGCTTGTAAAGCGGCACACGCACCAGGGCCGAGCGGTTGTTGTGCCCCCACGACAGGTGGCTCGGGGCTTCTCCCCCGCCCCACAGGCGCTTGTAGGAGTTCACGAACTGGTTGGTGACCGCGGTCAATTCCGGTGCGTGACGCAAGATGCCGGCGATAAAGGAGCGGGCCACGTCGGAGAGCTGGTATTCGCGTCCGGCCTCGAAGAAGGCGTTCTCGTCGCCCTCGAACAGCGAGAAGTGCGTGTGCATGCCACTGCCCGGGTGCTCGGTAAAGGGCTTGGGCATGAAGGTCGCGTAGATCCCCTTCTGCATCGCCATCTCCTTGATGACGGTACGGAAGGTCATGATGTTGTCCGCGGTTTGCAGGGCGTCCGCATAGCGCAAGTCGATTTCGTTCTGCCCCGGCCCGTTCTCGTGGTGCGAAAACTCCACCGAAATACCCAAGGCTTCGAGGGTGGTTACCGAGGAGCGGCGGAAGTCCTGCCCGACCCCGTCGGGCACATGATCAAAGTAGCCGCCATTATCGATCGGCTGCGGGCGTCCCTGCTTATCGAGATTCGCCGAATGCAGCAGGTAGAACTCGATCTCCGGGTGCGTGTAGCAGGTGAAGCCCATATCGGAGGCCTCATTCAACTGCCGCTTGAGCACATGGCGTGGATCGGCGTTCGAGGGGGTACCCTCCGGGGTAAGGATGTCGCAGAACATGCGGCTGGTCGGCTCGACCTCGCCGCGCCACGGCAGTAGCTGAAAGGTGGAGGGGTCCGGCTGCAGCAACATGTCGGATTCGTAAATGCGCGACAGACCCTCGATGGAGGAACCATCAAAGCCCAGCCCCTCCTCGAAGGCGTCTTCCACTTCCGCCGGGGCCAGAGCCACCGACTTCAGCGAACCGACGACGTCGGTGAACCACAATCGCACAAAGCGCACGTCTCGTTCCTCAATAGTGCGCAACACGAATTCCTGTTGGCGATCCATCATCCACCACCTTCGACTCAAGACTTGTCCAAAGCTCCGCAGCGGCGCGAAGCAGCATGGTTTTAAAGTAAGCCTATACGTTCTGAACGGCATTGGGCCGTAGATGAACCGCGGCACACCGCAAACCCAAGTGCGCTAAGGTTTTCCTATGGCCAAACCATATGTTTCGGAACCACAATCCTCACCGGCAAAGATCCGCATTCACCATCTTCAGCAGGCCAAAGACAGTGGCGCGAAGTTCGCGATGCTCACCGCCTACGACACCATGATGGCTGAAATTTTCGACGGTTGCGGCATCGAATTGTTGCTCGTGGGTGACTCCGCGGCCAACACCGTCATCGGCTACGACTCCACCTTGCCGATCACCCTCGACGAGATGATCGTGTTCACCAAGGCCGTGGCCAACGGTGCCCGTCGGGCCATGGTCGTGACCGATCTGCCCTTCGGTAGTTACGAGCAGTCCCCCGCCCAGGCCGTCGCCTCGGCCACCCGACTGATGAAAGAAGGCGGCGCACAGGCGGTCAAGATGGAAGGCGGCGCCGAATTCGCTGGCCACGTCAAGGCCTTGGTGCAGGCGGGGGTCCCGGTGATCGGCCATATAGGCTTCACCCCGCAGTCCGAACACGCCCTGGGCGGTTACCGGGTGCAGGGGCGCGGCGAACAGTCCGCACAGTTGATCGCCGACGGTCGGGCCCTGCAAGACGCCGGAGCCTTCGCCGTGCTCGCCGAGATGATCCCCAGCCCGGTGGCCGCCGAGCTTGAGGCCGCGTTGCGCGTGCCCACCATCGGCATCGGTGCCGGTAACGAAACCACCGGTCAGGTTCTGGTCTGGCAGGACATGCTCGGCTTGGGTGGGCACCGTACTCCACGCTTCGTGAAGAAGTATGCCGACCTGCGCGGAGTCGTTTCCCAGGCGGTCTCCGAGTACCACCGTGAGGTACTCGAAGGTTCCTTCCCGTCGGCCGACTACGAATTCACCGAATAGACCGGCACTACTAGTTAGTTGGAGGGGACGCGGTCGGCTTAGTCGTCCGCGTCCTCTTCTTCGTCCCACTCCTCGTTGCGCGCACGCACCTTATCCATCGCGCCGCGGGCAGCTTCTTCCGTGGGGTACGGGCCCAGTAGCGCCGACCAATCGGACTGTGGCCCGTGTTCGATGCCTCCGGTCTGCACGTTGTACCAATACTGTCCCTCGTCGGGTAGTGACTTTTCGCTCATGACTCTTCCCTTGTTCGTGACTCGCCTTACGTTTCTCTACGCTATCGCAGGCTAACCCACCGTGGCAGCTAGGACGCGAAAACCCGGTGGCCACATCGTTAGAATGGTTCTCATGGCAGCACACGCACCGATCGGTCACCTAGAACCAGGCACTATATCCCCGCAACGACCCGTTCCAGCTCATATTGAGCGTCCCGAGTACGTCGGCAAGAAGGAACCCGCGAAAAGCACGGCCAGCGACATCAAGTCGCCCGAGGTGATCGAACGGATCCGCGTTGCCTCAAAAATTGCCGCCCAGGCCCTCGCCGAGGTGGGACGAGCCTGCCAGCCGGGAATCACCACGGATGAGTTGGACCGGATTGGGCACGAATTCCTGCTCGACCACAACGCCTACCCCTCGACCTTGGGATATCGCGGCTTCCCGAAGTCGCTCTGCTCATCGCTCAACGAAGTGATCTGCCATGGCATCCCGGATAGCACCGTGCTACGCGACGGGGACATTATCAACATCGACATCACCGCCTACATCGGCGGGGTGCACGGCGATAATAATGCCACCTTCCTGGTTGGTGACGTGGACGAAGAGTCGCGCCTCTTGGTCGAACGCACCGAGATGTCACTCAAGCGTGCCATCAAGGCAGTGATGCCCGGGCGAGAGATCAACGTCATCGGGCGCAGCATCGAGACCTATGCCAAGCGCTTCGGCTACGGTGTGGTGCGTGACTTCACCGGGCACGGAGTCGGCGAGTCGTTCCACTCCGGGCTGATTATCCCGCACTATGACGCCGCACCGGCCCACAACACGTTAATTGAACCGGGGATGGTCTTCACCATTGAGCCCATGCTCACCCTTGGCACCATCGAATGGGATATGTGGGCCGATGACTGGACCGTGACGACCAAGGACCGCAAGCGCACCGCCCAATTCGAACACACTCTGCTGGTGACCGAATCCGGCGCCGAGATCCTCACCCTGCCCTAGCGGCTCCCCTCACGCAAAGGACACCCCCATGAGCGCGCACCCGCAAGCAACCCCGGCCCTGGCTCTCGGCATCGATATCGGCGGCACCGGTATCAAGGGCGGAATCGTCGATCTCGGCACCGGAGAACTATGCGGTGAACGCTTCCGCATCGACACCCCTTCCCCGGCAACCCCGCCGGAGGTAGCCGAGGTCGTCGGTGAGATCTACCGGGAGCTGCTCACGCGCGATCCGAATGTGGGGGTCCAAACCCCGGTGGGCATCACCTTCCCGGGCATCATCCACCACGGGGTGGCGCGTTCCGGAGCCAACGTGGGTAAGCACTGGGTGGGCACCGATATTGCCACGCTCTTTGCTGAGGAACTCGGGCGCGAGGTGCTTGTTCTGAACGACGCCGATGCCGCCGGTCTGGCGGAAGCCGAATACGGTGCGGGGCGTAACCGCAGTGGAACGGTACTGACCCTGACCCTTGGCACCGGCATCGGCTCGGCCTTGGTCCACGATGGCGTGCTGGTGCCGAATTTTGAGCTGGGGCACCTCGAAATTGGTGGGGTGGCTGCCGAAAAGAAGGCGAGCTCGGCCGCGCGCAAACGTGATGACATCAGCTGGGAAAAGTACGCTCGTCGGCTCGAAAAGTACCTGCGGCACGTGCAGTTCCTTTTCTCTCCGGAACTGATCATCCTCGGGGGCGGCATTTCGAAAAAGCCCGAGAAGTTCCTGCCCTATATTGAGTTGGAAACCCCGATCGAAATTGCCCGTAGCGCCAACAACGCCGGAATCATCGGTGCGGCTCTGCAAGCGCAGCGGCTGAACGCACATTAAAACGACGCAGGCTCGATGATCTTACCGACCATCGAGCCTGCGTCTACAGTTTGAGCGTCTGCGGGCAGATCTAACGCCCCCAGGCTACTCGGCCGACAACGGGCGTTGGGTACCACGCGGGGAATTCGAGCGCTGTTCACGCAAACTGGCAATAGCTTTCTCAAAGTCGCCGAGCGACTGGAATCCCTGATACACGCTGGCAAAACGCAAGTAGGCGACCTCGTCGAGGCGCTGCAATGGTTCAAGGATCGCCAGGCCTACCTGATGGGCCGGGATCTCTGCGGCACCGGTGGTGCGCACCGACTCTTCCACTTCCTGTGCGAGAACCGCCAGGTCATGATCCGTTACCGGGCGCCCCTGGCAGGCCTTGCGCACACCGTTGATCACCTTGTTCCGCGAGAACGGTTCGACGGCACCCGACTGCTTGAGCACACTCAAGCTGGCCGTTTCGGTCGTGGTAAAGCGGCGCGAACAGGCACTGCACTGACGGCGTCGACGAATGGAGACGCCATCGTCGGCGACTCGGCTGTCAACCACACGGGAATCCGAGTTTCGACAATACGGGCAGTTCATGGCACCTCCAACAAAGTTGCACTAGGGGTTCGGGACACACCGTCACCGGCTGTCCTCTCACGTCACAGACAGTTTACCGGTTATTGGAATAACGCGCCTTGACGGCATCCCCGTGCGCCGGAAGATCCTCAGCATTCGCAAGATTCACCACGTGCGCGGCCACGTCGTTCAGGGCGTCCTGCCCATAGTTAATGACCTGCACGGCCTTGAGGAAGGTGTTCACGTTCAGCCCCGACGCGTGCAGTGCGGTTCCGCTGGTGGGCAGTACGTGGTTGGACCCTGCACAGTAGTCACCGAGCGAAACCGGCGCATAGTCCCCGACGAAAATTGCCCCGGCCGCGGTAATTTGCTCGGCCACCGCCGAAGCGTTCTCGGTCATGATCTCCAAGTGCTCTGCCGCGTAGGCGTTGCACACCTCGATCCCCTGCGCCAAGTCATCGACCACGATGATGGCCGACTGACGTCCGGAGAGGGCAGCATTTACTCGTTCACGGTGCTTGGTGGCCGCCACCTGGCGCTCAAGTTCGCCACGTACGGCCGCCGCGAGCTGTTCGTCATCCGTGACCAGCACGGCCGCGGCGTTCTCGTCGTGTTCGGCCTGCGAGATCATATCGGCGGCGATCAAATCGGCGCGCGCCGTGCGGTCGGCAAGGATCGCGATCTCAGTTGGACCGGCCTCGGCATCGATGCCCACAACGCCCTTAACCAGCCGCTTGGCGGTGGCGACGAAAAGATTTCCGGGGCCCGAAATCACATCGACCGGGTCGATACCACCACGCGGATCCTCCGGCATGTTCACCCCGTAGGCCAAGGCCGCGATGGCCTGTGCCCCACCGACGGCGTGGACCTCGGTGATCCCCAGCAGCTGGGCGGCAGCCAGAATGGTCGGGTGCGGCAGTCCACCGAACTCACGTTGCGGTGGGCTGACCAAAGCCAGCGAGCTCACCCCGGCGGCCTGCGCCGGAACGGCGTTCATGATGACCGAGGACGGGTACACCGCCAGTCCCCCGGGGACATACAGTCCGACTCGGGTAACCGGAACCCAGCGCTGGGTGACGCTGGCCCCGTTGGGGTAATCAACCGTGGTGTCCTGTGGCAACTGGGCCGCTGCGAAGGTACGGGCGCGGGCAATGGACTCTTCGAGTCCGGCACGCACCTGCGGATCCAGCTGCTCTAGGGCCCGTTCCAACTCCTTAGCCGGAACCCGGGTATGTTCGAGCTCCACCTTATCGAACTGTGCGGCGAGCTGCACCAGGGCAGTCATCCCCTCACGGCGGACCCGCTCGATGATCTGCGAGACCACGTCGGCGGCGGTCTGCGCATTCACTTCGGGGCGCGGCAGAGTCAGCTTCAGCTGCGCGGCCGACAGCTCTTGGCCTCGCCAATCGAGGGTGGCCAGCTGCTCAAATACGGTGGATTCGTTGGTAGTCACCCGCCTAGTTTAACGCCCCACGCGGGGTGCTTTATAGCCGGGTTACTCACCGCGGTCACACGCAACGTCGCACGAGCGGCTACATGTCCACGCAGCTGGGTCCCAACAGTACCTTCAGGTCGCCAAAGAGCGCCGGATTCGGGTTGACCCGGTAGTTCATCCCCAAGCGCATCAGTGAGGTACCCCGGCTGCCGGAGAGCTTGACCCTCACCTCGGTATTTCCACGGTGGGTACGCAACACGTCGCCCAATTGCGAGACCAGTGACTCGGTGGCCTTGTGGGTGGGAATGGCAATAACCACCGGTCCGGTGCCGGAGGCATCGGATAGCTCGGGAATCATCATCTCTTGAGCGTTGAGGGTGATGGAACCATCGTCACGTCGTTGCACGCGCCCCTTGATCACCACGATGAGGTCATCGGCTAGGACTTCGGCGATCGGCTGGTAGGCCTGCCCAAAGAACATAACCTCCATGGAACCGGAAAGGTCCTCGACTTCGCAGCGCGCGTAGGGGTTACCGCTCTTCTTGGCGATACGCCGCTGCAACCCGGTGATCATGCCGGCAATGGAGATGATGTGTCCATCGGCTGGGCCATCGTCTGAGAGCACATGGGTCACGGGCATATCCGCATACTGTTCCAGTGCCGAGCCGAGTCCCTGCAGCGGGTGATCGGAGACGTAGAGCCCCAGCATTTCGCGCTCGTAGCCCAGCTTCTCCTTCTTATCCCAGTCGGGGATGTCGGGAATCGCTACGCTCATCGACTCGCCCGCCTCGGTGGCACCCAGCGCACTGAACAGGTCGAATTGGTTCGCCGCTTCATTGCGCTTGACCGAAATAACCGAGTCAACGGCCTCTTCGTGGATGGCCAGCAAGGCACGTCGCGGGTGGTTCATCGAGTCAAAGGCCCCGGCCTTGATCAACGATTCGATGGTGCGCTTATTGCATACGACCGCCGGCACCTTGTTGAGGTAGTCGGTGAAGTCGGTGAAGGCGCCCTTTTCTTCGCGCGCCTTGACCATCCCATCAACCACGTTTGCGCCCACGTTGCGGATCGCGCCCATACCGAAGCGAATATCGCGGCCCACCGGGGTAAAGGTCATTGCCGATTCGTTGACATCTGGTGGCAGCACGGTGATGCCAATGCGGCGGCACTCATTGAGGTACATGGCCAGCTTGTCTTTGTCGTCACCGACCGAGGTAAGCAACGCGGCCATGTACTCGGCCGGATAATGGGCCTTGAGGTAGGCGGTCCAGAATGAGACCACACCGTAGGCGGCCGAGTGGGCCTTGTTGAATGCGTAGTCGGAGAACGGCAGCAGGATATCCCACAGGGTCTGCACGGCTTCGTCCGAGTAGCCATTGTCGTTCATACCCTGCTTGAAGCCAACGAACTGCTTATCCAGTTCGGACTTCTTCTTCTTACCCATGGCACGACGCAAGATATCCGCTTGGCCCAGCGAGTAGCCGGCCAATTTCTGCGCGATGGCCATAACCTGCTCCTGATACACGATCAGGCCGAAGGTGCCTCCGAGAATATCTTCGAGCGGTTCAGCCAACTCCGGGTGGATCGGCACAACATCTTGAAGCTTGTTCTTACGCAGGGCGTAGTTCGTATGCGCGTTTGCGCCCATAGGTCCCGGGCGATAGAGCGCGAGCACCGCGGAGATATCTTCGAAGTTGTCCGGTCGCATGAGCTTGAGCAGCGAACGCATCGGCCCACCATCGAGCTGGAACACGCCGAGGGTGTCGCCGCGGGCCAGCAACTTATAGGCCTCGGGGTCATCGAGCGGCAAGGTTTCCAGGTCGATGTCGATGTCCTGGTTGTACTTCACGTTCTCCAGCGCGTCGGAGATAATCGTGAGGTTACGCAGGCCCAAGAAGTCCATCTTGATCAGCCCCAAGCCTTCGCAGGTTGGGTAATCGAACTGGGTGATGACCTGGCCGTCCTGCAAACGACGCATAATCGGGATGACGTCGATGATGGGGTCCGAACTCATGATCACGCCGGCTGCGTGTACACCCCATTGGCGCTTCAGCCCTTCGAGACCCTTCGCCGTCTCAAAGACGCGTGCGGCCTCGGGATCGGTCGCGATCAGGTTACGAAAATCCCCGGCCTCGGAGTACCGCTTGGAATTGGGATTCTCGATATCGTTGAGCGGAATATCCTTGGCCATAACCGCCGGCGGCAGTGCCTTGGTGAGGGTCTCGCCCATGCTGAAGGGGTACCCCAGCACACGCGAAGAGTCCTTCAGCGCCTGTTTGGTTTTAATCGAACCGTAGGTGACGATCATCGACACACGCTCGTCGCCGTACTTTTCGGTGACGTATTTGATCACCTCAGAACGGCGCCGATCATCGAAGTCGACGTCGAAGTCGGGCATGGAGACACGTTCCGGGTTCAGGAAGCGCTCGAAAATCAACCCATGCTTGAGCGGATCGAGGTCGGTAATACGCATGGCATAGGCCACCATGGACCCGGCACCCGAACCACGACCGGGGCCCACGCGGATACCGTTGTCCTTGGACCAGTTGATGAAGTCGGCCACGACGAGGAAGTAGCCGGGGAAACCCATCTTGATGATCACATCGAGTTCGTAGTCGGCTTGGCGCCGCACCTCCTCGGGGATCCCGCCCGGGTAACGGTAGTGAAGGCCCTTATCGACTTCCTTGATGAGCCAGCTGGTTTCGTCCTCCCCCGGCGGGCAGGGGAACTTTGGCATGTAGTTGGCGTTGGTATCGAAGCTGACCTCGGCGCGCTCGGCGATCTCAAGGGTGTTATCGCACGCTTGGGGGAACTCGCGGAATAGTTCACGCATTTCGCGCGGGGATTTCAGGTAGTAGCCCGAACCGCTGAAAGCGAAGCGGCTACCGCCCTGATCATAGGTCGGCTCATCGAGGGTGGAACCAGAGTTAATCGCTAGCAAGGCCTCGTGCGCCTTGGCATCCGACTCGTGCGTGTAGTGCAAGTCGTTCGTGGCCAAAAGGGGAATATCGAGTTCCTTGGCCAGGCGCAGCAGATCCTTGGTGACTCGGCGCTCAATGTCTAGGCCGTGGTCCATCAGCTCGCAGTAGTAGTTGCCTTTGCCGAAGATATCTTGGAATTCGGCGGCCGCAGCCTTGGCTTCCTCGTACTGGCCCAAACGGAGCTTGGTTTGCACTTCGCCAGAGGGGCAGCCGGTGGTAGCGATCAGTCCTTCAGCATGGCGGTTCAGTAGCTCGCGGTCCCACCGTGGGTACTTGCCGAACACCGAATCCAAGGAAGCGGTGGAGGAACCCTTGAACAGGTTGTCCATCCCGGTGTTGTTGTAGGAGAGCAGGGTCATATGCGTATATAGACCACCACCGGAGACGTCATCGCCCTTTTGGGCTTCTTCGGTACGCCACTTCACGCGGGTCTTATCGCCGCGTTCGGTGCCCGGAGTTACATAGGCTTCGACGCCGATAATGGGTTTCACTCCGGCGCTGGTCGCCTTGCTCCAGAAGTCGAAGGCTCCGAATAGGTACCCATGGTCGGTGATGGCCATGGCGTCCATGCCGTGCCGGTTGGCTTCCTCGAAGAGTTCAGTAAGCCGTGCCGCACCGTCCAGCATGGAGTATTCGGTGTGGGTATGCAGGTGTACGAATCCATCACGTGTCGCGCTCACCAAAACAGTCTACTAGGCCACCTAGGGCCCAGCGGTGGAAGCTAGGTGAGAACTCTCATGTTGAGGTTCGCGCTAGACCGTTCCCTCGCGTAGCAACTCCAAGGCACCGGCGAGATCATGCGGGTACTGGCTCTCGTAGCTCATCCAATCACCGGAGACCGGGTGGGTGAATCCTAGACGTTTGGCATGAAGCCACTGGCGGGTCAGGCCCAACGCCGCTCCGAGTTTGGGGTTGGCCCCGTAGGTTTGGTCGCCCACGCAGGGATGACCGAAGGCAGAAAAATGCACGCGGATCTGGTGGGTGCGCCCGGTTTCCAGATGCACTTCAACAAGGCTTGCTTTCCCGAAGGCCTCGATGACCTTGTAATGGGTAACCGAGTCCCGTCCCCCGTCAAGCACCCCAAACTTCCAATCGTGGCCCGGGTGCCGGCCAATCGGGGCGTCGATGGTTCCCTGTAGCGGATCGGGCAGCCCTTGGACGACGGCGTGGTAGACCTTCTCCGGCGTGCGTTCCTTGAACGCGTTTTTCAGCACGCTGTAGGCGCGTTCGGATTTGGCGACGACCATCAGACCACTGGTGCCCACGTCCAGACGGTGCACGATGCCCTGTCGTTCTGGTGCACCGGAGGTGGAGATCGAGTAACCTTCAGCGGCAAGCGCCCCCACGACGGTCGGACCAACCCAGCCCGGGGATGGATGTGCGGCCACGCCGACCGGCTTGTCGATCACGACATAGTCCGGATCGTCGGCGATGATCTTGAGGTTCTCCACTTTTTCCACCTTCACAGCCAGAGGGTCTTCACGTTCCGGAATGTTCACGACGATCTGATCGCCGGTCTTGAGCTTTCCCGATTTGGCGACCGTCTTACCATTGAGCCGAATCATTCCGGTCTTGCACAGCTCGGCTGCGAAAGCGCGTGGCAGGTCAAGGGTGTGCGAAATAAAGGCGTCGAGGCGCTGCCCGGCGGCTACCTCTGAAACACTTAGTTCGTGGGTCGCTGCCTCGTATGGTCCACCGCTCACTTCTCGTCGTCCTCATCAACGGGCTTATCGCCACTGAGCTCTCCGCCCTTCGGCTCGGAGCTTTCCCGGGTACCGTCGAAGTTCACACCACGGATCAGCAGCAGTGCGACCATGATCATGGAGCAAACGATAAACGAGTCGGCCACGTTGAAAATCGCGAAGCCGTGGACCGAAAACATGTCCACCACATGCCCCATGCCGAAGGACGGTTCACGGAACAAACGGTCGTAGAGGTTCCCGGCCACGCCCCCGAGCAGACACCCAAGGACGATCCCCCAGCTTAGGGTGCTGACCTTGCGAATCAGCAGGTACCCGCAGTACACCGCAACGGCGGCCTGCAGGAGGGTAAAGACCACGGTGAACTGCTCGCCGAAGGAGAACGCTGCACCGGAATTGAGAATGTAGTGGATGTCGAAGAATCCGGGAATCACTTCGATAGCTTGACCTAGGGTCATATTTGCTTCGACGCTGAACTTGACGACTTGGTCCGCGACGAAGGCCAGGGCAGCAAGTGCTAGCCCGAGCCAGAGAAATTTGCGGCCTGCCGTGGCGGGAGTCGCCGGGTTCACACCGGATGTCATATTTGTTGTCCTTGGTTAAAAAATCAACGGTGGCACCGGATCATTCCGGAGCCACCGTTAACTTTACTGATGTTTGTTTCAGCCCAACAAACTAGCCTTGACTAGTTCGCCTTAGCCGCGCCGCCGTCAACCGGGGCCGAGGCCTCGAGTTCACGCAGCTGGCCTTCGATGTAGGTCTTCAGGCGTGCACGGTAGTCACGCTCGAAGCTACGCAGCTGATCGAGCTTGCGCTCAAGGACGGCCTTCTGCTGCTCCAGGGCCGACAAAGTCTTCTTGCTCTTCTCTTCGGCGGAGGTGACCAGGTTGTTGGCCTCGGTCTTCGCCTCGGAGATGATCTTATCGCGCTGCTCGACACCGGATGCGACGTACTCGTCGTGCAGGCGCTGAGCCATGGCCAACACGTTGGCTGCAGACTCGGCAGTGTTTTCGGTAGCAGGCTTGGCAGCCGCGGCAGGTGCTGCCGGCGCCGCAGCGGGCGCTGCATCCTTCTTGGCTTCGGCAGGCTTCGCCGGAGCTTCGGCCTTCTTCTCCTCGGCAGGCTTCGCCGGGGCTTCGGCCTTCTTCTCCTCGGCAGGCTTCGCCGGGGCTTCAGCCTTCTTCTCCTCGGCAGGCTTGCCCGGAGCGGCGGCCACTGGAGCGGGCACGGCCTGCTCCTTCGAACCGGCCACGTCTTCACCAAGGGCGGCTAGACGGCTGCGGAGCTCGTCGTTCTCAGCGTTCAGGCGACGGAGTTCGACGACGATCTCGTCGAGGAAATCATCTACCTCGTCCTGATCGTAGCCCTCGCGAAACTTGGTCGGCTGAAACCGCTTATTGACTACGTCTTCTGGCGTCAAAGCCATTTGGTCACCTCAATACTGGGGTCTTTTCCGCTCGACCATTAGTTTGGTTGGCGAAACACTTACCGTTCTACAGTGCCACAGCCTGCGAAGCCGAAGCACCATTTCTTAAAGGATATAACGATTTGGTCACTGATGACGAAACCAGACGGGCTGTCTGCTCTCTCAATCATGAATCTACATGGTCATTTGTCCTAAGACAACACTAGTCAGTGAGAGATTCACGGACTACAGCGAAGTTTGAATGCCTAAGTTGCGAACAATGGCGTGCGCGATAATGACCACAATAAACAGGATGATGAAGGACAAATCCAAACGGATTCCGCCGAAATCGACGGGTTTAATCCAACGCCGTAGCCAGCGTAGGGGTGGATCCGTAATTGTCACAATCACGGTGGCCGTCAACAACGCTATTCCCGCTGGTCGCCATGAACGAGCGAAATTTTCCGTCACGTCAAGGACAATTCTCATCAGCAGCAGGATCTGCAGGATGCTGAGTGCGAGATAGAGGGTGCCGAAAATCATGAAACTCTGACCGGTCGCGATCCGCTACTAGCTCTGGTTAAAGAAGGTAGCCTGCGCCTCGGACTGCTTGCGGTCCTCGCCGAGCACCTCGACGGTTGACGGTGAGAGCAGGAAGACCTTGTTCGTGACTCGCTCGATGGAGCCATGCAGCGCGAATACGAGGCCGGCGGAGAAATCCACCAGGCGCTTGGCGTCGGTCTCACCCATGTCGGTAACGTTCATAATCACCGGGATACCGTCACGGAAGTTCTCTCCAATAATCTTCGCATCATTGTAAGAGCGCGGGTGGACGGTTGTAATCTGACGCAATTCGGAATCCTCATCCCGTACTGAAGGGGCACGCTTGATCGGGGTAACCGGTGCCCGATACTCGGTGTCCGGTTCATTGACTTCTGGACGCGGAACAGCGGCCTTGGCCGGAGCTGGCGCCGGGGTGCGGGGAGTTTCCGCAGGTTTGCTGTATTCGGGTTCTTCCACCACTCGAACCTGGCTCTTGGCCTCAGGCTTCTCGACCGGAGTCTCGTCCTGCTCGACGGCGTCGGCCAGACCGAGATAGACCATTGCTTTACGCAGTCCGTCAGCTGCCATGATTCTTCTCCTCGTTATCCCTTGCATGCCACCGCAAGTTGCATGATTCCGCTACTTCGACGCTACAGCACCGTGCGCCGTTTGCCAGCGTTCATCCGCTGACTTTCGCGGGCGTGTCGCCCGGGAATTCGCTGACTTTATCTTCGCCACACAACTCCGGCCAGCCGTCCGCACCCCGAGTCTCGACGGTAGGAATAGAAACGTTCATCTTCAAGCGTGCATGGCTGGTGCGATCGTACGCTCACATCCAAGGATTCAAGGTACCGCCGAGCCGTTCCAGGTAAATCCAGGCCGGCACTGCCCCAACGGGTCTGACTTGAGATTCCTGGCATGAGCGATTCGGACTCGAGCTGCATGTGCTCGGGCACTTCATAGCAGGAGCCGCAGATAGCCGGTCCGATCACAGCCTCGATTTCTTCGGCACCCCATTGATGCAAGCGTTCAACGGTGACACCAAGAATTCCGTCCAACAGACCGCGGCGTCCAGCGTGCACCGCCGCAGTTGCCAACTGCCCTTCGGCATGTCGAGCCACGAAGAGCACCGGCAGGCAATCTGCCACCATGACGGCCAGCGGTGTGGCAGCACCGAAGGAGAGGAGACCGTCACAGGTTGGGGCCGCCGGGTCGCTCCAACTAGTGCGCTGCCCCGGCTCCACCTGAACAACGTCGGCGGAGTGGACCTGATTCATGAAGGCCAAGGAAAAACGAGGGACCCCGATCCGTTCCTCCAACATGGTCCGATTGGCCTCGACAAGCGAGGGATCGTCATTCACGTGCAGTGCGAGGTTACCCTCTGCCTGCGTGGTGAATGCCAGTTGGATGGACGGATCGAGGTCCGACGTGAAACGTAGCACGGGATATAACGCCCTTAGTTACTTCAAGAACTCCGGGACGTCCAGGTCGTCGCTCGAACCCTTGAGGTCAGAGTCAACCACGTCGGGCAGGTCCTGGAAGGAGGAGTTCTGCTCGGCGGCAACCGGCTTCGACTCCACTGGAGCGCTGGCGACCGGCGTAGCGGTCGGTTCCGGCTTGCTCTCAGCAACCGGAGCCTGCTCGGTTTCGGCCGGGCGTGCGGCGACCGGGCGCGCAGCTGGCTGAACGGCTGGCTTGCTGGTCACATCCGGCTCGTCGAAGCCGGCGGCGATGACGGTCACGCGAGCCTCATCACCCAGTGCATCGTCGATCACGGCACCGAAGATGATGTTGGCTTCGGGGTGGGCGACTTCCTGCACCAGACGTGCCGCTTCGTTGATTTCGAACAGGCCCAAGTCCGAGCCACCCTGAATCGAGAGCAGCACACCGTGGGCGCCGTCGATCGAGGCCTCCAGCAGCGGAGAAGCTATTGCCAATTCGGCGGCCTTGACGGCGCGATCTTCACCCCGTGCCGAACCGATACCCATGAGGGCCGAGCCAGCACCCTGCATCACAGACTTGACGTCGGCGAAGTCGAGGTTGATCAGACCCGAGGTGGTGATCAGGTCGGTGATGCCCTGCACGCCGGAGAGCAGGACCTGGTCGGCCTGACGGAAGGCATCCAGTACCGAGACGTTGCGGTCCGAGATGGAGAGCAAACGGTCGTTCGGGATCACGATCAGCGTGTCGACTTCGTCGCGCAGGGCTTCAATGCCCGACTCGGCGGAGTTGGCACGGCGGCGACCTTCGAAGGTGAATGGACGAGTGACCACACCGATGGTCAGCGCGCCGAGCGAGCGTGCCACGCGGGCGACAACTGGCGCACCACCGGTACCGGTGCCACCACCTTCACCGGCAGTGACGAAGACCATGTCGGCGCCGCGCAGGACGTCTTCGATCTCCTCCACGTGGTCTTCGGCTGCCTGGCGTCCCACATCGGGGTTGGCGCCGGCGCCGAGGCCGCGAGTAAGTTCGCGTCCCACGTCGAGCTTCACGTCTGCGTCGCTCATCAGCAGCGCCTGGGCATCCGTATTAATGGCGATGAATTCAACGCCCTTGAGGCCGACTTCGATCATGCGGTTTACGGCGTTGACACCGCCACCGCCGATGCCTACGACTTTAATGACCGCGAGGTAATTCTGTGGAGCTGCCACGTCCCGCTTCCCTTGTTAGTTGTGCTACGTATTCACGACTTGCGTTTCGAACCTTCACCCTGAGCCATAAGGTGTTAGTTCCTCATGCTTCCGCTAGTTGAACGCTATGAGCCATGGTGTCTTTCTGCAACGACCGCCTTGGCGTGTCGTCTATCCCCTACTATCTTTCCAGATGTTCGATGCGCCTTGGTTCACCACACACCACGAGTTGAGAAACTTTCGTTCAAGCTAGTACGTGACTGGGCTTTCAGGGTTGGAAATATCAATTGACTTCGGCGCGTCGTTGTTTTCCTTCAGGTCCTTCAGGAAGATCGCCGCAACCTTATTCTTCAAAGCGGCATCACTTCCATCACCCCAGACGAGGACGCGCTTCTTCGGTAGTTGGAGCTCGACGAAACCTGCCTTGGTCACGGTCGCGGCACTCGACTGGGCAAGCACCTTCTCATCTACCGTAGCCAATACCTCGGTCAGCAGAGCGAAAGACTCCGGGCTCTTGGCCTCGTCGCTCAATTTCACCGTGGGTAGTTTGGTCTTGTCTTTCTTCCCGAGTTTCTTGAGTTTATCGCCCTCGGAGGAGACCAGATACCGGGTCTTGCCCTCCACCAGGATGGCTACGGGTACCTGTTCGACGACCTCAACCACGAGCGTGTCGGGCATCTGGGCGCGCACCACAAGTTCCTTAATCGCCGGCTGGTCACCGATCAGGTCGCTGACCCTGCCTTCGGAGATGCGCGGTAGCGGCACGCCTTGGAGGGTTTGGAGCTTCTCGGTGAGTTGCTTTTCGCTCACGAGCTTCGTGCCCGTCACAGAAATATTTCGCGCCGCCAGCAATGGCGAAAAGCTCAACACGAGCACTGCTGCAACACTCAGCGCCACGATCGCGCCGATAATGATGAACAGTAGCTTGCGGCGCCGCGCCTGGTCGGTGACCGGTAGCGGTAGAACTTTCGAATTTTCTGACATCAGCGCACCGCTCCCCTAGCGTGCTTCGAGGGCTCGAACGATTTGGTCTCCAAGCGCCGTGACGTCCCCGGCACCCACGGTCATGATGAGATCTCCGGCGACCGCATCGGCGACCACGGCCTGAACCGCCTGTTCGGGTGTCAGCACGCGTGCCGGTACCTGAACTCGCTCGGCCACCAGTTCGCTGGTAATGCCGGCGATCGGTTCTTCACGCGCCGGATAGATCTCGAGCAGATTGACGGAGTCCGCCAGCGATAACGCCTCGGCAAACTCCGCATAGAACTCGGCGGTGCGGGAGAACAGGTGCGGCTGGAACACCACGTGTAGCCGTCCATCTTCGGCCACGGCACGACCGGCGCGCAGTGCGGCGGTGACCTCCGTGGGATGGTGTGCGTAGTCGTCATACACGCACACGCCTGCCGCTTCGCCCTTGAATTCAAAGCGTCGAGCCGCCCCGGAGAAGCTCGCTAGTGCGCGCAACGCCTCGTCGGCTTCCAGACCGGCGTCCAGTCCCACGGCTAATGCGGCGACCGCATTGAGCAGATTGTGCTGCCCTGGCACGTTCAGAACCAGCTCGTGGCTCTGTCCGCTGCCCCATTCGATCGTCGCGGCGAACCGGCCATCGGCCAGCGGGCGCGCATCGCTCAGTCGGCGATCGGCGTTCGGGGCAAAACCATAGGTCTGCACCCGCAGTCCCGGTCGCCGTACTCGCATGGTGTTCGCCAGCGCGTGAGCACCGGGGTCATCGGCGCAGCAGATCAGCAATCCACCATCGGGCAGCAGTCCGGCGAACTCTTCGAAGGCGCGGTGCACGGCGTCGGCGCTGCCGTAGTGATCCAGATGGTCGGCCTCGACGTTGGTCACCACCACCACGTCGGGACGGTAGTTCAAGAAGGAGGCGTCGGACTCGTCGGCTTCGGCCACGAAGATCTTGCCGTCACCCAGTTCGGCATTAGTGCCCAAGGACGGGATATTCGCCCCCACCGCGTAGCTCGGCGCCAAGCCAGCGGCCTTCAACATGTGGGCCGTCAACGAGGTCGTCGTCGTTTTACCGTGGGTACCGGCAATAGTCACCACGCACTGGTGTCCACGCATGGTGGCGGCCAAACCTTCGGAGCGGTGCAAAATGCGTAGCCCCTTATCGAGGGCCAGATCGTATTCGGCATTGCCCGGTTTGATAATGGAGGAGGCAATCACCGTGTCGGCGTCCTGCAGGTTCGCCGGATCGTAGCCCACATGGATGCGCGCGCCGCGGTTACGCAAGTCGTGCATCACCGGCAGGTCCTTCGCGTCGCTGCCGGAAACCGGCACTCCGGCATCCAAGAGCAATCGCGCGACGGCGGAGACTCCGACCCCGCCCACACCCATGAGGTGGACGCGGCCCAATTCCGTCAGGTGTGCTGGTGCACCCATAGTTCTAGCCTTCCTTGAGCGCGGCGCGGCGCCCGGCAACTTCGTCAGTGATCAGCCGCGCCATTTGCTCGGCGGCGTCACGGTGTCCTTGGCTGGCCGCGGCGACGGCCATTTGCTTCAGTGTAGAGGCATCGTTGAGCAACGGTATGACCGTCTGCGCAATGTAGCCGGCAGTGAACTTCGCATCGTCGACCAGCAGTGCTCCGCCGGCGGCCACAAGGTCGCGCGCGTTGAGTCGCTGCTCGCCGTTGCCGATCGGCAGCGGCACCAAAATCGAGGGACGCCCGGCGACCGCCAATTCGCACACGGTCCCCGCACCGGAGCGACAGATCATCAAGTCGGCCGCGGCATAGCCGTAGTCCATGCGGTCTAGGTACTCCAGTTGGGTGTACCCGGGTGCGGAAAGGAGTTCACCGCGTTCGTCACGCACGGCCTTGTCTCGCCCGGTCACGTGCACCACCTGAATTCCGGCCTCGAGCAGTGCCGGCAGGGCCCGAGCAACGGCCGTATTCACACTGGCCGCCCCCGAGGAGCCGCCGCTAATGACGAGCACCGGTGCGCCGCTTCGTGGCACGTTGAAGAAGTCGCGGGCCTCATCGCGCAATGCGTCGGCATCCATCTGAGCCACATTCGAGCGCATGGGCATGCCCACAACCTGTTCGCCGGGTAGCCCGGTGTTGGAGAAAGTCGTTCGTACCACCGCGGCGTTTTTGGCGCCCACCTTGTTCGCCATGCCGGCAATCGAGTTGGCTTCATGCACGATGATCGAAACCCCCAGGCTTCGGGCGGCCAGATAGGCCGGGGTGCACACATACCCCCCGACGCCCAGCAGGGCCTCCGCCCGGGTTTCGCGCAGAACCGCCTTCGCCCGTCGCACGGCTTTGACGAAGCGCACGGGGAACTTGAGCAGGTCCGCGTTGAGGCTTCGCGGCAAGGGTGCCTTGGGAATCAGTTCCAAGCGGTACCCGGCCTCCGGGACCAACCGGGTTTCCAGCCCCTCTGGCGAACCAAGTGCGGTGATTTGCGCCTCGGGGTTTTCCGCCTTCACGGCGTCCGCAATGGCCAACATGGGAGAAATATGTCCGGTGGTTCCGCCACCGGCGACCACCAGTCGGATCGGTTCGCTCATGCTTCGTCTGTTCCTTGCTTTTTCGTCTGCGCTGGGCTGGCCGTCACGGCCTGAGCCAGCAGTTCTCGTTTTTGATCGCGCGCGCTGGAGAGCGCAAAGCCCATGGCCATCATCACTGCGAGCATCGCCGAGCCACCCGAGGAGATAAAGGGCAGCGGCACACCAATCACCGGTAGCAGACCACTGACGGTGCCGAGGTTCACGAAGGTTTGCCCAATGATCCAAGAGATCAGGCAACCCATTAGAACCCGCGTATATAGATCCGTTGCGCGCATGGCGATGCGATACATCGCCAGGGCGATCAATGCGAAGAGCACCAGTACCGCCAGCACACCCAGAAACCCGAACTCTTCACCCAGAATGGAGAAGATGAAGTCGTTCTGTGCCTCGGGCACATAGGACCATTTCATACGCGACTGGCCAGGCCCTACCCCGAACCAGCCGCCGGAGGCGAAGGCGTGCAGACCCATGGACGACTGAAGGCAGGCATCACCATTCGAACCGCAGTCAATTCCAAGCCACGCCTTGATACGGGTGCGGCGGTTGCCAGACATCAGCACCGCTCCGGCGAAGCCGATGAAACCGATGGCAACGGAGATCAACAACCACTTGAAGCGCATGCCCGCAAGAAACAACGCCGTGGCCAACACCATCACGAGGATCAGCACGGTACCCACGTCGTGGCCTAGCAGCACGAGCACCACAATCGCGCCACCGACCGGTGCCAGCACCGGTACCAGCAGATGCTTCACGTCCCCGAGCAGATTCTGCTTCTTTTCAAACATGAAGGCGGCGAAAACTGCTAGGGATAATTTCGCGAATTCGCTGGGCTGCAGACGAACGCTACCTATGGAGATCCAGTTCTTATTACCCAGCACCTCGTGACCCAGCGGCGTGAAGGCCACCAGGAAAAGCAGGAGGATGGCCAGTAAAGCAGCAGCCCACGCAAACTTTTTCAGTGTCTGTGGGGAGATGAACTGCATGATGAGCATCAGCACGATGCCCACCCCGGCGAAGATCGCCTGCGACAGCGCAACGGTAAAGCCGTCCTGTCCCTTGGCGATGGCTTCCACCGAGGCTGAGGACTGCACCATCAGCACACCGAAACAGGCGAGAAGAATCGAGCACACCAAAATCAGCGTGTAATCCAACGCCACCGTTCGGGCACTGCCCGCTTCGATGGTATCGATCAGACGGCCCGGCCATGAGCGGCGGTTGGTAGTCTCACCCTTGGGCTTAGGCCGACGTGCCACCGGTGCCTCCCGTCCTCGTTCGTTGTGCTTAGTTGCCGTTTCCAGCGCTTTCATCCATCAGATCACTGACCGCGCTGATGAAGGCGTTGCCACGCTGTGCATAGGAACTGAATTGATCCATGGAAGCGGCTGCAGGTGCCATGAGTACCGTGTCGCCGGCTTCGGCGATACCCGCCGCGGCGCGCACCGCACGCGTCATCACCTGTGGCCCGCTGACCGTTGAACCCGAGTCGCTTACCTGAGCGGTGACATCGTGCACAGGAACATCAGCGGCGTGCCGGGCCAAGGCCTCACGCAGCGAGTCGTTGTCGGTGCCGATGAGCAGGACGCTGCGCAGTCGGTGGGCGTGCTCGGCCACCAGCTCGTCATAGTCCACGCCCTTGGACAGGCCACCGGCGATCCAGACCACCTTGCTGAACGCGGCCAAAGAGGCGTTCGCTGCATGCGGGTTGGTGGCCTTCGAGTCGTTGACCCAGAGAATATCGTCGCGTCGCGCCACCGCCTGGATTCGGTGATCGCCTGCGTCGAAACCACGCAACCCGTCGGCCACCGCTTCCGCAGAGACCCCGTAGGCGCGGGTCAGGGCCGCGGCGGCCGCAGCATTCGCCGCGGTATGCCGTGGAACGATTTCGCCGATTTCCTTCAGTGCCACGAGCTCCAGCGCCTGGCTGCGTCGTTCGGCGATGAACGCGCGGTCCACCAGCAGGTTCTCGACTACCCCGACCATGGACACGGCCGGCGAATCGGTGGTGAAGCCAATGGCGCGGCACCCCTCGACCACGTCGGCGTTTTCAACCATGGTGATGGTCTCGGGGGCCTGGGCGTTGAAGATCGCAGCCTTCTGCGTGCGCTCGTAAATCTTGGCCTTATCGGCGCGGTACCCCGCGAAGTCACCGTGCCAGTCCACGTGGTCCTCGGCCAGGTTCAACACCACGGAGGCCAAGGGGGAAATGCTGTGCGTGTAGTGCAGCTGGAAGCTCGAGAGCTCCACGGCGAACACCTCATAGTCCACCGGGTCGCGGACCGCATCGAGAATCGGGGTTCCAACGTTGCCAACCGCAATAGCCTTCAGCCCGGCCGCCTGCAGGATCGACTCGGTCATTCCCACCGTGGTGGTTTTTCCGTTGGTGCCGGTGATGGCCAGCCACTGCGGTGCGGTACGCCCTTCACGGTGCTGCACTCGCCAGGCCAATTCGACATCGGACCACAGCTCAATGCCGGCCGCTTGCGCCTCGACGAGCACCGGTTGACGCGGGTTCCACCCCGGGGACACCAGCAAGAGTTCGGGCTGTTGGCCATCGACCAGCGGCAGACGTTCGACGTGCTGCTCGCCCAGTAGCACCTCGTGGGCACCGACGATCTTCAGGGTGCTGGCACGCTGCTGGTTCAATTCGTCGTCCCGGCCGTCAATGACGGTGACGACCGCACCCAGCTCGATGAGGGTATCGGCGGCCGAGAATCCGCTGAGGCCCAGACCGGCCACGACGACGCGTAGCCCAGCCCAGTCAGAGTCCCAGCTCGTTAGCTCCGACAACTTTTCACTCACAGTGCGACAACCCATTCAGAATAGAAAATACCGAGACCGGCGGCGACAAAGAGGCCGGCCAATATCCAGAAGCGAACCACGACGTTCTCTTCGCTCCACCCGGCGAGTTCGAAGTGGTGCTGCAACGGCGCCATACGGAAGACGCGCTTGCCGCCGGAGAGTTTGAAGTAACCAACCTGGATGATCACCGAGGCCGAAATGATGACGAACAGACCCGCGATCACCACGAGCAGCAGTTCGGTGCGCGACAGAATCGCCATGGCTGCCACGGCACCGCCGATGGCCAGTGACCCGGTGTCGCCCATGAAAATCTTGGCTGGCTTAGCGTTCCACCAGAGGAAGGCCACGAGGGCGCCGGAGATCGTGGCGCTGAGCAGGGCCAGATCCTGCGGGTCACGCACGGTGTAGCACACCTCGAGAGCGTTGGCCGTGCCGCAGGCTTGGTTCTGCTGCCAAATGCCGATTAGCGTGTACGCGCCAAAGACCATAATTGAGGCGCCGGCGGCCAACCCGTCCAGCCCGTCGGTGAGGTTCACACCGTTGGTGGCCGCGGTGACAATGAAATTCGACCAGATCACAAAGAGCAGCAACCCGATCAGCGGTCCGGCGAAGGCCAGATCAATGTTGGTATCGCGGAGCACCGAGATGGCCGTGGAGGCCGGGGTCAACCCGTCCTGATTGGGAAATTGCAGGGCCAGGACACCGAAGCTGATGCCCACCACGGCCTGCAGCACGATCTTCTGCCAGGCCCGCAAACCCAGGGAACGCTTCATGGCGATCTTGATGAAGTCATCGAGGAAGCCGACCAGACCCATGCCGGCGAAGAGCAGCAAGACCAATAGACCACTGGCGGTAATGCCGGTGCTGGTGCGCCCCATGAGGGTCAGGATCCCGTGCGTGGCGAAGTAGCTAACGATCACCGAAAGCACGATGACCACACCGCCCATGGTGGGCGTTCCGGACTTCACGGAGTGTGAATTCGGGCCGTCATCGCGTACCACCTGACCGTACTGCTTCTTGGTCAGCAGCCGAATATAAAACGGCATCGTCAGCATGGTCAGCACGAGGGCGATCCCCGCCCCCAGTATCAATGCGATCATGTCTAACCTTCCCTCACAGCTGCCGCGACCTCGTCGCCTAGAAATCGAAGTCCCGCCCCGTTGGAGGACTTGAACAAAACTATGTCGCCGGCGCGTAGCTGCTCGTCGAGCAGCGTCCGCGCTTCCTCGAGCGTCTCCACATAATGCGCTTCGTCGCCCCAGCTGCCCTCGAGCACGGCCGAGTTATATGCGGCCTTCGCTCCGGAACCGATGATAACGAGCTTAGCGATATTCAGCCGTACCGCCATACGCCCGAGTAGATCGTGTTCGTGCACGGAGTCTTCGCCGAGTTCGCGCATCTCCCCGAGCACCGCCCAGGTCCGTCGGGCCGGTTGCGTGCCGTCCCCACGGCCCAGTTCGGCCAGCGTGACCAGGGCCGCGCGCATCGAATCCGGGTTGGCGTTATACGCATCGTTAATGATGCTCACGCCATCGGAACGCTCAATGCGTTCCATGCGCCAGCGGCTACCGGCGCCCCGCCCATGCAGGGCCGCGGCGATCCGGGCCGGCTCGACCCCGACGGCTTGGGCGGCCGAGGCGGCGGCCAGAATGTTGCTTACGTGGTGCCGACCCAGTAGGCCGCTGGTAATCCTGTGCGTGCTGCCGTCGGCAAAAACCAGTGTCAGTTCCGGTTGGCCGGCGCTGTTGACCTGAACCTCGCGGGCCCAGACGGCTCCGGGCTGCGCCTCCGGATCGGCCGGTTCCTGCCCGAAGTACCGTACCTGGGCCGTGGCGCGCGAGGCCATCCGGGCCACGCGTGGATCATCGGCATTCAGCAGGGCGGTGCCCGTAGCCTCGAGGGACTCCACCAGCTCCCCCTTGGCGCGCTCGATATTGTCGACGCCCCCGAATTCGCCGGCGTGAGCCGTACCCACGCAGAGCACCACGCCGATCTGCGGGTGGACCATATCGCATAGGTAGTTCAGGTGCCCGATACCGGTGGCGCCCATTTCAATCACCAGGTACTTGGTGTCCGCGGTGGCCTGGAAGACCGTCAGCGGCACTCCGACCTCGCCGTTATAGGAGCCGATTGGTGAGACGGTCGGCGCCTCGGCGCTGAGGATGCCAGCGAGCAAGTCCTTGGTCGTGGTTTTGCCAGCCGAACCAGTAATGCCAATGACCGTCGCGTCATTGGTGGCCTTGAGGTGCCGCACGATATGCGCGGCGATCTGACCCATGGCTTCCACCGCGTCGGGGACGATGATCGCCGGGTGAACGGCCCGCGAGTCGTCGTAGGTTTCGCGCTCCGCAAGGGCTAGCACGGCTCCGGCGTTCAACGCCTGATCGATGAAGGCGTGCCCGTCGGAGAACTCACCGGGCTTGGCCACAAAAAGGCCGCCGGGTACTACTTCGCGCGAATCGGTGGTGACGGCGGAAACAGCGATGTCACCGACGGCGGAACGGGTGGCCCGGCCTCCGGTAATCGCGATCAGCTCGTTTAAAGACAGTTCAATCATGGCACTTAGGACTTTACACTCGACGGGCACGGAACCCGGGGTTAGGCATGGGTCGCGACGGTCACAAAACCGCGGCGCGTCAATGCCGCGGACAGCTCGGTGCGATCATCAAGTTCCAGATCGACGCCGGCGACTTCCTGACTAACTTCATGTCCGCGCCCGGCAATCAGAATCGCGTCGGCCACACCGGCCAATTCCACGGCCTTGTCGATGGCCGCCGCGCGAGGTGCGACGTTGAGCAGCTGGACGGCACGACCGGAGACGGCAATGGCCTGCCGGGCACCGGCGGCCACCTGCTCACGAATCGGCGCGGGGTCTTCCCCGTGCGGATCGTCGTCAGTGACAATCACAATGTCGGCATGCTCGGCCGCCACCCGCCCCATATCGGGTCGTTTGGTCTTATCGCGCTCACCGGTCGCCCCAAAGACCACGATTCGACGCCCCCCGGGGCCCGGCCGCATGGACTCCAGGGCCTTCACCAAGGCATCGGAGTTGTGCGCAAAGTCCACGACGGCCACCGGTTCATGACCGATGACCTGCATCCGTCCCGGCACGGCCACGGAGAGCGGGTCGTGGACGTCCAAGGCTGCCTGCAGGTCCTCTAGCGCGACGCCCGAGGCGTGCACCATCAGCACCGCGAGGGCCGCGTTGGCCACATTAAACATGGCAGGCAATGCCGTGTGGGCGCGTAGTTCGGCGCCCTGCCGGTCGCGCAGCACAAAGCGGTGCCCGAGCTTCTCGACGGTGACATCCTGCACGCGCCACTGGGCCGTCGGGTGGTGCGCATCCAGGCTCAACGACAACGTCGGAATTTCGGCGTTCTCGGCAAGACGTTGCCCATACTCATCGTCCACCATCACCACGGCGCGCTGGGCGCGCTGGGCGGTAAACAGGGCCGCCTTCGTCGCGAAGTACTCCTCCATCGAGCCGTGGAGATCCAAATGATCCTGCGTCAGGTTGGTGTAGCCGGCCACGGCGAAGCGCAGCCCGTCGACACGACCATAGGACAGCGAGTGGCTCGAAACCTCCATGGCGATATGCCCGACGCCCTGCTGGTCCATGTTCGCGACGATCGCATGCAGTTGCGTGGCCTCGGGGGTGGTCAGCACCGAGGGGATGATCTGCCCGCGCGCCGAAATTTCGATGGTCCCCACGATGCCGCAGGGCCGCGAGAGCGCCTCCAGCAAGGACTGGATCATGAAGGTGGTGGTGGTTTTGCCGTTCGTTCCGGTGACGCCGAAAAGCTCCGGCGCCCCATCCGTGGTGCCATAGATCATCCGAGCCGCGGGGCCGGCCAGCGCCCGTACATTCTCGGTGAGGGCCACCGGTACTTCGACGGTGGGCCCGAGGATGTCATAACCTGCCTGGTCGGTAAGGATCGCGGCGGCACCGTGGTCCAGTGCGGTAGCGGCGAACTCTGCGCCGTGTCGGTTCGCACCGGCGATGGCCAGAAACAGATCGCCGGGCAGAACCAGTTGCGGATTCATGCTCACACCGCTTAGTTGCACCGATGCGTTCTGGTCTGCGGTGCGTGAGCTGACCTCCAGTCTGCTGCAAAGCTCGGCAAAGGTAATACCGGGCGTCGCCGCCGGTCGCATGAGCTGTTCGAGCTCGCGGGGCGAGCGCAGGTCCTTTTCTACCAAGGCTTCTTCTGATCCTTACCGACGAAGACTTTGTAGGCCTCCGACTTCGTTGAGCTCGGCGGCACATTGAATGTGTTCAATGTGTGCTCCATAACTTCGGTGAACGTGTCGGCCACCGAGAATTCTTTCCAGCTACCCTGTGGGCGGTACATCGTGGCCACCACCACAAACTGCGGGTCTTCCAATGGGGCGACGCCAGCAAAGGAGTAAGTGTAACCGTCGTATCCGCCGCTGGGGCCGGCCGCCTGTCCGGTACCGGTTTTGCCGCCGACACGGTAACCCGGAATCCTCATTTTACCGCCAGTGCCGGAATCCACGACGGACTCCATGAGCTTGAGCATCTCGTCGGCGGTCTTCTTCTTAACCACCCGGCGCTGCTCCGGCTTCTCACGTTCGATGACGTTGCCATCGGCATCCACATAGTGATCGATCAGGCTCGGGGCGATCCGCACCCCGCCGTTGGCCAGCGTCTGGAAGATCGAAGCGGTATGCAGCACGGTCTGCGAATAACCCTGGCCGAACATGGTGGTGTACTGCTGACGACGATCCCAACTATCCGGCGCTGCAAGCTGCCCGGCGCTGGCACCGTTCAGACCCATTTGGATCGATTCGCCCAACCCGAAAGCACGCATGTAGTCGTAGCGCTGCTGTTTGCTGAGCTTATTACCCACCATCACGGTGCCGGTGTTGTAGGAACGGGCGAAGATGCCGGCCACGGTCATATCGTAGGTCGAGTGCGGCAGGGAGTCGTGGATCGTTTCCTTGGTGAAGGTTTTTTGGTGCGGTACACGCATCTCATCCAGCGGCGACACCACGCCGGCATCGATGGCCGCGGCAAAGATCGGGGCCTTACCGGTCGAGCCGGGTTCGAAGGCTCGTGTAATCGAGGTCGAACGACGGAACTCCGGCTTGGTGGCCCCCGGGTCATTGGGGTCCAGCTGTGCGGAGTCACCGATAGCCAAGACCTTGCCCGTCTTGACCTCCATAGCCACCACCGAAACCCACTCGGCGCTAAATTGCTTCTGCTTCTTCTCCGCTTCGCGTTGGGCGATGTAGTTAATGTCGGAGTCGATCGTCAGTTGAACATCCTGCCCGTTGACCGCCGGAGTCTCTTCAATATCGGTAATCGGGATGCGCACACCATCGGCGCCGACCTCATACTTGCGGCGCCCGTCGGTACCGCGCAGATGTTCTTCCTGGCTGAGTTCCAGGCCTTCGGCGCCGACCAGCGAGGTCTGATCCTCAGAATTGCGCACAAAACCGAGCAATGGTCCGGCAATGACACCCTGCGGGTATTGGCGCTCGCTACGTAGAAGGGCATTCAACCGGGGAATGCCGACTTCCATGACCTCATTCTTGATCTCCGGGGTCACACCCTTGGCCAGAATGACATACCCCTTCGGCTTGGCATCGCCCTGCGGACGCACCAGCTTCTTCAGGTCCTCGGGATCCTGGTTCAACAGTCCAGCGAGTTCTTTGATCGCCTGATCCCAGCTAACCTTCTCGCGCCCATTCGAGCCATCGCGCTTCTTGCGGGTGACCTCATCTTCCTGTTCACGCTGGTCAATGACCAGATCGTAGCGGTCAACGCTCACCGCCAAGGTGGTGCCATTTCGATCGAGAATAGACCCGCGGGTGGGAGTTATGACTTCCTCACGCTGGCGCACTTGCTGGGCTTTTTCGGCGACAGTCGCGGCATTAATGCCTTGAATCCAGAAGAGACGCCCGGCAATAGCCAAAAGGGCCGCCAGCGAGAGGATGAGGACAACCCTCATACGTTTCTTGGCGGTGGTCGATGCGGTAGAAATCACTGGTGCCCATTCCCGTCAGCATTGGTCTGATGAAGCTCGATCAAGCGCTGTCACTGAATGATACGCGCCAATTCTAGGAGGTCGGTGTGCTCAAGCTCGGGGCGGGAATCGTGCCGCCGTTGAGCTCGCCCTCGGTAAATACTGGACGGCCATCTTTCTGTGCTCGCTCGGTAGCGGCCTTCGAGGCCTTAGCCTTCTCGTCGCTCCCCTTGGCGGCGGCCTTCGCGTCGGCTTCGGCTTTTGTCTCGGCCTCCTTCTTAGCGGCCAGTTCCTTTTCCTTGGCTTCGGCCTTGGCCTTCAGCGCCTCACCGGGAAGCGGAAGATTGACGTACTTGGTACCGTCTTCGGGCTTCGTCGCAGCCTTGGCCTCCTGTGAGATCTTGTTCTCATCAAGATTCACTAGGCCCGGCGCACCGGGAGCCACCAGCCCCAGGTCCTTAGCCTCTTTGGCAAGCGCCTGTGGCGCGGACAGCGACTGTGCTTCTTTCAGCAGCGCCTGGTTCTCTTGCGAGAGGGCCCGCTCCTGACCGCGGAGCGATACAATTTCGTACTGTCGCTGCGCCACGGTTGTGTTGAGCAGCACCAGAGTCACCACCACGGCAACGGCCAAGGCCACCAGTATGGAGAACATGACGATCAACGAACGCCGGTTATTCTGGTCGCGTTTCGGCACCAAAGACAGCGTGACGCGTCTTTTGGTCTCAGCGAACTGTAAGTCGGCAGCCGGAACGGGTTCGGGGCGCGCGGCACGAGCAGCGCTGCCCTCCACAACCGGTGCGGTGCCCGGGAAGGCAGACTTCTGAATACGGCGTGGTGCTCGTTGAGTCATGCTAGCTCCTCTTCAGTACGCGTTCCACCGCTCGCAAGCGGGCCGATGCTGCACGTGAATTCTCAGCGATTTCTGCATCGCTGGGCTTTTCGGTTCCCTTGGTCAAGACCTTGAATTCGGCCTTATGTTCTTCGAGCTCCACCGGGAAACCCGGAGGCGCCGATGAAGTCGATCCCTGCACGAAGTGACGTTTGGTGATCTTGTCCTCCAGCGAGTGATAGCTCATGACCACCACACGCCCGCCGACATTTAGCGCCCCCATGGCCGCCGGAATCGCTTCTTCCAGCACATCGAGCTCTTCATTGACGGCGATTCGAAGTGCTTGAAAGGTGCGTTTCGCCGGATGCCCGGAGTTACGGGCTGCGGCGGCTGGAACGACGGCGCGAATGACCTCTACCAGTTGCGCGGTGGTAACGATCCGTTCGCTGGCGCGCGCTTCGACTATCGCTCGTGCGATCCGACCTGCGAATTTTTCTTCGCCCCACTGTCGGATGATGCGCTGTAGCTCGGCCTGTTCGAGGTCATTGACTAGGTCTTCCGCGGTGGGCCCTACCGAGGTGTCCATACGCATATCCAGCGGGGCATCGTAGGAGTAGGCAAAGCCGCGCTCCCGTTCGTCGAGTTGCAGGCTCGAAACGCCTAGGTCGAAGAGCACGCCATCAACACCGGCGAATCCAAGGTCCTCCACCACGTCTGCGATCTCGTTATAGACGGCGTGCACCAGATCGGTGCGATCGGCAAATTTTGCCAGACGAGCCCCGGCGAGCGCATGGGCCTGCTCGTCTCGGTCCAGTCCAATGAGGTGCAGGTCGGGGAAACGGGTCAGCAGAGCCTCGGAATGACCGCCCATACCCAAGGTGCAGTCAACGACCACGGCCTGGCGCCCCTGAGCCTGTGCGTTGTGAATTCCAGGCGCAAGCAGATTCACGCAACGATCCAGAAGTACCGGAACATGCCGTTCCGCCGCTGGTCGCTCATTCTGCGATGCTGCCACTAGTATCCCTTTCTCCAGCCCCGCCGCTGATGTCAGGTCCCCCTCCAACCCCCGGCAACGATTCGTTCTGGCTCCGGGGAAGTGAAGCCAGAGCTTATCGCTCCGCGAGATGGCTGGAGATCTCACACCAGCGTCATGATTCTCAAATTCGTAGATTGTCAGTCTTCGTCGTCGGTTTCGGAGAAGGCATCTTCCTGCTCTTGCAGGTAGGTTTGCCAGGAATCCGTGTCCCAGATTTCTACGCGGTTGCCAGCGCCGATCACGGTGACCTCGCGCTCCAACCCTGCATAGCTACGCAGAATCTGAGGAATCGTGACGCGCCCCTGCTTATCCGGCAGCTCATCCGATGCGCCCGAGAGAAACACTCGGGCATAATCACGAGCCTTACGCGAGGTCAACGAAGCCTGAGCCATCTGCTCATGTTGCTTCTCGAACTCGGCCTGACTGAAGACATAGATGCAACGCTCTTGTCCTCGAGTAAGCACCAAACCGCGTGAGAGTTCGTCACGATATTTCGCGGGGAGGATCAGTCGCCCCTTCTCGTCCAAGCGCGGCGTGTACGTCCCGAGGAACATTCACGCCACCTCCTGAAAATGGTCCGAAACGACCCCAGCCCCTCTACTACGCTCCACTTTACTCCACGACCCTCCACTGTCAACGCACATCTTCCCTTTCCACTAGGTCTTGGAATAAAAAATCCGCGTCCTATCGCGGGAGATCGACGCGCAGAGCGAGTGGGCGGAGTAGTGGAGCGTGTGAGCTTCGCGAGGCTCATCCGGGCGTAATTCCGCGAGTTAACGTGCGTTTTGGGAGGGACCTGAGCCTTCGGTGGCGCAAAGTGGAGGGCCGTGGAAACCGGGCAGATGAACGCCGGGTGTGAAAAATCGCGAAAACCTAGGAATCTCCGGAGAATCACTTTCCGCCCCGAGTTCAATGCAGAGCATTTCGCCCCTGCAGCGCGAGGCGATCGTCCGTAAATCCCGAGCGTTGGCTCTTCGAGGGAGTGATGTGGAGGAACAGGTGATGGTTCGCCGTAGCTGCACGCCTGGGCCCTACCTCTTAGAGGCAGTGATGCGGGGGCCTGCGCCTTCGGGCGCGAAAAAGGGCGTAGCCGCCATGGCTACGCCCTTTTTAGAAAACCGTTGATGAGTGTTAGTCGTCTTGATCTCGCTTGCGCTGATCCCAGCGCTCCTCAAGTCCCGACATGAAGGAGGACCCCTGCTTACGTCCCTGCCCCTTGGTGCCGGGAGCCCCAGTTCCACCCAGCTTGCCCGAAGCAGACTTACGCATGGCCAGCAATACGCCACCGAACATGAGTGCAAAACCCAGCACACCCAACGGGATCCACTGCTGTGAAATACCGAAAATCAGTACCGCGACACCGGCAATTGCCAGCAGAATACCCAGTGCGATGTTGCGCGTCGAGAACCGGCCGTTCACGGGAGCCTTCATACTTGAGGCAAAACGGCGATCTTCATGCAGCTGTTTTTCCAGCTGCTCCAACAGACGTTGCTCATGTTCTGATAGTGGCATCGTCCTCTCCTTCCACACGCAATTGATGCTTCTCACCCATCAATTCGTATAACGCACCATGCGCCGCTTTTGTTCCCCATTCTTAAGGGACCGTGCCTACATATCTAGGATAGTCTCATTTTGGCTTCTCGTGGCCCTCGCGCGGTAATTCTGAAGTTTCCATCAGACTCTGCTCGGCACGTGAACGTTCGGCAGGCGCCCCGAGCAAGCTCGCTGGCTTGACCACCGATCCGGGAAACCGCTCGTTAATACGATCAATCGCGAGTTCCGACTCACGCTCCCGCTCACCGCTCTCGTCCAAGGTGAATTGCAATCCCTCGCTCGGGCTACCCAGCTTCTCCACGCGCAAGCCAATAAGGCGGACCGGTTGCGCCAATGGCAAGAGCTTTTGCAGTAGCGGTTTAGCTTCCCGGGCCAAAGTAGCCGTCGAATCGGTAGCCGCCGGCAAGGTACGTGAGCGGTTGGCGACGCTAAAGTCGGCATACTTGAGCTTGAGCCCGAGCCCGGCTGCGGTATGCCCTTGCCTTCGCAAACGGCGCCCCAGCCGATAGGCCAGGTCCACCAGTTCGCGCTCGACCGCTTGCGGATCACGTAGATCCGTGGCCAATGTATGCTCCACGGAGATGCTCTTCTCCTGGTGCTCCGGTTGTACCGGCCGATTGTCAATTCCCAGCGCCAGCTGATGGAGCGACCGCCCGGATTCGCCGAATCGTGCCACAAGACGCGAAACCGGCTGCGCGGCGAGGTCCGCAATACTGGCAATACCCATGGTGAGCAGTTGCTCACGGGTCTTCGCTCCGACTCCCCACATATGCGCGATAGGTAGTTCGTGAAGAAACTCCAACGTCCGTTCGGGAGGAACGACAATGAGACCGTTGGGTTTGGCCCGAGTGGACGCCAGCTTGGCTACGAACTTATTTCTGGCAATGCCAACACTGGAAGGCAGCCCGAGGTTGTGTGCAATGTACTGACGAATCTGGTGAGCAATATTCACCGGCCCACCAAGCAGGCGCATGGAACCGGTAACGTCGAGGAAGGCCTCGTCGATACTGACCTGTTCTAGTAGCGGTGTGATCGTGGCGAAATACTCCATCACGGCCCGCGAAGCCGCCTCGTAGCGTTCCCGATGTGGCGGGACAATGACAGCGTGTGGCGCCAGAGCCATGGCCTTACTCATGGGCATGGCCGAGCGTACGCCCAGTGCGCGGCAATCATAGGACGCCGACAACACGACGCTACGCCCTTGCGGGCTACCGACGATCACCGGGCGGGAGGCCAGCTCTGGGTCGTAAAGCCGTTCCACCGACACGAAGAACGCATCCATATCCACATGCAAGATTGCGCGCTCGGGGCCGGTTTCCATGCCAATAGTCTAATTCCCGACCCCGACAGTGAGCACCGAGCCCCCTAGCTGTCTCGACACCGGCCACCACCACCGTGCAAGGTAAGCTGAAGATGTCCGATATTGCCTTGTGTAGAAAAGATGTCGAATGTCGCTCCCCGATTCATCCACCGCTCTCGAAAAAGAAGCAGGGCGCTTAAGCATCGCCTATGCATCCTCGGTGGCCGAGTCACTGACCGAGTTCTTGGATCTCAAGGAACAGGAAGTCGCGCAAATCACGAACTCCGCCACTGAGATTGTCCGCGCGATTAAAGACCTCTCGGCCGGCGGAAAACGTCTTCGCCCACTCTTTGCCTACTGGGGATTCCGTGGTGCTGGAGGTCCCGAACAGTCGCAGGACATTGTCAAGGTCGGCGTTTCCCTAGAACTCTTCCAGGCAGCGGCTCTGATCCACGATGACCTCATCGACAATTCGGATACGCGACGCGGACAGCCAAGCGTACATAAGCGCTTCGAGGCGCAGCATGCCCGCTTGGGCCTCAGCGGGGACGCCGTCCGTTACGGAGCGGCGAGCGCTATTCTCACCGGGGATCTGTGCCTGTCGCTCAGTGAAGAGGTTTTCTCTTCCATCGACCGAGACGGCCATGCGGCGCGACGAATCTTCAATTCCATGCGCACGCAGGTTATGGCCGGTCAGTACCTGGATGTACTCGAGGAGTTCGCGGGGTCGGTCTACGACCCCGCCGAAGCGGTCAAGCGCGCCCGAACCATCGTGCGCTACAAGTCTGCGAAGTATTCCACTGAAAATCCCCTATTGCTCGGCGGAGCCTTGGGAGGTGCCGACGAGCACCTGCTAGCCGCCTATGGCAATTTCGCATTACCGCTCGGCGAAGCTTTTCAGCTTCGAGACGACGTGCTCGGAGTCTTTGGAGACCCCTCGATTACCGGGAAGCCAGCAGGCGATGACCTGCGCGAGGGAAAGCGAACCGAGATCATCGCCCACGCCCTTTCGTTGGCCAGCGATGACGAGGTGGAATTTATTCAGACGCGCCTCGGTGCCCGTGACCTATCGGAGCACGAAGTGTCGCGGCTCAGCGGCATTTTGCGCGACAGCGGCGCCCTGGCGGCTACCGAGGAAAGCATCGACGCGCTCACCGCACAGGCCCTGCAGGCCTTGGATGAGCTCGGGATCGACCGTTTAGCTCATACCGGTCTGCGCTGGCTCAGTGACGCGGTCACCAAACGAGCTAAGTAACGTCAAAAGCCTCAGGGTCAGAACCTTCCGGTTCTGACCCTGAGGCTTTAACACTGTTGGTCGCTCAGGGGTTACCAGCCCAGAGCCTGCGCACGGCGACGAATCTCCGTTTTACGCCCCGTGCGAAGGCAGTGCATGGGTGTTCCGGGCAGACTGTCGTCTTCGGTAAACAACCACTGCACGGCTTCTTCATCGGAGAATCCAGAGTCCCGCAGCACCGAAAGAGTGCCCTTTAGACTTTCGACGATTGCCCCGTCCTGGACGAACTGTGCAGGCACGCTCTTGATGCCGCGTTCGCCCACGCGCAACACGACGATGGCGCGCTCGTCAACGAGTCGATGGACACGACGAATATCAATATCCAGTAGCTCCGCCAGATCCGGCAAGGTCAGCCATTCACCGACCAATTTTTCGATATCACTCACTCCACTAGGTTCCCACATGGGTCGTGGACAAAAAAACTTTCGCCAATCCAGTCACACTGGTTTCCTTGCGACTCATTAGTAGTGTAAATTCACAAGTATCACTTTGATAACAATTGCATCACGAACTAATTGCCAGTGGCTGGTCGTTTGTTATGCGCGGATCGTTGCCCACAACTTTTGATATGAGGAACCCCCAAATGTCCCCAGAGTCGAAACATGTTGCTATGCATGCCTTAGGTGTCGTGGCTACCGCATCCATTCCGGCAGCCGTCATTGGTAGCCTCGCGGCCGCGCCCGCCATGGCACTACCCGTGGAGACCTCTAAGACCCAGGCATTCGCGCCCAAGTCGGTAAATCCGCAAACCGTCAAAAAGGCCGAGCAGCACATCAAGGCCCATCTACTCTCTTCGAGCGTGACAACGCTCGGGTTGCCGGCACATCGCTCCGTCAGCGAAATCACGGTTCCCGAGGGCGCCTCGCTCTGGAGCATCGCCCGGGAGTACGACACCACCGTTGATAAGCTGCGTAAGCTCAACGACATCAAGGGCGATCACATTGTCGCTGGTCAGAAGCTCAAGATTTCGGGCGACTCGTCGGGCTCGTCAAGCCCCAAGAAGACCTCGTCGTCGAAGACCAAGGCCACGTACTACACGGTCAAGTCCGGCGATACCCTCAGCGGCATTGCTTACAAGCACAAGCTGTCTCTCGATAGCCTGCTGAAGAAGAACGACCTTTCGCGTTCCTCCAAGATCTTCCCTGGCGACAAGCTGCTCGTGGATGGCCAGAAGAGCGCCCCACAACAGCACAAGAGCGGCCCGGCCCCCAAGTCCAGTGGCGGCTCCAGCTACACCGTGACCTCAGGCGATACCTTGGGCGGCATCGCCTACAAGCACAAGCTATCGCTGGCGGAGCTGCTCAAGCTCAACCCGAAGCTCAGCAAGAACTCGGTGATCCACCCGGGCGACAAGATTCGCGTGGGCGCAGGATCCAGCTCGGAGACCAAGTCAACCGGCAAGAGCACCCCCACGAAGAGTGGCAACGGAACGTACACCATTCAGTCCGGTGACACCCTCTCGGGCATTGCTCACAAGTTCGGCATGAGCACCAAGGACTTGGCCGCCAAGAACAACATGCGAGTCAGCGACACCATTTACGTCGGGAAGACTCTGGTCGTCTCGGGTCAAAAAACTGGTGGCTCGAACAACTCCAAGCCACAGGCCCCGTCGAAGACCAAGACCTCGACCTACACCGTCAAGGCTGGCGATACCTTGGGCCAGATTGCCAACTCCCACGGGATGCGGCTTTCACAGCTGCTGGATCTGAATCCGCACGTAAGTGTCGACGCTCCCTTGAAGATCGGCACCCAGCTGAAGCTGTCCGGCTCCTCCGTCGCACCGAGCGGTGAGGTCAAGAAGGAGACGCGCAAGATCGGCAACTCCTTCAACGGACGCACCTACCCCGAGACCACCGTCGACAACGCCAACGAGAACAAGAACAAGCTCGACGCCATGGATGTGCCCAGCCGAGGCCAGATGGAAGCGATGGTGCGTTCAACCGCCCAGTCCATGGGTGTTGACCCTGCACTGGCGTTGGCCCACGCCTACCAGGAATCCGGCTTCAACATGCGGGCGGTGTCCCCAGCCAACGCACTGGGCGTCATGCAGGTCATCCCCTCCACCGGCGAATGGATTTCCGGACGCATCGGGCGCCAGCTGAACTTGCTCAACCCGCAGGACAACGTGACCGCCGGCGTGGCCACCATCGCGTACAACCTGGACAACACCGACAACTTGGATCACGCCATTGCGGCCTACTACCAGGGGCTCGGCGGTGTGCGTAAGTACGGCATGTACGAGGACACGAAGCACTACGTCGCCAGCGTCAAGGCGCATATGAAGCGCTTCCGCTAAAAGCGCGACGGCGCCAAAACGTAGGGGGTGGATCCACATTTGAGTGGATCCACCCCCTACGTCGTTAACTCCTTAGCGACGCTCGATATCCAGCGGCAAGTTGATCTCAACTTGAGTCCCGCCATCGGGCGCAGGCAGCCACTGGATGTCTCCGGAGAGCTCACCGGAGACGAGAGTCTGCACAATCTGTAGCCCTAGGCCCTGGCGCCGCGGTTCGGGCGGCAATCCATGCCCGTCATCGCTGATAACGACCTTCAACCAGTTGCGGGCGTCGGCTCCACGGTAGCGTGCAGCATGCAGGATCACGGTGCCATCACGCCCCGCAAGACCGTGCTCCACCGCATTGGTCACCAACTCGTTAATCACCAGCGACAGCGGAGTCGCAAGGTCCGCCGGAAGCATCCCGAACTCCCCCTCACGGCGCGTGGTGACACGCTGTTCCGGGGAGGCAATCTCGACGATGAGCCGGAACTGGCGATCCATCAGATCGTCGAACTTGACGCTCTCGTTCAGTCCCTTGGACAAGAAGTCATGCACGGATGCAATCGTGGAGACTCGGCGCATGGCCTGTTCGAGCCCCTGTTTACCTTCGGGAGAATCCATGCGCCGCGACTGCATGCGCAGCAGGGCCGCCACCGTTTGCAGGTTGTTCTTCACTCGGTGGTGGATCTCGCGAATGGTGGCGTCCTTGGAGACGAGCTCCTTCTCCCGCCGACGCAACTCGGTGACATCGCGGCACAGCACGAGCGCGGCGAAACGGCGCTTGGCGTCGCGCAAGGGAATGGCCCGAAGCGACAGCGTGACCCCGTGAAATTCCACTTCGGTACGCCAGGGCATCTTGCCCTGAAGCACCAGCGGCAACGTCTCATCGACTACGCGTCGATTGCGCACTAGAGCCATGGTCAGTTCTGCCAGCGGTTGGCCTTGCAATACTTCCGCGGCACCCAGTCGGCGGAAGGCGGAGACCGCATTGGGACTGGCGTATTCGACGACCCCTTCGGTGTTCAGCCGGATAAAGCCATCGCCGACACGCGGCGCGCCGCGCCGTGACCCGGTGGGGCTAGCAAAATCGGGCCACAAACCGCGCGTGCCCATCACCAGCAGATCTTCGGCGCTTTGCCGATACACCAGCTCCAAATTAGACGGGGTGCGGCTTGGCGACTGATCGTAGTGCGTGGTGATCACCGCGATGGGGCGTCCCTCGCGGGCCATCGGTACTGCCTGCACGCTGGGCTGGCCCAGAATAATCTCGGTGCTGGGGATGGCTGTGGAGCGCTGAATCTCTAGCGTCTGCCAGGCTTCGTCCACCATGATCCGCAAATCTTTACGGATGCGCTCCCCCACGAAGTCCGTGTGGAATGACGTGTGCGAGGTGGAGGGACGCACATGAGCCAGCGCAACATAGGATCCATCGCCGGTGGGGAACCAGAGCACCAGGTCGGCGAACGCGAGGTCCGCGACCAGCTGCCAGTCCCCCACCAACAGGTGGAGCCAGTCCTCATCACCGGGCTTCAAGTCGGCATGTTGGCGCAATTGCTCGGTGATGAGGGCCATAGATACTTACCTTCGAACGACGGAACGCAGCAGGCGTAGAGCCACTGACAGCGACGCCATATCGTCGCGGGCCAGCGAGTTCACCTCGGCGAACATGCTCTCCGCACGTTCAAGGTTAGTCGCGTTCGCTTCCTCCCACTGTGCAACACGCTCGTCAATATCGGCCACGTCGGCACCGATCTCCAACACGTTGGCCGTGATGTCGATGATGGTCGTGTATAGATCGTCGCGCATCGCGCCACGAGCCAGGGCTTGCCAGCGGTCAGCACGTGGCAGCGAGGTGATGCGGTTCAGCAGGTTGTCGACGTCGAATCGTGCGAACAGTGCGTAGTAGGTCTCGGCGACCAAACGCGCCTCGAGTTCCGAACGTGTCACGTAACCGGCGATGTCCAACAAGGCGTAGGACTCGAACTGGGTAGCCCAGGTTTCGGCCAGCTGCTCGCTGACACCCTTCTCGAGGGCCTCGGCCCGCCACTGCTGGAAACGCTCCTGGTCGACGCCGCGCAACAGGGTCGGCAGTTGACCACGCAGGCTCGCCACCGTTGGCCCGAAGCGGTTGACGGCTTCCTCGACCAGCAGCTGCTCGTCGACGTGGTTAATGAACCAGCGCGTTGCACGGTCCAGCAGACGGCGCAGGTCGTGATGCTGCTGACCCCAGTGATCCAGGTCGGTGCCGGCCGGCTGTTCGTTAATCATGGCGAACTGCTTGTCGAATCCGTAGATCTCGCGCAGGGCGCAGAACACCTTGGCAATCTGAACTTCGCTGGCGCCGGTCTCTTCCATTGCACGGAAAATGTAGGTGATGCCGCCGATGTTCACGACTTCGTTGGCGACGACGGTGGCAATGATCTCCCGGCGCAACGGATGCGACTGGATATCGTCGCCAAAACGCTCGACCAGTTCCTGCGGGAAGTAGCGGCGCAAGGTGGCGGCGAAGTACGGGTCGTCGGCCATATCCGAATCGGCGAGGGCCCCTGCCAACTGGATCTTGGCGTAGGCGGCCAGCACCGACAGTTCCGGTGCCGTCATCGGCTCACCGTTGGTGCGACGTTCTTCCAACTGCTCCGCGGTAGGCAGGAATTCCAACTCGCGGTTCAGATCAGCATGCTCCTCAAGCCACTGCATCAAGCGCTCATAGGCCGGGGCCCACGTGAGTGCCGCGTGCTTCTCGTTGACGAGCAATACGTTCTGATCGGCGTTGGTGCGCAACACCAAATCGCCAACGGTGTCGGTCATCTTCAAGAGGAATTCGGCGCGATGCTCGGGGGCGATGGCACCGGCCTTGACCTGACGGTCCACGAAGATCTTGATGTTCACTTCGCGGTCCGAGGTGTCCACACCGGCGGAGTTATCGATCGCGTCGGTGTTGAGCAACACGCCGTGGCGGGCGGCCTCGATACGGCCAAGCTGGGTCATACCCAAGTTGCCGCCTTCGCCGATGACCTTGGCCCGGACCTGCTTGCCATCCACACGGATGGCGTCGTTGGCGCGGTCGCCGACTTGCGAGTGGGTCTCGACGCTGGACTTGATGTAGGTACCGATACCGCCGTTGTAGAGCAGGTCAACATCGGCCGCGAGAATTGCCTTGAGCAACTCATTCGGGCTGAGTTTCACGACATTGGCGTCCAGGCCCAGAGCTTCGCGCACCTCGGCGCTAATCGGCACGGACTTCAGGCTGCGCGAGTAGACACCGCCACCGGCCGAGATGAGTTCCTTGTTGTAGTCAGCCCAGGAAGAGCGCGGCAGATCATACAACCGCTGACGTTCGGCAAAGGAAACCTCGGGATCCGGATTCGGATCCAAGAAGATATCGCGGTGGTCGAATGCCGCGACCAGCTTCACGGTCTTGGTGCGCAGCAGGCCATTGCCGAAGACGTCGCCGGACATGTCACCGATACCCACGGCGGTGAATTCTTCACGCTGGGTGTCGAGGCCAAGTTCGAAGAAGTGACGCTTCACGGACTCCCAGGCGCCGCGGGCGGTAATACCCATGGCCTTGTGGTCGTAACCTACCGAGCCGCCCGAGGCGAATGCGTCGCCCAACCAGTGATGCTTCTCCTCCGAAATGGAGTTGGCGATATCGGAGAAGCTCGCCGTACCCTTATCGGCTGCGACCACCAAGTAGGAGTCGTCGCCGTCACGGCGCACCACATCCACCGGCGGAACGGTGCGTTCGCCGGACTCATCGGTGATGACATTGTCGGTCAGATCCAGCAGGGTGCGGATGAAGACGCGGTATGCGCCCTTGCCTTCTTCCATCCAAGCACCACGGTCAACGGCCGGGTTGGGCAGCTGCTTGGCAAAGAATCCGCCTTTGGCGCCGGTAGGAACAATCACCGAGTTCTTGACCATCTGAGCCTTGACCAGACCCAGAACTTCGGTGCGGAAATCCTCTCGACGGTCCGACCAGCGCAAGCCACCACGGGCGACCGCGCCGAAACGGAAGTGCACGCCTTCGACGCGTGGCGAGTACACCCACAGTTCATGCATGGGGCGTGGGAACGGCGCGAAGTCAATCTCGCGCGGAGCCAGCTTGAAGCCCAGGGCCTGCTTGGCGGCGTAGTAGTTGGTTCGCTTCGTTGCTTCGATAACCTTCACGATGCGACGCAGCAAGGTATCGGCATCGAGGGTCGGCACGGACTCGAGGGCCTCACGAATCTGCTCGTGTGCGAGATCGCGTGCGGTCGCGGACTCCTCCGGGCTCAGGGCCGGATCGAAGGTCGCGTGGAACAGGTTCACGATGCCATGGGTGACCGCGGCGTTGGCGACCAGCGTGTCGGCGATGAACACCGTGGAATTCGGCACGCCAAGCTGAAGCAGGTAGTGGGTGTAGGCGCGCAACATGGCAACTTCCTGCCATGACAAGCCTTCACGCAGGACCAGTGCGTTGAGCTTATCCGACTCGGCGTCCTGGTTGACGACCGCGGTGTAGGCGGCAGCAACCTTTTCCTGCACCGAGACGAAGTCCATGCGCTCGTCGAGCTTCAGGCCCATGTCGTAGATGTAACGCTGTCCGACACCGGCCGGATTCAGTTCGTAGGGGCGCTCGTCGACAACGTCGAGCCCCAGATCCTGCAATACCGGCAGGATGCGTGAAAGCAGCAGCGGCTCGTCGACAAAAATCTTCATGCGCACCGAGACGAGCGAGTCTTCATCGACGGACGGCGTGTAGAACGAGACAACCGGGCCCTTGCGTTCAGGCTGCTCGAGCTCGCTGAGCAGGTCGATATCGTCCAGCGCGTCCTGGATATCGAACTGCACCTTGTAGGAGGCGGGGAAAGCCTCAGACCACGTGCTGGAAACTCGACGTGCCGTCGTGGTTTCCATGCTTTCGCGTGCGGTGTCGGTGATCGCTTCGCCCCAAGAGCGAACGGCCTTGGCGATCTTGTCTTCGAGGCTCAGCCGGTCAACCACCGGAGCCTGACCGTGCTTTTGCAGGCGCAGGCGGTAGAACAGGCGCACCAGTGAGCCGGTGCCCAGCTGAAGCTCGTACTCCTTGAACTCAGGATTGAAGCTCTCTTCAAGGACCTCTTCGACGCGGTAGCGGATCTCCGTGGAGAAACGATCACGCGGAATGAAGATCATTGCGGTGACGAATCGGCCATAGTCCTCGGTACGCAGGAAGACCGAGGTGCGACGACGCTCCTGCAGACGCAAGATACCCAGCGCGATGTTGGTCAGATCTTCAACGGAAATCTGGAACAGCTCGTCACGCGGGTAGGACTCGAGAATGGTGACAATGTCTTTACCCGAGTGGGAATCCGAGGCGAAACCTGTATTGCGCAGTACCGCTTCAACCTTTTCGCGCACGACCGGGATGCTCTTGACACTGGAGGTGTACACCGTCGAAGAGAACAGGCCGATGAAGCGACGCTCGCCGTTGACTTCGCCATTGGCGTCGAAGCTCTTGATACCTACGTAGTCCAGGTACACGCCACGGTGCACGGTCGAACGCGTATTGGCCTTGGTCAGCACCAGTGCGCGCTTTTCTCGAGCGGTGGCTCGGCCGCGCTTGGTCAGGTGCAGCACACCGGGGTCTCCGGATTCGCGCATCAATCCCAGCCCGCTGTCCTCGCGGGCGCGCAGGACGTCCTCGCCGTGCTCGGTGACCAGATCGTATTCGCGGTAGCCGAGGAACGTGAATCGTCCGTCGGTCATCCAGTTCAGCAGCTCAACGGCTTGGTCAAGATCCGGGATTTCTTCGCTACCAACGGTCTGCTCGAGGGTCGCGGCAACCTCGTGGGCGCGATCGAGCATGGCCGGCCAGTCTTCGACCGAGACGCGTACGTCTGCAAGAACCTTCTGCAGTCCCTCAACGATGGTCTTGGCCATCTCATCGCTGATCTCCGTGGCCAGTTCCACCGAAATCCAGGACTCCACCTTGGTGTTCGAGTTGGGATTCAGTAGTCCGCTGAGATCAGAGTGCGCGGCGGTGTCGCCGCTAGCGATCAGTTGGGTACCGGTGCTTTTCAGGGACTTGATATCGCCCTGTTCCAAATCACGTGAGACCACGAAAGTTGGGTGTACCACGAGCTGGATTGGCGCTTCGAGACGCACCAGTTCGCTAGTAACCGAATCAACCAGGAAGGGCATATCGTCGGTGACAATATGCACCACCGACAACCCGTCGTTCCGGGTAACCGCGACATTCGCGGTTTCTGGCTCACGGCTAAATCCAACCTCTAGGTGAGCCGCCACCCGAGATTCGAGTTCGTCGGGCGAATAGGCCGCAACGTCCTCTCGCGCGATTTGGCCATAGTACTCGCTCACCAGTTGTGGGGTGAGAGTCGCATCCATGAATGATTCAGACATGCTGGATTCCGACGAGTTCAACTGAACGCCTCCAAGAATGAAGTTCAACGTATCCGCATCTTTGCGGATGTCCGGTAGCACAACCCTATCGCGTTTGACCGTCGATAGTTCACTTACGTGCGCCGAGCAACAATCGACCTCGGCCATGCCTGGATTTTCCCCCAGAATGGCCAAGAATCGCTCGAATTTCGCGGCGCAACGAACACCGTGGAGAGATCTCCAACAGCGGGCTCCCAGCCAACACTGCCGCATCGCAAACGGTAGCGTCATTGGGCAAATAGCCAATCACCGGGTGCATCGGACCAAAGCGCTGCCAAGCCTCCGCAAGCCTTCGTTGCGGACTCGCACCCACCCCGGCGGCACTGACCTTATTGAACAAGATCTTCACCGGTGCCCCGGGGACTTGCTCGTCGAGTTCATCGAGTGCGCGGATGGCCCGAGGCACGCCAATACTGTCGGCCGCGACAACCATAACGACCTCGTCGGCGATACGCATGAGCTCCAGCGGGACGCCATTTCGTTGCGGAGCGTGCGTGTCGAAACTCAATTGCTCATCGGTCTCAATACAGGATGAGAGATCGACGACGACACGGTCGAATCGTTGCCGCAACAAGGTCACCGCCTTGCGCAAGGCGCTTGGGCGAACCTCGGGCCAGCGACTTGCCCGGGGAATGCCGGTTGCGACGCTCAAATTGGCATCACCCACACGAACATTGAGGCACTGCGCTTCCATGCGCAGAGCGTCGGCGCCCACACCGTCTACGGCTCGGCACAGTTGCACCACGGCAGCGGATTCCTCCATGAGCCCCAGCAGAGACGCAATTGAAGCAGCATAGGTATCGGCGTCAATGAGCACAACCGACTCCCCCGCGTTGGCCGCCTCCGCCGCATAGTTCAACGAAACGGTGCTGCGCCCGGGTGCGCCGGGCGCTCCCCAGAAGCAAACTACGCGACCGTTCTGTCCGGTCTGCCCTGCTCCCACATCTGGCACATCAGGGAAGTCCAACTTCTCCAGGGCATCGGTAATTCCCGCTTCCAACACTTCGGCGGCGGCATCGGGTGAAAATCGGACGATGTCCTCGGCGAGCGCACGCTCGTCATCGTCCTCGACGAGGACTGCCAAGATGACACGCTGGGCGACGACCAAATCGATTTGCTCAGGCGATGGCATCAGGCTTGTCTGGGCTACGAGAAGGACACTGGCACCGCCCGCCGCGCACAGGGCAACGGCTTCGCTCATCTCTTCGCAGACGCGTGTGACAACCAGCTCTCCGCGGTGACCCTCGATGCGCCGGATTAGCAGCTCGTCCCCACCAAGCACGACTACCGGGATACTCATGAACGTTCCCCTAGCGGGTTATAAACCACGATAATTCGTGATTCGTTAGCCAGCGCCTGCAGTAGCGCGTCGAGATAATCCGGTTCTACGAGTAGCTCGAGATTCGTGCCGCCCTGTCCAACGAGCCCGCCGTCGCGGGCAGTCCGTCGGGACACCTCGATCATTTCAGCTAGGCGGGTGGGTGAGTTAAACCCTTGACCACGCTCGGCCTTCTCCGCGATCCACACATCAACGAAGCTTCCCGCGGTAATGGCCGGACTCAGGTCGAGGGGCTGGTCTACATTGATCGGACGCCGCGAGCCCAGTTCGCTGCGTGCCACCGCATTGCGTGGGATCAGTTGCCCTGCGGCGATAAATCCATTGGACCGTACGCCTTCGAGCAGTTTCGGATCGGCGGGCAAGTAGTTCTGCGTCAGCTCTCCTAGGCGGACTTCTTCCGTTCGAAGATTGTCGGTGCTGAGCTCCTCGCCCAAGGTGATATTTCGCGTACTGACGTAGACGCCGGTAGTGCTGTTGAGCTCCTCGATCAAAACCACGGTGCCGGCGGTTGACGCCACGACAAGGACGATGCCGAGGGCCAAGCGGGGGTCTTTCCAGGTGGGCCGTTTATGCCGCACCGCGGTACGTGACGAAAGTCCATCACCGGGTTGCTCGCTGCCCATGGTGGCCTCCTGAAGCGTGAACGTCAGTTTCAGTTATAGTTCGTGAGCCTACGACACCAAGCGTGAGCTGTGAAGATCCACTTTCGGGTTGTTGATTAATCCCAGTCTGTGGCCACGACCCAACCGAGATTCGCCGTCGGCAGCAAATACTGATGGTCGGGACGATCCGAACGGGGAAATTCTCCGAGCGGGTGCGCATGAAGTTCCACAAAGTCTGCGCCAACTTGTATCAGGCGCCCGCTTCCAAGGTGTGTGCCATCGCTGGCGTGCAGTTGCACGTGCGAGCGGTCGCGAAGTGCGGCCCGTAAGACGGCGTTGAGCGAAACTCGCGAGGCCTCACCCCGGCGAAGCATCCGCGAGCTGGTGCGGATAAAGCGCAACGCCGCAAAGGTTACGACGTAGAGCTTTCCCACGCAGTCGAGACTCAGGTAGCCATCACCGACCGTAAGGAGTCGGCCGCGGCAATCCCCGACCGTTGGCAACTCGAGGACTACTTGCTGCCCTACCGCCCAGAGAAGCCGCTCGGTCAACGTCTGACGTGCCTTCTCCACACGTAGCCCCTCGGCGACCTCTTGGCGGGCATCTTCGGCTAGTTGAGCTTCGAACTGAGTCTCGAGGTCTTCGAACAATTTCTCCCAACGCATGTGCTCACTGTACGAGTTCAACAAATAATCCCCAAGAGGTTCCCACCAACGTACTTAGGTGGCACAATGATGCTCAACTTTCATCAAATAGCATCAAATGAAAGTAGATGAGTAGTAATGGCAGTCAAGCTAGCAAAATTGGCGCTCGGTGTCGGCATCGTTTTCATAGCCGCACTCACCCTGCGGCAGTGCCTACGTCACCAAGACCTGCTCCTGGTGGACCTGTCCCCGCTCGCCAATGATGTACAACGCCTGGCGATTGCGGCCATGCTCATGCTGGCAGGGCTGTATGGGGCCGTGATTCTCACTGTGCGTCTGGCCCTGCTGGCGGCGCGTCGCGGACACACTCTCGGACTACGGCTTTGCTACAGCATCGCGCCTCGCACCGTGCGCACCCTACTCGGTTCGGCCCTTACCGGATCACTCTTGCTCACCGCCCTACCGGCTAGCCAACCCGGCGCGTGGGGGCTGTCCCCGCAGGGCGAAGTGACCCTAGTTTCGGGAGAGACCACAACCAGTCGTGGAATCGACAGACTCGCGGCGCCGAACGAAACACTTGAGGCTCCGAGTCCGCAATGGCTTCCTCACCGAGTGTCGGTGCCCATTAGCCGGCTGATTTCGGAGGCTCCACAAGCGAAGAAGCGGTCAGCAGAACCCCCGGAAACGGTCGTTGTTGCCGGCGACTCGCTGTGGAGCATTGCCGCTAAGCACCTTGGCGCGCAGGCCACGGTCGCAGATATTGCCGCGTACTGGCCACAGATTTATCGCACCAATCGAGACCGCATTGGCACCGACCCCGATGTACTGCGCATCGGCACCACGCTCCAACTCCCCACCCCAACTACGATCAAGGAGTCAGGCCATGACCATCACTAGCGAAGCGCCTACCGTGCCAGCGGCATCCTCGACACTGATAGCCGATGAACATTCTGCGCCCGTCGCCGGCGAATCGCCGACACATCTGGTCCGCTCACTCAACCACATTTTTCGACGTCCCGATACGCTCGAATCCGACCACATCCGGGTGGTCAAACTGGTCCACGCCATTTCACGTGCCGTCTTCGAAATCCTCGCTGGCTATCGATCTCTGCAACAGTTGGCCTTCGCCGTGGAACCCACCTGCGTGGAAAAACTACGCCACCAACGAATTCTGCAATGTGCAGATCATGCGGGCGCGGCGGACTTTTGCCACTGCGCAATACGCTCGGTACACCTCTCGCGCAACTCGGCCGACGCTTTTGAATGCACGAGCATTCTGGCCTTTAAAGACCGCGTCCGTGCCGTAGCGCTCCGGGTTGAGCGCTGGCACGGACGCTGGCAAGTAACTAGCCTTGAAGTTCTCTAGCGCTTCTTGCTCTTCTTCTTACCCTTGGTCTTTGCAGGCTTTTCCGAGGCAGCCTGCTGGCGGGTGACACTTGCCTGTCCGTCTTCGTCGGGACCGGTAAACTGCAGGTTCTGCGGCTTCGCCGGAGCCTGCACCGGGGCGCTCTGTGCCTCCGCATCCGGAATCTCCAGATTGAACAGGGTGCCAATGCTCTCCTCGCGGATGGATTCCATCATCGCCTGGAACATGTTGTAACCCTCGCGCTGGTACTCCACCAGCGGATCACGCTGCGCCATGGCTCGAAGGCCGATACCTTCCTTGAGGTAGTCCATTTCGTACAGGTGTTCCTGCCACTTACGACCAATGGTTGAGAGCACCACACGACGCTCTAGATCGCGCATGGTTCCAGCGCCAACGGCTGCCTCGCGGGCGCGGTATTGGTGTTGTGCGTCGGAATGAATTTCGCGTTCAAGGAACTCGGCGGTCAAGTGTGCCTTACCACCGGCTTCCTCGATGACCTCGTCAATGGACAAGGAGATCGGGTAGAGCTGCTTGAAATTCGTCCACAGCTGCTTCAGATCCCACTCATCCGGGTTACCGATCGCGGTAGCCTCGACCACCATGGCCTTGACCACGTCTTCAAGGAAGTGCTCGACCTTCTCGTGGATGTCATCGCCCTCAAGAATGGAACGACGATCATCGTAAATAGCCTGACGCTGACGGTTCATCACGTCGTCGTACTTGAGCACATTCTTACGCTGTTCGGCGTTGACGCCTTCAACCTGTGCCTGCGCCGACTCGATGGCCTTTGAAACCATCTTCGATTCCAGGGCCACGTCGTCGGGCATCGTCGGGTTGTTCATGATGCGTTCGGCCAGTGCCGAGTTGAAACGGCGCATCAGGTCATCGGTCATCGAAAGGTAGAAGCGCGATTCACCCGGGTCGCCCTGACGGCCGGCACGACCACGGAGCTGGTTATCGATACGCCGCGACTCGTGACGCTCGGTACCCAGTACATACAGGCCGCCGAGCTCGGCGACTTCCTTGGCTTCGGCTGCGACGGTGTTCTTCGCATTAGCAAAGACCTCGTCCCACTGCTTTTCGTACTCTTCGGTGTTGTTCTCGGGATCCAGGCCGCGGCGTTCCATTTCGGCGACGGCCAAGAACTCGGCGTTACCACCGAGCATAATATCGGTACCGCGACCGGCCATATTGGTAGCCACGGTGACCGCACCCTTACGACCGGCCATCGCGACCACGGCAGCCTCGCGAGCGTGCTGCTTTGCGTTGAGCACCTCATGTCGGATGCCCTTCTTCGCCAGCAGTCGGGAGAGGTATTCGCTCTTCTCCACGCTGGTGGTACCCACCAGAATTGGCTGTCCGGTCTTGTGGCGCTCGGCAATATCCTCAACGACCGCGTCGAACTTCGCGATTTCGTTCTTGTAGATCAAGTCCGACTGATCTTGGCGGATCGCCGGCTTATTCGTAGGAATCTCGACAACGCCAAGTTGGTAGGTCCCCATGAATTCGGCGGCCTCGGTCTGCGCGGTACCGGTCATGCCCGAGATCTTGTCGTACATGCGGAAGTAGTTCTGCAGGGTAATGGTGGCCAGCGTCTGGTTTTCGGCCTTAATCTCGACGCCTTCTTTGGCTTCGATGGCCTGGTGCATACCCTCCGAGTAGCGACGTCCCTGCAACGCACGGCCGGTGTGCTCATCGACGATCATGACCTCGCCGTTCACAACGACGTAGTCCTTATCCTTCTTGAACAGTTCCTTGGCCTTGATGGCGTTGTTCAAGAAACCAATCAGCGGGGTGTTGTTGGACTCGTAGAGGTTATCGATCCCGAGGTGGTCCTCGACCTTTTCGATACCTTCCTCGAGGACACCGACGGTGCGCTTCTTCTCGTCGACCTCGTAGTCTTCATCTCGCTTCAGCCGATTCACGATCTTGGAGAATTCGGTGTACCAGCGGTTCACATCCCCCGAGGCCTGTCCGGAGATGATCAGAGGCGTACGTGCTTCATCGATCAGGATCGAGTCGACCTCATCGACGATGACAAAGTTGTGCCCGCGCTGAACCAACTCATCTCGGCTCCACGCCATGTTGTCGCGCAGGTAGTCGAAGCCAAATTCGTTGTTCGTACCGTAGGTGATGTCCGCGGCGTACTGCTTGCGACGCGCCGCCGGGTCCATGTTGGCCAAGATACAACCGGTGGTCAGACCCAGGAAGCGGAAAACACGACCCATAAGGTCCGACTGGTACTCGGCCAAGAAGTCGTTAACGGTCACCACGTGAACGCCCTTGCCGGTGAGCGCGTTTAGATAAGCCGGCGCGGTGGCGACCAGAGTTTTACCTTCACCAGTTCGCATTTCGGCGATGTTGCCCATGTGGAGTGCCGCTCCACCCATGAGCTGGACGTCGAAGTGACGCATGCCCAGCACACGATCGGCGGCCTCACGGACGGTGGCGAATGCCTCGGGCAAGAGCGAATCTAGCGACTCACCATTGGCCAGGCGTTCCTTGAACTTCTGGGTTTCATTCTTCAGCTCGGCATCGGAGAGCTGCCGGAATTCCTCGTCCAGCGTATTGATGGTGTCGGCATAGGCCCGCAGCTTCTTGAGGGTCTTTTTGTCGCCGGTCCGAAGAATTCGTTCAAGCAGTGATGCCACGTGGTTGCTCCCATTATCTAAAGCGCAGGAAATCTGGCCAAATACAGTCTACGTGAGGATTACTCGCCCTTCGGCGATTTAGTTCGTGCGTCAGCCATTCGCGGAATAATATCGACTGACCATCAGCTGTTTCACAGCCGATGTTCGACGCGGTCCAAGCTCAGCCAACGCGCCATCTCGTTCAATTCATCAAGCAACAGACTCCGATGCGTGCCGTCATCCTCCCCTTCCGGATGATAGGACTGCACCCGAAGACAACCTGCCGCTCGGTCGGCTTTTAGGTCGACGCGACCAATGAATCGATCGCCGCGCAGGATCGGAAAAACATAATATCCGTATCGACGTTGCGCCTGTGGCACGTAAATTTCGACGCGGTAATCAAAGCCGAAGAATTTCGCTAACCTGCGTCGATTGATAATCATCGGGTCGAAGGGCGAGAGTAGCCGGAGCTGATCATCGATTTTTCTGGGGATACGCGTTTCCGGCAACAGATACACCGCCTCCGCAATATCCGCCACGCTCGCTAGCACAACGGATCCCTCATCCACCATGCTGCGAAGCACCTGGCGCACAGGTTGCACCGGAAGCCGAAAATAGTCGGCGACGCAGTGCGCTGTCCCGAGCCCTTGGGCTTGCAGCGACGCGATCACGAGCCGACGTAACGCAATCTCCGACTCCTCGGCTTCCAGTGGCCGTCCGATCACGTGCTCGGCTAAGGCGAAGCGACGTTCAAAGTGCTGGTTTCGCCCGAGCGACAAGATCTTTCCCCGCGCGAACAGCGACTCGGTAATAACCTTGGTCTCGTTCCAGTTCCATCCCCAGTGTTCGCGGTCCGTCGTGGCCGGAACCTCCAAGGCCTTACTGATCTCCCGTGCCGTAACGCCCGGTCTCTGCTTCAAGTAAGAGAGGATCGCGTCGCTGAGCTGGTGCTGCGAATCGGTGAAGTGTTCCGAACGGTCCACCCAACGTCGGCGCTGCCAAGGGATCAAACTCGGCACAAGCTCGGCGCAAAGGTAGCTGGCCTCATGCCCCCAGTATTCGGTGACCGTCGAGCGAGGCGAAGAAACCAGACGATCCAGTAGCGCAGTGTCGTAATGGCCAAGACGCGCAAAGTATGCAAGGTAGTGTGCCCGCTGCACGACGTTTATTGAGTCGATCTGCACCTGCGCTAAAGACGCGTGTAGCCGACTCAGCGCACGTTGCGTTACCGGTTTCCCGGGTTTGCCACGGGCCAATGATTGAGCGGCCAACGCCACCCGACGAGCCTGCATAAGGCTCAGGTGGCGTTGGCCGCTCACGGTCGTGCTGCTAATGACTAACCTTCCGTTGATGCGACGGTGTCTCGGTAACCGCGCGTCTCAATTGGCAGTTCATCTCCGTCACCCAGCGATGGGTCCAGGGTGATGACGCCGTAGTTGTAAGTTTGGCGATGGTAAACCACCGAGTGCGCACCCGTGGCTTCATCGATGAACAGGTAGAAGGGATGTCCCACCAGTTCCATGCGGTCCACGGCGTCGTCGATGCTCATCACCTCGGCAGGGAAGACCTTGCGACGAATGACCACCGGCGAATACTCCGGTTCCTGCGCATTTTCAGCGGCTTCGGCTTCGGCCTGTGCCTTCAGGGTCTGTTCGGCAAGGGTTTCGCCGGTAGCGGCTGGCGGCAGCAAGCTCGTGGCTTCGTGTACGGCAATCGGCGCGTGGTTGCCGCGGTGGACCTTGCGCTTGTCGCGTGCCTTACGCAGGCGTTCGAGGAGCTTTGCGAACGCCGTGTCGAAGGCTGCAAACTTATCGGCCCCGCGTGCTTCGGCGCGTATCGCCGGCCCGCGTCCAACAACGGTCAATTCAACGGCCAGAGCGTCGCTCTGGTTGCGTGCGTGGCTTTCCTTGACGACCTTCACGTCGATGCGCTGGATCTTAGTGGCCAGTTGTTCGACTTTGGCGATCTTCTCGTCCACGTACTCGCGGAATCGATCCGAAACGGTGATGTTTCGTCCGCTGTAGTTCAGCTCCATGGTGTCCTCCAAAATAGAGTCGGGTGACACAACAATCTGAAGTTTCTGCTGTCTTCAGGTTGAAGATGGGCCTTCGCTGCATCTGTGATGCAACCCATACTTCACCATATGCCAGTTCTGTAAAGATGCAACTGAAAACGCCGTAGATTTCTTATCGCGTATAGCGAACTGTACTAGTGCACCTCGTGATCCGGGGCCGGCGTCACCGCCAAGACAACCGCACCTACCACGCGGTAGCCAGCGACTTGGCAAGCGGAGACCGCCTGCTTCATGGTGTGGCCGGTGGTCAGTACGTCATCGACGAGGATCACCGCCGGTGCGGGGCATGCCGGAGGTTCGGCACGAAACTTCCCGTAGCCCTGTCTACGTCCTTGAGCCGTGCGTCCCTTCTGGGCTCCGCCGAATTGCCCATGGACGGTATAACGCAAGATTGGTCGCACCCGAGTATGCGCAGGCATCCATCCCTGCTGGACAACGAAACGCAAAATATCGTGCACCGGGCAAAAACCGCGGCGTGAACGTGCCCTGACCGAAGTGGGCATCGGCACCACGAGCAGATCACCGCCAGGCCCATATCTCGTGGACATCATCTCGAGGGCTACCCCCATGGCGGGACCGAACGCAGAGCGCAAAAAGTAACGTTGGCGATTCTTGTAGGCCAGGATCGCCCGGGCCAGCGCATGGGTGTAGACACCGCAACCCAGTACCGGAATGTCCGCGGGTAGATCGGGCAGGGTGAGGCTACTGTACACAGGCTCCCCGGTGCGCAGCCCTGAAAATTCTTCACGAAGTTCTTGGGCGCACTGGGCGCATAGTCGGTCCCCCGCTCGACTGCACAGCGCGCAACTGGCCGGAACCCAGAGGTCGGCAACTTCCTGTCCGGCCCGTACCAGGGTGCGGGTGAGCCGGGCATGCCACAAGTTGTCGAGAAACACTAGCCAACGATGCGCCATGCCATCAGCATGACGCGACTCGACGGCACCCTGCGCGGCATCCTGCTTACTGTGAATAGCAAGCTGCACAGCGTCTAGCCCGGGTAGGAAATATCTTTCGCGTAGTCATCGAGCTCATGCCAAGAATTGCCCACGCGTGTGAGCAATTTATCGGCGGTCTCCGCATACACCGGACGACGATCGCCTGGACCGGCGGAAATCCCCTTCATTCCCAGCAGATACGAGAAGAGTTCCGAACCGTTCTGAAGTGTGATTTCCTCGGCCTGAACCGACTGATCGCCACTCACTTCGGCCACGATAATCGACGTGTCCGAGGACCACACCGCGGTGTTCACTGGCACCTGAGCGAAGACCTCCATGGGGTTCTCGCTCAGCCCTCGCGGAACACCGTCGGCGTCGCGAATGACGCCTGCGATATACACATGGGTGCTACGCCCCTTGGACAGAACAATCAAAGCACGTGCGCCGTCGCGGGAGATTCGTAACGACTCAATCTTCGAGTCATCTAGCCACGGCACGCTCAGCGGGCGGTACTCCCCCATGGTTTCGATATCCTCGGGAACCACCACCAGTGGCTGCTTTTCCGTGTTATCTGCGGTCCACGTCCACCCGAACGCGTCCATACTCGGACGGACTAGGGACCCACCCGTGGCAGCCAGTCGCAGCTCTCCGACATCACTGACAGACCACAGCTGGGTGCGTTTGCCGTTGAGGAAGGTATAACGGTTACCCACCGGTGACATGGCCGGGTCGCGCGGTGCGTAGGGCGAAAGATCTGGCATTCCGCCCACGGGTATCACCGAACGCCCCTTGACGAAGGCTAGGCTCTGATCGGCCACTGCAATTTGCGTGTCGGGAACACTCGGGTTGATTTGGGCGGCCTCGAAATTTGGTGCAGGGTCCCCCAGATTAACCTCGGTATCGTTCTCCTTCATCGTGACCTGGTTGACCGCGGCCACCGAGTCCAAGGTGACTTCGAGCTGCTGTTGCATCAGCTGACGTGAGAGGTCGGTAGCCTCGGCGAAGGTCTCTTTGTTCAAGTCCACGGTGGCGACCCCATCGCTGACTGGCACGGCCGAGCGCACCAACTGGCTGGCCTGTGAGAACGCAGAGGTTACGGCGTTTTCCAAATACGGTGCTGGTCCATCGAGCATGGCCTCGACCATTGAGGTTGCCGTTCCAGTGCCGGCAGCAAACCAACGAACGTCGGGTACGAGGTACTTGTAACTGCTGTCGTAAAAGTAGATCGAGCGCGGCGAAAAAATACGGGGGAACGTGGAGGCCTCGAGCATAATCCCATCGGGGGCCCGGGAAATACGCCACTGACCTTCGACCTTGGTCAGTTCCACATCGACGGCGCGCGTCGAATGCGGCGGATAAAGGGTTCGCACTCCCTTGGCGTCGACTTCGCCGGTCACCTCGAGCTGGATCGTGTAGGAGTCGGTCACGGCGCCGGCGAGTACCTCGCTCGCCTCATAGATCAAGACCCGCGAATTGCCCTTCCACTTATCCGAGAGTTCTTTGGTCATGAACTCGCGGGCAATCCGGTAGTCTTCCTTGATCGAGGCTCCGGCCTCGATGAATCCCTCGACAATCTGCCGCGGTTCGGCATTCTCCACCGGCCCCACCCCGTCGAAGCGATAGGGCTCTTGCAATTCGGAATCGGTGTTCGACTCAATCTGTCGGATCGCCGAGGATTTCGGGATACTGGCACATCCGCTGAGCATAAGGACGACCATGAGCAGTCCCACGGTCAATCGAACTAAGAACGGCCGTTGCTTCATGCCTGTCCCTCCCCACGGTGTCGGCTCGCTTCGGGGTCGGTCACATCATCGGGCAGATCATCGTCTTCCAATACCAGCGGCGTGTACCCAATCCGGGGCACCTCTCCGGTAAGCGGGAAGGTGTCGGACAGGACCCTTTCAACGCGTTCGGGCACCGCGGGTTCCAGCGGCAACGGTGAGTTCTCGATGGTCTGCTCCCCGGTGAGCGGCAGGGTCAGACGGAACACCGATCCGACGCCGAGCTTCCCCCAAGCTTCCAGTCGACCGTTGTGCAACCTAGTATCTTCCATGGCGATCGAAAGGCCCAGTCCGGAGCCACCGGTGGTCCGTGCCCGAGCAGGATCGGCACGCCAGAAACGGTCAAAGACGTGCGCCGCGGCTTCCTCGCTCATGCCGATACCGTAATCTCGCACGCTAATGGCTACGGCGTCCGCATTTTGCGCGACCGTAATATCAATCGGCTTTCCTTCGCCGTGTTCGACGGCGTTGAGCACGAGGTTTCGAATAATGCGCTCCACGCGGCGAGGGTCGAACTCCGCAACGCAACCATCCGGTGGCGCGTTTAGCCGAAGGAGGGAACCGTACTCGTCGGCGACAGGCGTGGCCGTATCCATCACCTTGCGGGCGATCACGACCAAGTCGGTGGATTCACGATCCAGCACCGCTACTCCGGCATCAAAGCGCGAAACTTCCAGCAGATCGTTGAGCAAGTGTTCAAAGCGTTCAATCTGGTCATACATCAGCTCCGCGGAACGCGCCGTCAACGGGTCGAAGTTCTCGCGGGATTCAAAAATCATCTCGGAAGCCATCCGCACCGTGGTCAACGGGGTCCGCAATTCGTGGGAGACGTCCGAAACGAAACGTTGTTGCATGGCCGAGAGGTTATTGAGCTGAATGATCTGGTCCTGTAGCGACTGGGCCATGTGGTTAAAGGCCGTCCCGAGACGGGCCACTTCATCCTTGCCGGCAACCTTCATACGGCGGTCGAGGTCACCGGCCGCGATGCGCTCGGAAACATAGGCCGCATCGGCGACCGGACGCACCACCGTGCGCGAAACCGACCAAGAAATAAATCCGACGACGAGCAGGAGCACCAGGCCGGTGAAGACCATGGCCCGGTTAATAAACGACAGGGTGTCTTGGACGCTACTGAGGTCATAAACAAGGTAGAGACCGTAGTCCCGGCCCGGCGGAATGAGCACCTTCGTGCCCACAATGATGCCCGGAGTTCGCTCCGCGGCAACACCCAATTCGACCGAACGCCAAAAAATGCCTTGCTGGGCTTGGACGGCTTCGGCGAGGTCTGCGGGCACAACCCGCGAGGTGAGCTGGCCGGAAGCGGTCGGACCGACATAAAGATTCTCGGCTCCCGGCATGGGGACCAGCACGAAGTCGCGCACCACCGTGGCACCGTCGCCTTCCAGGGTTGCCAAGGTGGAGTTGACCAACGACTGTGTGGCAACACGATCCGTGGTTGCCGCTGATTCGAAAATCGAACGCGCCTGAGTGAGGCCGCGCTCCGATTCCTTGGAAATCTGGCTAAAACGCTCGTTGAACAGCGCTGAAGCGATCTGGTTGGACAGAAACGCACCGGCGGCCAGCAGCGCCAAGGTGGTAAAGAGGAGCGTGGAGACCACCGTGCGGTACATCAAGTACCGGTGCCAGCGGTCCTTGGCCATCGCCCACAGGCGCTTGAACCGCAGACGAATGCGACGAATGCGGCTCACGGCCGGTGGAGTTGGGCCAGCCGAGCCCACCGCCACGAGCTCGCTGCCAGCGCTACCAGGTCCAGTCAAATTAGGAACCGGCCTTGTACCCTACACCGCGGATAGTCTGAATAACCTGAGGCTTTTCCGGGTCCATTTCGATTTTGGAACGAAGCCGCTGCACGTGCACGTTCACGAGGCGGGTATCGGCGGCGTGACGGTAGCCCCAGACCGCTTCGAGTAGCTGTTCACGGCTGAAGACCTGCCAAGGCTTGCGAGCCATGGTCACCAACAACTCGAATTCCAGTGGCGTCAGGCCGATTTGCTCATCGCCCCGGGTCACTCGGTGACCGGCTACATCGATAGTGATATCGCCTAGGTGCAGGGTTTCGGCGGCGTGCGTCTCGCCCGGACGCAGACGTGCGCGCACGCGGGCGACCAGTTCGGCTGGCTTGAATGGCTTGGGCACATAATCATCGGCCCCCGATTCAAGACCGCGCACCACATCTGCGGTATCCGACTTCGCGGTGAGCATCACAATTGGCACATCCGATTCGGCGCGGATCTGCTTGCACACCTCGATGCCATCAATCCCCGGAAGCATCAGGTCTAGTAGCACAAGGTCGGGGTTGTGCTCGCGAAAGGCTTCAATGGCGCCCGTGCCTTCATAACAGAACTCAGGAGCGAATCCGTCGTTTTGCAGCACGATGCCGATCATTTCCGACAGCGCTTCATCATCATCGACGACGAGAATTCGTGCTTTCACTCTTCCCCCTGAATACCAATGCACATTGGTGATCGTGCCGTTTTACACCCCACGAGCGGCGATGTCTTTATCTCCTAAGATACATCACGTCACCAACGGTTTTCGATGATCCTTAAGAGGTATTCGGCGCGGCGCTCAGGCATCGACTCGTGTTTGCTCCAGCGCGACAGCCCACTCATTGAGCCGTTCAAGACAGCGCTGCGCGTCGGTCGCCGAGCTCCCTGCAAAGTCACCGATCGGCATTAGTGTCAGAGCGCCCAGGTCCCGGTCGGATAGCCCCAACTGATGCCATGGCCGCAGTAGCTGCTTGACGCCTTCGACCACCCCTGGGTGACGGCCGGTGGGGGCCAGAGCTTGCAGAAAAATCCCGCTGCCCTTTTCGACGAGGGCCGCGACCTTTTCCCATTGCGAGTAATTCATGGTCCGCGAATTCATCACGAACCCATGGGCTCCGGCCTGTTCGAGCAATTCAATGCGCTCGGTCAACTGCGGATCTTCGGCGCGAAGGTTAGCAATCACCCGCACGTCATAACGCTCGGTAATCACCTCGAGGAACTGCGTGTAGCCTTCACGGACCTCGGAACGCGGTATGGACCGAATCGTTCGATAGCCACTGGCGGTAGGCACGCGACCGTCGAGCACCTGATCGAGTACGGGCTCATCGAGTTGCACCGTGAATTTGGTGATTCCGGTGGCCCGCGCCAGACGACCTAAATGCTCTTGAACGCCGTGAGCATACGCTTGGCGGATATCGCGCCGCGCCCCATGGTCGCTAATGGTCTTTTCTCCATTGCCCAAGCTGAGTTCGGCACACAAGGACCAAGTGCCTAGCATGCTGACTTTGAGTTCATCGGTGACTTTAGTTTCAGCGCCCAGGATGTCTGCGAGCAGGTTCTCGTCGCTGCGTAAGGTCGCACGGGCACGCCGGGCATCAATTCCGTCGGACACGCCGACGCGCCACCCATGTGGTTGGAGATCGAAGCCCATATCGGCGAGCATGCTCGCACTTCGGCCAATAGGCTGTGACCAGACACCACGGTCGGGCAGCTGCACCAGCACCCCGAGATTGGGAGCACCAAGTTCACCGCGCACCAGCGGGTAAACCTGTTCCGCGTCCTTAGTTGGATACTGGCAGAAGGAGGTGACGCGCACCTGAGAGGGTGTTGCTTCGCTGTTAGTCATTCTGATGAGTGTCGGAAATGTGTCGATGATGCCGGATAACCTCGGAAATAATGAAGTTCAGCACTTTCTCTGCGAACTCCGGATCAAGGTTGGCACTCTGCGCCAGCTCGCGCAAACGTTCAATTTGGGCCTTTTCGCGATTCGGATCGCTCGGCGGCAACTTGTGGTGCGCCTTCAGATGGCCCACGCGTTGCGTCGCTTTGAACCTTTCGGCAAGCAGATACACCAACTGCGCATCGAAGTTATCGATACTGCCACGGATGGCATACAACTCATCCAATACGCCCTGATCCACCTGGCCTTCGAGAGAGCTGGCGTGCGGGTCGAAGGTCGGAGAATCATCGGTGAAGTTCGGCTCGCTCATAATCGGTAGTCTACGGCCTCTCTCGGCCACAAACGAAGCGGGTGACGCTCCATGAGCGCCACCCGCTTGCGATTATTCAGTCCTGCTGGTTCAGCGACTGAATCAGCGCCCGACGCTGGGCCTGCTCGGCCGGATCCGGCACCGGCAAGGACGCGATCAGGCGGCGGGTGTAGGCGTGGCGCGGATTGCTCAGCACCTGCGAGCCGAGCCCCTCCTCGAGTAGCGAGCCGCGGTAGAGCACACCCACCCAGGTAGACAGCAAGTCCACGACGGCCAGGTCGTGCGAAATGAACAGCGCCGCAAAGCCCAGTTCATCCTGTAGGTCCTTGAAGAGTTCAAGGACCTTGGCCTGCACCGAAACATCCAGCGCGCTGGTTGGTTCGTCGGCGATCAGCAATTTCGGATCCAGCGCCAAGGCACGCCCCAGCGAGGCGCGCTGGCGTTGCCCGCCCGATAATTCATGGGGGTAGCGTTGCGCGAAACCGGCCGGAAGCTGAACCGCCTCGAGAAGCGAAGCAACCTTGGCGCGCATTTCCCGCTCATTCAACGAGGTATGCACACGTAGCGGCTCGGCCACACATTCACCGACGGTCAGGTGTGGGTTGAAGCTCGCGGCCGGATCCTGGAAAACGAATCCGATCTGACGACGCAGCGGCTTGAAGCTTCGTTCCTTGAATTGGGCCATCTCATAGCCCAGCACATTAAGCGACCCGCCGGTCATGTGGTTCAGCCCGGCAATGGTGCGCCCAATGGTGGTCTTGCCGGAACCGGACTCCCCCACCAGGCCGTACACCTCGCCCGCATGGATCTTTAGGCTCACCCCGTCCACCGCGGTGAATCCGGGAGCCCCCAGCCGGCCCGGGAAGTGAATGCGCAGGTCGCGGGCCTCGACCACAACTTCGCCCTGCGCATGCGGACGCTCGCTGAGGCCTTCCGAGGCGCTATTGCGTCCCAAATGTGGGACCGCCGCTAAGAGCGAGCGGGTGTAGTCGTCGCGCGGCTGCCCAAACAATTGCTCGGCCGGGGCCTGTTCGACGATTCTTCCCTGGTTCATGACAATCACACGGTCGGCGATATCGGCCACCACACCCATATTGTGTGTGATGATCACGATCGCGGTGCCCAATTCCTCACGCAGCGTGCGCAACAACTGCAGGATTTCGGCCTGCACGGTCACATCCAGTGCCGTGGTCGGCTCGTCGGCGACAATCAACGCCGGCTTCAATGCCAGCGCGGCGGCGATCACTACGCGCTGTTTTTGCCCGCCGGAGAACTGGTGCGGGTAGTAGTCCACGCGCGATTCGGGGTCGGGGATCCCGACCTGGCGCATGGCCTCAATGGCCTGGGCGCGGGCTTCTTTCTTCGATACCTTGCCGTGGGCGCGGATGCCTTCCATGATCTGCCAACCCACCGTGAAAACCGGGTTGAGCGCGGTCGATGGTTCCTGGAACACCATCGACACGTCACGCCCGCGCGCGGCGCGCAACTCGGCCGCGTCGAGGTGCAACATGTCCTGGCCCTTGAGATATACGGCTCCCTGGGCGGCACCGTTCTCGGCCAGCATGCCAAGGGCGGTACGCGCGGTGACCGACTTACCCGAGCCGGACTCGCCGACGATCGCCAGGATTTCGCCCGGTGCCACGCTGAAATCAACACCGCGCACCGCCGGCACGGCCCCCGAATCGGTGACGAAATCGATGTTGAGGTCTTCAACGGATAGCACCGCCGCAGGCTTGGTCATTTCGGGTGCGTTCACAGCGTTCATTTACTTGCTCCTGCCTGAGAAATGCGCTTGGCCCGGCGGCGGCTGAAACGTCGCAACCGTGGGTCGTTCAGGTCATTCATCGACTCGCCGACGAGGGTCAATCCCAGCACGGTCAGCACAATGGCCAGACCCGGGAAGAGCCCGGTCCACCAAATGCCACTGGTGGCATCGGCCATGGCCCGGTTCAAGTCAAAGCCCCACTCGGAGGCGCTGGTTGGCTCAATGCCGAAGCCGAGGAAGCCCAATCCAGCCAGGGTCAGCAGGGCTTCGGTGGCGTTCAAGGTGAAGATCAGCGGCAACGTACGGGTCGCGTTGCGGAACAAGTGTACGCCCATAATCCGCCACGGGCTGGCACCGATCACCTGCGCCGATTCCACAAACGGCTCGGCCTTCAGGCGCATCACTTCGGCGCGGATGACGCGGAAATACTGTGGCACGAACACGACCGTGATCGATACGGCTGCGGCCATAATGCCTCCGAGCATCCCGGACTGGCCTTGTGAAATCACAATGGACATCACGATCGCCAGCAGCAGCGAGGGGAATGCGTAGATTGCGTCGGCTAATACGACGGCAATCCGGTCGAACCAGCCACCCAAGTACCCTGAGATCAGTCCGAGGAACACGCCGAGGAACAGCGACATGATGACGGCGGCAATAATCACAAGGATCGCGGTGCGGGCACCGAAGATCGTACGTGAGAAGACGTCAAAACCCGAGACCGTGGTCCCCCAAATGAACTTGCCATCCGGTGCGGCCTGACGCGGGAAGTCTCCGCTGGCGTCGGCCGACTGGGCGAAGTCAAAGGGTGCAATCACCGGTGCGAACAGTGCGACCAGCACGAACAAGCCGGCGAGGATGAGCCCGGCGATGAGCATGCCACGTTGCAGACCGGAGGAGATTTTCAGGTGGGAAACGACCGGCAACTTGCCGATCCAGGCGGTGTTGGAGCGCGGTTTCAATTCTGTGATGGTCATGATTAGTACCTGATTCTCGGATCGATCAGCGCGGCCAGGATGTCGACGATGAAGTTGGTAAAGGCCACGATGATGGCCAGCAACACCACGATGCCCTGCACGGCAACGAAGTCACGGGCGGTGAGGTATTCGGCGAGCTTGAAGCCCAACCCCTTCCACTCGAACGTCGTTTCGGTCAGCACCGCACCACCCAGCAGCATCGCAATCTGCATTCCCATCACGGTGATGATGGGAATCAATGCCGGGCGGTAGGCGTGCTTGGTGACCAGCCGGAATTCGGAGACACCGCGCGAGCGTCCGGCCTGGACATATTCTCGTCCTAGGGTGCCGATCGCATTGGTGCGGACCAAGCGAAGGAAGACGCCACCGGTCAATAGGCCCAGGGCAATCGCCGGCAGTGCAGCATGGCGCACCACATCGCTCAAGGCGCTCATATTGCCGCTGCGCAGCGCATCGAGCCAATAGATACCGCTGGGGTTCTGCAATCCGGTCAGCGCCAGTTCGGTCTGCCAGTCGGCGCGCCCGGAGATCGGGAACCAGCCAAGCCACACACCGAAGATCAGCTTCAGCAGGAGTCCTGCGAAGAATACCGGCGTGGCATAGGCCAGGATCGCGAAGACGCGCAACACGGCATCCGGGTAACGGTCACGGAACTTGGCGGCCACCAGACCCAACGGGATACCGATAAGCAGCGCGACAAAAACCGAGTTAATCGCCAGTTCCAAGGTGGCCGCACCGTAGGTGGCCAGCACCTCGGTGACCGCCAAGTTATCGGTCATGGTCCGGCCGAGGTCGCCGCGCACCACCTGGCCGAGGTACTCAAAGTACTGGATGAGGATCGGCCGATCGTAGCCGGCGGCGTGAATGCGTTCGGCGAGCTGATCGGGTGTCAGCCGCCCGCCAAGGGCCGCGGTGATCGGGTCGCCGGTGATCCGCATGAGGAAGAAGACCACCGTGATGAGGATGAAGACGGTGGGAAAAATGAGGAGGAACCTGGTGATCAGGTACCGGGAGAAGCCTCCGCCTTTGGTTTTGGCGGGTTTGGCCGCGGTCGACGGGGCGGGTACGCCGCCGATTTCCGTGGGGGTGCTCATGAATTGGTCCTTCGTTATGTGCTAACTGCGTTGTGTGCTGGAACGGCGCGCATGACAAGGGGACCTGAAACGGCATGATCCCTAGGATCGCCCTCCCGGTCCCCTTGTCGATATGCGTGCGTTTAGCTCATTACTTGCTCAGGACACCCAGGCGGAACTTGAACGATGCATCCAGCGTCGTGTCGACGTTCTGCACGTCCTTACCGGCGATCGCAACCTGCGAACCCTGCAACAGCGGCAGGGTCGAGAGGTCTTCGGCAACCATGCGTTGCAGTTCCTCAATGCTGGCGGTGCGCTCGGCGGCATCGCTCTGGCCACGCTGCTCGGAGATGAGCTTGTCTACCTCGGGGTTGTCATAGCCGTTGGAGAGGAAGTTCTCCTTGGCGAAGAACGGGGACAGGTAGTTATCGGCATCCGAGTAGTCCGGGAACCAGCCCAGCTGGTAGGCCGGGTAGTCGGTGACGCGCTGCTTCTGGTAGGTCACCCATTCGGTCGACTTCAGATCGATCTGGAAGAGCTTGTCAGCCTCGAGCTGCTTCTTCACGGCCGCGTATTCATCACCCGAGTTCGGGCCGTAGTGGTCCGGGTTGTACTGCAGCGCCAGTTTGACCGGGGTCTCGACGCCGGCATCCTCGAGCACCTTCTTCGCCTTGTCGGCGTCCGGCTTGCCGTCGGTGCCGTACATTTCCTTCAGCGGCTCGATCGCCCCGGTGAATCCCTGGGGAACGAAGGAGTAGGCCGGAGTGTAGGTGTCCTTGTAGACGTTGGTGGCGATCGCCTGACGGTCGATCAGGTGCGCGGCGGCCTGACGTACGGCCTTGGCCTTGGCGGCGTCGGCCTCGTCGGTCTTTGCACCGTACGGCATCGAATCGAAGTTGAAGACGATGTAGCGAAGTTCGCCACCTGGGCCCTTGTGGACGGTGAGCTTATCGTCCTTCTCCAGGTCCTCGATGTCGGTCGGCGTCAGGGAGCGCCAGGCAACGTCGATCTTGCCCTGCTGGATTTCCAGCTTCAGGTTGTTCGCATCGGCGTAGTACTTGATCGCGGCGGCGTTGTTGGCCGGAGCCCCCAACACGCCGTTGTAGGCCTCGTTGGCTTTGAACGAGACCAGCGAGTTCTTGCTGTAGGAGTCGATCACGTACTGTCCGCCAAAGGCCTTGGCATCGACGATGGCCTGATCGTCGACGAGCTTGTCGGCCGGGAAGACCTCGTCGTCCACGATCGGACCCACCGGCGAGGTCAGTACCTGCGGGAAGGTCTGGTCGTTAGCGACCTTGAGCTTGAACACGACGGTGGTGGCATCCGGCGCTTCAATGGATTCGACGTTGCCCAGCAAGGAGGAAGGGCCATTTGGATCGGCGATCTTCAGCTGGCGGTCGAAGCTGTGCTTCACATCCTTCGAGTCCAGATCATGGCCATTGGCCCACTTCAGGCCGGGCTTCAGCTTGACGGTGAAATCGGTCGGCGAGGTGAACTCCGCGGACTCGGCCAGATCGTTTGACGGGTCCGGGCTACCGGGCTCGGAGTTCAGCAAGAACGGGAAGACCTGGTTCATCACCATAAATGACCCGTTGTCATAGGAACCGGCGGGATCGAGTGAGGTGACCTTGTCGGTGGTGCCGACGGTGATCGGGGCCCCGGTGCCACCTGGCTCCCCCGATTCTCCTTCGGGGCTTGCAGCAGGGCCGGTGCAGGCGGAAAGCGCTAGGGCGCTGGCGGCCAGCACCACGGCGGCGCGGGAGAGGCGCGAGTAACGTGCAGACATGTGAATCCTTTGTCTAGTGATCTGGATGACCGCGGTGTGTGATGCGGATCATGCCGAACTAAACTATACGATACATCTTTCACATATTCGAAGTGGGTGTTGAACGAACCAACAGCTGCGCGAATTTGCTCTGGTCCGTGGATTCTCGCGCCTTGCCCCGGAGAACTAAGGGCGGACTCGTGGCACGAAAAAGACGGCTCACCACTCCAAAGCGGAGCGGTGAGCCGTCCTCAAAATGGCTACCAGCGCAGCTTAGCCAACCTTGGCCGGGTCCCAAGCAGTTGAACGAGCCGAATCGATAGTCGCCTGGCCGAGCACGCGCGTGCCCTGATAGATCACCATGGTCTGACCCGGGGCGACACCACGCATGCCTTCGGGAAGCCGAGCCACCAGGGTGCTGGGTTCGCCCGGCACCGCTTCGAGATGAGCGCGGGCGTTCACCGGGTCACCATGGGCACGCACCTGTACCATGCACTCGAACTCGGCGCCGGATTCAACTTCGTCGATGGGCAGGCCGGCCCAGGAGATGCGGATGCCACGTAGTTCGTCGACGGTCAGCAGGTCCTCGGGACCAACAATGACCTTGTTGTCCTTCGGACGAATTTCCAGCACGAAGCGAGGCTTGCCATCGGCCGCCGGACGTCCCAGCTTCAGCCCGCGGCGCTGGCCCACGGTGAACGCGTGGGCCCCGGAATGTTCACCGAGTTCGTTACCCTCATGATCAAGGATCTGCCCCGGAGTCATGTCGATACGCTCGGCCAACCAGCCGCGGGTGTCTCCGTCGGGGATAAAGCAGATGTCGTGGCTATCCGGCTTGTTAGCCACGGTCAAACCGCGGGCCTCGGCCTCGGCGCGCACCTCGGCCTTCGAGGGGGTTTCGGCCAGCGGGAACATGCAGTGTTCAAGCTGCTGGTGCGTCAGCACGCCCAGCACATAGGACTGGTCCTTGGCCCAATCGGCGGCACGGTGTAGCTCCGGATTCCCGTCCGCGTCTCGGATCACCTTGGCGTAGTGCCCGGTGCAAACCGCATCGAATCCGAGGGCAAGGGCCTTTTCGAGCAACGCGGCGAACTTGATCTTCTCATTGCAGCGCATGCAAGGGTTAGGGGTACGCCCCGCGGCATACTCGCTGATGAAGTCGTCGACGACGTCTTCCTTGAAACGGTCCGAGAAATCCCACACGTAGAACGGGATCCCCAGTTTGTCGCAGGCGCGCCAGGCGTCATTGGAGTCCTCAATCGTGCAACAACCACGGCTGCCGGTACGCAAGGTACCGGGCATCCGCGAGAGCGCGAGATGGACTCCGACCACGTCGTGGCCGGCTTCCACGGCGCGCGCCGCGGCTACCGCCGAGTCGACTCCGCCGGACATTGCCGCTAGTACCTTCATCGGTTAAATCCTGTTCCTGCTGTGTGTATGCTGCTTTGGTCTGCGGCCATGCCGGCCTTTTTCGCGCGCTGGTAAGCCTCTGGCAGGGCTTTGACCAACGCCTCAATATCTGCGGCGCTCGTCGAATGCCCGAGCGTGAAGCGCTGCACGCTTCGTGCTTGGCGGGCATCTCGCCCCATGGCCAACAGGACGTGCGAGGGCTGTGGCACGCCGGCGGTGCACGCAGAACCGGTCGACGAGGCAATTCCGAGCATGTCCAGCACGAAGAGCAAGGAGTCACCCTCGCACCCGGGGAAACTAAAATGCAAATTCCCCGGCAACCGCTGGGTGCACCCACCGGTGTCGGCCGGGCCATTGAGCGTCGCCTCGGGGATCTGCTCGGTGATGCGTTCGACCGCCATATCTCGCAACGTCACCAGTGTCCGGGAATATTCCTCGAGTCCTTGCCAGGCATCGTGTGCCGCCGCCGCAAAGCCGGCTGCAGCCACGGCGTTCATGGTGCCCGAACGCATTTTGCGTTCGTGTCCCCCACCATGCTGAACCGGCGTGAGCGTGACATCGCGCCGCACGAGCAAAGCGCCAATACCGACCGGTCCCCCGATCTTGTGGGCGCTGACCGCCAAGGTTGCGGCGCCACTGGCGGCGAAATCCACCGGGATGGCTCCGTAGGCCTGCACCGCATCGGTGTGCACGGGTACTCCGTGCGCCGCGGCCAATGCCGCGAATTCGGCGACCGGTTGAATCGTGCCGACTTCGTTATTAGCCCACATGAGGGTGGCCAAGGCCAGCTCGTCGGCATGCTGCTCGAGTAGCTGGGCTGCGGCAGATACATCCAGTCGACCTTCCCGGTCCACCGGCATCCACACTAATTCGGCGCCCTCGTGACTCTCGAGCCACTCGGCGGTATCGAGAATTGCATGGTGTTCGATGCCGGAAATCAGGATCTTTCGGCGGGCCGGGTCGGCATCTCGCCGAGACCAGTACAAGCCCTTGAGCGCCAAGTTATCGGATTCGGTGCCTCCGGAGGTGAAGATGACCTCGGAAGGGTGGGCCGAGAGCGTTTGCGCGATGGCCGTCCGGGCTTCATCCACGACGCGGTGGGCGCGACGACCTGCACCGTGCAACGACGACGGGTTGCCGGTGTGCGCATATTCCTCGAGCATGGCGGCCTGAGCCACGGGGTTCAGCGTGGTGGTCGCGGCATGGTCGAGATAGACCGCTGAATTATTCATCTATTCCATGGTACGAGCTGGCCGCGCTTAGGCTGAATGGCCAATGCGTGTGAGTTCGCCGACCTCTAGGGTCTCGAGCCGGTCATCTGCGCAGAGCGCCTCGATCAACGCGGCGCTGCCTCCCACGATGGTCGAGTCATCGTAGGGTTCGGTGCTCAGCAACCAGGAGCGATCGGTCGGAAACACGAGCGAGGGGTGTTGCTTCTGCGCCCCTGCCGCGGTGGTGGCCCACTGTGGAGCCGCTAGGAACTCATGATCGGCGTCAAAAAGCAGATAGTTTCGGTATCCGCCGGGAAGTTCCAGGCGTGGGGCTCGGAGCACCTCGTCGGAAAAGCCCGGACGACGGGCCTCGGCGAGCGCCGCCGCATGATCCTCTGCGTCCGCTCCGCTCTCGGCCGCGGATTCGATGTCGATCCGTTCCCCGCCTTCGATAAAGGCGTATCCGGCCCATAACCCAAGGATCAGTCGCTCCTGCGCGGTGGCCGCACCGAGGTGGGCGGAGAGCGCCTGCCACTGCTCCGTGGCAAGCTCTTCCCCCGGCAGGTCGCTGTCTACCCAGGAATTCTCATCGAGCGGAAGCCCTCGTTCGTCGAGTCGCGCTACGTCCTCAAATAGGCTCGTGGCTTGCAATGTTTCCCCCGTCGCCCGTGCGACCTCAGCCCAACGGTGGCTGCGGCCCTCCTCGTCGAGTGCCGGGTGCAAAATGCGCACGTATCGTTCATAGCCTGCCGGTACCTGAGCGGCCACAGTCGCCGGTTGCGCCCGCTGGCAGGCGGTGGCGATCCATTGGCCGTGTTGTGCCGCTACATGTGTGAATTCCATGCGGTTAAGCCTAACGAGTGTGACTGGCAGACACGCCCTGAGCGTCGGCCGGGTGATATGAATGAATCAGGCGGTCCGTAGTGGGCAGGCCGATCAACTAATCGAGGAGTACGCTGCGTGTACCTGCCCCAGCTGAAGGTCAACGAACACCATTTTGGGCATCGAAGCATCGATTTCTCGCGCCGAATCGCCGTGATGGCAGTGGTCAACCGCACACCAGACTCCTTTTACGACGCCGGCTCCACCTTTGGGCTAGAACCTGCGGTGCAAGCCGCCATGCGGGCTGTCGCGGCCGGCGCCGACTGGGTGGACATCGGGGGTGTGCCTTTCTCCCCAGGCCCAGAACTGCCATGGCAGGAGGAAGCCGAACGCATCGTCCCGGTGATCGCGGCCGTACGAGAACGTAGCGACGTGATTATCTCGGCGGATACCTTCCACCCGAAGGTCGCCGAAGCTGCGATCAAGGCCGGAGCCGACGTCATCAACGACACCACCGGTCTGGCCTACCCGGAGCTGGCCGAGGTGGTCGCCGAGCACAAGGTGCATCTGGTCCTGACCCATTCGCTGGCCAGCCCGCGCACCATTTATCCGCGGCCCCAGTACACGGACGTGATCGGCGAGGTGCGTGATTTCCTCGCCGCCCGGGCGGACACCGCGTTGCACGCCGGCATCGGTCCCGACAAGATCATCGTCGACCCGGGGCACGATCTGAACAAGAACACCAAACACACCTTGGAGATCACCGGCCGGTTCGAGGCCATCGCCGAGCTTGGCTATCCCGCGCTGGCGGCCGTGTCGAATAAGGACTTCATCGGCGAAACCCTGGACCTGCCCAAGGAGCAACGTCTGGTGGGCTCCATGGTGGCCGCCACCCTGTGCATCACCGGCGGGGCCCGGATTATTCGGATGCATAACGTCCCCGAATCGGTGCAGACCGTGCGCCTGATCGAAGCCTCCATGGGCTGGCGGGAACCGGTCTATCAGGTTCACAATATGTCCGACGTCAATCCCCCGGCTCATCCCGAACGACACGCCATTCAGTAAGGAGTACGACCGTGCGTCAGCTGCTACCAACGCCCATCGACGACCCGACCGACGACCAAATATTGCAGGCTTACGCCGCCGCGGCGCGACCCTTCGTACGCTTTAATTTCGTTTCCAGCCTCGATGGCAGCGCGCAGCTCGAGGGGCGCTCGGCAGCCTTGGGTAGCGCCGCCGATCGTCGGGCCTTCGCGTTACAGCGCCGCCTAGCCGACGTGATTCTGGTCGGTGCCGGCACCGTACATGCCGAAGGATACAGTGGCCCGCTGGTCTCGGAGGAGGATCAGCAGTGGCGCCGGGACCACGGGCGAAGTGCCCACCCGGTCTTGGCGATCGTCTCGCGTTCCCTGTCGATCGAGCCGGATGCCGAGGTGCTACGGGAAAGTCCGGCCGAGGTGCTGCTCTTTACCACCGCCGCACCCGACGCGGCCCAGCGGGCGGCCTACCCGGAACATGTGCAGATTTGCCGGGTGCCGGAATCCGGTGGCGGTTGCGATCCCGAGGCCATCGTCCAGCAGCTAGCGGATCGCGGCTTGGGGTTTATTCATGCCGAGGGCGGGCCGCGCATTTTCGGGCAATTTTCGGCGGCAAATCAAGTCGATTCGCTCTGCCTCAGTTTCTCTCCCCGGATAGTTGCCGGCGACGGGGCACGCATCGCCAATGATCCGCGCGAGGCAGTTCACGAGATGCAATTGAACGCACTCTTCGAAGAGGATTCAATGCTCGTGGCTGACTACCGCCGACGTGAGGTGCGCTGAGCGAGAACACCGCCACCGTCTCGGGAGCCAGTGCCCGTAAACTGGTGACACTGCCCCGGCTTGCGTGCCGCGCACATCTTCGTGCCTCCGGCGCCTAGGCTCAATCGCCCGAGAGGAACTCTGCACTCCATGAGCACGCCAAGTCCCTACGAGATCCTCGGCGTCTCGCGCACGGCAACGCTCGCCGAAATCAAGGTCGCCTACCGTAAGGCCGCGCGCTCGGCGCATCCCGACCTCGGTGGCAGTGCGGAACAGTTCAAGTTGGTGCAGCACGCCTATCAGGTGCTCTCGGATGAACATGCCCGCGAAAGCTTTGATCGGTCCTACGGGGCCTCGCAACGCTATCCGGGCCATCAGCCCACCGAGTCCTACGACGACCGGTTGCGCGGCAACCCAGCCCAACCCAAGGCCAGCCTGCCCATCGACTTTGTGCCCCCGCTCGGCGAGCCCTTTAGCGAACTGTCGGTGGAGGCATCTAAACAGCGGGTCCACGGGGTACCGCGTAAACGCGGGCTCTTCACCTCACGCGCACGGCTGGAGCGCGAGGCGGCCGTCGCCAAGATCATCAGCAATAACGTGCTCTCCGTCTTGCCGGCCGCCCGCCTGGTCAACGGGCTCCATGCCCCAGGGCGGGAGTTCTACGATCACGTGGTCGTGGCCGGGTACCGGATGGCGGTCATTAACTCGATGACGGTGCCCGAAGGCTATTATCACTTCGACGGCCAGATATTGCGTCACGGCACCAAGATGACCCAACCGCCGAAAATTGACGCAACGGGCTTACAGCACGCGTTCATGGAAATGAACGTGGCTTCCTTCACCGTGGTGCTCTCCTCGAACCGGAATGTCCACGAGCCGGTCATCGAGTATGCCCGCAACGCCGAACCCGCCGTGGCCGCGACGAGCGTCGTAAATGCCGCATCGCTGGTGCGGGAGCTGAAGCTATTCCTCGGCTCGGGTCCGATGCCAAATGTGGTGGATCGCTCGAGCCTGGCTCGCCTGCTCGGCGGCATGTACTGACCCGTAGGCGGCGTTCGAAGTAATAAACTGTCAACGTGTTTCGAATTCTGTTTAATGCTCCCGAGATCCCAGGCAATACCGGCAACGCCATCCGTCTGGCGGCCATAACCGGCGCCGAACTGCATTTGGCCAAACCCCTGGGCTTCGACTTCGAGGATTCGAAGCTTCGCCGTGCAGGCCTCGACTACCACGATCTGGCGAACGTGACGATCCATGAGAACCTCGATGCGGCTTTGGAAGCCCTCGGCGAGGGACGTGTGTTTGCCTACACTTCGGAGGGCTCCACGTTGTACACCGACATCAGCTACGAGCCCAGCGATATCCTGCTCTTCGGTAAGGAATCGGAGGGGCTCACCGCCGAGGAAAAGCTGCATCCGCGCATTACCGAGCTGGTGAAGCTACCGATGTTACCGGCACGCCGTTCACTGAACCTGGCCAACTGCGCCTCAATCGTGAATTTTGAAGCTTGGCGACAGCATGGCTTCGAAGGCGCGCCCATCTGATCGGCACCTGCGACACAGCTTTACCCAATCTTTATAAAGTAGGCTCTACAGTAATCCGACCCTGCGTTGGCGTCGGAGAGAGCCTGACTCACCTTAACCCTCGGGAGAAACCAAGAACATGAACGGTAGCTACAACCAGCACCGCGATGAGACTCCGGACGACGATCTGGGTCTGGACCTTGTTGACGAGGTCGCCCAAACCTCACGGGCCGCCAAGCCACGCAAGGCCAAGCGTCTTGTGATCGGCGTTGTCGTCGCAATCTTGGTCGTCGTGGTTGCACTAGTTGGATACTCCCTCTTAAACAAGGGGCCCAACCCCAACTCGGTGGCCGACGCTAAGGACGCCGTCACCGTGAGCGAAAACCTTGCCAATGGCGGTGCCGTGAGCGTATCGACCTCGGAGAAGAAGGACGCCCTGGCCGTCCAGCTGCAGGGCTTGCCCGAGCTCGATGAGTCCGAAACTTATGTGGTGTGGGCGATTACCGAGGACGGCGCGGTGAACGCGATCCTATCGAGCCAGCAGTCCGAGAGCAGCGGAAGCTACTCCCCGCTGAAGTCGCTTATCGCGGTCAACGTCACCCGCGAGACCGGCAACATCCCCTCGGCTCCTTCGGGCGATAGCCTCGAGGCCTCGGTGAACCTCCCGCTGGATCCGGCGCAGCAAGAGTCGCAAGAAGAGAGCCCGGCACCGGCTGAACAGGGCGCCAACGAATAGTCCGACGGCGTCACGTCGACAAAGAAGGAGGGAACGAACCAGCCGGTTCGTTCCCTCCTTCTTTTAGCTCTGCTGCCGGCTAGAAACCAGCAATGGTGTCGTCCGCGTTGACCGCTACCGCGTGGAATGCCTCGGCATAGTCTCCGTTCAGACTCCCACGCCGCGCGTTCTGGCGACACTGCTGCTCGACGAAACGTTCCATGGCTGCCACGTCGGGGTGCTGGGTGAAGTGCGCCCGCAGTGCCGTCATTTTCGACTCGAAATGCTCGGTCATGTCGACAAAGGCATTCTCACGTTCCGCCGGAGCACCATAGAGCCACAACCACGGCACCTTATAGGCTGCGAGGGACTCCTCGCTGAGCAGTTCGGGGTAGGAGAAAGGGTTCTCCACTGCCGGGTAAATCGCCCGGGTGACCGCCTCGCCACAGGCCAAGTGGTCCGGATGCGAACGCTGAATCCGATCCCAGTTCCGTTCCGGATGCATCGCCATGACAATATCCGGGCGAACCTGACGGATCAGACGCACAACCTTGCCGATCACCTCATAGGTGGGAGCCAGGAATCCATCGCGCTCCCCCATGAAATGCACGTGGCTCACGCCCACCGCCTGCGCCGCCTGACGCTGTTCAGCGTGGCGCAACGCCGTGATTTCCTCGGGCGTGCGCGCATCGAACCCACCGGCGTCGCCGTCGGTCATGATGCAGTACTGCACCTCGGCCCCGGCGCTTGTCAGTTTCGCGATGGTACCGGCCGCGCCAAAGTCCAGATCATCTGGATGCGCGCCAAAAGCCAAGACCCGTCGTATCGAACCGTCAACGAATGGTTGGGTGTCGATCATGCCTGACGGCGCCGGATTTCTTCGGCAGCCTGCGGCAAGACCTTGGCCAAGTCGCCCACGATTCCAAGATCAGCAATCTCGAAGACCGGCGCGTCGGCGTCCTTGTTGACCGCAACGATCACCTTGCTGGTCTGCATGCCAGCCTTCTGCTGGATGGCACCGGAAATACCGGCGGAGATGTACAGCTGCGGAGACACGGTCACACCGGTTTGGCCCACCTGGGCGTCGTGCGAAATCCATCCGGCATCCGTCGCAGCGCGCGAGGCGCCCACGGCAGCACCCAAGGCATCCGCGAGGTCCTCCACGGGCGAGAAGTCACCGTTAACGCCGCGGCCACCGGCCACAACGACGCGAGCTTCGTTCAACGCCGGGCGAGTCGAGACCGGCTTGGGTTCCGCTCCAAGCACGCGCACCTGCGGCGCGTCCACCTCGGCCAACGGCAGGCCGACAACCTCTGGCGTGGAGGCAGCCTCGGACGGCGCGTCGTCAACGCTATTGGGCTTCAGTGCCACCAGAGCCGGCTGGCTAGCGACCTTGACCTGAGCACCATAGCTGCCGGCCAGTTCGTCCTTACTGATCAGCAAGTCGGCGCTCACGTCCGTTGCGTCGGTGACGATGCCTGCCTCGCGGCGCACCGCTACACGAGCCGCGACTTCGCGCGAGAGCGGATCATTGCCGGTGAGCACCAGCTCGGGCTGCCCGGCGGCGATGGCCGCGTCAAGCAGCTCCACCAGGGGTTGCGCAAAAATTTCGGGATCCACGGCGGCGGTGTAGACCGTCGCAACCCCGTAGCGTCCCAATTCGGCACGGAGCGACTCGGAAGCGTCACCGGGCACGGCCACCAGGGTCTGCTCAAAGCGGGCGCTCAAGCTCAGTAGCTCTCGTTGGGCCTTGCCTAGGTTTTCTGCGGTTTCGGTGAGAAAGACCAATGCAGTAGTCATGTGCGAATGTTCCCCTAGATCAGTTTCTGAGCGGCCAAGAAATCAACGAGTGCGATCCCGGCCTCGCCGGAATCGGTGATCACGGTTCCGGCTTCACGCGCCGGGTGGGCTTCGGCCTGCACCACGGTGCTGCGCGAGCCTTCAGGACCCACGGCGGCAGCATCCAAGGCGAGGTCAGCAACGGACAACTCGGTGGTGGACTTCTTCTTAGCCGCCATAATGCCCTTGAAGTTCGGATAGCGCGGCTCGTTTGCCTGGTCGGTCACCGACAACACGGCCGGCAATGAGGCCGACAACCGCAATCGCTGCGTAGCCGAGTCGCGGCTGATCACCAGGGCATTGGTCGCCTGGTCGAATTCAACCGACGACGCCTGGGTCAGCTGGGCCCAGCCGAGGCGTTCGGCCAACTGTGCTGGCACCACGGAAGTCTCGGCGTCGGTGGACGACATTCCCGTCACGACCAGGTCGACGTCGCCAATCTTCTCGATGAGCGCCGCAAGTGCTTTCGAAGTAGCCAGCACATCGGAGCCCGCCAACGCCTCATCATTCAGGTGCACCCCGGAGGTCGCCCCCATTTGCAGTGCCTTCTTCACCGCGCCCGAAGCATTCGATCCGCCCATGGTTGCGGCGATAACTTCGTGTCCGGCAGCCGCTCCACCGTGGGCTTCAATGATCGCCAAGGCCGCCTCGATGGCGTACTCGTCGAGTTCCGACAGAGTGGATTCGCCGCGCTCAATACGCAGGGTCTGCGCTTCGATATGCCGATCGAACTGCACATCGGGAACGTGCTTGACCAGAACCACGATTTTTAGCGCGTTGCTATTGTCCTCGCTCATTCTCACCTTTCAAGAAAAAGATGGGCTGTGCCCATGGTGGATGTCACCTTCGTTATGTGTATCGTATCGAGCGCGGCACGATCCATGCCTGATTTGGCCCTCCAACGTGAGAAGTGACGCAGTGCGACAGAACTTCGCACCGCGCCACTTCATCCTGGGCGTAATATTCCTTAGTTCTCTAGCGTTCCCAAGGTGGCCGTGACGGTCTTTGACTCCCCGTTACGTCGGTAGGTGATTTCGGCGGTTCCGCCACCTTGCACCTCGCGGATCGCCGCGGTGAGCGACGACGAGTCTTGGATGGCTCGATCGTTGACGGCGGTGATCACATCTCCGCTGCGCAAGCCGGCTTTCTCGGCGCCGGAGCCCTTGCTCACCTCGCGAATGAGCGCGCCGACGCTGAACTGGGAGCTACGGCTGGCATCCCCAGCGGCTTGTGGCGAGACGGTCGCACCAAGCAGACCATGGGTGGCCTTGCCGTTGGCGATGAGCTCCTGGGAAATACGCTTGGCATAGTCCGAAGGAATCGCGAAGCCGACGCCGATGGACCCGGAGTCCTCTCCCCCGCCGGAACCGGCCGAAGCAATGGCAACGTTCACACCGATAACCTCGCCCTTGGCGTTGACCAGGGCACCACCGGAATTACCGTGGTTGATGGCGGCGTCGGTCTGGATGACGTTGATGTAGATCGATCCCGCCCGCGACGGCGACTGCTGCTCTTGACCCGGGAATTGGAAATTGAATTCGCTGCCACCGTCATTGCCGGATTCGGACTGTTTCGGCACGGCCGAGGATGCTACCGAAATCGTGCGATTCGTCGTGGAAATGATGCCGTCGGTCACCGTTCCGCTCAGTCCCAGAGGTGCACCGATGGCCACGGCTGTGTCGCCGACGTTCAAGGACGAAGAACTTCCCAGCGTGGCCGGAACAAGATTGGAAGCTTCAATCTTGATGACGGCGAGATCCGAGAGTGGGTCGGTACCGACAAGTTTCGCCTGGTGCACGCTTCCGTCGTTGAGTTGTACGGTCAACTCTGGATCGGCCGCAGCACCGCCGAGCGTTACAACGTGCGTATTAGTCAGAATGTGGCCCTGATTATCCAAGATCACGCCGGACCCGGAACCACTTGAGCCGCTCCCGGTGGATTGAATCGTCACGACGCTCGGGGCGGCTTTCGCTGCCGCTGCGGTAACCTGCGTAACCGACTCCGGATTATTGATAACTACCCCTGGTTGCGCACCATCGGCACCGGCCGCGGGCGACTGGTTCGAGTTCAGGAAATAGCTCGTTGCGGCAGCCGATCCGCCACCAACGAGAGCGGCCGCAATCATGCCCGCAAGCAACGTCGAACCGCTGAAGGTCTTTTTCTTGGTGCTCTTGCGCGGTGCTGGAGGAAAATTCAGCGGCGGCTGCTCTGATCCTGCGTAAGGATTATGTCCGTACTCATTGCCCTGCGGTGCCGAGGCCGCGTAGAGATGCTCGTTGTGCATCGACTGCGTGGCCGGAGCCTGCGGTGGTGTCGCCTGCGACGGCTCGGAGTCCTCGACTCGCGGGTAGCTCACGGTCGGCTGCGCATCTGAGGAAGAAACCGGCATTGCCGCCGTCGGCTCGGAATTAGGGACCGACTCGTCGTGGCGTCCCGGTTCTGGCTGCTCGTTGGAAGTGTCGCGTGGATCGTTAGGTGACTGACTCATAGTGCTACGCCCCTCGTCGAATGGTCGATGTCTTGGTACCTATTATTCAACCCGCAACTGTGGCATGCGACGGCGCCAACTTTGCGAAACCTGTGAGTCGGCTCCAATGCCGCAGATTTAAGCATGGACGGGCACTCACCGCCGAAATAGAATCGTGCTGTGCGCGGAATTCGCCTAACAAATCGGCTTTGACTGTAGGCTGACCATAAGGCCACATCAGTACATTGAATGAGGATCACCATGAGTTCCACAGCTCGGCGTTGGCTTGTCAGCGCAGCTGCAGCAGTATCCCTGTCGATTGGTAGCGCCCTTCCGGCGCTTGCCGAGCCTCCGGTCACCATTCCACCAGGCGAGTTCGTTATCGACCATGCTTCGGCTCTGGGTTCCAAGAAGCAAGAGCTCGAAGAAGATATTGCCAAGCTTCGCGAAGACGTAGGCGTCAGCCTTTTCGTCGTATTCGTCGATAACTTCAGCGACCCGCAAAATCCGGACGACTGGGCTTCCCAAGTCGCTACTCAAAAGGGACTCGGAGCCAGCGACGTAATTCTTACCGTCGCTACCGAGCAGCGACAGGCACGTTTCTTCGCCGCAAACGGTTCCAAACTACAAGCAACCACACAAACCCTCTACCAGAAGGAAATCGCCCCAAAACTATCGGCGCAAGACTGGGATGGGGCGGTCGAAGAAGCCATTAAAGGGTTGGACCGGGCCGAAGGCGGTGGGTCCTCGAGTGGTTCATGGATTTGGATCATCGTCCTTGCCGGCGGTGGCGCTGTTGCCTACTACTTCTTCTCTCGCCGTAAGAAACCGGCGTTGGCACCCGTAGGGGCCCCGGGTCGCCCCGGATCCCCGGAACCTCAAGAACCACCGGTGCCACTGGACGAGTTGCGTCTGAAGGCAGACCGGCTTCTCGTGGCCGCCGATGATGCTATCCGCACGTCTGTCCAGGACGTGGGCTTTGCCGAAGCGCAGTACGGGCAGGACGCCGTCAAGGTGTTCAACGACGCCATCGCCGAAGCACGTCAACATATGAGTGCATCTTTTAAACTCCAGCAACAGCTCGATGACCACATTCCGGATACGGAAGAGGACCAGCGGAAGTGGCTTGGCGAGATCATTGAGCGGTGTGGGTTGGTCAATGAGACGTTGCAGAAGCATGCCGATTCATTCAAGAACCTGCGGCACGTCGAAGAACAAGCCGAGCAACTTATACCGAAGGTTGCCGACGAGCAGAAGCCTCTACGTGAACGGCTTGCCACCGCCACAAGTAAGTTGGGGCAGTTGACCGACAGTTACGATGCCAGTGCGACCAGTCAGGTACGTGACAACCTCGAGCAGGCGACTGCCCGCTTGGATGTGGCAGATACGGCGTTGAGGGAAGCCAGCGAGGCCCTAAAGCAGGATCGCTCCAAGGCTGCCCTGCTAATCCAGAATGCTGAAGACGCTCAAGATCAGGCCGAGGTGCTATTCGGCGCTATCGATAAGTTGGCGAATAATCTTGAACAAGCGCGCACCGATCTTGAACAGAGCGTTGCCCTTGCTGCACGTGACCTAGCGCAAGCCAAGGCCCTGATCGCCAACAACACCCAACCTCAGCTGGCCGGCCCTGTTGCCCGTGTGGAGCAGGCGCTCTCGCAGGTCCAGCAGCAGTTACGTACCAAGAACAACCCGATGCAGTTGCAGGCCGATCTCAGCGAAGCCTGCGAACCGTTGTCCGTTGAGCTCGAACGCCTCCGGGATGCGGCAGAGCAATCGCGCGCCGCGCGTGAACAGCTTGAGGGACTATTGCATACGGCGCAGTCCCGAATTGAAGGTACCGACGACTACATTCGTGCCCGCCGCGGCGGCGTGCGCTCATCGGCACGCACGCGGCTAGCCGAAGCGCAACGCAACTACGACGAGGCCCGCTCCTTGGCCAGCTCTGACCCATCGCGGGCGGTATCCGCTGCTAAGCGAGCCATCCAACTGGCTGAACAGGCTGCACGCATGGCCGAAAGCGACGTCGATCACTTCGGTGGTGGCCATGGCCGACGCGGCGGAGGCGGCGTTTTCGATGGCGTCGGTGGCGCCGTCCTCGGCGGCATCCTGATTGATTCCATTCTCCGTGGTGGCCATGGTCATGGGCACGATTCCGGCGGCGGCTTCTTTGGCGGCGGCGGAGACGGTGGAGGTTTTGGTGGCTTCGGCGGCGGGGGCGGTGGCTTCGGCGGTGGAGGCGGAGGGTTTGATGGAGGTGGCGGAAGCTTCTAGTCATCTCCTGGCACCTAGGCACATCCAATTGCACGCAGGCTCAGATTCACAGTAAAAGGAAGAGGCACGATCCATGAAACAGTCCATTTTCGGTCGCATTGCACAGCTCGCGAAAGCAAACATCAATGCCCTCATCGACTCCGCCGAAGATCCACAGAAGATGATGGATCAGATGGTTCGGGACTACACCGACAACATCGCTGAAGCCGAGCAGGCCATCGCCCAAACCATTGGCAACCTGCGCATGTTGGAAGATGACTATCGAGAAGACCAGCAGGCGGCTCAGGAATGGGGCACGAAGGCTCTGGCCGCGTCCACCAAGGCCGATGAGTTCCGCGCGTCGAATGATGCCGCGAACGCCGCGAAGTTCGACAATCTGGCGAAGGTTGCGATCCAGCGGCAGATGCAGGCCGAGTCCGAGATGAAGGCTGCCGAGCCGACGATCACCTCGCAGCGTGAAATCGTCGCAAAGCTCAAGGACGGCCTTAACCAGATGAAGGAAAAGCGCACCGAGCTGGTTGGTAAGCGTGATCAGCTGGTGGCACGCGCAAAGTCTGCGGCGGCCCAAAATCAGGTCAACGAAGCCATCAAGTCCGTCAATATCATGGACCCGACCAGCGAACTGAGCCGCTTCGAAGAGAAGGTTCGTCGGGAGGAAGCTCGGGTCCGCGGTGCGGCCGAGCTCGCGTCGTCAAGCATCGATTCGCAGTTCGAGCAGTTGGAAGATCTGGGCGAGCAAACCGAGATCGAGGCTCGTCTTGCCGCGCTGAAGAGCAAGCAGTCGAGCCCCTCCCTCGAGGGTGGGCTCACCTTCGATAACTAGCTCATTCAAAAAGCAGTACAAGGGCGGCATGGACCGGTAACGGAAACATGCCGCCCTTGCTACACCTCGCCGTACAACGGTCCGGAAAAAACGAAATCCCTCAGCCTGTTGGCTGAGGGATTTCTCTTGGTGGCGGGGAGAGGATTTGAACCTCTGACCTCCGGGTTATGAGCCCGGCGAGCTACCGAACTGCTCCACCCCGCGTCGGTAAATACAACATTACCAAGCCGTAAACACGAAAGCGAATCGAACGGCAGTACGGTAGGTCACATCCGCTTAAGTGTTGCCGCTCCCCCTCGCTAGAAAAGCACGAAGTTCGCTACCTCAGCTTCAGCTCGTACGTGCCCGTGCGTCCCTCAAGACGCCGGAGCACGCTGCACTCGCCAGCGGGCACACTTCATCTAGAGAGTTCGTGGCACAAGTCAAGCGTGGGAGGATTCCCTGTCTCACGCAGCTACGGTGCAGAAGCCACAGGTGCCCCTGTCAAAGGATCTGGCTGCCCAACACGCAGGCTCCACCCGGCACTGCCTGAGCACGTTTCTGCCCAGCGTCAGTATAACCACCAAGCTACTGAGTGAATGCGAAGCGCTGGGGAGCCAAAGCGGGGCTATAGGCAATAAGTGGTGTCCTGGAACTTGATTCTGCCCCGGAATCCCGGGGCAGAATCAAGTTCCGCATGGGCATTGTTCCCATAGGCGTGACCCCTACAAGACAAAACACCCACCTATGCAGTATCTGCCATAGCCCTCTAAAGAAAAACGGGAAACGCAACGGCAAGCAACGCTGGCGATGCATCACCTGCAACGCCTCCACAACCCGAGCACGTCCAGACACCACCGCACGCAACGTCCTAGCCGGCTTCGTCAGCTGGCTGACCAGCAAACAGTCCCAAGCAGAATTCGCCGGAGGAACCGGACGCACCTTCCGCCAGCAAACCCAGTGGTGCTGGAACGTGCACCCATTTTTGCACCACACCGGCGAAGTCTTTGCCGAGATCCAGATCGACGGCATTTACCTCCGTCCAGGATGGTGTCTATTGATCGCCATCGCCCACGGCAAGGTCATTGGATGGCAGTGGTGCGATCAGGAAAAATCAGCGGCGTGGCTGGAACTGCTCAAGCACTTCCCCGAGCCCAGAGTCGTTGTCACCGACGGCGGCTCGGGACTGCTCAAAGCACTGAAGTCCCTCTGGCCGAAGGTGAGGATCCAACGCTGCCTAGTGCATCTGCAACGCAACGTACGCACGCACCTGAGCATGAGACCGCGAACTGAACCTGGCAAGTCACTACGGCGCTTGAGCCTGAGGCTCACAAAGATCAAGACCCGGGCTGCAGCCGCTGAATGGAGTGCCGCGTTCGCGTCCTGGCAGGCCTGCTACCAGCACCTGCTGGAGGAAAAAACATACGCGAAAGACTGGGCCGGCCCATTGCCCAAAAGCGTCAAGTCCACACGACCGTGGTGGTACACGCATGAGCGGCTACGTAGCGCCTACCGCAGCATGGCCACACCGCTCAAGCGCGGCCATGTGTTCACCTACCTGGACGAGGACTTGGACGGGTTGGGCGTCAACGCGACGACGAACATGATTGAAGGAGGGATCAATTCCGGGATCCGGGCGCTGATTTCGCATCACCGCGGGATGCCCATCGAGCATCGCCGGCGGGCTTGTGAATGGTTCTGCTGGAACCGAGCTGAGCCGGTGTCAAGAGCGAACTTGCCGGCCTTGATCCGGGCCTCGGGAAAGCTGGTCTTGGAACGAGAAGCCAAGATGAAGCCGGTTGACCAACAGGTTGGTCCAGCGCTTTATGACACGCACACGACAGCTGAGGATGGCTTGTATTCCCGGTCTGGCTGGGGCGGGCGCAGCCGTTAGGAACCGTGGTTTCACGAAGGTCTGGCCCGGGTAACACGCCCGGGCCAGACACCATTTATTGCCTATAACCCCCAAAGCGATTCTCACGCCAGCGTAAAAAACAAAATCCCCCAGCCTGTTGGCTGAGGGATTTCTCTTGGTGGCGGGGAGAGGATTTGAACCTCTGACCTCCGGGTTATGAGCCCGGCGAGCTACCGAACTGCTCCACCCCGCGTCGGTAAATACAACATTACCAACCTGCAAACTTGAAAGCGAATCGTGGAACGGTGCCCTTCCTCACACATGGCTGATTGCAGGGCTGGCATCTACGTATGTGCCGCCTCCGAGACCACGAGATGCACCGTTGCCAGGCCTATTGCCCAAGCGCTGGTGCCGTAGATCCTGCTCGCCTTCCAGCCGGAGCACACTCGCCCCATGTGCGTGGTACCGGTTCGTCGAATCTGCACGCGGACAGCAAGAAGTCACGCCGAGACAGCGTGCGCGTACGTGGATGGGCCGATCACAATTCCACGCAAATCGAGAAGCAGTGACGGAAAAATCCCCCAGCCTGATGGCTGAGGGATTTCTCTTGGTGGCGGGGAGAGTGTGTAGCGTCACGACATATTAGACAGATGAGTCGCGACATCCTTGACACTTGGACATGTCTAAGAATCGCGTGATTGTCCATCAAATCCGAGACGCCGGGCTGACCGTCACCGAAGCCGCACAACGCCACAAACTCTCCCGCCAACGCATCTACCAATTACTCAAGGCCTACGATACCGGCGGCGATGAGGCCCTCGAACCACGCAGCCGGCGTCCGCACTCAAATTCCCGGGCCACCCGTTATCTTTTTGATAGCCCCCAACAAGAGGATCATGGGGGCTGTCGGCCGACCAGCCTCGGCATGGTGTCTTGCCCCTGTCTAATCAATGATCCGGGGGGTGTTGCCACCGAGGCTGGGAGGGCAGTGAGGTGATTGCTAATTAGGGGCACGACGCCACGCACCACCGGTGCACGGACGTCAGTCATAACGTGGATGTAAGACTTTGCTCCCGCAGGTTGGCCGACCGAATGAGGGACCAAGCGCAAAGGAGCCAGCCTCATGAAAACCGACGACATCCAGATCTTCCTCGGCCTCGATGTCGGCAAGACCGACCACTGGGCCTGTGCTGTCTGCACTGACGGCACCAAGATCTGGAACAGAACGTTGCCCAACGACGAAGCCAAGCTCACCAAGGTTTACCAAGAACTCAGCGCCAAGGGCACCATCCTGGTCGTCGTAGATCAACCGGCAACCATTGGCGCCCTGGCCGTCGCTGTCGCCCAGAATCTCGGTATTCCGGTGGCCTATCTGCCCGGACTTTCGATGAGGCGTATCGCAGATATGTATCCTGGCGCGGCGAAAACAGACGAAAAAGATGCCTTTATCATCGCTGACGCTGCCCGCACCATGCCGCACACGCTACGTAGCATCCAAGTCTCCGACGAGGACGAAGCCACCCTGGGCATGCTCACCGGCTTTGACCTGGACCTAGCCCGTCAGATCACTCAAACCAGCAACAGGATCCGCGGGCTATTCACCCAGATCCACCCGCCACTAGAACGGATCCTCGGTCCCTGGCTGGAACACGACGCGATCTTGGAAGTCCTCGCAGCCTGGCCCACCCCAGCTCAACTGAAGCACGCAGGCAAAGCCAGGATCGATGCGAAGTTCAAGAAGCACGGAGCCCGCCGCCACACCGCCTGGGCTTCAACCATCATCGCGGCCCTAGATGAGCAGACCGTCGTCGTGGTCGGCACCGACGCCGCAGGTCTGGTCATCCCGCATCTGGCCCGGCAACTGATCTCGTTGCATGCCCAGCGCGTGGACGTGGCCACACATTTGGAGGCCATGGTGGAGGCCCACCCTCTTTACCCGGTCCTGACATCCATGCCCGGGGTTGCCGTCAGGACCGCTGCGATCATCATTGCCGAGACCTCCGGCAAGACCTTCACCAGTGCTGCATCCCTGTCTTCTTACGCCGGCCTGGCACCAACCACGCGCCAGTCGGGCACGTCGATCAAGTCCGAGCGCGTTAGTCATTCAGGTAACAAGAGATTGAAACGAGCGCTCTTCCTCTCGGCGTTCGCCTCGATCAGGTTCGATCCGACTTGCCGGGCCTATTATGACCGGAAACGGGCTCAGGGCAAACGCCATAACCAAGCTCTGATCGCGTTGGCTCACCGGCGTCTCACCGTCCTGTTCGCGATGATCCGTGACGGATCGCTCTATGACGTTCCGGAGCTGAAAATTGCTTGACACAGAACATAGGGGCACCCCCCCAGACGATCGCGCAGCTGATCGTTAGCCTCCGCCTTAAGCTCACCGACGCCGGACTGGATGCAGGCCCCTTGACTATTCAGTACCACCTAGCCAAGGCCGGGGTGCAGGTCCCCTCAACCTCCACCATCCGTCGGATCCTACACGCCCAGGCACTGATCGTGCCCGACCCGAAGAAACGCCCACGCAGCTCCTACCACCGCTCCCTCGACCGCAAAACACCGAACGAGTGGTACCACCGTACGCTCAAAGCGCGGCCCCAAGCATGGAAAGTTACCAGAGACCGAGACTTTCGGATCCGGCACGATCGCACCGACGCCGCTGGCAAAGTCACGTTGCGCCACGACGGAGTCCTACACCACCTCGGGGTTCGGAAAGTCAACGCACGCAAGAAAGTCGTGATGATTATCGATCTCGAGGAAGTTATTGTCGTGGAAGCCGAAACCCGGGCTATAGGCAATAAGTGGTGTCCTGGAACTTGATTCTGCCCCGGAATCCCGGGGCAGAATCAAGTTCCGCATGGGCATTGTTCCCATAGGCGTGACCCCTACAAGACAAAACACCCACCTATGCAGTATCTGCCATAGCCCTCTAAAGAAAAACGGGAAACGCAACGGCAAGCAACGCTGGCGATGCATCACCTGCAACGCCTCCACAACCCGAGCACGTCCAGACACCACCGCACGCAACGTCCTAGCCGGCTTCGTCAGCTGGCTGACCAGCAAACAGTCCCAAGCAGAATTCGCCGGAGGAACCGGACGCACCTTCCGCCAGCAAACCCAGTGGTGCTGGAACGTGCACCCATTTTTGCACCACACCGGCGAAGTCTTTGCCGAGATCCAGATCGACGGCATTTACCTCCGTCCAGGATGGTGTCTATTGATCGCCATCGCCCACGGCAAGGTCATTGGATGGCAGTGGTGCGATCAGGAAAAATCAGCGGCGTGGCTGGAACTGCTCAAGCACTTCCCCGAGCCCAGAGTCGTTGTCACCGACGGCGGCTCGGGACTGCTCAAAGCACTGAAGTCCCTCTGGCCGAAGGTGAGGATCCAACGCTGCCTAGTGCATCTGCAACGCAACGTACGCACGCACCTGAGCATGAGACCGCGAACTGAACCTGGCAAGTCACTACGGCGCTTGAGCCTGAGGCTCACAAAGATCAAGACCCGGGCTGCAGCCGCTGAATGGAGTGCCGCGTTCGCGTCCTGGCAGGCCTGCTACCAGCACCTGCTGGAGGAAAAAACATACGCGAAAGACTGGGCCGGCCCATTGCCCAAAAGCGTCAAGTCCACACGACCGTGGTGGTACACGCATGAGCGGCTACGTAGCGCCTACCGCAGCATGGCCACACCGCTCAAGCGCGGCCATGTGTTCACCTACCTGGACGAGGACTTGGACGGGTTGGGCGTCAACGCGACGACGAACATGATTGAAGGAGGGATCAATTCCGGGATCCGGGCGCTGATTTCGCATCACCGCGGGATGCCCATCGAGCATCGCCGGCGGGCTTGTGAATGGTTCTGCTGGAACCGAGCTGAGCCGGTGTCAAGAGCGAACTTGCCGGCCTTGATCCGGGCCTCGGGAAAGCTGGTCTTGGAACGAGAAGCCAAGATGAAGCCGGTTGACCAACAGGTTGGTCCAGCGCTTTATGACACGCACACGACAGCTGAGGATGGCTTGTATTCCCGGTCTGGCTGGGGCGGGCGCAGCCGTTAGGAACCGTGGTTTCACGAAGGTCTGGCCCGGGTAACACGCCCGGGCCAGACACCATTTATTGCCTATAACCCCGAAACCCGAAATATCCTCAGTCGCCACAGAATTGATCCGAGCCGGAACTATTGGCCCGACATACAGAAAATCCCCGGCCGTTGGCCGGGGATTCCCGATGATACTTTGTAAAGCATGTCGCGACTCATGTGTAAACCATGTCGCGACTCTTTACATGGTGGCGGGGAGAGGATTTGAACCTCTGACCTCCGGGTTATGAGCCCGGCGAGCTACCGAACTGCTCCACCCCGCGATGACTAGACTAGTCTTCCTCATCGCGGGGCGAAAAGCGAATCGAGCGGCTCTGGTTAGTTGCCTTCCCCAGCGTTCTCGCTTGGTGCCGCCGACGGATCGGCGTCCTCTGGGTTCGTGGTGACCTGATCGGGAACAGCTTGGCCAGTGATCGCCGAATCCGCCTCGAGCGCTCGCTTCAGTGCTGCATCGAGCGCCTTCTGAGCCTCACCATAGGCCGCGAAGTCGCCTGCCTCGAGCGCCTCCTGGCCTTTCTTGATGGCCTCGTTAGCGTCGTTGAGCGCCTTGGTTAACTTCTCTTGTTCGGTCTGGTTCTGGGCTTCGCCTTCGGTTTCACCCGAATCGCCATCCTTGTCACCGTTGTCGTTTTCACCGGTCACCGCACCAGAATCACCGGCAAAGACCGCATCTAGCGACTTGGCCAATGTATCCTCGAAACCAACCTTGTCACCGAAGGCAACGAGCACCTTTCGTAGCGTCGGGTAGCTTGTAGCACCCGATGACTGCACGTAAACCGGCTGGACGTAGAGGATACCGCCACCGACCGGCAGCGATAGCAGGTTACCGTTCTTCACCTCCGAGGCACCCTGACGCAGAAGGTTCAGTTCACGCGAAACCTTATCGTTCGCGTCGAACCACTGCTGTGCCTGTCCTGGTCCTGGTACGGCGGTGTCGCGTGGAAGCTCAAGCAACTTCAGCTTGCCGTAGTCCTCACTCTTCTTACCGGCTTCTGAACCGGCGTCTCCATTTGCGGCGAGGAAGCCGAAGAGCACATTGCGTTGCTGCCCCGAACTCGAAGGTGCCGGAATGAAGGTAGAAGTGAGGGAGAAAGCAGCTTTCTCCTCGCCCGGCATCTGCAACGACATGTAGTACGGCGGCTGCTTAACCTTGGCATCGGTGGTCGGGTCTGAAGGTACCGACCATGCGTCATCCGCCTGATAGAAGGAAACGGGATTAGTCACGTGGTACGTGGTGAGGATCTCACGCTGCACCTTGAACATGTTCTCCGGGTAACGCACATGCTCCATCAGCTCCGAAGACATGTTCTCCATGGGTTCAAGAGTGTTCGGGAAGACCTTCTGCCAAGCCTTCAGAATCGGGTCCTGGTCATCCCAGGCGTAGAGGCGCACCTTGCCATCGTAGGCATCTACGGTCGCCTTCACGGAGTTGCGTATGTAGTTCACGCTGCCGCCGAAGCGATTGACATCATTCGCGTTGGTCAACGAATCAGAAACGGCGGATTCGAGCTGCTGGTCCTGCGCGTACGGGAAATTGCTCGAGGTCGTGTATCCGTCGATGATCCACTGAACGCGTCCGTCGACAATTGCAGGATAGGCGTTTGAATCGAGCGTCAGGTACGGAGCAACCTCGCCGACACGATCACGCGGATCGCGATCGTAGAGGATCTGCGATTCCGAGTTGACAGCGTCGGAAAGCAGCAGGTCGGTAGAGCCGAACTTCAACGAGTACACCAGGCGGTTCAAGAAGTTACCGACATTCGGACCACCATCACCCTGGAAGGTGTACCGCGCGTCTTCGCCATCTCCACCGGTTCCGGGGTGATCCAATTCTTGGTCTTCCCAGCCCTCGTCGGGCCCACCAACGACTGAGTAGTCCGGCGATTCCTTACCGAAGTAAATGCGCGGCTCATAGGATTCATCCGAGGCGAGCGTACCCGTGGTGGGAATACCGCCGAGCATGAAGTCTGGTCGACCGCCAGCCGTTACGCGATTACCGTAGGCTGCCACCAGCCCGTAGCCGTGCGTGTAGGTAATGTGCTGGTTCACCCACGAATCGTTGGGGTCCACGGAGACTTCACGGGCAGCAATAACGGTATCTTCCACCTTGCCGTCAATCGTGTACCGGTCGACGTCCATGGTCTGCGGGAAGTTGTAGTATCCACGGAATTGCTGCAACTGGGCGAAGGCCGGAGACACCAGGTTCGGGTCCAGCAGACGAATGTTCGTCGTGTTCGCCGCTTCCTTGGCCAATGCGTTCTTTTCCGGCGTGACAGTGGCACGATAGTCGGTTACTTCGGCGTCCTGAACACCGTAAGCCATCCGGGTGAAATCGATGTTGCGTTTGATGTATTCGCTTTCAACTTCGCGCTGGGTCGGTTCGACCTTGAACTTCTGCACCATGAACGGGTACACGCCACCGGCCACGATCATCGTGACCACCAACATTGCGGTACCGATCATCGGCAGGCGCCAACGGCCGGTGAACGCCGCGATCACGAAGGTTACGGCAATCATCACGGCAACGATGGCCAGGATCATCCGCGCAGGAATAACTGCGTGCACATCCTTATAGAGCGCGCCGGCCACGATGCCGTTTTGTTCGGTCAGCGTCTCGTACTGCGCCATCCAGAAATTTACGGCCTGAAGCACCAAGAAGACCGCGGCCACCACGGCAGTATGTACTCGTGCCGCCTTGCCTACGGTCAGTCCCCCGCGCTCTTCAACCCGGATGCCGCCATAGAGGTAATGAGTGAGCAGACCTGCCACACCACTGAGCAACACAATGGAGATCAAGAATCCGTTCACGAGTCCGATGAATGGCACCGTGAAGATGAAGAAACTCAGGTCTAGGTGGAACTGGGGGTCGGTGGTTCCGAACGGTTCCTGGTTGAAGAACAGCATGATGCTCTGCCACTGGCCAGCGACGGCGATGGCCGAGAAGATACCGATGACCAGCGGTACACCGATCATCATGAAGCGACGCACTGGTTCAAGCTGCGCTTGGTAGCGCGACATCGAATCGGGGCGATTACTTGTCGGCGCGTAGACCGGCCGGTGCTTGTAGGCAGAGCGCATGGAGATCCATATGGGCACCGCCATCAACACAAGAGCGATCAGGAAGATCACAAGCTTTGCGATGCGCTCGGTCCAGTACACGTTTTCGAAACCCAGCTGATTGAACCAGAGGATGTCCGCGTAGAAGTTTGAAAGGAACACGAAGAGCGCTACCGCGACAATCACCGCGAAAATCGTGATCGTCAGCGGCGACGCTTTCTTGTTCTCCGGCCGTTGCGGCCGTTGTGGTCGCTCGGGCCGAGGCGGCCCGCCAAAGGGACTGTCCGTTGACACTGTTACATCCTTACCTTGGGGTCCCAGTACATCTCGGTACCGGGTTCACGCTAGTGCTAATTCTCAAAATCATTAGTTACAACTCGTCAAGGTCGCCGGGTCGGTTCCCTGCGCGATGGCCTGCAACGCGCTGCGCGCCTCGTGCAGGGTGGCGACCTTAACGACGTCGAGGCCCTTGGGGACACGGCCTGCAACGTCGGGGCAGTTATCTTCGGGAGCTAAGAACACGGTGGCCCCGGCCTCGCGCGCACCAATCATTTTTTGTGCGATCCCGCCGATGGGACCCACCTGGCCGTCTTCGCTGATTTCTCCGGTACCGGCGACTACGGTGTCGCCTGCGAGCGAGCCCTCTGTGAGCTGATCAATGATCGCAAGAGCGAACATCATTCCGGCGCTGGGCCCGCCGATGTCTTCGACGCCAAATTTCACATCGATCGGGAACTGGTAACCGGTGCGCAGGTAAACACCCAATTGACGTTGGCCATCTTCACCCAGCACGGTGTGCACCGGAACCTGTACGTCGCGCATCTTGCCTGCTTCGTTCACACGCCGCACGGTCATCGTCGCCTCGTCGGATTCTGACTTGTTTAGGAGTTCTTTCAACTCCTTCAGATCCGCAAACGAGGAGCCGTTGAAGTCCACTAGGACGTCGTTCTCTTGAAGGCTGGTCTTGTTGTAGTCGGCCGCAAAGCCAACGACCTGCAGTGAGGTGTCGTAGTCATGCCCTAACTCGTGCAAGGCCGCAGCAGTAGACAGTTCCTGACTCGAACTCATCATCAAACTGTTCTCTTGAGCCTGCTGGTCGCTGCTTACTCCACGCGGCAGCATGATTTCCTCGGGGACAACATCCTTGCCTGGATTTAAGAGGGCTTCGAGAACCCAAACGCCGCTGAGCTTATGCTGACCACCACCGCTGACATACACCGTGGTCATGTCCAGGGTGCTCTGCGACGGGTACGTCGTGGCCCTGTCCACGGTTAATACCCGTTGCCCATCGACCTCACCCATTGTGTTCACGACGGGCCCCGGTGAGCGCACCACAAAATTCGTAGGCAGCAATAAAATCAGCGCAACGAGGATCACGGCCACTGTGCCGGCGTTGAGCTTGCGAACCGATCGGATTGCTGGGACGGGCTCGATAGCTCGCGCCTGATGGCCACCAGTTGGGTTGTGGCCCGTGTCATTCACGTCAACTGCTCCTGCGATTTGTTGTGGGTCCTCGGGGGGTCGGATGCATTCCCCACCTCTACCCTACTTAACGGCAGACGGCTGTCCCATCAGCTCTAAGGAGTATTCCCTGTGCCTAAAGCGAACTGGGCGGTGTGTTCATGGGAACTTGGAGCCGCAAGCGGTATTTTTTAACCATGGCACAGAACCCGGGAAACAACCCACCACATGACGACGACGAAAACCATCCGCAGGATCCATTCTCGGCAATGTTCGGGCAACTTTTCGGTGGCGGGTTCGATCCGAAGGACCTTCCCCCGCAGTTGCGTGAGGCATTAGGTGCCCAGGCAAATGATCCGGCGGCCATGCAGCGCATGATGCAGCAGGCTCAGGCCATGATGTCGGCGATGATGCAGTCCACCCCGGGTGATTCTCCGTTGAATTGGAAATTGGTCTCCGACACTGCCTTGCAGTCCTACGCATCCGATGATCCGGCCCCGAGCGAGGCCCGGATTTCGGCTATCGCCGATGCCACTTACCTGGCCGAGCTCTGGCTCGATAGCGCGACCGTCTATGAAGGCGGCGGACAGGGCACCGAGGTGTGGACCCGCAAGCGCTGGTTCGACAAGACCCTTGGTGTCTGGAAAACGCTGACCGAGCCGGTAGCAGAATCGGTTGCCTCCGCCATTTCCGTGGCCATGAAGGAGCAGCTGCCCGAACAGATGACCGGAATGCTGGGCAATACGGATGCGATGTTCCGCAACCTCGGCTGCAGCATGTTTGGGGTTCAAGTCGGCACGGCTCTCGGTGGGCTGGCCAAGGACGTCCTTGGCGGCACCGACATTGGTTTGCCCTTGGCAGGAACCACGCCCGGCGTCGTCTCGGCAAATGTGGCCGCCTTCGGTGAGGGGCTAGAGATCCCCGAGCAGGAAGTCTTGCTCTACGTTTTGCTACGCGAGCACGCACACACTCGGCTGTTCGCTCGAGTTCCTTGGCTGTCGGCCAAGCTGATCGGGGCCGTTGAATCCTACGCCCGAGGTATCCACATTGATATGTCCCATATCGAAGAAGCCGTCCGCGGAGTGGATCCGAGCAATCCCGAATCGATGCAACAGCTTCTAGGTGAAGGTCTGTTCATCCCGCAGCGCACCGAAGCTCAGGAACGAGCACTAGAGAATCTGGAGCTCACGTTGGCCCTCATCGAGGGGTGGGTCGATCATGTGGTTTCTCTGGCTGCGGCAAACCTTCCCTTTGAGGCTCATCTGCGCGAGACGATGCGGCGACGGAGGGCCACGGGTGGACCGGCCGAATCAGCCTTCGCCGCCCTTGTCGGTCTCGAGCTACGCCCGCGCAGGCTTCGTGAGGCTGCGGCGCTTTGGGAGCATCTGCATGCAGAACGCGGTGTCAGCGGTCGCGATGCCATTTGGGACCATCCGGACCTGATGCCTACCCTTCAGGACTTGGATGACCCAACGGGCTTTACCGCACGCCGCGAACAGGCGGCCAGCGAGTACGACGAATTCGATGAGGCACTAGGAAAACTCCTTAGCGGCGGCTTCGATGAACCGACCGATAAACCGGATTCCACGGATTCGGACGAGGACCGCTAAACGGTTATGGCCGTCAACCCCAGAGGTGGGTTGACGGCCATATCAGTTCTAAAAGTCGATATCGTCCGGGTCGTCGCTAATCTCCGGAGTGGTAGGGGTTTGCCCCAGTTCGAGAGAATGCGCCCGGTATCCGGTGCTGAATCCGCGTAAGAATATATCTGCCTCGTGGGACTTTGGATAACGGGCCAGCAAGGCCTTGAATTTCGGCCCGTGGCCGTCGTCGGGTACCACCAAGTGCACCAACTCATGAACCAAGACGAAGTCTTGCACCCACTGCGGGGACCATTTTAGGGCTGAGGACAGCCGGATGCGTCGTTCCTTCAGCGACGCCGACCCCCAACGCTTGGCTTGATTATCGACCCATCGAACAGAAACCGGCCGAGCACGACCGTCTAAATACTGCGCGTCGAGCAACGCAGCGCGTTCCTCCAGCGAAGGCCCGGAAACTTGCGCTTGATTACGGGCCTGACGCTGCCGAAACTTGCCAATCATTTCCTCGACCATGCGCTTCTCAGCGAACTCGCTTAAACCCGCCGGTACCTGCACGACCAAGCGGTCGTCACGCCATTGGCTAGAAATGGTCTTGGTACGCCGTGTCGAGCGCACGATCCGTACCGGAAGGTCGTCGTCCGTAAGGAAATCCACGGTTGTTGGATAGGCAGGCATGAAATTTACTCCTTATCGAAAGACGAAGATATTCACCCAAGGTACGGCGCAACCGGGAAGCGGCCCCACGCCCCGTACGGCTTGTGGGTAACCGGCACTAGCTTTGTTGGGCTATGAGGTCTAGGACTGCCTGCCCGTAGCGTTCCATCTTGCTACGGCCCACTCCGGGAACTTTGCCTAACTCCTGCATCGAGCTCGGTTTATCTTCGGCGAGCGCCATCAGCGTCGCGTCGGTAAAGACCACGAAAGCTGGCACCGCGTTGGCCTGGGCAACTTCTAGACGCCAACCTTTCAGCGTTTCGAATAGGTGTTCATCATATTGCGCCGGGCAACTGGCGCACCGACGAAGCTTACGTTCCTTCGCGCTAGTGAGGAAGGAACCACAACTTCGGCACACCGCCGGGGTCAGCTTCTGTTCTTTGCGGGCCGCCGGCGCCTGAGCACGACTACTAATTTGCCGAGCCGCAGGAATTCCATCGAGGAAGCGGGACCGATAACGATGGGCCCTGCCACCTGGCGTACGAGCCAGCGACCATGAAAGGTACAACCGGAGCCGGGCACGGGTGATCCCCACATAGAACAGGCGCCGCTCTTCGTCGTATCCGGCTTGGTCCTTCGCATAGGAAATTGGCACGAGTCCTTCGCTGAGGCCCACCAGGAACACCACGTCCCATTCCAGGCCCTTGGCGGCGTGGAACGAGGCAAGTGTCACCCCATCCAGCGTTGGGGCATGTTGCATCGCGGCGCGCTCTTCGAGTTCCACCACAACATCACGTAGCGTCACCTGTGCGCCAAGCTCTGACTTGGTGCGCACCAGGTCATCGGCGAGACGGACCAAGGCCGAGAGCGACTCCCAGCGCTGTCGTGCCGCACTGCTGCCCCCGGCCGGAGGTTGCTCGGTGTAGCCCTGCCCGGTGAGCACATCGCGTACCAGTTGCCCCAGAGGCTCCTCGGTCGCCACCGTTTGCGCCGCACGCAGGGCCAGCATTCCTTCTTTTACTTCGCGTCGCGAGAAGAAACGCTCCGCACCGCGCATGACGTAGGGAACTCCGGCGGCCGTCAGCGCCTGTTCGAAACTCTCGGACTGGCCGTTGGTTCGGTAGAGAACGGCGATACTCGAAACGTCTTGCCCGGCGGCGATTAGGTCCTTGATCCGGCTGGCGACCTCGGCGGCCTCGTTCTCGTCGTCACTAGCCTCGAAGAACTCTGGTTCGGCTCCATGCTCTCGCTGCGCAATCAGTTCTAGCGGTTCGGGCCAGGTCACCATCCGGTCCGGTACCCCGGATTCAATGCGCCGCTGGGCCAGAATCTTATTGGCTAGGCCAACGATCTGCGGTGTAGACCGATAATCACGTACCAGCTTGACCACCCGGGCGTTCTCAAATCGTTGCCCAAAACCTAGTAGGTAGTCGGGGCGGGCCCCGGTGAAGGAGTAAATCGTCTGCGAGGCGTCGCCCACGACGCACAGCTCCTGCCGCTCCCCCAGCCAGAGGTTGAGCAATCGCTGTTGCAGCGGAGAGACATCCTGGTACTCGTCGACGACGAAGTGTCGGTACTGTTGGCGCACGCTGGCGGCGACCTTCTCGTCTTCTTCCAAGATCGCGCTGGTCAGCAACAGCACGTCCTCGAAGTCGATGACATTACGGTCGTCTTTGAGTTCCTCGTAGGTCTGGAAGACTCGCGACATGGTGACCGCTTCCAAACCTTGAGGAAGTTCGCGCGTCTGCACCACCCGGGCGTAGCTTTCGGGCGAATGCATGGACACCTTGGCCCATTCGACCTCTGAGGCGAGATCCCGCACCATGGTGCGGTCACTGGAGATACGAAGTCGACGGGCCGCCTCGGCAATCAAGGGCGCCTTGTGTTCGACGATGCTCGGCAAAGTTCCGCCAATAGCCTGAGGCCAGAAGTATTGAAGTTGGCGCAATGCTGCCGCGTGGAAGGTCCGTGCTTGGACTCCGTTGGCTCCCAACTGACGTAAACGGGTACGCATTTCGGAGGCCGCGCGAGTGGTAAAGGTCAACGCCAGCACACTGGTGGGTTGGTAGATGCCTTGCTGCACGCCATAGGCAATGCGATGGGTGATGGCCCTAGTTTTACCAGTTCCGGCACCGGCCAGAATGCAGACCGGTCCGGTAAGCGCCTCTGCCGCTTGACGTTGTTCAGCGTCAAGCCCGGCTAACAGGTCGGTGGTGGGAGCTTGTCCTTCAGGTATCACGCAACGGCTTTCGGTAGTTCATGTCCGTACCAGTCTTCGATCAGAGCGCCGGCAATCGATGGTCCGCGCGGCACGTCCAGGAGGCCCTGGGTAATCGCGTCGTGCAGTTCTTCACGAGTGAACCACCGCAGATCCAATATCTCCTGACCATCGGGGATCAACTCGGTACTCAGCGCCTCACCGCTAAAACCCAGCATCAATGACCGCGGCAACGGCCATGGCTGCGACCCCCGGTAGGCGCATTCACCGACACGGACCCCAGACTCTTCAAAGATCTCACGGCGTACCGCGGCCTCAAGTGATTCCCCGGCCTCAACGAATCCAGCCAAAACCGAGTAGATCTTTTTCTTGAATCGAACGTTGGCCCCGAGGAGCAGCCGATCCTCGGCATCGATGATTGAGGCTATCACCGCTGGATCGGTGCGTGGAAATAACTCGTGCTGCCCGTCCGCGCACCGTTGGGACCACCCCAAGTTGGTTGGTTCCAACGATGAACCACACTGTGGGCAGAAGGTTGTACCCAACCGCCAATTACCAATCGCCTGGGCCACGACGAATAGGCCTAAGTCTCTGGCCTCCAGCCGACCGAAGGCCTCACGCAGGCTAATCCATTCGGTGTCCTGGAGCACAGCACCCGCATCGGCAAGCAGCAACACATAGTTCACGCCGTCCATTGCACCCAAGTGAACAAGTGATTTCGGCGCAGCCTCTCGCGCTTGCTCGACCGGCATGTAGAGCAGTGAGTGATTTTGTGCAGCGATACCCTGTGGCCCAAGAAGCATGACTTTGGTGTCCGGCCGCGCCAATGCCTCGCGGATTGGTTCGGCGCTATCTACTTCCGTTAGCGGGCGAACCAGTTCACCACCTGCAAAGGGAATGTTACGTAGCACACCATGATATTTTTCTGCCAAGGCCATATATCTAATCTAGTTCACCGCGTGATGTTCCACCGACTAGCCCGCCGGCACTGTGGACTGTGAGACGCACCGCCCACAGGGTGAGAAATCGCCCATTTCTCACCGATGCCCGTGCGTCATTCAAGGTTGCTTGGAGGGTTGTCGCATACGGTTGATGATGTGAAACGCTCTGCCATGGAACTCGCCGCAATTGCCACCGCCGCTGTCCCCGGACTGGCTCCCGTGGGATATGCGGCGCTCTCCGATGATGCGGAGGATTTTGACTCTGCCTTGATCATTGACGATCAGCAGAACCGCTGGCGGGTGCGTTCCCCACGTCATGACGAGGCCAGCATGCGTCTGGAGTCCGAGCTATCGGCACTGCGGGCCTTTTCGGCCCGAGTTCGGGCCGCCCTACCCTTCGCACTACCCCAAGTGGCCGGCTCGGTGCGACAGGGACCACTACGCACTTTCGTGTACAAGGACATGCCCGGCAAGACAACTTCGCTCGAAGAGTTGGTCGATGCTGGCAAGCCGTTGGCTGCGGCGCTAGGCCGGGCGATGGCAGCGATCCATCAAATTCCGGACGATGCCGTAGAGGTTGCCGGCCTGCCCTGCTACACCTCCGACGAAGTACGTCAGCGCAAGCTCAACGAGTTGGACACCGCGGCGGCCACCGGCTTAATCCCAAGTCGCCTGTTGCGCCGCTGGGAGCACGCCATGGAAGATGTGTCGCTCTGGCGTTTCAATGCTGCCGTCGTACATGGAGACTTTGACGAGGAACAGATCCAGGTACTCGGCGGGGCGATCACGGCCGTGAAGGGCTGGACCGATCTTCACGTCGGGGACCCGGCCGATGACTTCGCGTGGCTTTCGGCAGTGGGCAATCAGGGCTTTAGTGAGCTGGTGTTCTCCGCCTATATCGAGGCACGGGGCGACAAGGCGGATCCGCATATTATGCGACGTGCCGCGCTGGCCGCCGAATTCGCGCTGGCACAGTGGCTGGTCAAGTCCCTGGCTACCAAGGACCAGCAGCGTATCGACGAGGCCCAAGAGATGCTGCGCGAACTGGATACGAATATCGCCGACTACGGTGGGCAGCCGCTATCGGTGGTTGAGCCGCCGCGCCCCCTGCAGTCACAGACCGAGGACACGAAGGAACCAGCGGCCGCCGAAGACCCGGACCGTACCTCGACCAAGGTTTCTCGTCTGCCCGATGAGTCCGGCTCCGAGGCCGCGCCGACAGACTCTGCACCATCGGCTCGCCCCGGAGCCGAGACGCAGCAACCGGCTCCCCAGCCGGCTACGAGCACTGTCGCGGCACCAGCTGAAGAATCCAAGCCCGAGCCAGCCCCAGCCAAGGACTCGACGCAGGACTCCTAGCCCTGAGCCGCTTGAATGCTTGTGAAAGCTTCGGCGACCATGGTCTCCAACTCGTGCTCACTGGCGAGCTGCTCGGCATGAATCGTGATGCCAGCGGCCACATAATAGAAAGCCGCGTGAATCTTCTCGACGGGAATATTGTGTAGCCGGGCCCAACCCAGCCGATACACGGCCAACTGCACGAGCTTATGTTTCAGGTCTTCGCCGCGCGGGACCCGCCCGGTCTTCCAGTCGACGAGGATCCAGCTATCGTCGTCGTTGCGGAAGACGGCGTCGATACGGCCGCGCACTGCCACCTGACCAATGCGCGTCTCAAGCGGCACCTCGACGTAGGCCGGGGTACGTTGGGCCCAGTCGCTGGCCAAGAAATCGTTCTTCATGGCCTCAAGGTCGAGGGCTTCATCCAAATAGCGGTCCGCCGGAGCCGTCAACTCTCCAAGATCCAGCATCCCGGTTTGTTCGTAGTAGCTTTCAATCCAGGCGTGGAATGCGGTCCCTCGGCGCGCGGCGAGTCCAGGTCGATGTGGTACCGGGCGGCGAATATTATCGATAACCTCCTGCGGGTTCTCGGCCAGGTCGACGAACAGCGAGGCCCGCACATGTTCGGGTGGGGTCACCGTCCGTTCGCGGTCGCTCAGGAACTGTCGATGGCGCAAGAGCGTTTCGGCTTCCTGCCGCCACGCCCGTCCTACGGCACTCGTCGGGCCGCTCGGCTCCCGCCCGATCTGCTCGGTAATGCGTTCGGCCAATGATTCCAGAATGGTCCGTCGGGAGTAAGGCAAAGCACTGCGTTGCCGTTGCCCGCTGACCTCCGGGCCGGTCAATGGATCATAGGGCCAGCGTGCTTCAAGGGGCTCCACGGTGTTCGGGTTCTGTTCCGGCGCTTGCTCGGTCTCAACCCATTGGCCAATTTCTGCTTGTGGCAGTGGGCCGTTCGCCATGGGACGGAGAACCTCAATAAATTCCGAAGGCTCCATGGGCTTACTCCGGCTCCCGTTCCACACGCTGCTACTGCATACCAGCAGGTGTTTGGCTCGGGTCAGCGCGACATAGGCCAATCGGCGTTCTTCCTCAATATGGTGCTCGTCGACGGCTTGTCTAAAGCGCTTCTCCGCGTCGAGGAGGTCTTTGAGACAGCTCTGGTCTGTGTCCCATGCGGGCAAGTCTGCCCGGTCCCCGCGTAGCGGCCACGGCAATGCCGCATCACCGCTGGTCCAGCGGTCGGATCGGGCCCCGGGGAAGGTACCGTCATTCATGGTCATTACTGCGACCATGTCCCATTCCAGTCCTTTGGAGGCATGTACCGTCAGCAACTGCACGGCCCGAGGGTTGGTGTCGTCGGCTGGTAGTGGTAGCCCGCTCTCCTTCTCGGCAGCGTCTTCGAGCCACATCAAGAACCCCGAGAGCTCGGCCCGCGGCGCGTTACGACAGTACTCGCGCACCACATCGGCGAAAGCGTCGAGGTGCACTCGGTGCTTCGATGGCTCAACCCACGGTCGAGCAGCGACCTCAATGTCGAGGTTCATCGTCCGTTCCACTTCACGAATCAGAGATTCGAGGTCGTGATTGGCCAGCAACCGAAGTTCCCGTAACTCCTCGCGTAATCGTTGCAAGCGGGCCAAACCGGTGGCACTGATCTTGCGTCCGTCGTGACTTGTCCATTCAGGAGCGGGCAGAAAATCGAGCGCCTCGATAAGGCTTGCCGCGTCATTGAGTTCGGCACGCGCCACATCTGTGGTCTCGTCGTCGGTCGAGGGTCCGTTGTTTAGTTCTCGAAGACGACGTTGTGCCAGGTACTTCGACCAGTCCGCAAAAGCCATGAGATCGGCTGGGCCGAGCCGCCAGCGGGCACCCGCGAGCAAGCGCATGAGCTTATCCGAGCGCAAGGGATCGACCAGCACATGCAAGGTACTGACAAGGTCCACAAGTTCCGGAGTACTAAGCAGCCCCGATAGACCGACAACCTGGTAGGGGATCTCGCGCTCGCCAAGAACCTGCGCCATCACCGAAAGTTGACTGCGATTTCGGCTAAGAACCGCACAGGTCAGTGGTTCCGTGCCGCTGGACTTTTCCAGTTCCGCCACGAAGAGATCGGCGATGCGCTCGGCCTCGTCATGAACCGTGGCGCAACGGTTGAGCACGACCCGACCGTGCCCGGCGAACGCCGAGGGTTCCAACGGTTTTACCGCCACAGGACCATTGCGTTGTTCCTGGGCCGACCCGGTGATGCGGTTGGCCGTCTCGAGGATATTGACCGAGTTACGCCACGCCACGGTCAGGTGCCGAACATGAGCATTGCGTCGTTGTTCGTTTTCCACCACGGGGAATGTGGAGGGAAAATGGAACAGCTGTCCGGCGCTAGCACCACGAAAACCATAGATGGACTGGTTGGGGTCGCCCACCGCGGTGACCGGGTGGCCGTTTCCGAAGAGCGAGGAGAATAGTTTCAGCTGCGCATGCGACGTGTCCTGAAATTCGTCGAGGAGCACGACTTTGTACTTCGCCCGTTCGGTAGTGGCAGCAACGGGCACGTGCATCGCGATCTGGGCGGCGTGAGCTACCAGATCGCCGTAGTCCATAACGCCCCGTTCCCGTTTGAGTTGCGCATAGCGGCCCGACAACTCGGCAATGGTGGCCCGTGATGCCAGCCGGTCAATTAGTTTCCGCGCGTCGAGGGTCGGTGCCTTGTCCTTATCGATTTGCATCGGTAGCGCCGATATCCGCGCAAGAAGATCACGAATCCATGTCTCGGCCTCGTCGGCCGTGACCAAATGTTCGCTGGCTTCCGAACTAAAGGAGACGATGGCGTCAATTAGCGTGCTGCTGGCCGACGTTAGATGCTGGTAATCACCCGTGTAGGTTTCAAGCACTTCATGGGCCAGCTGCCACGACTGGGCGGCGCCGAGGAGCACGGTGTCGTCCTCTAAACCCAAGCGCAGTCCGTAGTCCTTCACCAAGGAGTTGGCATACGAGTGATAGGTGGAGACCGCCGGATCCAAAAATTCCGCGGTTAGTTCCCCATCGAGTAAACCCGTTTCCACGAGCTTGGCGATTTTCTGTCGGATGCGGGCCGAAAGCTCCCCGGCAGCCTTGCGGGTAAACGTCACCCCGAGCACTTCTTCGGGACGGACAAGACCGTTGGCCACCAGCCAGACCACCTTGTCGGCCATCGTCTTGGTCTTGCCGGAGCCAGCCCCGGCAATGACGAGCATCGGTTCGAGCGGGGCGCTAATAATCTCGGCCTGCTGTTCAGTGGGCGCGAAGGGCTCCCCTAGGGCCTCGGAAAGCTCGTGCGGAGAAAAACGCGGAGTGCTCATGGTTCAGTTACCTGTCGTCCATTCGTGCAAAGGGGGCAGATTTCGGGAAGTGCGCAAGATCCGAAGAGGCCTTCACTACCCGCGAAGTGGCGCGTGATGAAGTCACTGTCTCCCATGAGCGCGGCGGCTTGCAGGATCAATTCTGTAGCCCAGGCTTCCTCTCCGAGGGCCTGTTGCGCACGTAGCGTTGGCCCCTTAGTGGTGGTGCCCAAATACACCAAGCTGGCCCCGGAAGGTTCACGAGCAGTTTCCGGAAGCTCCGCGAGCGTATCAAGGGCCCCAAGCCTGATGGCCTGTTGATAGACGCCGAGCTGTGCATGGCGTTCGGTTTCCTTTAACGTGGGGGCTTTGCTACCAGTTTTCAGATCGACCACGTGGGCTCGGCCCTCTGCGTCTAGCTCCACACGATCCATCACACCACGCAGGTAGAGTGCTGGTTCATGCTCGGGTACCTGCACCTCGAACGAAAGTTCCCGGGCGACGAGAGTGCGTCCCTCGTTACGCATGGCGAGGCAATATTGAGCGTATTTCTTGAGCATGTTTACCGCACGGTCGAACTCACGCTGGCTCTCCCAGTTCTGTGGTTTTTCCAGTTCGGGCCAACGGGATTCCAGAATGGCCTCGTACTGCGAACCGGTGGCATCCGGGTGCTCCTCCGCAATTGAGTGAATCAAGGTACCCAGTGATGCGGCAAAATCGCGGGCCGCTTGACCGCCAGCCCCCTGCACAAACCAGTTCAGCGGCGAGTTGACAGCAGTTTCAACCTTGGACGGTGAAATTCGGATCGGTTTCCCTTCGGGCGTAAGCCGTTCCGAGGTGCTCAGCGGGAGCATTCCCCACCATGTGTCTGGGTGGGCGCCACGCACCGAAGCCTCAGGACTACTGAGCAGGGCGAGGGTCGAGAGCGCATCCCCGACCACTTCTTGGGCTTCACTGCTGTCTTGGCCATGCCCGGTTGCGACGAGTGTCTGAGCGCGTTCAGCGCTAGCACGAAGCTCCGCGACCAAGGTAGGCAAGGACCGGATGCGCGGTACGACGCTTGGTTCACGAACGGCCGTGGACGGCGGGTCAACCAAGTCCATAAAGCTCGAGGCTTGCATCTCCGAGTTCTCTACGGCGGTGCACACCAGAAGCTGCTCGGCGCGTGAAACCGCGTTGGCGAAGGAACGCAGTTCATCCGCACGCGTATTTTTGATCAGCTCCGCGGGTGTTCTGCCGGAGAGAAAACCGACGCCGTGTTCAGCCGCGTCGGCCAGCGCATTCGAACCGAGAAGTTCGCCGCGCAGCTGCAAGTTCGGCCAACTACCTTCCTGCAGCCCGGGCAGGAACACGACCGGCCATTGGCCACCAGCTGCCGCTGCTGTGGTCAGTACGGTGACGGTTTGCTCCCCTTGCGCGCGACTAGCCAAGGAGTCCATTGGCAGGTCTTGACCCAAAATATAGTCGAGAAACTGGGCCACGCTGGCACCGGGAAGTTGGTCCACGAATCGTTCGGCGGCCTGGAAGAGCGAGAGTACCGCGTCGAGGTCATGATCGGCTCGCCGGGCTCCGGGACCAGTTCCCAAAGCTTCTTCACGCCATGCGTCTGAACGACCGGAAGCTTCCCATAGGGCCCACAATGCGGTCTCGGGGGTGGCCTGCCCGTCGGCCAATACTTCTTGCAGCTTGGTATACATCCGCACCACACGTTGGAGCCCGAATCCCACGGGGCCGAGGTTTTCGGTGAGTTCCGGTTCGGTCAGGCACGCGTCCAGAAGTTCGGCGCTGCTTCGTCGGCCCCCTCGAGAACTTTCGACCCGGCGCAAAAGCTGTCTGATGCGACGGATTTCTAGTGCTGTGCTCATGCCGTAGCGAGAGATCAGTAGCGAATGCATCAGCAAAGGGTCTTCGTGTTCGGCGGGGGCGACCGCGCGTTGTAGAAGATCCAGTAGCGGACGTACGGCACTTTCGTCCTTCAGCGGCAGCTCAGCTGGCGGGTTGGACACTGCAATCTTCTGGCCCTCGAGGAAACGACTCAGGCTGCGCACCTGGGAGCCGTTGCGCACGATCACCGCAATGTCCTTGAGTGAGTACTCCCCGAACACCGAAAATTCAATGATGCGCTGGGCTAGGAATCGCTGTTCCTGTGTTGCGGACTCAAAAATATGGCCCTGCACATTGCCTGGTTCGTCTGTTGAGGGCCAGGACAGGCGACGGCCCAGCTGACCGGTGGGGGCAGGGATCCGTCGTACAACACGACGCCAGGCTTCCGCGATGGCTGGCGTCATACGGTAGCTATAGGTCAGCTCGTAGCTTTGCGCAGAAAGTTTTTGACCATATTGGCTGGCGAAGCGATGTACCAGCTCGGGTCGAGCGCCACGAAAGCCTTGCACCACGTTATCCGGGGTACCCACGGCGATGAGCGTGTGGTCGCGTCCCAGAACCTGCAATAGCCGGTGTTGTGAGAGCGTGGCTTCTTGCAAGTCATCGACCAGAATGCAGTCCAGACGCTCACGCTCCCGGGCACAGAAGTCCGGATGTTTCTCCAGCAGTTCCGCCGCGCGCGTGATTAGACCGGCAGGGTCAAAGGCTTCGGCGTTGCCGAGGTCAAGCAGGTCTCGGTACTCCTGATAAAACCGCGCGGCCGCTACCCATTCGGGCCGGTGGGCCGCGTGTCCAAGGTCGGCAACATCAGCTGGTTCGAGGCCAAGCTCCGAGACTCGATCAAAGAATTCACGGACCTCTTTTCGGAACCCCCGCGTACCAATGGCCAGCTCGAGTTCCTGCGGCCAGCCTGGTGACTCGGTAACACCGAGCGTATGTCCCTCCAATAATGCTGCAATCATTGAATCCTGCTCGGGGCCGGACAGGAGGCGGGGCTCACGCTCAACAAATGGCAGCAGTCCCTCCACCCGGGCCCTGCGGATCAAGTCGAAAGCGTAGGCCGACCAGGTACGGACCACTGGTTCGGTGAACGTACGCTGCGCTCGACGGCTAAACTCGTCGCGCAAGTGTGCGGCGGCATTTCGTGTCGGCGCGATCATGAGCAGGCGCAATGGGTCGAGGCCGCGATCCAGACGTTGCACGGCCACCGATATGAGTAGTTGGGACTTGCCTGTCCCCGGTGCCCCGGTGACCAATTTCGGCGAAGTGCAGCCGGTGAGGATCTCCAGCAGCGTCCCGGCAGTCGGATCGAGAGTTTGTTGCGCCATGCTTAAAGTTCACCATCCGGTTCCGACGATTTGCCCTCGGCGACACGAGCGGCCAAGGCATCGATGGATCGCCACTGGGCCTCGGTCGGCTTCCAGCGTGCTTGATCGATGCGTACCTTCGTCCCCCGAAGTGGAAGTCCTTCTTGCTCCCAGTGTTGACGCGCCCGTTCGGCAAGTGGATCAGCCATTCCGCCGTCGCTGCGAAGCACTCGCCACCATGGAAGTCCCGCAGGGGCCTGACTCATTGCCTTGCCCACCTGTCTAGGCCCACCGGCCCCGAGTAGTTCGGCTACATCCTTATAAGCCAACACGGATCCGGCTGGGACCAGCCTAGCCAGCGCATACACCGCTTGGCCCAGTTCTAGGCCCGAAGACCCTGCACGATCGCTCATTTACTCATTGTCTCAACTGAGAACGGATTCCACAGCCGGAGGGCGGTCATTTCCATGCTGTCGTAAGCGAAAGGTAGCGTAGTGGCATGAATAATTGGCATGAAGCACCACTGCTCGGGTTTGATCTGGAAACCACCGGCGTGGATCCGGACACCGCTCGCATTGTCACCGCGACGGTGGTGCTACTAGATGCCGACGGTCGCACCCTGAATCACCGCGAGTGGCTGGTCAATCCAGGAGTCGAGATCCCCGAGCAGGCCACGGCTGTGCACGGAGTCAGCACCGAAAAAGCTCAAACCGAAGGTGCCGACGCGCGCACGTCGGTCGAGCAAATCATCAACCTGCTGCAGTTCGCTTCACAGGACACGGCCATCGTGGCTTTCAATGCCGCCTACGATTTCTCGGTACTTCACGCCGAAGCACTGCGCTATGGTCTCGTGCCATTCATTCCAGGTAATGTCATCGATCCCTTCATTCTGGACAAGCAGCTGGACACATATCGGAAAGGCAAGCGCACACTTAGCGCAGCCTGCGAGCTATACGGTGTGCAGCTGGAAAACGCGCACACCTCGCTAGCCGATGCGGTCGCGTGCGTGGCCGTCGCCCGACGTATCGCTGAGAAGTACCCACAGGTGCAGATGGATCCACTTGCGCTACACGGCCAACAGATTGCTTGGGCACGAGAGCAGGCTGCCAGCTTCCAAAGCTACCTGCGTAAACGCGATCCTCAGGCATTCGTTGACGGCGCTTGGCCCATCAAGGACAGTTAGCGCCTGGCTATAGCCCGGTGGCTGGTGGCGCGCTTCACGTCACGCGGACTCCCAACGGCAGCAGATCACGTCATTCATTAATTGCAGCCAGATGGACGTTGCTCGAAGAATATTCTGGTCAAACAGGTTCTAGCGTGCCAATAAGTCCTCATTACTCGATCATGACGCTCGTTCGGTCGATAATCTTCGATCGTGATTGACTAAAGGGTACTCTAACTATCCCTTCAGAGCCTAAGGATTCCATCCATTGATCACAGTCAGTGACCTGCGCAAGGTCTACCGGCAAGGAAGTGATGAGGTCGTTGCTCTGGCCGGCGTCAGCCTTGAGGTCCCTACCGGGAAGATTCACGGCATTGTCGGCCATTCCGGCGCAGGTAAGTCGACGCTCGTTCGTTGCCTGACATTGCTTGACCGCCCTACCTCGGGCACCGTCGCCGTCAACGGCACCGAATTGACAAATGTCAGCGACAACCAACTCCGTGACGCGCGTCGACGTATCGGCATGGTCTTTCAGCATGCCAACCTGTTCGATTCACGCACCACCGCCCAGAACATTGCCTACCCACTAGAACTGGTCGGCACCCCCAAGGCGGAAATCACCGCAAAGGTCACCGAACTCCTTGAGCTGGTCGGCCTCTCAAAGTTCGGCAAAGCGTACCCCTCGCAGCTATCTGGCGGACAGCGTCAGCGTGTCGGTATCGCCCGCGCGCTAGCCACCGACCCAGATATTCTGTTGTGCGACGAACCCACCAGCGCGCTGGACCCCAAAACCACCGATGAGATTCTGGATCTCATCAAGAAGCTACGTGATCGTCTGAACATCACCGTGCTGATCATTACCCACGAAATGCACGTGGTGAAGCAGGCTTGCGATTCTGTCTCCCTGCTCGAAGCAGGCCGTATCGTCGAGCACGGCGCCATTGAAGCTGTCATTACCAACGCCGAGGGCCGTTTGGCGCAGACTCTGTTGCCGTTGCCAGGTAATGCCCCTCGCGCTGAAAATGACGGGCCTGTTCTTGATCTTCTGTACACAGGGGCACAGGCAACCGAACCTGTAATCTCGTCTGTGTCTCGCAAATTCAACACCGACGTTAACGTCTTGGCTGGCTCCGTTGAGCAGCTAAGCGATCAGCAGTACGCGCATCTGCGCATCCAGTTGCCGATCGACGCCGATGTCAATGCCATCATCGAGCACCTGCAGGCGAGCGGCATTGCCGTAACGACGAAGGGGACCAAATAAACAATGGATTTCCTCACGCCAACCGTTCAAAAAGCTATGTGGACCGCTACCCTTGAGACCCTGCAGATGGTCCTTATTTCCGGTGTCATCACCGTAGTCTTGGGGCTCATTCTTGGCATTCTTTTACATGTGACAGGCAAAGATGGCCTAGCCCCCGTTCGCTGGATGAACGCGATACTTTCCGGAATCATCGTGAACATCACGCGATCGATCCCGTTTGCCATCTTGATGGTCGCCCTCATCCCCTTCGCGGCAATGCTCGTTGGCACTTCGCTTGGGCCCATCGCAGCATCCGTGTCACTGACCATCGGCACTGTGCCATTCTTCGCCCGCCTCGTTGAGACAGCCCTGCGTGACGTCTCCTCAGGCAAAGTTGATGCGGCTCTAGTCATGGGTTCCACGAGAATGCAGACCATCCGCAAAGTAATGGTTCCTGAAGCGATGCCGGGTATCATCGCCGCAATCACGACAACCGTGGTAACTCTGATCGGCTACTCCGCAATGGCAGGGTTGGTCGGCGGTGGCGGATTGGGCCGAATGGCCTATACCTACGGCTACACGCGCTATAACCCCGAAATCATGATCTTTACAATCATCGTGATTGTGGTCCTTGTACAGGTTGTGCAAGTAATTGGTGATGTCATTGCTCGCAAGGTCGATCACCGCTAGATTCGCTCCAAAGCTTCCACCGGCCCTGCCGGTGGCGTTGTGATTGTCATTGGCATTCGCGACACCCGCCCACTCGCAACCGTGTCTCACGACTCGACCTCTAAGGAAACAAGCAATGCGCAAAAAAATCGCTCTTGCACTCTCCGGCGCCGCTGCACTCTTTGCTCTGACTGCGTGCGGTGGCGGCTCCGCACCCGAAGCTTCATCTGCGTCCTTGGACCCAGCCAACCCCGTCGTGATCAAGGTAGGTTCGAGCCCTGTTCCGCAGGCACAGATCCTGAATTACATCGATGAGAATCTGGCCAAGGACGCCGGCATCGACCTCGACGTCGTCGAGATTGACGACTATGTCACCCCGAACACTTCGCTTGCCGACAAGTCCCTCGACGCCAACTACTTCCAGACCGAGAATTACCTGAAGACAGAGGTCGAGGAAAAAGGCTACGAGTTTGAGCACGGTGCAGGCGTCCACGTTGAACCGATGACTGTCTTCTCCAAGAAGTTCGATGAGCCGGGCGACGTCACCGAAGGTGCCAACGTTGTTCTAAATAATGATCCGGTGAATCAGCTTCGTGGCATGCGCGTGCTGGAGTCCGCCGGCTTGCTCTCCGGTCTATCGGACGATGATTCAGTTCTGACCGTCCAGGACGACAAGACCAAGAACCCGAAGGGGCTGAAGTTCACCGAGGTGAACGCGGAGCAGGTGCCTCAGTTCTACACTAAGGACAACTCGGTCGATCTAGCCGTGGTCAACGGCAACTTCATCGTGCAGGCCAAACTGAACAAGGATGAAATCCTGGCTCAGGAATCCGGTGAAAACAACCCCAACGCCAACTTCCTCACCTGGCGTGCAGGTGAAGAGACTCCTGCCATCGCAAAGCTCGAAGAATTGCTGCACTCAGATGAGGTTCGTAAGTACATCGAGGAAACCTGGACCGATGGAAGCGTTATCCCTGCCTTCTAGGCAACTGCGCCACGGCTCAGATCAGTGATCTAGCTACACGGCGCAGGAACGCGAAAACCCGCGTGCAACCCCATTTTGTGGGGATTGCACGCGGGTTTTCGCGTTGTCGACTAGTTCGTGGCCGACGCCGCGGCGCGAGCCGCTGCCGGTAGCGCCGCAATCACGCGATCCAAGGCTACGTCGTCATGCGCTGCCGAGAGGAAGAAGGCTTCAAAGACGCTCGGCGGCAAGTACACCCCGGCTTCAAGCATGGAGTGGAAGAACGGAGCGTAGCGGAAGACTTCTTGCTGCTGTGCCTGCGCGTAGTTGTGTACGCCTTCGCCGGCGGTGCCGAAGGCCACCGAGAAGAGCGTACCGACACGCTGAATGGAGTGGTTCACCCCGGCCTCGGTGAAGGCCTGCACCATGGCAGCCTCCAACTTTTCGGACTGTCGCTGAATGTGCGCGTAGACCTCATCAGTGGCGTTGCTCAGCTGTGCGATACCCGCGGCCATCGCCACCGGGTTTCCGGAGAGCGTACCCGCCTGGTACACCGGTCCCAGCGGGGCCAGGTAGTCCATTACCTCGGCGCGCCCGCCGAGGGCGGCGGTGGGCAGTCCCCCGCCAATGACCTTGCCGAAGGTGTAGAGATCCGGCGTCCAGTCTTCGGTGCGACCGGACAGTCCCCAATAACCGGCATCCGAGGCACGGAACCCGGTGAGAACCTCGTCGAGAATCAGCAGGGCACCGTGCGCGGCGGTGGTTTCCTTCAGGAAACGGTTAAAGCCAGGCTCCGGCTGGACCACGCCCATATTGCACGGGGCGGACTCGGTAATCACGGCGGCAATGTTCGCGCCGTGCTCGGCGAAGGCGGCGGTAATCGCCGCACGGTCGTTATACGGCAGCACCAGAGTCTCGGCGGCGGTGGCGGCGGTGACGCCAGCCGAACCGGGCAAGGCCAGCGTCGCAACGCCCGAACCGGCCGAGGCCAGCAGCCCGTCGAGGTGGCCATGGTAGCAACCGGCGAACTTGATGATCAGTTCGCGGCCGGTGAAGCCGCGCGCCAAACGGACCGCGGTCATCGTTGCCTCGGTGCCGGTGGAGACCATCCGTACGCGGTCGACCCCGCCCATTCGGGCCTTGATCAGTTCGCCGAGGCGCACCTCGTCCGGGGTGGACGCACCGAAGGACAGGCCACGGTCTACCGCCTCGTGCACCGCTTGCTGAATGGCCGGATGCGCGTGGCCGAGCAGTGCCGGGCCCCAGGAGCACACCAGATCCACGTACTCTTTGCCGTCGGCATCATAGAGGTACGGGCCGGAGGCCTTGACCATAAAGGGCGGAACACCGCCGACGGAGCCAAAGGCACGCACCGGGGAGTTCACGCCCCCGGGCATTACCTCGCGGGCCTGGGCAAATAACTGCTCGGACTGGGTCATTTACTTCTTTCCTTCGTTCAGCCAGCCAGCGGCTTCGCTGGCCCAATAGGTCAAGATTTGCTGTGCGCCGGCACGGTGAATCGAGAGCAGGGACTCCTCGATCGCGGCCCGCCGGTCAATCCACCCGTTCGCGGCGGCCGCTTCGATCATCGCGTACTCTCCGGAGATCTGGTAGGCGGAGACCGGCACCGGGCTGTAATCGGCCACCTCACGCACGATGTCCAGGTACCCCATGGCAGGCTTAACCATGATCATATCGGCGCCCTCGTCGAGATCCGACTGAACCTCGACGAGCGCTTCACGGCGGTTGGAGGCGTCCATCTGATAGGTGCGCCGGTCCCCCTGAAGCTGGGAATCCACCGCCTCGCGGAACGGGCCATAGAACGCCGAGGCGTACTTCGCCGCGTATGCCAAAATCGCCACGTCCTGACGGCCGGCGGCGTCCAAGGCCTCACGAATCACCGCAACCTGACCGTCCATCATGCCCGACGGGCCCAGCACGTGAGCCCCGGCCTCGGCCTGCGCCACCGCCATTTGCCCGTAAATTTCGTTGGTGGCGTCGTTATCCACGCTGCCATCGGAGCGCAGCACACCGCAGTGGCCGTGGTCGGTGAACTCGTCGAGGCAGACGTCGGACATGATCACCAGCTCATCGCCAACTTCCTGACGTACTGCAGCGATGGCCCGGTTCAAAATGCCCTGCGGGTCCACCCCGGCGCTACCGACGGCGTCGCGCACCTCCGGGATACCGAAGAGCATCAGACCGCCGACGCCTAGCTCGCGAGCCTCCACGGCGGCGGCGCGCAAGGAATCCATGGTGTGCTGCACGACGCCGGGCATTGAGGTGATCGGGTTCGGCTCGCTCAGCCCCTCACGGACGAAGGCAGGCAAAATCAGCTGGGCTGGTGAAAGCCGATGCTCGGCCACCAGTGAGCGCATGGCCCGGTTCTGCCGTAGTCGGCGAGGTCGGCGATTCGGAAAGCTCATGATTCTTCTTTCTCCTCGGGCATTGCGCCCACTAATTCTTCGATGGCTGTGATCAGCGAGTCCGGATCGGGGTTGCCGGCCACGAGGTCGCTCGGAAGTCCCGCCGCGGCCGCGGCTCGCGCGGTGGGTTGGCCAATCATCAGGGTGCGGGTTCGCGGCGGCAGCGTGCTCCCGTACAGTTCCCGGAAACGCTTCACGATGCTCGGGGCGCTGAACACGATCACCTGGCTCTCCGCTACGCACCGCGCCAAGGCGTCGACCGGTAGGTCCTCGATGGTTGGCGGCTCGATCGCGGCGGCCTGATCGTGCGGCAGCGGCCGGGTGAAGTAGGCAATCACCTCATCCACCTTTGCGTTCCAGGCGCGCAGACCGTCGGCGAGCACCGGAGAAGCGAGATCACCATGCGCGTACAGCACCGGGCAACCGGCAGGTAGCTCATATTCGGCGACCAGTCCGGCGGCCGAATGGCGTTGCGGGACAAAGGCCACCGGCTGACCCAACAGCCGCGTGATGGCCGCGGCAGTGGATTCGCCCACCGCCACCCAACGCGTCTGCGGCGGCAAGGAACCGGCCAATCCCAGCTGGGCCAGGCGCTCGGCGAAAACCTGCACGGTGCTCACCGAGGTGAGCATGACCTGTTGATATTCCCCGGCGGCCAGTCGCCGCAACGCACGGTCCAGCGCACCGGTATCCGGCGGCCAGAACGTCCCTATCAGCGGCAGGCAGCGGGCGGTAATCCCGCGCGCCGAAAGCCGCTGTAGTGTCGGCGCGGCCCGCCGGGTCGGGCGCAGAAAGAGCACCGTGCGTCCCAAGGCTCAGGCCAATCCGGCCAGTTCGGCCGCGCCGTCGGCCAGCAGGGTGGCGGCTAGCGCCGCCCCCAGCTCGGCGGCCTGAGCCACCGTGCGCACCTGGGCGCTGGCGCTGCGACGTAGCACCTCGGTGCCGGCCGGATCACAGGCCACCGCCTCAAGCACCAAGGTGTCCTCGGTGAAGTGGGCCAGCGCGCCAATGGGCGCGGCACAGCCGGCCTCGAGGGTGCCCAGCAGCGCCCGCTCGGCGGTCACCTCGCACCGGGTGGCGTGATCGTCGAGCTCGGTCAGCGCCGCGTCCAATTCGCTCAGGCCGGTGCCGCCGGCGCGGACCTCCACGGCCAACGCGCCCTGCCCCGGGGCCGGAAGCATAATGCTCGGGTCGAGGTAGTCGGTGATATGCCCGCCCAGGCCAAGCCGGTGCAGCCCGGCGGCCGCGAGGATCACCGCGTCCAAGTCCCCTTGCACGCTACGGCCCACACTGCCGTCGTCGTGGGTATCCCCCACCCCGGCCACCCGGCCTAGGCGGGTGGGCACATTGCCGCGAATGTCCACAACATTCAGGTCGGGTCGGTGCGCCAGCAACTGCGCGGCGCGGCGCGGCGAACCGGTGCCCACCTTGGCGCCCTGCGGGAGCTGCGCCAGCGTCAGACCGTCGCGGGCGCAGAGTGCGTCGCGCACATCCTCACGCGGCGGGATCGCGGCGATCAACAGCGGTTCGGGCTGGGTGGTGGGCAGGTCCTTCAGCGAGTGCACCGCCAGGTGGCAGCCGCCGGCCAGCAGGTAATGGCGTAGCGCGGCCGCGAACACCCCGGTGCCGCCGAGCTGCGAAAGCGGACCGGTGACCACATCGCCTTCGGTGCGCACCAGTTCGGTGTGCACGCTGAGCCCGGACAGTTCGGCGAGCTGGTCGGCGGCCCAAGCGGTCTGTGTTGTGGCCAGCTGGCTGGCGCGGGTGCCGACAGTGAAGCTGGCGCTCACGATGAACAACCCACAACGGTCGCGTCGACCGCGGCGATGGTATCGCGCAGGCTTCCATCGGCGGCTGGCTTGATGCAGCAGCCGGGCTGGCAGGCGTCGAACCACGGGCCGAGGCTCACCTCGGATACGCGCCCATTGCGCCGCGGCTGCCCGTCGGGGCCAAGCAGGCGTTCTTCGATCAGATCCACGAGCCCGGACACGAAGGCACGGTGGGTGCCCGGAGTGTCAGCGCGGCGGAAGGCCAGGCCCAGCTCGGCGCAGGTGTCCTTGGCCTCGGTGTCGAGGTCCCAGAGCACCTCCATGTGATCGGAGATGAACCCAATGGGCACGACGACCACGCCGGCGACCTGGTCGGCGGCGTCCTGTTCGAGGGCGTCGTTGATATCCGGTTCCAACCACGGAATGTGCGGCGCGCCGGAACGCGACTGGTAGACCAGCTCGTGCTCCAGCCCGGCGGCCTGCGGGACCTGGGCCAGAATACGCTCGGCCACGGCCCGGTGCTGGGCGGTGTAGAGGTTTTCGGCCAGCCCCTGGCGCAACTGCTCGTTACCGGCGGCTTGCGCGTCGGAGAGCGGAATGGAGTGGGTGACGAAGACGATCTTGATGCGCCCCTCGGTCTTGCCGGCCTCGTCGAGTTCCTGGCGCACCTCGTCGAGGCAACGGCCCAGCGAGTCGACGAAGGGTTGCACGAAGGCCGGGGTGTCGAAGAACTGGCGGATCTTATCCACCTCGAGTTCGCCGGCCAGGCCGGTGGCCTTCAGCCCCATCCCGAGATCCTCACGGTACTGGCGGCAGGCCGAGTACCCGGAGTACGCGCCGGTGCCCAGCAGCAGCACCTTGCGGTGCCCGTCGGCATGGATCTGCTCGAGCGTGTCGTTCACAAAGGGCTTCCAGTTGCGGTTGCCCCAGTAGATCGGCAGCTTGATATCGCGGGCCGCCAGTTCGGCCTCGAGGGCGGCGATCAGTTCGCGGTTCTGCGCGTTAATCGGCGAGATGCCGCCGTTGGTGCGGTAGTGCACCGCCACCTCTTCGAGGCGCTCGTCGGGGATGCCGCGCCCGGCGGTGACGTTGCGCAGGAACGGAATCACGTCCTCCTGCCCCTCGGGCCCGCCGAAACTGGCAAGCAACAGGGCGTCGTAATCCTTGGCCGGTAGCTGGGTGCCCGCGGCGAGGCTGGGGGCCGGAATACTCACTTGAGCACCTCAAGTACCTCGTCGGCGCTGATGCGTCGGCCGGTGTAGAACGGGGTCTCCTCCCGCACATGGTGGCGGGCTTCGGTGTAGCGCAGGTGGCGCATCATGTCGACGAGGTCGATCATGTCGTCGGCCTCCAGGCAGACCTGCCATTCGTAGTCGCTGAAGGAGAATGCCGCCACGGTGTTGGCCAGCACGGTCGGGAATTCACGTCCTAGGATGCCGTGGTCGCGCAGCATCTTGCCGCGGGCCGCCGGGTCCATGGTGTACCAGTCGTGCGAGCGCACGAAGGGGTAGACGGTCATCCATTCCTTGGCCGCCACACCGCGGGCGAAGGCCGGCGAGTGGTCCTTGGCGAATTCCGCTTCGCGGTGCACCGCCATCGTCGAGTAGGCGATCTCGGTGCCGTCGAACAGGGAGCTACGACGAATCTGGCGCATGGCCGCCTGCAGCAGTTCGGCAGCAGGACCGTGGATCCAGACCATCACATCGGCGTCGGCCCGCATGCCGGAGACGTCGTAGAGACCGCGCACGGTCACCGACTCGGCGGCCAGGGACTCGCACAGGCTCTGGAAGTCCGCCGCCGCCGAGGATTCGGGCTCAATGGCGGCGGACCGCTTAAACACCGTCCACAGCGTGTAGTACATCGTCGGGTTCTCGCCCGCGGCTTCGCGGTCGCGGATTACCGGCGAGTTGTGCTCGATTGGCTGGCTCAATTCCTGCTCCTTCTCAACTTTCTTTGGCTCCGGTGTGGTGCTTAGCTGACGCTGAGCGCCACGGCCGAACGCGCGTGGGCGATGACGCGGGCCAGTCCGGTCCCCGCCACCCAGGCGCCGGTCACGGCAAGTCCGGGGTAATCCTTCTCAATCTGAGCCACCACGGCGCGGCGCTCGGCAGCGGCCGGGCCCTGCAGGGGCACCACGTCGCTGAAGCGTTGCACATGGCTACCCAGCACATCATCTTCGGTTAATTCAACACCCAGAATCTTTGAGGCGTCTTTGACGGCCTGTTCGATCAGTTGGCCGTCGCTACCGGTGGCGACCAGTTCGTCGGGCTGCCCGATGCGGCCGTAGGACAGCCGCACCACATGGGTGCCCGGGCCGGTCTGTTCGGCCAACCACGGCCATTTCGCGGTGGCATGGGTCAACGCCTTGGCGCGCACCGGCGCCGACTCGTTCACCAGCGCCCCCGAACCACGTGGGGCGTCGTCCAACTCGGGCTTATCGACCAGCAAAATCGCCAAGGCGATGGCATTGCTGCGCTGTTCGTCGGCTCCGGGCAGCTCCCGGCCAAGTCCTTCAAGCAGTTCCAGGGCTGGCTGTGTTTCGACGGCCAGCACCACTCGGTCCGCGGCCACCGGTTCACCATGCACGCTCACCGCGAAGGGCAGCGGCTGATCCTCCCGGTATTCGATGCGATCCACCGTGGCGTTGGGGACCAGCAGCGCACCGGCCTGTTGCAAATGGTCCACCAGCGACTCGATGAGACTGTAAATCCCGCCCTCGATCCCGGCCACGCGTGAGCCGGCCGGAGCATCCTGCTGCAGCTGGGCCACGGCCTTGGCCAGCGACCCGGTCTCGAGCATGGCCCGACGCAGGTCGGGTGCCGCTAGATCCAGATCCAGTTCGCTCGGGTCGGTGGAATACACCCCGGCGACCACCGGGGTAACCAGCTGTTCGAGCACCGCGCTGCCCATGCGCTGGCGCACCACTTCGGCCACGGTCAACGGCTTGGTCGCCCAGTTCCGCGGGATCGGGGTGACCAGGTCGGTGGCCGCACGCACCGCGGCGGCCCGCCCGATGAGCTCGCGAAGCCCCTCGCCCCGCAGGTGGGCGGGGATGCCCAGCAGTGCGGTGGCCGGCAGCGGGTGGGCGCGTACCGCCTCGTCCTTGCCCTGCACAAGCCAGGCGGTGGCCCCGCTGGTGGGAGCAATGCGATCCTGCAGGTCCATTTCGCGCAGGTAATTCGCCACCGTGCCGCCGCGCACCGCGAAGGACTCGGCCCCCGAGTCCAGCGGCAGACCGTCGATCTCGGCGCGCGAAATGCACCCGCCAAAACGATCGCTGGCTTCGAGCACGGTGACCCGGTGCCCGCTTTGGCGCAGGTCACGGGCGGCGACCAAACCGGCCAGCCCGCCCCCGATCACCACCGCATGCGGCGCACCCTGCCCGGCCTCACGGGAGCCTTGCGGGTGGCGGCGGGTTTCGGCGGCGGCGCGCACCTTCTCCAACAGACGCAGCGCGTGGGCGGCGGCCTGCCGCGGCTGCTTATGCTCGGAGGTTCGCTTGTCCTGGCTCGTCATGCGCGCACCCTTCCTCGAAGTTTCTCCCCGGCCCCGTAGGCTGCTGCAAGGTGGCCGGTGAGAAGCGAAATTGCCTGTTGCACTTAGCTTAGTACCGCCGAACTACAGCGAGTGAATGAGCTCAACCACACGGGTCAGCACGGTTGGGTCGGTGCTCGGCGGCACGCCATGGCCCAGATTGGCGACGTAACCGTGGGCCTGCTGCCCGGCGGCGACCACTTCACGCACATGCGCCTCGAGTACCTCCCACGGTGCGGTGAGCAAGGCCGGGTCGATATTGCCCTGCACGGCGTGCTTCGGCCCGATCCGCTCAATGGCGGTGGGTAGCGGGATCCGGTAGTCCACGCCCACGGCGTCGACCCCCACATCCCGCATGGCACCAAGGAGCTCACCGGTGCCGGTGCCGAAGTGAACCAGCGGCACCCCGGTATCGCGCACCATGTCCAGGGCCATCTTGGAGTAGGGAGCCACGTACTTTTCGTAGTCGGGCAAGGAGAGGGATCCGGCCCAGGAGTCGAAGAGCTGTGCGGCCGATGCGCCGGCCTCGACCTGTGCGCGCAGGAACACGCCGGAGGCCTTCGCGGCCCAGCGCATCAGCCCGTCCCAGACCTCCGGGTGGGCGTGCATCAGGGTGCGCGGCCCGAGGTGGTCGCGGCTGGGGCGTCCCTCCACCATGTAGGCGGCCACCGTGAAGGGTGCCCCGGCAAAGCCGATCAGCGGAGTGGAGCCCAACTGTTCGACGGTCAACGCGACGGCTTCACGGATTGGTGCCAGCGACTGCTCGGTGACTTCCGGCAGCGCGGCCACCTGCTCGGCGGTGCGAATCGGGGTGTCGAGCACCGGTCCCACCCCGGGGACAATGTCGACGCCGATTCCGGCTAGACGCAGCGGGATCACGATGTCGGAGAAGAAGATGCCGGCGTCGACCTTATGACGACGCACCGGCTGCAGGGTGATTTCGCTGGCCATCGCCGGATCAAGGCAGGAGTCCAGCATGCTCACGCCCTCGCGCAGCTTCAGGTACTCGGGCAGGGAGCGGCCAGCCTGGCGCATGAACCACACCGGCTGGTGGGACGGGGTCCCGCCTCGAAGGGACTGGATCAGTGCGGAGTCTGCGGTACGCCCGTCAAGCAGGGGATGGTTCTTCGGCAAGGTCATGGCTCAATTCTGCCAATCTTCGCCCATAAAAGCCCATCGTGACGTCGTGGCGCGACCCACAGGTGAGCAAGATTACCCGCTAAATCACCGCGATCTTAGGTAGTCCTGCGTTGTTCGCGCTGAACGAAACGTCGTATTCTGGGCTCACTGTGGTTTTTTTATCTCTTGTCGCATCGCATTCGCAGCTCGATCTTGAGACCGTGGCCCAACTGAGCGCCTCGGCCGACGGGCTGGCCGTCGCGTCCCGCACATCGCCCGGGACCATCGACGGCCTCGTGGTGCTGGCCACCTGCAACCGTTTCGAGGTGTACGCCGACGCGCAGGACCCCGACGCAGCCCGCCAGACGCTGATCGCCCACATCGCGCAGGCCACCGGCTTGGCCGCAGACTTCCTGACCCGCAAGCTCAGTTACCTCCGTGGCGATCAGGTCATCGACCACCTTTTCTCGGTGGGCGCCGGCTTGGATTCCGCGGTGGTTGGCGAACGCGAAATCGCCGGACAGGTACGCCGGGCGCTGACCGCGGCACAGCAGCAGAAAACCACCACCGGAAACCTGACCCGCCTCTTTCAGCACGCCACGCGCGCCGCGAAAGACGTCGGCGCCAACACCACCCTAGGCACCCAGGGTAAATCCGTGGTTTCGGTTGCCTTGGATCTGGCCGAGGATCTCATGGGCCCGGCCCGCGCCTTCGGCGAACAGGAAATCGTCCTGTTCGGCACCGGTTCCTACGCGGGAGCCACCATGGCGTTGCTCAAGGAACGCGGCGCCAAGCACATCAGCGTGTACTCCAATTCGGGACGCGCCGCCGGCTTCACCGAGCAGCGCGGCGGGACCGCGTTGAGCTTCGACCAGCTCCCGCAGGCACTGCGCCAGGCCGATATCATCATCGGTTGTTCCGGCGGCGGCACCCAGCTCACCGTGGATCATCTCGCGGCGCTGCGCCGCGGGGACCAGCCATTGATCGCCATCGATATGGCGCTGACTCACGACTTTGACCCGCAACTGGCCGACCTGCCCGAGGTGGATCTGATCACCCTGGAATCGGTGCGCATGGCCGCACCGGATGAGCAGGCCTTGGCCGTGCATCAGGCTCAGCGCATTGTCGATCGTGCGGCAGCAGAATTTTCCGCACTGCAGCGCGAGCGCGAGGCGGATCACGCCATCGTTGCGCTGCGCCGCCACACCCAGCAGGTACTGGAGACCGAGGTCGCCAAGGTGCGTTCCCAGCACGGTTGCTCGGCCGCCGCGGAGGAAGTCGAACTCGCCATGCGTCGGATGGTGCGCCAGCTCTTGCACGTTCCCACGGTACGAGCCCGCGAACTGGCCGCCGAGGGACGGACCGAGGACTATGTCGCCGCACTGGAAACGCTCTACGGTTTGGATTTGAGCGCACCGCAGTCGCCGGCGGCACCCGCCGAACAGCGGGTCGACGAACAGACCGCGGCCGGATGCCCGGTATTACGGCAGGACCGTAGCGCGTAGATCTGCGCTTGTGCGCGGTAATCGCGCAATTTTTCGGGCGGCAATGCCCCTGAACCATCGATAGGCGTGAAATACTACTGGGAAGTGGTCTGCTAAAGACGGCTCCCACGTCTTGGTGGACTCACGATGACTCGCTGGTGGAAGGCCAAGGTGATGGTACTGAATTCGGATGCGCGGCCCGTACGGACTCCCCGGATGCCGCGCGAGGCCCGGCGTAAGCAACTGCTTGAAGCCGCCCATCAGGTTTTTGTGGCCCACGGTTACCACGGGGCGTCAATGGACGAAATCGCCGACGTCGCCACCGTCTCTAAACCGGTGCTTTACCAGCACTTCCCCGGCAAGCGCGAGCTTTACTTGGCATTGCTCGACGCCCACCTCGCCGACTTCAGCGATCTGCTCAACGACGCGATCCTCTCCACGCAGGATAACCAGCAGCGCGTGCTGAACACGATCGCCACCTACTACCGGTATATCAACCGGGAGTCGCAGGCCTATCGACTCATCTTCGAATCCGACGTGCTCGCCGATGAGCTGATCGCCGAACGCATCGAAAAGTTCAACTCGATGCTCGCCGAATCCATCTCGCGGGTCGTTGCCAGCGACACCGACCTCGACGAGGCCCAGGCGCTGCTCGTGGGCCGCGGTCTGGCCGGGCTGGCACAGGTTTCCGCCCGCTACTGGGCCGGAAGCGGACAGCAGGTCTCCATGGACACCGCCATCGATCTGATCTCTCGTTTAGCTTGGCGCGGAATTTCACAGTTCCCGAAGGAAATCTAGTTACATTTAGGTTAGGCACCGCACCAGCTGTGCGGTTCGAGAAAACTTTTCGAGAGGATTAAAGCCATTATGGAAATCCGCATTGGCGTGCAGAATGTAGCCCGCGAGGTCGTGCTCGAGTCCGAACAGAGCGCCGCCGATATTAACGCCCTGGTCGACTCCGCGCTCTCCAGCGGTCAGCCGCTGCGCCTGAGTGACGCCAAGGGCCGCGAAGTGGTCGTCCCCTCCGCCGGACTGGCCTACGTGGAGATCGGCCCCGAAGAGGTCCGCAAGGTCGGTTTCGCCCAGTAGCGAGACGGCATTCACCCAGCATCACAGGCCACCGGCCGGAAATCCTTTCCGCCGGTGGCTCTTGTGTATCCAGTGTCGGCAGATAAGGCTAGTGTCGTGAAAGAAAAACAGGTCAAGTACCGTCGCAGCCAGGGCATCGATGAGCTACGCGAACATTTCGCCCGGCTCGAGGACGAATTCGAAACTCCAGAGGAGTTCAGCGAAGAACTGCTGCGCGCCGCCCGCCAAGCCATCGCGCAACTGGAATCACCGGCGCACGACGACACCGATCTGCCCTTCTTCACCATCGACCCGGCAGAGTCCACGGACCTGGATCAGGCGATGTATTTGGAACGCACCAATGACGGCTACCGGGTGCACTATGCCATAGCCGACGTCCCGAACTTTGTGCGGCTGGGCACCGTTCTCGACTCAAGCACCCGCCGACGCGGGCAAACCTACTATCTGCCGCACCGCAAAATCAGCCTGCATCCGGAAGTCATCTCCGAGGACCGCGGTTCGCTGCTACCGGATCAGACTCGCCCGGCCTTGCTCTTCAGCATTGAGCTCGACGAACAGGGCGCAATGGGCCCCTGCACCCTGCGGCACACCCTGATCCGCTCACGCGAAAAACTGGATTACGAAGGTGCCCAGGCCGAACTCGATAGCGGGCAGGGGCGCGAACAACTACGCCTACTGGCCGAAATTGGCCAGAAACGTCGTGTGCAGGAACGTGAACGTGGCGGAGCCTCGCTGAACTTGCCCGACCAAGAGGTCGTCAAGCACAACGGCTCCTACCGGCTCACTGCCCGCCGAACGCTGCCCTTGGAGGAGGCCAACGCCCAGATTTCGCTTTTGACCGGCATGGCGGCCGCGCGGATGATGCTCGAGGCCGGCGTCGGTATCCTACGCACCATGCCAGCCCCGGAAGACTCCGCGATCGAGGAGTTCCGCACGCAAACCGAGCTGTTGGGGCACCGTTGGGACGGATCCCAAAGCTACGGTCAGTACCTGCACACCCTCGATATCGCCGACCCGCGACAATTGGTGATTATGCACCGCGCCGCGGCCCTTTTCCGTGGGGCCGATTACCAGGTGGTCAATGGCCAGGACCCGGAGGATGTGATTCAGGCGGCCCTGGCCGCGCCCTATGCCCATGTCACCGCCCCACTGCGCCGCCTCGTGGACCGTTTCGGGCTCCTCACCTGTTTGTTCATCAGTCAAGGGCAGCAGCTTCCCGCGGAACTGTCGGAGGCGCTAAACCAAGTGCCGGATCTCATGCGTGCCTCGAACGCCGCCAACGGCCAGATTTCTCGGGCCGCGGTGGAACTCGTCGAGGCCTATGTGCTCAGGGATCGGGTTGGGCAGAGCTTCGAAGCGATTGTGCTGACCCTGCCCGAGTCCGCCGACGACTCCCAGGCACGCGAAGGGAGCATCCAGTTGGTCGACGAGCCGGTCACCGCACGCTTTCGCGGACACAGTGCCCCCGGCTCACTCATTACGGTACGTCTGCAGTTGGTCGACGTCGGCAAACGCCGGGTACTCTTCGAGGAAATCGCCGGTCCGGAGGAGTGAAAATATCCTCCGTTGCCACCTAAGGGCTATGCTTGGGCTATTGAACTATAGGATGCCCGGTCGCACCGCGCTAAGAAATTGAACGAGGACCCGGTGGCTTCCCAGCGGCCACCCGTGCCCCGCCAGCCGCCCTTCAGGGCGCAGGCCAGGACACGAGAATCAGCGATCGGCTCCGCTGGCAACGCGCCAGCCGTCGGCCCAAGGGCCACGCAGCCAGGCGCCTTCAAAGAAATGAGACTCACGAACCGTGACAGAGATTACCACCGAGACGACCGCCCCGGCGGCTCCCATCGAAGAAAAAACCTTCGCCGACTACAAGGTCCGTGAAGACATCGTCGGCTCGCTGCTTGAAGCCGGCATCGAACACCCTTTCCCGATCCAGGCGCTGACCCTTCCGGTTGCCCTGGGCGGCAATGACATTATCGGCCAGGCCAAGACCGGTACCGGCAAAACCTTGGGTTTCGGCATTCCGGCCCTGCAGCGCGTGATCCGCGAAGAAGACCCCGGCTACGCCGATCTGGAATTCCCCGGTGCCCCGCAGGCACTGATCGTCGCCCCGACCCGTGAGCTGGCCCTGCAGGTTGGTGCAGACTTGGCCAAGGCCTCCAAGCACTCGAATATCCGCATCACCACCATCTACGGTGGACGTCCGTACGAAGAGCAGATCTCCGCACTGACCGCCGGCACCGACGTGGTCGTCGGTACGCCGGGGCGCCTGATCGACCTGAACCGCCAGCGCGTGCTGAACCTCAAGCAGGTGCGCACCGTGGTCTTGGATGAGGCCGATGAGATGCTCGATTTGGGCTTTTTGCCCGATGTGGAACGCATCCTCGCAGCACTGCCTCCGGTACGCCAGGCGATGCTTTTCTCCGCCACCATGCCCGGCCCGGTCATCACCATGGCCCGTCGCTACATGTCCCGCCCCACCCATATTCGGGCCCAGGATCCGGACGACGACTCGATCACCAAGCGCAACATCCGCCAGCTGGTCTACCGCGCCCACAACCTGGACAAGGACGAGATGGTGGCCCGTCTGCTGCAGGCCGAGGGCCGTGGCCGTACCATCATCTTCACCCAGACCAAGCGCTCGGCCGCGAAGCTCACCGACGAATTGATCGACCGTGGCTTCAATGCCGGGGCACTGCACGGGGATTTGGGTCAGGGAGCCCGCGAGCAGTCCCTGAAGGCCTTCCGCTCGGGCAAGGTTGAAATCTTGGTGGCCACCGATGTGGCGGCCCGTGGCATCGATGTGGACGACGTCACCCACGTGGTGAACCTGCAGTGCCCGGATGACGAGAAGACCTACCTGCACCGTGTCGGCCGTACCGGCCGTGCGGGCAACGACGGCACCGCCGTGACCTTCGTCGACTGGGATGACGTGCCGCGCTGGTCGCTGATTAACAAGGCTCTGGGTCTGAACGTGCCCGAACCGGTGGAGACCTACTCCTCCTCCCCGCACTTCTTCGCCGACCTGTCGATCCCCAAGGGTACGAAGGGACGCCTGCCGCGTGCCGCCAAGGCCCGGAGCGAAGAGTCCGCGGCACCGCGTAACGAACGCTCCTCGCGCCGCCGCAACTCAACCCCGCGCAACCGCACCCGCACCCGCACCGTCGAGGGCGAGCAGACCGGTAACGAAGAGTCCGGAGCCCGCCACGGCCACTCCAAGGGCAAGCACGACCGTCCGGCCCGCGAGGCCGAACGGCACCGTGAGACCTCCCCCGCGCAGGAAGAGGGTCAGCCGGCCAAGCGCCGGCCGCGTCGCCGTACGCGCCGCACCACGCGTACTCAGGAGGACTAAGCACCCCATGCTCGATGCACAAACGAGCGACCCTCGGTCGACCCCCGCGGGGCCGGCCGAGGGCAACACCGTCATGCACGGGGAAAATCTTCCGGTCCTCGAGTCGCTGCCGGATGAAGCTTTTCAGCTGATCTACGTTGATCCGCCGTTTAACACAGGTCGTACTCAGCGTCGTACCGAACGCACGATGATCCGCTCGGATGAGGGCACGCACACCGGTTTTCAGGGACGCTCCTATGACACGGTGCTCGGCGAGAACCGATGGTACACGGACAGTTTCGACGACTACCTCCAGTTCATCGCCCCACGGTTGATGCATGCGCATCGGCTCTTGAACGAAACCGGAACCCTCTACGTACATCTGGACTACCGCGAGGTGCACTACGTGAAGGTGTTGCTCGATGACATCTTCGGCCGCAAGTGCTTCCTGAACGAAATCATCTGGGCGTATGACTACGGTGGACGGGCGAAAAGCCGCTGGCCCTCCAAACACGACACCATCCTGGTGTATGTGAAGGACCCGAAAAAATACCACTTCGACTCGGCCGAGGTCGATCGCGAGCCGTATATGGCTCCGGGCCTGGTGACACCGGAGAAACGAGCCAAGGGCAAGCTCCCCACCGATGTATGGTGGCACACTATTGTCTCGCCCACGGGCAAGGAGAAAACCGGCTATCCCACTCAAAAACCCGAGGGGATCCTGCGCCGAATCATCTCGGCCTCCTCACGCCCCGGGGACTGGATCTTGGATTTCTTTGCAGGTTCTGGCACCACCGGGGCCGTCGCGGCGGCCATGGATCGCAAGTTCTACCTGATCGACCAGAACGATCAGGCCATCGAGGTAATGCGCGGACGGTTGCCGGACGGTACCGACTTCGCCACCGTCGAAGCCTAGAGCAGCGCCGGGCTTCCGGTGGCCGTGGCCACAATACGTTCGAGCATTTCCGGCTCGGTGAGATTCTCACCGAGCCGGTTGAGCTTTCCGGTCCCGTGATAGTCCGAAGACCCGGTGACGATCAGGTCGTGCTCGGCAGCCAGCGCGCGCAGGAACACCTTGCCTTCGGCCGAGTTATCGCGGTGGTCAATTTCGAGACCGTGTAACCCTGCCTCGATCATGTCGTGGAAGGTCGATTCGGGTACCACTCGTCCGCGGGAGGAAGCCATGGGGTGAGCGAACACGGAGACTCCCCCGGCCTCACGCACCAGTCGTACCGCATCGCGCGGGTCGATCGAGGGGTGCGAAACATAGTATTTGGAGCGCGTCGAAAGCACATGCGCGAAGGCCTCGTTGCGGTCCTCGACCACCCCGGCACTGACCAGGGCGTCGGCGATATGCGGGCGCCCCACCGTGGCACCGGGCTGGCAATGCTCATTGACCAGATCCCAGTTAATTGGGAAGTCCTCGGCCAGAAGGTCGACGATTCGGCGAGCGCGCACTACACGCGAGCCGCGGGACTCCGCCAACTCGTCGAGCAAGGGCTGGTACTCGGGGTCCTGGAGATAGCACAACAGGTGCACGCTGATGCCGGTGGTGTCCTGGCAGGTGATTTCCATGCCCGGCACGAATCCAATACCGCATTCGGCAGCCACCTGGCGGGCCTCATCCCATCCGGTGGTCTGATCGTGATCGGTCAGTGCCACCACATCCAACCCCGCAGCCTGTGCCGCGCGGATCAGGTCACCGGGGGTTTCGGTCCCGTCGGAAACGTTGGAGTGCGCGTGCAGGTCTATTCGCATAGTTCCTAGGGTATCCCGCGCGCTGACACTTTGCCCCTATCCACTCGGCAGTGACAGTATGGTGCCATGACTAACGAACCAAGCACCGTTTCGGGGAACGACCAGCCCCTAGAAGACCGGGTGAACAACCGCTCGCAACGACCCACTTCGCGAGCTTTCCAGGAATTCATGGGCTCGCACTGGGCCACCGATACCTCCGAGCTGCCGGCCGCCGATCCGGCCGCACCATACGCCGCCGCACGCCGCGCCGCGCTGTCGGCGAAGTTCCCGGGCGAACGCCTGGTCATCCCGGCCGGTCCGTTGAAGGTCCGTTCAAATGACACCGATTACCGATTCCGTCCGCATTCGGCATTCGCCCACCTAACCGGGCTGGGCGTCGACCACGAACCGGACGCGGTACTGATCCTCGAACCGACCGACGAGGGCGCCGGCGATCAGGGCTCAAACCACGCCGCCACCTTGTACTTCGCTCCGATGGCCGGGCGTGACTCCTCGGAGTTCTACCTGAACTCGCGTTCCGGTGAATTCTGGATCGGCCCACGCCCGACCCTCAGCAGCCTCTCGGCCCGCACCGGGCTACCCACCGAGGGACTGGAGCAGCTGGAACTGGCCATCACGAAGAACGCCGGGCCGCAGGCCCTGGGCGGCATCCGCATTCGCCTGCTCCGCGAGGTCGACCTGAACGTGGAAGCGTTGGTGGACACCTCGCGCATCAACACCGGTCAGGATCTTGAGGCCAGCGACGCGCTGGATGGCGAGCTCGCAGAATCCCTCTCCGAGTTGCGCGTCATCAAGGACGAATACGAGATCGCCGAGCTACGCAAGTCGGTCAACGCCACCATCAACGGCTTCGAAGATGTGGTGCGCAACCTCGACAAGGCCATCGCCCACGAGCGCGGTGAGCGCATTGTGGAGGGGACCTTCTTCGCCCGGGCCCGCGCCGAGGGTAACGAGCTGGGCTACGACACCATCGCGGCCAGCGGCAATAACGCAACGATCCTGCACTGGATCCGCAATAACGGCACCGTGAACGAAGGCGAGGTGCTGTTGCTCGACGCCGGCGTCGAAGCTGACTCGCTGTACACCGCCGATATCACCCGTTCGCTTCCGGTCAGCGGTCGTTACACCGAGGTGCAGCGCAAGGTCTACCAGGCGGTGCTTGACGCTGCCGACGCCACCTTCGCCGCGGTGAAGCCGGGTCTGAAATTCCGTGACCTGCACACCATCGCCACCACGGTTCTGGCCGAGCGTCTGAACGACTGGGGTCTGTTGCCAGTGTCCCTGGAGGAAGCGCTCTCCCCCGAGGGCCAGCATCACCGTCGGTGGATGCCGCATGGCACCAGCCACCACCTGGGCCTGGATGTCCACGACTGCGCGCAGGCTCGCGCCGAGCTGTACCTCGACGCCGAACTGCAAGAGGGCATGGTCTTCACCATCGAGCCCGGCCTGTACTTCAAGAAGGAGGATCTGGCGATCCCCGAGGAGTACCGCGGCATTGGTGTGCGCATCGAGGATGACATCCTGGTAACCGCCGACGGCGCGGTCAACCTTTCCGCAGCGTTGCCGCGCACCCCGGACGAGGTAGAGGCATGGATGGCTAAGCTCCGCGGCTAATCCCCACGCCCCACACATACATCAGGCTCCGAACCCTTGAGGGTTCGGAGCCTGATGTATGTAGATCTCTGCGCGAGGTCTAGACGCTCTCATCCTTGCGTTCGGACTGCGACTGCTCGGCGTCGTCCTCCGGGGCGGATACCGGGGGCTTTGCGGTCACCCGTGGCTCTTCGTCGGCCTCCGGTGAGGGTGCCTGCTGAGCCGGGGACGGCGCGGCCGGTGTCTGTGGCTGCTCCGGCGCCGGGGCGGGGCTGTTCGTCGGTGCCTTCGGCTCGGACACGCGCACGCCATAGCGCGGGCGTCCATCGGGCAGGTCCGGGAACTGGCCACTGGCCTCACGCGGCGCCTCGGCCGCCGGCGTACCCTGTGCCGGTGCGGCGGGCTGCGCTGGAGCCTGTGCCGGAGGCTGCTGCTGGAATGGGGCCTGCGGAGGGGCCGGTGCCTGCGCCTGCGGCTGGACCGGCGCTTGTTGTCCGCGCATCGGTAGCTGAGCGGCCAGCGTACGGGCGGCCTGTGCATGTTCGAAGTCGACGACCACATCGAAGCTCGTCGCCACGAACTGGCTCGAGGAGGCAAAGTCGCGCTTTCCGCGGCGGGTCGAGTAGCTGACCACTCCGGCGATCATCCAGATCGCCATACCCAAACCGATGGCGGAGAGCACCTGGTAGAGACCGTTGCCGGCCCCCGAGAACAAGGAGAGCAGCAAGCCGACGAACAGGCCCATCATGGCGCCCTGTGCCGCGCCAGCCAAGGCAACCTTCGGGTACGAGAGCTTCGCGGTGACCCGCTCGACCGTGCGCACATCGTTGCCCACAATCGTCACGGCCGCCACCGGAAAGTCGTTATCCGCGAGGTAGTCCACCAGCTTCTGGGCATCCAAATAGCTGGTGTAACGCCCCAGCAGCTCGCCGCGTGGCAGGCCGTTGGGACTGATCGTGTTCATTCCTTGTGGAGAGGTCATATCACTATTGTGCACGTAATTGCTGTGTGTCTGCCCAGCATATGAAAGCTCGATCGCTTAGGACGTAATGCGATACCCGCACCGGGGCACGGCCCGCGCTAGGGTAGGAAGGGTGAGTGCGCAAGTATCTAAAGTCTTTGTCGCGAGGTTGCTCGGCCTAGACGTATTCGACCCGCTGGGTGACCGTCTGGGCCGCCTGCGCGATGTGGTCGTGGTCTCTCGCGGCCCCAACCGTGCCCCTGCCTGTGTCGGCGTCGTGGTCGAGGTCCCCGGCAAGCGCCGCGTCTTCGTGCCCATGACACGTATCCAGTCCATGGAGTCCAATCAGGTCATCTGCTCGGGCCTGATGAATATGCGCCGTTTTCAGCAACGCGGTCAGGAAATGCTGGTCGTGGGCGAGATCTTCGACCGCAAGGTCTATTTCGTCGACGGTTCCGGCCGGGGCGTCGTCGAGGACATCGGCTTGATCCAGAACCGCCGCGGGGACTGGGAAATCCACGAGTACTTCGTCCAACGTATCGAATCGGGCGGCTCGCTGTTGGGGCTGCGTTCCCGGAAACGCAATTCGGTCTTGGTCACCTGGGATGAGGTGCGCCACGGAGCGGAAAGCGAACCTCAGGCGGCGGATAACTTCGTGGCCACTCACGATGAGATGAAACCGGCTGACTTCGCCGACGCGCTCCACGAGATGAGTGGCAAGCGCCGTCTGGAAATCGCCGCCCATCTGCAAGATGACCGCCTCGCCGACGTGCTGCAGGAGCTGCCCGACCGCGAACAGGTCGAAATCCTCTCCGCGCTCGGGCTCGAACGCGCCGCGGACGTGTTGGAGGAAATGGACCCGGACGACGCGGCCGACCTGCTCGCCGAAGTCGAGGAAGACACCAAGCACCAGTTGCTTGAGCTGATGAACGACGAGGAAGCCGAAGACGTGCGTCGTCTTCTCGCTTACCCGGAGGGTACCGCCGGTTCGGTGATGACCCCGGTTCCGGTCATCCTGACCCCGGAGTCCACCGTCGCCGAGGCCCTGGCCGCGGTTCGCCAGGAGGAACTAAGCCCCGCGCTGGCCTCGACCGTGTACGTGGTGCGTCCGCCCTTGGAGACTCCCACGGGACGGTATGTGGGCCAAGTTCACATTCAGGCACTCTTGCGGACCGCTCCCCCGGAACCGGTCGGCGATATCCTAGACAAGGAGCTTGAGCCGGTCTCCGATCTGGCCGATATTTCCGAAGTCGTCCGCCACCTCGCCACCTACAACCTGACCTCGGTCGGGGTGGTGAACAAAGAGGGTCGGCTCGTTGGAGCGATTACCGTCGACGACGTGCTCGACCATCTACTGCCCGACGACTGGCGCTCACAGGACTAGGCAAGAAACCCGATAGCCACCGGGCACCCCGCACCGTACATTTCACGCAGCAAAGGAGTTCTGCTAATGGCCGAACCACGCAAGACTGGCGGACTTGATACTCCCCTCGCTGCACGAAGTCGCTTCTGGCCTAAGTTCAACCCGGACCCCGACCGTTTTGGCTCGGCGACGGAGAAGTTCGCCCGCTTCATGGGCACCCCGGCGTTCCTCTTCTACATGACGATTTTCTGTCTCGTCTGGCTAGGGTGGAACACCTGGGCGCCAGCCGAATGGCGTTTCGACTCCGCCGCACTGGGATTCACCGCGCTGACCCTGATGCTCTCGCTTCAGGCCTCCTACGCGGCTCCACTGTTGCTGCTGGCGCAGAACCGACAAGACGACCGTGACCGTGTCTCGCTCACCGAGGACCGTGCTCGGGCCGAACGAAACCTCTACGACACGGAGTACCTCACGCGCGAGCTTGCCAGCCTACGCCTGGCAATGCGCGACGTCGCCACCCGTGACTACGTGCGTTCCGAACTGCGCAATGTCCTCGAAGAGCTGCTCGAAACCACCGACGGCGAAGAGCTGCACCTGCGCGCCAAGCGGAAGTCAAAGTCCAACCCCACGACCGGCCTGATTGAACAGGTCGACCCCTCCAAGAACCCGAACCGCAAAAACCCGAAGAGCCAAAAGTAGTGCCACAAGACAACGAACTGCTCCAGGCGCTCTCTGCCGTCACCGACCCGGAGCTGCGCCGCCCGATCACCGAACTGAAGATGGTTGAGTCGGTGAGCTGCGACCACGGGGTAGCCCGCGCACGCATCTTGCTCACCATTGAGGCCTGCCCTATGCGCTCCCGTATTGAGCAGGATGTGGCCGAGGCCTTGTGCACCGTGCCCGGGGTCGAACGCGCCGAAGTAGAACTCGGGGTCATGTCACCCGAGCAGCGCGCGGAGTTGCGCAGTTCGCTAGCCTCGCGGCGCACCCCATTCTCCGATCCTTCCTCGCTCACGCGCGTTATCGCCGTGGCCAGCGGCAAGGGCGGCGTCGGCAAGTCATCGGTCACCGCGAACCTGGCCACGGCCATGGCCAGCGCGGGCCTGAAGGTCGGGCTGATCGACGCGGACGTGCATGGGTTCTCCATTCCTTCGCTGATGGGTATTTCGCAGAATCCCACCCGTGTCGATGACATGATTCTTCCCCCGGTAGCCCACGGGGTGAAAGTCATCTCCATTGGCATGTTCCTCGAGGACAATGCGCCGGTCATCTGGCGTGGCCCGATGCTGCATCGCGCCCTGGAACAGTTCCTGTCCGACGTGTACTTCGGCGACCTCGATGTGTTGCTTCTGGACCTCCCACCGGGCACCGGCGACATGGCCATCTCGGTGGCGCAGCTATTGCCCAATAGCGAACTCTTGGTCATCACCACGCCACAGTCCACCGCGACCCAGGTCGCCGAACGCGCTGGCACCATCGCCCTGCAAACCAAGCAGAAGGTGATTGGCGTGGTGGAAAACATGAGCTATCTGCTGTTGCCCGACGGCACCCCAATGGAGGTCTTTGGCTCCGGCGGCGGTCAAGCCCTCAGCGACTCGCTGACGGACCAGCTGGGCTATCCGGTACCGCTGATGGCCACCCTGCCCTTGGAGCAATCACTGCGTGAAGGGTCGGACCAAGGTGTACCCGTCGTCCTGCAGAACCCGGATAGTCCGGTCGCCCAGGAGCTTGTAGCTCTGGCGGCTTCACTGTCCCAGCGTCCACGCGGTCTTGTCGGCAAGTCCCTACCCATAAGCTTCTAGCCGCACACGTTCCGTGGGCGTACGGAACCAAATTTGTTAGGTACCCCGGGCAGTCGTGAATCGAATTTCGACGGCTGCTCCCGGCTGAACCGCCGAGCATACGTCGCGCGGGGCTGCTGCCCGACGTCGGATCACGGCGAACTGGACAAAAGATCTGGATCCCGTGAACCTTCTGCGCGATCTCATTACCAGGCACGCGCATGCTGCTCGCCATCGATCCCATGTCGTTTACCGTCTGGATCTGCGATGGCCACAGTGCAACGCATCGGCGCTCCGGCGCTTCCTGAGCCTAACTTTGAAGGCTAGACCAACCAACCGGAGTCGTGCCGTCAAGCAATTCACAGGGCGTCGTCTGCTCGGCAACCACTTGTGCCAAAGTCCTCATGTCGCCGATCAGGTCCGAATGGGTAGATCGTCGACCGGCATCCATCATGTCTTGATCAACGAGCTGCGCCAGATTGTAGGTTCAGCGGCGCGTACTCCTATTTAGCAAGGCAATATCCGGTCGTCGTCCCCGAACCAGAGTAATACCAGTAGCCGGGCAAACAGTGGAGCCCATACACGTGAGGATCTAGGCCCAGGCCGATTCTGACAGCTTGCGTCGATCGGTGTATCGTCCTCCAGCCAGTGATTGGCCCCCATGAACCAAGCTCGAGCCACATGAACCGATTCGTTCCCGTCACGTATTCAGGCATCGAATGATGCAAAGCGCGGCCTCATGACGGCATCCAGCTCCGGTAGTCATTCACCGGACTCGGGCCCTGACCGGGCCTCCGGTCCGGCCGGAACGGCGCCGTGCCGGAGAGCGGTCGCCGGCTATTCTCCGTCAAATGCTCGATTGGCTATGGTGCAAGGCGTGAAACAGGAGATTTGCCCTGATTCCATACTGATGCAGAGCAAATCCCCTAACGCAATTTCAACCTAGCGGGGAGCTTGAGTTCGCCGAAGCTCTTTGGACTTCGCGATGCTGTCCGCGACGGCACCCCAGGCGCATCCAACCACTGCGATGCCGGCAACGACGATCCACCACACCGGCTGTTCCGGAACCGCTGTCAGGTAAAGCACCACTGCCACCAGCACCAAAAGTATGAGCATGACAGGAACACCGTTCAAGTTCTTATTCTTCATCATTCTCCTCTAGGCTTTCGGCTAGCTGAAGCAAGTGCCCCAGATAGAATCCACGCCGAGTAATTTCGCCGTAGCGCTACCGACGGCAATTCGGGTAGCTGCCTATATTCCGGCGCTTCTCGTTGAGGCGTTTCAGGCGCGCACCGGTACTTACATCGTATGTTTCAGGCTACCGAATCGTTTAACGACTCGATGTGTCGTGGATGTCGCGTGGGCACTCCCTGCAATCTCTGCAACGACAGTGGCAAGACAAACGGTCCGCCCCGCTATCGGGGTTTGAGATGGATCGTGTTACGCCGCAATCGTTGCTCCGGATCTATATGCTTCGGCAGTCTCACCCAGGGCACCCCGTCCTTGACGACGATCTCGAACAGCCCGGCGTGCTTATCCATGTGGTGCCCCTTGCTCAACGTGGCAGCGTTAGCCACGTTGGTCGGGCCGCCGTTCTCCCACGGATCCACATGATCCACCTCGCATAGTTCGGCGGGGACCGTGCATCCGGGCACGATGCAGCCTCGATCACGGGCGAGGATTGCGCGTTTCATCGCAGGCGGGAAGTACCGTTGCGAACGCCCCACATCAAGTACTTCGCTCTCCCCACCAAGGACCATCGGGATGATGTTCGCTTCGCACAGCATCCGTCGCAGGGTGCCTGGGTCGATTGCGAGACCGTGGGCGGTAATGCCACCAACCCTCGGCACCGCCCCGGCACCGGCGGTTTCGGCTTGGGCGAGATCCAATGCGTGCCGGTCGGCAAGACGAAGCATTTCACTGAAGGGGATGTGCACGATCACGGTGGGTCGGAACAGGCCTTGAGGTTTCTGAATACCACCACCCGTGGCGATGGTGCCCTCGGCACTACCTGTGCCGCCCGCAGATCCGTTGCTATCGGTATAGGTGTCGCAGTCACTGTCGCGCTCAACGTCAACCTCAGCTACGGGTCCGGACTCGGGAACGGTGGCGGGGATCGGTCCCAAACCGTTCGAGGTGCTCTGGGCACGTAACAGGTTCAGCAGCCCGGCCAACCGGCGTTGCGCCATCGTGGGCTCTGGCAATCCCAGATCATCGGCCCGAGCGGTCTCCGCTTCCTCATCGGTCAGGAAGTCCGGATGCTCTCCCGACCCACCACCAGTGGTTTGATAGGCGTGGGCTGAGCTACTTTTCGCGCCCTGCACCGCCGCGGCATGCGCGTCGGTACGTAGATGATCGATCTGACCCAGCGCCGACTCCAGATACTCGCTATCCTCGCCATCGGCTTTGAACACGTAGGTGGTGACCCCGTTCTTCGTACCCCGCCGGAACAGGCCTGTACTTGCGTGCGGGTCACTGACGGTGCGGGCTGCGGTGGTGTGGGTGAAGAACTTCTTAAGTTGATCATCGCGGGTACGTGGGTCGGGTTCTTCCAGAAGCCGGGCGGTGTGTTCTTCCAACGCGACCGGGTCATCAGCAGCACCATCAAGGTCGGTGGTGCTACCGGTGGTCGCGGCGAAGGGCGAGTCGAGGACACCGGCCCCGGTGGTCGAATCGGAGTGCGTGATTTTCTCTAGGCGCCGGGCCGCAGTGAGAACGGCGTGCGGGTCGGTACCTGAGGCGAATTGTTCGGCGAGTTGGCCGAAGAGCGGGACACCGGGAACCTCGGTCGTGGTGGTAGGTAACGCGATGAGTCGGTGGGCATCCTGAATCCTAGCTTGGGCAGTGAAATAGTCCAGATGGAGCCAGTTGCTGAGAAAGCTGGTGGTGTCTCGGTAGGTGGGGCGGCCCGGAGTCAAGGTGCACGGCCCGGTCAGAATCGAGGTGCCCGGGCATCCATCCGGGGCTTCCTGTGCGTGTTGGTTGTCCAGGACGTCCGATGCTTTCGCCGGTACAGCCTGCGTACCCGGTCCGTCCCGGCCGTCCACGTCGTCCGGCTCATCGAGCGCGTTCAGGTTCTCGAAGACCGTCAGGTCCAGATCCGGGTCGGCCAGCGCGTCCAACACCAGGCTAGGCAGCGCGTGGGCTGCGGTGGCTTCGGCCCGGTGTGCGGCGTGCAATTGGTTGCGTAGCAGTTGCCGGGAGATTTGCTCGGTGTAGCGGGCGGCCAGGGCCGCGATCCGCGGATCGTTATCCTGCGCCAGCAACGCGGGTAGTTCGCTCAGGTAGGTGGTGATCAGAGTCAGGGCATGCAGATGCGCCGCCGCGGTGCGACGGTTCCCTGTAGTGCTCCGGTCGTTGAGTGCCCGAGTGAGGTCGGTGATCTGCATGAGCCCAGTCTCTCCCCGACCGGGGTGAGAGTTCTACGCAGGGCGCACGTGATGTGGATAAACGTGATCTGAGATGGCGCGGGTCCACCGGCACGGACGATGAGGGCACGTCGCGCGCGGCGAAAAAGCGGCGCAGTGCAGGTCCATCGCGCCGATACCGACGGCCTAGAACACGGAAAATGGCATGTCGGAGATGGTCACACCGACGATTCGAACCAAGGTCAGCTCCGAGGTGGTTACTAGGTCGCCTCGGTATCGAAGGGCGCCGGTTCCCCGGCTGCCAGAAGCGCGCGCTCATCAACCGCGATCGCGCTCTTACGCTGCGGTGTTTCGGGGCGCGAGGCAATTGGCTCCTGCTTGGCGGCTGCTACGGCATCGTCGAAATCGTCGAGCAACGCATCTTTGATGATCCGGCGCGGGTCATATTGCCGCGGATCGAGCTTACGCCAGTCCAGGTCGGCCACTTCGTCGCCGACCTCTTCACGAAGCTGCTCCTTGGCCCCGTTGGCCATCCGGCGCAACTCCTTGACCAAGTTGGCGAGCTTTTTGGCATAGTCCGGTAGCTTCTCAGGCCCCAAAACCACCACAGCGAGGATGGCGAGTACCAGAAACTCGCCACCGTTAATCCCAAGAAACTCCACGTCCTACAGATTACCCTCTCGCCGCGTCCTCATGCCATGCGGCAGGCTAGGCCGACGGCCGCAACTTGCGCGAGATGCGCGGCAGCGAGACCGTCAATGGTGCCCGGTTGGCCGGGTTTCGGTGGGCCAAGGCGTCGCGCAACATGGCACGGCCGCGGTGAATGCGTGAGCGGACCGTGCCCAGCTTCACGTTCAGGATCTGTGAGACTTCCTCGTAGGAAAAGCCTTCGAGGTCCGAAAGCACCACGGCGGCACGGAAGTCGGGCGAGAGGGAACGCAACGCTTCTTGCACGTCGACGTCGAGATTGTTGAACTCGAAACCCCGCTCGGGTGTGACTTGGTTGCTGGGCAGGCGGTCTTCGGCGCCCTCGGCGAACCGGTCGAAACGGATCTTGGACTTGCGCCGTGCCTGATCAAGGAAGAGGTTAGTGGTAATTCGGTGCAACCATCCGGCCATCGTCCCGGGCACGTACTTATCGAGCGCGTTGAAGGCCCGAACGAAGGCTTCCTGTGAGAGATCCTCCGCGTCTTGGCGGTTACCGGTGAGCCGGTACGCCAAACGAAACACCTGATCGCCGTGGTCGTGGACCATTTCATCCCACGTAGGGATCGACGAATTCGACACCATAGGGTGCGAGGCGGTTGCGGTCGAGAAAGTATTCACATTAACGATTGTGGGTGGTAAAGCTGAGCTGAGGCTAAGAATGAACTGCGTGGCTCCCCGCAGTTCAAGCCCGGCGCGGTGGACTCGGATAGGTAACATGGTGCTAGTCGCAACTTCCCCATTTCCAAGGACCACGTACCTATGCCCTCGATGAATCCCGAGCTGCTGGCAAGCTGGAGCTACAGCCAAAATCAGGCCCCCGAGGATGAAACCATCCTTCGGGCCCGCCAGCGCGCCCAGGACCTCGGAGTCAGCTGCATCGATCCCGGCGGCCGCGCCATGCTCGAGTTGTTGTGCGCCCTGCGCGAGCCGCAGAACGTGGTGGATATTGGTGCCGGCGTCGGCGTCGCGGCCATCAGTATTTTGAGGTCTTTGGGCGAACTGGGCACGCTGACGGCGATTGAGCCGGACCGTGAACGGGCCACTGCGCTCCGCGAAGGTCTGCGCGACGCCGGTTTGCTGGCCGCTCGCGCCCGAGTGATCACCGAGCGCGCCGAGAATGTGCTGGGGCGTCTGGCCGATCACGCCTACGATCTCGTGCTGCTCGACACCGGTTCGGCGGAGTTGCTGGATCTGGTCGTCGAAGCCAAACGTCTGATCGGGCCACGCGGCGTGATCGTCATCAATAACGCCTACGACGAGCACCGGGTTGCCAAACCAGCGGTTCGCCGCGAATCGACGGTGGCTATGCGCGATGCCATGCGTTTGCTACGCGAGGACCCGAAACTTCGCGCCCACCTATTCCCCAGCGAACAGGGACTCTTCGTCGCCAGCGCCTTCGCACGCTAAGCAGGCATGCCAAAGGGCCAGCCGCACGGCCGGCCCTTTATTCGCGCAAGGCGTTATTCGGTAACGCCCATCAAGCAGTTACGCAGCTCAGCTGCCTCGGCGTCGTTGAGCTCGACTACCAAGCGCCCACCGCCATCAATGGGAAGGCGCAGAATCAAGCTACGACCTTCCTTGGTTACCTCCATCGGTCCGTCACCGGTGCGTGGCTTCATCGCAGCCATGTAAGCTGTTCCCTTCGTCCGTGGCTAACACGCGCAACATGTGTTTGCTTTGCGCACAACCGAATGCCTTGCCCATTGATCACGACGATTTCATTCCAGATCAACGGGTACTTATGTTTATTATCGCTAATTTTCGCTCGTGTCGCTAATCACACGCCGTGCCTTAAGGTCACGAATTTCGTTTTCCAGCCGGGTAATTTCCGCCGAAAGCACGTCCAGGGTGTCATCAACCTGATCGCAGCGGTAGCCACGTAACCCCAGCGAGAAACGCACCGCGTCGACATCGGCCGCCCGCGGATGTTCGGGAAGTAGCACCGGTGGCAGCGAAGGTTCGGGCTCGACGAGTCCGACGATTGGCTCCTGGACGGCCGCGAACCGACGCCCCTTACCTGCCGCGCTGGAACGTTGCATCGAGACGAGGAAGAACAACGCACCGATGAGTACGACGGCCAGAGCTACCAGAAGGAAAGGCATGCGTTACTCCCAGGTCGCGCCGTCGTCGGTTCCGTCGCGGCGCATGGTGCGCAGCACGAGATCCACGGCCTCATCCGGGTCGTCGGTGAGCTGGAACAGTTCCAGATCCGCGGCGGAGATGGCGCGTTCCTCGGCCACGGTGTTACGCAACCAGTCCACCAGGCCACCCCAGTAGTCGGTGCCCAGCAGAACGATCGGGAAGCTGGTGATCTTCTGCGTCTGCACCAGGGTCATGGCCTCAAAGAGCTCGTCCAGGGTGCCGTAGCCGCCGGGCAGCACGATGAAGCCCTGCGAGTACTTGACGAACATGGTTTTACGCACGAAGAAGTAGCGGAAGTCAATGCTCTTGTTGACCCAGGGGTTTTGCCCGGTTTCAAAGGGCAATTCGATACCGAGCCCGACGGAGGTGCCCTCCGCGTTGGAGGCTCCACGGTTCGCCGCCTCCATGGCCCCGGGGCCACCACCGGTGATGGTGATCAATCCGGCCTCGGCCAACCGTTGTCCGACGCGTTGCGCCCACGCGTAATACTTGCTCTCCGGGCTGGTGCGGGCCGAACCGAAGACGGCCACCGCAGGTCCAAGGCCGGCTAGGGTGCCGAAGCCGGAAACGAACTCGCTTTGGATCCGCAGTACCCGCCAGACGTCGTTGTGGGTAACGTCGCCCTGCGGACCTTTCAGCAGGTAGTGGTCGAGCTGCTCGGTGGGCTTTTTCCCCGAGGGCTCCGAAGGCGCGGACTGCCGCTGTGCGCCGGAGGCGTTCTCTTCGCTCTGCTGCTGATGAACCATGTCTTCACTGTATCCCGTGGGCCTTTTCAATCCACGCATTGGGCGGAACACGAACAGGCAAATATTCGATAACAGTTGCAGTTCACTTGCGAAGATCTCGCGTAAGCTTCGTCACATCGGCTATCGTCATACTCATGAAAAGCGAACAAGAGGCATCGGCGTCGCATGCTGGCCCAATTGTCGAGCTGTCTGGGGTCAACAAGCACTATGGCGACCTACACGTATTGCAGAACATCAATCTCGAGGTCTCCAAGGGTGAAGTAGTTGTCATCCTCGGCCCCTCGGGATCGGGAAAGTCTACGCTCTGTCGCACCATCAATCGTCTGGAAACGATCGATGAGGGCAGCATTGCGATCGACGGCAAGAAGTTACCCGAGGAAGGCAAGGCCCTAGCCAATCTGCGGGCCGACGTTGGCATGGTCTTCCAGTCCTTTAACCTCTTCGCACATAAGACGATCCTGGAGAACGTCACCCTGGGCCCGATCAAGGTCAAGGGGATGAAGAAGTCCGAGGCCGACAAATTGGCCATGTCGTTGCTGGAGCGCGTGGGGGTGGCCAACCAGTCCCACAAGCTACCGGCCCAGCTCTCCGGTGGTCAGCAACAGCGTGTGGCTATTGCCCGCGCCCTGGCCATGAAGCCCAAGGTGATGCTCTTCGACGAGCCCACCAGTGCGCTGGATCCGGAAATGATCAACGAGGTGCTGGACACCATGGTGGGGCTGGCCCACGAGGGAATGACGATGCTAGTGGTGACCCACGAGATGGGCTTCGCGCGCAAGGCCGCCGACCGCGTGATCTTCATGGCCGACGGTCAGATCGTCGAGCAGTCCAGTCCCGAAGACTTCTTCACCAACCCGCAGAGCGATCGTGCCAAGGACTTCCTCGGCAAGCTCATCACCCACTAATCACCCACGACACACCTTCAAGAACTAGGAGTTCACATGCGTAAACAACGTTTGGGCGCAATCGCGGCGGCAGCCGCTGCCGCCACCTTGGCCCTGACCTCGTGCGGTAGCAGCGGCGGGGGCGGCGGTGGCGAAGGCGACACCGTGCGCATCGGTATCAAGTACGACCAGCCGGGTCTGGGCTTCAAGGAAGGCAACAGCTACACCGGCTTCGACGTCGACGTGGCCAAGTACGTGGCCAAGGAGCTGGGCTACGACGAGAACAAGATCGAATGGGTCTCGGCTCCTTCGGCGAACCGTGAAACCCTGCTCGAGACCAAGCAGGTCGACATGATCTTCGCGACCTACACCATCAACGACAAGCGCAAGCAGCGTGTCGGCTTCGCCGGACCGTACTTCGTCGCCGGTCAGGATCTGCTGGTGCGTGCCGATGATTCCTCGATCACCGGCAAGGACTCGCTCGACGGTAAGAAGCTGTGCTCGGTCACCGGTTCCACCTCGGCCGAGAACGTGCGCAAGGACGTACCAGGCGTGGAGCTGGTGGAGCAGAGCGGCTACGCCGAATGCCTTGGCCTGCTCGAGGGTGGCAATATCGATGCCATCACCACCGATGACATCATCTTGGCCGGTCTAGCCGCCACCGACGCCAACAAGGGCAAGTTCAAGGTTGTCGGCAACCCGTTCAGCGAGGAGCCGTACGGCGTCGGACTGAACAAGGAAAGCGACAAGTGCGAGGCCATCAACACCGCCATCCAGAAGATGATCGACGATGGCGCCTGGAAGGAAGCGCTGGATAAGAACACCGAGGGCACCGGCTACGAGCCGAATGCCAAGCTGAACCCGCCCACGAACTTTGAGGCCTGCAGCTAGCAGCTCACCCGTGGATTGATCACGAGGCGCCACGCGCCAGCATGAGCTGCGTGTGGCGCCTCGCGCGTCAACGACTATTTCCGTCAACCAAGGAGAAAATGCCGTGGAAGGCTATTTAAGTCTTTGGGATGAGTATGGCTCCCGCATTATGGAGTCGTTCTGGGCCAACCTCCAGCTCACGTTCTGGGCCGCCTTGGCCTCGCTGGTGCTGGGCACCATCTTGGCGATTATGCGCATCAGCCCCATTCCGAGCCTGCGGGCCTTTGGTGCCGCCTATGTGAACATCATCCGCAATACCCCGCTGACGATCATCCTCACCTTCGGAGTCTTGGTACTCTTCGGCGTTTTTCAACTGAAGCTCACCAACGATTTCGATCTGAACTTCTTCCAAATCGCCATCATCGGCTTGAGCATCTACCACGCGGCGTTCTTCTGCGAGGCCATCCGCTCGGGCGTGAATACCGTCCCGCTTGGGCAGGCCGAGGCGGCCCGCGCCATTGGGCTCAGCTTCCTGCCGGCTGCCTGGCTGGTGATTTTGCCACAGGCCTTCCGTGGAGCGATCGCCCCGATGGGCAACGTGCTCATCGCCCTGATTAAGAATACGACGGTGGCCATTGCCGGTTCCGTCGCCGAAATTTCTGGCCTGATGAAAACCATGCTGGAGTACCGCGCGGATGTCGGTGTACTGATCTTCCTCACCGTGGCCCTGATGTTCGTCATCGTCGTGCTACCCATCGGCGCGCTGGTGACGTGGCTGTCTAAGCGATTGGCGGTGGCACGATGAGTAGCACCTCGCAGTCCGTACTCTTCGACGCGCCAGGGCCGAAGGCCAAACGTCGGATCCTGATCTTCAATATCCTCGGGATCCTGCTGGCAGTGGCCCTGATCGTCTACCTGTTGCTGGCGCTGAACGCAAAGGACCAGCTCAACCCGGTCCGTTGGCTGGTCTTCACCGAGGGCTCGGTGTGGAGCAACTATCTGCTGCCCGGGTTGATCAACACCCTTAAGGCCGCGGCGATCTCCATCGTGACCTCGCTGCTGTTTGGTTTCATCTTCGGCATGGGCCGACTGGCCCACAACAAGGTGATCAACGCGATCAGCTCGGTAGTCGTGGAATTCTTCCGCGCGGTGCCGGTGCTGTTGATGATGCTGTTCCTCTGGATCATGCTCGCCCGTAGCGGTCTGGTCCCGCCGGCCGACTCTCCCTTTATCGCGGTGGTCATTGGTCTGACGTTGTATAACGGTTCGATCGTGGCCGAGCTGATCCGTTCGGGTGTGCACGGTCTGCCCAAGGGGCAGCGCGAGGCGGGTATCGCCATTGGGCTTACCCGCGGCCAAAGCCTGCGCCTGATTGAGGTGCCCCAGGCACTGACCGCGATGTTGCCGGCGTTGATTAGCCAGTTCATCGTGATCTTGAAGGACTCGGCACTGGGTTACATCATCAACTTCAACGAGTTGCTGTTCAACGGCAAGCTGGTCGGTACCGGTAATTCGAATACTCTCCAGGCTCTGGTCGTCGTCGCGCTGGTCTTTATCATCTTGAACTTCGGTCTTTCCAAGCTGGCCGAGCTGGTCTCCAGCCGGCTCAGCAGCCGTGTCGGCATTGCCGCCCCGGTCAAGGAAGAGGTCGAAGCCGAGGTCTAAGCACCAAAGCCCGCCACGCAAAAGATCCCGTAGTCCCCGCCGCGAATATTCGCAGGGGGCTACGGGATCTTTGTGTGTTCCTAGGCGCTGGCCTGCAGCCAGCTACGCAAGCTGTTCAGGCAGCGACGGATATCTTCCTGCGCCACATGCTCGTCGTCGGTGTGCGCCAGCAGCGGATCGCCGGGCCCGAAGTTCACCGCCGGGATCCCCAGCGCCGAGAAACGCGACACGTCGGTCCAGCCGTACTTTGGTTTGGGTTCGGCACCGATACTCCGCACCAGCGAGGCGGCCACCTCGCGGTCCAGTCCGGGGCGGGCGCCTTCGGCACCGTCGGTGCGTTCGACCTCGAAGCCGGTGAAGAGTTCGCGGACGATCTCTTCGGCCTGCGCCAAATTCTTGTTCGGCGCGAAACGATAGTTGACCTCGACCTCGCAGTAATCCGGAATCACATTGCCGGCGACCCCGCCGGTAATCCGCACCGCGTTCATGCACTCGCGGTAGTCCAGGCCTTCAACGGTCACCGTCGCGGTGTCGTACTCGGCCAGCCGGGCCAGGATCGGGGCCGCCGCGTGGATCGCGTTGCTGCCCATCCAGGCGCGCGCCGAGTGCGCGGCCACCCCGTGGGTGCGCACCACGAAACGGCTGGTCCCGTTGCAGCCGCCTTCCACGGTGCCGTTGGTCGGTTCGAGCAGGATCGCGAAGTCGGCTTCGAGCAGCTGCGGGCTGTTCCGGGCCAGGCGGCCCAGACCGGATTTTGCCGCTTCGACCTCTTCGTGGTCGTAGAAGATGTAGGTGACATCGAACTGGGGTTCGCGCAGTTCGGCGGCCAGGGCCAGCTGTACGGCCACCCCGCCCTTCATATCGGTGGCGCCGCGCCCGTAGAGCACCGAATCGATCACCTGGGATGGGACGGTGCCCCGGGCTCCTTCGGTGCGGGGCAAGGGCACGGTGTCGAGGTGTCCGGCCAGTACGACGCGGCGTTCGCGGCCCAGCTCGGTGCGGGCCACAATGGAATCCCCGTCGCGGTGCACCTTAAGGTGGCCCAGCGCGCGCAGCGCCGTTTCGACGGCGTCGGCCAAGGCCCCTTCATTCCCGGAGACCGATTCAATGTTCATGATCTGCTCGGTCAGCAGCGCAACATCCTGTTCGAGGTTCAGCACGGTGGTGCCCACGACGGACTCCTTCTGTAAATTACTTCCACCCAATGTCATCTACAAACGTTACCCTCCGTTGGAACGATACGATCAGTGCATGACTTCAGAGCTAACACCAGAGAATAAGTCCGTCCGCGTTGCCTCCGGCCACGGACTGGCCACGGTGGCCCAGGACGGCACCGTGCTGGACGTGTGGTATCCCGCCCCGGTGCTCGGCGATATCGAAGACGCTAAGGAACTTTCCGGCGAGCTGTCGGCCATCGCCGCCGACGACGCCGAGCGTGGCACCACCCAGAAGGTCGTCTCGCTGACCGTCGACCTCGATGTGGCCCCGGCGGACACCGCCGATGTGTGGCTGCGCCTGCACCTGCTCTCGCACCGCCTGGTGCGCCCCAACAGCATTAACCTCGATGGCATCTTCGGCCACCTGGCCAACGTGGTGTGGACCAACTTCGGTCCCTGCCAGGTGGAGAACTTCGAGCTGACCCGTCTGAAGCTGCGCAGCCGCGGCCCGGTCGTGGTCTACGGCATTGACAAGTTCCCACGCATGGTCGACTACGTGACCCCGAGCGGCGTACGTATTGCCGACGCGGACCGCGTGCGCCTCGGCGCCCACCTGGCCGAGGGCACCACGGTGATGCACGAGGGCTTCGTGAACTTCAACGCCGGCACCTTGGGCACCTCGATGGTCGAGGGTCGTATCTCCGCCTCGGTGGTCGTCGGCGACGGCTCGGATGTGGGCGGCGGCGCCTCGATTATGGGTACCCTCTCGGGCGGCGGCAAGCAGCGCATCGTCATTGGTGAGCGCGTGCTGCTCGGCGCGAATGCCGGCGTCGGCATTTCCATCGGCGACGATTCGGTGGTTGAGGCCGGCCTGTATGTCACCGCCGGCACCCGCGTGCTGGTCGATGGCGAGAGCGTGAAGGCACTGGAACTCTCCGGTGTGCCGAATCTGCTCTTCCGCCGCAACTCGCTCAGCGGTGCCGTGGAGGCACTGCCGCGCAACGGCCTGAAGGTCGAGCTGAACAGCGCCCTGCACGCCAACTAGTCGCAGAAGAATACCGTCTGCTCCCTTCGGTGAACCCACCGGGGTGCAGACGGTATTTCTGTGCCCTGTTCACGGGAAGCTAGGGAAACATCACGCTGGCGATCGGCTCCATATACGAGTGGAAGGCCGCACCGTCGCGCAAGAGATTGTGGCTGGCCACAATGGTCCCGCCCCCACCCAGCCAGGCGCGGGGTTCGCTCAGCGGCACCTGAAGCACCCGGATGTTGGTTTCGGTATTGCTCTGACCGGCATGCTCAACACCCTGATCGAGCAGGATCTTCTCCAACTCCTGGATGCGTTGCGGGACGTACTCGACCGCGGCCCGGGTGAACTCCCGATGGTGCTCATCGGCGAAGACGATCGCCTGACCATAGTGGGCCGACGCCACGCGCGCCAGCTGCGGGTACCCCCGACGTTCAAGTTGCAGGGGCAAATCGTGGGTGGATTCCAGTTGGTTGTGCGTCGGTCCGTGCATGATGGACTGCCACCACGAATCCCATTCCTGTTTGATTTGCCCGTGGGTATCCCAGCGGCCGCCACGGATCTTCACCGTATGGGCCAGCGTGCTATTCGGGCCAACTTCCGTATGCGTCAAACCTGCCAAATCCCGCAGGAATAAGGCCATCACCGCGTAGGGATCCGAGTCGATACAGATCGACCAGTTTTGGCCACGTCGAATATACATGCGCACCACCACCAAGCACACGCGAATCGTCTTGTGCCCATAGCATACGCCTCACAGAGCGCTTAAAACAGGGCGCCGAGGCATCATCCTCGATGATGCCTCGGCGCCCTGTGAATCGCTGGTACGCGCGGGGTTAGACGCCCGGGTAGTTGCGTTCGGTGTTGCCCGTGTACAGCTGACGCGGACGGCCGATCTTGGTCTCCGGGTCCTGGTTCATCTCGCGCCACTGGGCAATCCAGCCCGGCAGGCGTCCGATGGCGAACAGCACGGTGAACATCTTCTCCGGGAAGCCCATGGCCTTGTAGATCAGGCCGGTGTAGAAGTCGACGTTCGGGTAGAGCTTGCGCTCGATGAAGTAATCGTCGTTCAGCGCCTTCTCTTCCAGGCTCAGCGCAATGTCGAGCAGTTCGTTGCTGCCCTGCTTGGCCAGGATGTCGTGGGCGGTCTTCTTGATGATCTTCGCGCGCGGGTCGTAGTTCTTGTACACGCGGTGGCCGAAGCCCATCAGGCGGACGCCGTCCTCCTTGTTCTTCACCTTCTCCATGAAGGTTTCCGGAGTCATATCCGAGGCGGCGATTTCGCGTAGCATCTTCAGCACGGCCTCGTTGGCACCACCGTGGGCGGGGCCGGAGAGGGCGTTGATACCGGCGGAGACCGAGGCGAACAGGTTGGCCTGAGCCGAACCGACCAGACGCACGGTGGAGGTCGAGCAGTTCTGCTCGTGGTCGGCGTGCAGGATCAGCAGGGTGTCCAGGGCCTTGACCATATCGGGGTCGAGATCATACGGCTCGGCGGCTAGGCCGAAGGTCAAACGCAGGAAGTTCTCGACGAGGTTCATCGAGTTATCCGGGTAGAGCAGTGCCTGGCCGATGGACTTCTTGTAGGCGTAGGCCGCGATAACCGGCATCTTCGCCAGCAGGCGAATGGTCGAAACCTCGACGTGCTCCTCGTCGCTGGCGTCGAGCGAATCCTGGTACCAGGTCGACAACGCCGAAACGGCCGAGGACAGCACCGGCATCGGGTGGGCATCACGCGGGAAGCCGCCGAAGAAGCCCTTGAGCTCTTCGTGCAGCAGGGTGTGACGTCGGATCTTGTGGTCGAACGCTTCCAGCTGCTGCGGGGTGGGCAGTTCACCATAGATGAGCAAGTAGCTGACCTCGATGAAGTTCGAGTTCTGGGCCAGCTGTTCGATGGGGTAACCGCGGTAGCGCAGGATCCCTGCGTCGCCGTCGATGTAGGTGATGGCGGACTTGGTTGCCGCCGTGTTCATGAAGCCTGGATCGTAGGTAACGGCACCCGTAGTCTTGAGCAACGGGGCGACGTTCAAGCCTGGATTACCTTCGGCAACCGGCAATACCGGTAGCTCTAGGTTCTTGTCACCAAAATTCAGCGTTGCAGATTTAACATCTGTCATTGCATCTCCTAACCGGAAAAGCGTCTCGTTCCGAAAGGTCAGTCGTCAGGAAAGAACATACCCCTAAGTGGCGTGCGAGAGCTAATCACCACGACATGTTCAGCGGCGCGTAGCCGATTCCAGCCGCGCCACTGCGGCCGCAATTCGTTCGTCGGAGGCGGTGAGCGCGATGCGCACATGCTGCTCCCCCGCCGTTCCGTAAAAAGCGCCTGGACCTGCGACGATACCCAAGTCGGCCAGTTGCGAAAGGGTGTCCCAGCAGGAGCGTGCCTCGGTGCACCACAGGTACAGCCCGGCCACCGAGTCATCTATGCGCAACCCGAAACGCTCCAGCGCCGGTCGCAGTGCGTCACGGCGGGCCTGGTAGAGCTCTTTCTGGGCTACCACGTGCGCGTCGTCGTCCAAAGCCACCGCCATCGCATGCTGCACCGGAGCGGGCACGATCATCCCGGCGTGCTTGCGGCTGTTGATCAGCTGCGGCATGAGATTCGGCGCACCGGCCACGAAGGCGGCGCGGTAGCCGGCCAGGTTCGACTGCTTGGACAGCGAGTACAGCGCCAGCAGATCGCTCAGTTCCCCACCGCTAACCTGCGGATCCAGTACGCTAGGCACCTGCCCGGCGTACTGGCCCCAGCCCAGTTCGGCATAGCATTCATCCGAGGCCACCACGGCACCCAAGGCACGGGCCTGGTCGACGAGCTCGCGCAGCGATGCGGCGTCGCGCACCTTGCCGGTTGGATTGCCCGGGGAGTTGACCCAGACCAGCTTCAGGTTGGCGCGCTGCTCGTCGGTCAGCGTGTTCAGGTCGTCGGTGGCGATGGCGGTGGCACCCACCAGCAGCGCCCCGATGTCATAGGTCGGGTAGGCGATCTCCGGGCGCACGATGACATCCCCGGCCCCGAGGCCGAGCAGCAGCGGCAGCCAGGCCACCATCTCCTTGGAACCGACCGTGGGCATCACGTCGTCGACGCTCAGCTGCGTGACACCACGGCGCCGGGCGTACCAGCGCACGATGGCTTCGCGGACCTCGAGGGTGCCATGGGTGGTCGGGTACCCGTGGGCGTCGCTGGCCTCGGCCAACGCTTCACGAATGATGCCCGGAGTGGGGTCGACCGGGGTGCCGATGGACAGATCGACCGTTCCCCCTGGATGTTCGGCGGCGCGCTCACGGTATGGGGCGAGCTGATTCCAAGGGTAATCGGGAAGCTGCAACATGCGCGGGAAACCTACTCCTGGTTCTGTGGGGGCAGCGCGCTGATGTAGGGGTGGTCGCTGCCGGTGTTACCAATTTTAGCGGCACCGCCGGGCGAACCCAGCTCGTCGAAGAACTCGACGTTGGCCTTGTAGTAGTCGGCCCACTCATCCGGCACGTCGTCCTCGTAGTAGATCGCTTCCACCGGGCAGACCGGCTCGCAGGCACCACAGTCGACGCACTCGTCCGGGTGGATGTACAGGCTACGATCACCCTCGTAGATGCAGTCGACCGGACATTCCTCGACGCACGCCTTGTCTTTTACGTCGACGCATGGCTGGGCGATGATGTAAGTCACGGGAACCGGGACCTTTCCTTGCAGTGTGGTTGTTACGCGGTAAGTGGTGTGCAGCTCATTCACGGCGCATTGAATCTTGCACCAACTCAAACTACAGTCTAGACCTGTTCTCCCGCGGAAATACCGTTGCCCGAAACGCTGTGACGTAATTGACTGGTCACATTTCCCCGTGTGGCGTTTAGTTTTCGTTTCTTGACATGAAGGTGGTGGGTGGGTGCTGAACCTCGACGAGCTGACCGAGGCGGACCGTATCGTGCTGCGCTACCGGCTGGCCGAGGGCCCCGATTCCCCGAATACTGCGCAATTCTCCGATGTGTTGGGCTATGTGGTGCAGGTCGATCCGCGGGTGATTCGCCTGCGCACCCGGGGCGGGATCGTCGAGGTCGAACGCGCTTTGATTACGCGCGCCAAGCGAGTCCCACCCCCTCCGGTGCGGCGGCCGAGGTCATCGGGCGTCGCAGACTAGGTGAACCACGGCGATACTGTGCTAGGCACGCGTTCCGGGTCACAACTGGGTCACATGTGATTTGAAAATGCCAATCACTCACCGAAAATCGCGTATGCTGGCTATATGCCCACCGACGAAATGATTCAAGCCCGGGCCCGGGCGTTGAGTTCGCCCCTGCGCTTGCGAATTCTGCGGCTGTGCCTGCATGAACCGCGAACGAACAAGGAGATCGCCGATATTCTCCAACTGAATCCGGCCACCTCCTTGCACCATGTGCGCACGCTGGTTAGCAGCGGTTTCCTCGAGGCGCTCGAGGCGCGCAAGGGTAATCGCGGGGCCAAGGAAGTGCCCTACCGCAGCACCCGCCAGTCGTGGGGCACGCGCATCCCCGACGCCGCACCACTGTTGGTGGAGACCTTCCTGCAGGAAATCGACGGTCTGGACGCGCAAGAAATTCAGGTGATGCGCGTGGGTTTGAAACTTTCCGAGGAGACGCAGAAGGAAATGTTGGGCCGGATCCGAGCCGTGGTGGAAGACTACGCCATGCGCGAGCCGGAGCCAGGCGGAGTAGCCACTTCGCTGTTCTTGGCCCACCACTTGGATCTCACCGGCAACGAGTAGCCGAAGCACACGAACGAAAATGCCCTAACCCCGCGCGGGGTTAGGGCATTTTCTGTGTGGAACGCTAGCCAGCGCGCCGTAGCCGCAGTACCTTCAGGGCCCGCAGCAGGCCAATGACCGCGGGGATGATCATCCCGTACATCCACAGCAACGACACCACGGTCGGGGCCGGCAAATACTGCAGGTACCCGATCGACAGAATCAACTGGTCATTGCCGAGGAAGGAGATCGCTCCCACGAGCACGTAGCACAGCAGCAGGCTCAAGGCTCCGGCCCAGAGCTTGCCGCTGGCGACGGTGGCCCAATAGACCAGCACCCCCAGCAACGCCCAGGCCAAGGCCAGACCCCAGGGCAACGGAATGTCCCCGAGGTAGGTCAGCGAGGCATGCGCCAGCGTTCCAAACACGGCGCCGACCAGGGCGGCCACCCCGGCGCGCCACAGCCCGCCGAGAGTGCCGCCCTTGGCACGCGTGTTAGGCGCGGGCACGGTTGCGGGCAGCCTTTGCGCGGTCGGTGGCGTTCAGAATGACCTTGCGGATGCGGATAGCCTCCGGAGTGACCTCGACGCACTCGTCTTCGCGAGCGAATTCGAGCGACTCTTCCAGGGTCAGGGTGCGCGGCGGGGTCAGGTTCTCGAAGCTGTCCGAGGATGCGGCACGCATGTTGGTGAGCTTCTTTTCCTTGGTGATGTTCACGTCCATGTCATCGGCGCGCGAGTTCTCGCCGACGATCATGCCCTCGTACACCTCTTCGGTGGGCTTCACGAAGAAGCTCATGCGCTCCTGCAGGTTGATCATGGCGAACGGGGTCACCACACCGGCACGGTCGGCCACGATGGAGCCGTTGATGCGGTATTCGATGGCTCCGGCCCACGGCTCGAAGCCTTCGGCGATGGACGCGGCAATACCGGCACCTCGGGTTTCGGTCATGAAGCGGGTACGGAAACCGATCAGGCCACGGGCCGGAACGATGAATTCCATGCGCACCCAGCCGGTGCCGTGGTTCGACATGTTGGTCATGCGGCCCTTGCGCGACGCCATCAGCTGGGTAATCGCGCCGAGGTACTCCTCGGGCACGTCGATGGTCATGTGCTCCATCGGCTCGTGCACCTTGCCGTCGATCATCTTGGTGACAACCTGCGGCTTGCCCACGGTCAGCTCGAAGCCTTCGCGGCGCATCTGCTCCACGAGGATGGCCAGCGCCAGCTCGCCACGGCCCTGAACTTCCCAGGCATCCGGACGCTCGGTCGGCAGCACCTTCAGCGACACGTTACCGATCAGTTCCTTGTCCAGGCGGTCCTTGACCTGGCGTGCGGTGACCTTTGCGCCCTTGACGCGGCCGGCCAGCGGGGAGGTGTTGATACCGATGGTCATCGAGATCGCCGGGTCATCCACGGTGATCAGCGGCAACGGCTTCGGGTTCTCCAGGTCGGTGAGGGTTTCACCGATCATGATGTCTTCGATACCGGCCACGGCCACGATTTCACCCGGGCCAGCGGATTCGGCCGGCACGCGGGTCAGACCCTTGGTGGCCAGCAGTTCGGTGATCTTCACGGTCTTCAGCTCGCCGTCCTGGCGGGCCCAAGCAACCTGCTGGCCCTTGCGCAGGGTGCCGTTGAAGATACGCAGCAGGGCCAGACGGCCCAGGAATGGGGAGGCGTCGAGGTTGGTCACGTGCGCCTGCAGGACCTCGCCCTCTTCGTAGGACGGGGCGGGGACGTGCTCCAGGATGGTCTGGAACAGCGGCTCCAGGTCCTCGCTGTCCGGCAGCGAACCGTCGGCCGGCTGGGTCAGCGAGGCGCGGCCGGCCTTGCCCGAGGCGTACACCACCGGCACGTTCAGCACGGAGTCCAGATCCAGGTCCGGAACTTCGTCGGCCAGGTCGCTGGCCAGGCCCAGCAGCAGGTCCATGGAGTCCGAGACGACGCCGTCGATGCGGGCGTCGGGACGGTCGGTCTTGTTGACCACCAGGATCACCGGCAGCTTCGCGGCCAGCGCCTTGCGCAGCACGAAGCGGGTCTGCGGCAGCGGGCCCTCGGAGGCGTCGACGAGCAGCACCACGCCGTCGACCATGGACAGGCCGCGCTCGACCTCGCCACCGAAGTCGGCGTGACCCGGGGTATCGATCACGTTGATGGTCAGGTTCTTGCCCTCGGCGGAAGGACCGGAGTAGAACACGGTGGTGTTCTTGGCCAGGATGGTGATGCCCTTTTCACGCTCCAGCTCGCCGGAATCCATCACGCGGTCTTCGGTTTCACCGTGCGAAGAGAACGCACCGGTCTGCTGCAGCATGGCGTCGACCAGGGTGGTCTTTCCGTGGTCAACGTGGGCCACGATGGCAACATTGCGAAGATCTTCGCGAATCGTCGTGTTTTCTGACATGCGTGAAGGCTCACTTCCGCTAGAGAGTTTTAGGGTCATTGGGTCGGGGCCACAGTTGACCCAAGATTCTATTTTACGCGCTCCCACCAAAAAAGCCGCGTCAGCGTGTTGTACGCAACAGCGCGCGGGTATCTGGCGGTGCTATTCAGCCGGTGGGGGCCCAGAACCGCAGCGTCGTTCCGCCGTCATGACGACGAACCGTCGGCTGCTGCCGATCGGGGCGGCCGCCGACCTTTTCAATGGTGGCCCGCGACCCGGTATTGGACTCGTCGCAGGTGATCAGCGCCTGGTCGACGCCGGAGGCGTGGAGCCGCTGCAGGCCGAAGCGGGCCAGCGCCTCGGCCACCCCTTGGCGGCGGTAGGCCGGGCCCACCCCGTAGCCTAGGTGGCCGGCCACCGAGGCGAGGAAGGCGTTCAGTTCATAGCGTACGCCGAGCCGGCCCAGCAGCTCCCCGTCGCGTTCGGCCACATAGAATCCGGCACGCACCCAGCCTTCGGGAATGTCGCGGCCCTCCTCATTGGCCAGTTGCCGGGCCACGTAGTCGGCGAAGGACTCCTGCTCACCGCGTCCGACGAGGAACTCGAATTCGTCGGCCAGCAACTGCTCATGCAGGGCTTCGGCCTGCTGCCGATCGCTGGGCCGCAGCTGGCGGATGATTAGTCGATTCGTTTCACTCACCCTTTCATCCTTGCAGATCAGCGAGCAGTACTAGTAGTCGAGAACTTCACCGCGCACCTCGCTGGCCCAGCGCAGGGTACCGCCGGCCAGATTCAGCACCGTGGCCTGCGCGTCGGCGGCCAGTAGCGCGCTGGCCGCACGTTGTGAACGTGCCCCGGTCTTGCACACCAGCACGGTGACGCGATCTTCCGGCGCGTCCGGCAACGCCGCCCACCCTTCGGCCAGGACCCGGTCCAGTGGCACATGGATGCTGCCGGGGATGGCCAACAGTTCGCGTTCCCAGCTCTCGCGCACATCCACCAGGTGCACCGTCGCGCCTTCCTGCAATGCGGCCAGTTCGCCGACCTGCAGGTCGCGCACGGTTGCCGGGGGCGCGGCACAGACCTGCTGGTACTGGCCCAGCTCCCGAACAGGTTCACGGTCCGGGTCGGCTTCAAGCATCAGGGTCATGGTGTGGGCCGCGGCCGCATCATAGCACCACAGCCGTCCGATGAGCGGCTCGCCCACCCCGCAGATGAGCTTCAGCGCCTCGGTGGCCATGGTCGCGCCCACCACCCCGCACAGCGCGCCGAAGACCCCGCCTTCGGCGCAGCTGGGCACCGAGTCGGCGTCGGGCATCTCCGGGAACAAGTCGCGCAGCATCGGACCGTGCCCCGGGGCGAACACCGAGACCTGGCCGTAGAACTGGAAGATCGTGCCCCACACCAGCGGGGTACCGCTCAGCTCGGCGGCGTCGTTGCTCAGGTAGCGGGTGGCAAAGTTATCGGTGCCATCGATGACCAGATCGTGGGCGGCGAAGAGCTCTAGGGCGTTTGCCGGTGTGAGTCGGCCGGAGATCGGGGTGACGCGCGCCCCGGCATCCAACCGGTGTGCGGCCTGCACCGCCGAGTCCACCTTGGCCAGGCCCACGTCGGCCTCGCGGTGAATGACCTGGCGCTGCAGGTTGGAGGCTTCCACGCGGTCGTCGTCGATCACGGTCAGCTCGCCGAGGCCGGCGGCCACCAGATACTGGAGGATCGGGGCACCCAGTCCGCCGGCGCCGATCAGCAGCACCTTGGCGTTGCGGATGCGGCGCTGCCCCTCGGGACCGACCCCGGGCAGGGTCAGATGCCGGGCGTAGCGGGCCAGCTCATCCGGTGACAGCGGCGGACCGGGGGCCACCAACGGGGGCAGCGGCATCTACAGTTCACCGACCAGCGTCTGCATCATGCCCTCGGCAGGTGAGGAGGCCAGCGCCACGTCACGGCGCGGAATTCGCCCGGCCAGGTGGGCGGCACGCCCGGCGCGCACCGCCTCGCGCATCCCCTGAGCCATCAGCGCCGGGTTGTGCGCGCGGGTAACCGCGCTGGCCAGCAGCACCGCGCTGCACCCCAGCTCCATGGCCAACGCCGCATCCGAGGCGGTGCCCACCCCGGCGTCGAGAATCACCGGCACGTTGCTGCGTGCGACGATGGTGGAAATATTGTGCGGGTTAAGGATGCCCAGCCCGGAGCCGATCGGTGAACCGGCGGGCATGATGGCGGCCACCCCCACATCCTCGAGACGCTTGGCCAGGGCCGGGTCGTCGTTGGTGTAGGCGAAGACCGTGAAATCCTCGGCCACCAGCTGCTCGGCGGCGCTAAACAGCTCGATCGGATCGGGCAGCAGGGTGTGCTCGTCGGCGATGACCTCGAGCTTGATCCAGTTGGTTTCCAACGCCTCGCGGGCCAGTTGGGCGGTGAGCAACGCGTCGCGGGCGGTGAAGCATCCGGCGGTATTCGGCAGCGGGCGCACGTTGTTGCGGCGCAGTAGCTCATAGACCGACCCGGAGCCGGCGGCGGCGAAATGCCGGATGGCCACGGTGGTGATCTCGGTGCCGGAGGCCTCCAGCGCCTGTTCGACACTGGCCAGCGAACTGGCCCCGCCGGTGCCGAGGATGAGCCGCGAGCTAAACTGCTGCCCGTCGATTTCAAACGTGTCGGTAGCCAAGTGGTCGATGGTGCTCATGATTAGCCTCCTTGGGCTGCGGTGACGATATCGAGGCGGTCCCCGGCACAGAGTGCGTAGCTGGCCCACTTGCCGCGCGGAAGCACCGCGCCGTTCACGGCGAGGGCGACCCCGAGGCGGCTGCCGTCCACGGCACGCCCGTCCTCGCCCAGTGCACGTCCGGTGTGCGTGGCGATCAGGTCGCGGGCGGTGCTGCCGGCTGGCACGCTGTGCGCCTGGTTGTTCAGCTGGATGTCGATGCTGTGCATTTAGGTTGCCTCCACGGGTTGGGCTGGCAGGTGGCCGCCGGTGAAGCGGCTCAGGGACAGGGTGGTTTGTTGGGCGGCGGGCAGCTGCCCGCCGGTGGCGAGGGTGGCGGTGGCCTTGGCGGCGAAGGGAGTCAGCAGAATCCCGTGCCGGAAGTAGCCGGTGGAGACCACCAGGCCCTGCTCGACGCGTTCGATAATGGGTACGTCGTCCTCGGTGCCAGGCCGGGCCCGGGCGATCACCTCCAGGAGCGAGGCGTCGGCCACCCCGGGCACCAGTCGCCGGGCATCGTCGAGCAGGGTGTGCAACGCCCCCACATTGACCTCGGCGCGGCCGTCTTCGCGGCTGCTGGCCCCGAGCACCAGCGAACCGTCGCGGCGTGGCACCAGGTAGACCGGGCGGCGGTTGACGATCCCGCGCACCGTGTGCTCGATCAGCGGCCGTCCGCCGTGCGGGCGCAGCCGCACAATGTCGCCGTACACCGGACGCAGCGGTAGCTCCGGGGCACCGGCCAGCGCACCGAGTCCGGTGGCTAATACCACGCAGTGGCCTTCAACCACTCGCCCCGAGGCGAGGCGTACCCCGCTGATCGTTCCGGCCTCGCGGAGCACCTCGATGGCCTGCTCGCGGACCAGCTCGGCGTGCAGGTAGCGCAGCAGGATAGCGGTCAGCGAGCGTGGGTCGACCTGATGATCGTCGGCAAAGCGCATGGCCCCGGCAATATTGGCCGCCAACGCCGGTTCGGCCGCCCGGGCCTGCGAACCCAGCAGCCGTTCGGTGCGCAGCCCCAGGGATTGTTGCAAGGATTCGAGTTCGTTCAAGGCCTGCCGGTCGGCGGCCTCGGCGGCCACCACGAGTGTCGCGTTATCCCGGTAGTCCGGGCGCTCTCCGGTGATCGCCTCGATGCGGTCGATGAACTGAGGGTAGTCGGCGGCGGCCTGCACCATCAACGGGTGCAGGGTGTGTTGGCCCCAGACGGTTTCGGCGGCCGGGGCAAGCATGCCGGCGGCGGCGTGGCTGGCCCCACCGGCCGGGTCGGGGTCGATCACATTGACCGTATGCCCGGCTGTTTTGAGTTCGAAGGCGGTGGCGAGGCCGATGATTCCGGCGCCCACGACGAGAATATGCACGACGGCACACTTCCTTCCTACGGCGGCATCACCCGCATCAGGTCTGGCGGTCGGCGTTCGGCCCTCTCAGCCCACGTTCCAATCGGTGGGCTCCCGCGAAGTTGTTGCGATTATAAGCATGAGCCCGCTCACTAAGCGAAATTCCATGACGTGAGCATTTAGCCTCGCGGCGTGATCTACTGTGATCATGCAGCACACGGATTTTCCGCAGATTCTCGACCCCGCCGCTCCCCTCGTCGAGCACCTGACCGCCAGTGAGGCACGGCTACTGGATCCGGCCGTGCGGCACGACGAAAAGTCCCTGCGCGAGCTGCTGCACCCGCACTTCACCGAGGTCGGCGTCTCGGGCACCAGCTATGATTTCGCCGCCATCGTGGCCCTGCTGCAAGCTGAGCCCGCCGCCGACGCCGGACCTGGGGTCCCCGGCAAAGTGCTTGCACCGCAGCTGTGTTTGCTGGCCCCACAGACCGCGCTGCTGCGCTGGCGTTCCGAGACCGGCTCGGTACCTGCCCACCGCAGTTCGCTGTGGCAAAAGCACGAGGGCGAATGGCGTTTGCTCTTTCATCAGGGTACGGCGACCAGCGAGCCGCTACCCGCAGCCGCCGCAGAGCTAGAGCAACCTAATGCCGACGACGCACCACGTTCTACCGCGGCACACCCCGCCGCACCACACGACGGCATCTTCCTGCGCCCCCTCGAACCGGAGGACGCACAGGCGGTGTTGGCGGCCTTTGATTCGGACGCCGCGGCCATGGCTCGGCAAGGTCAGGTGACCACCATGGCCGAAGCCGAGCAGTATGTGGCCCGGCTGCTGGATCCGGCCAACCTTCAGCTCCCACTGGCCATCGCCACCGAAGACGGGCTGGCCGGTTTGGTCAGCGCCGGGATCGATGCCACCAATAACAACGCCTGGGTCTGGTACTGGATGCACGCCGCGTACCGGGGTCGCGGTGTGGTCAGCGCGGCGCTGCGTACCCTGGCTCGGGTACTTTTCGACACGCACGGGATCCACCGGCTCGAGTTGGGCCTGCGCGTGAATAATCCGGGCTCGCGCCGCGTGGCCGAAAGGGCCGGATTCATCTGCGAGGGCCGCGAGCGCGGCAAGTTCCTCATTGACGGGCAGCGCGTGGATACCCTGCTGTACTCCCGGCTGGCCAGTGACCCACGGCCGGCCTCGGCACGCGAGCTGCCCTTGCACCAATAATTACCGGGCAAAGGCAAGGGGACCGCCCACCGTGTGGTGGGCGATCCCCCGATAGTGCCGATCGTCGGTTGATCGAGCCTCAGCTTTAGCGGAACGGATCGGTATCCGGCAGGTCGGTACCCTTAGGTCCGTTGTCCTCGCCCAGCTTGGACTTGGCCAGCACCTTGGCCGCTGCGTCGCGTCCGCCGAGACCGAAGGCCAGTGCCGCGGCCAGCGCCGCACCGATGACTACCGCGCCGAAGGCCATATTCACGATCGAATCGGCCAGGCCCATGTAGCGCAGGCCCATGGCCACGAACAGGGCGATCGCGGTGTAGCGCACGATCTTCGAGGCGGTGCCGTCGGCCATGAACTTGCTGATCACGTTGGCCACGACGAAACCGGCGGCGATGATCAGGCCACCGAAGAGCACCCGGCCACCCAGGGCCAGCACCTCGTTGAGGATGTTGGTGATCGCCGGGAAGTTCAGCATCTGTGCGGCCATCACACCGAAGAAGAGCACAATGGCGATGCGCACGATGGTGGCGATAATGCCCGAGGCGCTCTGCCCCTCCGGCACGATGCCCCAGCCGGCGACGGCCCGGTCGGTGCCCACCCCGTGCAGGGTGGATTCGAGCAGCTGCCCAACGAACTTGGCGATCATGATACCGATGGCCAGCAGCACCAGTGCCATCAGCACCTGTGGGATAGCGGCCAGTACCAGTTCGAGCATGCGCTGTGCAGGACCGGAGATAGCTTCCAGACCCAGCACCTGCAGGGCGGCAATGGCCACGACCAGCAGGATCAGAGCAAATAGAACGTTAGCCAAGACGTCGACGATCTTGCCTTGGGCCTCGCGGCTGGCGGCCTCATCGAGCTCCTCGCGGTCCTTGGAGAATTTCTTGACCAGGGCGGAGAAGTCGACGGTCGATAGCGCGGTGACAACCAGCTGTCGGACGATATTGGCGATTACGTAACCGATAAAGAAGATGAAGCCCGCACCAATAAGGTTCGGGATAAAGGCCATAACCCCTGTGAGCAGGTTCTGCACCGGGGACAGTACCTCGGTCAACGAGAACAGCTGCAGGATGGCCACCAAGCCGAATAACCAAACGATCAGGCTCGCGACCTTGCCAAGTGACTGGCCTAGTTGCGCTCCGTCGTTGCCTTGTTTCTGAAGGAATTTCACCCTGGTCACTAGCTTGCCGATGGCCCATTTGATGATCTTGGCCAAAAGCCAGGTGACGAGGAGAATAATCAGCGCGGTGACAACCCTTTGTGTCAACAGCGCCCAATCGATGTTGCCGAAAACGTTCTGAGTTTGCATCACTGCTCCTTAAACGTGGGGACACCTTTGACCCTACGACGAGGAGTCCGCCCTGACTAGGGCAGAATACTGAGCACGAACGACGCAATACACGGTGGGAACTCAACCCAAGCGCGAAATCCGTGGCAAATATTGGCAAAATCCACGATCTGCGAGGAACATCCCCGGAAATCGCTACGGATCCATGTTCATGAAACTTTCAGCAAGGAGCCATGGAGGCTTTTCACCCAGCGAAGATTAGCCTCGTGGGGAGTACATAATGACGCCGACGCCCACTAGGCAAATGGCGGCGCCGATGAGGTCAAACCGGTCCGGGCGGTACCCATCGAGCACCGCACCCCACGCCAGCGAGCCGACGATAAACACCCCGCCATAGGCCGCGAGGATACGTCCGAAATTCGCATCCGGCTGCAGGGTGGCCACCACGCCATAGAGACCCAGCAGCACCACCCCGCCCCCGACCCAGAGCAGGCCGCGGTGCTCGCGCAGCCCCTGCCACACCAGCCAGGCCCCGCCGATTTCGGCGAGCGCGGCCAGTGCGAACAGGGCCACCGATCGAAGCACCTCGGAATTCATTGCGCTACGCTTTCGGGCTACGCCTGATCGGTTTCGACGATACTCCGCACGCTCGCGCCGTGCTCCACGGTGCGCGAAACGGTGCAGTACTTGTCGTGGGAGAGCTTCACGATGCGCTCGACCATACCCCGGGCCTTGCGTCCGTCCTCGGTATCCGGGAACTTCAGGTCAAAGGACATGGTGATGTCCTCCATTTTGCTGGCCCCATCTTCGGTCACCTTGTACCCGCTGGCGGCCACCTCGAACTTCTCCGGTTCGGTGCGGCGGGTGGTCGCCACATCCACGTCGATGGCCGAGCAGCCGGCAATGGCGGCCAGCAGTAGCTCCACCGGGGTCAGCAGCCCCTCCCCTTGACCGAATTCGACGCTGGCACCGGTTTCGGCGCTGGTCGCCCGGTAGCGGCAGGATTCGGTGCGTTCGACGCTCACTTCACGAAGGGATCGGGTATTTTCACTCATGCTCCCATCCTCCCATGAAGCGCCCCGGCACGCTGGGAATCCAGCACCCATTGCACCTCCTCGGCCACGAGCGACAAGCTATCCGCCGGGCGATACCCCAGCTCTTTCGCGGCGCTGGTATCCAGCTCGAACGGGTGGGCCGAGGCAAAGGGATTAGCGAGAGTGGACGGACCATCTCCGGCCTCTTGCACCTCCCCTGTGTAGCCCACCGTGTGCGCGATCCGCTCAAAAATCGCGCGGGCCGTCACCGGGTGGGCATCGGCCGCATTCAGCACGCGCGACGCGGGGTGAGCGGCAACGAGTTCGAGCAGTTGGGCCACGTTGGCCGCCGCAGTCAGCGACTGCACCGACTCCAAACTCGACACCCGAAGCTCAGGCGGGTTTCCTTGCATGGCTTCGACGATCCCAGCGGTGCGTGCGTTGCGGGCCCAGGCTCCGTGCACCTTTCCCGGGCGCAGCACGCTAACCGGCACCCCGCTCTCCAGAACCCGTAGCTCCATGGCGCGTTTGCCCGGGGCGTAGCCCTCTCGGGTGAACGGGTCCAGATCCCGTGCGCCGGGAGCGACGCAGGACTGGGATTCGGGTACCGGCCCGGCAAACTCGGGTGGCTGCTCGGCGTTGACATGTCGTCCCTCCGCGTCGGTGTAGACGGCACGCGAGGAGATCACCGCATTCGATGTGCAGTCGACCGCCCACCGACACAGTTCATCGGCTCGTTGGGCGTCGAAGCACACCATGTCCACCAATAGATCGGCGCCACCTGACAGCAACTGGCCGATCCCGGCGGTATCAGCCCGGTCAAGGGCGTGGAAGCGCACCCCGAGCTCTCGCAGTGGCTCTGGGAATAACTCCGCGTTCCGCCCGGTCACCTCGACCCGCCAGCCGGCACGGGCGAAACGTGCGGCGGTGGCCGCACCCATCGCCCCGGTACCGCCTAGAATCACGATTCGTTGCTGGCTCACTGTCCCGTCTCCTTCGCCTCGGCGGCCACTGCGGCCGCAAAATTACGCATCGCCGCCAGCACCCGCCGCGGCCGATCAATGTGCACGTTATGTCCGGCTCGGTCCAGTTCGACAAGCTCGACCGTCGCGAACCGGTCGCGGAGCCTTCGTTGATTCTGGTAACCGACCACATGATCCTGCCGACCGGTGATAATCACCCCGTGCGGCCATTGGCCAGCGCCCTCCACCGGCAGCCTTGGCAGAGTGTACTCACGGGCCAGCTTCGCCATGGCCCGCACGTTCGCCACCCGGATTCCGGGAAGCACGAAGCGTTCGAAGCGCTGGTAGTTCGCCTCGCTTTGCACCACCGACATTTCCGCATAGTTCTCCGCATCGGCCGCGGAAAGGCTAGCCAGTAGTCGCGGCTCGGAGTGCAAGATGCACCGTTCGGGCAGGGTGCGCCGTTCGGCCTGCGGGTACACCACCGGCGCGCACAGGCCCACGCCCAGCACCTGCCCGGGCAGGCGGTCGGCGATCTCGGTGGCCAAGAGTCCGCCCATTGATTGTCCGACGATCGCAAAGGGCTCCGTGCCAACCACCTCCCGCACCGTGCCCTCGAGCCAGTCGGCGAGCTGCGGCAGGCCGCCACGGTCGGTCAGCGCCGGGGTTTGCCCGAAACCGGGTAGGTCGACGTAGACCCGACGAAAGACCCCGGGCTGCGCGAAGGCAGGGTCCAACGGGAGCAGGCAACGGTGATCGACCCCATTGCCATGCACCATCACCACCGGAATGCCGGATCCGCGTTGTAGCACCGGGGCACCGCCGATACTCATTGGCGTGGTCCGCTATAGCGAAGGTGTAGCAGCGGATACGGGTTACCCTGCCCGTCGAGTTCACTGCGCCCGATCTGCTCGAAACCCAGATGCGTATAGAAGCCGTGTGCCTGCGGGTTCTGCTCATTCACATCCACTTCAAGGTGCGGATGCGCGGCGAGCGCTTCGTGCACCAACGCGCTCCCCACCCCGCAACCGAAGGCCTCCGGCGCGACGAACAGCATTTCCAGCCTGCCGTCGGCGAGGCCGCTGAATCCCACGAGCTTCTCTCCGTGCAGGGCCACGGTGACCAGCACCTGGTCTAGATACATATTTTCGATAAGTTCGGCGAGCGCCCCGATCTCTGATTGCGATAAAAAATGGTGCGTGGCTTCCACCGCGCTTCGCCAGATCTGGAGTATCGCTGGAATATCTTCCGGGAGGTTCGCGGCGCGCAACTGCAACGCTTGGTCGGTGTGCATGGGCTCAGCCTACGATGAAGCAGCGCTCGCGCCAATTTGCCGCGGTACGGGAAACCGGCCGTGGCCTAGAGGTTTACGCCACGGCGCCGGGTTGCGCGTAACGCCAACACCGAGGAGTCGATCATCTCCTGCCCGGCTCGATGCTCGCGCCGCAAGCTCTCGGCCTGTACAAAGCAGGACTCGGCCTCGCGGTAATCTCCCTGTTCGAAGAGCGACTTGCCATAGTGCTGATAGGCGAATGCCACATCCATCGCGTGAGCTCGCGGATCGGAGGGCTCTGTCGTCGCGATGAAACACTCGAGCGCCGCCCCATAGCACTCATCGGCGCGCGCGTAGGCGCCTTGCCACTGCCAAACGGTGGCCAGTCGCAGCAACCAGCGAGCCTGGGACGAACTTGCCTCTCGAGGTTGACGGACTAGTTTCTCGACCCCGGTGGGTCCATCGAGTTGGGTGAGCGCAAGCAGCTCGGCTTCCTCGAGCCTGCCGCCGATGCGCAACAGCGCGACACGTTGCGCCGCGTCGAGTTCCGGCGACGGCTGGTTCAGCAATTTCTGGATCCGCGTCGGGTCGGTGGCCACTTCGCCCAAGGTCTCCGGGTCGATGGCATACAGCGGACTCTGTTCAGTCAAGGTCGTTCCATTCGAAGGTAGTGGTCGTGCCCGTCTCCCAGTCCCGACGCAGAATCGCATAGGCCACGCTGGCGACCGGCGGCGCGCCAGCTACCGGCCAGGACTCCCGGTAGTGAGCCTCCTTGAGCCAACCACAGCGTTCGAAGACCTTACGCATGGCGATATTGTCCTCACGGGTTTGCCCCTCAAAGCGGGTGACCTCGCCGAAACGGCCGAAGACATAGCTCGTAACCGCGGTCAGCGCCTGCTCGCCCAGCCCTTGACCGCGCCACGATGTGGCCAGTCGCAGGTCGAATAGCGGCGTGGGATCTTCCAGGTCTTCCAGGCGCACAAGTCCGATGCGCCCGTGCTCACGGTGAATCAGCCAGTGGCTCTCATGCTCCGCGTCGTGAAAGTCGCCGTCGTCGATCATTTCCTGCACGTCCATGACGCTGAGCTGAGAACGCACATGGAAGGGGAAGTGGTGGCTGGTCATGAAGTCCAGCAGGGCGGCGCGATCGGCGCCGTTCACGTCGACTTCTTCTAAGGTGAGCATAAGCCCATCCTGCCAGCAAAGACGCCGCAAGTGAACAGGCGTTTATCGCCGAACTAACCATCCATAGAGGTCATCGGTCACCCAGTCACCTACACCCGCTACGTCCTCTTCCAACGCTCCGAGATCCAGCGCATAGACTTCGCTGGCCGCCGGTTCGTGCGCGGGCTCGAAGACGGCGCCACCGGCGCGCATGAGGTAGCCAATCCCGCCGCTGTCGTCCCCGATCAACACCCATCCCGGTGCGTACTCGGCGACCTCAAAGGTCTCATTACGTTCGGCTAACGAGTGCGGCCCATAGATCGTGGTGCCATCGGCCAGATAGAGACCCGGACTCCTCCCCCAGAGTTGCGCCAGCGCATTCGTTGGCGCGGGCACCAGCTGGTTGGGAGTGTCGGATAATTCTTCGGCCGCGACAAGGTCCGACGACAGGCGGGGGTCTTCGCAGGCCTGCTCGATCCAACGTTGAAGCAGGTCTCCTGCCGGGTTGAGTCGACGGGTGGAGCCGGACGTCGCCGGATCCGGCGGCATGGTTTCGGTCAACAGGAGAACCTGGCGGCGTGCCTCGCCCCGCCCGAACGCTCCGGCGCAGTCTATGTCCCGCAGCGCCTGTTCCATGAGGCGAAGCCGTCGGTCCAACTCGCCGTCGAGGTCCGCCAGTCCTAGCTCGGACGGATCGCCGAGTAAGTCCCACTGCTCGGTGAGTCTCGCCAGATGCTCGTCGCCGAGGATGGCGAAGCGGGCGTCGGCGAAATTCCATGGGTCCTCGCCGGGGAGCGTCACACTGAGATACGGGCGTAACAGGTCTCCGGTGGTCACCAGCGCGACGGTTTGGGGCGATTCGCCGGTCTCGTCGCGCAGCCGCAGCAGTGCGTGACGCACGGCCTCGACTAGCGCGTCGATTAACTGCTGCTCGGTTGGGCTCGGTTTCCACGCTGCGCCGCTCATGACACCCAGTATGTCATCACCCAACGACTGGACGTGCCGATAGGCTGACTACGTTGGCTGACAGAGCCAGAAACCACGAACCGAGGAGCACCATGCGCGACTATCACCGGTTTTGGACCGGTAACGCGCTGGCAAACTTGGCCGACGGCCTCGCATTCGTCGCCGTGCCGCTACTGGCCACCACCGTGACGGACGATCCAGTCAAGATTGCGGCCCTGGCCATGAGCTACTCACTTCCGCGCCTGCTATCCGTACTCGGTGTCGGGGTGATAGTTGATATGTTCGACCGGCGGCGGATTCTTTACTCGGCGAACATTGCGCGGGCACTGCTCTTCGCCGGGGTGACGCTCCTGAGCCTTTCGGGATCCGTCACGATCCTTGCGCTGCTCGTCGTCAATGCGACGCTCGGGGTCGTGGAGACGATGGCCGATAACGCCGCCGTCGCCATCGTTCAACAAGCAGTCCCGACCAAACGGCTGGACCGAGCCAACTCACAAATTGCCGGAACCCAAATAGTTGTGGATGAGTTCATTGGGCCACCGCTCGGCGGCATGACTTTTGCGCTCTCGGCCGTGGCCCCGACCGCGTTGATCAGCCTCGCCTTTCTTGGTGCCGGGCTAGCGTTCTCGACGCTCCGCGGAAACTACAAGCCTCCCCCGATCGCACCGGACGCCTCTGGTGTGCGCGTAGCGAAGCGCATCGTCGAGGGACTGCGGTGGACATGGCATCATCGCGCGGCCCGAGTTCTGGTCCTCGTCGGTTTCCTAGCCAGCATCGGTTACATGATCCCCTTCTCGTATCTCGTGCTTTACGCGCAGAGTACCTTGGGGCTCACCCCGTTTGGCTACGGACTGCTGCTGTCCGCATCGGCCCTCGGCGGACTGCTTGGCAGCATCCTCGCGGCACCGCTTCGACGTCGGTTCGGGTACGCAAACACCCTCATCGGCGCTTTGCTCCTTGGCGCTACGGCATTTGTGACCATCTCAATGAGCGGCCATCCGGTGCTCGTGGGAGTTGCGCTGGCCCTCTATATTGCGCATGCCGTGGTATGGAATATTTTGGCGTCCTCCGTGCGCCAGAAGATCACCCCGCCCTCCCTCATGGGACGCGTTCTGTCGGTCAGCCGCCTGTTCAGCATTAGTGGACTAATCATCGGCGCGGGGCTGGGCGGTATGCTGGCTCGGCAGCTGGGCTATCAGCAACCATTCGCGATCGCCGGCGGTCTCTTTCTCCTCGCCGCACTGGCCGTGCTGGTCACCCGGCGGCATTTCCGCGACATTACCTAGGCCGCTACCTTCAGCTCCAGTCGAATGTCAGCGCGACGAGGCCGGATTCGGGTTCGACGAAAAGCAAGATCGCATCGGCCCCAGCGTCCCGCCACGGGTAGCCGGCGGTGGCGCCGATAAATCGTAGCGGCTTCCCAGCGGCCGTTGCCAGCACCGGCGAAACAGGGTCCTCTGTGTCGAGGCTCAGCGCTCGCGGCGGTGGATAGCCGGTCCAGTTTCCATACCCGGGCTCTCCGCCCAGCTGGTCGATGAACGCGATGTCATCGTTCCAGCCTTCGCGAGGCTTCGCGGGGTCGTTGGCATCGCCCCAGAGCAACCGACCGTAACGCTCCCACCGTGTCTTGGCACCGGCCAGTTCAGTCTGTGCCCGCTCACGCTCGCCTGACGATAAGTCACCTAGTTTCGACGCATCCGGGTCACCGAGGTAACGGTAACGCCCCTGGTGATCTGCTTGAAAAATCAACCAGTTCTCCGCCATGTAATCGCCGTGCTCTCCGGCCGCCGGCTGGAACAGAAGTTGGTCAGCGACGGGACTCAGGAAATGCACCACACCGGGCATACCCGGCTGCAACGCATTGAGCCGCACCGAGATAAGTGGATGTAGCTCTTAGGCAAGCCACCGCTAATCGGCGGCGAAGACGTCGCGGACTTCGGGGAAAATCGTGAAGCGCCCATCGATCTCGGTGATGCGATCACCTGTGTCGCGATCACGCGCGGGATCCACCAGGCTCCCTAACCGCACAACATCGGGCCCCGGGTCGGCTGCCAGCTCCCCGGCAATCCCCCATGCGCTCTCGAAGGCGGAGGCATCGCCCCGGACCTGAGTCTCTGCACGCTCAATGAGATCCCTAGCTTCTTCTTCCGAAGCCGCGGGCATTTCAGCGACGACCTCGTGATCATCGAGTCGGCGAATAACCAGGTGGCCTATCGGCCCATCGGTGGCACCCCAGGTAGAACGGTAGGTCACTTCGTAGAGGGCATCGGCCGAGATATTCGCCTTAGTTCAACCATAACGACGAAGATGTCCGACGTAAGTCACATGTCGACCTCACGTCCAACCGCGTACCACGGATCAGCGGGTACGGCCTAGGCTTTCGAGTCGCGCCGCCAGCGCGGCAGTTTCCTCCGGGTCAGATAACACTCCTGATTCGACGACTGCACGCATCGCCTCGAGGTCGTCATAGAACGCCCGGAATACCGTAGGCACATCGATCCCATGGTCGGGACGGGACAGGACGGTAATCGCGTCGCCAGCCTTGACTACCCCGGGCCGCTCGATTGACAGATAAGCGCCCGACAGGCCGTGTGCGACGAACCGCTTGAGCCAGCCGGCTTCGCCCATATGCATACGGAAGGTACCGCATGGAATTCGCGGCCCTTCGACCCGGAGCACTACCTGCTCGCCCACCTGCCAGCGTTCGCCGATCAGCGCATGATCGGTATCGAGGCCTACGGTGGTGAGGTTCTCGCCGAACATGCCGTCATCCAGCTGTCGGCCGAGCTCACTACCCCACCAGTCAAGTTCTTCACGCGCGACCGCGTACACGGCCTGGTTGTCACCACCGTGATGCTGCCGATCGCCGATGAAGTCCCCCACGACGCCGCTACCAAGTCCACCGTGCTTCGGACCTGGCGGTCGCAATTCAATTTGGTCCACCGGCCGCTTGTGGATGCCGGTCGGAGTATCCTTTGCGGCATTTGGCTGACTCGTGCCGATATTCACCGGCACAACATGACCCATAATGGTTCCTTCCGTACTTGGCCCCGACGTAGATGCTGGATACTACGACGCTACGTTATTTGCAATGTAATCTTGTCGGCAAGCTTTCGTTTCCACTGCTGACAATGGCAAGCAGCATGGAAAAGTGCGCGGCTCTCGACCCTTAATACAGCCATCTGGAGGCCGCTACCTATCGCCCTTTATTCCGGAGCAAACGCCACACTACCAACGGCAACTTCAAGTCACGCAAAGCGCAACGGCGTCAATACTCGGGGACACCATCGCTAGACTTACATAGGGACCCAAGGCGACATCTACCCCAAGTTTGTTGGTTCTCAATTGCCTACGGCGTGCCTCAATGGAACTCCAAACCTTTGTCATTTCTACCTCGGCAGGTAAGTCGCATGTCGCCGCAGGTCTGTAAAGTACATATCGATGTTCCACGTGAGTCGGGGCAACTTTATGGAAATTGCACAGAAGTAGTTCATCAGGTCTCTGCGGAACTCCGTTTCGCCCTGTCCATATTTTTGCAGACATTCACATCGCGGCGAAGAATCCTATACATCGCCGACACCGAACGCACTTGCTGAACTGACCAAAGACGAGATTCGATACGGATTTCAAGCATGCAAATGCCAGAGTTTCGCTCTCATCTGCCGCTGAGGGACTGGCGAATAGCAAAATGCCGCAATCCAGAGATTACAGCACCGAACCGAATGAATCGGTACGTGGCCGACCAACTGAACCGGAACTCCACGGCGTTCGGGCACAGAGCAACCGTAGAGCATGTCTGGGCGCGGCTATCAGAGGATTCTGGAGAGAAATTATGGCTGGGTGTAATGGACTCACTGATTCTGGGCTAAACCGAACAAACACGCTCTTGTATCACGACCACGACGAGCGTGTGTTCCCGGTGAAGTAGCGCAACAAAGTTAGCAATCGAGATTGATTGGTAGAACCACCGGACAAAAATCGCACTGTAGTTAACTAGCCAACATTATGACTGCTAGTGGTAACCTGCATTTGAGACCCTGTGAACTCGAAGCTCCTATCAAATTATTTCTCTTCGATACTAAGAAAACCGCAGTCTTAACCGCTTTGATGTGAAGTTGGCCTTGGACGAAGTTGAATCCCTGACCACAGATTAGTTATACGGTGAATCATTGTCCGCCTACGCTTGAGATTTTGAAGAATGGACGACTTAATATCTAGCCATTTCGACCAACTTCTTAAACCAACCCATTACCTCGCCTTTAGGATCCGACTCTGCCAACCGTCCCAGCGTCATAAACCCGAACGCCTCATCTGCGAGACGTGACTTGACGATTCCTTTCTTTATCGGCCGCACACCTGGTGTGCTTCTCGTGGCCTCGACGACGAGATCCGGAACATTACAATCTGCCGAGACGTTGACACGAACTTTCAATGCGTCAAATATGGCATCCGGATGTAGATAGTTCTCCATCATTAGCCTTGATGTGGTGAGGGCCAGCGATCCGTCACCTCGTTCATTCACCTGTTTGGCGGTCTCTTTGTAAGTTTCCACGTCATTGTCGTACAGGTGAAATTCCTTCCTATTCAGGTCCTTCAAGTACCGATTGCTCACCCACTGTCCAAGCGTTCCTCCGCCCTGCGGCACGAATGCAAACCTGCGATCCGATGTGAGGTCGGGATAGAGGTCCGGCCTCTCGCGATTCAAATTTCGCGAAAGTCGTTGAAGCGACGTTACATCGTGAGGGCCCTCGACACAGATCAGCACTTTGACGCGGTTGTCGGGTTGCACTCCAAGCTCGTCAGCAAGCTCGGTCCAAAGGTCATCATCACTTTCCGCGACAGACGGAAGTCCGGATGATGGGTCCTTTCGTACATATCTCAACGACTCTGCAGGTAGTTCCGAGACGAACCCAGGACTATGCGAAGTCAGAACGACTTGCGTCCCTGAGACTTCAGACATAGTGCGGAACGAATCAAGTAATATACGCTGATTGCGTGGGTGTTGTGATGTCTCGGGTTCTTCGAGCGCGTAAACTACTGATGACTTCTCACTCGATTCGATCATCCGCTTGGCTTCGGCTTTAAAGAAGCTCACTAGGATCAGTCGTCGAACGCCGGAACCGCGCTTATTGATGGCAACCCCGTTGGCGCCTTGCAACACCACCGAAAATAGGCCGCTCCAGCGTGGATCGTTCTTGAACTCCGGGATCAGTCCATCGGCGATGGCCGGATCAATCTCGGAGAGTGCCTCATGAGTCCTAGTTGCCAGATCAGTCGCCTTGACCCGAACTGCTTCTACGACATCATCGAGAAGTTTCTGAACTGACTCCTCAGCAAGAGCGGCAGCAACAGCCATTTTCATGGGCTCTTGCACCTCATCATCAGCATCGGTGCTTTTGCGGTCTGACTGGAATAGCGCGAAGTAAGGAAGGTGCAATGCAAGCTTTGACCAAATCTTTCCGCCATCTTCTTTTCCGAGCGGAACGACCGATTCCTCAAGCGTCAGGTCTTCACTCTCCCACAACGCGGCTCGCAGATGAGGATTGGACGTCTTGTTTACGGCAAGATATTCAGCATCGATCAAACGGTCCTTAGCTAGCTTCTTGAGTGTTGCATTCCCTAGGGTAACTAGGTTGTCCAGCCCCTTGTTAGACGGATGCTGGCAAACGGCATGGATCTCCTCCTTCGGCTTTGCTGCTGAGCAGATCCATCGCTTCTGAAGCTGCAAGTAGCCGTCTGCATCTAACAAGTATTCTCTTGAGAGGCTTGTGGTGGCCTGAGCGTCAAGGACCAACTCGGACGGCAGGTCGGAGAACTTACAAGTGATTTGGAAGTAGTTGTCGGAGGTAGACACATTCTTGTCTGTCACGTCCGGCTTCACAACGTTGCCACCGAAGAAGATGTCGAGCGCCTCCAAAATTGTTGACTTTCCGACATCATTGCGACCCACGACAGTGGTGAGGTCGCTGAAACTGACCCATTGTTCCTGCTGATAACCGCGGAAATTCTTGAGCGCGACAGCTACGAGCTTCATTGGGGCACGGCCTTTCAAAGTGGGATCGGATTTCTATCCAAATATCATCAGTACTTATTGGAGTTACGCACGCGCCACTGCAATCGGCGCTTCAATCAGGGATCACTAGGCAAGACCTCCCAGTTGGATCTATTATGCCAGCTGAGACCGACAAATCAGCCGCATAACTTGTTTGAAAATACGAATTTTGATGCAGCACCAATGAGTTTCCATTGCCGGTGACCGAGTAACCTACTGCCGCCTGAGCGCAGCGTCGCACTTACGAATGCAGGCTGCAAGTAAGAGGTGGAGTCAGACAGCACAATATCTCGCGGACAGCCCCATAACCTCTAGGAACATACGACCATTGGGTCGGTCAATCTCAGCAAGGCACATTGCCCCTGCCAATCCAATTGTCCCGGCGATGTTCCCACCGAGAATGGGATAGCAGTGGGCGCGCTGAATAGGGGCTCGGTGCCAATTACAGATGCCTGCCACAATGTGGATGTAAGACTTCGGTACCGCCGGTTGGCCGACCCAGAAAATTCCCTGGTTCAACTGAGCACCAGTCTTGATCTTCACCGACGTTATCATTGTCCTCGGGCTGGATATCGGTAAGACCGATTATTGGGCCTACGCCGTTGCCAAATACGGAATCAAAAATTGAAACAAGATCCCGCCTAACGACGAAACCAAACTCGCCACTGTCTATGAAAATATCAGTGCAAATGGCACCGATTTCGTCGCTGTGGACCAGCCCGCCACAATCGGCACGCTAGCCCTCTCCCTGACCCAAAAGCACGGCGTTCCCGTCGCCTACCTGTCGGAGTTTTCGATGCGACGTATTGCAGACATGTCTCCGAGGACCGCGAAAACCGAAGAAAAAGACGCGTTCATCATCGCTGACGCAGCCTGCACCATGCCGTATACTCTGGGTAGCATCCACGTATTCGAAGTTGATGAAGCACACCTTGGACATGCTCGGTGGATTCGACCTAGACCTAGCACTGCAGATAACCAAGACCAGCAACATGATGCGCGGCCTATTTACCCAAATCCATCGCCACTAGAACGGATTCTTGGTCTCAAGCTGGTGCATGATGCGGTGCTAGACGTCCCCGCAACTTGGACCACTCCCGCAGCACTGGCGCATGTCTAGAAAGCGCGGATCGACGCAAAAATCAGGAAGCACAAAGCCCGCATGCACATGACATGAGCGGTAGCCCTCTTGACAACTTTGTAAGAACAGGCCATCACGCTCCACCGCACGCACGCCACAGATCCGGTCATTCCGAAGCTCGTCGGCTAACTGAGGTCGTTGCGTTCTCAATGAGCCGCCATGACTGAACACTTCGAAGCTAACGTGGAGGCCCGCCCGATTTACCCGGCACTGATTTCCCAGTCAGGGGTCGTATGTCAAAGGAGCTGTGATTATCCTCGCCGAGACCCCCGGGAAGACTTTCACCAAGGCAGCTGCACTAGCCTCCTACGCTGGACTGGCAGCATCCGCAGGTTAGGCAGGCACGTCAATCAAGTCGGAACGCTTCAATGATTCAGGAAACATACTATTGCAACGAGCTTTGTTCCTGTCAGCCTTCACATCCATTCATCTTGATCCAACTAGCCTGAATTACTTTGACCGGAAACGGCCCCAGAGAACCCCACGGCAGGGCGCTGATTGCGTTGGCTCACCTCGGGCTCGCATTCCTGTTCGCGATGATCCGCGATGGGCCACTCTATGACGTTCCGGACCTGAAAATTGCTTGGCTTTCAACATAGGGAGCATCCATGGCACATATGGGCTCCCGACCGTTCGATTTCAGACTGAGTCCGTCAAAGACCCAATTATTTTACGAAACTCCTGAAGAAACTCGGAATCTCGCTTCAGACTAGCCCGAACCGCGGCCTGATAGTCGCGTTCATTACGGTAACCCAAGCCATTAGCAATGTTCGATCCATAGCCGGATTCTCTGATCGAGAATCGTACAAGGATCGCTTCGTGGTCCTCTTCGCTCAGGGCCTTGCACAGCGCATTAAACTCTTCCTTTAGTGGCGAGCTAATGGTCCACGTAATCTCCTTACTACGGAGCTCTTCCTTGCTCGAGGGAAGATATCTGAGAGCCTCGTGCCGAACGATCTTGACGGCATTAACGGCGGCAAGATTCTCTTTTACATCGGGCCTTTCCAGGGACCTTAAGGCGTTCGATTGTGCGGTACTTAATCGTTCTTGAAAGTCACCACCTAACGCATCGGCCTGTTTACGCGCGTGATATTCGACGATGAAAGGAAGGTAGTAGAGATTCTCCACTTCGTTGACGGGCAATACTAGGATTCCTTTGCCTCGCAGCTTTTCCCGCTCCTCTGCCGAGCGACAGTCTCCATCGATTACGCCCGTAGCGTCTACCCAATGATGAGGGCTAGCCTCCCTGAGTCCAGAAACTGTTCGGATCACTTGTTCATTCCCACCGACAGAATGAACTGTCCATTCTGGGAACACAATCTGATAGAGGGATTTATCGAGACTAGCCAGTTCGCCTTCCGTCACTAGAATTCTCCCCCGGCTTCCAAGGAGAGCGAGCCGCACTTGCTCTTTACGATCCCCGACAGATTCGAGTTCTTCTAGATGCCAGCCAGATGCCTGACCAGCTTGCCAATTAACCGAACGCACTAAAATAGTTTTGAGACCAAGCGCCATGAGATCAACGTCGTGGGTAAACAATACAAAGATGCAGTCGTTGCGTACCTCAGTCAACGCGGTGATAAAGCGCGCCGAAATCGAGCGATGCAGGTGGCGTTCGGGTTCATCGATTACCAAAACGGAACCCTCATCTGCTAAAAGAACTTCGGAAGCGAGGAGAAAAGCAGACTTCTCCCCATCCGACATGTCCGAAATAGGGTATGTCTCTCCTTCCAAGCGAGCTACAAAAGCATTGTTCTCGCCTACCCGAAACTGCTGTCGGAATCCTGCCGACTTCATCAGGTCATTTATGATAGTCAGGAGAGAAGGCCCTATTTGACTCAGACCTTCTACTCCGGCTCCTTCGTCCACGCACTCGGCGAGGCGTGCATTCCGTTGATTTACTTTTGCAAGCAAGTCGAACAGCAAGGTTGCAGAACGCTGGCCACCTTGAGGATCCTTAACTCGTGACTGCGGTTGTGCGTCAGTGACACTAAAATTTCGTGAATAGGTCTCTCGCTGACTGAAAGTTATCTCAGGCGATGCAGAGGGGAGCCACACTTGACGCTGGGCGAATATCCTTCGGATTGGACGGGAGCAACTTCGGTTCGCAAGCCAGTAGCTCAGTGCTGATTTCCCGGAGCCGTTTGAACCGACGAACAGGACTACGTCCCCCGCGTTCATCCGGAGCTCAAGGGCTGGCTGATCCTCAACCGATGGGATGTACCATTCGACGCATTGATCCATTCCATAATTCTGACATGAGAAAGCTCAAATGGAAGCCTGGTAGATCCGTACCAACTATGTAGATCTAAACATCCGTACATTGATCCACGCCATCAGCGCAGGTTCTTTAGAGTCCTAGTTGCCGATGCGAATGTAAGTCCTGCTTAACAAGTCGGCAGCAGTCAGATTAAACGTGCTTCTCTCACAATAATTAGAGCGCTACCTAGAATGTTAACGATATTGATAGCGGAATAACCTGAAGAACTCCCGCCTATGCGCGCACGACGACAGGAATGCCCCGGATTCTGGGAAGAAGTAAGGGCATCTCTAGTGGTAAAACTAGATAGGACTCTATTTTCCACCGGGTTCCGCCATGGCGCTCCCTCAAGATTCTCACCAGTCTGGTAGGCCACAAATAGTCTCACGGATTAGGAATTCAATATGAAGGATCCAGACGATCACGTTGATGACTGGGTGCATCCGTCGGGCCCAAACGCCTTTGTTACAGGAGTAACTACGTGTCCCTATCCTCTCGACGCCTCGGTACCATATCTAGCAGAGATCACCGCAGAGTATAGTCACGTCGCCTTCTTTTCACGGACGAAAAGTAGAGAAAACTAATTCAACCTTAGCGCGGGCTGATCTGGGTCGAACCTCCATCATTTGAATTCTCGCACCAAGTCCACACAGCGAGTACAATCTCCACACTTTTACATTTATTAGCTGCATGACGAATTGGCTAGATGTAGATCACAATGAGTGTCATCATAGACCCCAAACATGCCAATTGTCCCTGATGAGCGGACCATCGTTGCTTCCGCTCACCAAGTCTTCAGAAGCCAATTAGACGTTGAAGCGGAACTCCGTCACGTCGCCGTCGCGCATGATGTAGTCCTTGCCTTCGATGCGGGCCTTACCCGCAGCCTTGGCGTTGGCGACCGAACCGGCCTCCACCAGATCGTCGAAGGCCACGACTTCGGCCTTGATGAAGCCGCGCTGGAAGTCGGTGTGGATCACGCCGGCGGCCTCCGGTGCGGTGGCACCCTTGCGGATGGTCCAGGCGCGAGTTTCCTTCGGGCCGGCGGTCAGGTAGGTCTGCAAACCTAGGGTGTCGAAGCCGACGCGGGCCAGCTTATCTAGGCCCGACTCTTCGATACCGGCGTCGGCCAGCATCTCCGCGGCCTCGTCCTCTTCCAGTTCGGCCAGCTCGGCCTCGAACTGTGCGTCGAGGAAGATCGCCTCGGCCGGGGCGACCATCTGCGCCAGTTTGCTCTTCATCTCTTCGTCGGCCAGCCCGGCCTCGTCGGTGTTGAACACATAGATGAACGGCTTGGTGGTCATCAGCTGCATGGGGGCCAGCTCGGCCAGATCCACGCCCGCCGCGGCACCGGCGGCGTACAGGGTCTTGCCCTCTTCCAGCACGGCCTGGGCGGCCTTGACGGTGTCGAGGAAGGACTTCTCGATCTTCTTGCTGCGCAGTTCCTTCTCGAGGCGCGGTAGCTGGTTCTCGATGGTCTGCAGATCAGCGAGGATCAGCTCGGTCGCGATGGTTTCAATATCGGATTCCGGGTCGACCTTGCCGTTGACGTGGATTACGTCGTCGTTCACGAAGGCGCGGGTGACCTGGCAGATTGCGTCGGCCTCGCGGATGTTCGCCAGGAACTTGTTGCCCAGTCCTTCACCCTCGGAGGCGCCCTTGACGATGCCGGCGATATCCACGAAGGACACGGTGGCGGGCAGGATGCGCTCGGAGCCGAAGATCCCGGCCAGCACCTTCAACCGCTCGTCGGGCAACGGCACGACACCCACGTTGGGTTCGATGGTTGCGAAGGGGTAATTGGCCGCCAGCACCTGGGCACGGGTCAGCGCGTTGAACATGGTGGACTTGCCGACATTGGGCAGCCCGACGATTCCGATAGTTAAAGCCACGGGAAAGAATTCTACCTTTATTTCGCAGGGTCTAGTGGTACAGCGTGTTGCTTAGCGGGAGGCGGGGCTGGCGCCGCGGCCACCGAGCGCACGGGCGTCGTCCCCGTTTTCCTTCAGCTTCCCGCGGATTTCCTTGGGCAGCGAGAAAATGATGTCTTCTTCGGCGGTGGTTACCTCGGCGACATCCGTGAAGCCGTACTCGGCCAGCAGGTCGATCACCTCGCGCACCAGCACCTCGGGCACCGAGGCACCGGAGGTCACGCCAACGGTGGACACGCCCTCGAACCAGCTCTCGTCGACCTCATTGGCGAAGTCCACCCGGTAGGCGGCCTTCGCGCCATGATCCAAGGAGACCTCAACCAGGCGCACCGAGTTGGAGGAGTTCGCCGAACCGACGACGATGACCAGGTCGGCCTGCGGGGCGATCTGCTTGATCGCGGCCTGACGGTTGGTGGTGGCGTAGCAGATGTCGTCGCTGGGCGGGTCCTGCAGGTGCGGGAAGCGCTCACGCAGGCGGCGCACCGTCTCCATGGTTTCGTCCACGCTCAACGTGGTCTGCGAGAGCCAGATCAGCTTGTCCGGGTTCTTCACCTCAACGGTGTCGGCCTCTTCCGGGTTGTTCACCACGGTGGTGTGCTCCGGAGCCTCACCGTAGGTGCCCTCGACCTCCTCATGGCCCTCGTGGCCGATAAGCAGTATTTCATAGTCGTTCTTCGCGAAGCGCACGGCCTCACGGTGCACCTTGGTGACCAGTGGGCAGGTGGCATCGATAGTCCGCAGGCCGCGTTCCTCGGCGCTGTTGACGACGGCCGGGGAGACACCGTGCGCGGAGAACACCACCAGGGCGCCCTCCGGTACCTCGTCGGTTTCCTCCACGAAGATCGCGCCGCGCGACTCCAACTCGGAGACCACATGCAAGTTGTGCACGATCTGCTTGCGCACATATACCGGCGGGCCGTAGTGCTCCAGGGCCTTCTCCACGGCCACCACGGCCCGGTCCACGCCGGCGCAGTAACCACGCGGCGCAGCGAGCAGCACCTTGCGCTCGGTCACCTGCGGGGAAGCAGCCAAAATTTCGGCGGGGGTGCGACGCACGCGCGGAATGCGCGGGGTCGGCAACGAAACCGGGACGGATGTGGAAGTAGCCATACTTCTAGTCTACGAACCCCGTGCAAGTTAGCACATGCTCATATGGCGTATCCCACCGAGATTAGCCTTGTGAGCTTCGACGCGCATGGGCCGAAGACATTCAAGACTGTGCTCCGGGACCGATCAACAGGGCAGGGTGCTGGGCAATAGCTCGGGGGAGGTCACCACCGCCCCGGCACCGTCGCTACCGCGATAGGCACGGCACAGGCTCACCCCACGACCAGATAGGTTCGCCTTGATTTGGCGCAACGCATCGGCGGAGAACCCATACCACTGCATATGCATGAGCACCGTGTCACCGGGCTGTGCCGCCGAAGCCCGCGCCACGGTAATGGACTTGGATTTCACCTCCCAGTCCCGGGTGTCCCGCGACCACGTCCAAATGGCCATGCCCTTGCTGTCGTAACCGCACAGCACGCTGCCGTCGATGGCGCCGTACGGAGGGCGACCGAAATTGGTATGGACACCGCTACCGCCGAGCTGCGCTGCCGCCTCGCGGCAACTGAGCGGACGCAGATCCGGGTGACTAATCGAATGGTTGATCACCCATTGTCCGCGCGCCCGGGCGTAGCTGGCCAGGTTCACCGAGTACCGGGATTTGAAAGATACTAGGCAGTCCCCGGTGGGCGCGAGCACCAACCCGATACTGTGGTCGCGGGCGTAGTTCACCGTGCTCTGGAAGCTGGTCAGCGAGCTTGGGCAATCGTCGTAGGTCAGCACCACCCGTGAACTACGGTTCGGTCCGGTCGACCGCGGGGCCGAAGGTGGTTTGGGATAACTGGTCACGTAGTTGTGGCTCACCCAGCCGGTGTGCCCGGCGTAGCTCACCTTGTACCATCCATTGCTGGCGCGCTCGTAGGCTGAGACCGTCGTTCCCTTGGGGATGGTCACCAGAATGCGGTAACTGGTGGACGCACCGCTTCGCAGATTCAGGCTGTCCAGCGTGCGCACGGTGGCTGGGACGGTGTAATAGTCGCTCACCCAACCGGTGTATCCACCGTAGGAGACCTTGTACCAGCCGTTGGAGGCCCGCCCGTACACCGGGACAGCGGTACCTTTCGGGATGCTGATCAAGATGCGGTACGCGGTGGACGAACCACTACGCAGGTTCAAGTTCGCCGTGGTGCGAACCTTTGCCGGCAGGTCGATGGCCGCGGCCGGCACCGCGACCGACACGGCCGCTGGCACTACCGCAGGGCTTGCCGCCGCCACCGGTGGAACACCGGAAATGGCTAAGCCCACACTGAGCGCACCGGATCCCAGCGTCCGAATGAACGCACTTCGCCCCACGAACCGTTTCATAATTGCTACGCCCCCTGCTCAGACGCCTCCCCTCAGGCGTCATACTGCACTTAGTGTGCGCTCGGTATCCTGGCCGGGCAATGGCTAAAACCGTACGTTACCCAATCGTTGGAAATACTCGGGCAACCATGTCACCGAGCGGCAAACTACCGGCGCGGCGCGGACTAAAACGTGACCGTCCGGTGATGCTGGGGCCACAAAGTTCACGATTCGCCACCTACGCTTTCGGCGCACTGGCAAGGGCGGGCAAGCCGTAATCCAGCGAACCGTCGGCCCCATGCGATAGTCTCGCTTGTGCGCCAATGGCACGGTCCCCCGTACCGCGCCACGGCACGGCAGGAGAGGACAGATGCCACACGAAGCCCCGCAGACCGTTCCGGCGACCGCCGCAGAAACCAGCGCCGACAACCCTTGGCCGCTACGCCTGCTCTCGGAAAAGCTCAAGGTCCACATCGAAAACTCCCCCACCAGCTGGATCGAGGGCCAGTTACTCGAGGTCAATGTGCGCAACGGCCACGCCTATCTGACCCTGCGCGACGTCGACGCCGATTGTTCCTTCTCCGTCACCATCTGGTCCTCGGTCATGCGCCGCCTCGACTCCAAACCGGAGGTGGGCTCCCGAGTAGTGGCCCAGGTCAAACCCAGCTTCTACGCCAAAACCGGGCGACTCTCGCTCAACGCCTCGGATCTTCGCCCGGTGGGACTGGGCGAACTGTTGGTGCGGCTGGAACGGCTACGCCAGTCGCTCGGCGCCGAAGGACTCTTCTCCCCCGCGCATAAGAAGCCGCTGCCGGTACTACCGTCAGTGATCGGGCTGATCACCGGACGGGATTCGGACGCCGAAAAGGACGTGATTCGCAACGCGACGCTACGCTGGCCCGCGGTGCGCTTCCGGGTGGTGAACACCGCCGTGCAGGGTGTCGACGCCGTGGCCCAGGTCAGTGCCGCCCTACGGGAACTTGATGCGGACCCCGAGGTCGAGGTGATCGTCATTGCCCGCGGCGGCGGGGCGCTCGAGGACCTACTACCCTTCTCCAATGAGGATCTGGTGCGGGCCGTCTTCGCCGCCACCACCCCGGTGGTCTCGGCCATTGGACACGAGGCGGACCGGCCCATCCTCGACGACGTGGCAGACCTGCGGGCCTCGACCCCCACCGACGCGGCCAAACGCATCGTGCCAGATCTCCAGGAAGAATTCGCCCTTTTGGAGCAGGCCCGTTACCGGTTGGATCGTGCCGTGAACCTGCTCCTGGAGCGGGAACGGCAGAATATTGCGGCGCTACGGGCCCGCCCGGTGCTCGCCAACCCACAAACCATGGTGATCACCCGCGCCGAGGAGCTGCAACGCTGGCGGGAACGCTCCACCGACCTGATGCGGCACCGGGTGCAGCGGGCCACCGATCAAATCTCGCACCTACGAGCGCAAATGCGGGCGCTTTCACCGCAGCAAACCCTGGACCGCGGCTACTCGGTCACCCAACGCAGTGACGGACAGATTGTGCGCGCCAGCAGCGAAGTCACCGCGGGTGAAGAACTGGCCGTCCTGCTCGCCGCCGGACGACTATCCGTCACCGTCGAAAACATCAGCAATACACCGGAAGGCAAAAACTAATGTCGGAACGCGCAATCCCCGAAGATATCGCCAAACTCTCCTACGAACAGGCCCGCGAAGAGCTGGTCTCCGTGGTCACCCAACTAGAAACCGGCGGGGCTCCGCTGGAGGCTTCGCTGGCGCTCTGGGAGCGCGGCGAAGCACTGGCCGCGCACTGCGAGAACTGGCTCGGTGGTGTCTCCGAACGTCTCGAGCAGGCACGTAGCCGCTCCGCAGAGCAGGAGCAGTAGCCGAACTACCGGGTGGCCTCAAGCCGACGCTTTTCGGCTTCGATATCCAGGGTGGTCACCGGCCACTGCGGATCGATGTCCTTGAGCGTGTGGAGCAGGAGCTCGGCGACGCACAGCCGAGCCAGCCACTTGTGATCGGCCGGGACCACATACCAGCCACCCGCCTCGTGATCGGTGCGGGACAGCACGTCCTGATAGACCGACTGATACTCGTCCCAAAGTAGCCGGTCGACGATGTCATCGGGCGCGTACTTCCAGTGCTTATCCGGACGTTCCAGGCGCTCGGATAGCCTCTGGTATTGTTCGTCGCGGCTAATGTGCAGCATCACTTTCACCACACGCACGCCGTCGCCCGCGAGCCGTCGTTCAAAGTCAATAATCCGCGGGAAGCGCGACTCGATGACCTCATCGCTGCTGAGCTTCTGGACGCGGTGAATGAGTACGTCCTCGTAATGCGAGCGGTCAAAGACTCCGACCACGCCGTGGCCCGGCAGTTGCTTTTCCACGCGCCATAAAAAGTTGTGCGCCCGCTCTTGAGCGGTTGGAGCCTTGAAGGCATGGTGAGCCACCCCTTGCGGGTCGAAAAAGCCCACCACGTGGCGCACGATGCCACCCTTGCCCGAGGTATCCATCCCCTGCAGGATCAACAGCACCGAATCCTCGGCACCACCCTGCGCCGCGGCAAAGAGCCGCTCTTGGTACTCCCCCAGTTCGGCGCCGATTTCTTCCAGCCGAGCCGCGGCGGACTTCTTCGAATCCGGGGCGTCCTTCGGCCACCAGGTGGGCACCGAGGTGGCCCGTTCGGCAAGCCGAAGGTCCGCCCCGGCACGTAGCCGGTCAACCAACAGGTCGGATAGCTGGTTCATCTTCGGCTCCTAAATAGGTGTTTAGGCGTGGCTGCGCCAGTCCTCGAGGAAGGTTGCGATACGGCCCACGGCGTCGGCCAGTACCTTGGTGTCCGGCAGGGTCACCAAGCGGAAGTGATCGGGCGATGGCCAGTTAAAGGCGGTGCCCTGGGTGATCAGAATTTTCTGCGCCTTGAGAAGCTCGAGGGCGAACTTCTCGTCGTCGTGGATCGGGTAAACCTCGGGATCCAGCTTCGGGAACATGTAGAGCGCACCCTTGGCCTTCTGCACGCTGATCCCGGGAATGTCACTCAGGAGCCGATAGGCAACGTCGCGCTGTTCGAGTAGCCGCCCTCCGGGCAGAATCAGGTCGTTGATCGACTGGTAGCCACCCAATGCGGTCTGGATCGCATGCTGTGCGGGCACATTGGCGCACAAACGCATGTTGGTCAGCAGGTTGATGCCTTCGATGTAGTCCGCTGCCTGATGCTTCGGACCGGAGATCGCCATCCAGCCGGCGCGGAATCCACAGACCCGGTAGGCCTTGGATAGGCCGGAAAAGGTCAGGGTGAGCACGTCGTCGGACAGCGCGGCGGTGTTGATATGCACCGCATCGTCGTAGAGGATCTTCTCGTAGATCTCGTCGGAAAACACGACGAGATTGTGTACGCGGGCCACCTCGAGGATGCCCTCGATGGTTTCTTTCGGGTACACGGCACCGGTCGGGTTATTCGGGTTGATCAGGACGATGCCCTTGGTGCGGTCGGTGATCTTCGCCTTGATGTCATCGAGATCCGGCAGCCAGCCTTCTTCCTCGACGTTCACGTAGTGCACCGGGGTGCCGCCGGCCAGCGACACGGAGGCGGTCCACAGCGGGTAGTCGGGGGCAGGGATGAGCACCTCGTCGCCGTTGTTCAGCAGCGCGTTCAGGCTCAACGTGATGAGCTCGGAGACGCCATTGCCGAGGTAGACGTCGTCGACCCCGATGCTCTGGATGCCGCGCGTCTGGTAGTACTGCGACACCGCGGTGCGGGCCGAGAGAATTCCGCGCGAATCCGAGTAGCCCTGGGCGTTAGGCAGATTGCGGATCATGTCGATCAGAATCGCGTCCGGCGCCTCGAACCCGAAGGGGGCGGGGTTGCCGATGTTCAGCTTCAGAATGCGCTGTCCTTCGGACTCCATGCGCTGGGCGTGTTCAAGCAGTGGCCCGCGAATATCGTAGAGGACGTTATGGAGCTTCGAGGACTGCGAGATATCTGCCATGGGAATACTTTCTCACGCTGGGCCCCGATCCAGCACATTTTTGACCGTGGCTTGGCTTACTTTCTAGTTGACCAGCTGTTCCCAGTGCGCGGCAATATCTTCACTGGTCAGGCCCCCAGGCTCATAGACCATGCGGTTAACGGCGGTTAACGCGTCCTGACTGACCGAGGAGCTGATGTCGTTAATGGAACGCAGCACCTGCTCGGAGACCTCGCCGGACACGACGGGCAGAATCGGTGCGCGGTCGAAGAACTCTTCACTGCCCGAAAGCACGTTGAACCCTTCATCGACGATGGCCGCGTCGTCCCCGTCGAGTACCGCCAACTGTCCGTTGGCCGAGCGCAGACTGTCCATGGCGGCAGCCGCCGCAACACCCTTAATAGCCTTCGGGGTGCATTTGGCCTCCTTGGCCCAAGCTTCGAGAGCCTCGCGCTGCTCGCTCGGGGTCAGGAACACCAGATCCTTGCAGGTCGAAGCCAGATCATCGAGAGAACCGAAGGAGTACTGGGCCATGGTGGCCTTGCTGGCCACCAGCACCGGCCCGGCATCCCCCGCCGTCGGATCAGCCGCGCGACGCCCCTGAGTTTCCAACGCCTGCGCCAGATCCGCGAGTTCACCGGTGCTCAGCACACCGTCCTCGCCGGTCACCGATTTGGGGTCCGGCACCAGTTGAAGTGCCGTTTCGGCGGTACCTACCACCACGTCGGCGTCGCCCGCCTCCAAGAGCTCGTAGGGCTTGGAGGACTCGGCCACCAGCTTGGCCTTGAATCCGCGCGCTTCGAGCTGATCGGCATATACCCGAGCCATGGCGCGTAGCACCGGGTCGTCGGCCGAGGTAATGCGTACGACGCTCTCCTCGCTCTGCGTCGGAGGGGCCGGCTGGGTGCAGCCTGCCAGGGTGAGCGGAAGGGCCACTAGGCCAAGGACGGTCAAACGAGTGCGGCGCAGATTCATGGTCACACCAGCTTATCCAGCGGCGCACCGTGCCGCGGGCTACGCCGCGCCATCATAGAGCGCCAACGCCCTGTCCACGCGCTCCACCCGAGGCAGCTGGGCGATCTCCTCCCGGGTGAACCAGGCCGCCCGACTGGTACTGCCCTGCTGTTCATGGGCCAGTTCCCCGCCGACCACGCGGCCGGTGTAGACGATGGCCACGGTCTGCATGGCGTGATCCACCTCGGCGTAGCGGTGCCGACCGGCGATCACTCCGGTCTGCGCGTCGAGCAGACGCAAAGAATCAACGAGGTACCCGGTCTCCTCCTGCACTTCGCGGCGCACCCCAGCACGCAAATCCTCACCCAGGTCGATACCGCCGCCGGGCAGCGTCCAACGCGGCTGGAAGTTCGGGTCGCGGTGGCGCATATCCCACAGCGCCAGCAAGAACTTACCGTCCCGTTCGACCAGACAGTAGGCGCCGAGCCTGGTATCGAAGGGTTCGCCGGTGGATTCGGAGATTCGCGTCATGTGCACCAATATAGTGGGCCGCGCCACGCGCCCCACCGCTCACCGGCCGCGTGTATGGTCAAATATTGTTATGGTCACACCCTCAGAACTCGCTCAAGCGGCCGATTTGGACGACATCGATCGAATCATCATCGACGAACTGGTCGCCAATGCCCGTATTTCGAATGCCATGCTGGCCCAACGCGCCGGCATCGCCCCCTCGACCGCACTGCTGCGCACCCGGGCTCTGGTCGAACGCGGAATCATCACCGGGTATCACGCGCAATTGGCGCTGGGGGCCGTGGGACGCACCGTGCAGGCGCTGATCTCGATCAAGTTGCGCGCCCATGACCGCGTCGAAATCGACCGCTTCCGTTCACGCATCCCGCAGCTGCCCGAGGTGCTCTCGATGTTCCACGTCTCCGGAGCCACCGACTACCTGCTCCACATTGCGGTGGGTTCCACCGAAGCGCTGCGCGACTGGGTGCTCGACAACCTGGCCACCGATGAATCCGTCGGACATACCGAGACCACGCTGGTCTTCGATCATGAGCAAGGCAATCACGGGCCGCTGCCACTGCCTTAACCGCTCCGCGCCGAGACCCCAATAGCCTGGGTGCCCTGCTAATAGGGCGCGGCTAACAACAAAGGGAAGCTTCCAGTCGGAAGCTTCCCTTTGTTGTTCTCTAAACTCTGGCGGGTTAGGCGCGGCGGCGCTGCATCACGGCGTCCAGGTTGATCCGTGCCGGGCCCGGGGTGCTGCCCGGAGTTGGCTCGTTCGGTGACTGCGGGGTGTTGGTACCGGTCGGGGTTGCTGCCGGTGCGGCGGGTGCGGACGATGCGGCTGGGGCAGGCTGCGCGCTGGCGCTGGCCTGCTTCTGCTCACGCACGGCGCTGACGTCGGCCAGGGCGGCACGCTGGTCGGCGGTGACCTCAGCGGCCAAACGCTTGGCGCGCTCCTCGGCCTTCAGGCTGATCTGGCGGCTGGGGCGCAGTGGCTCGGCCACCGGCAGCGGCTCGGGACGCACCTGGGCGATGATCTGCTGCTGGATGGAATCGCGGGCCTGCACGTAGACCGGCTTGGGGATCTCGGTCGGCTCCCAGGTCGCCGGCTGGCGAACGCCGCCGCGGCCATGGGCCACTCGCAGGGCCTCGGCGCGCAGTTCCTCGGCGGTGAAGGCCGGGGCCCGCAGATTCGATCCGGGGCGGGCGTCGAAGACCTGATCCTTGCTTTCGGATTTGGCTGGCGCGGCCGGACGCTGTGGTTCGGCCTGCGGCTCGGTGGCCAAGGCCTGGGCACGGACCTGCTCCATGCGCTGCAGCAGCTTGCGGTTCCGATCCCGCACGGCCAGCACGCGCAGTCCGGCGAAGCAGAGCACGCCGGTGACCGTCAGTGCGAAGAACCAGCCCACGCTCAGCGCCGTGAACGGCGCGAGGATGCCGGTGACCACGCCCGAGAGCAGAGCAAGCAACCCAAGCACGGCTAGGCTCAACCGGCCATATCGCACTTTCAACTTAAGCTGACCGGTCGCGCCGGCCGGCTGCGATGTGTTGTGCGAGGTGTCCGCCATGAGGTCCTCCATCACCGGGTTGCGGGTCCTACGTTAAGCGTGAAGTTTTGATACTCCACGGCATAACACTATGCAACAGGCAACCAGCAATGGTGCAGATCGCGGGCGTGTCTGGCAGATTGCGTTGATTCTTGCCCGATGACCTGCCCGAATTACCACCCAGCTAGGATATATGTTCGAGTAGCTGGCCGCGATGCTCGTCGGCGGTTAGCGCGAATGTTCTATGATCCCGCCAGCGGCCATTGATGTGCAGGAAGTCCTTGCGTACGCCCTCGTCGCGGAAGCCCAGCTTGGCCGCCACCCGCAGGCTCGCGGTGTTCTCCGGACGCACATTAATCTCCAACCGGTGCAGCCGCAGCGTGGTGAAACAGTGTTCGACGATCAACGCGCAGGCCTCGGGCATCAGCCCAAAACCCGCATGGGAGCTATCGATCCAGTAGCCGATGGAGGCGTTGCGGGCCGCCCCATACTGCACCCCGGAGACACTGACCTGACCGATCAACGGCGGTCGACGCTCGTTGAGCGCCGGAAGGGTCAGCACCCAGGAATAACCGCTGCCTTCCATGGCGCCCTGTCGCTGCCGCCGTAACATTTGGCGGTAACTTAACGTCTCACGCAGCCCCAACGGGTTGGTCGGATCCCAGGGTTTCAGCCACGCCGCGTTGGCCTGCCGCAGATCGAACCAGGCGTCCCGATCCCGCGCCGTCAAGGCACGTAGCCGAAGGCGCTTGGAACGTAGCTCCGGCACCGCCATACGCCCCGACTGAATACTCACCATATTCACCATCCTAGTCACGCGCGACCGGTGGACTAACTCGTCGTACAGTAGTGCCATGCTCAACGCGCTTCCCAGTAAAACCGACGCCCGCCGCATGGTGCGCGCCGCACGGCGCGCCATGGATGAACCCAACCGACGCCAGCACGCCGAGAAGCTACGCGATCAGGTGCTGCGGCTCTTGGCGGACTACCGGCCCGAGGCCCGGGTGGCCGCCTACCTCTCCTCCGGCGACGAACCGAATACCGCCCCGCTGCTCGAGGCTCTGCACGCCGCGGGACGCCAACCGCTGGTGCCGGTCTGCGGCCCCGACTACTCCCTGTCCTGGACCGACTGGTACCCGGGGGTGCCGCTGGAGCGCAGTACCTTGGCCCCGGTGGACGAGCCAGTGGGGCCACGGCACCAGCTCGAGGTTTTCGCCGACGTCGACCTGCTGATCATCCCGGCCCTGGGCATCGATCACGCCGGATTCCGGCTGGGTCAGGGCGGCGGCTACTACGACCGTTTCCTGCCCTCGCTGGCCGGTCGCACCACGCGGCAGCATCGCACCCAGGTGGCGGCGCTCATCTACGATGCCGAGCTGCTGACGGTGGCCTCATTCCCGGTCGACGCCCACGACATGCCCGTGGATATGGCCATCACCCCCGGTGGGGTGCAAGACTTCCGGCCGTAACCGGTAGGTCACCCCGGTCCGTTCCATCCACAGTTCGTGCCGGGGAGTCGCCGGGCACCGGGCCCGGCATCTGCAATGGGCCCATGAAGTTCTTCCGCGCGCGTTCCGCCCCGACGATCCCCCGCCCGCGCATCCGCCCGGCGACCAGTCGGCAGGCGGTGTTGCGCCGCTACCGGCGCCCGGCAGCGGTGGCCTTGGCCTTGCTGGCCGGTGCCCTGATGCTGCAATCGGTTGCCAAGGCGGGTTACAGCACGGTCGAGGTGCCGGTGGCGGCGGCCGATCTACCGGCCGGACACGTCTTGCAAAGCGGCGACCTGCGCTGGGTTGCCCAGCCTGCTGCCGAGGGGCAACCGGCACCACCATCCCACGACGCACTGGTCGGTGAGCAGCTGGCCATCGCGGTACCCGCCGGCCTGCCGGTGCGTGAGCATCTGTTGGTGGGCCCGCAACTGCTCACCGGAACCAGCCCGGGGACCGTGGCGGTACCGCTGCGGCTGAGCGACCCGGCGACCGTCTCGCTGCTCAGCCCGGGCCAGAAAGTCAATGTGGTACTCACCAGCGGCGACGGCTACGAACGAGAGATCCAAAGTCGCACCTTGGCCCAGGGGCTGACCGTGCTTTGGGTGCCGGCCGCTGCCGGAGACGATGGCTTTGGACTCATGCCGGCCACCAGTGGCGGGAATGACACGATGATCGTGGTGGCCGCCACCGCCGGTGCGGCCGAGAAACTCTCCGCCGCGTCAAGCCGCGGCAAGGTGGCGGCGGTGATCGTCAATTAGTTTCGCCGCGCGAACACAACGCGGGTTAGCCCCAGTGCGGGGGTTTTTCTCTGCGCAGCGACTCAGCTAGATCCTCGGTGGCTTCGCCCCAGCCGCGCGGATCTTCATCCTTCGCCCGCAGCTGCCCCAGTGGGTCCGCTGGCGCCGGTTCGGCGGAGAGCTGCCCGCGACGCGCCTGCGCCTTTTGGACGGCCTCGGTTGCCTCGATCGGGGTGAAGGCCCCGGTCAATTCGGCGGCCTGCTGCAAATGGGTGGGAGCGGCAACAACCCGCGCGCGCTTGCGGCGCGCGGGTTGTGCTGCCGACACCGGTGGTTCACCGGACGGGGTGGAACCAGAGGCGTCGGAGCCGTTCACCGCTTGCTGCCGGTATTGGTTTCGGCCACGGCGGGTACCGGCTTCGGAGTGCCGTCGGCGGCCTTGCTGCCCTTGTCTTCGGCCTTGGTCGCCTCTGCGGCCTTGTCGTCGGACTTTGCCTCGGTGGACTTGCCCGAATCCTCGGTAGTTGCTGCCGCGGCCTTCTCCTTCTCCGCGCTGTCCTGCTGCGTGACTGCGGCGGCCGGCACCGGTGGTGCGGTCTTGACCTGTGGGCGGGCCACCGGCTCTTCGGCGGCTGGCTTACGCTCGGGCTCCAGCGACAGGTACCCGGCCAGTCGATCGGTCACCGACTCCGGGTCGCTGAACACGTCGATGGTCCACAGCGGCACATAGCGCCATCCGTGGCTTTCGAAGAAGTCCGGACGCAGTCGGCTGCGTTCGCGCACGGTCAGCCCGGTGTAGTGCTCGGTGCCGTCGTACACCACCGCCAACGGGCGGGTGGCGGCCGCGTCGACCGGGTCAAAGGCGCGAGCCGAGAGGTCGAGCACCGAACGGAAGTCCTCGGCCACAATGGCGCCGCGTTCACGCAGACGACGGGCCAGATCGGAGACCAGTGCGTCGAAACGTGGCTCGTTGGCGTAATCCGAGGGCTCCTCCCCCGAGTACACGCGGCCGAAGAGTTCAAAGAACTGACGGGCGCCGCGGTACACGCGGTTCAGCTCCACATCCTCGGGTAGCAACCCGGAGACCAGTGCCATGCGGCGGCGGGCACGGGTGACGGCCGCGACGAAGAGCTTCTCTCCGCCGGGACGAGACAGCGCGCCAAATTCGTGCAAGGTTTTACCGTGCGGGGTGCGGCCAAAGCCCCAGGCCAGGATGACCGCGTCGCGGCGCACCCCGATGAGCCGGTCCATGGTGGTGACCACGAAGGGTTCGCGGGCGGAGCGCAGGTGCTCCATGGCGTACTTGTGGTTCGGTAGCTGTACCCGGATGGCCTCGGCAATGGCCGCGGCGTGCTGCCGGTTGGAGGCCACCACGGCCAGCGACTCGCTACCGCGGTTGGCGAAGTGTTCGAAGACCAGATCCACCACGCGGCGCACCTCGGCGGCGGTGGTTTGCACCCCGTCCTCGCTGTTCGAGAGCGTGCCGGTCGCGTCGGGCACATAGTGGGCGCTCAGGCGACGCTCCCCGCCGACCGCCGGGGCCACCGGGAGCCGGGAAATCGCCGAGTCGTAGTAGGTCTGCGACAGCTGCTCGACCAGCGATTCGTCCACCCCACGGTAGACGGTGCCCAGCGTGCCGGTCACCAGCACCTGGTTCAGCGCCGACAGCGCCGAGGGGGCCTGCTTCCGGGCGCGCAGCGAGGCCGTCGGATCCACCGAGACCTCGAAGGGGCGCGGGTCGCCAAGCATTTCGTCGCCCACCGCGATCACCTGCGAGGCCCGGCGCAGCGCGTCGAGCACCTCACGCAGCGAGAGGTAGTTCGCCTCGAGCAGGATCACCGCGTCGAATTTGGTGTCGCGCGGCAGGGCCGTGCCGAGTAGCAGCGGCGCCGAAACAAAGACGGGGCTCAGCGAATTGACCAGCGCCGAACCGTAATCCAGCAGACCGGCCAGGGTCGGGGTGCCTGACTTGAGCATTTCGCGCAGCGTCTTCGAGGCGGCCCGGTGGTCGGCCAGGGCGGCCTTCCAGTTCTTCGCCAGGGCCCAGCGGATGCGTTCGGCGCCGGCGGCCACATGGGCGCCGTCGGCCAGCCGGTACTCGGCCTCGAGGCTTTCGAGCTTGGCCCCGTCGTTCATGGCCATGAAGTCATCGCCGCTGATCATTGCCTCGAGCGCGGACTGCCACCAGGCCAGTTCCAGCTCGCCGTCCACGGCGTCGACGTCGATCTCCCGCTCGGCGAAGTCGCTGAGCAGATCCCCTAGGCCGGCCTCGCTGAGCTGTTCGGCGATGAGGGTGCGTTCGGGTAGCTCGGTGAGATCGTCCTTGTGATCCACCAGGGAGGCAATGAGATCCAGCAGCTCGCTCACCGGCATTTCGCGCAGACGCTTGCCCACGCTGGCCGGGAGCATTTCGGCCAGTTTATCGATGCGGGCCCCGGCGTCGTGATAGCCGGCCTCCACGTCGAGCAGGCCCGAGGGGACGGCCGGGTTGCGCTGGCTCGTGGCGTAGCGGCGCCAGGCCTCGCGCTGTTCGGACACCGCCTGCAGGGCAGCCTGCAGATCCGGCACGTGCATACCCGGGCGCACGTACTCCTTGGCGATCTTGCGCAGCCGGGAGCGGACGATGGAACCCATCTCCACACCGTGTTCGCGACGCCACTGGCCCGAGGCGGTGGCGGCGATCAGATCATCGATGTCGCCCTCGAAAATATCCGGCTCGAACTTATCCAACGAGCCGCGCACGGCCACCAGCAGCTGCAGCTGGTCGCCCCACTTGTCGTAGCTCTCCTCCAAGCGGATCTGCGACTGCTCGGCGATCTTGCGCATGTGCTTATCCAGGATCGGCAGGTCGCGGCCCAGTCCACTGGCCAGCTTCAGCGCCTGCTCGGTCTGCTCCTGATTGCGCAACGGCGCGCCATACCAGGGGCTGGTGGTGTGGGCTTGCGAGAAAGCACCGAGCTGGGCGGCGCGCTTGAGCTGCGCGGCCACATGCCCGCGCTGCCCCATCGAATCCAGCACCGACCGCTTCAGGCGCACCGTGGTGGCTGGGGCCGGTTCCAGCGCCGACAGGCGGGCGAGTTCCTGCATTGCCTGGTACGGCGAGCAACCCCAGCGGCTACGCACCGAATGCAGCGAGGCCACGTGCTCCTTCAGGGCATGACGGGTCTCGGTCAGCTTCTTGAACAGCCCGGTCAGCTGCGGCTCGGTGGCGCGCTCATTACGCAGGATCGCACGGATCAGGTGCCCGCGGATGGCCTCGGGATCCTCGTTCGGTTCAAGCAGCAGGCTGCCGGCGTCGAGCTTCTCGTTGAAGCGGGTGACGAACTCTTCGGCGGCCGAACGCTGCTCGGCGATCACCAGTACGCGCTTGCCCTGCGCGGCGAGCAGAGCCGCAGCATTCAGTGCGGTCTGGGTGGCACCGGTGCCCGGGGCGGCGTTGATGCTCACCGATTCGCCATTGGAGATCGCGTGCAGCAGGCGGCCCTGTGATTCGTCGGCGTCGAACAGGTACAGTTCCTCCGCCGGGTCGCGCTCATCCGAGGACTTGCTCAGGGCGCTGGTGCCGGTGTGGACCTTACGGGTGGTGGAGGCGCCCGCGGCGGCACCGGGGCGCTTGGCGCGCGAGGAATCCTTCAGTAGCTCGGCGAAGCGGCGCAACCGGGAGCCCGAGGCGTCGGCCTCGGACTCGCCGCTCTGCTCGGTGGCAGCCGCCGGCTCCTCATCATTGGCGGCCCGGATCAGCGCCTCGATCACCGGGTGTCCCTCGCCCAGAAGCGCCGGGTCGGCCGGGTCGATCAGGTCGGCAAAGGTCGAAATCAGCAGGCGGTGGCCGATGACCACGCCGGGAACCTCGGCCAGCTGGTGACGCAGCGCGTCCATGCCACGCACCGGGTCGAAACGGGCGATCGAATAGGCGGCGGCGTCCACGGCCTGCACGTCGATCTTCTCGTGGTGATCGACCTCGAACTGGCGCACGAAGGCCGGGGACATTTCGGCGCGACCGACCAGCTGCAGATCGTAGTCGTCGTTATCCACGTGCTTGGTCAGCGTGATGCGCCCCAACATGATGGGGGCCGAGACCGGCTCGCTGCGCCCCTCATGGGTGGCACGCCAGTTCGCGACACCGGCGGCCAGATAGCCCACGTCAATGCCGCGCTCATCCCAGAGTTCGCCGATCTTGGCGCTCAGCGCGCGGGCGGTGCGCTTGGCCTGCGCGAACTGCTCGGCATCATGAAGCAAGGTGGAAAGCCGGGTGCGTCGCCCGGCCAGAAACTGTGCCAAACCACTGGGGTTGGCATGGGTGATGTCAATGCTGTTGGAGGTGGAGGGGGCGAAGCGCAAGGCCGTATCCACACCGGCACCCTGGCCCAGAGTTCGCACCCATGCCGCTACGCGTTCGGCGGCCTCCGGCTGGCCACTAGTCGCCACAGTTCGTCCCTTCGTCCTTCATCCACTGCAGTGCGCGAAGTATCGATGCACTTCGCCTGCTACCAACCTAGTGCACCGTGGCCGCGCAACGGCTCTACGAAACACGTTTAAGCGGGCGAAGGGCGCCGGACACATGGCTTATTGTGCCGTGTCGACGCCCTTCGCGCGCTACGCTGCCAGGCAGCGTTTGGAGCTTACTCCCACTCGATGGTTCCCGGCGGCTTGCTGGTCACGTCGAGCACCACGCGGTTGATCTGGTCAACCTCGTTGGTGATGCGGTTCGAAATCTTCGAGAGCAGGTCGTAGGGCAGGTGCGACCAGTCCGCGGTCATGGCGTCCTCGGAGCTGACCGGGCGCAGCACGACCGGGTGGCCGTAGGTGCGGCCGTCGCCCTGCACACCCACCGAACGCACGTCGGCGAGCAGCACAACCGGCATCTGCCAGACCTCGTTATCCAGCCCGGAGGCGGTCAGCTCGGCGCGAGCAATCGCGTCGGCCTTGCGCAGCACCTCGAGGCGCTCCTCGGTGACCTCGCCGATGATGCGGATACCCAGGCCGGGGCCCGGGAAGGGCTGCCGACCCACGATTTCCTCGGGCAGGCCCAGTTCGCGGCCCACTGCACGCACCTCGTCCTTGAACAGGGTGCGCAGCGGCTCGACGAGCTCGAACTGCAGGTCCTCGGGCAGGCCGCCGACGTTGTGGTGGCTCTTGATGTTTGCGGTGCCTTCGCCGCCGCCGGACTCGACGATGTCCGGGTACAGGGTGCCCTGAACCAGGAATCGTACGGGCTCGCCCTTATCGGCTTCCTGCTCGATAATGGCTGCTTCGGCGGCTTCGAAGGCGCGAATGAATTCGCGGCCGATGATCTTACGCTTGGTCTCCGGGTCGCTCACCCCGGCCAGGGCCGAGAGGAAACGCTCGCGCTCGTCGGCCACGTACAGCTTGGCGCCGGTGGCGGCAACGAAGTCCTTCTCCACCTGCTCCACTTCGCCCTCACGCAGCAGGCCGTGGTTCACGAACACACAGGTGAGGTTGTCGCCGATGGCACGCTGCACGAGGGCTGCGGCCACTGCGGAGTCCACGCCACCGGACAGGCCGCAGATGGCCTTGCCGTCGCCCACCTGGGCGCGAATGCGTTCGATCTGCTCGTCGGCGATGTTATCGGCGGTCCAGTCGCCGCTGAGTCCGGCACCGTTGTAGAGGAAGTTCTCCAACACATCCTGGCCGAATTCGCAGTGCTTGACCTCCGGGTGCCACTGCACGCCGTAGAGGCGCTTGGCCTCGTTGGCGAAGGCTGCCACCGGGGCGCCCTCGGTGGTGGCCAGCACGTCGAAGCCCTCCGGTGCGGCGGAGACCGAGTCACCGTGGCTCATCCACACGGTCGGGGCCGAGGCGGCACCGGTGAGGATCGAGCGAGCTTCTCCCGCGAAGGAGGTTTCGGTGCGGCCGTATTCGCGCAGGCCGGTCTGGGCCACGGTACCGCCCAGGGCGTTAGCCATGGCCTGGAAACCGTAGCAGATGCCCAGCACGGGCACGCCTGCTTCGAACAGGTCGGCCTCGACACGCGGGGCACCGTCGGCGTAGACGCTGGAAGGACCGCCGGAAAGAATGATGGCGGCAGGATTCTTGGCCAGGATTTCTGCGGTCGTCATGGTGTGCGGAACGATCTCCGAATACACCCGGGCCTCGCGTACGCGGCGAGCAATCAACTGCGCGTACTGGGCCCCATAATCAACGACCAGAACCGGCTTGTGTTCTGGGGTGGGAGCAGCTGTAGTCACCCAACCAGTCTACCGGCTGGCCACAGGGGGAAAAACTGCAATCCGCTGTCAGGAGCGTCACGGCCACCGGCCGCGGCCCGGAAGACAAAACCGCGCGCCTTATCCCGAGCAATACTCGGGGTAAGACGCGCGGTGTTGGGCTGTCGCTCTGCGGCGGGGCCGCAGGAATCAGAGCCTAGTAACGTTTGGCGGCTTTCGGGTTGGCGGCGACGTCGCGCTCCACCTCGGCATGCACCTTGCTCTCGGTGTAGAAGGAGAGGAACGGCACCACGCCGCCTAGGGCGATGGTGATGAAGCGGCTGAAGGGCCAGCGCATGAGCGACCAGAGACGGAAGTCGGCGAAGAGGTAGACCACGTACATCCAACCGTGCACGATGAGAATCGCCAGCGACACGTTGAACCCGTCGGTGATCTCTGCCCGGTTCAGCAGGGCAATGCTGTTGGAGGTGCCGTCGAGCAGCGTGCCGCCGACGAACAGCTCGAGCTTCCAGAAGTACTTGACGACCATCTCGAGCACGAGCAGGAGCAGCATCACACCGGTGGTGTAGGCCAAAACCTTGTAGAAGCCGGCCGCGGCGCGGATCTGCGCGGGGGTGCCACCGAATTTGCGGGGCGCGGTACCTGGGGTGCTACTCATCGTCCTTATCCTTCTGTGAGGTTGAAAGTTCATCGGTGCCCTGTGAGGCGCCGTCCTTGAAGTTCTGAGCCGCCTTTTCGGCAACGGCGTCCATTTCGCGCTGATAATCATCGCGTACGAGGCGGTACCAGAGGAAGATCGCGAAACCGGCGAAGACCACCCATTCGATCCCGTAGAACACGTTCAGCCAGTTGATCTGGGCTTCCTGCGGCTGTGGCCCGACGTAGATCGGGTCGAGGCCAGCCCGTGTCACCGGCTTGCCGTCGGCCGAAAGTTCGTGAGCGGAGATAAAACCGGAATAAAGTGGCAAATCCCAGCGATTGGCCAGCTGTGCCGAGGAGAGTGACTTCAGGCTTGGCTCGCGCAGGTCGTGCTTGAGCTGCGGTCCTTCGGGAGGAAGCAGACGGCCGGTGATATCGATGGTGCCACTGGGTGCCGGCAGCGGCTCGGCTCCGCTGGGCTGCCAACCGCGCACGACGGCAATGGCTTCGTCATCCGGTGCCCCGTCGACCGCGAAGGCGCTCACGGTCCACTGACCAAGTTTCTCGTCGTCGATCCGGTTCGTGATCGCGACCTCGGTTCCAGGCACGAAATGGCCGCTCAAGGTGACGATTTGGTCGGCCTTGTCGCCAAACAACGGGACGCCAGGCTCGTAGAACTCGGTCAGCGCCACGGGCTTTTCGGTGGTCTCTGCCTTGTGCACCGGCTCCGATGAGGAGGAACCGAACTGCCATCCGGAGAGCGCGACGAACACGGTGGAGAGCAACAAGGCTCCGAGCAGCGCGGCGATCCATTTGGGTTTGAAGGCAGTTTTCAGCACAGCTTAACCGTACTTCTATTCGGCGTAGAAGATGAAATGCCTCGGGCGTGATCTAAGCGGCACCGGGAGCACAACGTGAGATTCATACGAAGAGCACTCACCTGACCAGCAACACGCGGCAGTCACGTGCCACCGGCCGTTTCTCCCCCCTCTGTTTTCTCCCCCCTCTGGTAAGACACTTGCCTACTGACCCGGGGGTCGTTAGCTCACTTCAACAAACCGACGAGCTCGTCGGCGTGCGTCAATTGAGGATGATGGCCCGCACCAGGAATCGAAAGCAGCTCCAGATTTGAATAAGAGGCCAATCTTTCAATAGCGGCCGGAAGTAATGGATCTCGACTCCCTGTGATGATACGAACTGGAATCTCGACTCGCGCGAGCGTCTCGGTGAGTGTAGTCCGCCAGCGAGCAGCGCCAGTTAGCGCAAGTTGCGCGGCCACCCTATAAGCAGTACTACGCCGCAGGTCGACCACGCTTGATTCGATCAGGGTTGAATTAGTATCTGATCCGGTCAGAAGGTGCGACAACCGCGCAGAATCCATCCGCCGTAGAAGTACGGCTACAAGATGCCGTGCCTGAAATAGCCGGCTCGTCGGCGCTTGAAGAAAGAACGGAGCGATCAAGGTGAGGGACTTGACCTGATCCGGGCATTGATTAGTAGCGAGCACGGCGGCGGCCGCGCCTAGGGAATGACCAACCAAGTCCACAGGTTCCCCGTCCAGTAAGGCAGGCAACCATCGTTCCCAGTCACGAACTCCGACACCGCCACTGAGACCTAGACCCGGCAAGTCGATAGAGCGCCCTCCAATCGATTCGGCGACACCGGCCCACGTATCCGCATTGACTGGGAGTCCTGGAAGAATCAACTTTCGCGCTAGCGGGACACCCACTTCGAAGGTCCGCACACCGGCGATGTCGACAAAACGGCGCGGGCCGGTATTGGCAGCACCAAAGCGGTGAGCCACTAGGTACTGTACCCAGCGACGGAGCGCAAGGTCGACATCCGGCATGCGCAGTCCGTGGCGCTTGGCTGCCGCGATCGCAGGCCCCGTCGGGTAACGATCGGAGGACATGAACGAGAGTGTCTCCGGGTCAGCCTTCGTCACCATTGGCGGGAGGCGCTTGATCAAGCTGACCGGTAGCTGAAGTCGAGGGGTTTTAACCTCCATATGATGACCCGCGCGTGTCAACAGGTCAGTCAACGGTGGGGTGTTGTCGTCGAGGACCCAGAATGATTGCCCCACCGCTTCCGGATCGACCGCAATTGCCGCCATGAACGATGCCAGGTAGTCGACGGTGACAACAGGCAAGAAGGTCGCTCGGCCTCCCGGAAGCGCGGTGGCCGTGCCCTTCCAGATCTGCTCGATCGTGCTAGGCAGGCCGACGTATTGGTCGGAAGCCCCGGTGACGCTATCACCGATCACGGCGGAAGGATTCACGATGCTCCACGGGATCCCTCGCTCCTGAGCGAGCTTCTGGAAGATCGCGTCTGATTCCATCTTCGAGGCTTCGTAGGCGCCAAGCTTTGCATAGGTTCTGGCACGGTAGTCTTCCGGCCATGGAATGCGGTTAGGGTCCTGACCACCGACGCGATAACCCGATACATGCAGTACGCGGGTTAGATCGGGCAGGTGACCGGCGAAGCGGATGACGTGTTCGACGATGCCCACATTGGTTTCGCGCGCTTCCTGCTCCGTCATTCCAAAGCGATAGGAGCCGGCGCAATTGTGAATCTCAGTCACATGAGCGAAGGCTTCTGACCCTCCGGCGAAAATTTCCTGGGCATTGAAATCGACGATCACAGTGCTAACGCCGCCGGTTTGCCCTTGCTCTTCCATCCACGTCATGACGCGCTCTGCGGCCGCGGCGCTTCTCACGGCGGCCGTGACGCCAGCGCCGGCCTTGACCAAGCTGAGCATGAGGTGCCGCCCAATGAGTCCTGAAGCCCCGAAGACTAGGGCCTGCCGGGAAGCACCATGAGGAGTCATCGCGTACCTCCGGCCGTAGCACAGCGCTGCTCGATAATGTCCGCCGCTGCATCCGCGGCGGCTATCAACGGCTGGGTGTCCTGCAGAGCCCGTGCAACAATGACAGCCCCCTCGGTCATCGACACAACCACCGTGGCCAAGGAGCGTGCTTCGCCACGGCTCACGCCATTTGCCTCAAGTAGTGCGGCCGTCGGCTCAATCCACGACTCGAATGCCCGTGCGCAGGCTTGCCGCAACCTCTCGCTTTCGGTGCCCATCTCCAAGGTGACCACGGAGACAGGGCACCCCAACTGAAATCCGCTATCTCTGACAATCGTTGCCAGGGCGTCGATAGCCATCCGTACCGCCTCGGCCGCACTGCCTGCAGCATCGGCTGCCTGCTTGATGAGATCCCCGAACTGGCGTGAGGCCAGTTCAACTGCGGCGACACCGAGCCCCTCCTTGCCATCTGGGAAATGGAAGTAAACCGATCCCCTAGGAGCGGCTGCGCGTTCGATAACAGCGTTCAGCCCCGACCCACTGTATCCCTGGGTCTGGATTAGTTCGAGCATGGTCTCTGTGAGTCGAGCCTTAGTCAGGTTGCCTTTGGAGGTCATGCTATTAAAAATAGACCAGTCTACATATTTTCACAACTCGGAGTTCCCGAACACGACCCCTTCGAAAACTACGCAACAAGCGGACCACGCTGTCGCCAGGCTCCCAGGCCCGAGGACTGCCAGCATTTGGCCCGTTAGGTCCAATTTCGCACGAATCGCGCCTCCACGGCTCGAGCACATTGACGTCTTTACGTACGGGAACGCATGCGCGGCTAGTCGAACCTCGAATGTTGAATTCACTGTCGTTCAGGGCAAGCAGGGAAAAGCAAAACCCACCAGCCGAGCCCCCGGGAAGGGATTCGGATGGTGGGTTTCGCCAGCTACGCGCGGTAAGTCGTTGGCTATTAGTAGCGATCTGCCTCGTAAGGCGAGAGCACCACGTCGACCTGCTGGAATTCCTTCAACGTCGAGTAGCCGGTGGTAGCCATGGAGCGACGCAAGGCACCGACCAGGTTCGAGGTGCCATCGGTGTGACGCGAAGGACCGTAGAGCACTTCCTCGAGCGGGGCCACGGTGCCCACCCGGGCGTGGTCGCCACGCGGGCTGGACTCGTGAACGGCTTCCATGCCCCAGTGCCAGCCGGCACCCGGGGCTTCTTCGGCTCGTGCCAAGGCGCTGCCGAGCATGACGGCGTCGGCGCCCATGGCCAGGGCCTTGACGATATCGCCGGAGGAACCGAGGCCACCGTCGGCGATGACGTGCACGTAGCGTCCGTCGGACTCGACCATGTAGTCGCGGCGGGCCGCGGCCACATCGGCGATGGCGGTGGCCATCGGGGCGTGGATGCCCAGGGTGCGACGGGTGGTGGAGCTGGCGCCGCCACCGAAGCCCACGAGCACGCCGGCGGCACCGGTGCGCATCAGGTGCATGGCCGGGGTGTAGCCGGCCGCGCCACCGACGATGACCGGGACGTCGAGTTCGTAGATGAAACGCTTGAGGTTCAGCGGCTCAACGGTCTGCGAGACGTGCTCGGCCGAGACGGTGGTGCCGCGAATGACGAAGATATCCACGCCGGCATCGATGACCGACTGGTAGTGCTCCTGGGTGCGCTGTGGGGTGAGCGAACCGGCCACAACCACGCCGGCCTCGCGAATTTCGGCCAGACGGGCGCCGATCAGCTCCGGCTGGATCGGGGCGGCGTAGAGTTCCTGCAGCTTGGCGGTGATCGCCGGATTGCTGCGCTGGGCGGACTCCTCGCGCAGGGCGGCAATTTCGCGTAGCACCGACTCCGGGTCCTCGTAGCGGGTCCAGAGACCCTCGAGGTTCAGCACGCCCAGACCGCCGAGCTTGCCCAGGGCGATGGCGGTGGCCGGGGAGGTCACCGAGTCCATCGGGGCGCCGAGGATCGGGGTATCGAACTTGAAGGCGTCGATCTGCCAAGACACCGAGACGTCCTTCGGGTCGCGGGTGCGGCGGTTCGGGACGACCGCCACGTCGTCAAGGGAGTATGCCTGGGTGGCGCGCTTGCCGCGGCCGATCTCAATCTCGTTAGTCACCACACTAGGTTATCAAGTTCGCGGCCAGCCGCTGGGCGCATTGCTCGAGGTTGCGGGCGGCCTGCTCTTCGGCGTCGGCGATACGTTGCAGTGTCTGCCCGGCGGTGGTGAATGCCTCGGCGCGTGTCTCCGGGTCGATCTGGGCGGAGAATTGGCCGATCAGTTCTTCCCAATGCTCACCGACGCGCTGGTAGGCGGCCGCGTGTTCGGCGAGGTCTTCCAAGCCGGGCAGCGCGGCGGCTTCATCAAGGAACTCCGCGTACAGTCCGCGCAGCCCTTCGGGGCCGGCCAGTCGGGTCTCGGTGAAAGCGGCACAGAACTCGTCGAAAACGGTGTTGATACGTTCTTCGGTGGTCAGCAAGGCGTTGAAGCCACGTGGTGAGTCGGTGTCGGCGAGCTTCTCCGCAAGCCAACGCATCCCGGCGATGCCGTAGTGGCGGGCCAGGTGCGGCGGAACGGAACGCGACTCGCGGTGGCCGAGCAGGTAGCCGGTGGTGGCTTCGATGGCCTGCAGAATATTGCCGCGAAGCGTCTCCAGTTCCGGTCCGCGCGTGGTTGGCACCCAGGCCTGCCAGTGCTTATCGCGTTTGCGTGAGGCGCGGGCGGTAGCGAGGTCTTCAGGGGTGATTGGCGCCAGCGAGCCGGAGCCGTCATCGATCAGCAGGAACTGCTCGTGCTCCCCCACCACGGCCACGTCGATGGTGTCCTGTGGGTCGATCCCTTCGTCGGACACCCAGGGCAGGGCGTGGACGGCGACACGCACCACAACCGCCCGGCCGGCGTCCAGTCCCGTGTCCAGGTAGTCCGCGGCGCGTTCCGGTGAATTGGTGGTGCGCTCGTTGATGGTGGCGCCGCAGCGCGCCAACAGGGTCGCGGTGAAAGGTTCGCCGTGCGAGCGGGTCATCAGCGTGGCGCTGGGCTCGTCTTCGTCGAGGTGGGTGAAGGCGGTGAAGCCGATGCCTCCGGCCAGCCCGGCGAGAAGTTCTTGGCTCAGCGGCTGCCCGGTCATTAGGTGGGTGACCCCGGCCTGGGTCAAGACACGCTGCCAGAGGGCGGCGTCGTACTGCACCACATGTTCGGGCGCCGGGTACTCGGGTAGTTCCTCTTCCTCGACGGCAGGTGCCGCAGACTGCGGGGTGGGCTTGGGTTTGGCCGCAGAATTGGCTCCGTTGCCGGGCTTGGTGCCGGTGCCGGGCTTGGTGCCGGTGCGGGCGGCCGCGGCGCGCACAGCCTTCGGGCTTTCGGGCTTGCCGTCGAGAATGTTCTTGCGTGCGGTGGTGTAGCTTTCACCGGTGCACTCCATGCGGGCACGCACCTGCTTCTTGATGTTTTTCGGTTGGGCCACGACCCGTCCTTCCCTCACGCCGGTGCCCGTGGGTGGTTGCGCCACGGGCGCGGTCCGCGTGGTGATGTACGCCGTGGGGCGTGGGCGGACCGAGGCACCATTCTACGGGGCATAAGGGCCCGGACGGCATCGGGGCGTTAGGCGGCGAGGTCGTCCCAGTAGGTGTTGCGGCGCGGTTTTTGTTCCGGGTCCAGGTGCGGTGGCAGGATCACCCACGGCAGCCCATCGCGGAACACCAGTTTGATCCGGCCGGAGTCATAGTCGAGGTGATGGCCCAGACAGCCGGGCCCGAGGTTGCTCAGGCAGGTGCGCCCGCCCTTGTGCCATGGGTCGATGTGGTGAAATTCCAGTCGTTCGGGTGGTTCGGTGCAGCCGGGCACGAGGCAGCCGCGGTCTCGGGCGAGCACCGCCCGTTTGAGCTTGTCCGGGACGATGCGTTGGGCTCGCCCGTAGTCCAGTAGTTCGCCGCGCCCGTTGAAGATCGCTGGCAGCAAGTTGGCGTCGCAGAGGAGTTGGCGAAGTTGGCCGGGCGGCAACTTGGCCCCGTGTGCGGTGCGGGCATCGCCGGCGGCGAGGTCGCGTAAATCCTCGATGCGGAGGTGCACGATGACTTCCGGACGTATCGCCGGGTAGTTGGCTCCTGAGTCGCCTGGGAGCAGTAGGCGGGGCACCTGGCTCGTGATGGTCAGTTGCTGACCGGTTACTGTCTGCGGATCACCGGTTGCCCGTTGGCTTCGGTGGTCAAAGGTCAGCAACGCGAGCAGGGCGTTTAATCCGCGTTCGGCCACGGTGGCCTCGGCTGCCGGTTCGTCCTCCCAGCGTTGCGCCTCGGCTCCCTCGGGCAGGAAATCGGCTGTGGCCGCATCGGTGGCCGTGGGATTGGTGCCCGCTTCGGTGCCGGGGTTGGGGTTTCGGCGGGCCGCTTGGCCGGCCTTGGTCCGCGGGTTATTGGCGTGGGCGAGGAAGGATTCGAGCCGCTCGGCCTCGAGGGTGCTTACCCGTAGCAGGTACTCGCGGGTCAGGGTGCTGCGTTCCGGGAGCCGGAAGAGCCCGCGGCGTAGTGCGACCGGATCGCTGGTCTCCGGGTCGTCCGCCGCGGTGGCGACCAGCTCGTTGATGTGCCGGCGCGCCTCGGGGACGCTGGTGGCGGTGCTGAGCACCTGAGCGGCGTGTTCCTCGATGGCCCGGCCGTCGTGATGCCGCAGGGTGGGTGCGGTGGGTTCGCCGTCGAAGCTGGTATCGGGCGGTTCATGTTTGGCGATTTTGGCGCTGGTTTCCAAGACGGGGTCGGGGTTTTGCTGCGGGTCGGCAAAGAGCGCGGCCAAGTGGGTGAAGCGTGGGGGCAGCAAGGTGCCGGTAGCATCGCGGCGGGCAATGAGGTCTGCGGCGTCGGCGACCCGGCGGCGGGCGGAGGCCAGGGGTATGCCCACCCAGCTGGCCAGCAGTTGGGCCGGAGTGCCAAAGAGCGGACGGCCGGTGCAGAATGTGGCGGGGGTGTTGGTTTCCGGTGGGTTCTGGCGCAGTGCATCGAATTCCTCGGCCTGCATCAGGTGGGCGTTGCTGGCTGCGAGCCGGTCGGCGGCGAGGATGCGCAACCGGGTGCTTTCATGCCCGAGGGACTCGGCAATGCCGGCCAATTCGAGAGCCAGCCGCGGATCGTCGCAGGCGGCCATTTCCTCGCGCAGTTGTTGCAGGAAGGCGGTGCCCAGCTCCCCCAGCGCGCGTAGCCGGGCACCGTCGCTCGCGGGCGTGCACTGCCGCGGTGCCGGGTCGAGAAGCTCGCGCAGGATGTCGACTCGCTGCGCCAGGGCCGTGTGGTTCATGGGCCCAGAATCACCCCGGGCGACATGGTGGCCCGGCGGCCGGCGTCGAACTGTGGAAAAGCCCTCGGTGGCAGGAGCGGCGAGGGTGGTTAACGCAGAACTCCCCGCCTGCCCTGCGCGGTGTCGGGCACCGGGCGGGGAACGCGGGGAGTTCTGGTGATTCGTTAGCCGAGGAGAGCCGTGGCCTAGCGGCGGTAGTTCGGGGCCTCGACGGTCATCATGATGTCGTGCGGGTGCGATTCCTTCAGGCCCGCGGCGGTGATGCGCACGAACTTGCCGCGCTCCTTCAGTTCCGGGATGGTCGGGCCGCCCACGTAGAACATGGTCTGGCGCAGGCCGCCGACCAGCTGGTGCACCACGGCCGAGAGCGGGCCGCGGTACGGCACCTGGCCCTCGATGCCTTCGGGGATGAGCTTCTCGTTGGTGGGCACGTCGGCCTGGAAGTAACGGTCCTTGGAGTAGGAGGTGTTCTTCCCGCGGGTCTGCATGGCGCCCAGCGAGCCCATGCCGCGGTAGGTTTTGAACTGCTTGCCGTTCATGAAGACCAGGTCGCCCGGGGCTTCGGCGGTGCCGGCGAGCAGCGAGCCGAGCATCACCGAGTCGGCACCGGCGACCAGGGCCTTGCCGATGTCGCCGGAGTGCTGCAGGCCGCCGTCGGCGATCAGCGGCACGCCGGCCGGGATGGCGGCCTTGGCGGATTCGTAGATGGCGGTGACCTGCGGGACGCCGACACCGGCGACCACGCGGGTGGTGCAGATGGAGCCCGGGCCCACGCCGACCTTGATGGCGTCGGCGCCGGCGTCGATCAACGCCTGGGCACCCTCGCGGGTGGCGGCCTGGCCGCCGATGACGTCCACGTGGGCGGCGGCCGGATCGGCCTTGAGCTTAGCGATCATCTCCAGCACACCCTTGGAGTGGCCGTTGGCGGTGTCCACGACCAGTGCGTCTACGCCGGCGTCGATCAGCGTCATGGCGCGCTCGTAGCCTTCGCCGAAGAAGCCGACGGCGGCGGCCACGCGCAGGCGGCCGTCCTCATCCTTGGTGGCCAGCGGGTACTGCTCGGCCTTGTCGAAGTCCTTGACGGTGATCAGACCGGTCAGTCGGCCCTCGTCGTCGACCAACGGCAGCTTCTCGATGCGGTGGGTGGAGAGCAGTTCGATGACCTTCTCGCGGGCCACGCCCTCGGTGGCGGTGACCAGCGGCATGCCGGTCATGACCTCGTAGACCTTGGTGGTGAGGTAGTTTTCGCGCGGCACGAAGCGGGTGTCGCGGTTGGTGATGATGCCGAGTAGCTTGCGGTTTTCGTCGACCACCGGCAGACCCGAGACGCGGTACTGGGCGCAGAGCTCGTCCCATTCGGCCAGGGTGGCGCCCGGGGCGACGGTGACCGGGTCGGAGATCATGCCCGATTCGCTGCGCTTGACCTGGTCCACCTGCTTGGCCTGGTTCTCGATGGACAGGTTGCGGTGGATCACGCCGATGCCGCCCTGGCGGGCCAGTGCGATGGCCATACCGGCCTCGGTGACGGTGTCCATGGCGGCGGAGGAGATCGGCACCTGAATGTTGATGCGCTTGGTGAAGCGGGTGGTGGTGTCCGCATCCGAGGGGATCACGTCCGTGGGACCGGGCAACAGTAGCACGTCGTCGTAGGTCAGTCCTTCGAGGGCAAAGGGGTTGAACTCAGTCACGGGTGGTGAACCTTTCAAAGCGGGTAGCGGAGGTTGCTTCAATGGTAGAGGTATTTGCGCTTTCCCACGATGCCGCACCGAGCGGGTGTGGCGAAGCTAACGTCTCGCGTCCGCGGCCTTGGCCAACGCCTGCCGGTAACCGCGGGCGATCGGCTCGGCGGCGCTCTTGATAAAGGTGCGCGAGAGGTGCTCATTGTCGATGTACACCAGCACGTTGCCGATGACCGCCTTGCAGGTGCCCTCCGGGCAGAGCAGCTCGGAAAAGTCCAAGGGAACCAAACGTCCGGGAAGCTCCCGATCCCAGGTGACCGTGTGCAGCGGGTTGAGCTCGGCCAGCTTCTCGTTACGTGGTGCATCGCAGCTGGCGATGTCCTTTTTGTTCTTTTCCACGCAGTCCGGGATCCGGTAGTCGTAGCGCGGGGTATCGCGCAGCGCCACCACGGTGGCCCCGTAGTCCAACAGCGGTTCGATCACCTCGCGGTAGCCACTGACGATGTGTTCTCGGTCGGCGGCGGTGCGCCCAAATTCGTCGGGTTCCGGCTCGGTGCGGGTGCCCACGGTGATCACCTCCTTGGGCTTGCGCTCGGCCAGGTACTCGGAGGCGGCGACCTGGAAGTTGGCACAAGATTCGGATTCGGCCGCATCCTCCGGGGAACCGAAGCGGCAGCCCGGGTGATGTAACACCACCCAGCTCTTGCCCTCGGCCTCGATGGCCGCGGTGAGCGCCACGGAGAAGTGCTGCAGGTGAGAGTCGCCGACCAGCACCACGTCGGCGGTGCGCGCGGCGTCCGGCGACTGGCGGCATTCGGCCAGCCGCGAGTCTTCCGGGGAGGGCCCGCGCTCGCAGGCCACCCCCGGGCTCTGCCACTGGTCATCCAGTTCGGTGCCCAGCGGCAGGGTCAACGCGGTGCGTTCGGGCTGCCAGTCGGCGGAGGCGGCGGCCCCCGGGTTATCGGTGATCGGCGACTGCGAGGCGGCGATTGCCGCACGGTGATCCAGCGACTGCTGCCAGGCGGCCAGCGGCACCGCGGCCAAGAGCACGGCCATTCCGGCGGCGATGACCTGGCGGCCCACCGGGCGCCAGGAGAAGTTCCCGCCGGGCTGTTCGCTGAAGCTTCGTACCGGCTGCTCGACGTAGCGGGTGCTCAACCAGGACAGCCCGATGGCGGCCAGAATGATCGCCAGGCCCCAGAAGGCGCCGAGCTGCGGCACCCCGAGCAGTTCGAGGGTGATCACCAGCAGCGGCCAGTGCCAGAGGTACATCCCGTAGGACAGATCGCCGAGGCGGACCAGCGGCCCGAAGGACAGCAGGTAGGCCGGGTTTCGCTTCTCCGCGGCGGCCGGGGCGATGATCAGCGCGGCGGCGGCCAGCGTCGGCACCAGGGCCAGGTAGCCCGGGAAGCGTCCCTGCACGTCCAGCCAGGCACCGCAGCTAACCAGCACGGCCAACCCGGCCCAGCCGGCATAGCGACGCAGCACCTCGGGAAGCTTCTGGAGCAACGGGAGCGCGATGGCCAGCAACGAGCCGAGGGCGAACTCCCAGAGCCGGGTGCCGGTGTGGAAGTAGGCCAGCTGCTGATCGGCATTGGTGAGCCGGATGGAGAAGCTCAGCGAGACGAGGAAGACGACCCCGAACACTCCTCCGGCGATGAGCGCCAGCGGGATCTTGCGGGCGGTGAGCCTCCAGAGCAGCACGGCCAGGCCGATGAGTAGCGGCCAGAGGATGAAGATTTGCCCTTGGACGGAGAGCGACCAAAAGTGTTGCAGCGGGGAGGCCGAGAGGTTGTTGAAGGCGTAGTAGTCCACGCTGGTGTCGGCTAGGAACCAGTTTTGCCGGTAGAGCAGGCTGGCGCGGCCCTGATCGATGATATCGGGCCAGCGTTGGCTGGGTAGCAGCCACCAGCTGGCTGCGGCGGTCACAGCGATCACCAGGGCGGCCTGCGGAATCAGTCGGCCGAAACGTCGGGCCCAGTGCGCCGGCAGGTTCAGCCGTTGTCCGCGCTGTGCGGTGCGCAGCAGCGATCCGGTGAGGAAGAAGGCCGAGAGCATCAGGAAGACGTCGACCCCGCCGGAGACGCGGGAGAACCAGATGTGGTAGCACATGACCAGCAGCACGGCGAGGGCACGCAGGCCCTGCACGTCGCTACGGTGTGCGGAAGCTACGGGCCGGGTCGGCGTCGAGGTGCTCGGCTCTCTCACGTTGTGGCTTTCTGGCAGGCGGCGGGTGTGCGGTACGCCTCCCCATGAGGCGATCCAACCCACAAGTTTACCAATTCGTGATCTTTGGCGGAAAACAACGGCGGCAAGCCCGCGATGACGTGGTGCATCGCCGACTTGCCGCCGTTGATTGGATTTATGACCGGTCGGTCACGACCGCCTAGTGAGCGTGGCCGTGGCCTTCCTCAGCGTTCTCCTCCGGCTTTTCGGCCACGAGGGTTTCGGTGGTCAGCACGAGCGCCGCGATGGAGGCGGCGTTGCGCAGAGCCGAACGGGTGACCTTGACCGGGTCGATGACGCCTGCGTGCAGCAGGTTCTCGTACTGGCCGCTGCGGGCGTTGAAGCCCTCGTTGGCGGGCAGTTCGGCCACCTTGGAGGCCACCACGGCGCCGTCGAATCCGGCGTTGGTGGCGATCCAGAACAGCGGCTGCACCAGGGCGCGGCGCACAATGGCCACACCTGCGGCGACGTCGCCTTCCAGACCGGCCACCGAGGCGTCGGAGTCCAGTGCCTTCAGCGCGTCGACCAGGGCGGTACCGCCACCGGCGACGATGCCCTCTTCGAGGGCGGCGCGGGTGGAAGCCACGGCGTCCTCGATGCGGTGCTTACGCTCCTTGAGCTCCACCTCGGTGGAAGCGCCAACCTTGATCACGCCGATGCCGCCGGCCAGCTTGGCCAGGCGCTCGGAGAGCTTCTCGCGGTCCCACTCCGAGTCGGTGCGGTTCAGCTCTGCCTTCAGCTGGGCGACGCGGTCATTGACATCTTCTTCGGTACCGGCACCATCGACGATGGTGGTCGAGTCCTTGGTGATGGTCACGCGGCGGGCCGAGCCGAGCACCTCGGTGCCGACCTGGTCCAGCTGCAGGCCGAGCTCCGAGGAGACGACCTGGGCGCCGGTGAGGATCGCGATGTCCTGCATCATGGCCTTGCGGCGGTCGCCGAAGCCCGGAGCCTTCACGGCTGCCACGTTCAGCAGGCCGCGCAGCTTGTTGACCACCAGGGTGGACAGGGCTTCGCCCTCGACGTCCTCGGCAATGATCAGCAACGGCTTCTTGGTTTCGAGCACCTTTTCCAGCAGCGGCAGGAATTCTGCCACGGTACCGATCTTGCCCGGGTTGATCAGGATCAGTGCGTCCTCGAGGACGACTTCCTGACGCTCGACGTCGGTGACGAACTGCGGGGAGAGGTAGCCCTTGTCGAACTGCATACCCTCGGTGACCACGAGCTCGGTGGCGGTGGTGGAGGATTCCTCGATGGTGATCACACCGTCGGTGCCCACGGTCTTGAAGGCCTCGGCGAGCAGGTCACCGATTTCCTCGGACTGGGCGGAGATGGCGGCCACGTTGGCCACCTTGTCCTCCACGGCCACGGCGTTGGCGGCCAGCGCCTGGGAGACGACCTCGGTGGCCAGTTCGATGCCCTTGCGGATCTCGCCCGGGGCCGCGCCGGCGGCCACGTTCTTCAGACCCTCGCGGACCAGCGCCTGGGCGAGCACGGTGGCGGTGGTGGTACCGTCGCCGGCGACGTCGTTGGTCTTGGTGGCGACCTCCTTGGCCAGCTGCGCGCCAAGGTTCTCGTAGGGATCTTCAAGATCGATATCGCGGGCGATGGTCACGCCGTCGTTGGTGATGGTCGGGGCGCCCCAGGTCTTGGCGAGCACCACGTTACGGCCGCGTGGGCCGAGGGTGACCTTCACGGTGTTTGCGAGCTTGTCGATGCCCGCTTCGAGGGCGCGGCGCGCTTCCTCGTTGAATGCTAGCTGCTTAGCCATGCATTGACTCCTGAATGCTAGAGGTCCTAAACGACGCCAAGCCCCGCACCGCTTCGTAGGGTGCGGATCGCGGGGCTTGGTCGGTTTATGTGGGGTGCGTCGTTACTTAACGACGACGGCCAGCACGTCGCGAGCCGAGAGCACCAGGTACTCCTCGGCGCCGACCTTGACCTCAGTGCCACCGTACTTGGAGTAGAGCACAACGTCGCCCTCGGCAACGTCCAGCGGAACGCGGTTGCCGTTGTCGTCGATGCGACCCGGGCCCACGGCTACAACGGTGCCCTCCTGCGGCTTCTCCTTGGCGGAGTCCGGGATCACGAGACCCGATGCAGTGGTGGTGACGGCTTCGACCTGCTTGATGACAATGCGGTCTTCGAGCGGCTTGATGGAGACGGACACGGTCTCTCCTTTTCGTGTATGAACCAATGGTTGTAGGGAAAGCGCCCTATGGCATTGGACCAACCGTCGTCGCGGTGCCAGTTGGCGGTATCCAGTCAGGCGGTGTGCGCGCATTTGCATGCGCGGCACCTATGGATGACTTTAGGCCGAGCATTAGCACTCGGTCAAGGTGAGTGCTAATGCTCGGCCCGTGTCGTGTCCGGCGAGCGCCGCGGCTACCGAAAGCCGCGGCCAAGTGGAGGCGCTAGCGACGTGCGGAATCCGCCGGTTCGTCGATATCCGCCGGGGAGCTCAGGTCCATCGCGGAGAGCGTAACCATCTTGGACTTGGTCACCAGACGGTGCCCGATCCACAGGGCCAGGAAGACCGGCAGGCCGATGTAGGCGGAGAGTACCTCCAGGCCGCGGCCGGCCAGTACGGCCTCGTAGTTCTGACCGGCGATGACGATCAGCAGCATCGCGAAGGCCACCAGTGGGCCAAGCGGGAAGAACGAGGCCTTGTAGGGTAGATCGCGCACATCGCCACCCTGGGCGATGTAGCCACGGCGGAAGCGATAGTGCGAGATCGCGATGCCAACCCAGACGATGAAGCCACAGAGACCCGAGACATTCAGCAGCCAGGCGTAGGCGGCACCCTGGCCGACCAGCGCAGTGAGGAAGCCGAAGAGTCCCACGGCGGCGGTAGCCATCAGCGCGGTCATCGGCACGCCGCGGCGGTTGAGCTTGCCGAAGGCCTTCGGGGCCTTACCGTCCAGCGCCATCGAGTAGAGCATACGGGTGGAGGCGTAGAGCCCGGAGTTACCGGCCGAGAGGATCGCGGTGAGGATCACGGCGTTCATCAGGGCGGCGGCGAAGGCGATGCCGGCGTTCTCGAAGACCAGGGTGAAGGGCGAGGAGGCCACGTCGGCCTCGCCACTGGAGAGCAGGCTCGGGTCGGTGAGCGGTACCAAGCAGCCGATGACGAAGATGGCGCCGATGTAGAAGATCATGATGCGCCAGAACACCTTGCGGATGGCCTTGGGTACTTCTCGGCGCGGGTTCTTCGCCTCGCCGGCGGCCACGCCGACCAGTTCGGTGCCCTGGAAGGAGAAGCCGGCGATCATGAAGACGGAGATGATCGAGAGCCAGCCACCGTGGAAGACGTCCTTGGCGTCGCGCCAGTTGCCCAGCGGGTCGCTTTGTCCGCCGATGATGCCGAAGATCATCAGCGTTCCGGCCACGAGGAAGACCACCACGGTGACGACCTTGATCATGGCCAGCCAAAATTCACCTTCGCCGAAGGCCTTGGCCGAGAGGGCGTTCAATCCGGTCAGCAAGGCGAGGAAAACGCCGGCCCAGACCCATCCTGGAACCTGCGGCAGCCAGAAGTCCATCACAATGCCTGCGGCCACCAGTTCGGCGGCCACGGTGATCGCCCAGTTTAACCAGTAGTTCCAGCCGATCGCGAACCCGAAGGAAGGCGAAACGAAGCGGGTGGCGAAGGTTTGGAAGGAGCCGGCCACCGGAATCTTGGCGGTCATCTCCCCCAGCGACTGCATCAGCAGGAAGACCATGAGGCCGACCGCGGCGAAGGCAACCAGTGCACCGCCGGGACCGGCGGCGGCAATGCTGCCACCCGAGGCCACGAAGAGGCCGGTACCGATGGAACCGCCAATGGCGATCATTTGCAGGTGACGGCTACTGAGCCCTCGCTTGAGGTCGGTGGCCCCCGCGGGCCGTTGGCGCGTCGTTGCGCTTGGGTTCGCGTCCGGCGATTGCTCGGCCGGCGCGTGGTCCTGATCCAGAATTACTTTGCTCACGGTGATATGGAACACCAGAAAGCAGGGGTGCTGCGACCTGAATCACAGGGGCAGCGGGCCGGAGGGGGTCGGGATGCGCGCAGCGGCCTGCACTGCGCCCGACGGCGACCGGGCACGATACATGCGGCCGGACGCAGTGCTACCCAACCGCGGGGATCGCTTATCAAATGTGACGCATTTGCTGATGCTCGCCCTAGTAAAGCATTAGGGTTACTTATGCTAATGTTTCACATATCTTCCCTGTTCAACGAGTCTTTCAGAAGATTCGGCGGGCCTAAGTGGCCGTTTCCGGAGTTCTGGTCGACGGCAGTTCGCTACGACATAATTGCGTAACATTCCATGGCACGGTCGCGGCACCCGACTCCGATAGGCTGGAAACATGGCTCAGGCTTCCAACGACCCCACACTCAAAGACCAGTTCGCTTCCCTGCTCAGCCCTGCCGGGTGGGAGCTCTTGGCGACCATCGATCCTTCGTCCGTGGGTTCCAAGGACGCCGCGTGGTCGGTCAACGAGAAACTACGCAAAGCCGGACATGACCCGGATGTGGTGCGTGCGGTGCTCGCCCAGGCGCAGCTGCGGTACAGGGCACGCGTGAAGTTCGGCCCCTTCGCCGATTCCCTGATCTTCACCCCTGCGGGACTGGAGCAGTCCACACGCCTGACCATCGCGGGCCTTCATGCCCGCCGCTTCACCGAGGCCGGCTGCCAGCACGTGGCAGATCTCGGCTGCGGCATCGGGGCCGACTCCATCGCCCTGGCCAGCGCGGGGCTGGAGGTCACCGCGGTGGAAATGGATGAGACCACCGCCGCGGCCGCCACCTTGAACCTGATGCCCTTCGATACCGCCCGCGTGGTGCACTCCCGCGCCGAGGACGTGGATCTGGACGGCATCGACGGCGTGTGGCTGGATCCGGCGCGCCGCGAAGAGCACCGTGGCTCCACCCGGCGCATCTTCGACCCGGAGGCATTCTCCCCTCCCCTGTCCTTCGTCGAGAAACTCGTCGACGACGGATTCAAGGTCGCGGTCAAGCTGGGACCAGGACTCCCCCACGAGGCGATTCCGGTGGGTGCCGAAACCCAGTGGATCTCCGACCACGGCTCGGTCATCGAGGCATGCCTCTTCTTCGGTGCGCTGCGCCGCCCCGAGGTATCCCGTGCCGCGCTGGTCATCGACAGCGACGGCGCCCATGAGCTGGTCAGCGACCACCCCGCCAGCGAGGACGCCCCGGCGCCCGTAGTCGAGCTGGGGTCCTACATCTACGAGCCGGACGGCGCCGTGATCCGCTCGCACCTGATTGGCACGTTGCTCGAATCCATCGGCGGCGGGTTGCTGGATGAACACATCGCCTACTTCACCCACGACGAGGCACTCTCGACGCCTTTCGCACGCGGCTACAAGGTACTCGCCGTCCACGACTACAACGTGAAGAAATTGCGCACCTGGGTGCGCAGCAACGGCATCGGTACCCTGGAAATCAAGAAGCGCGGTGTGGACGTCACCCCGGAGGAGTTGCGGCGGCTATTGTTAGCCGGGGCCCCTAAAACGGCCAAGGGCAAGGCCACGCTGATTTTGGCGCGCGTCGGCGAGCGTCGGGTGGCAATCGAGGCCGAAGCCCTGTAGTGCCCCATCTCTCCTGCGCATATGTCGTCACTTTTACGCCGAGTGGACGGAGAGAAAACTAAACTAGTTACAGATCGTCCCTACGCGACCCCAAAAACCGGGTCGTGGTCAGAGCCTCAGGAGCACCGTGCAAAAAATCGAGTTCGCCGACTCGGCGCAATCCACCATCGGCGTGGAGTGGGAAATCGCGCTGGTCGACCGCGATGGCGCCGACCTGTGCTCCATCGCCGAAGAGGTGCTGAACCGCTTGAAGCGGCAGGCCGGCCTGGAACTCGATCAAGAGCACCCAACCATCAAGCCCGAGTTGCTGATGAACACGGTGGAGATCGTCACCGGCGTGCACAACACCGTGGCGCAGGCCGGCGACGAGCTGCGCCAAAACGTGCGCCTGCTCATCGAGACCACCGCGCCGCTGGGCGTGGACCTCTACTCGGCAGGGTCCCACCCCTTCGCGGCCCCCACCTCGCAGCCCGTGACCGACAAGGACCGCTACGCCAAGCTCATCGACCGCACCCAATGGTGGGGTCGGCAGATGGTGATCTACGGCGTACACGTCCACGTGGGGCTGGATTCGCGGGAGAAGGCTCTGCCGATCACCGACGGGCTGATCAACTACCAGCCGCACTTCCAGGCCCTGAGCGCCTCCAGCCCCTATTGGGGCGGAGAAGACACCGGCTACGCCTCCCAGCGCGCACTGATGTTCCAGCAGCTGCCGGCCGCAGGCATTCCCGTGCATTTCAACTCGTGGTCCGAGTACGAAGCCTACGTGGCGGATATGACCCACACCGGAGTCATCGATGATGTCTCCGAGATCCGCTGGGATGTCCGCCCGGTCCCCCGTCTGGGCACCGTGGAAATGCGCATCTGCGACGGCGTCAGCTCGCTGGCCGACATCGAGGCGATCACCGCCCTGACGCAGTGCCTGGTGCACGACATGTCGCTGAGCCTCGAGGCCGGGTACAAAATCCCGGTCATGCCGCCATGGTTCCGTGTGGAGAACAAGTGGCGCGCCGCTCGCTATGGGCTGGATGCCATCATCATCCTCAACGCTCAGGGGGATGAAATGTTGGTGACCGAGCACCTACGCCAGGAAGTCGAGCGGCTCACTCCGGTGGCCGAGCAACTCGGGTGTGTAGACGAACTGCAAGGCATCATTCGGTTGATCGAGCGTGGCGCGGAGTACCAGCTACAGCGGCAGGTGTTTGCTGCGTCGGGCGGGGACTTCGCGGCGGTTGTGCGGGACAACGTTGCGCGTCTGCACGCGGTGTAGTTCCAGATTAGTAGTTCGGGCGAGCCATTGAGCACATATTCCTGGCAAGTGAATAATTTTCCCGGTGACTGTTATTTGGAAGATGAAACACGGGGATGCACCCTAAATAGTGGACACAGCACGGAAAAATCTAGGCTGCAGACAATACTTTAACCGACTCCCGGTCTTCGAAGACAACCGGAGCCAGATACGCGATTCCCGAATGGATCCTGCTGTTGCACCGCATGATCCACCGGAACACCTCGTGCCGGCATTCTTACTTCGTCGCCCACCGCTTCGCTCCCTGCAAGGTCTCGCGCTTGAGCGACGCATTGAACGACTCGGCCAACGCGTTATCGGCGCTGGACCCGATACGGCCCATGGATTGACGTACACCGAACGCCCGGCACAGTGCCTGGAAATCACTGCAGGTGTACTGCCGCCCATGGTCGGAATGGAACACCGCGCCATCCAGCGTCCCGCGCGTGCCCCGAGCGTCCTGCAGCGCGTCTTCGACCAGGCTGGTGCGCATATGCTCGGCGATCGATCAGCCCACCAGCCAGCGCGAGCACACATCGATGACCGTGGCCAAGTAGAGGAACTCGCCCTTTGCCACGTAGGGCAGGTAAGTGATGCCACCGACATACACCTGCCCCACGGCCTGGGCAGTGAAGTTCCGGCGCACGAGATCTCCGAACACCTGCGCCCCGGGGTCTTAGACCGTCGTCACCTATCATTTCCGCAAATGCACGCCCTGCATCCGGTGCTCGCGCATCACCCGTTCGACCCGCTTGTGATTCACCAGATCCTGCCCGTCCTGCTCGTTGAGGTAACAGGTCATCCGCCGGGAACCCAAGGTGCCGTCCCACTCCTGATTCAACGCGTCCATCCGGTCCACCAGCAGCTGATCGGCGTGGACCCGCACCTGGCGGGCCTCGATCCCCTCACGCCATTTGTAGTAGCTGGAGCGACGGATCTCCAGCACCCGGCACATCCGCTTCACCGCGTAGGTGGCCCGGTTCTCTTCAACGAACTGGAAGCGGATCACCAGGTCGTCTCTGCCGCGAAATACTTCGTGGCCCTGCGCAAGATGTCGCGCTCCTCGGCCAGCTTCCGTGTCTCGACATGCAACGCACGGTTCTCCGACCTTAGCCGGGCCAGCTCTTCCTCGGCCGATTCCGCACCGGGGAGCGCCACCGCCGAGGAACGATTCGAGGGACGGTCCGAAGACTCGCCTCGCTCGAGCCGGACGCGCTGCACCCACTGTTGCAAGGTACCGCGAGAAATCCCGAGGGCCGCGGTGATTCCCTTATAGGACGCACCCTCGGTGGTCTCGTACACGCGGATGGCGTAGTCCTTGAACTCGTCGTCCTAGGTTTTGATAGGCATCGTGTTAGGGACTCAATTTCTCCGTTCCATTTTGGCACGGTCACAGTGTGTCCACTACTCAGAGGATAGTCCCGAGAACAAAGCAAAGCGCACACTGCTGCGCCTATCCAGTGATCCCGTCCTGTTCCTGCCAGACTTCCTCAGCATTGTCGAAGGTGGATGCATGCTCAACGACCACCGCCTCGGTTTCGTCTTCATCACCGCTGACGTGGTGACCCTTGACTGGCCAATGCGGTGGACGCCGAAACTTTACGCCCACCAGAAGCTCAGAGGACGTTGTTAACTGGCTGTGCCAGTGCCTTGAGATCAGACCATGATTCAGAGCTTTCGATGTCCTTCTCGTAGGCAATCAGGTAGCCCCAGTGCTGGCCCGCGTAGGTATCGTCAGCGATCATCTTGCGCACCAGCGACTCGGCAGCCTGGCGTTTGGCTTGGACCTGAGCATCGTCCCTGCCTTGTTCGCTCTTGCCTTCGATGATCCAGTGGACGCCGTCGGTGTCCTTAGCAACGAAGTCTGGGAAGTAGCGGTCTTTCGAGTTGAAGTAGATGAACGCGTTGTCCTGCGGATGCAGGCGGTGCCACCACTGGATACTGGGCGAGGTGTTGAGCAGTTTCGCCAACTGGTGCTCGCCGCTGTAGGAATCGAAGTGTTCCGCCTCAAACAATGACTTGAACCAACCTCCGTAGACCCGTCCACGCACGAAATCGTCTCGTGAGTCGATTTGGTCGTGGATTTTCTCTCCCAGGGGCAGGCTGTAACCGTCGCCGGGTAGCTTCTTTGGATGAACGATCGGTACTTCGCGGGTGGAGCGCAATGTGTCTACCACATAGGCGTGGACGAGTTGCTGTAGCAACGACTGGGCCGAGGCCAGGGATTTCACTGTCCAGTCTTCAAAGGGAACATTCTTCATGAACTTCGGCACCAAGTAGGTGTCGATGTAGCGAGCCATAGGCTTAGTCTTTGGCACCAGATTCATGTTCATGATGAGCCTGGTCAGTGCCTGACGGGCATCATCGTCAGGGATCGGGATGGAGTCTACTTCAGCGCTCTCAACATCCGCTACCCGTAGCCCTTTCCCAACGGCGGCGATGATCTCCTTGCGGTACATCACATCACCTGCAGAGGTCACTCTCCGAGCAGCTTGTTCGATCCGCTCGTCAGCAATCTCAGATAGCTCAATCGGGGGCTGCTGAACGGTGATCGTCGTGACCGGGAAGTGGTAGGAAACATCGGCGAAGGCCGGACTACGGTCGACTGAGACGGCCTCACATTCAGTGCTGTCATCTGCAACGTTGTCGTCAAGGAGACGAACACCTACGCCAAGAGTCTGCCCAGCAGAATTCAGGCTCGACTTTCCGCGCCCCGTTGCTGGCGCATCGAGTCCCCCCGGTTGTTCACCTGCATCGGCTACCGGCTGGATGGGTGAGGTGCCACCTAATGCTTGAGCCTCGCCGCCTGTGCCTTCTTGGCCTTCAACTGCATGACGAATAGCCTTTTCGATTTCCTCTTGTTCGGTCGCTTTAACTGCCTCGTCAAGGCCGAACTGCTGAAGGACGTTCTCGGCTGCCAAGAGTTCTTTGAAGGATTGGTGGGCAATAATGTCGAGCTGATCGATCTGGCTCACGCCGGTGTAGCGCCCAAATGGTAGGCGTAATCCACGGCCCATCGTCTGTTGCGTGAGCACCTCAGAGGCCATCGCTCGCAGCGTGACAACCACCGCGATGTTCTTCACATCCCAGCCTTCTTTGAGCTTGTTGACACTCGCAACCGCCAGCACCGGGGAATCGGGCTGGTCGAGACGATTCAGCAGCTTTTGCGTTGCGTCATCGTCGTGCTGGTTGTCCACCTGCAGCACCGCCGAATCACGTCCGAAATACTCCGGGGTGCGGAGCAAGTCAGCAACTTGGGTCGCATGCTCAACATCGGAACAGACGACGAACATCACGGCATTGACACCCTTGCGGTTGTTGCTTGCAGCATAGGAATCGTAGAAGGCCTGCTTAATCCCACGCAGCTGTAGAGCATCACGCAGCTGCTGTTCTTCGGAGGCCTGATCAGTGCCGTAGCCGTCTTTACGGAAAGCAAGCACCGGGGCTTTGACGTACTGATCCTTGATCGCCTGGTAGAGCGGGTACTCGAAGATGACATGGTCCTTCTTCTTGTCCACCGAGGCCGTCAATCCAATCGATGCCGCTGGCTCCAACTCGCGCAACGCCGCGTTAAAGGCCTTCGCGGTGGTGCCGTAGAGATGGGACTCATCAGCAATAACCACCAGGTCTTCTTGGTCCGTCAGATAGTCGAAAAGAACACCGGCGTTCTCGTCGAAGCGGCGCGGCTTTCGACGCATAGCCTCCTGTGTGCTGCCGTGCGTGTCGCCTTCGACATCTTTCGGAGCGATCAGTTGCTGGATATTGAAGATGAACGCCAGCATCGGGATCTCACGCCCGTAGGGCAGCATGGCCGATCCGTTGGTGCGGTTGATCCAGGCTGAATAGTCCTGTGGTGTGACCACCTCGGGCGGGACCGGAGAACCGGTGATGAACTTCGGTGCACCTGGGGTGAAGTTCTGCACTGTCTTAGCCTGGACAGTCTTGCCAGGGGTAACAATCACGACATTGCCCACACCTTGGCTGCGCAGATACTCCACAAAAGCGGCCATGAGATAGGTCTTACCCACACCGGTGGCCAGATTCAGCACCTGCTGGACCTCGGGGTCGTAATCACCATCAAGGGTGAAAATGAGCTGACGGAGGGCTTCTTTGTTCGGGGCGCGCAGGTCGAAATCCGCGCTAATGGCTTCGAGCAAGTCGGAGTCGAAGCTGATGTTGAGTCGCTTAGCCATCACCGGTCACCACCTTCGGAGTAGCGGAAAATGTCATCCGGGATGGCAATCACCCGCGATCCCTTACACGCCCGGCGCAGATGCTGGCGGACACCGTCCATGACACTGGTCGCAGCTAACACGATCGTCTCGCCTTCCTGAACCTGGGATACCAGCCAATCGACCTGCTCCACGGTCGCAACACCTTCGACAACTTTCAGCAAGGAATTACCGCGACGACCGTCGAAGACATAATCATCATCCGGATGCAACAGGTAGAACCCTAGGTTCGCTGCCACCGACTCCACCAACACATCGCCAGTTGCTTCCGGTGTGACAATGACGCGGCCCAGCTCTGGGTCGTAGTCAAAGCACGAGGGAGACAAGTGCGCGACCTGAAAACCGCCGCCGCCACGCCAGTTGCGCGTCTTCGAGGGGCCGGTTTCCAATAGCCGCTTCACTGCCTTGATTGCTGCGGCGTCATTTTCTTCAATGTTATCTTCCGTTGCGATAGCGTTCAGCAGCTTGGTGGCCTCCTGCAAATCTTTGGCCTCAAACTTTTCTGGTAGCAACGTGGTCGCCTTAAGAGTCCGGTCCATAGTCATCGTGACTCCACCTGCGTCTTCGTCCCGGACAACTTTTTCCAACCGCGGACGTGTAAAAGTGTCAAACGTTGTCTCCAACAGCTCGCAAGTTACCCAGCGACGGCCCATCTTTTGTGCCACTGCAGCGGTAGTGCCTGAACCAGCAAAGACATCGAGCACGATGTCTCCAGGATTGGAGCCGATATGGATAATACGTTCAAGGAGACGCTCTGGTTTAGGGGTCGAGAATGGGGTATCAACGTCCGAGAACATCTTGTTTAGATGGTCGCGCTTGGCTTCTTGATTGTGCCCAGCTTCGTCAGCGCTCCACCAAGTTCTCGGAACGAGGCCGGTCTGCACCTCGGTAAGATAGCGCTTAATAACCGGGAGAGAGTCACCATCTTTTCCAAACCAAACTCGGCCCTCGGCGCGGGCTACAGCCAGACCTTCTGGACTGAAACGCCAATAGCGGCCTTTTGGGGTGACAACTCGCCCAGACGGTAAAGTGACCGGAAACCTGTTTTTCTCAGTTCCGCTTTTTGCGGTTCCGTTATCTCCCTGCAGCCAAGGGCCTCTCGGGTCGTTATCAGGATTCTGATAGCGAGCGTCCTGCGACGCAAGGCGCGGGAGTAGATTGCGTTCGTTCTTCCACTGTTTGCCCAGTGGTGAATAGATCAGTATTTGATCGTGTGCTCCAGATATATCGGTGTCGTTTCTGCGGCCCTTATCCTTCTCCCACACGACTGTTGCGATGAATCGGTCAGCACCAAAAACTTCATCCAACAACACTCGCATCCGGTGTACCTCAACGTCGTCCAGATGCACCCAGATCGAGCCGTTTCCGGCAAGCAGCTTTTTTAGATGGAGCAGTCGGTCTCGCATCATGGTGAGCCAGATCGAGTGCTCAAGGTTGTCCTCGTACGAAGGGAACGTCTGTGCCGTGTTAAACGGCGGGTCGATGTAGACCAGCTTCACCTTGCCGACGTATTTGTCGGCGAGTTCTGGGACGCCGGTGAGGGCTTCGAGGACGTCGCCTGATTCACCGAGGATGAGCAGGTTGTCGTCTTGGGGTTCGAGGTCGGCGCGGTCGGAGTATTCGAAGTCTTCGGTCTTTGGGCTTTGGGCCCCTTGGACGTAATCACTGTAGATGAGTGTGTGGGTTTCGCAGTAGCGGGGGTCGGAAGGATCAACCCACGTGTAGCCGTACTTCCCGGTCTCGGTTGGAATGAGGGCTTTGTCTTTGTTGTACCAGGTGAGTTGGAGCCGTTGTTGCGACATTACTGGATCCTCTCTTTCTGATCAGCAGGGACGATTTCGCAGATATCAGAGATATCACAGTCGAGGGTTTCGCAGATGCGGACAAGGACGTCAGTTGTGACGTTGTTGCCCTTTCCGAGTTTCGCCATGGTGGCCGGGCTTAGGCCTGCGAGGTCTTGGAGCTGCGTTTTGTTGAGGTCTTTGTCGATGAGGAGTTTCCACAACGGCTTGTAGCTGAAAATGCGGTTAGTTGTCATCGGTCTGGTCCTGGTCTTTGAAGTCATCGTCGGCCATGTCGATGAGGAACCCGAAGCGCCCTTGATCGTGACGCCTCGTGAAGCGGATAAGGTTGCAGTCGTTTTCGATCGAGTTGATGTCGGGCATGAACTTCGTGTTGTCGGCGATGATGATCTGGCCTTGGTCTTGGATGTTGATGAGGTGTTCGTATAGCGCTTGGGGGATCTTCTCGCGGACGTCCATGAGTTCTTGGTCTAGCTGCTGGTCGTCGAGACCCAATAGCGGGGTGTCAATGATCAGCAGGCAGGGGTTGTGGCTGGCTTGGTTACTTGCGAGGTAGTCGCGGAGTGCAAGCATTACGGCGGTATTGACGAAGGATCGGTAGCCCTGTCCTTGCTTGGCTTTGCTCTTGCCGTTGATCGTCGCATCGAACAACTGCCGTGAGAACTTGGCTGTCTTTAGCGCAGGGAACGCGCACGCGCCGAGTGTGTCGAGGAGGTTGGTGTCCATCGCTGCCCAGAACCCGTCGGGGAACTCACCGAGTGGACTGAAGGTGCCCTTCGTGAACTGCTTCTCGCGCCTCTCCCTGAGTTCCTCTTCGATTCGGCGTTGCTGGTAGATAAGCTCGTCGCGCTCGCTGCGCATCGCCACCAAAGCATTGTGGCCGTCCAGTGCGGAGCGCAGAGAATCCAACTCAGGTTGAAGTTCGCCTCTGATCAGCCGATTGATCTGATCAGCCTCCGTCTTCAGCGTCTCCTGCCTGAATTGCAGTGCTCCTTGATCGTCATCCATTTGCCGCAGGGTCTGCTGGAGGTCTGCGAGCCGCTGCACAAGTTCGCCGCGTTCTGCAGGGTCAGGCTCCGGGACATCATGAGTCGTTGCAGGGTCGATTTCGCTGTCACAGACCGGGCATGAGTGTGCCGCCGGGTGCTCACGAAGCAAATGGCCGCCTTGTTGGACGAAGTCGAGCCTGTCGATGCGTGCCTGATAGGATGCAGCGAGCTCCTCGTAACGGGCACCCAAGGCACTTGATTCTACAAGTTCCTCGCGTACCAGCTGCAGCTGACCGACGATTCGTCGACCTTCTGTCAATGCTTGGGCGACGTGTTGCTGCACCTGCTCCATCACATGGCTGATCTCACTGATGCGGCCCCTGATCTCGTCCTCGTCGCAGCTGCCCAGAGTCTTCTCGATCAGTGCAATGCGTGCGGCGAGCCGTTCCGGCTGCTGCTCTAAGTACTCGATGACAGCGTTGTTCCTGAGCTTCTTGGTGTCGGTCGACTCATCGCGCGCCCATGCCGCAAAATCGCGTCCTGTCGCGAGGGATGCCAGCGCACACTTAGCTGCCGTTGCCGCCGTGTTTTGGGTCGGCAACAGGACGGAAGTCTTAATCGCGATCCGGTCTTCGTCGGCGTAGAGCGCTGGCAAGAGTGTGCGCCACGTCATCGCCTTGGTCTCAAAGTCTTGGTTGCTGATGACCTTGAGTTGTTCGGGATTCTCATAACCGATGAGTCGCAAAAAGATCGAATTGACGGACTGATGATTCTTCGTGTGTCGGCTCTTGTAGATACCGGACTCGATGTCGCGGTGGGTGCTGGTGACCTCGATGCTGGTATTGCCCTGGCCGATGGGGCGTTTGAGTGTGATGTTGCCCTCGGATGTGCTGAGGCCCAGCCGAACCTCGCTATGCCCGTTGGACTCGTCGAGGACGAACTTGCTGGCCTCTTTGCCGAAAGCATAGTCGATGCAGTCAAGCACCCAGGACTTTCCGCTGTTGGATGGCCCACAGATTACGTTGAGCCCCTGGGTGAACTGGATTGAGGAGTCTGGTTTACTGGGATGCCCTGCAACCGTGACTGAGCTGATCCAAAACTTCGGCATCATGAGGCGGCCTCCACTGAGGTGATGATCTTGGCCAGGCGAGTCGTGCTTCCAGTTCCGACCGCTTCGAGAGTGTCAAGGGCTGCGGCGAAGAATTGTACGGCATAATCTGTTCGCAGCTGATTGACCACGCTCGCCCCTTCATCGGTGATCCGGAATCCACCGGACTCAGCGGAGGTATCGAACGTGGTGAGGCACTTGAGGGTGAGCTGCTTCAGCGCTTGGCGCATAAGTACCGTACGTGTGCGCAATTCGCCAGCTGCCAAACGGTGGGTGCCATTGAGGTTGTCACTTCCGATGCGGAAGGTGCACTGGTTGATTGTGAGCGTATCGAGCGCACCGAGGTAGTCCGCATCCACAGGCTCATCGAGGAGGAAGAGGAAGACCAGCGCGCGCAGTTCAGCCTCAAAAGCCGTATCAAGTAGAGAAACTGACCTCAATCGGCCCACCTCAACTTCTGCCGAGCAGCGAGCTCATGACAGGAACCCTTCCGTACCCATACGTCGATCAAGTCAACGACCTGAGCAAGTGGGATGCGGTCGAGTTGAATATGGGTAGCCTGCTCTAATGTCGCGAGTAAGCGTTCAACGGCCGACGGGTGAGCGCGTAGGTGGGTGTCACTGACACCTGCATACATGTTGTCCAGCCAAATCTCGAACACCGCTTCGCCATCGTGGAAGCAGTTCCAGGAAGTCTCCCTGAGCCACTCAGCGCTATAAAACGCCTTCCGCTGATCCTGAAAATGACTAGCCAGACGATCTGGGATGTCGGCCACGGTCACCAGGACACCCTCCTTACACTTCAGCTCACAGTATGCCTCGAGTAGCGGCGTGACGTATGCGAGTTCTTCGTCCCGCACCTCATTGGGCACCTCGCGCCGTGCGACTGCCGCAGTGGAGTACTCGCCGAGTCTGATCCGGTTCGTCTTTGAATCGAAGTAGGGGTGGCCGGATTGTTCGATGCGTTGGACTACCCGATCTTCTCGGGGCAGCGCTGCTGTCTGTGCGCCACTCAGCTCGAGGAATGTGTTGTACATGAGTCGGCCAAGCTCTTCGGCACAGTTGCCCTTGTTTATAGCGGGATCAAGCTGATGCAGGTTTGCGGCCAGGCTGATGAGTGCAGTTTCCCCATAATTTTCGGTGACGTTGCCGCCAAATGCGACCTCGTCCCATCGGCTAGCGATCTCACTGGCGAGGTCCGCTGGCAATGGTGCCGAACCGTTCGCATATCCCTTCCACGATGCGGCACTCCGAATTTGAAGTGCAGTCCGCTCGCCATCAGGACCTCGCCCTGCCTGCATTCCCATGTCGATAAGTCCAGCCGTGAACGCGCCGAGATTCCGCGTGCCCTTCATGAGCGGCCGCACGACGGCAACAAGACGACTGAACTGTGTCGATTGAACCATCACTGCTTCCTCTCATCGCGGTTCATCGCATCTCATCGCTTCCCAGCCGCTCAGAAATTGCCGATGCGGGAATGTTGAAGTAACAGATCGGCAGGGCGCGCAGATCACCTAAGGGCATCATACCAGTTTCCTACACCAACGGCTGGTTCATCTTCACGAACGCGAAGATGGCGCTCCTGGCGGTGAAGCTGAAGGTCATGTCGAGCGAGATTTCGGATGCAGGAAGGAGGTGGTGGCCGTGGCGAAGAACGCCAAGCAGACATCGCGTGCCGTGGCCCGTAAAGCGTCAGTGGCGCTGCGCGATGGCAGATGTAGCGCTAGAACTAAGTCGATTGCTGCATCTGCGCTGTCACAGACGCGCCCCACGCGACGTAAGTAGTCGCATCTGGTCCGCAGAGTAGCTAACTGAGGACCTCACTTTTCAACCAATCAATTCAGGAGACATCTCGTCGGGCCCGGCGGGTACCTACCTGGCTTGTCAGTAACGCGCTGGCTGCCAGACCACGTAGGTACCCGCCTTCTTTGTGCCCGATGAGCTCCTGAAACAGCACCCGATGCAGCTCTGTCTCCGCAATCCGCCAACACGGCGGAGAAACGGAGACCACGGTGTCACGCCGTCCTCGCAAGCCACAACTAACGCCTTATGCGGTCCGGACCAAGAAGGTCGCCCACAAGGTCTACACACAGATTTACGTGCCCTCGAAGGTCACAAACGGGATCCAAAAGTGCGCCTGGATCACGCTCGTCGACCCGCCAGCTGGGGACAAAGAGCTCGGGTTGAGCGCCGAAGAGGTTCTCGCCTTGCTCTACGATCCGACCTACCTGCCAGACTGGAAGATCGCATACCTGCGCGAAGCATACCTCGATTTTCGCGCCGCCGAGAATGCTAGAAACCGGGGCGACATCTCCTACAGCGAGTGGGAGGTCGAGGTCCATGACGGGCCGCGATATGTGGGCGCCTCAGTTCACGAAGACCAGGTCAATAGCGAGCTGGTCGCTGAATGGCTGCTCTCTCAGGTGAGCGACAAGCAAGCCGAACAAATCCGCCTGCACGTGTTCGAACAACGGTCCTTTGTCGAGATTGCCCGTGACGAGCTGCCCGGCGGTGACGAGGACGAAGTTGCTAGGCGCGCGAACAGTATCGGGCGCTCGATCAAGCGCGCCCTGAAGAAGCTCCAGGAACTCATCGAACAGGAGTGTCCGGATCTGGCTCCTTTCAGAGGCGTATAAGCGCCCGGCCCACACCAAGGCCATCACCGACCGACCCAAAACCTGATTCATTAGGAGGAGAACGATGGCCAACCATCGCCTCAAGGCCACCTTGACTGAATAGCCCCAAGTTGGCGCAGCGGTCTCTGCCCGCAAGATCAGCATCCGCACCGGCTTGCCCGCAAGCTTCACGGGACCCCAGCAGCTCACGGTTCTCGTACCCGGCAACCAAGTCCGCGCAATAGAAATCGTACGCCCCGACGATGACCTCATGGCGCTCGCCAACGCGGTCGGTGTCATCCGCGTTGGCAATGTCGCGTGAACGTCACCGAAGCAAACAAATTCATTCAGGCGATCAACACGATCGTCTAGGGGTACACCGCTCTAGCACGAGCGATCGAGCACAGTGCGTGGGCATCGTTTGAGGACCACGCTGGAATGTCGGGTGCTCGCCCGATCGTCGCAGTCCAACTGGCCCAGCCTACACTCGAAGCCGAAGCAGGCACCAGGGAAGTCATCCGCCAGCGGCCTTCCCCGGCGCTTCCTTTAACCCCAGTCCCGGTGACGCTCGAGCAAGTCCGTACCGTGCTGGCCCGGCTCTCGCAGCAGGTCACACAGCCGAGGTGCGTGAACTCATCCAAGCAACAGGTGCGAACAAGCTCGCCGAGGTTGATCCGGCCAGCTACTGTCGCAGGCAGAGGCGATCACCGATGCCTAATCAACACGCACTGATCAGGGCTTCGGATGCACCCCGATGGTTGGCCTGCACGCCGTCAGCGACGCTGGAGTCCGGGCTCTCAGACTCCTCATCGTCAGCTGCCGCGCAAGGCACTGCTGCTCATGAGCTCGCGGAGGGGAAGCTCCGCCGGGCCCTGCATGACGCGCCGACCACGAAGCCGGTCTCGGACTGGCATGACGAGCAAATGGACACCCTCACCGACGACTACGTGGCGTTCGTTCAGGAGCGGCTGCAAGATGTGCGGGAGACATGTGCCGATCCGAAGGTGTTCATCGAGCAACGCCTAGACTTCAGCCATGTGGTGCCGGGCGGTTTCGGGACTGGGGACTGCGTGATCGTCGCCGAACACGCGCTCCAGATCATCGACCTGAAGTATGGCCAGGCTGTCTTGGCCGAGGCCGAGAACAACCCTCAGCTCATGCTCTACGCGCTCGGTGCGATCCATGCGTTCGGATCGTTCTATGACATCAGCGAGGTGGCGGTCGCGATCTACCGGGCCGGCCGCTCCAACGTCTCAACGTGGACGGTCCCGGTCTCCGACCTCGGCCTGGGCCGAGAACGTGGTGAAACCGCGTGCCGTGTTGGCAGCAGCTGGTGACGGCGAGTTCACCGCCGGTGATGAGCACTGCCGGTTCTACAAACTCAACGCCGCCTGCCGCACCCGCGCTGAAGCGAACCTCGCGCTCGCCAAGCACGCGTTCGCACCACCAGCCGAGCTCTCCGATGAGGAGATCGCGAGGGTGCTTGTCCAGTTACCAGATCTCAAAGCCTGGGCCTCCAACGTCGAGGCACACGCGCTGTCGCTGGCAGTGAACCAGGGCAAGACGTGGGCGGGGTTCAAGCTTGTCGAAGGCCGATCGACCCGTAAGTATGCGGACAAACATGCCGTCGCCTAAACCGCTCATGCTAGGGGTGTCACCGACACCTGGGAGCAAAAGCTCAAGACGATCACCGCACTGGAGAAGCAGCTGGGCAAAAAGCACTTGACCGAACTACTCGGGGACATCGTGGTCAAACCTGCTGGGAAGCCCACGCTCGTTCCCGAGTCCGAAAAACGGCCAGCCCTCACCGTGAGGGACGCGGCCACCGAACTGACAGCAAACAAGTAAAACCGAAAGAAGGGTAAGACAACCATGTCTACAAACAATCCGACCCGCGTGGTCACTGGCGAAGTCCGGCTGTCCTACGCCAACATTTTCGAGGCGAAGTCCATCCAGGGCGGCAAGCCCAAGTGCAGCGTCAGCCTGATCATCTCTAAGGGTGGCACCGAGACACTGGCCAAGATCGAGCGGGCGATCGAAGCCGGGACCGGGAAGTTCGGTGGCAAGCGCCCTAACAAGGCCCCGTCAAGCTCCCGGCGTGTGACGGGGACATCGAACGCGACGACGAAGCCTACGCAAACGCGATGTTCGTCAACGCGAACGCGCCATCCACGACCGACTCGCCGCGTTCCCAGTCCCAGAGATTGAGCGGGACACCTACGTGCTCGATCAACGGATCAACGACACCGGCACCCTCCTCGACAGCGTGCTGGTGGGTCATGCGGTGGAGTGCGACCGTCAGCACCGTGCCACCGCGCTCGCCCGAGCACAGGGGCACACGGGGCTTGAGAATCCGAACTCGCCGATCCAGCTCAAGTATTGGCTCGCTGACCACGGCACACCCCTGCAGTCACTCACTAAAGAAGAAATCGCCGCTGCGTTCGACACCGCCACCGGCGACGTGCGCGAGGCGCTCGAACTGCGCGGCGAGCTCACCAAATCCTCGGTGAAGAAATACGAGGCCAAGCAGTACGTCGCAGGAGCCGACGGGCGTGGACGGGGCTTCTTTCAGTTCTACGGTGCAGGCAGAACCGGCAGATTCGCAGGCCGCCTTGTCCAAGTCCAAAACCTACCCACAACTACTTCTCAGATTTGGCCGAAGCCCGAGAACTTGTGCGGACGGGCAACTTCGAGGCGGTCGAACTGCCTTACGACTCCGAACCCGACACCCTGTCCCAGCTGATCCGCACTGCGTTTGTCCTCGCAGAAGGGCACCGGTTCATCGCTGACTTCTCCGTCATCGAAGCACACGTGATTGCCTGGCTCGCAGGCGAAACCACCAATCTGGCGGCTTTCGAGGAAGGCAAGGATCTGTACTGCGAGACCGCCAGCCGCAAGTTCGGCGCCCCCGTCGACAAACACGGCGTGAATAGTGTCCTGCGACAGTAAGGCAATATTGCAGTCTTAGCTTGCGGTTATCAAGGCGGCGTCGGTGCACTCAAAGCCATGGGCGCACTACGCATGGGACCGGCTGAGTTTGAGATGCAGCCGTTGGTTGACGCGTGGCGCACAGCCACCCCGAACGTCGTCCAGCTCTGGGTCGACATCAACGCCGCCGCGATCGAAGCCGTCACCACCCGCCAGCCCACCCACGTCGGTCCGCTGACCTTCACTGCCGAGTCCGGGATCATGTTCATCGCTCTCTCATCAGGGCGTTGGCTCGCTTACGTGAAGCCACGGCTGGGTTAGAACCTGTGCGGCGGCACTAGCATCACCCATGAAGGCGTAACAACCCGACGTAAGTGGGGCCAGTTGGAAACCTACGGTGGGAAACTCACTGAGAACATCGTCCAAGCCGTCGCCCGGGACTTACTCACCGTCGGCATGCACCAGGTCGCAGACGCTGGACACCGGATCGTCATGCATGTACATGACGAGATCGTCGTCGAAACCGCCACCGCCACACTCGATGAGATGGGCGAGCTCCTGGCCACCATCCTCGACTGGGCGGAGGGCTTACCGTTTGCAGCCGACGGGTTCGCCTGCAACTTCTACCAGAAGGACTGATCTAGAAACTCGTTGCACTATTGGATTCGGGGCTGAGGCCAGGGTTACCTAGTAGCGAGGGGTTACTGGGGGTGTCAAAACTGCTTCGAGCTGAGTGTCCGGATTCTTGTGTCCTCGGGGGCGTATGCGTGAGAGCCCGACGCAGTCGCACCTGCGACATGCCGGAATCACGTCAATCCTGGCTCTTAGAAGGAGCCAATTGTGGCTACCACTGACCTCCAAACATTCACCAATAATGCGTTTGGATCCATCCGAACCATCAACCACGGCGGCAAGGTCTATTTCTGTGGCCGAGATGTCGCCACAGCGCTCGGCTACAAGGACCCGAACAACGCGATGAAGCAGCTCTGCAAGGGGGTGGCGGTTCACCACCCCCTTCTCACCGACGGTGGGATCCAGCAGGATCGCTTCGTCATCGAAGGTGACCTGTACCGGCTCATCTTCTCCTCGACGCTCCCGGCCGCCCAAGCCTTCGAGGCATGGGTCAGCGACGAGGTCCTGCCTATCATCCGCCGCCACGACGTCTACGCCATCGATGAACTCCTGAGCAACGATGAGTTCCTCGAGCAGGCCATCGTTCAATTGAGTGCGGAGCGGGCCAAACGACTGACCGCCGAACAAGCACTGCTCGAAGCAGTCCCGAAGGTCTCGTACTACGACATGCTGCTGCAGTCGGCCTCGCTGCTGACCATGACCGAGATCGCCAAAGACTATAGCTTGTCCGCTAAACGGATGAACGCGATCTTGCACGAAGAGGGCGTGCAATTTCGTCAGTCAGGGCGTTGGTTCCTCTACGCCCGATACGCCGAACACGGGTACACCCAATCCAAGACCCACGAATACGACGAGGGCAAGACGCGTACCCACATGTATTGGACGCAAAAGGGACGCCTGTTCATCTATGACCTGATGAAAAACCGCCTAGGTTTGCTACCGGTCATCGAGCAGGACGGCGGTGCAGCATGAGCGGCACGCTCCTCTTGGACGCCGAGGTCGGTTTCTCGCCTCGCTACATCGAGGGCTACCCAGACCCTTAACCCTACAAGACGTTGAAGAATCTGCAGCGTGCCGAATACGGCTACCGCTTCTTGGTCTACAACTGCTCGTCTTACTCCGGGGTGCCCCTATGTTGAAAGTCAAGCAATTTTCAGCTCCGGAACGTTGTAGAGAGACCCGTCGCGGATCATGGCGAACAGGATGGTGAGCCGGCGGTGGGCCAGTGCGATGGGTGCTTGATTGTGGCGTTTGCCCTGCGCCCGTTTCCTGTCGTAGTAGGCCCGGCTGGTCGGGTCGAACCTTATCGAGGCGAACGCTGAGAGGAAGAGCGCTCGCTTCAGCCGCTTGTTGCCTGAATGGCTGACGCGCTCAGACTTGATCGAAGTGCCCGACTGACGGGTGGTTGGCGCAAGTCCAGCGTAAGAGGACAGTGCGACAGCACTGGTGAATGTTTTACCAGAGGTCTCGGCGATGATAATCGCGGCGGTCCTAACGGTGACCCCCGGCATGGACGTCAGGACCGGGTAAAGAGGGTGGGCCTCCACCATGGCATCCAAATGCGTGGCCACGTCCACGCGTTGGGCATGCAACGAGATCAGCTGCCGGGCCAGATGCGGGATGACCAGTCCTGCGGCGTCGGTGCCGACCACGACCACCGTTTGCTCATCCACCGCGTCAATGATGGTTCCGCCCCAGGCGGTGTGTCGGCGGGCCGAGTGCTTCTTGAGCTTCGCATCGATCCTGGCTTTGCCAGCATGCTTCAGCTGCGCTGGGGTGGGCCAGGCCGCGAGGACCTCTAGTACGGCGTCGAGTTCCAGCCAGGGACCGAGGATCCGCTCGAGTGGCGGGTGGATTTGGGTGAAGAGACCGCGGATCCTGTTGCTGGTTTGGGTGATCTGCCGGACCAAATCCAGGTCAAACCCGGTGAGCATGCCCAAGGTGGCCTCGTCTTCGTCTGAGACTTGGATGCTGCGTAAGGTGTGTGGCATGGTGCGGGCCGCGTAAGCGAAGATGAACGCGTCCTTTTCATCGGTTTTCGCCGCCCCCGGGATACATGTCTGCGATGCGTCGCATCGACAGGCCCGGCAAATAGGCAACGGTGATTCCCATGTGCTGGGCGACGGCGACGGCTAATGCCCCGATGGTGGCGGGTTGGTCCACGACGACCAGCACAGTGCCCTTGGAGCTGAGGTTCTGGTAGACGGTGACGAGTTTGGTTTCGTCGTTGGGCAGGGTCTTGTTCCAGATTTTGGTGCCGTCTTTGGTGACGGCGCAGGCCCAATGGTCTGCTTTCCCCACGTCGAGCCCGAGGAAAATGTCCACGTCTGAGGTGATCATGACTAGTGCTCCCTTGAACCAGTTTCTGTTCATGGCCGACCAACCGACGGTAGCAAAGTCTTACATCCACGTTATGACAGGCGTCCGTTTTTGGCGCCGCGCCCCTAATCAGCAATCACCCTGCTGCCATCCCAGCCTCGGTGGCAACACCCCCCGGACTATTGGATAAGCAGGGGCAAGACACCATGCCGAGGCTGGTCGGCCGACAGTCCCCACGATCCTCTGTTTAGGGACTATCAACAACATAACGGGGAAACCGGTCAGCCCTTCACAGCAGGCGATCAACACGTCCTACACGCCGCGGTCGGCCAGCTGCGCGCAGATGCATCGCCTGCGAACTTCGTGCCCTCGTGCTCCGTGACCCAGATCCCCAGCACGTGCTTGGTGCGTCCGCGGTCACGCCGATGGCCATGTGCGCGCACCTTGTTGCGCACCTGGTGCCCGTCACGGACCTTGATCACGATCGCATCCAGGTAGAGGATCGGGTAGAACTCCTCCATGGGCCATCCCTTCCAGGCGGCGACCTCCTCGAGGACCTCGTCGGTGATCTTGCTGATGGTGCCGCGGGACAACTGGGTGCCGATGGTGGTTTCCAGGTGGGATACGATATCCCGCACCGTCATGCCCCCGGCGTAGAAGGAAATGATCATCGAATCCAGGCCACCGGTGCGGCGCGAGCCATTGGACACCAGTGTCGGGGTGAAGGTTCCGGCCCGGTCGCGTGGGACCTGCAGGTCGATGTCTCTGGCCACCGTGGATACGGTCTTGGGTGGGAACCGTTGTGGGAGTTCGGGGTGAACCGGCCCTGGGCTCCGCCTTTCTCGTAGCCCCGGGTGGTCGGTCAGTTCGGCTTTAAGGCGGCGTTCCAGCCCGGCCCGGATCAGCTGTCGGATGAACCCGACTTTTCCGTCGAGCTGGATCTCGCCACGTTTGATGAAGCCCATCGGCTCGTCGAAGGCTCCGGATTCCTTCACGGCGTCCATGGGGTCAAAGACTGCGATGTTCTCGGCGATATCGGAGGCGTCGTTCACGGTGGGCGCTACCCGGTCATTCTGGATAGTCAGAATGTGGTCTTGTTAGTCACTTTCTATCAAGTGACTAAGGGCAGCACACAATCCACCTGACAAGCTCAATCGACGGCAACCACGAGAACCCCTCCGAATGTCGCGGAAATCACATAGGATGTGAGTGAGTCAACAAATCTATGCTGGCCACTAATCAGTTAGGAGAACAATTGTACTACCCGATACTCAGAGGCAAGGCTGGAGAATTCGAAGCATGGAAGAATGTGGGCGGTAAGAATCGAACCAACATTGAGCCGCTTTTCGAACTCGTCGCAGCTAGCGGAGTTAGTCGAGACCTAGCCAAGTTCCGCGAAGCCTTGCATCGATCCTCTAGAGATCGCGATCTTTACGCAATTGACCTAAGTGCGTTACCGCCTGGTGAAAAAGAAGAATCTAGTGGACTATTACCGTTTACGTGGCTCGCCTCGGAACTGTCCGGTACAGGAATAGACTTCCATGCAGTGATCCACCTGAATGACACTCAGGAACAACTCTCGGACGCAATCACAGCCGTCGGTGTGAAGAACCTGATACTGAGAATCCGGGAAGCAGACCTGCATCCCGACCCCGCCCCCAATGATCAAAGTCTTCAACACTGGTGCACGTCTCATGAACTAACACCCGCGGACGTCGCTATAATGATCGATCTTGGGAGCATCTATGGAGCGGATATTCACTCAGTAACTCGATTGGCCGATGCCTCGTTAGGGTGGGCGCTTAATAATGGCCCTTGGGAGTCAATAATCCTCGCCTCCGGAGCATCGCCTGAGCAAATTTCCCACCTGCAGAAGCAGACATACCACTACATAGATCGCAACGATGCCGAACTCTGGAACCAAATGCATCAGAAGTATCCGGATATTGATTATGCTGATTATGGCACTCGATCTCCGGAACAGTCTGACGGCTCGGGGTACCAGGGGCCTTTACCTTACCTCCGTTATGCGACAGCGAACCACTGGGTCATTTGGCGTGAGCCCAAGGATTCTCAGGGTAGGCACTCGACATTCTTCGATGTTTGCCACAATGTCGTAGCGCATCAGGATTTTAGCGGCACTCGTTTCTCATGGGGCGATAAGATGATCGCGAACCCTCCGGGGCCAGGTGCTGCTACGCAATGGATTTCCTATGCGCAGAACCATCATATTGAGCTGGTAAGTGACCGCCTGACCAGTCTTGGCGTTGCTTGAGCCGGGTCAAAACGATTGATCGTAATTCTTTTTTCGGAACAACTTCTGAAAGCCGTTGCCAGATAACAAATCTGGGTTTCGAGCTGAGACCGCGCGCTTGATCACGCAGCTTCAACTCTTCCATGGCTTCGTCTCGCCAAAGCAACTGGGCCAGGGAAAACGAATCGACATGCCGATTAATCCTTGGAGCCCTGCGGTTGACAATTCGAACACCGCGAGGCCCATTTATGGCTTCTTGCAGTCCCCAGTTCGTTGGCAGAAGTGCAGCGCATCGGTCGAGGTACTTTGCGGTCGTTACTATCGTGAGATAGTCCATGACCTTCGAGAAGGCCGCAGCCTGATCTGGCAGACGCGCAAGCGTGTCCTTGTCGCTCTTGATTTCCCAGCCGGCGAGGTGGCCGTTGAGGACTGCGACATCAATTCGCCTGTTGCCCATGTCCACACCGAGCTCATGGCGAATAATGGCATCGGAGTCTTGCGCGTACTTATTTTGCAGTTTCTCGTCTAGTGCTAGGCGGATGTCAATGTCGTTGGTCAACGTTTTTCCTCCTAGACATAGTCATTGCCCCCGCAATGCTAGCTCCTGTTGGCACATTCAGAAAAACTGGCTCTTCTAATTGACGTCGGTCGTGTCCGAGGCGCGCCCGCCACCTAGCGGGTCGCAGATGGTTGTGCCGGACCTTGGCCACCGCCGTGTTTTAGAGTCCTATTGGTAGGCTTGTATAGCAGAGGTTCTTGGCAGCGCGTGTGTGAAGACCGGATTGCGCCAATGTAAGGCAGGGAAAGGGCCCGCCAGACTTTGACGGCGAGATGAACCTGACATCCACACATCGTAGAATTCATGACCCTACTGTGTCTAGCCCGATGCAATCACGATCGAGCTACAACGCCGTCAGATTCACAGGCTCAGCAAGTACCCGGAACCCGCAAGCCAACGAAACTTCGTAATGGAATGATCGACCGGACTGGTTCACTTGACCGGCAAAACGATCTCCGTCACCGGTTGCGAAGAGTCGCTCGCAAAGTCCAGCCCCGACGGCTCGGCTCCACCTGCCACCAACTGCGCACCCAGTGCCGCGACCATTCCGCCGTTATCGGTACACAACTCGAACGGTGGCACGGTCAGCCCGATGCCCGCCGAGGCACAGCGCGCAGCCAGCAGCTCACGCAGTCGGGTATTCGCCGCGACTCCCCCGCCCAGCAGCAGCGTGCTCAGCCCGTGCTCCTGGCAGGCACGCACAGCCTTGGAGGTGATCACGTCCACCACGGCTTCTTGGAAGCTGGCGGCGATGTCCGCCACGGGCACCGGCTCGCCGGCCGCTTCGAAGTGCTCCACGCAGCGCGCCACCGCCGTCTTCAGCCCGGAGAAGGAGAAATTGTGGCGGTTCTTGCCCGGGTTCTCAGCGGTACCGACGAACTTGGGCAGGCTCAGCCCGCGCGGGAAGCGGAAGGCCTTGCGGTCCCCTTCCGCGGCGGTCTTGGAGATCGCGGGCCCTCCCGGGTAGCCCAGTCCCAACAAACGGGCCACCTTGTCGAAGGCCTCCCCCGCGGCGTCATCGATGGTGGCACCCAGCAGCTGGACATCCTTGGTCAGCGAGCCAACCCGCAGGATCTCCGTGTGCCCGCCGGAAACCAGCAGCGCACCGAACTGCTCGGGCAGCACCGTGCCCTCGAGCACGCCGACGCCCACGTGGGCCACGAGGTGGTTGATCGCGTAGAGGGGCTTGCCGGTGGCCACGGCCAGGGATTTGGCGGCCGAAACGCCAACCATCAGCGCGCCGGCGAGGCCGGGGCCGCTGGTCACGGCGATCGCGTCGATCTCTTCCAGGGTCACTCCGGCGGTGCGCAGCGCCTGGTCGAGGGTGGGGACGAAGGCATCCAGATGGGCGCGGGCGGCAATTTCGGGGATGACCCCGCCAAAGCGCACGTGCTCATCCATGGAGCTGGAGACGGTGTTGGCCAGCAGGCGGGTGCCGCGCACGATGCCGACACCGGTTTCGTCGCAGGAGGATTCGATGCCCAGCACCAGTGGTTCGTTCCGGTTCATCGGGGCATTGCTCCTTTGTCGTCCTGGACGGTGGTGGATGCGGTGGCCACCGGCAGCGGCAGCCGCATGATCTGCGCGTCGATTCCGCCCTTGTAGTAGCCGGGGCGGATGTGGATCTTCTCGAAGCCCAGCGAGGCGTAGAGCCCGATGGCCACCGGATTGTCCACGCGGACTTCGAGCATGACCTGCTCGGCGCCGCGCTCCTGGGCTTTGGCGATCAACGTGTTCATGAGGAGTCGTCCCAGTCCTTGTCCTTGGGCGGCGGGCGACACGCCGATGGTCTGCACATCGGCGAAGTCCGCCACGGTGCACAAACCGGCGTAGCCGATGATCTCCCCTGCCGACTCATACACCCAGTAGTCTCGGGTCTCGGTCTGCTCGAGCTCTGCGACGAAGCCTTCCAGTGGCCAGGGGTCGCCGGGAAACAATTCGGTTTCCAGCGCCTGGACCTCGGGGAGGTCTTCAGCCGTCATCCGGCGCAGCTGGGGGTTCATGGCTTGGCCTTGCGCATGAAGGCCGGCACCTGGGCATCGGATTCGCGCAGGTAGCGTGGGGCGGTGTCGCTAAGGTCCACACCTTCGGTGAGGAACTGCAGGCCGCGGCGGCCGAGCGAGGAGGCTTCGGCCAGCCATCCGGCGCTGTCGGCCACGGGCTGGGCGCCGGCCTGTGCGAGCTGCTCCTGGTAAAGCCCGGCGCCGGGCCCGTACACCGGCACGGAGGGCAAGGTCTCGGCCGCACCGACGTGCGGTCCGTCCAGCAATGCTCCGGAGGCGTCGAAGCGCGCCCAGTACAGTTCGCGGCGCCGTGCATCGGCAGCCACGATGAATTCGCTCGGAACCTGCACGTCGGCATCGAGTACGCGCTGGACGAGTGCCTCGAGGGACATCACGCCGTGTAGCGGGACGCTCCACACGTAGGCAAAGGTGCGGGCAGCGACGAGCCCCACGCGGAGCCCGGTGAAGGGACCCGGTCCCACGCCCACGATGATCCCGGCGAGCGCGGACCCCTGAATCTGTTGGTCGTCCAACAGCTCGGCGACATAGGCGTTGAGCGTTTCGGTTTGGTCGTTGGGTGCCGGGGAAGTACGTTCCGCGAGCACCGTGCCGTTAACGGCGTCCACAAGGGCCACCGAGGCATGCGCCGAACTATCGATGGTTAGGTAGATGCCGTTCATGCTGCTCCTTCTCCCACTGCCAGTTCGAGTGCGCTGGCGAGACGTTGGAAGTTACCCTCGGCCCAACGAGGACCGATGCCACGAACCACCATGGTGCGCGGTTCATCGAGTTCTTCCTCGGATTCTTCCCACGGGGCGGCCGTATTAGGTGCCAACTGTTCACGATCGAGGCTGATCTCGAGTCGTGACTCGCTGAGGTGCTCGACCTTGCCGGTCCCCCACTCCACGACGGTGACGTTCTCACCGAGCGTGGATTCCAAATCTAAGGTGTCGATCTCTCCCCCGGCCTCCAGCCGGTAGGCATCCACATGGACGAGCCCCGGTCCCTCAACGAGTGAGGGATGGTGCCGAGAGAGCACAAAGGTCGGTGAGATGATGCCCGAGCGTACTTCCAGTCCCTCGCCGAGGGACTGGGTCAGCGTGGTTTTGCCGGCTCCGAGCGCGCCGGTAAGGATCACTAGGTCGCCGGCTTGTAGCCAGGCCCCGAGCATATGGCCTACTCGTTCGGTGGCTTCGAGTGTGGTGAGCTCGAGCTGTAGCTGTTGTTGGTTAGTTTCCATCGGTAGCTCCCCAGCTGCCTTCGACGTATTGTCGTGGAACGCGCGGTGAGATGCGCGTGATCATTTCATAGTTGATCGTGCCTGCGGCCTCGGCCCATGTGGTGACGGGTTGGCCGCCTTCTCCGAAGATCACCGCTTCGGCGCCAAGCAGTTTTTGTGGATCGGCATCCGGCCCGAGGTCCACTACGCACTGGTCCATGGCGATAGTCCCGCGTACGGGGTAGGAGCGTCCGTTGATGGTCACTGGTGCCCCGGTGGCGGCGCGCGGGAGACCGTCGCCGTAGCCCACGGGAATCAGACCAAGCACGGTCGGACGCTCGGTGATGTAGCGCAGGCCGTAGGAGACCCCCTGCCCGGCTGGTACGCGTTTGACGTTGGCCACCTTGGTCACCAGACGCATGGCCGGGCGCAGACCGTAGTGTTCCGGGCTTTCGTCCGAGAAGGGGCTCAGACCGTACATGCCCAGTCCGAGCCGTACGAGATCGTGGTGCGAGTCGGGTCGAGACAGGATGCCCGGGGTGTTAGCGATATGCCGTACCTCGAGGTCGAAGCCAGCGGCCTCTACTTGTGCGATGACATCGTCAAAGCATTCAAGTTGCCGGTCGGTCTCTTCACGTTCGGGCTCATCGGCCACTGCTAGGTGAGAGAACACGCCCACCACGCGCAGGAGCCCGGCGTCCTGGTATTCCTCGGCTCTGCGCAGGATCTCGGGTAGTAGCTCAAGTGGTACGCCGTTGCGCCCCAAGCCGGTGTCGACCTTGAGGTGCACGCGAGCCGGCGTTTGGGTGCGTTGCGCGGCCTGAGCGATGGCGTCCAGTTCCCAACCCGAAACACCCAGATCAATATCGTGGGCCAGGGCCTCCTCAAAGGGTGTGTCGGCCGTGTGCAGCCAAGCCAGCATCGGTGCAGTGAGTCCACGCTGGCGTAGCGCCAGTGCTTCGGTGACGTGTGCGGTACCCAGCCATCGCGCTCCGGCACTGAGTGCGGTGCGGGCGACCTGTTCGGCTCCGTGACCGTAGCCATCGGCTTTCACCACGGCTAGCACGGCCGCCGGGGCTACGAGCTCGGCGATCCGGCGCACGTTATGACGGATCGCGGACAGGTCGATTTCCGCCCGGCGTTCCCACCCATCCTGATGCCCCGGAACCGGCGGCTGACCGGCGGACGACTCATCGGCTACTTCAAAGTTCACCTGTCCATCTTGCCACTTTTAGCCGCCGCAATGCTCCAAAACAGCAAGGTTAAAGCTCACAGGCCGGTGTCACCGATTCGATTCGGTGACACCGGCCTGTTCGCAAGTAGGTCGAATAGTAGTTAGTTGGCGCTAGCGTAGCGACTTGATTTCGTCGCGGATCTGCTCGAGTAGGGCCAACTGCGGATCTGGCTCGGCTTCCTCTTCTTCACCGTCTAGGCCGCGGCGCGCCTTGAGCGACTCGGTAACCTTATTGATCGGCAGAACCACTACGAAGTAGACAGCCGCAGCAATCAGCAGGAAGTTCACCAAGGCGGTGAGGAAGACACCAAACTTGATGTCATTACCATCGATGGTCACCACCAAGAACTGATCAAAACTTGGCGACTTAGTCAATGCCGAGATCAGCGGCATGAGAACGCTGTCCACCAGCGCGGTAATAACGGCACCGAAGGCGGCACCGATCACAACGGCAACGGCCAGATCTACAACATTGCCTTTTAAGATGAAATCGCGAAAACCCTTAAGCATGGCTTGATCATACACAGCGATTTATTCGGACCACGACTGATTCGGCTAACGAGTGCAGAATCTTTCGGTGAACGGTTAGCAACTAGTCAAAGCCGCTAAATCTTCCTAAGCAGCATTCTTCTCACCGAGTGATCGGCGCTCTTGCGCAACACCAACTGTGCCCGACCCCTCGTGGGTAGCACATTCTCCTTCAAATTCGGCTCGTTAATGCGCTTCCAGATGCCATGTGCGGTGCGACGAGCCTCCTCATCGGAGAGTTGAGCGTAGCGGTGGAAGTAGCTGGCCGGATCGGCGAAGGCTCCGGAGCGCAACTTCATAAATCGCGAGATATACCACTCTTCAATATCGCTCGTCCGCGCGTCGACATAGAGGGAGAAATCAAAGAAGTCACTCAGGGCCAGACCCACCGTTCCATCGTTGCGGATCCGTGCAGGCTGCAGGACATTCAGTCCTTCCACGATCAGTACCTGTGGCGAGCGCACCACATTGCGCTCGCCGGCAAGAATGTCATAGGTCAAATGCGAGTACATAGGTGCCGACACCTCTGGCACGCCGGACTTCACCGCAGAGACGAAACGCAACAGCGCACGGCGGTCGTAGGACTCGGGGAAACCTTTGCGATGCAAGATCCCGCGACGCTCAAGCTCGGCGTTGGGATACAAGAACCCGTCGGTGGTGATCAACTGGACGTCGGGAGTTTCTGGCCAGCGACGAAGCAGTTCGCGCAACACACGAGCCGTGGTCGACTTACCGACCGCCACGGAACCGGCGACACCGATAACAAACGGGGTGCGCCGGGTTTGTTCCCCAAGGAAGGTGGTGGTGGCGCGGTGCGTGGCACCCGCACCCTGCACGTAGAGATAAAGCAGGCGGCTCAGCGGCAGATAGACATCGCGCACCTCGTCGAGGTCCAAGCCGTCGCCGAGGCCACGGAGCCGTTCGATATCGGCTTCGTTCAGCGGCTGCTCCATCTCATTAGATAGTCGCGCCCAAGTTTTTCGGTCTAGCTCCACAAAAGGAGTAATGGGGGCATCGACCTCATGCTGTGGTTCCACGGGGTCAAATTCTGCCAAGAACCATAGGGTTTGCCCAAACTTGGGGCACAACCCCTTGGCCTACTGTGCACGGCATCACGCGGCACGGGCGATGCGATATTCCCGATTTTTCTATGTCACGTGCCACCATTTTTACCTCCATCGCCTTTCAAAAGGTAGGCTTTTGGGCATGTGTGGAATCGTTGGATATGCAGGAACCTCGAGCCGGAGCGCCGAACACGGCGCCCTCGACGTTCTAATTGAAGGCTTGCGTCGACTGGAATACCGCGGCTACGACTCGGCTGGCGTGGCCGTCGTGGCTGACGGGGCAATCCACTCCCGTAAGAAGGCCGGCAAGCTGGTAAACCTTGAGAACCAGATTGCCGAGGCGCCATTGCCGGACTCGTTGACCGGTATCGGCCATACCCGTTGGGCAACTCACGGTGGTCCGAGCGACCAGAACGCCCACCCCCACCTTGCCGACGGTGGCAAGCTCGCCATGATCCACAACGGCATCATCGAGAACTTCGCCGAGATCAAGGCCACCCTGGTCGCCGAGGGCGTCGAGTTCCTCTCGGATACCGACACCGAAGTGGCTGCAGCACTGCTGGGCAAGATGTACAGCAACGAGGCCGAGGGCGATTTGACCCGCGCCATGCAGTTGGCCGTGAACAAGCTCGAAGGTGCCTTCACCCTGCTGGCCGTGCACCAGGATCACCCGGGCGTCGTTGTGGCTGCACGCCGTAACTCCCCGCTCGTGCTTGGTTTGGGCGAGGGCGAGAACTTCCTTGGTTCGGATGTCTCCGGCTTCATCGACTTCACCCGTCGCGCCGTCGAACTGGGCCAGGACCAGATCGTGACCATCACCCCCGAGAGCCACAGCATCATCGGCTTCGACGGTGAGCCTGCCGAGGGCCGCGAATTCAGTGTTGACTGGGACGCAGCCAGCGCCGAAAAGGGCGGCTTCCCTTCCTTCATGGAGAAGGAAATCCACGATCAGCCTGCCGCCGTGGCCGACACCCTGCTGGGCCGTTCGGACGCAGAGGGCAAGCTGACCCTCGATGAATTGCGCATTGACCCGGAGAAGCTGGCCAAGATCACCAAGATCGTCGTGCTCGCCTGCGGTACCAGCGCTTACGCCGGTTCCGTAGCCAAGTACGCCATCGAGTCTTGGTGCCGCATCCCGGTCGAGGTCGAGCTCTCCCACGAGTTCCGCTACCGCGAACCCATCGTGGATAAGAACACCCTGATCGTTTCGATCTCGCAGTCGGGCGAGACCATGGACACCCTGATGGCCGTGCGTTACGCCAAGGAGCAGGGCGCCAAGACCCTATCCATCTGCAACACCAACGGGTCCACCATCCCGCGCGAATCCGACGCCGTGCTGTACACGCACGCCGGTCCGGAGATCGCGGTGGCTTCCACCAAGGCTTTCTTGGCTCAGATCACCGCCACCTACCTGCTGGGTCTGTATCTGGCACAGCTGCGTGGCAACTTGTTCTCGGGCCAAATCAAGGACATCCTGGCCGACCTGGGTAAGATCCCGTCGAAGATCCAGGACATCTTGGACCGTGACAACGAGATCAAGGATCTGGCACGCTCGATGGCCGACGCCTCCTCCGTGCTGTTCCTGGGCCGCCACGTTGGCTACCCGGTTGCCATGGAAGGTGCCTTGAAGCTCAAGGAAATCGCCTATATCCACGCCGAAGGCTTCGCCGCCGGCGAGCTGAAGCACGGTCCGATCGCACTGATCGACGACGGCCAGCCGGTCTTCGTGGTCGTGCCTTCGCCGCGCGGTCGCGATTCCCTGCACTCGAAGGTCGTTTCCAACATTCAGGAAGTTCGCGCTCGTGGCGCCAACACCCTGGTGATCGCAGAAGAAGGCGACGTGGACGTGCGCGAGTACGCCGAGTTCGTCTTCTACGTGCCGGAGACCCCGACCTTGCTGATGCCGCTGTTGGCCACCGTGCCGCTGCAGATCTTCGCTTGCGAACTGGCTACCGCCAAGGGCTACGACGTCGACCAGCCTCGTAACCTGGCTAAGTCGGTCACCGTCGAGTAGACGCTAGGCGCCGTCCGCCGACCCCGGAAGGGACACGTCGGACGGCATGAAGCGGCCGTTGCCGCTCCTGATCACTTCAGGGGTTGTGGCGGCCGCTTGCCGTTGGGGGCGAAGAATTCCATTTAGTCATGCATGAATCGGTGCCTGGCTAAAGGATTAGTTGTCCGCCAGCCCAAACAGCAAGCTTCCCGAGACAAGTACCCTACCCCCTTGACGGTGCGTGTTGTTGAATCACATATCTCGGGCAAAGTTGCCCGCAGTCCAGATTGGGCGGAGCACAATCATCTGCGCCGAATCGACATTCGCAACGAGACTCACAACCCTTGACACGTTGACCGACGATGAACGTTGGGAAATGATCATGACGCGCCGCTAGTGTGAACCTACAATCAGCAATGAGAGCCGAAACGTGGGCCCCACGGGCCAACTCTTTAATCCCAGCCTCATGCTAGGTTTTCGCGTTAGATTTGGTCTCGGCCGCGCAACCGAACTTGTACCGACAGCCCAAGGGCGGCTTAACTAACAGTCCAAGTCGCCCGAATAACATCTCATTGATCCAAAGAGCGGGGCCTGCACCGTATGCTGAGGTCAACAGCAGACATCCACGCGAAAGAAGATCGTTCCATGCAGGTTTGGGGTATACACAACGACACGCTCAGCACCGAGCTGATCGAGGGAAGCTTCGTCAGCATTGGTTGGGATGACATGGGCGATCTGACATTGATCCCTGGCGGCCGTGAACAGCTCAAGAGCGAGCTCACACGGCGCACCCCGGAGAGCCAACACAAAGCCATCCCGATCTGGGCAGGTATCCTTTTGCGCTTCCGAGACGAAATCCAAGTTGGCGACGTGATCGTTGCACCCTACAAAGCTGACAGCACCATCAATATCGGAATTGTCCGCAGCGCATATCGATACGAAGCAACGCAGTCGACGCACCGGCATCGTCGCCAGGTCGAGTGGAAGAAAATCGGGCTCTCCCGAACTATTTTCACCCAGCCAGCGCTGTATGAAATCGGCTCCGCAATCACATTATTCAAGGTGCGTAAGCATGCGCACGAGTTCCTCGCTGCCCTCAACACGCACATTCAGGATGTCGAGAAGGTGACGGAGGTTGTCGAGCGGGCGGCGGCCACGAATCTGTCCGAAGACGAGGCACCCGATGAACCTCGCGCATCCCGCATCGAGCGACACACCCGAGATTTCGTGCTCGAGGTACTGCAGGATCGTATCGACCACCGGCAGTTTGAAGAATTTTCCGCGGACTTGCTCCGCGCTCTGGGCTACCAGGCCCGAGTTACCGCGTATAGCCAAGATGGCGGCGTCGATGTCATCGCCCACCGTGATCCGCTCGGCATCGAGCCACCCCTGATCAAGGTGCAATGCAAGCACAAGACGTCCACTGCCGGTGCTCCGGAAGTTCAGCAGCTCATTGGCACGCAAGGAACCGGAGAACTTCTGGTCTTCATGACCCTCGGCGCCTACAGCCGAGATGCCTTGGCCCTCGAACGGCAGCGCCCCGGGCTGAGGCTGATAACCGGCGAAGACATTGTGAGCTTGGTCTTAGACCACTACGATGCACTTCCCGAGCGTTGGCGTGCGCTTATGCCTCTAACGCCCGTTCTTGTTGTAGCCGACAGCGCTTCATAATCGGCAGACTCAATATGCGGTCACCACCCCACCTTGTTTTGAGCCGCCGTTCCCAAATAAGACTGCGATAACACCAAATCGACTCTTTCACTTATAACCGAAAAGCGGAATAATCGGCAGGGTCCAAAACTAGATCGAATCAGGTTAGGCAATAATCGCTCCCACCCACCCCGGTGGTAGCCAAAGGAAAACGGCATCATGAGCGCGACGTTACTGAGAAACGAAGTTATGGTTTCCGCAGAGGACCTCACCTCCATTCGTCATGAGGTTAAAAAGCACATGGCAGAAGCCAACGGTTTTGCCGCTGTTTTCGCCAACGGGGAGATGTGCGAGCTTCCGCAGGAACTTTCAGCGATCATCAACCTGGGGTTGCAGTCACTTGCTACAAACGGCAGTGTTAGCGTTGCGAGGCTCCCTGAGGAACTCACAAGTACAACAGCTGCAGACATCCCGGGTATATCCCGCCCAACGATGCTTAAGCTAGCTCGAGAAAGACAGATTGATTCCTTCAAAGTCGGAAGTCACCGGCGCTTTAAGCGAGACGCAGTCCTAGAGTTCAAGGAGCAGCGCGAGCTAACACGACGCGAAGCTATGCACGCGTTGTTGCACGCTGAAGGCCAATTGGACGGCTAGGTCTGCGCGTCTATCTTCGATGGGCGAGCTCCGCGCCACATGTCAGGATCGACTATTCTGCGTCGAAAGGACTGCCACAGGACCGGCCCGACCGAATTGACCCTCGTAGACTAGATCCTTGCCGACATCCAGACTCACACGATGTCTCAACACTGACTTCTTGCGCGTCACGCCAGCAAAGTAACCGTCACGGCACAATCATCATGTCGCTGCGACGAGAACGCTTCCCGCTCCCATGACGCCTGTTCTGCCCCGGAAGATCGTTAGCCAGACGGCTTGCCCTCATCACTCGGACTTTCGGGACCAGTAGTGCTCCATCAATTTTCGCTGGGCTTGCCCCTCGGTGAGTCCTAAGATCTCCGACACCGACGAGCCCAACTGTTCCTGTAAAGCCGTGACCATCCACTCGGGCAGAGCGGGTTTACGTTCGGGCTCGGCCGTAGCGGCGAACGACTCGTACAATCTCGCCATTTCGATGATGGCGTCCCTGAGCGGGCGGATACTCGGATCGTCACCCATGCGAGCGACGCGCAAGATCAGCTCGTCGTAAACTTCGCCGTCCGAACGCGCACCCACCGACCAGACCTCTAAAATCTCAAGTATCGGCACGCCGGATGCGTCTTCTTCGACGCGCCACTCAATTCTCCAGTCGCGATCGCCCGCGACCAGCTTGCGAAATCCAAAAAGCGCTCCGAACAAGGGCTCCCTGGCCATCGGAGACCTCGCCAGCAGGAGCTTCTTCTTGAAAACAGTGCGGATTATGCGCGGGTCCTTCTTGAGAAGCAGGGGGAACAGCAACCGCTTCTTCCGTCTGGCGAACGACTCAAAGACGCGCTTTGGACTGGCTCACTGTTGGTTGGATTCCCCTTCAGCGACGATTTCGGCTTCCAGCTCGGCCCGGCTCCAGTTGAAGAGTTCCATCGCTTGGTCAAGTTCTGTGCGCACGCCGCCGTCCGCGGCGAAACGGGCCATAACCAAGGCAGCATCGCGAAGCGTCTCCCGGTCCCGACGAAGCTGAGCAATTTCTTGAGCGGAAACCATTTCGGCCACGATCTTGCCGTGGCGAGCCAAGGACGTATTCTGGCCCGCTTCGGCTGCTGCGACCAGGGCAGAAAGCCCAGCACGCGAGGCTTCGTTGATACTCCTGATACTCGTGTAAAAAAATATAATGATTTATACCTAGATATTCAAAGGATCTCCGTGGAGCCGCGCTTTCGATAGGCTTATACCCATAATTGTTGGCATTCGCGTGGACATCGTCGACGCACCTTGTTTCGACGCCCAGCTTGCGAAGGACTCCGGATTGCGCGAGCGGCTCTTCACCGAATCCGAGCTTCTACTCCCCCTGCGTTCGTTGGCGACCCGCCTTGCCACTTAGGAAGCACCTCAAAGGCGCTGGGCTGCCGCGGGCCCCTTTGACAGCACTGCACAATCCAAAATGACGAGCCGAGTGCACTGATAGCCGTAACCGGGCTGGACTGTGCTGGGGCCCACAAAGGGTAGAGCCATCAGCTTCATCACACTGGGCACCCACAGCCGTGATTTTTTGGCGCTCGATCCCCTACGTGTCAGGCTTGAGCGGTACCAACGTGACATAGCAAATCAGTCACCCGCGTAGGGCGAGAATCAGGAAACCACAGACCGTGTCGAATCTAGCCGTAGCGCTCGTAGGACACGATGGTCCTATGAGTACTCCCGGACCCCGTGCCGGTGGACCGTCCCGTCGCCGGACGTTCACCCCAGCAGAAAAGCTCGACTTCCTCACCGGCTACGAGCAAGCCATCACCGAGCAGAAGGGTGGCGCGTACCTGCGGGAGAACGGGATCTACTCATCGCAGATCGCCGAGTGGCGCAAACAGCGCGACGCCGGGGTTCTCGAGGGGAAAACCGGTCGAACACCGATCGGGAAGCTCTCTCCGGAGCAGGCCGAGATCGCCCGGCTACGCCGCCAGTTGGAGGTGAGCGAGGGCAAGCGGAAGAAGACCGAGGAGGCCTTGGATATCATGGGAAAACTCTCGGCGTTCTTCGAGAACGCCATCAACGAGTCCTCGGACGAGCCGAAGCCCAAGAAGAAATGACGAAGGTCTACCACCAGTTGGTTGCGCTCAACATCCCGACCCGGCGGGCGGCCGCGCTGGCCGGTGTTTCGCGCACCACGATGTACCGCAAACCCGCTGCACCGCAGGATGCGCCCCGTCCGGCTCCGCCGAATAAGCTCAGCGACGCCGAGCGGGCGGCGATCCTCGCGGCGTTGAACAGCACCGAGTTCGTGGATCTGTCCCCGTTGCAGGTCGACGCGAAGCTGCTGGACGAGGGGATTTATCTGGGGTCGTTGTCCTCGTTCTACCGAGTGTTGGGCGAGAACCGGTTGGTCAAGGAACGCCGTCGGCTGGCCAAGCACCAGCCGCGGGCCATCCCTGAGCTCGAAGCCACGGCCCCGGGTCAGGTGTATTCCTGGGACATCACGAAGCTGGCCGGCCCGGTGAAGGGCAAGTACTACGACTGCTACGTGATGCTCGATATCTATTCGCGGTTCATCGTCGGTGCACACGTGCACGCCACCGAGTCCGGGGTGCTGGCCGTAGAGATGATGGAGGAGATCTTCGGGGTCCACGGTGTTCCCCAGGTGGTGCATGCCGACCGGGGCACGTCGATGACCTCGAAGACCGTGGCGGCGCTGCTGGCGGATCTGGAGGTGACCAGGTCGCATTCGCGGCCGCGGGTGAGTAATGACAATCCGTTCAGCGAGTCGCTCTTCAAGACCATGAAGTATGCTCCGGTGTTCCCGGAACGGTTCGGGTCGCTGCCCGAGGCCCGGGGGTTCATCGGTGAATTCGTCGCCTGGTACAACCATGAGCATCAGCATTCCGGGCTGGGTTTGCATACCTCGGCGAACGTGCACCACGGGTTGGCTGATTCGGTGGCGGTGAAGCGTTCGCAGACGCTGGCCGCGGCGCGGGCCAGGAACCCTGAACGGTTCAGCAAGCAGGCGGATCCGAAGATCCTGGCGATGCCGGACACGGCCTGGATCAATAACCCGAACGATCGGGTCGCTCAGGCTGCTTGAGCACTAAATAGACTCACCTTGGTACCGCTTGACTTGAAAAATTCCGGATCGACAGCACCCTGATTATCGCCCCATTACCGGTGAAGACATTTCTTCACTGGGTACTTGACCACGGCAGCGCGTTTCCTGAACGCTGGAGAGCGCTCATGCCGCTAACTCCTCTCCTCGTTATTGCCGATACCCGTCGCAGTCACCACGTTCGATGGGTGCACCACGCGTCGTGCAGACGATACGCGGCCACACGCTCCCATCATTGCCGCGCTTTCACTTATAAACGAAAAGCGGTAAGATTACTCCGTAAGTGAAGGTAGAACGAAGTAACTTGAAGTGGCACGCAACGGCCACGACCTCGTTCTCATTGCCAGCCGAAGGAGGACGGCCATGAGCGCAACATTACTGCGGAACGAAGTGATCGTATCCGCCGAAGACTTGTCGTCCGTTCGCCGGGAGCTCGAGAACCGCACGGCGGAAATCAACGGTTTTGCCGCAATATTCTCCGATGGAAAGACACGCGAACTTCCGCATGAACTTTCTCAGATCATTGAGCTGGCTCTGCGGACGCTGGCAACGAACGGCAGTGTCAGCGTTGCGACGTTGCCCGAAGAGCTCACAAGCAGCACCGCTGCAGAGGTATTGGGCATTTCGCGCCCCACGGTGCTGAAGCTTGCGCGCGAAGGGCAGCTTGATTCCTTCACGGTCGGAAGCCATCGTCGATTCAAGCGAGAAGCTGTCCTCGAATTCAAGAAGCAGCGGGAACTGGCACGACGAGAAGCCATGCGTAAGCTGCTTGACCTTGAAGACCAATTAGACGCCTAGGCAGATCTTCAAATGAGTTTGGGGCATAGGGCAGAATTGCAGCTATGCCCCAACGTGTATTCGTGGATGCCAACGTCTTATTCAGCCGCACACTTCGTGATTGGCTCTTCCTTCTGCGCGTCGAATCAAAGGGCGGCCTGTTCCAGATCCACACCACTTGGGACGTCATCGCTGAAACTGGATCTCATCTGCGCAATAAATACCCCGAGGCGTCTGGCGCCCTTGTTTCTAGCCTTATTGATCGATGCCAGGAACTATTCGACGAGATTCTGGTCGGCTTTCCTGGCGGCGCGGTTGACCACATTGCCGATCGCGAGGATTGGCATGTGCATCATGCAGCGATGGCTTGCCAAGCGGCGATTCTCCTCACCGAAGACCACGGGTTTGTTTCCGAAGAGACCTCTTACGAAACCTACAATTGCGACGAATTCTTCACGGAAATCAGTTCCTCGTCGACAATGACCGTCCGGACCGTGGCGGATATGCAGGCAAAATACTGGGCCACAAGAGGCGGCAGGGCCCTGCCCGATGCGCTGCGCGATGCCGATTGCCCCGTATTTGCCGACATCGTCCAGCAACACTTACGGCAAATTGCACGCTGCGGCTCGCCTAAGGACCCGGCGAAGCGGACGAAATAGCAGCTCCCTTCCGCACAAGCGCGCCGGAATATGCCTTGGTCTTCCTCCGATAGTCTTATAACCATGATTGTTGGCATTGGCGTGGACATCGTCGACGTTCCCCGTTTTGGCACCCAGCTCGAAAAAGGGGCCGGGCTCCTCGAACGACTCTTCACGGAATCAGAGCGCCATCTCCCCTTGCGTTCGCTCGCGGCTCGGTTCGCGGCCAAGGAAGCCATTGCCAAAGCTCTCGGTGCCCCCGCAGGTCTAAATTGGCAACACTGCACGATCGTCAAGGACGAGGCCGGAGCACCGCAAGTCACGATGTGCGAGAGTGTCCTCAAACGGGCCGAGGACTTGGGCATCACGAGTTGGCACCTGAGCCTGTCGCACGACGGGGATATGGCTATCGCGATGGTGGTCGCAGAGCGTTAACTATCGGCGCGGATAATTGTCGTCCACCGGGTATCGATGAGTATTCTTACTTGTATGATCCCTGTTTACAGTGTGGCTCAAGTACGTGCGGTCGAGCAGGAAGAAATTTCCTCGCGTGGAAGTTCTGTTCTGATGCAGCAGGCGGCCAGCGCGTTGACCCAGTGCGCAATCCAGATGCTCGAGCAGCATCCAGCCAACACCGACACGCTCGTGGTGGGCTTGATCGGCCCGGGCAATAACGGAGGCGACGGCTTGTATGCGCTCGCCCAGCTCGCCGGCTATGGATATGCCACCTGCGCCGTGCTATGCGCAGATACCGCGCACGAGGAAGCACTGAAGGCCTTCAAGGCGCATTCTGCTGCTGAGGTGCTCCAACTGGAACAGGCCGACCAGCGTCTGAAGGACGCCGCCCTGATCATCGATGCCATTTACGGCATCGGCTACCGTCCGGGTGCCGAATTGCCAACCCTGCCGGCTGGCTCGCGAGTCTTGGCCTGCGATGTGCCCTCGGGGTTGGACCTCAGCACGGCGCGTGCCGACGATCGCGTTCTTCTCGCCGAACGCACCGTAACCTTCGGTGCCATGAAGGATGCGCTGATTAGCGGAGACGGCCCCCTGGTGTCCGGGGAAGTCGAATTGGCTGGGCTCGACTTCACCACCGACTCGCAAACCCCCTCCGCGCATCTAGTCGACGAAGCCTCCGCCAAGGAGCTGCTGTCGGTTCACCGCAGCTGGCGGGACGCGGGGCGCCACAAGTACGAGCGTGGGGTCTTGGGACTCATCGCGGGTTCGGCGCTGTACCCGGGAGCCGCACAGCTCACTGCACGGGCCGCTGTCGACGGCGGTGTGGGGCTGTTGCGCACCCACGTCCCGTCCGAAGTCCAGACCCTCGTGGCGCAGTCCGTACCAGAATCGGTGCCGCTGGACGATGACCAGATCCGCGAGGCACTCTCGCTGGCTCGCCGCTACCTGCATGGGCGCGGTGCAAAGATTTCCGCTTGGGCCATCGGCCCGGGTCTAGATAGCCGCACTCCCCCGACCGGTGTGATCGCCGATGTCTTTACCAGCCGTCAGCCTGCCGTGATTGACGCCAGCGGGCTGGAATTGGTGCCCATCGGTCCAAGTGTGCAGCCACGCGTACTGACCCCGCATGCCAAGGAGTTGCGTATGCTTCTTAAGCGCGCCGGGGTCGTGGTGACCGCCGATGAAATTTTGGAGGACCCGGCCCGGTGGACCCGCTGGGCGGCACTGGCCTACAACGCCGTGGTACTACTCAAGGGGCCGACCAGCTACGCGGTCGCCCCGGATGGTCGCACGCTGATGGTCTGCCACGCTTCGGCCCAGTTGGCCACTGCTGGTAGCGGAGACGTGCTGACGGGAATCCTAGGTCGTCTGCTCTCCGACGCCTCACTGACCGGTGCCCAGGGGCTGACTCCGGTCTCCAACAACCGTTTGTTAGAGCTGACTGCTTGCGCTGCAGTTATCCACGGTCATCTTGGTCGTGTCACCGCCGCACAGGGCAGCGTGAGCGCCTCCCGGCTTATCGCGAACCTGCCAGCGGTCATGGGAGAGTTTGGGCTGTAGGACCGCCTCTGACATACGAAGGCCGCCGACACAGAGTGGAAGCTAACTCCACTCAGCGTCGGCGGCCTCGTCCGTTTTCAGGGGCCGTTTAGAGCTCCTGCTACGGGTACTTCTCCCCCGGTCCGGTAATGTCCCATCCAGCTTCTCGCCAAGCCGCCCGGTCCAGCACATTTCGTCCGTCGATCAACCGCTGTTCGGCCACAACTTCGGCGAGTTGTTCGGGCTGTAGCTGACGGAACTCCTGCCATTCGGTGAGTAGCAGCACCACATCGGCATCCTGCGCGGCTTCCTGCCACGAATCGACGTAGTTCAGGCGAGGGAAGCGGCCGGCGGCGTTGGAGTTGCCCTGCGGGTCGTAAACGGAGACCTCGGCGCCGGCGTTGAACAGGCGTACGGCCACATCGAGGGCTGGTGAGTCACGGACGTCATCGCTGTCGGGCTTGAAACTCACACCGAGCACCCCCACGCGCTTACCGGGCAACTGATCGCCCAGCATGCTCTTGGCCAGCGCCACCACGCGGTCACGGCGCCGCAAGTTAATCTGGTCGACCTCGGCGAGGAAGCCCATGGTGTGGCTCAGGCCCAGTTCGCTCACGCGGGCCTGGAGGGCACGAATGTCCTTGGGCAAGCATCCGCCGCCGAAGCCAACCCCGGCGTTGAGGAACTTTCGCCCAATGCGCGCGTCGTGTCCGATGGCGTCGGCGAGTGTCTTGATATCTCCGCCCACGGTCTCGGTGACCTCGGCGAAAGCGTTGATGAAGGAAATCTTTGTGGCGAGGAAGGCGTTGGCCGCCACCTTGACCAGTTCGGCGGTTTCCCAGTCCGTGACCACCTCTGGGGTGCCCGCGGTTAGGATCGGCGCATACACCCGTCGCAGCAGCTCTAGCGGTTGCTGTCCGTTCAGGCCATAGACCAGACGATCCGGAGACAGCGTGTCTTTGACCGCGAAGCCCTCGCGGAGGAACTCGGGGTTCCATGCCAGCGAGACCTCGCTTCCCGGGTGGGCCCGGTCGGCGATCCGGGCGGCCAGTCGGCGGGCAGTCCCTACCGGCACGGTGGACTTGCCCACGATCAGTGCTTCCCCGGTGATGTGCTCCAGCAAGCTGTCGACCGAATCATCCACGTACTGCATGTCGGCCCCGTGCCCGTCGGCGCGCTGAGGAGTGCCCACGGTGATGAAGTGGATATCCGCCTCGTTCGCGGCCCATTCATACGAGTCGGTGAAACGCAGCCGGCCGCTACCCACGTGCTTGCGGAGCAACTCGGGCAGGCCCGGTTCATGGAAAGGCAGGATGCCTGCGGCTAGGGCCGCGAGCTTCTCCTTGTCGACATCGACGCCGATGACGTCATAGCCAAGCTCGGCCATGCAGGCCGCATGGGTGGCTCCGAGATATCCGGTTCCGATAACGCTGATGCGCAGGCTCACGCTGGATGACTCCCCTTCAACTGGAACTGCTTTAAGTGCAACAATGCCACATCCCCACCGGTCAGGCCCTGTCGGACACTACGGTGGGGATGTGGCATTCACCAAAGATTCACCGGTGCGTCAGCTCAAGGCCAGATGCTCCGCCACGGAGGCGGCCAGCGCCTCGGCTTCGGTCTGTGCCTGTTCTTGCGTGGCGGCCTCGACCATCACGCGCACCACCGGTTCGGTGCCCGAAGGACGTAGCAGCACACGTCCGGTGCTGCCTAGGCGAAGCTCGGTCTTCGCAATGTCATTCAGCAACGGTTCGCATTCGCTGACGCCGGCCTTATCCACGCCACGGACGTTGATCAGTACCTGCGGCAGCACGTTAAGAACGCTAGCCAGTTCCTTCAGGCTCTTGCCGGTGGCCTTGATGCGGGCTGCGATCTGCAGGCCGGTGAGCACACCGTCACCGGTGGTGGCGTACTGGCTGAAGATTACGTGGCCGGACTGTTCGCCACCGAGCGAATAGTCGCCTTCGCGCATGGCTTCGAGAACGTAGCGGTCTCCCACACCGGTCTGCTTCACGGTGATGCCGGCAGCTTCCATGGCCAGCGTCAGCCCGAGGTTGCTCATCACGGTGGCAACCAGGGTGTTGTCCTTCAGCTCGCCACGGTCCTTCAGTGCCAGCGCCATGATCGCCATGATCTGATCGCCGTCCACGATGGTGCCCTCGTGGTCCACGGCGAGGCAACGGTCTGCATCGCCGTCATGGGCAATGCCTAGGTCGGCGCCGTGCTCGAGTACTGCAGCCTGCAGCGGTCCGAGGTGGGTGGAGCCATAGCCGTCGTTGATGTTGATGCCATCGGGTTCTGCACCGATGACGATCACCTCGGCACCGGCGGCCGAGAAGACCTCGGGTGAGCAACCGGAGGCGGCACCGTGGGCGCAGTCCAGTACGATCTTCAGTCCCTCGAGGCGGTTAGGCAGGGACTGGAGCAAGTGCACGATGTAGCGGTCCTCGGCATCCGAGAAACGGCGTACGCGGCCAACCGAGCCGCCGATCGGACGCGGAGGTTCCATTTGCAGGCAGGCCTCAATGGCGTCCTCGAGAGCGTCGTCGAGCTTCTTACCTCCGCGGGCCAGGAACTTGATCCCGTTATCGGGTGCGGCGTTGTGGGAGGCGGAGATCATCACGCCGAAGTCCGCGCCGAGATCCCCCACCAGGTAGGCGGCGGCCGGCGTCGGCAACGTGCCGGCGTCCTCCACGTTAACTCCCGAAGCTGCCAGGCCCGCTTCAATGGCCGCCGAGAGGAAGTCACCGCTGATGCGCGGATCCTTGGCCACCACGGCGACCGGCTTACGCCCCTCGTCGGTCTGGCTACGTCCCAGCACGACGGATGCGGCCTGTGCGAGCTTCAAGGCGAGCTCAGGCGTCAATAATTCGTTTGCTTTTCCACGGACCCCGTCGGTCCCAAATAATCTTGCCATCCTTACCATGATATGCCGTGCTATTCGATTTAACGCATTTATCACGGTCGGATCGAGCTTGATATCGCGTGGAACAGGCGTCCTTGCGCACTCGCCAAGCGAATTCGAGAGTTATGCGGCCCTCTGCTCCATCCCCGTTCACCTCTCAGTACTGGCCGCGTGAAAAGGTCACACGATCCAGTTTTTTGCCCGCTGTCTCGCGACGCATCGCGGGACCTTGAAGTCCATGCACCTGCACATCTGTTGACATCAAACGTAGAATTGGAGCATGACGGAGCGACCATTCATTCATACCGTGGAGCGGTTGGCCTCCGTCGTGCACACCGAACGTTTGGCACATCATCTCTCGATCGAACAGCTCGCCGACAAAGCTGGGGTGAGCCAACATTTTTTGGTCGATATCGAGGCAGGCCGTCCGCGGGCCGAGGTCGGAAAGGTTTTAGATGTCCTCGTGGCACTCGATCTGAAACCGCGAGCGATTCCGGTGACGACCCAGTGGGCCTTTGACGGAAGTGGAGCCCTACGCGACGGGGCTCAGCATGACTGAGATTCTCAACGCGTGGCGAGACAATGAACCTGTTGGCCGGTTTGAGCGAAACTCACGAGGTGTCGTCACGTTCCAGTATGAGGAAATGGCCTCCGCTGCTCCCATTTCCCTATCGATCCCGCGATTTGGACCCCACACTAAGAGCGCGCCACGAAATCTCCTGGATAACCTGTTGCCCGACAATAAGGATGTCCGGGAAGCATGGGCCCGAAACCTCGGCGTTCCAAATACGCCCTTCGACCTTCTGACCCAGATGGGCGAAGACGTCGCCGGGGCGCTATCCCTACTACCCGACGGCCGAGAGCCTCTGGCCGATACGAAGCCGGCTCGCGTTGTCAGCGAAGACGAAATTGCCGACCGCATCCTGTCTTTGCGCCAGAATAAGGATGCGTGGTTAGAGGTTGAGCAACTGGGTCAGGTGAGAATGTCCCTGGCTGGCGCTCAAGGCAAATTCACTCTGGCTAAGGTCGGCGCCCACTGGCTCTGGTCGACAGCTCAGCTTCCCTCCACACACATTTTCAAGCCCGCGCAGGCTCGATTCGAGCAAGCCCATGAACTCGAAGCGGGCGCCCTTACACTAGCCAAGGCGGCCGGCATACAAGCACCGTGGGCTGGGGTCATGGAGTTCCTGGGCGAACGCTCTTATGTGACCGAACGATTTGACCGGGAACCGCTACCCACGGGAGTTGCGCGTCGCCAACACATTGAGGACCTGGCTCAAAGTCTTGGCCTCGGCCCGGAGAGTAAGTATCGAATTACCGCCGCGCAAATTCTGGATCTGCTACGCCAAGTCGCCGACGCAGAGCAGCGCTACGTTTTCGTGAGAATGCTGGCGTTCAACACGATGATCGGCAATGCCGATGCACACGCTAAGAACTATTCGGTGCGCCTCGAAAAGGAAATTACGCTCACGCCGATCTACGATTCGCTCCCCACGCGCGTTTGGCCGCACCTTGAAAGCAAGCTCGCGATGCGAATCGCCGGAGCGAAACACCCTCAAGAAGTGCACCTCGATCACTGGCGGAAGCTTGCTCGCGTAGAATCCTTGGATACGGATCGGGTTATCGCCATCGTGAGGGACGTTGCAACGGTCATCGGCGAACAGGGGCACGACTCTTTCGCCGCGGCCGGAGTTCACTCACGCGCGCTCGAGCGAATCGACGTGATCCTGACCGACTCGCTACGGAACATCCTCTAGGCGGACGGGCTATGCCACCGGGCATAGCAGCCATTAAGTAGATGAGGTCGCTGGTTCCGTTAAATGCCCGAAGGCCCCATCCACGAGGGATGGAGCCTTCGGTTGAAACCGGTGAAGGTTTAGCGCTTCGAGAACTGCGAAGCCTTGCGGGCCTTCTTCAGACCAGCCTTCTTGCGCTCGATGACGCGAGCGTCGCGAGTCAGGTAACCGGCCTTCTTCAGGGTCGGGCGGTTAGCGTCGCGGTCGATCTCGTTCAGTGCACGAGCGATGCCCAGGCGCAGCGCACCGGCCTGACCCGAAGGGCCACCGCCGTGGATGCGAGCGATAACGTCGTAGGCGCCTTCCAGGCCCAGAACCTTGAACGGCTCGTTGACGTCCTGCTGGTGCAGCTTGTTCGGGAAGAAGTCGTCCAGTGCGCGGCCGTTCAGGGTCCAGTTGCCCGAACCCGGAACCAGACGCACGCGGGCGATAGCCTGCTTGCGGCGACCCACAGCTGCACCCGGAACGGTCAGCGGTGCGCGCTCGGTCTCGGCCACAGCGGTCGAGGCGTTGGTCTCGGTGGTGTACGACGAAGGAGCTTCGCCTTCGAATTCAGTGATCTCTTCAGCGTTCTGAGCCACGATAATCTCCTAGTAAGTTGTTTTTCTCGGGGCCAGGACTACTGAGCGACCTGGGTGATTTCCAGTGCCTTCGGGGCCTGAGCAGCGTGCGGGTGCTCGGCGCCACGGTAGACCTTCAGCTTCGAGAGCTGGGCAGCGGACAACTTGGTCTTCGGGAGCATGCCCTTGATGGCCTTCTCCACGGCGAGAACCGGGTTCTTCTCCAGCAGCTCGGCGTAGTTGACGCTCTTCAGGCCGCCCGGGAAACCGGAGTGGCGGTAGGCGCGCTTCTGCTGCAGCTTGTTGCCGCTCAGCGCTACCTTCTCAGCGTTGATGATGATGACGTGATCGCCCATATCCATGTGCGAGGCGAAAGTCGCCTTGTGCTTGCCGCGCAGCAGGGTTGCGGCCTGGACGGCGAGGCGGCCGAGCACAACATCGGTGGCGTCGATGACATACCACTGACGAGTCTGGTCAGCCGGCTTTGGGGTGTACGTACGCACAGTAATTGCCTTACGTTGATTCGTTTCTGGTCAAACAGTCGCTTGTATCGAGGCGTGAGATCCCCCAGTGACGAGCACTGTCGTGTTGTTCTTGTGTTTGGACCAGTACGTCAGGTGAGGACTAAACTAACCGGCCGTCCATGTAAAGTTCGCGCGCCCAGCAGACCAGTGGCTATGCAACTAAACCGTCACGCCATGGCGCGTAGTGTCGAACAAGGACATACACAACTTCATTAACATTACCGGATTAAAGCCGTTGCCACCAAAAGTTCACCACTGGCCGTGAGCAAGGACACCTCAATTAGCGCCCGTCGACCTCATCGGCGCCACGCTTGGCTCGGGTCTGCGCGGCGCGGGCTGCCAGCTCGTCATCCGCGGGGTAGCTGACCTCTTCGAGCACCAGCGCCCGCGGGTGAGCCAGCTTGGTTTTCGAGTCGCGCACCATCGCCTCAAGCCTGCGGGCGAGGAAGCCGGGCTCTTCACGCCCATCCCCGACCATCATGGCCGCCCCAATCAGCGCGCGCACCATATTGTGGCAAAAGGCATCGGCCACCAGGTGGGCCACGATCAGCCCGTCCGCTCCCCTGGTGAAGGTGAACTCCTCGAGGGTACGGATGGTGGTGGCGTGCTCGCGTGGCTTGCAGTAACTCAAATAGTCGTGGCGTCCCAAGACCGATTGCGCCTCGGCGTGCATGAGCTTCACGTCGAGTTCTTCGCGGTGCCAGGTGGCTAGGTGGCGAGTCAAGGGATCCCAGCGGGCCACGCCGTCGGCGATGCGGTAGGAATAGCGTCGACGCATGGCCGAGAAGCGTGCGTCAAAACCCTCGGGAGCCAATTCGGCATCGTGAACCCAGAGTGCACCTTCGTGGCGCGAGAGGATTCCGTTGATGCGACGTACCAGCGCCTGCGGAGGATCCAGCAGTGAACGCCGCGGCAGAGCCTCGTATTCGGCATTGGTGAGGTCGAAGTGCACCACCTGATGACGGGCGTGCACCCCGGCGTCGGTGCGGCCGGCCACCACCACGCGCACGGTGCGGCGGATCAACGTTTCCAGGGCTTCCTCGAGCACCTGCTGGACGCCAAGCACGTTGGGTTGGCGGGCCCAGCCATGAAATTGCGAACCGTCGTAACCCAGCGTCAGCTTAATACGCCGCAGTGCGGGTTCGCTGATGTCTGAATCGCTGAAGAGGCTGGCTAGCATCGGGTTTTCGGGCTCCTGCATATGATCCATTATCGCCCAGGCCGATAGCGCCTCGTGTCATCTCGGGGTCGATCAATTCTCAATTTGGTGGGGCTATGGAAGTATGGCCAGCGACAGAACACTCGCTGGATTGCTTCACGACACTAAGGACCCACCCTATGAAGGCTCACCGCTTAGCCGCACTGGCCGTTACCCCGCTGATCGCCGCCGGTGTTCTCACCTCTTGCTCGAGTGATTCGCTCAGCGACGCACAGGCCTGTACCGAGGTCAAGGAGGCGGTGCAGCAAGCCGGTATTACCGCCGGGGCGGCCACCGATCCCAGCAACTTTGGCAAGCTCGCCGAGGCGGCCCCAAAGATCCAAGAAATCGCCGAGCGCACCGAATCGGATTTCAAGAACGACCTATCCAACATTTCCACGGCGTTCAGCAAGATGGGGGAACTGGTGGGTGCGGATGGAAAGCCCGATACCGCCAAGGTTCTGGAGTTCGCCAAGGACCCGCAGTTCCTCACCGATATGCAGGGCTCGTTGACGAAGCTCAGCGAGGTCTGCGGCGGGCTCGGAGGCTAAGAACGACCCGATGCGCTAAAGAGTTAAATGCGAAGAACCCTCCAGCGACGATGTCTCTGGAGGGTTCTTCTATGCGTTACTCACGCGAAGGGGCTTAGGCCTCTTCGGTGGTGGCTTCTGCGGCCTGCTCGGTAGCCTGGGTGGCTTCCTTCACAACGGCCTGCTTCGGCGATACCGGCTCCATCACCAGTTCGATGACAGCCATCGGGGCGTTGTCGCCCTTGCGGTTGCCGATCTTGGTGATGCGGGTGTAACCGCCCTGGCGGTCAGCCATAACAGGTGCGATGTTCTCGAACAGCTCGTGAACGACCGACTTGTTGGTGCGGCTGCGCGAAGCGATAACGGCCTGGACACGACGACGCGAGGCCAGATCTCCGCGCTTTGCGAAGGTGATCAAGCGCTCGGCGTGCGGACGCAGACGCTTGGCACGGGTCAGGGTGGTGGTGATCTTCTTGTTCTCGAACAGCTGTGCAGACAGGTTAGCGAGGATCAGTCGCTCATGTGCTGCGCTGCCGCCGAGACGCGGACCCTTGGTGGGGGTAGGCATGGTGGTTCTCCTAGATGAATAACCCGTTCCCTCCGGTAACCGGCGGGACGGATGAAGTAGTGTGTCGCGAGACTAAGGCTTAGAGGCCCTCGTCGTAAGCGTCCTCGTCCTCGATGGCGCTGCGAGCGGCCAGATCGAAGCCTGGAGGGGAATCCTTCAGGGCCAGACCCAGTTCGACAAGCTTTGCCTTGACCTCGTCAATGGACTTCGCACCGAAGTTACGGATGTCCATCAGATCGGCCTCGGAGCGAGTAACGAGTTCACCCACGGTGTGGATGCCCTCACGCTTCAAGCAGTTGTACGAGCGAACGGTCAGTTCCAGATCCTCGATCGGCAGCGCCATGTCGGCGGCCAGCGCAGCATCGGTCGGCGATGGGCCGATTTCGATGCCCTCGGCGGCGGTGTTCAGCTCGCGGAACAAGCCAAACAGCTCCACCAGGGTGGTGCCGGCGGATGCCACTGCATCGCGCGGGGTGATCGATTCCTTGCTCTCAACGTCCACGATCAGGCGATCGAAGTCGGTGCGCTGCTCAACACGGGTAGCCTCCACGCGGAAGGTCACCTTCAGCACCGGCGAGTAGATCGAGTCGACCGGGATGCGGCCAATCTCGCCGTCGGCGCTCTTGTTCTGAGAGGCGGACACGTAGCCACGGCCACGCTCAATGGTCAGTTCCATGTCGAACTTGCCATTGGCGTTCAGGGTGGCGATGTGCAGATCAGGGTTGTGGAACTCAACACCGGCCGGCGGAGTGATATCCGCGGCGGTGACGACGCCCGGGCCCTGCTTACGCAGGTAGGCGACGACCGGCTCGTCGTGCTCGGAAGATACCGACAGGTTCTTGATGTTCAGAACCAGCTCGGTCACGTCTTCCTTGACACCGGCTACAGTGGAGAACTCGTGCAGCACGCCGTCGATACGAACACTGGTGACAGCTGCACCAGGGATCGAGGACAGCAGGGTGCGGCGAAGCGAGTTACCAAGGGTGTAACCGAAGCCTGGCTCCAGTGGTTCAATAACGAACCGGGAGCGGTTTTCGGCAACTACTTCTTCGGTCAGGGTTGGGCGCTGCGTAATGAGCACTTACATTTCCTTTCGGCGAGCGTCCGCTATATGACGCAACACGGGGGTGGAAACGACGGTAGCCACGGTGGCCGTTCGTCTGTGGTGCAGGCGTGGGTCTAAGAGGTCACCGACCCGTATCACGGTTCGGTGACGTTCTTAGGCCTAGCCTAGCGAATCAATTAGACGCGGCGACGCTTTGGTGGGCGGCAACCGTTGTGTGCGCTTGGGGAAACATCCTGGATGGATCCAACCTCAAGGCCAGCAGCCTGCAGCGAGCGGATCGCGGTTTCGCGTCCCGAGCCTGGGCCCTTGACGAAAACGTCGACCTTGCGCATGCCGTGCTCCTGTGCACGCTTGGCAGCGGCCTCGGCGGCCATCTGCGCTGCGTACGGGGTCGACTTACGCGAGCCCTTCATGCCTACCTCGCCGGCCGAAGCCCACGAGATCACAGCACCGGTCGGATCGGTGATCGAAACGATGGTGTTGTTGAAGGTGCTCTTGATATGCGCCTGTCCCTGCGCAATATTCTTCTTGTCCTTGCGACGCGGCTTACGTACCGCTCCACGAGTCTTTGGGGGCATTTCTTCTCCTACGAAAAAGGTTTATGAGTTAGGCCGCTAAAATTTAGCGAGCCTTCTTCTTACCGGCTACGGTACGCTTCGGGCCCTTGCGGGTGCGAGCGTTGGTCTTGGTGCGCTGACCGCGGACCGGCAGGCCCTTACGGTGACGAAGACCTTCGTAGGATCCGATTTCAACCTTGCGGCGGATGTCGGCCTGAACCTCACGGCGCAGGTCACCTTCCACCTTGTAGGTGCCTTCGATGAAGTCACGCAGCTGAACCAGTTCAGCGTCGGTGAGATCCTTCACGCGGGTGTCCGGGTTGATCCCGGTGGCCGCGATGGTCTCTTCTGCACGGGTCTTGCCCACGCCGTAGATGTAAGTCAGCGCGATGATTACGCGCTTTTCGCGTGGAATATCCACGCCTGCTAAACGAGCCATATGTGGCTACCTTTCAACGAACGGAGGTCTGGAGCAGTACCTTCCACCAAAGTTTCTGGTGGCCCCGGCCTCCGAATCCGGGGGTGTGCACCGGTTGCCCGATGCGGTACTGCCTATATTGACTACGCGTGGGAATCCCGTAAGGGATTAGCCCTGACGCTGCTTGTGGCGTGGGTTCTCGCAGATCACCATGACGCGACCGTTGCGGCGAATCACCTTGCACTTGTCGCAGATCGGCTTCACGCTAGGATTAACCTTCAAGGGTTTACTCCTCTTGCGGTTGCAGTTAAATGTGGAGCTGTAAACGTTGCGTCCCAGGACATTCCAGCACCGGCGGCGTGTGTCACGCTACCGGTGATGATTCATCCAGCTGGCTGTTTACTTGTAGCGGTAAACGATACGACCACGGTTGAGGTCGTATGGGCTCATTTCTACCTGCACCCGATCCTCAGGGAGGATACGGATGTAGTGCTGGCGCATTTTACCCGAGATAGTGGCAAGCACCACGTGTCCGTTCGGCAACTCAACGCGGAACATCGCGTTGGGTAGCGCCTCGGTCACCGTGCCCTCTACCTGGATGACACCTTCCTTCTTGGCCATTTTCCCCGCTAACTTTTTGTAGTTAATGTTTCCATCAACAAGTATTTGTTCCGGCTGACTGTGCGTGTACCCGCGCTGAGTTTTGGGCACACTTAAACAGACAACCAACAGTCAAGCATACGCTATTGACGGGGGCCGGACAAATCATTGGACCCGGCCACCGATGTTAGATTGAGCACGTGGGCACCGATTCGATCCCACACTTCCGGTTAGGAGCGGATCGGCGAAGGCTCCACACCGAAGGGAGCCAGGCCGGCGGCGCCGCCGTCGTGGGCGGTCAGCACCCACAGCCCGCCGAGGTGGAAGGCCACGGTGTGCTCCCACTGCGAGGCGTTGGCCTTGTCGTCGGTGACCACGGTCCAGTCATCGGCCAGCGTGCTGGTTTCGATGCCGCCGCGCACGAGCATCGGCTCGATCGCCAGGGCCATGCCCGGCTTGATGCGTGGGCCGCGATGTCCGGAGTTGTAGTTGAGCACATCCGGGGCCATGTGCATCTGTGAGCCGATGCCGTGGCCGCAGTAGTCTTCGAGGATGCCCAGCTCGTCGCCGGGCTGCGAGGTGACGTACTCGTCGATGGCCTCGCCGATCTGCCCGATGAAGCGGGCCTTGGCGGCCGCGGCGATTCCGGCCCACATGGCCTGCTCGGTGATGTCGCTCAGGCGCTGGTCGGCTGGGTCCACGGTGCCCAGCAGCACGGTGCGCGCGGAGTCCGCGTGCCAGCCATCGACGATCGCTCCCCCGTCGATCTTCAGCACGTCCCCGTCCTTGAGCTCATAGGAGCCCGGGATGCCGTGCACCACTTCGTGGTTCACCGAGGCGCAGATCCGTCCGGGGAAGCCGTGGTAGCCAAGGAAGTTGCTGGTGGCCCCGTGGCGTTCGAGGACCTGACCGAAGACACGGTCGACCTCGGCGGTGGTGACCCCCGGCTTGGCGAAGGCGCAGGCCTCGTCCAAGGCCTCGGCCAGCACCAGGCCGGCTTCGCGCATTTTCAGCAGCTGCTGGTTGTTCTTGTACTCGATCCGTGGCTGTCCGATTCCCAACACTCTTCCTTGTCTATTTGCGGCCGTTGCCCTGGCAACGTGCTCAATTCTAGTTCACAACGCCAAACGCCGTGCCGGATCCCAGTGTGGGAACCGGCACGGCGTTGGACACGCTGCGGTGATATTTAGGCGTTGACGTTCAGTGCCGCGAGGACACGGTCGGTGACCTCGTCGATCTGGCCGATGCCATCCACCTTGCGCACGATGCCGCGCTCCTCGTAGCGGTCGACGACGACCTGGGTTTCTGCGTGGTACAGGCTCAGGCGGTGACGGATGACCTCTTCGGTGTCATCGGCGCGGCCCTCGATCTCGGCACGCTTCAGCAGGCGTTCGACGAGCTCCTCGTCGTCGGCGGTCAGCTGCAGCACGGCGTCCAGCTGCTGGCCCTGCTCGCCCAGGATCTCATCGAGCGCGTCGACCTGGGCGCTGGTGCGCGGGTAACCATCGAGCAGGAAGCCGTTGGCCACGTCGTCCTGGGCCAGGCGGTCCTTGACCATGTTGTTGGTTACCGAGTCCGGAACGAAGTTACCGGCGTCGATGTACTTCTTGGCCTCGACGCCCAGCGGGGTGCCGCCCTTGACGTTGGCACGGAAGATGTCACCGGTGGAGATCGCGACGATGTCCAGACGCTCGGAAATCTTTACGGCCTGGGTGCCCTTACCGGCCCCGGGAGGGCCAATGATCAACAGTCGCGTCATCGCAATAGTCCTTCATAGTTTCGTTGCTGCATTTGAGCATTGATTTGCTTGACGGTTTCCAGACCCACACCAACCATGATGAGGATCGAGGTACCGCCGAATGGGAAGTTTTGGTCGGCATTGATGAGCACGAACGCGATCAGCGGGATCAGCGCAACGAATGCCAGGTACAGCGAGCCCGGGAAGGTGATACGGGAAATCACGTACTGCAGGTAGTTTGCCGTGGGGCGTCCGGCGCGGATGCCCGGAATAAAGCCACCGTACTTCTTCATGTTGTCCGCGACCTCTTCAGGGTTGAAGGTGATGGCCACGTAGAAGTAGGCGAAACCGATAATCAGCAAGGTGTACACCGTCATGTAGATCGGCGAGCTGCTCGAGGCGTGGGCCTGCAACCAGATAGCCCAGTCCGGCAGCGTGCCATCGGGACGCTGGTTGAACTGCACGATCATGGTCGGCAGCGCCAGAATCGAGCTGGCGAAGATCACCGGGATTACGTTGGCCATGTTGACCTTCAACGGGATGTAGGTGGAGGTACCACCCACGGTGCGGCGACCCACGGTGCGCTTGGCGTACTGCACCGGAATGCGGCGCTGGGACTGCTCCACGAAGACGACCAGACCGATCACCAGCAGGCCGATGAGGATCACGCCGACGAAGATGCCCCAACCCTGCTGACGCAGGATGGCGCCCATGGCGGCCGGGAAGCCCGAGGCGATGGAGATGAAGATCAGCATCGACATACCGTTACCGATACCACGCTCGGTGATCAGCTCACCCATCCACATGATCAGGCCGGTGCCCGCGGTGAGGGTGACGATCATCAGCAGGATCGTGATGAGGTTATCTTCGGGTACGAGCGGCAGCGTACAGCTGGGGAACAATGCACCGGTCCGCGCCAGGGTTACCAGCGTGGTGGCCTGCAACAGGCCGAGCGCGATCGTCAGGTAGCGAGTGTACTGCGTCAGCTTCGACTGGCCGGCTTGGCCCTCCTTGTGCAGGGTTTCGAAGTGCGGAATCACCACACGGAGCAACTGCACGATAATGGCGGCGGTAATGTACGGCATGATACCCATGGCGAAGACGGACACCTGCAAGAGTGCCCCGCCACTGAATAGGTTCACAAAATTGTAGAGACCACCGGAAGTCTGACCCATTGCCAGACACTGCTGCACGTTGCCGTAGTTCACTCCGGGCGCCGGGATGAAAACACCGACACGATAGATCGCGATGATCCCGATGGTGAACAACAGCTTGTTGCGCAGGTCAGGCGTGCGGAATACACGGGCTATGGCGCTGAACAAGCGTCCTCCTGATTTTAATTGCCTGAGCCGGGTTTTCGGCTCATGCTGTGACCTAATGATTCTAGCCGTCTGATATACGTCCACGCCAAATAGCGCACGAGGCTATTCGCTATATGAACGAAGTCGGCAGGATTCTTTCCCTTGTCAGTCAGCTTATCAGCGAAACGTGACCTAAACTACGAGATTAAATGACGAACCCCGCCGATCTCGCCCAGTTGGACGTGATCGACGGGGTTCGTCTTTAGCTAATCCCGCTTAGAGGGTGTTAGCCGAACCGCCGGCAGCAGCGATCTTCTCGGCTGCGGAGGACGAGAAGGCGTCAACCTTCACATCGACCTTGACCGTGATCTCGCCGGTGCCCAGCACCTTGACGGGCTGGTTCTTGCGGACGGCGCCCTTAGCAACCAGTGCCTCGACGGTGACGTCGCCACCCTCGGGGAACAGTTCGCTGATCTTGTCCAGGTTAACAACCTGGAACTCGACGCGGAACGGGTTCTTGAAGCCACGCAGCTTCGGCAGGCGCATGTGCAGCGGCAGCTGGCCGCCGGCAAAGCCAGCCTTCACCTGGTAGCGAGCCTTGGTACCCTTGGTACCGCGACCAGCGGTCTTACCCTTGGAGCCTTCACCACGGCCGACGCGAGTCTTGGCGGTCTTGGCGCCTTCGGCCGGACGCAGGTGGTGAATCTTCAGTGCTTTTTCATCAGCCATGTTACTTAGCCTCCTCAACCTTCAACAGGTGCGGGACCTTGTTGAGCATGCCAACGGTCACCGGATCGGCGGTGCGAACCACGGTGTGGCCCACGCGCTTCAGGCCCAGCGAGCGAACGGTGTCGCGCTGAGTCTGGTTGCCACCGATGATCGACTTGACCAGGGTAATTTCCAGCTGGGCGTCGCTTGCAACAATGTTCTTCGCCATTGCTTAAGCACCTGCCTTCTGGGTCTGGATGTGACGCAGCATTGCTGCTGGGGCGACCTCGTCCAGCGGAAGACCGCGGCGAGCTGCCACTGCCTGAGGCTCTTCCAGAGCCTTCAGTGCAGCAATGGTGCCCTGAACGATGTTGATCTGGTTGCTCGAACCCATCGACTTCGACAGGATGTCGTGGATGCCTGCGCACTCCAGCACGGCGCGAACCGGACCACCGGCGATAACACCGGTACCGGGAGCGGCCGGGCGAAGCATGACGACGCCAGCGGCGGCCTCACCCTTCACCAGGTGCGGGATGGTGCTGCCAACGCGCGGTACGCGGAAGAAGGACTTCTTGGCCTCTTCAACGCCCTTGGCGATAGCTGCAGGAACTTCCTTAGCCTTACCGTAGCCAACGCCAACCAGGCCGTTGCCGTCACCGACAACGACAAGTGCGGTGAAGCTAAAGCGACGACCACCCTTGACGACCTTGGACACACGGTTGATAGCTACAACGCGCTCAAGGAACTTGTCCTTGTCTTCGTTGCGGTTATCCTTCTGATCGCGACCACGACCACGGCCACCCTCGCTACGACGGCCACGGCCCTCGTTGCGGCGGGAGTTGGTGTTCTCAGTCGCGGCGGTCTCGACTGCCTCAGTTGCTTCAGCCACCTGAGTTTCCTTCTCGTTAGTTGCTTCGCTCACAGTGCCAGCCCTCCTTCACGAGCGCCGTCAGCCACTGCTGCAACGCGACCGTGGTACTTGTTACCGCCACGGTCGAAGACGACGGCCTCAATGCCAGCAGCCTTGGCGCGCTCTGCAACGAGCTCACCAACGCGCTTGGACTTTGCGGTCTTGTCGGCCTCGCTTGCGCGCAGGTCGGCTTCCATGGTCGAGGCGCTTGCCAGGGTGATGCCCTTGGCGTCGTCCACGATCTGTACAAAGATGTGGCGAGCCGAACGGTTGACCACCAAGCGCGGACGAGCGGCGGTACCAACGATGCGCTTGCGCACACGCAGGTGACGGCGGCCACGCTGAGCGGACTTGCTCTTGCCCTTGATTCCGATAGCCATAATTACTTACCAGCCTTTCCGACCTTGCGGCGGATCTGTTCGCCGGCGTAGCGAATGCCCTTGCCCTTGTAAGGCTCGGTCTTACGCAGCTTGCGGATGTTGGCGGCAACCTCGCCCACCTGCTGCTTGCTAATGCCAGCAACGGTCAGCTTGTTGTTGCCCTCAACGGCAAAGGTGATGCCGGCAGGAGCCGAAACGGTGATCGGGTGCGAGTAACCCAGAGCGAACTCCAGGTCCGAGCCCTTGGCCTGCACACGGTAACCGGTGCCATGGATTTCGAGCTTCTTTTCGTATCCCTCGGTGACACCGATGATCAGGTTGTTGATCAGGGTGCGGGTCAGCCCGTGCAGCGAACGCGATTCGCGCTCGTCGTTCGGACGGGTGACGGTAACAGTGTTCTCGTCCTTGGCAACGGTGATCGGAGCCGAAACGGTCAGCGAAAGCTCACCCTTCGGGCCCTTGACCGAGACCTGCTGGCCATCGATCGTGAGCTCAACGTTGGCCGGGACGGTGATCGGAAGACGTCCAATACGTGACATTGTGTATTCCCTTCCTTCCCGTTACCAGACGTAGGCGAGGACTTCCCCACCCACGCCCTTCTTTGCAGCCTGACGGTCGGTAAGCAGACCGGAGGAGGTGGACAGGATTGCGATGCCAAGACCACCGAGCACGTGCGGCAGGTTGGTGGACTTCGCGTAAACGCGCAGACCTGGCTTGGAGATACGGCGCACGCCAGCGATCGAACGCTCGCGGGTCGGACCGTACTTCAAAGTGATGGTCAGCTTCTTGCCGACTTCGGCAGCCTCTTCCTCGAAGGAGGCAATGTAGCCCTGTTCCTTCAGGATGTTGGCAATGCGCACCTTCAGCTTGCTCGACGGCATCGACACGGTGTCGTGGTAAGCCGAGTTGGCGTTGCGCAGACGAGTCAGCATATCTGCGACTGGATCTGTCATAGACATGTGGGCTTCAGCCCTTCCTCGTTACGGTTTCCTTGAATCGGACCTGTAACGTAGTTGCGATTAATTTTCGGTCTTGAACGGGAAGCCCAGTGCCTTAAGCAAGGCGCGGCCTTCGTCGTCGGTCTTGGCGGTGGTCACCACGGTGATGTCCATACCACGCACGCGATCGATCTTGTCCTGATCGATTTCGTGGAACATGGACTGCTCGGTCAGACCGAAGGTGTAGTTGCCGTTGCCATCGAACTGGCGGTCGCTCAGTCCGCGGAAGTCGCGGATACGCGGCAGTGCCAGGGTGATCAGGCGGTCCACGAATTCCCACATGCGATCGTTGCGCAGAGTGGTGTGGGTACCGATCGGCATGCCTTCGCGCAGCTTGAACTGTGCGATCGACTTGCGAGCACGGGTCACCACTGGCTTCTGACCGGTGATAGCGGTCAGGTCGCGCACGGCGCCTTCAATCAGCTTGGAATCCTTGGCGGCCTCGCCGACACCCATGTTCACAACAACCTTGGTAAGGGTCGGAACCTGCATCGGGTTGGAGTAGTTGAACTGCTCCTGCAGCGCCGGACGGATGTCCGCGGTGTACTTGGTCTTCAGACGTGGCTGGATCTTGGTGGCTGCTTCAGTCATTACAGATCCTTTCCGGAAGCCTTGGCGTAACGGACGCGCACGGTCTTGCTGACGCCGTTCTTTTCAACGGTCTCCTCGCGGAAACCAACGCGGGTAGGCTTCTTGGTCTCGGGATCCACAACGGCCACGTTCGAAACGTGCACGGGAGCCTCGACAACGACGATGCCGCCGCCCTGCGAACCGTTCTCGGTCGGGGTTGCCTTGGTGTGCTTGGTGACGCGGTTAACGCCTTCCACCAGAACACGCTCGGCTGCCGGGAACACCTTCAGGACCTTGCCCTGCAGGCCACGATCCTTGCCGGCCAGTACCTGGACCAGATCGCCCTTCTTGATCTTTGCACCCATGGTTACAGCACCTCCGGAGCCAGGGAAACGATCTTCATGAACTTCTTGTCGCGAAGTTCACGACCCACTGGGCCGAAGATACGAGTACCACGAGGATCGCCAGCGTCACCCTTGAGGATCACTGCGGCGTTCTCGTCGAACTTGATGTAGGAACCGTCTGCGCGACGAACTTCCTTCTTGGTGCGAACGACGACAGCCTTGACGACGTCGCCCTTCTTTACGTTGCCGCCCGGAATTGCATCCTTGACGGTAGCGACAATAGTGTCGCCAATGCCTGCGTAGCGACGCTTCGAGCCACCGAGAACACGAATGGTAAGGATTTCCTTAGCACCGGTGTTATCGGCAACCTTGAGTCGCGACTCCTGCTGAATCACTTATTACTCCTGTCGTCTCGCTGGTTCTCCTAGGGAGCCTTGCGGAACGGATATGGTCCCTCCGATACGATCGCTTACCCCCACCGACGCGGGCGCACCGAATGCTGATCCCAATTGGCGGCAGGGCCGAGGCGTAAAATATCGAAGCCGTGCTGCGTTGCCGAAACGGTGTCTCGGTCACGCTGCATCGAATCGGAGGTGGATAGTCCCCGGAGACAATGCGCACAGAACCTTAAGTCTAGCCTAGATTCGGTGGTTTCCGAAATGGTGTGGTAGTGCCGCCGAACGCGTGATTCGTCACATCGAGGACTGCGGCGTAAAGCGCGCTAGCAGGGCCCGATGATCGGATCCGGCCACCTCGAAGGTGCGGGCGTGCCCCGCTTTCAGCCCCTTGGACAGCTGGTGGTCGATGGTCAATAACGAAGGTAGCTGTGGCAGCGGCGACCAGGTGGGTGCCGCGATCAATCCGTCGGCCGAACTCATGGTGTCGGCAAGCTGCCGGAAGGCCGGATGACCCCGGTGGGCGTTGAAGTCCCCGGCGAGCACCACCGGCGCCGGTGCGGCTTCGGTCCAACGGCCAAGCGCCGCCAATCCCTGGGCCCAGGTCGTAGACTCCCCCAGCGGCGGGCGCACATGCACCCCGGCGATCATCACCGGGCTGCCGGCGAACTCTACGGTCGCGGCGGGAAGTTCATACCATCCAGTGTCGCTGATCGGGGCCAGTTCTTTCAGCGGTAGCGCAGAGAAGATCACCGCATCCCGCTGGCCACCGGTGGGCACCGGTGCGGTGCGGTACTGATAGTCCGCTAGGGCGCCGCGTCGCTCAAGTTCGCGGTGTAGTGGCTCGCTGGTTTCCACGAGCACCAGCACCTCGGGATGTTCGGCGCGAATTACCGCGGCTAGCTCATCGGAGTCGGCCTGCGCACGGCCGGCATTGAAACTGAGCACGCGCAACGACTCGGCCGAATCCGGTATGGCCGCGGAGCTGGGTGCGAGCAACGGATAGCCGGCCAAGGCCAGCACCGCAACGGTCGCTACCGTCCACCGCCAGCGGCGGCGCAACGCGACGACGGCGATCGCCACGGCAAGCAGCGGCAGCATGAGCGGCACCAGGGCTTGAATTTGCGGCAGCCAGCCAATACCGGGCAAGTGCAGATGCGGCAAGAGCGCCACGCACGTCAGCCCAAGCACAACGCCGAGCACACCAAGGCCGCGAAGAGAGGGAAGCTGCATGATCCGAGCCTAGTGCACCGGCGGGGCTACTCGCGTGCCCTCCCCTACCCCGGCACCCCGGACGCAAGGGGCTGCTTAAAAGACTTCACCCCCGGTCCTTCCAAGGGAAGTTCCGGGGGTGAAGTTCAGCTATGTGATCCGTGGAATCACGAGTTGGCTACTTAGCCTTCTCGACGATCTCCACCAGACGCCAACGCTTGTCAGCAGACAGCGGACGGGTCTCGGCGATTACAACCAAGTCACCGATGCCGGCCTCGTTGTTCTCGTCGTGAGCCTTCACGTTTTTGTTACGACGCATAACCTTGCCGTAGAGGGCGTGCTTCACACGGTCCTCAACATCGACAACGATGGTCTTCTGCATCTTGTCAGAAACCACGTAACCACGGAGGGTCTTGCGGTAGTTACGCTCGGTTGCGTTGTCCACACCGTTCTCCTTCTCGCTCATTACTTGGCTTCCTTGGTCTCTTCAGCCGGCACAACAACATCCTGGCGAATGCCCAACTCGCGTTCACGCAGCACGGTGTAGATGCGTGCGATGTCGCGCTTGATCTTCTTCAGGTTGCCGTGGGTCTCGAGCTGACCGGTGGCCGACTGGAAACGGAGGTTGAACAGTTCAGCCTTGGCCTTCTTCAGCTCCTCGTTCAGACGAGCGTTATCGAAGCCGTCCAGAGACTCCATGCTTAGGTCCTTCGAACCGATAGCCATCCCTATTCACCACCCTCACGACGCACGATGCGTGCCTTCATCGGCAGCTTGTGGATTGCAAGGCGCAGGGCCTCGCGTGCTACCTCTTCACTGACACCGGAGAGCTCGAACATGACGCGCCCCGGCTTGACGTTAGCGACCCACCATTCCGGCGAACCCTTACCGGAACCCATACGGGTTTCGGCAGGCTTCTTGGTCAACGGACGGTCAGGGTAGATGTTGATCCACACCTTACCGCCACGCTTGATGTGACGGGTCATGGCGATACGAGCGGCTTCGATCTGACGGTTGGTCACGTAGGCCGGAGTCAGCGCCTGAATGCCGTATTCACCGAATGCAACGGTGGTTCCGCCCTTGGCAGCGCCCGAACGCTTCGGGTGGTGCTGCTTACGGAACTTCACTCGACGTGGGATAAGCATTTAAGCCTCTCCTCCTTCCGCGGCAGGAGCTGCCACAGCGGCACCCTTGTTGCGGTCGTTACGACGACGGCGCTCGCCACCGCGCGGACGGTCGCCACCACGGCCACCGCGTGCCGGAGCGGCAGCGGCCTGCTGAGCAGCCAGTTCCTTAGCGGTTACGTCGCCCTTGTAGATCCAAACCTTCACGCCGATGCGGCCGAAGGTGGTCTTGGCTTCGAACTTGCCGAAGTCGATGTTCGCACGCAGGGTGTGCAGCGGCACGCGACCCTCGCGGTAGAACTCCTTACGCGACATTTCAGCGCCACCCAGACGGCCGGAGCACTGAACACGGATGCCCTTGGCACCAGCGCGCATGGCCGACTGCATAGCCTTCTTCATTGCGCGGCGGAATGCCACACGCGAAGCGAGCTGCTCGGCGATGCCCTGGGCGACCAGCATGGCCTCCATGTCAGGGTTCTTGACCTCGAGGATGTTCAGCTGAACCTGCTTAGCGGTCAGCTTCTCCAGCTCACCGCGGATGCGGTCAGCTTCGGCGCCACGGCGACCGATAACGATACCCGGGCGGGCGGTGTGGATGTCCACACGCACGCGGTCACGGGTGCGCTCGATCTCGACGCGGGCGATACCGGCGCGATCCATACCAGTGGACAGCAGCTCGCGGATCTTTACGTCTTCCTTCACGTAATCCTTGTAGCGCTGACCCGGCTTGTTGCCATCGGCGAACCAGTGCGAAACGTGGTCAGTGGTGATGCCGAGACGGAATCCGTTCGGGTTTACCTTCTGTCCCATTTACTTCTCCCCACCCTTCTCCGGGGTTGAAACAACCACGGTGATGTGGCTGGTGCGCTTCTTGATCTGGTAGGCACGACCCTGAGCGCGCGGCTGGAACCGCTTCATGGTCGGACCCTCGTCAACAAACGCCTCGCTGATGTACAGCTCGTCCTCATTGAATGCTTCACCTGCGCGGTCCGCGGCGGCACGGGCGTTAGCCACTGCCGATGCGACAACCTTGTACACTGGCTCCGAAGCTGCCTGAGGGGCAAACTTCAGTACTGCCAATGCCTCGTTCGTCTGCAAGCCACGAACAAGGTTGACGACGCGCCGGGCCTTCATAGGCGTTACGCGGATGTGACGCGCAATAGCCTTGGCTTCCATTGCTTTCCTTCTCTCGTCTATCGAAGAAGTGCAAGCTCCTCTAGGTCCCTCGCGGGGCCTAGCGGCGCTTACCCTTCTTGTCGTCCTTCACGTGGCTACGGAACGTGCGGGTCGGAGCAAACTCACCGAGCTTGTGTCCAACCATCGCTTCGGTGACAAACACCGGGATGTGCTTACGTCCGTCGTGCACGGCGATGGTGTGTCCCAGCATGTCCGGGACAATCATCGAACGGCGGGACCACGTCTTGATGACGTTCTTGGTGCCCTTTTCGTTCTCAGCCTGCACCTTCAGGTACAGGTGCTGATCGACGAAGGGGCCTTTCTTCAGGCTGCGTGGCATGTTTCCAGGCTCCTATCGCTTGTTCTTGCCGGTACGACGGCGACGCACAATAAGCTTGTCGCTTTCCTTGTTCGGACGGCGAGTACGTCCTTCACGCTTACCGTTAGGGTTGACCGGGTGGCGACCACCGGAGGTCTTACCTTCACCACCACCGTGTGGGTGATCGATCGGGTTCATGGCCACACCACGCACGGTCGGGCGAACGCCCTTCCAGCGCATACGGCCGGCCTTACCCCAGTTGATGTTGATCTGCTCGGCGTTACCCACCTCGCCGACGGTTGCGCGGCAGCGCACGTCAACGTTGCGGATTTCACCCGAAGGCAGACGCAGCTGGGCGAAGCGACCTTCACGGGCCACCAGCTGGATCGATGCGCCAGCGGAGCGGGCCATCTTGGCGCCGCCGCCCGGACGCAGCTCAACAGCGTGGATCACGGTACCGACCGGGATGTTGCGCAGCGGCAAGTTGTTGCCAGGCTTGATATCCGCGTTCGGACCGGCCTCGACGGTGTCGCCCTGGCTCAGCTTGTTCGGTGCGATGATGTAACGCTTGGTGCCGTCCACGTAGTGGAGCAGCGCGATACGGGCGGTACGGTTCGGGTCGTACTCGATGTGAGCGACCTTTGCCGGCACGCCGTCCTTGTCGTGACGACGGAAGTCGATCAGACGGTAGGCGCGCTTGTGACCGCCACCCTTGTGACGGGTGGTGATCTTACCGGAGTTGTTACGGCCGCCGGACTTGGTCAGCGGGCGAACCAGCGACTTTTCCGGGGTCGACCGGGTAACTTCTGCGAAGTCGGCTACCGACGAGCCACGCAGGCCCGGGGTAGTCGGCTTGTACTTACGAATTCCCATTTATTCTAATTCCTCGTTAAAGTGGTCTCCGCTTAGGAAAGCGGACCGCCGAAGATGTCAATCGAGCCTTCCTTCAGGGTGATGATGGCGCGCTTGGTGTTCTTGCGCTGCCCCCACCCGAAGCGGGTGCGCTTGCGCTTACCGGCTCGGTTGATGGTGTTTACGGAGTCAACCTTGACGTTGAAAATGCTCTCAACGGCGTACTTGATTTCCGTCTTGTTGGAACCCGGTGCGACCTCGAAGGTGTACTTACCTTCGTCGATCAGACCGTAGCTCTTTTCCGAAACGACGGGTGCGATGACCACGTCGTGCGGTGCCTTAGAGAAGACGCTCACTTGGCTTCCTCCTTCTGAACCAGGGCATCGAAGGCGGCCTTGGTGAAGACCACGTCGTCCGAAACCAGAACATCGTAGGTGTTCAGCTGGTCAACGTAGAGAACGTGCACGTCTGCGAGGTTGCGCACGGAGAGTGCTGCCACATCGTTGGCGCGGTCGATAACGACCAGCAGGTTCTTACGCTCGGTCAGCGAACGCAGGGTAGCAAGCGCGCCCTTGGTCGACGGAGTCTCGCCGTCCACCACGTTCTCGATGACGTGGACGCGACCGAAGCGGGCGCGATCCGACAGGGCGCCACGCAGAGCGGCGGCCTTCATCTTCTTCGGGGTGCGCTGCGAGTAGTCGCGCGGGGTCGGACCGTGGACAATGCCACCGCCGGTCATGTGCGGAGCACGGATCGAACCCTGACGGGCGCGGCCGGTACCCTTCTGCTTGAACGGCTTACGACCTGCACCGGAAACCTCGGCGCGAGTCTTGGTCTTGTGAGTGCCCTGACGTGCGGCGGCCAGCTGTGCGACAACTACCTGGTGCAGCAGCGGAACGTTGGTCTGTACGTCGAAGATCTCTGCGGGCAGTTCGACGTTAAGTGCCTTAGTCATTAGCTTATGCTCCCTTCACAGCGGTGCGTACGAGCACGACGCGACCGCGAGCGCCTGGAACGGCACCCTTGATCAGCAGGAGGTTCTTCTCAGCGTCAATGGCGTGAACGGTCAGGTTCTGCGTGGTAACACGCTCTGCACCCATGCGACCGGCCATGCGCTGACCACGGAAAACGCGACCTGGGGTGGTTGCGCCGCCGATGGAACCTGGCTTGCGGTGGTTCTTGTGAGCACCGTGAGAAGCGGAGACGCCCTTGAAGTTGTGGCGCTTCATAACACCAGCGAAGCCCTTACCCTTCGAGGTACCCACGACGTCGACCTTCTGGCCGGCGGTGAACAGCTCGACGGACAGCTCCTGGCCGGCGGTGTACTCTGCGGCATCATCGGTGCGCAGTTCGACCAGGTGACGACGTGGGGTCACGCCGGCAGCTTCAAAGTGACCAGCCAGCGGCTTGGTGACCTTGCGTGGGTCGATCTGGCCGTAGCCGATCTGAACTGCGGTGTAGCCATCGCGCTCTTCATTGATGAGCTTGGTGACAACGTTGCTGTCAGCCTGCACGACGGTGACCGGGATCAGGTTGTTGTTTTCGTCCCAAACCTGGGTCATGCCGAGCTTCGTGCCCAGCAGGCCCTGAACTTTACGGGTTGCGGTCATAGTTTTCTCAGCACCTCCCCTAGAGCTTGATTTCGATGTTGACGTCCGCTGGCAAGTCGAGACGCATCAGCGAGTCAACGGCCTTCGGGGTCGGATCGACGATGTCGATCAGACGCTTGTGCGTGCGCATTTCGAAGTGCTCACGGCTGTCCTTGTACTTGTGGGGCGAACGGATAACGCAGTACACGTTCTTCTCCGTCGGCAGCGGCACTGGGCCGACTACGGTTGCGCCTGCGCGCGTGACCGTCTCAACGATCTTCCGGGCAGAAACGTCAATGACCTCGTGGTCATACGACTTCAGCCGGATGCGGATTTTCTGTCCCGCCATGGCGTCATGCCTCTTTCTGATAGCACTCTCTACAGTTACTGTGCCCTACGGGTTCCCTCAAGGAACCGGCACGCCTTACACTGCGACTGAATCCGGATAAATCCGGGTTCCTCACCCGCAGGTGGCTCCGACCCACGCGGTCGGGCGTGTCGCGAATATTTCAGTCGCAACAAACCCTGGCAATTCTCATGCCCTCGTTGGTCTGTTCATCCAAGCAGTTGTATCGGTCCCGAACCCCAGGCATTATCCTGAGTGAGAGCCGATCCCGGTCGTTGGAATCGTATCGATTACCCCGTCACGGGGATCGAGTTGCAAACAAGCAACTTATCCAGTCTGACAGGTCGGCCCCGAACGCGCAAATCATTGGGCGCATCCGGGGCCAGTGATCTTCGCCTCAGCCTTGCTCGTTCTCCGGTGGATGTGGTGGCCGAGGCGGCTGCGGCGCAGCGGAATTCGGTGGCGGAGCCTGCGGCGGCTCGGTCGGCTGGACGCCTCGTCCCGGAGGACGCCACGGTTGACGTGGCGCTTGAGGCCCCGGCGGCGCCATGGGCGGTGCACCCTGATTCGGTGGCATCGGCGCCATGGGCTGCGGCGGCATCGGTTGGGCCGGCGGTGGGGTCCCCTGCTCCGGGCGTCCGCGCCCTTCGGTGCGTTGCAGGCTGCGGATCGCCAACACGATCAGGCCAGCACCGATCACCACAAGCCACAGCACCGCCAGGTAACGCAGGAACCACATCACCGACAGCGTGATACCTACCGCGGAGAACCAGAGGTAGAGCTTGTCGGAGAGTACGAGCCCGAGAGCCAGGCCCACGGCGTAGAGGGTGAGCACCAAGACCTGTACGACGACCGCCCCGTCGATCAACGCGCTGAGTAGGGCCATGCTGTTGAGGATCAGGGTGGCGATCCCCCACCGCTTCGCGAGCACCGCCCGGCGCCCGATCAGGTGACGCAGCACGATCAAGGCTGCGAGCATGGCGAAGTAGAACAGTGCCGCGCTCGGGGTGGGTGTGCGCACCAATCGGTCGTACCCCGACAGCGCCAACGCGCCCAAATAGATCAGATAGAAATCGGTTGCGCCCCGGGCAAAGCGTGCCGGTACCTCATACAGTCGGACAAGGAGCCCGGCTCCCGCCATGAGCACGATTCCGAGCAGCACCGCCCAGAGTTCCGCTTGGCGCAGGTGTGCGTCGAGGCCAGCGACAAAGAGCGCCAGAAGCATCCCGGCCGCATAGAAGCGTCCGGCGGCGCCGACCGCCTCCGCGCTACTGGCCGGGCGACCGAAGCGGTAGCGTCCCGGCTCCTCGCCGTAGCGGCCATGAAGCAACGCGGCCACAAACAGGAGCAGCGCGGCGATAATCATGGTCCAGAAGGAATCCCAGGTGAAGCCGATACCGCTACTCGGTCCGCGGCGGAAGGCCAGAATCGCCGAGTACAGTGCGCTGGGCACCAGCATGGTCGCCAGCAGGGCGCCGAGCGGTAGACGGCGGGTGTGTACCAGCAAGGCCAGGTAGCAGGCCAAGGTTCCCAGGGCCGCCGCGACCCGTCCGTAGCCTTCCGTCCACAGCACGCTGATGCTCAGCGGCACCACGAGCCCGGTGACGGTCGCCGGAATAAACTCGAAGCGGTTCCTCGTCGACCATTCGACGAGGATCGCGGCCCACGCCAAGGCGACCAAGAGCGTGCAGGCCAGCGCCGGGCCATACCAACTGGTGCGCAGCCAGCCAAGGGAAGTCGAGAAGTTCATGGCAGGGGCCGTAAGGAGTAGCACCATGCCGAGCGGGATAGCCACATGATGCAAGGCAACGCGTGGCTTCCCGGAAAACACCTTGGCGCAGACCAGCGCATGCGCCACGAGATATAGCGCCAGCAGCATGGTGGTGCCACGGTCGGCGGTCAGCGCACCGGATAGGTAGATGCCAAGTGTCAGCAGGAGCAGCACCGGCAAGAGCGCGGCGATCAACCCATGCTCGACCCGCAACGCGGTGCCTTGGCGCCAATGCACGATCAACCGTGCGGTCTGCGGCACCATCACGGTACTCGCCACGATGGCCAACTGCCCGTGGATATCGATCTCGAGTTGGTAGACGGTCCACCAAGATGCCAGCGAAAGCTGGACCTGCCCCAACACGACAAGCAGCACGCGTAGCCAGCCCAGTTCTTGCCGGCGCTCCACCACCGCGTAGTACACCAGATTGGTGGCGGCGATGACCGGTGCGAGCCACCAGTAATCATCGAGGAAGGATCCGAAGAAGATGAGTGCACCGGTGGCCAGTGCTGCCAGGTGCGACAACGAACCGGGGCGCGTCCGCGCCTGCACGGCAGCCAGCCGGATCACCACGCCGAGTCCGGCCAGCGCCAGGAACACCAGGCACCATCCGGCGCCGAGCCCCAGGAAGCCGAGCCGGTCCGAGCCTTCGTCGGCCAATGCGCGCAGTACCGCGAGGACCAAAACCAACCCCAAGAGACTGGCGAGGTTCCGAGCTACATGGTGCGCTTCGGACTGTGCGTCATGAGTCAATAGTCGACCGGCGTAGCTCAACCAGATCAGGGTACCGAGGAAGCCGAGTCCCAGCCCGAGGCTGACACCTAGCGCCGTGGTTTCGGTGCCCTCGCCGACGCTGAGCCACTGCGCCAGATAACCCAGCAGCGCCAGCATGTTGATCACCAGTAACCAGCGCAGGTGTGCCAGCCATTCGCCCCTGACCGGCAGGGCGTGTCGGCCCGCAAAGCCGAGAGCGAGCAGAGCCACCAGTAGGGCGGGCAATGGAAGCCAAGGATAGTACTGAGAGCCCGCATTGGAGCAGAGCGCAAGCAGCGGCACCGCGATCATTTCCACCAGTGCACGCTGGCGTAGCGCCGGAAGGGTCATCACGAGCAGCGCCGGGATCACCAGCAGATAGAACCACGGCGATTGGGCGGCGGCGGTGTCGCCGACCAACACCAAACCCACGCAGATCAGTGTCAGCGCCCAGCTGGCAGCTCGCTCGGCTCGATAGCTGCTGAAGCTGACGCCAAATCGCGTGCGGTAGCCCGGTGCGAACGCCGCGACCGCGGCCGCCTGCCCGGCAATGAGCAATGCGGCCACGCTCGTGATCCAGGAGAACTCGGCCCCTAGGTAGTCCATGCCGAAGAGCGCAGCGGCGGTCAACGCCAGCCGTGCGCCGATGAGTTTCAGCCACCGATGCGTGGTTTCCAGCGCCAACCGAAGCGCGGTGTGTGCACCGATGAGCGCGAAGATCCAAAAGAGACGGCCACTGCCCAAACTCCCGAACAGCAGGAAGGCTAGTAATGCGGTGATCAACGGCAGCACGCGCCCGGTCTGCCGGATCGGCTCGGCGAATATGGTCTGAGCAATCCGCGGCTGACGCAGGAGCAAGAACAGGAAGATCCCGGAGAGCACCAGCAGCGCGAGCAGATAGCTCATGATGGATTGCTGCAGCACCGAGGCCGAGGCCATGGCCGTGGAGATGAGGATCGCCACCGCCAACCAGGCCAGGATCTTGGAATTGAGCCGCACGGTCGCGTAGCCGAACGCCAACGTGGAGACCAAGGAATAGGCGAACCAGGTCAGGGGGCCATCGGCGCCCAGTGAGGAATAGGTGGCCCAGGCGCATAGCGGGAGCAGGGCCAGCCCGGTCCCGGCGAAGGCGGTGGCCGCAGGGCGCAATGCGCGTTTCCGCGCGTGGGTGATCAGCCCCGCCAGGTAGAAGCCGACGGCAATGAGACCCAGCAGAACTACCTTGGCCAGTGGCGGCAGCGCGAAGGTGAGGAACCCGGCGCCGGCGGCGACGATGAGCAATGCGGCCACGTAGAGCGTGATGTTGATATTACGCAGTTCGCGTTCACGGGGGCTGAGCACTCGGGCCGGACGCTTCGGTGCGCCGGCCGGGGGTGCTGGCGGCAGGCTGCCGGTGCCACCCGGCGCGCCCTGCGCTGTCGCCGGTCTCCATGGCTGCGCTACCGGTGCGGCGGGCGGTGTTACCGGAGTAGGTGACTGTGGCGGGCGTGCCGTCGTGTCAAAGATACGGTCGCGTTCCGGCCTCTGGGCCGGAGGCGGCTCGGGCCACGGTGCGGGGCTGGGCGGAGTGGAGTACGCAGCGGAAGCGGTGTCTTGCTCCTGGCTGGAAGCGCGTTGTTGCTCGCGGTAGTTGACCGCGGCATCGTAGCCTTCCTGCCAGATCTTGGCCCGCTGATCACGTAGGACGCGTTCACGGCCGAGGCGGCCTAGCCAAAAGCCCAGTGCGAGGGCCGGGATGAGGAGCACGAGCGCACCTAGCAGTGTCAGAAGCATCTATCTCTCCCCAATTCGCTATCCGTCGGCGGCACCGATCCGTTCAATTAGACCACTACCTCGACTTAACTGCCAGTTCAGGCGGACTTTTGGGCAATAAAAATCGCCCCCGTTCATCCACTGGGGATGAGCGGGGGCGACTTTGGAACTAGGTGCGACCTAGATCAGTTCAAGCAGAAACTACTTGATGATCTTGGTAACGCGACCCGAACCCACGGTGCGGCCACCCTCACGGATAGCGAAGCCGAGGCCCTCTTCCATTGCGATCGGCTGGATCAGCTCGACGGTCATCTCGGTGTTGTCACCCGGCATGACCATTTCGGTGCCTTCCGGCAGGGTGATAACGCCGGTGACGTCGGTGGTGCGGAAGTAGAACTGCGGACGGTAGTTCGAGTAGAACGGGTTGTGACGTCCGCCTTCGTCCTTCGACAGGATGTAGACGTTGGCTTCGAAGTCGGTGTGCGGGGTGATCGAACCCGGTGCAACAACAACCTGGCCACGCTCGACATCGTCGCGCTTCAGACCGCGAAGCAGCAGACCACAGTTCTCGCCTGCCCATGCTTCGTCGAGCTGCTTGTGGAACATCTCGATACCGGTAACGGTGGTCTTCTGGATCGGGCGGATGCCAACGATCTCGACCTCGGAGTTGATGGCGAGGGTACCACGCTCGGCGCGGCCGGTCACCACGGTACCGCGACCGGTGATGGTGAAGACGTCCTCGATCGGCATCAGGAACGGCTTGTCGCGATCGCGAACCGGATCCGGGATGTACTCGTCAACGGCTTCCATCAGGTCCTCAACGGCCTTGACCCACTGCGGATCGCCTTCCAGAGCCTTCAGGCCCGAAACGCGGATAACCGGAGCGTTGTCACCGTCGAACTCCTGCGAGGACAGAAGTTCGCGAACTTCCATCTCCACCAGCTCGAGCAGCTCTTCGTCCTCGACCATGTCGGACTTGTTCAGTGCGACCATCAGGGTCGGCACGCCAACCTGGCGAGCCAGCAGCACGTGCTCGCGGGTCTGAGCCATCGGGCCGTCGGTGGCGGCAACCACGAGGATTGCACCGTCCATCTGAGCAGCACCGGTGATCATGTTCTTGACGTAGTCAGCGTGACCCGGGGCATCGACGTGAGCGTAGTGACGCTTCTCGGTCTGGTACTCGATGTGCGCGATGTTGATGGTAATACCGCGCTGGCGCTCTTCCGGAGCCGAGTCGATGTTTGCGAAGTCGCGCTGCTCGTTGATATCCGGGTACTTGTCAGCAAGCACCTTGGAAATGGCAGCGGTCAACGTGGTCTTACCGTGGTCAACGTGACCGATGGTGCCGATGTTGACGTGCGGCTTAGTCCGCTCGAACTTTGCCTTTGCCACAGGTTCCTCCTAGAAACGTTTACAGAAGACTTCCTTCGTCTGCGCGGTTCGCAAACGAAACTGGAACAAGTCTACTGGGGGCATGGATAAATATGGAAATTTCGGTCCTCTGCGGGAGTCGCATGTGATGAGAATCCCTCGTTGGCCGTTTGCGAGGCCGACCTCAATGGCTTTGGGCCGGCCTCGCGATCGGCCACTTCCCCACTAGCGTGGGGTCACGGCCAAGTTTGTTGCCGAGACGATTACTCGCCGCGGGCCTTCTGCACGATCTCGTCGGCGACGGCCTTCGGAACCTCAGCGTAGCTGGAGAAGGTCATCGAGTACACCGCGCGACCCTGGGTGCGCGAACGCAGGTCACCGATGTAGCCGAACATTTCGGACAGCGGCACGTTGGCCTTGACGACCTTCACGCCGGCGGCGTCGGACATTTCCTGAATCGCACCACGGCGCGAGTTCAGGTCACCAATCACGTCGCCCATGTACTCTTCCGGAGTACGAACCTCAACGGCCATCAGCGGTTCGAGCAGAACCGGGTTGGCGCGGCGTGCGCCTTCCTTGAAGACCTGCGAGCCGGCGATCTTGAACGCCATTTCGGAGGAGTCAACGTCGTGGTAGGCACCGTCGATGAGGGTAGCCTTGACGCCCACCATCGGGTAACCGGCGAGGATACCGAACTGCATGGCGTCCTGGATACCGGCGTCCACCGATGGGATGTATTCGCGAGGCACGCGACCACCGGTCACGGCGTTCTTGAATTCGTAGGTAACACCGTCGACAACCTCGAGAGGTTCGAAGGAAACCTGCACCTTTGCGAACTGACCGGAACCACCGGTCTGCTTCTTGTGGGTGTAGTCGACCTTCTCGACAGCCTTCTTGATGGTTTCGCGGTACGCAACCTGCGGCTTACCAACGTTTGCTTCCACGCGGAATTCGCGCTTCATGCGGTCCACCAGGATGTCCAGGTGCAGCTCGCCCATGCCGCCGATTTCGGTCTGGCCGGTCTCTTCGTTCAGCGACACGGTGAAGGTCGGGTCCTCCGCCGAAAGCTTCTGAATAGCGGTGGAGAGCTTCTCCTGGTCACCCTTGGTCTTCGGTTCGATGGCCACGAAGATCACTGGATCCGGGAAGGTCATCGACTCGAGAACGATCGGGTTGGCCGGATCGCAGAGGGTGTCACCGGTGGTGGTGTCCTTCAGACCGATCACGGCGTAGATGTGACCGGCAACGATCTCGTCCACCGGGTTCTCCTTGTTGGAGTGCATCTGGAAGAGCTTTCCGACGCGCTCCTTCTTACCCTTGGTGGAGTTCAGCAGCTGTGCACCGGCTTCGACGCGACCGGAGTACACGCGAATGAAGTTCAGCTGGCCGAAGAATGGGTGAGCGGCGATCTTGAAGGCCAGCGCCGAGAACGGTGCTTCCTTGCTCGGCTCGCGGGTCAGCTCGACCTCTTCGTCCTTCGGGTCGTGACCAACCATGGCGCCCACGTCCAGCGGGGTCGGCAGGTAGTCGATCACGGCGTCGAGCATTGGCTGCACGCCGCGGTTCTTGAAGGCCGAACCACAGAAGACCGGGTAGGCTTCCGAGTTCACGGTCAGCTTACGGATGCCGGCCTTGATCTCGTCGATGGTCAGCTCTTCGCCCTCGAGGTACTTCTCCATGAGTTCCTCGGAAGCCTCGGCCACATCTTCGATGAGCTTGGCGCGGTATTCCTCGGCCTTCTCCTGAAGGTCGGCCGGGATTTCCTTGGTCTCATAGGCAGCACCCAGGGACACGTCGCCCTTGGCGTCGCCTTCCCAAACCAGAGCCTTCATGCTCAGCAGGTCGACGACACCGATGAAGTCGCTCTCGGAGCCGATCGGCAGCTGCATAACCAGCGGCTTGGCACCGAGGCGGTTGATGATGGTGTCTACGGTGAAGTAGAAGTCAGCGCCCAGCTTGTCCATCTTGTTGACGAAGCAGATACGCGGAACGTCGTACTTGTCAGCCTGACGCCACACGGTCTCAGACTGAGGCTCGACGCCTTCCTTACCGTCGAAGACGGCAACGGCGCCATCGAGCACGCGCAGCGAACGCTCCACCTCAACGGTGAAGTCAACGTGGCCCGGGGTGTCGATGATGTTGATCTGGTTCTTGTTCCAGAAGCAGGTAACGGCCGCGGAGGTAATGGTAATACCGCGTTCCTTTTCCTGTTCCATCCAGTCGGTGGTCGACGCACCATCGTGGGTCTCACCGAGCTTGTGGTTCACACCCGTGTAGAACAGGATGCGCTCAGTAGTAGTGGTCTTACCGGCATCGATGTGAGCCATGATGCCAATGTTGCGGACCTTATTCAGGTCGGTCAGCACGTCCTGTGCCACGTTGTCTCCCTTTGAGGTGAGGCTTGAGTCGATCGGCGGTACCAGTAAAGTACCGCCGATCTACTCAGGCGGTTCTTACCAGCGGTAGTGAGCGAAGGCCTTGTTGGACTCGGCCATCTTGTGAGTGTCTTCGCGACGCTTCACAGCGGCACCCAGACCGTTCGAGGCATCCAGAATCTCGTTCATCAGACGCTCGATCATGGTCTTCTCGCGGCGAGCCTTGGAGTACCCAACGAGCCAGCGCAGAGCCAGTGCGGTTGCACGGCCCGGCTTGACCTCGACAGGAACCTGGTAGGTTGCGCCACCAACGCGGCGGGAACGAACCTCAAGGGCCGGACGGATGTTGTCCATGGCCTTCTTCAAGGTCGAAACCGCATCGGTACCGGACTTGGCAGCAGCACCTTCAAGAGCACCGTAAACGATGCGCTCGGCGGTGGACTTCTTGCCGTCCACGAGAACCTTGTTGATCAGCTGGGTGACCAACGGGGAATCATAAACCGGATCGGAAACCAGTGGGCGCTTCGGCGCCGGACCCTTACGAGGCATTACTTGCCACCCTTCTTTGCACCGTAGCGGGAACGAGCCTGCTTGCGATCCTTAACACCCTGAGTATCCAGAGCACCACGAACAATCTTGTAGCGGACACCCGGCAAGTCCTTCACACGACCACCGCGCACCAGCACGATGGAGTGTTCCTGCAGGTTGTGACCGACACCTGGGATGTAGGCGGTAACTTCCATGCCACCGGCCAGGCGCACACGGGCAACCTTACGCAGTGCGGAGTTCGGCTTCTTCGGGGTGGTGGTGTACACACGGGTGCACACGCCACGACGCATTGGGTTGCCCTTAAGGGCAGGTGCCTTGGTCTTATTGACCTTAGGCGCGCGGCCCTTACGGACCAACTGCTGAATAGTAGGCACTTTCGTGTCCTTCCATATTGCTAAAGTTCTTCGGCACCACTCACCCACCAACGAATTCGTGAGCGCGTGGAGCTAACTGCTCGTTTTATCGCGAGCTAAAAACAAAAAGTTCTAGGCGTGCGAAAGTGTGGCATTCGTTGCGCAACGACCCCGCAACCCGGACTGCGTCCATTTTGCCACACATAAAACAATTGACCTTAGCCTATCACGCGGAACGCCCGATCCCCGAATCTCTCCGGGATTACCACTGTGATCTCCACCGTAGGACCCGTGGGTAAACAACCGGTAAGCCGCCGGTGAGCGATGGCCAAATACCTGGCTGTCGCAGGGTCACTAGTAGTTTCTTCACCTAATGATGAATCGCCTAGTTTTCTTCGATGTTCCGGTTAACGGGGCGGGCCCCGCCGCACCCTAAAGTGCGACGGGGCCCGCAGGCTCGGTCTCCGGTTTAGCGGAAGTCCGACCCGTGGTCGTAGTCATCCATCGAGATGGCCTGGAATTCCGGGGAGAGCCCGCCTTCCAGTGCATCGTCGTAGAGACCCGAGGAGAACGCCGAGGAACCGGTGAACAACGTGGCCTTGGCCTCGTCGGTCGGCTCAACGTCGATCTGGGTGTAGCGGTCCAGGCCGGTACCGGCCGGGATCAGCTTACCGATGATCACGTTTTCCTTCAGACCCAACAGCGGATCGTCCTTGCCCTCCATGGCGGCCTGCGTCAGAACGCGAGTGGTCTCCTGGAAGGACGCTGCCGACAGCCACGAGTCGGTGGCCAGCGACGCCTTGGTGATACCCATCATCTCGTCACGACCAGCCGCCGGACGCTTGCCCTCGGTGACTGCCTTGCGGTTAGCCGAGGTGAAGCGTGCGCGGTCGGTGAGCTCACCTGGCAGCAAGTCGGTTTCGCCCGACTCGATGACGGTGACGCGGCGCAGCATCTGACGCACGATAACTTCCACGTGCTTATCGTGGATGCCCACACCCTGCGACTGGTACACGTCCTGAACCTCGCGGACGAGGAACTTCTGTGCCTCACGCGGGCCGAGCACGCGCAGAACCTGCTTCGGATCCAAGGTACCGCTGGTCAGCTGGGTACCAGCGGTGATCGACTGGCCTTCCTCAACCAACAGGCGGGCACGACGCAGTACCGGGTAGGCCTGCTTCTCGTCGCCGTTGTCCGGGGTGACGATCACGCGAAGCTGCTTCTCGTCGTCCTCGATCGACACGCGACCGGTGACCTCGGACATCGGGGCCACACCCTTCGGGGTACGGGCCTCGAAAAGCTCCTGAATACGTGGCAGACCCTGGGTGATATCGTCGGCCGATGCCACACCACCGGTGTGGAAGGTACGCATGGTCAGCTGGGTACCGGGCTCACCGATGGACTGTGCGGCGATAATGCCCACGGCCTCACCAATGTCCACGGTCTTACCGCTGGCCAGCGAACGGCCGTAGCACAGGGCACAGGTGCCCACTGCGGAATCACAGGTCAGCACGGAGCGAACACGGATCTCGTCGACACCGGCGTTGTACAGCTTCTCGATGAGCACATCGCCCACGTCGGAGCCGGCCTCGGCCAACACGTTGCCCTCGGCGTCCTTGACGTCGGTGGCCAGCGTACGGGTGTATGCGGAGTTCTCCACGGTCTCGTGCATGTGGCGCACGCCGTTGACGCTCTCGGCGATCGGCACGGTCAGACCGCGGCGGGTGCCACAGTCCTCTTCGCGCACGATAACGTCCTGCGACACGTCGACCAGACGACGGGTGAGGTAACCGGAGTTAGCGGTCTTCAACGCGGTATCGGCCAGACCCTTACGGGCACCGTGGGTTGCGATGAAGTACTCCAGCACCGACAGGCCCTCGCGGTAGGAGGACTTAATCGGACGCGGGATAATCTCACCCTTCGGGTTCGACACCAGACCACGAATACCGGCAATCTGGCGCAATTGCAGCCAGTTACCACGGGCCTTGGAAGTCACCATGCGGTTAATGGTGTTCAGTTCTTCCATGCCGTTCTTCATGGCCTCGGCAACCTCGTCGGTTGCCTTGGTCCAGATGTCGATCAGGTCCTGACGACGCTCGGAGTCGGCGATCAGACCCTTGTCGTAGGAAGCCTGCACCTTGCGGGCACGCTCCTCGTACGGAGCCAGGATCTCGGCCTTGTTCATGTTCGAGGTGATATCCGAGATCGCCACGGTCACGCCCGAGCGAGTAGCCCAGTGGAAACCGGCATCCTTCAGGTTATCCAGGGTCTCGGCAGCCACGATCTTCGGGTAGCGCTCGGCCAGATCGTTGACGATCTCCGAAAGCGCATCCTTACCGGCCACGCGCTCAACCCATGGGTAATCCGCAGGCAGGGTGTCGTTGAACAGTACCTGGCCCAGCGAGGTTTCGATCAGTGCCTCGGTACCTGGCTCCCAGCCTTCCGGAGCGGGCTGCTCGTCGGAAGGCACGAAGTTCGGTACGCGAACCTTGATCGGTGCGTTCAGGTGCAGTTCGCGACGGTCCATGGCCATGATGGCTTCCGGAACCGAGGTGAACACGCGACCGGCGCCAGCCTCGTCGGCACGCTTGGTGGTCAGGTGGTGCAGACCGATGATCATATCCTGCGAAGGCAGGGCCACCGGGCGGCCATCCGAAGGCTTCAAGATGTTGTGCGAGGACAGCATCAGGATGCGGGCTTCGGCCTGAGCTTCCGGGCTCAGCGGCAGGTGAACTGCCATCTGGTCACCGTCGAAGTCGGCGTTGAACGCGGCACAAACCAACGGGTGCAGCTGCAGGGCCTTACCCTCAACCAGCTGCGGCTCGAAGGCCTGGATACCCAGACGGTGCAGGGTAGGTGCACGGTTGAGCAGTACCGGGTGTTCGGTGATGATCTCTTCGAGAACATCCCACACCTGCGGACGGTAACGCTCGACCATGCGCTTGGCGCTCTTGATGTTCTGTGCGTGGTTCAGGTCGACCAGGCGCTTCATCACGAAGGGCTTGAACAGCTCCAGGGCCATCTGCTTCGGCAGACCACACTGGTGCAGCTTCAGCTGCGGACCAACCACAATCACTGAACGGCCGGAGTAGTCCACGCGCTTACCGAGCAGGTTCTGACGGAAACGACCCTGCTTACCCTTGAGCATGTCGCTCAGGGACTTCAGCGGGCGGTTACCCGGACCGGTGACCGGACGACCACGACGACCGTTGTCGAACAGCGAGTCGACGGCTTCCTGCAGCATGCGCTTTTCGTTGTTCACGATGATCTCGGGGGCACCGAGATCCAGCAGACGCTTCAGGCGGTTGTTGCGGTTGATCACGCGGCGGTACAGGTCGTTCAGGTCCGAGGTGGCGAAACGGCCACCGTCGAGCTGAACCATCGGGCGCAGCTCCGGCGGGATCACCGGAACGGCGTCCAGAACCATACCCTGCGGCGAGTTCTCGGTGCTCAGGAAGGCGTTGACAACCTTCAGGCGCTTGAGGGCGCGAGCCTTCTTCTGGCCCTTGCCGTTGTCGATAACCTGCTTGAGCTCTTCGGCTTCGGCCTTGAGGTCGAAGTTCGCCAGACGCTTCTGGATGGCTTCGGCACCCATGGAGCCCTCGAAGAACAGACCGTACTTCTCACGCATGGTGCGGTACAGGCCTTCGTCACCTTCGAGGTCGGCGACCTTGAGGTTCTTGAAGCGCTCCCAGACCGCACGCAGGCGCTCGGCTTCAGCCTTGGCGCGCTTGTCGATCTGCAGCACGGTCTTCTCGGCGGTGGCGCGAGCCTTGTTCAGCTCGGCACCCTTGGCACCGTCGGCTTCCAGACGCTCGAGTTCTGCCTCGAGGTCGGCGGCCACGGCCTTCTTGTCGGCCTCGGCGTTGTTCGCCAGCTGGCGCAGCTCGAGATCGTGCTGTGCCTGCAGGTTCGGCATTTCGGCGTGGCGACGCTCTTCGTTAACGCTGGTGATCATGTAGGCAGCGAAGTAAATGACCTTTTCCAGGTCCTTTGGTGCCAGATCCAGCAGGTAACCAAGGCGCGAGGGAACACCCTTGAAGTACCAAATGTGGGTCACCGGAGCGGCCAGCTCGATGTGTCCCATGCGCTCACGACGAACGTTCGCGCGGGTCACCTCGACGCCACAGCGCTCACAGATGATGCCCTTGAAGCGCACGCGCTTGTACTTACCGCAGTAGCATTCCCAGTCACGGGAAGGACCGAAGATCTTTTCGCAGAAAAGACCGTCCTTCTCGGGCTTCAGGGTGCGGTAGTTAATGGTTTCCGGCTTCTTGACCTCGCCGTAGCTCCAGTCACGGATTTCGTCCGCGGTGGCCAGGCCAATGCGCATGAGGCCGAATGAGGAATCGCTGGACATAGGGTCCTTTTCTCTCTTCTTTGATCTCTGAAGTCGATGTGGGTGAAGTGTGGGTCCGCCGGGCGGCGTAGCATCTACGCTCGGCGCCCGGCGGGACGCACTACACTTCCTCTACGGAGTTCGGCTCCGACCGGGAAAGGTCGATGCCCAGCTCTTCAGCGGCGCGGAACGATTCCTCGTCCGATTCACGCATCTCGATGGTGTTGCCGTCGGTGCCCAGCACCTCGACGTTCAAGCACAGCGACTGCATTTCCTTGATGAGCACCTTGAACGACTCCGGAACGCCTGGCTCCGGGATGTTCTCGCCCTTGACGATGGCCTCGTAGACCTTCACACGACCATGGATGTCATCGGACTTGATGGTCAGCAGTTCCTGCAGGGTGTAGGCGGCGCCGTAAGCTTCCAGCGCCCACACTTCCATTTCACCGAAGCGCTGACCACCGAACTGTGCCTTACCACCCAGCGGCTGCTGGGTAATCATCGAGTACGGGCCAGTGGAACGGGCGTGGATCTTGTCGTCGACCAGGTGGTGCAACTTCAGGATGTACATGTAGCCCACGGAGATCGGGTCCGGGAACGGCTCGCCGGAGCGGCCGTCGAACAGACGGGCCTTACCGGAGTTGCCGATCAGGCGCTGTCCGTCGCGGGTGACGTTGGTCGAATCGAGGATGCCGCGGATCTCTTCCTCCGAGGCGCCGTCGAAGACCGGGGTGGCCACGGTGGTGGACCCGGATTCGCGCGGCAGGTTCGGAAGGTTCTTGACCCACTCCGGCTCGCCTTCGATCTTCCAACCCTGCTTCGCGGCCCAGCCCAGGTGGATTTCCATAACCTGGCCGACGTTCATACGACCTGGCACACCCAGCGGGTTCAGCACGACATCCACCGGGGTACCGTCCTCGAGGAACGGCATATCTTCCAGCGGCAGGATCTTCGAGATGACACCCTTGTTACCGTGACGGCCGGCGAGCTTATCGCCGTTGGTGATCTTACGCTTCTGCGCCACGTACACGCGCACCAGCTGGTTCACACCCGGGGAGAGCTCATCGTCGTTGTCGCGATCGAAGATGCGCACGCCGATGACGGTACCGGACTCACCGTGCGGCACCTTCAGCGAGGTATCGCGCACCTCACGGGACTTCTCACCGAAGATGGCGCGCAGCAGGCGCTCTTCTGGGGTCAGCTCGGTTTCACCCTTCGGGGTGACACGACCGACGAGCACGTCGCCGGCCTCAACCTCGGCACCGATGTACACGATGCCGCGGTCGTCGAGCTGGGAGAGGATGTCTTCCGAAACATTCGGGATGTCGCGGGTGATTTCCTCGGCACCAAGCTTGGTGTCGCGGGCATCAACTTCGTGCTCTTCGATGTGAATCGAGGTCAGCACGTCGTCGAAGATCATGCGCTGCGAAAGGATGATCGCATCCTCGAAGTTGTGGCCTTCCCATGACATGAATGCCACGAGCAGGTTCTTACCGAGCGACAGCTCACCCTTGTCGGTGGACGGACCGTCGGCGATGATCGACTGGAATTCGATCCGGTCGCCTTCGGAGACGCGCACGCGCTGGTTGTAGGCGTTGCCCTGGTTCGAGCGTGCGAACTTCATGATCGGGTACATCGACTCGGTGCCGTCGTCGTTCATGACAACCACCAGGTCGGCGGAGACCTCGGTGACCACGCCGGGCTTCTTAGCCACAACGGAGTCGCCGGCGTCCACTGCGGCGTACTTCTCCATACCGGTACCGACCAGCGGTGCCTCGGAGGCCAACAGCGGCACGGCCTGGCGCTGCATGTTGGCACCCATCAGTGCGCGGTTAGCATCGTCGTGCTCGAGGAACGGGATCAGTGCGGTTGCGACCGACACCATCTGGCGCGGGGAAACGTCCATGAAGGCGACCTCGGACGGGTCGACCAGGATCGGCTCGCCGCCGCCACCCTTTTCACGCACCAGCACGGTGTCTTCGGCGAAGCGGTTGTTCTCGTCGAGCGGGGCGTTAGCCTGCGCGATGTAGTGCAGCAGCTCGTCGTCGGCGGTGAGGTACTCGACCTCGTTGGAAACGACGCCGTCCTTGACCTTGCGGTACGGGGTTTCGATGAAACCGAAGGAGTTGATGCGGCCGTAGGTTGCCAACGAACCGATCAGACCAATGTTCGGACCTTCGGGAGTTTCAATCGGGCACATACGTCCGTAGTGCGACGGGTGAACGTCTCGAACTTCCATGCCGGCGCGATCGCGCGACAGACCGCCCGGGCCCAGCGCCGACAGACGACGCTTGTGGGTCAGGCCGGCCAGCGGGTTGTTCTGGTCCATGAACTGCGAGAGCTGCGAGGTACCGAAGAATTCCTTGATCGCGGCCACGACGGGACGGATGTTGATCAGGGTCTGCGGGGTGATGGCCTCGACGTCCTGGGTGGTCATGCGCTCGCGCACAACACGCTCCATGCGGGACAGACCGGTGCGTACCTGGTTCTCGATGAGCTCGCCTACGGCGCGGATACGACGGTTACCGAAGTGGTCGATGTCGTCCACGTTCACCGAGATGTCCACGATTTCGCCCTTGCGGGTGCCCTCGATGGTCTTCTCGCCGGCGTGCAGCGCGATGAGGTAGCGGATCATGGCGATGATGTCGTCCAGCGAGAGCACCGAGGCGTTCTCGGTGTCGACGGCGGTCTCCACACCCAGCTTGCGGTTGAGCTTGTAGCGGCCGACCTTCGCCAGGTCGTAGCGCTTTGGCTCGAAGTACATGTTGCGCAGCAGGGACTGTGCGGCTTCCACCGTCGGAGGCTCGCCCGGGCGCAGCTTGCGGTAGATATCCAGCAGGGCCTCGTCCTGGTCCTTGATGCTGTCCTTTTCCAAGGTGGCGCGCATCGAGTCGTACTGACCGAACTCGGAGAGAATCTTCTCTTCGCTCCAGCCCAGGGCCTTCAGCAGGACGGTGACCGACTGCTTACGCTTGCGGTCCAGGCGCACACCAATCTGGTCGCGCTTATCGATCTCCAGCTCGAACCATGCACCACGCGAAGGGATGATACGTGCGGAGTAGATGGTCTTGTCACTGGTCTTGTCCGGGGCGGACTCGAAGTATGCACCCGGGGAACGGACCAGCTGGGAAACGACGACACGCTCGGTGCCGTTGATGATGAAGGTACCCTTGTCCGTCATCAGCGGGAAGTCGCCCATGAAGACGGTCTGCTGCTTGATTTCGCCGGTTTCATTGTTCATGAATTCGGCCTTGACATACAGCGGAGCGGCGTACGTAGCGTCGCGGTCCTTGCACTCGGCAATGCTGTACTTGGGTTCGGCGAACTCCGGATCGGAGAAGCTCAAGGACATGGTGTCCTGGAAATCTTCAATCGGGGAGATTTCTTCGAAGATTTCAGCCAGACCACTGGCGTCCGGAACGCTGTTGTCGCCCGCGGCTACTGCCTGAGCCAGACGCTCCTTCCAGCGCTCGTTGCCGACCAGCCGATCAAAGCTTTCGGTCTGCAGCGCTAGCAGGTTCGGGACTTCGAGGGGTTCGTGAATCTTTGCAAAAGAAAGTCGGCCAGCGTACGCAGCGTCGCGAGCCGAACTAGCGGTTTGATTGTTGGGGTTGCTCGAGGCGACCAAGATGGATCCTTCCACAGACCGTCAGGTTTCCGAGACCTTGCCGTGCTAAGGTTCCTGCGTAGTGCAGAAACCTCGCGTCCGCACGAGCCCACCGCTATATGAAGGTCGTGCGCGCACACAGTAAGGCGCAAACTTCTACTGTACCGGATCGAATCAAGCTTGTCGATATTCCCCAAGCAAATTTCGTGCTATAGTGATCGGCCGCCGCGGCCCACACCCTGTTGTTCCGGCCTGTAGCGCCGCCACAGCCCCGAATTCACGGGCCGCTGACTACGTCTAATATGCTTCACTCCCCCACGCCCGAGCCACATCGTGCACACCAGCAACGGGGCGAAAATGACCTAAGCTGGAAACACAATGTCGTGTAACTCACAGGGAACGGAGCAATTTCCATGGCCTCACCACGCGATGCTGTCCTCATAGGTGGCAGCCGCACCCCATTCGCTCGCTTCAAGGGAGCTCTGGCCTCACAAAGCGCCGTTGAGCTGGGCGCGGTGGCGATTAAGGGAGCCCTGGCTAGCGCCGGCGTACCGGCCGACGCGGTGCAAAGTGTCATCATGGGCCAGGTTGTTCAGGCTGGATGTGGGCAGAACCCCGCCCGCCAGTCGGCCATTGCCGCCGGTATTGGTTGGGATGTGCCCACGGTGACCGTCAACAAGGTGTGTCTCTCGGGGCTCGCGGCCATTATCGATGCGGCACGGCTCGTCCGTTCCGGCGAGGCCGACGTGGTGGTTGCCGGCGGCCAAGAGTCGATGTCAAACACCCCGCACCTGCTGCCGAAATCCCGCTTTGGGTGGACCTACGGTGATATTTCGGCGGTGGACTCGGTGGCCCACGATGGTCTGACCGACGCCTTCGATGGCAAATCCATGGGTTTGAGCACGGAAGAAAAGAACGGTGTGCTCAGCATTGATCGCCCCGCTCAGGATGCGGTGGCTGCCTTGAGCCACCAGCGCGCGGCGCGTGCCGTAGCCGAGGGTGTTTTCGCCAAGGAAATCTCCCCGGTCTCCATCCCGCAGCGTAAGGGCGAGCCGGTGGTAGTGGCGCTGGATGAAGGTATTCGCCCGGACACGACCGAGCAGACCTTGGCCGCTCTCCGCCCGGCCTTCACTAGCGATGGCACGATCACTGCGGGTAACTCTTCACCGCTGTCCGATGGTGCCGCGGCTGTCGTGGTGACCTCGCGCGAGTGGGCGGAAAACAACGGCTACGAGATCCTCGCGACCCTCGGGGCCGCGGGTCAGGTGGCCGGACCGGACAATTCTTTGCACTCGCAGCCGTCGAATGCCATCGCCAGTGCGCTGAACAAGCAGGGCTGGGCCGCCGAAGACCTCGACTTTATCGAAATCAACGAGGCCTTTGGTGCCGTGGCCTGCCAGTCGCTCAAGGACCTGAACTATCCGCTGGAGCGCACCAATATTCATGGCGGGGCCATTGCCCTCGGCCATCCCATTGGGGCCTCGGGTACGCGCCTTGCGCTCACCGCGGCGCTGGAACTTCAACGTCGCGGCGCTGGCCGCGCGGCAGTGAGCCTCTGTGGCGGCGGCGGCCAGGGCGAAGCCTTGGTCCTCTTCCGCGACTAGACCCCCGTAATGTCGATCGGCTCCGCACTAGGTGCGGAGCCGATCGACATTAATCGTGCGCGGTGACTTGAGCGTCACCAGCTACGGGACATCGGAACGTGCCCAGGAAGGAACCGGCAACGTAATGCGTTGGCCGAGTTTGCCGCCGGCCGCGAGGATGCCGTTGCGTAGCAACAGTCCCGCCGGTTTCTCGATGAAGCGGGAGATCAGGTACGCAACCAGCAGGACGATCGCGATAGTCAGCGGTAGCAGCACGTACTGGTTGATCTTCAAATGCAGGGATTCAATGATCCACCAGCCCCACAGCTCATGGATGAGATACAGCGGGTAGGTCAGCGAACCGGCGAAGACCAGCCAACGCGAGTAAACCCTGTTTAGTGGTGTGACCGTACATAGGGCCACCACCGCCACACAAAGGGTGCACAGTAGGGCGAAATGCCATGCGGGGACGTCTAGGCCCGACAGGTATGAACTATCGAAAGCGCCTTTCAGTCCGGTGTGGTAGCTGGCGATGAGCGTATTGACGCCAATCAGAAGCCAGCGCGTGAGTGAAGATCCCTCGGTATATATGACGTAGAGCAACATGCCGATGCAGAAGAGCGATGAATACTGCCCCAGTACCCATTCCATCGAGGTCGTGGCGCCAGTGAATTTAAAATACAAACCAACCGCCGGCCAGAGCACCGAAAGCAACATAATATGATGCGATTTGGTCCAGCCTAGGGCGAGCATGATTCCCAGCAGGAAGTAGAAACGAAGCTCTGCCCACAGTGTCCAGTAGACACCGTCAAGGTCTCGGACATCCATGGCGGTCTGCATCATCGTCAGGTTGGGTAAGATGTCCCCGGTGGTTCGTCCATCACTGGCCTCTGGCCACAGTACGAAGGTCAGCACGGCCGCAGCCAATACGGCCAACCAATAGGCCGGATAGAGTCGTCCCGCACGTGAGGCGACGAATTGCAGCACAGATTTGCCCTGCACCGACATGAGGATGACGAAGCCCGAGATCAAGAAGAATAGCTGCACACCGATGCTGCCGTAGCGTGTAATCTCGGAAAGAATTGGCCACGCATCCGGCGCCTTGGTTCCCCAGTGGGAATGGCCCCAAGCAGTGTAGTGGTAGAACACCACGGCAAGTGCCGCGGTGATTCGCAACCCGTCGAGCAATCCGAGTCGCGCTACCTTTTCTGGGCGTTTAGCCGCTACATGTCTCTGCACACTTCCAGCGTAGGATAACCAAATGAGTATCAGCTGTTAATGGAATCGTTATAAGCATATAAATATCAAATAACGGTTAGGAGCGTTAACGGCGAAAGGCCCCCAAACGAACGAATCGTTTGGGAGCCTTCGCAATAAGCTGCGAGTGACCGCGTGAGCTTACTTGACGGTGACGGTGGCGCCGGCAGCTTCCAGAGCTTCCTTGGCCTTCTCCGCTGCGTCCTTGGCAACGCCTTCCAGCAGAGCCTTCGGAGCGCCGTCGACGAGCTCCTTGGCTTCCTTCAGACCCAGCGAGGTGATGCCGCGAACTTCCTTGATGACTGCGATCTTCTTGTCGCCAGCCGACTCGAGGATAACGTCGAACTCGGTCTTCTCTTCAGCAGCAGCTTCGCCTGCGCCGCCAGCCGGACCGGCAACGGCAACAGCAGCAGCGGTGACCTCGAAGGTCTCCTCGAACTGCTTAACGAACTCGGAGAGCTCGATGATGGTCATTTCCTTGAATGCGTCGAGCAGCTCTTCGGTGGTGAGCTTCGCCATGGTGGCGTCCTTTCGGTTTTGGCCCTAGGGGCCGATGAATTGGGTTACGTTGCGAGAGAATCGCGAGGAGCTTAGGCCTCGTCGGCCGGAGCGGCCTCGGCGGCTTCGCCACCGTTCTCTTCGAGCTTGGCGCGCAGGGCTTCCACGATGCGTGCAGCAGCGGAGGCCGGAGCCTTCAGAACGCCAGCAACACGTGCCAGCTGGTGCTCGCGGGACTCCAGGGCAGCCAGGGCCTTGATGCCTGCTTCGTCAAGGGCGTTGCCCTCGAAGAAACCGGCCTTGATAACCAGCTGCTGGTTCGTCTTGGCGAACTCCGTGAGGCTCTTTGCAGCGGCAACAGCATCGCCCTTAATGAAGGCGATAGCGGTCGGACCGGCAAGCTGGCCATCGAATGCATCGATGCCGGCTTCCTTAGCCGCGATTGCAGTCAAGGTGTTCTTGACAACCGCGTACTTGGTCTCCTGACCAAGCGAACGGCGCAGTTCCTTGAGCTGTGCAACGGTAAGCCCACGGTATTCGGTCAGGACAGCCGCGGTTGATTCCTTGAAATCAGTGGTGATCTCTTCGATCGCCACAGTCTTGGTCGGCGTTGCCATAACACTCCTTCCGGGGAATAGTTCGGTACCGTTTCATAACCGGCGGAGCGCAATAAAAAACGCCCCGCGCAGGAGCACAGGGCAGCTCAACCTGAGTTGAGACAATTCTATGAAACCTGCGTTGGTCGTCCAGGTGGACTCTTCGGATTCCTGACAAAGCAGGTCTCGACCGACGGTCTTCGGTGCTTTTAAGTCTACCGACGCGAGTGCCGCAGGCAAAATCGAGGCAAAGCCATTGAGTGGTGATCTCTGCCACGCCGCATTAAAAGACAAGGCCCGCGCCAGCACTTTGGGGGACGCTGAACGCAGGCTACTTGTCGACGAACAGGCCTTGGGGAGACCTTATTCATCCACCTGCTACATGGTCTTGGGGGTCCCATATAACTGGTGCCGAGTGACTCGGTTTCTACAGAGTATCACCGAGGTATGAGGGCAAGACAAGACCCCAGCAATACATGAAGCAAACTTTCTCTACGTACCGTTGAATAATTCCGGGTGACGTCACAGCGCAGGAATGCGTCCTAGGCATGCGAAAGGGGAGCCGAAGAAACTCTTCGACTCCCCTATTCGGCCTGACTAATCAGTGACTAGCCAACGCGGGTTACGTTCGGATCAACCGGGATGCCGGGACCGAAGGTGGTGGCCACGGTGGCCTTCGAGATGTAACGACCCTTGGAGGAGGACGGCTTCAAGCGAAGCACCTCTTCCAGAGCGGCTGCGTAGTTCTCGGTCAGCTGCTTGGCATCGAAGGATGCCTTGCCGATGATGAAGTGCAGGTTCGAGTGCTTGTCGACGCGGAAGTCGATCTTGCCACCCTTGATGTCGTTGACGGCCTTGGCCACATCCATGGTCACGGTGCCGGTCTTCGGGTTCGGCATCAGGTTACGTGGGCCGAGGATCTTACCCAGGCGGCCAACCTTGCCCATCATGTCCGGGGTTGCCACAGCGGCGTCAAAGTCGGTCCAGCCGCCCTGCACCTTCTCGATCAGTTCGTCCGAGCCAACGAAGTCGGCGCCGGCTTCACGAGCGGCCTCTGCCTTGTCACCGTTGGCGAAGACCAACACGCGGGCGGTCTTACCGGTGCCGTGCGGCAGGTTGACGGTGCCGCGCACCATCTGGTCAGCCTTACGGGGGTCGACGCCGAGGCGGAATGCAACCTCAACGGTCGAGTTGCTCTTCTCGCCGGCCAGTTCCTTGGCCAGGGCGATTGCCTCTGCCGGATCGTAGCTCTTGTCGGCGTCAATCTTGGCCGCTGCGGCCAAGTATGCTTTGCTGCGCTTTGCCATCTGCGTTTTCTCCTTATGCAGTCGTGGTCATGTGGACCGCGCTCGGCCCTGCCACGGGTGGGTGAACTGGCGGTTCAGCCACCTTTTATTAGTTAGTGGTTGTGTAGCTTCGTGGTGAAGCTACGCAAAGGCTGGTACTTAGCCTTCGACGGTGATGCCCATGGAGCGGGCGGTACCGGCGATGATCTTGGAGGCGGCGGCCAGATCGTTTGCGTTCAGGTCTTCCATCTTGGAGTTAGCGATCTCCTCAACCTGAGCCTGGGTCAGCTTGCCCACCTTGGTGGTGTGCGGGGTGCCCGAACCCTTGGCAACGCCAGCAGCCTTCTTGATCAGCTCGGCTGCCGGAGGAGTCTTGGTGATGAAGGTGAACGAACGATCTTCGTACACGGTGATTTCAACTGGAATCACGTTACCGCGCTGCGACTCGGTGGCAGCGTTGTAAGCCTTGCAGAATTCCATGATGTTCACGCCGTGCTGACCAAGGGCAGGACCGATCGGAGGTGCCGGGTTGGCGGCGCCTGCCTGGATCTGCAGCTTGATGAGTCCGGTGACCTTTTTCTTAGGGGCCATGTCGGGTCCTTCTACTCTTGCGTTTTTCCGCAGCACAGGAGCGTGGTACGGATGGTGGCCGTCGTGGCGCGACAGCCGAACGTGCCCGCACCGCGAAAGCATGTCGCAATGGGGCACGAAGACTTAATACTACTGGATCTTGGTGACCTGGTTGAAGTTCAGCGTCACCGGGGTCTCGCGTTCGAAGATCGAAACCAACACAACCAGCTGGGCCGCTTCGAGCTTGATCTCGGAGATGGTCGCCGGCATGGTCTCGAACGGACCGTCGTTGACGATAACCGACTCGCCAACCTCGAAGTCCACCGTGACCTCAGTAATTGGGGCACGACCCGGCTTGGAAGCCGAGGGCTGCTTCTCCGGATCAACCACGGTGTGCTCAAGCATGGAGAACACTTCATCCAGGCTCAGCGGGTTCGGGTCGTGGGCGTTACCCACGAAGCCGGTGATACCTGGAGTGTGGCGAACAACACCCCACGAAGCGTCGGTGAGCTCCATACGAACCAGCACATAACCCGGAATGCGCACGCGGCGCACGATCTTGCGCTGAGTGTTCTTGACCTCGACGACCTCTTCCATCGGGACCTGGATTTCGTAAATGAAATCCTCCATGTCCTGAGTCTGGATACGAGCCTCGAGGTTCACCTTCACGCGGTTCTCATAACCTGCGTAGGTGTGGATTACATACCAGTCACCTGGCTGACGACGCAGCTTGGCGCGGAATTCTTCCTTGAGCTGGGCGACCTTGTCGGCGGCCTCATCAGCTTCGCTCTTCTCGGTCGCTACCTCGTCGCTAGCTTCCGGTGCCTCATCAGCGGTTTCGGCGGTAGCCGTTTCACCTGCAATAACCGGCTCGTCGGCGGTCTGCTCGGATGCAACGAACTCGGTCTCGACCTCGTCGCTAACCTGCTGTTCGAGTTCATTGTCGGACACTGCAGTTCCTGCTTTCTTTTTACTGACTTAACACCATTGCGCGCCCACCGGCCGGGTTCGGCTGGCAGACGCTGGAAATTTTACTGTTCCGGACGGTTTGTGAACAGGAGGATCGAGCCACTACCGAACACGAAATCTAGGAAGGAAACCAACACCATGACAACCGCGACGAAGGCGATCACCACCAGGGTGTAGTTCAAAAGCTCGCTACGAGTTGGCGTAACGACCTTCTTCAGCTCGGAGATGACTTGGCGCAGGAAAAGCATAATGCGCCCGAAGAAGCTCTTCTTAAGGTCGTTACCGCGTCCCGGGCTTTCAACAGCTGAGTTGCTCACCGTGATCCTCGTTTCAATAATTGGCCAGTTGAAACAATCACGGTGTGTCGCAGCCTGGCCGACCACAACACACCGTGACGTGAGATTCGCTGTGCGATACCTTCTGTATCGCTACTGCGCAGGGCAGACAGGACTCGAACCTGCAACCTGCGGTTTTGGAGACCGCTGCGCTACCAATTGCGCCACTACCCTTTGAGCTTTAGCTCTGCTGCCGCTTGTCCCGGCAACGAAAAATAACTTTACGCAAGGATCGCGCAAATGTCGAACTGACCACCCGGAGTGTGTCGAAGGCCGCTAAAAAAGTGTTGCTGAACTGATCATTCTCCGTAATTTTCCGGGGTATCCCGGCCATAGATCGATCTGACCACTAATGTTAAGAGCGACAGCTTTCAACGTAGAGTTCAGGATCTCTCCACCCATGTCTAGAATTTCTCGCCGCATTGGCGCAATCTCCGAATCTGCCACCCTGGCCGTCGACGCCAAGGCCAAGGCGTTGAAAGCCGCCGGCCGCCCCGTGATAGGGTTCGGCGCCGGCGAACCGGACTTCCCAACGCCCGAGTACATTGTGCAGGCCGCCGTTGAGGCCGCACGTGACCCGAAGAATCACCGCTACTCCCCTGCCGCCGGTCTTCCCGAACTACGCGAGGCCATCGCGGCCAAGACCATGCGTGATTCGGGCTACGCCATCGAGGCCAGCCAGGTGCTGGTGACCAACGGCGGCAAGCAGGCCGTGTACAACACCTTCGCGACCCTGCTGGATCCGGGCGACGAGGTCATTATTCCGGCCCCCTACTGGACCACCTACCCGGAGGCCGTGCAGCTAGCCGGTGGCGCACCGGTGACCATCTTCGCCGGCCCGGAGCAGGGCTATAAGGTCACCGTGGAACAGCTCGATTCGGTACGCACCGAGCGCACCAAGGTTCTGCTGTTCGTCTCCCCTTCGAACCCCACCGGCGCGGTCTACACCCCCGATGAAGTAGCGGCCATTGGTCGTTGGGCCGCCGAGCACGGCATCTGGGTGGTCACCGACGAGATCTACGAGCACCTAACCTACGGCGAGGCCAAGTTCAGCTCCATCGCCACGCTCGTACCGGAGCTCGAAGACCGCGTGGTGGTACTCAATGGTGTGGCCAAGACCTACGCAATGACCGGTTGGCGTGTGGGATGGATGGTCGGTCCGCAGGACGTCATCAAGGCCGCGACGAACCTGCAGTCGCACGCTACCTCGAATGTCGCCAACGTCTCGCAGCGTGCAGCCCTGGCCGCCGTGGCCGGACCGCTGGATGCCGTCGAGGAAATGAAGGTAGCCTTCAACCGCCGCCGCCTGGCGATCGTCGAGGGCCTGAACGCCATCGAAGGCCTGCACTGCCCCACGCCGGAGGGCGCCTTCTACGCCTACTCCGATGTGCGTGGACTACTGGGCAAGGAAATCCGCGGCGTGGTGAGCAACACCAGCGCCGAACTGGCCGCGGTCATCTTGGAACAGGCCGAAGTTGCCGTGGTCCCGGGCGAAGCCTTTGGCCCTTCCGGCTACATCCGCATGTCATACGCACTGGGTGACGCCGACTTAGCCGAGGGAGTGGCTCGCATGCAGCGTCTGCTCGGCGAAGCACGCTAACTAGCACGTACGTACATCGCAGCGGGCGGTGTGTAGGAGTCTCCTACACACCGCCCGCTGCGATTAAGACTCGGTCCGCTTGGAAGCGTCCAAGGCTAGAGAAGCCGACGATCGACGGCCCACCGGGTTAGCTCATGACGATTCGATAACTGCAGTTTGCGCAACACATTCGACACATGCGATTCGACGGTCTTGATGGATATGAAGAGTTCTTTGGCGACCTCACGGTAGCTGTAGCCGCGGGCGATCAACCGCATCACTTGAAGTTCCCGGTCGGAGAGCAGATCGAGTTCCTCGTCAACGCTGGCGACCTGAGCACCACTGAAGGCATCGAGCACAAAACCGGCCAGACGCGGCGAGAACACCGCATCTCCGCTGGCCACCCGGCGCACGGCGGCGGAAATTTCCTCGCCCGAAATGCTCTTGGTGACATAGCCCCGGGCTCCGGCGCGAATCACCGTGACCACGTCCTGGGCCGCATCCGATACGCTCAACGCCAAAAAGCGGGTTCCTTCCAACTGCGCGGCACAACCGGCCAACACTTCGGCCCCACCGCCGCCGCGGCCGCCGGGAAGATGGACATCGAGCAACACCACATCGGGGCGTTCGGAGGCAATGACGCTGATCGCGTCTTCGACCGTACCGGCCTCACCGACAATCTGAATATCGCTCGCCAAGTCGGCCTTCAGGCCGGAGCGAAAAATGGCGTGGTCATCGACCAGTACGACGCGTACCGGCGACGCGTCTTCGATAGGTGCCTCGGTCATGGCGTCGTTCCTTCCTCGGTGGATTCTTCTCGTGGCATGCGTAACTGAACCTCGGTGCCCTCTGATGAGCTACGAATAGTCACCGTGCCACCGGCTCGTTCGATGCGCCCGATAATTGACTCGCGGACCCCGTGCCGATCGGCGGCGATGCTCTGCACATCGAAACCCGAACCTCGGTCCCTCACGAAAATCTCCACTTGGCGCGGAGTGCATTCGACAAAGACCGAGATCTTTCCCGTGGTGTGTTTCGCCGCGTTCATCATCGCTTCACCGCTGGCCGCGACCAGGGCCTGTTGCGCGGCAATCCCCTGCGCATGACCCACGGTGATCACCTCGATATCGCGCAGCATCAGCTGTTCAATGGTACGTGCCTCTTCGGTGATGGCGGTGCCCAGATCCTCGGGGGATTGTTCGGGATCCCCATAGAGCCATTGGCGTAATTCGCGTTCCTGCACGCGGGCCAAGGTGCGTACCGCGGCCGGGTCGTCGCTACGTTTTTGAATGACCGCGAGGGTCTGTAGCACCGAGTCGTGCAGGTGCGCGGCGAATTCGGCACGTTGCGCTGCGGCCTGCCGGCTACTGCGCTCGGACAGGAAATCGCGCCATAGCCGCAAGGCCCACGGCAGCAAGACCACCACGGTGCCGGCGAGGATCGCCCCCGCCGTAGCCAAACCGCCGAATAGGTCGGCGGTGCTCACGTTGCCGCTGACCAAGGCCAGCAATCCGGAGATCACCAGAAGCAGGCCCAGCGCCAGACGTAAGAGCACCGGTCCGCGCAGTTTGCCTTCACGGCGGGCGTTGGAGCCGTCCAATTGCAGCCAAGCGAGCACCACACCGGCCAGAATCCCCAGCGAGGGCCAAATCAAATCCCAGCGGATCGTCCAGCCCGCCCATTGCCCATAGGCCAGAAAGGCCAAAACGAGTAGAGCCGCACCAATCAGTACCTCACGGATCGAAACGAGCCACGCGCTCAGTTCGGCAGGTTTGGGCAGATTGCGTTGCACCCGCTCCATTTCTTCGGCCAGCGACAGCCGTCGCGTACCACGACTACGTTCGGCATCGGCATCGGCTTCCTGTTCGCTGGGGGTCATCGCCCACAGCCAGGCGTAGAGCACCACGCCCGCGCCGCCGAGCCCAACCAGCGCAATGAAGGCCACGCGCACATAACTGACCCGGAGCCCCAGGTGTTCGGCGAGCCCGCCGCACACGCCGGCGATCACACGCGAGTCGCTGCGCAGTAAGCTGGGACGCTCTGCTGGTGTTTGCATGCTCCAAGTCAAGCACGCCCGAACCCGGAGGAGCGAGCACCCCTAGGGTAGCTCAGGGTTAAATCAGGGCACCCCCTCATAGCGGTGGGGCCCTAGTCATTAGAGGATTGAGTTATGAACATGCAGAACGGATCATCCAGCAGCTTCTTCGAGCAGATGCGTAAGCTCGGGATCGTTCGCCAAGACTCGCAATGGTTCGGTGGCGTGGCGGCGGGCCTCGCCCAGCGTTTCTCCATCGACACCATCCTGGTGCGCGGCATCATCATCGTGCTGAGCATATTCGCCGGCGTGGGCCTCATTGCCTACGCCCTGGCTTGGGCGCTACTGCCCGACCGTCGCGGAACTATCCACCTCGAACAGGCCATCGCCAAGGAGTGGACCAACGGCATGACCGGCGCGGTGATCTTTTTCGTCTGTGGCCTGCTCCCGCTTCCGTGGGCGATCGGCTCACTCGGCCCCATCCTTTTTCCGGTGGTGATTATCGCTGCCGTATTGTTCCTGATTTTCAGCCGGCGCAACACTCGCTTCGAACGCCACCATCCAACGCCACCGAGCCCCGGTAGCCCGAGCAGCGACGCGACCGCTCACCGAAGCGGCCCGGTGCACCACGGCACGGTGATCGAAAAGCCCTGGCGTGTGCCGCACGACCCGCCCTTTCATCAGCGACAATCCAAAGAATTTCCCGAAGTCCCCGGTGAGCCGAAGCTCCCGGAGCCCGAGTTCGAGCAGCACCCCAACCGGGAGGACCAGATGAGTACCCCATACAATGACGGATTCACTCCGCCACCGCCACACCACTCACCCACTCCACAAGTGCGCAAGGCTCCCCCGATCCCCGGCTGGGTAGCAACTATCGTTGTCGGGTTGAGCGTATTGTCCATGGCCGCGGTCCTCCTGGCAGGACAGCTCGATTTCCCTGGCGTACCAGATAATGGTTGGACCTTGGCGCTCCCGGTGGGTCTGCTGGTCGCTGGCTTGGGCATTACCTTTGCCTCATTCGCTAAGCGCACCAGTGGCGGCCTGTTGGGTTTGGCCATCCCGTTGTTGGTTCTCACGCTGGTCTTCGGTGGCAAACCGGTGATTTTCGGTGACTACCGCGACGGAGTCATCGTCCATGACGACCCCAACGAATACAGTGCCGTGTTCAGCAACGCGACCATCGATCTGACCGGGTACCGGCACATTACGACGCCCACCAAAGTAGAGATCAATTCGGTTTTCTCAAAGGTGGAACTGATGCTTCCCGAAGGTGTCCCGGTGACAATCGACAGCAACGGGGTGTTCATGTCTAAACGCGAGGGCATCGACTCGATCAATCAGGGGGTTATCAACCCAGATGCCCCGGTTCTCACGATCGAATTCAACGGGGCGTTCACCAAGTTCGATTATGAACGCAGCAGCATTGTCACGACGCCCGACACCGATTTCTAGAAAGGAGCTAGGCTCATGAATAGCAACGACTCCGAGACTAAGTTCCCCTCCGGCACCCTGATCTTCGGCCTCATTGTGATCGCCGTGGCCGTGACGACGATGGGCGGCGAAATCCTCTCCTGGCACTTCGACCGTTCCCTGTTCTTCATTTGTTTGATCGCTCTCGCCGGCATCGGCCTGATCGGTTCGGGCATCGCCTCGGCGCGCCGCAACCATGCACGATCGACCGAGCTCCCCGGCCCTGACTCCACCGAGACCCACTAAGGAAAAGGAACCACATACCATGGACAGTTTCTTCAACTCCCTACGCTCCATCCCGCTTCGTCGTGGCCCGGCCCGCATGGTCGGAGGTGTGGCCGGCGGCCTCGCCGATAAGTTCGGATGGGATGTCACCCTCGTGCGCATCGGCATGTTGCTCTCCTTCCTGTTGCCGGTGCTCGGCATTGGCGTGTACATCGTGGCCTGGCTCCTGATCCCCGACCAGCAGGAGAACATCATCTTGCAGAAGTGGCTGCGGGCCTTCTAGGCCTCTCAGGCTTCGAGAACCCCTCGGCGAGCCGGGGCGGGAACTTCCCGCCCCGGCTCGCTCTTGTGGTCTAAAGCACGTAAACTAGTCACAATCGCGGCTCAACGGTGCGCCAGGAACCTATCCACCGGTCCCCGCCCCCGTTCACCGCCGGCCTTCACGATACGAGTCAGTATTGTGGCCAGCTCGAATCGTGGGTGAAGACCCTTGAGAAACGAGCACTCATGCGCATTGGCATCCTTACCTCCGGCGGCGACTGCCCCGGTTTGAACGCGGTGATCCGCGGCGCCGTACTGAACGGCATCAAGTCCCACGATTACGAATTTGTTGGCTTCCGTGACGGCTGGCGTGGCGTCAAGGAATCCGATGTGATCGACCTGCCCCGTCAGGCGGTGCGCGGTATCGCCAAACAGGGCGGCACCATTTTGGGTACCTCACGCACCAACGCGTTTGAGGGCGAAAACGGCGGAGCCGAGAACATTGCCCGCAATCTCGAGCAGCTCGGCGTTGACGCCCTGATCGCCATTGGTGGCGAAGGCACCCTCGCCGGTGCGAAGCGCCTCTGTGATGAGGGCATTCGAATCGTGGGCGTGCCGAAGACCATCGACAACGACCTCGACGCCACCGACTACACCTTCGGTTTTGATACCGCGAATCAGATCGCCGTGGAGGCCATTGACCGTCTGCGCACCACCGGCGAATCTCACCACCGTTGCATGGTTGCCGAAGTGATGGGTCGTCACGTGGGTTGGATTGCCCTGCACTCGGGTATGGCGTCCGGTGCCCATGCCATTTTGATCCCGGAGCAGTCCACCTCGATGGATCAGATCTGCGAATGGGTTACCGAAGCCAACGAGCGTGGTCGCGCACCGCTGGTGGTCGTGGCAGAGGGTTTCGTGCCCGAAGGCGATTCCGAAGCCTTCTCCACCCGTGGGCTGGATACCTTCGGACGTCCGCGCTTGGGCGGCATCGGCGAGCTACTTGCCCCGATGATCGAGGAGCGCACCGGTATTGAAACTCGTGCCACCGTGCTGGGGCATATCCAGCGCGGCGGCGTTCCGAGCGCTTTCGACCGTGTGCTGGCCACGCGCTTGGGTATGGCGGCCGTGGACTCGGTAGCCAACGAAGCCTGGGGCACCATGGTGGCCCTGCACGGTACGCATATCAACCGCGTCCCGTTGCGTGCTGCCTTGAACAATCTCAAGCGTGTTCCGCAAAACCGCTACGAGGAAGCCAAGCTGCTCTTCGGCTAAACCATTCCTTAAAAGTGAACGTGCCGGCCGGTTCCCGTTGGGGAACCGGCCGGCACGTTACTTTGCGTACGGTGTAGTTAGTGACGCGGAGGGGTGCGAATAAAACCGGTAAACCGCCCGGCGGTCTGCCCGGCATCCGGTGCGACGATCACTTCCTGCGCGACCGGGTAGGTGCTCTCCCCGTCGACCACGGTCAGTTCAGCCTGCGGATCGACTCCGCGCTTGATGACCGCCAACGCGATCGGTCCGGCCTCGTAGTGCAGGGCCGCCGAGGTCAAGGTCCCCACCTGACGCTCTCCGAGCATCACCGGCGAGCCCTCGGCCGGCAAGGTATGCATGGAGCCGTCGAGGTGCAAGAACACCATACGCCGTGGCGGATGACCGATGTTATGTACCCGGGCGATGGTTTCCTGCCCCTTGTAGCACCCCTTGCTCAGATGCACCGCGGTGCGCAGCCAGTCCAGCTCATGCGGAATGGTGCGCTCGTCCACCTCGTGGCCCAGGCGGGGCTGCCAGGCGGCGATACGCAGTGCCTCGACAGCCATCATGCCGGCCAACGGGTGGTCGCCCACCCGTTCCTCCAGCTCGGCCAACGGCACGAGGTGCAGCACCCATGGGCGCTCCACGGCAGGGTGGTCGGCAGCTGAATAGGCGAAGCCACCTTCGCTCACGCCCGGCCACGGATCCACCCAACGCAACGCGCTGACCTCATCCAATGGCTTCGTCGCTGCGAGGATCCCGAACTCGTCCGAACGGTTCTCGATCTCCACCCGCAGGGCGAAACGCATCGAGAGCAGGAACTCTTGGAGTGCCTGTCCGCGTCCGGGTTCAACGATGAGCAGCAGCCGGTCCTCGTCGACAAGGACCTTCATCTCATGCTCGATGCGGCCTTGCACCGAGAGCAACAGGGTCTGTGTGCTGTTGCCCGCGGTGAGCGTGTTGATCCGCTGGGTGCTGAGGGTATCTAGCCAGCTCTGCCGGTCTGCCCCGCTGAGTTCCAGAACCTCGAAGTGGCTCAGGTCCGCCAGGGCTTCGCCCTCGGCGAGCTTCCGGGCCTCCCGGGTCGGCGCACCGTAGTGGGCGGCCACTGCGGCGTCCACCCCGGTACCGGCCACGGCACCGGAACGCTGTAGCAACACCGAATGGTATTCGCCCATGGCCTTAACCTTCGGAATCCGTCGGCTCGGGCTCTGCGGAGGACCCGGTTTGACGCTTCAACGCCGCCGAAGCGTGAGCCTTGAGCTCCTTATTGCCCAGCGACACATCCCAGCGCCAGAAGAGGTCTCCGCCGACCAGCCCGTAGATCCGGGTGGAGGAGGCGTAGGACTTGGCGTTCTGACCGCGTAGCAGGGCTTCGGTGGCCAGTTGAATGCGCGGGCCGTCGATAAATCCGTAGTAGAGCTCGCTAATCGCGCCGGGCTGAGTGATCTGCACCTGGATCTTGAAGCCTTCGTCGGTGCGCAGCGTTTCCACGTCGTCGGCGGAACGAAGCACCGGGAACGGATCGCCTGGCGTCATGCCCGGGCCCGGGTCCGCATCCTGCCAGGGACGGTCCAGCGACCAATAACCGGTTTCGGCGCTGAGGAAACGCAGCTTGGTGCCGGACTCGTCACTGAGCCAGGCTTCGCTACGGTATTCGAGAAATGGGCCGCCAAGGTCGGAGAAGGTCACCCGTTGCACAAAGTAGGGGTCATCTGCTTCTCCCTCGCCCAACCGGCCGGTACCTTCCCAGGTCCCGATGAGCCAGGACAACGGCACCAGTTCGGGGGTCAGGTCAGTGGGGATATCAAAGGCCATTGGTTGCGTGCTCTTTCTACGCGTCGATGCTTTAACGAATCAACGCACACTTTCGTGTGCGCTGATGCTTACTTCTGCCCCTTGAACAGGCGCTTGACGACCAGTGCCGCGAAGCCTGCCATGCCGAGACCTGCCACGGTGAGCAGGGAGAGGAAGAAAATCTCGAGTGCAAGATAGTTTTCGTTCATGCCCCCATCCTAACGCGCCATAGGGTGCGGTGCGCGCCTCGGGCGCCAGAAGTCATGTGAGCCGCGCCTCGCCGTGGCTCACCAGCGGTAGCTAGCTGCCGCCGAGCAGCTGTAGTGCGTACCAGTTGAGACTGCCGGTCAGCAGCAACATGCAGCTGGCAACGGCCAGCACACCGCTCAGCGATCGCACGGCCTTGCTGGTCAGCGACAGGGCACGCACCACCGCCACCACCAATCCACCTAACGCACCGAAGATCAGCCCGTGTACCCAGTCAAGGCCCAAGGGCAGCGCGGTAGCCGCCGCGCCCAGCGCACCGGCGAGCACCGGGGACACGGGTAGCACCACACGGTCAGGAAGCCGGGTAATGGATAGCGCGCCGGCGGCCACAAGGCCCAACAGGCTCAGAATGGTCACCGATAACACCGCTCGATGGTCACCCAGCGCCACCCAGCCCACGCCCTGGACCGCGATTGTTACGCCAGCGACGCCACTGACCACCGTGGCCAGCCGGTGCTTGGCCGACGCGCCGCGAAACACCTGCGTAATGAAAACCAATAAGAGGCCACAGGCGATCACTTCGACGCTATGGCGATTGGTAACCGGAGGTCCCGAGGCGAGGCCCGCGGCGGTGGCACCCAGTGCACTGAGCAGGATGACGCTAGTGATCAGCCACGGGGTCTGTGCGCCCGTCAAACGGGGCCAACTCACGGCGAAGAGCACCTGCACGATGACCGCCGCCCCGGCCAGCGCCCAAGGGGCAAAAGGCAGCCCGGCGGCAACGAGTAGCAGAGCCGCGGCCAGCAACCCGCAGATGAGGACCTTGATTCGCACTGGTGTTCTTCCCGTCGATGTCGTTACGGCGTTACACGCTGTCAAGTGGTTCTATTCCATATACTGTGACACGTAGAAACGATTTTTTTGTAACGCACACGTGAAGGAGGCCCTGGTGACACGCCTCCTGATTCTCAGTCCCACGGCCACGGAAGTTTCCCAAGTCCTACCCGCATTGGAGCTGTTGCCCTACGAATTGATCGTGCTCCCGGCGAGCGCAGAGTCGCTGGTCAAATGCGATGATTACGAAGCTGTGGTGCTCGATGCCCGCACCGAGCTCCTAGCCGCGCGTAATCTCGCCGGGGTACTGCATAGTTCGGTCGCGGTGCCGCTGCTCCTCGTGCTTGAAGAGGGCGGGTTGAGCGTGCTGAGCGATCAGTGGATGTTCACGGATTTTGTGTTGGCTTCGGCCGGCCCCGCCGAAATTCAGGCCCGCGTGAACCGCCTGCAGGTGCGCGCCGAACCACAGGCCGCGCAGCAGGGCCAAGGCGATGAGCCGGAGCACAATGTTCTGGTCATCGATGAGCTGAGCTACACCGCCAAGATCGAAGGACGGGTCCTGGACCTGACCTACAAGGAGTTCGAGCTGCTGAAGTATTTGGCGCAGCACCCCGGGCGTGTGTTTAGCCGCGACCAGTTATTGCACGAGGTATGGGGCTACGACTACTACGGTGGTACCCGCACCGTGGATGTGCATGTGCGTCGCTTGCGCGCCAAGCTCGGCACGGACCACGAACAGCTCATCGGCACGGTCCGTAACGTTGGCTACCGCTACTACTATGACGACGCGGAGAGCTGACGCTAGCTCACCACGCGATCGAAGGCTTAGGGTGAATTCATGAGCGAAAAGTCCGTTGGGAACCTCACCCTGCACGCCACCGATACTTGTCTCGATGAGTTCTACCTGTCCGAAGTCCGCGCGCTGTCACTGGCGGCGCAGCAGGCCGACGGCAATCCGCCACTGAGCGATCAAACCTACGTCAGTTTGGCCGCGGAAGATTCCCAGGCGCTGAGCGTCGGGGCCTACTGGGCCGATGAGCCGGAGCTTGCCAAGTTGGTGGGCTTCGCGGTCGTCCTTCCCTCCACCGATTCCGCGCCAACTCTCGAACTGGTGGTACATCCCGACTACCGCCGCCGTGGCATTGCCGACGCAATGCTCGACCGGTTGAAAGACACCGTAGATCTCACCGAGGTGCAGGCCTGGGCACACGGTTCCCATGCAGGGGCCAAAGCGCTAGCCGAGAAGCTGGGGCTTACGGCCATTCGCGAACTGCATAAGATGCATCGCGAAAGCACCGAGGAGCTTCCCCAACCGGAGCTCCCCTCGGCCATTACCGTGCGGACCTTCCGCGTGGGTGAAGACGAACAAGCTTGGTTGCAAGCCAACGCCCAGGCCTTCGCCGATCACCCCGAGCAGGGCTCACTGACCTACCAAGACCTCGATGCTCGCATGTCCGAAGCGTGGTTTGACCCCATGGGCTTCTTTTTGGCCCTCGATCAGGACGATCAGGTCGTGGCCTTCCACTGGACCAAGATCGATCCTTCCAGTGCTGGCAACTCGCGCCCTCCCGGCGAGGTCTATGCCGTGGGCGTGATACCCGATGCACAATCGATGGGCCTGGGCCGAGCGATGACCGCGATCGGCATCAATCACCTGCTCGAACAGGGCGTAGCTTCGATCCTGCTGTACGTCGATGGTGAGAACACCGCGGCCCGCCGCCTTTACGAGTCACTGGGATTTACCTCCCGCGATGTTGACCTGCTGTTCGGTATGCGGGCGATAGACTAAAGAGGAACGGTTGCCATGGCGATGCTGGCATGGACTGCGCATCTACCAGTATCGGCTCTTGCGGGAAGAAGTGAACACGACAATGACAACGCCTTCACATAAAACAGCGACCAAGCTCGAAGACGTCCCTTCCTATAAGACCAATGAGGATCGCATTGTGCCTCCCGAAGAAACCCCGGCTCGCTTGCCCGCCGGCGACATGGGCGGGGAACGCTTTCTCGACCGTGAGCTGAGCTGGCTGCACTTTAACGCCAGGGTGCTGGAGCTCGCGCAAGACCCCGATCTGCCGTTGCTTGAACGCGTGAACTTCCTGTCGATCTTCGCCTCGAATTTGGACGAGTTTTTCATGGTTCGAGTCGCCGGACTCAAGCGACGCATCGCCACCGGCTTGGCGGTTCCGGCCGCCAACGGAATGAACCCCATAGACCAGCTCGAGCTGATTCTTTCCTCGGCCCACGAACTGCAGACCCGCCACGCGCAGGTGTTCTCGGAGTCGGTGCGTCCGGCGTTGGCCGAAGAGGGTATTGAGCTGGTGCGTTGGGACTCGCTGACCGCCAAGGAACGCGAGGTACTCTCCGACTGGTTTATCGCCCAGGTCTTCCCGGTACTTACCCCCTTGGCCGTCGACCCGGCTCACCCCTTCCCCTACATTTCGGGACTTTCGCTGAACCTCGCCGTGGTGGTGCGTAACCCGCAAACGGACAAGCAGCTTTTCGCCCGCCTGAAGGTACCGGACACCATCGCGCGCATGATCAGCATCGATGGGGCCAGGGCGGCACACTCTTCACATCGTCACGCCCGCTTCATCGCCCTGGAAGAGCTCATCGCCGTTCACCTGGATCTGCTGTTCCCGGGTATGGACGTGGTTGAGCATCACCTGTTCCGGGTGACCCGTAATGAGGATCTCGAGGTCGAAGAGGATGACGCCGAGAACCTACTGCAGGCACTGGAAAAGGAACTGTTGCGCCGCCGTTTCGGTCCTCCGGTTCGCCTTGAGGTCGCCGACGATATTAACCCGCAGGTGCTCGAACTGCTCGTCCGCGAGCTGAATATCGAGGACGATGAGGTATTCAAGCTCCCCACCCCGCTAGATTTGCGCGGTCTGGGTGTGATCGCCGGTTTGGATCGCACCGAGCTGCACTACTCCAAGCATGTGGGACACACCTCGCGGTTCCTGAACGAGTCGGAGACCGCAAAGGCCGCAAATGTCTTTGCCGCCGTACGCCGCCGCGATATTCTGCTGCACCACCCCTACGATTCCTTCTCCACCTCGGTGCAGGCCTTCCTGGAACAGGCCGCCGCGGATCCGAAGGTTATGGCCATCAAGCAGACCCTGTACCGCACCAGCGGTGACTCGCCGATCGTCGACGCTCTGATCGACGCCGCCGAGGCGGGCAAGCAGGTGCTGGCCCTGGTGGAGATCAAAGCACGCTTCGACGAGCAGGCCAACATTTCCTGGGCCCGCAAGCTCGAGCAAGCCGGCGTGCACGTGGTCTACGGCATCGTGGGCCTGAAAACCCACTCGAAGTTATCGCTCGTGGTGCGCAAGGAAGGCGACAAGCTACGCCGTTACTGCCATATCGGTACCGGCAACTACCACCCGCGTACGGCTCGCTACTACGAGGATCTGGGCCTGCTCACCTGTGACGATGCCGTGGGCGAGGATGTCTCGCGGCTGTTCAACCAGCTGTCGGGGTACGCCCCTCGCTCCACCTACAACCGACTGCTGGTCGCCCCACGTTCACTGCGCGCGGGCCTAATCGAACGCATCGACCGGGAAATCGAGCACGCCGGCGCGGGTCACGAAACCCGCGTGGTCATCAAGGTCAATTCGATGGTCGACGAAGCGATTATCGACGCACTCTACCGGGCCAGCCAGGCCGGGGTGCAGGTCGATGTGATCGTGCGCGGCATTTGTGCCTTGCGCCCCGGGGTGCCGGGCCTGAGCGATAATATCCGTGTGCGTTCGATCCTCGGACGCTTCCTCGAGCACAGCCGCGTGTTCATGTTCGCCAATGCCGGGAACCCCGAGGTGTTCATCGGGTCCGCCGATATGATGCACCGCAACCTGGACCGCCGGGTGGAGGCCCTTGTCTCGCTGGGCAACGCCGAGGATATTTCCTGGCTTATCGGATTGCTGGATCTGTACGTGGATGACAGCACGTCCTCGTGGCATTTGGACGGCGAGGGACAGTGGACTCGTCACCACCTGGACGCGGAGGGCAACGCGCTACGCGATATCCAGTTCTGGCTGATCGGGCAGAACAGCCGCCGACGCAATCTTGGGCGTAGCAAATAGTGGCAGCAGATACCAACTCCCCGGCCCACGCCCGGGTCATCTCGCTCCAGCGCTCCAGCGACCCGCAGGAGGTGCGACTGGGCCTGTTTGACGTGGTCGCCGCCGGTGCCATCCCGTGGAAGGTCGTCGACGGCGAGCTGCGCGTGCTGCTCATTCACCGGCCACGCTACGACGACTGGTCGTGGCCGAAGGGCAAGCTCGATGACGGCGAGTCCGTGGCCGAATGCGCGGTACGTGAAGTGTACGAAGAGGTGGGTCTGTCGGTGCACCTCGGGCTGCCGCTGAGCGCCACCGCCTACAGCGTCAAGGGCAAGGCGAAGATCGTCTACTACTGGGCCGCGAAGGTCGCCGATGGCGTCACGGCCCAGCCCGACGGTGGCGAGTGCGACAAGGTGCGCTGGGTCTCTGGCTCCAAGGCCCTGAAATTGCTGACCAATGCCAGCGATCGGCAGCCGCTGGAAGATCTCATGAAGGCTCATAAGAAGGGCCGGCACGATACCTTGGCGCATATTATTCTGCGCCATGCCAAGGCCAAGCCGCGCGGAAATTGGACCCGCGAGGAGGGTGAGCGCCCGTTGGCGGCTACCGGGCGGCGTCAGGCTCAGGCGGTCAGCCGGCTTCTCTCGGCGTGGATGCCGCAACGCGTCTACTCCTCCCCCTGGACTCGCTGCCTGCAAACCATTACGCCCTATGCGGCGAAGTACTCGCTCAAGCCGAAGAAGTTGCGGTCGATGACCGAGTACGCCGCGTCGCTCAAGCCCCACAAGGCGCAGGCGATTCTGGGCAAAATACTGGCTCGCGAACAGTCCTCGTTGCTGTGCACGCATCGTCCGGTGCTCCCCCTGTTGCTCGAGGTGCTCTCCGGTTCCATGGATAAGTCCGTCGCTGAGGTGCTACCGGACGAAGATCCCTATTTGGAACCTGGCGGACTGATCGTGGTTCATCAGGCCCGTGGCAACGGCGGCAAACTGCTCAGCGTGGAAGTTCACAACCCCTACCACGACTGACCGCTGGCTGACTTGGCGTATCGGACCGTGACGGGGCCAGCGAAGAAATTGCATTGTGGCGGCGCGCGACTAATACTGAGAGTGACAGAGATCACCTATCGAGTATGAGGTGCCCCGATGACACAGGATTCATCCTCCCGGCAGCAACCGCACAAGATCGTCCACCAGGGTCTGCGTGTCGATCACGACGAGGGTCGGGGACGCTATTCGCTGTGGCATGGTTCGACCTACATCGGATTCATTGGCTTTTACCGCGAGGGAGATGTGGTGACCTTGCAACATACGATCGTCAATGAGGAGTTCGGTCGCCGCGGTTACGCGCGCGCCCTAACCACCTTGGTGCTGGATGAGTTGCGGGCCCAAGGGCTGAAAATCGTGCCCGAGTGCAGCTATATCGCCGATTACTTGCATCGCTACCCGGAATACCAAGACATGGTGGCCAGCTGGCCGGCACAGGACTAGTCAGGGCGCACGTGCGCAATGCCTCCTCGCGCGGCCTCGAGCCGCGCGGTGCCGGTGCCCTAAACTTAATCGGGTGAGCATCCCAACGCCCTATGAAGACCTGCTGGCCGATGTGCTAGCCAACGGCACCCGCAAGGAAGATCGCACCGGCACCGGCACGCTCTCGGTGTTCGGCCGCCAAATCCGCTTCGACCTGGCCGAGTCCTTCCCGCTGATCACCACCAAGCGGGTACATTTCAAATCCGTGGCGACGGAACTACTCTGGTTCCTGCGCGGCGAATCGAATGTGCGCTGGCTACAGGAACAAGGCGTCCGGATCTGGAATGAATGGGCCGACGCCGATGGCGAACTCGGCCCGGTCTACGGGGTGCAGTGGCGTTCGTGGCCCACCCCGGACGGCGGGCACATTGATCAGATCGCTCAGCTGGTCACCTCGCTGCGGGAAAACCCGGATTCGCGCCGCCATATCGTCTCGGCCTGGAATGTGTCGGAAATCCAGAATATGGCGCTCCCGCCCTGCCACGTGTTCTTCCAGTTCTACGTGGCCGACGGCAAACTCTCCTGCCAGCTCTACCAGCGCAGCGCCGACATGTTCCTCGGCGTCCCCTTCAACATTGCCTCCTACGCGCTGCTAACCCGGATGCTGGCCGCCCAGGTGGGCCTCGAGCCCGGCGAGTTCGTCTGGACCGGTGGCGACGTACACATCTACACCAACCACCTCGAGCAGGTCCGCGAGCAGCTTAGCCGCGATCCCTACCCTTACCCGCAGCTGGAGTTCACCCGCACCCCGGAATCCATCTTCGACTACACCCTCGAAGACTTCGAGCTACGCAACTACCAGCACCATCCCACCATCAAGGGGGCCGTCGCCGTATGAGCACACCCGCAACACCCAACCCGGTGATCGGCGCGATCTGGGCGCAGGGCATCAACCAGGTCATCGGGCAAGATGGCGCTATGCCGTGGAGCGTGCCGGAGGATCTCAAACACTTCAAGGCCGTAACCGCCGGTCACCCGGTGGTTATGGGTCGGCGCACCTGGGAATCCTTCCCGGCGAAGTTCCGCCCACTTCCCGGGCGGAGCAATATTGTGCTCACCCGGGATCGCAAAGCGCATGACGCGCTGCGGCAGGACGGGGCCCTGCCGGTGGCGACCTTCGAGGAAGCCCTCGAGCTGGCCTCGGTTTGCGACGGTGCGGAGCAGATCTGGATTATCGGCGGCGGCCAGGTCTATGCGCAGGCCATGGACGTGCTGGACCTCGCGGTGATCACTCGGTTACGTATCGAACCGGACGGCGATACTCGTGCTCCGCAACTGACCGAAGACTTCAACTGCAACACGCTGGATCCGGCCGAGGGCTGGCACCACTCCGCCGGTGGCGTTGACTACCGATTCGAAACCTGGACTCGTCCCAAGGGGAGACACCTGTGAAAGATTCTTTTGACGCGCTGAAGAAGCACCCTGAGGCGCTGTTTATCATCGGCTATATGCTCTTCCCGCTGCTCGCCTTGGTGGCTGCGGTGCTGGGCTTCTTCCTTGTGCTCGGCGGACACAAGATCTTCGGGCTGATCATGCTTCTGGTACCGACGCAGCTGTTTATTTTCGGTGCCTACTGGGCCATCAAGAACCGTAAGGCACTTCTCGAGGACCAGTAGATCTTAGACTGGGCCGCCGAACCTAAAGCCGCGCTGGGTCACCGACCCAGCACGGCTTTATGCGCTGTAACGAACGAAAACGGCACCCAAGTCAGGGCCTACCATTGGGAGTATGACTTCTTCCGTTGGTTTTGTTGGTTACCGTGGCATGGTTGGCTCCGTGCTGATGCAGCGCATGCTCGAAGAAAACGACTTCGAGCAGCTCAACCCGGTGTTCTTCTCCACGTCGAATGCCGGTGGCGCGGCCCCCTCCTTCGCCGAGGGCGCCGATAAGTTGCAGGACGCTTACGATATTCAGGCACTGGCTAAGCTGCCGATTATCGTGACCGCCCAGGGCGGGGACTACACCAACAAGGTTCACCCCCAGCTGCGTGCGGCCGGTTGGGACGGCCTGTGGATCGACGCTGCCTCCGCACTGCGCATGAACGATGATTCGATCATCGTGCTCGACCCGGTCAACCGCGATGTCATCGACCGTGGTCTGGCCAACGGGGTCAAGGACTTCGTCGGCGGTAACTGCACCGTCTCCTGCATGCTCATGGGGTTGGGCGGATTGTTCCGCAACAACCTGGTCGAGTGGAGCACCTCGATGACCTATCAGGCGGCCTCCGGTGGCGGTGCCCGTCACATGCGTGAATTGCTCACCCAATTCGGTGACATCAACGCCTCGGTCAAGGCCCAGCTTGACGATCCGGCCAGTGCCATCTTGCAGATCGACCGCGACGTGTTGACCACTCAGCGCGGCGAGCTGGACGCCTCGCAGTTCGGTGTGCCGCTGGGCGGCTCGCTGATCCCGTGGATCGATGCAGATCTGGGCAATGGCCAGTCCAAGGAAGAGTGGAAGGCCGGGGTCGAGACCAACAAGATCCTGCATACCACCGAGGAAAACCGCATTATCGTCGACGGGCTCTGCGTCCGTATCGGTGCCATGCGTTCCCACTCTCAGGCACTGACCCTGAAGCTGAAGGAAGACCTCGCCGTTGACGAGATCGAACGCATTTTGGCCGCGGATAACCAGTGGGCCAAGTTGGTTCCGAATGAGAAGGAGGCCACCATGGAGCACCTGACCCCGGTGGCTGCCTCCGGCACCCTGGACATCCCGGTTGGTCGCATTCGCAAGCTGGAAATGGGCCCGGAGTACATCTCGGCCTTCACCGTCGGCGACCAGCTCCTCTGGGGCGCCGCCGAGCCGTTGCGCCGCATGCTGGCCATCGCTCGCGGCCGCCTCTAAAAGGCCAAACACCGGTATTTAGCCGGTTAACCTGCTCCGGTCCGGACACGCTATGCGCGTTCCGGACCGGAGTTTTTTATGCCACGCACTCAGCGGGCTGCTTCCCATTCGGGGCGCAGTAACGAGTAGAGCACCTGATCATGCCATTGCCCGGCACGCCACTGAGCCTGACGCGCCACGCACTCTCGGCTGAAGCCCAACTTCTCTAGGGCGCGCTGCTCGGCGATATTCTCCACCGCCGTGGTCGCCTGTATCCGGTGACGTGGATAATGCGCAAAGAGATAGTCGATGAGTAAGCCCTGCGCCGTGGTGCCGATGTCACGGCCTCGGTACGCGGCAAAGATCCCCACGGCGATCTCCCAGCAGGCCGACGTGTTCGCCCGGCCCCAGGCGGTATTGCTGAACCAGTCCACCTTGCCGACAATGTCCGCACCAAGGGTTACCGCAAGTGCCCCGTCCTGTGCCCCAATGTGCTGGTCTTGCTCGAGGCGGGCGCGCAGTCCGTTGGTGTTCCAGAATCCAAACCACTGGGCCGTCCCCGCCCCGTCTTCCGACTGGAACTCTTCCTCGATCCGCTCGAGATCACGAGCCACGAGTTTGCGCAGGCTCACCCCGTCCGCCTGCCGTACGTGAGCAGCCATGGCCTCCCCTAACGTCGCGCCCGCGAGTAACTCTGTCGAGTTATAGGCTAGTGCCAATCAGCAGCGGTTCGTTGTGCAACAAGACGCCGAAGCGTTCCTGCACCCCGGCGCGCACGGCCCGGGCGATGGCCAGTAGGTCTCCGGCACTGGCCGTCCCACGGTTGGTCACCGCCAGGGTATGTTTGCTGGAGAGCGAGGCACGGCCCTGCGCGAGCGGGAAGCCCTCGGTGCCTTCGAGCCCATAGCCCTTGGCGTACCCTGCTTGGTCGATCAGCCAAGCGGCGGAGAGCTTGACCTGTCCTTCGGCGGCCACCGGATAATTCGGGGCTCCCTCGGGCAGCGACTCAAGCACCGAGCGATCCACGATGGGGTTGGTGAAAAACGAACCGGTCGAATGTGAGTCGGGATCGTTGACATCGTAGACCATGCCCTTGGACCGGCGTAGTCGTAACACCGTTTCACGTACCGCTTCGGCTTCGGCACGCTCGCCCACCGCTACATCCAGTTGCCGCGCAAGCTCCGCGTAACGAATCGGGGCGGACAGCGTATCGACCGGTAGCTCGAAGAGCACCGAGAGCACCACATAGCGCGGCGACCCGGCCACCGACGTCTGCTTAATCAGGGAGTCACGGTACCCGAAACTCAGTTGCTCATTGCTCAGTTCCACGACCTGGCCCACTTGCCGGTCGTAGGCGCGAATGGAACGCAGCACACTACTGACCTCCGCCCCATAGGCGCCAACGTTCTGCACCGGGGTGGCACCGGTCAGACCGGGAATGCCGGAGAGCGCTTCGAGCCCGCTGAGCCCTGCCTGCAAGGTGGCGCGAACCGTATCGTCCCACGGCTCGCCCGCGGCTACCTCGACGAGCTGGTATCCGGCGCGACCCGGCGTGATGTTCACCCCGCGGGTGGCAATACGTACCGCGGTCCCCCGATAACCGGCATCGGCGATGACCAGGTTTGATCCGCCACCGATCAATAGCAGCTGCTGGCCTTCTGCGTCAGCCTCGGCGACCGCACGGACCAACTGCTCTTCGCTCGTAGCGGTTACCAGCCGGTCGGCCGGTCCACCCACCGCGCTGGTGGTCAAGTCGGCAAGCATGTTCTCACTCAAACTTCGCTCGTTTCTTCGTCATGGTCGGTAGATTCGACAGCCTCGTGCCCTCGGGCGTTGCCTGCCAGCAGGAACGCCATGACCAGCAGGAGCCCGATGCAGCTTAGTGCCGGCAGCAGTCCGATGGCATGGGCCAGCAGGCCCAGTAGCGGTGGCCCGCCGAGGAAAGCGCCGTATCCGATGGTTGAAACCACCGATACCCGGCTGGCGGCACGCACCGGATCATCCGAGGCGGCACTCATCGCCAGCGGGAAGGACAGGGCCACCCCCATGCCCCAAATCGCAAGGGCCACGAAGGCCAGTGGCAGGTGATCTCCCCAGGCGAATACCAGTACGCCCAGTAGCGCGCTCAATGCGCTGGCACGAATCATCGCCACGCGTCCGAAGCGGTGTACCAGTTCTCCGCCGAGCAGCCGGGTGATGGTCATCGCGGTGACAAATATGCCGTAGCCCAGAGCGCCGGTGGCCTCGCTGGTGTCATACCCATCCGCCAGAGCCAGGGCCACCCAGTCACCTGCGGCGCCTTCGGCAAGGGCCATACCGAGCACCAGCACTCCAAGCAGTACGGTGCGAGGTTCACGCCAAGCCTGGCGCATACCACCGCCGCGGTGCTCGGTGCTTCGGCGGCTGCCGTCGGGGCCAAAGTAGCGGCTACTGATCAGCACCGTGCCGGCGACAATCAGGCCCATCACGGGGTAGTGCACCGTCAGCGGCAGATCGACGGCCGCGGCAAACACCCCGAGCCCGGCGCCGATGACGGTGCCGATCGAGAAGAACCCGTGCAATACCGACATGATCGATCGGCCCAACGCACGCTCCATGGCCGCGCCCTGGACATTGGAGGCCACGTTCCAGGTCGCCGTGCCGGCGCCCTGCAAAGCCAGGAAGATGCCGGTCACGACAATATTTCCCAGTGCCCCGGCACCTAGGCCCACCATCAGCAGGCCGAATCCGGCCAGGCTGGCGCCAAACTGCATGATCCGGGTCGCACCCCAGCGCAGGACAAAGCGTCCGGCGAAGGACACCGCAGCGAAAGAGCCTCCGGTCATGCACAGCAACAGCAGGCCAACGCTGGCGTGATCGAGCACTAGGTCATCCCGCAGTGCCGGCAAACGGGAGACGAGAGCGGAGATCAGCAGTCCACTGGCCATGAAGGAGGCCAGCAAGCCATTGCGCCAGGCGATGACGCCGCCGTGAGGGGTTACGGTGTGCTGGTTCAGAGCTGCACCACGGCCTGGGACTTCATCAGCACCTTGGTACCGTCTACGCTCACGATGAGATCGATGCGGGCGGTACGGGCCTCGGCGTCCAGTGCCCCGACCTTACCTTCGACCAGGATTTCGGTTCCGGGCTGGTCGGTGGGGTTGGTCCCGGCAGGATCCTGCACCACGACCGGCTTAGTGAAGCGCGTCTGGTAGTCGATAACGGCTGCGGGGTTACCCACCCATTCGCTGACTACGTCAACCGCCGAGCCCATGGTGAACATCCCGTGGGCGATCACGGAGTCCAGCTCGACCTCTTTGGCAAAGCGCTCGTTCCAGTGAATCGGGTTGAAGTCCCCGGAGGCCCCTGCGTAACGCACGAGGTCGCCGCGGTTGACGCTGATGGTCTTCGAACCAATCACTTGGCCTTTTTCGAGGGTGTCAAAGTCAATCATGCTCAGTCCTATTCCCCGGCGCGAACCAGTAGCGACGAAATGGTGGTGGCGATCTTCTCACCGGATGTGGTGGTGATTTCCGCGCGTGAGGTGATCATGGCACCGGCTCCCATTTCGCGGACCTGGTCCACGTGCAATTCGGCGACCAGTTCGTCTCCGGCAACGATCGGGCGGTGGTGCGTAAAGCGCTGGTCAGCGTGTACGACGCGGGTGAAGTCAATACCGGATTCCGGATCGGCCACAAGCTTCGCATCGGCACGCTGGGCGACGATGATGGCGAAGGTTGGCGGGGCGATGAGGTCAGCGAAGCCGAGTTCGCCGGCGGCGTCGAGATCGTAGTGTGCGCGCGAGGTAGCCTTGGTCGCGGCCGCGAATTCGCGAATCTTTTCGCGACCCACCTGATAGGTCTCGTCCGCGGGGTAAACGCGCCCCACAATATCGGGATTAATGCCCATTGCTTCTCCTGTAAGTGTCGGGAGGTGATTTCCGTGCGTGCTGCGGCGATTAGCCCCGGCGCTTACGGCGCTCGGGAATCAGGCCGTTGGCAATCCGCCAGTTGCGTGCGTCGCGGGCACGCACCATAAGAGAGGCCACGTGCATGAGCATGCCGATGACCATAATGCCGATCGCGGTGTATACCAACGCTAGGGAGGGAATATTGGCGCCGATAATGGCGAGGATAATCCCCAGGCCCATGACCCCCATCGCACTAAATACGAGCTTCTTATAGCGTGGCGAGGCCGCTTCCCATGGCGTATTGGTCATGGCTCCCAGTTTAGCGATTTCCGAGGCCACAACGTGGCGTTGAGCAAAAATGAGCGCAACGTCCCATCTGCCAATCTTGCCCGATCATTACCCAAGCCCATGGGCTAGAACAACGAGCCTTGTCCCTTGGCCTGCAAATCACCGGCCGGTCGCACCTGCAATGCGCGTGTTTTCAGCTCTGCCGCGTCGAGAATACGTGCTTCGCTCCCCTCGCCTGCGTCGGCGAGGATTCCTTGCCCTAAAACACCTCGTACACGTAATTCAAGGTGTGCTCCGGGAACTTCGGCGGCCCACGGATGAATACGGCGCTCGGTCCACGCGTCGATCACCGTACGCGCATAACTCGGCTGCACGAAGGGTTCGTCGAGTAGGTCTACCCCGTAGGTTTCCAGCGAGCGCTGCTGGGAAAGTAGCTCGTGAACTCGTTGCGCCGCAGCATCGTTGAGTTCGCGTAGCGAGGGCTCGTCGAAGTCCCACCGGGCGAGGCCCTGAATTTTAGATTTTTGTCGAACCTGTTGGGTGATGCGCAACTGCTCGGTCACGAGGTCCTCAATCACTCGAATGGCTGCCCCATCGGGGGCGCTGGCCACATAGCGCGCGACTACGGCGCCCTGGCTTGCCAAACGTGTGAACTTACTCGACGTTGAGGTGGTCCCGACCTTGGTGACCCCGTGGGCAAAGCTGGCGACATAAAGAAAATGCGGCTGCATTAGGTAGCGCCGGAGCCCCTCGGGAGCCTCACCAGTGGTGTGGAAGTGATGCATGAATTTCGTTTCATCCCGGCGGCGGCACCCCGAACACTGTGTGCCGGTGCGCAGGCGTTGGCCCTGCGGGCAGACGAAACTGCGACGGGATCCGTCACTGTCCATCCGCACGTAGCCGAGGCACCACTTATCGGCTGAGACGTCCATGGACAGCGTGCGACCCAAGCCAAGCGGCTCGAAGCGAGCCCCCAAGTCCCGCTGCAACCGCAATGACGGCTCGGGTTCCGAGGTGGAGAAAACTATTCCGTGACAGAGCTGCTTCTCTTGTCCCTGCTCAATATCGAAAGTTCCCTCTGTCATCACTCGCACAAGGCTACGCGATCCCAGTGACCGTGAGCGAACGATTGCTCGTGGCCACCGTAGAACACGACGCCGACGCCCAACCCTGCGCATGAAGCGGTCAGCTGCTCACACGGCATGGGTGACCTGCCAGTACTGCTCATACCCGTCGCGAAGGCAGGTCACAACGTGAATTACGGATAAGCTCCTATCCGAACACAACCGACACGAACCACAGGAAGTCATGGAACAAATACTTCGATCGTTTGGGTTTCTCATTCCCCTCTGGGCTATCGCCACAACATTGGCGGCCCTCATCATCTTCGTGACACACACATCCCGTGTACGCGACGGAAAGAGCAGCTGGGGACGCGCCACAGCCTACACATTGGTCACATCATGGGCGTTGGGAGTTTTGTTCCTCACCCTATGGCCCAAAAGCGGTGGATACGACGCGGAACTCAACGACGAACAATATTCGAGGATTTCCCTAATCCCCTTCGCGGAGTGGTTCGGGCTTCGCGGCGAGCCCGGCATTAATGCCGGAGTCGAGCTTTTCAGCAATATTGCCATGTTTGCCGCCGGCGCTTTCCTCGTGCGGCTACTGCTGAACAAGTCACTCGCGTACACCGTCACGTTCACTACGGCTGCAGGTGTGATCACCGAACTCGGGCAACTAATCCTCACGTCGAACCGTTCGGTATCGATCGATGACGTCATTGCCGCAGTGATCGGCGGCCTGATCGGCTTCGCCGTCGGGGCGCTATTGCGCCGCCTACTTGTTACCCAGCCGAGCGTGGCCGGGAAAACCAGCACCCCAGCCTAGATTCGGATAAGCCATTCTTGTTGCTCAACCAGCTGTAGTCGCCAGGGATTCTATCTACTTTCAAACACGAATAGTCGCGACTCGACCCGTTGACGCCTATCGGGTGAAACACTAGCGTGGCGCATACCCCTAGATCATGGCTCTGAAATTAACCCATACCCCGGCGGCAGGTTTACCCAATGAAGCGATTTCAACTTATCGACAAACCGGTAATTGTCGCGGGCGAAGAAGTACTGCTGTTCATGATCGAACGCACCGATCAGGGCACCATCGTTCACTGGCGAGTACCGCCCACGCCAGTAGGGGAATTTCCCAAATTTCCCATACCCGTTCTTGAAGACCTCGACACCGACGAACTGCACCACTACAGATTCGCAAACTCTGGTGGTACCGGCACCGAGGACCAAGTTCAGGTTGTTTACTCATGCCACAATGTGCGGCGGTTCGCCCTCAAGGAAGCAAACGCACAGGCCATCGTCTACAGCGAGGGATAACGAACGAATCCTCGTGCGTTCAATCCCGGCCTTGGGGTGATCTACGCGGTCTAGGAGCAAGTGCGGCAGCTCGTGAAAGCCACAGATGGTCATGAGTTTCGGTCTCGGTGGACGGCGCTGGAGAGCTCGGTGACAGTTGCGAAGATGACCGAGGCGGCGAATCTGAGGCGAAGAACTTGAAACGGATCGGCGGGGCTACCGGAATCACAAGCATTATCGGCTTCGGATGTCGTGTGTATACGGCGGGGCTACGGTCGTGTTGAACAGTCTGCACCACGCTTAAGTTCTAAGAGCCGCTTCGGAGTCCCCGTAGAAATCCTCTTCTATATTAGGAATCCTCCCAACAGTCCATCAGTCGGTAGGTTGGCCGCAGAATTTTCGGGAATTGACGTTTTCGACTCACCGAAGGGGGTTGGGGCCTTGAGTGCTTGAGTGCTTGAGACCCGGGTAGGCTCAAGACGTCTCGCGCTTTAGGAGAGCCCAGTGAAAAAGAAGCTAAGCATTGTCCTGATACCGATGATGACCTTGAGCTTGTCGAGCTGCCAGTCAGACTCCGAATTTATTGGAGACGCGGCAGCACATGCCAGTCTGATGAACACCACACACTTTTTCAGCGAGGAATTTGAGTTTGATGACGGCTTGCCGTTGCTGCGACAAGTTAACGATTGGCTCGCTGACCCAGACCCAATTGATCTCAAGCGACTTGGAGACCCCGGAATTATTGTATTGGATGCTACATCTGACCGGCTGGACGCTGCTATTTACAGGTACGGGCGTGGGCCAGGGATGTTCATGAGTAAAGTTGAAGGCTGGGGGCATCGATGTGTTCAGTTTCGGGAGTCACCTCTGGCTACGTTAACCATCAACGAGATCGAATGCCCGGAAGAGCTACCAGAGGACCCAAACGCATTAATATACGATCTTGATTAAGTCATCGTATCTAGATAAGCCTATAACCCCCAATATACCTATCAGCCATTAGAGGTCTCCGCTGGGCGCCGCACCCGGCGAAACGCTGGATAACGAAAAAGACCCCCAGCATTTCGCTGAGGGTCTCGATCTGGTAGCGGTGCCGGGACTCGATCCCGGGACCTCACGATTATGAGTCGTGCGCTCTAACCAGCTGAGCTACACCGCCACAAGTGGGAAATCAAAAGTAGAAGCCAAATGACTTCCCACTCAGAGCCCCCTGCCGGAATCGATCCGGCGACCTCGTTCTTACCAAGAACGCGCTCTACCACTGAGCTAAGGGGGCAACGAGTAAATACTCTACACGGATTGGCCGGCAAACAAAAATCGACCCACTCTCACCTTTCGGACCAAAGAAAGGGACAAAAAGCCAAGTCAGAGCATGGTTTACTAGGCGCCATCGAGCTTTACCGTCATTTTCACGTTGATTTTTTCGCGCGTGACCCTGCTCACTAGGAGTTTTATGAGCCCTGGCGGCCCGTAGCGCACCGGAAACCCAATTAGTTCGCCCCACCCAGAGGGCACCACCGCCCGGCGGGGAAAGTAGTTCTCAATGTCGGCACGCAAAACCAATAGCGGGAACCAGCGACCCCACCATTGGAATCTTGACGGCAGGGCCCGTTGACGCCACCCTCGGCACCGCGCGCCACGAGAAATCATGCCCGCAATCTTGCGCAGCCATTCACCCGAGGGTGCTCCTGAAGGCGGCTTTCAGTAGTGAAGATGTGATTACCAGCACCTTTGGGTTGTCGATTTTGCAATCCACCGGAGCCTGTGTAAAGTATTTACCTGTTGCCCCCTTAGCTCAGTGGTAGAGCGCGTTCTTGGTAAGAACGAGGTCGCCGGATCGATTCCGGCAGGGGGCTCCACTACAGAAGGACAATTCGATCGCGAATTGTCCTTCTTTTTTATTGCGCTACTCCCCCTAGATGGTTGCCATTCTTCGAGGTATACCTAGCGCGCAACATTCTTTCTCACGGTCATGAGCGGACACGCTGCAGACCGTTTTCTCCTAGTAGATCCAGAGCCTAGGATCCGCGCTACGCGCGCCTATAACACGCGTTACGCCGCATCTCTGGAACCAGCCCCTTATGGATACCTAAGGACGGTTTAACGGGCCCAGTGAGCCCGCATCAGCCTTGTTCGACGACCGCGGCCGACCATCGGGACATCTGAGGCGCCACAGCTATCGCCAGCGGCCCTCTGCACCCGTTCTACGCCATCTTTAGACCTCACAGACCCAACTAGTGTGGAGACGAAAACGATCGAGCCAGGATAGGCCAAAGGCCGGGCACCCTCGGAAGAGGATGCCCGGCCTTTGAAAACAGGTACCTTTAGTCGAAGTCGCGGCGTGCGCCACGGCCTGCGTCGCTGAAGCGACCCTTGCCACGACCACCGAAGCGCTTATCGCCACCACGACGATCGTCACGGAAACCGCCACCGCCGCGCTTGCGATCCTTGAAGCTACGATCCGGACGGTTGCCACCACGCTCATCATCACGATCGCGGCGAGGCTTGCGACCGGAATCGAGTTCGAGGTTGATCAGCTCACCACCGATACGGGTCTTGGACAGCGCGCGCCACTGGTCCTTGGACAGCTCGGCTGGCAGCTCCACCAGGGTGTGATCCGAGCGGATCTCAATGCCACCGATTTGCGAGGAGTTGAAGCCACCCTCGTTCGCCAGGGCTCCAACGATCGAGCCGGGCTGCACGCGGTTACGTCGACCAATCGCCAAACGGTACATCGCGTTGCCCTCGGCCGCAGTCTTGCCGCGGTTGCCGCGCTGGCCTGGCTCGCGCTTCCCGTCACGCTCGCGGCTCAAGCGAGCCTGCTTGCCGGCCGGGATAGCTGGCTCTTCCATCAGCAACGGACGGCCACCCTGCGCCATCAAGGCCAGTGCAGCGGCGATCTCCAAGTGATCCAGGTTCTCGTGCTTCGCGGCGAACTGCTCGACGATCTCACGGAAAGTGGTCAGATCCTGGCTCGTGATGGTCTCATCGATGCGATCGGTGAACTTCTGGATACGGCGATTGTTCACCGAATCCAGCGACGGCAACTGCATGAGGCTCACCGGCTGGCGGGTAGCCTTCTCGATGGCACGCAGCAGGTACTTCTCGCGCGGGGTCATGAACAGAATCGCGTCGCCCGAACGACCGGCACGGCCGGTACGTCCAATACGGTGCACGTACGACTCGGTGTCATGCGGGATGTCGTAGTTGATGACGTGGCTGATGCGCTCGACGTCAAGACCACGAGCGGCGACATCGGTGGCGACCAAGATGTCGATCTTGCCGGCACGCAGGTTCTCCACGGTGCGCTCACGCTGCTGCTGCGGAATGTCACCGTTGATAGCTGCTGCAGTGAATCCGCGGGCCTTGAGCTTGTCGGCCAGGTCTTCGGTGGCCATCTTGGTACGCACGAAGGTGATCACGCCATCGAATTCCTCGGACTCGAGGATGCGGGTCATGGCATCGAGCTTGTGAGCTCCCATGACCTGCAGGTAGCGCTGGGTGATGTTGGTGCCGGTGGACTGCTTGGACTTGACCGAAACTTCTTCCGGATCACGCAGGTACTCGGAGGCAATGCGGCGAATGGTGCGCGGCATGGTGGCCGAGAACAGGGCAACCTGCTTCTCTTCCGGGGTAGCTTCCAAGATCTTGTCGACCTCTTCGGCAAAGCCCATGCGGAGCATCTCGTCGGCCTCGTCCAACACGACATACTGCAAGTTGGACAGGTCCAGTGAACCCTTGTTGATGTGGTCGATGACGCGACCCGGGGTACCGACAACTACCTGTGCACCGCGGCGCAGACCGGCCAGCTGTGGGCCGTACGGCGAGCCACCGTAGACCGGCAGGACGGTGAAGTTCGGGATGTGCTTGGCGTAGGACGTGAAGGCCTCGGCAACCTGCAGAGCCAATTCACGGGTCGGAGCGAGCACAAGAATCTGTGGGCTAGAGGCCGGACCGTTGAGGTCGGCCAGCTCGGCCATACGCGAAAGCGCTGGCAGGGCGAAGGCTGCAGTCTTACCGGTACCGGTCTGGGCCAGGCCCACGACGTCACGGCCGTCGAGCAGCAGCGGGATGGTCGCCGCCTGAATCGGCGACGGCTTTTCGTAGCCGAGGTCGGCTAGAGCCGCCAGTACTCGACCGTCAAGGCCCAGCTCGCTGAACAGAACGGTCGGTTCCTCGGTGGCCTGGGTATCGGTGGAGTTTGCGGGCATGTCAGAAGACACGAAGAATTACCTCATTCGTTAGGGGAAACGCCTAAACGCCCCTACTACGAGGCTCAGGCGGCACACAGTCAATACAACTCACGCGCATTCAGCGTTCCCCTATGACATACAAACCCGCACACACTTTGCGGAAATACAACACGAGAAGGCTCCAACCTCAAAAATTGGGCTGGATGCGAGGGATACCCTGATGTTCGCGAACACTTAATACTATCGGGCCTAGCTCCGCTTGGGCAGGGCAAAAGGTGTGAGATCACCCACCGCGCGATATTTTCAGGAAGGCTACTAAGCCCCTATTTTCCCGGTCACAACGGCAATTGAGGTAGATCACTCGTTTGAAGAAAACGTGCGGCAGATTACTCAATGCCGCGACTTCCGGTAGTGTCCGATGTCATGAACTGGCTACAAAATGAGGATGTTGCTACCTGGTTGGGCGACCAGGGCAACGTTTTATGGGGCAATATCGTCCTGCCCGTGGTGATTGCAGCCGGCCTGTACTTCACCATCCGCACCGGCGCAGTCCAGCTACGACTACTGCCGAATATGCTCAAGACTCTGACCGATAAGGCACTCGTCGACGAGAACGGCAACAAGAAGTCGATCTCCGCGTTCCAGGCTTTTACTATTTCGGCTGCCTCACGCGTGGGCGTCGGCAATATCGCCGGTGTGGCCACCGCTATCGCCGTCGGTGGAGCGGGTGCGGTGTTCTGGATGTGGACCATGGCCTTCATCGGCGGCGCTTCCAGCTTCGTGGAGTCCACGCTGGGTCAGCTTTATAAGCGTCACGGCAAGGACGGCTACCGCGGCGGTCCGGCCTACTACATGCAGCACGGGCTGGGCGCCCGTTGGTTGGGGATCATCTTTGCGATCATCCTCGTGGTCACTTTCCCCTTCGCCTTCTCCTCGCTGCAGGCAAACACCATTACCGCCACCATCACCGGTGCGGTTGGACTGGACGCAACCGCAGATGCAGCACAAATCACCACTTTGAGCTGGGTGATCGGTGTGGCGCTGGCCGTGCTGACCGCACTCGTCGTCTTCGGTGGTGTCCGCCGTATCGCCAAGGTCACCGAGTCATTGGTGCCGGCCATGGCCGTGCTCTACATCGTGCTGGGTATCGTGGTGGTCTCGATGAACATCGGCCAGCTCCCGCACGTCTTCGGCATGATCTACTCGGAGGCTTTCAACTTCAATTCGGCTATCGGTGGCGGGCTGGGCATGGTCCTGCTAACCGGCGTGAAGCGCGGCATGTTCTCCAATGAAGCCGGTCTCGGTTCGGCTCCGAATGCCGGTGCCACGGCCTCGGTTACCCACCCGGTTAAGCAGGGCCTCGTTCAGACCCTCGGCGTGTACTTCGATACCTTCATCGTGTGCACGGTGACCGCGTTCATCATCTTGCACACCGTCCCGGACGCCGTTGGTTCCGAAGGCGGCGTGGCCATTACCCAGCTGGGTCTAACCAACGCCCTTGGCTCCTGGACCGGCACGCTGCTGGCAGTGATCATCTTCCTGTTGGCCTTCTCGTCGGTGATCGGCAACTATTACTACGGTGAAGCGAATATCGGCTTCATTACGAGTAATCCCACCGTCATGACGGTCTACCGCCTGCTGGCTTCGCTCGCCGTGCTCGGCGGCGCCGTCGCGGCTTCCTCGGTGGTCTGGAACTTCGCCGACGGAATTATGGGCATTATGGCCTTGCTGAACCTGGTAGCGATCATCTTGCTCTCCCCCAAGGCCTTGGCTCTGCTCAAGCACTACACCGCCCAGCTACGCGATGGTAAGGATCCGGTGTTCCTTGCCTCGGATATGCCAGGCTTGCGCGGCATCGAATGCTGGGAGCCATCGGACGTGCGCACGCAGTGATACTTCGGCGCAACAACCGGGCTTCGGCCTCGAGCCCCGGGCAGCTCCCAGAGCTACCCGGGGCTCTGCGTGTAGCTCGCTGGTGGTGGGTGGTGTTGGGGCTGGTCTTCGCGGGGTTCGCCGGCAAGTTGCTCCTCGATGAATTCAGCGCCCAACGCAACGCCACCACCTTGCTCTTTGCTGGCCTATTGTGCGCCGCAGGCATTGCAGTGGCGTTCTTGGCCTCCGGACTGTGGCGTGCCGATCGACGCGCTCGGTCGCATTTGACCTGGCTCGGTCTGATTCTTGCGCTTCCGCTCTTTCTTCGATTCGGACGGTACTCGCTTCTAGCACTACTGGTTCTGGTCGGAGTGCTATTGCTGTGGACGCCTTCCTCGATCAAATACTTCAGGGCCCTTCGCCGGCGCTAATAGTTGTTGACCTACGGCAAAGGCCTGGCCCCATCCGTGGATGGGGCCAGGCCTTTGCCGTAGGTCGGGAGTTATCGATTAGAGCGTCGTGAAGGCGCGCTCGAGGTCATCGATGAGATCGGCGGCATCTTCAATACCCACCGACAGTCGCAATAGGTTCTCCGGGACGGCCAGTTCGGTCCCCTTCACCGAGGCATGCGTCATCTCCGACGGGTAGTTCATCAGGGACTCAATGCCGCCGAGCGACTCGGCCAACGTGAACAGGCGGGTGCTTTCGGCGACCTTGCGTGCGGCCTGGGCCCCGCCGGCCAGCTGAACCGAGACCATGCCACCGAAGTCGCGCATTTGCCGCTTAGCGATCTCGTGTCCCGGGTGTTCGGCGAAGCCCGGGTAAAGCACGTGCTCGACCTCTTTGCGGTCACGTAGCCAGGTCGCGATCTGTGCGGCATTTTCACTATGTGCCCGCATGCGCACCCCGAGGGTCTTGAGCCCACGGGTGGTCAAGTAGGCATCCATGGGCCCGGAAACGGCACCGACGGCAAACTGGATGAATCCGATCTGCTCGGCCAACGCCTCATCCTTGACCACTACTGCGCCGCCAACCACATCGGAGTGTCCGCCGATGTACTTGGTCGTCGAATGCACCACGATATCGGCACCGAGACTCAGCGGCTGCTGCAGGAACGGGCTGGCGAAGGTGTTATCTACGACCAGCAATGCACCGGCGGCGTGTGCGATCTCGGCGAGCGCGGCAATGTCGGTGATCTTCATCATCGGGTTCGAAGGCGTCTCCACCCACACCAATTTGGCGCCGTTGGCCTCGATGGCCGCGGCCACCGCATTGGCATCGGACATGTCCACCGGGGTGCTGCCGATCCCCCACGGACCCAGCACGCGGGTCAACAGGCGGTAGGTGCCGCCGTAGACGTCATTGCCCAGCACAATGTGATCCCCGGGACGCAGAATGGCTCGGATCAGCGAGTCTTCGGCGGCAAGGCCCGAGCCGAAGGAGAAGGCGTGAGTGCCCTGCTCCGCGGCGGCTAGCTGGGTCTGCAGCGAATCTCGCGTCGGGTTGGTGCCGCGCCCGTAGTCGTAGCCGGCACGCAGTTGTCCGATAGCTTCTGGGGCGTAGGTGGTGGAGAAGTGCACCGGGGGCACCACGGCGCCGGTGCGTGGTTCGAATTCCTGTCCGGCGTGCACGAATCGAGTGTTGAATCCCTCGACATGGCTCATAGGGGATGCTCCTAACTAGGCGTGGTGAGTTGAGGTGTGGGCCAGCAGTTCCGCGGCGTTCAGTCCGCGGGTGATGTCCCCATGTTCGGTGATCAGCAGGACCGGGCAGCTATCCAAGGCTGCGCGGGCATCGGCGACGGGTTGTCCGGCACCAATTAGTGGTTTGGGCAGATCGGTCAGTTCGGAGACGGGGGTTTCTGGGCTCATCCCGGCCAACAACGCATCCGTAAGGATGGTTGCGCTCAGCACACCGCGAACCTCACCGATACGGGCGGGCAAACGGCGGCTTGCCACAATTGCGGCACTACCACCGGAGGCGCTGAGCGTTGCTGCTGCTTCGCTGAGCGTGGCCTGCAGGTCAATGACCGGGGTGGATCCGGTTCCTGCTGCGCTGAGCGCCGCTAGGGGTGCATCCTCGGCAATGCTGAAGCCTTGCTGGAGCATCCATGGTTCATTGAAGATCTTGGCAAGGTAGCCGCGGCCTCCGTCTGGGGCAATGACAACCACGATGTCATCTTCGGAGAGGTCTTTGGCGCTGCGCAATGCGGCGGCGACGGCCATTCCCGAGGAACCACCAAGCAGCAGCCCTTCTTCCTTAGCCAGGCGCTGAGTCATGGCGAAGGACTCCGCGTCGCTGACCGGCACCACGCTGTCGGGCACGGAAGGGTCGTAGTTGCCCGGCCACATGTCCTCGCCGACGCCTTCGACCTGGAAGGGGCGTCCGCTACCGCCGGAATAGACCGACCCGTCGGGATCGGCGGCGATGACCTTGACCGGTCCACCGGGTCGATCGGCGGAAACCTGCTTCAGGTAACGCCCCGTGCCGGTGATGGTGCCACCGGTGCCTGCGCCAATCACCACATGAGTCAGGCGTCCATCGGTGTCGTTCCAGATTTCTGGGCCGGTGGTTTCGAAGTGGCTCTCCGGGGCGCCCGGGTTCGAAAACTGGTCCGGCTTGTAGGCGCCGTCAATTTCCCGAACGAGGCGATCCGAGACGCCGTAATAAGACTCCGGGGATTCCGGGGCGACATCGGTGCGGGTGACCACCACATCGGCACCGTAGGCGCGCAACACGTCGCGCTTCTCTTCGCCGACCTTATCGGGGGTCACGAAGACGGTTTTATACCCCTTTAGCTGGCCCACCATTGCCAGACCGACTCCGGTGTTGCCGCTGGTAGGTTCCACGATGGTGCCGCCCGGCTTCAGGGCACCGGTTGCTTCGGCACGTTCCACCATCTTCAGGGCGATACGATCCTTGATGGAACCGCCGGGATTCAAGTATTCAAGTTTGACCAAGATTGTTGCCTTGATGCCATCGGTGACATGGTTGAGTTTGACCAGTGGCGTATTACCGATGAGATCTAGCACAGTGGGGGCATACTTCATGTCAAGTACCTTACCGGCGGTCGTCATAAACGAAGATGTCTTACGTAGCTTGGCGTCATTCTTCGTCCAAAACTTGAAGTGTGCGAACAGCTAGGGGTTGGGGTGATGATGAACGGACAGAGTAGCTCCGAGGTCCGCGGCCGTTATCAGCCCGAGCACCCCGTCGATCTGCTGAGCTCTTGGAGTATCTTTCGGCGCGGGCTGGGCGACCCGACGATCCGGCTTGAGCGCGCGGAAGCGTGGCTGGCACTCGACACGCCGCTCGGTGACGCAACCCTTCACGTGACTCTTCCCGATCCGGGTGCCGGGGTGTGTTTCGTCGCGTATGGCCCCGGGGCTCGTTGGGCGGCCGATCAGGTTCCGCAATTGTTCGGGGCCGGCGATGACTGGTCGGCCTTTGACGATCCGGCATTCTTTAGCGGGCTACCGGAATTGGTGCAACGTAGCCGGAGTCTGCATCGAGCGTTGGTACTTCCGCGCACCTCACGGGTCTTTGTTCCGGCCGCGGGGGCGGTGTTGGAGCAACGGGTGACCGGTATCGAGGCGAACTACGCGTGGCGCTGGTTGATCCGGCATGCGGGGCGTCAGGCGCCGGGGCCCTGCCCGGCTTCGCTGCGCTTGTTCCCTACTCCGCGCGAGATCTTAGGGCTCAAACGCTGGGATTGGCAGGCGGCACGGGTCGATGCCTCGCGAGCCACCACCCTGCGGCATCTGGCCGAGGCGGCCAGCCGATTGGAATGGTGGGGTCCTGAAGAGTTGGAGACAAGCAAGCCTCACGCGCGACCGCCCGGAACTTTGGAAGCGGCGCTACTGGCCGTGCCGGGCATTGGTCCGTGGACGGTGGCAGAGACCCTGCAACGTTCGCATGGGTCTGCCGACCACATCTCCGTCGGTGATTTTCATCTTGCTGATTTCGTCGGGCAGGTGCTCACCGGTCACCGTGTCGACGATGCGACGATGCTCTCGCTGCTGGAGCCTTACCGTGGACACCGCCAACGAGTTGTGCGGCTCTTGCAGCTGTCCGGGGTCCGCAAGCAAGCTTTTGGACCGCGTTATGCACCGCTGGACCACCGCAATCGATAGTCCTGCGGGCATCCGCGCTTAGGCTTCGGACTGTCCGCTGGCCTCTTCGGCGATCTGTGCGTGAACTTCGGACATGTCGATGCCCTTTACCGCGGTAACCAGGTCCTCCAGCTGGGCGGCGTTCAGTGCGCCGGGCTGCGAGAAGACCAGGACCTTCTCACGGAAGGCCATCAGCGTGGGAATGGAGGTAATGTTTGCCGCGCGGGCTAGACCCTGCTCGGCCTCGGTATCTACCTTCGCAAAGATCACGTCGGTGAACTTCTCCGAGATCTGCTCATAGACCGGAGCGAACTGCTTGCATGGGCCACACCAGTCGGCCCAGAAATCGACGAGAACGATTTCGTTCTGATCAATCAGCTGCGCAAAGTCGGCTTCGGTTACATTTCGTGTTGCCATGCTTACACGGTAGCGGAATTTGGCGGAGAACTCCCATTGAGGCGTGCCTCACGCGCCACAGAAAACGTGCGGTTAACGAAAAATCTCCCAGATCCACGATCTGGGAGATTTTCACTCGGTGGCAGATGAGGGATTCGAACCCCCGTAGGCATTGCCAGCTGATTTACAGTCAGCCCCCTTTGGCCGCTCGGGTAATCTGCCGAGTTTGTTCTTGTCGGAACGAGAAATAACTCTACATGAGAATCCGGATGATGTGAAATCGAGGGGGCTATATTGGCTGTAACCCTGCTCACAGCCTGTAAGGGCATCGCTAAACCGGTAGGCTATGAAGCGAATTTGACCCATTTCCCGACGCCAAAGGAGCAACAACGTGGCAAGTGATTCCACATTCGACGTGGTCAGCAAGGTCGACAGCCAGGAAGTGTCCAACGCCTTGAATCAGGCGCAGAAGGAGATCGCCCAGCGCTATGACTTCAAGGGCGTCGGGGCCGAGATCGATTTCTCGGGCGAAAAGATCCTGATGAAGGCCAGCTCGGAAGAGCGCGTCAAGGCAGTCTTGGATGTCTTCCAGTCCAAGCTGGTCAAGCGCAACATCTCGCTGAAGTCGTTGGATGCCGGCGAACCTTACGCTTCGGGTAAGGAATACCGCATCGAGGCCAGCATCAAGGAGGGCATCGCCCAGGATGTAGCCAAGAAGATTAACAAGCTCATTCGTGACGAGGGCCCCAAGGGCGTGAAGTCCACCATCCAGGGCGATGAGCTCCGCGTCTCCTCCAAGTCCCGCGACGACCTTCAGGCAACGATCGCCTTGCTGAAGGACTTCGAAGAGGCCGACCTGCAGTTCGTGAACTTCCGCTAGAGTTTCGCAGCTACGCGCGTCAGCGACCTACAGGGGTCTAAAGCCCGAACAGGGTCCGCAGACGGGTGAAGAGCCGTTGCCACCATTTTGGTGGCAACGGCTCTTACTTTTTATCCGTAGCGCTAGGGCTCCGTCTACGAAGCGCGGCGCTCTTTAGACGTACGCGCTTCGGTATGGTCCGCCGCCTAACTATCAGCACTGCACATCATCGGAGACTGTGAAGCTTTCCCCAGTATCGGTTGCGGTAAGGGTTAGCGATTGGAGGCCCGAAACGGCTTCCTTATCGGCGGTGCCGAAACGCAGTAGGCTACAGACTTCCCGTGTCGCCACTGATCGCAGGGCCGGTGATGTGTAGTAACTATCCAGCACGAACTCAACGGCTCCGTGCATATCGGACTTTACTTCGGTGATATTGAGCCAACGGTCAATACCTCCGGCATTCAGCGCGTAGAGATGCTGGCCGTATTTTCCACCGCTAATACCGGCATAGTAAGCAACGTGCGAATCTAGAGCCTGCTGAGCTTGGGCTTCAAGCTCGGCGGTAGCGCCAGAAACCTTCACATCATCGACGGTCCACAGCCCCTCGCGCCCGGCGGTTCCCGCAGCCGATTTCGAATCGGTGGGGACAGCCGGTGCGGTTTGCGGAGCTGGTTCTACCTCCGCAGCCGTGCATCCGGTTAGCGCTAGGCCTGCGGTGATCGCCACAGCTGGGATTTTCCAAGCCTTCAATCTTCCTCCATCGGTATTTCTCGTGCTTCACGACCACGGACATTTGCTCGACAAGTCGCGCGAACCGCTGTAACCAGTGGCTCCACGGAGCTGTCCGCCACCACGTACTTCACACCGCTAAACGTGAACGTCGGCTAGAGTCTCGTGCTGATACACGCAAGGCACCGACCTGGCGGTCGGTGCCTTGCGTGTGTTGAGCCACGGAATCGCGAGCAGTGAGCTCGTGATTACATGCCTGGCATTTCGATGAGCTCGTCTTCGGCCGGAGCCTCGATCGTCACATCTTCGCCCCACTTGGAGAAGTTGGCGGTCATCGGAGTATCGGCAACATTCATCACCATACGGCGCGGAAGGTCATCGGCATCACCAACGTACATCTCGTAGGTCAGGGTGTCACCGAGCTGCTTGAGTGCTTCCGGCGGCAACTGCTCGCTCTGCCCCGAGGCTTCCATGGCCTTCTTGGTGTCGACGGTCAGCACGTACTTGGTGGTCTTCACACCGTCGATCTCTTCTCCGGCCTCGGCCTTGAAGTCCTTCAGAGCGCTCTTGAGCTGCTCAGCGCTGGCGGCCGGGTTCATCTGCGAGGTGATCTGGTCGAAGTTCATCTGCTCCTTCATCGAGTCAGGGAGCTTGGTGAACTTGTTCTGCGTGGCGTCGCCCATGTTCATGTAGAGCTCGTTGCCGATGAGAATCATGACTGCCTTCATATCCTGAATCGGCATCGTCATCTTCATCGCGACATCCTTGGGATCTTCGGCGATCTTGATGTCGGCGTCAATGTTCATGTCGGTGCCGGCAGCATTCATCTTCATGTTCATGTGAGCGGAACCGGCCTTGTACTGCGCGTCGGACATGCGCTGCACAAAGTTGTCGGCGGTCATCTGCTGGTTAGCGGGCTGCTGCTGCTCCTGCGATGCACCGGTCTCGCCAGTGGCACCGTTGTCGCCGCAACCGGCTAGGCCCAAGGAAGCGGCCAGAACGATCGAAGCGACTGCAGTGATTTTGCGTGATGATTTCATATCTACAAGCCTATGATTATTTCCCAGCCGAGGCAATGCGACCGACCGGGTACTTCTCCCCATCGCTGATCACCGAAGAGTGTAAAAGTGGCGCCTACCCGATACTGGGCAGACGCCATCTTGCGTGGGTGTTACGGGCTTAGTACCCGCGGCCACCGGCCATTGCTTCAAGGCGAGCGATCCGCTGGTCCATCGGAGGGTGAGTGGAGAACATCTGCCGAAGCTTGGAACCAAAGGGGTTGGCAATCATCAGGTGAGAGCTGTTCACCACCCGCTGGTCCTGCTTTAGCGGTGAGGCACTGATGCCGGTTTCCAAGCGACGTAGCGCGCTGGCTAGCGCCAGCGGGTCATTGGTCAGGCGAGCACCGTCCTCGTCGGCGTCGAATTCGCGGGTGCGGCTCACGGCCATCTGGATCACCGAGGCGGCGATGGGTGCCAGCAGCGAGAGGGCGATCAACGCCAGCGGGTTCACGCCACGGTTGTCGTTGCTGGAACTGCCACCGCCGAAAAACAGCAAGAACTGGGCGATGGAGGTGATCACGCCGGCAATGGCTGCCGCCACCGAGGAAGTGAGAATATCTCGGTTATACACGTGCATTAGTTCGTGGCCCAGAACGCCGCGCAACTCACGCTCGTCAAGCAACTGCATAATGCCTTCCGTACAGCAAACGGCCGCGTTCTGCGGGTTGCGTCCGGTGGCGAACGCATTGGGCGACATCGTCGGTGACATGTAGAGCCGCGGCATCGGTTGCTGGGCGGTCATCGACAGTTCGCGAACGATCCGATATATCACCGGCTGTTCTGCTTCGGTGACCGGGTAGGCGTGCATGGAGCGCAGGGCAATCTTGTCACTGTTCCAGTAGCCGTAGGCGGTGGTGCCCAAACCGATCAACGCGAAGATAATGATGAAGCTACTGTTACGCGTGCTGGAGGCAATAATCGAGCCGATGACCAGCAAAATGGCAAACATGCCACCGAGCAGTACGGCGGTCTTCAACCCATTGTTATGTTGGTGCACGGTCAATTTAGGTACTCCCCATAGTTCGAACGGTTGCGCTACGTCCTATTAAACGCCGTGTCGACGATTATGGTTCCTCAACCACGCCTTGTTCGGTGCGGTGTGCGTCATAGGCGAGAAAGCTCGGTTGCCAGCGCATCAGCGCACTGGCGGCCAGAACACAGGCTAGTCCCCCGACGATCAGCACCCAGGGTTCGCCGAGAACGGTTGCCGAGGCTCCGGCCAGCATGCCCCCGACATGCGGACCGCCGGCGACGACCACAATAAAGACTCCTTGGAGTCTGCCGCGCAGGTGATCTGGTGCAGCGGACTGCAAGATGGTGGTTCGGAAGATCGCCGATACCGAATCAGCCGCCCCGGCGGCAAGCATGGCCAGCACCGCCAAGATCACCCATATCGGGGAAGCCACGGCCGCACCGCCATGCCCCAGCGCCAACAGAACCACCAGCCCCAGCCCACTGATGCATAGCCCCCACAAGCAGACACTGACGAATACCGCGACCCCGTGCCGCCGCAGATGGCTCAAGGATCCCGAAAACAAACCGACCAGCATGGCCCCACCGGCCGCTGCGGCAAGTAGCAGACCCACGGTGGTTTCTCCGCCTCCCAGTGCCAACGCAGCGATCGCTGGCAGTAGCACCCGCGGGGCGGCCAGAATCATGGCCGCCAAATCGATCAGGAAGGTCATGCGAATATTGGGTTGGGTGGCCAGGAACTGAAATCCCTCGCGTACCGATCGCAGGCCACGCACCGTGGGTTTTTCGGCCATTGGCATGGGTGATAGCCGATACACGGACCACACGGCGGCGGTGAAGGTCACCGCATCGATGGTGTAGGTCCAACGGTAGCCGTACTGGGCTACAAGTAGCCCGCCGAGCATGGGCCCAAGCATCATCGCGATTGAAAAGGTCATCATGTTCAGCGAGTTTGCTGCTGGCAGTAACCGGGTTCCCACCAGTTTGGGAATGATGGCTCCTCTGGTGGGCTGGTTGATTCCTGCTGCTCCCGAATGAACCGCCATGAGCCCATATAGCCACCAGACGTTATCGACACCGATCCACGCCCCGATGGCCAGGGTTGCCGATACCGCCCACAAGACCAGACCCGATCCGAGCGCGACTTTTCGTCGGTCGTGGGCATCGGCGATTGCTCCGCCATAGAGCCCAGCAATAATCAGCGGCACCAGTGTGAAAGCACCGAGTAGTCCCACGGAGAAACTTGACGCGGTCAATGCGTAGACCTGAAGGCTGACGGTAATGACGGTCATCTGCGTACCGATAGCCGACAGCGAATTACCCAACCACAGTCGTCGGAATGCCGGAGAAAAGCGCAAGGGTTCGAGATCCACGAAAAGTTTGGCCACCTGCAAAGTCTAGCGAGGTGAACAACGTCATATAGGGACACTAATGAGGAATAATAAACTTCCCGTGTGGTTAGTACTTATATGGCTTCATCCGCACACTCCCCAACGTCGCAGCGCACCGTAGGAATTCTTCAGGGCGTCAGCGCTTATCTCATGTGGGGGTTGCTCCCGCTGTACTTTCTCACCCTGCCGCAGATCTCGGCCTTCGAGTTCGTTGGGGCGCGTGTTGTCTTCTCGCTGGTACTCTGCGCGGTGCTCCTAGCCGCCACCAGCCAGTTAAAGGATTTCTTCGCGCTATTCCGTGATGGAGCAACCACGGGACGCTTGGCGATAGCCAGCGTGCTGATCGCCGCCAACTGGGTGCTCTATGCCGTCGCGGTGCTCACCGGCCATGTGCTGGAGGCCTCGCTGGGATACTTCATCAACCCCATCGTGGCGATGCTCTTAGGCGTGGTCATCCTCAAGGAGCGACTGACGAAGTTGCAATGGACGGCTCTTGGCTTCGCCGGGACCGCGGTGCTCGTGCTGACCGTGGCGCTGGGAAGCATCCCGTGGATTTCTCTCGGCTTGGCCTTTTCCTTTGGCTTCTACGGCCTCGTGAAGAATCAGGTCGGACAGAAGGGCAGCGCGCTCGTGACGCTAAGCATGGAGACCCTCCTGCTCTCCCCCTTCGCCTTGGCCTTTATTCTCTACCTTGCCGCCCGTGGTGAGTCGGCGACGCTCGGAAGCTCGGCCGGCGGGTTCTGGCTGCTAGCCGCCAGCGGCGTGATTACGGCGGTGCCGCTATTGCTCTTCGGTGGCGCGGCGCGGCGGTTGCCGCTGAGCACCGTGGGGTCCTTGCAGTTCTTGGCCCCGCTGTTGCAGTTCTTGTTGGGTTTGCTGGTCTTTGGCGAGCACATGCCGCCCGAACGTTGGGCTGGGTTCATTCTGGTGTGGATTGCGGTCGCACTGATCATGATCGATCTATTCCGTGCCCCACGCGTGGTGCGTGGAGCGGAACCGAAGAAACTCGTCTAAAAAAGAAAATCGCTGGCCACGCACCAAAGGTGCGTGGCCAGCGATTTATCGTAGCCTAGGCCGCCCAATCAGGGGAAGGCGACTTAGGCATGCTTGCGGATGGCTGCCTCGAGCACATCAAAGGCTTCGCCGAGCAGCTGGTCACCGATGACCAGTGGCGGCAGCAGGCGCACTACGTTGCCGTAGGTGCCGCAGGTGAGGATCAGCACGCCCTGTGCCAGGCACTCGTCGGCGATCTTCTTGGTCAGCGCGGCATCTGGCTCGATGCCGCCGGCCTTGACGAACTCCAGTGCGATCATTGCGCCACGTCCGCGCACGTCGCCGAGGGCTGGCACGTCCTTCTGCAGAGCGGTGAAGCGCTCGAAGAACTGGGCCTCGATCTCGCGGGCACGCCCGGCCAGGTCCTGCTCTTCCATGAACTTGATGCTCTCCAGGGCTGCGGCCACGGCCACCGGGTTACCACCGTAGGTGCCACCCAGTCCGCCGCCGTGCACGGAGTCCAGCAGTTCGGCGCGGCCCACCACACCGGACAGCGGCATGCCGCCGGCAATACCCTTAGCCACGGTGACCAGGTCCGGTTCGATCCCCTCGATGTCGGAGGCGAACCAAGCGCCGGAGCGGGCGAAGCCTGCCTGCACCTCGTCGGAGATGAACACGATGCCGTTTTCCTTGGCCCACTCGGCCACGCGCGGCAGGAAGCCTTCGGCCGGAACGATGAAGCCGCCCTCGCCCTGAATTGGCTCGATGATGATCGCGGCGATCTGGTCGCCACCGATCTGCTTCTCCATGGCGAGGATGGCGCGCTCAGCAGCTTCCTTACCCGAGATGTTCGGGTTCTCTTCGCGGAATGGGTAGCTCATCGGCATGCGGTAGATCTCCGGTGCCAGCGGACCGAAGCCACGCTTGTACGGAGCGGCCTTCGCGGTCAAACCCATGGTGAGGTTGGTGCGGCCGTGGTAGGCGTGGTCGAAGGCCACAACGGCCTGGCGGCCGGTGGCGATACGCGCAACCTTGATGGCGTTCTCAACGGCTTCGGCGCCGGAGTTGAACAGGACGGCCTTCTTCTCGAAGTCACCTGGGGTGATGGCCACGAGCTTCTCGGCCAGCTCCACGTAGTTCTCGTACGGGGCCACCATGAAGCAGGTGTGGGTGAAACGCTGGGCCTGCTCGGCCACGGCCTTGGCCACGGCCTGGTTGGAAGCACCAACGGTGGTCACGGCGATGCCGGAGCCGAGGTCGATCAGCTGGTTGCCGTCAACATCGACAATGATGCCGCCGTCAACGTCTGCGGCGTACACCGGCAGGGTCGAGGCCACGCCAGCGGCTACCGCCTTGGTCCGGCGTTCGGCCAGAGCCTGCGACTTTGGGCCGGGGAATGGGCCGTTGAGCTTGCGCTTCTGCTCGATGCGGTAGGTAACGTCCACCGTAACTTCCTTTCATAAACACTGGCTGTCCGGTACCGGACAAGCTTGTAAACCTACCAAGAAGAATAGGAGCGTGAGGGGCCGCGCTCCACGGAATGATGCACAGTACATCCCGGAAGTTACCGTGCAGTTGCACGAAAAGCGCCGACCCCTTGTCGTGGACGTGATCCACGGCAAAGAGTCGGCGCCTTCGTGGCCGACCGAGCGAGCCTAGGTTGCGTTATCGGCGAGGTACTCCTCGTCTTCTTCGGGCTCGGGGTGACGGGAGAGGTTGAGCATGGACAGGGCCAGTCCTCCCCAAATGGTCAGCATCGCGATGATCATGAAGACAATAGCCAAAGCAGTCATGGCTAGTACTCCTTTCCGGAGGTTTCGGGGACTTCATCCCGTTCGACCGCCTTTTGGTAGCCCTCGAACTCCGGGTCCGCGACCTTCGAACTGCGGCTCCACGGAATCAGCGAAAGCAATAGGGCACCGACGATCAGCAACCCGGCCATTCCCCAACCGAAGATGCCGTTGAACCAGGCTGGGTAATCCGAGTACTGCGCAGACAGCTTGGTCTGAATTTCGTTGATGAGCATGTAGCCCAGGGCAGCCGGGGCAATACCGCCGACCAGGACCTTCCAACCGGTGCCCAACTTGACGGAACTGAAGCGGTTCATGTGCTTGGCCAGCTTCGGCAATGCGCCGAGGCCAGCGCCTACCACGATCACGGAAACCAGTGCCGCGGCCAGGATGCCGAACTGGTTCACGAAGGCATCCATCGTGTCCAGCAGATACAGGCCGGTAGTGGTCGGGAAGAGCACCAGCGAGATGAGAGCCACCGGAATCGTGACCACCAGAGTGGCCGCCTTGCGGTTCCAACCCAGCTTGTCTTGGAATGCCGCCACGATCACCTCGAGGATCGAGATCAGCGAGGTCAAGCCCGCGAAGACCAAGGACCCGAAGAACAGCACACCGATCAGCGAGCCAAGCGGCGCGTTGGAGACGATGGTTGGGAAGGCAATGAAGGCCAGACCAATACCACCCGAGGCTACGTCGCCCACGGCGGCGTTGGTGTTGTGGGCCATGAAGCCCAAGGCCGCGAACACGCCGATACCGGCGAGCAGCTCGAAGCTGGAATTGGCGAAGGCCACGGTGTAGCCGGCGCCGGTCAGGTCGCTCTTACGCTTCATGTACGAGGAGTAGGTGATCATGATGCCGAAGGCCACGGACAGCGAGAAGAAAATGTGTCCGAAGGCGGCTGCCCACACACCGGGATTCAGCAAGGCCTCGAAGTTCGGAGTGAAGAACGCGTTCAGGCCCTCGGCCGCGCCGGGGAGGAACACCGACTGGATGACCAAGATCAAGAACATCACAATCAGCAGCGGCATGAAGACCGCGTTGGCGCGGGCAATACCCTTGTTCACGCCGGCGACCATGATGATCACCGTGATCAGCCAGACGGCCAACATCGGCACGAAAATATTCGGGACGTATTCGAAGGACACCCCGGCGCCATCGGCAACCTTCAGGAAGTCGCCCTGGAAGAAAGCACCGGCGCCGTCGGCATTGTTATCCCATGCCTTATTGATGGAGAACCAACAGTACATGGCCGCCCACGCGATAATCGCGGCGTAGTAGATGGCGATGATGAAGCAGATCAGCACCTGCCACCAGCCGATCATTTCGGCCTTGCGGTTCAGGCGACGATAAGCCAGTGGGGCCGAACCGCGGTAGCGGTGGCCGACGGCGTAGTCGAGGAATAGCAGTGGGATACCGGCACACAAGATCGCCACCAGATAGGGGATCAAGAATGCACCGCCGCCGTTTTCATACGCGACGTAGGGGAAACGCCAGATGTTTCCCAAGCCAACCGCGGAACCTACGGCCGAAAGAATGAAGAGCTTACGCGAGGAAAAAGTCTCGCGCTTCTTCGGGGCCGCCGGACCGCCCTTAAGTGACGATGGAGTGCTCATAGGTCTAAGCTAGCCCAGATGTCCACGTAGTGGGCGGAAAATCGGAAAAAATGTTCAAGATGTGGACATGAGGGCAGGGCGAAAGAGCGGCAAGACACCCTAGAATTACCTTATGGCAATCACCTTACGCGCCCTGTTGGCACAAGGCGAGCTAAATTTGCGCGCACTAAATGCCCATGCCAGCGCGGACGACATACCCATCACCTGGAGTGCCGTCACCGAATTGCTCGATCCCTCCAAGTTCCTGACAGGACGCGAGATCGTCCTGACCACCGGGGTGCGCCAAAAGACCACGGCGAGCCAGCGTGAATTCGTGCGTACCTTGGCGGCCAACGACGTGGTGGCCCTTGGCTTCGGCACGGGGCTGGGCCACAAGAACGTGCCGCAGACGATCATGCAGACCGCCGCAGAAGTAGGGCTCGCGGTATTTGAGGTCCCCTATCAAACGCCCTTTGCGGCCATTACCCGGTTGATTGCCGAGGCGCATAACGCCGATCACCTGCAGCGACTCGAACGCCTGTTGCGTTCACACCAGCGGCTGACGCAAACCCTGCTGTCCTCCAACCTCGACTCCATGCTGAGCACACTCTCACGCATGCTCAACACCGACGTGGCCCTGAGCCTCTACGGCGAATTCATCCACGGCACCGCCGAGGACTCGCGGCAATGGCATTCGCTCCCCATTGCTACCGGAGTCCGCGACCGCTGCACGTTATATCTCGCCGAACCCTATGAGCGCGACGGCCTAGTCGAATATGCCCAGTCGCTGATCGGGCTCGAACTAGCCAATAAGGCAGCCCTGCGTGTCTCGCAACGGCACGCCCACGGTCAGGTCTTAGCCGACCTAGCGGCAGGTTCGCTTTCCGGCTCGGATGCAGTGGCGAGGTTCGCGGCCCTAGGACTGAACTCGCAGCGCGAACATGTGGTCGTGTTGGTCCAGGCCAGCAAGGATGCCGAACGGCTACACAATCTCCCGCTACCCCCGGAATTCGAATCCGAAGTGTCGGCAATTGTCGAAGACCGGCTGGCCGTCATTCTCTCCAACCACGGCGACCCGCAAGCCATTGAACGGCTAGACCACTACCTCGAGGGCGCAGGTATCAAAGCCACCGTCGGTTACGGCGGCCGATACCCCAACACCACCGGCATCCGTTGGAGCTACTTTGAGGCACTCGAAGCCCTGCGTCACGGCGATCGAGTGAACCTGCCCACAAAACTCTCCCTGACCTCATTACTACTCGCGGCGCGCGACGTCCCCCTGCAGGATCTGGCTCAGGAGGCCCTAGGTCCGTTGCTGGAATTCGACGCCGCCCATGAGTCCGATCTCATGGAGACCCTGCGTGAATACCTGAACCGTGACGGGTCCGTAGGTGCCGTGGCCGAGGCGCTGGGGTTACACCGCAATACGGTGCGCTACCGCATGCAGCAGATCGCCGAACTCTCTGGTTATGACCCGAACGCCACCGCCGATCGAGTGCAGTTGTGGATCGCGCTGAGCGCACTTGAGCTGGGCTAAATCTAGATAGGATTGGAACATGGCTGACATGTTTCTTGAGAAGTTCCGTTCGCTCGTTCCGAAGTACCTAGAGGACCAGTGGCAGGAAGCCGACGGCCTGAGCCGTCAGGAACTTCGCGATGCCCTCGCCGAGCATGACTTCGAGATCCCAATGGTTCTCGAAGAGTTTTATTTGGCGCTGGGCAATAACGAAGACTTAATGGAGGCGTACCACTACTTCTTCGATCCCGAAGAGCTTGAAATCGAAGACGACTACCTGCTGTTCCTCGAAGACGAGGAAGAGAAGTTCGTTTGGGGATTCAAGACCAACCAGTTGGAAGTGCCCGACCCGATCGTGTACCGCCGAAACAACGCTCGCGGTTCATGGACAAGCGAAGAGGGTACCTTCAGCGAATTCGTCTTTGACATGTTCAGCTGGGTCTTCGAGGAGCTGAGCAAGGAGCTTGAGCACTAATGCTCCACCGCTCTCACGCACCGGAAAATTACCAGTGTCCGTTCTGCGAACTGGTCAATCACCGTGAATTCAGTGAGGGCAACTACTGCGCGCCCACCGATTTGATCTTTCAGACCGAACTTGTCGCCGCCATCATGGCGTGCGACGGGTTCGGTCCATACGGCGGGCATGTGATGATCATTCCCAACGCCCACCTCGAGGCCCTCTATGACCTAGACGAGGAAACTGGCTCCGCCATAATGCGCGAGACCAGGCGTGTGGCGTTGGCGATGAAAATTGCGTGGAGTCCAGAGGGCACCAGCACCCGGCAACACAATGAGCCTTCGGGCAACCAGCATGTCTGGCACTACCATCAACACCTATTTCCGCGTTACGCAGACGACAACCTCTATGGACATCTGCGGCACCGGGTACCGGTTGAAGAACGAGCCCGCAAGGCCGCCGAGCTACGCGCGGCTCTCAGTAGCCCCCTGCACCCCGATCCCCTACCCAGTTCGTATTGCCCGTCGTAGACTCGGGCCATGATGAAGGTTGGGCATCGGCGCATCTGGCAGGGACTTGTGGCACTATTGCTGGTCGCCAGCATGGTCGGTTGTACGGAGCAACGCCACTTATTTTCGATGATCCCCGAGCTCAATGAGCCAGCGGCAAGCGAACGCCCACCGGTGCCTCAGGTGGCCGACCCGGCCACCGGGGAACTCGTGTCCACCGAAGACGCCCGACTCCTCGTGCGCAACGAACACGCCAATTTCTGGGTCATTCCCATCACCCGAGGCACGAGTGTGTGCGGCGTCTTGGAACTCCACGGCGGGGAGAGCCGCACAACGTCTTGCGTTGACGCCGAAACCTTCACCACGCTCGGCTTACGCGCAGCAGTCACCATAAGCGAGGGAACGAAACGTTCGCATGCAGCGGTACTTCTTGTTCCCGAAGGATATACCGCCACCGAAACCGAGTTACCGGACCACATTCAGGTGCTCCGGCCTCACCTGCTGTTTAGCGCGGACGAACAGAGCGGCAATAGCATGGCGACCTTCGAGACGCCGCGGCGTCTGGGGCAGCAGTCCGAGTCTCTCGAGCTACGTTTCCCCTAACCGCAGCGTCTACGTCGCTTAGGCCTCGCGGGTCACCACGGCGTCCGCGAATGCCGTCAATGCGGCCTTGATAGTGCCTTCCGGCAGGGGCTCGAGCACGGCGATCGCCTCATCGGCCCAGCGACGAGCCACCAGCCACGCATCTTTAATGGCTTGGTGAGCGCGCAAAGCCTCGACGGCCTCGGCCAGTGCTTCATCGGTGCTCAAATCCGAGTCGACGAGCTCCACGATTTGCTCCGCATGGGCATCGCCGGCGGCGGCCGCCTTACGCAACAAGAGGACCGGCAGGGTCGGCACACCCTCGCGAAGATCGGTACCCGGGGTCTTTCCGGAGCTCGCGGTGGTGGAGGCAATGTCGATCACATCGTCGGCTACCTGGAAGGCAACTCCAACCTTCTCGCCATATTCGCGCAGCACCGGCACTAGTTCCGGGATCTTGCCGAACTGGGCACCGAAGGCTCCCGAGGTGGCCAACAATGAGGCGGTCTTGTCGCTGATGACCTGAATGTGATGGTCGATCGGATCATCGGATTCCCGCGGGCCGATGGATTCATGCAGCTGCCCAAGGCAGAGACGCTCGAAGGTGCGGGCCTGCCAGCTTACGGCCTTGGGGCCGAGTTCGGCGCCGAACACCGAGGCACGGGCGAAGATCAGGTCGCCGGCCAGAATGGCCACAGAGTTGCCCCACACCTCGTGGGCGGTGGGGGCCCCGCGACGCATAGGAGCGGAGTCCATCACATCATCGTGGTACAGGGTCGCGAGGTGGGTCAGTTCCACCACGGCGGCGGCCTTGATGACCTCGTCGTTGATGCCTTCACCCAGCAGTGCCGTGAGCAAGACCAGTAGCGGGCGCACGCGCTTGCCACCGGCTTCGACCAGGTGTCGGCTCGTGGCGTCAATCAGCGGATCCGAGTTGGCGATCGCGTCGCGTAATAGCTTCTCGACGCGCGCCATTCCGGTGGAGATGGCAGGGCCAAACTCCGGGTCCTCGGCGATCAGCGCAAAGCCCGAGGGAAGATTGATGGCGGCCGCTAGGGCCGAGGTTTCGGGATTCAGCTCAATCGAGTCGGACACGTCGTGCCCGGCTGCGGTCCAGTTGCTCTTCGAATCAGTCACAGTTCTACGACTTACTTATCTTTCATCGGGTGGTCATCGCGGAAAGACGAAGACTTTCGGGGAGCCGTTGAGCCCTCCAAACTTCCAACACTCTATCCGATGGGCAACCCCTAACCCGCAACAAGCCATTAATACTCGCCTTGGACTGTGGGTTTATGTCCTCTGGTCTCGAGTTTACCGGTAAGCAGGGCGCTGTGCGCGTGAGCTAGCTCGTGGTGGCGCGTGATCGCAACCACCGCACCGAATATATCCGCACACCGCGCGGTAGGCTTAGCCCTATCATGTCTGCCGAATTACCCCTAGACCATGCCTATGCACCACAGCCAGCGGTGCCAGAGTTAACCAGCCTCACCTTCGCCTTGGCGCCGACCCAACTTGCGGCCCTCGGTGACTTTTTTGCTCACGAGGCGAAAATCTGGACCCGTCAAGGGCACGGGCTCGTGGGATTCGGCGAGGCGGCAAGTATTCGCACCCGAGGGGAACACCGGTTTACTCAGGCGCGTGAATGGTTCGCGCAGATTCGGGCGGCGGCCACGATTCTCGACCCCATTCAACGCCCCGGTAGCGCCCTGGTGTGCTTCGGTGCGTTCTCCTTCTCCTTCACCAGTAGCTACGAGTCGCGGCTCGTCATTCCGCAGGTGGTCATCGGCCAAGATAGTGCCGGGGCCTGGATTACCGTCAACTCCCCAGCTGAGGACACCTCCGGCCTCGACGTCCGGGCAGCACTTGACCTAGCTCACCGGCTCAAGGACGAAGCGTCAATGCCTAGCGCGCGGGGCTCGATTCGTTTAAGTAGCGGTCAGCTCACCGCTGGCTCCTATGTTCAGGCCGTAGGTCAGGCGCTGAGTATGTTCGATGAGTACGGTATTTCGAAGCTGGTGCTGGCCCGAGATATTCTGGCGCAGAGTACCGAACGGATTGACTTGGCCCATGTGGTGGCCAAGCTGACCGAGGGCTACGGCAAATGCTGGACGTACTTGGTAGACGGCTTGGTCGGGGCAACTCCGGAAATGCTGGTGCGTGTCACCAACGGAGTGGCCGAGGCCCGTGTATTAGCCGGCACCCTTGACCGCGCCACCGCCCCCTCGCACGATCCTCAATATCCATCCCGGATGCTCTTGGATGATCCGAAGCAGCGCACCGAGCATGAGTTGGCAATCGACTCGCTCACCGAGGCCTTGGCGCCGATCTCCCACGGCATGAATGCCCCGCGCGAGCCCTTCATTTTGGAGTTACCTAACGTCTGGCATTTGGCCAGCGATGTCAGCGCGCAACTCAAGCCAAACGCCGATGGGAAGATGCCCACGGCGCTGGACCTTGTTGAAATTTTCCATCCGACCGCGGCAGTGTGCGGCACGCCGACCAAGGCAGCGGGAGTCTTGCTCCGCAAACTCGAGGGCATGGACCGCGGCCCCTATGCCGGACCGGTGGGCTGGCTAGACGGGCGCGGCGACGGCGAATTTGGTATTGCGCTCCGCGGCGGTGTGCTGGAGGCCGAAAAGGAAATGCGGCTCTACGCTGGGTGCGGCATCGTTCCCGGTTCCGTACCGGAGGCCGAGCTTGCCGAGTCGTGGGCGAAGATGCGGCCCATGCGGCAGGCGCTGGAGGCGGATTAGCCGCGAGATCCCGCATAAGGCTAAGTTATGCTTATGCTTAGCGCCTCAAGAGTGATGTAGGTCTCTCTCTAGTGTGAGCGTGGTTATGATTATTCGTACGCAATGATCCACTCGCATTACCGAAAGTAGGTCTTGATCTTATGCGTATCACTAAGCGCCTCACCTCAGCACTGGCCATCACGGCCGTTGCAGCCCTGTCCCTCTCCGCCTGCGGCGGCAGCCCTTCCTCCGAATCTGAAGGAGAGAAGTTCCCGCTAAAGTCCGAAGGTAGACTCACCGTCTGCTCCGACATCCCCTACGAGCCCTTCGAGTTCACCAAGGACGGCAAGATCGTTGGCCTGGACATTGACCTAGCAAACGAAATTGCCAAGGATCTAGACCTCGAAGCCAGCATCGTCGATTCCTCCTTCGACGCCATCGAGTCCGGCCTGTTCAGCACCAACTGCGATCTGGCCATGTCCTCGCTCTCGATCACCGAGGAACGCAAGGGCAACATGGATTTCTCCAACCCTTACCTCGACGATGACCTGATGCTCATCGCTCGTAAGGGTTCGGACATCACCGACCTCGAGTCGGCCAAGGGCAAGCGCGTCGCCGTCCAGCAGGCGACCACCGGTGAGTCCTACGGTCAGGACAACGGCATGGAAACTGTCGCCTACGACGACAGTGGCCTGCAGCTCCAGGCGCTTATCAGCGGTCAGATCGACGCAGCGCTCGGCAACCAGTCCGTCATGGGGTACGCCATCAAGGACATCGACGACATTGAGATCGTCGATGAATTCTCCACGGGTGAGCAGCTAGGCATTGCTGCGGCCAAGGGCAACACGGAACTCATCGAGAAGGTCAACTCCACGTTGAGCCGTCTCGAAGAGTCCGGAGACCTGGCCAAGATCACCGAGAAGTGGCTAGGCACCAAGTAGCACACTGATACACCGTTGGTCCGAGGCCGCTAGCGAAGGTTACGACCTCGGACCAACGCTATTTGGAAGGCTTTCCTCACATGGCTATGACCGCACGTGAACGTGCCCGCGTAAGCAAAATTGCGCAGATCGCGATCTTCATCATCGTTGTCGCGATCCTTCTGATCTCGATGAATTGGCCGAAGGTCCTTACTTCGTTCTTCGCCTTCGACAAGATCGGGCCTATGTTCCCGGACCTGCTGATCGTGGGTTTGAAGAACACGATTTTCTATACGGCGATCTCATTCGCCTTCGGGTTGACGCTGGGTCTGATCCTCGCACTGATGAAGATGGCCTCTTTTGGCCCCTACCGCTGGTTTGCCACCGGATACATCGAATTCTTCCGCGGTGTTCCAGCCCTGTTGGTGCTGTTGGCCCTAGGCTATGGCCTGCCCTCGGCCTTCCCGGAGGCCAAATGGCCGTACGCCGTGATTGTCATGGTGTCGTTGGGTCTGGTTGCCGCCGCCTACATCGCTGAAACCCTACGCGCCGGTCTTCAGGCCGTGCCGAAGGGCCAGACCGAAGCTGCCCGCTCCCTGGGTATGCCGGCTTGGCGAGCCATGGTCACGATCGTGATCCCGCAGGCTTTCCGCATCGTCCTGCCTCCGCTGACCAACGAAATCATCCTGCTGACCAAGGACACCTCGCTGGCCTTCATCCTTGGAAGTGTCGCGGGACAGTACGAATTGACGAAGTTTGGCCGCGACGGCATTACCTCGCTGGGTGCCGGTATTACTCCGCTGGTCGTTGCCGGTGCCGTATATCTGGTGATTACCGTTCCGCTGAGCCTGCTGACCCGCCGCATGGAGTCCAAGACCGGGCGCGGAAAGCGATAGGAGAAAACTACAATGAACGCTGCACCCACCAGTGAATTTAAGGCAGCTGGAGTTGAGATCTCCGGACTGCAGAAGTCGTACGGCCCCGTTCAGGTGCTCAAGGGCATCGACCTGAACGTCAAGCCGGGCGAAGTTGTCTGCCTCATTGGCCCTTCGGGCTCGGGCAAGTCCACGCTCCTGCGCTGCGTGAACCTTTTGGAACAGCCCAACGGGGGCACCATTAATGTCGGCGGTTTCGAGGCGACCGATCCGGATGTTGACATCGATAAGATGCGACGCAAAGTCGGAATGGTTTTCCAGCAGTTCAATCTGTTCCCGCACCTAACGGTGCTGGAGAACTGCACCGTGGCCCAGCTGAAGGTGCTCAAGCGTAAGAAGAGCGACGCAGATGCCAAGGCCTTGGAGAATTTGGAGAAGGTTGGCTTGGGGCACCTCGCCACGCGCTACCCTTCGGAACTCTCCGGCGGTCAGCAGCAGCGCGTCGCCATCGCTCGAGCACTGTCCATGGATCCATCGCTGATGCTCTTCGACGAGCCGACCAGCGCCCTGGATCCGGAAACCGTTGGTGACGTTCTGTCTATTATGCGAAACCTCGCCAAGGACGGAATGACCATGCTCGTGGTAACGCACGAGATGGCCTTCGCCCGCGATGTCGCCGACCGCGTGTTCTTCATGGACGGCGGTGTGGTGGTCGAGTCCGGCCCTGCCGCTGAAGTCATCGGTAACCCGCAGCAGCCGCGTACGAAGGACTTCCTCTCACGCGTGCTCGATCCTACCCATGTCGATATCGGCAACGACTAGGTTCCGCGGCAACTCATGGCCACCGCCCAATATGGGCGGTGGCCATTTGCGTGTTTGGTGCTATGTGTCCGAGGGGAAAACTTGAATGACCGTCGGGCGTGGACCATAGAACTGTCCGGGTTCCGCCGCGTCAGGTGCTGCGACGAAGTCCGGGAACAGGGATTGCGGTTCATCCCAGGTGCCGCCCTCCCCCGGGTGCTGGACATTCACGAACACCGAGTTGTCACGATCGTGAATAAGCGGGCCGCAAGTTTCCGCACCGGGAGGGACCGCAAGGAATTGCTCAACGCGACCGCGATCGGGCCCCTCGAGTGTCACTTTGTGCAGTGCATCCGAGTAGCCGATGGTTTTGGCGGCCCCGTCGGTCGAAATCCACAGGTTTCCAGCAGAATCGAAGGCAAGGTTGTCCGGGCAGGAGATGGGAGAAACTTTCTCCACTGGGTATCCCGAGAAGTAGGCGCTCGCGTTGACCGAAGGGTCACCGGCTACAAGTAGGATCGTCCACGTGAAGCGCTGGGCGGTGGCATCATCGCCGTTCTCCGTCAGCTCCAGCACATGCCCATCACGATTGTTGTTGCGTGGGTTCGCTTCATTGGCCGAGGCAAGTTGCCCGGGTCCACGGTCAGAATTATTGGTCAAGGCCACGTAGACCTTGCCGGTGTGTGGGTTAGGTTCAACATCTTCGGGACGGTCCATCTTGGTTCCCCCGGCCTTATCGGCGGCAATTCGCGTGTAGACCAGTACTTCCTCCACGCTCATGCCAGAAACCATCGATTCTCCGCCCAAGACCAGCGGCAACCATTCGCCGGTGCCGTCGAAAGCCCCGTCCTGCGGCAGTCGGCCGCTGCCGTCTATTTCGCTGGCTGGCGAATTGCCGTTGAACCGGGCGACGAAAAGGTCTCCTTCGGAAAGCAAACTCAAGTTGTGGGCGCGGTCGTTTTTCTTGTACTTCTGTTTGGAAACGAACTTATATAGGTATTCGAACTTCGAGTCATCCCCCATGTAGGCCACCGCCCGCCCATCCGGAGCAATCCGCACGTTGGCACCCTCATGTTTAATTCGTCCGAGGCTACTGTGCTTCACGGGAGTCGAGTTGGGATCTTGTGGGTCAATCTCGACGATCCAACCGAAACGGTTCGCCTCATTCTCGTATCCGGGATGGTTCAGCCCGAACCGTTGCTCGGTCAGCTCCCAACCTCGGGTGGTTTCCCCGGGGTAGATGCCGTAGCGGGCCTCTTCCTCCGTGCCGCGGCCCTCAAAGTATTGATTGAAATTCTCTTCACCGGTTAACACCGTGCCCCACGGTGTCGTCCCACCAGAACAGTTATTCAAGGTTCCCAGAATGCTTCGACCCTGCGGGTCATCCACGGTTTTCACGAGGTCGTGACCGGCCACCGGGCCGTCGATGGTGAATTCGGTGTGCATATGTAGCCGCCGGTTTCGTGCCCCGTCGACCACGTAGGTCCACTTCGTTGATTTCTTGGATCGCCGGACCTCGACGACGGAGAAGCTATGCGCCGCCATGGCCACGCGACGCGCTTCATCCTTGTTCTGCTCAAACCATGCCGGGCTGAACATCATTTCCTCGTTGGTGTATTCGTGGTTTGAGACCAGGACACCGCTTTTGCCTGCGGCATTGTCGACCATGATGTTCAAGTAGTCGCAGTTGTAACCAAATTGTCGCTGCTGAGCCGAGGCCGATTGATTCAGCGGATCGAAAGCCGGCGCATCGGAGAACAACGGGTCGCCCCAGCGGATGATGGGCTCCCAGTTGTAGCCGGTTGGCACGGTGACGGCATCTACCGTGCGGGGTACCGGGTCGATCGCCGAAAACTCGAGTCGGCCGCCGCCCCGCGGCGCTAAACCGTAGTCTGCGTGTGCGGAGGGAGTAGCCAAGCTGTCCGCTCCGATGACGATGGCCGCAGAGGCGACCGCGCCCGCGCCTAGCAGTTTGCGCCGTGATAACACCGCGTCGGCAATCTGCGGGAAGTACTCATTGGACGAGGTGTTCTCGGTAGGTAGCGCGCACGCGTCTCCGCACTTGTAGTGGCAAGTTGCTGCCGACCGATTTCCACGGGTATGTCCTGCCATCGGCAAGAGTTTTCGGATGATGCTCATTGGGGTTGGTCCTCAGGGGTTTCAGGTTATTCAGCAAAGAATCAACGCAGCTGCTCCCCGAAGGCCACGGAAGGTTGTCCCTGGTGCTTCGGGTAGCAGATAAGTTACCGGCACACCGGGAGACCGTAAATGAATGAGGAATAAATTAATACGCTCAAGCCAATTGTGAACCCACTGAGTAAGCTGCCATTCACAAGCGATTCGAACAAGTGCTAATGTGTGCGATTCACTATTCGGCCCGGGGCGATCTCAGTCCCCGGAAGCAAGTGTCTCCGCTAGCTCAGCTCAGAGACCGCTTGCGCCAGCGATGCGGTGCGCTCACGTAGCTGGGACCGATCACCGCGCACTTCGATGATACGGAGGCCGCAAGGCACTGTCTGTAGTACTTCGCTGAGCTCTTCGCGCGAGGTGATCGCTACATGGTCCCAGCCATAGGCCCCCGCCAACGCGCGGAGGTCGGCCGCATGCGGTGTGGCGAACAGTCGTTCAACCCACGAGCCGTAGCGTCCGCTGTACTGCACGGCACCGTGCTCAAGGGTGGAGAAGATGGCTCCTCCGGCATCGTTGAACACGACGACATCGAGGTCCGGCCGGGCTTCCTCCGGGTTCCAAGCTAGAGCTCCGGCATCGTGCAAGAAGGTAATGTCGCCCATCACGGCGCGGGTGGGCTCCCCTGAAGCTAGTGCCAGACCCAGTGCCGTGGAGACGGTTCCATCGATGCCAGCCAACCCGCGATTGGCGAAGACCGGCCCCTGCGAGACCTCATGTGGCATGGCGGAAAGGTCTAGGTCTCGAATGACCATGGACGAACCGATGAGTAAGGGCCCGTGCTGGGTGCGCCAGAGTTCCTCGGCGAGCGCCCAGCCGCTGATCCCCGGTTCGTTGTCGATCGCGGCCCGGAGCCTGACGGCTTGGCTATCGAGTCCCTGCCAGTGTTCCAACCAGCCCTGCGGGGCACGTCCGGCAAACCGAACAAGCTCCTCGGCCTCGGCGATGACCCGTTGTGCGCGGCGCCCCGGCTCGTACCAGGCAACAGGGTGGGGCTGCCAGATGACGCTAGGGATATCCGTGCGGGCCAGTAAGGCGTTGACCGGTCGGCTCAGCGTCGGGCGCCCGAAGAGAACCACACGTTCAATGTCCTTCTCCATAACGGAAAGCAACAGACGGTAGGCGGCAATAGCGTTGGGGCCGCTCCGTGCGTTGGAGGAAGGTTCGGCCAGCAGCGGTAAACCCAGTGCTTGGGCGAAGCTTTGGGCTTCGGGTCCGGCCTGATGTCCGGCGAGTACGACCGTGCGTCGCTCGGCCAGTTGCTCCGGCAACGTCCAATGCAGTGTGTCTGCTGGTTCTTTGGGTGCCACAGGTAACTGGTTGGGAGTGTCGCTTTCCCGTTTGAGCTCGGCCGTGGCTTCGGGGACCAGCGGGTCGCGAAACTCTACGTTTAATTGCACGGGACCGGGTGCCTGCGCGCTGTCTCCGTCTAGCGCGGCCAGTGCCGCTTGGACCTGCACGCTAGGGTCGGTTCCGGCCTCGATGTTCAGGCTGGCCCGGGCATGATCTCCGAAGAGTCCGCGTTGTCTTGTGGTTTGGCTGGCCCCGGTACCGTGAAGCTCTCCGGGACGATCGGCGCTGAGCACTAGGAGCTTGGTGGCGGCGTGATTTGCCTCCATCACGGCCGGTAGCAGTTGCCCCACCGCCGAGCCGCTGGTGACAATGATGGCCACGGGGCGGTCGGATCCTTGGGATAGACCCAACGCCAAAAAACCTGCCGAGCGTTCGTCCAGTCGCACGTGCACCCGCAGCCGTTCCGTTGCGGCGTATTCTGCGATGGCATAAGCCAATGGGGCGCTGCGCGACCCGGGGCTAAGCACCACATCTCGAATACCAGCGGTGATCAGTATCCCCAGTAGCCGACGTGCCGTTTCGATGGCAGGGATCGGTGTGGTGCCGGGGTTGCTCACGTCTCTGGCCTTGCCTCTTCTTCAAGTAATGCTGACGAGCACCAGTTTAGTCCGCCTCGACCACGTACCCTCGCTCGATGCTTGCCGTGGACGACGCACAGATGAAGGATGGTGGCATGTCTTACACGCCAATGTTTCTGATCATGCCCTTTCTCATGTACGCGCTCGGCGCCGTCATTCTTTATTATGTGATCTCTTTCGCGGTCACCAGCGGTATTCGGCGCTACCACCGGCAAGAGCAGGCGCGCGGCAACGGTGGTAGCTCAGGTCCCAAGGTCTATTAATGAACGCCGGGCGCCGCCATACTTCCGTGAATTCTGGAGCGTGGCGGCGCCCGGCGCACTGTGCAGTGGAGGCGATTACTTTGCCTTCTTGGCCTTCTTGCCGTGGGTCACCGTCTTGGTCACCTGAACCACTGAGGGACGCGGTCCGTAGAACTGGCCCTTCTTCGCTTCGCCGGGTGCCGTGACGTAGTCCGGGAATAGCGAGGCCGGCTGGGCGTAGCTGCCGCCCTCCCCCGGGTGTTGGACCGCGACGAAGACGGAATCGTCGCGGTCGTGGACTACCGGCCCACAGGTTTCGGCGCCGGTAGGCACGGCGAGGAACTGCTCAACGCGGCCACGCTCGGGCCCTTCAAGCGTCACCTTATGTAGCGCATCGGATAGGCCGATCGAGCTCGGTGCACCGTCGGTGGAGATCCACAGGTTCCCCGACGAGTCGAAGGCTAGGTTATCCGGGCAAGAAATTGGGGAAACCTTCTCGGCCGGGTACCCGGCGAAGTAGGTCGAGGAGTTGATCCGCGGGTCACCGGCCACCAGCAAGATGTTCCAGGTAAAGCGTCGCGCGGACGCATCGTTGCCAGCTTCGGTCAGTTCTAGGATGTGCCCATCGCGGTTACGCACGCGTGGCGCGACCTCGGTGGCTCCTTCCTTACCGTCCTTGCCGCGATCCGAGTTGTTGGTCAGCGCCACGTACAGCTTGCCCGAGACCGGGCTCGGCTCAACGTCTTCCGGGCGGTCCATTTTCGTTGCACCGGCCTTGTCGGCGGCAAGACGCGTGAAGACCAGGACCTGCTCCACGCTCATGCCAGATACCATCGACTTGCCGTCCAGAACCAGAGGCAGCCATTCGCCGGTACCGTCGAATGCGCCATCGGCAGGGAGCTGACCGCTGCCGTCAATTTCGCTGGCCGGCGAGTTGCCGTTGAAACGAGCCACAAACAAGTCACCCTCGGAAAGGAGGGTCATATTGTGTGCGCGGTCGTTACGCTTGTAGCTGTTCTTCGAGACGAACTTGTAGAGGTATTCGAACTTCGAATCGTCCCCGGAGTAGGCCACTGCCTTGCCGTTCGCGGCAATGCGCACGTTGGCACCTTCGTGCTTGAAGCGACCGAGGTTGGTGTGCTTGACCGGGGTTGACTTAGGGTCCTGCGGATCGATTTCGACGACCCAACCAAATCGGTTGGCCTCATTTTCGAATCCGGCATTGTTCAACCCGAAGCGCGGGTCGGTTTCTTCCCAGCCGCGGCTGGTGGATTTGGCGTCGATTCCGTAGCGAGCTTCTTCCGCCGTTCCACGACCCACGAAATACTGGTTGAAGTTCTCTTCGCCGCTGAGCACGGTCCCCCAGGGGGTGGTTCCACCCGAGCAGTTGTTCAGGGTGCCGAGCACCTTGGTGCCGGTCGGATCGGCGGCGGTTTTCAGCAACTCGCTGCCGGCTGCTGGACCATCGACGCTGAATTCGGTGCTCATTGTGATGCGGCGGTTGCGTTCGCCGCCCTGAACGTAGCGCCAGCGTCGGTCGCGCTTCTTGCGTTCGATTTCGACCACCGAGAATCCATGGGCTTCCATTGCGGTGCGGCGGGCCTCATCCTTATTGGCTTCGAACCACTCGCTGTCGAACATCATGTCTTCGTTGGTGTATTCGTGGTTGGCCACCAGCACTCCGGTACGACCGGAATACTTGTCGGCGATGATGTCCAAGTAATCGCAGTTGTACCCGAACTGGCCGGCCTGAGCCCGTGCGCTCTGCTTGGTCGGGTCGAAGGGGCGGCTGTTCTTGAATAACGGGTCGCCCCAGCGGATGATGGGGTGCCAGTCATAACCCTCGGGCACGGTAACGGTGTCAACGGAACGGGAAACCGGTTCAATGGCCTCAAACCGCAGGTGGTTGCCGTTGCCGCCGCGTTTAGCATCCACGGTGATGGCTTGCGCGGAACCGGTACCGAGCAAGCTCGGGCCGACCACAATGGCCGAGGCGCCGATGGCCCCCAAACCGAGCATGCGCCGACGTGACAGTGCGGTGTCGGCGATGTCGGCAAAGTAGCTGTTCGAGCTGGTGTTGCAGTCAGGGCTGACACAGGCGTCACCGCACTTGAAGTGGCAGGTGGCGGCGGAGCGTCCGCCGCGGGTATGTCCGAGCATGGGCAGGAGCGTGCGTTTAGCGTCCATGGTGGTCCTTCACTGTATCGGTGAAACTGGCTCTGAATTTCCGGGGAAAGAAACGATTAGAGCGTGCCACCTATAAGTGTTTCTAAGCTGACCTGAAGGTTAACGCATGGAAAATAACTGTAAGGAACTAATTCACCGAACGATGAAATTCTTCGTGACATCGGATCAATCGGTGTTGCCACCAGCGTTCGCGCTCGGGTTCCGCCCGATATGCGTTCAGCAAAGATCGATCGGGGGCGACGCGTCGAACCGGCAAGTACCCGGCCGTGGCGTGCAGTGGCTCACCGGTCACATCTCGCTCGAAAAGCGAACCCGTGGACAGCCCGCAGGCGTAAGGCAAGGACTCGAGGGTAGCGGCGAGCGCGGCGGCTTGAGCCAGCCCCACGGAGCTATCTAAGGCACTGGAAACCACCACATCAAGCCGGGCCTGTCGGGCGATCTCTAGCACCGCAGCAATACCGCCTAAGGGTTGGGCCTTGATCACCATCAGGTCGGCCGCCCCCAAGCGGGACACCTCGAGCGGGTCATCGTGTTTTCGTACCGCCTCGTCGGCGGCGATCTTCAACGAGATGCCGCGTTGGCGTAGGGCGGCTCGAAGCTCGGCTAGTCCGTGAATCCCAGGCACGGGTTGCTCGGCATACTGCAGGTCAAATTCGGACAATTGTTCAAGCGCCGCGAGTGCCTGCTCATGGGTCCAGCCGGCGTTCGCATCAACGCGTAGTGCCGCCGTAGGAAATAGTTCGCGAGCGCGACGTACTCTGGCCAGATCGTCGGAGAGCGACTGCCCGCCTTCGGCCACCTTGATCTTGATGGTGTGTGGGTCATCGTAATTAGACAGCACCTGCTCGACCTGATCGGCTGGCACAGCCGGGAGCGTCGCATTGACTGGGATCTGCTGGCGGCGGGGCTCGGGGAAGGGACGATAGGCGGCCTCGATTCCAGCCTGCAACCAGCGCGCGGCTTCGGCGGGGCCGTACTCGAGGAAGGGCGAGAATTCTCCCCACCCCGCTGGCCCTTCGATTAGCATGACTTCACGCTGTGTCACCCCACGGAATTTCACCTTCAAGGGAAGGGTCACCACGTGGGCATGCTGGAGCAGTTCATTCACATCAGGCAGATCGGCGCTCATGAACACAGCTTATCGAGGTGGCCTTTCTGACACTTCGCGATAACCGTGGTTCATGGTCGAGATGTGCAAAACTAGGGGTGCTATGACTACGACCCGTACCCTGTCTCGGCCAATCCACCTGCAATGGTGGTGGGCAGCCGCGCTACTACTTGCCATGAGCATGGTCGAGTATGTTTTCTTCGTGCGGAGCAGATCCGGGCAATGGGCCGACCAGGCTGCATTTAACGTATTTGTCGAGTTGTGGCCCAGGGCGCAGTGGCCGAACTTCCTTCACGAGTTCCTCGACCAATTGCCGCTACTGTGTGGGATTATCTCCGCCGTCTTTCTGCTGTACCGGGTGGTACGCGATCGCAGTTTCTTGCGCGCCTCACTGGCAGTGGTCGCGGTGGCTGCCGCCTTGATCACCACTCAGGTGTTCAAACACTGGATCCTTGATAGACCGGACTTCAATTTCGGAACAACTCAAAATTCCTTGCCGTCTGGACATACCACGGCCGCGGCCGCGGCCATGGGGTTGATGTATGTTATCGCCCCACCCCGGCTCCGCCCCGTCGTGCAGCCACTGGCGTGGGGATTTACGGCAGCCACCGGGCTGGCGACGCTGATCTGTGGCTGGCACCGTCCGAGTGATATTGCAGTGGGCATGATGGTAGCCACGTTCTGGTTGGTATTATCCGTGGCGCTTTTGCAACGACACCAGCCGTTAGGGTCAGCGGAAGCAATCACCACCTGGTCTCGGACCACCGGTCTAGTCAGTTTGGCTCTCTGGGCTGCGGTGATACTACTGTCATTCCTCTTGCCGCACCCGCATATCCAGAAGATTCCCCAGCTCTTACAGGTGGCCTACGGGGTTCTGGGCGTGGTGCACATTCTGGCAGGGTCGCTGGTCGCCGCGCTCTGTTTGCGCTCGGTGGTGCTGGGCCCGCGCCGTAGCTAGCCCTCCGCGCCTTGCAGTAGTCTCGCGGCTTGTTCGGAATCGGGCATGGTGACGGCGAACCGTTTACCGTTCACGGTTTCCACTACGAGCCCCTGGGTTCGGCGCATCACTACCGCACTACCGCCTGGGAAGAACCGCCAGCCCCAGCCACCCCACTGCATCGGTTCAATCAGTTCGCTGGTGGCGGCAAGCACGTTCCTGTTCTCGATCCGGCGTAAGGGGAACCCGAATAGTGCCGATCGAACCAGCAGGCCATTGCCGGTCACCCGGATCTGGATGCGAAGTAGTCCCCCGACCAAGACCACGCACACAACCTCGAGAAAGAGCATCCAGGTCAGGAGCCATAGATCGGTCTGCGGCGTGGTCAGTGCCATGATGACCGTAAAGGCCACTAGGCCAATCAGCGTCACTCCCAGCGCCCACAGCCACGCCGGGGCGTTGACGATACGCTCCATTTGGACCGTGCCCGCCGCTAGGGATTCGGACGATGCCGGAGTTTGGTTCTCTGCCGCCTTACGACCGGCGGCAATGCGCTCGGCGCGCCGCGCTTCATTCTGCCGGACCAAGGGCCCGAACAGCCCGCTGAGCGCAGCGGGTAACAACCCCATGAGGGCGGCGGCTATGCCCACCAAACCACCGGCCCCGAGCACCGCTCGCGTGGGGTCCCCCGCTAGCGCCGTCGGTACAGAGCACCCAATGAACAACCCTGCACCAACCCACGCGGTCAGCCCGCCGATGAAGAGCAGAGACAGAATCAAGGGCTTTGGAAGGTGGCGAAATATCAACACCAGCGCGGCCACCACAACTCCCACGACGCCCAAGGTCAGGCAAACGGCAAAGAACACGGCGCTATCGGTGAAACCATCCGGGTAACGAGTCGTTGACCAGTGGGTTGCAGTCACCGGCGGGAGCGAAGCACCCAATAGCCCTCGAGTGATCACAACAAGGAGCGTGGGTAATAGCATCAAGCCGATAATCCATCCACGGTGCTTGAATTGGTTGACGCTCGTGCTCGACATGCTGACAACTCCTGCCTATTGCCTCATACAGATCAATTCCACCCTAGTAGATCTCGTTCTATGCGGAATAACGGCGCGAAATCAGCGTGGCAAAGTCGCGGTTAAACACCGCTGGCGGGCCCGAAGATTCGGAGCCCGCCAACAGGTTGGTACTTCTAAAGAACAGCCAGTGCCGCCTTCGGATCGGTCATCGCATCGGCCACATAGCGCAGAAAGCCTGCCGCCGTGCCGCCGTCGCAGACTCGATGGTCGAAACTCAACGTCAACTCGCAGATTGAGCGCGCCTTGATCTTGCCCTTGTGGACCCACGGACGCTCCACCACACGGCCGATGCCAAGAATGGCGGCCTCCGGATAATTAATAATCGCGGCCGATCCGTCCACGTTGAAGACACCGTAGTTGTTGATCGTGAAGGTGCTACCCGAAAGATCCGCAACCTGTGCCTTGCCTTCGCGGGCAAGCGTGGCCAGACGAGCGAATTCCGCGGAGAGCTCCTCGGCATTGAGCTTATGGGCCCCCCGAACATTGGGCACCACGAGTCCACGGTCCGTTTGCGCGGCAAAGCCGAGGTTGACCCCGTCGAAGACGGTGTGGCGCAACTGGCCGTCGGCCTCGGTGTCGATGCGGCTGTTGAGCTCCGGGAAGCGTGCCAACCCAGCGACGGCGAAGCGCGAAATCAGCGCAAGCATGCTCGGTGCGCGACCGGTGTCGGCTTTCAATCCGGCGCGTAGTTTCAAGAGCTTGGTGACGTCCACGTCCACCCATACCGTGGCCTCGGGAATTTCGCGTCGCGAGGTGCTCATGGCATTCGCAATGGTGCGGCGCACCCCGGAAAGTACGGTGGTGGAAGCCACCGACAGGCCGGTGCGTGCATCCTCGCGCCCCTCACCGGTTGGCGCAGTCGGCGCTGCAGCCGTTGCGGCCGGAGCCGGGGCTGCTGCCGGGACAGTTTCAGGCAGAGTCTGCGCCCCGCTGATCGCGCGTTCCACGTCGGCGCGCAACACGAGGCCGTTCTCGCCACTACCAGTGAGTGTTTCCACGGCAATACCGTGTTCCCGGGCCAGTTTGCGCACAATCGGGTTGATCACGCGCACGGCTTGGGTGCCGGAGCTCGTGCCAGTGGCGGGTGCGGTGCCCTTACGGGGGCGGCGACGGCGTGAACCGGTTCGCTCGGTGCTGGAGGTACCGTAGCCAATCAGGACGTTGCCGCTGCCTTCATCGCTTTCGGCATCCGGTGCTTGGGTGCCGGCGAGTTCTTCCTCAAGGTAGGTCTGCGCTCCTTCGGCCGGAGCTTCTGGAGCCGAAGCGCCGCTTCCCCCGGTATTGACGGAGATAAAGGGCTCGTCGACCAGCATCATCTGCCCGGCCTCACCGTGCAGCGTCGCAACCGTACCGGCGAAGGGGCACGGAATCTCCACGAGCGACTTCGCGGTTTCCACCTCGGCGATGGGCTGATCCACCGCGACTTCGTCACCGGCGGCTACCATCCAACGGACCAGTTCGGCCTCGGTCAGGCCCTCCCCCAAGTCCGGGAGCAAAAAGGTCTTGATGCTCATTTACGCCTCCCACTGAAGCTGGTCGACCGCGTCGAGAATACGCTCGGCGCTGGGCAGATGGAATTTTTCAAGGGTCGGAGCCGGGTAGGGAATATCCATGCCCGTCACGCGCAGGACCGGTGCGGCCAACGAGTGGAAGCAGCGTTCCTGAACGCGAGCCACGATTTCACTGGCCACCGAGGCAAAACCCTGAGCTTCGGCGATCACCACGGCACGCCCGGTCTTGCGCACCGAGGCACCGACCGTTTCATCGTCGAAGGGGACGATCGAGCGCACGTCGACAACCTCGAGGCTCAGGCCCTCTTCGGCGGCCAAGCTGGCGGCCTCAAGCGCGGTCGACACACTCGGCCCATAGGTAATCAGCGTGGCATCCGAACCGGCGCGAGCAATTCGCGCCTTACCTTCGGACCCTGGGGTGCGGCGGGCCTCGTAGTCTTGGGCCAGCTGCGCGAGATCAACCGCTTCCTTAGACCAGTACAGCTTCTTTGGTTCGAAGAAGATGACCGGATCGGGTGAATCGATTGCTTCACGCAACATCAGGTAGGCATCTGCCACGCTCGAGGGAGTGAAGACCTTCAATCCCGGCGTGTGCGCGTAGTAGGCCTCGGAGGAATCACAGTGATGTTCCACGCCGCCCACGCCACCGGCGTACGGAATACGGATCACCATAGGCAATGGCAAACGCCCCTGCGTACGGTTGCGCATCTTCGCCACATGGGAGGCGATCTGCTCGAAAGCCGGGTAGGCGAAGGCGTCGAACTGCATTTCGATCACCGGACGCATTCCGTTCATGGCCATACCCACGGCCATACCCACAATGCCCGATTCGGCTAGCGGCGTATCAAAGCAGCGCTCCGAGCCAAAGCGATCGGTAAGTCCGTCGGTGATGCGGAATACGCCACCGAGCGTTCCCACGTCCTCACCAAAGATCACCACCGACTCGTCTGCGGTCAGTGCGTCGGCAAGGGCAGTGTTCAAGGCTTTGCCGAAGGTCACCGGCTGGTTAGCCTTGGCGGCCTGCGCTGCGGCGCTGGCGGTAGCCTTGCTGACGTTCGGGTTCAGTTCTGAGGTTGCTGCGGTGCTCATTTATGCCTCCTCGCGGGCGAGTTCATCGGCCAGCAATTCACGCTGTTCGCGCAGCTGTGCGGTGGGTTCGGAATAGACGTGGGAGAACAGCTGAAGCGGGTCGGTGTCGGCTTCCTCGTTCATGCCATCGCGCAGGGTGCTGGCCACTGCTTCGGCGTGCTCGGTGATCTTTCCTTGGACCTTCTCATCCAGGAGACCGGCATCGTCAAGGTAGGCCCGCATGCGGATTACTGGGTCCTTGGCCACCCATTCGGCTACCTCGGAGTCCTCGCGGTAACGCTTGTCGTCATCCGCGTTGGTGTGGGCCTGCATGCGGTAGGTGTGGGCTTCAATCAACAACGGTCCAGAACCCTCGCGGGCCAAGCGCACCGCGCGGCCCATGACGGCCATGAGCGCCATCAAATCGTTGCCGTCGACGCGCTCGCCGGCCATGCCATAGCCCACGGCCTTGTGTGCCAGGGAAGGGGCGGCCGACTGGTGCGCCAACGGTACCGAAATCGCGTACTTGTTGTTCTGCACGAAGAAGATCACCGGCAGTTTGAACACTGCGGCAAAGTTAAGCGCCTCGTGGAAGTCGCCTTCACTGGTGGCTCCATCGCCACACATGGCCACGACGACGGTCTGCTCCCCGCGCAATTTAGCGGCGTGGGCCACGCCGACAGCGTGCAGCAGCTGGGTGGTCAGCGGGGTGGACATCGGGGCGCAGTTATAGGCCTTCGGGTCATAGCCACAGTGCCACTCGCCACGGAAACTGGTCATCACTTCCATCGGGGCGACACCCTTGGTTAGCACCGCCACGGTGTCGCGGTAGGTCGGGAAGAGCCAGTCTCCGTCCTCGAGGCACAGGGCCGCAGCCACCTGGCAGGCCTCCTGGCCATGGCTTGATGGGTAAACGGCCATGCGACCCTGGCGCACCAGCGCCGAATTCTGGTCATTGACACGTCGACCGACGACCAGAGCCTCATAGGCTTCCAGCAGTCGAGCGGGGCTCGGCAAGGGGTATTCGTGGCCCGGCTCGGTACCCTGTTCGGCGTCGGACCGGAGCGATCCGTCCGGGTTGAGCAAATTGATCATGTGCCGTGCCGGCAACATGTAGTCCTCGGGAGTAATGCCGAATTTCCGGCTGACTTCCGAGAAGCGATTCGAGTTGTCCTCGGCGCTCATCGTCACCCACCTTTCTTGCGAGTGGTGCCCAGCAACCCCAGCGGATTGTGATTCACCTCACCCAAACATCTTTTGACAATAATTATGTCCTCAGCCTGCAATTCGTATCCAGTCGGTCCGAAAATCTTGGAAAGTTGGGATAAAAGATCGTATTATTGGAGACGAAATGTTGTCCGCAGATGAGTTTTGAGCAATCTCGTCGTATCCGCCCAAGGAGGCCCGGTGAGCACGGACCAGACCCCTAAACTCGACGATGTTGATCGCGCCATCATGGCGGAATTGACTAGGGACGGAAGACAGTCGGTCACCACGGTGGCGCAGAAGGTTCACGTCTCCCGCGCACACGCCTATTCACGCATTTCCCGACTGCAGGACTCGGGCGTGATCACTCGTTATACGGCGGTGATTGACCCGGTCAAGGCCGGCCTGACCGCTAGCGCCTACGTAACGCTCAAGCTACGCCAGCATTCGTGGCGCGAGCTGCGCGATCATCTGGCATCCATCCCCGAGGTGCACCATGTGGGACTCGTTGGCGGAAACTTCGATGTCATCTTGCTGGTGCGCGCCAAAGACAATCTCGATCTGCGCCGCGTGGTGTTCGAACATCTACAGTCGCTACCAACGGTGCTCGATACGCAAACCTTGCTGATCTTCGAAGACGCCGACACCCGCTAAAGGCCCGAACGCGGCACCGGCCAACGGCCTTAAACGCCACGCCACGGGCGGACCCTAGTAGCGGGTCCGCCCGTGGCGTGTTGGTGTAGCGTGTGGCGCTCAGTGACCGCCGGTGAAGACCGGTGGACGCTTCTCCTGGAAGGCTTTGAAACCCTCGGCATAGTCTGCGGTGTCGCACAACGCGGTCTGCGCCTTGTTCTCGGCACGCATCGAGGCCCAGAGCCCCACCCGCTGATCTCGAATCTGTGCCACAAGCTCCTTGGACGCCACGAAGGCTTCGGTGGCTCCACGCGCCACCTTGGTGATGATCGCTAGGCCTTGCTCAACCAGTTCCTCGGACGCAAAAGACCGCGAGAACAGCCCAGCCTTCACCGCCTCGGCACCGGAGATGAGTTCGGCGGTGTAAATCAGGTCCAGCGTTCGGTGCGCACCGAGTCGCTCGGTGAACAACCAGTGGCCGCCGGAGTCCAGCGTGGCCCCAAGATTGGCGAATGGGGAGCCGATCTTGGCATCTTCCGCCACGTAGACGACGTCACTGGCCACGGCGAGCCCTAAGCCGACTCCGAGGCAGGCACCATGGACCAGCGCAAAGGTGGGCGCCGGGAAGGCGGACATCTGCTCCAGCAACGGTTGCACCTTGCCGTCGAGGTAACCCATCACGTCGTCGTTCGCTGGGTCAACCGCCGAGATGTCACGCCCGGCGCAAAAGGCGCGGCCCTCACCGCGTAGCACTAAGGCTCGGACTTCTCCGGTAGCCACCGCTGCTGCCGCTCGGTCATAGGCCTCGGACAGCTCTGCCAGCGCCTGCACGTCCAGCGCGTTCATCTTCTTCGGTGCGTTTAGCGTGACATGGGCGATGCCCTCACGGATCTCAAGCTCAATCATTAATTGCTCCCGCTTCGCGCTTAGGCATCGAAATCGACGCTGAGCTTTCCGGTGGTTGGGTGGGACTGACAGGTCAGCACATATCCCTGCTCGACTTCCTCTGGTTCCAGAGCGTAGTTCTCCGCCATCGTGACCGAGCCGCTGGTGACCTTGGCGCGGCAGGTACCGCAGACGCCGCCCGCGCAGGCGAAGGGCACATCCGGACGGACGCGCAGTGCCGCATTGAGCACGGTCTCGTTGGCGGCCACCGGCGAGCGCACCTCGCCCTTGAGCCCGTCCAAATTGAAGCTGATTTCGAAGGCTTCCTCGTCCTCGGCCACCACGACCGGGCGCCCGATCTGGCCTTCGGGCCGATTCGGTTCTCCGGTGGTAAACAGCTCGAAACGGACCTTTTCGGCCGGAACGTCCAGGGCCGAAAGCTGATCGCGCACCAGTTGCACCAGTTCGAAGGGGCCGCAAAGGAACCATTCGTCGACGTTCGGCGCCTGAACCACGGTGTTTAGCAGGGTGGTTAGCTTCTCCGCATCAATACGGCCCGAGAGCAGCGGCGAGATGCGCTGTTCCCTACTGAGCACGTGGTGGAGGGCCAGCCGGGAGGGATAGCGATCCTTCAGATCGGCCAGTTCCTCGAGGAACATCACGTCCATGGCGGCCTTGTTCGCGTAGATCACGTCAAAGCGCGTATGGTCATTGGCTTCCAGAATGGTACGTGCAATGGCCAGCACCGGTGTGATGCCACTGCCGGCGGCGACGGCGACGAATTGATCCTGGGTTTCGGTGTCTACGGAACTCGGATCGTTCATCCCGGTGAGCTTGTGTTTGGAGATAAACGCTCCGGCCGGGCTCATCACGTCGATTTCGTCGCCGGCGGTTAGCTCTTCGTTCGCCCAGGTGGAGAAGATACCGCCGAGATCGCGCTTGATAGCTACCTTGATTTCGCTACCGGTCGGTGCGGCGCAGATGGAGTAGGAGCGGCGCACCTCCTGCAGTCTCCCCTCGGCATTGGGCAGTTCTTTGCGCAGGGCCACATACTGGCCGGCCACGTAGTCATATTCATCCGAGAGCTCTTCTGGGATGGCGAAGGTGACTTCGATGGAATCCTTGGTCAGCCGCCGTACCTGTGAAACGGTCAGGCGGTGAAAGGCGGCGCGACGACGCGCGGATGTGGTCTGTTCGGTCATGAGAGCACCTTGAAGTAGTCGAAGGGTTCCAGGCAGTCTTTGCAGGTGTAGAGCGCCTTGCAGGAGGTCGAGCCGAAGCGAGCGAGTTCACGAGTGTTCAGTGAGTGGCAACGCGGGCATTTAACGCTCAGACCCAAGGTCACCGGGCCTGCATGCCCGGTGCCGGTGGGGGCGGCAATGCCGTATTCGGTCAGTTTGCGTTTGCCTTCCTCACTCATCCAGTCCGTGCTCCACGCTGGGCTCAAGACGAGTTTGACCTCTACCCGGGGGTAGCCAGCGTCGGTAAACACCTCGTGTAGGTCCGAAGTGATCACATCCATCGCTGGGCACCCCGAGTAGGTGGGGGTTATGGTCACGCGCACGGTGCCGTCCTGCAACATTTGGACATCGCGTAGGATGCCCAGATCATTGATGGACAGTACCGGAATTTCCGGATCATTGACCGTGGCTGCTAGCGCGATCAGTTCTTCGCGGCTACGCTGCTCTACTGCGTTCATAACCTCCACCCGGGTCCTTGAAATTGATTGGTTTTACCTACCAGCTTGCGCCGGGGTGTTTGCGGGCCAGTACCTGCATTTCGGCGAGGATGTACCCCAAATGCTCGGAGTGTTCTCCGCCGCGCCCACGAGCCATGGCCATGCCCACCTGAGGAACTTCGAGTCCCGCGTCGGTGAGAACCTGGGTAATCTGCTGTTCCCAGTCCTCGCGCAGGCTCGAAGGTAAGACCGCGCGGTCGCCCAGACGCTCATGCAAGGCCTCGTCCTGGAACATTTCATCGACATAGGGCCAGAGGATTTCCAGTGCGTGCCGCATACGCTGCGCGGACTCTTCGGTGCCCAGTCCGAGGCGTCGGGTCCACTGCGTGGCATGGTCGCGGTGGTAGTCCACCTCTTTGACCGCCTTCGCCGCAATGGCCGCGAGGGTGGGGTCGGCCGATGCCGCGAGCTTTGAATACAACAGGTACTGGTAGATCGAAACGATGAGCTGCCGGGTGATGGTTACTCCGAAATCACCGTTGGGCTGCTCAACGATGTGCAACGAGGTGAACTCTTCCTCTTCACGCCAGTAAGCCAGATCGTCTTCCGTTTTATCCCACGCCAAACCGGCATAGGTGAGGAAGGAGCGGGCATGGCCGAGCACATCGAGGGCGATATTCCCCAAGGCCACGTCTTCTTCAAGCTCCGGGGCTCGGGAGATCCAGTGCGAGAGGCGCTGAGCCAAAATTAGGGCGTCATCGCCCAGGCGCAGGGCGTACTGGGCCAGGTCTTCGTCCGGAATAACCCCGTCGACCGCAATGTCTTCGGGGCGCAAGGCATTGCCCGGGGTCACGCGGGTGGCCGATGCTAGGGCGTCGCCGAAGCTATCGAGCGTTGCATCCAGTTCGTCGTGGTTCACAGGTGCTTCACTCCCTCGCTGGCCTTGTAATAGGTCGCGTGGCGGTAGTCCTTACCCTGTGGGGATTCGAAGAACGAATCCTTTTCATCGGGGTCCGAGGTAATGATGTCTTCGGAACGCACAACCCACAAGGAAATGCCCTCATTGCGGCGGGTGTAGAGGTCGCGGGCGTTACGCACCGCCATCTCGGCATCCGGGGCGTGTAGTGAGCCGGCGTGCACATGCGACAGGCCGCGGGCCGAACGAACAAAGACTTCCCACAGGGGCCAGGTGTTGCTGCTCATGGTTAGGCGACCTCGCTGTTCTCGTACTTGCGAGCGTAGGCGGCTGCGGCTTCGCGCACCCAGGCACCTTCGCGGTGGGCTTCGCGTCGACGTTCGAGTCGGTGCGAGTTCATCGGACCATTGCCCTTGATCACTGCCATGAATTCATCCCAGTTCAGTTCCTTGTGGATCCACCGGCCGGTCTCTTCGTCGAAACGCAGCTCCGGATCCGGCAACGTCATGCCCAGCACCTTGACCTGTTCGGCGATCATGCCGACGAAGCGCTGACGCAACTCATCGTTGGAGAAGCGCTTGATCTTCCACGCCATCGACTGTGCCGAGTTGGGCGACTGCTCATCCGGCGGCCCAAACATCATCAGCGACGGCTCGTAGAAACGGTTGATCGCGTCTTGAGCCATTTTGCGCTGTGCCTCGGTGCCGCGCGAGAGAGCCAAGAGAATCTCAAAGCCCTGACGCTGGTGGAATGATTCTTCCTTGCAGATTCGGACCATGGCTCGGCCGTACGGTCCGTACGAGGCGCGGCATAGCGGCACCTGGTTGGCGATTGCGGCGCCATCGACGAGCCAGCCGATGGCCCCCATGTCGGCCCATGAACGAGCCGGGTAATTGAAAATCGACGAGTACTTCGCGCGTCCGCTCATTAGCTGATCGTTCAGTTCGTCGCGCGGCGTTCCTAGAGTCTCGGCGGCCGAGTATAGGTAGAGGCCGTGCCCTGCCTCATCTTGCACCTTGGCCATGAGGATGGACTTGCGCTTTAGCGAAGGAGCGCGGGTGATCCAGTTGGCCTCTGGCTGCATACCAATAATTTCGGAGTGCGCGTGCTGCGAAACCTGGCGCGTGAGCGTCTTGCGGTAGGCCTCGGGCATCCAGTCGCGCGGCTCAATACGCGAATCCTGCTCGATAAGGGCATCGAAGCGAGCCTGGGACTGTTCCTGCTCATAGCTGGGCACGGCACTGAGCCCTGCATTTTGCGGTGTGGTCGCGGCCATGGTTCACCTCACTGAAGTTCAATTATTTACTGACCGTTCGTTCAGTATATTGGAGTGCCCTCAGTCACGTCAACAGGTCGCAGAAAATAGAAAAACCCCCGGAAAACCGAGGTTTTCCGGGGGTAGATCCTACGTTGGACTAGCTGGCCAGTGACCGCTCGGAACGCTTTGATCCCCCAACGAACAAAGCGTCAACCGCGTAGCGACCCGGGCCAATCGGTGCCAGCGCCAAAGCGCCCACCGCAAGCACCAGTACGAGCTCCACGCCACCATCGGCCACGAACATACCGGCCGGAAGGTGTACCAGCACCCCGGCCACCAACATCTCGAGTCCCAGCAGGATGCCGACGATGCGAGTTGCCACGCCCAGAATCAGCGCCACGCCACCGGCTAGTTCCAAGGTGGCTGCGAGTGGGGCCACGAACTCCGCGGCGGGCACACCCATCTGGGCAAAGGCACCAGCGGCACCCTCGAGGGTGAACTGGAAAAATTTCTGCCAGCCGTGGGCGGCAAAAACAACACCTAGCCCTAGGCGCAGGATAAGTAGTCCGAGGGATGGGAGTGCAGCGTTATTGCGTACGGTGTTCATAACTTCGATCTTTCGGTCGACGAGGTGAGCATCAGGTGCGGGTGTTTATGCGCGCACTCGCCAATTCAACGAGTACACCTCCACCCTACCCGCAGATAATTGAAGCTTCAACGAATGTGACATAGATCGTGGAATCACCCACAACGCCCCCATTGGCTTTCAGCGCTGAGAAAACTGCACACCGCATACGGGCTGAATGCGCTTGAATAGTGCCATGACGAGCGAAACGATTGTGGCCCCGGTGGCTAAAAAGGTTCCCACCTCCCGCGTGCATCACGGTGATACTTTCACCGATGACTACGAGTGGCTCCGGAATAAGCAGGATCCCGAAGTCATCGAGCATCTCGAACGCGAAAACGCCTACACAGACGCCGTCACCGCGGACCAGCAGCAGTTGCGTGAAGACATCTTCAACGAGATCAAGGCCCGCACCGTGGAAACCGATCTCTCCGTCCCAGCTCGCCGACGCGGCTGGTGGTACTACACGCGCTCCGTGGAAGGCAAGCCCTACACCATTCAGTGCCGACTACGCGCCGCCGATACCGGCAACCCCACCGCCGACTGGACCCCACCAACCATTAGCGCCGAGACCACCATCGAGGGCGAAGAAGTTCTCATCGATGGTAACGAATTGGCCGAGGGACACAGCTTTTTCGCCCTCGGTGGGATGAGTATCAGCCAGGACACCAACCTGCTGGCGTACTGCATCGACACCACCGGCGACGAGCGATTCACGCTCTACATCAAGGATCTGCGCACCGGACAGCTGTTACCCGACGTAATTGAGGGTGTCTTCTACGGCCTGGCCTTCTCCCCCGACGCCCAGCGGATCTATTACACGGTGGTCGATGACACCTGGCGCCCGCATCAGATCAAGGTCCACGTACTAGGTACCGATCCAGCCAGCGACGAGCTCGTATTCCAAGAGGACGATCCCGGCATGTGGCTCGGTTTCGATTTGAGCGCCGACAAGCGACAGTTGCTGATCTCCAGCGGCAACTCCGAGTACGCCGAAACCAGCGCGCTGGATCTCACCGACCCGCAGGCCACGGTCCAGCTTCTGGTCCCGCGCAGTCTACGCCTGTTGCATTCGGTGGAACTGACCGCGCAAACTCCCGCCCAGGCGATCATCACCCATGACCATCAGGCGCCGAATAACATGCTGTCGTTGGCGATGCTCGATGAACTGGGCGCGGACGCCGACCCCAGCAGCTGGCGCACCCTCGTATCCCACCGCGACGACGTCAAGCTCGAAGGCTCGCTACTGACCTCCAGTCATGTGGTGCTCGCCGTGCGACGCGATACCTGCGAGCGGGTCCAACTCCTGCCGCTGGAGCACCTTGGTACCGACCAACAGCGTCCGGTCAGTGAACCGGACTTCGGCGAAGAATTATTCACCGCCTCTCCTGTGATGGCGAATCTGGAGGCACCGCTGATCCGGATCAGCTATACCTCGGACTTCACACCGGCTCGTGTCTATGACTACTGGCTAGCCACCGGCGAGCTTGTGTTGCGCAAGCAGACTCCGGTCAATAACTACGACCCGCAGAACTATCTCGCCACCCGCGAATGGGCCACCGCAGCCGACGGCACCAAGATTCCATTGACCATCCTGCGGCGCGCGGATGTGGACGCCTCCACGCCACGCCCGGTACTCATCTATGGCTATGGCTCCTACGAAGTATCCATGGACCCGGGCTTCGGCATTCCACGGCTAAGCCTGCTCGACCGCGGCGTGGTCTTCGTCATCGCGCATATCCGCGGTGGTGGCGAGCTCGGCCGCAATTGGTATCTCGAGGGTAAGAAGCTAGCCAAGAAGAACACCTTCACCGACTTCATCGCAGCCACCGAGCACCTTATTCGCACCGGATGGGCCGATCCGCAGCGGATCGTCGCCCTAGGCGGTTCGGCCGGTGGGCTACTGATGGGCGCGATCTGCAACTTGGCCCCTTCCCTCTATACCGCGGTGATCGCGCAAGTGCCTTTCGTCGATGCGCTGAACACCATCCTGGACCCCGAGCTGCCGCTTTCGGCCTTGGAATGGGAGGAGTGGGGTAACCCGATCACCGATGAAGAGGTGTATCGCTACATGAAGTCCTACTCGCCCTATGAAAATATCGCGGCAGTGCCCTATCCACGGATTGCCGCGGTCACCTCGCTACATGACACCCGCGTGCTCTACGTCGAGCCAGCGAAGTGGGTGGCCAAGCTGCGCGAGGTCACAACCGGCGACGCCCCGATCGTCTTGAAGACCGAAATGGACGGGGGCCACGGAGGGGCTTCCGGACGTTATGAAGGTTGGAAGACGCGGGCTTGGGACTATGCCTTTGCCCTTGACGCGTTGGGCCTGAACCCCGGCGCCGAGCACTAGGGAACCCACCTTCTATGTCCGAGACCAGTATTCGTGCAATGGATTTCGCGCGCTGGCGCGACGATTCGGCATTACATGAATTACTCACGCGTGCGGCCGATCCGCCAACTCCGGCGGCGCTGCAGGCGTTGCTCGAGCAGTGCGCCACCCTCGAGGCCATCGGGGCCTTTGACCAGGGTGGCGCGCTGATCGGTGCGGCCTTTTGGCATCGAGTGCACGATGAGGCCGTGGAAATCGAGTATCTCGCAGTCCTGACCCCGCATCGCGGGCTGGGCACAGAACTTGTGCGCGCGGTTCAACAGGCTTGCGGCACACACGTTATCGCGCGCACCGACCACGATGCCCTCGAGTTCTACCAGCGCCGTGGGTTTATTTGCGTGCCGACCGCGACCGATCCGCGGTGGCCACAGACCCCGCGCTTCCTCTGCCTATTGCCGTGCCAAGAGCTACTGGCAACTCAGCCGAAGGGGCCCAGCGGCTTCGAGCTAGTCGAAGGCTTTGCCCAGCCTGGCATAGTACAGATTCATCCACCGCAGGAGCGGTGGCCAGAAGACTTCGCCCGGTTGCGGGCGCTGATTGATCGTGCGCTGGGAGACAGCGCGTTGGCCATTGAACATGTGGGTTCCACCGCCGTGCCCGGCCTGCCGGCGAAGAACGTGATCGATGTGGTCTTGCTGGTAGCCGATGGCGACGCCGAAGAACGCTACGCTCCCTCCTTGCAAGATGCTGGATTGCTGTTCTGGCACCGCGAACCCGGCTGGTATGCCCATCGGATGTTCCGTCCAAGGCCGCACGAGTCCATGCCCGTGGCCAACATCCATGTTTTTTCGCTGGGGAGCACCGAACCGCTGCGAATGTTGCTCTTTCGCGACTATCTACGCACTCACGGCACCGAACGCGAGGCCTATGCCGCCACCAAGCGGCAGGCTGCCGAACGTTTAGCCCAGTTACGCGGGGATGAGGGTGAAGTCATGGAATATAACCGCTTCAAAGAACCCTTCATCCGTGAGCTCGGGGCACGCGTTCACGCGAGCGCGGGGTTACCGCGCGGCCCGCGAAGCTAGTCACCTACTAGACAAAGCACCTTGACGTGGATCACACTTTTGTTATTACCTAATGATCGTTCGGTAAATAATTCCACGGAGGTTTGCCCATGAGCGAGGCACCGGCTCAGCCCGCCACGCAGCACGCCATTTTGGCCAATGACTACGCCACGCAATGGATGGGCATCGAAGTCCAAGAAGTTGCCGACGGCCACGCGGTCATCACCATGACCCTACGCCGCGAAATGCTCAATGGTTTTGGCATCGCCCACGGCGGAATGATCTTCGCTTTAGCCGATACGGCCTTTGCCCTCAGTTGCAACCACCCCGAAGGCTCCGATGACACGATCACGGTGGCTTCCGGAGCCGATATCAATTTTCTGCGCCCCGGGATTCCCGGACGCCTGTTGACCGCCACCGCCCGCCGCGTATCCCAAATGGGCCGCAGCGGAGTCTATGACATTACGGTCACACAGAGCACCGAGGATGGCAGCAGCGAAACGGTCGCGGAGTTCCGCGGTCGTTCACGCACCGTCCCCAAGCCCGCCGCACGCTAACCCCTCTTTCCACCACACAGACGGGAAACCTGACTCATGTCGCCAAATGAAGAACGCCACTCGCTACCCAATCCGCTGGATCCAGAAGAAACAATGAGCCGCGATGAAATTGAATCCATCCAGCTCGCCCGTCTCAGCGAAACCTTGCACTACGCATACGAGAATGTGGAGCACTACCGCACCAAGTACGATGCCGCGGGTGTGCACCCCAATGACTTCAAGGAACTAAAAGACCTCGAGATCTTCCCCTTCACAGAGAAGGAAGACCTACGCGAAACCTACCCCTTTGGCATGTTCGCCGTTCCCCAGCATGAAGTCGCACGCATCCATGCTTCGTCGGGCACCACCGGACGCCCCACGGTCGTGGGATACACCCGCCAAGACCTCGACGACTGGGCAAAGCTGGGCGCACGCTGCCTGCGTCTTTCGGGCGTAAAGCCCGGCTGGAAAGTACACAACGCCTACGGCTATGGTCTGTTCACCGGCGGGCTCGGCGCCCACGCTGCTGCGGAACGCCTCGGCGCGACGGTCATCCCAATGTCCGGCGGGCAGACAGAGAAGCAGATCAGCCTCATTCGAGATTTCGAGCCGGATGCCATCTTGTGTACCCCGACTTATCTGCTCACCATCGGCGATGCCATGCAGCATCAGGGTTTGGACCCCCGGGATACCTCGCTGAAGGTCGCCGTACTGGGTGCCGAACCGTGGACTCTGGAAATGCGTCACGAGCTCGAGGAAATGTTTGGCCTTGACGCCTGCGATATTTACGGCCTGTCTGAGGTCATGGGCCCCGGTGTGGCCGGCGAATCTAACGAAACCAAGGATGGCAGCCACATCTGGGAAGATCACTTCCGCCCCGAAATCATCGATGCCTTCGATTCGTCCAAGGTCTTAGGCGACGGCGAACCTGGCGAGCTGGTCTTCACTTCCCTGACCAAACGCGCCTTGCCGATCATTCGTTACCGCACGCACGACCTGACCCGCCTTTTGCCCGGTACCGCCCGCCCGGGGCACCGCCGGATGGGACGAATTACCGGACGAAGCGATGACATGATCATCTTGCGGGGTGTGAATCTCTTCCCGAGCCAGATTGAAGAATTGATCCTCAAGGTACCGGCGCTCTCGCCGCACTTCCAATTGATCTTGACCCGTCCGGATCGAATGGATCAGCTTGAGGTGAAGGTGGAACGCCGCGAGGATGCCAGCGCCGATGATGCCCGCACTGCCGGGGCTGAGCTGGCGAAGTTGATCAAGATTCACATTGGTTCGAGCTGCGCCATCAGCGTGGTGGAACCCGAAACGCTCGAACGTTCCATGGGAAAGCTCAAGCGAATCTTCGACCGGCGTCAGGACTAGGAACTATAGGCATGGGATAATCGGAGGATCATGACTTCCAAGGATAAAGCGACACACGGCGTGCGGCGCGGCCGCCCCGGCTATGACCAAGACTCGGTTTTGCGCATTGCGGTGCAAGCGTTCAACGAGTACGGCTATGACGCGACCTCCATGGGTAAATTGGCCGAACGGCTGGGCATCAGCAAATCGGCAATCTACCATCATGTTCCTTCAAAACAAGACCTGCTTCGGCTCGCTCTCGATCAGGCCCTCATCCCGCTGGAGGCCGTCGTGGGTGAAGTTGGCGAGCACGATGGGGATGCGGATGAGCGGTTGGAATTCTTCCTGCGCTCAACAATCCGCATCCTCGTCGAGCAGCGCCCCTACGTAACCTTGTTGTTGCGCTTGCGCGGCAATACCGAACTCGAGCGTGCCGCCGTGGAACGCCGTCGTGCGATCGACCGTAAGCTCGCCGAGCTTGTGGCCACGGCACAGGCCGAAGGGTCGGTTCGCACGGATCTGGACTCTCGGACCACGGCCCGCCTGATGTTCGGCATGATCAACTCCGTGGTCGAGTGGTATCGAGATTCCGGCTCGATCGATGGTTCGGCGCTGGAGCAACACGCCATCGCACTTGTTTTCGGCGGCCTACACGACACTCGAGCCAAAAGCTCGGCCGCGTAACGAGGTACCCATCACGGGTTGTGCGGATAGCACCTTCACAGGTTTGACCGGTAGCATCATTCGGGTGCCTTTGGCGCTCACCGTGATCATCCCGTTGAACTAAGAAGTGTCGTGGAAGAACTATTCTTTAGCCTTTTCTCGCAGTCCCCCGGAACCGACTCGGGCACCCAGGTGGCGTTGTATTCGCTCAGTGCTGTGCTCTCGGTGATCGCCTGTTTCATGCTGGCGCACCGCAATGATTTAGGCTGGTGGGCCCAAATCCTCTCCGCGTTCGCCGGTCCACTGGTGATCGCCATGCAATATGACATGATGCTCTTGCTCTACGGTGTTCCGGCCTTGCTGATCGGTGTCTTTGGTCTCTGGCGTTTCTCCCGCTTCGAATTCCAAGGCAAGTTCACGCGCAAGGTCACCCGCGCCCCGCTCACCGTGGGTTCGGCGGTGCTGGCCGTGCTGGGTGTTGCCGTCCTTACCGCAGCGCATATGGGCGAAATGCTCAGCACCGGCTTTATTTTCACGCCCGGCACGTCAACGATTTGGATTTCCTTCATTACTGAGGCCGTGGTGCTCATTAGTTTCGCGCTGATCGCTTGCGGCATCCGTCTGGGTTGGCTGACCATGGCCGCGGCCGCCGCGGTCTATGTGGCCACACTATTCACTAACAACCCAGCCTTCGCATTGCTTGGTGTCTGGGTGTTTATGGTGATCGCCGCACTGTACGGATTCTTTGCCTGGCGTCAGCTACCCGCCCGCGACGAGCAGCTCGCGGACGCGTAACTTTTTCGGCCCAAAAATGCGGCCCCGACCCCTTACAAGGGGGCCGGGGCCGCAACGTTTATGGGCTAGTTTCGCCAGCTGTCGTTGAGTGTGAGCGCCCCGTTGGCGTCCACTGTGGCCACCCGGTTCGCACCGGATTCCCACACCACGTTGCCGCTGCCATCAACCTTGACGTACTTGTACTCGAACTCAGTGCCCGCATCCAGGTTCACAGCTCCAGTCCACGTCGGGTAGTTCTCCGCTGAAAGCTCGACTCCGGCGGCCGGGTCCCAGTTACCCAATGCACTCTGGTTGCCCACGATGCGCAGGTTCTGGCCCCAGACGGTTTCCGCGTTGACCGAGACGCTGACCGTACCTGGTGGTGGCGGCGGATTTTCGCAGTCCATTTTGCCGGTGTGGATTGCCAGCGCACCGTAGGCGGGGATCGTTGCGGTGAAGGTGCCGTCGGCAGCCACATCGATCGAACGGTCATTCTCGGAAACAACATCGCAGTAGTTACCGGCGGCCAGGTCACTGGTGTAGGTACGGGTCGTGGCCGATCCGGTGTTGTTGATAGCCACAAATCCCTTATCGCCGCGGCCGAAGGCAATCTGGTTCGAGCCATCGTCCCACCAGCGGGTCACTGGGGCGTCGCCAACGTTGTTGTTGAAGCCGACCATCTCGGTAATTTCGTGCTGGCGCTGCTCGCAGGTCCACTGGCCCGAATCACAGTCGGCGTTCGGAACCGAGTTCTGGGTAGCTCCCGGAGCCCCGGCATCGAAGTCGGTAAAGGTGTATCCGGAGTAGACCGTCGGCGAACCGTATGGCCAAGCGAGCATGAAGGTGTTTGCGAGCAGGTACTTGGCGCCCCACTTGTAGCTCATGGATTCGCCGTTACGCTCGGTGTCGTGGTTTGAAACGAACACACCGGCCCGGTCGCTTGGAAGCTTGCCGTCGCCGATGAAGCGCAGGTTGGCGATCTGAGCATCGAAATCGTGCTTGAGCTGGCGGGCGTAGTCGAACTCGTGCGAGTCGCCGCTGCCCAGATACTCATCCTCGGTGATCGGTTCACCGGCGGCGCCGATGACCTCGTGTACCCAGTACACATCGGAGTTCTGCATACGGTTCTTGATCTGTTCCAGATCGGTGGCCGGCACATGCTTGGAGGCATCGATGCGGAAGCCGGAAACGCCCAACGACACCAGGTCATCGAGGTAGTCGGCAATCTTCTGCTGCACGTACCCGTCCGAGGTCTTCAGGTCCTGCAGCCCAACCAGGCGGCAGTGCTGAACCTGCCAGCGGTCCTGGTAGTTCGAGATGTTCGTGCGGCAATCGTTGAAATGCTCGTACTTAAAGTCGGGGAAGTTGTCTTCCTCAAAGTATGAGCCGTGCGTTCCATAACCGGATTTACCGGCCCCGGCCATGTGGTTGATCACGGCATCGGCGATCACCTTGACTCCGGCGTCATTGCAGCTTTGGACCATCGCGGAGAACTGCGCACGATCGCCAAGCTTGGACCCAACCTGATAACTCACCGGCTGGTACGAGGTCCACCACTGGGAACCCTGAACGTGCTCGGCGGGCGGCGAAACCTGGACGTAGCCGTAACCTGCAGGCCCAATCGTGGAAGTGCATTCATCGGCGACCGAGTTCCAGTTCCATTGGAAGAGGTTCAGGACCACATCCTTGCCGTCGTTCGCTGGCGTGGCCGCCTGGGCTGGTACCCCGACAAGTGGTGTGGCCAGTAAGGCCGCGCCGGCGGCAACGCTAGCCAGCCGCCTACTGAGTTTGCCCCGCCTCCCCCATAACTTTGATGTGGTGCGTGATGACGATAGACCCACGATTGAGCTCCTTTGCTGTGCTGAGAATTTTGGCCCGGACTAAGCCGTCCGTTCCGGTCACCTGCATGTCAGATGCGTGACCTGCGACACAACTGTAAGCGCTTTCTTCATTTACGCCAAGAGGTCAATTTGTGAAAACTCGTTAAATCCGCGACACGTTCAACTAAAATCGGCGAAACATTTTTTGGAGACCCTCGAGTTTCGCTATAAACTGTAAGCGTTTCCACACGTGTTTGGGGCACGTGTACACCTCCACCGGAACGCATGGCGCGTTAAGCGCAAAAGGTGGGCACCGCGCATGCGCGGTGCCCACCTTTTGCGTTCTAAGGACTACTTACTGCCCGAAGTTCGCGTAGGTTTCATCCTTTTTCTCGACCAGCGTCAACACATCATAGGTGGCAACGATCTCGTCGTTCTGGTTGTGCAAGATCGCATCCCACGCCACCTCGCCGTACTCGTCCGTAACCCGTGGAGTGATCTTCTTGGCGGTCAGCGTGACTCGGATCGAATCGCCAGCAGCAACCGGGGTAATGAAGCGCAGATTTTCCAGCCCGTAATTAGCCAGCACGGGCCCCGGAGCCGGCTCCACGAACAATCCGGCCGCCCAAGAAACCAGCAGGTACCCGTGCGCCACGATTCCGGGGAAGAACGGGTTCGCTGCGGCGGCTTCTTGTTGCGTATGGGCATAGAACGTATCGCCCGTACTGGTGGCGAAATCGCTAATATCCTGCAAGGTAACCTTGCGCAGGTCCGAGGCAAAGCCATCGCCAATGGACAGTTCGGCGAGCGATTTACGGAATGGGTGCACGTTCTGGCTCTGCCCGCCAAAGCGTTCGCAGCCGGCCAGTCGCTGATCCGCGCCGGTGTGCCAGACGCCGGTCAATGCCGTCAGCATGTTCGGCGAGCCCTGCACCGCGGTGCGTTGCATGTGGTGCTTCACCGAGCGAATACCACCCAGCTCTTCGCCGCCACCGGCACGTCCTGGACCGCCGTGTACGAGGTGCGGCACCGGCGAACCATGACCGGTGCTACTGCGCGCGGTTTCACGGTTCAGAATGTGCACACGTCCGTGGTGGGCGGCGATGCCCACGGTCAGCTCACGCATGACCTCGGCATCATTGGTGCACACCGTCGCGACCAGAGAGCCGGAGCCCATGGCGGCTAGTTCTACGGCCTGCTCAAGCGAGTCGTATCCAATCACCGATGAGACCGGTCCGAAGGCCTCACGCGAGTGCACAACCGGGTTCTGCGGATCGTCCCAGCGCAGCACCAGCGGGGACATGAAGGCACCCCGCTCGGCGACCGCGTCCTTCTCCGGAGCAACTCGCACTGCCGGGGCATCCAAGCGCCCATAGGCAATTTCACCACCGGCGGCCAGCATGTCTTCAACCGCCGCGCGCACATCGCGCAGCTGGTCCAAGGACGCCAGCGCACCCATGGTCACCCCTTCAACTCGTGGGTCACCGAGCACCACGCGTTGCTCGAGGCGTTCCGAAACCGCCGCGATCACCGGCTCCACGAGAGCCTGCGGGACGATACTGCGGCGAATGGCGGTGCACTTCTGCCCGGCCTTGACCGTCATTTCGGTAACCACGGCCTTGACGAAGGCATCGAATTCGGCCGTTCCTTCGACCGCGTCGGGCCCCAGAATCGCCGCGTTGAGCGAGTCGGTTTCGCTGGTGAAGCGCACGCCGCCCTCCACCACATTCGGGTGAGACTTGAGCCGGTTGGCGGTGGCCGCCGACCCGGTAAAGGCGAGCATATCGCGGTAGTCCAGATGATCCAGGATGTCGCGTGCCGAACCGGAGAGCAACTGCAACGAACCCTCGGGAAGAATCCCGGAATCCAGCATCAGCCGCACCACGGCCTCGGCCACATAGCCGGTCGGCGTGGCCGGCTTGACGATGCTTGGCACGCCGGCGATGAAGGCCGGCGCAAATTTCTCTAGCATCCCCCAGACCGGGAAGTTGAACGCGTTGACCTGGACGGCCACACCGGCCAACGGAGTGAAAACATGTGTTCCAAGGAAGGAGCCATCCTTGCTTAGCTGCTCACTGGGGCCATCGAGGATGACGTTGGCGTTGGGCAGTTCGCGGCGACCCTTCGAGGAAAAGGTGAACAGCACACCGATACCGCCGTCAATGTCGACCATCGAGTCGATCTTGGTTGCGCCAGTCCGGTAGGAGAGTTCATACAGCTCGGGGCGGCGTTCGTTCAGGTACATCGCCAGTTCTTTGAGCTTCAAGGCTCGCTCATGCAGGGTCAGCGCGGAGAGTGAGCGCTGCCCGACGGTGCGCCCATGGTGCACGGCGGCAGCCACGTCGAGGCGCTCGGAGGTCACCGTTGCCAGTAGTTCCCCGGTGTTCGCATCGAGCACCTGGGTTCCGTCGTGGGCCTCGTGGTTCTGCCATTGACCGGCAATGAAGCTGGGGACCACACCAATCTGGGCTGTCGACATCGACATAATTCCTTCCTGAACGATCGGTCAGTATTAGAATCAACAGTAACAGTACAACGTGAGTCACAACACCTAAGCGAGGCAACCCGTGCAAAATTCCCTTCAACCGTGGACGATCGAGCTGGGCGAACTCGACAAGAAAATGGGCGTTCGCATCGTCGAAGAGTCCGTTGAGCGAGTCGTGGCCACCATGCCCGTAGCCGGAAATACTCAGTCCTTCGGACTCCTGCACGGCGGCGCATCACTGGCCGTCGGTGAGGCCGTGGGTTCGTGGGCAGCGGTGAAATACGCCTCCACCTTCGGCAAGGTAGTGGTGGGCGTCGATGTCAACGCCACGCATCACCGCTCGGCAACCGATGGGCTGGTCACCATCACCGCTACCCCACTCAAATTGGGCCGCCGACTAACGAGTCACGAAGTGGTGATCACCGATGAGCAGCAACGGCGGATCTGCACCCTGCGCATCACCAACCTTGTCATCGACAAGCCTAGTCACTAGCCTCTAGAGGGCCGCATCTGCGGCGTTCTGCACGTCGAGCAGCGCCCGAAGGGCGCTAAGCTCCGTCGCGTCCAACCCCAGGGAGGCCACATATTCATCCGCGGGTCCGAGCCAGCTTAGAAAATCCGCCAGCGCCGTAGCCCGCTCCCGAATCTTTGCCGATAGTTCAGCTTCGCCCTGATAGCGCTCATAGGGGTGCGGACGCGGGGCCACTCGGTGCCATTCATTGATACCGCGCACCGCCCACTGATCGTGCTCATAGGCCAATTCCGGGCGACCGGCCAGGGCCAAGAGCAATGTGGCGATGAGCCCCGACCGATCGCGCCCTGCCGAACAGTGCAGAAGAGTCGGGCGTGGATCGGCGGCCAGATAGCGAAACAGCTCCCGCAATTGCTCAGCGAACTCCTCGCAGACCACTCGATACAGGGCCGGATGATTCATATAGGGCACCGCGAGACGCTCGTAGCGGGCGTTGCCGGGGCGCTCGAGCGGAAAATTTCGTAGCTCCAGCCCCTCAAGGGCCGCCGCAGAGATTTGCGGGTCGGTATCGCGGGTACGAATCTCGTCCGGGTTGCGTAGATCGATAACGCGCGCGATGCCCGAAGCCCGCACCTGCTGCCAGCCTCGCTCGGTGAGCCACTCCCGCCGCCCCATCCGGAAGCATCCGCCGATGATCCGGCGGGCGTTGACCGCACCCTCCCACGGCATATCCTCCGCCAGGGGTCGGTACTCGAAAGCTGGGCTCATATATTCATTGCACCATAGCCAGCCAGCGTTGTAGAGTTTTACCAATTGAGATTTCTCAATCACTAACGATCCTTAGGAGGGATAACGATGAGTGTCCAGAATCTGCACCCAGCCCTACCCCATTACCTCAAGGATTATGACCGTGTCTTATATCGCCCCCACCCCATCTTCTGCCGCCGCCTTATCGGCCACGGAGGCTGAGAGTTTTCAACCGCTGCGCAAACGCCAACGGCAGTGGAACGAATCAACAGACCCCGCTGCGCTCCCGGAGCATCAGCGGTATTCCAGCTGGCCCAACGTGGAAAAATCGTGCCGCGGACCCCAGCCCTACCCACAGTGGATTATCGAGGATGCCGCAGCCATCGACACCGAACTGGGCATTTTGAAAACGGGCAAGGAAGGTGACGTTTTTCTTCTCGAACGAGCCACCGATAGCCGTTCGGTGCTGCTGGCCGCAAAGCGTTATCGCGGGCGCGATCATTCGCAATTTACCCGCTCCGCGGCCTATAGTGAGGGCCGCGCCGCCCGGCGCTCGCGCGATAACCGCGCGGTGGCCAACAACAGTACCTTTGGCCGACTCGTCGCCGCCCAGCAATGGGTCAACGCGGAGTGGAACTACCTGAAAACCTGCCACGCGGCGGGCGTGCCGGTGCCCTATCCCGTACAGGTCGACGGCACCGAGATCCTCATGGAGTTCATCTCCGACCCGGAGCATCCGCAGGCTGCTGCCCCACGACTGGCGCAGCTACCTAGGCACGATCGACGCCTACCGCTGCTCTGGGAACAGCTCGAGGCCGCCATGGAGTCTCTGGCCATCGCTGGTCTGACCCACGGTGACCTCTCCCCCTACAACATACTGGTCGCCGGGGACCGGCTCGTGCTGATCGATATGCCGCAATGTGTGGATCTGGCCGGGAACGTGCAGGGGCTGGACTTCCTGCACCGTGACTGCGTGAATATCTGCACCTGGTTCAGTTCCAAGGGACTGGAACGGAACCCGGAGCAGTTATTCTCCTCGCTACTGGCCAGCATGTATTAGCGGGACGGCCGCCGGATAGCTTCTACCAGTCGTAAAAGCCTCGTCCGCTCTTGCGACCGAGCTCTCCGGCGGCCACCTTATCCTTGAGGATCTGCGGTGGCGCGAAGCGCTCCCCCAGTCGCTCATGCAGGTACTCGGCAATGCCGAGGCGAACATCGAGCCCCACAATATCGGTGGTCTTCAGCGGACCGGTGGGGTGCTTGTATCCCAGCACCATCGCATTGTCGATGTCTTCGGCGCTGGCCACGCCCTCTTCGACCATGCGCATGGCCTCCAGGGCAATGGCAACCCCGAGTCGAGACGAGGCGAACCCGGGAGCGTCGTTGACCACCACGGCGGTCTTGCCCAGCGCCTGCACCCAACCGCGAGCGATCTGTGCCGTCTCGGCCGCACTTTGCGCACCGATCACGACCTCGATCAGGGTCGAGGCTGGGACCGGGTTGAAGAAGTGCAACCCGAGGAAACGTTCGGGGCGCTGCAACTGCTGCGCAAGGTCACTGACCGAGATGGACGAGGTGTTCGAAGCCAACCAGGCCTCCGAATCGATAACCTCTTCCACTTTGCGTAAGGATTCGACCTTCAGGTCCCATAGTTCGGGCACCGCCTCAACGACCAGCTGTGCCGGAGCGAAATCGGCGTAGTGGGCGCTGACCTGCAAGCGAGATTCCAATTCGGCACGGTCACCGGCGAATCCGCGGGCCAGGGACTTCTCGATGGAATCGAGCACACGCCCGCGGGCGGCCTCGGCTGCCTCGGCGTCACGCTCCACAACCGTCACCGACGATCCGGCGAGCACGAAGCCGTGGGCGATACCTGCGCCCATTCGTCCGCCGCCGAGGACGCCGACCCGTTCGGGTGCCTGGTTATCGCTCACTTCTTCTTCCTTTCAAGAAAGGCCTGCATACGGTCGAATTTGGCTTGAGATTCAAAGAGCATGCCCTGCGCCAGAGTGTCGATGACGGGGTGCACCTCGCGCGGGGTGTGGAACACGGTTTTGCTCAGCCGCACCGCCAGCGGATCCTGGGCGGCAATTTGATCGGCGAGCGCCTCCGCGGCACCATCCAATTCGGTTCCGGACACCAGCTCCGTCACCAGGCCGGTCTGAAGGCACTGCTCGCCGGTTAGCACCTTGCCGGCCATCAAAATCAGTTTCGCCAGCGGTTCGCCAACCAGCTCCTTAAGCCGCCAAGTGGCTCCCGCCGCGGCCATAATGCCCAGATTGGTTTCGGGGTTGCCCATGCGCACCTCTGGGGTGCCGATCCGGAAGTCTGCCGCGTAGGCCAGTTCCGCACCACCACCGAGCACGAAGCCGTCGAGGGCTGCAATCACCGGCATCGGCAGTTTGGCGACCCGGTCGAACAGGGTGGAGTTGATACCGGCGAGGGCGTCGTCGCGGCGGCGTTCGCGCAGCTGGGCAATATCGGCCCCGGAAGCGAACACCGCCTTGCGCCCGTGCTCCGGGTCGGCGGGACTTCCGGCCAGAATCAAAATACGCGGGCGGGCTTCGAGCTCGGCGCAGACGGCATGTAGTTCATCGATCATCTGCTGATCGATGGCGTTCCTGACCTCTGGGCGATGCAGGCGCACCCACAAGCGGTCGGTTCCCTCGGTGACTTTGAGGGTGGTGAAATCGGCGGCGCTAAAGGAGCTCATCTAGACGCCCTCCACCAGTAGCGCACTGCCCTGACCCACACCGACGCACATCGTGGCGACCCCGAGCTTGCGCTGATCTGAGGCGAGTTCGCGCTCCATGCGTCCGAGCAGGGTGATCACGAGCCGGGAGCCGCTGGAACCCAGCGGGTGACCCAGTGCGATCGCTCCACCGTCGCGGTTGACGATCTGCTCGTCAACCCCCAATTCGCGCATGCACGCCAATGACTGCGAGGCGAAGGCCTCATTCAGTTCCATGGCGCCGATCTGCCCGATCTGAATCCCGGCGCGTTGCAACACCTTGTTGGTTGCCGGTACCGGACCCATGCCCATAATTTCCTGGGCCAGACCGGCGGACTGCCCGTCAATCACCCGGGCACGTGCTCGCAGCCCGTATTTTTCGACGGCCCGTTCGGAAACCACCAGAATCGCCGAGGCACCGTCGTTGAGGGTCGAGGCGTTGCCGGCGGTGACGACCGAGCCCCCGCTGACGACCGGGCGCAGACCGGCTAAGACTTCGGCGGTGGTTCCTGGGCGTGGCCCCTCGTCGGTATCCACCACGGTATCGGCCTTGCGCCCACGGACGGTGATCGGGACGATCTCGTCAACGAAGCGTCCGGCCTCGATCGCGGCCAGCGCTCGGGCGTGAGACTGCACCGCGAAGGCATCGCAATCTTCACGCGAGACGTTGTAGACCCGAGCGACCTCTTCGGCGGTCTCCGGCATCGAGTACGTGGCCTTGCCATCGCGGGAGAGCTCCCCGGAGAGGAACTTCGGGTTGGGGAAACGCCAGCCAATGGAGGTGTCGTAGACCTCGCCGGGCTTGGCGAAGGCCTTTGCCGGCTTCTCCATCACCCACGGGGCCCGCGACATGGATTCCACGCCACCGGCCACCACAATGTCGGCGGCACCGGATTTGATCATCTGGCTCGCCAGGGTAATGGCGCTCATCCCGGAGGCACAGAGCCGGTTCACCGTGATGCCCGGTACGCTGTCGGGGAAACCGGCCAGCAACCAGCTCATCCGGGCGACATTCCGGTTTTCTTCACCGGCCCCATTCGCGTTGCCGAGGATGACCTCGTCGACCAGTGCCGGGTCGATCCCGGCCTTGTCGATCACGTCCTTAATGGTCGCCGCCGCCAGATCGTCGGGACGCACCGCGCTCAGGGCGCCACCGTAGCGTCCAACCGCCGTGCGCGAACCGCCCACCAGAAATGCCTCGGTCATGAATACTCCTTCGTCATGCGGCGCTCCGCCCCACGGGTTACTTACCGACCATTCGTTCACTAATAGAATCACATTCCGGTGTGACCAGCGTCAAGGCCCAAGGTGCGAACCGACCAACCCGCAACGGAAAATCGCGGACGCAAGTTCGAACCCTGAGCACGGAAGCGACTAGCATTCATAAGGTGAGTACCGTAGACAATCCTTCTTTGCCCGCGAAGGTTTCGGACACCTTCGATCCCTCGCGCTGGCGCGAAGTCGAAGGCTTCGACTTCACCGACATCACCTACCACCGTCAGGTAGAGCGCGACGCCTCCGGCAGCGTGCTCCGCGACCTGCCCACCGTGCGCATTGCCTTCGACCGCCCCGAAGTACGCAACGCCTTCCGCCCACACACCGTGGACGAACTCTATCGCGCGATGGACCACGCCCGCATGACCTCGGACGTGGCCACGGTACTGCTCACCGGCAACGGCCCCTCCCCCAAGGACGGCGGCTTCGCCTTCTGCTCCGGCGGCGATCAGCGCATCCGCGGCCGCGACGGCTACCGCTACGCCGAGGGTGAGACCCGCGAATCTATCGATCCGGCCCGCGCCGGCCGGTTGCACATCCTCGAGGTCCAACGCCTGATGCGCACCATGCCCAAGGTGGTGCTCTGCGTGGTCAACGGCTGGGCCGCCGGCGGTGGACATTCGCTGCATGTGGTCTCCGATCTGACCATCGCCAGCCGCGAGCACGGGAAGTTCAAGCAGACCGATGCCACCGTAGGTTCCTTCGACGCCGGCTACGGCTCCGCCCTGCTGGCGCGTCAGGTCGGGCAGAAAACCGCCCGCGAAATCTTCTTCTTGGCCCGTGAATACTCGGCCGAGGACATGGTGCGCATGGGCGCCGTCAACGAGGCCGTGGATCACGCCCGGCTCGAAGAGGTCGCCTTGGAGTATGCCGCGGATATTGCCCGCCAGTCGCCGCAGGCCATCCGAATGCTCAAATTTGCGTTCAACCTCGCCGACGACGGACTGGCCGGACAGCAGGTCTTCGCCGGTGAAGCCACCCGCATGGCCTATATGACCGACGAGGCGGTGGAGGGACGCGACGCCTTCCTGGCCAAGCGAGACCCGGATTGGTCCTCCCACCCGTACTACTTCTAACAGCAAAGGCCGCCGCCCATGTCCAGTGAAGCCCTACACCTGAGCCTGCTCTCGAAGCTGGCCGCCGGCATTAACGCCGACGGACCGGCCATCGAGGTCGTGGCCGACGCCAGCTCCCCCGATGGCGTACGGGTCGAGCAACTCACGGAGCAGGAGTTGCGCGGATATGAGCAGCCACTGCTGGTGGTGCGCACCTCCGGTTCCACCGGCCGGGCCAAGCGCACGGTGCTGTCGGTGGAGGCCATGGCCTCCAGCGCGCAGGCCACCGCCGAATATCTCGGTTTCGAGGGCCAATGGCTCTTGGCCCTGCCCGTGCACTACATCGCCGGGCTGAGCGTGCTCACCCGATCGCTGTTCGCCGGAACCCGTCCGGTGCTGCTGCCGGAGGAGGGCACGTTCACACCGGCCGGATTCACGCAGGCCGCCGAGTCCATGCTCGAGAAGAAGCGGCTTACCGCGCTGGTGCCTACCCAGCTGGCCCGACTATTGGATTCCCCCTCGGCGCAGACGGTGGCCGTGCTCAAGCGCTTCGACGCGATCCTGCTCGGTGGAGCACGGGCCAGCCGTGATCTGCTCATGCGGGCCCGGCACCACGGCCTGCGGATCTTCCAAACCTACGGTTCCAGTGAAACCGCTGGCGGGCTGGTGTATAACGGCACCGCACTGCCCGGGGTCAAACTCGCCGTAGGCGCCGAGGGCCGGGTTCGCGTCACCGGCCCGATGCTTGCCGACGGCTACCTCGGTGACCCGGCGGGCACCGCCGAGCATTTCCCACTCATCGACGGCGAACGCTGGTACCTCACCGACGACGCCGGGACCGTGCGCGGTCAGCGGCTACAAATTTCCGGTCGCCTCGACGATGTGATCAACACCGGCGGCCTCAAGCTCTCGGCCGGCCAGCTCACCGCCCACCTCGAGGAATTCTTCGATCAGGTACTCGTCGTGCCGGTTCCCGACGCGCAGTGGGGCCAGGCGGTGGGACTCGGGTACTCCGGCCCGACCGACACCAACGTCGCCTTCGCCGCGGTGCGCCAGGCCATTGGCCCCCATGCGGTGCCTAAACGCACCAAGCATTACCGTGACGGGCTACCGATGCTTCCGAACGGGAAATTCGATCGCCGCAAGATCATCGAGGACCTCAGCCAGTAGACCGGCTCGATTCGCCAAGCATCCGAATCCGCGGGAAACTAAAGGGTACAAATTTTTCATTTCCGAAAGGACCCCAAGTCGTGGCCACGCTCTCCCAGTGGGTAGCCGGCGCGCGTTTGCGCACCCTGCCGATCGTCATCGCTCCGATCATCATCGGCACGGCCGCCGCCATCGGATACGACGGTGTATTCCGACCACTGCCGGCCCTGCTCGCCCTGCTGGTGGGTCTGCTGCTGCAGGTGGGCGTGAACTACGCCAACGACTACTCCGATGGGATTCGCGGCACCGATGATGAGCGCGTCGGACCGCTGCGTCTGACCGCCTCGAAGCTCGCCGAACCCACCACGGTACGCAACGCTGCCTTCGCCTGCTTCGGGCTGGCCGCCGCCTGCGGCCTCGTGCTGGTGGTGATCTCCCAGGCTTGGCCCCTGCTCTTGGTCGGTGTGGCGGCCATTTTCGCCGCCTGGGGCTACACCGGCGGGAAGAACCCCTATGGCTACCGCGGCTGGGGTGACGTGTATGTCTTTATCTTCTTCGGTCTCGTTGCCACCATGGGCACCACCTTCACCCAGATCGGGCGCATCACGTACCCCAGCCTGCTTGGCGCCATCGGCACCGGTCTGATCGGTTGCGCGCTATTGATGGCCAACAATGTGCGCGATATCCCCACCGACCGCGAGGTCGGCAAGCTGACCCTTGCGGTACGTCTGGGCGAACAGTGGGCACGGCTGAGCTATGTGTTGATGATCAGCACGGCCATTCTGTTGCCGCTGCTACTGACCCTCGATTTTCCGTTCATGTGGCTGATCCTGCTCAGCCTGCTCCCGGCGGCGTGGCCCTGCTGGCTGATGCTGCGCGAACGGCGACTTCCCAAGCTTGTCCAGGTCCTGAAGCTCACCGGAGTCGTGAACCTGCTCTACGCATTGCTCTTCGCCGCGGCAGTGCTGCTGAAGGTGTGGTTCTAGGCTACTCTTGGCCCTCGGCACGACGCCGCTGCTCGTCATAGGCGTCTTCGACTGCCTCGTCGGCTAGCTGGGCCTCGGTCTTGTTGGCGCTGGTCTTGCTAAAGGCCTTGCGGATGTCCTCATTGGCCTGCAGGCGCAGCTTGTTGAAGAACAAATAGCTCACCGCGAAGGCAATCACCAAGGCCACGATCCCGGCGGTAAACACGCCCCAGCGTAGGCCCCAGGCCAGCAACAGGAAAACGGCGGCGAACAGCCCCAATCGGAGCAACGAATACTTCAGAAACTGCATATGTTACAGTTTAGCGATCTTCACCGGGCCCAACGGAAACTAGACTGTAGGTATGGTTCGTTTTCTGCTGTATGCCGCGCCAATCGCCTTGGCGTTGACCGTCTACACCTTGGTGGAGTGCACCCGTGCAGACCGCTATCAGGTGCGCTCACTGTCCAAACCAGCCTGGGTCGTGGTGATCATCCTCTTGCCCTTTATTGGTGCCGGATTATGGTTCCTGCTAGGCCGCCCGGAGAGCACAAAACCGGCGCCGGGTACCCCCAGCGGTGCCCCGGATGATGACGAGCAATTCCTGCGCCAACTCGAGACGTGGCGCAAACAGCAGCAGCGCGAGGCCGAGTTGAAGGCCCGTGAGGAAGAACTCAAAAAACGCGAGGACGAACTCAAGAAACCCAAGGACGACCCCAACCCACCGAATGAGTCCTAGCCTGCGCATTAGTGCCCAGCGTTAAAACGGCGAAGCCTCCGAACCACGATTGGCTCGGAGGCTTCGCCGTTTCTGCTCCTGCGGGGCGTACCGTCTAGACGCCGGCGTAGGAGTGCAGGCCGTTGAAGTAGATATTCACGATCGTGAAGTTGAAGATCACGCATCCGTAGCCGATGATCGACAGCCATGCCGAACGCGGTCCGGTCCAGCCACCGGTGGCGCGGGCATGCAGGTAACCGGCGTAAACCACCCAGATCACGAAGGACCAAACTTCCTTCGGGTCCCACCCCCAGTAGCGTCCCCAGGCCGCTTCGGCCCAGATCGCCCCGGCCATGACCGTAAAGGTCCACATCACGAAGGCGATGGTGTTGATGCGGTAGGCGAAGTTCTCCAGCGCCCCGGCCCCCGGCACCAAGCGCATGAAGGGCAGTTTGTCTTCCTTGCCCTCGGCCAACCGGTTCATCCGGGAGTGCTGCAGAAGTTGCAGCACGTTCATCGCAAAGGAGATCGAGAACAGCGCGCTGGCCAGCACGGCGATCGATACGTGGATAACGATCCACGGGCTCTGCAGGGCCGGCACCAAGTGCCCCACTGGGGTGGGGAAGCCAATGGTGGCGGCGCAGAGCATCAGGGTAACCAGCCCGATGATGAAGCTGCCCACGAAGCGCAAATCCTTGAAGAACAACGCCACCAGATAGACAAACGCCACCACGAAGGCACCGGTGGTGAGGAACTCATACATATTGCCCCACGGCACACGGTGTGCCGCCAATCCGCGACTAACCACCGCGAAGCCGTGCAGGGCCACGGCCAGCCAGGTCAGCACCACGGCGATCTTCGCGATCCCACGCTTGGGGGAAAGCGCGGTGTAGGTCATCTCGTCGTTGACCACGTCCTCGCCGACGTTATCCGCTCGGCCGCTATTGCCCCGACGCGTCGGCATCACGGTACCGATTGCGGCAGCATTCTGCCCACCGGCGCTGGCCAGCACGCGCTGGTCTTCTTCCAGTGCCTTCGCGTCGAGGGCGGCGATGGTCTTATTGGTTTTAGCCAGGTCCAAAGCGAAGCAGATGAACGCCACCATATAGACCATGGCCGCCAACAGCATGAACAGCTGGCTGTAGGTGCCTAAGGTTTCATTGATGGGCGCCAAAGTAGCGATCCTAAGCATTCACTTCTCCTAAGTCCTTCGACTTCTCGGCCAGCGGCCAGGTGTTATGGAAAATCTTTGACAACTCCGCGGCCTCGCGTTGCAGTCGGGGGTCCTCGCCGCGGGCTAGTAAGGCGAATTCTACGCCGCGTAGACCCTGTTCATCGGTGATCGGTCGCAGCCAGACGCGGCGACGCGGGGTGAAGAGCGAAATGGCAAGCCCGGCCAAGGCCAGGAAGGCGCACACCGCGATGGGGGCCTTGCCCGGGTCGTAGTTCACGTCAAGTGCCACAAAGCGTTTGAGGTCATCGAAGGAGATGCTGCCCTTGCCATCGGGCAGTTCGTAGGTCTGCCCCGCCTCGAGAATGATGCCGCCGGCATCCTGACTGCGTGAATTCAGTTCGGTGAGCTTATCGGTGTCCAGCACATAGACATTCTGTGGCTTACCCTCGTCGAGTCCGAGGTCTCCGTAGTAGGAGTTCAGATGCAGCTGCGGGTTAATGGCGTTGGGGTCACCGGAAATTCCGAAGCCCGTTTCATCCACGAGGGCGGTGGGCAAAAGGAACCCGGTGAAACCAAGCTGTTCGGGATTAGCGTCGGGCACCTTCAGCACCATCACCGAGGTGTAGACAGAGTCTTGCGGGGTAGATACGACCGGACCGGAGAACGCGACCTTGCCCTCGCCGTCCTTGACCGTCACCACCGGTGCGTAGCCATTGCCAACCAGATACACATCGGCGCCGTTGATACGCAGCGGGTGATTGACCTTCAGGTCTTCCTTCTGAGCTTCGGCGTCCGGACTCCGCCGGGTGGTGACGTGGGCGGTGAAGTCCAGGGGCTGACCGAAGTGCGTTTCAGATTCGCGGTCAAAGGTGATGTCGAACTTGTCCAGGCCCACCGAATAGGGTTCGAGGTTCTTCGCGTCGAAGTTCGTTCCGGGGCTAAAGGAGTCGTAGGACACGAGCGAATTGACGAACGTCTCCCCCTCGACCACGATGCGCTGGCCGCTGTAGCCAAAGGCACCACCAATGGCCATCGAGAGCAGGATGCCCAGAAGCGAGGTGTGGAAGACGATATTGCCGATCTCACGCACGTAACCGCGCTCGGCGGAGACGGAGAGCACCCCTGCGTCATCACGGCGATCTACGCGGTATCCGCGCTTGCGCAGGATGCGGTGCCCATCGGAAACCAGCTGATCCGCGGTGATGGTGGCGGCTTGTGCCGGGTCGAGCTCCAACCGGGTGTACTGCGGAAGTCGTTCAAGTTTGGCTGGGGTCCGTGGTGGCTTGCTGCGCAAGGCAATCGCGTGCTTTTTAATGCGCGGAATAATGCAACCGACCAAGGAGATGAACAGCAGCAGATAGATTGCCGAGAACCAGGCCGAGGAGTACACATCGAAAAGTTGGAAGCGATCCAGCCACGGGCCCGAAACGGGGTTATCGGTCAGATACTGTGTGACCAGCTCCGGATTGACGCGACGCTGCGGGAATATCGAACCGGGCACCGCGGCCACCGCCAGAAGCAGCAACAAAAACAACGCGGTGGGCATGGAGGTCAACTGGGTCCAGATCCAGCGCAGGCTGCCGATAAACCCTAGTGCGGGTGCATCGGTATGTGGTTTCTTGGTGCGCTTGTTCTTCGCCATCAGATGGGCAACCTCACTTCATTGGCAAACCAGTTTTGCAATTCGGTCACCCAACCTCCCCATAGGCCGGAGACCATTAACAGGCCGAGCAGGATCAGCAATCCGCCGCCTAGACGCATGACGAGCATTTGGTGCCGACGGAAAAATGCCAGTGCCTGCATGCCACGCTGCATGCCCAGCGCGATCAGGACGAACGGCAATCCCAAGCCGATGCAGTAGAAGGCGGTGAGCAACGCACCGCGCCCTGCGTTGGCGTTGCTTCCGGTGGACATGATCAGCACCGCCGAAAGGGTTGGCCCGATGCATGGTGCCCAGCCCAGTCCGAAGGTCAGTCCCAGCACCGGGGCACCCCACAGGCCCGCGGGCGGCCGCCGATGAATTTTCGCATCACGCTGCAGCCAGGAGATCCCTCCCATGAAGACAACGCCCATGAGGATGACCACCAGGCCCAGCAACTGGGTCACCCAGCCGCCGTTGAAGCGCATCCAGGCGGCTAATTGGCTAAAGAGCACCCCTGCCGACATGAAAACGATCGAGAATCCGCCGATAAACAGCAGCACCCCGCCCAGCACGCGTCCCTTGCGATGCTCCGAAAGGTCGGCACCGGTCAAACCGGTGACGTAGCCGAGATAGCCGGGAACCAGCGGGAGCACGCACGGTGATAGGAAAGAGACGAGCCCGGCGAGTATCGCCACCGGCGCGGCAATGAGGAGCGAACCATCCAGCGCGATGTCGGCGAACTGGTTGGAGGCGGCCAGGGCGGGGCTCATAGTTGCTCGGTCAGAGCCGAGTCGATCAACGACTTCAAGGTGCTCTTCTCGATGGCTCCGATGACTCGGGCACGCACCCGTCCCTTGCGGTCGAGCACCAGCGTGGTGGGAACCGCCTGCAAGGGCACATATTTGGTCATGGCGAGCTGAATCTTGCCGTCGATGTCGTTGACCGACTCGTAGGGCACCTCGAATTCGCGTTCAAAGGCCGTAGCGGCTGCCTCTTCATCGCGCACATTGACTCCAAGGAAATGCACCTTGGAGCCGAAGTGTTCGGCTAGCTCACGCAGATGTGGGGCCTCGATACGGCACGGTGCACAGGCGGCATACCAGAAGTTCAGCACGATCGGTGCGCCGCTCCAGTCGGCAAAGTCAATTTCGCTGCCCTGGTAGGTGCTGGTGGTAAGGGTCACCGGGTCGGTGCGCTCGTCAAGCGAGTACTCCTCCACCGCTCCGTCGCCGGCAATGTAGTTCTTTCCGGCGCCATCCTTGGCCTGTTTGGCCAGTGGGTCCTCCTCCACTGAGCAGGCGGCCAAGGGCGCGATCAGGGCACCGAGTAGTAGTGATCGCACCACGGTCCGGCGGCTGGGCACGGAATAATTCTTCGCTTCACTCATGCGCTAGGCTCCCGGAATATTCGCCGCGCCGGCCAGCAGGTCGCGGCTTGGTTCGTCGTAGCTGACAGAAACTAGTTGGTCACCATCGAATTCAAAGCTGGTCACCGAGGTTAGCGTGCATTCACGCCTACGCGGGTCATGCCATAGTCGTTGGCCTTCGGCACTGCGCCGGGTCACCCAGATGGGGAGCTGGTGACTGACAATGATGGTTTCTGCCCCGTCCCCGCCGGCTTCGAGCGCGAGCCGTCGATGTTCATCCATGGCTTCACGCATGCGCGCAACCTGTTGTGCATAGGGTTCGCCCCAAGAAGGCTGCAGAGGGTTACGTAACAATGGCCAGAGTCGAGGGTTGCGCAGTCGTTTGGACACGCGCGAGAGGCCTTCGAATTTGTTGCCAGCTTCGATCACGCGGTCGTCGGTCAACACCGGAAGGTCGAGCGCTTGCGCGGTGGGTTGCGCGGTCTGTTGAGCACGGATGAGCGGCGATGCGACCAGTCGCACGATCTTCGCTCCCTGCGCCGCCTTGGCTTCGAAATACTCTCCGGCTCGATCAGCCATTTCAAAACCCAGAGGTGACAAGCCATAACCGGGAATCCGCCCGTAGAGCACTTTGTCCGGGTTAAAAACTTCCCCATGGCGCAACAAATGAACGGTCGATCGTGGCATGCTTCCAGTGTCTCAAACATTAACGGCCGGTGATGACAAATGTGTCCGTGATCAAGTATTCACAGCTCCTGCATGGTATTCCCATAAGTAAAAACCATCCTTTGGGATGGTCAACGTACCGCGACGTGGCAATTAGGCTGGAGATAGCACCAACTACCGCAGGAGATTCGCATGAGTACTAACGACCCTTATCAGCCGCACGACCCCAACCAGCCAGGCCAGCCTTATAACCCGGGCTCTACGCCGGGGGCTCCCTACGGTCAGAACCCTTATGGCGAGAACCCTTACGGTCAGCCCGGCGCGCAGGGTGATACCAATGCCTATGGCGCGCCGATGGCCTACTCGGCCTCGGACGGATCGCAGGGTGGCTATGCACCGGTCCAGCCGCCCACGCAGCGCCCCATGACCTTGAACCTGGCCTTTATTTTCATTGCCGCCGCCGGTGTGCTCAGCGCAATCTCTAACTTCTTACTGGTCCAAAGCGAACTGATCACCAATATGATCCGTTCGGAGTGGGGCATGTTCGAAGAGCAGATGCGCATGCAACTCGAAGCCAGCGGCTCCTCGCCGGAGACCGAGGAGATGCGACAGCTCTTGGAGAATCCGGAACAGTTCATTTCCCTCGTGAACAGCACCCTCGCCGGTTCGGTTATGGCCGGCGCCATCATCTCGGTGTTGCTCTACCTTTTGGTGGGCTTCTTGGTATGGCGTGGCATCAACGCTTTCCGCATTATCGCCACGATCTTCGGCGTCATCTCGCTGCTTGGCTTCATCTACGTCCCGGTCGTGGCCCTCTACGCCTCGGCCGCCGATAGCACCATCTTGAACCTGGTGTTCGTCGCGTCGATCCTCTCCGGCATTGCCGGCGTGGTGTGCGCGTGGTTGCGCCCCTCGAGCGACTACATTCGCCAGCGCCGGATGGCACGCAGGGCTGGTTTCCGCTAAAAACCACACTTCGGCGTAGATTTCGGCCCCGAAACCCGGCATGGGTTTCGGGGCCGAAGTCCATTAATCTGCCTGAACAAGGCGAAGATTCACTTCTCTGTGTCCTCTTCGCTACGTTGTACCGCGTGATAGGCAAGGATCTGAAGCTCCGTGGACAGATCCACGCGTCGCAAACTCACCGTGTCGGGAACCGTCAACGCCCCTTGCGCGAAACTCAGGATGTTCCGCACGCCGGCCTCCACGAGCTCGTCCACCAGCTGCTGAGCTTCTCTGGAGGGGATGGCAAGCACGGCCATGTTGATCTCCAGGTCTTCGACGACTCGAGATAAGGAACCGACCGGTTGGACGCGGAGTTTACCGACAGGTGTCCCGATCAGATCCGCGGAACTATCCAGTAGTGCTTTGACATTGAAACCGCGGTTCGAGAAGCCGCCGTAACCGCTCAAGGCCCGCCCAAGGTTGCCGGCACCGATGATGGCGACATTCCATGGGTGATCCAAACCCATGGTCCGCTCAATGTGGTCGGCCAGATCCTTGACTACGTAACCCACACCCCGTGTGCCATACGAACCTAAGAGTGAAAGGTCTTTACGCAGGATCGCGGGGTTCACGCCGGCCTCGGTGGCCAGCACCCCCGAACTGGTGCGTTCAATCCCCCGCACGTGCAAGGCCCGCAGAGCGCGCAGGTAACGGGTCAAGCGGTTTAGAGTCGCCTCGGGTAGGGCGCGGGCATCGTTGGCGGGCACATACACCTTTCGGGTCTAAAACTGAAGGACGGCAGCGGCCGAACGCTAGCTGGTGAGCAGACGACGTAACCGAACGGGATCGATCGTCCAAAAGTCGCGCACCGCTCCGTCGATGAGCAATACCGGTACCTCTTCATGGTGACGTTCCAGCAGTGCGGGATGCTCATCGATGTCGAGCTCGCTGAACTCCAAAGAAAGTTCCTGCGTTACCTCGTGCACCGTCTGGCGCGCCGCTGCGCACAGGTGGCAACCGGAGCGCACCAACAGTTGAATTTCCGGGGAAGAAGTCACCGTCTAATGTTCTCATGTCTCATACCCGAGGCACACCGACAATGAAATAAGATGATACAAATGGAGCCCCACGAGCAGTTTTCCGAGGACGACGGTGCCGCGACGCAAGAACGCGTCGCGGCCTTTTTCGATGTCGACAACACCTTGGTGCGCGGAGCCTCCCTCTACGCACTGGCCAAGAAGATGCATCAACGCCGTTTCTTCCGTTGGCGCGAGATCCTCTTCTTTGCTTTGAAACAAACGATGTTTGCCGCGCGCGGCGAGCATCTTGGCGACATCGATAAGATTCGTGACCGCGCACTGACCATGGTGCGTCGCATCTCGGTGGCTGATATGGAGGCCATCGGCGAGGAAATCTATGACGAGTTCATCGCCACCAAACTCTGGGCCGGTACCGTCTCAATTGCCCAGCAGCATATGGCCGTGGGGCGCGAAGTCTGGCTGGTGACGGCCACCCCCAATGAAGTCGCCTCCGTTATCGCCCGTCGGCTAGGGCTCACCGGGGCTTTGGGTACGCAGGTGGCCCAGCAGGACGGACAGTACACCGGCGCCCTTGAGGGGCCGATTCTGCACGCGGTGCAGAAGGCCGAGGCTGCGCGTCGCTTGGCTCGCGAACGTTCGATTAGCCTGTCGAGCTCGTGGGCCTACTCGGATTCGTATAACGACATTCCACTCTTGGAAGCGGTCGGCCATCCGGTCGCGATCAATCCCGACGGGCGGCTACGTGGCTACGCCAAACGCTGTGGCTGGCAGGTCTATGATTTTCGGACCGGTCAACGCGCCGCCCGGGTCGGACTTCGCATTGCCGGGGTTCTGGGTGCCATCTGGGCCGCGAAGCGCTCGGTCACCCGACGTGGGAATCACCACGAGGAGCTTTAAACACCACGCCGCCGCGGAGGAAAACCTCTCGCGGCGGCGTACATTGCCACAACGGCAAATTCGCGAAGTGCGAATTTACTTCTTGTTGCGGCGCTGGTGGCGGGTCTTGCGAAGCAGCTTGCGGTGCTTCTTCTTCGACATGCGCTTGCGGCGCTTCTTAATAACTGAGCCCATAGTGGATTCCTCACAAACTAATTAATGCGCCAACCCCTAACGGCAAGAACCGCAACCGCGATGTCTTCAGGGATTGACCGGACGTTAAACGTTCCTTAATAGATTACCCGCTGTACGGCCATGCTCTGACCACCGCGAGGCTATCGTCCGAGTGAACCGGTGCCTTGCTGCGGGTCAATGGCCGCGGCAGCGAGGTAGGATTCAACGGCGTTTTCCGGAACGCGGTAGGAGCGGCCGAACTGCACTGCGGGCAGGTCGCCGGCGTGAATCAGACGGTAAACGGTCATTTTGGAAACACGCATCATATCCGCGACTTCCGCCACGGTCATGAATCGTGCTCCTGCAAAATTCTGTTTACCCGTCATAGGGAACATTCTCCTGACGCTGATCTCTGATTCGTCGATGTGCCAGCCTACGTGAACTCAAACGACTGTGGATCAACATCGGCATCATATTCACGCGTGCTCGTACACAGTCTAATCGTTCTTCGGTAACTTTACACGACTAAACACACGAGTGATGAACATCAAAATGGCCCGTGACGTGTCGCGGCGTGGCGCGAGTAGGTCACGGTCCATTCGGCGTGGTGGGCTAGATCAAACCCTGGGCCATCATCGCATCGGCTACCTTCACGAAACCGGCGATATTTGCACCGGCCACATAGTTGCCCGGCGCCCCGTATTCGTCTGCGGTAGCCGCGCAACGATCGTGAATGTTGACCATGATGTCGGCTAGGCGTGATTCGGTGTAGTCGAATGACCACGAGTCACGGCTGGCGTTCTGCTGCATTTCCAGCGCCGAGGTGGCCACACCACCTGCGTTGGCCGCCTTGCCCGGCCCGAAGAGGACTCCGGCCTCCTGGAACAATGCGGTCGCCCCGGCGGTGGTCGGCATGTTCGCGCCTTCGGCCACCGCAATGGTTCCGTTGGCGATCATGGTTTTCGCCGAGTCGACGTCTAGTTCGTTCTGCGTCGCACAGGGCAGCGCCACGCTGCACTGCACGTCCCACACGTTGCCGCCGGCCACATAGTTGACCTTGGATCCGCCGCGGCGTTCGGCGTATTCGCTGATACGACCGCGTTCGACTTCCTTGATCTGACGTAGCAGCGCAACGTCGATCCCGTTTTCGTCAACGACGAAACCGCCGGAGTCGGAGGCAGCCACGACGCGTGCGCCGAGCGCCTGTGCCTTTTCGATGGCGTGGATCGCTACGTTGCCCGAACCGGAGACGACCACTCGTTGCCCGTCGAAGGACTTGCCGCGCGTGCGGAGCATTTCCTGGGTGAATAGCACCGCGCCGTAGCCGGTGGCCTCGGGGCGCACCAGCGAACCGCCCCACGATAGTCCCTTGCCGGTCAGCACGCCCGACTCGTAGCGGTTGGTGATGCGCTTGTATTGACCGAAAAGGTAGCCAATCTCACGGCCTCCGACGCCGATATCTCCGGCCGGGACATCGGTGTATTCGCCAATGTGGCGGTAAAGCTCGGTCATGAAGGACTGGCAGAAGCGCATGACTTCGCCGTCGGAGCGGCCGCGCGGGTCGAAGTCGGAACCACCCTTGCCGCCGCCGATGGGCATGCCGGTCAGCGAGTTCTTGAAGATCTGCTCAAATCCGAGGAACTTGACGATGCCTAGGTACACCGAAGGGTGAAAGCGCAGCCCGCCCTTGTAGGGGCCCAGCGCCGAGTTGAACTCGACACGGAATCCGCGGTTGATCTGCACCTTGCCCGAGTCGTCGGTCCACGGCACCCGGAAGATGATCTGTCGCTCAGGCTCGCACATGCGCTGCAGAATGGCAGCTTCGGCGTACTCGGGGTGCTTCACCGATACGGCGGCAAGGCTTTCAAAGACCTCGGTGACAGCCTGGTGGAACTCGGACTCCCCCGGGTTCCGACGAAAGACCTCTTCACGAATGGTAGCTAGGTGCTTGTCCAAGTTTTTCTCCTCAATACGCGGGGGTGGCGCCTAGAAAGACATGCGCGAACCTCACAGCACGACGCTGTATCCCCTGAGTCGAGAGTGCCACGGAGCGATAATGGAAATAAAATTCCATGTAAAATTCGCTACGCTGCGACTTAACCTAGACCACACTGCATTGGCGCGGCTGAGTATCTATGTAGCGTGTGCCGTCCTAACGGCGACGGCCGAAGCGCGGAAAGCGCTCGAGGATTTCTTGGGCGCGGCCGGTAACCTGTTCCAGTCCACGGCCCACGCTGCGCCCCAACTGGTGTGCCGCGGCGGGCAAGGCGCTGGGATCGTGCTCGTAGTCCGCAGTGGCAGCAAGCGTTGCCACCGTCGTCGGCTCGGCTGGTTCGCTTGGCGGAAAGAACTGTTCGCCCCACAGCAGGAGCGAGCGCAAAGGTTCCGGCTGAATGCTGTAGATTCGGCGCTGACCTTGCGCGGTCATCTGCACCAGTTCTGCTTCGCGCAGGACCTTCAGATGCTTGGACACGGTCGGCTGGGAGATTCCCAATTCGGTCACGAGATCGCCCACGGCCAGTGGCTGATCCTTTAATGCCTCCATGATCCGACGACGGGTCGGTTCGGCGAGTGCTGCTAGTACTACTTCAATCTCCACATATCTAGACTAGCGACTGAAATAGTCCATAATGAAAATTTACGGACCCGCCAATACAACTTTCCTAGTCGAACCACGGATCGAGTCCGTGGAACGGAAAAACTTCCTTTCGCGTCGCCATAATGCTTCGGTCCACCGGGTCGGCCGGATCATACCCAACTTCCCAGGATCGCCACCATAGTTGAGCATCATCGCCCATGAGGTAGGGCACCGCACGCCCATAGGTCTCCAAGACATGGCGCCGAAAAGTTTCGGGCACATAAGTACGCAAGGGAATCGGCCGTCCGGCGGCGATGGCGGTGAGGTGGGTCCACGTACGCGGTACCACCCCGGTGACGTTATAGCCGCCTCCCCCGGTCGCCAGCCAACGTCCCTCGCACACCTCATCGGCCAGTTGGGCGATGTCCAACGCCGCCTGGCGCTGCGCGTCGACCGACAGCTTGAGGTTTGTCATGTCGTCGTCGCGGTGGCCATCGCAGCCGTGCTGCGAAACGATGACCTCGGGTGCAAAGGCCTTGACCAGCGGCGGAACGACGGCATGGAACGCGCGCATCCAGCCCGCGTCCCCCGTCATCGCCGGCAGGGCAAGATTCACCGCGCTCCCCGCGGCACCGGGGCCACCAATTTCGTTAGCGAAGCCAGTGCCGGGAAAGAGGGAGAGCCCGGATTCATGGATTGAGATGGTCAGCACTCGGTCGTCATCCCAGAACAGAGACTGTGTTCCATCTCCGTGGTGAGCGTCGATATCGATGTAGACGATCTTCGACACCCCGCCATCTAGTAATCGCTGGATGGCCCCGGCCACGTCGTTATAGATGCAGAAACCGCTGGCCTTGGATCGCGAGGCGTGATGCATGCCTCCGGCAAAATTCACCGCACGCACGGCGCGCTCTTCCAAGATGGCTTCCGCTGCGATCAAGGAACCACCGAAGAGCCGGGCGCTGGCCTCGTGCATTCCGCCAAACACCGGATCGTCTTCGGTACCAAGGCCCCAGTCAGTGAACGACTGCGTGGGGTCGGCGCTGACCTGCTGAACCTTGGCAATGTAATCGCGTGCATGAAGCTTGGCCAACTGATCATCGGTGGCCACCTCGGGCACTGCCATGGTGACGTTGGTTCCCGTATAGACCTCGAGCTGTTCACTGAGTCTGTGCGTGAGCTCCAAACGGCAAGGGTGCATCGGATGGTAGTCGCTGAATTTATACTGCAAGTACTTTTCATCCCACATCACCAAGGTGGGTTGCGGCGGATACACGGGATCTAACACCATTTCAGCCTACCCGAGAGTGACGCGCTTCACCCGATGCCCTCTGGCGCAAGGGCATTCTGGGCGTCGAGTCGGCTAAATCGCGCAATACCGCGTAAATTATGGAAGGTACATGACAGGTTTGAGGATGGCAGTAATCGATGACTTTAGCCGGTAGCTCGGAGTCCAGCCGCAATGCCGAGCGTCGCGAACAGCGCCGCAAGGCATGGTTGCGCGTGCGAACTTCCGTTGCCGACTTCATGGTGCGCTCCCCCAGCCGACTGGCCTTGGGCGTATTCCTGCTGGCCATCACCGTATTCACGGCACTGCTCGCGGCCCCGTTCTCCTCGGCCGACGGCAAACCCACCGCCCTTCACGACGCCATGTTCACCGCGGTCTCCGCGGTCTGTGTCACCGGGTTGACCACCGTGAGTACCGCCACACACTGGTCCTTTACCGGGCAGCTGATCATGATCATCGGTGCTTTCCTCGGTGGTTTGGGCATCCTGACCGTGGCCTCCATTCTCTCCTTGACCGTCTCGCGCAAGCTCGGCCTACGCGGCAAGCTTGTGGCACAGAATTCCCTCAACGCCTCCGGCGCTTCGGCGTTGGGTGAAATCGGTTCCTTGCTCCGCGTGGTGATCACCACCGCGGTAAGCCTGCAGGCTTTTATCGCCGTACTTCTCGTACCACGGTTCTTCGCCTTGGGGGAAAGTCCGGCATCAGCGCTATGGCACGGGGTGTTCTACGCGGTCTCTGCCTTTAACAACGCGGGCTTCACCCCGCATTCAGATGGGCTCGTACCCTATGAAACGGACCTACTGATCATCGGGCCCATTATGCTCGGTGTTTTTCTGGGTTCCTTGGGGTTTCCGGCCATTATGGTGCTGCTACTTGCCGGGCTGAATGTCCGCAAGTGGAACCTCCATGCGAAGCTGACCCTGCTGACCACCACAATTCTGCTCTTTGCCGGAATGTTCTTTTGGCTGCTGTGCGAATGGAACAATCCGCAAACCGTCGGCAGTGAAAGCGTCAGCGACAAAATAATTCATGGTCTCTTCGCCTCCATCATGACCCGTTCGGGCGGCTTTAATCTGGTGGATCAGAACGACCTCGAACCCGTCACCGTGCTCATCACCGACGCGCTCATGTTTGCCGGCGGCGGCTCGGCATCGACAGCCGGCGGTATCAAGGTCACCACCATTGCCGTAATGTTCTTGGCCATCCTGGCCGAGGTGCGCGGCGATAACGAGGTTCGTGCCTTTGGCCGTCGGATTCCGGCAGCCACCATGCGCGTGGCGATCTCCGTGGTCGCATTGGGCGCCACCCTGGTGATGCTCGGCACTGCCCTACTGCTGGTCATCGATCCGGAAGTCATTTTTTCGCGGGCCCTTTTCGAAGCCATTTCGGCATTCGGTACGGTGGGCCTATCCATGAACGTCTCGGCCGAGATGCCGCCGGCCGGCAAATACGTTCTTAGCGCACTGATGTTCACCGGCCGTATCGGCAGCATCACCCTAGCCAGCGCACTGGCCCTACGCCACCGCGATACGCTGTATCAGTTCCCGGAAGAAAGGCCGATCATTGGCTGAGAATCAAATCGACCACAATGCACCGATCCTCGTCATCGGTCTGGGCCGTTTCGGCGCTGCCGTGGCCGAGCAACTCGTCAAGCAGGGCCGCGAAGTGCTGGCCATCGAACGCAACCAGGAACTGGTGCAAAAATGGGCCAGCACGCTAACGCACGTTGTCTCCGCGGATGCCACCAATATTGATGCGCTCCGCCAGCTCGGAGCTCAAGAGTTCTCCTCCGCCGTGGTGGGCGTCGGTACTTCCATTGAGTCCTCGGTGCTTATTACCGTTAACCTCGTTGATCTGGGCATCGAACACCTGTGGGTTAAGGCCATCACGCCCTCGCACGGCAAGATTCTGACCCGTATCGGCGCCAATCACGTCATCTACCCCGAGGCCGATGCCGGGGTCCGCGCCGCGCACCTCGTGGGTGGACGCATGCTGGACTTCATCGAGTTCGACGATGGCTTTGCGATCGTCAAGATGTACCCGCCGAAGGAAACCCAGGGGTTCACGCTCGCCCAGTCGCAGGTGCGCTCCAAGTACGGAGTGACCATTGTGGGTGTGAAGTCTCCCGGTGAGGACTTCACCTACGCCGTTCCAGACACCATCGTGACCCGCCGCGATGTATTGATCGTTTCCGGGCACGTAGACCTCCTCGAGCGCTTCGCAGCCCGCCCCTAGAGGCCCGCTTGCGAAAAGACGCTGGCCAACCATCGGCCGGCGTCTGCCTTCGCGCTGCGCCGTCGACTCGAGCGTGCGACAGCGCCTGGCCATCGGTTGCATGAGGCTATCTACCTACGTCTCGGGCACCCAGGGATACGTCGCCGCTAGCTGGAGATCGTTTCCGTCCGTTGCTCGAAACGCGCCAATTGGCGTCATCGAGCGGCAACGGCCCTTCGTGATCTGAAACCTTATGCGCAGCACGGAAGACGCGACTTGGAGTTCGGACGGGGGTAGCCTTCACCCCAGGCTGGGTGCGATCTGCTGATCAGCCGCTTTCCGGCACTTCAAGCTCAGGCCAGGGAATATTGCGCAATTTCGTTGCCGACTCTCGAATCGCCGACGCGGATCTCTTCGATATCCCGGCGTCTGGTCCATCAGCATAAATTTCAGCGGTATCTGCCAGATCCGCAATAACGGCAATTTGTGCCTTAATGGCGCGCAGAAGTAAGTCTGCCGCCCAGGCTCGTACGTCTGGAATATGGCACCACTCGAGTACCGCACAAGTCTGTGCCCACTGAGCAATTTCTAATTGTTCTCCGGCATCAATCGATGCAAACCAACGCTCAGTGAACTGCACGTAGTGCTCGGCATGATCGTCGAGTTCCTGCGCATCGAACGAGTCGATAATTGCCCCTACGCGCCATGCCGAACTGAGCGTCATCTGCACGGCCTGGTCGATCTGGCCCGCGCAGATCGTCCGCGCGATCTCCTCGGGGCTGATCGGTTCGCTAATTTGCCGAAGTCCTCTCTACAGTCTGAACGATGAAAAGTAGCCTACCCGCAGGGCCATCCCACTATTCGGTCTCGGGATAGAGCAGCAACTGCGCTTCTCCGTAGTCCATAGAGGCCGAGGCACACGCAGACCGGCCCGGCGACATCCAGCGCATGCTGGTGTCACCGGACCGGCTGACGATCTCTGGTGGGTTGGCTAGTTGCTAGCCAAGTTCCCGGCTGAGCTGTGCGGCACGTGCCGTTGCCGCCTTGGCACCGGTGGCGATAATGGCTGGAATTCCACCCTCATCGAAGGCCAAGATGGCCTGTTCGGTAGTGCCCTTCGGGCTGGTGACGTTGCGGCGCAACTGGGCGGCATCCACGCTTGGGTCGGCAAGCATCTTTCCGGCACCTGCAACGGTTGCCCGAGCCAAGTCCTTGGCCAGCTTTTCATCGAGTCCCAGCTCGATGCCCGCGTTGGCCATGGCCTCGGCCAGATAAAACGCGTAGGCCGGGCCGGATCCGGAAATGGCCGAGAGCGCGTCGATCTGGCTTTCGGGCACCACGTGCACATCGCCGCTGGAAGCGAATAGGTCGTGGACGATGCTCACCTGCTGCTCGCTGACCGCCTCGGCCGGGCTCAAGCCAACCACGCCAGCACCCACCATCAGCGGAGTATTGGGCATGGATCGAACCAGCGGCTGCCCCTCAGGCAAGTTGGCGGCCATGGTGGCCAGGGTGATGGCGGCGGCCACGGAAACCACAACGGTCTCCGGTCGTAGCGCCGCGGAGATGTCTTGGCAGAGGGCGGTGATTCCTACCGGTTTGACGCCCAAGAACACGACGTCAGATTCTGCGGCGACCCGGGCGTTATGCTCTGGGTTTTCGCCGGTGACCACGACGTTGATGCCGAGCTCTTCAAGCTCTTGGCGACGAGTCTCGCTGCGCACGGTGGCGGTAATGTTCTGCGGATCATGTCCTGCGCCAAGAATGCCGCGCAGGATGGCGCCATTCATCGATCCGGCGCCAAGGAATGCTAATTTCAGGTTCTGTGTAGCGTCGCTCATAGGGCTATTGTGTCAAAGCCTGAGTGTCGGAGGTGACATTAAGGTACTTCCGGGCATAGTCCAAGGTCTTCGCCAGCCATTCCTCCTTATGCCCCATCTGCTTGGCTCGGCGCGTCGAAACTTCCACCGCGACCACGCCGTCAAAGTCGCTTTCGCGCAGGTAGGTCAGGGATTCGGCCACCGGCTGCGTGCCCAAACCCGGCACCAAGTGTTCGTCCTTGCCGTTATCCAAACCGTCGCAGAGGTGGACGTGGCTGAGCCTAGAACCGAGCTCTCGCATGGCGGCATGCGAGTCCATATTGGCAATCGCGGCATGTGAGAAATCCCAGGTCACGTGCTGGTAGTCCTGAGGTACCGGGTTCCAGTGCGGCAGATACATCTTGGCTTCGCGTCCCCGCGCCCGCCACGGATACATGTTCTCCACGGCGATCTTCATACCCGTGGATTCGGTGATCCGGCGGACGCCAACGGCGAATTCTTCGGCGTAGTTACCTTGCCAACGGAAGGGTGGGTGAGCCACCACCACGCTGGCCCCGACGGCTTTGGCCAGAATGACCGACCGCTCGATTTTGGCCCACGCCGAACCCCAGACCTGCTGCGTGAGCAACAGCGTTGGTGCGTGGATGGCCATGATCGGCAGTTCGTATTTGTCGCTTAACGCCGCGAGGGCCGTGGCCGACTGTGTGGCCTGGTTACCGGTGACCAGTACCTCCATACCGTCATAGCCAACGTCTTTGGCAATGGCGAAGGCGTCATGAACGGTCAACGGGTACACCGAGGCGCTCGAGAGTGTCACAGGGATTGCTGCGGCGCTGTCATTCTGATTCATACCTTGCACGCTCCTGCTCTCTTGTGGCCCGTGTGGGCTCTGCGGTGGTGCTATTCGCTTCCGGCCGGCAGCATTTGGCTGAATCCGGAACCGAGCGCAACCTCGCCTACTCCCACGCTACTACTAAGCGGTGTCGCAGAATCATAGATAACGTGATCAAAACGCCGCAACATCAGACCTTCACGCAATGCCCAGGGGCAGATGCGTACGGTCTTCAATTTCAGCGCGCTCATGGCTTCGGCCGCAACAATGGCGCCCGCGAGCAACTGCGGGGCACGGATCTCCGAGACCCCGGGCAGTTCGGCGCGTTCGGACCAACTCATGGCGGTGAGCCGATTGGTCCAGAGTTTCAACGCGTCGCGCTGTAGCACCCGTTTGACGTATGGCCCCTCAATACTGGGGGCGGCGCCGGTGATGCGGGCCAGCGAACGGAAAGTCTTCGAGGTGGCGGTGGCCAACGTGGGCTTTCCATATTGTCGAAGTTCCGTGGCCGGATCCTCCAACACATCACGCACGTAGGTGCGTAGCTCTTTGACCTGCTTGATACTGGGCAGGTCATCGGGTAACCACTCACGGGTCAACCGGCCGGCTCCCAACGGCACCGAAAAGGCCTTTTCCGGGAATTCGTCGGAGCCTCGTGCCAGTTCCAGCGAACCGCCGCCCATGTCCAAGTTGAGGATCGAGTCACTGGACCAGCCAAACCAGCGGCGCACCGCGTAGAAGGTCATTCCAGCTTCCTGCTCACCGGTGAGCTCCATGAGCACCACGCCGGTCTCCGCGTTGACGCGTTCCAGCACGGCGCTACCGTTCGAGGATTCGCGGATCGCCGAAGTACAGAAGGCCATGAAGTCCTCAACCTGATGGTTGCGGGCGAACTGCGAAGCCTCGTTGATGAAGCTGATCAGTTCGTTCTGGCCTTCTTCGGTGATCGCACCATATTCATTGAGATAACGCACCAACGATAGCGGTCGCTTATGCGAGGCGTAGGGTACCGGTCGAGCACCGGGGTAAGCGTCCACCAGCAAGAGGTGCACGGTGTTCGAACCGATATCCAGTACGCCAAGTCTCATGATGCGATCCTACTTGTCCGTTTTCTTTGCCGGAGCCTTCTTGGCGGTGGTTTTCTTCGCGGTTGTCTTCTTCGCCGGAGCCTTCTTCGTGGTGGCGGCGCTCCCCTTACGCTTCACCGGTCCACGAGCTCGTTTCTCGGCGAGCAGCTCGATCGCGCGCTCGCGGGTCAGCTCCTCGAGAGAGGTACCGCGTGGCACCGTGATGTTGGTGACTCCGTCGGTGATGTACGGGCCAAAACGGCCGTCCTTGACCACGATGTTCTTTTCGCTGGTCGGATCCACTCCGAACTCGGCCAGCGGCGGTACCGCGGCCCGGCGGCCACGCTGCTTGGGCTGCGCGTAGATCGCCAAGGCTTCCTCGAGCGTAATGGTAAAGATCTGCTCCTCGGATTCGATGGAGCGCGAATCGCTACCCTTCTTCAGGTACGGACCGAAGCGGCCGTTCTGCACGGTGATCTCTTCACCCTCGGCGTCCGTTCCCAGAACTCGCGGCAGGCTCATCAGCTTCAGCGCCTCTTCCAAGGTCACCGTCTCGATGCTCATGGATTTGAACAGCGAAGCGGTCCGCGGCTTGATCTTGGCCGGCTTCTTCGGGGGCTTCGGCTTACCGTTTTTGTAGTACTCCACCGGTTGCGCGGCGAGTTCTTCGGCGGTGGGTTCCTCGATGATCTCGGTGACGTAGGCACCGTAGCGGCCGTCCTTGGCCACGATCTGCCGCCCGGTTTCCGGATCGCGGCCCAGTTCGCGTTCGGAGACCTGGGCGTTGGCGAAGAGTTCTTCTGCCTTCGCTGCGGTCAGTTCGTCGGGAGCCAGTTCTTCTGGAACATTCGCTCGTTGCGGCTCGGTGCCCTCTTCGGCGTCGGCGGGCAGAGCGCGCTCCAAATACGGACCGAACTTGCCCACGCGGAGCGTGATGTCATCGGTGATCTTGATGGAGTTAATTGCACGCGCGTCAATGTCGCCGAGGTTATCCACCACATGCTTGAGGCCCTCGACCTCGCCAGCACCGAAGTAGAACAGGTTCAGCCAGTCGGTGCGGGCACGGTGTCCCTTGGCGATCTCATCGAGGTCGTCTTCGAGACGCGCGGTGAAGTCGTAATCCACGTACTGCGCAAAATGCTCCTCGAGCAAGCGCACCACCGAGAAGGCGATCCAGCTCGGAACCAGGGCCCCGCCCCGCTTGGTGACATAGCCACGGTCCATGATCGTGGAGATGGTCGGCGCATAGGTCGAGGGACGGCCAATTTCTCGGCGCTCCAGTTCCGCAACGATCGATGCTTCGGTGTACCGCGCCGGCGGGGTGGTTTCGTGGCCAAGGGCCTGCAGCTCATCACCGATCAACTGCTGTCCCACGCTGAGCTGCGGCAGACGCGTCTCGGAGTTCTGCTCGTTGCTTTCGGTTTCGGACTGGTCCTTGCCCTCCTCGTAGGCGGCCAGGAAGCCGCGGAAGGTGATAACCGTACCGGAGGCCGAGAACTCGGCCACGCGCTGGTCGCTGGCGGTGCCGGAGAGCTTGATGGTGGCGGTGAAACCCTTGGCATCGGCCATCTGGCTGGCAACGGTACGCTTCCAGATCAACTCGTAAAGGGTGTACTCATCCTTACCCAGCGACGAGCGGACGTCGGTGGGGCGACGGAACATGTCACCGGCGGGACGAATGGCTTCGTGCGCCTCCTGCGCGGCGTCGCTCTTCGCCTTGTACACGCGGGGTGCCGCCGGAACGGCATCCGCACCGTAGAGCTCAGTAGCCTGCTTGCGTGCGGCACTGACGGCTTCGTTCGAGAGGAACACCGAGTCGGTACGCATATAGGTGATGTAGCCGTTTTCATACAGGCGCTGGGCAACCTGCATGGTGACGCGCGAGCTCCAGCGCAGCTTGCGGCTGGCTTCCTGCTGCAGGGTCGAGGTGGTGAACGGTGCAGCCGGACGACGCGTGTAGGGCTTGTCCTCGACGCTGGTCACCGCAAAGTCGGCCTCGGCCAGATTGCTCACCAGCGATTCGGCGCCCTCACGGTCGAGGTGCACCAGCTTGGTGCGTGCCGACTTCAGTTGGCCCTTATCGTCAAAGTCGCGTCCCGAGGCCACACGAGCCCCGTCGACGGCGGAGAGCTTGGCGGCAAAGCCTTCACCCTCGGTGGTGGCGAAGTTGCCTTTAATATCCCAGTAACCGGCCGGGACGAAGGCCATGCGTTCGCGCTCACGCTCCACGACGAGTCGGGTGGCCACCGACTGCACACGGCCCGCCGATAAGCCTCGGGCGATCTTACGCCAGAGCACCGGTGAGATTTCATAGCCGTAGAGTCGGTCGAGCACTCGCCGGGTTTCCTGGGCATCGACCAGGTCGGTATCCAGCTCGCGCATATTACCCAGGGCGCGTTCGATACCTTCCTTGGTGATCTCGGTGAAGGCCAGACGGCGCACCGGCACCTTGGGCTTCAGAACCTGCAACAGGTGCCACGCGATGGCCTCGCCTTCGCGGTCCGCATCGGTGGCCAGGTAGAGTTCGTCGGCCTCTTTGAGCTTGGCCTTGAGTTCGGAGACCCGCTTCTTCTTATCCGGGTAGACCACGTAGTAGGGCTCGAAGTCGTTCTCGAGATCTACGGCGAATTTGCCCACGGAGGTCTTTTTCAGCTCGGTGGGTAGCTCGGAAGGCTGCGGCAAGTCGCGGATGTGCCCGACAGAGGCGTCCACGTCGAAGCCCTCGCCCAAGTACTTGGCGATTGACTTCACCTTGGCAGGAGACTCCACAATAACGAGTTTCTTACCGGTTGGTTCCTTAGCCTTTGCGGGCACAGCTCTCCTTCAACGTTGCTTCACCGCGTGCGAGGCGCGTGGCAGCTTGGGGTCTCGCGCAACGGCGCAATTCCCGATGATCTTACACCGTTCGCTGCCACGGCCCGTCGAAGGTTCCTACTGTTCTGTTTCGTTCGGGTACTCGGGCAGCAATGAGATTAAGTAGAACATACGCCGCGAGTCGATGCTGCGCTGCTCGTCGGTGGCCATGGCTTCATACTCATAGACCAAGTCCAACAACCGGCGGTTGAATTCCTTTTGCTTATCCTCCGGAAGGAACACCAGACCGGTGCTGAGCAGGGGTGGGCGATCCGGGTCAGGGACGATGCCGGCCTGGGCCTCGCGTTGGCGGCGTTCGACCTCGGTATTCAGCCGGGTGCGAAATGCGTTTAACTGCACATTCAGGTAGGCAGTTTTCGCATTGGCCGACCCTTCATGGGTATTTAGTTCTAGCCGTTCGCCTGCGGCCTTCCAGCGGCGCTCACGGGCATCGCCCTCGCTGGCGGCGCGCACTACGTACCCATATTTCTCCAGAGCTCGCAGGTGATAGCTCATGGCGCTGGGGGTCAGGTCGCATAGCGAGGCCAGCTCGGTGGCCGTACGGGTGGTCTGCGAAGCGAACAGTTCGTCCAGCACGATCAGTCGTGCATCGTGGGCCAAGGCACGGATGGCCTGCGGGTCCGTAATGGACACCAATGTGGGCGCGTCGGCAGACTGTTGCTCGTCTTCGGGCGACTGCGTCTCGGGTGTGCTGCGTGTCATACCGAAAAACTTTAGTCTTTGTTTCACACTTTGCGTAGTAGCCCGTGCACTATTAAGCGTTCAACGCCCGAATAGAGACGTTGCGTGAACTCCGGATCCCCCTCGCCGATCAGGGATTCGAGGGCTACGCCAAGTTGTCCCACGGACAATTCACCGTCGCATGCGGAAACAAATCCGGCCAGAGCCGAGTCGAGTAATTCGGTGCGCCGCAGGCCTGCACCTTGGCGCAACAGGATCACCCCAGGATGCTCGGCTCCGGGGCGCTGGTGGCGTTCCTCCGTCACGTCCTCGGCTACTTCCAAGTGCCAGTCGGTGATGTCCGCTTGGTCTAGTTCATCGACCGTGGCGATATCGCGCTGCAACGTCGGCCCCAACGGTTGTTGGACGGGGTGGGTAATCTCTTCAAAGCGGCGAAGCACCGGCTTACCGGCCAGTGGACGACGCACCCAGAGGTATCCGAATCCAACGGCCCCCACCTCGCGGGAGTCAAAGTCTTCCAAATAGGCGTCATAGGCAGCGGCGTAGGCCGACTGATCGCTGTGTTGCGAGGCGTCGCGCAACCAGGTTTCGGCATAGCTTGCCGGGCCGGTCTGCTCCCGCTGAATTGCCCAAACATCCAGTTCGGGGGCGAACCAGCTCGCAACGCGTTCGTCCCACGGACGCAACTCGCCCGAGGGCTCGCGGCGGATTTCCCAGTTCGCCAGCAGCTGCAGCGTGCCACCCGGGCTCAGGTAGTCCGCGGCCTGTGTCAGGAGCGTGCTCACCAGCTGGTCCCCGGCCATGCCACCATCGCGGTAGGTGAAGCGGTCACTGTCGCGTTCCAACGGCTTTCGCGGGGTAATCACGAACGGTGGGTTCGTGACGATAAGTTCGAATTGTTCGGCGGCGACCGGCTCGAATAGGCTACCTTGGCGCAAGCTGATCCGTTCGCCCAGGTTCTGCGGATCCAGGTCCAGAGCTCGATGGTTGAGCAACAGGTTGAAGCGCGTAAAAGCCAGGGCTCGTTCGGACAAGTCGGTTGCCGTGACATGTTGGGCGTGTCCGAGCAGATGGAAGACCTGCACCCCGCAGCCGGTACCCAGGTCCAGGGCCCGTTGCACCGGACGGCGAATCGTTACCTGGGCCAACGAAAGCGAGGCGTGTCCGATGCCCAATACGTGATCGGTCCGCAGCGTACCGGGGCGCTGATGCGCACCAAGGTCGTGTGCTACCCACAACCGACCCGCCACATCGGATTCGTGAATGGACAGCGCCACCCGTGCTCGAAAACCTTCGCCGTAGGATTCAATCAACCCCAGTCGGCGCAGGCCCTCGATGCGCGTGGCAGGGAAGGCGTTCGTCACGCCACCGGCACTGACCTTCAGACCCAGTTCGAAAAGCCGCACGGCGTCGGCCAGCGGACGTTGCGCTGGCTCTGCCCGATCGAGGGCGCGTAAAGCCGGACGGGTCTGATCACGACCCAACGCTTCCATGGCCTCGGTGCCGACTAGCTCGGCGAGCCGCTCGTTGCCATAATCCAGGGCGCTGAGATCCTCGTACAGGCGGTGCAGCAGCTCTAGATTGTCGCTGTGCGGGGCATCGGTAATGGTGGCAAATTCGGCGGCGTTCACGGAATTAGTCTATGTGAGTCAGCGGCCGGTTGCGTGCCTAGGATAGTGCCATGACCGATGTGACCGTCAGCTTTTTACAGCAGCTTTCCCCCGAGGATCTTCGTCCCAGCGCCAAGCGCCTGCCCGATGGGGCGCGTATCGAACTGGCCCGAAATATCAGCCCCGAGTTCTCTCGGTTTCTCTACCGGAGCGTCGGTAGCCACCTGAATTGGTCCGACCGGCTGACGCAGACGCGTCAGCAGTGGGACTCGGTCCTACGCAAGGAGGGGTCGGAGACCTATGTGCTCTACCGCGAGGGTTCGCCGGCGGGCTATGTGGAGTTATGCAGCGAGGCCGAAGCTGGGGGCACGGCCGTCGAAATTTTCTATTTTGGGCTCTTCCCCGAAGCCACCGGTCAAGGACTCGGCGGTGTGCTGCTCACCGAGGCCTTGCGCAAGGCGTGGAGCATGCACGAACGTTGGCCGAACCTCGCCGCGGTGAGTCGGGTGTGGCTCCACACCTGCGATTTAGACGGACCGGCCGCGCTGCCTAATTATCTGGCGCGCGGATTCCACGTCTACCGGACGGAAACCGAAGACAGCGTCGTGACCGACGCCTCGGTCGGACTCTGGCCCGAACCCGAGGCGCAGCACTAGCCGGTAAACCGCGTGTCGCGGTCGGGCGTTAGGCCGAGGCCACCTCGGCCTCGGTGCAGTCCGGGCAACGGCGCAGGGTCTCATCGGTGGCACAGTCTGCGCAGAACAGTCGCAAGTTCCGGCAAGAGAGGTTAGCGCAGTTCTCGAACTTGTTGGTCGGAGCCTGACAGCCCACGCAGGTTCCGACGGTGACGGCCTTGTCGGAGAACTCCATGTGCATGCGCTCATCGAAGACATACAGCGAGCCTTCCCAGAGTCCCTCGTCACCATAGGTTTCGCCGTAGCGGACGATGCCGCCCTGCATCTGGTACACCTCTTGGAAACCACGCTTGACCATGAGCGCGGATAGGACCTCGCAACGGATACCGCCGGTGCAGTAGGTGACCACCGGCTGGTCCTTGAGGTGGTCATACTTTCCCGAGTCCAGCTCGGCCACAAAGTCACGGGTGGTTTCCACCTCGGGAACAATGGCGTTCTTGAAGCGGCCGATCTGCGCCTCAAAGGCGTTGCGCCCGTCGAAGAAGTGCACCTGGGTGCCCTCTTTTTCCTTGGTTTCCACTAGTTCGTGGACTTCTTCCGGACGCAGGTGGGTTCCGCCACCGACAACACCGTTAGCATCGACTTCCAGTTCACCCGGAGCGCCGAAGGTCACGATTTCCTCGCGCACCTTCACGGAAATACGTGGGAAGTCTTCGGCAGAACCCTCGGACCATTTGATGTCCATCTTGCGGAAAGCAGGGTATTCACGCGTGGCCTTCACGTAACGTTTCACCGCGCTAATTTCGCCGCCGACGGTACCGTTGATGCCGTCCTTGGAGATGATGATGCGTCCGCGCAAGCCCCAGCGTTCGAGCAACGAGCGCTGCCAGAGACGAATCGCTTCGGGGTCGGGAAGCGGAGTGAACGCGTAATACAAGACGATGCGATGAATAGCCACCCAACTAGGGTAGTGCGTTTCACTGGTTCACGGTCCGTAGAACGATGAAAATCACAGGATTCGCCGTCAATGATTTCCGTGACTTCTAATTCTGCGTAGAGTTTCAACTAGGCAACGAATAGCCAAAGTCAGGCATTCCACAGCGATTTCAAGGTAGGGTCAAAGACATGGCATCTCAAGCAAGCGATGAACTGATTGGCACCTGGGTCAACGGCTGGGCCGGTGCACGCGGCTACGAAACCCGCCACGAGGGACGCGTCCACGCGGCCCTGCGTCACGACACCACCGATGACTGGGAATACGTGATCTTCGAGCCAACCAACGAGGAACTGGCGGCCGTTGCCGAGACGCTGAAGAAGCACCCAGACCGTCGGCTCACCGCATTCAACCACACTCCGGGCTCGTTGCTCTCCACCGCCACCGAAGTGGGGCTACAGACGGTCAGCGACGATGAGGCCCTGATGGTCACCGATATGACCGTGCACGATGTCGAGGTGCCGCTACCCCCGGATGGCTTCGTCTTCCAGATCGAACGCGATGGAACCCACGCTTACGTCTCCTTGCACCCAGAGGAGAATCAAGAGATTGTCGCCGCCTCCGGCCACGTATCGGCCGTTGAAGGGTACGCAATTTTCGATCGCATCATCACCGGTCCTGACTTCCGCCGTCGCGGTTTGGGCACTTTAGTTATGCGAGCACTGGCCTCTCTGGCACAGGAGCATTTCGTCGACGAAGGTCTGCTCATTGCTTCCTACGACGGTCAGCAGCTCTACGCCTCCCTAGGGTGGACCTCGCTTGGCCAAGTGTACGTATTCAAGGCCTAGCTCTTTTCCGACCATCCACTCACGGCACCTTCGCCGCGCATCGACCCCATGGGCCGTTGCGCGGCGATTGCTAGGTTAAGCCACGAAAGGAGCACGCCTTGACTCGCACGGTTCGCGCCTTGCTCGATCCCTATGACCGCAGCAACGACCCCGAGGCGCTGGTTCACCGCAGGGTTGTCCCGGCCAAGGATGCCATCACCGCGCCCTGGCCAGAGTGGATCGATCCGATGGTGCGCCAGGTGTTCGTGAATCAGGGCATCGATCGTCCCTGGCTGCATCAGGTTCAGGCCGCAAACCTCGTGCACGAAGGGCAGCACGTTATCCTCTCGACCGGCACCGCCTCGGGCAAGTCATTGGGCTATCTCCTGCCCGGGCTGGATCTGCTGGTGCGCACTCGCGAGGCGGACGCGAATGACGCTCAACAGCAGGGCACGATCTTGTACTTCTGCCCCACCAAGGCCCTCGCGGCCGATCAGCTGGCCGCCGTGACCGAATTGGATCTGCCCGGGGTTCGCGCAGCCAGTTATGACGGCGATACGGATGTGGCCTCGCGCCCCTGGATTCGGAATCATGCCAATTTCGTGTTTACCAATCCGGATATGTTGCACCGAGGCATTTTGCCGAATCATCCTGGCTGGGCACGTTTCCTCAAGCGTTTGCGCTATGTCGTGGTGGACGAGGCCCATTCGTACCGCGGTGTGTTCGGTGCACATGTGGCCAACCTCTTGCGCCGTCTGCGCCGGGTCTGTGCCCAATACGGTAGCGACCCGGTGTTTATCGGTGCCTCGGCAACCAGCGCCGATCCGGCGTCGTCGTTCTCCCGCCTGATCGGCGCCGACGCTACCGCCGTCGAACATGATTTCTCGGCCTCGGGCAACCTCGTGATCGGGCTCTGGGAGCCGCCGCTGGGTGAACGCCGTGGCGAAAACGGTGCCCCGCTACGTCGCACCGCGATCGCCGAGAGCGCCTCGATCCTGACAGACTTGATGGCCGATCACGTGCGGTCGATCGTGTTCATCAAGTCTCGGCGCGGTGCCGAAACCATTGCCACGCTCACCCGCAAGCACCTTGAGCAGTTCGCTCCAGAACTCTCCGTGCGTCTGGCCGCCTACCGCTCTGGATATCTGCCGCAGGAACGCCGCGAAGTAGAGCAGGCTCTGCGCGAGGGCAAGCTGTTGGCCGTCACGTCGACTTCCGCCCTCGAGTTGGGCATCGATATTGCGGGATTGGATGCGGTGATCGTGGCCGGATGGCCGGGCACACGCGCCTCCTTCTTCCAGCAGATCGGCCGCGCCGGGCGCTCTGGCCAAGATGCGCTGGCCATCTTTGTGGCGGCCGAAGACCCACTGGATACGTATCTCGCACATCATCCCGAAGCGATTTTCGAGCTGGGCGTGGAGGCAACCGTCTTTGACCCCACGAATAAATACGTGCTCAGCGGGCATCTGTGCGCCGCGGCCCAAGAATCGCCGTTGCGCCCTGAAGAAGTCGATCTTTTCGGACCGCAGACCCCCGCGTTGCTCGAATCGTTGGTTGAGCGCGGATACCTGCGTCGACGCCCTGCGGGATGGTTCTGGACCCATCCGCAGCATGCCGCAGCGATGTTCTCCATACGTGAGGATGGTGGTGGTCCAGTCGACATTATCGATGCCGACACCGGAGCACTTCTGGGCACGATGGATTCGCCGCAGACGCACTATCAGGCGCATCCCGGGGCGATCTATGTTCACCAGTCCGAAAGTTATTTCGTGGAGGAACTCGACGAAGAGAATCACGTCGTGCTGGTTACCCGCGTCAACCCGGATTACTACACCACGGCACGAGATCTAACGACCATCGCCATCACCGAGACCGAACGCAATTCGGTGCATCGCGAACTGAGCATCAGCTTCGGAGAGGTTATCGTCACCACTCAGGTGGTCTCCTACCAGCGCAAGTCCATCGCCAGCAACGAGGTCCTCTCCGAGGAGCCCTTGGAGTTGGAGGCTCGCGACCTGCACACCAAGTCGGTGTTCTTCACTCTCACCCCCGAGGTGCTGGTGCGCGCCGGGTTGAGCACCGACCAGTTCCCCGGCGCGCTCCACGCGGCGGAACACGCCATGATCGGGCTGCTTCCGCTCGTGGCGACCTCTGATCGTTGGGACATCGGCGGCGTCTCCACGGCCTTGCATATGGATACCGGGCTCCCGACGATCTTCGTCTACGACGCCCAGCCCGGCGGCGCCGGCTTCGCCGAGCGTGGCTACGAGCGCTTCGTAGATTGGGTGCGTGCCACCCGGGACGCCATCACGGCCTGCGAATGTGCCCACGGATGCCCCAGCTGCGTGCAGTCCCCCAAATGCGGTAACCGGAATAATCCGTTGGATAAAGCCGGGGCCATAACCCTGTTATCCACGGTGCTCGAGCTGATCGAGCCGGCACACCGACGTTAGTTCATTAGAGTCAGTCACTGCAGCGGCGGCGGACCTGCATGAGCTCGGCCGGTGGCATGGTGCACCACGAACTGCGGAGACAAGATCGTGACCGGCACACTCACCACAACTTTCGCGTGACGACCATCGCCGATGATCAGGCACTGCTGTAGCGTTCCTCCATTGGCTTGGGCGACCTGTGCTGCTTGTTGGCAGGGTTGGCCGTGCCGGAGTCCACGCGCCGTGTCGGCGGCCGCCAGAGCCGCAAGATCTGCAGCCCCGGCGGCCCGCACCGCACCGTAGGACACCGCCAACCAGGCCAGTAAGGCGCCGAGGAGGAAAAGTCCGGCGGTCACCAAACCCACCGTCGTTACCGTACTGGCACCGGAGGATGCGGATAGCCGTACGGAGCAACTCATTGTTCGCCCGCCACGCTGGCATGGCCACGCACCGGTAAGCTGCCCAGAACCGGCAAACTCACCGTCGAAGTGACAGTCACGGTATTGAGCTCGCCGGTGCTGTTCAGCGAAATACTGGCCTCGGTTCCTGCCAGTCGGGAGCCTGCGGCCCGTGCCACCGAAGGGTCGCTTCCACGGGCCAGTTCTCGTGCCACGGCCGCGGCTGCCTGTTGGACTCTGATCTGTTGCGCACCTAGTGCTCCACAACCGAGCACGAGACCCAGCACGAGGGCAATGATCGGGAGCAGCACCGCGAACTCGGCGGTGCTGCTCCCGGACTCGTCACGGAGATTCATGAGCTCAGAGCGAGAGAGCCTTGGTGATCAGGCCCATCAGCATCCCTCGCACGTCTCCGCTGGATAGGATGCTGATCAAGAGCCCGGCAAAAGCCACCGCTGCCAGGGTGACCATTGCGAATTCGGCGGTTGTCGATCCCTCGTCATCGAGTACCGCGGTTCGTAGGGTTCCGGATGGTTGAATACTCATGATGTATTCCTTTCTGTACTGATTCCCGATAGACCCGCGCATGCTACGCGGGTGGTGTTTCCACTTTCTGCCCGTTGCCCCAAAGGTCCCGCGTAGCGCTAACGGACTGGGGATTATCGGCGCTAAAGGCTCGGCAACAGGGCAATAATCAGCGGCACCACGCCTAAGGCAATGAATGAGGGTAGGGCGCAGACGCCTAACGGCAAGACCAGCTTGGTAGCGAATTGAGCTCCAAGTTCGCTCACCGCCGCCAGCCTCTCACCGCGCCGTAGTTGGGCCTGATGATGTAGCAGCGAGCCCGCCGGAGCCCCGGTGCGTTGTGCGAAGTGCAAGGCCTTCGCCAGCGGTTGAAGCCATGGTTCGACCGGTTCCCAGCAACGCTCCCAGTCCATGCCCAGCTCAATGCACCGCGCCACGGTACTCAACGCGCGGCACGGGCCAATGCTGCGTCCAAGGTGGTCGAGTACTTCGGTGACCGGCAGACCTGCGGCCAGCAAACTGGCGGCAAGGTCCAGCACCAGCTCGATGGGTACCCGCGACGCCTCGCGATTCGCGCCTTGGGCCGCTTTGGGCTTTGTCTCGGCTTGTGGTGTACTAGCGCTCCACAGCCCAACTGCTAGAGCGAGCACCGCCAGCGAAAGCCAGATCATTGTTCGGCCTTACGTCGGGTGGCTGCCAGCAAACGTGCGCACCACCAACGATTCAGCGCCCAGAGTGCGAGTCCGAGCAACACGCTGACCTGTGCGGCGGTCGAACCGCCAAGCACCGGGAACACATCGATTCCAAAAAGTAGGCCGACGGTCAGCCCGGCCAGAGGTAACCAGGTCAACAGGCGCGCGGTGGCCCGTGTTCCGGCCATGGCTGCCTCAAATCCACGACGCGCGGTCAAGGTGGCCTCCAAATCATCGGCGAGATGCTCGAGCACCTGCGCTAAGGCGGCGCCGCTTTCGGCGCAAAGCGTCAGACACCACGCCAGTCGTTGGACGCCTAGCGACCCCGTGACCACCGGCGGAGCCTGGACGCTCTCTGCGCCCAACGGCTGCTGGGCGTGTAGCGTTCGCAAATACCGTGTGACCGGGGATGCCGGTGGGCTGGCTTCGAGCAGCAATTCAATGGCCGGGTAGAGCGTAAGTCCACTGCGCAGGAGCGCTGCCAGCTCTCGGACCACATGGGCATCTTCGCTCAACGGGTCAGACCTGTTGCCGGTTCGACGCCTCGGCCACCTGCTGGGGCGCTCCACGGTTACCTTGCTGCTAGCCGGGATGGTAACCCGCGGGAAGTACAGCCAGAGCGCGAGGGCTAGTAACCCGGCGATGAGCATTGGGATCACTCCCTTCTGAGTTCAGCTGGCAGGGCGGCAGCTGCGGCGGCACCGAGTTTGTCCGCCACCGCACTACGATCGAGGACCGGTGTCGGAGTTTGCAGGTCGATGAGCCGCTGGACTCTCATGCGCGCCGATTCATCGACACTTATGGTCGCGAGCGCTACCGGCGAGCGTCGCCCATCGTGCCCACGACTGACGTGGATGATGAGATCCAGTGCGCTGGCCGCTTGAAGTGCGGTGGCCTGTAACGTCCACCCGGCAACCGCGCCCAAGGCGGCCAGTCGGGCCGGGACCGCATCGGGATTGTTCGCATGCAGCGTCCCCGCCGCACCCTGATGACCGGTGTTCATCGCGGATAGAAAGTCACGAATTTCGGCTCCGCGGCACTCGCCGACCACCAGCCGGTTCGGTCGCATGCGCAAGGCCTGCACGACAAGCTGCTGCAGTTCGATTCGGCCTTCGTTCTCCACGTTGGCACCACGTGTTTGTAGCCCAACCACATGTGGATGATCGATCGCCAGTTCTTGGGAGTCTTCGACCACCACCACGCGTTGCTGCGGATCGACCAGGCCCAGCATGGCCTGAAGTAGGGTGGTCTTGCCGCTGCCGGTTCCACCGGTGATCAAGAAGTTCAATTCGCGCTCCACAATGGCACGCAGTACCGGTTCCCAATACTCGGCATGGGGTCCTAGTAGCTCGGCAAGCGGGCGATGGCGCCGTTCCTTGACGCGTACCGAGATCAGTGGCCCCTCGGTCGCGATCGGCGGAAGTACGGCATGTACCCGATAATTTTTCAGGCTCACGTCCACAAAGGGAGCGGAGGCGTCCAAACGCCGACCGGCCATCGTCGCTAGGTGCACTGCCAGTGAACGAACTTCATCGGGGCCGGAAAAGGAGTACCCGGTGTTCTGGAGTCCCGCGGATGAATCCACCCAGACCTGTCCGTGACCGTCCACCAACACATCGGTCACTCCGGGTTGCCGGGCGAACCGTTCGAGGACCGATAGGCCCGAGACTTCATCATGCAGTGCGCGCAGCGACTCGGCCGCTCCCGATGCTCCGAGGGTCTCGCCGGAGTCGTGAACCGCACCAGCTAGCTCCACGGCGTCGAGTCGTCCTCCGGTGGCTAGTGCCCGGGCCCGGACCGAGTCCAAGATGCGCTCATCCACGCGCCGTTCGAGCCGTTGGGTCGGTTCGTGTTCGCGGTGCCGTCCCGGGCTCATGGTGCACTCCGTGCGGTCAGCGGAAGTAGCTGATAATCGGCGATTCGTTGGCGAAGCGTGCGGGAACGGAGCGCGTCAAAGACCACTCCCCGTGCCAAGGCTCGGGGCACTCGCGCAGAGGCGGAGAAATGTCCGAGCTGACCCGGTATCGGTTCTCTGGGAGCCTGACCGCACCGTATGTGCTCGGCGCCGCAGGGGTCGATCCCTGCAGGACAGGTCAGCACGGTGCGATCCACGAAGTGCCCCAGTTGCCCTTCGAGTCGGTCGCATAGGCGGCCGGTGTCCAACACCAGGAGGTCAAAGCCTTTGCGGGCGGCGGCGAGCAATCGGCCGATCAGCTGCTCGGGCAGCGGCTGGGCCGCGCCCTGCCAGGACAGTATCGAGGTTCCGGAGAGCGACGGCAGACTTTGCACGAGCTGATGGGACGAGAGGCTGCCGCCGGACCGCAACAGTTGCTCCCAGCCCAGGCCCGGTACGCTGCCCGACGCCAAACGCGGCCAGAGCGATTGCGAGTGCGGGTCCAGGTCAATCACGAGACTTCGCAACCCGCTGAGTGTGCCGGCCTGTCCCAGCAACCCGCAAAGGGTGCTGGTGCCGATACCGCCGCCTAATCCGGCGAGCGCTAGGGTGTGGCCTTGTCCGGACTGCATCCCCCAGAGTCCGAGGTACTCCCCTAGCCACCGATTGGCGCTGGGGAGCACCGCGACTCGTGCCGAGGGCCAGCGGCTGGCGACCTGCCACAGGTCGACGGACGTGGCCTCCGTGCCCAGTAGCACCTCGCAGCGTGGATGCTCGTCCACCCATTGGCGTGCCAGATCAATTCCCCAAAGCACCGGGCCCTGGCCGAAGTCTTCTGGGCTCGGTGGCCGGGTGAAGTGCCGAATCCGCACCGAGGCACCGAGCGCAATGCCAGCGCAGAGTTCAAGCAGTTGCTCATCCGTGCTGAGCACCGTGCAGTACAGTTCCTCACCCGGCTCGTCGATCGCGTGGCGAGCCGCGGACAGGGAGAACTTTTCCGGCGAGGCCGCGAACGATTGCGCGCGTTCGCTGACCGGTGTGGCCGGGTTCGATATCTGGGGCTGGGCGACAAATCGACCGTCTGTCGTTGGCGGTTGCTGATCGCGCCGAAATCGATCGGGGATGTTCATACCCCTAGGCTCACCGCGTGCGCCAGAACCACCGCCGGGAAACCTGCCAACTGGGGATATTCTCCTCCCACACGGCACAATAGGTTTATGAGCGCACGGAAGAACAGTGTGTTGGCTTTTCTGGCCACCACCACAGAGGGAACGCCGTGCCTTGAGTTACGCGATGGACACAGCGCCGAGCCCCTCGCGGCACGTCGGCTCATCGCCGAAGACCAGCTCGCGCAGACCGTGGCCCAGGTGGAGCGCGAGTACCGCCCCCGCTGGGTGATCGTGCGCGCCTCGCGCTGGATACCGCAACTCCTAGACGCCGGGGTTCGCCTCTCGACCGCCTATGTGCTGGATCTGGCCGCGCGCATTTTGCACCGCAGCCCCTTTGCCTCCGCAGAGATCCCCGACGCACCGGCCGATCTTCCGCGCCCGGCGACCGAGGCACACAATTTGCAAGATGCGCTCTTTGCCGAGCCGGCCAGCGCCGAGGAAACCATGGAGTATCTGCTCCAGGGATACCGGGAACAGCGGGCGGCCATGCCACATGACCAGCTAAGGGCCCAGCGCCTACGCATTCTGCTCAATGCCGAATCCACCGGCGCACTGATCGCCTGCGAAATGGAACAAGCAGGTTTGCCCTGGGATGAGCGGGCGCACCGTGCGCTACTGCGTGAACAACTGGGCGAACGGGTGCCCGAGGGGGTCCGCCCACCACGGCTGGCAACCCTGGCCGAAGAGCTCGGTCGCGAGCTGCAATCCCCGGGATTGAACCCGGACTCCCCGCAGGAATTATTGCGGGCGCTGCATCGGCGCGGGATCAACGTCGCGAGCGTGCGGGCGTGGGAGTTGGAACGGGTCGGTGGCCCGGTGGTGGAAAAGATCCTGCACTATAAGAAGCTGGCGCGGCTGGCCAGTGCCCACGGGGATCAATGGCTCGACGCCTGGGTGCAGGATGGGCGTTTTCACCCGCACTACGTTTTGGGCACGGTGGCTTCGGGCCGCTGGGCGGCGGCCGGCGGCGGGGCCTTGCAGCTGCCGCACAGCATCCGCTCAGTGGTCCGCGCCGGTGCGGGACGGGTTTTGGTGGTCGCCGATGGGCGACAACTCGAACCGCGGATTCTGGCCGCGATCTCCCACGATGAACGGCTACTGGCCGCCGGTGAACAGGATGATCTTTACCAGTGGCTGATCGACCAGCGGCTCGTGCCGGATCGGCAACAGGCCAAGCTGGGTATGCTGTCGGTGATCTACGGCGGCGGGGGTGGCGGTTCCGGACAGGTGCTGGCCGCTTTACGTGCCGGATTCCCCAAGGCCATGGCCTTTGTCGACGCCGCGGCTGAGGCCGGCGAGCGCGGGGAGGGTGTGCACAGCTTTCTGGGGCGCGGTTGCCCACCGGCCGATGCCGACTGGCTACGCGCGCAACGAGGCACCTCCGACGCGGCCGGGCAGGCGGCCGCCGATGCCGCGGCTCGGGCCCGGGGCCGCTTCACCCGGAACTTCGTGGTTCAAGCCACCGCCGCCGAGTGGGCGCTGGCCTTCATGGGCCACGCCCGTCATTTGGTTCATTCGGCGGGCTGGGATCAGCAGGTACGCCAGGTCTTCTTCGTCCATGACGAGGTGGTCTTCGACGCTCCGCAGGAATTGGCCACGCAGTTGGGACAGTTGCTGCGTCACGCGGCCGTATTGGCTGGGCGTAGCCTCTTCGGAGATTCCAGTCCGAACTTCCCGTTGAGTATCGCCGCCGTGCAAAGCTACGCGGAAGCGAAGTAGCGCCGCTAGCGCAACACCAGTTCGCGATCCGCGTTCCACGGACGCGTCCAACCCAGCTCATTGAAGAGCCGATCCAGCACGATGGCCGTGAAGCCCCAGATAAGTTTGCCGTCGTAGTCGAAGGCCGGGGAGGCGAAGCGTTCCGACCCGCGGTGTACCACCGCCGAAAGCCGACGCCGCGGATCGAGTAGCTGGGCGACCGGCGCACGGAAAACCTCGGCCGATTCGGCCTCGTCCACCGCGTGCACCGGGCTTTCGCTCTTCCACCAGCCAATCACGGGGGTGACCAAAAAATTGGTGATCGGCAGCTCGGCGTCCATAAGCTGTCCGAGTACTTCGATTCCCTCGGTGTCCACTCCGGTCTCCTCCACGGCCTCGCGTAGCGCGGCGGCCGCCGGCGAGTCATCGCCGGGGTCGATCCCACCACCGGGAAAGCCGATCTGACCGGCGTGCTTTCGCAGCGTCTCGGCGCGCCGGACAAAGAGCAGATCCAGGTCTGACGGGGAGCTGTGCCCATCGACGGTGTGCCCGCCGGCGCCGCCGAAGAGGATCAACACCGCGGCACGACGGACCGAATTCGCGTCGATCTGGTTAAAGACCCACGTCTCGGGCATGCTTTGCGCGGCACCGGCCTTGCGCCGGTGGGCCGCCAGCACGTGGCGTAGTTCCTTCAGTGCGCTCATGCGTCCAGCCCATAGCCTTGGGCGCGCAATTCACGGCGCGTGGCCCCGGCCTGCATTTTCGCCAGTAGGTCCTCGCGCCCGGGCGCGAGCTCGTACTTTAGCAACTTCGCCGCCTTGGCCGGGATCTCTTCGCCCACCCCGAAGGAGGGGCACAGATCCGCGACCACGCAAACACCGCAGGCCGGCTTGCGCGCATGGCACACCCGGCGGCCATGGAACACCACCCGGTGGCTGAGCATCGTCCAGTCCTTCTTTTCAAAGAGCTCCCCCACCGCGTGCTCCACCTTGACCGGGTCGGTTTCCATGGTCCATCCAAAACGGTTGGCCAGCCGCCCGAAGTGAGTGTCGACGGTGATCCCGGGTACACCGAAGGCGTTACCCAGCACCACATTGGCGGTTTTCCTCCCCACTCCCGGTAGCTTCACCAGATCGGCGAGCCGCCCCGGCACCTGCCCGTTGTGCTGGTCGACCAGTGCGGTGGCCAAGCCGAGCAGCGAATTCGCCTTGGCCCGGAAGAAACCGGTGGGTCGGATCAGCTCTTCGAGTTCGCTGCGTTCGGCCTGACTCATCGCCAGCGCGTCCGGGTAGCGGGCGAACAGCGCCGGGGTGATCGCATTGACGCGCACGTCCGTGGTCTGGGCCGAGAGCACGGTAGCTACCAGCAGCTCGAAGGGGTTCTCGAAATCCAACTCGGCGACCGCATAGGGGTAGGCCTCGGCCAGTCGCCGGTTGATCTTACGGGCCCGGCGCTTGCGCCCAAGTTCGGTCTCGGTTGTTTTGTTCACTGCCACGTGTTGATCGTGCCATGAGCGGGGTCGAAAATCACCCTCGAGACCATCGCCCGGCGCATCCGGCATGCCGTTCAACGCATTAAATATGCCTCTGACACGGCTGGGCGTGACATAAATCGGCGCCGCCCCGGCACGGCGTGTAACTTTAGTCACAGAGCACTTTGAGCGACGAAGCGGAAGGATGCGATCACCGGTGAGTGAAGCAAAAACCCTAGACAACCTGTCGAATGAGACCCGTTCGTTCCCCCCGAGCGACGAGTTCCGCGCCCAGGCGGTGGCCGGCGAGGACACCTATGCCAAGGCCTCGGCCGACCGCCTCGGGTACTGGGCCGAACAGGCCCGTAGCGTACTGACCTGGGACAAGGATTTCAGCGAAACCTTGGACTGGTCCGGCGCCCCGGTGGCCAAGTGGTTCGTCGGTGGCGAATTGAACGCCGCCTATAACGCCCTGGACCGGCACGTCGAAAACGGTCTGGGTGACCGGGTGGCCATTTACTTCGAGGGCGAGCCCGGGGACACCGCCAGCTACACCTACGCCCAGCTCACCGAGCAGGTCAAGCGCGCCGCCAATGCCTTCGAGGAGCTCGGCGTGGGCAAGGGTGACCGCGTGGCGGTGTACCTGCCGATGATCCCCGAAGCCGTCATCACCATGCTGGCCTGCGCCCGCATCGGTGCCATTCACTCGGTGGTCTTCGGTGGGTTCTCCGCCGACGCCCTGCGCAGCCGCATCGATGACGCAGAGGCCAAGCTCGTGGTCACCTCCGACGGCACCTACCGCCGCGGCAAGCCCAGCCCGCTGAAGCCGGCCGTCGACGAGGCACTGGCCGCCGAGGGGCACAGCGTCCAGAACGTGCTGGTCGTCAAGCGCAACGGCGAAGAGGTCGCCTGGAACGAGAAGCTGGATAAGTGGTGGCATGAGGTCGTGCCCGCCGCTTCGGCCGAGCACACCGCGGTGCCGCACGACTCCGAGCACCCGCTGTTCGTGCTCTACACCTCGGGCACCACCGGTAAGCCCAAGGGCATCGTGCACACCACCGGTGGCTACCTCACCCAGACCGCGGTCACCCACCGCGACACCTTCGACCTGCACCCCGAGAGCGATGTCTACTGGTGCACCGCCGATATTGGCTGGGTGACCGGCCACTCCTACGTCACCTACGCCCCGCTGATCAATGGTGCCACCCAGCTGATGTATGAAGGCACCCCGGACACCCCGCACCAGGGCCGCTGGTGGGAACTGGTGCAGAAGTACAAGGTCTCCATCCTGTACACCGCCCCCACCGCCATCCGCACCTTCATGAAGTGGGGACGCGAAATTCCCGATGGCTACGACCTCTCCTCGCTGCGCGTGCTGGGCTCGGTGGGCGAACCGATCAACCCCGAAGCATGGATGTGGTACCGCGAGGTGATCGGCTCGAATAACGGAGCCAACGGCCAGAAGAAGGAACACCCCACCCCGATCGTGGACACCTGGTGGCAGACCGAAACCGGCGGGCATATGATCGCCCCGCTACCCGGCGTGACGGCCACCAAGCCCGGTTCCGCCCAGGTCGCGGTGCCCGGCATTAGCGTGGATGTGGTCGACGATGAGGGCAAGCCGGTCGCCAATGGCGAAGGTGGCCTGCTGGTCATCCGCGAGCCATGGCCCTCGATGCTGCGCGGCATCTGGGGCGATATGGAACGCTACAAGGACACCTACTGGTCCCGCTTCGAGAACATGTACTTCGCCGGCGACGGTGCCAAGAAAGACGACGACGGCGACATTTGGCTCCTCGGCCGAGTGGATGACGTGATGAACGTATCCGGTCACCGCCTGTCCACCACCGAGATCGAATCCTCGTTGGTCGCCCACGAGTACGTGGCGGAGGCCGCGGTGGTCGGTGCCAAGGATGACACCACCGGAGAGGCCGTGGTGGCCTTCGTGATCCTGCGGACCGAACCGGCCGAGGGCGAAGATGTGGTGGCCACCTTGCGCAACCATGTGGGCAAAGACATCGGCCCGATCGCCAAGCCGAAGCACGTGCTGGTGGTCCCCGAACTGCCCAAGACGCGTTCGGGCAAGATCATGCGCCGCCTGCTCAAGGACGTGGCCGAGGGCCGCGAGGTCGGGGATGCCACCACGCTCTCGGACTCGACGGTTATGACGCAGATCGCCGACACCCTGCGCAAGTAACACGTTTCTACCGCGACCGAGCCCCCGCCAGAGATCTCCGGCGGGGGCTCGGTCGCGTGGTGCGCTAGTATCCTTCCACGCGGTCAGTTTAAAGCGAGCAGGCTTTTGCGAGAGCCGTGCACTCTCCAAGCAGTGGGCCGTTATTGATGGGCTTGTAGCGCCACATCACAGGTAGATGTTCCAGAGATCTCGCGGTAGCTTGGCGAAGATCGCGCCGGCAGTCGCCTCGGCCAATCGACTACCCGACCACCCGGTAGCGCAGGGCAACCAACTGCGAGTCAACCAGTTTCTCAACGGCAAGCAGCTCGAACCGATGCGCATGATCGGCCGGGAAGACACGCAAACCGTTGCCCAGCGATCCGGGGCCGATGAGCAGATGGATTTCATCGACCAGCTCGGCGTTCAACAATGCGTGCCAGAGCGTGAAACTACCGAAGACCAGAACCGTTCCGGCACCGGTTGCTCGTAGTTCGGCGACCGCCGACACTGCGTCGGCCCGACCGATCACCTGCGTGCTGTTCTCCCACGGTGCGGCGTCGGCAGGCGCAAGATGGTCGGAGACGACAAGTTTAGGCAACCGATCATAGAGCGCGGCGATCTCCCGTTCCTCCGTCGGAGCCGCCGCGTCAATCGCTACCGAGGGCCAATACTTCCGCGCGCCACCGAAAGTTCGCGCGCCCAATAGTAAGGTGCTCGCCTGGCGCATACGTTCGAGGTTGTACCGATCGAACCCGAAATCGAGCGGCATTTCAAAAACATTTCCGTCTTTCCCGGCCGCAAATCCATCCACCGTTGATGCGGCCACCACGATGAGTTGTCCCATCGGTCTTCTCCATTCCTGGGCGCCGCGGGGCTTTCCAATTGGCCGTCATGCAACAGGCGGGACCGCGATACTACGCTCACATAGTCCGGTTGGGTACGCGACAGCCTAGCAAGGCCCAAGTGGAGACAACACCCATGGACGAATGCTCGTCCTAGAACGGCGCGCGTCACGATGCACACGCAACAACTCACGGCACAGTAGATTTATCCCATGAGCGATTCACCGAGCATCCTGCTACTCAATGGGCCGAACCTGAACCTACTGGGAACCCGTGAACCGGACATCTACGGGGCCAGCACCCTAGATGACGTGGAACATCTGGTCACCGAAACGGCCGCGGCGGCTGGCTACGGTGTGAACGCGCTGCAGTCCAATCATGAAGGTGTGCTGATTGACGCCATCCATGAGGCCCGAAACACTTCCCGCGGCATCATTATTAACCCCGGCGCTTACACGCACACGTCCTTGGCAATTGCCGATGCGTTAGCAGCGGTGAATTTGCCGGTGATCGAGGTGCATATCTCCAACGTGCATCGCCGCGAAGCGGTGCGCCACCATTCCTTCGTCTCCCCCGTGGCCTCGAGCATCATCATCGGTGCCGGCATCAATGGGTACCGGCTAGCCACGCTCCAATTGATTGACCTGCTCAGCGAGGCCTCACCGCGCGCTTAGTCGCTGATGCACCCACCGGTGTTGATGGCGCGCGTGCGTTGCGCGCCCGCGTCCAGAGCCTCCTCGAGCTCCTCTAGGCTCAAGGCGAAGCCGGTCTCAGCGTCATTGCGCGACTTTGCGAAAATCATTCCGACGGCTTGTCCCTGTTTGTTGACTAGGGGGCCACCGGAATTTCCCTGCTGAATTTCGGCGGTCAGCTGGTAGATCGAAATTGCGCGCGGATTCTCACCGTAGATATCGGCCAGACTAACCTTCGCCTGCGAGGCTACGACCGCTCCACCCATCTGGAATGGACCACCGGCGGGGTGACCGAGGAAGGCCGCGGAATCTCCGCGCTCCAAGTCTTCTTGGGCGATAGGTAGCGCCGGAGCTTCGAGCCCTTCGACACGGAGCAAGGCAATATCGGTTTCCGGATCGAAGTACACCACATAACCGCGGTGGATACGACGATCTTCGGTTTCTACCGTCGCGCTGCTCAAGCCGGCGACAACGTGGGCATTGGTCATCACCAATTGGTTCCCCACCACGAACCCGGAACCGGTCTGGTTTACGCCACACTGAATCGCGGTACCGGAAATCTTCGTTGAGGAGTCTTTAGCCGCCAACTGCGCGTCGGTGGCTTTCCACTGTCCCTCCGGAACTGGCTGTACCGGAGGGGCGAAGGGTTCGAGAATAGTGGGAATGGTCTCAGCCAAGACCGCCGAACGAGCGTTGGAGATCGCGCGATTCACGGCATCCGGGGTGGCCTTGCGAATCATGTCGATCATCCGTGAGTCGCCGATCTCTGCAGAGAGTCGAGGCATACCCATGCTGGAGACCGAGAAGGCTAGTGCACCGATCACGGTGGCGGTAATAAGCACGGAGATAATTCCACCGGCCAGACCGTCCACCGCCCGCAAGATGTCGAAGTTGAGCCAGCGTCGGATGGCCGTGGCGATGACGCGGCCGAACCACTGCCCCAGCAGAATCAATACCGCGGCCGTACCGATCATTAATCCGACACGCCACCACGGATTCTCGGCAAAAGTCGAAACAATCGGGATGGCGAAAAAAGCCGCCACACCACCGGCGATCAGGCCAAGCATATCTCCGAGGGTCCGGATGAAACCACGGCGAACACCGGCAATGAAAAACCCAAGCAGTACGACAAAGATGACGGCGTCCAGCCAGCTAAAAACTACGGGCACCCAAACTCCATCTCGATTGATATGCTTCCTAAAATCCACGGTACAGTGACAGGCTGACGGAATACTGAGTCACGCGGAGCAATCCCGTGGTTTTTGAGTGATTCGCAACATTTGCCTAGAAAAACCGTGTGGAAACTGTCACATTGTTACTTGATACGGCACAATGAAGTGAGCGCTTACTACATGTTGACAGGAGATTTAATTGGATATCGAGGTTCTGCGCCGTGCACCGCTCTTCGCGTCGCTGGGTGATGAAGTTTTTGCCACGCTGACCGAAGAACTGACCGAGGTTGACCTTTCCCGCGGCGCCTCTGTGTTCCGCGAGGGTGACCAGGGCGACCGTCTCTATTTCATCGTCTCCGGCAAGATCAAGCTGGGCCGCACCTCCGCCGATGGTCGCGAGAACCTGATCGCCGTTCTCGGCCCGGGTGAGCTCTTCGGCGAAATGGCTCTGTTTGACCCACACCCGCGCAACGCTACGGCCACCGCCGTATCGGAAACTCGCTTGGCTGGTCTGAGCCACGAGAACATGCGCAAGGCCATCGTTAACTCCCCAGAGGTTTCGATCCAGCTCTTGCAGGCACTGGCAGCCCGCCTGCGCCGCACCAATGAGTCGCTGGCCGATCTGGTCTTCTCCGACGTTCCCGGTCGTGTGGCCAAGGCACTGTTGGACTTGGCAGACCGCTTCGGTCGTCCGGCTACCGACGGCATCTTGGTTGCCCACGAGCTGACCCAGGAAGAACTGGCTCAGCTAGTTGGCGCTTCCCGCGAAACCGTGAACAAGGCACTGGCCGAGTTCGTACAGCGTGGCTGGCTCCGACTGGAAGCCCGCGCCGTGGTCATCCTCGACATCCAGCGTCTGCGCCAGCGCTCGCGCTAGGTAGCGGCACTTCACTGTCAAAGAAGGGAGCTACGGGCTTTGGCCCGTAGCTCCCTTCTTTTCATGTCGTCACGCCTCTAGATTGGCCTGAGCGACTCGCTGTTCGAAGACAGCGTCAGATCTAGAAGATACTTCCCTTCACGAACCACCAGACCCGGATGATTCAGGTCGAGGGCTCGAACACGGGATAGATAGGCGATAACACCGTTTGCATCGGCCATTTTCTCCAGCATGATCTCTACTGCCGGATTGCTGATCTGGCTTAGATTCAGTCCCTTGGTGTCTTCCTGATTGACCTCGTCACCCAAGGTGGACTGTGTGCGCTGCGCCAGGACCTCCTGGGCGTTACACCAGCGCGCCCAACGGCCCTTGGCGCGCAATAGGCTCGGCTCCTGGCGCAACGGGACGGTGGCCGCAAAATACCAGGTGTCAAAACGCCGAATAGCAAAGTTGGGGCTCAACCAGTGACCAATGGGACGTAGCAAATCGGTACGCAAACCGAGTCCACGCCGAGCCAGAAAATCGTCAAAGGTCAGGTCCTGCACCGCGATCGCTTCGCGGGACTCCATCCATTCTTCCGGGTCGGTCATTTCGATGACGCTCTGGTCATCGGTGCCGGCCAGTAAGACCCCGGTCTCCTCGAAGAGTTCACGGATTGCACAGACAAGGTGGGCTCGAACCACCTGCTGATCCAACACGCGCAGGCGTTTGGACCACTGTGAGAGGGTCGGACCGAACCAGGTGTAGTCCGCCGATTGATCGCTGGCCTCGAAGCTTCCTCCGGGAAAAGCCACCGAACCCAATGGAGAGGCGCCCGGGCGATAGCCGAGGTAGGTCTCCACGCCAGTGGTTCCGTCGCGGACCAACGCCACGGAGGATGCGCGGCGGACCGCACGCGGAGTCCGATCCCCGAAGGCAAACCAATTCTCCGCCGCAGCCATCTGCTGCGGCGGCAATTCAAAGTACCGTCTGGTTAGCCCAGCGCGCGGGCTACGAATCGCACCCCGCGCGCCGGACGGACCGAAAGTGCTACGCAAACTCGACGATGACCTCAACCTCGACGGCAGCGTCTAGCGGCAGCACCGATACTCCGACGGCGGAGCGCGAGTGCTGACCGGCTTCACCGAAAAGTTCGCCGAAGAATTCGGAAGCACCGTTGATTACGCCCGGCTGCCCGGTGAAGCTCGGATCCGATGAAACGAACCCGACGACTTTCACGATGCGCTGGATGCGATCGAGGTCGCCGATTTCGGCCTTAATCGCGGCCAAAGCGTTCAGGGCGCAGGTGCGTGCCTGGGCCTTGGCGTCTTCCGCCGTAACCTCGGCGCCGACCTTTCCTACGGCTGGGAGTTCACCATTAATCAGCGGAAGCTGACCTGAAGTGTAGACGTAGTTCCCGGTCACAATGGCCGGCTGGTAAGCAGCGACCGGCTTAGCAACCGGAGGAAGGCTTAAACCAAGCTCCGCTAGACGGCCTTCGATCCGCGAAGAAGTGGCTTCTTGCATGGAGTTTCTCCTTAAGTAGTGTTAGTCCTTGGGGCGCTTAAAGAAGGCGAGCAGGGCACCGGATTCGGCCTTGGTAATGACCGAAACAAGCTCCCATCCGTCTTCTCCAAAGTTGTTCAGCGCTAGGCCTTCATTGTGCAGTGGCAGGGGTGCAACTCTGTATTCCCAGTTAGTCATAACCGATACGTTATCGCGTCCTTGTAAACTGGTGGGTATGGCAGCCAAGAAGTCACCCTTTTTTGATACCGCCACCACCATGGGGAAAGTCGTTGCGTTCTTTGGAATCAGCGCCCTATGTGGTGTGCTCGCCGCCGGCATGCTTGTGCCCGTGGCAGCGATCGCGAAAACCGGTTTGACCACCGGTTCGAACATTTTTTCGGCGCTCCCGTCGGACTTTGAGAAACTTCCTATCTCTCAGCCCTCCGAGGTGCTAGACCGAAAAGGTAGGGTCATTGCATCCTTCTATGACCAGAACCGTGAACCGGTCAAGCTCAAAGATATTTCGCCCTACATGCGCAAGGCAATTGTGTCGGTGGAAGACGAACGATTCTACGAGCACAGCGGCATCGACCCGCGAGGTATCGCCCGTGCCCTCGTAAGCAACTTAATGTCGTCTTCGCGTCAAGGCGCTTCGACCCTGACTCAGCAGTACGTCAACAACCTCTTGATCAACAATGACGAAATGCGGGGGGAAGAGGCCGATACCGTCTCCGGCGATAAGTCCTATGCAGCCAAGATTCGTGAGTTGAAGTATGCGGTAGCCATCGAGAAGGAAATGTCTAAAGACGAGATCCTCGAAGGGTACTTGAACCTCGTATTGTTCTCCGGCCGAGAATATGGCGTGCAGGCTGCCGCTCAACGCTTCTTCTCGGTCGACGCTAAGGATCTAAACCTGCAGCAGTCGGCCATGTTGGCTGGCATGGTGCAGCTTCCAACTGTTTACAACCCGCTCACGAATCCAGAGCGCGCGCTAGATCGCCGCAATAAGGTGCTGGCAAATATGTACCGCACCGGTGCGATCGACAAGAAGGAATACGAGAAGGCCGTCAAGTCGGATCTGGGCACTAAGCCAAGTGTTTCGCGTTCCGGTTGCATGGCTGCCAAGGAAAACGCCTACTTCTGCGATTACGTCTCCGCTTTGATTTTGCAGGACAAGGAATACGGCAAGACTCTGGCTGACCGTCGTAACTTGCTCTACCGCGGTGGCCTTCAGATCAAGACCACTTTGGACGCGAAGCTGAACAAGAAGGCACACAAGGACGCGAAGAAGGCCATCGACCCCACCGCTAAGTCCAACGACGATGTGTACGCCTCCATCGTTTCCGTGGAACCGGGCACCGGAAATATTCTCGCCATGGCGCAGAACACCAACTACGATCCGGACGCAAAGCGTGGAAACACCACCTACAACCTCAACGTTGAGGCCTCCAAGGGTGGCGCTGGTGGCTTCCAGGGTGGTTCGACTATGAAGCCGTACACGACGCTGGCGTGGCTGAAGGAAGGCCACAGCATGTACGACAAGATTAATGCGAAAAAGCAGACCTTCATGCCGGGTTACAAGTTCAAGGCGTCCTGCCTGCCGGGCGGCACAGCGACCGTCGGCAGCAAGTGGACACCAAAGAATGCTTCATATGGTTTCTACAAAACCATGCCCGTGAACACCGGCCTGTTCTGGTCAATCAACTCGGCTACGGTGCAGGAAGCCACCAAGCTGGACCTGTGCAATATCGCTGGCTACACCGAAGCTGTGGGACTGCGTGACGAAAAGGGTAAAAAGAACGAGGATGGCACCTACACGCCGACTCCGATTAGCCCGACCAACCCGTCCTTCATTATTGGCTCGGCCAGCATTACCCCGCTGCGCCAGTCGGCCGCTTTTGCTGCTTTCGCAAATAAGGGCGAATACTGCGAACCGCGCGCACTGACCTCGGTCAAGGACTCTAAGGGCAACTCCTACAAGATCAAGAAGGAGACCTGCTCGCAGGCAGTCGAAGAGCAGTACGTTGCCGACCTAAACGGAACGTTGCAGAAGATCGCTAAGCAGCGTGTGTCCAAGGGTCGCGTTCCAGGCACCATCGCCGGTAAGACCGGTACCAACAACGGTGCGACCTCGACCTGGTTCGTGGGTTACACCACCGGTATTTCCACCGCTGCTTGGGTGGGCCGCCTGAAGGGTCAGAACGAGACCGAAGAGAATGCGATGCACGGCACGATGATCAACGACAAGCGTGCTCCACGCATGGTTGACTCCTCGACCTATGCCGCTCCACTGTGGGTGGACTTCATGGAAGAGGCCGTGGGTCAGTTCGAGCAGAAGTCCTTCGGCAGTGCCCGGTCGGCACCGAAGCCAAAGCCCGCTCCGAAGACCGATGAGGACGACGATAAGTCGTCATCGAGCGACAGCAAGAAGGAATCCTCGGACGATAAAAAGGAATCCTCTAAGTCCGACAACAAGAGCGAAAAGAAGTCCTCGACTTCGGAGACTAAGAGCGAGAAGAAGAAGTCCGCGAGCGCTGGGAACAACGGCAATCAGGACTCCTCCGGCACCAACGGCTGGCAGGCAAATCACAATAACTCGGGTGGCGCCCAAGGATCTCAACGAGAATCTGACGGCTAACTCACTTGTTTGAAGGCCGCGCCCGATATTTCTCTCGGGTGCGGCCTTTGGCATAGATTGGCAGTGGCACCTGGCTTAGGGTGACGGCTCTTGAAAGGACGATGACGGTAAAGTCATGGCAGCACACGCGAACTTCCTCAACACGTTGCGCGAAGCTACCGGCAAGGGATTGCTCGTGGCCTCGGGCGCGGCCGCAGTCGGCGGTGCGCTCTTTGGATACGGCATGCACGAGGCATCGCGTTTCGAACTACGTCGCGAGACTCTGCCGATCCTCCCCCGCGGCAGCGCCGATCTTCGGATCCTGCACCTTTCGGACATTCACATGGTGCCCGGTCAGCAGCTGAAACACGACTGGCTACAGTCGCTGGCGGCCGAGGAACCAGATCTGGTGATCAACACCGGCGACAACCTCAGCCACCATGACGGTGTTTCCGCCCTGCTCGATGCCCTCGAACCCTTGATGCAGTTCCCCGGACTGTTCGTTCCGGGGTCGAATTGCTACTTCGCACCCAAGCTCAAGAACCCGCTGCGGTACCTTGCCCGCTCCAAGGGCACCCCGAGTCCTAGCGAACGTGATTCATTGGATTTCACTCGGATGCACCGCGCATTCGGTGCCGCCGGCTGGATCGATATGAGCAACCGCAACTACGCCACCGTCTTCCAAGGAATGCGACTGGAATTCTCCGGGGTCGACGACCCGCACATCGACCGCGACCACTTCGCGGGGTGGCCCGCCGGGTCCTCGACAAGCCACGAGGCCCCACATGTGCGTATCGCCCTGACCCACGCCCCCTACCAGCGAGTGCTTGATGAGTTCACCGAGTCGGGCGCCCACATCATCTTCGCCGGGCACACACACGGCGGCCAGGTCTGCATTCCCGGCTACGGGGCGCTGGTTTCAAATTGTGACCTGCCAACCTGGCGTGCCCGAGGACTGACGTACTGGGAATACGCCGGACGGGAAGTCCCACTGGAAGTTTCCGCGGGAATCGGCACCTCCCGCTTTGCACCGGTTCGCATTGCCTGTCGCCCCGAGGCGGCACTGTTGACGCTGACCGCGCGTAGCTGAGGACCAGCAACCCTATTTGTCGATTGAACTTTCTCAACTACTCCGGATAATCTAGTTGTCGATCAAAGAATTCGGTATCGACAAGGGGTTGTATTGTGCCGCGGGTAGAAACGACAAGAACTAGCTCCCCGGCAACGCTCCGCGTTACCTTGCGGCGTCTGGCCCCCTTCGTCAAGCCAGTACTCCCCCGGCTGTTCGGTGGTTTCCTCTGTGCACTAGGTGCCGGTATCGTCGCGTTGGTCATTCCTCAGGTGTTGTCCTGGTTGGTCAACGAGGTGCTCCAAGTCGGCGGGGCAAGCCAGCAGGTCTGGATCGCCGTGGCCATCGTCGCGGGTTTGGGGTTGCTCGAAGCCTTCTTCATTTACATGCGTCGGCAATTTGTGCTCAACCCGGCCGCACGAGTAGAAACTACTCTCCGTACGCGTTTCTATCAGCACCTGCAGCGCTTGCCGGTCGCATTCCACGAACGCTGGGGCTCCGGGCAGCTGCTCTCCCGATCCATGTCGGATCTCTCGCTGCTACGACGCTGGTTGGCCTTTGGCGCGATCATGCTCATCGTGGAAACGGTCACCGTGATCACCGGCCTGACGCTCATGTTCTTCCACTCCTGGCAGTTGGGCCTGCTGTACTTGCTGGGCGCGATCCCCATCACCGTCAAGGCCTTTCGCTTCCGTAATGACTACCGGGCGGCCAGTCGCCTGAGCCAGGATCAGGCCGGTGACCTAGCGACCGCGGTTGAAGAATCCGTGCATGGGATCCGCGTGATCAAGGCCTTTGGCCGTGGTCGTCATTTGTATGAAGGATTCAGCTCGCAGGCCCAAACGCTTCGCGAAACCGAACTGACAAAGGCCAAAACCCTAGCCGGCTTCTTGGGCATAGTTGTCACCGTGCCACAGGTCGTCCTCGGCATCGGTCTGGTTCTGGGACTTTGGCTATGCGCTCGAGACGAAATTTCCGTGGGCTCGCTCGTAGCATTCTTTGCCACCGCGGCCGTATTGGCGCGACCGGTGGAAGGCATGGGCATGCTGCTGGGCATGACGCTCACCACGAAGACTGCGCTGGACCGCCACTTCGAGGTGATGGACGCCCACAATGACATCACCTCCCCAGAGAATCCGCGCACGCCGGAGAAGCTCGAGGGTCGCGTTAGTTTCGAGCATGTGCGCTTTGGCTACCCGGACGAGGCGGGTCTAGCCCGCCCCATTCTGCAAGACGTCGACTTTTCGATCCGTCCGGGCGAGACCATGGCTCTGGTCGGTATCACCGGTTCGGGCAAGACCACATTGCTGAATCTGGTGCCGCGGCTTCACGATGTCAGCGCCGGCAGCGTACTGATCGACGGGCTTGATGTCCGCGAATGGGATCTCGATGCGCTTCGCACCCACATCGCGGTGGCCTTCGAGGACACCACGCTCTTCTCCTCCTCCATCCGCGAGAACGTGCTCATGGGTGTCGAGGATGGGTTAGATGAGACCGCAGCCCAGCAACGCCTCGACGAGGCCTTGGACGTCGCACAAGCGGGTTTCGCCCGTGAACTGCCCGAAGGAGTGGACTCCGTCATTGGCGAGGAAGGACTCTCGCTCTCCGGCGGCCAACGGCAACGCATTGCTCTGGCCCGCGCCATCGCCGCCAAGCCGCGCGTCCTCGTGATGGATGATCCGCTCTCGGCCCTCGATGTGCGGACCGAGGAAGCGGTTAGTGCACGGTTGCGTGAGGTGCTAGAGGGCACCACCACGATAGTGGTCGCCCACCGTCCCTCCACCGTGATGCTCGCCGACCGGGTGGCAGTTCTGCGTGACGGTCGAATCGATGCGGTCGGTAGCCACGCGCATCTGATGAGCACCAATGAACATTACCGCTACGTGATCGCCAGCCTGGACGAGAACGATTCGAGCATGGAAGTGAAGGTCTAAGCAGATGCAACACACCGGAGTTTCCAACGAAGATGCCATCACGCTCAGCCGCGAACAGCGTAAAAGCGTGCGTCGCCGTTCCTTCCATTTGCTCGGCAAGCTCGCGGCACCACAGAAGCGGCTGCTGACGCTCACGGTCACGCTGGTGTTGCTTTCCAACGCCGCACGCGTGGCGCTGCCGATGCTCATCGCCTATGCCATCGACCACGCCCTCCCCGCCCTACGCCAAGGCGACTTTGCGGCCCTTGGTTTAGCCGGCGGGGCTTACATCCTCTGCGCCATCCTCGGTGGCGTCCTTCTGGGCTGGTACATCAACTGTGCCGCTAAGATGTCGCAGGCGATGCTCCTAGATCTACGGTTGCGCGTCTTTAGGCATACCCAGCGGTTGAGCCTGGAGTTTCACGAGAACTACACCTCGGGACGCATCATTTCGCGGCAGACCTCAGATGTGGAGACACTACGCGAGCTGCTCGATCAGGGTGTCTCCGAACTGGCCTCGTCCTGCGTGTTCATCCTCTTCACGCTAGCCTCGATCTTCATTCTTGATTGGCGCAGCGGGCTGGTGATTTGCGTGGCCGTGATTCCCCTGGTGCTGCTTTTCCGCTGGTACCAGAAGAACTCCGAAGTGCTCTACCGTGAATCGCGTGTGGTCTCGGCGAGGGTGATCTCCACCTTCGTGGAAACCATGACCGGAATCCGCGCGGTGAAGGCCTTCCGCCGGGAGAAGAGCAACGACGAAAAATACACGACCATCGCCGAGGCCTACCGCGAAAACTCGGTGCGTTCCTTCAACCTCTTCGGCATCCTGCAACCGGGGTTGATGCTGATCGGCAACCTAGCGGTGGCCTCGGTCTTGGCCTACGGTGGATTCCGGATCCTGGAAGGCAGCATGGCCGTGGGTGTGCTCGTGGCCTTGCTGCTAGCCTCTAAGCGCGTCTTCCAGCCCGTGGAAGGCATCGCCATGTTCTACTCCTCGCTCCAGTCGGCAACGGCAGCGTTGGAGAAAGTTTCCGGCCTTTTGGAAGAGGAACCGACCGTGGTTGAGCCGGAGCATCCCAAGTCCATCGAGACCGTCGCCGGCCACCTCGAATTCAAGGACGCCGTGTTCGGGTACGGTGACGGCCCGGTAATCATGGATCGCTTCAGCCTCGACATCCCGGCCGGGCAGACCGTGGCGGTCGTGGGTCAAACCGGCGCGGGAAAGTCGACGCTCGCGAAACTTATCGCACGCTTCTATGACCTACGCTCCGGAACGCTGAGCCTGGACGGGGTGGCCATCGAGCAACTGTCCAATGCCGAGCTTCGCCGCCACGTGGTTATGGTGACGCAGGAGGCGTTCCTGTTTTCCGGTTCGGTGGCCGAAAATATCGCTTTGGGTCGCCCCGGGGCGAGCCTCGCCGATATCGAGGCTGCCGCGCGGGCGGTGGGCGCCCATGAGTTCATCACCGAGCTTCCCGAAGGCTACGACACGGATGTGAACAAACGCGGTGGACGCGTCTCCGCCGGACAACGCCAGCTCATTTCCTTCGCACGAGCCTTCCTTGCAGATCCGGCCGTACTCATTCTCGATGAGGCCACCAGCTCACTGGATATCCCCTCCGAGCGTGCCGTGCAGCGGGGTCTGCAAACCTTGCTTGGAAACCGTACGGCGCTGATCATTGCCCACCGTCTGTCCACGGTGCAGATTGCCGATCGCGTGCTTGTGGTCCATGACGGGCAAATCGTCGAGGACGGAACCCCTGAGGAATTGATCGGGGCCGAGGGGCGTTTCGCCGCGCTACACAAAGCCTGGCGCGACTCGCTGGTCTAGGAGCCCCGATTTGGATAACAACTTCCCGGATTTCACCCCGGCCCCGAACCAGGGTGGTGACCCGGCACTCTACGAGCTGGAGAACGCCGCGATTGATCCGGAGGGCGTGCTGTGGGAGCGCCTGCGCGGGCTTGCGGATTGGACCGGACAGAGCATTCTGGATTTGGGCTGTGGGAGCGGTTTTTGGCTTGAACGTTACTCCGCGCGGGCCGCGACGGTCTTTGGCGTAGAGCCGGATCCGAGGCTGCTACCGCTCGCTCGGGCGCGTACCGGGGACTCGATCGTGCAGGCCGGCTCCGCCGAACATATCCCCCTGCCCGACGCCAGCGTAGAAATTGTCCACGCCCGCTTCGCGTACTTCTTCCCCAGTACCAGCAATGACTGCTCCGCCGGGCTCGCGGAAGTGCTACGCGTGCTGAAGCCCGGCGGAAGTCTCGTCGTCATCGACAACGACCACCACAACGGCGACTTCGCCCATCTGCTGGCCGCAAGCCACTGGGCCACCTCGCAAGGCGAGGAGAGCTACATTCGAGACTGGTGGGCGCAGCACGGCGCGCAACGCCACGAGGTGCTCAGTGCTTGGCGCTTCGACTCGGCCGCCGACTGTGAATCCGTCCTGCGTCTGGAGTTCCCGGCGGCCGTGGTCGATAACTGGGTGCGGCAGCATCCTGAGCGACGGGAGCTGAGCTACGGATACGTCTTGTACCACCTGCGCCGTCCCCAAGCGGAGACCGGATCCTAAGAGCCTCAAGGCAAAACAAAGGTCCCGTCTCGTTGGGCACCCATTGGGTGCTCAACGAGACGGGACCTTGTTTAGTGAGCGCGACTTAGCGGTCGGAAGCCGGCTGCGGGGTGCGCTCCCGCTCCTCGTCGGCTCGTTGCTCCCAGAAGGTCGCCCCGACGATATTCAGCGGACGTGGATCGAACTGCGGATCCAGGCCCTTCTTCTTCTGGCGCTCGTAGTCACGTAGCACCTTGAAGGCCGGCTGCTGCAGGATCAGGATGCCGATGATGTTCAACCAGGCCATCAGGCCCACACCGATATCGCCCAAGGTCCACGCCTCGGTGGCGGTACGGACCGCGCCGAGCGCCACGGCCACCAGGATCAGCATCTGCAGTGCGAGGGTGGACAGGCGACCCAGGCTGGTTTTGATGCCCGGAATCATGAATGTCGCGCCCTTGCCCAACAGGAAGCGCAGGTTGGTCTCGGCCATGTAGTAGTAGGCGATGATGGTCGTCAGGCAGAAGAACATCAGCGAGACCGCGATGAAGGATGCGCCGAACCCGGCAAAGGTACCGTCGAAACCCGCTTGGACAAAGGTCGGACCCACGGCAATGTCGGAAGGCAGCAGGCCGCCTTCGCCCAAAATGCCACTGTCCTCGGTGCCGCCACGGAAGACCCGGTAAGCGCCGGTGGAGAGGATCAGGAAGCCGGTGGCCGAGCAAACGAAGAGGGTGTCGACGTACACGGCGAAGGCCTGCACCAGACCCTGCTTACCCGGGTGCGATACCTCGGCGGCAGCTGCGGCGTGCGGGCCGGTGCCCTGACCGGCTTCGTTGGAGTACACGCCGCGCTTCACGCCCCACATGACGGCCAAGCCGAGCACCGAACCGAAGGCCGCGTCCATGCCGAAGGCGCTGGCGAAAACCATCTTGATAACGCCAGGCAGTGCCTCGGCGTTAGCGAAGACCACGATCAGGGCCAGCAGGATGTAGGCCACGGCCATGAACGGCACCACGAAGGTAGCGAAACCGGCGATGCGCTTCACGCCACCGATGATCACGAAGGCCAGCACGATCACGGCGCCGATGGCGACAACCCACGGGTTGACGGCCCAGGCACCTTCGATGGCCACGGCCATCGAGTTGGACTGCACGCCAGGCAGCATCAGGCCACAGGCCAGCACGGTCACGGCGGCGAAGATGTACGCATACACGTTGAAGAAGGCCTTGCCGCGGGTGTGTGCCAGCGCCTGCTTCAGGTAGTAGGCCGGGCCACCGCGGTATTCGCCGGTGAGCTGGTCGCGGGACTTGTAGACCTGACCCAGCGCGGATTCGACGAAGGAGGTCGAGGCGCCCAAGAAGGCCACGGTCCACATCCAGAACAAGGCGCCCGGGCCGCCGAAGGCGATGGCGGTAGCCACGCCTGCGATGTTACCGGTACCCACACGGCCAGAGAGTGACAGGGCCAGTGCCTGGAAGGAAGAAACGCCAGAAGGTGAACGCTCGCCGCGGAAGAGCAGGCGGATCATTTCCTTGAAGTGACGTACCTGCAGGAACCGGGAACGGATCGAGAAGTACACCCCCGTTGCCAAACAGAGATACACCAGAGCGTCGCTCCAGATCACCCCATTGATTTCGTCTAGAACTGCTTGCACGTTGGTCCTTCCTTAGTGCTGCCAGTTCGCCGGATCCGGCCCCTGACAGTGCGTTCGCGAGTGTTGTGTGATGAACAGCACATAAGTGTAGCGTGAAACGAGTGCGTATCATATTCGGGCTGCTGACATGACAAAACGCCCGTGCACTCGGCGGAGGAACCACTAAGTGCACGGGCGTTTTCACGATCGCTACGAGGCGCTAAAGCTACGTCCCGTCAGACGCTCGTAAGCCTCGATGTACCGGGCGCGCGTTTTCGCCACGATGTCTTCCGGCAGCTGCGGCGGCTGCTCGCCGGAGTTCTTGTCCCAGCCCGATGCATCGCTGGAGAGCCAGTCGCGCACGAACTGCTTGTCGAAGCTGGCCTGCGGCTGGCCTGGGGCGTAGCTGGCGGCATCCCAGAAGCGCGAAGAGTCCGGGGTCAGCACCTCGTCGCCTAGGGTCAAGGTTCCGGTGGCCGGATCGGCACCGAATTCGACCTTGGTGTCGGCCAGAATAATGCCACGCTCGCGGGCGATGCGTTCGGCCTGCGAATACAGGGCCACGGTCTGCTCACGCAGCTGCTCGGCCACTTCGGCACCGACCTTTTCGACGGTCTGGGCGTACGAGATATTCTCGTCGTGCTCCCCTACCTCGGCCTTCGCAGAGGGAGTGAACAGTGCCGGTTCGAGGCGCGAGCCATCCACCAGCCCTTCGGGCAACGGCAATTCGCAGACGGTGCGGGACTGCTTGTACTCTGCCAAGCCGGAGCCGGTCAGGTACCCACGCGCAATGCATTCGATCGGATACATATCCAGCTTCTTGCAAACCATGGCCCGGCCGGCCACGGCTGCTGGAACGTCGGTGGAGATCACGTGGTTCGGGAACTGTTCGAGCTGCTCAAACCACCACAGGCTCAGCTGAGTCAGTACCTTGCCCTTGTCCGGGATTTCGCTGGTCAAGACATAGTCGTAGGCGCTGATGCGGTCCGAGGCGACCACCAGCACACGATCGGTCTGCTCGAAGCTGCTGCCTGCCGGAATATACAGGTCACGCACCTTGCCGGAGTAGAAGTGGTCCCAGCCCTCGAGGACGGGCACGTCGGTCTGATATCCGCTCATTTACTGGCCCTCCGTTGCGACGCTGATTTCACCGTTGGCGGCCTTCAGGGCAATATCGCTACGCGACTGCGCCCCGGGCCAGGAAATCTCCGCGACACCGGCGTAGGCCTTTTCGCGTGCTGCGGCGAGATCGTCGCCGAGTCCGACAACTGCCAAGACGCGGCCACCGGCGACCGTAATGTCGCCCTCCTCGTTGATGCTGGTCCCGGCGTGCATCACGTGTACGCCATCGAGTGCGTTGGCCGCGTCGAGGCCGGCGATCGCCGAGCCCTTCACCGGGGTGTCCGGGTAGTTTTCGGCGGCAATCACCACGTCCACGGCGGTCTGTGGCGACCAGCGGAGCTGCTCGGCGTCGTCCAGCTGGCCCTTCGCGGCGGCCAGCAGAACCCCGCCCAGCGGGGTCTTCAAGCGAGCGAGCACGGCCTGGGTTTCCGGATCACCGAAGCGTGCGTTGAACTCGATCACGCGGATGCCCCGGCGGGTGACGGCCAGACCGCAGTACAGCACGCCGGTAAAGGGGGTGCCGCGGCGTTCCATTTCGCGCAGGGTCGGGTAGGCCACGCGCTCCATCACTTCATCCACGAAACCGTCCGGGAGCCATTCCAGCGGGCTGTAGGCACCCATGCCACCGGTGTTCGGGCCCTGATCGTTGTCGAAGATGCGCTTAAAGTCTTGGGCCGGGGCCAGAGGCACGGCATGTTTGCCATCGCAGATCACGAAAAGAGAAACTTCGGGGCCGTCGAGGAACTCCTCGATGACGACGCTGCCGCCGAGGGCGAAGCAGGCCTCTGCGTGCTCAAGGGCAGCCGCGCGATCTTCGGTGACGACAACGCCCTTGCCCGCGGCCAGGCCATCGTCCTTCACCACATAGGGTGCGCCAAAGCTGTCCAGGGCGGCTGCGGCCTCGTCTGCGTTGACCGCGACCTTAGCCATGGCGGTGGGGACCTGTGCTTCGGCCATCACATCCTTGGCGAACGCCTTGGAGGCTTCAAGTTGCGCGGCGGCACGGGTGGGTCCAAAGACCGGGATATTCGCTTCCAGCAGCGCATCGGCCACACCGGCGGCCAAGGGCGCCTCGGGACCGATGACCACAAGGTCGCTGTCCAGGTCGCGAGCCAGCTTGAGCACGGCCTCGGGATTCTGCGCGTCGAGCGCGTGAACCGTTACATCTTGCGCGATACCGGCGTTTCCGGGGGCACAATGAACCTGTTCAACATAGGGATCTGCACTAAGTGCGCGGACAATTGCATGTTCACGGCCGCCTGGGCCAATAACCAGTACCTTCACAGGCCCCAAGTTTACCGGAGGGCCGGGCTACGACCATCGTCGATGACCCGCCGCCTCACGGCTGGATAGACTGCACCCTATGTCCGAAGAAATAACGCTCGCCGACTGCCAGGAACTCGTGCGTGTCACCCGCAACGGCCACGTGGAATCACGGCATCTGGGGATCGCGGTGGTCCTCGCCCCCGACGGTACGACAAAGTTCGCCCTGGGCAATCCCGACGCATGGATCTTTCCGCGCTCCGCGCTCAAACCCTTCCAAGCGCTCGGGTCGCTGAGCAGCGGCGCCGAGCTCACCGCCGAACAGCTCGCGATCGCCTGTGCCAGCCATAGCGGCACCGACGCTCATCAGGCGCTGGCCGAGCAGATTCTCGCTGCGGCCGGGCTGTCCCCAGCGGCATTGGGGTGCCCGGCGGCTTGGCCGGCGGATTCGGCCACGCGCAGTGCGCTCACCGTCCGCGGTGGTGCGCCCAGCTCGCTGGCCTTCAATTGCTCGGGTAAGCACGCCGCTTTCTTGGCCGCGGCGGTTGCCCTTGATGAACCCACCGCAGGATATTTGGATCCCGAACACCCGGTCCAGCGGGCCGCATTGGCCGCGATCGAACGATGGTGCGGGCCGCTGGGCGCCATCGGCGTCGATGGTTGCGGGGCACCGGCTCCCATGCTGCAACTGATCTCGCTGGCCCGCGGCTTCAGCGCCTTGTCCTCCGATGAGGATCCCCAACTGGTGGTGGTGCGCGAAGCCATGCTGAGCCATCCGTGGGCTGTTCAGGGCGAGCATCGGGCCAACAGCGTGGTGATGCGTGAGACCGGGGTTCTGGCCAAACTCGGCGCCGAAGGTGTGCTGGCGATGGCGGCCCCCGACGGCACGAGCGTGGCGCTGAAAATGCTGGACGGTTCGCAGCGCGGCACCGACGAGCTGGCGCTGTCGCTACTCGTCCAAGCCGGTGCCTTGGAGCCCGCGGCCCTCGAACGTCTGCGGCCGCTGCTGCGTCCGGAGGCCAAGACTGCAGGAGCGCGGGCCGCCGGGCTGGAGTTCGCGACGGTGGATTTCTAGTGCGTTCCGCTCGTTAAAAGCAGAGATTCGAGGGGTACACCACATTTGTGGTGTACCCCTCGAGTCTCTAGCTGCGAGTGTCGCCTAGTGCTTGGTGCGGCGACGCATGATCAGGCTTACTGCACCGCCGAGCATCAGCAGCCCGGCACCCACGGCCAATACGCCGGTAGCGGTGGAGGCACCGGTCTCGGCCAGCACATCGTCTTCTTTCTTGCTCGGGGCCGGGGCCTTGCTCGAGGAGGAAGGCGCTGGCGTCTGCGACTCGCTTGGTTCGTCGCTTGCGCTCGGCTCGGTGGACTCGCTCGGTTCCGGCGAGACGGACGGCTCCTCGGAGGCACTTGGCTCAGGTGATTCAGATGGCTCAGGTGACTGGCTCGGCTCTTCGGACGCGGTCGGTTCTGGAGTCTCGGAAGGCTCCGGCGACTGGCTCGGCTCCGGGGTTTCGGAGGGCTCAGGTGACTGGCTCGGCTCCTCGGACTCGGTTGGTTCCGGGGTTTCCGATGGGCTCGGTTCGGTGCCCGGGTCCTGCTCCACCACGACGGTCACCGTGGTCGGCTCCGATTCCTTGGATCCATCGGACACCTTGTAGGTGAAGGTCACCTCGCCGGTGAATCCTTCGGCCGGCGTGAACTCGACCTTGTCGCCGTTGATCTCGCCCAAAGTGCCCTCAGAGGCGTCCGGGCCCTCGACTACGGAGTAGGTCAGTTCATCACCATCGGGGTCGCTGCCTAGCAGCGTGATGGTCTTCGCCGTATCGATCGGCGTCGAGGTCGTGATTTCCTCGGCCACCGGCGCTGCGTTGGACTTGAAGCTTCCGGCCGCGATCACCACGGCGGAATCCAACATCAAATCAGAAGTATCGGCAATGGCCAACTTGATGTGGTTGACCTGACCTTCTTTAACCGGCGCTTCAAACTTCAGCACGGTAGTGAACCCATCGAGCTCAACGTTAAACTTCGGGTCAGCATCCGAGTTATCCCGGTAGAAACCGCTATTTAGCTCATCGTTAATCGTGTTCACGGTGATCGGCTGAGCGCCGTCGGCCGTGGAAATCAGAGCGTGGTTGGTGCCGTTGACGAAAAATCCGAATACATCGTTGTATTCGGTGCCAACAAATTCGGTGTATTCCTCGGAACCGAACACATAACTGAAGGTAACGGTCTTTGCATCCGGCACGAAGTCGAATTCAAGGACGGCCGCATCGCCGGTCGAGTTTGGGTCCACGATGGCATCCAGATCGGCGTCGCCAGCGGCCCCGACAAATACCGACGTACCGTCGTCGTCATTAGGGCCGAGCAAGATACTGTCCTCGCCGGAGACGGCGCCACTCGTTAAGACCACGCCCTCGTCGATACCCAAGTCTGCGCCAAAACCCTGCACCGTGCCGGCGCTGATCGGGTCACCGGTGTACTTGACGTTGGAGATTTCGGTGTTGTCTCCAACGAGCGACTCGGCAAGCTTCTGCGCGGAAAGCACGGACGGGTCGGAAAGGTCGGTGACCTTCTGCTCGGCTGCCAGGGCGGCCGGAGCCACAAGGCTCGTCACGGTCAAAGCGGCAGCGCCAAGGCTTGCGCCCAAGGTACGTCGTAACGTCATGAAGTGTCCTTCGCGTGTGATGTTCGCAACGGTTAATGGTGATGATCCACACTCCAGATTACCGGACCTTGGTGTTACCGAACAGAAACCTGCGAAAATTCTCAACGCTAATTTCCGCGCAATTCCGCGCAATTCCGCGCTTTTTCGCTTCGGTGAGCCTTCAGCAAACTATCCACTTTGTCGATTAATCGACCTCTGGCAAGGCCATTGATAAGCAGCGTGGCCACCGGCACCGACCCAGAATAAGGTGGTCTGCGGGGCCCAACGAACGGCCGTAACATTCCCTCACCGAGTGAGTGCTCTACGGTCTTAGCCCACAGTGCGGACGAACGAAAGGATGCTGATTGCCTATGGCTATCAAACGGCGCATCGATGAAGCGGCAGGTCGCACGGCGCTCCGCGAATGGGTTGATGCAACAGCCGCTGGAGAAAAGCTCCCCCGCGCGCAGCTGGCCACCGCCGTGCGCTTTGCTCTTGAGGAGCTCGCCTCGCGTGCCGAAGGCAACTCCGTCGAGGTGCGCGTCCCGCCCTTTGGTGTCACCCAATGCATTGCCGGACCTCGACATACCCGTGGCACCCCACCCAATGTGGTCGAGCTACCTGCCGATCTCTGGCTGGCCCTTGTCACCGGGCGCACCCACTGGCAGGAAGCCCTCGCCTCAGGGCATTTGCATGCCTCCGGTCTTAGGGCAGACTTGGCGGCGCACTTGCCACTGATTGAGTACCCTTAACGGTATGGAGCAAGCCAATAACAGTCCCGCGGCACAGAACGATTCGATCCCCGTTGTGGTGCATCGAGTTCCGCGGTTTTGGCCAGTCATTCTCACCTTTACCGCGTTGGGCGTGGTAGCCGGTGCGATCACTGGTCTCATTGGTCTCCCCTCGAGCGAGTACACCCGCGCTGCTGCGATGGGTTTCTTCGCAATGTTCTTCGGAGGACTGGGCGCCGGAATCGGCGCCGTGGTTTACGTGGTGATTGACTGGCTCGCGGCCCGCAAGGGCTCCAAGGGTCAAGCCGTCGCCATGGCCGAAAACACCGACAGCGGGCAACCGGAGAGCTAGGGCTACTTCCGCATGTTCACCGGGCCGCATCCCACCACACAAACGGTCGGCAACGACCAACAATCGTGAAAGAATAAAGACATGGCGCGTGGCGATGGAATGCTTAATCATGACCTGCTCCCGGACGAGAAGGGACCGCAGGACGAGTGCGGTGTTTTCGGCGTTTGGGCACCTGGCGAAGAAGTCGCCAAGCTGACCTACTACGGACTGTATGCCTTGCAGCACCGTGGACAGGAATCCGCCGGCATCGCCACGAGCGACGGGGCGCGCATCAATGTCTACAAGGACATGGGGCTGGTCTCTCAGGTCTTTGAAGAGACCACCTTGAACTCCATGAAGGGCCACCTGGCCATTGGCCACTGCCGCTACTCCACCACCGGAGCCAGCCACTGGGCCAACGCCCAGCCCACCTTGGGCCCAACCCCTAACGGTACCGTCGCCCTTGCGCACAACGGCAACCTCACCAATTCCGCGGACTTGGCGGATATGGTGCGCGGCAAGATCGAGGCCGATGGTGGCAAGGTCCGCGGCGAAATCGCGCAGGGCAACACCACCGACACCGCGCTGGTCACCAATCTTCTGAACGGTGACCCCGGCCAGACTCTGGAGCAGACCGCGCTGGAACTGCTGCCAAAGGTCGAGGGCGCATTCTGCTTTGTCTTCATGGACGAAGACACCCTGTACGCCGCGCGCGATCCACATGGCGTTCGCCCACTCGTGCTTGGACGCCTTGACCGCGGCTGGGTAGTTGCCTCCGAGCAGCCGGCACTGGCCACCGTGGGTGCCTCCTTTATCCGCGAGATCGAACCCGGCGAGCTGATCGCCATCGACTCCAACGGTGTACGTTCCACCCATTTCGCCGAAGCCACCCCCAAGGGCTGCGTCTTCGAGTACGTCTACCTCGCCCGTCCCGACGCCGCCATTGCCGGCCGCTCGGTGTACGAGTCCCGCGTGGAAATGGGCCGTGTGCTGGCCCGCGAAAACCAGGCCGAAGCCGACATCGTCATCCCGGTGCCCGAGTCCGGTACGCCTGCGGCCATCGGCTATGCCGAAGAGTCCGGCATCCCCTTCACCCACGGCTTCGTAAAGAACGCCTATGTGGGGCGCACGTTCATCCAGCCCAGCCAGACGCTGCGCCAGCTGGGTATCAAGCTCAAGCTCAATGCCTTGGAAACGGTGCTCAAGGGCAAGCGCGTGGTGGTCGTGGACGACTCGATCGTCCGTGGCAACACCCAGCGCGCCGTGGTGCGCATGTTGCGTGAGGCCGGCGCCTCCGAAGTACACGTGAAGATCTCCTCGCCACCGGTGAAGTGGCCCTGCTTCTACGGCATCGACTTCGCCACCCGCGCCGAGCTCATCGCCAACGGTGCCGCCGTGGACGAGATCGCCGCCTCCATCGGAGCCGACTCGCTGGCCTACATTTCCGAAGACGGCATGATCGATGCCACGCGTCAGCCACGCGAGCGCCTGTGCACCGCCTGCTTCACCGGCGACTACCCCATTGCCCTGCCCGATGACAGCCGCCGCGGCAAGAACCTGTTGGAGAAGGCGAACCAGCCAGGCTGTGAGCCGGGCCCCGATGCCGACCTGCAGTCCGTGCTCTAACCCACGAAACGAAAAGGACCGAAAGATCCATGAGCGAAACCCCAGCGCAGCCAACCTCCATCACCTACGCCGGAGCCGGCGTGGACGTCGAGGCCGGCGATCGCGCCGTTGAGCTGATGAAGGACGCCATCAAGGCCACCCACAACTCCTCCGTGATCGGCGGAGTAGGCGGCTTTGCCGGGCTGTTCGACGTTTCCTTCCTGACCGGGTACCGCAAGCCGTACCTGGCCACCTCCACCGACGGCGTGGGCACCAAGGTCGCCATCGCGCAGAAGCTCGATGTGCACCACACCATCGGTCAGGATCTGGTCGGCATGGTCGTGGATGACATTGTCGTCGTGGGTGCCAAGCCGCTGTTCATGACCGACTACATTGCCTGCGGCAAGGTTGTTCCGGAGCGTATCGCGGACATTGTGCGCGGTATCGCCACCGGCTGTGAACTGGCCGGGACCGCACTGGTCGGCGGCGAGACCGCCGAGCACCCAGGGTTGCTGGGGGTCGACGAGTACGATGTGGCCGGTGCCGCCACCGGCGTGATCGAGGCCGACGCCCTGCTGGGCCCGGACCGCGTCAAGGCCGGCGACGTGGTGATCGGCATGGCGTCCTCGGGTATTCACTCCAACGGCTACTCGCTGGTGCGCCGCGTCATCGCTCACGCTGGTTGGGAACTGGACCGTGAGGTCGCCGAATTCGGACGTACCCTCGGCGAGGAGTTGCTCGAACCGACCCGCATCTACACCTCGGCCTGCCTCGAGCTGGTCGATTCGCTCAACGCGGGCGACACCTTCGGGGTCCACGGTTTCAGTCACGTCACCGGCGGTGGCTTGGCCGCAAACCTGGCCCGCGTGCTGCCACAGGGTCTGATGGCCCGCATCGATCGTTCCACGTGGTCGCTGCCGGCGATCTTCGCAACCATCGGCCAGTTGGGCAACGTGCCGCAGGCTGACCTGGAACGCACCCTGAACCTGGGTGTGGGCATGGTAGCCGTGGTCGATCAGGCCGTCGCCGATCGTGCCGTGGAACTTCTCAATGCCGCCGGTATGGGTGCTTGGGTGATGGGCTCGGTTGAAGAGCTCACCGACCAGGCCACCGGAGCCGGTGCCGACTTCGTGCAGGGCGCCAAGGGTGTCGATGGCGGCGCGGTGCTGCTGACTGGCGAATACGCCAAGTAGATTCGCGCCATTTCTTTGGCTCACTTCGATGTGCCGCGCCGCGAGGGCGCGGCACATCGCTCGTTAACCGCCGCGCACCGGCGCACAACACGTCGCACGGCCTCGGCTAGGGCTGGCCTCTCTGGCCTTCCACCGGGCGTGATCGCGCGGAAAGCTACGCCGACCTAGCTCAGTCGGGCGAGGGCCGTCTCGAGCGGCTCACGCCAACGCCACGTAGCCTTCTGTTCGCCGCGCACGTGCCCGTTGGTGACCAACGCGACCGGGAGTTCTCGTTTCACGAAATTCAGCAGGATCTTGTAGCCGCTCATCACCGCCAGCGAGGACCCCAGGACGAGCAGGCTGTCGCTGCGCTCTTCGAGTAGCTCAATCTGCCGCTTCCGTTCGCTGGGTACGTTCTCCCCGAAGTACACCACATCGGGCTTGAGCGCATAGGAGCCGCAGTTCAGGCAGGGCACCATCACGAACTTGTCCACGAGATACTGCGGCAACTCCACGTCGCCATCGGGGTTCACCGCCGTGGGATCGAGATCGACCTGTTGCAGGTAGCCGATATTTGCCGCTTCGAGCCGCGCGTCGAGGGCCGTACGCTCCTCGCTGGCGTGGCAATCGAGACAGCGGACGATTCCAAGATCCCCATGTACCGAGATCACATGCCGCGACCCGGCCTGCTGATGCAGCCCGTCGACATTCTGGGTGATGATGCCGCTGATTTTTCCGTCATCTTCCCAGCGCGCGAGGGTGCGGTGGATGTTGTTGGGTCGTGCCGAGTCCATATGCCGCCACCCCACGAACCCGCGGGCCCAATAGCGGTGGCGAGCTTCCGGCCGGTACTTGAACTCTTGATAGGTCATCGGTCGGTGGCGCTGCAGGGAACCGTTGGGACCTCGGTAATCGGGAATTCCCGAATCCGTAGAGACTCCGGCCCCGGTCAATACCAGAACCCTACCGGCCTCGAGTAAGCCCTGCACCGCAGCGGCCGCCTGAATCGGATCGTGCGCTGGGGCTTGTTCGGCGACCACCCGCTGCATGGACCGGATAGCCGACTGATGTGCCATCCGGATCGAGAGTTCCTCTTGGGGGTTCATCCGCAGACCTTTCGCACCGGTTATTTAGGGACGACAAAGACCGCAACGACCCTTGCTGAATTCAGCGTAGTCGTTGCGGCTTGTCGTGAAGGTGAAGGAAGAGCTGAACTTCCGCTAGCCCGGTATGGAGACCTTAGTCTTCCTCGGGGTCGCTGGAATACTTCTTGGCCAGCTCATCGTAATCCGAGTACTCCTCGTCATCATACGATGTCTCGGCAGGTTCTACCCCCTGCGCGTGCGGATCGGGCCGCACGCCGAGTTCGCGCTCGAGTGCGGAGAGATCTGTCGCCGGCGAGTAGTACTTAATGTCTCGCGCCTGGCGTTGTGCTTTAGCCTTTTGACGGCCGCGCCCCATGGCGTGACCCCCTCTTTTCAGTAGAGTCGGGAGGTGGTCTACCTAAATGGTAGAGGCCCCCGAATATGTGATCAGTTCTTTCGTAATTAAAGGTTAACACGATTCAGCGACGTCCGCTGAACGCAACACGTGACGTAGCGGCTAGACTTGGTATTAGTCCACTGACTATGTTTTGTATGTGACTTAGCTCGCTCGACAACTATGAAGGAGCCGACCCGGTGGCCGAAGAGAACCTGCCAGAGCCCAAGGCGGCGCTGCCGGCGCTCCAGCCCGGGCCGCCCGAACAGGAGCGCCCCAATCGTCGCATCGGACAGTGGTTTCTTTTAGTCGTCGCCGTGGTAGCTCTCAGTGCCGCTTTGGTCTATGTGATCCTTCAGTTCCTCACCCCGGCCGAAGACCCCGGGGTCCGAGAAGTACCCCGCAATGAGCGGCCCGGCCTCGACGGTGTCATTGCCACCGAGATGCCGCCCGAGCAGTTAATCGTCGGGGACTGTCTGCGTGGGTTCACCGGCCCCTTGAATCTGCAGACCGTGGTGACCTGTGACAGCTCGCATAACGCTCAGCTGATCGGCACCTTCACCTTGGAACATGACAGCTTCCCCGGAGCCGACGCGCTGCTCACCGAATCCGAAGACCTGTGCAAGTCGGTGGCCATCGACCCGTCCGCGGGCCTGGATTCCACGTGGACCTACCATTTTTCGCGTCCTTCGCAGAGCACCTGGTCCGAAGGTGACCGCCTCGTCTCCTGTTTCCTGAGCCTGGATTCCGGAACCGTACGCAGTTCGTTGTTGCCGGAGGCGGAGCAGAGCTAATGCCCTGCCCCGCCTAAACGAGTGAGAACCCGCTACGCCTTGGCGACGGTGAGCTGATCGCCGGCCTCGTTGAGGCGCACCTTGACGGTATCGCCGTCCACCACCGTGCCGGAGAGCAGTTCCTTGGCCAACCGGTCCCCGATTTCGCGCTGGACCAGTCGACGCAACGGACGAGCTCCGTATGCCGGGTCATACCCGGTCAACGCGAGCCATTCGCGGGCCGCATCATCCACGTCCAGCTCCAAGCGACGCTCCGAGAGTCGCGCGGACAGTGCGTCGATCTGCAACTGCACGATCGATCCCAGCTCCTCCAGGCTCAGCGGGTCAAACATGATGACCTCATCAAGCCGGTTCAGGAACTCTGGCTTGAAGGACGCGTTGACCACGTTCATCACCGCTTCCTTCTTGGCCGCCTCTTCCAAGGCCGGATCCACCAGGAACTGCGAGCCGAGGTTCGAGGTGAGGATCAGGATGGTGTTCCTGAAGTCCACGGTGCGCCCCTGTCCATCGGTCAGGCGCCCATCGTCCAGTACCTGCAGCAGGATGTCGAAGACCTCAGGGTGGGCCTTCTCCACCTCGTCGAGCAGCACCACCGAGTACGGCCGGCGGCGCACAGCCTCGGTCAGCTGTCCGCCTTCTTCGTAGCCGACGTAGCCCGGAGGGGCACCGACCAGTCGCGCCACGGCGTGCTTCTCCGAGTACTCCGACATGTCGATGCGCACCATCGCTCGCGGATCGTCGAAGAGGAAGTCCGCTAGTGATTTGGCCAGCTCGGTCTTACCCACACCGGTGGGACCCAAGAACAGGAAGGAACCGGTGGGACGGTCCGGATCGGCAATGCCTGCCCGCGAACGCCGCACCGCATCGGCCACGGCGCCAACGGCCTGCTGCTGCCCGATCATCCGCTGTCCGATGACCTGCTCCATCTGCAACAACTTCTGGCTTTCCCCTTGAAGCATCCGGCCGGCCGGAATACCGGTCCAGGACGAGATGACCTCGGCGATGTCATCGGCGGTTACCTCGTCGGCGACCATCGCTTCCTCACGGTTCTGATCGGCCTCCGCGGCGGCGGCCTGTTCGAGTTCGCGCTGCAGGGTCGGAATATCCCCGTAGAGCAATCGGGAGGCCTTTTCGAGGTCTCCTTCGCGCTGGTGCTTCTCTGCCTGCGAGCGCATCTCATCGAGCTGTGCCTTGAGGTCACCGACTCGGTTAAGCCCCGCCTTTTCCGCTTCCCAGCGGGAATTCAGGGCATCAAGCCGTTCCTTCTTATCGGCCATGTCGCGGCGCAGCGCCTCCAGGCGCTGCATCGAGGCCGGGTCGGTCTCATCACTCAGCGCCAGCTCTTCCATGGTCAGTCGGTCGACCTCGCGACGCAGCTGGTCGATTTCCTCAGGGGCGGAGTCGATTTCCATGCGCAAGCGGCTAGCGGCCTCGTCGACAAGGTCGATGGCCTTATCCGGTAGCTGGCGGCCGGTGATGTACCGGTTGGACAGCGCTGCCGCGGCTACGAGGGCACTATCGGAGATCGTGACCTTGTGGTGCGCCTCGTAGCGTTCCTTCAAACCACGCAGAATGGCGATGGAGTCATCCACGCTGGGCTCGCCGACGTAGACCTGAGCGAAGCGGCGCTCGAGAGCCGGGTCTTTTTCGATGTTTTCCCGGTACTCGTCGAGGGTCGTCGCACCGATCAGGCGCAGTTCTCCGCGGGCGAGCATGGGCTTGAGCATATTGCCTGCGTCCATGGCACCTTCGGAGGCTCCGGCGCCGACCACGGTGTGAATCTCGTCGATGAAGGTCACAATCTGCCCGTCGGAGGCTTTGATCTCCTCGAGCACGGCCTTCAGCCGCTCCTCGAACTCGCCGCGATACTTGGCTCCGGCCACCATGGCGCCTAGATCAAGCGAAATCAGCGTCTTGCCGCGCAAGGATTCGGGCACATCCCCAGCGACCATGCGCTGGGCAAGACCTTCGACCACCGCGGTTTTACCGACACCCGGTTCACCGATCAACACCGGATTGTTCTTCGTGCGGCGCGATAGTACCTGCACCACGCGGCGAATTTCTTTGTCGCGTCCGATGACCGGGTCGAGCTTGCCGCTGCGCGCCAGTTCGGTCATGTCGGTGCCGAACTTCTCCAGCGACTGGAAGGTTCCCTCCGGGTCCGGGTTATCGACCTTGCGATCGCCGCGAATGGCCGGAAGAGTTGCCGCCAGCAGTTCGCGGGTGGCCCCCGCCTCGCGCATGGCTTCGCCGGCCTTGGTGACATCGCTGGCCAAGGCCATGAGCAGGTGCTCGGTGGAGACATAGCTGTCCCCTAGTTCATTGGCGGTTTCCTGAGCGGTGCTGACAACCTGCAGCAGCTGGCGAGAAAACTGTGCTTGCGCGACCGAGCTTCCCGATCCGGCTGGCAGGTTCTTAATGATGGAGCTGGCCTTGACGGAGAGCGAGTCCACGTCGATGCCGGCGCTCTTGAGCAAGGCAACGGCGACCGAGTCACGCTGGTCGAGCAGTGCCTTCAGTAGGTGAGCCGGTTCGATTTGCGGGTTGCCGGCGGTTGAAGCATTCATCCCCGATGCCGACAGGGCCTCTTGGCTCTTGGTGGTGAGTTTGGTGTCCACGCGCATCCTTTCCTTAGTGGGGTGAACCCATAAACTTGAGTCTACTTAACTCAACTCTGCGATTCGTGTCTATATTCCCATGGGACGCAAACTTAATCGCGGCGACACGGCCTGCCGGATCTAGGTCTCATCCCCCACCGGTGAACTATCGAGAATTTCAACCGTCCCGTGTGTGCCATCGATACTGAGCATGTCGCCGGTAGCGATTCTGTGCGTGGCATCCGTAATGCCAATGACCGCCGGAATGCCGTATTCGCGAGCGACCGTGGGCCCATGGGCCATCGGTGATCCGGTTTCGGAAACTAACCCGGCGGCAGTCATAAACAGCGGCGTCCACCCGGGATCGGTGGTTGGCGCGACCAGAATTTCTCCCGGCAGCACGCGGGCCGTTCTGGGGTCGGTGACCACGCGTGCTGGCCCAGTGACGCGTCCTGGCGCAGCGGCACGTCCTCGAATCGTTGCTCCGGTCGTCTCGGGAGTCGATTCCGGGGTGCTACCGTCGCTCAGCAACACGGCGGGGACCCTGACCCGGCGCATTTCACGCTCATAGGTCGCGCGGGCGCTAGCCACCGCTTCCATCTGGGGTTCACCGGCCACGGCACGCCGGGCCTGGTCGAGCTCTAGGTAAAAAATGTCCTCGGCCGCTTCGAGCACACCACGTTGAACAAGACGTTCCCCCAGTTCCAGCAGATAGTTCCGCGCCTGCTCGATGGACTGCACCCAGGCGAATTTCGGCCACTCACGGAGCCCCGCCAACCGCCGGCTTCGCCGAAGCAACCATGTGGCCGCGATCCCGCGCAGGGTTCTACCATGTAAGCGAGCACGGCGCGCGAGCTCATCGATCGTCGACTCAGCAACGGCTGCGGCCCGGGCAAAACGTGCATCGGGAGCCTGGGTCAAGTCCTGCAGCTGCAGATAGCCGGTAATGGCAGCGAATACCGGCGCCGGATCCTCACGCCAGCGCGCAATACCAGCATCCACTTCCTGTGCGCACCGGTGCCCGAAACGCGCTAAGAAGTCCTCCATGCCGATGGCTGGCAATGTGCCGTGACGCCACTGTGACGCCAGGTCCTCGGGCTCACGATCAGCGAAGAGATCTTCATGCGCCCTGGCACGCTGCGCCAGCTGCCACAGTTGAAGATCCATACCGGTGGTGGGGTTGTGCGGCATGCCGCCCTTGGTCAGGTCTACTTCTCCGGGCTCGGCGATGCCGCGAAGCAAGAATTCGGCGAGGGCCGCGGCCGCTAGCCCACCGTAAAGCGCAGGTAGCATCTGCCACATCCCGCGGCGCATCACCAGGTCTTGGGCCTGCTCGGCCGCATTGAGCACATCTTCTAGGCTCTCGCCGTGCGGCGCATCCGAAAGAATCGGCGCCTGGAAAGCTCTTCGCCGTCCCCATTCGGGTTGCAACAGCGCGCGGATAACTCCGGTCAGCGTGCTCGGTGCGAGCGCCACGAGACGCAATATCAAGGGAACGGCCCGAAGCCTTGCGCGCAAGGGTGCGCGGCGAGCCTGCAGTTCGGGGTGCTCCATGAGCTGCTCAGCGACGCGAGGATCCGAACCGTAGATCTCGAAAAGTTGCGGGAGATTCTGACGCATCCGATCGCTACGGAACATGAAGGTCATGTCGAGGTACATCCGGCCACCGGCGAAGACCATCATGCGCTCAAGCACATCGGAGAACGCTCCGCCCATGGCGGCTACTGCCCTACTGAGCAGTTCGGCCCCCATGGGGGTGACCGGGTTACGCAAACCCTGCATGTGCCCGACCTCGAGATACACATGCAACTGACCATCATCGGTGGCGGGCAAGGGGTAAAGGGTCGTAATGGCCCGCGACTGCAAAAACCACAGTGTGCCCTCACGGTCGAAGGCAAACTCAATATCCTGTTCGCTACCGAGTGCGGCTTCGATACGGCGTCCTGCACGTTGTAGCTCTGCTAGATGCGTGGTGCTCAGGCATCCGATCGGCTGGGACACCTGATCATCATCTAGGGTCGCGTGGTCGGCTTCCACAGTGCCCTGTACGACCGCGTCGCCAAGTCCGGCGACGGCGTCGACCACCTGTCGGCTACGTAATCCGGTGAGCGGATCAGCCGTAAAAAGCACGCCAGCCACCGAAGCGTCCACCATCTGCTGCACCACAACTGCCATCATCGGTGGCGGTGCCCCCGGACGCATGCGCTCGCGGTAGGCGCTGGCACGTTCACTGGTCAACGAGCTCCAGCAGTTACGTATGGCCTCCAGTAGCTCGTCCGGTTCACGAACCCCCAAGGTGGTGTCCTGCAGCCCGGCAAAGCTTGCATCATCGAGATCTTCGGCCGTCGCCGAGGACCGTACCGCGACCGGCTGACCACCACAATGCGTGGCCCACCATTGCAGAATCTGCGCTTCGGGCAGTTCATCGCGCTGGTAGGCCCGCGTGGTAATCACAAACCCCGCCGGGACCTTTTCTCCCGCGGCAATGAGCGCGGCAAGCCCGGTGGCCTTGCCACCGACCAGCGACATATCGGTGGCATTCTCCAGTTCGATCAAATCCATGCTCAGCCTCCTAGCCTAACTAGCACTAGTCTGTCGCCTGAGCGCCGTACTGGCTAGCGTGGAGTTTTGAGCCGGATTTCCTTAGCGGCGCAAGCTACCAATGTAGTAGTCGGAGGGCACGATGACCTTACCCAGGGGCATCAAGGACACCGGAATCATCTTGAGATTTGCGATCCCCAGCGGAATGCCGATGATCGAGATAAACATCGGGATCGCTGTGACCACGTGGCTGATGGCGATCCAAATCCCGGCGAAGATCACCCAGATGACGTTTCCCAACGTCGAGAATGCCCCCACCGGTCCCCGATCCACGACGGTGCGCCCGAAAGGCCAGAGGGCATAGCCGGCAATCCGGAACGAAGCAATGCCAAAGGGAATGGTCACGATCAATAGGCAACAGATGACACCGGCCAGCATGTAGCCCAAGGCCAACCACAAGCCGCCGAAGAGCAGCCAAATAACGTTCAGGATTCCCCGCACTAAATCAGTCATGAATTCATTCTTCCAGCCGCTGAACCTGACGTCTATCAGTGACCACCCCCACTAATCCCTGACCTTTTGATAACGTCTCGTTAACGATTGATCGTGTCAGGCCGTTTCGGTTCGGGAAGAGCCATGCAGCGGTTGACACTGGAATACATGCCTTCCGTTTCTCAGGCAATGCCGCGCGCCCTTGCGCTGCTCACCGCCGCCTGCCTCACCCTGTCCAGCTGTGCCTCCGCAACCCGGTCGCCTGCCGAGGGACAGGACCTGCCCAGCACCTCCGCCAGCTCCACCGCCGACAACTCAGGGGCACCGCTAGCGGGCCTGAATCGGGTCTCGAACACCAACGAGGCCTTGCACCTCTACACATCGCACATTGAGTTGGCCGAGCACCCGGGTATTACCGACGCATCGCGTAGCGCGGTTGAAGCTCAAATGCGCGCCTACGTGAATGAGCACCGGGACTCTGCGGTCCGCGGCACGGACTTCGCCGGAGAACTCAACGTCAGCGCGAAGGTGACCGCCGCGAGCAAGGCCATCCTGGGTGTTTCACGGGATACCTATGAATTCGCCGGTGCCTCGGGCAGCGAAAGCTTTGCTACCCAGTGGTTCTCCGTGCCTGAGGATCGTCGGATTGACACCGAGGAGCTTTTTTCGAGTTCTGAAGCTTGGGATCATGTGAAGGCCATGCTGGCCGAGGAAGCCACCCGGACGAAGAACACCACGATCCTGCCTCATGATCAGCTTCCCGAGGAAGTGCTCGATGACCTTCGGTTCGGCGCAAATGGTGATCTTATTGTGCGGGCCGATGAATACTCCATCGCTCCGGGATCCGTCGGCAGTGTCACGCTGACCTTGCCTTCCAGCCGCATCAAGGCGTTGCTCTCGGACTATGGACGTCAGGCCCAACAGGCTATCCTCAACGACGACTCGCCGCAGGAAGACGATCCCGAGGAGCAAGAGCCCACCGAAAGCGCCTCACCCTCTGAGGCATCCTCGGAACCGGCAGTGGATTGCCGCCGCACCAAATGCGTTGCGTTGACCTTCGATGACGGACCCGGCCCGAAGACCGGGGTGCTCCTAGATACCTTGAAGGACGCGCAGGTTCCGGCCACCTTCTTCGTCGTCGGTCCAAACGCCAAGACGCGGCCGAAGTTCCTCAAACGCATGGCGGCCGAAGGGCATCAGATCGGCAACCATACCTATACCCACCGTTCGCTCAGCGGGCTGAGCAAGGAGCAGGTCTCCAAGGAGCTGCAGTCCACCGATGCGGCCATCTCGGACGCCACCGGCGCCTCGTCTGCCGTGATGCGTCCACCCTATGGAGCACACAATGCGCAGGTCGACCGGCTGAGTACGACACCGCTCATCATCTGGGATGTAGACACCGAAGACTGGCACCATCGTAATTCAAAGAAGACCGTGAAAAACGCGATGGCACAGGTCAAGCCGGGGTCTGTGATCCTGATGCACGACATTCACGAAAGTACCGTCAAGGCCGTGCCGGAATTGATCAAGAAGCTTAAGGCCGCTGGATACACTCCGGTGCGCATTGACACGCTGTTCGCTCATTCCAAGCTCACCGCCGGTAAGGCGTACTTTCGCGGTGAACACCCGAAGTCCTAGCCGCGGCTCCGATAGGATTAACGCATCATGACTGAACCCATCGACCCCGAACTGTACCGTTCCGAACCGGTCTCCTTTGTCCGCCGCGGCAACCGCCTGCAGGGCCGTCGCGCCAAGGCTTGGGAACGCAACGCCGAGCAGTACGTCATCGAGCCCCCACGCAAAATCGCCGACACCTCCGTCGCCGAAGATTTCCGCTTGGACGCTACGCAAACCTTTGGCCGCGAGGCCAAGCTCATCGTTGAGATCGGAAGCGGTCTGGGCGAGTGCATTGCCAATGCCGCCAAGGAAGACCCGGAGAGTAATTACCTGGCCGTCGAGGTGTATCGTCCCGGGCTGGCACAGCTCATGTTGAAGGTCGAGGCCTTTGAACTCGAAAATGTTCGTGCGATTCAGGCCAATGCCCCGGAAGTACTCGAAACCGTGCTCGAGCCGGCAAGTGCCGATGAAATCTGGATCTTCTTCTCCGACCCATGGCACAAACCGCGACACCACAAGCGCCGCCTGATCAAGGAGTCCTTCCTTGATAAGGTCGCCCGGGTACTCAAGCCCGGCGGCACCCTGCGCCTTGCCACCGACTGGTCGAATTACGCGGAGCAGATGCGTGAGGTTCTCGAGGCGCACCCGGCCTTCGAGAATCAATTTCCAGGACATCAGGCAGGACTGGAGAGCAGTCTGACCACGGTGTACCGCCAGGGTCTGGAGAACCGCGAAGCCGATCCGGCGTTCTTGGACGAGCAGGGCGGGTGGGCCCCGCGCTTCGAACGCCGTGTGCTGACCAGTTTTGAGGGCAAGGCGCTCAAGGCCGGTCGGTTGATCTTCGATCTGGCTTACACCAGGAGTTAGCCCACCCAGGTAACGACGCCCGACGGCGGCCGCGCACAGCACACCCTGCTGTGCGCGGCCGCCGTTTGCGCGTGGGTGCCTTGGCCCAACGCTGGGCGGGTTTCACCCCTCGTACGCGGCTAGATGCTCCGTAGTTCTTGATGGGTGGCCCCTCGACATTAGCCTGCGCAACCGTCGCTCTCTGGCCAATCGCTCGACGCGGGCGCCAAGCATGGTCGCGATCACCACCAGCACAATGCCCAGCCCCTGTATACCTGTCACGTGTTCTCCGCCGAGGCTTAGTCCAATGGCTACCGCCCATACCGGCTCCGTGCCCATCAGCAGACTAGCGCGGGCCGCCGAACTTCGCCGCACGGCCCACGCCTGCACCAGAAATGCGAAGACGCTACAGGCCAAGCCCAAGAAAATGGCGTTGAGCCAAGATTCGGCCCCGAGCCTCGGAAGAGTAGTGGCAAGCCGTGGAGTAGCCAACGCTAAAAAGAGTAGAAAGCCGGCAAGGATCTGCAGGGTCACGATCTGTGGGAGATCATCGTTGGCACGCAGCAACTTGGCCGTCGCTGTCACATGCAGCGCCCGGACCACCGCCGCCATGAGCACCAGCAGATCCCCAATTCCGGGGGCACGCAGTGCCGCACCGCTGGATAGGAGCATGGCCCCGACCACGGCCATTAGGGCCAGAAGATAGAAACGGCCAGGCAAGGCACGGCGCAACACCATCACTTCCAACAGTGGGGTGAAAATCAGACTCAGGCTAATCAATAGTCCCGCGTTCGTGGCACTGGTTAGGCCGACACCCGCGGTTTCCAACCAGAGGATCGCCGCTTGGCTCAGCCCTAAACCGCCGCCAATAAGTGCGGTGCGCCGCGAGATGCGCCATGCACCGCGACGCCACGCGATATAGCCCAGCATGCCGGCAAAGGCCATGGCATAGCGCAGAGTCAGCGCCGTCTCCACGTCGGTGGCGGCCACGAGGTGCTTGGCCGCGAGATAGCTTCCTCCCCAGATCATGGCCACGCCGATCAAAAGAAGATCCGGGATCAGCGCCCGGTGCTGCAGTTGCTGTTTCACACTTTCAAGTGTTCCGAGCCGCTGGATAAAGAACAATCTTCACTTACTGAAGAAACACTTTAGAATCATCTTATGCAACTGTATGAGCTGCGAATTCTGCGCGAACTCGGTGAACGCGGCAGTGTCGCCGCCGTGGCCGAGGCACTCTACGTCACGCCTTCGGCGGTATCGCAACAACTCGCCGCACTCCAAAGAGGCTTCAACACTCCGCTGACGAGGCGCCGGGGGCGACATTTAGAACTCACCGAGGCCGGGTGGGCGCTAGCCGCCGCCGGTACCAAGGTTGCCTCGGCCATGGCCGACGCGGCATCTGCGGTGGATGCATTTCTCGACGACTCCTTGGCACCGGTGAGCCTCTCGGCCTTTCATAGCGCCGGACTAGCATGGTTCGCTCCGCTCCTGGATGCCAGCGCCGGCCGTGCTCAGCTCAAACTCTCCGATGAGGATGTTCCGCGTGCGGATTTCCCCGCGTTGACCTTGGAACATGACATTGTCATCGCACATCGCTTGCCGCATGATAATCCGTGGCCGCAGGGGCGCGTGGTGGTTACCGAACTACTCACAGAGCCTCTGGACGTGGCGGTCTCGGCGCACCACCCATTGGCCTCGTCCGGCAGTCTCAGCGCCCGCGACCTAACCAATGAACGCTGGATTTCAGTACATGAGGGCTTCCCGCTGGCCGAGCTCCTAGCCCCGATCGCGGTTCATCACGGGCAACCGTTGGACATTGCCCATCGGGTTAACGAGTTCTTCGTCGCCGCCACGATCGTGCGCACGGGCCAGGCCATCGGTCTGATGCCGCGCTACACCATGCAGGCCGACAGTCTTGACGGGGTGGTGCTACTGCCCTTGCGGGATCTTCCGCTAGCACGACAGATCGACGCACTCTCGCGTCCCGAGGCCCTTCACCGCCGCGCAGTCCGCGAAGTCCTAGCAATTCTGACCGAGCTATGCGCTGGAATACCCCCACGCGGCTAAGCCCTACCGGCCACCTTTCCGGCACGGTACATGGCGGGGTGCACGCGAAAAAGCTCCGGGGACCGGTCCATTGGGACCGACCCCCGGAGCTTTAGACCCGCCGCCGTCTGTTGCGTGCCCGAACAGGCGGTAGCCGCAAATTAGCGGCCGATCGCCCGACGCGCCGCAAAGAAGGTGACGGTGGGTTCACGTCGCCCGGGACGGGCGCCGCGGGCCATGGACACCACATCTCCGGCGGTTGTGCCGGCCGCAAAGATCCGGCTCTGCGATTCGCGTAGCTCCTGTAGTTCGCGGCCGAGGTAGTCCACCTGGGCGCGAAGCCTTTCGACTTCGGCCTCCAGGTTCAGGATCCTGCGGATCCCCTCCAGCGATACCCCGTCCTTACTCAGCGCTTGCACCTGCCGGAGCAACGCCACATCGCGTAGCGAATAGCGGCGTTGCTTTCCCGCCTGGCGGCTGGGTGAAACCAGACCCAGACGGTCGTACTGGCGCAGGGTCTGCGGGTGCATATCGGCCAGTTGGGCCGCGACCGAAATGACAAATACCGGTTGCAGGTAATCCCCGTTCACGCTGCGTCTCCTTTCCTCTCCGGCAAGGCCTGAGCTGTTCTATGATCCTCTAGAGCTTCGCCTTGTTGAGCAGATCGGCGCGTGGGTCCTCGCCCTCGGTGGCGGCGGCGAACTCTTCGATGGCCTTGCGGGCCTCATCGGAGAGATTCTGCGGAACCACCACATCCAAGACGATGAGCAGGTCACCGGTGGCCTTGGAGGTTTTCACTCCCTTGCCTTTCAGGCGCAGGGTGCGTCCGGAGTTAGAACCGGCCGGAACCTTCACCGACACATGACCGCCGTCGAGGGTCGGCACCGAGAGCTTGGTGCCCAGAGCCGCCTCGGCGAAGGTCACCGGCACGTGGATCCGGATGTTGTTCTCTTCGCGTTTGAAGAAGGGGTGTTCGGCCACCTTCACCTTCACGATGAGATCCCCGTTGCCTGCCGGGCCGGGTTGCCCGCGACCACGCACGCGCACCGACTGGCCATCTTTGATGCCGGCCGGAACCCGCACGTCGATGACCTCGCCATTGGATTCACGCAGACCGATGGTGGTCCCGTTGATCGACCCGGCGAAGGAAATCGAGGTCGTCGCGGTGCGATCGGCACCCTTGCGTGGCGGGGCCTGCTGGCCAAAGCCGCCGAAGCCGCCCTGCCCAAAGCCTCCGCCGCCCCCAAAGAGGTTGGAGAAGTCCGGTTGCCCGGCCGACTGCGGGCCGCCGAAGAGGTTCGAGAAAATATCCTCGAATCCGGCCTGACCACCGGCACCGCCGGGCCCACCGGAGGTGAACCGGGCGCCGGAGCCCATGGCACGAATAGCGTCGTACTGCTGGCGCTGCTCCGGATCCGAGAGCACCGAATTAGCTTCGGAGACGTCCTTGAACTTCTGCTCGGCAACGTCGTCGCCCGGGTTGGTATCCGGGTGATACTTGCGGGCCAACTTGCGGTAGGCCTTCTTAATATCCGCCTCGCTGGCGTCCTTGGCGACGCCCAGGATGGCGTAAAAGTCTTTTTCGATCCAGTCCTGACTTGCCATCAGGGCATCATCCTTTCATCGACCGATCCAAAACTGCCCACTGGCGTTGTACGACAGTGGGCAGTTTCGATGGGTTATATCTCGGTAGGCTGGCTATTCTCCGGTGGAGACCAGCACCTGCGCGGCACGTAGCACGCGCTCCCCCTTGCGGTAACCGATGCGCAGCACCTGGCCCACATGGTCGGCGGCGATATTCTCGACCGGCTGACGCAGCAGGGCCTCGTGCACGTTCGGGTCGAACTCCACACCCGCCTCGGCGATGCGCTCCAGCCCCAGAGACTCGAGTACCGAGTTCAGCTTGCCGGCGATGGCCGCAAACGGGCCATTGTCCAGGTCACCGTGCTGACGGGCAGCTTCGATATCATCGAGCACCGGCAGCAGGCTGCTGAGCACCGACTGGACCGCGTTCTCGCGCACAACCTCACGGTCACGCTCCACGCGCTTGCGGTAGTTCACATACTCGGCTTGCAGGCGCAGCAGGTCGTTGCGTAGTTCGGCTTCGACCTCGCTGGGCTGAAGCGTCTGAGCGTCAACCTCGGCCGCCGCATCATTCAGAATCGCTTCGGCCTGTCCCAGCGCGTCGGCGTTTTCTTGAACCTCGGACGCAGGCTGCTGCTCGGACTCCGACTCGGAGTTCGGGTTCGGGTTCTGATCCTCTGCCTCGGACATTGCGTCTACGACTCCCTACTTCTTGGCGTTTTCGTCGTCTTCGTCGATAACCTCGGCGTCGACGATGTCTTCCTCGGCGTTCGGGGCCTCGGCGGAATCGGCGGCTGCGGCATCGGCCTGGGCGTTGGCGTAGATTGCCTCACCCAGCTTGGTCTGCGAAGCCTGCAGCTTCTCAAACGCGGCCTTGACCTCGTCGTCGTTATCCTGCTTCTCAAGGGCGGCCTTCAGCGCGTCGACGTCGGCCTGAACCTCGGTCTTGACCTCTTCGGGCAGCTTGTCCTCGTTGTCCTTGATCAGCTTGTCCACGGAGTAGGCAGCCTGCTCGGCGGCGTTGCGGGTTTCGGCAGCCTCACGGCGCTTCTTGTCCTCTTCCGCGTGAGCCTCGGCGTCCTGCACCATGCGCTCGATGTCTTCCTTCGACAGCGAGGAGCCGCCGGTGATGGTCATCGACTGCTCGGTGCCGGTGCCCTTGTCCTTGGCGGAGACGTGCACGATGCCGTTGGCGTCGATGTCGAAGGTGACCTCGACCTGCGGGATGCCACGCGGTGCCGGAGCGATACCGGTCAGCTCGAAGGTACCCAGTGCCTTGTTATCGCGGGTGAACTCGCGCTCGCCCTGGAAGACCTGGATGGAAACCGAAGGCTGGTTGTCCTCGGCGGTGGTGAAGGTCTCCGAACGCTTGGTCGGGATCGCGGTGTTGCGCTCGATGAGCTTGGTCATCACGCCACCCTTGGTCTCGATACCGAGGCTCAGCGGGGTCACGTCGATGAGCAGCACGTCCTTGCGCTCACCCTTGAGCACGCCGGCCTGCAGGGCAGCGCCCACGGCCACGACCTCATCCGGGTTCACGCCCTTGTTAGCTTCCTTGCCGGAGAGCTCCTTGACCAGTTCGGCCACGGCCGGCATACGGGTGGAGCCGCCAACGAGGATCACGTGGGCGATGTCCGAGACCTTGATGCCGGCTTCGGCGATCACGTCGTGGAACGGCTTCTTGGTGCGATCCAGCAGGTCCTTGGTCAGGTCCTGGAACTTGGCACGCGAGAGGTGCTCGTCCAGGTGAACCGGGCCTTCGGGGGTCACCGAGAGGTACTGCAGCGAGATGTTGGTGCTGGTGGCGCTGGACAATTCCTTCTTGGCCTGCTCGGCAGCTTCCTTCAGACGCTGCAGGGCGATCTTGTCGTTGGACAGGTCCGCACCCTTGGCCTTGGCCTGAGCCAGCAGCCAGTCAACGATGCGCTGGTCCCAGTCGTCGCCGCCGAGGCGGTTGTCACCGGCGGTGGCGCGCACCTGAATGGTGGAGAAGCCGTCGTCATCCTTGCCAACTTCCAGCAGGGACACGTCGAAGGTACCGCCACCGAGGTCGAAGACCAGGATGAGTTCGTCTTCCTGGCCCTTGTCCAGGCCGTAGGCCAGTGCGGCTGCGGTCGGCTCGTTGACGATACGCAGCACGTTCAGGCCTGCGATCTCGCCGGCTTCCTTGGTGGCCTGACGCTCGGCGTCGTTGAAGTAGGCCGGGACGGTCACGACGGCGTCGGTGACCTTTTCACCCAGGTAGGCTTCGGCGTCGTTCTTCAGCTTCATCAGCGTACGAGCCGAGATTTCCTGCGCGGTGTACTTCTTGTCATCGATGTCGATGCTCCAGTCGGTGCCCATGTGGCGCTTGACCGATGCGATGGTGCGATCGATGTTGTTGACTGCCTGGCGCTTGGCGATGTCACCGACGAGCACCTCGCCGCTCTTCGAGAAGGCGACGATGGACGGGGTGGTGCGGTTACCCTCCGCGTTGGCGATAACGGTGGGCTCACCACCTTCGAGCACGGATACGACGGAGTTGGTGGTTCCGAGGTCGATACCTACGGCACGCGACATTATGGCTCTCCTTTGCCTTGGTTGCTAAGTCCTAACGCTCGGGGCCGCTGCCCCAGTTGAGCGTTCTGCACTCAAGTCTACTCAGCCGTAAATGGCTGTCAAATTAACTTGAGCGAACCTGACTCAACTTTGCGTTCTGCCATAGTCAACGAGGCAGACCACGGAATCATTCCCGGATCCGCAAAATATTTTCAACGCCCTCGGATACGACCACGGGGCCGCTGGCCGGGAGCTTTCGCTCCCGGCCAGCGGCCCCGTTACGTGGCACTTTAGTTCGCCGAATCCTCCGCCTCGACCAGTACCGCCGCGGTGCGCGCCGGAATGGTCAGGGTTGCGGACTCAAGGTCCCAACTAGTGGATTTGACCACCGGATCGGAGCCCTTGGCCAGCGCGTCGGCGAGCCGATAGTCATGCCCCACGAGCTCGTCGAGCTGCTGCGTGCTCTCCTGCGGCGACGCATTGAAGACCACCAGCGCACCGTCGTGCTCCGGATCCGCGTCGTCACCGGCGCGGTCATCGATCCGCATGACGATCACCCCGGCCGTGGCCTGCGGGCCATTGAGCGGGAAGGAGACCTTCTGCTCAATCAGCTCGGCAGACCCCAAACGCAGCAGGTCCACTTCCCCGCGGGTCCGCAGCAGATCCAGTGCCGCACCTTCCGCCGCGGCCATATCCTCGGCCTGCGGCTTCAGCGACGGATCTTCCAGCAGCGGCGCCATAATCTTCCACTTGGATCCGTTATCGGCCTCGGGCGGTAGCCCCGAGCCGAAGGTATTGTGCGTGCCGGTGAAATCGATGCGGTTGAACCAGTCACCGGAGTTGTAGCTATTGCGGTCCAAAGACTTCGAGCGCAACAGTTCGGTGCCGGCATGCCAGAACGGAACGGCCTGCGAATACATCACCGTGGCTTGGGCCAAGGTGTTCATCCGCACCCGGTCGGCCATAGCGGTCTCCCGGGGCAACTTGAGCACGGTCAAGTCGTAGAGCGTCTCATTGTCATGCGCATCAACGTAGTTGATCACTTCCCCGGGCTGCGAAGCATAACCAGCCGGTGAGCCACGATAGTCCAGTGCGTCGCCGCGTTGCACGGAACCGTCGGATGCCACGAACTCGAAATCGGCGAGGTTGCCGGCTAGTCCCAGACGGACCAGATCGCTCTCGTGCGCCAGATCGGCGAGCGCCTGGTCCTCGGTACCGTTGACCGGATCCCCGTTGGGGTCGGTGCCCAGACCAGTACCAAAACCCTGTCGGAAGGTGGAGGAGGAATCCACCGGACTTCCTCCGTGCACCGCGTCACGCAACCGGTCGTTGAAGGTACCAATGCCGGTGCCGTTCAGCTGCCCCTGTGTCGCTTGGTAGAACCGTGCGTTATCGGCCACCTCACCGAAGTTCCAGCCTTCACCGTAGAGGTAGATCGAAGACCCATCGACGCCATCGCGGTCCATGGTCAGTTCATCCAAGGCCGCGCGTACCGCTTCCATGGTCTGCCGGGAGTGATGCCCCATCAAATCGAAGCGGAAGCCGTCGACCTTGTAATCGCGGGCCCAGAGCACCACCGAATCGACCATCAGCTTTTCGGCAGCAGCGTGTTCGGTGGCCAGATTCTGGCAGCAGGTGGAGGTCTCTACCTTGCCGCCGGCATCGAGCCGATGGTAATAGCCGGGCACGATCTTATCGAAGACGCTTTGCTCGGCTTGACCCGAGGCGGCCGTGTGGTTGAAGACCTGATCCAGCACGACCTCCAGGCCCATCCCGTGCAGCGCTCCGACCATGGTGCGGAACTCTTCAACGCGTGCCGCCCCGTTGGGGTGGTGCGCGTAGGAGCCTTCCGGCGCCATGAAGTGGAAGGGGTCATACCCCCAGTTGAATCCGTCGCGATCGGCTACGGCGCTCACACAGGCCTGCTGCTCCTTGCCCGCCGGCCCGTAGGAATCCAGGTCGCATTCGGGTTCGCGGCGCTGCGCGGGATCTTCCTCGATGCTTGCTATATCGAAGCTCGGCAACAGGTGCACCGTGGTCAAGCCGGCCTCGGCCAGTTGCCTGAGCTGCTCACTACCGGCGCCCGAGGCGGCGAAGGCGCCATAGCGTCCGCGCAACGGCTCGGGCACGCTGTCATCGGCGATGGAGAAGTCTCGAATGTGCAGCTCGTAGATCGACCGGTCCACGTCCTTGTCCACCGGCTTGGCAGCGGCCTTGCGCCACTGCTTGGGCTGGTGCTTGGGCGAGTCCAGGCTCACGGCCACCGAGGTGGTGGAATTGGTGCTCAGCGCCACCGAGTATGGGTCGGTGACGATATTGGTTTCGACCTTCCCGGTCTCGGGCACGTAGACACGCACCTCCCAGCGGTATTCCGCGCCGTCGAGTTGCGGCTTGCCCTTCACCGACCAGACGCCGGTGGCTGCATCGCGGCGCGCCTCATAACGCGTTGGGGTGCTGCCAGCTTCCCCGATCAGCAGGGTTGCTTGCTGCGCCGTCGGCGCCCAGAGGCGGAACGTTGGGCGTTTACCGGTGTATTCCACACCCAGCGTCACCTTGCTCAACGCCTTGGCATAGAGCTCATCGATAACTCCGGGGCTCTGCACCCCGGTGAAAACCGTGGGACGTGATATCTGCTCATCGGTTTCGAAGCGGGCCAGTACCAACTGACCGCGCAGTGCTTCGGCAATGTCCTCGCGCGGGAGGTCAACTCGAAGCGCCCGGTAGTTAGCCAAGTGCGGGAAGCTCTCCCGCTGCGCCTGACTCAACCCGCCGTCAACCAGCGACAGCTCAATTGGGTCGGCGCCGGTGACGGAGCCATCTTCCAGCTTCACCTGGCCCTCGGGTGAGGCGTACAAAGCGTAGCTATCTCCGCTACCAAGGTCCGCTGGGACGGCTAAGGTATCGGCGGAGATCCACTGGGCCCGCAGCTCACCGAGGCCAGCGACCTTGGGGCCTTCGGCACCGATCTGCAACACGTGGGTGTCCAGGTCGTAGCTGAAGCTCACCGGCTGGCCGTCGTCGACCGAGAGGCTGTAATTCGCTCCCCCGGCGGCTCCATCCACCCCGTAGTTCTCGGCCCAACCCAGCGCATGGGCCACCTTGAGTTCATAGCTGCCAGCCGGAATCCGGTCGGTGGTGAATTCATAGGTGCCATCGCCGTCCGCGTCGGACATGAGCGTGGCCAGACAGGCCGGATCCCAGTCGCTCGCGCAACCTAGTTCGTCCTGGAAGCTACCGGGCAAGGTGATAATTGGGCCCTGCGCGTCGCTCTGCACGATGTTGGTGCGCGGATCGAAGTAGAAGCTGACCTTTCCACCGTCATGCGTGTACTTAAGGTTGGCCCCTCCGGGCTGCCCTTCGGCACCGTAATTCACATCCCAGGTGCCGTTGAGCGCCACCTTATATTCGTAGTCACCGGCCGGAACGTCGAAGCTTCCGGTGTAAACCCCTCCGCTGGCTTTGCTCAGCTTGGCCGCTTCACAGGCCGGGTCCCAGTCCGTTACGCAACCCATTTCGGTGTTGTGGCTACCCGGTACCGTCACCAGCGAAATCTCCGGCTCCGGTTCCTGCTCGTCGACAGCACCGGAAACGTCATTGCCCACCGATGCGTAGCTCGATGCTGCCTGACGCTCGCCGGCGGCATTGACGCTCACCGCGCGGTACTCGATCAGGGTGCCATCGGAAAGCTCCGAGACGTCGTGGAAAACCCGCGGTGTAGCGTCCTCGGCGGTACCCAGTGATTGCCACTGCTCCGAGCCAACCACGCGCCACGCGAAGCTGGTTTCGGCCCAAGCGCCGGCACCGAGATCGGCCGCAACCGGCGAGACCCCGCTGAGACCGGCCCCGGGAGCCGGTAGCTTCAGCTCCGGGTTCAGGCTACGTGCATCCACCGGGCGGTCCGCGGCGTAAACAACGGCCGAAAGCGCCGGTACGCTAATGCTCGCCTTGGCCTCGGCGTTGCTCGTGACCTGAGCATCGGCCCCGTACAGCGGACGGTACGATGCCGAAGCGGTCAGGGTGGGCACTTCCAGCTGCTGCTCGGTCTCGGCGTTGTTCACCGCCACCAAGTATTCGGTCTTTTCCTCCCGGTCTACGCGGGAGAATGCATAAATACCCGGCCCGTCCTGCGCATAGAGTTCAACCTGGGCGCCGCTACGTAGCGCCGCATGCTCCCCACGCAGCTTCGACAGTTCGGCAATGTGGGTATAGAGCGGTGCGTTGGTGTCGTAGTGATCCGTCTCGCCCAGCGTCTGACCGGTGATCAGTGGCTGGTTTTGATAGTCACTGACCTGTGAGGCGAAGAGCGACTGGCGTGAGTCCTTATCGCCGCCGGTCCCGGCGAATCCTTGTTCATCGCCGTAGTAGACCACGGGCTGGCCGCGGGTCAGGAACATCAGTTCATGCGCCAGTTCGTCGCGCTGCAGCGGCTGCTCGCGGTTCTCCAAGAAGTAACCGATGCGGCCCATGTCATGGTTGCCCAAGAAGGTCGGCAGCGCATCGGCCGAGGTCTGAGCCGTGGTGTAGTAGTCGTCACCGGCAAAAAGTGCTGCGAGGGTTTTGGCAGAGTTGCCGCCCGCATATCCGGTTGCGGCCGACTGGAAAGAGAAGTCCAGCACGGAAGCCATGTCCGTCTCACGCACGTAGGGGGACAGCTTCTTCGGGTCGGCGTCATACACCTCGCCGAACATGAAGAAATCGTCCTTGCCCTTGGACTGGGCGTACTGCTGAATCTGAGCGCTCCACTGCTCCCAGAATTCGAAGTTCACATGCTTGGCGGTATCGATGCGGAACCCGTCGATGCCCAGATCCACCCAGCTTCGGTAAATATCGGCGAAGCCGTCAACGACCTTTGGGTTCTCGGTCATCAGATCGTCGAGCCCGACAAAGTCGCCATAGGTCACCGATTCCCCTTCCCAGGTGGAATCTCCGCGGTTGTGATAGAGCGTGGGGTCATTGAGCCACTCGGGCACCTTGACCTCGGGGTCGCGTACCACCGGAGTGTAGGGGAAGGAAGATTCGGCATCCATCGCCGGGAACGTATCGGTGCCGGCATAGTCGGCCGGGTCGAAGGCGTTGCCCTCGGCGTCACGGTACGGTTTCGTGGACTGATCCACGTAGTCGTACTTCTGCTCCGCGTAGTCGATCACGTCGGCGGTGTGGTTCACGATGATGTCGAAGTAGACCTTGATACCGCGCTGGTGCGCATCGGCGATCAGCTCGGAAAGCTCTTCATTGGTGCCAAGGTGCGGGTCGATCTGCGTGAAGTCGGTGACCCAGTAGCCGTGGTATCCAGCGCTAGCCTGATCCCCGGTGCCCTGTACGGGCATATTTTTAAAGCTCGGCGTCAACCAGATGGCGCTGGTGCCCAAACCCTGAATGTAATCAAGTTTCGAGCGCAATCCGGCGAGGTCACCGCCGTTGAAAAATCCCTTGTCGCTGGGGTCGAAACCGGTGCTGAGCCGATCCCCCTCGAGGCCGCCGGTGTCATTGTCCGTCGAGCCGTTGGCGAAGCGGTCGGTCATCACAAAGTAGAACTGTTCGCCGGAACCGGGTTGGCGCGCCGGAGCGGCGACCAATTCGTCATCGGCCTCGGCGTAGTCGCCGCGTAGCTCAACGGGGGTCACCTGGGTGCGCCCGGTATTGGTGTCGAAGGTGAAACGCAGCCGGCTCTCGCCGCCGATGGTCAACGGGATGTTCTGCTCGCCACCGTCGAGGCCATAGGAGGTATCGAAGCTGCCGTCGAGTGCAACCTTGTATTCATAGGTTCCTGCCGGGATCGTCAGCTCTGCGCTGTAGCGCCCTTCGCCGTCGGATTGGCTGAGCTCGGTGGCGGCACAGTCCGGTTGCCAGTTCTCCGTGCACCCGAGCTGTTGCTGGAAGGACCCGGCGAGGGTCACCGTAGGTTCTGCGGCCCCGGCCGGCGCTACCGCCGCGGGTGCTAGCGGCGCGAACAACACGGCGGGTGTCATGGTCACGGCGGTGAGCCAACGCCGCCAGTGGCGCCGGGGCGTATCGGGTGGTGAATGAGGACTGCTGGCGGCAGCGAAGGCGCTGAGGCTACTCACGAGTTGCTCCGTTGGATGTCATGGTGCGGATGGCGCGCCAAGAGAAAGGCGAGCCAGTGATCTCGACCACATTACACAGTCCAGAGACACCCCTGCAATCGTTTACAGAATTTACAGTGAAACTGAAAATCCTATGAAAAAGATTCCCGTATCTACAGGAATTAGCCTAACGGAAACGCTTGCATAGTGATTGAAGTTCTCGCCCATCCCGGCGATCCTCCGCGTGGGGCCGCGGAGTGCAAACCCGCTCATTAAACGGCCCCGGGGGCCGATCCTTAGCAAAGGATCGGCCCCCGGGGAAGGGCTTGAACTGAAGGCTTAGCGGCCGCTACGCGTGGTGGGGCTGGTCGCCCGACGCGGTCCGCGTCCGGTCGTTGCAGCACCTGACGAACGACCACCCTGGCGGGAGCCGCGACCGGCAGCGCCGGCGCGTTCGGTACTTGATGCACCCTGACCGGCGCGCGCAGGTCGCTCGGACCCTGCGCTACGTGGCGGACGGGCGCTTCGCTCTTGACGGCGACCACCTTCGGAGCGACGAGCCTCATCGGAGACCGGACGGCCGCTACGAGCTCCGCGGCCCGCACGCTGGCTCCGGCCGGAACCGGACTTGCCCGCTTCGCTCGATTTACGAGGTGACTGACGCTGCGGCTGCTTGACCGGGGCTACATAGGGCACAAGTTCGGCGACTTCGCCAACCACATCGAGCACGGCCTTCGAATCCAGGCCGACCTTCTCGAAAGGAACCTTCAAACCGGCCTGCTTAAGCAACGTTGCCACATCCCCCTGCTGATCCGGGGTGCAAATCGTGACCACGGTGCCATCCGAGCCGGCGCGTGCGGTGCGTCCCGAACGGTGCAAATATGCCTTGTGCTCGGCGGGCGGATCGATGTGCACCACCAGTTCCACGCCATCGACGTGGACGCCGCGGGCGGCAACGTCGGTAGCCACCAGCACCTTGGCCTCACCGGAGGAGAATGCGGCCAGGTTGCGATCGCGAGCATTCTGCGACAGGTTGCCGTGTAGATCTACCGCGGGAACCCCGGCCTTGGACAAGGCCAGGGCCATCTTCTTGGCATGGTGCTTGGTGCGCATGAACATGATGCGGCGACCGGTGCCCTGCGCCAAGACACGCACCAGTTCCTTCTTATCGTCATTCGGGATCACGAATACGTGATGCTCCATGGTGTTCACCGCTGCCTTGGGGGCATCCACCGAATGCACGGTCGGGTTGCTCAAGTAGCGCTTGACCAGCTTGTCCACGCCGTTATCCAAGGTGGCGGAGAAGAGCATGTGCTGAATGCCGGTGGGCATCCGGTCCATGATGCGGCGCACCACGGGAAGGAAGCCCATATCGGCCATGTGATCGGCCTCGTCCAATACCGAGATTTCCAGCTGCGAGAGATCCACGATCTTCTGCTGGATCAAATCGTCTAGGCGTCCCGGGCAGGCGATCACGATGTCGACGCCCTCGGCCATGGCCTTTTCCTGCCGCGACTGGGCGACGCCACCGTAGATGACGGTGGTGCGCAGCGAAGCGGCATGAGCCAGGGGGTCCACGGTTTTGGCGATCTGCGTCGCCAACTCACGGGTGGGGGCCATGATCAGCGCGCGGGGGAAGCGTGCCTTGCGTCGCTTCGGGGCCTGCGACAGGCGGGCCACCATCGGCAGCGAGAACGCTAGGGTTTTGCCCGAACCGGTCTGGCCGCGTCCGAGCACGTCACCGCCGGCCAAGGTGGAGGGAAGCGTCGCCTCCTGAATCGGGAAGGGCTGCTCGATGCCGCGAGCGGCTAGCACTTCACTCAGTTCTGCGGGCACGCCAAGGGCGCTAAAAGTTGTACTCATAGTCCAGACTTTCTGTTCGTATCTGCACACCGACATATCGGTGTCGATCAATCGCCGATACATCAAAAAGTCCACTACTGCGGTACATCTAAGCTGTCGACGCATGCCCTGCGATGCAGGAGCACAAGGTATAAGTCTACGTCCTAGGGCCGGTTATCCGCTGTGATGCAGCGGATACTCTGGCCCTAGAAACGGAGATCTTAGACACGCCGCATCAATTTGGAGGGCCACCAGATAGCGCTGCCGACCTGATGCACCAGCGCCGGGACCAGCAACGAGCGCACGATCAAGGTATCGAGTAGCACGCCGAAGGCCACAATGAACCCCAGCTGCACCAAGAACATGATCGGGATGACCCCTAGCGCCGCAAAGGTCGCCGCGAGCACCACGCCGGCTGAGGTAATGACCCCACCGGTGGCACGCAGACCACGGCTCATCCCCTCGGTGGTGCCATGCTGCAAGGTTTCCTCACGCACCCGTGTCATGAGGAAGATGTTGTAATCAACCCCGAGTGCCACCAGGAAGACGAACCCAAAGAGCGGCACCGACGGATCCGCCCCGGGGAACTTGAAAACGTGATTGAAGACCAGTGCGCTCACCCCCATCGCGGTGCCGTAGGACAGCACCGTGGTGACGATCAACAGCACCGGGGCGAGGATCGAGCGCAGGAGCAGCATCAGGATCAGAAGAATCGCCGCCAATGTCAGCGGAATGATCTTCACCAGATCCTCTTCGGCGGTCTGGGCCGTATCGAGCATGGTGGCGGTACTGCCGCCGACGAGAATCTGCGGGTCTAGCTCATGCAGCGTCTCTCGCAACCCCAGCACGGTTTCCTTGGCGGCCTCCGAGTCGGCGGCATCGCTCAAGGTAATAGACCCCAGGACCATACCGTCAATGACCTGCGGCTGGGCACCTGGCCGACTACCCACCGGCGCGCCGCCTTCGGCCTGCAGAGTCACCGAATCAACACCGGCTACACCGTCAATGAGTTCCAGCGCCGACTGCGCCTGCGCTTCGGGTAGCACCACGCTGGCCGGAGAGCCCGAACCGGCCGGGAAATGTTCGCCAAGCACCTGCTGCCCGGTACGCGCCTGAGATTCACCGAGTACCAGTTCACTCTGCGCCACACCATGAGCCCGCAAGCCGGTGATGCCTGCGGCACCGATCAGCAGCACCGCGCAGCAGCTGATCCACACCGTTCGATTACGCCGACGGACCAGTCGGGCCACCCAAGCCCACAGGCCGCGGTCGGCCGCCGCATGGTGGGCCGATGAGGGCTTAGGCAGTAAGGGCCAGTAGGCCGAACGACCCACCAGGCCGAGCGCCGCCGGCAGGAAAGTCAGGGCCGCGATCACCGAGAACACGATGCCGCTGGCCCCGATCGGACCTAGTGCGCGGTTGGAGTTCAAGTCGGAGAACAACAGGCAGAGCAGCCCCACCGTCACGGTGCCGCCGGAGGCCAGCACCGGCTCAAGGCAGCCGCGCCAGGCCTGAGTAACCGCCTGCCAGCGCCCCGCTCCTTCACTCAGTGCCTCGCGGTGTCGTGCAACGAACAGCAGGCTGTAGTCGGTTGCCGCGCCGATCACCAAAATGGACAGGATGCCTTGAGATTGCCCATCAAGCCGAATCCACCCGGCGAGCGCCATGAAGTACACGGCCAAGATCGCCGCACACAATGCCATCACGGAGGTGCTAAGAACGATGAGCGGTAGCAGCACCGAGCGGTAAACCAGTAACAAGATCACGAAGACCGCGGCTAGGGCCACGCCGAGAAGTACCCCGTCGATCCCCGAGAAGGCTTCCTTGAGGTCGGCGCTAAAACCCGCCGGGCCGGTAACATAGGCGCTCGCAGAGGCCGGAAGTTCTTCCTCGAGTAGCGCGCGCACCTCATCCACCGCCGCAGCCGTATCCGCCTGCGGGTCGAGGGGCACAATGATTTCAAGGGCCTTGCCGTCTTCCGACGGGATGGGGCCGATGACCTCACCTTCCAGCGCATCGAGCGTATCGAGGCTTCCAAGCGCGTCGGGGACGTCCTTCGGGGAGATTCCGGCCTCGTCGGCAATCACCACCACGGCCGGGATGGCCTCGCTATCTCGGAACTTTTCCTGCCAATCCAAGGCCTTGGTGGCCTCTGCACTGGCGGGCAGGAAACTCGCCTGATCGTTGCTCTGCACCTCGGAGAGCTTGCCAAAGGTTGGGCCACCGACGCCGGCGATGGCAAACCAGACAATCACCGCCACCAGGTACAGTGCGATGCGCCAGAGCACGGCCCGGGGTTTCGCCGTGGAACGAGTGCGGTCTTCCATGCGGATCTTTTCTCCCTAGAACTCAAGGTTAGGTTGCCTGCCAGTTATAGTTTACTCATAAAGTTACTCTATGATGGAACTACTTTCTGGCAGATAAGATGTCACCCATGGAAAATGCGGCGCGCAGCGGGTTGGTCCTCCAGCTCCAGGAATTCACCCAAGCTACCGAGCGCTACGTGGAATCCACGTCACGCCATTACGGAACGCATCGCACGGATATGCACGCACTGGGCGTCATCATGCAGTACCAGCGACGCGGCCAGCTACCGGCACCGCGCGACCTTAGCCGCGAATTGAAGCTCAGTTCCCCAGCCACCACGGCCATGCTGGACCGGCTCGAGCGCCTCGGCTATATCCAACGCCAACGCAGCGACAGCGACCGTCGAATCGTACGCATAGCGCTGACCCCCTTGGCTCGCGAACACGGACAACTCATGTTCCGTCCGCTGGCGGAGTCCATCGGTGAAATTTTGCAGGATTACAGCGCAGAGCAGCTGGCCTTGATTTCCGGATTCATTACCGAGGCGACGGCCGCCACCGAGCGAGCCGCGAAACACGCCTCGTCACAGCCGGACCAGCAGTAGCTCAACGAGGCGCGGCCTCAGTAGGCTAGCGAAGTGAGTTTTACCTTATGGCTCTCCCTCTTAGGAGCCAGTACGCTAATCAGTTTCACTCCCGGCGCCGGGGCCATCAACACGATGACCAACGCGATGCGTCAAGGGTACCGACGGTCCATTTGGGGCATTCTGGGCCAGCAGATCGCCCTGCTGATCCATGTAGTGATCGTCGCCGCCGGAGTGGGCCTCCTGGTCGCCAACTCCCCCACCGCGTTTAATCTCATTCGTTACGCCGGGGCGGCGTACCTGGTGTATCTGGGCGTGCGCATGATGCTCTCCGTACCCGACGTTGCTTCTCCCGGCCACGGCAGCGGCCACGCGCTCACCCGCTGGCAAATGATCCGCCGCGGGATCCTGGTCAACCTGCTCAACCCCAAGGCCATCATTTTCTTTCTGGCCTTCACCCCGCAGTTCATCGATCCAGCGCAACCGTTGCTGGGACAGTACCTGGTGTTCATCGGCACGATTGTGACCGTTGATGTCTTAGTAATGTTTTTCTTTTTTGCCGCCACGGCGCGAAGCTTTCAACGCTTCACGGCCACCCAGCGCGGGGCCAAAGCGCTGAACATCCTCTTTGGGATCTTGTTCATCGTGGTCGCCGCAATGCTGGTTTTCGTCCACCAGTGAACGAGCCGTGGATCTTCTCCAAATTGTTGCAGTGAAGTGAGCATTAACACTTAGACTGGTGCCATGTTCCAGATCATGACCGTCTGCACCGGAAACATTTGCCGCTCCCCAATGGCCGAGTACATGTTGCGTCACGCACTGCAGGAGGCTGGAGTGGAACAAGTGGCCGTTATTTCCCGCGCCGTCACCGACGGAGAGATCGGCAACCGCATCGATCCGCGCGCCGCCGCACTGTTGACCGTGGCCGGCATCGACGCCTCGGCACACCGTGCAACGGGCCTACGCGCCGAAGAATTGGCCGGCATGGATCTGGTGCTCGCCATGGATATAGACCACTTCGAAACTCTCGTTCCGTACCTGGCCGAGCTGGACCCCGAACAGCGCCCGCAGCTGCGCATGGTGCGTTCCTTCGACCCAGAAGCCGCGGCACAACCGCATCAAGAGCAGGGCATCTACGACCCGTGGTACGGCGACGCCGCCGACTTCCAGCAGACATATTCGATGATTGAACAGGCCCTGCCTGCACTTGTGAACTACGTGCGGAGTAACATCTCCTCTCGTGGAAACCGCTAAACCCTTCATCATCGCTCTGGACGGTCGCTCCGGAGCGGGCAAGACCTCGCTGGCCGCCGACCTGTCCAGCTTCCTTGCCTCCTACCTGCCCACCAGCATCCTGCACCTCGAGGATTTCTACCCTGGGTGGGACGGTCTCCACGAGGCCATCGAACGCTATGCCCAGGTGCTTCCGCGCCTTGCCCAAGGCCAAAGCATTCACTGGCCGCGCTGGGATTGGGAACGCTCGGCGCCCGGCGAGCTGGCGAGCTACTTCCCCACCTCGATCGTCATCGTCGAGGGGGTGGGCGCTGCGGCCGCCGCGGTCCGTGACCAGCTGGACCTGACCATTTGGGTGGGGGCCGACGAAACACTGCGCAAGCGTCGCGCGATCGCACGTGATGGCGATACCTACCTGCCTTATTGGGAACGCTGGGCCGCCCAGGAAGAACGCTATATGGACAGCGACCAGCCGGCCGACGCCGCCGACCTCGTGATCGATAACGGGTCGATCGCCAGCGGCTTCGCGCAGTTGCGCGAACTGCTGCATCTGCTCCCGGCGACCCGACGCGGGAACCTGCCGATCACCAGCCCCGAAGCCTTGCCGGCGGCCAGCACGCTCGTCCCGGCACCGGTTGACGCCGCCGCCCTGTTCGAGCAGCTCGCGCAAGGGTGTACCTATGCGGCGCTCCTCGAATCCACGAGTCATCACCTCTCCGACCCGTTGGGGCGTAACCGCTACACCTTGCTGGCCCTCAGCCGCGGCGAACACCCCACGGTGCTTCAGGCCACCGCCGCCGGCACGGAGCTACGTTACGGCCCGGGTCGGTTACGCCTGGGAGCGGAATTTTTCGAGGCCCTCGGAGAGATTTGGCCGGGACCCGAGGCCGCTTTCACCGTCAATAGCGACGACGGGCCAAACCCACAGTGGGTCGGCTACCTCGGCTACGAACTCAAACGCGAGCTCGGCGCCGCGAACCTGCAGGCGCGGCTTGCCGATGGGCAGATACGTCCCGATGCGGTCTTTTTCAAGCCCGACACCATTCTGGTCGTCGATCACCAGCAGCAGAGCCTGCGGGTCACCGCCCCGCAGGAGCACCTCGATCAGGTGCTGGCCATGGTGCGTACCGCAACGCCGGGCCCCCGCGCCGAATTACCGACTCTGGACTTTCGGTGCGCCGATGACGCCGCCGGCTACATGGACAAGGTTCGACGCGCACAATACGAAATCGCCGAGGGCAACAGCTACGAGGTTTGTCTCACCACCCGACTCAGCGCCACCGTCTCCGGCACGGACTTTTCACCCTTCGCGGCCTACCAGAGCATGCGTGAGACATCCCCGGCGCCTTTCGCGCATTTCCTGCGCCTCGGTGCCTTCGAGGTAGCCAGCATCTCCCCGGAACGCTTCCTCTCCCTGGACTCCAATGGCCGGCTTCGGGCCGAACCGATCAAGGGCACCCGGCCCCGCGGTGCGACCCAGGAAGAAGACCAAGCGCTTGCCCACGATCTGGCCACCCACCCCAAGGACCGGGCCGAGAACATCATGATCGTAGACCTGTTGCGCAATGACCTCTCGCATCACGCGGTACCGGGCTCGGTCGGAGTGCGCCGGTTATGTGCCGTGGAAAGCTACGCCACGGTGCACCAGATGGTGTCGACCATCGATGCCCAGCTCTCGGCCCCGCAGCTAGCGGCGGCCGCGCTGCGCGAGGCCTTCCCTCCGGGCTCGATGACCGGGGCCCCGAAACTCTCGACCATGGCGATCCTCGACGAGCTGGAGGACGGGCGCGCCCGCGGGTTGTATTCCGGGGCCGTGGGCTATCTCGGGGCCGATGCGGCCGCCGACTTTAGCGTGGTGATCCGCACGCTGACCTGCGACAGGCTCAGCGACGGGCGCTGGTCCCTCGAACTGGGTCTGGGCGGGGCGATTACCGCCGACTCGGATCCGCAGGCCGAATGGGATGAGGTCATTACCAAGTCGCGTGGCGTGCTCGGGGCCTTAGGCACCAGTTTCCCGGCCTAACTTCGGGGCGGTTACTGCAAGGTGGCGCTGAGCCGAGCCACGTTATCGATCCAGCGTTGGAAGCGTGGGCGGCGGCGCCAAGCCGCGAGGCTCAGTTCGGTCGAAATCTCCCGGTACTGATCGTGGACGGCGTTGACCTTATCGACCATCTCCTTGCCCAAGAGCATGACCGAAATTTCCATGTTCAGGCTAAAGGAACGCATATCCATATTGGAGGAACCGACCACGGCCACCTCATCGTCGACAGTGAAGCACTTGGTGTGCAGCACCATCGGCGCCGGATACAGGTGAATCCGCACCCCGGCGGACAGCAGCATCTGGTAGTAGGACTGCTGTGCGTGATGGACGAAGAACTGATCGCCCTCGGCACAGACGAAGAGATCCACCTCGACCCCACGCTGTGCCGCGGTGGTGATCGCGTAGAGCATCGAGTCGTCCGGGACGAAATACGGGCTGGTGATCTGCAGCCGGTCCGAGGCCGAGTAGATCAGCGTGTTGAACAGCCGGAGATTGTTTTCCGATTCATAACCGGGCCCGCTGGGCACCACCTGGGCCATCGTGGTACCGGGCTGGTCGTTCGGTGACAGCGGGTGACTGGTTTCGGCCAGATCGCTGAGCACTTGGTCGGAGTCGTCTTCCTGCCACCAGTCGGTGGCAAAAATAACGTCGAGGCTACGCGCCAGCGGGCCTTCGACACGGATCATCAATTCGACCCATTCGCGGCCCACCTTATGTGCTGATTCGCGCTTATAGCCCGGCTCGATCAGGTTCTGGCTTCCGGTGAAGGCGACCTCGCCATCGACCACGAGGATCTTGCGGTGGTTGCGCAGATCCGGGCGACGCCAGCGTCGCTTGAACAGGTCGATCGGCAGCATCCGACGCCAGGTGATCCCGCCGCGGGTCAGCCGCTTGGTGAGCTGGCGATACCCCTTCACCCGCAAGGTGCCTAGGTGGTCGAAGAGCAAACGCACGGTCACCCCACGCTGCACCGCCCGTTCAAGGGCCTCGAGCACCGGGGAAACATATTCGGGGTCATCGCCCATGATGTAGAACTGGATGTGAACGTAGCGTTCGGCCTTCTCGATCTCCTCGCACATGGCTTGCAAGGATTCGCGGTAATCGGAGATGACCTCGATGGTGTTACCGCCTTCCAACGGCATCGCACCGAGTTTGCGGTTTAGTTCCACCGCATCCTCCACCCATTCTTCGGTGGAGTGAAATTCTTCGGGGAGCTTCATATGCTCGGTGCCCGCCAGAATGGCCTCGTTGGCGCGCCGTTGCTTTTGCAGCCGGCGGCGGGAGAGCCGTGGATTGGCGAAGAGCAGGTAGGCCAACAGGCCGATGACCGGAATGAAAAAGATGGCAAGTAGCCAGGCCATGGCCGTGGTGGGTCGCCGGTTGCCCGGCACAATGCCGATCATCAGCACGCGCACGATGACGTCGATAGCGACCGCGATCGGATACAGGAAAGGACCGGCCTGCCACACGAACTCTAGGCTAGGTATCACGCAGCTCCTCCCGACCGGACCGTCCATATCCCGAACCGTCTCACCGTGGGCGCCCAGGTCGCCCTTTGTCATTGTGCATAGACTATCCAATCCCGGCACTTACCGCCCGTTGCGTGACCAGCTGAAATGAAGAGATCGCGAATTCTTCGATAATCTATCCTCTATGAGCTCTCTGGTATTCCTCGACCCCGCTTATCCCGCCGGTCGCATTGCCGACATTGACGCACCGCATCTTCCGGTCACGCTGCAAGGCGTCAACCGCGGTGACGGGGTTTTTGAGTCTCTGCTGTACACCCGCAACACCGTACGTAAGCTCGATGCCCACCTAGCGCGCCTGCAGGAATCTGCCGCAGCCTGCGCCCTGACGATCCCCGACGAGCTGAGTTGGCGGGCGGCCATCGACACCGCCATTGCGGACTTCGACGCCGACGGTGGCGCCGATGAAGCGGTGGTCAAGCTGGTCGCCGCACGCGGCGTCGCCGACAGCGACCCGGCCTGGTGCTGGATCAGCGTCAGCCCGGCGCCGGCGCTCGGCCGCGAACAGCGTGCTTCGGGCATCGACGTGCTGTTGCTTGACCGCGGCTATGACTCAAAATTGGCTGACCGAGCACCTTGGCTCCTGATGGGTGCCAAGACGCTGTCCTATGCGGTGAATATGGCAGCGCTACGTTACGCGCACCAGCATGGTGCACACGACGTCATCTTCACCTCGGCCGACGGCATGGTGCTCGAGGGCCCCACCTCAACCGTCCTGGTGGCGCAGCGTGATGGCGACACCAAGCGGCTGATCACCCCCTTGCTCGAAACCGGCATCCTGCCCGGAACCACGCAGGCCGCCATCTTTGCCGCGGCGGAACAGGCTGGCTGGGAATTGGGCTATGGACCCTTGCAGCCCTCGGATCTGTACCAGTCTTATGGCGTCTGGTTAGTGTCCTCGGTCCGTCTGCTGACCCCGGTACGTTCGTTGGATGCCAAGCCTCTGCATTTCGATGCCGAGCTGCATGAAGAACTGAGCGAACTGAGCCAGTCGATTCGCTAATTTCCTCCAGCCAGCACGTTGAACGTTGGCGGATAACCCGGCGGGCACTTCCGTGTCCGCCGGCCGCTGACCTAGGCTGGCGCTATGGAGATCATCAATTCACTCGCCCTGTCCGTGGTGGCCGCCGCCATCTTTTTCTACCTGCTGTATACCGTGATTCGCGCGGCCGTGCGCCGCGCCCTGTTGGATGTGGCCGAACAACGCGAAAAGAGTTCGCCCACCAATCAGATAAAAGCCAGTGAGATCGAGTAGGATGTAGTTAATCGACCCTAGGCAAAGAAGAGGCAGGGCTTGAGTAAACTACACCGCGTGTACCCAGCGCTCGCCGCCACGGCGGCGCTGACCTTCTCACTTGGAGGATGCACACCCGCACCGCAGGCCCAAGCACCCGAACCGACGGAAATGCACACCGGCACCATCAAGCTCGATGCCGAGGTCGATAAATTAGATCACCTGCTTGACGACGGCGCCGAACACCTCGTTGCCAGTGTTGCCCACCCCACCGCCACGGGGAGCACAGCCGAACCGCGGACCATCCCGCTCATCAACCAGGATGCTTCCACCTGGTCACCGGGGAAGTATGAGTTGGTGGTGCGGTGCGTAGGCAGTGGGCAGATCTACCCGGTTTTGACCATCGGGTCGCAGACCATAGCCGGAGAGATCGCCTCCTGCGCCGAACCCGGTGGGGAACAACAGCTGAACCTCACCCTTGAACAATCGGCCGAGAATTCACGAGTGACAATCATTCCCGTTGGCGATACCCGCGCCGCGGTGGGATATGTGATCGATCGCCGCTAGCCCGCCAGCTACCCGAGCCTAGTCGCGCGTTTCGCGGTGGATCCTCTCCAACCCTTCGGCATGGCTAGTGACCGCGAAGTCGGGGAACCGGGCGCGGAATTTGGAATCGTCGAAGAGATTGTCGGCCGCGTAGCGCGGCAATAGCTCGCGAATCTCGCGTGCCTGCGGATTGATAAGCCCCGCGGCGTTCAGGGCCCAGCGGGGCACCACGGCATAGCGGCTACTGACCCCAAAAACGGTGGCGGCAAGCTCAACAAACTCACCATAGGTGGGGTGCACATCGCTAACCGGCAGATGCCAGGTCTGGCCGTAGGCGTCTGGAGTGGTACCCAGCCTCGCCAGCGCACGACTGGCGTCCGGGGTCCAGATCAGCGTGCGCCGCCGATCGGCACGCACGGGCACCAGTGCCCGCTTTCCGGCTTTCATCCGCTCAATCACAAGCGAGTTGGTAAATCCTTGGGTACGACCCGGCCCACAGAATTCCGGAGCCCGGGCGATCAGCACGGGAATCTCGCCGCGTTGCATTTCCTCGAGCACCAGCTGCGCCATCCGCGCACGCACCTGGCCCTTGCGCCCCACCGGTTCGAAGGGAGTCTGTTCTGTCTGGATCCGATGATCCTGCGGGTACATGTAGGTGTTATCGAAATACGCGAACCGTGCCCCGGCGGCGCGCGTCGCATCGAGCGCGTTGCGGAGCATCGTGGGAAATTCGGCTTCCCAGCGTTCGGTATCTGCAGGCAGCCCGGCGGTGAAGTAGACGATGTCACTGCCGGCGACGGCCTGGTGAGTCTGCACGGCATCCAATAGATCGGCGCGGTGCAGGGTGTCACTGTCGTTGACCTTGCGCGGGTTACGGCTGACCAGTCGTAGCGGCCCGGCCTGGATGCGCTGTAGTTCGCGGGCGAGCTCGGTGGCAATCTGTCCACTGGCTCCGAGGATGGTCTGCATGGTGTAGGTTCTCCCGGTCGGATGCTTGATCGCTGGGTCGCCATGCAAAGTAGCGTGGCGTGTACTGCACCTCGCGCTCGCTAAGGGGTGGGCGAGCCTCGACTCCAAGGCTCCCGTGCGGCCACTGCCCCAGCGGGCTAGCTAACCATCACGATCGGCATGACTTCCCCAAGCACATGCGGTATGTTTGCAGTGCTCACATTTGAGCGTAGACGGGAAGGTTAGCAGTGTCAACATTGAAGAGTTCGTACCACCATGGGGATCTACGTACCGCGCTCATTAGCGCGGCGGTCGACATACTCGAGTCGGGCGAGCCTTACTCGCTTCGCGCCGTCGCGCGACGAGCCGGAGTCTCCCCCACCGCGCCCTACCGTCATTTCACGGATCGAGAAGCGTTGGATTCCGCCGTGGCCGTCGAAGGATTCAAGGACCTGCGCGAGCAGCTAGCACAGACACTGGCCTCGCACACCAACGTGACTGCAGCACCTGAAGCACTGGCCGAGCTCGGGGTCGCCTATGTGAACTTTGCCTTGCGTCGCCCCGCGGTCTTCCGACTCATGTTCGGCAACGAATGCGATCAAAGCGATAGCGCGCGCGTCCAAGCCTCTCAGGCACTCCACACGGTCCTCAACGAGGCACTTGAGCGCATGCTGCCGGCGAAGGCCTCAGCGGAACTGGCCACCGCCCTCTGGGGTTTAGCGCACGGGCTGGCGTTCCTCCACCTCGACGGGAAGTATCGCCCTGCCCCGACCGAGGAGGTGGCCGCTCGGGTGCGAGATGCAGTACTGGCGATCCTTGCGCTGGGCCAGCCTTAGCGAGCCGAGTAGTGCAGGACGCAAGGTGTTGACAGCGCTCACATCCATTCGTAGTCTGCCGATACGCACTGCAAATTTCTTCGGGACGCCTCGTGCCACCGTTGGCTGTGCCCGCCTTGCGAGTTATCGAGACACCTAGCAACTTGCCCCTCAAACGAGTTACTGTCCACCCATCGCCGCATCATCCGGTTCTGCACCAACGCCACCCCACGATCATCGAAACGAGATCCTCATGACCAAACGCATTCTGCACGTCGTCACGAACGTTGCACACTACGACGATGAGTCGCACCCGACCGGGCTCTGGCTCTCGGAGCTCGCTCACGCCTGGGAAGTCTTTGCCGGGCATGGTTTCGCGCAGGATATCGTCAGCCCGCTGGGCGGAGCCTCGCCGCTAGAACCGCGGTCGTTGAAATTTCCGAGCTATGACAAGGCCACCAAGGCTTGGCACCACGATCCGCAACGCATGGCGCTACTAGAAAACACGCTGCGCCCCGAGCAGATCGACTCCTCAGCCTATGACGCGATCTACTTCACCGGGGGCCACGCCGTCATGTTTGACTTCCCGGATAGCGAGGGATTGCAGCGCATCACCCGCGAGATGTGGGAGCAAGGTAAAGTCGTCTCCTCGGTCTGCCATGGATACTGCGGGCTGCTCAACACGACGCTTTCCGATGGTTCCTTGCTCGTAGCCGACCGCAAGGTCACCGGCTTCGCGTGGACAGAAGAAGTGCTGGCCCGGGTCGATAAGCTCGTGCCGTATAACGCCGAGGAAGAAATGAAGAAGCGCGGCGCGCTCTACGAGAAGGCGACGCTGCCCTTCGTCTCCTACGCCGTAACCGACGGTCGGCTGGTCACCGGCCAAAACCCCAGCTCCGCCAAGGAGACCGCGCAGAAGGTCACCGCACTGCTCGAAACACCGGCCAGCGTATAAAGACACAAAAATGCGGCACCCGAGCCTTTTGAGGTACCGGGTGCCGCATTAGTTGTCTGTCATTGCTCCGAGCGCATCGCTGGATTAACTCCACACCAGGTGGAAGGTCCCAGCGCCCAACGCCGCGGCAATGGCTCCGGCGCCGAGCACCACTCCGGCCACGATCACCAGAAGATCTCGCAGCCCAAAGTGCACGCTACGAATCCAGGTGCGTTCCCCGGTACCGAAGCCCTTGGCTTCCATGGTGACCGCCAGCCGCGAGGCACGCCGTACCGCCTGCACCAATAGCGCCAGACACTGACCCAATTGAGCTCGTAGGCGTTGCCGCGGCGAACCGAAGTTCCCGACACCTCGGGCCCGCCGGGCCAAGGCCAGCGTGGTGAATTCCTCGGTGAGCAGGCCCAGTAAGCGCATCCCTGCCAGCGCGCCCAACACGAAACGGTGCGGCACTCGCAGTTGTTGAGATAGCGCCCCGCCGAGATCACTCGGATTGGTGCTGGCCACGAGTAGCACCATGGGAATCGCCAAGCCGATAGCTCGCAGCCCGGTCGCCGCACCGGCGGCCACCGAGCCCTCGGTCACCGTGAACACCCCAAGATGCAACAGGATTCGGCCGGCGTCCTCGCCCACCAGCGCCACACCCCAGCCGGCCACCGCGCCAGCGGCCAGTAGCGGCCACGCCCGGCGCAGGAACGAGAGCAGGCGCAGTCCGGCCAGCGGGAGTGCCACCAGGGTCGCCACAATAATCACAGAGGCAGAGACCCAGTCCATGGTGGACACCAACGGCAGGGTGGCGGCAGCCACCGCGGCAAGCTTCGCCAGCGGATTGATACCGGCCAACCATGACTCCCCCAACGGCGCATCGAGCATTGGGCCCGGCCGTCCGGTGGCCTCAGAAGTTTCACGTGGCGCCGGCAACTGCAATTCTTGGGAGGCTAGGGCCGCGGAGAACTGCTCATCGTGGGTTACCGCAATGACCGCGGTGCCGGCTTCGAGAGCCTCGATGAGTAGCTGCACCAGTTCTCGCCAAGTATTGGCGTCCTGTCCAAAGGTGGGCTCATCGAGGATCAGCACCTGCGGGTCGGCGGCCAGCACGGTGGCAACCGACAGCCGACGTTTCTCCCCACCGGAGAGGGTGAAGGGATTCGCCTCCGCGAGGTCTTCGAGGCGCAAGCGGCGCAGCAACTGATCAACTCGGGCGGCGATCCGCTCTTCGTCGAAGGCCGGCGCCGCGGGATCGGCGGCGTGGGCCCGGCGCGGGGCAAACTCCAGCTCTTCACGCACGCTCTGCGTGACGAACTGGTGCTCGGGCTCTTGGAACACCGTTCCAATGCGCGCAATGAGCTTTCCGGCCTTCCAACTAAAGGGTTGCTCGGAAAGTTCCCCGGCAAGGTCCTCGCTGGCTCGCAAGGTGCCGCTGGAAGGCTCGAGCAGCCCTCCGAGGGTCAGCGCCAGGGTGGATTTCCCGGCTCCGTTGGCTCCTCGAATACAGTAGGCAGCTCCGGCCCGAATCTGCAGATCCACTGCGGCGGTCTTCGGTGCCTGCGCCGAGCGTGCGGCAACGAGATCTTGCGCATGCAATAGCTCCACCCCCGGGGTGCCGGCAAACACGGTGGTCTCCGGGACGATGCCCGGCACCCAGAGGCCGGCAGCGCTCAGCTCGGCGCGCAACTGCCGGTCGCTGAACAGTGCCTGCGGGTCAACATCGTGGGCAACGCCGCCTCCGGGGGCCAGCACCACCACGCGGTCTACCGCATCGGCCCAAGCCTCGAGCCGATGCTCCACCACGATCAACGTAGCGCCGGTACTCTCGGCGGCCGAAAGTACCGCATCGCGTAGGGCGGGCACACCCTCGGGGTCGATATTGGCCGTGGGTTCGTCCAGCAGCATCAACCCCGGCTCCATGGCCAAGATCCCGGCGAGCGCTAGGCGCTGTTTTTGTCCACCGGAGAGGTGCGCGGTGCGGTGCTCCCCGTCGAGGGCGCCCAGGCCCACGGCCTGCAGCGCCGGGGTGATCCGTTCGCGAATGAGTTCCGGGTCCATGCCAAGATTCTCGGCGCCGAACGCAACATCGTCGACAACCCGAGATTGCACAATCTGCGTTTCCGGGTCCTGCTGCATGAGCCCGACCGGTTGCTTGGCGCTAAAGACATCCTGGCCTCCCACCCGTAAGGACCCAGTGGCTTCGCTCAGTTCATCGACTTCGAGGATGCCGGCCAGAGCATAGAGCAGCGTGGACTTTCCGGCCCCCGAGGGCCCGAGCAGCAGCACCTTCTGCCCTGCGGGAATACGAAGGTTGAGGCCTTGAAGTGCGGGCTGCTCACGTTCGGCATGACGCCACCCGAAGTTCTCGGCAGAGACGGCCAAGGCTTGGGTGCGCACCGTCGCAGGACGCTGTTCCCCCAGCCCGGCACTCATCGACTCTGTCCCCGCCAGGCCCCTTCAAGGTGGGCTCGACGACTAGCTAGCGCACCCAACGCACCGGTGCGGGCCAAGCCACGCGTGGCCAGCCATGGCAATAGTCCAGCGATGATCATGCCGGAGATCGACATGGCCAGTACGTGGAAGAACTTCATGAACGGGGTGTAGGCCTCGTAGTAGGCCAGTACGTAGGCCTCGGTGAACCCTCCAAAGAATCCGGACATCAACCCGGCAATAAGTGCCACGGGCAGGGCGAATTTCCGGTAGCGCACGGCCGCGAAGACTACTTCGGCGCCCAGACCCTGTACGAGCCCGGAGAGCAGGACGGTCAGTCCCCATTGGGAACCCAGCAAGGCCGAGATGATTGCGGCCAGCATTTCACAGTACAAAGCGGCACCGGGCTTGCGGATAATCAAGGCGCCCAGGGCTGCCGGGAAAAGCCACATGCCCGAAACGAAGGCGGCGGCTGGCGGGAAGGCGACGAAGCCTAGGGATACAAAGCCGTAGCTCGCGTTCCACGCCCAAAAAACCACACCGGAGGCCACTGCGATGGCCGAGGCGATGACGATATCTACCACGCGCCAACTGGCACGGGGCTTAATTGCTGAAGTACTCATGATGGTCTCCTCCTGAGATAAGGAGGGGGGATGTACGCAAACCGCGCGTCCTATTAAATGGGCCGAAACGGGTTTCCGCATCCGAGATGCTCGACTTCCTTCGCCGGTATTAGCCGGAGCAGGTTCGAGGGTCTGCGATCTATCGCACTCTCAGCGCCTTTGGTCCTTGTTAAAGGACATGGCGCTCCCCTGTCGGAATGGTTCTGCGCCCCAAGCTTAGCGCAGGTAAGCTGGAGACGGGTAAGCAGAGGACCGGATATGAACAAGAGGGAGCACGATGAACGCCGTTTCTAAAATCGTCACCATGTTGGTTTCACTCGGTGCCGGTGCACTGGCCACGAAGCTGGTGGATCGCACCTGGAAGGGTTTCACCGGCAACGATGCCCCACGCGGAAAGGATGCGCAGGCCGAGGCCACGATGCGTCAGGCAATCTCCTTTGCCGTATTCTCCGCAGCGGTGGCCGCAGTCATTCAGGTGATCGCCGACCGCGGCGCAAATAAGGCGCTGTCGAAGCTCACGAAGAAGTAGTTTTTACGTAGCCTAAGGCCCGTCACTGCTGTTCCGGTGGCGGGCCTTGGTCATGCCGCTGTTCGGCTTCAACCGCGCGGATCGCTGCGGCGAGCTCATCACTATAGATCGACTTGTGACTCACGTGCTTCGTGCGGTAGCCCGAGCGGCCGATCATATGGGCGGAGACCGGTGCGGTCAGCAACTGCATCCCCCAGGCCAAGGCCAGCACGGGCACCACGGCCCAAGAGCGTAGGTGGATGGCCAGGGCAATGAAGATCAGCAGAAACCCCAGTACCTGTGGTTTGGTCGCGGCATGCAAGCGGGTGAGCAAGTCGGGGAAGGTCATTAAACCGATACCAGCCACCAAAGACAGCAGACAACCAATGATTAGGAAGACGGCAGCGAGCACATCCAGAAAGGCGTCCATCAGGCGTTCCTCTGATCGGTTACATAGCGTGAGACGGTCACCGAACCGATGAAGCCCACCGTGCACGCGACCACGACGAAAAGCACGTTATCCAGGTGCCGGTTGTAATACATTTCCAGGCAGACCGCGGCCGAAACGATCAAAAGCATCACGTCCAAGGCCAACACTCGGTCGAGGATCGAGGGGCCTTTCGCCACGCGAATGACGCATAGGATCAAGGCGACCGATAACACCGAGCCGCATACCCACATCACTATCTCGGTCATCATTGTGCCTTCCTCGCCGAAAACTTCGGTCCGCACTCGGCTTTGATTGCCTCGTACTCGCTCTTACTGCCTATGGCCATGATCAATCGGCGTTCGATATCGCGAATCTGGGTTCGCGCCCGCTCCACGGCCTGCTCATCCTCGGTATCCGCGTAGTGCAGATACAACGTGGAGCTGCGTCGGTCCACGTCAACGACGAAGGACCCGGGGATCAGGGTGAGCACATGCCCCACGGTCATCACGATCAGATCCGACTCGGTGCGCAGCGGTACCGCGATCAACGAGCTACGAGTCGCCCGCCCCTTGAACAGGGCCAGGTACGCAACATGGACGCTGGCGGCTACCACTTCACCAATGAACCACACGAACAGTTTGAGGCAGTACCAAAGGTTCAAGCGTCCCGGCAGCACCACCGGGGGCAAGGGGAAGAGCGTGGTGATCAGCACCGCGATAAGCGCACCGAAGAGCAGATTCCCCGGCGAAAAATCTCGCCAGAGAGCACCCCACACCAACACCAGCAGGATCAGTAGCGGCCATTCTTCGCGCAGGGTGGCACGGTGACGTATGCCAACGGGATCGAGCGCATCATCGATGCGTTGATCTTTGCTATTTGGAGTCTCCATGGTTCCCACTCCCTTCCTACTGCCCGGTCAAGATCGAGGTGATGTACGGTTCACGTGCCAGCAGTTCTGCGGCGACGCGCTGGCAGAATGCGAAAACCTGTGAGGCGAAAACCGTCAGGGCCAATCCCGCGACCACCAGTGAGGCAGTTGCCCAACGCATTCCCCACGGCAGGGCGTTGGCTTCGACTTCCCGCGCCTTGGTCGAGCCCAACTGTGGGCGCTCGGCGCCACCCTGGAAGGTCAGGTCGCTGATCTCCTTGGCTTCGGCCACCAGTGACTCGGTGGGCTCCTCGGCATCGGCGGCACGTCGCCAGAACACACGGGCCCACACGCGAATAATGGCCAGTAGGGTCAGCAGGCTGGTGAGCAAACCAGCGGCGATCACCAGCCAGTTCAGCGCTCCCCCGGTCTCCACCGCGGCATGCAGAAGTCCAAGCTTCCCAAGGAAGCCCGACAATGGTGGAATGCCGCCGAGGTTGATCGCCGGGATGAAGAACAAGACGGTCAACGCCGGAGAAATCTTCGCCAGCGAACCCAGCTTGCGCACGTTGGCGCTGCCGGCACGACGTTCAATCAGCCCCGCCACCATGAACAGTGAGGTCTGCACAATGATGTGGTGCCCGACGTAGTAGATCGTTGCGGCGACGGCCAATTCGGTGCCCACCGCAACACCAAAAATCAAATAACCAATGTGGCTGGTCAGGGTGAAGGACAACATACGTTTGAAGTCCGTCTGCGCCAGGGCACCGAGGATACCGACCACCATGGTCAAGGCGGCGACCACCAGTAGCGCCTGATTCAGCGCCCCTCCCGGGAATAGGAGCGTTTCGCAACGCACAATCGCGTAGACGCCGACCTTGGTCAGCAATCCGGCGAATACCGCGGTTACCGGCGCCGGGGCGGTCGGGTAGGAGTCAGGTAGCCACAAGGAGAGCGGGAAAACCGCCGCCTTAATGCCGAAAGCGATCAGCAGCAAAGAGTGCAGGATCAGCCGCGGACCTTCGTCTAGTTCGGGCAGTTTCACCGCCAAATCAGCCAGGTTCACCGTACCGGTTGCCGCATAGACCATGGCGATGGCCGTGAGGAACAAAACCGAGGAAACGACCGATACCACCACGTAGGTGACACCGGCACGGATTCGCTCGGCGGTGCCCCCAAGGGTCAACAACACATAGCTGGCGGTCAGCAGGATCTCGAAGCCAACATAGAGGTTGAACAGATCCCCGGCCATGAAGGCATTCGACACCCCCGCCAGCAGGATCAGGTAGGTCGGGTGAAAGATCGACACCGGCCCTTGCTCGTCACCATCGGCGATACCCTGGCTCGTGGCGTAGAGGAGCACCGCCATGGACACCAGCGTGGACACCAAGAGCATGAAGCTTGAGAAGCCATCGACCATCAGGGCGATGCCGAAGGGAGCGTCCCATCCTCCAATATGCACCGCATAGGTTTCGCCATTCCAGGTGGCGGCCAGCATCCCGGCCTCCAGAAGCATGGTGACGGCGAGGATGCCGATGGTGATGGCGCGCTGTTGGCGAATCTTCCGGCGCACCAAGAAGGCGGCACCGGCGCCGAAGATCGGTAGCACGACGGCCAGCGGGGCGAGCTGTGCAACGTTCACTATTCTTCTCCCTCACGGACCGGACGACCCTCTTCGTCAACGAATTCGGTGGTGTCCGCGGCGACCGGGGCATCTTCCTCTTCGTCGTAGGCGCTGGAGAGCGAGACCTTAATATCTTCGGTGTCATCGGCCACCACATCGGCCTGGTTCAGCATCCATGAGCGATAGATCATGGCTAGCAAGAATGCGGTGACGGCGAAGGTGATGACGATCGCGGTCAAAATCAAGGCCTGCGGCAACGGGTCGGCATAGACGTTCGGGTCGAGCCCCGCTTCAAAGAGTGGTGCTTTGCCTAGCCGTCCGGCGGTGGTGAGGATCAGCAGATTCACCCCGTTGCCGAGCAACATGATGCCCAGCAACACTCGGGTCAGGGTGCGTTCGAGCACGAGGTAGAAGCCTGCGGCCAGTAGCACCCCGGTAATAGCCAGGAAGGTGATGTTCACGCTCATCGGCCGACTCCCGTCTGTGAAGAGGCCACGACATCGTGTGGCTCGACCGGTGAACGCCCTTCGGAGAGCATATCGATTTCGCTACCCAGCGACCGCAGGACATCCTGTACCAACCCGAGAACCACGAGGAACACTCCAATGTCGAAGATGGTCGAGGTGACGAACTTGTGCTCGCCGAAGATCGGCAACCAGAATTCCCACGCGTAGGTGGTAAAGATTGCGTCGCCCGCTAGCAGCGGAATGATGCCGGATATGCCCGCCAGTACCAAGCCACCACCGATCAGTAGACCCGGGGCGACTCGCATGGATTCGGCCAGCTCCACGCGTCCACCGGCCAGGTAGCGAATCGTCAGTGCCAAACCGGCGATGAGCCCACCGGCGAAACCGCCGCCGGGCGTATTATGCCCGGTGAGCAGGGCGTACACGCTGAGCATCAGTACCGAGTGGAACATCAGGCGGGTAACCACCTCGAAGATGATCGAGCGTCGTTCGGCGACGAGCGTACTACCGGCCATCAACCAGTCACGGTTGGCGGAACGGCCGAATTGGCGGGCCACATGCAGGCCAAGCTCTCGCTCGGCACCCCGACTGCCAATCGGTTCGGATCCGTGATCGATCGACCCGGGTTGAACCTCGTGAGCACGTAGGCGCTTCGCACCGAAGCTGCGGGTCACGAAGATCAGCGAGGCCACGCCGGTGGCCGCCGCGGCGAGCACGGTGATTTCTCCGAAGGTGTCCCACACACGGATATCCACCAGGGCGACATTCACGATGTTCTTGCCGTACCCCTCGTGATACGCCAAATCCGGATAGGCCAAGGAAATGGGGGCCTCGGTACGTGCGGCCATCATGCCGATAGCGATGTACACAACCATCACCGCCAGGCTGATGGCAATCGCCGCGCGACCCCAATGAATCTTGGTCAACCCGACCCAGAGACGCCGCGGCAGGGCACGCAAGGCCAGCACAAAGGAGACCAAGACAATGGTTTCGACCAGAAGCTGAGTCAACGCCAGATCCGGTGCCCCCTGTAGGGCAAAGATGGCCACCATCCCGTAGCCACTGACCGAGGCCATCAGCACGGCCATGAAGCGTTTCGGGGCCACGATGGCAATCAGTGCCCCGGCCATAATGATTGCTCCGATAACGGCCTGTGCCGGATGGTCGAATAGCACCCACTCGGTCGGCCAAGGGGTGGCCACCAGTAGTGCGATACCGAGCGGCACCACGAGCGCCACCAGCAGAATCACACCCAGGTAGAAGGACAGCGAACCACGTTGCGTGCGACCGGTGACCCAAATCGCGACCTTGTCCAGCAGGTTTACGCTACCGCGATACAGTTCCTCGGCGGATACCACCAGTCGACGCAGCGGCGCTCCGGTATCACTACGCTGCCGAAGCCAGAAGAACAGCACGCCCACGGCGACGCTGACTACGCTGAGTGCCAAGGCGGTGTTGAATCCGGAGAAGGCAGCCAGATGGACTTCCACCGGCCCGCCGTATGCCCCCGCAGCGCTGTGCACCAGGTGCTCGACCGGAGCCGGGAAGAGGCCCAGCACGATCGTCGCGGCCGCCAGCACAAATAGCGGGGCGAGGAAGATCAGGGTGGGTCGTTTGCAAGCGGTGGGCGTTTTCTGCCGTTTCGACGGGCCGAAGGCCCCGATGATGAAACGTAGCGAATACGCCATGGTCAGCGCCGATCCCAGCACAATCACCGGTAGCACCCATAGTCGTAGCGTGGCGTCGAGGTGCAGCGCCGCCTCATACACCGATTCCTTGGCCACAAACCCGAGCATGAGCGGCAGCCCAGCCATCGAAGCCGTGGCAATGCCCGCGGTCACGGTCAAAACCGGCATGCTCTTGGCCAGACCGGAAAGCTGGCGGATGTCGCGCGTACCGGTGTTGTGGTCGATGATGCCAACGGCAAGGAACAGCGTGGCCTTGAATAGGCCATGAGCGAGTGTCAACGCGAGCGCAGCGAATCCGGCATCCGGGGTCCCCAAGCCAAATATGGCAATAATAAACCCGAGCTGCGAGACGGTTCCGAAAGCAAGAATCAGTTTGAGGTCGTACTGACGAAGAGCCCGGTAACCGCCCACCAGCATGGTGACCAAGCCCAGTCCCACGGTCAGCGGCAACCAGAAGGTGGTCTCCGCGAATCCAGGGGCCAAGCGAGCCACCAGATATACGCCGGCTTTGACCATGGCCGCTGCGTGTAGATAGGCCGAGACGGGGGTGGGCGCGGCCATGGCCCCCGGTAGCCAGAAATGGAAGGGTACCAGTGCCGACTTGGACAACGCGCCCAACAAGATCAGCGCCACCGCTACGTCGATGTAACCGCCCTCGGCCACCAGCTGACTCGATACGGCCAGGATTTCGGAGAGTTGGTAACTTCCGGCTTGGGCTCCAAGCATGAGTAACCCAGCAAGCATGGCGAGGCCGCCGAAGGTTGTCACGACCAGTGCGCTCAACGCGGAGCGGCGCGCGCTGATCAGTGACTGGCTGAAGCCGATAAGCAGGTAGGACAGCACCGAGGTGATTTCCCAGAAGATGAACATGATCATCACGTCATCGGCGGTGACAAGTCCGGTCATGGCGCCGGCAAAGGCTACGAGTTTTGCGGCGAAGGAACCGATCTGCGGATCGTCATTTTTGAAGTAGCGCCCGCAGTAGATCAGCACGAGGGTGCCAACACCAAGAATCAGCAGCAAAAGCACCGCGGAAAGGGTGTCTAGGCGGAAGTTAAAGCCGATGTTGAGGGCCACAATCCAGTCGATGCTGATCGACGGTGGTGCGTTCGGGGCTGCATGTCCGGCGCTCGGGTCGGACGCCAGAACTTTCGGAAGCTGGGTGAGCAACCAGATAAATCCCGCGGCCGGAACCACTGCCACCATGTAGAACGCGTTACGCTTGGCGAGACGGAAAATCAACGGGCTCAACAAGGCGCACGCGAAAAGGGCTGTCAGTAGCAGAAGCATGCGTCTCCTCTGTCGACGGTGAGCGGGGTCAGAGTCCAACGTCCGGAGTGCTCCGGATTATCTATTTTATCAGCCAGATGGGCAAGTTTTCCGCTGCGACTGGGAGTTACGGGTCCCAGCCTTGTTCGGGTGCGTCACAATTCGACCGAAAATAGCCCGGCCACTCCACCGCTGCGGCCCGCTAGCCCTACGCAGATGAGTCTCACTAGGTTAGGCTCCCAGAAGATAGGTACCGCACCCAGTACGTCGGTGCGCTGGCGGACGCTCACGATCCGCCACGGACGAATCGCAGGCTAGCCGAACACAACATCAGCAAAGGATGGACCCATGACCGCTAATCACGGCACCTCGGATGGCCGTTTACGTTGGGGCATCCTGGGCACAGGGCTCATTGCAGGACTACAAACTCAGGATTTGCTCGAGAACGGGTTTAGCGTTCAGGCCGTCGGTTCCCGAACCAAGGACGCAAGTGAGCGTTTTAGCCAGACATTCGGCATTCCCACCGCGCATGAAAGCTATGCACAGCTCGTGGCAGACCCCTCGGTCGACATCATCTACGTAGCCACACCACATCCTTTTCACCACGAGCACGCACTCCTCGCCTTGAACGCAGGGAAGCATGTTTTGGTGGAGAAACCTTTCACCATGAACGCGCGCGAAGCCCGGGAGGTTATCGGCCTAGCCCAGCAGCGCAGCCTCGTGGCACTGGAGGCCATGTGGACTCGCTTCCTGCCACATATGGCGCGCATTCGGCAGATCGTGGCCGACGGCATGATTGGCCAGCTACGTAAGGTCGTCGCTAGCCACAACCAGAGTTTGCCCACCGATCCAACGCATCGGCTCAACGCGCTGGAGCTTGGTGGCGGCGCACTGCTCGATCTAGGAATTTACCCGGTCTCGTTCGCGGTGGACTTGTTGGGTACTCCCAGTTCGATTCAGGCCAGTAGCGCGATGACCGTCACCGGAGTTGACCGCCAAACCGCGACGATCTTCCAGTACCCCACGGGCGAACAAGCGATGCTCGACTGCGAACTCGATGCGCCCGGGGCGAACCGGGCCGTGGTCATCGGCACCGAGGGATGGATCGACATCGAATCCGTGTGGTACACGCCGACCTCGTTCACGGTCTACGACCGGATGGACAATGTTCTCGAGCGCTTCGAACAGTCAGTCACCGGCCGGGGCATGCAATTCCAGGCGGCCGAACTCGAACAACTCATTCAGACCGGACGCACCCAGAGTGACTTGCTGCCGTCCGCCCAAAGCATCGCCATCATGGAACTCCTCGATGAGATTCGCCGGCAGATTGACTTGCGCTATGCCGCGGACCGAAGCTAGGACTCACCGGCTCGAGCATGCGAGGGTACCGGCGGACACCCGACAGGCACCGGCTATTCACCATCCCGACGCTTCTAGCCGGTAGCATTCGTCCATGGATAATCGGATGACCGCAGCACCCACCCCAAGCCCCACAGCAGGTTGGATGAACCGCGTGACGTGGGCCTGGGCTAGCTGGGACTGGGGCCAAGCAGCCATCAACGCGGTCATGACGACGTTTGTCTTTACCGTCTACCTGACCAGCAACGCCTTCGGCGGTAGCGATCATGCAACGTACGTCCTGTTTCAAGCCATGACCTTGGCAGGGATCTGCATAGTGTTGCTCGTGCCGGTCACCGGCATGCGTTCCGATGCGGCTGGCAGCCGCAATCGGTGGCTGATCATTAATTCGATTCTGGCAGTTGCCGCCTGTGCTGCCTGCTTCTTTGTACTTCCCGATGAGCGCTTCCTGTGGCTGGGCGCGGCGCTGATCGCCCTCATGTCGCTATTCTCTGAATTTGCGACGGTTAACTACAACGCGGTACTCAACCAGATTTCCACACCGAACACCGTTGGCAAGGTTTCGGGTTTCGGATGGGCGATGGGTTATGTCGGCGGGATATTGGCCCTGACAATCGTGCTTTTTGGTTTCGTGAAACCACTCTTCGATTGGCCCGGCGCAGACACCGAGGCCTCCTTGAATATCCGTTTGGTAGCGCTCTTTAGCGCTGGCTGGTTCCTGTTGTTCGCGTTGCCATTGTTCTTTATCATCCCGAAAACCTCAGCCACGCACAGCGAGAGGATCCCGCTCTCCCGCTCCTACTCAGTGCTTTTCGGCAAAATCCGCGATCTTTGGCGCGAAGACCGCAACGCCGTATTTTTCCTTGGATCCTCGGCGGTATTTCGCGATGGGTTGGCAGTGATATTCACTTTCGGTGGGGTCCTAGCTTCAGGCACCTTCGGGTTCAAACCGGAAGAGGTGATCATCTTCGCGATTATCGGCAACGTGATCGCAGCCGCAGGCGCACTCATCGGCGGCTGGTTGGATGACCTCATCGGCCCTAAGGCGGTCATCACCGGTTCGCTCATCGGGCTGCTCATCGCCGGGCTTGGTGTCTTTTTCTCCCCCGGCCCCGCCGGATTCTGGATCTTCGGGCTACTACTTACCTTCTTCGTGGGACCTGCACAGTCCTCTTCGCGTGCCTTCTTAGCACGCTTAGCTCCGGCAGGACGTGAGGGCGAACTTTTCGGCCTCTATGCCACAACGGGGCGGGCCGTATCGTTTTTAGGGCCGGGACTTCTGGCCTTGGCGATTGGGTGGGCGAGCAGTGTCGTCGCCCCGGGCCATGCACAGCGCTACGGGATCCTCGGGATTCTGACAGTACTGCTCCTTGGCCTCGTACTGTTGCTCCCGATACGTTCCCCGCAGCGCGCTGCGGCCTAGTTTTCCAGTGTGGTCAGGTGGAAGTTCAGATGACTACGCGAAGCCGTGGGGCCACGCTGTCCCTGATAACGGTTGCCGTAAGCCCCCGAGCCGTAAGGGTGCTCGGCATCTGAGGTGAGCCGGAAGAAGCAGAGCTGGCCGATCTTTGAACCGGGCCATAGCTTAATGGGCAGCGTCGCCATATTGGATAGCTCCAAGGTGACGTGACCGGAGAATCCCGGATCAATGAAGCCTGCGGTGGAGTGCGTGAGCAAGCCGAGGCGACCTAGCGAGCTCTTACCCTCCAAGCGTGCGGCCACGCCATTTCCCAGGGTCACCACCTCGTAGGTGGAGCCGAGCACGAATTCGCCGGGGTGCAGAATGAAGGGCTCGTCCGGATCGACCTCGACCAAGCGAGTCAGCTCGGGCTGGTCGGTGGCCGGGTCGATGTGTGCGTACTTGTGGTTATCGAAGAGCCTGAAATAGCGGTCTAGGCGCACATCCACGGACGCCGGCTGGACCATCGCCGGGTCATAGGGTTCGAGCCCAATATGACCGGCGGAAATTTCTCGTTTAATGTCACCATCTGAATACAGCACGCTCTAAATTTACCTGCCGATGGGGCTTTCTAGGTAACAGAGTCGTCGCTGGTCGGCACCGGCGACCCTTACGGCCAAAATTTGTTCACCCGATCCCAAGGTTTGCCCGGTATTCTAGGCCTGCACATCACCGCGCTGAGTCACCTAGGAATATAACAACGATGCGATTGAAGTCCACGGCTGCCGCCACTCTTACCAGCGTCGCCCTGCTCTTGGGTTCGGCGAGCTTGGCGCAGGCCGCACCAACAGACTTACCTAGCGTTGGACAGTCCGATTTCAGCGACCCGTCGAGTCTGATCGCGCTGATCAACCCCACCACGCAGCTGTCCCCGGAAGATTACGTCCCGGAGAATCTGGTCACGGTCCCGGGTTCCAGCGACAAACTTCGTGCCGACGCCGCCAAAGCCGTTGAGCAACTCATCGCCGACGCGCGTGCTGCAGGTCATCCCATCAAGCTCATCAGCGCCTACCGCTCCTACAACCGTCAAGCGACGCTCTTCGCGAAGTACCAGAATCAGTACGGCACCGCTTACGCCGAGCGCATCTCGGCCCGCCCCGGCACGAGCGAGCACCAGCTCGGCCTCGCCGCAGATGTTGGATACAGCAGCGGGAAGTGCCAGCTTCACGCCTGCTTTGGGGATACCGCCGCCGGCCTCTGGGTTGCAACGCATGCCATCGACTATGGGCTGATCATCCGTTACCCAGAAGGTGAAGAAGCTACCACCGGTTATAAGTACGAGCCGTGGCACGTCCGATACATCGGTACCGAGCACGCCCAGGCGATGGAAGCTAGCAAGGTGTCAACCTTCGAGGAATATATCGATCTGCTCAAGGGGCAGGCGAAGGAAGATACGTCGGCCAAAGACGCCGAAAAAGCGGGCGAGAAGTCCGAATCCTCGAAACCAGCCGAGCCAAAGAACGAGAAGGACGAGCAGGAGGAGTCCACCACCGCGCGGCAGAAGTCATCCGAGAACTCCTCCATCGACGATCTGCTCGTTCTGCGTTTCTTGCCGCCCTTCCGTGACTGGAGCTTCGGCTTCTAAAGGTAGCGACAGATTCTTCTATGTCTGTCAAGGCGTAACTGGAGCTTGGTCAAATGTTGCTGAAACACTGAAGATCTTGAAAATTCGACGGACGAGATAGCGTTTGATGCATCGGCGGATCTCCCGATCAGTTTTCCCCTGAGCCTGACGCTTCTCGACATAGATACGTGTCTCTTCGTCATGAGTCATACGTGTCACCGCCGCCAAGTGTAGGGCAGCATTCAACGACCGATCACCGCCTCGATTAAGTCGGTGCCTGATCGTATTCCCGGACGATGCAGGAATCGGATTTACTCCTGCCAAACAGGCAAATGCCGCTTCATTGCGCACCCGCCCTTCATGGGACCACGCGACGAAGCATTTCGCTACGGTGATTGCCTTGAACCCGATTTCATTTAGTAAGGGTGCTGCTTCGCTGGCTTTGACCAGCTCGTCTAGTTGCTGCTCATTGGTCGCTAGGTGCTGGTCCAAGTCCATGACATGTTTGGCCAGGCGTACTGCTTCAGACCGTGCAATCCGCAGCGACAGCTCTTCTTCCCGCTCTCTCCAGCGGCTGATCTCAGTGATCTGGCTGCCGGTGAGCTTCTTGCGGGCATCAATCCCCAACTCGTTGCTGCGTACCAGGGCGTTTAGAGCGTTCATGGCCCTGGTACGGTCTTTCGCCATCGAGCTGCGTGCCGTGACGAGGATCCGTAATCCTTGGCGGATCCCTTCAATCAGCCGTGGATGGCGTAGCTTCTCTACCGGTAACGGCAGGGAAGCTGCCGCCATTCGGTGGGCGTCTAAAGCATCAGTTTTTCCCACGCCACGGTTCTGTTTCTTGCTCATGCGCGGTGCCTCGGTGACGGGGAATCCATGGGCGGCGACCGTGCCGGCAAGGATTGCCCCGTAGGTGGCGGTCCCTTCGATCACCCACAGGGTGTCTGCGTTGCCTTCGGTTCGTCGCGCGACCCAGGCGATGGCCCGGTTAATCCCAGTACTGGTCACTGGAAATGACTGCGTATCGAGCAACGCACCGTTGCTTGCGTTGATGATGGCGTAGACATGGTTGCGTGCGTGAGTGTCGACACCCACGACAAATGGATAAGAATGAGCGACGATAGGTTGTGCGGTCACCGTACTTTCCTTTCCTGGATTTTCATGGTCGGCCGTGAACGGCCGGTACCAGTCCGGGTAAGGGTCACTACGGAACAGCACTGTGATGGGTCACGCCCCTAGAAAGGGGTGGACAATCTTCTGATCAAGTCACCGTGGTGGGCCGGATTGGTTCCGGCCGACCCACCCCGATCAGATGGACAGATCCATCGGATGACACCTTTCGGGTCAGCGTTTTAATGAGTCACATCCTCGGGGTGGGGCGGCTGGTTCTTATCCTGCCAGCTAGTCCCAGACCAGCTACCTCCATACTCACAGCGTTTTAACAGCGAAGGGGTACCCAAACCATCTGGTTTGGGTACCCCTTCGTTGTTTACCGCCTACTTGGCACGCACCGGAATTCCAGTGAAAGTGGGCTTGCTGGTGGCTTCAAAGAAGTCATTGCCCTTGTCATCCACCACGATGAACGCCGGGAAGTCCTCGACCTCAATGCGCCACACGGCTTCCATGCCGAGTTCTTCGTACTCGATGACTTCGACCTTCTTGATGCAGTCCTGCGCCAAGCGTGCGGCCGGACCACCGATCGAACCGAGGTAGAACCCGCCGTGGGAGTTGCAGGCGTCGGTCACTTGCTTTGAACGGTTGCCCTTGGCCAGCATGACCTTCGAACCACCGGCGGCCTGGAACTGCTCCACGTAGGAGTCCATGCGCCCTGCGGTGGTTGGTCCGAAGGAGCCAGAAGCCATGCCGTCTGGGGTCTTTGCCGGACCCGCGTAGTAGACCGGGTGGTCCTTCAAATATTGCGGCATCTCTTCACCCGCATCCAGCCGCTCCTTGATCTTTGCGTGCGCGATATCGCGGGCAACAACCAAGGGACCGGTCAGCGACAAGCGGGTCTTGACCGGGAACTGGGTCAGGAGCTCGAGAATCTGATCCATCGGCTGGTTCAGGTCAACCTTTACCACCGAGGATCCTCCGGTACCGGTGACACCGTCGGTGGCATCATCGTGCTCTGCCACGGCCGGGTGCGAGGCCTCGGGCATGAAGCGCGCCGGGTCGGTTTCCAGCTGCTCGACGAAGAGGCCTTCCTCCGTGACCTTGGCGAGCATCTGCCGGTCGGCCGAGCACGAAACGGCAATGGCTACCGGCAGCGAAGCGCCGTGGCGCGGCAAACGCACCACGCGGACGTCATGGCAGAAGTACTTGCCGCCAAACTGAGCGCCGATGCCAAAGTTGCGGGTCAGTTCGAGAACCTTCTCCTCCAGCTCGGTATCGCGGAAGCCGCGTCCGGTCATGGCACCTTCGGTAGGCAAGTTGTCCAGGTACTTGGCCGAACCGTATTTTGCGGTCTTCAACGCCATTTCGGCGCTGGTGCCGCCGATCACGATCGACAGGTGGTAGGGCGGGCAGGCCGCGGTACCCAGCGACCGAAGCTTCTCATCGAGGAACTTCAGCATGGCATTCTCGTTGAGAATGGCCTTGGTCTCCTGATACAGGAAGGACTTGTTGGCGCTTCCGCCGCCCTTGGCCATGAACAGGAACTTGTAGCTGGTGTCGTGACCGACCTTGGTGTCGGCATACAGATCGATCTGCGCGGGCAGGTTGTTACCCGTCTGCTTCTCCTCCCACGTCGTCAGCGGAGCCAACTGGGAGTAACGCAGATTCAGTTTCGTGTAGGCGTTGTAAATGCCGCGGGAGAGGGAAATCTCGTCCTGCTCCTGGGTCAATACTCGCTGACCGCGCTTGCCCATCACGATGGCGGTACCGGTGTCCTGGCACATAGGCAAGATGCCGCCGGCGGCAATATTTGCGTTCTTCAGCAGGTCTAGGGCCACAAACTTGTCGTTTGCACTGGCTTCCTCGTCATCGAGGATGTTGCGCAGTTGCTGCAGGTGCGCCGAGCGCAGGTAGTGCGAGATGTCGTGCAGGGCGGTTTCTGCCAACAGTTCGAGCGCCTCGGGAGACACCTGCAGGAAGTTCTTACCGTCCGGTCCGGCGACGACGCTGACGCCCTCGGAGGAAATCTTGCGGTATTCGGTCTGATCTTCGCCGATCGGCAAAAGATCCTCATAACGGAATTCAGGCATGCTCAGTCCTTGAAATGAATATGAATGCTCATCGTCCAGTCTAGCGATTCACCCGTCGTTTCCTTAGTTGGCGTTTGCGTCGCTGGTCACGTACGCGACATGCTGGGGGTTATGAGCACCGAGCATAACGACGCCGACGCGGCACAAGACAGCGACCAGCAGCCTCCCACGGAGCAGGATCGTTCCAAGGCAGCCACGCACTTCGAAATGATGATTCAGGCCGGGCAGAACAAGCCTGAGCTTTCCGGTTCGGTGATGAGCGCATTCATGACCGCTGAGGTGTACTTCCTCAGCCGTGAGCCGGTAACGGGCGAGAACAAGAACGCTCAGCCCATGGTGGTGACGAACCCTGCCGGCGAAAGTCTCGTCGTGGTATTCACCTCCCCCGAGCGCATCCCCGACGCCTACATTGACGAATGCCCCTATGGGGTGAAGATTCAGGGGGCGAATATCGTCAAGTCCCTTGATTCGGTGGGATTCGTGGTCAACCCCGGTGACAGCCTCAGCTTCGAAGTGCCCGCTAGGGGTGTCCAGGCGCTGAAGGAGCGCTTCTTCAACCCACCTACGGCCTAACCGAACTCCAGGATCTACGCTCGCGCTTTTCCTAGTGTGAACCCAGCGTGAAGCGACGTTAACCAATGGATGAACGGAGGATTTCGCCGACCGCGAACCTTGGGTTATCCTAAAGTTGCCTGGACCGCCATTAGGCCGTCCGGTGCCTTGCAGGCGGGAACCGAATAGGTTCCCGCCTGCTCCTCATTAAGGCGCCACATAGCCTTGTGAATTTGCGCGCCACCTACCGATCGACTAGTGTTTTCGATGTTGCCTCAGGAAACGATAGGCGGCATGTGCGGGCGTAGCTCAATGGTAGAGCGCTAGCTTCCCAAGCTCGATACGCGGGTTCGATTCCCGTCGCCCGCTCGCATACTAGATGCCGGAACCGCCAAGGTTCCGGCATTTTTTTGGTTTCGGCTGGTCGATAGCGTCCAGGCCGCCCGTTCGAGAGGAGCGGTGCATGACCGGGGTGTTATCCGGCTTTTCCATTATTTGGATTGTGATCGCCGTTGGCTATCTTGTGGGCCGCACCGGGGTGCTGGGCGATCAAGGTCGCTGGGTCTTGAATCGCCTGACCTTCTTCGTGGCCAGCCCCGCCCTGCTGTTCCTGACCTTGGCGGAGTCCGACCCGGTCGCAGTGCTCGGCCCGCTGCTATGGATTGCGACACTGTCCGCCTTCGCCACTGCTGCGGTTTTCCATCTGATCACCGCCAAGTGGCTCAAACGTAGTGCCAGTGAACGCATTGTCGCGGCCATGGCCTCGTCCACCGTGAACTCCGCCAATCTGGGGCTACCCATTGCGCTCTACGTGCTTGGCGACGCGGCGCAGGCTGCACCCATCATTCTCTTTCAGCTGGCGCTCTACCAGCCGATCAATCTGGCGATGCTCGATGCTACGACCAGTAAAAGACGGACTACCGTCTTGGCCATGATCGCCTCGACGGCCCGTAACCCGATGATCATTGGTTCCCTGCTGGGGCTCATTGTGGCGTTGACCAACATACAGCTACCCAAACAGATCCTGCAACCGATCGAACTGATCTCTGGAGCCTCTATTCCCGCCATGCTGCTGGCCTTCGGCATCTCGCTCGTGGGTTCGAAACCATTGGAGAAGGCGCAGGGTCGACGGGCCGATGTCTTGATCGGCACCCTCTGTAAATTGCTGATCCAGCCGGCGATCGCGTGGGTTCTTGCCACGCTCGTCTTCGGGCTACCGATGCCGCTGGTTGTTGCCGCTGTCATCATGGCCGGTCTGCCGACTGCGCAGAATATCTTCGTGACGGCATCCCGCTACGAACGGGGCGTGGTGATCGCGAAGGATACCGTACTGCTGACCACGGTCTGCGCCATCCCAATGATGATGCTTTTGGCGTGGTGGCTAGGCATCTAGCCGCTTAGCGGCAGATAGCCGACGAGCTCATATTGAGAAATATGACGTCATCTTTGCCCTAGTGGGGTGCGACAGAGGAATCTTGCGGAATACTGGCGACGGCTTGACCGTTCTCAGCGGTACACCTTTGATTCATTTACGACACTGCGAGGCACCTAATGAAGCGCACCCTTTCCCTGATCGCATCGGCGGCCACCTTGGCCTTGGCCCTGACCGCTTGCGGTTCTTCGACAGGCGAAGGTAACTCGGCATCGCCAGGAACCAACTCGTTGGAGCAGGTCAAAGAGTCGGGCGTGCTCACCGTCGGCACCGAAGGCACCTACCGCCCTTTTAGCTACCACGAGGGCGATAAGCTCACCGGTTACGACGTTGAGGTGATGCAGGCGGTGGGTGAGAAGCTCGGCGTCAAGGTGGATTTCAAGGAAACTCAATGGGATGCGGTGTTCACCGGCCTGGAAGCAAAGCGTTTTGATGCCATTGCCAACCAGGTCACCATCAACGAAAAGCGCCAAGAGAGCTACCTGTTCAGCGAGCCCTACTCGGTGACCACCGGCGTCGTGGTCACCGCCTCGGATAACACGGAGATCAAGTCCTTCGAGGATCTCAAGGGCAAGCGCACCGCCCAGTCGCAAACCAGCAACTGGTACGAAGCGGCCAAGGAACTTGGCGCCACAGTGGAACCGGTCGAAGGCTGGGCACAGTCCCTGACCCTGCTCAAGCAGGGCCGTGTCGACGCCACCATCAACGACAAGCTCTCCTACTTGGACTCGCAGAAGCAGCAGCCGGATGAGTCCATCAAGATTGCTGCGGAAGCCCCGGAGAAGAACAAGGCGGGCGTGGCCCTGCGTAAGGACTCTGCCGAGCTCCGCGATGCCATCGATGACGCTCTCGATGAGCTTCGCTCCGAGGGCACCTTGGCAAAGATTTCCGAGAAGTACTTCGGCGAAGACATCAGCAAGTAACAGCGCACGATCTAACGCGGCGCACTACACTGGCCCCACGGACTCGATCCTGGGGCCAGTGGCACGTGCACCTGAATTTTGAGGAGATACATGGACTCCATTGGGCAGCTTGCGCTTGATTCCTTGTGGCCGCTGCTGCGCGGGGCACTGATCGGCACTATTCCGCTAACCCTGCTGAGCTTCACGCTGGGCATGGTGCTGGCACTGATCATCGCCCTCATGCGCATGAGCTCCAACGCGGTGCTTTCCGGTATTGCTAGGGCCTTCATTTCAGCGGTTCGCGGCACCCCGCTGCTCGTGCAGCTCTTCGTGATTTTCTATGGCCTTCCCTCGCTCGGTGCAACCATCGACCCGTGGCCTAGCGCCATCATTGCCTTCAGCATCAATGTCGCCGGTTACGCCGCTGAAATCATTCGCGCGGCGATCTTGTCGGTACCCCGCGGGCAGTGGGAGGCGGGCTACACCATCGGCATGTCGCATACCCGCACGCTGTTTCGGCTGATCCTCCCCCAAGCCCTGCGCGTGGCGACTCCGCCACTGTCGAACACCTTCATTTCACTGGTCAAAGACACCTCGCTGGCCTCGTTGATCCTCGTTACCGAGATGTTCCGCAAGGCCCAGGAAATCGCGGCCAGCACCCTACAATTCATGGTCCTCTACATGGAGGCGGCAGTAATCTACTGGGTTATCTGCCTGCTGCTGTCCATGTACCAGAACCGTCTCGAAGGCCGATTGGAAAAGTATGTCGCCCACTAGCCCGCTGCTGTTCGTCGAGAACATTCACAAGTCCTTTGGCGCAAATGAGGTGTTACGCGGCATCTCCTTTAGCGTCGGTTCCGGTGAGGTCGTGGCCCTCATCGGCCCCTCTGGTTCCGGGAAGACCACCGCGCTTAGATGCCTCAACGGTCTGGAACGCCCGGATCAAGGCACCGTGGGGTTTACCGGCGGGCCAGAGGTCACCTTCGGCGCCAAAACCACAGCCAAGCAGGCCACGGTGCTGCGTCAACGTTCGGCCATGGTGTTTCAGGGCCATCACCTCTTCCCCCACCTCACGGTGCTGCAAAATATCACCATCGGTCCTCTTGAGGTGCAGCAGCGCCCCAAGGACGAGGTGATGAACGAAGCCCAAGCGCTTCTCAATCGGGTGGGACTGGCCGAGAAGGCCAATGAGTACCCTTCATCGCTGTCCGGCGGACAGCAGCAGCGCGTCGGTATTGTGCGTGCGCTTATGCTCAAGCCCGATTTGTTGCTCTTCGATGAGCCCACCAGTGCGTTGGATCCAGAGCTCGTTGGCGAAGTGTTGCGCGTGATCAAGGAACTTGCCGCGGAAGGGTGGTCCATGGTGCTGGTCACCCACGAGCTGGCCTTCGCCCGCGATGTCGCCGACCGTGTGGTCTTCATGGACCAGGGTGTCGTCGTCGAGGAGGGGCCCGCGGCACAGGTGCTGACCGAGCCGCGTCAAGAGCGTACTCGAAACTTCATTCAACGCCTGCTCAACCCGTTTTAATAGCGCGTTGGCTTAGCACACGCCGGGCAAATGCGTAAGCTATGTCACATGAGCGAGAATGTTCCGGCACACGCAGCCGAGTCGTTGAAGCAAAGCTTTTCCTTTACCGACCCAGCCCTTTTTCTTGGCGCCGCCCTACTCGACGGTCAGCCCGACCCGAAGGCAGGCATCCGGCTGCCCTTGCGCATGCTCAACCGGCACGGGTTGATCGCCGGGGCTACCGGTACGGGAAAGACCGTGACCCTGCAGGTGATCGCCGAGCAGCTCAGCACCGCCGGGATTCCTGCCTTCCTCGCGGATATTAAAGGGGATCTCGGCGGCTTAGCCCAGGCGGCCAAACAGAGCGAAAAACTCACGGCCCGGCTCTCCTCGATTGGTGTCCAGTTCGAAGCTCGCGCTAACCCGGTGCAGTTCCTTTCGCTGGCCGGTTCCGGCAACGGTGCGCCGATTCGGGCCTCGCTCGATTCCTTTGGACCGATTTTGCTCTCGCGTGTGATGGAACTGAACGACACGCAAGAACAATGCCTGCAATTGGTATTTCACTTCGCAAACCAGCGCGACTTGCCACTGGACGATCTCAAAGACCTCAAGGCCGTTATCGCTCACTTGCTTTCGGACGAGGGAGAAGCGGACCTACGCGAATTAGGAGGGTTACCGGCCTCAACCGCCGGGGTCCTGTTGCGCGGCGTGACCATGCTTCAAGCGCAGGGGTTGGAGCAATTCTTCGGGCAACCGGAATTCGATGTGCACGACCTGATCTCGCTGACCGATGACGGGCTCGGGGTGCTGAACATCCTGGAAGTTGACTCGCTACGATCCAAGCCTCTGGTCTTCTCAAGCTTCATGATCTGGCTGCTCGCCGAGCTCTTCGAAGAACTCCCCGAAGCCGGAGATCTTGAAAAACCGAAACTCGTGTTCTTTATCGATGAAGCACATCTCGTGTTCGAAAATGCCTCGAAGGCATTCATGGACGCAATTACCTCCACGGTGCGGCTCATCCGGTCCAAGTCGGTGGGACTCTTCTTTATTTCACAATCTTCCAGCGACATCCCCCAAGAGGTTCTGGGGCAGCTCGGCCATCGCATCCAGCATGCGGTGCGTGTATTTACGCCCAAGGATGCGCAAGACCTCAAGGCCGTGGTCTCCACCTTCCCCACCGGGCCCCTAGACCTTTCCCGTGCCTTACGCGAGGCCTCGGTCGGCGAAGCGGTCATCTCGGTTTTAGACCCACGTGGCGTGCCAACACCCAGTGCGCTGACTCGGCTAAGTTCGCCGGGCTCACGTATCGGGGTACCCGATGCCGGGCTCAAGACCGAGCTCATTGCATCCTCGGCGCTCACCGCACGTTACGCTGCAGTGCAAGACCGTGACTCTGCCCATGAATTACTCTCCGGCACCCGGGTAACACCAGCGTCCCCAACCGCGCCACCCGAAAGCGAGCCGGCGGCCCCGAACGGGAGCGGTGGTGCCGGATCCATCGACGAGGAAGCTCAACGTATCGCCGAATCGATCCTGGGCCGCCGTGTGTCTATTCCCCCGGCCGGCGAAATCCCTAATGATGCGCACAGCGCGCCGGAACGAGCTGGCAACACCACCGAGCAACGTCCGCGTCCACCCGCTCAGGGAAAGCCTCAGGAGCAGGGCAATCCCATCATGGACTTTGCCATGGACGCGGCCAACACCCTCGGTCGCGAACTATTGCGCGGTATGTTCGGCACCCGCCGCCGGCGCCGGCGGCGCTGGTAATTGCGATGCGTGACCCGGCCGTTTAGCAACTCGGACGCACAAACCGTTAGCCTAAGAGGTAATGAAGACTCGAAATTCCGTGCCCAGTCTTGCCCTGCGCTGGGTTATTGTCCTGGTTGCGATCTTGGTGTTGGCCATTGCCGGCATCCTCATCGCAAACCGCACAATATTTTCTGCACAGCATCAGGTCAAGGTCTTGCAGCAGCATATGGCCGCCGGTGAAGGCGGCAAGGCGCTGGGACTGCTACGTGCCTCCGTGCCGGAGGGCAATGCGGTCGCCCTCAATGGCGACGTGCTCAAACATACGCAGGAGGGCATTACCGATTTCTCGGTAGAACCGGCCGTCACCGACGAGCATGACTCGGATCTGGTCGAGGTCAAGGCCACCTACCAAGCCGAAGGCACCGAGCACTCTTCGACCTACCGGTTGCACCGCGCTGGCAAGTCCTGGTTGTTCTTTGACCAGTGGGAGTTCGTCCCCGATAGCTTGCCAACCATTCAGGTGCGGGCCAATACGGTGAACGAGGTCAGCCTGAACAAGGAAAAGATCCCGCTGGATCAGGGCATCAGCACCATTCCGGTCTTCTATCCTGCGGTGATCAACGCGAGTTTCGAAACGAAGAACTTCAAGGCCGATACACGTGGAGTGGTGGTCACCGGTCCAACTAAGGACCCGGTTCCGGTGAAGCTGACGACCGAACCAACCAAGGCATTCCTCTCGGCGATCAATAAGAAGCTCAAGACATATGTCGATGGCTGCGCGTCGCAGAAGGTGTTGATGCCGGCTGGATGCCCCATGGCGTATCACACCTCGGCACGCGTGAATTCGCAGAGCATCAACTGGACGATCACTGACTATCCCAAGGCGAAGGTCAGTTACTACAACGGCGCGTGGGTCCTAGCGCCCCTGGAATTCGAGGCACAGCTGCAGCTGACCGAACAGGATCTGCGCACCGGTGCCACGGAGAAGAAAACCGTCAAGGAAACCTATAACTTCACCGCCCAGTTGACCACCAGCACCACGAAGGTCTCGGTGGTTCCGGTCGCCGCGGTCGAGAATGCGGCGAACTAGCTGCGGGTAAATATTTCTCGAAAATGTGCACGTAGCGGCGGGGCGTCGCTACGGTACTTTTGCCACAGCACGAGGGCCGCCGTACTGACCACGAGCGACGCAATCGCGCCAATTGCGACTGCCGCGCGCACGCCCATGAGCTCGGCCATCCAACCCACTAACGGTGCCCCGAGTGGGGTTCCGCCCTGCACCACCATTAGGTACAGCGCCAACACTCTGGCCCGGTACTGGCCGGGGACGGTGGTTTGCACCATGGTGTTGCAGGAATTCAGGAAAGTCAGCGCACTCAGGCCGACGCCGATCAGGCTGAGCGCAAAAAGCCACACGGTGGGCATCAGGGCCGACAGTAGCGCGCACAGTCCAAAGGCGATGCCGCCACCGATCACATAGCGCCAGCGTGGTCTGGAGCGTCGTGCGGCCCACATGGCCCCGGCGAAGGTTCCGACGGCCATCACCGTGCCTAGGAAACCGTATTCGCTGGCGCCCAAGCCGAACTCTTCGGCCGCCATCATCGCGTTGGTGAGCTGGAAGTTCAGGCCGAAGGTGCCAATGACAAAGGCCATGGCAAAGAGAAGCAACAGATCTCGCCGCGAGGTGAGGTAGGTGATGCCCGCCCGCACCTGACCACGACCGCGTTGGGCCCGGGGCGCATGGCTGATCGCGGAGTCCTTCATCAGGGTCAGCGAGCCCAATACGGCCAGGAAGGATAGCCCGTTGATCAGGAAGGCCGGCCCGGTCCCAACCAAGGCGATCACCACTCCGGCGATCGCTGGTCCGGCGAGCCGGGCCAGATTGAAGTTAGCGCTGTTCAAAGCCACCGCATTGCTCAGATGGCTCGAGGGCACGATTTCGGAGACAAAAGCTTGGCGTGCCGGGGCATCGAAGGCGGAGCCGATGCCCAGCAGGGTTGCCAATACGTACACGTGCCAGAGTTGGGCTCCCCCGGCCACGACCAGCCCGCCGAGAACTAGCGCGCATAGCCCCATAAAGCTTTGGGTAATGAGCAGGACCTTGCGCTTGTCGTAGCGGTCGGCGATAAGTCCGGCGTAGGGTCCGAGCAGAAGGACCGGAAGAAACTGCAGGCCGGTGGTGATGCCGGTAGCGGTGCCATCGTGGTGGGTCAGTTCGGTCAATACCAGCCAGTCTTGGGCCACACGCTGCATCCATGTGCCGATATTGGAGACCAGGGCACCGAGCACCCAGTACCGATAGTTGGGAATCTCTAACGCTTTAAATGTTTTGCTGGCCACTACATTGTCACCGGCCCCGAGGAGCCGGTACCTCCCATCCTCGACCAGTCTAAACCCTTGAGGAATCTCCGGTTAATAACTCGTCACTCGAATGTAGGGCGAAGTCCCGTGTGCCGATACACCACGAAGGCCCGTGTCGTGGGCGCAAAGCGCGCCCTCGACACGGGCCGTTCATGGCGGAAGGATCCGCCGACTTAGTTCAGGCCGCGCAGGTCAAGTACCAGTTCGTTATCGCCGCTAGCGTCGAGCACAACCGGGATTCCCCAGTCCTGCTGGTACAGGTGGCAGGCTGCGTGATCGGGGATCTCGCCGCCGGGCTCACCATCACATGCCGCAGCACGGGCGGTCAGGTGCAGCACGCCCTCGGAAACCTCGGGGTTGATGACGAGCGTGCGGGTCAGCCCGAGTGAGGTTCCGGCGCCCTCGAGCAGCAGGTTCTCCGGGCTGGCGGAGATCTTCAGCTGCGTTGGGTCACCCCAGCGGTCATCGAGCTTCTGCCCCTTCGGCGCGCTGAAGCGTACGGTGATCGCGTGCTCGCCGGGCTGGATCTTGGTCTTCGGGCGCTGCGTCTGGCTGGCGCCCTCGTCGACGACCAGTGCCTCGGCGGGCACCGGGATGCGCACCAGCTGGTGGGCGTTGGTTTCCACGACCAGTAGCACCGGGTCCCCGTCAACGCTCTCGTCGAGGAGCACATCTGCTGGCTCCTTCAACCCCTGTGCCAGCGTGGAGACGGTATTGCTGTTCGGGTCGAAGCGGCGCACCGCACCGTTGTACGAGTCGGCAATAGCCACCGACCCATCGGGCAGCGCGGCAACACCCAGCGGGTGCTGCAGGCGTGCCTCGGCGGCCGGGCCATCGCGGAACCCGAAGTCGAACAGGCCGGTACCAATAGCGGTGTGCACCGCCACGGCCTGGCCCTGCTCATCGGTTTCGATCCGCCGTAGCGCGCTGGTCTCCGAGTCGGCGATCCATACGTCGTGGTTCGCGTCGATGCTCAACCCCGAGGACTGGGCGAACCAGGCTTCGTTCGGGGCTCCGTCGGTCAGGCCTTCCAGCCCGGTACCGGCGTAGACGGCGACCGCGTGGGTCAACGGGTCGTAGCTGAAAATCTGGTGGGTACCGGCCATGGCGATCAGGACCTTGCCACTGGGGTGGTAGATGACATCCCATGGAGAGGACAACGACAGGTTCAGTGCGTCGGTCCCCAACTCGGTCGGTTGAGCTTCGTTTCGGGCCGACTCGGCGTCCAGTAGGCGCTGCACACCGTTTCCGGCCAGGGTGCCGACCTCCCCGGTGCTCAGGTTCACCGAACGCAAGCGGTGGTTAACCGTGTCGGCCACGATCACGTCGTAGCCCAGCTTTTCGGCCAACTCCTGCGGCAAGGCGGTTAGCCCCTGCAGCTCGTTGAACTTGGCGCTCTGCGCGTCGCCATCGGCGTAACCCTTGACCCCGGAGCCGATGGTACGTACCACGGTGCTCAGGTCCGCTCCGAGTTCGAGCAGACGGTGGTGGCCCGAGTCGGCGACGAGGAACGTGCCACCCGGCAGCGGGACGACCTTGCCCGGGAAACGCAGGTCTCCCTCGCGTGCCTCCGGTGCGACATAGGGGCCGTCACCGCGGTGCAGCGTGCCCTTGGCCTCATGTTCGGCGATCAGCTCTTCGATCAGCGAGCCCAGACCCTGAGCGTGTCCTTCACCGGAAAGGTGGGCGACGATGTAGCCCTCGGGATCGAGCACCACGAGGGTCGGCCAAGCGCGTGCGGAGTAGGCCTGCCAGGTGACCAGCTCCGGGTCATCGAGCACCGGGTGATGAATTTCGTAGCGCTCCACGGCGGCCGCCAGCGCCTCCGGGTCGGCCTCATGCTCGAACTTCGGAGAGTGCACGCCGACGGTGACCAGCACATCGGAGTATTTCTCCTCGAGCGGACGCAGCTCGTCGAGCACGTGGAGGCAGTTGATGCAGCAGAAGGTCCAAAAATCTAGGAGCACAATCTTGCCGCGCAGTGCCTGCAAATTCAGCTGTTCGCCGCCGGTATTCAACCAGTTGCGGCCCGTCAGCTCGCTGGCGCGCACCTTGTAGTCGGCGCGCAACGAGTCGGAAGATGCACTCATAAATTGTCCCTTTCCAGCTTTAGATACCGCCTTGATCACCGGGGATGGCGGTTCGATCCATTATCGCGCAGGGCCCGGCGCTCACTCCAACGCTATGAAGCGCCGCGACACAATTAGAACTGGGCTGTCACCGCGTCCATAACCTGCTTGGCCACCGTGGAAAACTGCTTATCGTTCAGCGATCCTGCGGAGATGAAGGAGACCATCGCCACATAGTCTCCGGCGGTGTCCAGCAGCACCAAGGAGTCCTGTGGCGACTGCGGGTCACCCGTGCGTGAATAGTACAACTGCGATTCGACCCCATCGATTCCCGGATCGGTGAACTTCACAGTTTCCATGGCATTCGGTCCGTTGAGTTTCACGCTTTTGCAGTCGGTGCGCATCCGAAGCACCGTCTTATAGTGCTCCTCTAGAACGTTGCGGTCCTCCACCCGGGCTACCTCAACCGAACCGGTGACGGTGCCGCTCTCGGTGGTGAAGTCCGTGCGGGCAACCTCGGTGCCCAGCTGGGCCGGGGACCAGTTCAGATCCTCGAGTGGCCCGGCGCACTGACCGGGCAACACCACATATCCATCGAGGGTGTCGCTTGGCTTAATCGCCAGCTGCTTCAGCTCTTCGGCGGTAACCTTCCGCGACCGGTCAAAACCGAGCTTAGCGGCCATCACCGCACCGGCGGTGACCCCGATTTCGGCGGTGCTCATCGTGGAGTCATCGCCCTTGGCCGAAGCGCTGGGGCTGGGTGCGGCGCTAGCAGCCTGCTTATGGGTGTCATCCTGCGGAATCTGTGCCTCGGGTGAGCCCCCGGCGCAGCCGCTGAGTAGCAGGGCCAGGCTCAAGGCCGTGGCCGCCAGCGTGCGCGGCTTAGCGTTCATGATTGTGCTGCGTAGCATCCTGTTCCTTGAGCTTGGCGAACATTTGGTTGTAGGCGGCCAACTCCGCGTCTCCATCGCGGTCGGCTTGCCGGTCGTATCGCTTGGTTTCCCGTTTGTCTTGGCGCATCCACGAGACCATCACGAACATGGCGATCACCAAGGTTGGGATCTCACCGATACCCCACATGGCTCCGGCGCCGACCACTTGGTCTTCGAGAGCACTACCGCCCCAGGTGCGGCCCATATTGCCGAACCAGTCTGGGGCCAAGAGCGTGGTGGTACCCATGAGGGCCACACCGAAGAATGCGTGGAAGGCAACGGTGGCCAGCAGAACCAGCAGGCGCATCGGATAGGGGTAGCGTTTAGGGACCGGGTCGGCATCGATCAGGCTCAACGCAAAGAGGTAACCGGTGATCAGGAAGTGGAAGTTCATGATCTCGTGACCGGCGTGATACTTCATGGCCGGTTCCAGAACCGGGCTGAAGTAGAAGACAATAATCGATCCGGCGAACATCACCGCGGTGAAAATCGGGTGCGTCACGACCGCCGAGTATTTCGAATGCACCAGCCAGAGGATCCATTCACGGGCGCCCCGGGTGCCGTCGGTGCGGGTCGGAAGCACCTGCAGGGCGAGGCTGACCGGGGTGCCGAGCACCAAGAAGATCGGCACGATCATGGTCAGCGACATGTGATCGACCATATGTACCGAGAATTGCACCATGCCGTAGACAGAGATGGCACCGCTGGTGACGTAGAACAGGGCGATAATGCCCACGATCCAGCTAACGAGGCGGGCCACATTGGGTTTGTCGCCGCGGCGCCGCAGGGTGATAAATGCCCACAGGTAGAAGGCCAGCAAAAAGACGCAGATAGCCGCCCACAGCCAATCCACCCGCCACACGGTGAGCCAGCTCCCGGTGGTCGGCGGGGCCGGTAGGTCATAGCCGGTCAAAAGTCGGGCCGGGCTCATCTCGGCCGGCGGATCATCGCTGGTGGGTGGGGCCGTACGGGCCAGCACCGTGGCCACCGACATGACCGCGCCCATGAGCACCACCTCGGCCAGCACCACGCGCCAGGCTGCGGCAAGGGCGGTAAGTTCTCCAGCCAGGAGCCGCGGGATTACCCGGCGCCGATGTAGCAGACCCAAGTACCCCAGAAGCAGGGTCAGCACGACCTTGAGCACGACGAGGGCCCCGTACTGGGTGAACCACTGTGCGGGCTCGGTAATGCGGATCAGGGCCGAAACCAGTCCCGAGCCGGCCACCAGAATGATCGCGGTGGTCGCCAGGGTGGAGAAGCGGCGCAGTACCGTGCCGGCAAGCACCGGACGTTGCTCATAACGTCCCGGGGCCGGGACGCTCAAGGTGGAAGCCAAGAGGGCCAACACGATGATGCCTCCGAACCAAATGACCACGGCCAACAGGTGTAGCCCGATGGCATTGACCGCCGTGTAATGGTCGTCGCCGCCGGCCGCGTGGCCGATAAAAGCTAGCGGCACAATTCCCGTGAGCGAGAAGGCGGCCAGCAGACCTACGCCATTCTGAGAGCGAACCGCTAATGCCAGGGTGGTCACCAGTGCGGAGATCACGACCATCCAGGCCCATGCGCGCCCCGTGGTGATCTGCAGAATGTAGTCGAGGATCGCCGTGGTGTAGCTCGGCTGCAGATTCATCGGCACACCCGCCAGATCCCAGAAGGTCAGCAGCATGACGCCGGCCGCGGACATCGTCCACACCACGCCGGCCACGGCCGCTACGTTCATGGCTCGGGCGAAGGAAGGGTGTTCATCACCCACCTCAACCCGGGGATCATCGGCACTGCCGCGCCGCACCTTGGTGGAACGCGGTAGGAGTGCCGCCGCGAAGATCAGCGAGGCGATGGTAATCGACATTGCGGTGTGGTGGGTACCGCGCATCGCCGGGAGGGCCCAGCGCACGAAGGCACCGGGATCGGCGAGTTCGGCCGGGACCGCGATCCCGCTGTAGAGCACGGCCGCGATGAAAACCACGACCATGGACACCACGCCGGGAAGGATCAATCGTCGGGTCAGCGCCGACGCCGGTTGCAGCGTCGAAGGGGTGGGCTTGGGGGTATCTGTGACCATAACCTTTCCATCATCTCACTGCGAACCGGCGCTACGCACCGTTTGCTGGCACACACCGTGCGCTAGGACTGTGACTTCTCTTGCCCAGCGCACGGTATGCCCCAAACCGCTCTCGGTTTACTCGGCAAAGAGCACGGCGCCGAGCTGGGCTTCCTGGCTCATTCCCGGCAAGATTCCATAGATGCCGGAACCGGTATGGGTAATCCACTGGTTCATCGCATCCGAGGCCGCAAGCCGCCGTTGCACCGGAACGAAGGCCGTGCGTGCATCACGCTGGAAACAGGCGAAGAGCAACCCCGACTCACCACCGTCGGTGTAGCTAAAGCCGCGTCGCCACATGGTTTCAGCTGCCTGCACCGGCTTCGCCAGCGCCACATGTGCGTTGCCCGCAATGGCCGGCAGCCCAAGCTCGGTGGTGGCCGACAGGTCTACCGGGTCATCGGGGTGCTGCCCCGAGAGCGGTGACCCGTCGGACTGTCGCCGTCCGAGCGCAAAGTCGCGTCCGGGACGATCAACCTCGTCCCAGCGCTCCAGGTCCATGCGGATTCGGCGCAACACCAGCACGGTTCCACCGGGTAGCCAGCTCTGCTCATCGCCGTGCCCGAACACCGCACCCTCGCGGGCCGTCGTGCGCGGGTTGGCGATTCCATCGAGCTGCCCAAAGAGGTTCCGAAAGGCATGCGGGTGCTCGGCCTGACCCGGCGGCGTAGTAAATCCGTGCTGCTCGAAACGTACCGTGGCCAGTCCCGTGAGATTCTTCCGCACCGCGCGCAGTGCATGCGCCAGTGCGGTTGGATCATCGCCACAGAACTGGACGAGCAGATCGGCCTGGCCAAAGCGTGGCTCGAGCTTGTCACCGGAGAATTCCGGAAGCGGCTCGAGCATCGACAGATCCGCCGTTGACTTAGCCTGCGCCGCGGCATCCCGGGAGAGCCCCACCGTGATACTCAGACGCCCACGGGCGCTAGCCATCTCGGGTTCGCTGTCGGCCAGCACCCCATCTCCGGACATCAACCGAGCGGCATCTTCTCCCAGCATGCGCAGCAGCGAACGCAGGCGGTCGCGGCGCTCGTCTTTTGCCTTTGGCCACCGAATATCCAGGCCAAGAAAGATGCCATGGGTCTGAGGTTCCTCGAGAATCCCGCGTTGATACGCCCCATAAGGGCTGAGTGCCGCTGCCTCGGCCGGCTCTTGACCGGGCTCGGCGGCCGACGCCGGTGCGTCCAGCCGTCCGGCACCGAACCCCACAAGGGCCCCGGAAAGCGCCGCGGCCGCCGAACCGCCCAGCACAAGGCGTCGGCTTGGCACGGTCGGCTGTTGCTCAGCCATTGCTAGTGACCTCCGTGCTCGCCGTTGCCGTGCTTGTCCTCCATACCCGCGTGATCCTCGTAGCGTTCCTTAGCGCCACTGTAGTTACGGATCGGGAAGTCCACGGCCTTACTCGAACCGTCGGCAAAGTGCAGAGTCAACGTGGAGGTTTCGGAAGCGACCAGGGGTTTAGCGAGGTCCATGTACATGAAGTGCATGCCGCCGGGCATCAATTCCACCTCGGCTCCGGGCTTAATCTCCACCGGGCCCTGATGTTCCTTCATGGTCATCTCGGTACCACTGCCGGTCATTTCGTGAAGCTGCACCGGGCTGCGGTGTTGTTCCTCGGTGACCTTGACCAGCTCTACGGGCTGCTGCCCGGTGTTGCGTAGCGTACCGAAGGCGGCGCTCATGCCCTTGTCGGCCGCTTTTGCCCAAGGGTCGTTGATCTGCAGGCTCGCGGCCTGAGTTGTGTCCTGCTGTTCGGTGCTGGGAGCGCTTGCCTGCTCGGGGCCGTTGGTGGAGCAGCCGCTCAACAGCAGGCTCCCGGTGAGCAGGCCGGCGGTCAACAACGGAAGGGTCTTGGAAAACTTGTTCATGATCTGTGCTTTCAGCGTTGGGCGCGCGAAATTCGACGGCGCGACGAGCCGAGCCCGGCTAGGGGTGGGCACGCCAATGAGCGCGCTGTCTCGCGCGAGAGAAAAATGTTTAGTGGCGGCGCGAACTTGCCGCGATGTGTCTGGCTACTTCGTGTTGCGCGTGAAGCGAATAAGCACGGTGGCCAGGATCGCCAGCAGGGCTAGGCCAACGATAATCCAGCCTGCCGGTCCGAAGGCCGAGAGGATATTCTGTTCCGGCTGCTCGCTGGGGGTCTCGCTAGCCGGCGCACTTTCCTTTGGCGTGGGGCTTGCGCTCACCGGTGCCGAGGCCGCTGCCCCTTCGAGGGTGAACTTCACGGAATTCTCCACCGGGTGACCATCGGAGGACACGACGCGAATAGCCAGCGTGTAGTCACCCGGTTCCAGCTCGCTGTCCGGCGTAACGGTGACGGTGCGTTCCTTGGTTTCGAAGCTGGTGGCCACCTCTTGCCCATCACGGGTGAGCTTCACGACGGTGGATGAGCCTCCGGGCAGTTCCTGAAGCACACCGGAATACTCCAAGGTGAGTTCTTTCGGCGCTTCCTTCAGAGTGGCGCCGGCCTTCGGGGTCGAGGCCACAAGCTCATCGTGGGCGTGGGCCGGGCTCAGACTCAGGAAGAGCGCTGCCAGGGCCACGACGGCGACGGCCGCCACGCGTAGGGCGGGACGTAGGGTGCGTAGTGCGGTGGTCATAATGGTCCTTTCGCTCCGGGATTCAGCGTGTAAATACCGGATGCTGGGTTGTAGTTGAGGATTAGTGACTAACTACAACGGACGGTGGACCACGACGCAGCGGCAGACGTAGGGCCGTGCGATCTTGCAGCGGCTGGTGTGTGACTTCACTGCTGGAGGTGCGTGGCCAGCCGCGAAACTCTAGGGCTCTGGCCCAGAGTAGGAGCCGTGCGGCGCCTAGGCCCAGCAAATGAATCAGTTCGCCGACAAGAGTTTCACCCTGGCGCAACACCACAATGCTGATGAGCGCCGCCAAGATGTGGGCGTAAAGCATATTGGGTTCGGTACTCGCCGATGCTGTACCGGCGGATACGCTCAACGCCGTGACGTGGTGGTGCGTGCCATCCGTTACGCCACTGACCGTGCCGGAGCCATCATGACTCATCACCGAGAAGGCTAGGTGATAGAGGCCTTGGCTCAGTAACACCGCGATGGAGGTTGCCAGCAGTGAGAACCGCCGCCCGACCAAGAACATGGCCACCACCGCGCTGAGGCAGGTAATCAGGGCCATCACGACCAGTGACAGCGCGCTCGGCGCTGCGTGGGCGTGGGCGGCGAACGCCGTGAAGGTGCAGATCCCGGCCGCCAACCAGCCACGAAGGACGCGGGTGGCGAGGGGTGTGGAAGGCACAGGATGTCCTCGTGTCGACGGGTCTGCTAAACAGCTCTGATTCTACGCCAAGTAGAAGTTTGGGAACAATCAGCCCAAACGACACTGGCGCCCGCTCTCGCATGGTGGAGAGTGGGCGCCAGTGAAAGCTTCTGGAAGCCTTACTTCTTGGCGACAGCGGCCTTCAGCTTGGAACCAGCGGTCAGCTTCACCGAGTGGCCAGCGGCGATCTCGATCGGCTCACCGGTCTGCGGGTTGCGGCCGGTACGGGCAGCGCGGTCGGTGCGCTCAACAGCCAACCAGCCCGGGATCGAAACCTTTTCACCCTTCGAGACCTGATCAACGAATACCTCGAACACGGCATCCAGAACAGCGTTCACGGCAACCTGGGAGTTCTCGGTCTTTGCTGCCACTGCAGCAACAAGTTCGCTACGGTTCATAGCCAATGTATTGTCCTCCTGGACTAGTTCTCCCTGGCCGGATCAACCAAGGACGCCGCGCGGTCGCGCGGACTTATCAGTGAGAACCTATCAAATCTTTTAGCCCGCAACGCCCGAAAACGAGCGAATTCAAGGGATTTTTTTCAAGTTCACAGTGATTCTGAGCCGAATGGCACCCTCCGGACGCTCTACGGAGGTAGATATTTGCCTCCTGCGGGGATCGAGACCTAAAATATCCGGCCCCTTAGCGCGGTACCGCTAGTTTGCCGCCAGAGGATCAACGCCACCGTTGGCGGCAACAAACATGTCCCAGACCGGATCCAGCAGCTTTTTCTGTCTCGTCAGGCGCGCCGGGGCTGCCAACTGGCAGGCACCCTTGGAGATGTACCGTGGCCCGAGATAGGGTGCGCGCGCGGCCTCGAGCAACGCAGGATTCAACGCAGCCTCCACGATATTGACCGCCCCTTGGTGTTTGCCCTGCGCAAACCCAGACTGCAGATGACCGGCCCACCGCTTGGCCAATGACGGTTCGTTGATCCCGGGCACCTGGACGGTCAGCCCCGAAATCGAATAGCCCGGGTGGACCGTAATCGAACGTGCCGCGGCATCGATTTGCCGGAGCCGATGATCCAGCCCCAGGCCGAAGCTTTGCAAGGCCGCCTTGGATTGCACATAGGCGCGGTAAGGGTGGTAGCTATGCTCCAAGGTCAGGTTTGCCGGATCGCTCGGCAGCATTAATGTCGACATGGAACCCACGCCGATAAAGCGAAGTGCACGGGTGCGGAAACTTTCGGCCAGTGCTCCGACCAGCCGTGCGTGGCTCAGGAAATTCGTGGTCATCGTCAGGTCGTAGCCGAGTTCACCGGGTACTCGTTGCTGCGGGGTGTGAATTATTCCGGCATTGGCGATGACCGCATCCAGCGGCTCGTCCGCGACCTGCTCGGCAAGGCGCTGCGCCGAGACGAGCGATGCGGCATCGAACATTTCAATACGGAGCTCGGCCTGCGGGACATACTGGTAAATCCGTTTGGCGGCACGCTCGGCCCGTTCCCGGTTGCGGCAGGCCATGATCACTCGGGCCCCACTGGCGGCTAGGCCCAGTGCGCTGAAAAAGCCCAGCCCGGCATTGGCTCCGGTCAACAGGATCGTTTGGCCCGGTGCCCAGGCCTCCCAGCGCTCCACCGAGGCGTAGATATCGCCCGCAGGCGAGCGAGAACCAAGCTGGTCAAGACTGCCACGGCGGATCACTGAAGTCATGGCAACCACGCTACTATGACCGCTGGACTTCGCCGGGGATTTGCGTGGATCTTGAACCCTGACGCAGCCAGTGGAAGCATGGGGGTATGAGCCCTGACCCTCACCGCGAAGCAAAGGATGCCGCACTGCATGCGGCCCGCTACCGCGCCGAACGCGCTACCGAGGAACCGCTACCGGTGGACGAATATGCCCAACGTACCGGCGCGAAGCCGGTGGAGCGTCAGCCTCGCACGCCCTTGCAGTTTCATGCGCACGAGGAGGCCTGGGAGGTGGCCAATTCGGCGATCGATGAGGCTTTCGCCCGGGGAGACTTCGACAATCTGTCGCTGGCTGGCAAGAACATCGATCACATTGCCGGTAGCACCGATCCGGACTGGTGGGTCAAGTCGCTGATGCAACGCGAACAGATATCGGGGATGGGCCCACCGGCGTTGACGCTGCGCGTGGAAGACGCAGGACTACTCGAAACCTTGGACGCCTTACCGTCGGCGGGAAAGGTTCGGGAACATCTAGAGGATTTCAACCGGCGAATCATTGAGGCACGTCGACAGCTTCAGGGTGGACCGCCGGTAATTACCGCGCTACGCGACGTTGATCAGGAGCTGGAGGCCTGGGAAGAGCGACGACGGAATCGCGCGGCTGCGAAGCAAGCCGAGCAGCAGCCCAGCGAGTTGCCTAAACGTCGCTGGTTTGGCCGGGGTAGGAATAAACCGGAAGCTTAACGACGAAAACCCCCGCCGAGGCGGGGGTTTCGTTTCAGCAATTTACAGCGTGAACGCCGCAGGGATTACCAAGAGGACTTGGTGATGCCCGGCAGTTCGCCACGGTGAGCCATGTCGCGGAAGCGGACACGGGAGATGCCGAACTTCTGGAAGGTACCGCGCGGACGGCCGTCGATGGCGTCGCGGTTGCGCACGCGCACCGGGGAGGCGTCGCGGGGCAGCTTCTGCAGGCCCAGACGAGCGGCCTCGCGGGCCTCGTCGGTGGCGTTCGGGTCAATCAGGGTCTTCTTCAGCTCGAGGCGCTTCTCAGCGTAACGCTCGACAATGACCTTGCGCTGTTCGTTCTTGGCGATCTTGGACTTCTTGGCCATGTCTTAGCGCTCCTCTCGGAATTCTACGTGCTTGCGGACAACCGGGTCGTACTTCTTCAGGACCATGCGGTCCGGATCGTTGCGACGGTTCTTGCGGGTCACGTAGGTGAAACCGGTACCGGCGGTCGACTTCAGCTTGATGATCGGACGTACGTCCTTATCCTTCTTTGCCATTTTAGAGCTTCACACCCTTCGCAAGCAGGTCAGCAACGACGGCGTCGATGCCACGAACATCGATAACCTTGATGCCCTTGGTGGACAAGGTCAGGGTTACGTTACGGCGCAGGGAAGGAACCCAGTAGCGCTTCTTCTGAATGTTCGGGTCGAAACGACGCTTGTTGCGACGGTGCGAGTGGGAGATGCTATGTCCGAAGGCCGGCACAGTCCCAGTCACCTGGCATACAGCTGCCATGATCACTCCTCAGATAGTTAGTAGTAAATTTCGGCGGTACTCGCGCGCAGCACCCCTGCACAAGGCAGCGGAACCGCTAATGCGTTAGTGAGTCCCGCCAACCAGTGAAACACCGTTATTACTGCACACTATGAAGGTAACCAGCTGGGTGAGAACCAACCGAAGAGCCTTAAAGCATGTAAGACGGTGAACTTCGCAATCGGTCGAGCATTTTCCCCGTACTCGGTTGACTGCGATATTCGGTATTACGGGCAACGCGCAGTTACCGTACAACCTTGCGGCGGCATGACAACATGCGCGATTAACGCCTTGCCATCTTATCGAGTCTGGCGCGGACTTCCAAATCTTCAGGCGTCCGCGTTCAGTATCCAATGATCGTTGTCGAGGGCCTTGACGAGCTTCCGGGCCACCCGACCCAGATCGCTAACGTCCTTGTCATCAAGGCAATCAAGGACAAGAGCCCGCACCGTGCCTACATGGTGTGGGGCGATGCGATGCACCGCGTCCCATCCGGAAGGGGTTAATGAGGCCATTTTCACACGGGCATCGCCGTTATATGTGGTGCGTTCCACCCAACCGCGCTGCTCAAGTTTCTTCACAACATGCGATAGCCGCGAGGGTGAGGAGGTGCTGAGCTGGGCCAGCTCGGTCATGCTGACTTGTCCATCCTCATTTTCCGAGAGCATCGCCAGCATGTGGTAGTCAAACAGGGTAATTCCTTCGAGGCCTTGCAGATCCGTGTCCAGCGTTGCAGGCAACAGGGTCATGACGGTATGCAACGCCAGCCACGTGCGTCGTTCATCCTGATTCAACCATTGCACCGAATCCTGCGATGCTTCCCCCACAGTGATCCTCCCCCTTGATAACCGTTCCCAACCGGTGACTTGCTGCCGATAATCGCGCTTCAGTCTATACCGGCAAGTGTAAAGCCGCCCGCGACGTGCACGCGGGCGGCTTGACCGTTTCATTTCTCGACAGTGTTATTGGGCTTGTTCCAGCGCCTTACGCTTACGGTGGGCCATCACCTGGCCGATGATCACCACGATCAGCGCCAACAGGAACATCGCTGAGCCAATCACGTTGGCCTGCGCCGGGATACCACGGGTGGCCGCCACATAGATGAACTTCGGGAAGGTCTGGTAGTTACCGGAGTTGAAGTTCGTGATGATGAAATCGTCAAAGCTCATCGCGAAGGAGAGCAGGGCGGCTGCGACGATGCCGGGAATCAACAGCGGGAAGGTGACCTTCCAGAAGGTTGTACGCGGTGAGGCATACAAATCCGCGGCGGCTTCCTCGAGACGTGGATCCAGGGAGGAAACGCGCGCCCTAACCGTGACGATAACGAAGGACATACAGAACACCACGTGGGAGATCACAATGGTTCCGTAACCGAGTTCCCAACCCAAGTTCAGGAACTGCGCCAACAACGAGGCACCGAGAACGACCTCGGGAGTGGCGAGGGGCAAAATGATCAGCACGTCGGTGAGGTTACGGAAGCGGAAGCGATAGCGCACCAAGCCGATCGCGATGCAGGTACCGAGTGCGGTAGCGAACACGGTGGCCACCACACCGACCTGGATGGAGTTTGCAAGCGATTCACAGACCGCCGGAGCACCGCAGGGGTTCGCCCAGTTATCCCAGGTAAAACCGCGCCATTCGAGGTTCGTACGGCCGGCGTCATTAAAGGAAAAGGCAAAGATGTAGGCAATGGGGACCAGCAGGTAGACGAAGGCAAGCCCACCTACGACCGGGATCAGCCAGCGACCAAGTTTTTGTTTCATCATCTGCTCCTACATCAAATCCTTGGTGCCGAACTTCCGGATATACACCGTCACCAGAATCAGAATCGAGACCATGAGAACAAAGCTCAGGGCTGCGGCTCCCGGGTAGTCGATGACTCGGAAGAAGCGCGAGTCGATGACTTGACCGATCATGGTGGTGTTTCTGTTGTTACCCAGCAGGGCGGCATTGACATAGTCGCCGGCCGCCGGGATGAAGGTCAGCAAGGTACCGGCGAAGACACCCGGCGCCGACAGCGGCAAAGTGACTTTCCGGAAGGTCGTCAACGGACTGGCGTAGAGGTCTCCGGCCGCCTCGAGTAAACGGGTATCAAGGCGTTCGAGGTTAGCGTAAATGGGTAGCACCATAAAGGGCAGGAAATTGTAGGTCAGACCGGCAACCACCGCGAACGCGGTGGCGGTCAGATGCCCGTCGGAGGCAAGCAGGCCCACGGCTTTGAGCGTTTGTGCGACAAAGCCCTCGTCCGCGAGGATCTGCTTCCATGACTGGGTACGCAGAATAAAGCTGGAAAAGAATGGGGCAATGAGCAGAACCAGCAGCATGCCCTGCAACAACTTACGTTCGCGCAGTCGGACCGCAACTAGATAAGCCATCGGGTAGCCAATGATCAGCGCAAGCGTGGTGGCGATCAGCGCAAACCCGAAGGACCGCATCAGGTCGGGCCAGTAGGCTCCCAGAACCGTGGCGTAGTTGCTGAATTGCAGGGCCGGCACGAATTGGCCGATCTCCGCGCCCGGTGGGCGCGTGTAGAGCGACATCGCCAAGAGCACCACAACGGGTAGTGCGAAGAACAGCAACAGCACGAGCAGACCGGGGAGCACCAAATACACCCCGGTGCGACCCTTGCGACGTTCGGCCCGGATTTCTTCCTTGCTGCGCAGGTCCCTGACCTTGCCCTTTCTGGTCATTACCGGCGAACTCATGTGGCATTCACCCCCGCGGCGACTTGTTCATCTCCGGCGAGCCCAAAGCTGTGGGAGGTATCCCAGCTCAAGTAGACCTTGTCCCCTACGTCGGCGGGCTGGTCCCCACGGTTCTGCGCGAAGGTGCCGATCCGTCCCACCCCGGGAACGTCAACGAGGTATTCGGTTGTGGTGCCGGTAAAGGAAGCGTCGATGACGGTTCCGCTGAGCTCATTGCTGTGCGTGGGTTCGTCGCCGGCGGTCCGCGAGAGATGGATCTTCTCCGGACGCACCCCCACGACGATTTCGCCCTCCTGAGTTACCGTTCGTTGGGCCAGTACATGAACCTCGGTTCCGGCAACCTCGACATCCAGTACCCCGTTGTGGCTGGCTTTCACCACGCCACGCATCAGATTGGATTTGCCGAGGAAGTTCGCCACGAAGGCGGTTCGCGGAAGCTCATAGAGTTCGCGCGGTGGGCCCATTTGTTCAATGCGTCCGCCGTTCATCACGGCCACGATGTCGGCCATGGTCATGGCCTCTTCCTGATCGTGGGTCACGTGGATGAAGGTCAGCCCCACCTCCGTTTGGATTCCCTTGAGCTCCATCTGCATCTGGCGACGCAATTTCATGTCGAGGGCTCCCAGAGGCTCATCGAGCAGGAGCACTTGGGGGCGATTGACCAGCGCCCTAGCCAACGCCACACGCTGTTGTTGACCACCGGAGAGCTGCGCGGGTTTCCGGCTGGCGAGGTGCCCGAGTTCAACCATCTCGAGTCCCTGTCGGGCCTTTTCCATGGCCTTGCGGTCCTTCTTGCGTTTGAGACCAAAGGCCACGTTTTCCAGCACGGTCATATGTGGGAACAGTGCATAGGACTGGAACACGGTGTTGACCGGCCGTTGGTGACTGGGCAGTCCGGTCACATCCTGGCCGCCGATGGAGATGCTGCCCGAGCTGGGCGCTTCGAGGCCAGCGATCATCCGAAGGGTCGTGGACTTACCGCAGCCAGAGGGGCCGAGCAAGGCAAAGAAGGTGCCCGAGGGGATGGTCAGCGACAACTCCTGCACGGCGTGAAACTCGGCAAATCGCTTGGTGATTTTGTTCAGGTGCAGGTCGGCGCCTTCGCTGGTGCGGCCATTGCCTGCTTGGGTGGGTTCGGAAGCGAGAGAAGTGCTCATCACTGGCTTACTCCTTCGTGATGGGGTCGCTGCGCAGCGGGTCAAAGCGGCGACGCGGCAGGGTCGGCAAATGCAGCGGCGGCGCGAGTCACCGCGCCGCCGCCGTTGAAAACATTCGGTACTAGACGCCGATGGCGCTCTGGAATTCCGAGCTGAAGTTCATTTCTTCGTCGGCATCCAGGGTGCGAATGACATGGGCCTTGGTCAGATCCTCTTCGCTCGGGAAGATCAGGTGGTTATCCACCAGCTCCGGATCGATCTTTTCCATTTCTTCGCGGGCGCCTGCCACCGGGCAGATGTAGTTCACGTAGGCTGCCACCTCGGCGGCAATGGCCGGATCGTAGTAGAAGTTCATCAACTTCTCGGCATTGGTTTTATGCTTGGCAGCCACTGGGACCATGAGGTTATCGCTCCAGAGCGTGCCTCCGGCCTCCGGGAGCACGAACTCCCACTGGTCGTCGTTCTCGAAGTTCAGCTGCGTCAGGTCACCGGACCAGACGATACCGGCGATCGCGTCTCCAGAGATGAAGTCCTCCTTATAGGAGTTGCCTTTCACCTGACGGATCTGACCGTTGTCGATGTTATCGCGCAGCACATCCAGTGCCGCGCCAAACTCGTTATCGCCCCAGGAACCGGCAATGTCCACGCCATTATCGAGCATCAGCAGGCCCATGGTGTCGCGCATTTCGTCCAGCACGGTCACGCGGCCCTTGAGCGCCGGATCCCAGAGATCGGAGACATTCCTCAGCCCCTTGGGGAACTTCTTTTTATTCCAGGCGATACCGGCGTAACCGGACTGCCAGGTCAGCGAGTGCTTGCGTCCCGGATCGAAATCAACGTTCTGCAGGTTGGGTAGCAGGTTGGAAATGTTGGGAATGTTGGCGTGATCCAATTCCTGGGTGTAACCCTGTCGGATCATACGCGAGGCCATCCAGTCGGTCAGCGTGAAGATGTCCTTCCCGATGTCCTGCCCCGCCGAGAGCTGGCCTTGAACCTTGCCATAATAGGTGTCGTTGCCGTCGATATCTTCCGAGTAGGAGACCTTTATGCCGGTTTCCTTGGTGAACTTCTGCAACGTGGGATAGTTCTTCTTGGCGTCGTCGTAATCCAAGTACAGGGTCCAGTTTGCCCAGTTGACGGTTTTCTCGCTCTCCGACAGGTCCTCGACGCTGGGGGCCGGGGCTTTTGAACCGCCGGTGCCGGTGCCGCCGGTACCGCAGGCGGCCAAGAGTCCGGTTAAGCCCAACGCGCCTGCCGCGCCGAGCATCGAACGGCGTGACATCGAGCGGGAGCTCATCATGTTGACCAGGGCGCGGATCTGCGGGTCTTCGGGAAGTCGCCGGTGCGAGTTGGACATAATCCCATTCCTTACCTGTTGTGCACTTGGTGCCGCGACTGTGATACACGACACATCATTGCTGCGCACAATCCTGTCAGAAGCTGCGGGTCCACACAACCCTTTTCACGCATGAATCCATAAATGAACCTCGATCAGGACAATGAAAAGCTTTTTACATCGGGCCCTTTCGCAACTGAATCAGTAGCTGTAAGGTCATTGCCAAGCCCACCTGTAACGCGGCTCACAGTTCCGCGTTAGCAACCCCAGGGAGATTGATAAACGATGACACTGCCGTCCAACGGAACGCCCGGGCACACCATTGACGACGTGTCCAAAGAAATCATTGAACAGCTGCAAGAAGATGGACGCCGTTCCTACGCGGCCATTGGCAAGGCCGTCGGCCTCAGCGAAGCCGCCGTCCGGCAACGCGTCCAGAAACTCATTGACGGCCGCATCATGCAGATTGTCGCGGTAACCGACCCCCTGGAACTTGGCTTCACCCGCCAAGCCATGATCGGTGTGGTGACCGACAGCGATATCAACGACACTGCCGAGCGCATCGCCGAACTGCCCGAAGTCGACTACTGCGTGGTTACCGCGGGACCGGCGGATATTTTGGCGGAAGTCATTTGCGCCGACGACGCCGACATCCTGCGGGTGACCAGCAAGATCCGCGCCATCAAAGGTGTCAAAAGCACCGACACTTACATGTACCTCTCACTGAAAAAACAGGAATACAACTGGGGAACCCGATGAGCACAACACCTCGCGGCACCGACCGCCAGCAAGCCGCCCGTGACCACCTCTGGATGCATATGGCCCGCCATTCCGGGCTCTGCGAGGGTGGCACCGTTCCAATCATTACCCGCGGCGAAGGCCATAAGATCTTTGACGATGCCGGCAAGGAATATATCGACGGCCTAGCTGGCCTGTTTGTCGTCAACGCGGGCCACGGTCGCGCCGAACTGGCCGAAGTGGCCGCCAAGCAAGCAGAACAACTGGCCTTCATGCCGCTGTGGTCCTACGCCCACGAGCCGGCCATCGATCTGGCCGAACGCCTCGCCCACTACGCCCCGGGCGACCTGAACCGCGTCTTCTTCACCACCGGCGGTGGTGAAGCGGTGGAATCGGCCTTCAAGCTGGCCAAGCAACACTTCAAGATGAAGGGGCAGCCGGGTAAGACCAAGGTCATCTCTCGCGCGTTGGCCTACCACGGCACCCCGCAGGGCGCCCTGGCGATCACCTCCCTGCCAGGCATGAAAACCCCCTTTGAGCCGCTGGTCCCGGGCACCTTCCGCGTGCCGAACACCAACTTCTACCGGGCCCCGGAGATGTACTCGGATAACGAGAAGGACTTTGGACTCTGGGCCGCCGAGCGGATCCGCGAGGCCATCGAGTTCGAGGGCGCCGAATCGGTCGCCGCGGTCTTTCTCGAGCCCGTGCAAAACTCGGGCGGCTGCTTCCCGCCACCACCGGGCTACTTCGAACGAGTGCGCGAAATCTGCGACGAATACGACGTGCTGCTGGTCTCCGACGAAACGATCTGCGCCTTCGGCCGCATCGGCTCGATGTTCGCCTGCAATGACTTCAACTACGTTCCCGACATCATCACCAGTGCAAAGGCGCTGACCAGCGGGTACGTCCCCTTGGGCGTCATGGTGGTTTCGGACCGGCTCTTCGAACCCTTCAGCAAGGGCGATACCACCTTCTACCACGGTTACACCTTCGGCGGGCACCCGGTGGCCGCCTCGGTAGCCATGGCGAATCTCGATATCTTCGAGCGCGAAGGACTGAACGAGAACGTCAAGAACAACGCCGCGAACTTCAAGGCCACCCTGGAAAAACTCAAGGACCTCGAAATCGTCGGCGACGTGCGCGGTGCCGGCTACTTCTACGGCATCGAACTGGTCAAGGACAAGAGCACCAAGGAAACCTTCAACGACGACGAGTCGGAGCGGTTGCTACGGCAATACCTCTCCCCTGCCTTGTGGGAGGCGGGACTCTACTGCCGCGCCGATGATCGCGGGGACCCGGTCATTCAGCTGGCACCACCGCTAACCATTGGCCAGCCCGAGTTCGACCAGATCGAGTCGATTTTGCGTACGGTGCTCTCGGAGGCCGCAAACAAGATCTAACCGCCGAACTGGCTGGAACCGCCGACGCGACGATCGCATCCCGATCGTCACGTCGGCGGTGTTCGTTAAACCAGTTGGCCTCTATGTACGCCCCGGGCCAAGCGCCCCGGAACCTAGGCACCGAGGGAGAGTCCGGCCTCCCGGCGCTGCTGTCCTAGGGACACGGCTTGCGCGAGTTGCGCTAGGGCACGCTCGCTGGCTTCGAATCCCATGCAGGCATCGGTGATGGACACCCCGGGAACCAGCGCGCTCGGCTCATCGACACCCGGTGTGAACTTCTGTGCGCCGGCTTCCAAGAAGCTTTCGGCCATCACTCCGGCGATCGGTGCCTCACCCGAGGCGATCTCGGTGGCCAACTCCTCGAGCACCACGGCCTGACGCACATGATCCTTGCCCGAGTTCGCATGCGAAGCATCCACGATCACCCGCCCGTTGGCCCCTGCCGCGCGCATGGCTGCGGAGGCCTGCTCGATCTGCGCCCGCGAGTAGTTGGGGCCGCTGGCTCCCCCACGCAGGATCAGGTGAGTGGCGGAGTTGCCCTCGGTGCTGCGCTGGCTGATGCGGCCGTGCTCGTCCACACCCACGAAACTTTGCGCGGCCGCGCTGGCCTGGCAGGCATCGATGGCCACCTGGAAGCCGCCGTCGGTACCGTTCTTGAAACCCACGGGCATCGGCAATTCCGCAACGAGCTGCCGGTGCACCTGGCTTTCGGTGGTGCGCGCACCGATCGCGCCCCAGGAGACGAAGTCCGAGAGGTACTGTGCGGTCAGCGGCTCGAGGAACTCGGTGGCGGTGGGCAATCCAAGCTCGGCCACGTCACGCAGGAACCGGCGAGCTACCTGCAGGCCGCGGGCCATATCGTGGCTGCCGTCTAGCGCCGGATCGTTGATCAGTCCCTTCCACCCTACGGTGGTGCGCGGCTTCTCAAAGTAGCTGCGCATCACGATCAGCAAGTGCTCACGGTGCTGCTGCGCGAGTCGGGCCAGGTTCCGTGCGTACTCCAGCCCCTGCTTGGGGTCGTGAATTGAGCAGGGGCCTACGATCACCAGCAGACGCGTATCGACACCGTCAAGAATGGCCCGAATTTCCTGACGAGCCCGCTGCACCCGGTAGCGTGCCACCTCATCGAGCGGAAGCTGAGCGCTCAGCTCGGCCGGGGTGGGCAGGACGGTACTGGTAGTGGACGCGGTAGCGGCGATGGTGTTCATTGCGAGGGGGCCTTTCGACATGGTCAGGCTCCACCGCGGGGACCAGCAGAGCCTTGGGTAAACAAAAGGACCGTGGGCAGTTGCCCCGGTCCTATCGGCTCTGAAGGTAAGTTGGATGCGCTAAATAGACGCGGGCCCCTCCAGAGCCGACGCAAAATAGCTATACCAACGATTGATCATGGCGACTACGGTACTCGTGCGAGGCGAGATTTCCAAAGTTGCCCGGCTCAACAGTGCGTCATGTAAAACTAAACCTCAGGTGAAAGCCGCAATCTCGGATAGAACTACGATTCCCTTGGTCACCCGTGGACCCACCGGTATCGGTGTTCCGGGCGTCCGGCCGAACCATAGCGCGGGCGCAGTTCCACCTGCCCGCGACGCTGTAGCAGATCCAGATACCGGCGCGCACTGACCCGCGAAACACCACAGGCGTCGGCGACCTCGGCTGCGGAAATATCGTGCTCGGTGCCACGCACGGATTCGGCGATGAGATCCAAGGTGGCCTGGGCATAACCCTTGGGCAGGGACTGGGGTGGGGCTTCCGGAGCTTGCGCGGGTGCCGCCTCTGGGCTCGCTTGCAGTAGGGCATCGATTTCGGACTGCGCCAGCCGTTCGGGCTGGGCGAGGCGGGACTGGCGGAACAGTTGCAAGCGCTGCCGGAAGTCCTCCACCGAGAAGGGTTTGACCAGATATCCGTCGACCCCTTGCCCAATGGCCGAGCGCACCGTGGGGGCATCGGCGGCCGCGGTGATCATGATGACCCCCACCTGGCTGAAGCGGGCGCGAATTTCGGTGAGCACCGCAACCCCATTGCCATCGGGAAGGTGCACGTCAAGCAGGATCAGGTCGGTCTGCGGATGTTCCTCTAAATAGGACAGCGCTTCGGCGGCCCGTGCGGCGGTACCGGCCACGGCGAAGCCCTCGGTGGACTGCACGAACAGTTCGTGCATGGCCAGCACGTCCGGGTCGTCATCAACGATCAGCGTCTGGAACTCAGTCAATGCTCGGCTCCCCCTTTCGGTCCGTCAGTGGCCATTGCACGGCAAATTGCGCCCCGCCTAATGATGAGTCGGTGACCTCTATTCTTCCACCCCGTCGCCCGACGATCCGCTGCACCAGCGCCAGTCCGATTCCATGGGCCTGTTCACTTTGATCTTTGCTGCTCACCCCGCGTTTGAAGATGCGATCCACCTGATCTGGCGGGACGCCCGGGCCACTGTCTTCCACGACCAGCCGCAGCTGAGTGTGCTCAAGTTGCACCAGTACGCGCACCCGTCCCCCGTCACCGGCCGCCTCGATCGCATTGCTCAGCAGGTTACCTAAAACGGTCAACAGATCCTCATCCGCCGTTGCGCCCTCGGCGACGGCCGATTCGCTGGCGAGTTCGACACTCACCCCGGCCTCCCGGGCCACCGCGGCGTTCGCGGAGAGCACCCCGGCTAGCCCCGGATCCGGTAGTTCGGCCACGCCACGATCCAGCGGACCGGCGATACGGGCAATATATTCTTGCGCCTTCTCGTGCGCCCCGACCGAAAGATAACCGGAGAGCACATGCAAACGGTTGGCGAATTCGTGGGTTTGCGCGCGGAGCGCGTCGGCCAGTCCACGCTGTCCGGCGAGCTCACGCAGGGAGGTCTCCAGCGCGGTCCGATCTCGCAGCGTGAGGGTGTAACCGGCATCCTGCTGCGTGGCACCGGCGACCGCATTACGTCGCGACACCACCAGCACGCGTTCACCGACCAAGACCTGGCGGGAGCCTTCCTCCGGCATCGGGCCCAGCAGCGGATCGAGCACCTCCTCGGCCGGTTTGCCCACCACCGAGTCGCGCAAGCCAAGCAGGGTTTCGGCCTCACCGTTACACAGCGTGATGCGACCGGCCGGGCCTACGCCCAGCACCCCATCGCTGACCGCATACAGCAGCGCGTTTTGCGATTGCAGCAGACCGGAGACTTCTTCTGGCTCCACGCCGAAAATCCGCCGTCGGATGGCCCGTGCGGCGGAAAGGCTCAGGAGCGTGCCGAGCCCCGCCGCACCCAAGATCCACGGCGCGAAGCCGGCCACGATGCCGTTGAGCTGTGCGCGCACTTCACTTTGGAGGATGCCCACCGAAATGGTGCCGATAATCGTCTCACCATCGTAAATCGGTTGTTTGACGCGCAGGGTGGGGCCCAACGTGCCGGACTCGACCCCGAGGAAGGTTTCGCCCTGGCGTACCAGCGAATGGTCGGTGGACACCGGCTGGCCGATGCGCTCAGGGTCCGGGTGTGAAACACGGATATTATCCAGCCCCACGACCACCACGTAATCCACCCCCGAAACCTCCCGGGCCAGCTGGGCGATCGGGGCGATCACGGAGACCGCGTCCTTGGTGTTCAGCGCCTCGATCACTTCGGGTTCATTGGCGACATTGGTCGCGACCGTACTGGCCCGCCCGTAGGCCTGCTCTTGGACTCGATGGTCTTCCTCGAGCATCACAATCACGGCGACCACCAGCACCACGGCCAGCACGATAAGCACTTGTAAACCGGCCAATTGCAGGCGCAATCGATGACGCCGTGGCGGCGTGCCGACCGTGGATTTCATCTGCTGCCCCTCGGCGTTAACTTTATTTTTCTTATGGTACCTATGACCCAAACCGCGAATCCCGTAGTGGCGCGCATCACTTCATGCGAAGGTATCTAGGACGACTCCGGGAGACCGGAACCCATTCATCACTCGAACCCTACGGATAGCTATGAGCAAGCACAAAACAAAGAACGTGATCTTTTTGGTCGCCAGCGTTCTGATCACCGCGCTAGCGCTGGTGACCTCGGCCGCCTCCGGCGGTGAGAGCACCGTACGCTCGAAACTCGTGATCATGGCCCCGGCCTCCCCGGGCGGCGGCTGGGACGGCTTCGCCCGCGAGGCCCAGGCGGCCATCAAGTCCGACGGCATCAGCAATAACGTCCAGGTGGTCAACGTCCCCGGAGCTGGCGGCACCATCGGCCTGAGCCAGTTTGCCCAGATGCATGGCCGCTCGGACATGCTGATGGTCACCGGCGGCGTGATGATCGGCGCGATCGAACTCGCCGATTCCGGTACCTCTCTCGACGACGTCACCCCGATCGCTCGCCTGGCCGATGACTATGCGGTCATCGTGGTCCCCGGCGACTCGGAACTGAAGACTCTGGACGACTTCGTGCAGGCCTGGAAGAAAAACCCCGGCGGCACCTCGATCGCCGGCGGTTCGCTCGGCGGCATCGACCATCTGCTGATGGGTATGGCCGCCCGAGAGGTGGGCCTCGACCCGCAGAAGATGAACTACATCCCCTACTCCGGCGGTGGCGAGGCCATCACCTCGGTGCTCTCGGGAACCACCACGGCCGCCGTCTCCGGCTATAACGAACTAGCCGATCAGATCGAAACCGGAAGCCTTCGCGCGTTGGCCATTAGCTCCGAAGAACGCCTTCCCGGTGTTGACGTACCCACCTTCAAGGAGGGCGGCGTCGACGCCTCCATGGCGAACTGGCGTGGCTATGTTGCAGCCCCCGGCATCACCGCGGAGCAAAAGGCCGAACTTGAGCAGATTGTGGCCGAGTTCCATGCCACCGACCAGTGGAAGGACGCCGTCGCCCGCAACAACTGGACCGACAGCTACATGGTCGGCGAGGAACTCGACGAATTCCTGACTCAGGAAATCGCCACCACCAAGGAACTCGTGGAAGGACTGGGACTGTGAGCACCACGCAGAGCACCTCAACCTCGGCCGATACGGTACGGATCACCGGGTTCTTCTCCGGCCGCAGCGAACTGGTGGTGACCGCCCTGCTGCTGGTATTGGCCACCGCGCTGTCCATCGGCACCGCCACCATGAACGTTATGGGCGACACGGTTCCCGGTCCCCAGTTCTTCCCCGCCATCGTGTGCGTCCTGCTGTACGCGTTGGCCGTAGCCCACGGCATATCCGTGCTACGCACCCGGCGCTTCCCGCAGGGCGCGGACAGCAGCAACCCGGATTTCTCGGCCGAGATGCTGGCCGAAATGGGCGACACCGAGCGTGCCGAGGTGTTCGGTTCCAGCTCCGAACGCCCTCGTCGCACGGGCCGAGTACGCATGTACTCCGACTGGAAGACCATCGGCTGGATCGTCGGCGGCATCGCCGCATTTATTCTCATGCTGCCGGTCCTCGGCTGGATCATCTCGGCCGCCGGATTGTTCTGGGTGATCTGCAAGGCCTTCGGTAGCGCCCGACCACTGTTCGACCTCGGGGTCTCGTTCACCGTGTCCTCGATCAGCTACCTGGCCTTCGGTGTCGGGTTGGGGCTCAGCCTGCCCACCGGCTTTCTAGGAGGTTTGCTCTAAGATGGATCAGCTCAATCATCTAATGGAAGGCTTTGCCGGGGCGCTGACCCTCGCAAACCTGATGTGGGTACTGATCGGTGCCCTCTTGGGCACCGCGGTAGGTGTCCTGCCCGGCCTCGGATCGTCCATGGCGGTCGCGCTGTTGCTGCCGGTGACCTTCAGCCTGGATCCCACGGCCGCGTTCATCATGTTCGCCGGCATCTATTTCGGTGGCATGTTCGGTGACTCGACCGCCGGCATTCTGCTCAATACCCCCGGTGCGTCCTCGGCGATCGCCACCACCTTTGAAGGCCACAAGATGGCCAAAAGCGGCCAGGCGGCCCGTGCTCTGGCCACCGCCGCCATGGGCGCCTTTATCGGCGGGCTGATCGCCACCACGCTCGTGGTGTTCTTCGCCCCTTCGTTGGTCAAGCTCGCCACCGCCTTCGGGCCGGCCGAATACTTCGCATTGGCGATCTTTGCCTTCGTGGCGATTTCCTCGGTGGTTTCCGAGTCGATCATTAAGGGTCTCAGTGCCCTGGCCATCGGTTTGGTACTGGCCCTGATCGGCGTGGATGGCATCTCCGGTACCGTGCGCTACACCAGCGGCCTGCCGCAGCTCTTCGACGGCCTATCCATTGTGGTGATCACCGTGGGTCTCTTGGCCCTCGGCGAGGTGCTGCATGTGGCCTCGCGTGTGCACCGCGATCCAAGCGCCATGCGCATCCCCTCCAGTGGACGCATTCGACTCAGCGGCGCCGACTTCCGCAAGGCGCTACCGGCCTGGCTGCGTGGCACCGCCTTCGGCTTGCCCTTCGGTGTCATTCCGGCCGGCGGCGCCGAAATCCCTACCTTCTTGGCCTACGGCACGGAGAAGCGTTTGGCCGCCAAGCGCAAGGACCCGGAATTCGGCACCACCGGGTCCATCAATGGCGTGGCCGCCCCGGAAGCCGCCGGCAACGCCACCGCCGGCATGGCCATGGGTGCACTGCTGGCGCTGGGACTTCCCGTGTCGGCCACCGCCGCGCTGATGATTGCCGCCTTCCAGCAGTACGGCATGCAGCCGGGCCCGCTGTTGTTCGAACGCTCGGGCGACATGGTCTGGACCCTCTTGGCCTCGCTGTTCGTCGGCCTTGTGATGCTGTTGATCATCAATATGCAGTTCGCCGGACTGTGGGCCAAGCTGCTTCTGGTTCCACGCCACTACCTCTATGCCGGTATCACCGTACTGTCGATGCTCGGTGTCTACGCGGTCAGCTCCTCGCTGATCGACCTGTGGTTCCTGTTGGCCATCGGACTGCTCGGGTTCATGATGCGCCGCTACCACTTCCCGGTCGCCCCGGTGCTGATCGCCGTAATCCTCGGCCCCTTGGCCGAAACCTCCCTGCGTCGCGCACTGACGGTCTCCGAAGGTAGCTTGGCCTACCTGGTCTCCTCGCCGGCGACGATCATCATGTATCTGCTGCTGGCCGCCGCCGTGGTGCTGACCTTGATCAAGCATGCGGCGAGCCGACGCAAGCTCCGCGCCGAGGCGCAGGTATTGCAGGATTCCTAAGCTCGCTTGAGCACCATGCCCGTGGGCCGGGCCGACCACCATCTGGTCGGTTCTGGCCCACGGGCATTTTTATGCCTGATTCCACGGCGCTGGTGGCACGGGCGCAAGCACCGGCCAATCGGTGCCGTAGCCCTAGCGTCGATGAGCCCATGCGACCGCATTTCTCAAAGGATTTTCCAGACTCCCGCAGAACTCTTCCCAGCCCGGTGCCGGAGGGCTAGGCTGGGGCCATTGAACCGGTCAGGCGATCTGTCCTGCGCGGCGTATCGCCGGCGAGCGCTAAGGATCCGTTATGGCCACAGAGCAGAATCAACCATCGGCAACCGTCGATGCCGCCACGGCCCGCGAGGTCGCGGAGGCTTCCCGCGAACAGGGCTGGGAACGCCCAAGCTTTGCCAAGGGCATCTACATGGGCGAGGTGGACTTCTCGCTGGTCGACCCGACGCCGGTGCCCGATCCCGAAGCGTCCGCGCGCGGTGCGGAGTTTCTGGTTCGGCTCGATGAACTGCTCGAGGCGCTGGATCCCCAGATCATTGAGCGCGAGGGACGCATTCCCGATGAGGCCATAGCCGGTTTGCGCCGTATCGGGGCCTTCGGCATGAAGATTCCTCGCGAGTACGGCGGCCTGGGTTTAAGCCTGCTCGACTACGGCCGGGCGTTGATGAAGGTTGGAGCCGTCAGCCCCGCCATTGGCGCTCTCCTCTCGGCACACCAATCGATCGGCGTGCCCGAGCCGGTCAAGAGCTTCGGTAGCCCGGAGCAAAAGCAACGCTACCTTCCGCGCTGTGCGGCCGGAGCCATCTCGGCCTTTCTGCTCACCGAAAACGACGTAGGCTCCGATCCGGCACGGCTAGGCACCAAGGCTCGGCTCAGCGCCGACGGTACGCACTATGTGCTCGACGGGGCGAAATTGTGGACCACCAACGGGGTGGTCGCCGAACTCCTGGTGGTGATGGCCGCAGTGGAATCGCATGAGGCGCTCGGGGATCAGCCAGCCTCACGCGGCGGGATCACCGCGTTCATCGTTCAGGCCGACGCTCCGGGGATCACCGTGGAGAACCGCAACGAGTTCATGGGATTGCGCGGTATCGAAAATGGGGTGACCCGCTTCCGTCAGGTTAAGGTGCCGGTGGCCGACCGGCTCGGTGCCGAAGGTAGCGGCCTGAAGATTGCCTTGAGCACGCTGAACACCGGGCGACTATCTATCCCGGCGATGTGTGCCGGAGCGGGCAAGTGGGCCACCAAGATCGCCCGCGAATGGTCCGCCGCCCGAGTCCAATGGGGGCACCCCATCGGTGAACATCAGGCGGTGGCGAGCAAGTTAGCTCGTATTGCAGCCAGCACCTACGCACTAGAGGCAATCTTCGAGTTAAGTGCCTCGCTCGCCGATGCCGGGATGAAGGATGTGCGCATCGAGGCGGCGCTGGCCAAGCTTTACAGCTCGGAACTGACCTGTACGATCGTCGATGACCTGTTGCAGATACGTGGCGGTCGCGGTTTCGAAACCGCCGCCTCGCAGCGTGCCCGCGGTGAACGGGCGGTGCCGGTGGAACAGCTGTGGCGCGATTTGCGTATCAACCGGATCTTCGAGGGTTCCACCGAAATCATGCACCTGCTGATCGCCCGGGAAGCCGTCGACGCGCACCTGCAGGCGGCCGGCGACCTAGCCAAAGCCGATGCGACTGGTCAGGAAAAGCTCAAGGCCGCGGTGGAGGCCGGCGGGTTCTATGCGCGCTGGTTGCCAAAGCTAGCCGTGGGTCGCGGTACCGTCCCTACCAGTTACCTCGGCTACGGCCCGCTGGCCCGGCATCTGCGATATATCGAGCGTTCCGCGCGGCGGCTAGCACGGCAAACCTTTGTCGGGATGGCTCGCTGGCAGGCTGGACTGGAGAAAGAGCAGGTCTTCCTGGGGCATATTGTCGACATTGGCGCCGAACTTTTCGCGATGACGGCGAGCATCGCCAAAACCAACCAGCTGATTCATGACGGGGCCGAACACCGGTTCGCCGCCGAGGCGTTAGCCGGTGCCTTCTGTGAGCAGGCCCGACTTCGCTGCGAGCAGCACTTCGAGCAACTCTTTAACAACAGCACCGCCAGCGATGACGAGCTCAGCCGGCAACTGCTCGACGGGGATTTCCGCTGGCTCGAAGAGGGCGTGCGCGATGTTTCCGAGGGCACCGGGGCGTGGATCGCGCCGTGGAGCGAAGCACCGCAAGAGGATCGTCGCCGCCCGTATGCCGACGGATCGGAGTCCTAGGCCTTGTAGCGTTTGTAGAGTGTATCGACCAGCAAGGCCAGGGTCTCCCCCATGGAGCTATAGCGGGCATCGGATAGGTACTGTAATTGCAGCCCATCTAACGCCCCGATCAGGAGCCGCGCGATTTCCTCCGCCGGTGCGTCGGCGCGCAGCTCCCCGGCGTCAATTGCTTCTTGGCAGGACTGCACCATCATGCGGCGGGCATTCTCGTGGTGATCCAATAGCCATTGCCGGGCGGGGTGTTCCGGGTTGGTCGCCTCGGCCGCCATCGTGGTGTAGAGCCGCAGCATCCGTGGTTGCCGCTCATTATGCCGCGCCAATTCCACGAGCCAGCGGAAATGGCCCCAACCGGTGGCCACCTTGTACTCGGAGACCAGATTCACATTTTGCATATCCAGCTCATCACGCCGATGCAGGATCGCCTCCAGGAGCTGATCCTTGGTGGCGAAGTAGTGGGCAAGGCCGGTGGGACTCAACGAGCAGGCCCGGGCCACCATCGACATGGTCACCCCGTAGTAGCCGTGCTCGATAAATAGTTCGGTGCTATCCGCGAGGATCTGCTCGCGCCGGGCTTCCGAGTCCGCCCCCTTCGGGCGTCCACTTTTCACTCGACCCCGCGTCCGCTCTGCTGCCACCGATTGCCTCCTGCCCGAAGTTTCCCGCCCTATAGTCCTTAATAGCCTAAGGGTGGCCGGCGTCGAACGACGCACCGGCCACCCTTAACGTGCGTACGGACTATCGGCGCAGTTCGGCCCGGATGTCGGCCAACGAACGGGCCACCAAGTAGCTGCCCTGCCCCACCGGCTCAAAGTGACCGGCCGTCTCATCCCAACGGCGCAACATCCGCTGGTCGATCCGCACCCGTACGCTAGCGCTTTCACCGGCGGCGACGACAACGCCCTGATAACCCACCAACCGCACCGGCTGGCTCTGATCATCGGGCCGGAAGTACAGCTGGACGGTTTCCCGGCTGGTCCGCGTCCCGGTGTTGGTCAACTCCACCTGCACCGCCTCCTCGTCCAAGGTTGCCGCGGTGTACTGCCACTGCCCATACCCCAACCCGTGGCCGAAGTAGAACAGAGGCTCGGCGGCATGACCCGCGGCGTATCCGCGGTAGCCGATGAACGAGCCATCGGTGTAGTCCAGACGCAGCTGCTCATCGGGTTCGGTCCCCCAGGCGGGGGCGGCCCCGTCGGCACTTGGGTAACTGGTCACCAGACGACCGGTGGGTTCTGCCACGCCGGTGAGCACCTCGGCCACCGCGTGACCGCCCTCTTGGCCGGGCAGCCCCACCACCAGCACCGCATCGACCTCATCGAGCCACGGCATCAGGACCGGGGTGGCGGCGTTGAGCACCACCACGGTGCGCGGTGCCACCGCGGCCACCGCGCTGACCAACGCGTCCTGGGCACCGGGTAGCGCAAGTGTCTGCTTATCGGCGGCCTCGGTCTCATCTTCCTCGGTCAGCCCGACCACGACCACCGCGGTTTCGGCCGCTGCGGCCTGCTGGGCCGCCTCGGCAATCAACTGCTCATCGCTGGCGTGAATTGGGGTTGCCACGAGGGCAAACTTGCCGAAGGAGCTGAACCCAGCCATATGGGACTCGGGAACAATGTTGAACCGCGGGTCCTCGAGTAGGCGGTTGGTGCGCTCCGAGTCCTGAAGCTCGACGCTGGCGCTGACCACGCTGCCCGGCGCGACCTCGACAACCTGCTCGAACGCTGGCGGGCGCAACACGGCCTCCCCTGGATCGTCGGTGACGAAATCGCTCTGGCTACCTAGCCGGCCGGGTGCGCCATCGCTTCCGAGGTATTCCACAGTCCAGTTCCCCGCGCCAATGCCGCCAAGGCGCAGGGACTGCGTCTGCTCGCCAACCTTGGCCCGGAAGGTCACCCGCGCCGGAATTTGCTCCATCTCATCGTCCCAACCCACCGAGATCTCAGGGACGGTCGAGTGCACCGAAGAAATCAGGGTACCGTCGGCGGCGTAGTAGCTGACCTCGAGGCCCGGGGCCCCGGTTTCGGGGTGGCTCACTCTCAGCGGATCCACGGCCAGCGGGCGACGCCGGGTCCACGGGCCACTGGCTACGCTCAGCCGTTCACCGATGCGTTCGCTCAGCCCCTGGGCGATGCCGACCTGATATGGCGGGGTCACAATGGCCGAGCCGCCGCCCATCAGCTGGGTGTCGGTGGCCGGGCGGCCGCTCAATGCCACGGTTCCCGATTCGAGCGGCAGCACCTGTCCTTCATTCTTCAGTACCACCATGCCGCGCGTGGCGATTCGCTTAAGCTGCTCGGCCCGGGCCGGGTCGGAGGCGGTAGGCAGGTCGGTCGGGAAACTCCGATGGCCACGTCCGTCAGTATCAAGCGCACCGGTGCGTTCGGCGAGCAACAGCAGGCGCGCGACATGTTCATCAATGGTCTGTTCGCTAACTTCGCCGCGTTCCACGGCCGCCACCAGATGCTCGCCCCAAGGCCCTCCCTGCGGCATGATCAGATCCAGCCCGCCGTTGGCAGACTCGGCGGTGTGCTTGGTGGCGAACCAGTCGGACATGATCAATCCATCCCAGCCCCATTCGCCCTTGACGATCTGATTTTGCACGTGGTCCTGCTCGGTGGCCGGCACGCCGTTCACGTCGTTGTAGGCGGCCATCATCGAGTACGGGTGGGCGTCCTGCACCGCAATTTCAAACGGGGTTAAGTAGACCTCGCGAAGCGTCGCTTCGGAGAGCCGTGAGTCCATGAAGTTGCGCATGATCTCGGATTCGTTGGCCACAAGGTGCTTAAGGCACGCCCCGGTGCCGCCAGCCTGCATCCCCTTCACATAGCCGGCGGCGGTACGCCCGGTCAGGTAGGGGTCTTCGGAGTAGGCTTCGAACAACCGGCCGCCCAAGGGGGTGCGGTGCAGGTTGATCGTGGGCCCAAGCACGACGTGGATCTGCTGGCGGGCCGCTTCCTCGGAGAGCAGTTCTCCGACTTCATAGGCGATCTCATCGTCCCACGATCCGGCGATCAAGGTGGCGTTGGGCACCAGCGCCACAGCTTCGCCGCCGTAGAACTTCAAACCGCGCACCCCGGTGGGACCGTCGGAGAAGGCCATTTCCGCCAGGCCGATGGAGTCGTTTCCCGGAAGCGTGAACGCCGTTTCGCCGGTGAGCAGGCGCACCTTTTCGGCAAGCTCCAACCGGTTGAGCAGGCCCCGGTAGTTATCCACGAGACTTGCGGTGCTGTTATGAGTGGTGACGGTCATGGAACTTCACTTCACTTTCTTGATCGGAAGAATAATCAGGGCGCCGATAATCGAGGCGACGGCCGCCACGGTGAGCAGCAGGCCGTAGTTGGCGGCACCGGCCGGGGCGGCGGTGGCCAGCAAAAAGCCACCGAGGTACGGGGCGAGCGACTGCGGGCCGGCGTTAGCCATATTGAAGACGCCCAGATCCTTGGCGGCGTCCTTCGGGTTCGGTAGCACGGAGAGCACAATGGCCATATCCACGCCCATGTAGATGCCCATGGCCGCACCGAGTAGGGCCTCGACGATGAAGAAGTGCCCGACGCTTTCGACGTGGAAAAGCAGGTAGGTGCCGATGCCGAAAAGCGCCACGGAAACGATGACGGGCAGTTTGCGGTGTCCGGTCTTATCGGAGATCCAGCCGACCAGGTAACCAACCGGCACCAGTGCAATGGTGTAGATCAGCACGCCCTGAGCCATAACGGCCGCGCCGGTGGCCTCATCCAAAGACAAGCGCTCCATCAGGAAGGGCAGGCGGAAGGTGGTGAAGAGGAACGAGGCCAGAATGACCAGGAAGCGTTGCCACCAGACCAGCGCGAACTCCGGGTGCTTGCGCGGGCTCACCCAGAAGGTCCGCAGGATCTCGAGCACATCGAACTTCGGTGGCTGTTCGGTGAGCACCGGGTCGGGCAGCACCGCCGCGTACAGCACCACGGCCAGCACGCCGATAAGGCCCGGGACCAGGAACAGGGCGCTCATATTGGCGGTGAACAGGGTGGCGATCCAGACCGCGCCGAGAATTCCGACGTTCTGCATAATGCCCACCACGGCAGAGACCCGCGCGTACTGCTTTTCCGGTAGTTGGTCGGCCAGCGTGGCCATGAAGGCACTCAGTGCGGCGTTGGCACCGAGCTGGGTGACAAACCAGCCGATGGTCAGGCTCAGTATCCCGGTGCCGACCGAAATCAGCCAAAGACCCAACAACATCACCAAGGCCCCGCCCACCAACCAGGGCCGGCGGCGGCCGAAGCGTGAACGAGTGCGGTCGGAAAGCCGACCGAAAAAGACGTTACCGAAGGCCGCGGCGATGGCGCCGGTACCGAGGATGATACCGATCATCGAGGTCGCCGGCATGCTGGGGTTCTCGAGGCTCCCGACCTTCAGCGCCATCGAGACCATCACCGGTCCGAGCAATGCGACAAAGATTCCAAATTGGGCAAGTGCCAGCAAGGCAACAAACCAGACTGGCTTGGATTCGGTGGGGCGCTCCCCCACCGGAGGCGGGGCGATGCGGCTCATCCCGATCCGCGGAGCCATGGTTTTGTGGTTGGGAATCGACATTGATCCAAAACCCTTCATGAGGTGCAAGCGAGTGCTTTTATAGTGAATAGTTGCCAATAACTATTACATGAGTTCAAAGGGCTCACAAGAGGATGTTGCAAGCAAATTTGACGATCACCGGGTGGAGAAAAGTGGGCCATGTCACCGACCACATATGGTTGATTGGCAGAGGAAAATTTTCGCGCGGCCAGGGCCGGGCTCGACCACCAGCGGCCGTTGAAAAGTCGATCGGCGCCGGTGGCAGTAAAGCCTTCCGACGCCGACACGTAGCTCACCCGGCGAGGGGCCAGAGCATGAGGAGCCTTAGGACGGCTGCCTACAGGCAGCTGTCCAGTGGCAATGATTCGCTATATCTGGGCGCGGGAGAACTCCGAAGCCTCACGCACCTGTTCATCGCTCAGGGCAATGCCGGTGTAGCGTTCGAATTGACGAGCAGCCTGCAACGCGACCACCTCGGCACCGGTAATCACCGGCACCTGCTGTGCGCGCGCCTCACGGATCAGCGGGGTTTCGGCCGGGAAGGCCACCACATCGAACACCGTCGTCGCTTGGGCGATGTGCTCGACTCCGAAAGACAGTTCATCCGACTGGTCCCCGGTCATCCCCAGCGGGGTCACGTTCACCAAGACCTGGTGCCCCGGCTCCGGGTCTGCGCCCACCCAGCTATACCCGTACTTCTCGGCAAGGGCACGTCCGGCTGCTTCATTGCGGGCCAACACTGTAAGGTCCTCGAAGCCGGCGCCGCGGAAGGCCGCCACCACAGCCTTAGCCATCCCACCCGAGCCGCGCACCAGCACGCTGGAAGCCGGGTCCACCTTATGCGTTTCAAGTAGCGATGCCACGGCTTCGTAGTCGGTATTGGAGGCGGTGAGCACCCCGTTGTCGTTCACGATGGTATTGACCGATTCGATCGCGCGTGCCGATTCTTCGAGCTCATCCACCAGCTCGATCACCGCCTCTTTGAACGGCATGGACACCGAGCACCCGCGAATCCCCAGCCCGCGCACGCCAGCGATCGCCGCGGCGATATCCTCGGTACTAAAGGCCTTGTAAATGAAGTTCAGCCCCAACTGCTCATAGAGGTAGTTGTGAAATCGGGTCCCCAAATTGGACGGCCGTCCGGAGAGTGAGATGCACAGGGTCATGTCCTTATTCAGAATTGGCATGCCCTTATCATCTCAGTCTTGCCACGCGCGGGCTATTGCATGGCCCTGATGCTTTGACTGCGCACCTGAACGCATCGGCCCTACCCGTGAAGGCGATGCCACATCAAGGCCACATGAAGGCTCGTACGAGATTCGGCGCTTTGCAGCGACAACCCGAGCCGTTCCTCGAGCCGCGCGAGTCGGGCATACAGCGTAGGTCTCGAAAAATACCCGGCCTTGGCTAGTGCCGACTTGTTTCCGCCATGCTCTAGGTAGCGTTCGAGAAGTTCCAATGCCTCGTTATCGCCGGATTCGAGCAGCGGCCCCAATTCGGCGCGCACCAGCGCACGCATCCGCCCGTCGCCGCCCATGGCAGCAAGTACACCTCGTAACCTGAGGTCCGCAAAGCGGTAATAGGGTCTACTGCGAGTCGGCAGTGCCGTGACGATCTGCGCCACTTGCGCCGCTTCCTCCAGCTGGTGGGCGCAACCACTGATGCTCCGGCGTTCCTCAGCAACTCCAATCGCAATACTGGTCGATGCTTCTCCGTCCAGCTCTCGACAAAGCCTTTGCAGCTGAGTGGGGAGCTGCCCGAGCTCTGCGACCGGCCAAAGGGCCGCGATGAGACCGGCGCGAAACGAACCGGTGAGTGCGCCGACTCCCATGCGTTCGGCGACGCGGTCCAAAGCCTGAAGTACCCCGCGTTCGCGCAATTGAATCCGGGTAGGGGTCAGCTCCGCTCCTGGGCCGATAGCCACCACGATCGGAACATACCACTCCGCTTGATCCAGCCCAAGAGACGCGGCACGTACCTGCACCTCAGACTCGGCGAGCGAATGGGCCTGACCCAGCTCATGAAGTAGCGAGGTTCGCGCCTGAAACAGTAACTCTTGCTCGTCGCGGCCTGCCAGCCGCGAGATAGTCAAAGTTTGCCCCGCGCGTTCGAGAACCAGCGAGGCATTGGCGTCGTCATCAAGCTGTTGCGGCACCACGAGCCGACCCCATCGGCGGTGCGTGGCGCCCACGGGTGTCTGCAACCAGCGTTCCACGCCGCGGCTGCGACCCGTGCGCTCCGGGTAGGGCACAAACCTTGAGCGGCTTGTCCACTGGGCCAGCAGATCTTCGGGACTATCGCTTCCCGCGTGAGCCAGTACCCGATGACTCACATCCTCAAGCACCACAGGTGCACTCAGTAATTGTGCGGTGCGCGAGACGATTGTCCGCTCATCGGCCTCGTTCAGCGATAGTTCGGTATAGATTTCGTGCACCTTGCGGGAAAACTCCACGGCACGCAGTTGCTCGGCCATTAGGAGTTGGTGAATCACCTCGGTGATTCGCACGAACCGCACTCGTCGGCGCAACCAGACCACCGGAAAATCTAGGCCACCGCCCCAGCGCTGCAATAGTCGCGCCAGATCATCGGCACGTTCAGACATACCCGGAAGTATCTCGATCATCACGCCCACGGCCCCGGCCTGACGCAGTCCCTCGATGAACTGTCGCACGCTAGCTTCGTCGGCGGGCACATTGCGCAGGGTGGTCAACACCAACTCGCCACCGACAAGGAGCTCGATGGTGTCGGCCGCCTCGGTCATATGAACCCAGCGCACCTCGGCACCTAGTGCCGCCTGGCCACTAAGTATCACGGGGTCGGCGGATTCAACCTCGCTCAATGCCAACACGTCGCGCACTCGCAACTCGCCCAATACCGCCAGCCCCTTTACACAACGTCACGGATCTCTAAGAAATCATGACATAGTGCCAGTGTTCTACAACACATTTGTGGCGCAGGATGGGAGAAGAACACGACCCCAACGAAGGACATGATCATGACCATCACCCTGACCGACACCCTCCAGCACTGGGTCAACAACGCACCTTTCAGCGGCGATGGCGAGAGTCGAACCGGTAAGGTTTACAACCCTGCCACCGGCCAGGTCGCCCGTCAGGTTGCCTTCGCTTCGAAGGCCACCACAGAGGCGGCCATCGCAGCTGCCCACACCGCCGCCAAGGGATGGGCGGCCACCTCGCTGACACGACGCACCGCCATCATGTTCCGTTTCCGCGAACTCCTGGCCTCGCGCAAGAATGAGCTAGCTGCCATCATCACCGCCGAACATGGCAAGGTACTCGATGATGCCCTGGGCGAGGTCAACCGCGGGCTCGAGGTCGTTGAACTGGCATGCAACGCCGCCTACATGCTCAAGGGCGACTACACCGAGAGTGCATCGACCAACCTGAATGTGCACTCCTTGCGCCAGCCCGTGGGCGTCTCGGTCATCATCTCGCCGTTCAATTTCCCCGCCATGGTGCCACTCTGGTTCTTCCCGGTCGCCATTGCCTCGGGCAACGCCGTGGTGCTCAAGCCCAGCGAAAAGGACCCGAGCAGTTCGCAGTGGCTCGCCGAACTCATGAAGGAAGCCGGGCTACCCGACGGGGTGCTCAACGTGGTGCACGGAGATAAAGAAGCGGTCGATACGCTCTTGACCGATCCGCGTGTTTCCTCGGTATCCTTCGTCGGATCCACCCCGATCGCGCAGTACGTCTACTCCACCGGCACGGCCCACGGTAAGCGCGTCCAGGCCTTCGGTGGCGCGAAGAACCACATGCTTGTGCTACCCGACGCCGACCTTGATCTGGCGGCAGACATGGCCATCAACGCTGGCTACGGGGCAGCTGGCGAGCGCTGCATGGCAATCTCCGTGGTCGTGGCCGTTGAGCCCATCGCAGACGAACTCGTTGCGAAGATCGCCGAACGCTCGAAGAAATTGCGCGTTGGAGACGGTACCCGCGGCTGCGATATGGGCCCGCTCATCACCGGCGAGCACCGCGACAAGGTCGCCGGCTACATTGACGCGGGGGTCGACTCCGGGGCCGAACTGGTCGTCGATGGGCGCGGTGGGAACGTCGACGCGGACGGCGAAGGGTTCTTCTTGAATCCCACGCTCTTCGACAAAGTCACCCCCGATATGTCGATCTACACCGACGAGATCTTCGGTCCGGTGCTTTCAGTCGTACGCGTCGACAGCTTCGACGAAGGCATCGATCTGATCAATTCCAGCCCCTACGGCAACGGCACCGCGATCTTCACCAACGACGGTGGTGCGGCCCGGCGTTTCGAGAACGAAATTCAGGTCGGCATGGTCGGGATCAATGTTCCCATTCCAGTTCCGGTGGGTTACCACTCCTTCGGCGGCTGGAAAGCTTCGCTCTTCGGCGACCAGCACGCCTACGGACCGGAGGCCTTCAAGTTCTTCACGCGTAACAAGGTCGTCACCTCACGCTGGCTCGATCCGAGCCACGGGGGCATCAACCTCGGCTTCCCACAGAACGACTAACCACCACCGGATGATTTCGTACCAAGCGAAAGGGCATCGTCGATGACCGACCAACTAGCCGAGCAGGCCGCCGTCACCCAGGCAGAGATCGCCGAGGGCCGACGGGCCTATGAGCTGGACCGTGAGCATGTCTTCCACTCGTGGGTGGCCCAAGGGCCGTTTTCACCGATGACGGTGCTCAAAACCGAGGGTTCCAAGGTGTGGGACGGGGAAGGTAAGGAATTTATCGACCTTTCCAGCCAGATGGTCAACACCAATATCGGCCACCAGCATCCGACGGTGATTACCGCCATTGCGGAGCAGGCCGCGCGTCTATGCACGATCGCTCCGGCGCATGTGAATACCGCCAGGTCTGAGGCCGCCCGGCTCATTGCCGAACGCACCCCGGGCGAGCTCAACAAGATCTTCTTCACCAATGGTGGAGCCGACGCAAATGAGCACGCGATCCGGATGGCACGCCTGCACACCGGGCGGCATAAGGTGCTCTCCGCCTATCGGTCCTACCACGGCGGAACCCACTTGGCCGTGAACGTCACCGGCGACCCACGGCGCTTTGCCTCGGATCATGCCAGCGACGGGATCGTGCACTTCCGACCGGCCTACCCGTACCGTTCGTACTTCCACTCCAGCAGCGAAGCCGAAGAAACTGAGCGCGCGCTGCAGCACTTGGAAGAAACCATTGTGCTCGAGGGTCCGCAGACTATTGCGGCGCTCATCCTGGAGTCCATTCCGGGCACCGCCGGTATCTACCTGCCACCGGCCGGCTACATGGAGGGCGTGCGCGAGCTGACCCGCAAGTACGGCATTGTGTACATCGCCGACGAGGTGATGTCGGGCTTTGGCCGGGCTGGCGAATGGTTCGCGGTCGATACCTGGGGTGTGGTTCCGGATCTACTCACCTTTGCCAAGGGAGTGAACTCCGGATACGTCCCCCTCGGCGGGGTGGCGATCTCCCCGGAGATCTTCGAAACCTTCCGGGAGCGTCCGTACCCGGGCGGACTGACCTATTCGGGTCACCCCTTGGCCTGTGCCGCCGCGGTCGCCACCATCAACGCGATGGAGGACGAGCAGCTGGTGTCCAACGCCAAGCGACTAGGCGAGGACATCATTGGTCCGACGCTGCGTGAGTTCGCCCAGCGTCACCCGTCCATTGGTGAGGTGCGCGGTCAGGGCGTGTTCTGGGCAATCGAACTAGTCAAAAACCGTCAGACGCGCGAACCCATGGCGGCGTACGGTGGTTCGTCCCCGGAAATGAACGAAATCATCGCCGCGGCTAAGGCCGAGGGACTATTGCCCTTCGCGAACTTCAACCGCATCCACGTAGTGCCGGCCATGAATATCGACGACGACCTGCTCATCAAGGCGCTCGGCCGTCTCGAGAAGGCACTAGATGTCGCCGACGGATTCGTCACCGCCTAAAGCGCTTCGGCGCACGCATACTGGCGTGGAACCCACCGCGGGTTCCACGCCAGTTCTGCTTTTTGGTCCCACCGTTGCCGTGCAGGGTCGCCCCTAATCCCGTTGCGTCCACCCGTCGGGAGGGATTGAGGTGGTGCACTATGACCTGCCAAGGAAAATTCCGCCCTGGCTAATGATGTGCGGCCCACTCGGTACTTCGCCGTTGCCAGATCATGCTCTACCCGTACCTGGTTCAGGTTCTTGCCAGCATGCCACCACCCCCATAGGATGAGACTAATTTTTCTACTGACCCGAATTTATTTGTTGAGGGGACACCAGCCTTGGATCAACAGCTCGACTTCAGTACGCCGTTGATCCTGTTCTGCGTGGCGCTGGTCTTGTTGCTTGTTGCAGCACCACTTCTGATACACGGGCTATTTCGTCGCCATCGTTTCCCGGCGTTGGCCCAAAAGTTTCAAACCTACGCAAATCGCGCCAATATCCGGGCCGAACTTATCGTGGGCGGATGCCTCATGGTCGGAGTCATCCTGTGTGCCGTGGGATCCGCCGTACTTTACGGTCAGGCCACCGAAGCTCTCGAGTACAACCTCGCGGTGAAGTACCCCATGGTCACTTTCGATCTGGGATATTGGAACGGAAGCTGGATGAACGCTCAGGCCACCCTGGCCGACGGCACGCAAATATCCAACGTCCAGATCGTGCTTGATGACTTCGGTGAGCCCTTCGCCACGGGCATCGACGAACTCATCTACGACGACCTACCCGAATAACGGACGTCCAGCAAAGCCACAAAGGTGCGCAGCCAAGCCTCTTGGCCCTATGCTGATCAGAGATTTTCGCAACGGAAAGGCCAAGAGAACTATGACCTCACCCGCTGGTGGAGACGCCCTCAAACCGCACCTGTTGTGGGGCGTCAAAAGCTCCTTCGTCGGCTACATTTCGTCCCTACCCGATGGGCGCATCGAAGCTCACGACGGCGTCTGGCAGCAAGGCCGCGCGCTGGCCTTCCCGCAGGACTATGTCACCGAGGTGCCCGAGGGTGAGTATTGGTTCCGGGGCAAGCTCAGCTTCGCTGGCCACGGCGGGATGATGAAACTCGACATCGCCAAGCCGCGGATCGTCCATGGACCGGCTGGATTGCAACTGAGCATCGATACAGATGACGCGCGCGTGGCGATCGCTGATCTTCAGCAAACCGACAGTGGTGAGGCCTTCGGCATGAAGCGCATCGGCTACACCGTGACGCTCACGGACGCCGGTTCCGCTCTCTTCAATGGCCAGTACCCGGCCGGTAGCGAGATGGACCCCATTAACATCACGCTGCTCAACCACTAGGTGCACTGCACGACGCGCACTTATCCCCCACACAGCTACGCCGCATAGGCTAACGGCGGCTCGCCCACGCGGGCTTCAACCACGGCAAAGACAGGAGTGGCCATGACCGGCATGTACGCGGCGCGTTACGCGCCACGCATGCTCATGGCCTTATTGCTGGTGGCACTTCCGGTATTGGCGGGCGTGCTGTGTGTGGGGATGACGCAACATTCGCCGGAGGCTCCGAGCCACCACTCGACGCAGTTGACCTCGGTGGACAGCGCAGACTGCACGGCCGATGACAGTTGCCCGGTACTCGATCGGGCGGCGGACAATGAACCACCGCTACAGGGCGCTGGCCCCACCCCTGCAGATCTACCCGCTAGGGACAGCATCCGGTTGCAGGTGGTCAGCGCGCAACCCGTCATTCCATCTCTCCACCCGCAGCGCACCCCGCGGGTGAGTGTGCAAGACCTTGGGATCAGCAGGACTTAGAGACACCTCACCGGAAACATTTCGGTCGCCACTTTCGTCCGCCCGGTGCCGTAGGGCCCGGGACCCATGCTTGTCCTACCCAAGGAATCTCACCATGCCACGCAAAGTTCTGCCCTTAATCGCCCTCGCAGTTCTTCTCTCTGCCACGCTCAGCGCCTGTAGCACTACCGATCCTGCTGCCCAGACCCCCGCCGAGTCTTCTTCCTCCCCCAGCACCTCTACCTCTAGCGAACCCAGCGCACCGGCGCGAGCCGATACCTTCCCGCAAACCCATATCCACGGCATCAGCGTTCGCCCCGACCAAAGCCAAGTGCTCCTCGCCACCCACCATGGCATATTCGATGTGACCGACGGCCAAGTCACCAAGCTCGGGCCAACCAATGACTACATGGGGTTCACCGCAGCGGGAACCGAGGGGACCTTCTATGCGTCAGGGCACCCGGGCGAGGGATCCGACCTGCCCAATCCAATGGGCCTGCTACGTAGCGATGACAGCGGACGCACCTGGACCACGCTCTCCCGCGAAGGTCAATCGGACTTCCACGCGCTCACCCTAAGCCAGGGTGGGCTCATAGGATTCGACGGGCAGCTGCTGTTGAGTACCGACGGAAAGAAGTGGGACAAGAGCCAAACCCAGTTCGCCCCGGCGGTCCTCGCGGGGCATCCCGAAGGCAAGGTCGTCTTGGGCACCACGGAGGCCGGAATACAGCGCTCCGAAGACAACGGAAAAACCTGGCAGCTGGTGGAGCCCAGCCCCATCGTGCAATACGTTTCCTTCGCCACTCCCAAAGACGCGGCGGGCATAGCCCCGGACGGGCGCGTCTACATCTCCGCTGACGCGGGTTTGACGTGGAAAGAAAGTGGCCGGGTATCCGAACCGATGCAGCAAATGAACTACGCGTCGAACGCCGAAGGCGAGAATGTGCTGTGGGTTGCGACCGCGCGAGCGCTCATTAGCTCGACCGATAACGGAGCAAACTTCAGCGACTACTTCGTGTACTAACGAGCCCGTGCTCGCGTGTAGCGCAGCGCCAGCACAGCGATCCGGCCGGCAAGCGCGAGGAAGGTCAAACCCACCAGAATAACGCCGGGCTGGCTTGGAAATTCGGCCTGCGACGCCAACGACATCGCCAAGCAAAAGACGACAACGTAACCCAGAGTTACGGCCTTGTGAGACATAAACACCTGTTTCACTCGTGGCTTTTTATTCACGCTAGCAGAATTGCCGAGTGCGCGCGAGACAGCACAGCGCCGGGCGACGAAACCTCGTCGCCCGGCGCTGTCTCCGGCGGATTAGGCCTTGATGATCTGTGGCTGTGCCAGCGCCTTCAGTCCGTCTAGCCCGAATTCGAGTCCGTAACCCGACTGCTTGGCGCCGCCGAAAGGCACCCGCGGGTCGATGGTGCCGTGTGAGTTCACCCAGACGGTACCGGCCTTGATCTGCGCGGCCACCTCGGTGGCCTTGGCCTTATCGCTGCTCCACACCGAGGCGCCAAGCCCCACCGGCAGAGAGTTGGCTAGTTCAATGGCTTCCTCGACATCCTTGACCTTCACGATGGGAAGCGCCGGGCCGAACTGCTCCTCGACAACCAGTGGGTTCTGCGGGTCGATGTCGGCAATCAAGGTGGTTGGGTAGAAGTATCCGGCCGCCTCGGTATCTGGGTTGGCACCGAGCAGCACCCGGGCGCCGGAGGACACCGCATCCTGCACCAGGCCGGAGACGATCTCGTACTGCGCCTTGTTCTGCAGCGGGCCGAGCACATTGTTTTCGTCGAGCCCCACGCCCATAGGCATGGCACCGGCTACCTCGGACAGCGCCTGGCAGACCTGGTCGTAGATGGATTCGGGCACATACAGGCGCTTTAGTGCCGCGCAGGTCTGGCCGGTGTTGATAAACGCACCCCAGAACAGATCTTGGGCGATGGCCTGCGGATCGGCATCTTCCAGAACGATGCCTGGGTCGTTACCGCCCAGCTCCAGGGTCAGCCGCTTCACGGTATCGGCCGAGGAGCGGATGATCGCCTTGCCGGTGGGCGTGGAACCGGTGAACATGATCTTGTCGATCTCCGGGTGGCCGGACAGCGATTCACCCACGTCACGGCCGCCGGGCACGATGTGCAACACGTCGGCCGGTAGCACCTGGTTCAGCACATGCCCCAGCGCCAGTACCGACAGCGGGGTGTTCTCGCTGGGCTTGAGCACCACGGTGTTGCCCATGCGCAGGCTCGGGGCGATCTGCCAGATGGAGATCATCATCGGCCAGTTCCACGGGCCAATAGCTCCGACGACACCCAGCGGGCGGTAGTGCTTCACCGCGTAGGTTTCCCCGTCGTCCACGACCACCTCGGGTTCGACGTCATAGGCCGTGGCGGCACGTAGCCAAGCCACCGAGCCACCGACCTCAAAGCGGGCGTTCGGGCCGTTGAGCGGTTTGCCCTGTTCACGCGAAAGGAGCTCGGCCAGCGCCTCGGCGTTCTCCTCGATGGCATCGGCGGCCGCGTTCAGGAGCGCGCAACGCTCCTCATGTCCGCGTGCGTCCCAGGCCGGTTGCGCGGCCCGCGCCGCGGCCACGGCGTCGTTCAGCTCGTCCACCGTGCGATTGCGCACGGCGCCGACCGGTGCTCCGGTGGCCGGATCCAGCACCTGCTGGTCGGCTCCCGGTTCGGTGATAGCGGCCAGAAGTTCAGTGGCATTGGCGTAGCCCATGGTGTTCTCCCTAATGTCTCGGTAATTAGTGGTTGGTCGATTGGACGGTGTCATCCGCGGGCACGGCGTGACGTTCGGTGCGCACCCACTGGGCAATGAGGAACGCGATCACCCCGGGCAGGATCACGATGCCCTGCAAGACCCACGGCAGCGCGCCGGGCTCCTCGAGCCCGATGAGCACATCGAAGTTCACGACGATCTGGATGAAGATGTAGCCGAGCATCAGTCCGGCGGCCAAGGGGGCGATGACCCGGGTGATCAGCGAGTCCCCGGTGCGGCGCTTGGCGAAGTAGCCCAGGACGGCGAAGGAGGTCAGCGCCATCAGCAGCACCAGCCCGTAGGCACCGGCGTTGGTCATCCAGGTGAACATGGTCAGCACGATGAACAGCGGTTCCTTCCCGGTCGAGACGACCGCGAAGATGATAATGACCAGCAGCGCCAACACGGACTGCGTCATCGAACCGGCGATGGGCGAGTGGCTGCGCCGCGAGGTGCGTGCCAGGAAACTCGGGAGCGCCCCGCCGCGTCCCATGGCGTAAAAATAACGGGCCACCACATTGTGGAAAGCCAGCAACGCGGCAAACAGGCTCGTGATGAACATCAGGTTGGCCACGTCCACGAACCAGGTCGGGGCGAATTTACCGAGGAACACGAAGATCAGGTCGGGCCCGAATTCGCCGGCGGCGGCCACCACATTCGAGGAGCCCTCCCCCATGGCCACGGACCAGGCGGAGAAGGCATAGAACACGGCGATAATGCTCACCGCAATGAGCGTGGCCCAGCGGGCCGTGCGCTTGGGATCCTTCACCTCTTCGTTGTAGATGGTGCCGGATTCAAAGCCCATGAAGGCCGCGATGCTAAAGGCGAGCACGGCACCGAGTCCCGGGGCGAAAAGTTCGGTCGGCGTGAAGCCGCTGGCATCCAGGCCCTCGGGTGCCTGGGCGATGGCAATGATGTCGTACACGGTGACGATCACGAATTCGAGGGCCACCACAATTCCGAGCAGCTTGGCGGAGAAGTCCACCCGGTTCAGGCCGAGCACCCCCACCACGAGCCAACCGGCCAAGGCACCGACCCACCATGGGATGTCCCAGCCCAAGAGGCTACCGGCGAAGGAGGCCGAAGCGAAGCCGAAAAGCCCGTAGATGCCGATCTGCATCAGGTTGTAGCTGACGACAGCGACCATCGCGGCACCCACGCCGCTGGCCTTGCCCAGCCCCTCGGCGATGTAGGCGTAGAAGGCACCGGCGTTCGAAATCTGCCGGCTCATCGCGGTGTATCCGAGGCTGAAGATCAGTAGCACCACACCGAGCACGACGAAGGATAGCGGCACCCCGAGCATGCCCGTGACGGCGAAGTTCGTGCTCACTCCTCCGGCGACCACCGTCAGTGGTGCGCTGGCGGCGATGATCATCACCACGAGCGCGGGAATCCCGATCGTGCGTTGGCCCAGTCCCATGCCTACTCCTTGACCTTTGATTCAGTATTGCCTCTAAGGATCTGTGAGGGGCACCTCGATTGCCTTGGCAATCTGCGCAGGGTCCTTGACGATCTGTGCATTGCGTTACGACACGGTCAGATGCTCACGTCGGTAGGCCGTGGGCGATATCCGGTGCGCGCGGGTAAAGGCCCGGCTGAAGCCCGAGGCGTCGGTGAAGCCCACCCGAGCGCCGATGGACTGCACCGGCACCGTGGCCAATAGCGGGTCGATCAACAATTCCGCGGCTCGTTGCATGCGCAGCGCGGCAATATGGGCCGCCACGGTGCGCGGCTGATCGGCAAACAGAGCGTGCAGGGTGCGGACCGAAATGAAATTCGCTTCGGCCACAAAGTGCGCGTTCAGCCGCGGATCGGCCAGGTGCCGCTCGATAAATTGCAGGATGCCGCGACGTTGACGTTCCCGGGCGCTGCCCTGAACGGTGCTGCCCAGAATGGATGACATCGCGGTGCCCAGCAGGTCCACCGCATTATGTGCCAGTGCCGCACCGCCGTAGGTATCCCAGTGCGGCAAATGCTCCCCCAAATGACTCAGCAGGGGCGCGACGGTGCCGGTCAGCGGGTGTCCGGCATCGAGTTTGGTGGCGGTAATCTGCGCCACCTCGGCGCGGGTGAGCCTGAAGTTATCCTGCGGGATCATCACGACCATCACCTTGGCCGGGGCGTCGAAGACCAGTGAGTAGGGGCGCTGGGTGTCGTAGATGGCCAGTTCACCCGGGGCCAGGGTGACTTCCCGGCCGTCTTGGATCAGCATCCCGTGCCCGGTGACCTGGAGCGAAACCTTGAAGTAGGCCCCGTCGCCGGCCGCGGCCAGCGCGTCGGTGCGCAGCACCGCATGTGGTTTGGAAGCGATGCGCATCAACCCGATGTCGTCGAGCATATTCACCGCCAGCGAGGCCGAGAAATGACCGGAGGCGACCTGTTCCGATTCCAAGGGCACGAAGGCCTGCGAAATGAGCCGCGACCACGCGGCAAAGGAATCCACCTGTTGAGTTTGATACATAAGTCCTCCGCGGCGCGCGGTAGTACAGCCCGATGAGGCGCGCCTCACAGATGAATGTACGGCAGATCGTCGCGGGCCGCTAGCCCCGCCGCTCGACCGCGAGCCGCTGCAGGGTCTGCACGATGAACTCGAGCTGCTCTTGCAGGCTCGTGGCGGTGTTGACCTGCGGGTCGAGCACCGCGGCGGACTGGGTTCCCATGAGGAAGTTCATCAGTCCATCGCGCGCGGCGCGCACCTGATCCTCGGGTAGTTCTTGGCCCAACCAGCGATCGAGCCGGTGCCGCCAGTCATCCATGGAGCGAGCGTTGAGCTCTCCAAAGGTGCGGTGTTGCAAGGCCATATGCCAGAAGTGCACCACCACGCGCGCCTCGTCGCGACGCCGCTCATCCAGTGGCATCACTTCACGGGCGAAGGCTCGCACCGCGGGGAATCCTTCGAGTCCCTGGGTCTCTTTTTCGATCCTCCGGTTGGTCGAGTCAAAGACGAACTGGAAGGTGGCCACCAGGATGTCATCCCGCGTGGCGAAGTAGGTTTTCAGCCCGCCGTTGGCATACCCCGCGGCGGCCGCCAGATCCCGCAGATTCAATTTGTCGTAGCCGTGTTGGGCGATGAAGCGCCACGTGATCTCGATAATCTCGCGGCGTTTTGAGTCGTGGTCGATAATCCGGGGCATGGCTCAATCCTAGGTGCGTAGACCAGAAGTTTGTCGCAACCTCTTGTCTTCGAGTCTACTCAGCGATTATTCTCTACACTCAGAGAGAAACACGTGACCCACCCAACACCGCACACAGGAGTCTCCAATGACCGTCCAGACCGCTAACTACCAGCTGCTGTCCGCCGACGAGGTGCACCAGGCCCGCGAGCTACTGTCCGCCAACTCCCTCTTCGGGAGCGACACCCGCGTCGCCTACCTGGGACTCGAGGACCCCAGCGTGCAGCACCCGCAGCAACGCCGCGTGCGTGTGATGACGCTGGATGTGAAGCTGAACGAGCCCAAGGACATCGTGCTGAACCTGAGCGAGGGTAGCGTCGAGTCGGTCACCGAGCTCGACCCGGGCGCCACCGGGCAGCTGCCGGTACTCGCCGAAGACTTCGGAAGCGTCGAAGAAATCGTCAACGCCGACCCGCGCTGGGTCGAGGCCTTGGCCAAACGCGGACTGAGCACCGAACAGGTGCGCGTGGCCCCGCTCTCCGCCGGCGTCTTCGAATATCCCGAGGAGGTCGGCCGCCGCATGCTGCGCGGCCTGGCTTTCCGCCAGGACCACCCCACCGACTCTGCCTGGGCCCACCCCATCGACGGGCTGGTGGTCTACGTGGACACCATCGCGAAGCAGGTCGACCAGATCCTGGATTTCGGTGTCGTCGACATCCCGGCCGAGCATGGCAACTACACCGACCCCTCGCTGACCGGAGAGCTGCGCACCAGCCAGAAGCCCATCGAGATCACCCAGCCCGAGGGCCCGAGCTTCAGCGTCAGCGACAGCAACCACGTCGAATGGGAAAAGTGGTCGCTGGATGTCGGCTTCGACATGCGCGAGGGCCTGGTGCTCTACAACATCGCCTTCGACGATAAGGACAAGGGCGCGCGCCGCACCATTTTGAACCGAGCCTCCATCGCCGAAATGCTCGTCCCCTACGGCGACCCGTCCCCGGTGCGCAGCTGGCAGAACTACTTCGACACCGGCGAGTACCTCATCGGCTCCTGCGCCAACTCCCTGGAACTCGGCTGCGACTGCCTGGGCGAAATCCACTACATCTCCCCGGTGATCGCCGACAACCAGGGCAACCCACGCACCATCCTCAACGGCATCTGCATGCACGAAGAGGACGCCTCGATCCTGGCCAAGCACTCCGACGACTGGTCCGGGGTCAAATACACGCGCCGCAACCGCCGCCTGGTGATCTCCTTCTTCACCACCGTGGGCAACTACGACTACGGCTTCTACTGGTACCTCTACCTCGATGGCACCATCGAATTCGAGGCCAAGGCCACCGGCATCGTCTTCACCTCGGCCATGCGCGACGAACGCTTCGCCTCCGAGCTGGCCCCCGGGCTCGGCGCCCCCTTCCACCAGCACATCTTCGGCGCGCGATTGGACTTCGCGCTGGACGACGGTCCCAGCCGCGTCATCGAAGAAGAAGCCGTGCGCCTGCCCTTCAGCGAGGAGAACCCGCGCGGCAACGCCTTCACCCGTAGCCACCGGGTGCTGGCCACCGAACAGGAAGCGGCCCGCGATACCCGAATGGAAGCCGGACGCAGCTGGATCGTGACCAACCCGCAGTCGACGAACCGATTGGGTCACCCGGTGGGCTACAAGCTGCTGCCGCAGGGTAACCCCACCATGTTGGCCGCCGAGGGTTCGAGCGTGAACAAGCGGGCCAGCTTCGCCACCAAGTCGCTCTGGGTGACCAAGCGCGACGCTGCGCAGCGTTACCCCACCGGCGACTTCGTCAACCAGAACCCGGGCGTGAGCGGCATGGCCGACTGGGTCAAGGCCAACCACAACGTGGACACCGAACAGATCAGCCTGTGGCACAGCTTCGCGCTTACCCACTTCCCGCGCACCGAGGATTGGCCGATCATGCCGGTAGACACCGTGGGCTTCACGTTGCGTCCCGAGGGGTTCTTCGACCGTTCCCCGGTGCTCGACGTCCCCGAGCCGGCCAAGCACGGTTGCTGCGCGAGCGACTCGAATGGCGACTCGGGCTGCTGCGCGGGCGAGAAGTAGCATGAGCGGCCTGACCACGCGGGTGATCGCCATGCTGTCCGCGCTGCTGGCGTTCGCCCACGTGGTCATGGCCATCGCTGGCCACCACGGCGCCTACTGGTCGGTGGCCCTCGTGGCCATGGCCGGGCTCTGCGGCAAATGCGCGCTGGAGACATGGCGCGGCGGGGCGCTAGGCGGCCTGATGCTGATGAGCGGGCTCATGGTTATCGTTCATGCCCTGCTGATCCTCGGTCTTCCATGGGTCCATCAGCATGGGGCCGGCCACTCCGGGCACGCCACGGCGAGCGCCTCCATGGCGTGGATGGCGGTGGCCGAATTCGCGGTGATGCTGCTCTGCGCGATGCACCTGCGGCGCACCCGAACCCAGGTCCGGGCACCGCGAGCCACGCTACGGCGACTAAACTCGGTGGCATGAGCCAGGCAGTTGAGGTACGCGGGGTGCAGATGGATGCGCAGACCCGCTGCGCGCACTATCACACCGCCCTCGATGTCATCGCCATCAAATTCATCTGCTGCGGCTACTACTACCCCTGCCATCTGTGCCATGCCGAGCTCGCGGATCACCCGGCCCAGCCGTGGCCGGTGGAGCGCCGCGCGGAACCGGTGGTGCTCTGCGGGGTGTGCCGCCACGAGCTGAGCGTTACCAGTTACTTGGCCAGCGAGCAGTGTCCGCACTGCGCCGCACGGTTCAATCCGGGCTGCAAACTCCACAGCGATCTCTACTTTGCGCCGGAACCGTCCAACCCCGGCCATTGACGGCCCACCCCCACCTCACGTATACATGATATGAATCACATTCATTCGAGGCTTGTTTGAGAAGAGGGATACCGTGGCTAGCGCCTGGAATCCTGCCCTCACCTGCCCTTGCTCCCCGACTCCCGGCAACGCTTGGAGCGCGGAAGCACCCTTACCCTGGGACCCTGGTCGTCGCGTCATGCCCACCCGTTAGGAGCATCGACCGACCCACCGAGGACCCATCATGGCACCACAGACCGAAACCACCTTTGACCGGCACGAGCGCCGCATCTCCCCCGCGGCCATCGACCACGCCTTAGCCGGCGCCAGCCACACCCCCTATTGGCTCGATAGCGACCGCCGCCCCGCCGCGGCCGGCGCGCTGAACACCGAGATACAGGCCGACCTGCTGATCGTCGGCGGCGGCTACACCGGGCTGTGGACCGCGCTGCAGGCGAAGGAACGCGACCCGGGGCGCAACGTCGTCCTGCTTGAGGCCCAACGCATCGGCTGGGCTGCCTCCGGACGCAACGGCGGCTTCTGCGAGGCCTCGCTGGTGCACGGCGAATCCAACGGCCAAGCCCACCTGCCCACCGAGAACGCCCGGCTGACCGAATTGGGCTTCGCCAACCTCGCCGAACTGATCGACACCATTAAGCGGTACTCGATGGACGTCGATCTCGTCGAGCAGGGCGTGCTCTCGGTGGCCACCGAGGCGCATCAGGTGGCGTGGCTCCGCGAAGAAGCCCAAGAGCATGCACAGGTTGACTTCCTGGATGCCGCGGCCACCCGGGCGATGATCGACTCACCGGACTTCTTGGCCGGCAGTTGGGACCGCACCGGCACCGTGCTGGTGCACCCGGCCAAGCTGGCCTGGGAACTGGCCCGCGTCTGCCGTGAGCTGGGGGTGCGCATCTTTGAGCACAGCCGCGCCGAGGATCTCACCGAGTCCTCCGGCCGGCTCCGCGTGGGCACCGCGGACGGCGCGGTGTATGCCGCCCGCGTCGCCCTGGCCACCAACGCCTTCCCCTCATTGCTCGCCCGGCACCGGCTACACACCATCCCGGTCTACGACTACGCCCTGATGACCGAGCCGCTGACCGAACAACAGCGCGAGGCCATTGGCTGGGAGAAACTCACCGGCCTGGCGGATTTGAACAACCGCTTTCACTACGCCCGGCCCACCCTCGATGAGCAGGGAAAATTCCGGATCCTCTACGGCGGCTACGATGCGCTCTACCACTTCGGCGGGCGGGTGCGCTCGCGCTACGACACCAACCCCGCCACCTTCCGCAAACTCGCGGCACATTTCCTCGGCTCCTTCCCACAGCTGAGCGAGGTGCGGTTCTCCCACGCCTGGGGTGGAGCGATCGACACCTGCTCACGTTTCTTCGCCTTCTTCGACACCGCCTACGACGGACGAGTCGCCTACTGCGCCGGCTTCACCGGGCTCGGCGTGGGCGCCACCCGCTTCGGGGCCAAGGTCATGCTGGACCTGCTCTCCGGGAAACGCACCGAACTGACGCAATTGCAGATGGTCCGCGACAAACCCCTGCCCTTCCCACCCGAACCGGCCGCCTGGCTCGGGGTGAAACTCATGACCCATGAGCTGATCCGCGCCGACCGGAACCGGGGCCGCCGCTCCGCCTTCCTCAAGGCCATGGACGCCCTCGGCATGGGATTCGATTCCTGATGCGCCCGGCCGCCACCGCCCACAACGCGCTAGACCTACCGCTGACCCACCACCGGGTGGAACCACCCCAATGCCTCGGCGAGGAACCCACCACGACCGCACTCTACGAACTACCCGACGCACCGGCAGGCGCCGCGGGCCTCTGGGAGATGTCTGTCGGCACCATGCAGGATGTGGAGGACGACGAATACTTCCTGGTCATCGCCGGCACCGCCACGTTGAAGGTGCTGGCTTCGAACGGCTTCGCGGCCCAAGAACTCGCGCTGGTCCCCGGAAGCCTGATCCGCCTGCACGCCGGGATGCACACCCACTGGCAGGTCCACAGCACCCTGCGCAAACTCTATCTTTCCCGCTAACCACCCATCCAAGGAGCTCTCATGGCCAGCACCGACTTCCCGCACGGACACCAGTACTTCGCCGGGGCCTATCACCGGGGCAGTGGTGAGACGATCACCCGCATTAACCCGGCCACCGGCGAACCACTGCTTGAGATCGACACCGCCAGCCCAGAACAGGTCGACGCCGCGGTCAACGCGGCGGCCGCCGCCTTCGGCCCGTGGAGCAAACTGACCCCCGCCGAACGCTCCGGCCACTTGCTGGCCCTGGCCGACGAACTCGAGGCCCGCGCCGCGCAGTTCGCCGCACTGGAAACCGCCCAGACCGGTAAGAGCATCCGGATGTCCACCGAATTCGACATTCCCGGCACCATCGATAACGTCCGCTTCTTCGCCGGTGCCGCCCGCAATCTCCGGGGCCTGGCCGCCGGCGACTATCTGGGCAATTCCACCTCGATGATCCGCCGCGAACCCATCGGCGTCATCGGCTCCATCGCCCCGTGGAACTACCCGCTGCAGATGGCGGCCTGGAAAATTCTGCCGGCCATCGCCGCGGGCAACACCATCGTGCTCAAACCCAGCGAAATGACCCCGGGCACCTCGCTCCTCTTCGCCGAGGCCGCCCACGCCGCCGGGCTCCCGGACGGGGTGATCAATATCGTGGTCGGCACCGGACCGGTGGTGGGAGAAGCCCTCGTCCGCCACGAACTGGTGCGCATGACCTCCTTCACCGGGTCCACCGCGGTAGGTCGACACATTATGGCGCTGGCCGCCGAAAGCGGCACCCGGGTGCACCTGGAATTAGGCGGCAAGGCCCCCTTCGTGGTGTTCGCCGACGCCGACCTGAACGCCGCCGCCCACGGTGCGGTGGCGGCCTGCACCATTAATGGCGGTCAGGACTGCACCGCCGCAACCCGCGCCTATGTGCACCGCTCACGCTTCGATGAGTTCGTCGCCCGGGTCGCCGAGCTGATGGAGGTCATGGTCGTCGGCGACCCCACCGACCCGGGAACCGACATGGGAGCGCTGATCAGCCAGGCGCACCTGGACAAGGTGGATTCCATGGTTCAGGCCGCCGTGCGCGACGGGGCCCAGGTGGTCGCCGGCGGACGCCGCGAACCGCGCCCGGGCAACTTCTACCGCCCCACCCTGATCACCGCGGCGGCACAAGACTCGGCCATCGTGCAGGACGAGGTCTTCGGCCCGGTACTGACCGTGCTGCCCTTCGACGAGGTCGACCAGGCCCTGGAACTGGCCAATGACACCCCCTACGGGCTGGCGGCCAGCGCCTGGACCAAGGACCTGGATTTGGCCCTGCGGGCCGCGGCGGAAATACAGGCCGGGTGCGTCTGGATCAACGAGCACATTCCGATCATTTCGGATATGCCGCACGGCGGGTACAAGGCCTCGGGCATGGGCAAGGATATGAGCCAGTACTCCTTCGACGAGTACACCAACATCAAGCACGTGCTCATCTCACACGATACGGCCGCGCACCGCGACTGGCAGGATACGGTCTTCCGGGCGCGTTAGTGACCGAGGCTCAGCTGGACGCCGCCGGCTTCGGCCCGAAGCCGCGCGTTGCCCCCGATGGGCAGGGTGAACATCGGGCTGGTGTGCCCGAAGTCGAGGTTCGCCACCACCGGAAGCTGCGCCAGTTGCGGGTGCTTGGCCACCACCGCTTCGAGCAGCGCCCGGTCGATGCCGCTTGCCCGTTGGAACCGTCCGATCGCAATCCCCGCCAACCGTTGCCCGGCCGCGCTGTGAAGCAGTGCGGCGAACTGACGGGCGAATTCGTGCACATCCCCGGCGGCGTCATCTTCGACAAACAGCACCGCCCCGTCGAGCCGCGGCATCCATTCGGTGCCCTGCAACAGGTTCAGCGTGCACAGATTCCCGCCGATCACGCGTCCCTGCGCGGCCCCTTCGTGTAGCACCCAGGGTCCGTCGGTGGCATGCACGGTGCGCGCATCTTGGTCCATGAACCACGGGTCGTCGGTGTATTCACTGGCGTGCTCGATCTGCCAGTCGTGCCCAAACAGGGCGTCGTGGAACCACTGGCCGGTGGGTTCGAAGTGATCGCGCATCCCGAAGCTGGACCAGTGCGCCCCCACATAGGTCACCAGCCCGGTCTTGGCGTGCATGGCGTTGGCTAGCACCGTGATATCGGAGTAGCCGCAGAAGACCTTCGGGTGCTCGGCGATGAGGTCGAAGTCCAGGTAGGGCAGCAACTCATTGGCGTTGTACCCACCGATGACGCTGAGCACCCCGTTGACCGTCTCGTCGGCGAACGCGGCGTGCAGATCCGCCACGCGGTGCGCGATGCTGCTGGAATCGAATTCGTCGCGCTCATCCACATGCGCCCCGAAGCTCTGCTGCAGACCCAGCGCGGTGAAACGCTCGTCGATCCACCGCGTATTGTCGTACTCCATCACGAAACTCCGTGAGCAGGAGGGCGCGATCACGCGCACGGTGTCACCGGCTCGCAGCCGCGGGGCAATAATCTTCTGCGTCATTGTTTAGAGCCTTTCGAGTAGTTCGTGTAGCAGCTCGGTGCCCCGCCCCTTCTCGGTGCTGGCGAAGAAGTAGCTGGCGAGTTCGGCCTGCTGCGCGCTCACTCCGGCCTCGGCCAGCGTCCGCACGGTGGCGGCCACCGGCGCTTGAGCGGAAAGCAGCTGCTGCGCGGGCAGGCGACGACGCAACTGGCAGTCACGCTCCCCGACGAGCAGCAACGGAATATTCAGCGCCAACGCGTCGTAGGCCATCGCGGAAATATCGCAGATCGCCACATCGGCGTCATTGAGCAGGACCCCGGGGTCGCTCTGCTCGTCGAGCACGTCGGCGAACTCCTTACGCAGCTGGGTAATTTCGCGCCGCACCGCGCCGCTGACATCCCCGGTTTTCGGATGCGGACGGAAAATCAGTTCGATGCCCGCCACGCCGCTGAGTTCCTCGAGGATCGCCCGTCCGTGAGTCGGGATCGACGAGTAGGCCATGGCCTGTGAGTCGCCCTCCCAGGTGGGGGCGTAGAGCACCCGGAGTTTCGACCCGCGAGCGGGGCGTGCGGGCAAGGCATCGAGCTGCGGGCGGCCGATGGCCACCGCATGAGAGAGCTCGAAGCGCGGGATATTCTGCGCAATGCGTTCGATGGCCGCGGTACCGGTCACCGCGGCCACGTCATAGGCTTTGAGCTGGTTGGAGACCATCGAGGCCTTTTCGCTTTCCCCGTGGTTCAGGTGCACGTGGGCCGAGCCCGTCCAGCGCAGCATGGTGAAGTTCGCCTGCGCATTATTCACGTAGCAGATCACCCGGGTACCGTCCTGCTCCAGGCGCTGCTCGATGCTCTGCATGGAACGCGAAAAATAGACCGGCAAGCTTGAGCGGGACATCGCCTCACGGGCGCTGAGCGCATCCATGAGGATCAGCCCCACGCGCACACCACGTTCGGCGAGCCGCTCGAACACCGGCAACCACACGCCCAGCTGGTAGAACTGGCCGACCGGTTCGGCGAAGAAGATCACTACCTCGGCCCCGCGAGCATCGCGGCCGGAAACTTCGATCGCCGAACGCACGCGGCGTTCGGCGATCAGGGAACGCGCACGGCTAAGCGTGCGACGTAGTACGACGTCGACTCCTGGCATGGGCACCAGTCTACGTCGAGGCCAAGGCTATCCGGCGGCTTCGACGAGTTTGTCGATGTTCGCGCCCATCCACGTCAGGTAGCTGGAATCGTCGGTGATGGTCTCGGTCAGCTCCACCACCGGCACCTTGGCCGCCTCGGCCGCGGCGCGCAGCTTCTTGGTTTCCGGCCCCTCGGTTTGCACGTTGTAGGCCAGTACCGCGATCTTGCCCGAGGCCAGATCCTCTTCGGCCTGCTTGAGCGCGAGCGGCGAAATGTCCTCGCCCTCTTCGACGGCTTCGCTCAGGCCCTCGACGGTGGCATCGTGCATACCCGCGGCGGTGAGCAGGTGGTAGGGCACCGGCTCGGTCATCGCGAAGTCTTTACCCTTCAGCCCGCTCTCGGTCAGCTTCTGCTTCAGCGCTTCAAGTTCCTTGCCGAAAGCCTGTGCGTTCTGCTCGTAGCTTTGCGCATTCGCGGCGTCCTCGGCGGAGAACTTCTCGGCCAGCTTCTGCCCGAGTAGCTCCATGCTCTCTAGGTCATACCAGACATGCTCGTTGTACCCGGCGTGGGCATGGCCCTCGTGGCCCTTGTCCTCGTCGGCGTGCTCTTCGTCGGCGTGCGCGGCATGCTCCTCGGCACTCTCACCCTCGTGGCCTGACTCCTCGGCATGCTCATCTTCGACGGCGACCGGCGAACCGTCGACCGCGTGAATCAGCTCTAACTGGTCATGGTTCGGCAACGACTCGACCAGCGAATCAACGAATTGGTCGTAACCACCACCGTTAGCCAGCACAATGTCGGCCTTGGAGATCGCCAGCTTGTCCTGCGCGGTGGGTTCGTAAGAGTGCGGATCCTGGGCGGCCGAGGAAATGATCTCGTTGACCTCGACGTGCTCACCGCCAATCTGACGGGCAATGTCGCCATAGACGTTGGTGGTGGCAACGACGGTCAGAGCTTGCTCCCCGGCGGCGGCCTCCGGCGTTTTACTACCGCACCCGGTCAATGCCACGGCCACCAATGGCGCTACGGCCACCGCAATTGCCAATCCCCGACGCTTCATCGACGCGTCCCACCTTTCAGTCAAAATCTTTATCGAGAATCATTCTACCTATAGTTGAGAATCAATCGCAATTGGAGTAGGTGTAGCGCGTGCGCTGCGACGTCCATGCGCCCCGCCGGTACCGGTAGCCTTCACCACGATCACCGCAATCGCGGTGGTCACGGGGATGGCGAGCACCAGGCCGATGGAGCCAATCAGAATGCGGATCACCTCTTCGGCCATGCCGCCGGTACCCAGCGTCGTGCCGAAACTCTGATCGCTCAACGCCGCAATGGCCAAAACCGGCAGGGCCGCACCCGCGTAGGCAAAGGCAATGGTGTAGACGGTCGAGGCAATATGGTCCCGCCCAATGCGCATCCCCTTAAGGAACAATTCGGAGGCCTTGGCGTGCGGGGCAGTTTCGGCCAACTCCCACACCGTGGCCGACTGCGTAATGGTCACGTCGTTCAGCACACCCATGCCACCGATCAACAGTCCACAAATCAGCAGGCCCGGAAGTGAAACTTGGGGCGCCACGGTAGATAGCGTCATGGCATGTTCGTCATTGGCTCCGGTCAGCGCCGCCGCGTCGGTCAACCACACCGCCAGCCCGGCCGTCACCGCCAACCCGAAAAGCGTCCCGAGTAGCGCCGTCGAAGTTTTCGCGTTGAGCCCATGGGCGAAATACAGGGCAACGAACATGATCGTCGTCGACCCCGTCAATGCGATCAGCACCGGGTTGCCGCCCTCCAGCAACGCCGGCACCATATAGGCCACCATGAACACCAGGCCACCGACCAACCCGATCATCGCGCGCGTCCCACGCCAACCGGCCACCAGCACCACGACCAGTGCGTAGGCCAGCGCCAGCAGAATCATCGGCAGCGTGCGCACATAGTCGACGAACACATAGGGGGCGCCCGAGGTGGTGTCCACCGCCGAAAGGTCCAAATAGCGCAATTCATCGCCGGCCCGCGGTTGCCGGGCCTGCAACTGCTCGGCCGGAATCTCCAGTTGAATCTCCGCCCCACCATCGGAGGGCATCACGTAGGTGACCGTGCAACTCAGGGTTTTGCCCCCAACCTCCTCCAGGCCCTGACTCGAGGGGCAATCCTGCTCCAGCGAGCGAGTCACCGTACCGGTCTGCATGGAGGCTCCCCCGGCAACATCCATCGAACCATTCAGCGCGAAACGGTCATAGCTGCCCTGCGGCCACAACACGATCACCATCACCAGCGCCAACGCGCCGATGGGCGCGAGTAGCGCCCACAAGATAATCGAGGCGCGTCGGCGCCGGGCCGGGTCGATGAGGATCGCTTGATCGTGACTGTGGCTGTGGCCCACTACTGCCGCGCTCCTTGCTTGAGACAAAAGGGAAAGTACCTGCCAAGTGTAGCCATTTAGGATGAGCCCACATATCCTCCGTAAGAGTCATGCACGGCGTGCCGCGCACAGGAAAGAATAGAGCCATGCACGAGCACGATGCGCCTTTGGCCTACCACCGACTCCTTCGCCGCGACCACCGCTTCCGGTGGTGGCGTCCGCTGGCCCTGGGCGGCACCACTCTGGGCTTCTACCTGGTCCTGCTCATCGCGGCCTTCCTGGTCGTCTTCATTTCGGCCATGTTCAACCCGGCCTTCTGGATGGAGACCGACGCTCCGAGCACCCCGTTCGACAGCATCGACATGGGCAGCCCGCCCGTTTTCATCTTCACGATGGTCTCGCTGATCGCGCTCATACCGGCGGTACTGCTGGCCTACGTCTTGCTCGGCCCGAAACCCTGGGGCGTTTTGCTCTCCGTGGCCGGAAAACTACGCACCCGCTGGCTGTTGGTGGCCCTGGGCCTCTGCCTGGCCAGCTATGTGCCCTATCTAGCCCTGGTGCTGGGGATCGAGGCGATCGGCGCGGGCACTCTGGCCCCGCAGTTCGAACCTCCCGCCGCTCCGCTGACGCTGGCGCTGCTGATCATTCTGCTCGTGCCTTTTCAGGCGGCCGCCGAAGAGCTGGTCTTCCGTGGCCTGCTCATGCAGGCCGTCGGTAGCTGGCTGCGCCATCCGGCCTTCGCCATCCTCTTGCCGATCCCACTATTCACCTTCGGGCACCTCTACGACATCTACGGCATGCTCGACGTCACCTTCTTTGCCGTGGCCGCCGGCTACCTCACCTGGCGCACCGGCGGACTGGAAGCAGCCATTGCCTTGCACGTGGTGAACAACGTGAGCCTGTTCCTGCTGGGCACTGTGGGCTACGCGGACCTGAATCAAACCGAAGGCACCCTCGAAAGCCTGCTCATTTCCGTAGGTTTCATGGCGATCATGACCTACATCCTCGTGAAGGCCGCGACCCGGCTCGGGATCCAGCGCACCGCCGATCCGCTGCCTCCGTTGCCACCACGCCCACCGATGGATCCGCGTGGACCGTTCGGGGCGCCGGCACCGACCTGGCCAGGGGTGCCGAATCCCTACGCTCGCCCCACCCCGCCACCGGCCACCGGAGACGGTGAACCGGGGGCGCCACTGCCACCGACCCAGCACTAAGCAACGCGAAGGGCCGCAACTCTCACATGAGAATTGCGGCCCTTACGTCTACCGCGTAGCTACCGTGCTAGCTCACCCGCGGCCACCGCAGCAGTGCGGCAATGCCCGCCCCGTCGGGCAACACTTCATCCGGCACATAACGAATGGTCGCATCGGTCAACGCCGTGGCCCGCAACAGCACCTCGGGTGCCGGCCAGGAACCGAGCACCAACTCGGCGTGATCATCCGAATCCTCACAGGCCAGCCAAGGTTCGGAGCTCAGCGCACGCAAGGTGTGCTCATCCTGATAGCGTCCCACCAGCACCGTGTCGGCCTGCGCCAACTGCAACGCCCCCACCACCTCGTCGATGCCCACGGCCAGCTGGGCGCGGCCGTTTGCATCGCGTTCGGCTAGCTTCTGCTGCAGCTCCTTGACGGAGGCCTCATTGACCGACTCCACCAGCTCGGCGATGCGTGCATCCACCTGGCGCGGGTCGGCACCACCGGTGCGCGTATGCGCGTCGATGACCTCAACCAGCGGGCGTAGCGCCACCGGTAGCATCCCGGCCACCGTTTCCCGCGATTTCACATCGCCCGAGAGCACAATGAGACGCACATAGTTATCGGTGGCCATCTGCGTAATCAGCTCGGCCACTTCCTCTGCGTTGCGTCGGGACATCTCATCGGCCGCGGCCTGTGCCTTGGGCTGGTCGTAGGCCCCGGGAACCTTACGGGCCCGGTGCGTATCCTCCGGGTCGCCGACGATTCCGCCGGAATCCAGTCGGTGCGGGGCGGCGGTGTTATACAGGTGCACCTCGCCGCCGTCACGACCGACCTCGGCCACCAGATAGGAAAATGCGCCACCGCGGGCGCGGGCCAGGGCCACAAAGTTCGGGAACTGCCCGCAGTCCACCTCCGGTGCGTCCACAGACAGCCCCGGAATCACCTCATCGAGTTCCACCTGCCCGTCGCGCACGGCAACGAATCGGGCCACCGGGGCACGCAACCCCGGTGCCGGACGAAGGGCTTGGGTCACCGCCTGGATGTCTCGCGGATCCGCCTGCTGGCTCGTCAAAATTTTTGCTACCTTCTCGGGTAGCTGGTCGGCGGCTTCCTGCGCCGCGGTAGTGCCCAAAGAGACGTCCGCCAAGACGGTGCACCAGGGGCCGGATTTCCGATAGAGCGAGGCGTCAATTCCATTAGAATCCGCGCGCAATGCCATGCTGACTCCCTTCAAGGCGCGGCAGCAAGCCGCGCCGCGACTAGATCCGTGTGACTAACCTAACACCCCGTTCGCGGCTTTTGAAGAGTTGCGCCCAGCGCCGTTTTCCCCCGGCCGCCGATGCGCCCATTCCACCGGGCACACCGGCTTTCGCCGGTAGCTAAACGCCGAGAACCAGCGTCGCGATCCCGAGGTAGATCAGCAGGCCCATCGCGTCGACCAGCGTGGAAATAAAGGGGTTGGAGAACACCGCCGGATCGACCTTCAACGCCTTGCCGATCATCGGCATGACCCCGCCGACGCTCGCGGCCAGGGTGCACAGCGCCAACAGCGTCAGCCCAATGACCGCGCCGATCGACCAGCCAAAGAGCACCCCCGTGAGCAGGCAGCCCAAGGTGCCCAGCACCGCCCCCAAGCACAGTCCCACCAGCGCCTCGCGCACCAGCACCTTAACCACGTCGCGCACCCGCACATCCCCCATGGCCAGTGCCCGGGTGACCGTGGTCGCGGCCTGATTCCCGGTATTCCCGCCGATGCCCACCAGCAGCGGGACGAAGAGGCTGAGCACCACCATGCTCTGAAGAACCTGCTCGAAACCCGAGAGCACCTGCACGGTGAGCGTGGCGCCAATCGCCAGCACGAAGAGCCAGACGATGCGTGAGCGCACCAGGGCGCGCACCGGAGTGTTCAGGTAGGCGCGGCGCAGCGGTTCACTACCGGAGCCGCGCGCGGTGCGTTGCGCTTCGGACTGCTCGCGCAGCGCCACCGCGTCGTCCAGGCTGAGCACGCCGACCACCCGCTGCTGGGTGTCCAGCACCGGCACGAGGAGCATTTTCTGTTCGACGGTACGCCGCGCGGCGTCGTCGGCCGGCTCGCTGGCCTGCACCGCATAGGCCTCGGTGAGCAGCTCGGAGATCAGCGTCGACTCGGCAGCGCCAAGCAGTTCGCGCAGCGAGACCACTCCGGCGATACGTCGCTGCTCGTCGGTCACCACCAGCGTGTATACGCTCTCGGCCGTATCGAGTCCGGCGCGCACCCGCTCCATCGTCTCGGCCACACTCAGCCACGGATGGGTCACCACGAAATTTGGGCTCATCATATGTCCGACGACACCCGGCTCATAGCCGAGCAGCACCTTGGTTTTGGCGCGTTCGCTCTCCCCCAGCCCTTGGAGCAGGCGCGCGGCGATGCCGGCGGGCAGCTCGTCGAGCAACGCCACGCGTTCCTCGACATCCAGCGCGGCAAAGACGGCGGCTACGTCGGAGTCTTGGAGCCCCTGAAACAGGTCCGCGCGCAGCGCCGGTTCGAGATGTTCAAAGAGTTCGACGGCGCGGGCCCGGTCCAGCAGTCGAAACACGATGGCGGCGCGCTCGGAGGGCAGTCGGCGAATGAGCTCGCGGACCGCGTAGGCGCTCAGCGGAGCCAGCCAGTCGGCCAGTTCGCGCAGTGCGGCGGCATCGAGTTCAGCCTCCAGCAGCGACTCGATGGGTGAAAAGTCGACCATTACTTCTTGCGTCATGACACACACTCACTTGGGATTATGCGCGCCAAAGGTCACTCGGCAGAGTAACGCGGGGCAGAATCGCCCCGATTGAAATGGTGGACTTATCCACCGTTATCACTGAGTGTCAGCTCTTGCGCGCGGCATAACTATTCGGAGGCGCGAGCGCAGATCAACGTCGCTAGTGGCTCAGAGAGAGGCCAGCGGAAGGTGAAATGGGCATCGCGCGTAGCTAGATCGACTGCGACTGTCGTCCATATTCATTCACCTCCCGTACTTTGTGGGCACCACAGATCGGCACCAAAACTAGGTCTATCACAGACCGGAGCAGAAACTCCATGCTACATGAGGCAGATCACGCCCCATTAACAAATGCGGCCTCTGGTCCGCGGTGCGAGGCAGGTGCCATGCTGGGGGCATGAGCGTTACCTACTTGCTCGTGCACAGCCCCTTGGTCGGCCCCGCAACCTGGGACGCGCTGGCCGCGGACCTGCGCGCGGACGGTCACAGGGTCACCATCCCCGACCTGCGCAATACGCTGGAGGGCGGGCCGCCGTACTGCGCCCGGCAGGTCGCTGCGGCGGCTGCCGCGGCCGATCATGAACGGCCGGTCCTCGTGGGCCACAGCGGGGCGGGCCCACTATTGCCGGCAATCGGTAGTGCGTTGGGGTCCGTCGCGGGATATGTCTTCGTCGACGCCGGCCTGCCCACTCCCGGTCGAAGCTGGGCGGATGAGGCTCCGCCCGAACTCGTCCGGCAGCTGCGGAATATGGCCACCGAGGGCTGGTTGCCGCGCTGGTCGCGGTGGTGGGATTCCGAGACCCTCGCGCAGCTAGTGCCCGACGCCGAACTGCGCGCACGCTTCGATGCGGACTGTCCACGACTGCCGATGGCCATGTTCGAGGAGAGCCGGCCGGTCGTGCCCGGCTGGCCCGATGCGCCCTGCGCGTACCTGCAACTTAGCGAGGCCTACCGGGAGCAGGCCGAGCGCGGCGCCACCTTGGGCTGGCCGGTGACGACCCTGGCCAGCGATCACCTGGCCCTGCTCACCGATCCGCACCCCGCACGCGTGGCCCTCCTCGAGCTGACCCGTCGCATCTCGGACTGAGCTCCTGCGCTCTTCCCGCGCGGCTCGTACCCGGGGCCGCGACGGCCTACGCTCATTAATAAGCCGCAGGCTTCCATTAACGACGAACGCGGCCCACCCGCCAAGCGAGTGGGCCGCGCCAAACTGTTACCGAGCTAGCATTCGACGACGTTCACGGCGAGGCCGCCCATCGCCGTCTCCTTGTACTTATCGCTCATGTCCTTGCCGGTTTCGCGCATCGTAATGATGACCTCGTCGAGGCTCACGTGGTGCTCACCGTCGCCCATCAGCGCCATCTTAGCCGCGTTCACGGCCTTCGAGGCGGCAATGGCGTTACGTTCGATGCACGGAATCTGCACCAGGCCACCGATCGGGTCACAAGTCAGGCCCAAGTTATGTTCCATGGCGATCTCCGCGGCGTTCTCCACCTGTGCCGGGGTGCCACCGAGCACCTCGGCCAAGCCGCCGGCGGCCATAGACGAGGCCGAGCCCACCTCGCCCTGGCAACCAACCTCGGCGCCGGAAATGGAAGCCTGCTCCTTATAGAGCACGCCCACGGCACCGGCGGTGAGCAAGAAGCGAATCACCGCATCGTGCTTCTCTTCTTCATTCCAAAACTTGGCACCCGGGGCATAATGGGTCGCGTAGAACAGCACCGCCGGGATGATTCCGGCCGCGCCGTTGGTCGGAGCGGTCACCACGCGGCCACCGGTGGCGTTCTCCTCGTTGACCGCCAGGGCCACCAGGTTGATCCACTCCTGCCAGTAGACCGGGTCGCGGTCCTTATCTTCCTTGCGCAACCGCTCATGCCATTCCGGAGCGCGACGACGCACGTTCAAGCCACCTGGCAGCACGCCGGTGCGTTCCAGGGCCGAATCCTTGCACTCTTCCATGACGTTGAAGATGTGAATCAGTCCGGCGCGGATTTCCTCGCGGCTGCGGAAGGTCTCCTCGTTGGCCATCATGATCTCGGCAATGCTCTTGCCGGTGTCGGCCACATGTTTCAGCAGCTGCGCGGCCGTCGAAAACGGGTAGGGTTGCTCCGAGATTTTCGCTTCGAGGTTCGCCTCGAGGCGTTCCTCGGCTCCCTCGCGCACAATGAAGCCGCCACCGACGGAGAAGTAGGTTTCGTTCGCCAGCTCATTGCCGTCCGCGTCCAGCGCGATGAACTTGACCCCGTTGGTATGCCGCGGCAGCACCGTGAGCGGGTGCTGGATCATATCCGGAATGCCGTAGCTAATGTCTTTGCGGGCGCCGAGCTGCTCGGCCAGGCGCAGCGTGCCGGTGCTTTCCATATCGGTCAGGCGTTCGTCGACCTGGGCCGGAAGAATAGTCTCGGGTTCGAAGCCCTCGAGCCCGAGCATAATCGCAGTGAAGGTGCCGTGCCCCCTACCGGTGGCGGCCAATGAACCGTAAACGTCGATACGCAACGAGTCGAGCTGGGCTAGCTTCTCCTCGCGATGAACCTGCGATATAAACGCGTGCGCAGCACGCATTGGGCCCACCGTGTGGCTCGACGAGGGGCCAATTCCGACCGAGAACAGATCGAAAACACTGATCGCCATGACGGCACTTCCTTAGAACTATGTGTGGTTAGCTCCATGCTCATTTTGAGCATGGAGGTAGCTCAAGGGCCCGGGCAGTTGTTGTTTACTGCTCCGGGCCCTTGCAACGTTTTAGGCCGAAGCTATTCGGATACCTTTGTCAGTTCTGGGTACAGCGGATGCGCAGCAGCCAAAGCCTCCACACGCTCACGCAACCCCACCAACACCGACTCATCACCCTCAGCACCAGCAATCAACGCCTGCGCAATCACCTCAGCAACCTCCGCAAACGCCTCCTGGGAGAACCCACGCGTCGCCAACGCCGGCGTACCAATCCGCAACCCCGAAGTCACCATCGGCGGACGCGGATCATTCGGCACCGCATTACGATTCACCGTAATCTCCACCCGCGCCAACAAATCCTCAGCCTGCTGACCATCCAACTCAGACTCACGCAAATCCACCAACACCAAATGCACATCAGTACCACCGGAGAGCACACTAATACCCTTCGCCGCCACATCAGCCTGCATCAAACGATCCGCCAAAATCCGAGCCCCAGCCAACGTCCGCTCCTGACGCTCCCTAAACTCCGGCGAACCAGCAATCTTAAACGCAACCGCCTTACCAGCAATCACATGCTCCAACGGACCACCCTGCTGACCAGGGAACACCGCCGAATTCAACTTCTTCGCAATCTCCGCATCATTCGAGAGAATAATCCCCCCACGCGGACCAGCCAACGTCTTATGCGTCGTCGAGGTCACCACATGCGCATGCGGCACCGGCGAAGGATGCAACCCCGCCGCCACCAAACCAGCAAAGTGCGCCATATCAACCCACAAATACGCGCCGACCTTATCCGCAATCGCACGGAACCGCTCGAAATCCAACTGCCGCGGATACGCCGACCAACCAGCCACAATCATCTTCGGCTGATGCTCCACCGCCAAACGCTCAACCTCGTCCATGTCCACCACACCGGTATGCTCATCCACACCGTAGGCCACCATGTCGAACAAACGACCCGAGAAGTTCAACTTCATCCCATGCGTCAAGTGACCACCATGCGCCAGGTTCAACCCCAACACCGTATCCCCGGGACGCACCAACGCGTGATACACCGACGCATTCGCCTGAGCCCCCGAATGCGGCTGCACATTAGCAAACGCCGCACCAAACAACTCCTTCAAACGATCAATCGCAAGAGTCTCGATCACATCGACCTCTTCACAACCACCGTAATACCGGCGACCCGGATACCCCTCGGCATACTTATTCGTCAACACCGAACCCTGCGCCTGCATCACAGCCTGCGCCGTATGGTTCTCCGAGGCGATCATCTCCAGACCACGCTGCTGACGTGCCAACTCCGCATCAATACGAGCCGCCACCTCCGGATCCAACTCCGCCAAGGACTGCGTCAACGACGCCGGGGCAAGAGATTCAAAAGTCTTGTTGCTCATTACTCTACGTTTCCACCGTTCGCGCTTGCGTAGTCGACTGCCGAAAGCAGCGGGCCTTCCTCGGATACCTCAACGGTGAACAGCCAGCCGGCACCGTAGGGGTCTTCGTTCAGCAGGGCCGGGTTGTCGATGGCTTCCTGGTTGATCTCCACCACGGTGCCGGAGACCGGCGAGTACAGGTCGGAAACCGACTTGGTGGACTCGACCTCACCGCAGGTGTCACCGGCGGTAACCTCGCTACCAACTTCCGGAAGGTCGACGTACACGACGTCGCCCAGGGCGTCGGCAGCAATCTGGGTGATGCCGATCTTGGCCGGGGAAGCAGCGTCGACCCACTCGTGCTCTACCGAGTAGCGCAATGACGAAAGAACTTTACTCACGATGTATTCCTCTCCCAAGGGAATTTGCAGGATGCATCAGCATCCCGTCTTCATTAACGTTACTTGGAGCGCGTGTAGAACGGCAGTTCGACAACGACAAATGGCAGCGTCTTACCGCGCAGCTCGACCTCGAGCTGCGTGCCGACCTCGGCAAATTCGGCGTCGACGTAGGCCAGGGCCACCGGGTAGCCCAGGGTCGGCGAGGGCTGACCGCTGGTGATCTCACCAATGACCGAACCTTCGTGCACCACCGGGTACCCGCCGCGGCCGGCACGCTTGCCCAGACCCTTCAGGCCCACCAACTTGCGGGACGGAGTCTGCTCGCGCAGCGGCTCCAGCGCCTGGCGTCCGACGAAGTCTTCCTCCTTCTTGAAGGAAACTACCGGACCAAAGCCGGCGTCGAAAGGGGTGCGCTCCTCGGAAAGTTCATTGCCGTACAACGGCATCCCCGCCTCCAGGCGCAGCGAGTCACGGCAGGCCAGACCGCAGGGCAAGAGCTCGTGCTCGGCACCGGCGGCGCTCAGCTTCTCCCAGAGGGATTCGGCCAGCTCGTTCGGCACGATCAGCTCGAAGCCGTCCTCACCGGTGTATCCGGTGCGGGCCAGGGTCACCGGCAGTCCGCCAAGGGTCAACTCGACGGCCGCGTAATATTTCAGGTCACGAACGGCGGTGGCGGTCGCCTCGTCGGCGGCCAGCTCGCGCACGATGGCCTCGGCCTTCGGGCCCTGCACGGCGATCATCGAGGTGCGCGCCGAGGCGTCGTCCACCTCCACATCGAAACCCGCGCAACGTTCGGCCAGCGCGGTGGCAACACGCACGGCGTTCCCCGCGTTGGGCACCACCAGGTAGCGTTCCTCGCCGAGGCGGTACACGATCAGGTCGTCGACGATGGTGCCACGCTCGTTGAGGATCAGCGAGTACTTGGCCTTGCCGACCTTCATCGGCGCGAAATTACCGGCCAGCGCGGTGTTCAACGCGGTGGCGGCCTGCGGGCCACTGACGTACACCTCGCCCATATGCGAGAGGTCGAAAATGCCCGCGGTGCTGCGCACGGCCTTGTGCTCGGCCAGCTCCGAACCATACTTCAGCGGCATATCCCAGCCGCCAAAGTCGGTGAAGGAGGCGCCCAGTTCTGCGTGCTTGGCATGCAGCGCGGTGTGCTTAATCTCGGTCATGGCGTTTCCTAGTCTTCGAAGGCTTCGGGGGCCGGGCAGGAGCAGATCAGGTTGCGGTCACCGGCGGCACCGTCGATGCGGCCAACCGGCGGGAAGTACTTATCCTGACGTAGCGCAGGGACCGGGAAGACGGCCTGCTCCACCGAGTACTTGCGGTCCCAGTTGCTCGAAACCACCGCGGCGGCGGTGTGCGGGGCACGGCGCAGCGGCGACTCGGAGGCCTCGTACACCCCGGCGAGCACCTCTTCCATTTCCTGGCGGATGGTGATCATCGCCTCGATGAAACGTTCGATCTCCCCCAGGTCCTCGGACTCGGTCGGCTCGACCATCAGGGTGCCGGGCACCGGGAAGGCCAGCGTCGGGGCGTGGAACCCGAAGTCCATCAGGCGCTTGGTCACGTCCTCGGCGGTGATCCCGGTCTTCGCGGTTAGTTCGCGCAGGTCAAGAATGCACTCGTGGGCGACGAGCTCCTGGTTGCCCGTGAACAGCACCGGGAAGTGCTCATTCAGGCGGCGGGCGATGTAGTTCGCGTTCAAAATGGCATGCTTGGTGGCCTCGGTCAGCCCCTCGCCACCCATCATCGCAATGTAGGCCCACGAAATCGGCAGCACACCGGCCGAACCGAACATGGTCGACACCACCGGCACACCATCGCGCATGCTGTACTGACCGTTGGGGTCGCCGGGCAGGAACGGCACCAGGTGCTCGGCCACGGCCACCGGGCCAACACCCGGGCCACCGCCACCGTGCGGGATGCAGAAGGTCTTGTGCAGGTTCAGGTGGCTGACGTCGCCGCCGAACTTACCGGGCTGAGCCAGGCCGACCAGCGCGTTCATATTCGCACCGTCGATGTACACCTGGCCGCCGGCGGCGTGCACCTTGTCGCACACCTCGCGCACGTCGGTGTCGAACACCCCGTGGGTGGAAGGGTAGGTGATCATGATCGCGGCCAGATCGTCGCTGTGCTCGGCGATTTTCGCATCCAGGTCAGCGGCGTCAATGGTGCCATCCGCTGCGGTTTTGACGACGACGACCTTCAGGCCGGCCAGCACCGCGCTGGCGGCGTTGGTGCCGTGCGCAGAGGCCGGGATCAGGCAGACATTGCGCTGGCCCTGGCCGTTGGCCTCGTGGTAGGCGGCGATGGCGTGCAACCCGGCGTATTCGCCCTGCGAACCGGCGTTGGGCTGGATGGAAACCCCGGCGTACCCGGTGATGGTAGTCAACCGGTTTTCCAGATCGGCGATCAGTTCACGCCAGCCGCTGGTCTGCTCGGCCGGGGCGTAGGGGTGAATGGAGGCGAACTCCGGCCAGGTGATGGATTCCATCTCGGCGGTGGCGTTCAGCTTCATGGTGCACGAACCCAGCGGGATCATGGTGCGATCCAGGGCCAGGTCGCGGTCGGCCAGCTTGCGCAGGTAGCGCAGCATCTGGGTTTCCGAACGCATGCTGTTGAAGATCGGGTGGGTCAGGTAATCGCTGGTACGCACCAGCGCTTCCGGGATCTCGAAACCCTCCGGGGCACTGAGCTCCACCCCGAAGACCTCCAGCAGGGTGCGCACGGTGGCGGCGGTGGTGGTCTCGTCGGTGGAGATGCCCACGCGCTGGGCGTCCACGGCGCGCAGGTTGATCCCGGCGTCCGCGGCGGCGGCGATCAGCTCGGCGGCGCGCTCGGTGCGCACCACCACGGTGTCGAAGAAGGACTCGGCGGCCAGCTCGTAGCCACCGGCGGCCAGCGAGGCGGCCAGCACGCGGGCGTGCTCGTGGGTGCGGCTGGCGATCTGCTTCAGGCCGGCCGGGCCGTGGTACACCGCGTACATCGAAGCGCACACGGCCAGCAGGGCCTGGGCGGTGCAGATGTTGCTGGTGGCCTTCTCGCGGCGAATGTGCTGCTCGCGGGTCTGCAGGGCTAGGCGGTACGCCGGAGCACCGGCGTCGTCGGTGGAAACACCCACCACGCGCCCGGGCATGGAACGCTCCAGCCCCTGACGCACCGCAATGTAGGCGGCGTGCGGGCCACCGAAGAACAGCGGCACACCGAAACGCTGGGTGTTGCCCACCGCAATATCGGCCCCCTGCTCGCCCGGGGCGGTGATCATGGTCAGCGAGAGCAGGTCGGCGACGACGGTCACCATCGCCCCGGCCTCCTTGGCGGCGGCGATCACACCGGAGTGGTCGCTCAGCGCGCCGTCGTTCCCGGGCTGCTGCAGCACGATCCCGGAAATATCTTCGGCCGGCAGCGGCTCGGTGCTCAGATCCAGCACCCGGTATTCGAAGCCCAGCGCCTCGGCGCGGCCCTCGATCACCTGCAGGGTCTGCGGGAACAGGTTGGCATCCAGCACGGTCACGCCATTGGCCTTCTTCTTGTTGGCGCGGCGCATCAACAGCACGGCCTCGGCGGCGGCCGAGGATTCATCCAACAGCGAGGCGTTGGCGATCGGCAGCGCGGTCAGGTCCATGATCATGGTCTGGAAGTTCAGCAGCGCCTCCAAACGGCCCTGCGAAATCTCCGGCTGGTAGGGGGTGTAGGCGGTGTACCAGGCCGGGTTCTCCACGATGTTGCGGCGGATCACCGGCGGGGTGATGGTGTCGTAGAACCCCTGACCGATCATCTGGGTCTTCATCACGTTCTTCGAGGCCAGCTCGCGCAAATGCGCCAACGCCTCGGTTTCGCTCAGAGCCGGCGGCAAGTCCAGCGCGGACTCCTGGCGAATGTCGGCCGGCACGGCGGTGTCCACCAGCTCGTCCAGTGAGCCGTAGCCCAAGGTCGAAAGCATGGTGGCGACGTCATGGCCGCGCGGGCCAATATGGCGGGAGGCAAATTCGTCGGCGCGTAGGCCGGCGGTAACCGTTGATGTGGTCATGGTGGCGAAAAACTCCGGTGGATCGGTCATGGCATATGCCAAAGGAAGGTCTTTCCCTCCCCACCCTGTTGCACAACCTGAGAGTTTTACGTACCCGGTAGACGATACCGGCCACTTGCACCTTCGGTGAGCCGGGGCAAACCGGCTACTTTCCAGAGTTGCCTCGTGATGGCGGTACGGGGGCCTGAGAGTTTCCCTGGGGAGGAAATTGCTCCTTCGGCGCCCATCCATGGCGTGAACGGGACTCTCCCGCCATCCGTCGAAGGCGTCGCGGCGCTCCCATGGGGCGCGCCACCAACAGCTATGATACCGCTCACCGCACCCGCACGCCAAGCACGGGTTTCGCTATCCGGACAGGCGCACATACTCCGGGTAGCGGGCGCTGAGCCGGTCCCCCGAGGAGGTCCCGCGCAGCCGCCGCTGCACCCACGGCACCAGGTGTTCGCGCGCCCAGCCCAGGTCCTCGCGCAACCGTTGCCCGCGGGTATTCACCGGCAGCTCGGCCAGCTGAGGCGGCTGAATCCGCCCGGGCAGCTCGGGGGCGACGATCCCGGCCTGCGCCAACACCCCCAGCACCTTCTGCGCCATTAACGTATGCCCGGCCTCGTTCATATGCAGCCGATCCACCGCCCAGTAGCGCAGGTCCGAAAATTCGCGCCAGCGCCAGTAATCCGCCAGCAGCGCCCCATATTCGTCGGCCATCGCGCGCACCAGCTCGTTGTACACCGCGGTGCGCGGCCGGGTCTTCGAGAACAGCGGCGAATCAACCGTGTCGAACCCGGTAAACAGCACCACCTGCGCCCCGCTGGCGCGCAACCGGCGCACCATCCCGCCGTAGCCACCGAGCAACGAATCCATATCCACGCTCGGGCGCAGGATATCGTTGCCTCCGGCATACAGCGTCACCAAATCCGGGCGTAACGCCAACGCCGCGTCGAGCTGCTGGTTGATCACCTGGCCGATCTTCTTCCCGCGCACCGCCAGATTCGCGTACTGCCAGTCGCCCTCGGCGCAGAGCACCTCGGCCACCCGGTCCGCCCACCCGCGCACCTGATTCGGCCGCTCGAGGTCGACGTCCCCCACGCCCTCGGTGAACGAATCGCCCAGCGCCACAAACTTCTGTACCACCTGTACCTGCTTCCTGTTGAGAACGAACCAAAGCCCTTAGGCGCGGGCGCTCAGCACCGCCGCACGCGCCAACTTCGAGAGCACCACCCCGGTCGAGACCGGGCGCTGCGACTCGGTGTACGCCGGCAGGTAGGCGAAGCCCAGCCGGTGCACCGGGTCGGCAAAAGATAACGACGAGTTCGCCCCGGCGTGCCCATAGGCAAACACCGAACCAAAATCGTCCTGCGCATGGGGCTTAGCAAAACCCAGCGCGAAGGATTTCGTCAACCCATTGCAGCGGTCCGGTCCATAGGACTGCTCCCGCGAAACCTGCGTCCAGGTGTCCTCGGTGAACAACGGCACCCGCACCCCCAACTCGGGCACCGGGCCGAAGGAGGCGGCATACACCCCGGCCAGCCCGCGCGCGGTACCCACCGCACCCATCGAGGTCGGCGCCGCGGCCCGCACCCGCGGGGAATTGGCGATCTGCTCCCAACTGAACACCCGCCCGGTCTCCACCTCGAAACCGGAGGCCGAATTCACCGCGAGCCCGGCGGGCGCAAAGGGGTCGACGAACCCGTCCAGCTCGGTGAACCCGGGCGTCGGCTGCGCGGGCAACACCTCGCGGTAACGTCCCTGCGGCTCATTGCCCAGGTAGACATCCACCCCGAGCGGGCGACGGATCCGCCGCTCATAAACCTCGGCCAGCTCCTGACCGGTCACCCGGCGCACCAGCTCCTCCATGAGCACACCCATGGTGATCGCGTGATAGCCCAGCGTGCCCTGCCCCAGCGGCCACAACGGCGGCAGCTCGGCCAGGATTTTGGCATGCGCCGCCGAATCCAGCAGCGTCTGAGTCGGCAACCCACCGGGCACCCCGAGCAGCCCGGCCTGATGGCTAAGCACCTGCCCGACGCTCAACGACCCCTTCCCGGCGGCGGCAAACTCCGGCCAGTAATTACTCATCGGCGCCTGCGGGTCGATCAGCCCGTCCTGCACCAGCAACCCGATCACCAGCGCACCGATCCCCTTGGTGCAGGAAAACACGCAAGTCATCCCGTCTCCGGCGAGGTGCTCGCCGACGCTGGTGTCCACCATCAGCTCCCCGCGGTAGTACACGGCCAGCTGCGCGGAATAGCCCGGCTCCTCGGCGGCGCGCTGCTGCAGTAACTGGGTCAGCGCGGAAAAATCTGGGGCACTCATTAATGGGCGTCCTTCACGGTGAGAGATTCAACGGTTTCTTGGCGGAAGCGTAGCTTCCAGCCCGCGGCGGTGCGCTGCCACCAGGAGGAGACCACCAGCACCTGCTCGGTCCCGGTCGGCCGCATCCGGTAGGCCACCAGCACGGTATCGGCCGCCGGTTCCTGCAGCGCGAGCAACTGGATCTGGCCGACCGCCGGCAGTTGTCCCCCGCCGGCTAGGTGTCCGCGCAAGGTGGCGACATCCAGCAGCGAGCCGTCCCGGCTGATTTCCTGGTAGCCCGGATGCAAAAAGGCCAGCAGTTCCTCGGTCTTCGCCCGCACCTGTTCGTCGAGCATCGCCAGCTCAAGTTCATACACGATCGCCGTCGCCTCGGCCGAGGGCGCGGGCTGCCCCGCGGCCACCGGACCCGGTTCCTCCGCCACGGCGTCCACCTCCCGCGCCGGTTCGCCGCTCGCCTCTTCGCCGCCGCGAAACCCCGGCCCGGGCTCCGGGGCGACCCCCAACTGGTGCGCGGTGGCCGCCGCGCGCGCCCGCTCGTCGGCCGCCTCGTTCAGTTCATGCCCGGCATGGCCCTTCACCCACTCGAAGCTGTAGTCGCGCCCGACCAGCGCCGCATCCAGCTCCCGCAAAATGTCCTGGTTCAGCACCGGCTTGCCGTCGGCCTTCTTCCACCCGCGCTTCTTCCAGCCCGGCATCCACTTGGTGATGCAATTAATGGCGTACTGCGAGTCGCAGAGAATACGCAGCGGCTGCTCCGGCTGGCGCGCGGTGGCCCGCAGGAGTTCCAGCACCGCCTTCAGCTCACCCATATTGTTCGTCCCGTGGTCCCAGCCACCGGCGCCCCAATTGTCATCGTCGATGTACCAGGCCCAGCCTGCGGGGCCGGGGTTGCCCAGCGCCGATCCATCCGCCGCAGCAATAATCGTCATGTTTTTATCCTGCCACGTCGCGCGCTTGTCCACAGATCGCGCAACGCGTGCCCACCCGCGCCAACGGCGGCGCACACTACCGGCATGCACTCATCGCGTAGCACCGCCATCCTCTCCGCGGCGGCGAACCTGACACCCCACCCCGGGGACGACGAGGTCACCGCCCAGCTGCGGCTACTCGGTGCGCTACAGGCGGCCACCAGTGCGCTACTCGATGAGTTCGACGACGCCCACCTCGAGGCGCTCACCGCCACCGTGCTGCTGAAGCTCGGCGAGGATCTATCCCGCAACGCCCTGCGCGCCAAGGTTCGCGCCGCCGGTGCTATGGACCGGCACGATGCCCACCGGCTACGCGCCGAGGCCCTGGAAAGCCTGTCCACGCTCCATGGCGCACAGCTGGCCGACGGATTGCCCTTGCCCGACGCCCGGCCAATCGCCAGCACCGCCAAACCGCGCTTCCGCGGCCCCGTCGAGCTCATTTCCTCCCTCTGCGATATCACTGACCATGAGGCGAAAACACTGGTGCGCGGGCACCGCCAGCTCGTCGGCGACAGCGACCATCCGGCCAGTTTCGGCGAACTCGGCCAGCGCTTCGCCACCCCGGAGGCGCACAACCCCGCCACGCTGCTCAAAGCCGCCGCCAAACTAGAGCGCCTCCAGCTGCAGCCCACCGCCCGCCGCGCGGCGGAGGAAAAGGTGGCGCAGACCCTGCCCCAAGGGCAGGGCGCGGTGAACTCTCAGCTCAAGGCGATCGCCCAGGACCTGAGCACGCCCAACCTTCCCGAACGCGAGGCCGTGCACGAGCGTTGCGCCGGCCTGCGCTATCGCGGGCTCGGCCCCTACGGCCATGTGTGGGAGCTGACCTGCACCACCATCGACCACGAATTCCTCTGCACGCTCGCCGACCGGCTCGTCAACCCGGCGCTCACCGCCAACCGAGAGGGCAACTGCAGCTCCGGCGCCGCCGACCCCTTCAATGATCTCTCCGGAGCCGACGAGCGGGACCGAGACCCGGCAGCCGAGCGCGCCCGCCGCCTGCTACGCACGGTCATGCACATCGTGCGGCGCCGCTTCAGTAGCGAGGCACCGTCGGACGACACCGCGCCAACCGCCTCCATCAACCCCGCAGCTCCGGCCAGCACCGATGGCACCGTCGAGCCGGAGCTTCCACTTCCGGGCATGATCGATCTAATCGTCACCATCGATTACGACGCGTTGCGCGCCCGCACCGATCAGGCCGGGCTCACCGCCCACGGCCAACGCATTTCGGCCACGGAATTGCGCCGGAGCGCCGCCCTCGGCGGAATTATCCCGATGATACTAGGATCCAAGGGCGAGGTATTGGATATGGGCCGACGACGAAGGCTCTTCACCAAGGCGCAAACGCGCGCGGTGGTCGCCCGAGACGGCGGCTGCATCCGCCCCGGTTGCACCATGCCCGCCCACCGTTGCGAGGTCAACCATCGCACACCCTGGATCGAAGGTGGCCAGACCAACGTGTCCAACGCAACCCTAAATTGCAAAGGTGACCACACCGGTTATCACGCCGGGCACTATCGAATCCGATATTTCGACGGCATCCCGTATGTGCTTGAATCACCCGAACGCGACCCGGAGCAACACTGGCGACGCAACTGGGTGTGGCACCCCAACGCGCCCAGCTATCCCGCCAGCGAATACCCGCCCGAGGACTCGGACCTGCCGGCCCTCACCGATGAAGACGCACCGCCGGATGAAGAACCGCCCTTTTAGCGCTGCGCCCCTTTACCCCTGCAGCGGGTACAGCGGATTGTGACCGGCGGCCACCCGCTCGGCTTCACGCACGGGCTCGGGTGCGCTACCGGCTCCAAACGGCGATCCATCGGCCAGCTCGGCACGGTCATGAGCCTCGAGCCACTGACTCAGGTCCGGGCCCTTCGGCACAATCTGCGTCGGATTAATGTCCTCATGGACCATGTAGTAATGCTGCTTAATCTGCTCAAAATCGATGGTGTCGCCAAACCCCGGGGTCTGGAAGAGATCTCGCGCGTAGCCCCAAAGGTTAGGCATTTCGATCAGCTTGTTGCGGTTGGTTTTGAAGTGGCCGTGGTAGACCGGGTCGAAACGCACCAGCGTCGTAAATAGCCGCACGTCGGCCTCGCTGATCGCGTCCCCCATGAGGTACCGCCGCGTAGACAGCCGCTCCTCCAGCACGTCCAGCGCCGTAAAGAGCCGGTCATAGGCCTGATCGTAGGCCTCTTGACTGCCTGCAAACCCTGCCCGATACACTCCGTTATTGACCTCGGTGAAGATCATCTTGATCAGCGGCAGCATCTCATCCAAGGTCTCGCGCTGAATCAGATCCGGCGCGCCTGCTCGATGAAACTCTCGCCACTGTGTCGACATATCCCAGGTGATCTGCGGGTAGTCGTTGGTCACCACGGCGCCGCTCGGAATGTCGATGAAGGCCGGAACGGTAATCCCTCGAGGGTAGTCGGCGAAGCGCTTGAAGTAGTTCTCTTGCAGTCGTTCGGTCCCCAGCATCGGGTCCCGTCCATCCGGGTCCAGGTCGAATGTCCAACTACGGGCATCGTGCGTCGGACCCGGCAGTCCGAGGGAAATTGCATCCTCCAACCCCAGCAAACGTCGCACAATCAGCGTGCGGTTAGCCCACGGGCAGGCGCGAGCGGCCACTAGTCGATAACGCCCGGCCTCCACCGGCCACGCCCGTGCGTCGGGAGCCATCTTCGCATCCGGATGGCCAATCGAGCCTTCCACTGGCCCGCTGGCCGCTGCCATCTCATCGGGAACGGCAACGATCCTGTCTTGGATATAATTTGTATCTCGAGTGAATTCTCCACCCGTTACATAGCTACCCTTGGTTGAATACTGTTCACCCATGTGATGCCTCCCGCGTAGCGCGCTCAGACGCGCCGGAATTCATGACGCGTCAACGAAGTTGTGGACCTCAGTATGTCAAGATATAATTGATGCGTCAACAAATAGGTGAGATTCACTCACCCAGCGTGCATCGTGAAACCGAGGATACTGAACAATGGCCCAGGAAGAAACCAGATGGCTCGACGACGACGAGCAGCGCCTTTGGCGACTGCTGCGTGAGTTCCTCTGGCGGTTCCCCAGCGCCATGGACCGTCAACTCATGCGCGATTCCAACATGCAGTCCGGCGAGTATTCAGTACTGGCCACACTGTCAGAATCGCCAGACGCCCCTCAGCGACCAGGTGACATCGCCCGCACATTGGAATGGGACCGGTCACGGCTGTCGCACTTGTTGCGCAGGATGGAGACCAAAGGCCTTATCGACCGTCATTCCGACACCCGGGACGGCCGAGGCGCCCTCGTCTCGCTCTCGGAAACTGGTTGGCAGGTGCTGCGGGAGGCGGCTCCTCCGCATGTCACCTTCGTGCGAGAAGCACTTTTCGACAACTTGCCCGCCGATGAGCGCGTAACTCTAGAGAACGCCCTCAAGCGAATCCTCCCGGGCCTCGGTGGCACCGACCCCTGCAAATAAACGACAAACTGTGCTGCGCGAGCGCACCTCGCGCAGCACCTCAAGCCGCCGTCGTTACACGTTTGGGTCAACTAGCTGCTTCTTAGTTCGCCAGATATCCATTGGGGACTGGTCACTAGGAACCGCGGCCTGTCCAGGAATAGGCTCCCAGGGACCATTTTCAACTCGAAACTCGCCGCGGTACATGGTCGTAACCTTCACTTGGAATAGGCCCGTGTCCTGAAACTGATGGCTCGTTGGTGTGGCTTCACTCAATGACCGGTCGTCTACAGGACCGCCGGGGTCTGAAAACCTAGCGGTAGTACCGTCTCCGTAATCCCACAACCATTCCACTGGGATTGCCCTTACATCGACGTTCTTTCCGGACATCACCGTATGAAACTCCTGCGCACCTCCCTCGGCCCAGAAGTGCGTGTATGCGCGTATCAGCGAAACGCCGTCAGGATCGCTATGCACGGAAAACGACTTGATCGGAAACTTACGAAACTCGGCCGGAGTAACGACAATCTCTTCCTCAACGACCAAATTTCCCTCCGGCGAAACTTTTGGTTCCGGGTCCTCCGGGCAATATAGGCCCGATTGGATAACCTCACCTTCACGCGGGCCTTCTAGCACCGTTACATAGCGGTATTTAGGACGTGTACCGTCTATACAAATAGGAGAGTCAGGATTGCTGTCGCACCCATCAAAATACTCCAACCCTATTCGGCAAGAGTCATCATAATCGACTCGGACTTTTGTTTTGCGCTTAATTTTGCGTCGTTCATGTTTCTTATCATCGTAGAATTGTCTGATTTGATCATTAGGACAAGTTTCGACACCCAACGATTGACCATACGTATTTGATTCGCATACAACAGCTACTTCAAGTAGCGGCCCAACAGGGTTTGCATGAGCTGCTCCACCGAACAGGAGTACGGCCGCGACGGTACAACATAGTCCGACACGAAAAGATCTACTGTTCATCGCTGTCTTCAAACTCCATGGTGCGTATAGACCACGAATCTTCGAATTCCAAGGTCGCTGCCCCGAACAAGGCCTTTTCCAGCGGCTTGTTCACTTCAATCACATGCCCCGGCCGGTCATATATTTTTGATTCAGTATCTTTGAATAGAAAGTAGACTCTAGCCGACCCGTTCGAACTCTTCTTATAGTTGGTGATTGAAACGCTGTACCGAACTCCGACTTCCCATAACCCCTCGTCTTGCGCCCGCCAAATCGGCTCGATTATTCCGTTTCCGCATGGTTTACACGTCTCTTTCGTGTACTTTTCGAGTTCGGTAGTATCACGCATTTCAATCGAGTAGGTAGCTAGGTCAAAGTAGAACTCTACGAATGCGGCGGCGCCCTCCTCCGTGTGCTCCTTAGCGGCGTCGGGCAGTTTGGGGACGGGCATATTCTCGCCTGGGCCATTCTCATCGGCGTGCTTGGGCGTCGGGCTAGGTGAGGCCGAAGGGGTGGGGCTGGATGGCGGAGCGCTGGAGGATGGTGGCGGCGCCGATGATTCGCCCGGCGAGGTGGCTCCCTGACAAGCGGTCAGCACAGCGCTCGCGACGACAAGCGCACCAATGACGGACATTCGGCCATTGCGCATGATCGAATCCTCACCTTCGGGAACCTTGCAGGCCATCTTATGTGGCGCACGTCGGGCTTGGGGAGGGTCGCGACGAAATATGTGGATATCTCGTTAACGTAGCGAACGGCACTCGAGGTTCGCTCGAGTGCCGTTCGTCGGGATGGAATTCACCGCCGGGCGGGGCCTGTGCGTGAGTCGGTGCGGCTAGTTTTCGCTGCGCCCGGCGCGCCAGTAGCCCATGAAGGCGACCTGTTTGCGATCCAGGCCGGCGTCGCGCACGAGGTAACGGCGCAGTTCCTTGACGGTTCCGGCCTCACCGGCGATCCATGCGTAGAACGGGCCGGAGGAGCCTTCGCCGGTTTCCCAGAGGAGCTGGGTGTCGACGTCGACGTCTTCGGGTTCCGCGGTGGTTTGCACGGCGCCGGCCGCCGGGATGGCCACGATCTGGCGCAGTGCGGTGGACAGCAGGGTGCCGTGGGCGTTGGTGCCGCGCGGCAGCCACTGCACGGAGACGCCCGAGCGGGTGGTGGTGCCCAGAATGTCCGTCGAGTCCGGGACCTCGATCAACGCGTGGCCGGTGACCGTGGAGGGCAGCGACTCGAGGATGGAGCAGATGGCCGGGGCCGCGGTTTCGTCGCCGGCGAGCAGCACGCGGGTCGCGTTGCCGGGGCGGAATTCGATGCCGCCGTAGTCGGCGTCGTTGAGCTGGTTGTTCGGGCCGAGGATGAGCACGTCGTCGCCGGCGGCGGCGTTGACACAGAATTCGGTGGCCGGGCCGCCGCGGAAGACGCCGTCGACCTTGTGACCGTGGACCACGAAGTCAATGTCGAGTTCCGGGGTGGTGCCGGAGTTTTGGGCATGCCCGGCGGGACGGAAATCGCGCACCGTGTAGGTGCGCATGTAGCCGCGCTCGGCGTCGGGTAATTCGCGCCACTGCAGGAACCAGCGGCCCTGCGTTTCGGGGTCGGTGCTGGCCTCTGGGCGCAGCTGCTGGACGAGGGCAGGCAGTTGACCGCCGGCCGGCGGCAGCATCAGCTTGATGCGCATATCCAGCGGGTGGCTGTTGGTGCCGAAATGCTCCAGGTCCGAGCCGGTGAGGGTGATGCGGCGGAAGTTCGGGGTGAGCTGTTCGCAGCGCAGCACCGTGGTCGCGAAGGCCAGGGTGGATTGGTGTTCGAGGTTCGGTCGCACGCCGCCGGCGGCGGGGGCCGGCTCGAAGGTGCTCGCCGTGCCGGTGCCGGCGGAGGAACCTGTGCTGCTAACGGCTACGCCGGCGGCGACCAATTCCTCTTCTTCGGCGACGACGGTGGCCCCGTTCTGCTCGGCGCGGTAGATGCCCCGGGCGGCAAGCACCGTCTCGGTGCGCAGTACGCGGTGGCGGCCGATGGGCAGCACCAGTGGGGTGCCGGCCACCGGATCGGGGATGACCCGGGAGGGCATGCCGAAGACCGACTTCACGGTCTGCTCGGTGACCACCTCGGTGGGGTGCCCGGCCGCGTAGATCTTTCCGTCCTTGAGCGCGACCAGGTGGTCGGCGTAGCGGGCGGCGAGGTTCAGGTCGTGCAGCACGATCACCACGGTGATCCCGCGGGTGCGGTTCAGCTCGGAGATCACGTCGAGCACTTCGAGCTGGTGGGCGACGTCGAGATAGGTGGTGGGCTCGTCGAGCAGCAGTAGCTCGGTTTCCTGGGCCAGGGCCATGGCGATCCAGACGCGCTGGCGCTGGCCGCCGGAGAGTTCGTCGACGGCACGCTCGGCCAGTTCGGTGGTGCCGGTCATCTCCATGGCGCGGGCCACGGCGGCCTCGTCGTCGGCGGAGAAACGCTTGAACAGGCCCTGGTGCGGGTACCGGCCGCGGCCGATGAGTTCGCGCACGGTGATGCCGTCGGGGGCGTTGGGGGTCTGCGGCAGCAGCCCGAGCTGGCGGGCCACCTCCTTGGCGGGGCGGCTGTGGATGTCCGCGCCGTTGAGCAGCACCTGGCCGCCGGCGGGTTTCAGGAGCCGGGAGAGCGCGCGCAGCAGCGTGGATTTGCCGCAGCCGTTGGCCCCGACGATGATCGAGACTTCGCCGGTGGGAATTTCCAGCGACAGCTCGTCGACGATGGTGACCTTGTCGTACGCCAGGGTCAGCGAATCGGCCTGGAGTTGGGCCATGGTTATCCCCCGTTTCCTCGTGAGTTGGCGCGCACCAGCACCCAGAGCAGGAAGGGTGCGCCGAAGATGCCGGTGACGACGCCCACCGGCAGGGCGACGCCGCTAAATAGATTAGCAGCGATGAAATTGGCGCCGAGGACCAGTACCGCGCCGATCAGCGCGGCCAGCGGTACCCGGATTACTCCTCGGGTGAGCCCGGCGGAGAGCGGGCCGGCCAGGAAGGCCACGAAGGCCAGCGGGCCGGTGACGGCCACCGGGATCGCGGTGAGCGTGACCGCGGTGAAGACCAGCAGCATGCGGCTGGCCGGGACGTTGAGCCCCAGCGCGCTGGCCGCGTCGTCGCCCAACTCCATAATTTTCAGCCGCTTGAGCACCAGCGGCACGAGCAGCGCGACCAGCGCCAGGCCGATGGCCATCACCGCGGCGCGCTCCCAGGTGGAGGGGGCCAGCGAGCCGGTCAGCCAGCGCAACGCCTCGCCGGCGGTGCGCACGTCGGTGCGGGTGAGCAGGTATTGGATGAGCGATTGCAGCATGCCGCCGATGGCCAGACCGGCGAGGATCAGTTTGGCGCCGGCGTGCTTGCCGCCGGCCGAGAGCCAGTAGATCAGCCCGGCGACGCCCAGGCCGCCGAGCATGGCGGTGAGCGTGAGCATCGGGCCCTGGGCCTGGAAGTAGACCATGGCGATGATCGCGGCGGCCGAGGCGCCGTAGCCGACGCCGATGACGTCGGGGCTGGCCAGCGGGTTGCCGAGCCAGCGTTGGAAGAGCGCACCGGAGGCGCCGAAGCCGGCCCCGGCCAGCGCGCCGACGACGAGCCGTGGGGCGCGGTCTTCGAGCAGGATGAAGCTGGTGCCGGGCACGGTTTCGCCGCGGAGCACCGCGGCGACCTCGTCCAGCGGTAGCGGTTCGCGTCCGGCAAGCACATAGAGCACGGCCAGGGTGGCCCCGAGGAGGATCAGCGCGGCCCAGATCAGCGCGTCGCGGCGGGTGCGCGCCCGGGCGCCGGTGCGCGGGGCGGGGCGGGTCGTCGTCGTACTCATAGCGACACCGTCTTCAGTCCGCGGCGCATCAACACGATGAACAGTGGCCCGCCGATCAGCGCGCACATCACCCCGACCTGCACCTCGGCCGGCGGGGCGATGATCCGCCCGATGATGTCGGTGCCCAGCAGCAGCACGGGGCCGGCGAGCGCGGAGGCCGGCAGCAGCCAGCGGTAGTCGGAGCCGATGAGCGCGCGCATGGCGTGCGGCACGATGAGCCCGACGAAGGCGATGGGGCCGGCCAGGGCGGTGGCGGTGCCGGCGAGCAGCACCACCCCGATGCCGCCGACGATACGGGCCCGGGTGACGTTGAAGCCGAGCCCGGCGGCGGAGTCGTCGCCCATGGCCATGGCGTTGGCGACGTTGGCGCAGGCGGCGACCAGCAGCACGCCCGCCGCGAGCGGGATGATCCCCACCATGAGTTCGGGCACGCTGCGCGCGGTGAGCACCCCGACCTGCCAGAAACGGTATTCGTCGAGCGCGCTGCGCGACACCATGAGCAGCGCGTTGGTGATGGAGGCCAGCCCGACGGCCAGCGCCGCGCCGGCGAGCGCGAGCTTGATCGGGGTGGCGCCCTCGCGTCCCAGCGAGGCGATGATGTAGACCAGCAGGATGGTCACCGCCGCGCCGAGGAAGGCGGCGAGCATCATCAGCGGTAGCGCGGCGGCGGTGCCGAGGGTGAAGAGCAGGAGCACCACGCCCAGTGAGGCGCCGGCGTTGATGCCGAGGATGCCGGGTTCGGCCAGCGGGTTGCGGGTCAGCGCCTGCATCAGCGCACCGGCCAGGCCCAGGGCCAGCCCGATGAGGACCCCGGCGACGGTGCGTGGGATGCGGGAGGCGACGACGATGCTGTCGGGGTCTTGAGCCGCGGGGTGGGATAGCGCGTAGAACACCGCGGAGGGGCTGAGCGTGCGGGCCCCGATGAACAGGGAGCACAGCAGTGCGACGGCGAGCAGCGCGGTGAGCACGAGCAGGATCGCCGCTCGTCGTCGCGCCAGTGGTAGTGAACTCATATTTCTTCCTGTGCGGGCCGCTGCGGCGGTCCGGTCACGATCCTCGGCCCATTAACGGGGTGCGTTCGGGCCCCTACACTGGGGGTATGTTCCAGCAGCTCAGTGATACCACCGCGGTGCTCCGGGCACCGAATCCCTCGCCGATGACCCTGACGGGTACCAATAGCTATCTGCTCGGTGAGCACGGGCCGCGTCCCGCCGCTCCGGTGGTGGTGATCGATCCGGGCCCCGAGCAGCTTGAGCATCTGCAGGCGCTGGCGGCCTATGACATTCGGCTGGTGTTGGTCACGCACCGGCATGCCGATCACACCGCGGGTATCGACACGCTGCACGATCTGACCGGCACCCCGGTGGCCGCCGCCGACGCCAGCTATTGCCGGCATCATGCGCCGCTGCGTGACGGGCAGCTGATCACCCAGGCCGGGGTGCGGCTGCGGGTTGTGGCCACGCCCGGGCATACGGCCGATTCGCTGTGTTTTGTTAATGAGACGCCCGGGGCGCCGGCCGAGCTGTTTAGCGGCGATACGCTGCTTGGCGAGGGAACCACGGTGTTGGATTATCCCGATGGGACGCTGGGTGATTATTTGGCCAGTCTGGCGCGGCTGGCGGCCTTGCCCGAGGCGGCGTTGCGCCCGGGGCATGGCTCGCAGCATGCACGGATGCATCCGGTGATTGAGCAGTATCGGCTGCACCGTGAGCAGCGGCTGGAGGCTTTGCGGCAGGCGATCGAGTGGTTGCGCACGAACGGGCAGGACCCGAGCCGCGAGAATTTGCTGGCTCGGGTCTACCCGGAGGTTCCCGCTCACCTGTTGGGTGCGGCGGAAAAATCGTTGGATGCGCAACTGCACTATTTGGATCGCGCCTAGTTACTTCTTGGCCTCGGCCACCTTGTTGGCGGCGTCGCCGAGCTTGGGCACTACCTTGTCCAGGACCCATGGCAGCGACAGCGGGGAGGCGGCGGAGATCGCCAGCAGCTGCATGTCGGAGTCCAGGGCGACGAATCCGCCGGTCTTGGCGGCCGGGATCTGGCCGAAGAGCTTGTTTTCGGCGATGACGTCCTGCGCGGTGCTACCGGCCGGAACCCAGGTGAAGAAGATGTCGGCTTCGAGTTCGCTGGCGCGCTCGGCGGCGAAGTTGTAGTAGAACTCGCCTTCCTTGGCGTTCTTGTCCACGACCTCGGCCTGGGTCATGCCCAGCTGCGAGAGGAAGCGCGGGCGGGTGTCGCCGGTGGCGTAGATGTTGATGCCGCCGGCGGCCGGCTCCAGGTTGCCGGCGATGAAGGTGGTGTCCTTGAAGATCGGGTACTTGCTGGCGGCGTCGGCGATCTGCTGGTTGACGGAGTCGACCAGGGTCTTGGCCTCGTCCTGCTTGTGCAGCATCTTGCCGGCGGCCTCGGTGGCGTCCTGCCAGCTGGTGGTGTAGTTCGGCTCGATGGGGCCGACGACCGGGGCGATCTTGCTGAGCTTGTCGTACTCTTCCTTGGTCAGGCCGGAGTAGGCGGCGAAGATGGCGTCCGGCTTGGCCTCGGCGATCTGGGTGTAGTTGATGCCGTCGGTGGCGTCGAACTGCACCGGGGCGTTCTCGCTGCCGATGCCGGCGCCGAGCTCTTCGAGCTTCTCGTCCTTCCAGTCGGTCGACCCGTTGTCGTTGTTACCCCAGGTGTCCTTGTCCATGCCCACCGGGACGGTGCCCAGGGCGAGCAGGGTGTCGGCGTTGACCCACGAGATGGTGGCCACTCGCTCGGGGGCCTGCTCGAAGGTGGTGGTGCCGTAGCTGTGGGTGATGCTCACCGCGGCGCTGTCGGGGCTGCCGCTGGCGGATGGCTCGCTGCTTGCGGTGCCACCGCAGGCGGTGAGGGTCAGCGCGGCGGCGGTTGCCGCGGCGAGCAGAGCGGATCGACGTGAGAATTTCATACGAGTGAACCTTTGCGGGTGTAGACGGAACACGGCCGCGAAGGCAGGTTAGGCGAACCAAACTTTCCGGCCGAATGAAAGACTACGCGGGTGGCTCGTAAATACGCAACATCGGCCCACTGTAATGCCCGTCACGTTAGCGCGTGAGCATCCGGCTCGGCGCCGCCAACTGCACCGCCAGGCGCACCAGCACCAATCCGGCCACGCAGGTGCCCAACACCAGGGCCAGACTCAGCGGGGCCATCACCATGGCGATCCCCACCAACGGCAGAAGTAAAACCCCGCTGGCCACGGCGAAGGTCAGCGCCGCTCCCAGGGCCGGAATCATCACCGCCTGCACTCGCGCGCGGTTCATCGTTGCCCGATCCAGCCCCATTTTGCTCAGGCCTTGATAGAGCTCGGCGGCATCCAGCGTGCCCGCGGCCTGGGTGATCGCCGTTGCGGCGGCCACGCAGGCAAAGATGATCGCCAGGGTCAATATGACGCCGGTGCGCAGATCCACCCCGATGTAATCCTCCCAACCGCCGGTGGGGTCCACGGCGCTCTGGCTCATCAGCGCGGCCCCCGAACCGCCGACGACGGCGACGAAGGCGGCCATCGCCAACGGGGCCACCTGACGCCATAGCGCCTTGGGCGACTCCAGAATCATGCGTGCGGCCAGCAACTGCTCCGGGCGTTCGGCTTTGGCGAGCTTCCGTCGTCCAATCACCGCGATCAGCCACGGGCCGATCAGGTTCAGCACCAGCAACCCGATACCCAGGCCAAAGAGCAGCACCAGGGTGATCGTCGCCAGGCTCTGCGCGAAAGCGCCCAGATTGGCGAAGACCATGTAGATAAGGCCCACTCCGCCGACGGCGATGGCCGCGCGCACCCAACTCGGACGTGGCACGTTGACCCGCTGGCGCACCGCCAACGGAGAGATCACCAGCTTGCGCAGGCCCGCCAGCGAGGAGCCGGCGGCCAGCAGCAGCACCGCGGCGAGCACCGCCAAGAGCACCGGCAGCGGGGCGAAAATCCCGGCGCCAATCGGGGCGCCCTGGAAGTTCACCAACGCCACCAATGGTGCGCAGGCCAGATAGAGCAGCACCCCGCCCAGTGCCCCGAGCGCGGCGGTCCCCACCGCCTGCAGCACGGAGATCGCACGCACCTGCCCGCCGGTGGCCCCGAGCAGTCGCAGCGTCGAGAGCGTGCGGTCTTGGCTACGCGCCGAGAGGCGTGCCGCGGAGGCGCCAACGAGCACCAACGGCACGATCAGCAGCACCACGGCGATGCCGGCCAGCGGCAGGTAGAAGGCTGCGGTTTCCTGCGGCAGCCGGGTGAAGCTCAACGCCCCAGCCACCACGATCAGCACCAGCGCGCTGACCACCGCATAGGCCCCGAGGGTCAGGGCGCGCACACGGCGTTGCCCACCGCCGGCGCGGGTGAGCATCCAGGCCAATTGCAGGGTGTTCATGAGCGCTCCCCCTGGTTGCTGCGTTCGTCGGCGACGATCCGACCGTCGCGCAAACGCACAATCCGGTCGCAGCGCGCGGCCACCGACTCGTCGTGCGTGACCATCACCAGGGATTTGCCCTGTCGGATGGTGCTACCGAGCAGCGCGTCGAGCACCTCGCTGCCGGTGACCGAGTCCAGCGCCCCGGTGGGTTCGTCGGCGAAAATCACCGCGGCCGAGCCGATTTGCGCGCGGGCGATGGCCACGCGTTGCGCCTGCCCGCCGGAGAGCTGGCCGATGCGCCGTTCCTCCATGCCGCCCAGCCCCAGTTGGCCCAGGGCTTGCACGGCCCGCGGCAGCGCCGCGGCGCGCGGCACCCCGTTGATCATCAGCGCCATGGCGACGTTTTCCTGTGCGGTCAGTTCCGGAATCAGCAGCCCGTCCTGGAAGACGAACCCGAAACTTTCGCGGCGCAGGGCGCTGCGTGCGGTATCGGACAGGGTGGTGATATCCACCGGGGTGCGGCCGGGCAGTTGCAACATCACCGAGCCGGCGTCGGGCGTTTCAATCCCGGCCAGCGCGTGCAACAGGGTGGACTTGCCGGAGCCGGAGGGGCCCATAATGGCCAGGGCCTCGCCGGGGGCGACGGACAGGTCGACCGCGTCCAGGGCGATGGTGGTGCCGAAGCTGCGGCGCAGCTGTTGTGCCTCGAGCACATTGGGCAAAGCGTGGTGTGCAAAGTTCATGCTTTAAGTCTTCCGCCGCGGCCCCCGAACCGGCGTCGGCGCCGGGAGTGAATGTGCCCGGCGGCGCCTCATCCCCCGGGTGGAGCCGCGGCGCGGCGCGTATCGTAGGTGGGGATGGAGATCGAACTTTTCACTCAGCCTTTTTGCGCACCCTGCCGCAGCGCCAAGCTGGTGGTGCAACGGGTGCTTGAGCAGCATCCCGGGGTGCCGGTGCGCACCATCGACGTGGTGGCCGACCCGGCCGCCGGGGCGCGGGCGCGGATCGCCTCCACCCCGACCGTGCGGGTGCTGCAGGCCGGCCGAGAGGCGTTGCGCATCGTCGGGGTACCGCGCCCGGCCGCGCTCGCCCAGGCCCTGGACGAGCTGAGCTGATTTCTGCCCGGCCGCCGGGTGAGAGAGAATAGCCGGGTGAGTTTATTTACCGGGACCGATCACGAATGCTTCCAGCGGGTGCTGGCGGATTCCACCAACCGCATCGAATGGTTGCGGGCCCGGGCTCAAGGTATCACCGCGACCGACGTCGCCAAGCTCTCCACCGAGCGGTCGATCCGTTCGGCGGTGATCGACAAGCTTCACGGTTCGGGCTTCTCCGGGAACCCGTACACCGACCACGGGCGCAAGCGCGAGCCGGTCATCGCCGCCTGGGTGCAGGAGAATTTCAACATCTTCCCCTCCTCGCAGCTCTTTCACGCGCGCGACACCCGGCTGCATCTAGCCACCCCGGATGGCCTGGGTTTCGACGCCTCCGGCGTCCCGGTGCTCTCGGAAATCAAGACCACCAACAAGCCCTTCGCCCGCGTGCCGAAGAACTATCTGCGCCAGATCATGTGGCAGCAGTATGTGCTCGGCGCGCAACGCACCCTGTTCGTCTGGGAGCAGCACGAGAACTTCGTGCCGGTGAGCGTGGTGCCGGAGTTCCGCTGGATTGAACGCGACGACGCGCTCATTGCGGATCTGATCGCGAAGGCCAATCTGCTGATCGAACAGTTGCGCGAGGCAACGTTGCGCCAGCAGCGGCTCGACGACTACGGCCCGGCGGCGTTGCGCTACTAAGCTCCGGGCAGCAGCTTGGGATCGGGCAGGCAGTCGGGCTGGCTTTCGAGCAGTTCGGCCAGCAGCTTCTCGCGCAACATGGTGCGCAGCTCCCACAAGTCCCCGGCGTTGCGCGCCGATACATAAATGGTTACGGTTTGCAGCCCGCCGACCGCATCGGTCACGAGTAGGGAGTTGGTGCGCCCATCCCACAGATCGCTGGCCTCGAGTAGTTCGGTGGTGCGCTCGCGCAGCTGCGCGACCGGCGCGTTCCACTTCAGCTGCAGCACCACGGTGCCATCGATTTCGCTCGTGGTGCGCGACCAGTTCTCGAAGGGCGTGGTGGTGAAGTAGGTCGAGGGCAGGATCATCCGGCGCCCGTCGAGCAGCTTGACCACCACATAGGTCAGCGTGATCTCTTCGACATTGCCGCGTTCCTGTTCGACGACGACCACGTCGTCCACGCGCACCGAGTCGGTGAAGGCGATCTGCAGCCCGGCGAAGAGGTTGGCCAGCGAGGATTGCACGGCCAGACCGAGGACCACCGAGGCCAGACCGGCGGAGGCCAAAATACCGGCACCAAGCGTCCTGACTTGGTCAATGGTCAGCAGTACGGCCGCGACGGCCAGTACGCAGAGCACCGCAACCAGCACTCGGCGCAGCAGTCCGACCTGGGTCTGCACCTTGGCCATGCGGCGCCCGGGCCCAAAGCGTGCGGCGAACTGCCCCAGCACTACGTCCTCGACGATGCGCACCACCCGGATGATGAACCAGGTCAGGAACGAGACCATCAGGATCAGCAGGATGAACTGGGCGGCGTCGTACCAGGGTTGATGCTGTTGGAAGGCCACCAGCATGATCTTCAAGCTCATGCTGGATAGCGTGCCGAAGAACGGGATCCGGCTTGATTTCACATCCGCCGCGGCGCCCTCGAAGCGGCGCAAAATGCGGCTTGCGATCCGGCTGAGCACCAGCGTGAGTAGGAACGCAATCGCAATACCGGAGGCGGTGAGGACCCAAAATTGCAACGATACGGGTAGGAAACTCGAGGCCTGAATAACATCTTCCACGGTCTGATCGACCGGCGCGGTAGGACTTGGTTGCATCGTTAAAGCATGTCACACACCGATGGGCCAAAGCTTGGGGCAGGCTTGAGAATTGGTGAAACGACGCGGATCACACTCCGTGTGGATCACGATTGTGCGGCAGTTGGATTCCGGTTCCCACCAGCTATTTACAGTGCCACGACGGCGCGCTGTAGTGAGGGCATGGGGATAAAACCCCACGCTTGGAAGGAGCCAATTATGGGCACAATGCATCGTGCAATAGTAGCGATGGTGGCCGCCGTCGGACTTGCGGCGAGCACGGCCCCGGCCGTGGCCACGGTACCGGCCCCCACGGGCGGGTGCTCCACCGTGTACTGGGGTTCGCTGCCGAAAACCTCGACGGCCGTGGGTTATAGCCGGCTCACCGATCTGCGCACCGGTTCGCATAGTTGTTTCGACCGCCTGGTGCTGGATCTGAGCGGAAGCACCGAGGGGTATTCGGTGCGCTACGTCAATCAGCTCACCGGCATCGGTTCTGGCCTGCCCGTCGAGACCATCGGCGGGGCACAGATCGAAATCCGTGTCGACGCCCCGGCCAGCTGGTCGCTGGATGTGGATCCGGCGGTGCAGCGACTGTACTATCACACCTTCCGACAGCTGGTGTGGTTGGGCAGCTTCGAGGGCCAGAGCAAGGTGGGTCTGTCGGTTCGGGCACGCCTACCGATGCGCGTGTTCACCCTCGACGGACCGGGTGATGGCTCACGGCTGGTCATCGACGTCGCTAGAAACTGGTAGTCACGCGGCTAACTTCGGGAAGGAGGCGGGCGGCGATGTCATGCGCGCCGCGCAGTGCGTAACACCGCCGCCAATACTCAGCTTGATATGCCACGATGCTGTTTATGAGCCGCTCTTTTGACTACGCCCAGGTCGACGTGTTCGCGCCGTCGGCCTTCAATGGCAATGGTTTGGCCTTGGTCTATGCTGCCGACGACTTGAGCACCGCGCAGATGCAACACTTTGCGCAGTGGATGAACCTGTCCGAAACCGTGTTTTTCCGCACGCCCAGCAGTGCGGAAGCGGACTACGCGATACGAATTTTCACCCCGAGCACCGAGTTGCCCTTTGCCGGGCACCCCACCTTGGGGGCCGCTCACGCCTTTTTGGAGGAACACCCCGAACTGGCCGGTGCCGGAATGCTGACCCAGGAGTGCGGGGCCGGGCTGGTGCCGGTACGCGTCGAGCGCGACGCCACCGCCGAGTATCCGCGTCGGCTGGCCTTCAAGGCCCCGCCGCTTCGGCGCAGTGGCCCGCTGGAACCGGATGTGTTGCAGTGGGCCATCTCCGGCCTCGGGCTCACCGCCGAGGATGTGCTCGATCATCAGTGGCTGGTCAACGGGCCGCATCACGCCGGACTGTTACTGCGCGACGCCGACCTGGTACTGGGCATTGAACCGGATTTCCAGGCCCTGCAGGGTCTGGAGGTCGGGGTGATTGGACCGTATACCGCCGCCAGTGTCTCGCAGGGCAATTGGCAGCCGCATGATTCGGTGCTCCCCCGGCTCACCGGGACGCGGGAGGAACTGCGCCCGCTGGATGCCTCGGATCGCACGCGCTCGGAGGAACGCTTTGGCTCCGTCGTGCTGCAACCCCCGGCGGATTTCGAGGCGCGGGCCTTCGTTCCCGGGGAGGCCATTCAGGAGGATCCGGCCACCGGCTCGCTCAATGCCGGCTTCGGGCTCTGGCTAACCGAGGCCGGTCACGCGCCGCAGCGCTACACGGTGCGGCAGGGAACGCAGGTGGGACGCGCGGCGATCTTGCATGTGGAGGCCGACGAGCAGGGCGTCTGGGTGTCCGGCGATGTGACCACGCGGATCAGCGGTCGGGTGGATTTCGACTAGGCTGTGACGGTGAGTTCACCGTCAACGCAACATCAAGATTTTAATAAGCGAGCCGCGTGGCGGGCCCTGTGGGCACTGGTCATCGGCTTCTTTATGATTCTGCTCGATACCACGATCGTGTCGACCGCTATGCCGGCGATGATGCAGGCCCTGCAGACCGATATCACCGGCATCCTGTGGGTCAATAGCGCCTATCTGCTCACCTTTGCGGTGCCGTTGCTGGTCACCGGGCGACTCGGCGACCGGGTCGGTCCGCATAAGATCTACCTGCTCGGGCTCGTCATTTTTACGCTCGCCTCGCTGTGGTGCGGCCTCGCCGGTTCGCTGGCCTCGTTGGTCATCGCCCGCGCGGTTCAAGGGTTGGGTGCGGCGCTGATCTCCCCGCAATCGATGACCTTGATCACCCGTATCTTCCCCTACCAGCATCGCGGGGCCGCGATGGGCCTGTGGGGCGCGGTGGCCGGCATTGCCTCGCTCACCGGTCCAATCCTCGGTGGGTTGCTGGTCGATTCCATCGGCTGGCAGTGGATCTTCTTTATTAATGTTCCGCTGGGCATCCTGAGCTTCGCGATGGTGCTGAAGTTCGTCCCGCGCCTGCAGGCCCATGCCCACACCTTCGATCTGGTGGGCGTGCTGCTCAGCGCGCTGGCCATGTTCTGCCTGGTGTTCGGAATCCAGGAGGGCGATTCGACGAACTGGCAGCCCTTCATTGGGCCGCTGGGCTCCTGGCATCTGATCGGGCTGGGGATCGTGTTGCTGGCCGTCTTTATTTGGTGGCAGTCGCATACCCGCAAGGAACCGTTGGTGCCGCTTCGCCTCTTTGCGGTCCGGAACTTTTCCTTGGCCAATGTAGCCATCGTGGCCATGGGCCTGACGGTGGCCACGATGACCTTGCCGATGCTGTTTTATCTGCAGCAGGTGCGCGAACTGACCCCCACGCAGTCGGCTCTGATGATTTCGCCGATGGCGCTGGTCTCTGCGGCGATCGCCCCATTAATGGGTGCGGCGGTGAACCGTTATTCCTCGCGCTCGTTGGCGCTGCCCGGATTTGCGCTCTATGGCGGCTCGATGCTGGTTTACGCCCTGCTGATGCACGCCGAGACGCCGTTGTGGGCGCTGTTGATCCCACCGTTTGTGCAGGGTGTGGGTGCCGCCATGATTTGGCCCTCGCTCTCGCTGGCGGCAACGCGGGACCTCACCGCCCAGGATGCCGGGGCAGGCTCGGGGATCTATAACACCACCCGGCAGATCGGCTCGGTGCTCGGGTCGGCGCTGATTGCAGTGCTGATGGAGTCGCGCGTGGCCGCTCAGATCGAGCACAGTGCCACCGGTAGCGAACGTAGCGTCGCGGAGGCCATGAGCTTGGGCTTGGGTCAAGCCTTGCTCTTGCCGGCCGGGGTGGCCTTGGCCGCGGTACTGGTGGTGGGTTTCTTGACCCCAGCCCGTGAACAGAGCGTGGCCGCGAAAGACTAGTTCGGTGTTGGCCGCGGTTCGCTCGAGTCGGCTCGGCGAACCGCGACCGCGCCGGTGGCCTAGGCTTGATCTTCGGTTTCCTCGACGGGAGTCTCGCCAGCCTCGTCGCCGCCCTTGAGATCGTCGACGACGTCGCCGATCTTATCCTGCGCGTCGGCGGCAAATTCCTTCACGTTCTCCGTGGCGTCCGAGGCGAACTCCTTGACGTTCTCGGTCGCATCGGCCGCGAATTCTTTAACATTCTCGGTGGCGTCGGAGGCGAACTCCTTGACGTTATCGACTGCTTCGCTCAGTTTCTGCTTTGCGTTGTCGAAGAAACCCATGTCTACTCCCGGTTTATCGTGATTCTTGAAGTGGACTACCTAAACTGCCGCAGTCTCATTCACCAACTTACGTTGAGCGGTTGCCCGGCTCAAGAGTGGCGTCGTATTTTTTCCGTGGCGACTACCAATAATGCGAGCTCCGGGGTGCAGTGCGGCTCGCGTGCTAGATTCGTAGATCATGATCGCTTCATCTGCCGTACCGCCGGCCGCCCTCGACCTGCTGATTAACCAGGGTTTCGACGCCACCAGCGTCGACGAATTGGCTGCCGCGGCCGGCATTTCCCGCTCCACCTTTTTCCGCCGCTTCGGGTCGAAGGAAAATATGGTCTTCGCGGACCAGGAAATGATCATCACGCATGTGCAGACCACGCTGGCGGCCTCGTCGGTGTCGGTCACCCAGGCGCTGTTGGATGCGGCCCATGTGGTGTTCGATCAGTACACCGCCAACCCGGAGGCCGCGCGGCTGCGCCATAAACTGCTCTCCTCGGTGGCCGCGCTGCGAGAGCGCGAGCTGGTTTCCACGCACAGCTATGAGCGGGCCTTTAACGATTTTCTCAAAGCCCGGGGGTTGTGCGAGACCCCGGCGAACCGTTCGCTGTGCTTGGGGCTCAGCGCCGGGCTGGTGGCCATCCACAACGATCACCTGCGACTGTGGTTGCGCGATGCTCAGGCCACCAACCGCGACCGGCTGGCTAGGGACGTGCGGCTCTTTCTGGACCGTTTCGCGGATCTGCTCGAGCCGGACGAGGCCGGCGCGGCGCGGGGCCGCTCGGTGAATGTGGTGGTTTCGGTGCTCGATCCCGGCGCGGATGAGCAGGAAGTATTGGCGGCGGTCAGCGAGGCGCTGCGGCAATCACAGGATTGATACTTAGTTTCTTGACTTGAAACTAAGTTCCATTACTCTTGAGTAGGAAACCAGATGATCCGAACTCAGGAGCGTTGCCCATGTCCACCACCACCGAATTCGACTTCCCGACCGGCGTCGTGGAACCCGAGTATGACCTTTGGGCCGACGAGGTCGATATCGACCCGACGCGCATCTTCGCCAACCTTTCCGAGGCCGACAGCCAGTGGCGTCAGCGCGCCCGCGATTTTGTTGTCTCCGAGGTCAAGCCGGTGGCGCACGACCTGTGGGAACGCGCCGAATACCCGTTGGAACTGGTGCGCTCCATGGGCAGCGCCGGGCTGCTGCGCGATGGACTGAACTTCGGGGAGCACCCCGAGATGAGCATGCTGGCCGCAGGGCTGGTCAACATGGAAATGGCCCGCGGCGACGGCTCGGTCGCCACCATCCTCGGCGTGCAGGCCGGGTTGGCCCTGCGATCGGTGCTGATGTGCGGCAGCGAGGAGCAGATCGCGCGCTACGCCGAACCGATGAGCGCCGGCACCCTGCCCGGCGCCTTCGCGCTGACCGAACCCACGCACGGTTCGGACTCGGTCAGCCTCGAGACCCGCGCGCACCGCGTCGCCGACGGCTATGTGCTCAACGGCGAGAAGAAGTGGATCGGCAACGGCTCGGTCGGCGGGCTGACCGTCGTCTGGGCACGCGACGACGAGGGGCAGGTCCGCGGTTTCCTGGTGGAGCAGGACTCCCCCGGCTACCAAGCCACCACCATCGGCAATAAGCTTTCGCTGCGCGCGATTTGGCAGGCGCACATTCGCCTCGAGAACGTCTTCGTGCCGGACAGCCAGGTGATGCCCGGGGCACGTAGCTTCAAGGACACCTCCAAGGTCTTATTCGCCACCCGGCTCGGGGTGGCGTGGGCCGCCGTCGGACATGCCACCGCCTGCTATGAGTCGGCGGTGCTGTACGCCAAGGCCCGCACCCAGTTTGGTCGACCGCTCGCCGCCAGCCAGATCATCCAGGAGCGTCTGGCCCGCATGCAGTCCGAGCTGGCCACCATCCAGCTGCTGGTGATGCAGTGCGGTCAGCTCGAGGCCGCGGGAGACCTGACCGGGGCGCAGGCCTCGCTGGCGAAGTTCACCGCGACGCGCACCGCACGCACCATCGCGGCCAATGCCCGCGACCTGCTCGGCGGCAACGGCATCCTGACCAATAATCGCGTGGCGCGGCACTTCGCCGACCTCGAGGCGATTCACACCTATGAGGGCACCGAAACCGTGCAGGCGTTGCTGATTGGGCGCTCGATCACCGGAATTTCGGCCTTCGCCTAAGCACTAATTACGACGATGGGCCCGCGCCTTACGGCACGGGCCCATCGCCAGCAGGTGCGCCACTTGGGGGATTGCGCACCCGCCGGATGTCCACGATCTTGGGGGACTCGTGGCCATCCCCGATTCGTCTGCGACATTGGGGGATTCGCAGGCGGATCGGACCCTTGGCTCCCGGCGCGAACGTCGAAAACCAAGAATTCTTCGCTGGGGTTCTCGCGGTGCCCAAGATCACCACAACCCACTGGTATACCGTATCGCATAATTGGCCGATTGACGAAAACGTCCCTGCCCACATCCGCGTCACGGTGCCGGCGACAAAGTTTGTCACGATCGCGTCATATCCCGCAGACGCTACCTATGGCGGGCTCTAGGGTGTTGACTAGGACGCGCAAGCCAGCAGACGAGGAGTTTGACGATGACCGAACCGTTGGGCGTAGCCCTGGTGCAATACCCGCCAAATCCCGTGCTCGGCGATCTTCTGGCCTTCCTCCGCGCGCAGGTGCCGCTGAAGCCGCATATGCGCCTGTGGGTCTTCCCCGAACTCCACCTGGGCCCGCGCGTCGAGCAGGCACCGCATCAGGCCGCACGCGCCCTGACGGATCCGGAACTCGGGCAGCTGGGCCAGGTGGCCGCCGAACTAGGGATCTGGCTGATCCCCGGCAGCATCTACGAGCGCGGGGCCAACGGGACCGTCTATAACACCGCGCTGGTGTATGCACCCGATGGTACCCGGGTCAGCAGCTACCGAAAGATCTTCCCGTGGCGGCCTCTGGAAACCTCCGTCCCGGGCACCGAATTTGAGGTGTTCGAGATCCCCGGGCACGGCACCATCGGCCTCTCGATCTGCTACGACATCTGGTTCCCGGAACACACCCGACAGCTAGCCTGGCTCGGGGCCGATATGGTCATCAACATGGTGCAGACCGGAACCTCGGAGCGCAGCCAAGAACAGGCCATCGTGACCGGCAATGCGGTGATGAACCAGCTCTGGGTGGCCTCGGTTAATACCGCGTCCCCGGTGGGCCGCGGCCGGTCGCTGATCGTCGACCCGGAAGGGGTACGACGGGCCGAACTGCCCGGGGCCGAACCTGGAATCCTGACCTGCATGGTGGATCTGGGGCAGACGCGCACGGTGCGCAACTACGGCACCGCGGGTGTGTCCAGCCCCTTCAAGCAGTTCTATGCCAACGATGTGCCGATCCACCTGCCGATGTACGACGGCTATCTCACCGGCGCCTCCATGGCCGCGGCCCTGGGCGAGCCGACCCCGCCGGCGGCACCCGGCCCGCAGACCGCCGCGGAGGCACAGTCCATGGCCATTTTCGGGGCGCCGGCCGCCGCGGCCGATCCCACCGTCTCCGAACTACCGCTGGAAGGCCCCGAGGACGGAGACTTCCTGGCCGATTACTCCCCCACCCCGAGCGGTGAACCGGGCTCTGGTCTGCCGCTGGTACCCGAGGCGGGTGCCTAGGAGCGCAGCCGGCGGTTGGTGAGTTTGGTCGGTTCGTGACTCATGGGGTCCTCGGGCCACGGATGCTTGGGATAGCGTCCACGCATTTCGGCGCGCACCTGACGGTACGGACCGGAGAAAAAGCTCGGCACGTCCTCGGTCACCGCCAGGGGACGCCCGGCCGGTGATAACAGGTGGAACTGCACCGGTAGCTGCCCGCGGACGAGCCGAACCGGCTCGGTCATCGAAAAGCATTCCTGCAGCTTGACCGCCACCACCGCCGGCCCCTGCTCGTCGACCGGCGGGTAGCTAATTTGAATGCGCGAGCCGGAGGGCACCTGCAGCTCGGTGGGCACCAACTCGTCGAAATCGTGGGCGTGTTCCCAAGGAATCAGCGCGCGCAGGGCCTCGCGCAGATCGACGTTGCCCGCCGGGGTGCCACCGGCCACCGCCTCAAGCACACCGCCGAGCCACTGGTCTGCGGCCGCGATCAACGACGACTCGTCCATCGGCCGGAAAGGCTCACCCAATAGGCGGTGAGCCACGGCCAGCCGACGACGCAAGGCCTCAAACTGCGGCTGCTCCCCGAAGAGTCCGAGCCGCTGCTCCGCCAACGCCGCCTGCACCGCCGGTACGGCCAGCTCCTTGGTCACCGGCACCGGGTGGCTGGCCAGTTCGATGGCCCCAAAACGCTCGATGCGCCGGGCGCTGAGCTTTCCGGCGCGGAAGGTGGCCGTTTCGGCGCGGGTGTGCAGTTGTGGTTCGAGGTGCAGCACCTGTTCGAGGTCGGTGGCCGCGGCGAGCCGGATCAGGGTGCGCGGCCCGCTGCGCTGGACTTCGCCGATGGCGAGGTACTCGTGTTGCTGCAGCGGGCTGCCGGGCGGAAGCTGGGCCCGGGTGCCAGAGGCCAAGAGGTACTCCCCCGGTGCCATCCGGCGGGCGACCCACTGCGGGTACGCCAGAATCATCACCGTTGCCAGCGCCTCGTTCAGCGAGCCAGCGTGGGTGGATTCGGCCGACCCCGGGGAAGATGCCGGGCCATGGGACGCGTTGAGCAAGGCTTCGAAACGGCGTACGTCGGCGGCGTAGCTTTTCTTCTCGCGATGTTCTCCACGCTCGAGGGCCTGCGCGAGCGCCAACGCGTCCGCGCCCTCGGCCCGGTACCCTCCGGTCAGCACGGCGGTGGCCCGCGCGATCCGGTCCGCGCTGCAGTGTGCTGCCCCGTCGAGCAAGGCCCGCGCCGTGCGTGGATCGGCCGGAATCTGCAGCATTCGCCGACCGGCGGCGGTGATCTTGCCTTCTGCGTCTACGGCTCCCAGGGAACGCAGCACCTGCTCGTCGCCGCGCATGGCCTCGGCCGGGGGCTGTTGCCACAGTTCAAGACCCTCGCCGCGCGGGGTCCCCCACGCGGCCAGATAGAGCCCGGCCTGCACGAGGTCCGCGGTGCGGATCTCGGCGGTGGTCGCCGGGTCGGCGGCGGCGAAGGAGCGTTCATCGAGGGTACGCACCACGGTGCCGGGCACCAGACGTCCGGCACGCCCGGCGCGTTGCGTAGCCGCCGCCCGGCTGGCCACGACGGTCATTAGCCCGCTCACCCCACGCACCGTGTCGCGGCGCGGTTCGCGGGCATAACCTGCGTCGATTACTAGGTTCACGCGCGGAACGGTCAGCGACGATTCGGCGATAGACGTGGCCACGATGATCCGCGGCGGCGTGCCAACCGCGGGCACACTGAGAATCTCATCTTGGGCGCGGGGCGGAATTTGGCCGTGGAGCACCAGCGCCTGACCGCCCAAGGTGCCGATGCGACCGGCGACGGTTTCGGCTTCGCGCACCCCGGGCACAAATACGAGGGTGTCATAGACATCGTCCTGCGCATTATTGGCCCGTGTTTCCTGCACCGCGACCTTCGCTACGTGCTCTAGGTAGTCGGTGCGCAACCCATAGTCATTGGTTCTGGCACCACTGAAGCTCTCGAAGCGTTCTTGGACCGGGTGCTGGGCCGTATGCCCGTGCACCTCACGCACCGGACCGGCCGCTTGGAGCAGTCGCCGAAGATCACCCGCCTCGAGCGTCGCGCTCATCACCACGAGGGTGAGGTCGCCGCGCAGTTCGGCCACCTGGACAAGCATGGCCAGCAGCAGATCCGTGTCGATCGAGCGCTCATGCACCTCATCGAGCACCACGGCCGATACCCCGCTCATTTCCGGGTCTGCGAGCAGTCGGCGCAAGAGCAGTCCCGCGGTGACAAACTCGATGCGCGTCTCGCCCGAGACTTTCCGTTCCCCGCGCACCGCGTACCCCACACGCTGGCCGAGCGGCTCACCGATCAGCGAGCTGAGCCGCCGGGCCGCGGCTCGGGCGGCCACCCGGCGCGGCTGGGTCACGATCACTTTGCCCGCACCCACCGCATTGGCGGTCACCGGCGGCACGATGGTGGTCTTGCCCGAGCCCGGTGGGGCCTGCACAATTACCGGTGCCCCCGGCCGCTGGCTCAGGTAGTCGGCAAGCTCTTCGCGGCTGCCACCAAAAGCCAGCGCGGCGGCGATCGGTTCGAGATCGAAGTCTTCGCTCATGCCCTCGAGCTCCAGAAATTCGTGACGGCCTCGACCACCGGCTCAATGGGAAAGAGCGTCGACCCATGGGTACGTCCGGGCAGCGCGACCAGTCGGGCCTGCGGCATGATGCGGGCCATGGTTTTGTTGTGCTCGAAGCGCGGCATGTCGCGGGTGCCGACCATGAGCAAGGTCGGGACCTGGATGCGCGCGAGGTCGGCCTCGTCCAGATTCTGCAATCCCTCGGCCGCTTCATAGTAGGCGGCGAGCGCCAGCGGGTCGTTGTGCATGAAGGCCAACCGTGTGGCCGGGTCGAGCCGCCCGTTGCGTACTTGCCCCCGCACGAAACCTTCGATATCACCATCGCGCAGCACCTGCAGGTACCCGGGGAAGAACAGCTGGTCGATCTCCCCTTCTTCGATGCGATAGGTGCCGCCGAGCATGATCAGGCTGAGTAGGCGCTCGGGGTGCACGCTGGCCAAATGTAGACCGGCCCGCGCACCGAAGGAGTACCCCATGAGATGTACCCGCTCGAGCTGTAGGTGATCGAGCACCGCGCGGATATCGGATCCGACCTTGGCCATGGTGTAGTCGTCGACGCTGTGCAATTTTCCCGAACGGCCGTGGCCACGCAGGTCTAGGCGAATATTGCGGTGCCCCGCCCCAAGTGTTTTGGTGTAGCCCAGACCGCGCCAGATGGAACGCGACAGGGCCGAACCATGGAGGTACAGAATGGGCTCGCCTGTGGCTTCGTCGTCGTCGAAGAAGATTTCGGTGCCATCGTGGGGATTGACGATCTGGGGCATGGAACGATTATTTCGCGTGGGGTCACGGATGCCGAAATCCGCGAGTGCTCGACAAAGCTCGAGGACCCGGGCAGACTGAAACTACGGGCCTGCCGGGCTCACTGCATCTATGGAAGGGAGCGGTCATGAGCGAACAACCCGAACATGGCGAAGCCACCGAAGAAGAGATCGCCGAAGCCAAGCAACATCAGCATGACGATGAGAAGGTCGATGAGTGGGAGGAAGAATCCTTCCCCGCCTCTGACCCTCCGGCTAACTACTAAAAGCACGGATATCATGCACGTAGCTTCCAGCTAATCATCAGACTCGACTCTTAGAGTGGAACTACCTTCTCAAGGTGCGAGTGATCTAGAAAACCGGTCCCGCAGGCGTTACCTCCTTGGCCCTGCGAGACCGGTTTTTCAATGCCCGGCGGCGGGGGTCACCAGCGCGAGCGGTAGCCCGGTCAGCACGTTGATATCCACCCGCTGCTGCGTGCCATCGGGATTCGGCAGCTGATGCCCGTGCAGGTTTTCGCCCTCCCAGCCGCGCACCAACCGGGCGCCACAGGCTAGTTGGGCGCTGGCCGAGGCCAGCACCTTGCCATGCGCGTTGATGACCGTCGCCCGCGGGTTGATCTGCGCAAGCACCCGTGACATCGGCTCTTCAAAGTCGGCCACGAGCAAGTCAAAGCCGACCACGCCCACGACCTGCCCAGCGATTTCCACCGGCGCGGTGAAGGTCAATGTGAAGTCATCGGTACATAGGAAGTCAACGTAGGGTCCGGCGATGTGCACCCGGTGCTCGGTGATGGGAATCGAGAACCATTCACGGCGGGTGTAAATATCGCCCGCGGTTTCCATGGCCACAAGCAGGCGTCGGGCCAACTCGGGCCCTTGCCACCACGCCATATGCCAGCGGGCGTCCGCTAGATAATCTTCGACGGCCACGAATCCGGCACCGCTGAGGGGCAGTCGAATACGCTGGCGTAGTTGTTGAATACTCTCCTGCACCAGCTCATCGAGGGGCTCCGACTCAGGATGTTCGCCCAGCGCAGGCAAGTGCCCCTCGAGACGGCCACGGAGCGTTTCGAGGTGCTCAAGGAGTTCGCCAAAATATGATTCGACGGCGCGTTGCTCATTCGAGCCGGGCGCCGACGCGGTGCTCTGATTCATGGAAGGCCCTTCGTGGATAGCGAGTGCGATGATGAACTTCCCGAGGCATGGTAGTCGACCAGCCAGGCCACCGCGGCGCGCACATAGCGCATCACTGCGGCCCGCGCGGCCTCGGCATCCGCAGCGCGCAACGCGGCCAGTAGTTCGGCACAGCGACGCAGCCCCTCGTCATCGAAGGCGGCGTCCTCGTGGGCCAGGGACATCAACGCTCCGAAACCGCTATGCAGCCTGACGTACTCACGGGTCAGTGCCGCCGACTGGCTGAGCGCCGCCACTTCGAGCAGGAAGTTGGCCACCTTGGCCCCGGGAAGTTGGGTCGAAGTGCTCTCTTCGTCGAGCAGGCGTTGCAGAATGTCGATTTCCTCGTCGTCGGCCCCCTCGGCGGCCAGTTCGGCGGCGGCTGCAAGGATCGCGGCATAGTGGATGCCGAGGTCTCGTAGTTGCACGCGGGAGAGTGCGGCGAGTTTTTCTCGTAACAGCTGGCGGCGTCCACCCACCGGCAAGGTCAGGAAGGTGCCCCCTTCGCGCCCCCTGCGCGTGGCCACTAGCCCCATGCCGCGTAACTGCGAGAGCGCGTCACGACAGGTCATGGTGGACGCTCCCATGCTGGCCGCCATTTCGGCTTCGCTGGGTAGCCGGTCACCGTCGGTAAGCACGCCCATGCTGATACCGGAAAGAATGCGCTCCATCACTTGTTCGGCGCGGGTGGCGTCGTTCAGAGGGGCAAAGACGCTACTGAGTTGGCGTTGATGGGCCGCAGGGTTTCGTGCCATAACTTTCATCTTGCCTCCTTTCCCGACATATTGCCGCTTTAGACCAGCCCACTCGAGCAATTTTTTTCGGCCCGACTCTAGCTATAACCTCTAACATCTGTTTTCATATGTTAAGCGAAAACAAAGTTGTTGGCTAGATCACACTTCGGCGAGAGGACGTGCAGCACCATGACCGGCACACGCAGCCAAACCCTAGAACCGCCCGAGCAGTCGCTACAGGCGCGACCCGCCATCTCGTTGCGCGGTATCGAAAAATCTTTCGGCACCTTCACCGCCGTACGGAACTTAGACCTCGACATCGCCAGCGGAGAATTCTTCTCCCTCCTGGGCCCCTCCGGCTCCGGGAAGACCACGGTGCTACGCATGATCGCAGGCTTTGAACGCCCCACCGCCGGCAGTATCGAGCTTGACGGCGAAATGGTGACCGACAAGGCCCCCTTCGAACGCAAGGTCAACACCGTCTTTCAGGACTACGCGCTCTTCCCGCACCTGAACGTGGCGCAGAATGTGGAATACGGGCTGAAACTACGCAAGGTCCCCCGGGCACAGCGCCAGCAGATGGTCAACGAGGCGCTGGAAATGATTCGGCTCCCCCAGGTAGCCCGGCGCCTGCCCTCCCAGTTATCTGGTGGTCAACGCCAACGAGTGGCCTTAGCCCGCGCGCTGATCCTCAAGCCGCAGGTGCTCCTGCTCGACGAACCGCTCGGGGCGCTGGATAAGCAACTGCGTGAGCAAATGCAGATTGAACTCAAACAGATTCAACGAGAGGTCGGCATCACCTTCGTCTTCGTCACCCACGATCAGGAAGAGGCCCTTTCGCTCTCCGACCGCGTCGCGGTATTCAACGACGGTCGCATCGACCAGGTAGGCTCCCCCGCCGACCTCTACGAACGTCCGGCAACCCGTTTTGTGGCCTCCTTCTTGGGACACACCAACCTCATCGAAGGCGACCTGGCCCGCCAACTGCTTGGCGCCCCAGGTCCCTTCTCGCTACGACCCGAGCATGTGCGCGTGGCCCCCTCCGCACGCGCGGCACACGACCAGCAGGCAACTTTGACCGCAACCATTCGCGAAGTGGTCTACACCGGTTCCTGCACCCGTTTCGTCGCTTCCACCCCCAGCGGCGCAGACATCATCTTCCAAGAACTCAACGGTGCATCCACGCAGCCACCGCAGCGCGGCGCCGAGGTAGTCCTCGAGTTCGACCGGCGCCATGCCGTCGCCATCTAATCATCAGCACTCAATCCGAAAGGTCTCCATCATGAAACGCACGAAACGACTCTCCCTGGCTGCCGCGGGCGCCAGCCTCGCCCTGGTTCTCGCGGGCTGTGGAAGCTCCGGCGGCGATGCCGGCGCCCAGTCCTCGGGTATCGAGGTTCCCGATTTCCCCGTGGCCGAAAGCGTCGGAGACTCCGAAGGCCAGGTCAACATCGTTGCTTGGGCCGGATTCGTCGAGGACGGTTCGACCAACCCCGACGCGGATTGGGTCACCGACTTTGAGCAACAGACCAAATGTCAGGTCAACCGCAAAGTGGGCGCCACCAGCGACGAGATGGTGCAACTGATGCGCACCGGTGAGTACGACGTGGTCTCAGCATCCGGCGATGCGTCGCTACGGCTGATCGCAGGCGGCGATGTGCAACCCCTGAACACGGACCTGATCCCCAACTTTGGCAACTTGGTCGAGGGACTCAAGGGCCAGCTCTACGACAACCTCAACGGCAAGACCTACGGTGTCCCAATCGGCCGTGGCGCCAACGTGCTGATGTATAACACCGAGAGCGTGAAGCAGGCGCCAGATTCTTGGGCCGACACATGGGAGTCCGACAGTCCCTTCAAGGGGAAGATCATGGCGTACGATTCCCCGATTTTCATTGCCGACGCGGCGTTATACCTGATGAGCACGCGGCCAGAGCTTGGCATCACCAATCCCTACGCGCTCGATGAATCTCAGCTGGCCGCCGCGGTCGAGCTGTTGAAGCAACAGAATGAAATTGCCGGCGAATACTGGAACGATGCGCTCAAGGCCGTATCGTCGATCTCGACCGGCACCGCCTCGCTTGGCACCGGCTGGCAGGTAGTGGTCAATCTGGCCACGGCGGATGGCGGCAAAGTTGCTTCGGTGCTACCCAAGGAAGGTGCCACCGGCTGGTCCGATACCTGGATGATCTCGTCGAAAACCAAGAACCAGAACTGTGCCTACAAGTGGATCGACTGGGCTTCGTCGGCTGAAGTCAACGCGCAGATCGCGCAAAACTTCGGCATGGCTCCGGCAAACAAGGAAGCCTGCGAAGGGACTAAAGAAAACGAAGCACACTGCGAGACGTTCCACGCCACAGACGAGGAGTACTACAAGCAGGTGTGGATGTGGACTACCCCGGTTGAGCAGTGCATCGACGGCCGCACTGACGTGAAGTGCACCAACTACCAGCAGTGGACCAAGGCCTGGACCGAGGTCAAGGGCTGACGCACCGTCAACGGCTGTGGCGTGGGCGGCGTTCCGCCCGCGCCACAGCCCTCGAGCCATCGCGAAGGAGGCAGCGGATCGCTCCGCGACTTAGACCCATGACTACCATCGACCAACGCCCAGCACCCACGGCAGCCCCACCGGATCCGACTCGATCGAATACGGCAACCAACCGTATTTCGCGCTACCTATATCTGCATCCGAAGGTCCGCCTAGCAAGCCTCTTGAGCCTGCCCATGGCGTGGCTCGGCGTACTGTATATCGGTTCACTGCTCCTGCTATTCGCCACCGCGTTCTGGCACACAGACCCTTTCACATCCAAGGTCATCCCCGGATTTACGCTGGAGAATTTTCAAGAGCTGGTTCTCCAAGAGGCGTATCGCAACACCGCCGTGCGCACCATTGGCATCGCGTTGGCGGTCACGATACTCTGCGCCGCGCTCGCGCTGCCGCTGGGGTTGTTCATGGCGAAGGTCGCTGGCCCGAAGCTGCGTGCCATACTCGCCATCGGAATCACCCTGCCACTGTGGGCCGGGTACCTGGTCAAGGTATTTTCCTGGCGCATCACCTTTTCACAGGGCGGGCCGTTGGACTGGTTACTGGCCCCGTTGGGCGTGGACGGAATGGGCTATGGGCAGCCGGCCGTGGTCATCACCCTCGCCTATCTCTGGTTCCCCTATATGGCAGTACCGGTGTACACGGCATTCCGGCAGATTCCGGACAATCTTTTCAATGCCTCTGCCGACCTTGGCGCGAAATCTTGGGGCACGATCCGAACCGTGGCGCTTCCCCTGTTGAAACCGGCACTGATCGCTGGATCGATTTTTACGTTCTCGTTGTCGCTCGGTGACTATATCGCGGCGCAGTTCGTGGGCGGCAAGACCCAAATGATCGGCACGGTCATCGCGCAGAACATCAACCTGAATCCGCCTCTGGCCGCCGCCTTTGGTCTCGTGCCGATCCTGGTGGTGGTTGCGTATCTGTTCTTGGCCCGCAAGTCCGGGGCTCTGGACGCCCTTTAAATTTTCAGGAGCACATCATGCAGCTTTCACGCACCGCCAAATTCTCGCTGGGCGCCTTCGCCATTGTGGCAATGGCCGGAATCTACCTGCCATTGCTCTTGGTAATCACCAACTCCTTCAACGCCACGACTTCGGGCGCTTTCCCGATTCAGGACTGGACCACCAAATGGTGGGTCGCAGCCTGGCATAACGAGGGCGTGCGCGAGGCGTTATGGACCTCGATCAAGGTCGCCTCGATCGCCACCGTCATCGCCCTAGTGCTCGGCACGATGATCTCCTTCGCGCTGGCCCGCTATGAATTCTTCGGCAAGCACACGGTTAACTTGCTGGTCGTGCTGCCCATCGCCTTACCGGGCATTGTCACAGGTGTGGCCTTTTCGAATACCTTCAAGCATGTCTTTGAGCCCCTGGGGATCGGACTTGGCATGCTCTCGGTGATCGTCGGTCATGCCACCTTCTGCGTGGTGATGGTGTTCAACAATGTTCAAGCCCGTCTTGGCCGGGTAAATCGCGGCCTTGAGGAAGCCGCCATGGATATGGGCGCCAACCTGTTTACGACGTTCTCTCAGGTGACCTTTCCCGCGATCCGCTCCGCGCTGATCGCGGGTGGGCTGCTGGCCTTTGCGCTGAGTTTCGACGAGATTGTGGTGACCACCTTTACCACCGCCCCGGGCACCGAAACCCTGCCTATCTGGATCTTCAACAACATGTCCCGCCCGAATCAAGCACCGGTGGTCAATGTGATCGCCGCTGTGCTGATCGTGTTCTCGATGATTCCGGTATACCTAAGCCAAAAATTGACCGGTGATGATCGAGACTAGGCATGTCGACGCCGATCCTTACTCAGCTGGCATAGGCTGGATGTAGCACGTTAGAAGCAATCGCAGAAAGGCCATTCGTGGACTACGAGCGCGTCAATTCTCTTCCCGAACTGCATCGACCATATACGGCGGCAGGCGACCGCTATGAGCACTTTGGCTATCGCCGCGTAGGAAACTCCGGACTGTTACTACCTCCGCTGTCGCTGGGCCTGTGGTGGAACTTTGGGGACAACCGTCCGTTCGATGCACAGCGCGAAGTACTACGTCACGCTTTCGACAGCGGTATCAACCATTTCGACTTGGCCAATAACTACGGTCCGCCGGCCGGCTCGGCAGAAGAGAACTTTGGGCGCATGATGCGCAAGGACTTCAAGGGCTACCGAAACGAGCTCGTGATCTCCTCAAAGGCCGGTTACGACATGTGGCCGGGCCCGTTCGGTAGCTTTGGCTCGCGCAAGTACCTGATTTCCTCGGCCGAGGCCTCCTTGCAGAAACTCGGCGTGGACTACGTGGATATCTTCTACTCGCACCGCTTCGATCCGAAGACTCCGCTGGAAGAAACCATCGGCGCACTGGACACCTTGGTGCGTCAAGGTAAGGCGCTCTACGCCGGTATTTCTTCGTACTCCGCGGAGCGCACCGCCCAAGCGGCGCAGATCGCGCGTGATTTGGGCACCCCACTGGTGATTCATCAGCCGTCGTACAACATCCTCAACCCTTGGGTTGAGCACGGCCTGCTAGACACTCTGCGTGACGAGCAGATGGGCGCCATCGCTTTCACCCCGTTGGCCCAAGGCTTGCTCACCGACAAGTACCTAAACACCACCGAGGTTCAGCGTCAGGGCGGACGTCGCTCGCTCGAGGCTCATCTGACCGAGGAGAACTTGACCAAGGTCCGCCGGTTGAACGAGGTTGCCCAGTCCCGTGGGCAGTCGTTGGCTCAAATGTCCATCGCCTGGCTGTTGCGTGACGGTGCCGCTACCTCGGTACTCATCGGTGCCTCCTCCACGGCTCAGCTCGATGAAAACCTCGGTGCACTACAAAACCTGGAATTTAGCTCGGAAGAACTTGCGCAGATCGCTGAGATTGCGCAAGGTGATGCCGGGATCGACTGGTGGAAAGCCTCAGCGATTGGCTAAAGACTTGCCCCTTGATGAAGTTACATGGTGAGCACCTTAAACTTCATCAACCACGGCCGGTTTCGGGACTCACAAACAACGTTGTATGGGGGCTCCGGACGCCGGCTTTTGCAGGAAATAGCTTCCAAGGCAGCGAGTCGGGATACTGGTTAGCTTAGGGAGCAAAGTGACGGTATGCTCATACAAGGCATTCCGTGAAGTGATTCACATTCATTTTATGGTTTCGTCGGCTACTATCTACGGATAAAGCCCACGGATACGTTAATTACAGACTCAAATAGGAGCATTGATGAGCGCCCCAACCTATAAGGTTCTGAATCCGGCCACCGGCGAGGTCGTCGAAGAGTTTGCCACGGCCACCGACGCCCAGATCGAAGAAGCGCTGGCCGGAGCCCAGAGCTCGTTCGAAGCATGGCGCGAGGTCGACATCAACGAACGTGCAAAGATCGTGAACCGCGTCGCCGAATTGTTCGCCGAGCGCGCCCAAGAGCTCGGCGAGATCATGACCATCGAAATGGGCAAGCCGCTGTCTGAGGCTATCGGCGAAGCCGAATACTGCAAGGACATCTTCGCCTACTTCGCCACCGAAGGACCGGAACTCGCAGCCGACCGCGAGATCAAGTCCTTCTCGGGCGGCAAGGCCTTTGTGCAGCACCTGCCGGTTGGCCCGTTGCTGGGCATCATGCCGTGGAACTTCCCGCTGTACCAGGTGGCACGTTTCGCCGCGCCGAACCTGATGCTGGGCAACACCATCGTGCTCAAGCACGCCGAGTCCTGCCCTCGCTCGGCTCTGGCCATCCAGTCCATCATGGACGAAGCTGGCGTGCCGGCCGGTGTCTACAACAATGTCTTCGCTACTCACGATCAGATTTCGACGATCATCGCCGATCCTCGCATTCAGGGTGTGTCCCTTACCGGTTCCGAGCGTGCCGGCGCCATCATCGGCGAGCAGGCTGGCCGCAACCTCAAGAAGGCCGTGCTGGAGCTTGGCGGTTCGGATCCGTTCGTTGTCTTGGACTCGGACAATGTTGCCGAGATCGCGCAGACCGCGTGGGGTTTCCGCATCGACAACACCGGTCAGGCTTGCAACTCCAACAAGCGCATGATCGTCATGGACAATATCTTCGACGAGTTCGTCGCTGAACTGACGAAGAAGGCCGAGGGTCTCGTACCGGGCAACCCGCTGGAAGAACAAGAAGGCACCTTCGCCCCGATGTCTTCGCGCCGCGCAGCCGAAGACCTGCACGCGCAGGTACAGGACGCAGTTTCGAAGGGTGCTACCTTGCACGCCGGCGGCGTCCTGCACGACGGCCCGTCGGCCTACTACGCACCGGCCGTACTCTCCGGCGTGACTAAGGAAATGCGCGCGTACTACGAAGAACTGTTCGGGCCGGTTGCCGTGGTCTACAAGGTCTCGAGCGATGAAGAAGCTCTCGCACTGGCCAACGACACCATCTACGGTTTGGGTGGCTCGGTCCACTCCACCGATGTGGATCGTGCCGGAAAGGTCGCGGCCGGGCTGAACGTCGGCATGGCCAACGTCAACACTGTCGCGGCTGAGGGCGCTGAAATGCCGTTTGGTGGCGTCAAGCGTTCGGGCTTCGGCCGTGAGCTCGGCCCGCTGGGCATGGACGAGTTCGTGAACAAGCGTCTGTACTACGTAGCCGACTAACGGCACGTTATAACTACAAAAAGGTCGGGCTGCTCTTCCAGCGAAGAGCAGCCCGACCTTTTTGTAGTCGTACGAGGGTGGCTAGTGGTTTATGAGGGTCACTGTTTCCTCGCTCGTACGCGGGCGATTGGGCGGTGACGGATTTCCGCGCTTACCAAACTTAGCGACGAGAGCGTCCCAACAGCCTTTCAACCAACGTTGAATCACGAGCCACGTGGCCCCGGATACAAGCACCGCATCAGCTGAGGCCATGATGCCGGAGAAGAAGGGCAACCCCATGACGATGGCAATGCCTAGATGCATCCCCAAAATAGTAATCAGAGCGATGCGGCGCGTGACGCGGTGGAACAACATAAACGGGAAAGCGATCTGCGCTATGACTGTCACGTAGGTGATCAGCACAACAACCCAGGAATTGTAGCTAATCAGCTCGCTAAGCCACGGAAATACCCCGTAGTACTCGGAAGAAATGGGGTAGTACATCGCGGTGCCGGCCTGCCAAAGCGAACCCTGCACCTTGTACATACCCGCCTCGAAGTAGACGAGGCACAGTTGAGCGACCACAAGACAGAGTGCCACGTTATGCAATACGGTAACGATCTCGAATTGCCGACGCACATGCCCCTTACGGTTGCGCCACCACGCATCAATCGACCAGACGCGGGAAAGGTCGGCAAAGATCAAATAGATCAGCATGATTCTAATGAAATAGTTGCCACCGTCCGACACAGGCGTGTTCTGAGCATTAATGGCTGTATAGAAAACGAAAAGCAGCGGTGTGACGAATCGGGTTTTCCAGCCCACGGTGAACAGTATTGCCAGCAAGATAGCAACTACATACCAAAATACGAAGAAAGCCGTCCCCGTACCTTCGAGAACATTTAGTGGCCACTTGTATCCGAGTACACTCCTGTACGGCTCGAGATAGGCGGAGCCTGGTCCCCAAATCTTGTCCGCGACTGGCGCATTGAACACTAGCCAGCCTAAAATCAGCAAACCTGAAGCCATGCGCATAACGGCTAGCCCATATATAGCGTGCCGCTCTATGGTGAACCAATCGTAGAGACTGGACGCGTACTGTTGCGGAAGGCCGCTGAGATTCTTGAGCCATCGACGCACTGACGGAGCCGTTTGTAATTCGTTCTTTAGCTCCATGATGCCACCGTGTCCTCACCGAATGCCTTGACGTCTCGCCATCCAATCAGGCGCTCCGAGCTGCTCCGTTCCTTTTCTGGTTTGTGCCGCTGGGCAAACGGAGTCACGGCGTCACGGCGCAACTTCAGTTGGACCATACTCGCAGATCCCCACTGTTCTTTGGCATACAAAGTGGCAAAACCTACGGCCACGTCTTCCATTCGCTTATAGCTTCGCATGTCTTGCAGTTCAGAGGCCGGGATAGACTCCGCTGCCTCTTTCGAATCCAGGTCGTAGCCGAAGACGGGGTTCCCGAGAACGAACGGCTTAGCGATCTCATTGGCATGCTCATCGCTAAGATCATTAATCGTTGGCCATAAACGTCCATGAATGACCTTCGACTGTTTGGATCCTCGGTTGGCAAAGATGTTCCCCGACAGATGAAGCATCTCTTCCTCAGTTACATTGCGCCACTCCGAGAACTTGGCACCGCCCTTCGAACCTTTGGCGCACACGTCTGCTGTAGATAGGCAAGCTTGCACCAACAAGTATTCATCTTGCGAATAGGGACCCGGAGCAAAAAGACTCCATCCTTGGTCCAGCGGCCCCAAAAAGTAGTTACTTAATTGCGGCTCGAGAGAAGTTTTGATTGGGGTGGACGGACCGGTGAAAACAAGCGTTGCAAAAATGTGAACTGCCGCAAGCACGCCAGAAATTAAGAGCACTGCGACCGTCAAAGGTCTTGCACTCTTTCGTGATCTACTCATGAGTCTTCCTTAAAACACTGACAACACATGCTGGCTGACAATGGTGTCCTTAAATCGAAGGATGAGGGGCACCACGAAAAGTGGTGCCCCTCTCCCTAACGCAAACGCGTGTCGTTAGCTGACGCGACGCTTACGTGCAACCAACGCGCTGGCAATACCGGCTGCGATCAACAAGATCGCGCCGATTCCGATCACCATCGCACCGTTGCTACCAGTTTCGGCCAGCGAGTTTGGCTTCTTACTGCCGTTCGCGCCGTTATTGGCAGAACCATCCGAACCATTTGCACCGTTGTTCGAATTGGTGTTGTCACCAGTGTTCGCGTCGGTGTTATCGCCCGAGTTATCAGCGGTGTTCGCGTCAGTGTTCTCTGCAGTGTTCACGTCAGTGTTCTCCGCCGAGTTATCAGCAGTGTTCACATCGGTGTTCTCCGCCGAGTTATCAGCAGTGTTCTCGTCAGTATTCTCTGCAGTGTTCACATCGGTGTTCTCCGCCGAGTTATCAGCAGTGTTCTCGTCAGTATTCTCTGCAGTGTTTACATCGGTGTTCTCCGCAGTGTTCACGTCGGTGTTCTCCGCAGTGTTCACGTCGGTGTTATCACCAGTGTTCACATCGGTGTTATCACCAGTGTTCTCAGCCGAGTTATCAGCAGTGTTCACATCGGTGTTATCACCAGTGTTCTCAGCCGAGTTATCAGCAGTGTTCACATCGGTGTTATCACCAGTGTTCTCAGCCGAGTTATCAGCAGTGTTCTCAGCCGTGTTGTCTGCGGTCGAGTCTTCCTTCGCAACGACGGTGAAAGTGGTGAAGTCGTAGTCACCCGACTGATCTGTCGCAACGACGATGTAGTTGCCAAGCTCGAGATCAGTCGAGTCAACTTCAAAGCTGATCTCACCGTCACCATTGGCACTGACAGAGGCAGGAATGCCCTGGGCAGCAACCTGTGCGTCATTTGACGGCTGCGCGCCCAAGTACGTCATGGAAATTTGAACTTCACTATCTGCAGTGAATTTCTTTCCGGTTACAACGCCAACCTCACCCTTTACTAGACGGTTTGGGGTGATATCAATTGCAACGTGACGCTTGGTAGCTTCCTTCTTGACCTCGAAGTACTCAGTGAACGTCTTGCCGGTCTCGTTGTCGGTTACTTCTACAACGTAGATACCTTCGTCTAGACCGTCAGTCTTGATGACTTCCTTGAAGTGTCCGTTCTCGTCCACAACAACTTCGAAGCTCGGCACCTTTTCTTCGCCATCTGAGTTCTTCACCACGACTTCGACCGTGCCGTTTGGAGTGAACTTGTCACCGATTACATTGACGTCTTCGCCTGGCTCGACGCTACCGGGGACGACGGTCACCTGAGGATGTGCCGAATTATCTGCAGTATTGTCTGCAGAGTTATCAGCAGTGTTCACCTCGGTGTTGTCACCGGTGTTCACATCAGTGTTGTCCGCAGTGTTCGCTTCGGTGTTCTCAGCCGAGTTTTCAGCAGTGTTCTCAGCCGAGTTATCAGCAGTGTTCACGTCAGTATTGTCCGCAGTGTTCACGTCAGTGTTCTCTGCCGAGTTATCAGCGGTGTTCACCTCAGTGTTGTCACCGGTGTTGTCTGCAGTGTTCACATCAGTGTTTACATCGGTGTTGTCACCGGTGTTCACATCAGTGTTTACATCGGTGTTGTCACCGGTGTTCACATCGGTGTTGTCACCGGTGTTCACATCGGTGTTGTCCGCAGTGTTCACATCGGTGTTGTCCGCAGTGTTCACATCAGTGTTCTCTGCCGAGTTATCAGCGGTGTTCACCTCAGTGTTGTCACCGGTGTTGTCTGCAGTGTTCACATCAGTGTTTACATCGGTGTTGTCACCGGTGTTCACATCGGTGTTGTCCGCAGTGTTCACATCGGTGTTGTCCGCAGTGTTCACATCAGTGTTCTCTGCCGAGTTATCAGCGGTGTTCACCTCAGTGTTGTCACCGGTGTTGTCTGCAGTGTTCACATCAGTGTTTACATCGGTGTTGTCACCGGTGTTTACATCGGTGTTGTCACCGGTGTTTACATCGGTGTTGTCACCGGTGTTTACATCGGTGTTGTCACCGGTGTTCACATCGGTGTTGTCCGCAGTGTTCACGTCAGTGTTCTCTGCCGAGTTATCAGCGGTGTTCACCTCAGTGTTGTCACCGGTGTTCTCTGCAGTGTTCACATCAGTGTTCACATCGGTGTTGTCCGCAGTGTTCACATCGGTGTTCTCTGCCGAGTTATCAGCAGTGTTCACATCGGTGTTCTCTGCCGAGTTATCAGCGGTGTTCACATCGGTGTTCACCTCAGTGTTGTCACCGGTGTTCTCTGCAGTATTGTCCGCAGTGTTCACATCGGTGTTCACCTCGGTGTTATCACCGGTGTTGTCGGCAGTGTTCACATCGGTGTTATCACCGGTGTTGTCGGCAGTGTTCACATCGGTGTTGTCAGCAGTGTTGTCCGCGGTGCTTTCATCGGCCACCGTGAAGTTCACTTCATCGGACGTATTACCGTCCGTTGCGGTGACGGTGTGTGGGCCTGGTGCCACGTCGACAAACTCGGTGCTCCACTTGCCTTCTCCGTCTACCTGGACGGTCTGCGGCGTACCACCGTCGATTGACACCTCAATTTCGGTGTTGGGCTCGGCGGTGCCTGTTACAGGAACAGTGCTGCCGATTACCTCTTCACCCTCACCTGGAGTCAGGATATCCACTGGTGCAATGACTGGATCTTCATCCAATGCACGTACTGCCGACGTTGCTAGCGAGATCTTTGCCGCCTGCGCCGAAGGCAACAAGGTCAGAGTCAGTGCTGAGACATAAACTCCCTCGGTGCCGGAAAGATCCTTCGCACCTTGCTCGTTCAAGGTAATCGAAAGCAACTGCGCAATGACATCATCGAGCACCGGCGCCAGCGGAGTGACCACCGAAGTCACAATGCCATCGACCGCAGGCTTCACCGCTCCAACAGCATCAGTCAGTAGCGTCCCTACAACCGGGCGCACAATATCCACTACTGCGCTAAGCAATGGTGCAACCAACGAACCGAGCCCGGATCCAATTACCTGTGGCGAGTTGCCACTGGTTCCCGCGAAATCACCCAAGCTACCCACAACCTGGACGCCAACATTGCCAACCAAGAGGCTGACATCCAAGTCAATAACCAGTTGAACCTCGTTAATGGCAGCAACCAGTTTGTCATTCAGGTCTGTTGCAACGTTGCTCAATACGGTCGTTAGCTCGGTGGTGATAGCTTCGATCATCGGCTGGCTCAGTAGCTGTGTATTCGGTGCTTGACCATTGAGGTCTCCACCCACGAGCTTGGCTAGGTCGACCGTCACCTCACCTGTTCCCAGATCCACGGAGACCAAACCGGTGTCCGAGGTAATGACTCCCTGCAGAACTTCGGTCTTGACGACATTCAAAGCGTCATTCAAACCATCGATATGGATCTGCGCGGTGTCTACACCGAGGCCGAGGAGACTAATATTCTCAAGCGAACCAATCAACGAGCTAAGGACGCCACCATCGCCAACTGCGGCATTAAGAGTGGTGCCAGCAACATCAACAACGTTGCCGAGTTCTGTGGTCAATTCGCCCACAGCCGGACTGGTCAAGTTAAGCTTTGCATCGGCAATCGTGTAGTCCCGCGTAACGGTCGTACCGTTCTTTTCGGCGCGCGATGCGAGAGCGCCGAGCTCCAAGTTGGCTTCGCTCAGGATCTGATCGGTCAGACCACTTACGTTCAGCTGATCGAAAAGCTGCGTCAGATCCACACGAGCTGGACCGTTTCCGGAGTCCGGGCTGACGCTGATCGCACCATCCTCAGCAACCGCGCCCGCAGAGCCAATAGCATTAGTCGCGCTTGGAGTGCTCGCGAAACTATGTGCGACACCAAGCTCACCCAGTTCCAGCAGGCCACCGTTTCCAGCGTCGCTGATCAACGGCAGGTTAAGTCCTCCCCCAAGGTCAAGACTCACCGACGAATCAAGCAAGGAGAGATTCAGTGGGTTGCGAACGGGACCCGTCGCGCTCGGGTTGCCTGCCGTGCTCGAAGCAGCATCGGCGAGGTCGATATTAAGCAAGTTAGCGTCAAGGATCTGCCCAAGTGCTTCCGAGTTATCCGTAGGCGCTGCGTTTGCAGCACCTACCACGGGCAAGGCGAAGAGACTTGTTGCCAACGCACCAGCAAGCACGCGCGCGCCGCGCCGTCTCTTTCTGACCTTCACAGGTGATGTATCTACATGCACCGCTACCTCCAGAGTTCGAGTTAAAGAAGAGATTTGGGCAGATTTCGCAAAATCACCCAACCCTAGTTTATTGACACCAGACACTCGTTCACAGGTTTCTTTCAGCCAATTACTCAGGATTCAGGCCAACTTTTTTAGCCGATCGGCTAGTTTGTTTAGTCGAATAGATACTTTCGAGCTATTGCCAAGGCCCAGGTTCCTTGAAACATTGATCAAACCGCGCCGCTTGCGACGTTGCTCAATTGTTATGTCTTAATTTCCAGAAAACTCTATGTTTGGACGAAATCGTCACTCAGTGCGACATAAACTACCTATATAGGGCTGGCCATCTCGTCTCTCGATTCCATCCGCCCACATGTAATCACCCACAGATCGGCGAAGAGATAAGGAAGTAACAGTTCATGGTTCGAGTCGTTCTCGCTGACAGCGACCACTTTTCGCTGGCCGCGATCAACGGATTCCTCGAGTCTGCCCTAGATATCGAGATTATCGAAACTTGTCAGACTGTAGCTGACGCAAGTAAGAGCACTGTAAAGCATAAGCCGGAGATCCTTTTGGTTGAGGCCACCATCCTCGAACCCGATAGCGCCGACGCTTTAGAGTTAGTTCGGCATTCTTCACCAGAAACTAAAACGGTGCTTTTAACCTCTGAAGACGTTCGCACCCTCGCTTTTAGGGCCTTCCATGCGGGCTTTTCTGGCCTTTTATCGAAACGAACCATCAGCAAAGAACTCCCGGGTGCGCTTCGCGTGATTGCAGCTGGATACAAAATCTATGCGCAACCACAAGACGCGCAGGGGCCGACGCCGCGTGCACAGCACCGGACGATTCATAATAATTACTTCGATGCATTAGCCGAGCGCGACCGGCAATTGGTGACCGCGGTTGCTTCGGGATTAACAAATTCGCAGGTCGCCCGCTCATTGCACATTAGTGAAGGTCTCGTGAAGCTCAAGCTGGCTACGATCATGGATCAACTAAAAATCACGAATCGTGTACAGCTCGCGGTCATCGCGACCGAATACGGTCTCGTCACGTCAGCTGAGCTCCGCTCTCGCTGACGTGGATTCTTGGACTTCTAGTACACCGTACGTAGTTGGCTAGCTGGCACCCACATCGTCTCCCCAGATCTTTCTATCTGGCGCCAAGCCCCTTGGCGAGCAATGACCACGACTGCGGTGTCTGCTTGAAGGATTCGAATCAACGAATGATGATCCCCGGGTCCCCGTCGGGCATTGAGTCGAATTGTTGTCAGGGCCCGTTGGTTTGGGATGGGTATCAAGTCACCCGCTACCGGCCGTTTGGGTAACTCGAGGAGATACGTGCTGGCAACCCAGCCTAGCCGTTGCCCAACCTGGACCTTGGTCCAAGCGCCATCCTGCTCTAGCAGCTTCACACCGGTCCCCTGTTCAAGGTGACACAGCACCTGGTGGGCCGTGCCTCGCCCACTGCGAAGCTTCAGGCGTGCCGTCGTCTGGTGTGTGGGTTGTTGCTGGACGAATCGTGAAGACGGTGCAACCGGGCGTTTCGCCGTTGCTTCCTCAGTCTCTGCTTCTTCAACAGCCTTAGTCGGTAACGGTTCGAGGTAAATTGCTACGACCCACCCAAGGCGTCCGTCCACGTTTACATGCGCCCAGGAACCACGAACCTCGAGTAAGACAAGTCCCTGATGCATTTCCAGCGTCGTTTGCACGAGATAGTGCGAACCGGCACCCTTGCGAAGCTTCAGTGGGGCGGTGGTGCGGTGCGTATGCGACGCTACGGAACCATCGTTCCTTGCTGGCCGCTGCCTTGCCCGATACACATCCACCTCTGACATACGAAAACTTGGAGAAGCGGTTCACCGCTTCTCCAAGTTTATTTCATATTCCGTTTACGATTCTCCGCAGTGTCGCTAGGCTTCCTGCGACTGACGAGCACCGAGCTCAGCGTCAAGACGCAGCAAGCCGGCACCGTTGTCACCGATCATGCGTACGCGGTCGAGAATCTCTCCCACGGTTGCTTCTTCTTCGACCTGCTCATCGATGAACCAGTGCAGCAATGGCATCGAGTCGATGTCGCTCTCGGTCTGTGCCAGTCGGTACAGTTCGCGGATGGCTTCGGAGACTTTTTGCTCATGGGCCAAGGAAGCCTCGAAGGCATCTGCCACGGACTTCACGTTGAGTGCCGGGGCCTGCTGCTCGCCAATCCGAGGATGCGCCGCCCGGTCCGTCATATGGTTCATGAACTTCTCGGCGTGTACGATCTCTTCGGCGGCCTGCGCCCGGAACCAACCGGCAATGCCCGGTAGGCTCTGGACATCCATCTCAACGGCCAGCTGACGGTAGACCGTCGCAGCGCTCAGTTCGAGGGTTACCTGATTATTGAAGGCTTCTGCCAACTTTCCTGTAAGTTCCATGTACTTACAGTACGACCGATCTAACACCTTGTCATCCAAGTTTGCCCATACTTAGCACGCCAAATATTAGCCGACACTAAGGCGCTGACAAGGCCTTAGTAAAGCCGATACTTACTTTGGTTAGGGTAACCGACCTACCGGCTAGCCCAGCCCGGCACGCTTGAGCGCCTCAGCCATCGCGGTGTTCGCGGTGCCTTCGCGCCGTGGCGCTTTGGGCCGGGATCGGCCGGATTTATCTGCTCCGGACCCCGTCCGTTCGCGCATTGGACGGCCGGTGCCTGTAGCGGAACGTGTAGGGGTCTCGGTGCCGGGCAGTTCGTCGTCCAAGCGCAGGGTGAGGGAAATGCGTTTGCGCACCGGGTCAACTTCGAGCACTTTGACCTTTACGATCTGCCCCGAGGTCACCACCTCGCGCGGATCTGAGATGAACTTCCTGCTCATCGCCGAGACATGGATTAGCCCATCCTGATGCACCCCGAGGTCTACGAAGGCACCGAATGCCGCCACGTTGGACACCGTGCCTTCCATGATCATCCCCGGTTTCACATCTGCGAGGGTTTCCACACCGTCCTTGAGCGTAGCGGTGACGAATTCGCCGCGTGGGTCTCGTCCTGGGCGCTGCAACTCGGCAATGACGTCCCGGATCGTGGGCTCGCCAAAATTATCGGTAATGAACTCGCGTGGGTCCAACTCGTCGAGCCGTCGTCCAGAATCCGCCGAAGCATGCTGGAGCTGCTTGGCTAGCGTGTAGGCCTCGGGGTGCACGGCGGAAGCATCCAGTGGTTCGCTACCACCGGTGATGCGCAAGAATCCCGCGCACTGCTCGAATGCCTTGGCGCCAAGCCGTGGAACTTTGAGCAGGTCCTTGCGGCAAGCGAATCGCCCGTGCGCGTTGCGGTGCTCAACGATATTCCGCGACAGGAGCGGTCCTACGCCGGCGACACGGGAGAGCAAGGCTGCGGAGGCGGTGTTCACATCCACCCCCACCGCGTTGACGCAGTCTTCAACCACCGCGTCTAGCGCCCGGTCGAGCTTCGAACCCGTGACGTCGTGCTGGTACTGCCCCACTCCGATCGACTTCGGATCGATTTTCACGAGTTCAGCCAGCGGATCTTGGAGGCGTCGGGCAATCGATACCGCTCCGCGAAGGGAGACGTCGAGGTCGGGCAGTTCTTCGCTGGCGAGTTCGGAGGCTGAGTAGACCGAGGCCCCTGCCTCGGAAACGATCACCTTGCGTGCCGCTGCGCCGGTCAGGGCACGGATCACCTCTGCGGCCAAACGATCGGTTTCACGTCCGGCTGTTCCATTACCCACGGCAATGAGCTCAGTGCCATAGGTTGTGGCCAGACGCGTGAGTACCGCAATGGATTCGTCCCATTTACGAGCGGGTGCGTGCGGGTAGATGGTGGCAGTTTCCACGACCTTGCCGGTCGTATCGACCACGGCAACCTTAACGCCGGTACGTAGCCCCGGGTCCAGGCCGAGCACGGCCTTATTTCCGGCCGGCGCCGCGAGCAATACATCGCGTAGATTGGCTGCAAAAATCTTCACCGCCGCGTCTTCGGCAGCCTCGAATAAACGGGTTCGCAGGTCAGATTCGAGGCGAGTCAGCAAGCGTGCCTTCCACGCCACACGAATGGACTGGTTCAACCATTTGCCGGCTGGCTTGCTCGGATCTGCCGCCACGCCCAAGGCTGAGGCAATCGCCCGCTCGTAGCCAGCGCGGGCTTCGGCCACAGCAGCCTCATCGCGCGGATCGGCCTCAGCCAACTGCAAGTTCAGCACGCCTTCACGCTCACCGCGTAGCAGCGCCAGTACCCGGTGGGATGGAAGCGAATCGAGGTCCGCGGCATAGTCCAGGTAATCCGCGTACTTTCCTTGGCCCTCGGCCGTGGCGCCCGCGCTGGCGGTAGCCCCAATCTTTCCCGAAGTCCACAAACGCTCCCGGAGCTCTCCGGCGAGAGTTACATCTTGAGCTACACGCTCGGTGAGAATCGAACGCGCACCGGAGAGTGCATCCATCGTTGTTGCAAACCCGGCGTCGGCGTTCAAGTACTGGGCGGCCAGCTGCTCCGGGTCGAGGTTCTCATCGCCCAACAGACTATCGGTCAGTGGTTCGAGCCCGGCTTCGCGTGCAATCTGCGCCTTGGTGCGACGCTTGGATTTGAAGGGAAGGTAAAGGTCTTCCAGCTCGGCCTTGCTACCGGCGGCGGCAATGGAAGCCGCGAGGGTCTCGTCGAGTTTCCCTGCCTGTTCAATGGCCTGACGGATGGTGGCACGACGGTCCTCCAGCTCACGCAGGTAACGCAGCCGGTCCTCGAGCAAACGAAGCTGGCTATCGCTCAGTCCGCCGGTCACTTCCTTGCGATAGCGGGCGATAAAGGGCACGGTGGATCCGGAATCCAGAAGCTCTACGGCCGCGCTGACCTGCCAATGGGCCACTGGCGACTCGACGGACAGTTCCTCGGCTAGCTGCCGGATCATTCGTTGTTCTGCACTGCTCACCGCACCATTGTGCCCCACCGAGGCCGACGCATTCATGATCAACTCGGCCGATATACAGCACATCCCAAACCTCCAGTCGTAGACTTTATTGCCATGGGGAAACTACTTCGACGCACCTGTCTTACCGCGGGATGCGTGGTGACGCTGGGGATACTGGTCACGGGATGTTCTGTGGTGGAAGATACCGCCAGCTCGGCCGCGCAGCAGCTTTCGCAAGCCGCGAGCGAGGAGCTTTTACGACAGGCCTGCGCACCAATTCAAGACGGCACGATTGATGCTAACGAGCTGAAGGTTCTAGGATCGATCGTGCAAAGTGTCAATGGAGGCGGATTGCCCGAGCCGCTGGTCGACGTGCTCCGCGAACTGGCCGAACAGGGTGATCAGGCTCCGCGCGCCCTGCAAGATAAGCTCATCAATGCGTGCGCCGATGCGGGGGTCGGAAACGGAGAATAATGCAGGACATCCCCACTAGCGGCAAGATCCGCCTCGATGCGTGGCTCTGGGCAGTGCGCATCTACAAAACTCGCTCCGCTGCCACCACCGCGTGCCGTGCAGGACACGTCAAACTCAACGGCGCCCCGGTTAAGGCATCACAACCGGTCGTGGTCGGCGACCGGTTGCGTGTACGCAAGGACGGGTTCGATCGTGAGCTTGAAGTGACGGGACTACTCGCTAAACGTGTCGGTGCCTCGGTTGCCGTCCGTTGCTATCTGGACCATAGTGAACCGCGGCAGAAACCGATCATCCCCAATGTGCCGATACGTGAACGCGGCGCAGGACGACCCACCAAGAAAGACCGGCGCGAACTCGACCGGTTACGCGCCAGCTGGCAGGATTTGGAACTCTAGCTCCCGGTCAACGTCAGGCTCGGCACGTCGGCGTCGAACCCGAAAATCTGAGCATAGAAGGCCAGCGACGTCTCCAGCGCGGCAATGATGTTCTGTGCCTTGCGGAATCCGTGTTGTTCCCCCTTGAACAGTACATATGCGTACGGGATACCTCGCTCGGCGAGCGCGTCTGCCACCACCTGGGATTGAGCCGGCGGTACCACCTTGTCCTCATCTCCCTGCAACAACAGCACCGGGCACCCGATCTGCGCGACGTGGTTAATTGGTGCACGTTGCGCATATAGGTCGGCGGCTTCGGGGTAAGGGCCCACGAGCGAGTACATATAGTGCGACTCAAAGTCGTGAGTATCCTCGACAAGTCCTACCAGATCGGAGACCCCATAGCGGCTGATCCCGGCGGTGAAACGCTGCGTATTGGTCAACGCACTCAGCACGGTCCAGCCGCCGGCGCTGCCGCCTTCGATGCCGACGCGGTTGGGGTCTGCAATCCCTTGTTCAACCAGCGCGTCGATGACGGCAACGGTGTCGTCGACGTCCACCACACCCCATTGGCCACGTAAGCGATTGCGATAGGCCCGCCCATAGCCAGTGGAACCGCCGTAGTTCACATCAACCACCCCGATACCGCGCGAGGTGTAGTAGGCGATCGCAGTGGAGAGTTTGGCTTGAGCTTGAGCGGTAGGGCCACCGTGAACCATGGTGACGAAAGGCGGTAACTCGCCGTCGAGTCCGGTATACCCGGCATTGCGCGGCCGGTAGAGCAGTGCGTGTACGGGCTGGCCGTGGGCGTTGCGGCACTCGAACTCTTCCACGGCGGGCAGCAGGGAAGGCTCAGGCAACCGCTCAATGCTGTGCGCCAGCGGTCGGTGCTCGAGGGTTTCGAGATTGAGCAGGGTGATTTGCTCGCCAGCTGACATCGATGAGGTGGCCGCTAGTAACCAATTGTCGCGAACATCTAACGGGCGAAGGCCGGTGAACGGCAGCGGCAGCTCGTGCAATCCGCCGGTGTCCACATGCAACCTGGCCAGTGCTCCGGTGCCGCGCCCATAGGTACACAGCAGTTCATGACGAGACTCCACCAGATACCAGCGTGTGCCGACCTGCCACAGCGGTCCGGCGAATTCGCTATCGCGAGCAATGAGTCGCGTGGTTCGCCCGCTGGAAACTTGGTAGAGGTACGGGTTCCACCAGCCGGACATGTCGGAGATGAAACCGATACGATCGGCGTCGACCCACTCGGGTTGCATAATCGATTCGGCCGGGCCTCCGGCGATCACGGTATCGGGAAGCACTCCCCCATCCGCCCACTCCGCTAGGTGTAGCTCGGTGCCGTCCCAGGGCATGTTCGGGTGCTCCCAGCTGATCCAGCAAATCTTTTCACCGGTGGGGTTCAGGCGTGGATAGGCTACAAATCGCGCCGGGGCGCTGAGCCTGCGTATTTGCTCGACCTGATCGGAGGCACTCCCATCCAGTGGTAGCTGAACGATATGGCGCACTGGTTCGGAAGATTGATCCTCCATGATGGCCAGCACGCTTCCGCTGGGGCCAATACTGAAGTCGGCGAATCGCAACAGTGGTTCCCCGTCGCGTCGACTCTCGGGAGTGAGCACCTGTGTGGTTCCATCGGCCAGAGAGAGACGGTAAACCCGCTGGTCAGCGAAATTACTGAAGATAACCGCGTTGGCCTCGTCAATCAGCAACCAGCTGGCGCCGCCATATTCGTGGACCCGGCTACGTACGTTGAATGGTGCGGGCACCAGTTCTTTTTCGGTGCCGCCTTCGGCCAAGGGCTGCTGCACCAGGGTGACACGCCCGCCCTCGCTGGGGCGCCCTTGTTGGATGATGGCGGAGTCTTGGTAGAAGCATGCGCCACCGAGCGGGATGGTCCCGGCAGCTACGTCGGCGGCGGTGATGGTCGATGGCCATGAGCCATATGGGCGCTGAGTGAGCATAGTCCCGATCCTAGCGAGTCTTCGGACCGTCATGGAATCTCGACAAACCCCGGGGCATCGGCTTCGATGGGACTCATGGAAAGCTATGTGGTGTTTTTGCGCGGTATTAATGTCGGTGGAGTGAAGGTTCTCATGAAAGAGCTGGCACAGCTTCTGAGCGACGGTGGTTTCCACTCGGTACGTACCGTGTTGGCCACTGGCAACGTGCTACTCGAGAGTTCACTAGCCACGGCGGCCGAGGTACAGGATCGCTGCGACCAGCTGCTGGCCGAGAAGTACGGGCGCCCGCTGGAAACTCTCGTTTTCGCAAGCTCGCAGGTGTTGGACTTGGCGTCGGACTTTCCGCTGTCGGCCGACGGCACAGAACACCGGTACTTAACCTTGTGCGCAGAAGATGCCGAAGTACTAGGCGAGTTTCTGCCCCCCGACAATAGCTGGCAGGCGAACGGACCATACTTGTACTGGCTGGCGCCCAAGGGCGGCACCACCGATGCCCCGGTGTCCAAGGCACTGACAAAGGCCGCCCGGCGTCACCTCGTCACCACCCGCAATTTCAACACTATTGAGAAACTCGCCGAACTGATCCGTCAGCAATAGGCGCAGCCACTGTCCATACATTTTCTCTTACGCCAGGATATTCAAGCATGATGATCACCATGGAACTCGTGGGCATTTTCTTCTTTGCCGTCGCGGGTTCGTTGATGGCTGCACGCCGCGGTTTCGACATTCTCGGTTCGGTATTTCTTGGAGGGGTATGCGGTCTCGGAGGCGGTGTAGTGCGCGACCTGATCCTGAATCAGGCACCGGCAACGTTTCAGAATCCGGTGTATTTCACCCCTGCTATATTGGCTGCGCTCTGCGTTTACGCACTGACACCGTCGGTACAACGGCTCCACCGTCTTATCCTCGTCTTCGATGCCGGAGGCCTGGCGCTATTCAGCATGACCGGCACCCTCAAGGCCTTAGACAATGGCGTCAATCCAGTCACGGCAATTTTGCTCGGAGTGATCACCGCCGTGGGCGGTGGACTGTTGCGAGATGTGATTTCCAATGTGACACCGGATCTTTTCAATCCCGGTGATATCTATGCGATTCCCGCGATTCTCGGAGCCGCACTCTCGGCGCTGGCTTGGCACCTTGAAATTTTTCAGCCTGCGGTGGCGATTGCCATCGGCAGCACCACATTCCTGTTGCGCCTCTGTGCCCTGCGCTTTAACTGGCGCATTCCGATGGCAGCCGGGCACTGGTATCGCCAGCAATCACCACCACCGATGGGTGGGCCGCAGCGGCACTTTTAGTCAATCTCCTGCAGGCTGGGTTCGCGCTGAGCACCCTCTGCGACATCCTCAATGGTGCGCGGCGCGTTGATCATGAGAGCCCCGGTCAGCATGACAATAATGCACAGCCCCATCATGGCAAACGCTACCGCCCAGGACCCAGTCGCCTGCTGCACAATACCGAAGAGCAGGGGGACGATTCCGGCCCCGGCGTAGCCGATACCCTGCGCGAAACCAGAAAGTACGCCGGAGCCGTAGGTGGTACGCGAGCGAAGGTTCATCATCAACAACGCAATAGCGAAAGTTCCCTGCCCAAGCCCCGCCATCACTACCCACAGCGCAGTGCCTTGTGTCGGTGAAAGGTAAATCCCAAAATGCCCGATGATCCAGCAACAGGTGAAGATCAGCACCGCAGCAAGCGGTCGCTTAAGCCGTGGTACCCACAGCGGCACGAGCAGGCTTACCGGGAGTCCAAGGATTGCGAAAAGAGCCAGCATGTTCCCGGCGGTCGCTTCGCCCACGCCCATGGTGTGCAGGTAGGGAGGTAGCCAGGTGAAATACACGTATGTCTGTGCGGAGTTTCCCGCTAAGTAGATAGCCAGTCCCCAAGCAACCTTGTTGGTCCAGGGATTTATGCGGCGTTCCGGTGCTACCACTTGGGCGGTGCCAGCTGCTGGATTCGCGACGCGCGCGTGCTGTCGATTGGCGGCGAGTTGAATGACCCAGGGCACCAACACCATGGTCGAAAGCAATGCCCATGCTCCCACCGAATACCGCCAGTTACTGGCATCGGCCATCGGCACGGAAAATTGCGGTGCTACCCATGTCCCCACCGCGATCAGCGTGACATACCCGCTCGTGACGAGCCCAATGTGGTCGGGAAAGTACTTCTTAACCAACGGTGGTAAGACGACATTGCCAATACCGTAGCCGCAGAGAGTCACAATCGACAGCGCCAGAAACGTGTACACGTCGGCCATGAACGCGCGAGCTACTTGCCCGAATACCGCTAACGCCACGGAGAGCAGTAGCGTGCGCTCAAGTCCCAGCGCCCGGATCAAGCGCGGGGTCAATAGGCCAAAGATGGCAAAGGTTAGTGGGGCCAGCATGGCCAGTAACCCAGTTGTGAACTCGGTGAATTCTAGGTCTACCCCGATCCTGCCGAGCAGCGGGGGAACCGAAACGACGGCTGCACGAAGGGACAGGGCCATGAGCAAGATTCCCAACAGTGCTCCGATACGCCCACGCATCTGCCCGGAAGATCTAACTGCGCTCACGTGCCACGGTCCCTTAACTAGTTGCCACGACCCAACTTTTTGAGTTCTGGGATCAACTCTAGTAACTCCCCTAGCTGCCCTTCCAAATTCTTTTGGTACCAGCCGCCCGGCATTGCGCAATGCGTATAGAGACCTTCACCAATCAGCATGACCATATTGGCAATACGCTCATCCCCGAGATGCTTGGTCAGCATTTCGTACCAGCGTTGCTGGACCGTACCCAAGTGAGCGATGGCCGCCTCATTGCCGTCCTGCGCCAGACGCTGGACAGCGATGAATTGACGATCGAATTCGCCATTCACGGTCGCGGAGGTTCTTACGTAGTATGTGGCCGCACCTTCAGGCGCCTCGTCCATAAGGCGCAAATCTTCTTGGATGACTTCTTCACTGAAGTCGATGACGGCTTGGGCTAGCGATTCCTTCGAAGCAAAGTGATAGAGCAGGCCGCCTTTGGAGACACCAGCTCGGGCCGCCGTGGCCTCCATGGTGGCCGAACCTACCCCGTCCGTGCACAGCAGATCAATGTAGGCTTCCAAAACTTTCCTGCGGGCTAGCGCCGGGCGTGCCATGCGGGCTCCTAAGCAAACGAGTATCAGTGATCAACTGAACAATACTTCAATTGTAACTGTACCGTCCGGACGGTATAGTTATGATCGTTCCTACAACACTAAAGGCTGATATCCATCATGAGTTCCCCTACCATCGACGCAATCCCCACCCTGGGCCGTGCCCGTCGCTGGGCGGCCTTGGCCGTTCTCATGTTCCCGGTCCTCTTGGTTTCCGTGGACAACACGGTCCTGTCCTTCGCCGTCCCCGCCATTTCCGCTGCGCTGGCACCCACCGGCACGCAATTATTGTGGATTATTGACATTTATCCACTAATCCTTGCTGGTCTATTGGTTCCCATGGGCTTCTTCGGGGACCGTATCGGCCGCCGAACTGTCCTGCTCATCGGCGCCATTGGGTTCGCCGCAGTTTCAGCGCTGGCAGCATTTGCCACGGATCCAAATCAATTAGTGATCGCACGAGCCCTTCTGGGTATTTTTGGCGCCATGCTCATGCCGGCCACGCTCTCTTTGATCCGCAATATCTTCCTCGACGACCGGGAGCGTCGCGTAGCCATTGCCATCTGGGCTGCCGCGTTCTCTGGCGGCGCGGTCCTCGGCCCCATCATTGGCGGTCTACTGCTTGAGCATTTCTGGTGGGGTTCGATCTTCCTCATGGCCGTGCCGATGTTGTTGCCCTTGCTCATCGGCGGGCTACTGCTACTCCCGAATTCCAAAGACCCAAAGCCAGGCCGTGTCGACCCGGCGTCTATTGCCCTCGTGGTGCTGACGCTGCTGCCGTTCGTCTTTGCGATCAAGTCCTTCTCGAGCGACGGGTGGTACGTTTCCGTCGCCGCCATCGCCGTGGCGGTACTTTCGGGCACTGCATTCGTTCGACGCCAGCTGGCCACGGAGAATCCAATGTTCGATGTTCGACTTTTCACCAATGGCGCCTTTTCCGGCGCACTGTTGGTGAACCTCATCGGAGTTTTCTCCCTAGTTGGATTCATTTATTTCGTCTCTCAACACCTGCAGCTAATCGCCGGATATAGCCCGTTGGAAGCCGGCCTGATGATGACTCCTGGCTTGGTGTTGACCATGGCCTTCGGCCTGATCTCGGTGTACTTCTCAAACCGCTTTGGGTCACCGAACGTCATGATCTGTGGGCTCTTGCTCTCGGCGACCGCTTATGCACTCGTGATGTTTGCCGGCTCCAACGGTAACGTCGCCTGGATTATGGTCGCATTCTGCGTTCTTGGTTCCGGCGTGGGTATGACCGAGACGCTGTCTAACGACATGGCCCTCGGGGCGGTTCCACCAAGCAAGGCCGGTGCCGCATCGGCCATCAGCGAGACCGCTTATGAAGTCGGCTCCGTACTTGGCGTTGCAGTGCTCGGCACGATCTTGAACGCGGTCTACGCAGCCCGCGTGGTCATTCCGCAAGGCGTCAATCCGGACCAGGATTCCGCCGCTCGTGAAACCCTGAGCGGCGCGCAGACCCTCGCCGAACAGCTCCCGGAAGCTCAAGCTCTATCGCTGATGGAGTCGGCGGCACACGCGTTCGATTTTGGGGTACTTATCACATCGTTGATCGCCGCCGCACTGGCCGTGCTCGCCGCGCTCCTAGTGGTACGTGTAATCAAGCCTTCACTGCGGTAAACGTGTCCCAACCCTTTACCAAAATTTAGATTAACTAGGGAAAAGTTATTCCCAAGTGGCTTGGGAGCAAGTAAGCTAGAGACTGTAGTTCCTAAGTAATTCGCGAAGTACCCGTTAGAAGTTTGTGAATGTCCAACCTTTCCGGTTGACGCTAGCCCCTTCTATGACGTGAAGTGAATGACTTGGCTGCTTCTCCAGTTCGTCAAGATTTCTTGATGAGCTGAAACAGAGTCAACCAAGATCACCGTCAGGTGGCAGTACGTCTGAAAGGACACCCTATTAATATGGCAACCGGAATCGTCAAGTGGTTTAACGCTGAAAAGGGCTTCGGCTTCATCGCTCCGGACAGCGGCGACCCCGATGTATTCGCACACTTCTCCGCCATCCAGACCAATGGTTTCCGCACCTTGGACGAGGGCCAGAAGGTTGAGTTCGAGGTAGTCGAGGGCCCGAAGGGCCTGCAGGCTTCGGACATTCGCGCACTGTAACTTACACAGCGCTTAGCTAGGCCGGGGCAACCGTACGGTTGCCCCGGCCTTTGCATATGCAGCCGCGGGTGTGACCTGATTATCGGAATACCGCGGCGTACTTATGGGTTGTCAAAAGTGTGAAGCTTTCGATCTTAGACCTAGCCCCCATTTCCCCCGAGTCGACGATCGCCGATTCATTTCATTCCTCGGTGCGGCTAGCCCAGCTGGCCGAACGTTCTGGATACGAACGAGTTTGGTACGCCGAACACCACAACATGTCGACGATTGCCTCGAGCGCCACATCGCTGCTCATCGGCCACGTAGCGCACCACACCGAGCACATCAGGCTCGGTTCCGGAGGCGTCATGCTTCCAAACCACTCCCCACTGGTCATTGCCGAGCAGTTCGGAACACTCAAGGAACTCTTCGGCGACCGCATAGACCTTGGGCTGGGCCGCGCCCCCGGCACCGACATGAACACTCTGCGCGCATTACGTCGGGACCCGAGCGCCGCAGATTCATTCCCCCACGATGTTCTGGAACTTCAGGCTTACCTGGCCGGCGAATCACGCATCGCCGGCGTGCGCGCCATCCCCGGGGATGGAACGAAGGTACCTCTCTATATTCTGGGCTCGTCTCTCTTTGGCGCGAAGTTGGCCGCGCAGCTTGGCTTGCCCTACGCCTTCGCCTCTCACTTCGCCCCGGCGGCATTACATGATGCAGTCGCCGCGTACCGCTCTGAGTTCCGCCCATCCGCGCAGCTGGCGGAACCATATGTCATCGCCGGAGTTGGCGTCATCGCAGCAGATACCCCAGAAGACGCTCACCGACTACGGACAGAGGCTGAACGTCACCGAGTAGCAGCGTTCCTTAACCGCAATAAGGATCGTTCCCTGAGTGAAGCAGAAATCGACATGCTCATGCAGACGCCGCAGGCCGAGCAGATTATCGACATGATGCGGTACACCGCCGTGGGAACAGGCGAAGTCGTCGCTGACTACCTCCGACACTTTGCCACCACAGCCCAAGCCGATGAGTTGATCACCGCGCATCACCCAATTCGGGAAGAGGATCGGCTTAGGTCGGTGCATGTAACCGCTCAGGCTTGCGCTCTGGCTTAGACGTGGGACGTTGCTCGTGAAGCTTGCCGGAGGCTCCGGCAAACTTTACGAGCAATACCAAGTCCTCTGCGCTGGCACGATATCTGGCCGGATTCCGGATTTCCGTGTGGACCGAGATCGTCTGCTGGTAAGTTTCGCGTCAATTAGTCCGCACTGCCCTGATGAGGCAGTGAACGTGGACGGCTTGAGCCGTGGCTCTGGCTGTCTGGGGCCGGTGCCGATCCGCCCCCAGTATTCTGCTCTTAGGGCTTAACTCTGACGCACTTTTTCGGCCGAAAGCTGACGCTTCGCTGCGATTGCTAAACCTAGCGCCAATACGGCACATGCGACAGAGAATGTCATAGTGCTGGGGACTAATCCAAAGACGCCAGCTGCCCAGCCCAAACCGATCACTGGAACCGCACTGCCGAGATAAGTCACCACGTAAATCGTTGACACAGTGCGTGCATGCCATGAGGTTTCGACAGCGTCAACGGCGCGGGAAAAGGCCGCTCGGAAAGAAATACCTTGTCCAACACCAATCAAGATCATCGCGAAAACAGCCAACCCTAGGATCTCGGCTTCAGCGGCAAATGCCAAGAGAATAACGCCGCCTCCGAGGATCAACAATCCGCCCGGTAGTTGCCTGTCGCCACCACGGACGAACACCTGCGTTAACGCTGCAACTCCCAACGGAAGGCCGGCAAGCAGCCCGATCGCCGGGAGCGAATGTAGCCCAAACGCCTGGGCCATGTAACCTGGGGCCAGCGACAGCACGAATCCAAACACCGCGAAGCTCAGGAAACCCACCATGCAGGCGATCACGGCGCGCGGACGAGCCTCAGCCGGGACGCCTAAGCCTCGTGGGGCCAAGGCACGCTTACGCTCCCCTGCCGAGGCTATGGCAATCGCCGGTCGTGCCTGTAAAAGACTTAGTGGCACCAAGATAAGTAGCAGTAAAACTGCCTGCACCATAAACACTGAATGACGGCCTCCAGGAAGCAACGCAAGCAGGCCTCCGAGTAGCGGGCCAACGGCTACTCCACCGGAGGATGTCAGCAGGGTAAAACGTGAGGCCCACTGAGGCTTGGAAGGCAATAGCTCGCGGAGCGCTGCCGAGCTGGCTCCGGTTGCCAGCGCTACACCCGCTCCTTGCAGACCACGCCCTAGACACAATTCGGTCAATGAATCAGCCGAAGCAAAAACCAAGGTACCGGCCAACGAGAGCGCCACCGCTAACACAAGCGCTGCTCTGCGTCCGATGTGATCCGACCAGTGTCCAACGGTGCAAAGAAAAAGGATCAGACTACATACGTAGCTGGCGAATGCGACAGTCGTGCCCATGGGCCCAAGCGACAGTTGGCTCTGCAACTGCGGATAAAGCGGCGTAGCCAGGTTGGCGCCAATAAGGAGCAACGACATCGCCGACATAGTGATCACCAGTCGGGTCGTAAAACCAGGATTCCAGGTGAGGTTACGCGGCACGGCAGGGCGCATACGCAGTTCACTGATGACGGACACAGCGGCTCTTCCATGATGGTGAGTGGAACGGGAACCCTCTGAACCGGATAGGCCAAAGGATTTGAGCGTTCTGTTTCGAATGATGGCTCGATACAGATCTTTCTCTCACTAATATGCGTGATAGCCGAGCAATGAGGCATAATCTGATGCTGTACTTGAGCACGATAGTCAAAATAGCTAGCTTGAACGGTGTGTGATTGGGCAGATGTTGCGATTGGACGCAGTCGACCGAAAGATCCTTCTGGCGCTCATCGAAGATCCGCGGATCCAAGTTTCGGAGCTTGCGGACAAGGTAGGAGTCGCTCGTAACACAGCACAAAGCCGACTTCGACGCCTTGAAAATGCGTCGGTGCTTCGCCACGGAGGCCGAGATGTTGATCTCGCCAAACTCGGCTATGACGTACTTGCCTTCGTCACCTTGGAAGTCAACCACCGCGAACTAGACTCAGTAATTACCGCACTGCGCCATATTCCCAATGTCTTAGAGATTCATGAGACCTCCGGCCAGGGCGACGTGTGGGTGCGCCTAGCGACAACCGATACACATCAGCTGCAGTCCGCGTTGCGCCACATTCTACGAATCAAGGCAGTGACTCGATCCTCAACGACCTTGGCGCTGCACACGCACCTTCCCTACCGCACAGCTCCACTCCTAGAAAATGCCCCCTGAAAATACCTTAATGTCAATGCTTTAACTTCCGCTTCGCGAGGCCTACTGTAGAGCTAACGAGAACCCGTGGGGCCTTCTCCTAGCCGGTCCCACTTGGCAAAGGAGAACGCCATGAGCAGGGAATTTGAACCATTGGACTTTGCCCCGCAGTACGGCAACGACATCTATGAGCCGGATGACGGACGCGACTCACAGGCTTATGAAGGATCCAGCGACATGCCCGAAACCATGCGCAATATCGATCCATTGTCCACGCGTAGTTACCTCCTCGATGACGAGCTAGAGAGCGAAACCGATCTAGACAATGAATTTACCGAGGAAGAGAACAACGATGTCGATGAATGATGCCTCGTTAGACTTGTACACGTGATTAATCCCGTGCACCTGCGCACACTGCTTGAAGTAGTTGCCCACCGGTCCTTCGCCACCGCCGCCACGCGGCTGGGATACACCGCGAGCGCGGTGTCCCAGCAAATGACTGCGCTAGAACGCAGTGTCGGTACCACCCTCTTCGTTAGAGGTGCGCGTTCTATTAGTCCGACCCCCGGGGCCCTACGCATGGTCCGCCATGCCAAGCGCGTTCTCACCGATCTCGACGCTCTTATGGCGGACGTGGCCACAGCCGCTCACGGATCGCAGGACCGGGAAGAGATCAAGCTCGGTATCTTTCCGTCGCTGGCAACCTATGCACTTCCTCAAATTCTCACGGCCGATGATTGGCCGGGCTTGGGAATCAATTTGCGCCTGTGGATCGGCGAACCCCAACAAACCGTCGCTGGCTTGGGCAGCGGAGGCGATCTAGACCTCGCCCTGATCTTCCAAGTTGGACCAGGCGGTTTAACCTGGCCAGCGTCGCTCGAACGCACTTGGCTGGGCGATGACAATTTCCGAGTTGTAATCCCTGCGTCATGGCCGATAGGCGACGATTCCCAACTCACGGTAGATCAGTTGGCCGAATGGCCATGGATTCTGCATCACCCGGGAACCTCAGACGCTACGCTCATCGCGCGACTTTTCGCTTCCTATAACATCCATCCCCAAGTAGCCGCCTACTGCGATGATTTCAACGCGTCTCTACATCTTGTTTCTTCTGGTTTAGGTGCAGCACTCGTACCAGATCTAGCAATGGCTCAAGCACCTGCGGGAATTCGCGTCGTAGACGCCCCGGAAATCCGATTGGCGCGATCGATCTTCGCGCTGAAACCCGAAAACTCCAAGAAGCCAAAGGCCAATCTGGTGCTTGACCGCTTGGCTCAAATACTGGCTAATTAACGAGAGACGAATATTGACTGACTTGGTGCGCGCTACCGTCCGTGACCGTATCGGACACTGCGAATTGAATCGTCCACACAAACTCAATGCCTTGAACTTCGAGATGTTGCAGGCACTCGACGAAGTACTGCATCGCTGGGCTGATGACAGTTCAGTCGAGATGGTAGTTCTAACTGGCGCAGGAGAACGTGGGTTCTGCGCTGGCGGGGACATCGCGGATTTTCACAGAGCTGTGACGACGGGACACCACTCGGATTTTATAGAGCTCCTGGCCCTAGAGTTCAAAGTTGATCTGCTTCTTTCAAAGTATCCAAAGCCACTTGTAACGGTGGCTCACGGCATAACCATGGGCGGAGGAATCGGTCTAGCCAGCCACGCTCCAGTGCGCCTAGTGACTGCCACGGCACGAATGGGCATGCCCGAAGCCAAAATCGGATACACCCCTGACGTTGGAGGAAGCCATCTCCTTGCTATGGCACCAGGTCACATGGGCGAGTACTTTGCGATGACAGCAAACTCATTTACTGGAGCCGATGCGCCCTATCTTGGCTTTGCTGATGCGGTTGTTAGCGAAACATTTGCCGAGAATGCGCTGGACGAGCTAAGTGACTTTGTGGGTCTTGGCAGCGCAGAAATTACTGCAGCCGTTGAAGTCCTCCACGGTGCTCCGGAATCACATCGCATGGACACGGAGTTGGGATGGATCGATCATGCTTTCAGTGCCGAAAGCCCTGTCGAAGTGGTTGACCGGCTTAGGGACATGGCGCATCCCAATGCCGCTAAGGCGCTGGCTATGATCGAGGCGAACTCTCCCACGAGCGTGTCATCGGCTTTCTACTCCGTCCGTGCCGCCCGTGAAGAAGCTAATCTGCAACTCACGCTGGATCGTGAACTCCGCCTAGCTGGCTACCTCATGCATCTACCTGATCTCGCCGAAGGTATTCGAGCACAAGTAATCGACAAGGACAGGAACCCAGCGTGGACTCCTAGTTCGTTACAGGAAGTCGACCGCGAATCCCTCATGCAACCAATGTAATCTCGCGCTGCCACCACTAGGGCTTTAAACAAAGGCGCCAACCGACTTTTACACATCCTCTGGCGGCTTCGACTAGCCAAAAGGTTGATCGTGAAAGTATAAATGCGACAAAGCTGACAGGCACCGAAGATGCCTGCCAGCTTTACTATCTACAGTCGTGATTTCTTACGATGACGCACTACCGTCACAATCCCCGCGGCAAAGAGCAGAAGTCCGGCTCCGAGAATCGGCAAACCAGACATGCCAGTGTCGGCTAGGCCTCCGCTACTAATGCCATTCGAGCTCCCCGCGTTCGGGTTTTCCGAAGGTACTGGCGACTCCGAAGATTCAGGCGAGTCGGTCGGCTCAGGCGAATCAGTCGGCTCAGGCGAGTCGGTTGGTTCCGGCGACACCGACGGCTCAGGCGAATCAGTCGGCTCAGGCGACTCCGACGGCTCAGGAGACACCGACGGCTCAGGAGACACCGACGGCTCAGGCGAATCAGTCGGCTCAGGCGAATCAGTCGGCTCAGGCGACTCCGAAGGCTCAGGCGAGTCGGTCGGTTCCGGCGACTCCGAAGGATCCGGCGAGTCGGTCGGCTCAGGCGACTCCGACGGCTCAGGAGACACCGACGGCTCAGGAGACACCGACGGCTCAGGCGACACCGACGGCTCAGGCGAATCAGTCGGCTCAGGCGAATCAGTCGGCTCAGGCGACTCCGAAGGCTCAGGCGAGTCGGTCGGTTCCGGCGACTCCGAAGGATCCGGCGAGTCGGTCGGCTCAGGCGACTCCGAAGGCTCAGGCGAGTCGGTCGGTTCCGGCGACTCCGAAGGATCCGGCGAGTCGGTCGGCTCAGGCGACTCCGACGGCTCAGGAGACACCGACGGCTCAGGCGAATCAGTCGGCTCAGGAGACACCGAAGGCTCAGGCGAATCAGTCGGCTCAGGAGACACCGAAGGCTCAGGCGAATCAGTCGGCTCAGGCGAGTCGGTTGGTTCCGGCGACTCCGAAGGCTCAGGCGAGTCGGTCGGTTCCGGCGACTCCGAAGGATCCGGCGAGTCGGTCGGCTCAGGCGAGTCGGTCGGCTCCGGCGACACCGAAGGCTCAGGCGAATCAGTCGGCTCCGGCGACACCGAAGGCTCAGGCGAATCAGTCGGCTCCGGCGACACCGAAGGCTCAGGCGAATCAGTCGGCTCCGGCGACACCGAAGGCTCAGGCGAATCAGTCGGTTCCGGCGAGTCGGTCGGCTCAGGCGACTCCGACGGCTCAGGCGAGTCGGTCGGCTCCGGCGAGTTCGTTGGCTCAGGCGACTCCGAAGGCTCAGGCGAATCAGTCGGCTCAGGCGAGTCGGTCGGTTCCGGCGACTCCGAAGGATCCGGCTTTTCAGTTGTTTCTGGCGTTGGAGGCTCGGTGCAGGTGGATGTCGGATCGCCTATAAACGGGAAGTTGTGAAACTCGGAGCCCGCACGATCCTGCACGAGGTTACCCGCAACCCAGATACGGCCGTTTAGGCCAGCTGCAGCCATGGTGGTCGTAGCGGACGAATTAGGAACGATGACGCTACCGGGCACCTGTGCCCCTTCGAGTCGCACATCCTGAGCATCGGGGAAAACCCAAAGAATCTGCGCGGCGAGTTGGCCGAAACGCTGAGAATTCTCCAAGATCAAGCCATTGGCGCTGTCGAACAGGCCTTGGATATTAATGCGCGGAGAGGCTCCCCGGACCTTGATAATGATCGGATCAGCTGGCTCGATGTTGTCACCGATCTGCAACGAGAACTGTGACAAGTGCTCAGCATCGATATCAAACAAGTGGCGTGCAGCGCCCGCGGCACCGTTGAGGCGTAGCGTTCCCCACGAGTTCGTGTACGTACCCTCGGTGTTCAGCTCATGGTTGACATTGTTTTCCGCGAATTGGCGAAGCACCGAGAAGTTATTCTGTGGCCATCCAGCGAAATTCGGCGAGTCCAGCGCACTCTCTCGACCCAGATCTGATTCGACTGTACTGCCGGGTCCTGTCGCAGTGATTTTGCCTGCACCTTGCTGCGCACCGCCAATCGCAACATGTGTCTCAAGGAAGTCACCGCTTGAGTTAATTAGCGACGCTTCGAGCTCACCTGGTCCGCCAAATACGGCCGATCCGCCTACGCGAATGACATCTGAACCAGCGGACGGCATCATCCCCGACCCTGCTCCAACACGGCCTACCGAGTAGGCGCCACTTCCGAAGTTCGCGTCGCCGTTAACAACAAGCTGCCCTTCCAATTCGGCACCTTTGACACGGGAAAAATTGCCGCCAGCATAGACGTTTACGTTCTTGTCGATTGGCTTCGGTTCAACTGTGCCGTTGCCTGCGACAATCCCTAGGCCGCCGCTGGGCATGCACTGCCCGGTCCCTCCACTAGCAGGATCCATCACGGGAACTGCATAGCTCGGGGCTACTGATATGACTAAGGTACTGGCGGCCACCAACGCCGCCAAAGTGCCCCCTAGCAGTTTCTTCGGGCTCACTAATTTAACTCCTTGAGAACGCTCATCTGGGAAAACCTACTGATCGGTAGGAAAGAATGCTAGAAACACTAACAGATCGGTTCTAAGGGAGCCTGAGAGGGCGCTAGTCGACCGGAATTCACTCGGGCCGTTAATTAGCGCCGATCTTTAGATTCCGCGGGGCCTGGCACAAGAATTTGAGGTCACCCCGGAGGTGAAAATAACTCTTGACTAGTTGTTTTAATGACGAATGGGTCACTGATCAGCAGGCGAGCAAATCGCACTTGGACGCGAAGAATCCAACCAATGACTAGTGATGTGGCGTCGATAACGTGGCCAACTACACTCGAATCGTTCGCAGAACGATAAAGAAACTAATCGTGATTAATGCACCCTCGAAGTGCATTTTCTCGCCACTTTTAAGTGCTACTGTGACCGTATTGTTACTTTCGAACAATTCGGTATGCCGAATCATTGAGATGGAGTGATGGCCGTCGCGATTCAGCTGGCCGGGTCGGCTCACTTCGCACCAGGTTTACTCTCCGGTCGAGTTGCATCGGAGGAGATAGGTACGACCTTCGTGGAGTCTTTCGGCTCGATGCGTGTGATTCTTGCACCTCGGTCTGGCTGCTCTGGCGGAACAATGGCCACGGACAGAGGCATGCCGTGTCGGACCGGCGGAAACTCTCCAAAGTGGTCTGGATCCGCCTCGTCCCAATCTTCCTGCCAATGAACTGGTGGATCGGTAAGCAGTTGACCCGGCGTAAGCCAGTGGAAAAGGCTCGCATACGAACGCGTGTTTTGCATGTTCACGCGCCTGCGCAACATACGGCTCGTCAACTGATGCGGGCTCGTCAGACCCATCGAAGCAATGATTTGCTGGGCCTCGGTGACCGTCAAGCGATGATAGTTATAGACCCGATGTCCCTTGTCGGTCACGTCCAACGCACGCATGCGACGCTTGGACTGGGTCGCCACACCCACGGGACAATGGTTCGTATGGCAGCGCTGGGCTTGAATACACCCCGTCGCCATCATCATCGAACGCGCAGCAAAGGTGAAATCCGCTCCCTGAATGAGTCGCTTGACGATGTCCGATCCGGTGGCGACTTTCCCGGCGGCGGCCAGGCGCACCTCGTCACGTAAGCCAGCTCCCACTAGCGCGTTGTGCACGATCATCAGACCTTCGGTAAGTGGCGTACCGATGTGATCTTCGTATTCGAGCGGTGCAGCTCCCGTGCCTCCCTCGGCACCGTCTACCGTGATGAAGTCTAAGAGGATCCCTGTTTCGATCATTGCCTTACAGATGGCCAGAACATCGGTACGTGAGCCAACGCAGAACTTCACCCCCACGGGCTTGCCGCCTGACAATTCTCGAAGTCGCGCAACGAATTCCAAAAGCTCTCGTGGGGTCGAGAACTCGCTATGGCTCGCGGGCGAGATACAGTCCTCGCCCATGGGCACGAGCCGCGTCTCTGCAATTTCAGCGGTAACTTTTGCACCTGGTAGCACGCCGCCGAGACCGGGTTTGGCGCCCTGCGACATCTTGATGGTGATGCCCTTGATCTGCTCCAGCGTAGCCTTCTTGGCGAATGTCTCGGGATCAAAGCGACCCTCTTCGGTCCGGCATCCGAAGTAGCCTGACCCAATTTCCCAGAAGAGGTCTGCATCGCTGGCGAGGTGATATTTGCTAAGGCCCCCTTCACCTGTTTCTTGCACGAAGTCGCCCATCCGAGCTCCGCGGTTCATTGCCAGTACCGCGTTAGCCGAAAGCGCCCCGAAACTCATGGAAGAAATGTTGAGTAGCGAAATATCGTAGGGCTCTGTGCATTGGCTCGATCCCACACGCACCTTGAACTGGCTGGAGACCGGCGCAACGGGCGCCGAAGAATGGAGTAAGTATTCGTGCCCTTCTTCGTTGACCAGACGCTCGGTACCGAAGGCCTTGTGGCTGTCGACACCCTTTGCTCGCGCATAAATAAGGGAGCGTGTGTCACGATCGAAGGGGCGACCGTCGGTGTTGCGTTCGATGAAGTACTGCTGAATTTCGGGTCGGATAAATTCTAGGAAGTACCGGGCGTGGCCCAGAATGGGGTAATTGCGCAGGATTGAATGGCGCTTCTGAACCATGTCGTAGATTCCTACACTGGCCAACCCCACGGTCAGCAGCAACAACACCCACCATGCGGCGCTTCCGTATTGCGAAGCAAGCACCGCGGTTAGTATCAGGCCAGTGGCGAGGGCTGTTAGAAATAGAACTACAACTAAACGCACCATGGTGCGAGCCTAACGCGAGCACCTCGGTGAATGTAAGAGCTCACAGGTTTCCAGCTTCACGCTGAATCATGGCTCGCAACATCGAGTCGGAACGCGCAATAAGAGTCGGTGGTGCCGCGGTTTCGACGACGCGTCCGTCGTGCATCACGAGCGCCGTGTCAGCGTATGGCAACACCGAAAGTCGATGGCTGATCATGATGGCCGCCATCCCGCTGTGTAGTCGGCGCTGCAGGGCTTGGAACACTAGGCTCTCGCTCTCCGCGTCGAGTGCGCTCGTAGCTTCGTCGAGGATCAGCACCTGCGGTTGGCGTAGTAGCGCCCGGGCGATCCCCAACCGTTGTCGTTGCCCGCCGGAGAGCCGGCTCCCACGCTCGCCCAACCGCGTATCGAGCCCGGACTTTTGCGCGGCGAGCCAGGAGGCCAGTCCCAGTTCCTGTAGCACCTCTCGAAGTTGCTCCTCTGCTATGTCATCCCTGCCCAGGAGCAAGTTCTCACGTACGCTACCGCGAATGAGCACGGGTGTCTGAGCCACGAGAAGAATTCGCTCACGTAGCTGGTCCAATGGCAGAGCTCGCAGGTCGACTCCCCCAAGCTGCATCTGTCCGTCGGATTCGATGCTGCGGACCAGAGCCGCGGCAACGGTCGACTTGCCACTACCGGATCCGCCGAGAACCGCAAGCAGGCCGCCGCCTGCTATGTGGAAATCGACATCCTGCACGACCGCGCCTTGTGCGTATCCAGCGCTGAGCTGTCGCACGACAAGGCTTGTACCCTCGACGGCAGGGGCCTCAGTACCCTCGCTGATCGTCACCGGCGCCGTGTCAACGTCGTAGAGGCGGCGCGCACTGGCCAGTGAATCTTGCAGGCTCAGCACGAATCCTTCGACGGCTCGCACCGCTTCAAACGAGGGAACGCACAACACCAGTACCAGCACCAGCTCCCCGGGCTGCACGCTGCCAGGTCCAACCGCCAAGACAACGATCGCGCTGAGCCACGGCACGATGGCCACCAGCGCCGATCTCACACCGCTCATCCAGGCGGCTTTGGACGCGATCAGGCTATCCGGTCCGCGTTGCATCACCCGGCGTAGCATCGCTCGCTCGGCCCCATAATCAGCAATCGTCTCGGCTCCGCGCAGCGTCTCCGCCAGCGCTTGGCTCTGCGCCGTGCGCGCACGTGCGGTATCAGCTACCGCCCGCTGCACGGTGCGTAGGCCTAGTCCGGGTACGACCAAGCCCAACATGATGTACCCGGCGGCAAGGGCCGCTGCGGGTGTAGAGCCGGCAATCGACCAAACGAATAGGCTCGAACCCACACTGACCACAAGGGCCGCAACGGCCGGCGGAAGCGTGTGAGCAAAGAACACCTCGACCCGGTCGATATCGCTGGTGGCTTTCGACAGCATCGCCCCCGAGCGCCGGTTACCGCCAAAGGGCGCCTGCCGCTCATAGGCCCGGTACATCACCGAACGCAGCCGAGAGAGCGCAAGGAAGGCAACCCGGTGACCCACGTACTGTTCGGCATAGCGCACAAGACCTTTGAGCAGGCCCAGGCCAACCAATAGCGCCGCGGACAGAACCAGAGTCGGTTGAGGAAGCCACGAGGCCACGGACAGGCCCAGGACCCGAAGTAACCCGAGGCCAGCTACGAGATACATCGCAAGCGACACGAATCGGGTGATGCACGCCAGCAGGCAGGCCAGCACCATCGCTGAGCGAAGCCCCGAAGCGACGCCGAGCAACCAACGAGTGACGCCCGGAGGCGAAGTGTGCAGTTCGCTCACTGTTCTCCTCCCTGGGTGCCGAGGGCGCGGTAGAGCTCGTTCGTCTTTCGCTGGTAGGCGTCCATTGCGGACTTCAAATACCCCGGTGTCGCCAGGAGTTCTTCGCGCCGGCCGGCTTGAACAACGTGCCCGTTCTCAAGCACCGCCACGTAGTCATAGTCTTGCAGAAGGCCCAGTCGGTGCGTCACGGTGACGGTGGTCAGCCCGGCGGTGACCCGTCGGATCGTGTCAAGAACCTCGGCCTCGGTGCGCACGTCGAGTGCGCTGGTCGGTTCGTCGAGGAGCAGCACCGACCGGCGAGCCAATAGTGCCCGGGCGAGTGCCATGCGCTGTGCCTGTCCTCCGGATAGCCGGGCACCGGCCTCCCCGAGCTTGGTATCTAGTTTCCGCGGTTGGTCCGCGAGCCAGGGACCCATTCCCACTGCGGAGAGGACCTCGATCATCTCCTCATCGCTCGCCTGTGGTCGGCCCAGCCCGAGGTTGTGCCGCACGCTGCTTCCAAAGAGCTCGGCGCCCTGGTCGAGTACCGCGGTGTTGGCCCGCAAGGTGGCCGGGCCCAGGGTGCGGTGTCCGTCGTGGATGGTGCCCGAGGATATTTCGAGCTGTCCCTGCAGTACCCGCAACAGCGTGGTTTTTCCACTACCGGAGGGGCCGATGATCGCCGTGCGCGACCCGGCGGGGAAGCTGAGCGTGATCCCGCTAAGCGCCGGTAGCGCGTCCTCGTCCTGGGCGTAGTGGGCGCTGATCTCTTGGAGTTGTAGTGCGTGATCTCCCAACGACGCCCGTGCGGGATGCAGCGAGGCACGGTGGATGGGCTCACGCAGAACTTGGGTAATTTTTTCCTCCGCGGCACGCCCGGTCATCCCCACGTAGAAGAAACTGCCAACGTAGTTCACCGGTGCCAAGGTCAAGAAGCTCAGCGCGATCAATGCCACGGCCGAGCCGGGGCTGATGGCCCCGGTGGAGGTGCGCCACCAGGCCAGCAACGCCGCGCTGGAGAGCAGCAGGACGGCAAAGCTGGAATCAATGACCAGAAGCACCAGCTGGTTCCGCGACAACAGCTTCATTACCTGTTGCCGCACCCGCTCTGAGGCTCTGGCGATCCGTTGCCCCATCCACTGCGAGGCGCCATTGAGTTTGAGCATATCCAGCGAGCGTAGGGCCTCGAGGAAGGTTGCGGCCAAGATCCCCTGGGACCGTCGGTATTCACCGGAGGAGGCTCGGAAGCGGCGCTGGAAACCGATCACGATCAACGGCACCAAGGGTGTCAGAATCAGCAGGAGCAGGGCGCTGAGCGGGTCGATAAACACGGCGATAAACCCGAGGACGAGTAGTGGCGTGGCTACCGCGGAGAGCGCCGGACCAATGAATTCGGTCCGGTAGCGTGCCGCGCGTTCCACGGAGTCCATGGCGATGGACACGAGTTCGCCTTCGCCTAAACGGCGCAGCCGCAGCGGGCCGATGGCCAGATAGTGTTGCAGGAGGTTTTCGCGTTGTTCGCGGGTGGAGATGTCCATATCGCGAGCGATCACTACCGGCGTGAGCACGGTACTGAGCACGATCACGAGGGTTTCGGCGGCCACCGGCCAGTACCAGTTGCCGGGCAGGCTGCCGCCGGACAGGAGCAGGTCGAGGCCTCGGCCAAGCATGATCGCTAATCCCGCGGTGGCCGAGGCGGCCGCAAGGCTCAGTACGATCACTAGCGTCGTCGCTACCGAGAACAAGCCGAAGAGTTTACCCACGGTATACATCGTAGTCATCAGGGTGCCTCTTGCCAGCCGGGTGTACGTCGCAAAGTTTGTTTGACCTCGCCCGCTGGCGGAGACTAGCACCATGAGCACTAGCACCCGACGCGATTCGATCACCCTGCGATTTCTTGCCGCCCCCACAGATGTAGGCGTTTCCGGCACGGTTGAGGCCGGCACCGTCTTGGAGTGGGTGGATAAGGCGGCCTATGCCGCAGCGGTGGGCTGGGCCGGGAGCTACTGCGTCACCGCCTACGTTGGCAACATCCATTTTGCCGACCCGGTGCACTCCGGGGACCTCGTGGAAGTCACCGCCTCGGTCGTATACACCGGCACCTCCTCGATGCACATCCGAACCGAGGTGACCTTCAGCGATCCGCGCGAGCGTCGCTCGGTCACCTCGACAACCTGTTTGGTGATTTTCGTGGCCGTCGACGAGCAGGGTAAACCCACGAAAGTGCCCTCCTTCGAGCCGCGCACGGCATGGCAGCTGGAAATGCGCGAACGTGCCATTGCGCGCATCGGCATCCGCGAGAAGATCGTGGCGGCGATGAAGGATCAGGAATATACCGATGCGGGAACCGCCGAGCGCGTGGTGTTGCGATTCCTCGCCGCACCGACGGATGTGAACTGGGGCGGCAAGGTGCACGGCGGCATCGTGATGAAGTGGATTGACGAGGCCGCCGCACTTTGCGCCGCACGCTATTGCCAGCGTGAGACGGTCGCGGTGTTCTCCGGTGGGGTGCGCTTCTACCGGCCCCTGTTTATCGGGGATCTGGTCGAGGTGGAGGCCCGCTTGGTCTATACCGGCACCAAGGGCATGCATGTGGCCGTGCACGTGCGCTCGGGTGACCCCAAGGGAACCGAAATGAACCTGACCACCTACTGTCTGACGGTGATGGTGGCACGCGATGAAACGGGCACCGCGGTACCGGTACCGCCATGGGTACCGGTAAGCGCCGAGGATCAGCGGCTCAGCGAGCACGCTCGTGAACTGCTGGCCATCCGCGCCGACGCCCCGGGTGGCTACCAGCCGAAGCACCTGCGTAGCCCGTTTGCCAAGATTTGCGGCCTGAGCACCGAGGCCGACGTGCAGGTGGCCGTCGAGCACGGTGCCCGAGCCGTGGGGTTTGTGCTCACCGAAAGCCCCCGCCAGGTGAGCGTCGAACGTGCCCGGCAGCTGGCCCAGGGCCTGCCGGAGCATGTCCCCGGGGTTGCAGTCTTTCGGCATGAGGAGGTTCGGCAAGCCATTGAGCAGACCAAGGCGGCGGGGCTGACGTGGATTCAGTTGCACGGCGAGCGCACCTCCACCGAAGTAGCGCAGGCACAGCGAGCCGGGTTGACGGTGGTGCGTGCGGTGCGGATCTCCGATGCCGCCCAGGTGTTTGAAGATCGTGGCGAGGATTGGCTTCTGGTCGACGCCTCGGTGCCCGGCAGTGGTGAGGCGTGGGACTACGCTGCGGCGCGCAAGTTGACCGCGGGGCGTTCGAATATTCTGCTGGCCGGCGGTTTGGATCCCGAGAATGTGGTGCAGGCTTTGGAGCTATCGGGTGCTGCGGGCGCCGATGTGTCCTCGGGGGTCGAACGCAGCCGTGGGGTAAAGGATCCGCAGAAGATCGTGGCCTTCCTCGACGCGGTTCATGCCTTAGAGGTCTAGCGTCCGAGCCAGGTGTGCGGGGCGGGTTTGCGAGCTCCAGGGAGGGCACTGGCTTCGCGCCATTGACTCACCCATTCGGGTACCACCCGATCCTCGGGGACCGTTAGGCCCACGGCCTGCATAATCTCCTCATTGGATACGGCGCCCTTGCGACCGCGCATCCGCGTGGCGATATAGCCCTGTGCGTAGATTTCCCCGTCGCAGACGATGCGCTGTTCAAAGTAGATGCACTTTTCATCCAGGCCAAGTACGCGGGTCTCTTGGGTGAATTTGGCGCCTAGTTTGACCGACTTGCGGCAGGTGATGGTCTCGGCCTGTACCACCGGAGTCCACTTGTTCTTGCGAATCACGTCCCAGACTCCGGAGCGGAACATCAGGTCGAAGCGCCCGAGATCAAAGATGGAAAAGTACATGCCATTGTTGATGTGACCGGCGAAGTCGATATCCGTCAGCGTGGCGCGCATGGGTAGCGAACCGGTGTCGAACATGGAGAGCTTCGAGGCTTTCTTGCTCCGCAGGTAGGTGAGCAGAATTCGGAAAATCATGTGCATGCCATCACATTACCGGCTAGTAACTTGTGCTGCCAAGCACGGCATCGCGCACCCACAACGATCGCGTAGCCACCTGTTACCTCCGAGCGGGTACAGTCGAAGACACCGAGCGTGCACCGCCGAGAAAGGACCTGCCCATGAGCCGCATCGTGGACCTCGTGCACCGGCATATGCCCTCGCTGCCGCCCAAGGACTGGGAACGACCGTCCCCTAACCGCGTCGGACTGCGCCGCGATATCGTCGCGGCCTTGGGGTTCTTGGTGCTGGCCCTGGCCCTGCAGGAGCTCGTGCTCTCTATGGTCGAGCGCGACGAGATGGCCGATCGGCCGGTAGCCTTTGCGCTCATCGTCGCCCTGATCGTGCCGCTGATGTTTCGCCGTCGCTGGCCGGTGAGCATGATGCTGATCGGTTCGGCGGTCTTCATGCTCGGTGGGAGTCAGCCCACCGCATCGGTGCTGATGCAGTTCTGCCCGCAGGTGGCCTATTTCCTAGGCCTCTATACGGCGGTGGCTTGGGCCCGGGACCGCCGGGCGTTGTGGACCGCCATGACCCTGGTACTGCTTGCCATGGCCGTATGGCTGATCGTCTCCTTCTTCACCAGCGACCTGCTTGAAAGCATGGACGTACCCATGGTGGAGAACTCGCTGGGTTCGGTGGAGCCGCGGGTAGCCTTTCCGCTCTATACCTTCGCCATTAATATTCTCTATTTTGGCGGGGCGATCTTCCTCGGGCTAACCAGCTGGTCCAACGCCTATGCCGGCGAGCTGGTGCGAAGCCAGGCACAGCGCATCGCCGAACAAGCCGACCAATTGGCCGCCCAAGCGGTCAGCGAAGAGCGTCTGCGAATTGCCCGCGAACTACACGATGTGATCGCCCACCATATCGCCTCGGTGGGCGTGCAAGCCTCAGCTGCCCGGATGGTCCAGGGAAGAGATCCCGATAAGGCCAGCGAGTTGATGCGTGGCATCGAGTCTTCGGCACGCAGCGCCGTTTCCGAAACCCGTGCCCTGCTCGGGGTGCTACGCTCCACGGAGCATGGTCAGGATGCCGATCCGGCGGACGGTGATCGGCACCCCGAGCCCTCGCTCCAACAGCTCGATCGCCTGATACAGCAGAATGCGGATCTGGGGTTGCGCGTTGAGCTGTCCACCGCAGAACACCGTGCGCAGTATTTCTCTGGGCTGCCTTCTGGACTGTCGCTGGCGCTTTACCGTATTTGTTCGGAGGCTCTGGCCAATGTGCGCCGGCATTCCACGGCACGTAGCGCGCGTCTATCCCTGCGCTCTGGCACCGATGAAGGTGGCACCTGGGTGGAGGTCGAAGTCACCGACGAAGGAACGGCACGTCCCGACAGCGCCGGTGGCGGCTATGGGTTACGCGGCATCCGCGAGCGTGCGGCATTGCACCACGGTCTGGTCGAGATTGGGCCACGCACTCCGCGCGGTTGGCGCACCCGAGCGCGACTTCGCGACGTTTCTGACAGCACACCAGATAAAGTTCAGACATGACCCCAATAACCGTGGTGATCTGCGACGACCAACCATTGATTCGTTCGTCGTTGCAATTGATTCTGGAAACCGACCCGCAAATTCGGGTGCTGGGGACCGCCGCCGATGGGGCCGAAGCGCTGGAGCTGGTCGAACGGCTCGATCCCTCCGTCGTACTCATGGACATCCAAATGCCCCGCCTCGATGGCATCGCGGCCACCGCCCGGCTGACCGCACAGAGCCCGCGCAAGATCATCGTGCTCACCACCTTCGATCGCGACGACTACCTCTTCGAGGCGCTCGACGCCGGGGCCAGCGGATTCCTGCTGAAAAATACGGACCCCGAAACACTGATCGCCGCCGTCCATCAGGTAGCCGCGGGGTACGGGTTGCTCTCTCCGGAAGTCACGCTGCCACTGATTCGTCGTCATGTCGCCGAGCAGAGTACCCGCCCACGCGCCGAACAGCAGCGGCTCCTCGAAGGCCTTTCCGAGCGAGAACTGCAAGTGCTGCAGGAGCTCGCCACGGGGAAGAATAATCAGGAAATCGCCGTTGCGCTTGGCCTGAGCGAACCGACGGTGAAGACGCACCTATCGAATCTGATGGCCAAGGCCGGACTTCGCGACCGGGTGCAGGCGGTGTTGTATGCCCACCGCGCCGGGCTCATCCAATAGTTTCATTCTTAAGAGCGAGCCCACCGAGGAAAAAGCTCCCTAAGCTGGTGCACAGAACATGCGACCGTCACCGGAAAGGACCTCGAGATGCTTGAACTTGAGAACATCACGCGTGCCTTCGGTGACCGCACGGTGCTCGACGAGGTCAGTTTTTCGGTGCCCGCTGGAACCCTCACCGGATTCGTCGGAGCCAACGGTGCGGGAAAAACCACGACCATGCGCATCATCATGGGCCTGTTGGCAGCACATGGTGGCTCGGTGCGCCTAGATGGGCGCAGCTTGCCGGTATCGACCCGGCCTGAGTTCGGCTACATGCCCGAAGAACGTGGGCTGTACCCAAAGCAACCGGTGTTGCGTCAGTTGATGTATCTGGGCCAACTCCATGGCCTTTCGCGCGCCGACTGCCGCAGGCGAGCCTTGGAGCTGCTGGACCGCTTTGGGCTGGCCGAACGTGCCACAGCGAAACTCGAATCGCTGTCATTAGGGAATCAGCAACGCGTGCAGGTGGTCGCCGCCTTGCTACACCGCCCTAAGGTATTGGTCCTCGACGAACCATTTAGCGGACTCGACCCCTTGGCGGTGGACGCCATGAGCTCGATCCTGCGCGACTACGCGGCGCAGGGCGTTCCGGTGCTCTTTTCTTCGCACCAGCTGGATCTGCTCGACGCGCTGGTCGACCACCTGGTGATTATCCAAGAGGGTCGCATCCTGGCCGACGCCCCGGCCGAGCAACTACGCGCCGAACAAGCACATCGCCACCGGCTACATTTGGGGTCCGATGCCGGGTGGCTGCGCGAAGAGCCCGGAGTCGAGGTTATCGACCTCTCCGGCCCCGAGGCACTGGTAAGTTTTGCCAACCCCCAAGAAGCTCAACGAGTACTCGGCTGCGCGGTGCGGCGCGGGGCCGTGCACGAATTCGCCGTGTACCGGCCGTCGCTGGCCGATATCTACCGAGAGGTTATCCAGTGAACCCACGCACCGGGTGGCGCCTCGTGGCGCTTCGCGAAATCGAAACCAAAGTACGAGATAAGGCCTTCGTTCTCACCACCTTGGGCACCCTCGCTCTGATTATCGGCTCGATCGTAGTCGCCGGGGTGCTATCGTCCCGGACCGCAAGCTATTCGGTGATCGCCACCGACGAAACCAGTTTCCAGGTGCTCACCGAAGCCCGCGATACCCAGCCGGAGGGGATTGACCTCTCCATTCTTCGCATGGCGCAGTCAGCCGCCGAGCAGCGACTCGAGCAGGAGCAGGTCACGGCGTTACTCGGCACTGATGACCAAGGGCGCTACACGCTCACGGGCAAGGACGCGGTACCCGGCGAGCTACGCGCACTCATTGGCGACTCGCTGAGCACCGTACTGACCGAGCAACTACTCCAGCAGCAGGGCGTTGCGGATGCCGAGTTGCCGCGCGCCTCGGACCTACGCGTTGCGCAACTGCATGGTGATGCCGACCGTAGCTCGATGGTGCGCGCCATGGCGCTTATTTTCTCCTTCCTGTTCTATATGGCCTCGCTGATGTTTGGTATGCCCATCGCCAACTCGGTGATCGAAGAGAAACAGAACCGTGTGGTGGAAATCCTCGCCAGCGCGATCCCGTTACGACAGCTATTGGCCGGGAAAATCCTTGGCAACGTGGTCCTGGCGTTGCTGCAACTATTGTTGTTCCTCGCGATCGGACTCGCGGCGGCCTACCTCTCCCCCATCGAGCTACCATTCCTTGGCGTGGTCTCGCAGGTAGCCGGCTGGTTCGTGGTGTTTTTCCTCGGTGGGTTCCTGTTGCTGGCCGGTGTCTGGGCCGCACTGGGATCCTTGGCCACACGCACCGAGGATCTTCAGCAGTCCTCCGGCCCGATCATTGCGGTGCTCATGGCGGTGCTGTTCCTTGGACTATACGCCTCGGGGCAGTTGTTGGTCATCGCCTCCTATATCCCCATTGCCTCGTCGGTGGCCATGCCAATTCGCTTGCTCTCCGGCGAAGTTCCGTGGTGGGAACCGGCCCTCTCCTTAGGGATCATGGCGCTAAGTTGCTGGGTCGTTTTACGTTTCGCCGAGCGCATCTACCGCCGCGCGGTGATGCATACCGAAGGCACCCTGTCGATTAAGAAGGCCCTGCAAATACAGCTCTAAGGAATGCTGGCTAAACTTCTATGGTGACCGAAAGCCGTAACCGCATTCACCTGCCCGCAGCGACCGTCATCGTCTGGCTCGCGACATTGGTTGGGTTAGCTGGCTCAACCATGCTCGCCATGGCCCACATCGTCTATGGCCCGAGCCCACTGATCATCGGTTCCCTCTGGACGGTGCGCTGTCTAACCTTGGCCGCCATGTGGCTCTTACCTGCCAGCCGCACCCAGAAAATCGCCGGTACGGGTCTGATCCTGCTGTCGTTGCTACTCGATATCGCGTTGAAGGCACCGGTGCTTGGCACCGTGGAATACGGTGACTGGTTTGTGGCCGCGGCCTTGGATCTGTCGGGGGCCTATGGCGGCTACTTCACCACCTGGGGCCTGTTGCTTCCACTGCTGAGCTTGACCGGATGGTTCATTGTGCGTGGACGATCGCTGGCCGGGTGGCTCACGGGCCTGGCCAGTGGACTGGGCATGGGGTTCGTTGTGCTGGCGCTGACCGCTTCGGCCGGAATGTCCTTGAGCACCTTCACGCTGATCACGATGGCTCGTTACATCCTGCCGGCGCTACTGGCCGGGTTGGCTGACGCGCTGGTACGTCGCCGAACCACCATGCAAGAGTAGCCGGCCGGTTACCGTCCGACCCGGTTCTCCGGTCCCAGGTTGGGTTCATTGGCGCTGTAGGCAACCTTTTTCCATCCGCAGGTCGGGCAGCTCCACAGCATCTCACGCATCGTCACACGCAGATCTTGACGCTGTTCGGCGTCGTGCTGAGCATGTTGATCCCAGCGCTGGTCTTGGTTCTCGTCGTCAATATAGCGTCGGGTTTCGGTTTCAACGATTGGCTGTCGGTAACAGCGCGGGCACTGGGTGGGCTTGTCCATGGTTCCTTCTTCATCGCGGCGGCGTTCACCGTGGCCACGCGAGTGACGGACTCATCGGTGCCCGGCGTACGCCGCTGGCCCAACAGATCGTCCAGTCGCCAGCCGTCGAATACGGTTCACGGAACGAAAATAGTGGTCGGTGTGGTCGATCCAGCACGACCTTCCCTTCTTCAAGGCCAGTGGAACCACCTAGTCGAAGTGTACGCCCGTTACCCACTAAAAGATGTAGGGCGTAGGCAGAAGACAAAAGCCGATCTCCGGCCGGTGCGTAACCGGCCGGAGATCGGCTTTCAGCAAGTGCGCGCGAGGCGCAGTAAGGGAACCTAGATCAGCTCATCGCTGAGGTGGTTCGGGGTACCGAAGCGGTGCGCGGTGATGGATACGGCCTGCTCGTGCAGGAACGGAAGCATTTCCACGCGGCCGGACCCGGTGACCGGCGAAGCGTAGACGGCCACATCTGGCTTGCCGTCGGTCGCCTCGGCCACCGCAGCGGCGGAACCACCGATGAGGCGGATCCGGGCGGCCGAGTCCGGGCCGGTCTTCGCGGCCAGGCCGGCGGCGCGGGCGGCGAATGCCTCGGCATCCTCGACCACCACGGTCACCGAATGCTCGCTCAACAGGTTACGTACCGTGCCCGGCAGCTCGGTGGAGCTGGAGAGCACGACCTGGGAACCTGCCTGCACACCGGCGGCGGTAACGCGCAGGGCCTCGGCGATACCGTGATCGCTGCTGGCCTGCTCGTAACGCACGGTGACGTCCATCGGGCGGTAGCGGAAGACGTTGCGTTCGGCCAACAGTCCGGAACGGTCCTTCGCGGTGTTGAACTCCTCGGCCCACCACTTGGCATCGCTGCCCAGAGCGGCACGCAGCCAGGCCTCGTCCTCGGCCGGCAGTGCGGCGACCTCGAGCAGGCGCTGGGCGAAGCCGGAGAGCGCGGCGGTTTCGGTCACCTCGGCGTCGCGCCAGCTACCCATACCGATCAGGTAGTTCGGGCCACCGGCCTTGGTGCCGGCGCCGATGGCCGACTTCTTCCAACCACCGAAAGGCTGACGCTGAACGATGGCCCCGGTGATTCCGCGGTTCACGTAGAGGTTACCGGCGTGGATGTGCTCTAGCCAGTAGCCGATCTCATCGGCGTCCAGCGAGTGCAGGCCACTGGTCAGGCCGAAGTCGACCTCGTTGACCATCTCGACGGCTTCTTCCAGGGTCTCGGCGGTCATCACACCGAGGATCGGTCCGAAGTACTCGGTCAGGTGGTACTCGCTACCGCGCTTGACGCCATAGCGCACGCCCGGGGAGTACAGCTTGCCCGAATCGTCCAGGGCGCGAGGCTTCAGTTCCCAACGCTCCCCCTCGCCGAGGGTGGTCAGCCCGCGCATCAGCTTCTCGCCCGGCTTGTCGATGACCGGACCCATCTGGGTTTCCGGGTTCCACGGGTAGCCGACCTTCAGCGACTTGACCGCGTCGATGAGCTGGCTGTTGAAACGGCGCGATTCGGCCACGGAACCAACGAGGATTACCAGCGAGGCGGCCGAGCACTTCTGTCCGGCGTGGCCGAAGGCAGATTGCACCACGTCTTTGGCGGCGAGATCCAGGTCGGCGTTCGGGGTCACGATCAGCGCGTTCTTGCCCGAGGTTTCCGCCAACAGCGGCAGATCCTTGCGGAAGGAGCGGAACAGTTCCGCGGTCTCGTAGCCGCCGGTGAGGATCAGGCGGTCCACACGCTCATCGGCCACCAGCTGCTTGCCCAGGTCGCGGTTGGCCACGAAGACCAGCTGCAGCACGTCCTTAGGTACGCCGGCGTCCCACAGTGCTTGCACCATCATGGCGCCGATACGGGCCGCCTGGCTGGCCGGCTTGATGATCACGGCGGATCCGGCGGCCAGCGCGGAGAGCGTGGAGCCGGCTGGGATGGCCATCGGGAAGTTCCACGGCGGGGTCACCAGGGTCAGCTTCGAGGGCACGAAGGTGGCACCGTCGACCTGCTCAAGTTCGCGGCCACGCTCGGCGTAGTAGTGCGCGAAGTCGATGGCCTCGGAAACTTCCGGGTCACCCTGGTCGATGGTCTTGCCGCACTCGGATCCCATGACCTCGAGCATCAGCGAACGACGCTGCTCGAAGATGCGTCCGGCGTTGTGCAGGATTTCGGCGCGGCGGTGCGCACCGAGCTCCTGCCAGTCTGCCGAAGCATCCACACCCATGGCGATGGCTTCATCCAGTTCGGCGGCGTTGTCCAAGGTGTTGGCCTTGACCAGGTCGGCACCGAGGGTGGAGTTTTCCATCTTGGCGAGGATTTCGCGGCCCCAGGCACGGTTAGCGGCCAAATCCGGATCAGTGTCCGGGGTGTTGAAGAAGGCACCTTCGCCGGCGGCCAAGGCGTCGACCTTAGCCTCGATGATCTCGTCACGGGCGTTGCGGTTCTGCACGCGGTTGGAGCTTGGCACCCGGGTGGTCAGCGCGGCCAGCGAGGAGCGGAAGCGGTTCTTCTCGCGCTCGAACAGGGCCTCGTTCTTTTCCAGTTCGAACACGGCCGACATGAAGTTCTCCTGGCTGGCGCCTTCCTCGAGGCGGCGAATCAGGTAGGCGATAGCCACATCGAACTCGTTCGGGTGCACAACAGGGGTGTAGAGCAGGAGGTCACCGACGTCGCGGCGTACGGCTTCGGCCTGGCCGGTAGCCATACCGAGCAGCATTTCGAATTCGATGCCGTGCTGTACCCCGCGGGCCTTGGCCAGCAGCCAAGCCAGCGCAATGTCGAACAGGTTGTGCCCGGCGACGCCGATGCGCACGTTTTCCACGTGGCCCGGGCGCAGCGAGTACTCCAGCACGGCCTTGTAGCTGGTGTCGGAATCCTGTTTGGTGCTCCAGGTGGCCAGCGGCCAACCGTGGACGTCGGCTTCCATGGTTTCCATGGGCAGGTTGGCGCCCTTGACCACGCGCACCTTGATCGGGGCTCCTCCATCGGCCACGCGGGCGGCGGAGAATTCCTGCAGCTGCATCATTGCGCCCAGCGCATCGGGCAGGTAGGCCTGCAGGACGATGCCGGCCGATAGCTGCTTGAATTCGGGCAGCGAAAGGATCTTGGTGAACACGGCGATGGTGAGTTCAAGGTCCTTGAACTCTTCCATGTCCAGGTTGATGAACTTCTTCTTCGGGTGGTTGTTGGCCAGCTCGTAGAGCGGGCGCAACTTCTCCACGATGTGCTCCACGGCTTCGTTGAATGCCCAGTGGTTATGCGGGGCCACGGTGGAAGAAACCTTGATGGAGACGTAATCCACGTCGTCACGCGCGAGCAGCTTCTTGGTGCCCTCCAGACGGCGGGAAGCTTCGCCCTGGCCCAGAATGGCTTCGCCGAGCAGGTTCACATTCAGGTTCACGCCTTCGCGCTTGATCTTGGCGATGGACTTGCCAAGCTTTGCGTCCGAGGCGTCAATGATCAAGTGCCCGACCATTTCGCGCAGCACCTTGCGGGCGATCGGCACGACCACGCCGGGCATGATCGGCGCCATGGCGCCTCCCAAGGCCACGGCCTTACGCATGTACCACGGCAGGAAGCCCGGTACCTTCGGAGCCAGAGCCTTCAGGTTGGCCGCGGCCACCTGCAGGTCCTCCGGGCGAATGACCCCGTCGACGAAGCCGACGGTGAAGTCCAGTCCATTCGGGTCCTTCAGCACGCCAGCCAACCGGGCGCCCGAGGCGTCGGCGGGGATCTTGGCGGCTTCGGTGAGCCAATGGCGAACCAGTGCGATGGCCTCATCGGCCAACTCGGCGGGAGCGGTCAATGGGTTGCCCTCGGCGTCGAGGGCCGGGGGAACGCTCTGGTTCTCAGCGGAGGTCGCGGACAATTATGCGCCTACCTTTCTTTGCGTATTCGGGATCTGTGGCACCGGGGGCGTCTTGCGTGACTGGCGGGTTTCGATTGCCGTGCATGTGCCGTGCTGATGACCGGTATCCATCGTGGGCATCCCGGTTTTTCCTTGGCCATCAACTGCAAAGAAGCTGTGTGCTGATAAGAGTATGAACCCCATGCTAGGTTTAGGAAAAGTGAACAAACCTGAACGATTTCGTTCGGGATTGCTAAAGTGTTTGACCTAGGCGTGTTGCCCCGCGAATCTGCGCCAAATTCGCGCCATCGAAGCGCTAAATTTTGCCAGTCCGACTAGTAAAAAGAGGTATAGATCACATGCTGGAGTTAAGACGCCTGCGCCTTCTGCAGGAGCTGAGTGTCCGCGGAACTATTTCCGAGGTGGCCGACGTGCTGAGCTATTCCCCTTCCTCGGTCTCGCAACAGCTAAGCCTGCTCGAGGCCGAAGCCGGCGTTCCACTTCTGCGTCGCGCCGGACGCACCCTGCAGTTAACCCCGCAGGCGCAGGTTCTCGTGGCGCACACCGAACAGCTGCTGGATTCCATGGAACGCGCCGAGTCGGATCTGGCCGCCACCCTCTCTTCGGTGGCCGGTACGGTACGCCTCGCGGCCTTCCAGACCGCCATGCTGGCGATCATGCCCCCGGTGCTGACCCAACTGGCGATCGACCACCCCAATCTGCGGGTAGAAATGACGCACCACGAGCCAGCTAAGGCAATGCGCGAAACCAGTGCGCGAAATTTCGATCTGGTGATCGCCGAGCAGTACCCGGCCCATGCCGCACCGCATTTCGAGAATCTGGATCGACGCACGCTGACTCACGACCCCTTGCGTCTGGCCCTGCCACCGCAGGCCTCGGCTGCCAAGATCACTTCGCTGGCCCAGGCCTCTGGCATGCACTGGGTTATGGAGCCGCGCGGCACCTCTAGCCGACACTTCGCCGAGGAGGCTTGCCGCACCGCGGGCTTCGAACCGGAGGTGCGGTATGAGACGGCCGATCTGCAGGCACATGTGCAGCTGGTCGAGTCCGGACTGGCCGCCGCTTTTCTGCCCGACCTACTGACCGCGCACCGGCCCGAAGCAGTGGGTCGGCGCCCGGCGCGGCTCGTGGATTTGCCCGGCGCGCCGGTGCGTACGATCTTCACCGCCATGCGCCATTCCTCGGAGCGCTCCCCCGCCATCCAGGCGGTACGCGAAGAGATCCACAATCAGGTCACGAAATGGTAACGAAGTATCTCCCTCGGCGAGACATTCGCTGTGATTGGTGCCATAGTAGGTTCTCGCACACTTTTGCGGCGTGCCTCACGCTATCCGCCAACAGAGGGAATCATGTCCGACTCCACATTCCAGATGATTGCGATTGTCATCTATATGGCCGCAATGCTCGGCATCGGCTACATCGCATATAAGCGCACCAACGACATTGACGACTACATGCTCGCCGGCCGTGGGCTCAGGCCTTCGGTAGCAGCGCTGTCCGCTGGCGCCTCCGATATGTCCGGTTGGCTGCTCATGGGTCTACCCGGCGCGGTCTACCTTGGCGGCATGCACGCCGCCTGGATTGCTATCGGCCTGATCATCGGTGCCTGGCTGAACTGGAAGTTCGTCGCCCCACGGCTGCGTTCCTACACCGCTATCGCTCAGGAAGCCATTACGATCCCGAGCTACTTCGAAAAGCGCCTGAAGGATCGCTCGCACCTGTTGCGCATCACCTCCTCGTTGGTCATCTTGGCCTTCTTCACCTTCTACGTCTCCTCCGGTATGGTCGCGGCGGGCAAATTCTTCGAGTCCACCTTTGCCTGGCCCTACCTCTCGGGAATGTTCTTCGTCGCGGGCATCACCTTGCTCTACACGCTCTTCGGTGGCTTCCTCGGTGCCTCGCTCACCGATATGGTCCAGGGCATTTTGATGTTTGCCGCCCTGATCGCGGTGCCGGTCGTGGCCTTCTTCCGCAGCGGCGACATTGGTTCGCTTGCCGATCGCATCACCGGTGCCAACCCGATCGCCTTCGATCTGTTCTCCTCCTTCCATGACACCAACGCCCTCCTTGCCGTGGTGGCGATCTTCTCCACCGCGGCCTGGGGCTTTGGCTACTTCGGTCAGCCGCACATCCTGGTGCGTTTCATGGCATTGCGCACCCCGGGTGAAGCAAAAACCGCACGCCGTATCGGTATCGGTTGGATGCTCCTGACCACCCTGGGTGCCGTGGTCACCGCTCTGGTCGGTATCGCGATCTTCTCCGATGACCCGCTCGACAAGAGCAGCAGTGAGACCGTCTTCCTGTTGCTCTCGCAGACTTTCTTCCACCCGTTCGTGGCCGGTTTGGTGCTGGCCGCGGTGCTCGCCGCGATCATGTCGACCATGTCTTCGCAGCTAGTGGTCTGCTCCTCGGCTCTGGTCGAGGACCTCTACAACATCGCCGGCCGCAAGGCGAGCCAGAAGACCCTGGTGCTCATGGGCCGCGCCTGCGTGCTGATCATCGCGGTCATCGCCGCACTGCTGGCGTTAGATTCAAGCTCCTCGATTCTGAAACTTGTTTCCTTCGCCTGGGCCGGATTCGGCGCCGCCTTCGGACCGATCGTGCTGCTGAGCCTCTACTGGCGCAAGCTCACCGCCGTGGGCGCCTTCGCCGGTATGATCACCGGTGCCGTGGTGGTCTTCGTCTGGGGCAATATTGCCGCTCTGTCCGGGGCGATGTACGAAATCGTTCCGGGCTTCGCACTGAACCTGTTGGTCACCTGGCTGGTTTCCAAGGCCACCTGGCGTGAAAACGCAACCATCGACGAGGAGTTCTCGGCTATGGAACGCGAAGTCAATGGCACCGTGCGCGTCTAGTACGTAACGCACACTGCAACGATTCGGCCTCGGGGAGCAATCCCCGAGGCCGTTTCTGTTCCTGCACAGTAGGCTAGGCAGTGGACCTACGATGAGGGATGGTGACATGCGATACCAGCTACCCGAGGCGCTGAATTCCTTCACGCGCACCGCTACACAATTTGTCGCGCTCGAGCCCGATGCGGTCTTTGCCGTGGTCGGGGACCTGGCACGCACCGGTGAATGGATGAAGAGCTTCAATGGCTTCGTGGTCCATGACGCCGGGCATCTGGCCGGCAACAAGGTCGATCTGCTTCCTCCGGGGCGCCTTTTCGGTCCGCTCCATACGTCCACCGCCCCGTCCGGCTCCATTACCCGGCGCAATGAACGCGAACGCCTGGTGGAATTTACCCAGCCGCAGCCCGGCGGACGGATGATTTTGCGCTGGCAGGTAGCCGAGGAAACCGGTGGCGCACGGCTGTCCTTCACCGTGGCGCTGTCCGGTCCGGGCACCAGCGTCTTCAAACTCACCGTGGCCAACGCCCTGTGCCGCGACTTCTCCGTGGCGGCCGCCCGGCTCTACCGCATGGTGCCCTCGGCGGCGCGTACCTCCACCGACGGCGAGCAGGTGGTCATTGCCGGGGGCCGTGGCTTCCTCGGGCGCAACCTTGCGGCGGATTTGATCTGCCGCGGGCACCAGGTTCGAGTACTCACCCGAAGCCTCGAAGAGAATTTTCCGGCCGAGCAGCTTCCCTGGGATGGAGCGCACCTCGGTCCGTGGGCCCATGCGCTACATGGCGGAGTGCACCTGGTTAATCTCGCCGGCGCCCGCGTGGATGTGGCCAATACGGCGGAGAATCTCGAACTTCTGCGCAACTCGCGCGTGCGCGCGACACGCGTCTTGGCTGAGGCTGCCGCGGCCGCGGAGCAGCCGTTGCGCACCTGGGTGCAGGCCAGCACCACCGCGATCTTCGGCAACGGGAAACAAAACCGCTACACCGAGCGGTCGACCCCACCGCGCACGGCGGCCGAAGGCGCCCTCGACGAGATGACCGAAGTGGCCCGCGACTGGGAAGCGGCCTTCAGCGATGCACGGATCAACGCGGAATCAAAGCACATTGTGCGCACCTCGCTGGTGATGCACCCCGATGCCCCGCTATTGACCCCGCTGCAAGCCCTGGTGCATACCGGAATGGGCGGCGCCCTGGGCACCGGCGAGCAGTGGATGAGCTGGATCAGCCTGCCCGACTGGTTGCGTCTGATCCGCACCCTGCTCGGGCTTCAATCCACCCGGATCGAGGCCGAACTGATCCACGCCGCAGCCCCGGAGCCGGTGCGCAACGAACAGCTGATGCGGGTGCTACGCGAAGCCGCCGGACTACCGGGATTGCCGGTCCCGGCCGCGCTAGCCACGCTCGGGGCCAAGGTCTTGGGCACTAACCCACGGATCGCTCTCACCGGGCGTTATGTCACCAGTGAGGTACTGTCCCCGGCCGATTTCGCCGATACGACCTTGGAGCAGGCGCTGGGCTTAGGCGCGAACTAGACCAGCTTCCGGCCACCGCGCTTGCGGGCTTGGACCACCATCGAGGTCTTCACCTGGGCGAGTTGCTCTCCCCAGGTAGCGTGCGAGATGAAGCGATACAGGTCGGCCTGCGACCGCACGGTGACATCCACGATGAGCTGGCAGTCGCCGGCCACGGCCGCGGCGTAGCGCACCTCGGGGAGCACGGCCAGACGCTGACCGAGATCCTCTAAGTGGCGCGGCGAGGTCTGCACCCAGAGCAGGGCCTCGACCGGACGGCCCAGCAACGCCGGCTCCACGAGTGCGCGAATGCTCAATTGTCTGCTGCGCAACAGCCAATCCAGGCGCCTCGAGACGGTGGATTCACCGAGTTTGACCTGCCGAGCGATGGACTCGATGCTGGCCCGCCCGTCCTGCGCCAAGGTGGAAATAATGAGGTTGTCGGTGGCCGAGAGTTCTTCGAAGTCCGGTAGGTTGCGGGGCTCGCCGGTAACCTCTGGCGCCAGCGCACGGCGCTGCGTTTCGGTCAGGTCCCCGGCCGTCCACGCGCGGATGGTTTTGAAGAACTTCAGTACCGGGTAGGCCACGTACTGCCTGACCCCTGGTGTGGCAGGCAGTTGCAAGGTCAGTGTTTCGGTCACGTCCCCGTCGTAATGCAGTTCGGCCACCACGTCGTTCTGCCCGGTGAGCATGTAGCTGTAGCTCGTGTCGTTACGCTGGGCTAACGATTCGCACGCCAGCTGGGCGGTGCCCGGGGCGCATTTGAAGGCCACGATCATCGCCGAAGAGTGTTGCCGCATGGCCGCGACGACCACCTTGCGTTCGGCCAGCAGGCTTGCCCCGTAGCGGGCCACGGTGCGTTCAGGTTCCCCGAGTACGGTGGCAATCTTGCGCCAGGTGGCCCGGCCATCGACCTGTAGCGCGGCAATAATATTGCGTTGCAGGTCGTTCAGTTCCGGCTCCCGGGGCATGCGTTTCACCTTTCACCACCACTGCGTGCTATCGCACCGAAGCATACTTCAGTGCACGCGCCGGGGCCCGCATTGCCGCAGGAGTTGCTGCGGCATCGGCCAACGCTCCGGCCAGCGCGGCCCCGATGCGCTGCGCGAAGTGGCGTGGGTAGCGGGTGGCCGGTTCCGGCTCGGCAATAATGCGTTCGACGATGCCGGCCCGGCGCAGGGCGAAGGCATCGACTTTTTGTGCGTGTGCCAGTTCGGCGGCATGCTCGGTGTCGCGGTAGAGGATCGCGCTGGCCCCTTCCGGCGGCAACGGGCAGAGCCACGCGTGTTCGGCCGCGAGGGTGATGTCGGCCGGGAGCACCGCCAAGGCGCCGCCACCGGTTCCCTGCCCGAGGAGCAGGGACACGCTGGGTGCCTCGAGTCCGATCAGTGCGCTGATCGAACGGGCGATCTGCCCGGCCAGGCCTTCTTCCTCGGCCTGTTTGGATAGTGCCGCACCCTCGGTGTCGATCACGGTCAACAGCGGTAACCCCAGACCACTGGCCAGCTCGGCCCCGCGGCGGGCCTCACGCAGGAAGGCGGCACCCAAGGGTGCGGCGGTGCTCGGGTCGCGATCCTGCGCCACCAGCACACAGGGTTGCCCATCGAATCGGGCGAGCCCCAAATACATCCGGTCGTCGTGCTTTCCCTGCCCGGTGCCCGAGAGTTGCAGGGCGTCGCTGGCTGCGTATTTGATGACATGGCGCACGCCCGGTCGTCGCGGGTGGCGGGTGTGTCCGACGCTGCGCCACACGGCGTCCTGATCCAGCTCCCGGTCCACGGATTCGTCAATCAGCAGATCCGCCGGGTCCTGCCCGCTGCGGGCCGTGGCCGGGGCGAGAATGCGCAGGATTCCGCGCACGATCTCGGCCAGCTGCTCGACCGGAAGCACCGCGTCGATCAGCCCCTGTGCGTAGAGATTCTCGGCCTGCTGCACACCGCTTGGGAATGGCTCATGGTAGATGGTTTCGTATACGCGCGGGCCGAGGAAGCCCAGCAACGCCCCGGGCTGGGCCACGGAGATATGCCCCAGGGTGCCCCAAGAGGCCATTGCCCCGCCGGTAGTCGGATCCCGCAGATACACGAGGTAGGGCAACGAAGCCTGCTTATGGGCGCGCACGGCCGCGCAGATACGCACCATGGCGACAAAGGCCGGGGTGCCCTCCTGCATCCGGGTGCCGCCCGAGGCCGGGGAAGCCAGCACCGGCAGACCCAGCGAGGTTGCCTTGTGCAATGCCGCGACGATCCGATCTGCGGCGGCGTTGCCGATCGAACCGGCTAAGAAGTCAAAGACGCTGAGCACCACGGCAACCTGCTGCCCGGCGATACGCCCGGTGCCGGTGATTACCGATTCGTCGTGCCCGCTCTTGGCAGCAGCCGCGGCCAGCTGGCTGGCGTACTGACTATCCGCGTAAGAATAATCCGCGGGAGCATCCCAGCTTTCAAAGGACCCAGGGTCGAGCACCGCGTCGATCATGTCCCGGGCGCTAATCCGCCGAATGCGCTGGCTGGTTGCGTTCATGACCGCTCCCCCGGCCGGTTGCCCACCGCCGCGGTGCCAGCGAGCCACTGTTGGATCTGGGCGGCATGTTCGTTCAGGCCGGGAGGTGGCGTGTGCTCACGACGAGTTTGCTCTTCGCCGTCGCGGAAGAAACGCAGTGGTGGACCCGGCAACTGCACCTGTCCGAGAACCGGGTGGGCCACATCCAGCAGCAATCCCTGGCTGCGGACCTGATCCCAGGCGTAGACCTCATCGAGGCTACGCACGATTCCGGCGGGAATGCCCGCGGCGCCCAGCCGTTCGAGCAGCGTCGCGGTGTCGAGGGTCATGAAGACCGCTTCCACCGCCTGAATCAGCTCGGCACGCCGTGCTACACGGTCGGCGTTGGTTTCGAACCCGGCGGTAGGGATCTGGAATTCGGTGGCAAAGGCCGCCCACAGTTTTTCGCTACCCACCGAGATCTGCACGAACCCATCGGCGCTGCGGAATAGTCCGTAGGGTGCGATCGAGGGGTGATGATTTCCCTGCGCTGCCGGGACTTCACCGGCCACCGTGGCCCGCGTACCTTGGAAGGCGTGGACACCGACAACGGCGGCCAGCAGCGAGGTGCGGACCACTTGCCCGCGCCCGGTGCGTTCGCGCTCGAGTAGCGCGGCGAGCACCCCGAAGGCACCATACATGCCGGCCAGCAGGTCGGCGATGGGTACGCCCACGCGTTGCGGGTCCTCGGGTGAGGAACCGGTCAGCGACATCAAACCGGCCTCACCTTGCAAGATCTGGTCGTAGCCACTTCGCCAGGCCTCGGGCCCGTCGTGGCCGAAGCCGCTGATGGAGAGCACCACGAGGCTCGAGTTCAGCTCGGTGAGGCGTTCTTCGGTGAATCCGAGCCGGTCCAATACCCCGGGACGGAAATTCTCCAAAAGTACGTCGGCGCGGCGCACCAGCTCGGCCAATTGCTCGCTGCCCTCGGGTGACTTCAGGTCGAGGGTGATCGAACGCTTATTGCGGTTGCAGGACATGAAGTACGTGGAGATGCGCTCATCCTCGGGCCCGACGAAGGGCGGACCCCAACCTCGAGTGTCATCGCCGGTGGCCGATTCGACCTTGATGACATCGGCGCCGAGGTCGCCGAGCATCATCCCGGCGTGCGGTCCGGCGAGCGCCCGGGTCAGGTCGATGACGGTGTACCCGCTCAGTGGCCCGCTGTTGTTGGTCTTCTCCGGGTTCATTGGGCGGCCTCCGTATCGAGCTGGGCTAGCGCCGGGGCGCGATCGGCAAAGTGGGTGGCTTCTTCATAACCGGCGGCGGCATTGAGAAGTTCGACATCGCGGTAGTGGTTTGCGGCCAACTGCCAGCCCACCGGCAAGCCGGAGGCCGTGAAACCACCGGGCATGGCGATCACCGGCAGACTCGTGGCCGAGAGCAGGCAGGCCGAGCGCATCCAATCCAGGTATGTTTCCGAAGGGACCGAGGCGATCTGTTCGGGGTATCGCCAGCTGGCGTCGAAGGGCAGCACCTGGGCGGCCGGCGAGAGGAAGAAATCGAAGCGTTCGAAGTAGCTGCCTACCGCCTCGCCCAACCGGGTGCGAGCCGCGGCTGCGCTGATCATGGCATCTGCATCCAATGCCAGCCCCTTGTTGACGTTCCAAATCACCTCGGGCTTGACCAGCTCCGGATGCTCGCGCACCAAGCTGCCCAGCCCGGTGGCGAAGTCGAAGGCTCGGGTGACCGAGAAGACCTCGTCGGCATCGCTGAAATCGATGGTGGCTTCCTCAAGGATGGCCCCGGCCTGTTCGAATACGGCCAGTTGGCCGCGCAGCACCTCGATGACTTCCGGCTCCACCGGGACGTTGAGACCGAAGTCGAAGCTGTACCCGATCCGCGCGCCCTTGAGTTCGGGGTGAAGGGCGGCAAAGTCTTGGCCGCTGAGGGTGTTGCCCGTGTGGATCTTGTCGTTACCGGCGCTAGCTTGCATGAACAGTGCCACGTCGGCGACCGTGCGGGCCATCGGGCCGGAGCGGGCGAGCCAGGCATGTGCGTTATTCGGTGCGCTCAGCGGGATGACGCCGTAGGAGGGCCGGAAGCCGAAGACGTTGCAGAAGCTGCCCGGGATACGCAGCGAACCGCCCATATCCGATCCATCGCCCAGTGGTTGGATCCGTGCGGCGATGGCTGCCGCCACGCCTCCGGAGGAGCCGCCGGCGGACTTGTCGGTGGCGTAGGGGTTGGTGGTCGTGCCGAAGACCTCGTTGAAGGTGTGTGAGCCGGCGCCGAACTCCGGGACGTTGGTTTTACCCGTGCGGATGGCCCCGGCGGCCTTGAGCCGTGCGATTTGCAGGTCATCGCGTTCCGGTACGTTCTCGGCGAGGGCGGGCGAGCCCTGGGTGCTGCGCAGCCCGGCGGTGTTAAAGGTGTCCTTATGGGTCATGGGCAACCCATGGAGCAGGCCAAGTTCTGCGCCGCGGGCTTGGGCCTCATCGGCGGCGGCGGCCGCCTCGGCGGCACGCTCGAAGTCCGTGATGACCACAGCGTTGATCGGCTCGTTGACCTTCTGAATCTGGTCGATATGACTGGCCAATGCTTCTCGGGCCGAGAGCTGGCCGGAGCGGATCAGCGAGGTTATTTCCACTGCGCTTAGCGCCTGAAGCTGGGACACGATGCCTCCTGTGGTCTGTGGGTTGTCACACCATCGTGAACCCGGGTGACCACAAATGGAATAAGGACCGGAGAAAACTCCCATTTTGGGGGATCTGGCCAATTTTCTGTCCAAAACCACCAGTCCTTGCCGTTGCCTGCTGCATGAATCATCGTAGAGACACGACGTGAGCCACCTCACACCGCAACCATCGATCCTCACGATCAGGAGCATCCGACATGCAGACGCCATCGATACTGGCGCAGGCCAACCCGTCTTCCACAGACATCTGGGCCGTCGCCAACTCCCCTTTCCTCTGGATCTGCGCGCTGGGCGTTTTCGCCACCATCTTCGTGCAGACCGTCCTCTACGTGCGGGCCGCCAAGGCGGCAGCACCGCATGTCGATATGCCGCTACGTGAGGTCAAGGAATCCTTCCGCGCCGGCGCAGTGGCCTCCATCGGACCGTCGCTTGCCGTGGTGCTGGTCGCCATCGCACTGCTGGCCCTGTTCGGCACCCCGGCGGTTCTGGTACGCATCGGCTTGATCGGCTCGGCCTCCACGGAGACCGCCTCGGCGAGTATCGCCGCCCAGTCCATGGGCTCGACCCTCGGCGGCGACGACTACACCCAGCAGGTTTTTGCGGTCGCTTTCATGGCCATGACCCTGTCTGGCGGCATGTGGATGCTGGCCACCTTGATCCTGACCCCGATTCTCAAGCGCGGCGGCAAGACGCTGGCCAAGCGCAACCCGGCCGCCATGGCGTTGATTCCCACCGCGGCCCTGCTCGGAGCATTCAGCATGCTCACCGTGGCCGAGATGCCCAAGTCCCAGATCCACTTGATTCTGGTGCTGACCTCGGCCGGTGTGATGGCCCTGTGCCTGCTCCTGGCCAAGATCCTGCACGCTCACTGGCTCAAGGAATGGGCCCTGGGTTTTGCCATCGTCATTTCCATCACCGTCGGCTACGTGCTGCACACGGCCTAAGCACCACGGGAGATCACCATGAACACCCACACACCAGTCACCAGCAATTCCGATGCCTCGATGGCGCGCTTCGAAAAACAGACTACGCGCTACGGTTCGGCCACCATGGCCGCCGGACTTCTCTTCTCGCTGCTTGGCCCGCTCTACCTCTTCTTCTTCACCGACCTCGAACTCACCGGAGATATGATCTGGGTGGCCTTCTTGGCCGTGGCCGCAACCTTCGGCGTCTTCTGGGTAGTTGAACCGCTGACCTACTTCCCGATCCTCGGCTCGGCGGCCATGTATCAGGCCTTTATGATCGGCAACATCTCCAATAAGTTGCTGCCGGCCGCGATCGTCGCCCAGTCCTCCATCAACGCCAAGCCGGGTACCAAACGCGGGGACATCGCCGCGGTGATGGCTATCTGTGGTGCCGCGACGGTACACCTCAGTAGCCTGTTGATCTTCGTCGGCATCTTTGGGTCCTGGCTTGTGGCCCGCATCCCGATGGAGGTCATCGAGGTCGCCCGCCTGTATATCCTGCCCTCCCTGATGGGTGCGGTGCTCGTTCAGGCCATCGTGGCCATGAAGCAGTTGCGTACCACGATCGTGGCCATCGCACTGGCGCTGATCATGTACTTCCTGATCATTCCCGTTGCCCCGTCCCTGGCCCTGTACAGCACCGCCTTGGTCGTGGTGGGATCGATCATCATCTCCTGGTTGGTTCGGGATCGTAAGGCGCACGTCGCCGAGCAGCCGGCCACCGAGAACGACATCGAGCCCAACTAGTTCCGCCCAGTAACCCCAAAGGAGCCGAGCATGGTCACCACCACCTTGAACGACCACCAGACAGAACGCCTACACGCCACCTACAAGCACCTGCACACGCACCCGGAACTGTCCATGCAGGAGCACCAGACGGCCGCCTTTATCGAGGCCAGACTGGACGAGTTGGGGCTCGAGCACTTCCGGTGCGGCGGAACCGGTGTCGTGGCGCTACAGCGCAACGGTGAGGGACCGGTGGTCGCCTTCCGTGCCGACACCGATGGTTTGCCGATCGCCGAAGATACCGGGGCCGACTACTCTTCCACGGCCACCGGGAAACTTCCCGACGGCACCGAGGTTCCGGTCATGCATGGTTGCGGGCATGACACCCATGTGGCGGCGGCGCTGGCCGCCATCGAGGCTCTCGCCGGCCAGCCCAGCGCATGGGCCGGTACCATCGTGTGGATCTTCCAGCCCGGCGAGGAGACCAGTCAGGGCGCGGCGGCCATGGTCGAGGACGGGTTGTGGGATCGCGCCCCGCGCCCAGAGGTGGTCTTTGGGCAGCATGTCTTCCCGTTCCTCTCCGGGGCGTTGGCCTTTACCTCAGGCAATGCGATGGCCATGGCGGACTCGTTGAAACTGACCCTGTACGGCAAACAGTCCCATGGATCGCAACCGCAGGATTCGGTGGATCCGATCGTGCTGGGTTCGCACATCGTGACCCGTCTACAGAGCATCGTCTCGCGTGAGGTCTCACCGCTGAGTAGCGCGGTGGTCACCTGCGGTAGCTTCCATGCGGGCCTGAAGGAAAACATCATTCCGGACCGCGCCGAGCTGACATTGAATGTACGCACGTTGACCCCCGAGGTGCGCCAGCAGGTGTTGGCCGCGATCACGCGCATCGTCAATGCGGAGGCCGCCGCTTCAGGCGCTCCGCAGCCGCTGATCGAGGAGCTCTACACGTTCCCGCAACTGTATAACGATCCCGAGCACACCGAGGTTGTCGCCAAGGTACTTCGCGAAGAACTGGGCGAGGCGCAGATCCACGAGGTACCCCCGGCCATGGGTTCGGAAGATTTTGGTGCGCTCGCTTCGGCCATTTCGGTGCCCAGCGTGTATTGGTTCTTCGGAGGCACCGCCGCCAACGATCCAGCTCCGGCGGTCAACCATTCCCCGCATTTCCTTCCGACCCTCGAACCCACGCTGAGCACCGGCGTGCGGGCCATCCTAGGTGTACTGGGGCACTACATCGGGAAGTAACATCTCCTAGCCGGAGAAGAACTAGCGGCAACCAGTCCCCCGCAGTGCCTGCCGCACCCCATGGTATCCATGGGGTGCGGTCGGTTGGTTAAGCCGCTCCTACCATCGCACTCGCACGTTCACCGTTCCTGCGCACTGATCGGCCTAATAGTCGTTGAAGCGACACCTTGTCCCAGGGTTCCCGGCCTTGCGATAGTAAAATATGCGCCCACCTCGATTGGTTCAGCTCCTCGGAGGGATTCTTTTGGTCCTTGCGGGAATCCTCGTCATGAGCGGGTTCAAGGTGGGGACGTGCTTGGACGGGCCCACCTACAGTTCATGCACCAGCACCGCGGATCCGGGGGCTCTCGCACTCGGCCTCGTTTGCATAGCGCTGGGAGCACCGATGGCGTTCAGATCTCTTCGTCGTGGCGAGCAGCGTCGGTGATGCTCAGCAAAGGTCGGTAAGCATCGCCCCCTTGGGCGCAACCCTGCTCTGCCGTGCCGCAGCGGCAGGATCCAAGCATCTTTGCCAGCCGGCCCGCAATCTTTCCACACGTGCCAGACTTACTGCCGACCCCGGCTCCTCCACTGCCGCAGGTAACAGCGGTGCCTTGCGCCTGCGGCCCTCAGACTTTCAGCCTAGTGAGAATCGAACTCACGCATGATTCGAGCGCCTCAACAAAGCGGATCAAATACGATTTCATAATCGCATTATTTGTTGAAAAATTTCACAACCACGAGCAATCTCGATGACACCTCAATTACCCCCGAGTATCTATGTGCTTTTACACGAAATCTTCTTAGAATTCACATCCTCCGAACCACTTCTCGTCATGTGCAATTAAGTATCGCAACATTCGTCCATGGATGTGGATTTATTGCCTGCGGCTCATATGATCGATGCGTGAGCTACATCACTCGAGCGTGACCTGCCTGTGCAAGCGGTGCAGCACCGGTCGTTTGAAAAATGTTCACAGCGCGTTCAAGTCGCCTTGATGGCTACCTCACCGGCAAGAGCGACGATGGTTCGGGGCGAAAATCGCACCGAATCGTCAGCACGCGACAGACCGAATATTCTGAGTATTTTCCGTGAGGGTTGAACAATGGCCAAGACTGTGGAATCCATAAAGAAACCAACAAACCGCATACCGAAACCCAGCGATCTAAATCCTCGCCGTGCGGCGAAGGCCGAGCTGGAGGATATGACGGCCAACGGGGCCATTGACGCCGCCTACAATGACGAAGACGACGTCGACACCAACAACACGCGACGCGTCGACTTTACCGGTCAAGGTCCACTGAAGAATATGAGCGAGGTGCGTCATTTCTTCCGCACCAATTCGACCCCCATCTACTTCTTTGGCGCCACCCCAGTGAACCTGCTGGGCCTTGACCGCTGGGTTCGTAAATTCAGTTACATCAGTTACTACGACGGCTGGGACGGGCACCACCCGCGAGTCTTCACTCCTAGCGAGAAGCCGTACATCGAGTTCCAGTCGGCCGAAGAAATCAATAACTGGTTGCTGGAAAACCCCGAGGTGCGCGAGTACATCGATGCGCGACGAATTCCCGGTGGACCGCGCCCCAAGGTCGCCATGGTGTTTTTCGACGAGGAAACCGAGGCGATCTGCGAGGAGCTTGGCTACGATCTCATCCTCCCACCGGCCTCCTTGCGCAATCACCTCGACTCGAAGATCGTCACCACGGAGCTCGGCAACGCAGCCGGTGCCCCATCCGTCCCCAATGTGCTGGGGACCGCCGATAGCTACGCGGAACTGCAGAAGCTCGCCGACGAGGCCGGGCTTGGCGATGACCTCGTGGTACAGACCCCCTATGGCGATTCGGGTAAAACGACCTTCTTTATCACCAATGAGTCCGACTGGAATCAGTACGCCAAGAACATCATTGGCGAACAGCTCAAGGTGATGAAGCGAATCAACAACCTGCCGGTGGCCGTCGAGGCCGTGCTCACCCGTTGCGGCACGGTGGTGGGTCCGATCCTGACCGAATTGGCCGGCTACAAGCAGCTCACGCCATACAAGGGTGGCTGGTGCGGCAATGAAATGCATCCCGAGGTGGTTACCGAGACGCAGCGGCACCGCGCTATCGAGCTCGTCAAGGCCGTCGGCGACGGTCTGAATCAGGCCGGGTACCGAGGCTTCTTCGAAGTAGACGTGCTCATCGATACCGACACCGACGAGGTGTACCTCGGCGAACTGAACCCACGCATCTCGGGCGCCAGCGCGATCACCAATGTGACCGCCGGAGCCTACGCCGACGTGCCGCTGTTCCTCTTCCACCTGCTCGAATACCTCGATGTTGACTTCAAACTCGATGTCGACGAGATCAACGAGCGTTGGGAGCGACTTAGCGGGGTCGACATCTGGAGCCACATGATCATCAAGGAAACCGATGACATCGTGCAGTACATCACCCACGCCCCGCGCACAGGTAACTACTATCTCGATGCGCGTGGCAAGCTGCAATTCTCCCGCCACGCTCTGGACTGGCACCAATTGCAGAATCACAAGGAAGTGTTCTTCCTGCGGATCTATGGTGCCGAGGACTACCGCTGGAAGGGTGCCGACTTGGGTGTACTCGTCACGAAGGCGAAGCTACAGTACGAGTCCAAGGGCAAGAAGCGCCTGTCGATCGATGCACGGCACTTCATCTCCTCCATTCGCGCACTCTACAAGGGCATAGATGTGCCCCCTGCGAGCTCGGGCGAATAGCGCGAAATCAGGGATGCTCAATTGAATGGTATTCTCCATACTTTGAGCATCCCTGACTTCATCTCTCGAGGAGACCCCGTCCATGAACAGTGAGCAACCGGTAGCCGCCGTTACGGCAGCGAACTGGCAGCTACCCGAAAACATTCGGTACAGCTTCCAGAACCTCGCCGAAGTTCTGCCCACTGTGAAGGTCTCCCGCGGCGACGACCACATCGCGAAGCTACCGCGTACCGAGATGGACCTGGGCTCGATTCAACTACCGCGCCGCATGGGCGAGCCCTCGATGACGGTGCGTGGTGTCATGAATTCCACGGATACGGATGCCTGGCTCGTGATGCAGGACGGACGCATCCTGACCGAGAAATATCTCGAGCCGATGACCGCGCTGACCGATCACCTGCTGATGAGCGTGAGCAAAACTCTTGTCGGCACGGTCGCCGGCACCTTGGTTGATGCCGGGAAGCTCGATGTCAATGCGCCGGTCACCGACTACGTCCCGGCCCTCTCGCGGAGTGGCTATAACGGGGCCACGGTGCGCCACCTGTTAGATATGCGTTCCGGCATCAAGTACTCCGAGGAGTACTTGGATCCCGCCGCCGAGGTGCGCCTGCTGGAGCAGGCCATCGGATGGGCCGAGCTCGAGGGCGATATGAAGCCCATCGGTCTCTACGACTACCTGCTCACACTCAAGGCCGAAGGCCCCCATGGCGGGCCCTTTGACTACCGCTCCTGTGAAACCGATGTCCTCGGCTGGGTCTGCGAGGCCGCTGGCGGGGCTCGGATGCAGCAACTGCTCTCGGAGAACGTGTGGGCAAAGATCGGTGCCCAACAGGACCTGGTCATGGGTGTCGACCAATTCGACACCGGCATGTTCGACGGTGGCTTCAACTCGACGTTGCGCGACCTGGCCCGCTTTGGCCACCTGTTCATCAACAACGGTATTTCACTCACCGGCGAGCGCGTGGTCTCTGAGGCCTGGCTGGCAGATGTCTTCACCGAGGATGAGGAACTCGTCGAGGCCTTCGCGGCCTCACCGGGAGACAATATGATGCCCGGTGGCCACTACCGCAATCAGATCTGGTTCCCCTACCCGGGCACGGGTGTTGCCCTAGCCCTGGGTATTCACGGTCAGATGATCTACATGAACCGCGCGACCGGCATGGTCGGAGTAAAGCTCTCCTCATGGCCATTGCCGCAGGACGCAGGGAAGTTATTCCCGACCATCCGGGCCTTCGACGCCATTGCTAATCACTTGGCGGATCTGGACTAGTCGCTCCGCCACTGGGTTGGGGGTTGTAGCGTAGCTGGCCAGGAATAAATCCCTGTCCAATATAGTTGACGCGTACATGAACTCACCTAAGCGCATCGGCTTCCTGTCCTTTGGACACTGGACGCCGCATCCCACCTCAGCGACCCGCTCGGCCTCCGACGTCCTGTTGCAAAGTATCGATCTGGCGGTGGCGGCCGAAGAACTAGGCGCCGATGGGGCCTACTTCCGAGTCCACCATTTTGCCCGCCAGCTCGGTTCTCCCTTCCCGCTGCTCTCCGCGGTGGGTGCGAAAACCGACCGCATTGAAATCGGCACCGGCGTCATTGACATGCGCTACGTCAATCCCATGACCTTCGCCGAGGACGCCGGAGCCGCGGACCTGATCTCCGCAGGTCGCCTGCAGCTCGGTGTTTCGCGAGGTTCGCCCGAACAGGTCATCGACGGCTGGAAGCACTTTGGGCACACACCCTCCGCCGGACAGAGCGACGCCGATATGGCACGTCAGATCACCACACAGGCTTTAGAGCTGATCTCCGGGATAAAGTTTGCTCAGCCCAACCCGCGGCCGATGTTCCCGAATCCCCCGGGGCTTCTTGGGCTCGAACCTCAGTCGCCGGGTCTGCGCGAGCGCATCTGGTGGGGAGCCGGCTCGGACGCCACCGCAATCTGGGCGGCACAGCACGGTATGAACCTGATGTCTTCGACCCTAAAGAACGACGAGTCCGGTGAACCGCTGCATATCCAGCAGCGTAAGCAGATCGAAGCGTTCCGCGCCGAGTGGGCCAAACACGATCATGGCTTCACCCCGCGCGTTTCCGTCTCGCGTTCCATCATGCCGATCGTCAATGATCTGGACCGCCGGTACTTCCTAGGCAGCGGAGAACGACGCGATCAATTTGGAAATATCGACGAAACCACCCGTGCCGTTTTCGGACGTAGTTACGCCGATGAACCCGACGCCCTGATCGAGCAACTTGCCGCCGACGAAGCCATCGCCGCGGCGGACACGATCTTGCTCACCGTCCCGAACCAGCTCGGCGTGGACTACAACGCACACCTACTGGATTCGATCCTCACCCACGTGGCCCCGGGTCTCGGCTGGCGCTAGAGACTCGACGTCAGGAAGCATCTATTGTCAGTACCCAGCGGCCTCACGACGCCTTAGTGAGCGTCGCGGCTCCAGACGAGTTCCTCGGGGCCAAGCCGTTCACGGCTCGTCCCGGCCGATGCTACTTGGCCGGGACGGTGGGCCGCGATGCCGAAGGCCGTCATTGATGTGACCTGCCAGTGCGCCGGGACGTCGAACTCCTCGGCCACTGCTTCGCGGTCGAAGGCTCGGAACTGGTGCGCATCCAAGCCAAGTGCTAGGCCTTGGACGGTCATATGCGCGACAGCCTGACCCAAGTCGTAATGGGCGAACTCCGAGTACTCCCATCCCGGCGCGTCGGCGACCCCGATTTGGGCCAGATTAACCACAAGTAGCGAAGCATCTGGGACCCACTGCGCGGCGCTACGCCTTAGATGGGGCAGAATCCGTGCGTGCACGTCTCCCCCGCGCTTCCCCACAATGAATCTCCACGGTTGCGAGTTACCAGCGGAAGGGGCCCGGCGGGCCGCCTCGATCAAGGTTTCCACCTGTTGCTTCGTGACCACCGCATCGGGTTGGAACCGCACGGGGCTAAACCTTCGGAGTAGGGCAGGATGCAACGACTGGTCACTAGGGGCCTCGCAACTTGTCATGAACCCATTATGGGCCGGTGCACGGAAGGGGCACGGGTTGCTCCAATATTGGGACTTGCCTGTGCGCGCAATACCCTATGAGAGGATTCACCCATGAAAACCGTGCAGCTGGGCCCCAGCGAAATCCAAGTCCCCAACGTCATTTCCGGCATGATGCGCATCGCCGATGCCAGTGACGCCAAGATTCGCGAACTCTATGACACCGCCCGCTCCTCCGGAATCGACTACTTTGACCATGCCGACCTCTACGGCTTCAACCATCCCGGCGGCGGGACCCACTGGTGCGAACATCGCTTCGCCCAAGCCTTGGGGCTCTCGGCCGCGGCGCGCGAGCAGATCATGTTGCAGTCCAAAACCGGAATCACCACCGACCCGCTCAGCTACGACCAGTCCTACGAGCACATTGTGTCTTCCGTTGAGGGCTCGCTGCGCGCGTTGAACACCGACTACCTCGATGTCTTGCTCCTGCACCGGCCCGATGCCCTCGTGGAGCCCGAAGAGGTCGCACGGGCCTTCGATGATCTGGAATCTCGCGGCATGGTCCGTGCCTTTGGCGTGTCGAACCATACGCCGCGACAGATCGATCTGCTCAAGACCGCGGTTCGCCAGCCGCTGGTCGTAAATCAGGTACAACTTTCGCTCACCCATGCCTCACTGATCACCCAGGGCATCACCTCGAATACGGCAGGGGCCGACAATGCGATAACTCGTGATGGCGGCGGGTTGGTGGATCATGCCCGGCTGAATAAGATCACCTTGCAGGCGTGGAGCCCCTTCCAAAGCGGCACAGCTGCCGGCGTCTTCTTGGATTCGCCCGACTACCCCGAGCTCAACGCCGAACTATCGCGCTTGGCCGAACGCTACGGGGTCACCCCGCTAGCAATTGCGGTCGGCTGGATCACTCGGCACCCGGCAGGTATGCAGGTGATTTTAGGCAGCACCACTACGCAACGAATCATTGACGCGAGCGTCGGCTCCGAGGTGCCGTTGACTCGTGGCGAGTGGTACGGGCTACTCCGCGCCGCCGGTCATCACATACCGTAAGTGGGAGCGTAAGCTCCTAGCCCTTAGACCACTGCGTGAATTAGGCTCATCGGTGTGAAGCACCAGCAAATTCTGGACAAGCTCGCCCTCGGCGTGATTCCCTCGTTGATTCAAGACGAGACGCATATGCTCGCCCGGCAGAGTTTCTACGAGGCCAAACACGCTGGTCACCGTGGTGCCAGACATTCGGAGGTCGTCCCACCGCTGCTTCGTCGCTGGGGTCCGCTCATGGAGCGTCATGGCGACCGATGCGAGCTGATGACCGGGCACCGGGTCGCGATTGCCTTAGCGACCTGCCTGCACAAGGTAGGTCTCGCCGACCCTAGTCTCACCGAGCGGGCCCTGCGTGGGATCGACGAGCTAAATGACGCCGTGTGGCTCAGTGATGAATTTGCCCGTCAGTCCCCGGCTTACTCTGATCTGCTGCGTTCCACGCCGCCTGCTCTGGGCAAAACTCCAGCGGTGCGTGAGCCGGTGACCTTCACTCGGCCCGGAGATTTGCTGGCATCCACACCGCTCGTGGCTATGTGCTGGCCCACGTGCACGGCGATACTGGCACAAACGAAGCGCCCATACTTGAGTTGTATCGGCAGATTTACCAGGTCCTACCCGCGGCTGATCAGGTAGTTGGCACTCAGGCTGCCGGCGAACAACTCGGCAACGGGCCGGTGACGAACAGCCACATCGCGGTCGTCGGTCTACGGCATATCCCCGACCCGGCGGAACAGATTGTGCTCCTTGCCAGCGGCCAGAACCGCGCGCCAGATACCTCGCACCTCGCCGCGAAGGATTATCTGCACACTCGGATGAGGCTTTATGAGTTTCTCGACTACATCGAATCGCCGGTCGCCCGATTGATACCCACCCCTACCGCATAGGACAAGGCATGCCGAGCAGTCGACCCGCGGAGCTTATCGCCGCACAACAGCGAGAGTTTCGCGAGCTATGGCGGTCAGGCCCGTTGCCCGACTTACCGGGCCTGACCGCGCGAGGCACTTCCCGTGCCATCCGCTACGCGCACGCCGGCCAGCTCGCCGTGAGCGTCGAGGTCAGTTTCGTCAATAATCAGCGACTTATGGAATACGGGGCTCTCTGGGCTCTTGAGCTGATCGGAGAATGTCACCACAGCATCTTCGACGCATGCCTGACGTCGTTGAATGATGCCCTTGGCCCGGTCCACACGTCAGAGGGCCAACCCGCGCTTCTCCGGGTGGCTTCGCGCCACGATCCGCAGTACATGCCGCCCCTACGCCGCGATGGAACCCTGAGCTTCGTCGCGGACAGTGACATCGCGGTAGCGCACGCTCAAGTTCTCACCTGCCTGAACCAGCAGGTGCTTCCACTTCTCACTCGGCTGCACCGGGCTGAGTCGGATGCCATCGAGGACATCTTGGGCCGCGACGGGCAGGGATATCAGACACCGGCGCGACTCGTTGCAGCACTGTGTGCACACGCTGGCACCCCGGACCGCTTCGACGAATTAGCCGCAAGTGGACGTCTGAAGAAACTGGCGCGGCGTGAAGACACCTCGGTAGCGCGGCTACGCGACTGGGTACATTCGTACTGCGCCTAGCCGCCGACTAGCAGCTCCTAATGCGCCAGTAGAGCGCGGTGGGCAGCGCCCAGCACACCGGCAGCGTTGTTATTTTCGGCCGGGATGATCTTCGCGCGCAGCTCTAGGCCGGGCAGGAATTTCTCGTGCTCCACCGAGATCGCCCCGCCGATGATGATCAGATCCGGGCTGCACAGGAACTCAACATGGGACAGGTAGCGCTGTAGACGCTCGGTGTACTGCTCCCAAGTCAGATTTTCTTCACGGATCACGCGTGCTGCGGCAGCCAGTTCGGCGGACTGCCCATCCATGATGAGGTGGCCGAACTCCACATTGGGGAATAGCACCCCGTCGCGGAACATCGCCGAACCAATTCCGGTACCCAGCGTCAACACCAGGGTGCTCCCCGGAGCCGGTAGCCCGTCCGCGCCTCGCCCTGCCCCGGCGTAGACTTCGGCGATACCGGCGGCATCGGCGTCGTTGAGCACATGCACCGGGCGTCCGAGGGTTTCGGTGAGCAACGCCTCGGCGTTAAGCCCACGCCACTGCGGGTCAATATTTGCTGCCGAGTGCACCACACCGTTGGTTACGATGCCGGGCACGGTGACGCCTACTGCCGCGCCGTCCAGTGCCGATCCAAATTGCTCATTCAGGGTGGCGAGAACGCCCGCCATGGCCTTGGCGACCGCCTGCGGCTGAGCGCCCTCTGGGGTGGGCACCTGCCCAAAGGATGATTCGATCAGGGCCCCGGATGCGTCGATAACACCGAATTTAATGGCAGATCCGCCCAGATCCATGCCAATGGCCTGCGGATTGGTGGCACCGGACGTGTCAGTGATGTTAGCGAGCATGATTCCCCTGAAGCTCAGCGTTCTCTGCACCATCACGCGGACAGCACGACAGAACGCACATTAATTTAGGATTCTTTACGATAACTTTTGCGGGTGCACCGCGTCAATGCTGTGACGCTCCGGTGCGATACTTCTGGAAGATCACCTCGGCCGCCGCAGAGCGGGCGGCAGCCACCGCTCCAAAGAGCTGTGCCTCATCGCCCAGTTGCGCGGCAAGGATTTCATCGGTCCCCACGCTGCGGTGAGCCGAAAGTCCTGCGCGCACCTGCTCAACGAATCCAGGCACCTGCGCCACTGGCCCGCCGATAAGTATTCGTTGCGGGTCGAGGAATCCGGCGGCGTTGCCCAACACCTCGATCACCGGCGAGAGGAACTCAGCGCGCCGTGCGGCCTGCTCTTGGTTGGCCGGCTCCCCTTCGAAGAGCTCTATCACCTCGGGCACCGCCACACGTCCCTGTCCGGGAACCGTGAATCCAACCTCCATCAAATGCTCAATGAGGTTGCTCTTGCCATAGGCCTGATAGCTCAGCTCCGCCGCGGTGCCACGATATCCGCGGTACACGGCGCCATCGAGCACTAGACCGGCGCCAATGCCCGGCCCGAAATAAACCAGCAAGAGGCTTGAGGCCTGCTGGCCCGCACCAGCCATATATTCACCCAGCGCCATCCAGTTCACGTCGTTGTCGACCAGTAGCGGGGCGCCGGTGACCCGTTTGCAGACCGTGGCCAGGTCAGCCTGGGCCGCGGGCAAGACCGGGTTAGGTACCGTCAGCGTGCGATTGCTGTCGCGCAATACCGGGGCGCTGACGCTGAGCGTCGCGTAAATGCAGCGACTACCGACCCGCCGGATCATCTGCTGCAACTCGGTCTCGAGCAGGGCTTCAAGTTCATCGGCGGATATATCGGCGGGCAACGGCGCGGCCGCACGTTCGAGCTTCGCTCCGGCCACATCGCTGGCTTGCAGCACCAGCGAGCCGGCATGCACGAATACCGAGAGCAGGTGCCCATACCCGGGGTTGAGCGCGTAGTACTCGGGGCTGGGCCCACGCTGGGTGGGCACATCGGCCGGTGCCGGCACCACATGAACCAGTTGCGCGTCGAGCAAACGCCCCATGGCTTGGGAGGCGGTGGGTTTGGAAAGCTTTAGTTCACGAGATAGTTCGCTACGGCTACAGGTGCCTTGCTCGAGCAAGTGTTGAAAAATCAGCCGGTCGGTCATGACAGCCACGGTTTGGGGCCCCAGCGGCGCTGCGGGATTCATCGGCTCACCAGCTTCTGCTCGAGGGATCGTAGATCCGCGGCGGATAGACCATGGTCGCGAAGGTAGCCAACGACGCTTCCATGTTGTGTTTCAATGCCTTCAATCGCGGCATTCAGCCCGGCAATGGTGGTGCCCACCAGCAACTCACGCGACCGTTGCCCAAGGGTGATGCCCTGCGCCTTGGCGTTCTTGGTGACCAGACTGAACCACGCGCCGGAGAGTTCATCGGTGGAGCGGGCGTAATCGGCAAAGACGGCGTGACGGTTCGCGCCCACGGCGAGCAACAGCAAGGCAACGGCCACTCCGGTGCGGTCCTTGCCGGCGGTACAGTGCACGAGGGTCGGTCGCTCGGCGTGAGCGACATGTTCCGCGATCCGCACCCACACCGGTCCGTGCTCGTGAACTAGGGTGAGGTAGATTTCCTCGAGGCCCGGCATGTCTGCCGGATTGCCGATCGCGGCTTCCAACAGCGGGATGCGCGTACGGGTGCTGTGATTCAAGGTTTGCGGAAACCCGGGAAAATTGGAGGCTTCGGATTCGCTGCGAAGGTCAAAGATCTCCCCGACCCCTGCGGCGCTCATCCAGTCGGTTAGTGACTGGTCGATGTGAAAGGGTGCGGCGCTGCGAAACAGTACATTGTCGCGGATGACTCCCCCTTGCACGGGTATGCCACCGGCTTGGCGCAGATTGGCGATAACCGGCATCGTGGGCAGGGGTCCCATCGCACTCCTTCGCTCTAAGAATGGTCCCTTCCACATTAGTGCACCGTCGAGGCCGGCGAATATAACCCAGCCACGGACAGAGCTCGATGACAGTGACCCGATGTTAGAGTCGCAACAAGCCAATCTCAGGGAGTGAGCATGAAAGCAACATTTCTGCACGGTCAGGGTGATATCCGTGTCGAAGAGGTCCAGGACGCACGGATTGTCGAACCCAGCGACGCACTGGTACGGGTGGTGCGCAGCTGCATCTGCGGCTCTGATCTGCACCCCTACCGCAGCGACCGGGCGCTAGAAGAGCCAGCGGGCATTGGGCATGAATTCATCGGTGAGGTCCTCGAAACCGGCTCCGAGGTTTCTTCCCTGCGCGCCGGGGATCTGGTAATCGGTCCCTTCATGGTCTCGTGCGGCAACTGCGAAATGTGCGCGGCCGGTCTGTTTACCTCCTGCCTGCACGGCGGCGGCTACTCGTCAATGACCGGCAACGGCTGTCAGGCCGAACTCATCCGGGTACCGTTGGCCGAAGGCACATTGGTCCCGGTGGAACCCGGAATTTCGCCCGAACACTATGCCAGCTTGCTCACCCTGTCCGATGTCTACGGCACCGGTTTCCATGCCGCCCACACCGCAAAGGTGTCCGCCGGTGACACGGTGGCTGTTATCGGTGACGGTGCCGTGGGACTTTTGGCCGTGCTGAGCGCCCAGCAGCTCGGGGCCGAACGCATCATTTTGATGGGACGTCATCAGGCGCGCACCGACTTAGGGCGCCAATTTGGTGCCACCGATGTGGTGGAAGAGCGCGGCGCGGAGGGCATCGCCCGCGTGCGTGAGCTCGCCGGCGGTCTCGGAGTGCATGAGGTGCTCGAGGCGGTGGGTCATATGCCGGCCTTTGAACAGGCGCTCGGGATCGTGCGACCGGGCGGAACCATCAGCCGGGTGGGCGTGCCGCAGTATTCGCAGGGCCATGTGGGACGCAAGTTCTTTGGCAATAACATCACGCTGACCGGTGGAGTCGCGCCGGTGCGCGGCTATGTCAAGCGCCTGCTGCCGGGCATTCTCGATGGCTCGGTCAACCCCGGACTGGTCTTCGATGCCGAGTTACCGCTGGAACGTGCCGCGGAAGGGTATGCGGCCATGGATCAGCGTCGCGCCCTGAAAGTCATGCTGGTGCCCTAAGCGTGCGCTCAGGGCGCGGGGGTGACCTCCTGGGGCACCACCATCACCGGGATCGGCTGGTGGTGTGCCAGGTAGACGGCCACCGAACCGTCGAGTAGTTCGGCGAACCGGCTGCGCAGCCCCGCGTGCCGGGTACCAACCACGATCACCCGCGCGCCAACCTCTTGGGCCACGGCCGCCAGGGCTTTCCCTGCATCGCCCGAGACCATCCGAAGTTCGGTGGGCACGGAGGTCTGCTCGGTGACCGCGGTGATCCGCTGGGCCAGTTCAGCATCGAATTCCGGGGGCTCGTCGAACGGGTGCGCGGCCGGTGGGTTGACTAGGCTATCGGCCACGAGCCGGCCGGTCTGCACTTGAACGCACAGCAACCGGGCGGAGAGGCCCTGCGCAAGGCTCAGCGCCTGCTCCAGTACAACCGGTGCTTGATCCGAGTCGATGCCCAGCAGGATGACGTCGGCGGTGTCCATCTTCGGCCCTCACTTTCGCAGGCTTGGTACCTCACAGTATGGCAGACAGACACCGCCGCGCCCAGAGCCTAAAGGGACTCGAGATCGATCTGCGGATCGCGGAGTCGTTCGGGCTCAATGGAACGTCCGATCAGGCCCCGCAAGGTGTCGTTGACATCCCACAGGTTCACGTTCATGGCCGCACGAATCACGCCTTCACGCAGGTAGAACACGATGAATTCGTCGTCCCCACCGCGGAAGACCGCCTCATCGCCGGACTCGGCCTGCCCGACGAACTCCATGCCCAGATCAAACTGGTCGGTGAAGAAGTACGGGTACCAGTCATACTCATCATCGCCGCCGGTCAATGTGCTGGCCGCTAGGGCGCCCTGGCGGGCCGCGTTATCCCAGTGTTCCACGCGCAGCTGGCGCCGCAGGGTGGTATTGAAGGCCTGAGCCACATCACCGATAGCCAGAACGTTCGGGTCGCTACTGCGTAATGATGCATCGACAACGATGCCGGATTCGGTTTGGATCCCGGCCGCGACGGCCAACTCGGTGTTGGGCACGGCACCGATGGCCAACAGAACGTGATCGGCACGGACCGGTTCGGCGTCCGTATCGACCAGTAGTTCCCCATGATCGGCATGGATCGAGCGAACCTTGGTCTGCAACTTGAAGTCGACTCCCTGCGCCCGGTGCATCTTCAACAGGTGCTCGCCGAAGCGCTCGCCGAGCACGGCAGCTAGGGGTACGGCATCCGGGGTGATGACGGTGACCTTCGCACCCAGCTGGGTGGCGGAGGCGGCGACCTCCATCCCGATCCAGCCCGAGCCGACGATGGCCAGGGTGCTCCCCTCGCCAAGGTTCTCACGTAGGGCCTGGGAATCTTCGATGCTCCGCAGCAGGTGCACCCCGGGGAGCTGGGCCCCTTCAATCGGAGCGGATCCCCCGGTATTCGGCCGGGCACCGGTGGCCAGCACCAGCTGGTCGTAGCCGAGGCTCGTTCCGTCCGAGAGACGCACCACCCGTTCGGCCCGGTCTAGGCCGGTGACGGTGACCCCGCGCTGCAGGGTGATGTCGTGCTCGGTGTAATACTCTTCCTCGCGCACGGTGAAATCCTTGACCGCGCTCTTGCCCTGCAGAAAGTCCTTGGATAGCGGCGGACGCTCATAGGGAAGATGCTCTTCGGAGGATATGAGGGTGATTTGGCCAGCGTGGCCGCGCTTGCGTAGTTCGATGGCGGTGGTCGCGCCGGCTAGACCGCCACCGACAATCACAATATGTTCGCTGTGGCTCATGTTGCTCTACCTCCTAGTTATTGGTTCGAGGCGTCACAATCCCGATCCAAACATCCATTGGGCCTTACTGGCAATGCCTTGGCGGCACATGACGTAGCACAAGGGCAACCTGCCCAGCCCCGAACGAACAAACGGGCCGCTTGCAACACTTCGTGGTGTTGCAAGCGGCCCGTTGGCGTGTCCGCGGAACTACTTCGTGGGTTTCTTTCCCGTACCGGTGTCGCGGCGCAGACCACCGCGGGTGCGTGAAATGCGGTAGTCGATACGGTCATCGACGTAGCGCCGCAGTTCGGGCATGTCTTCCACGTTGTTCATCAGCTCGCCGGAGACGTGCTCGGTCAGCGCATCGAGGTGACGGCGCTGGTCGTGGTAGTCCAAGACCCGCGACTCGTAGCTCAGTCCGCGAATCGTCGCGATCGCCATCAGGATCATGATCACGCTGAAGGGCAACGCGGTGGCCAGCGAACCGGCCTGCAGGGTACTGAGACCACCGGCCAGCAGCAGCCCGATAGCGAGCAGACCCTCGAGGACAGCCCACAGTACACGCGACCAGGTCGGTGGGTTCGGGTGACCACCCGAGGCGAGCATGTCCACCACCAAGGAGCCGGAGTCGGAGGAGGTGATGAAGAAGATCGCGACCAGGATAATGGCCACCACGGAGAAGATCTGCCCCAGTGGTAGGCCGTGGAGCACGGTGAACAGCGAGCCTTCGGCCGACACCTCTCCGTCCTGAACCAAGTCGCCCTCGCCGAAGAACTGACGGAAGATACCCGAACCACCCATGATGGAGAACCACAGGAAGCCCACCAGGGTCGGCACCAGAAGGACGCCGAAAACGAACTGGCGCACGGTTCGACCTCGCGAAATACGGGCGATGAAGATGCCGACGAACGGTGCCCAGGCGATCCACCAGCCCCAGTAGAACACGGTCCAGGAGGAGAACCAGCTTTCGGCCGCTTCGCTGTGCTGGAAGGCTCCAACGTCGAAGGTCATGTTGAAAATGTTGGCCAGATATACGCCTAGGGACTGCACGAAGTTCTGCAGCAGGAACAGCGTCGGCCCGAGGATGAGCACCGAAATCATCAACAGACCGGCCACGGACAGGTTGATGTTCGACAGCCACTTAATGCCGGCGCCCAGACCACTGATCACCGAAAGCGTGGCGAGGAAGGTAATCACGACGATCAGAATGACCAGCAGGGTGTTATCCGCGGTCTCAACGATGCCGATGGCCTTCATACCGGAGCTGATCTGCTGAACGCCCAGGCCCAGCGAGGTCGCCACACCGAAGACGGTGCCGAAAATGGCTAGCACGTCGATGACGTCACCGAGCCAACCCTTGACGCGATCGCCCAGGATTGGTTCCAACGCCCAGCGAATGGACACCGGACGACCGCGACGGTGGATGGCGTAGGCCAGGGCCAGACCGATGACGGCGTATACGGCCCACGGGTGCAGGCCCCAGTGGATGAAGGTCTGTGCCATGGCCAGACCGGTCATTTCGGCTTGGGATCCGTCCCATCCCGGCTTCGGGTCGACGGTGGCGTAGATCAGCGGTTCACCGACGCCGTAGAAGACCAGGCCGATGCCCATACCGGCGGCAAAGAGCATGGCGAACCAGGAGATCAGGCCAAATTCGGGTTTCTCGTGATCGTGTCCGAGGGTGATTCGCCCCAGCTTGGAGAAGCCGATGACCAGCACGAGGGCCACGAACAAGCCGATAATCAGCATGTAGTACCAGCCCAGGTTCTTCACGATCCAGCTCTGGGTGGTGGAGAAGACGGTGCTGGCCCCGGTCGGGGAAAGGATGGCAAAAATAGCCACGCCCAGGATCACGAGCAAGGCAGGCCAGAAGACGGCCGGGGCGATACCGCCCTTGCCAATGCGCACACCTTGACGACGCAGCTTGGCGGTGATCTGCGCATCGCTGTCGTCCTCGGCGATATGCATATGCACCGGAATTGGTGCCGTGTGTGGATGGGCAGGCTCTAGCAGTAAGCCCTGCTCATCTGCGCGGGGTTCTTCCCCGTTCGTCTCTATATTCGTCATTGTTCACAATCTTTTCGTTATGACCACTCTCGTTCTTTCTTTAATAGCCTTGTCGCTCGTCGTTGATCTTTCAACCTGAGAATGCGAAAATATGGATTTTTTCTAGGCTAAGGGCCGCCGGTCCGCGCGAGACTATCGCGGGCAGTTTTTTGCGCACGGCACCTCCAGCCAAAAATCGCAGAATCGACATAACCTCAGTTCATCCGCGTTATATGAGCCGATTCGAGGCGGCTCCAGCGCTCTTCGAGTCAGCCTGCATAGCCAACGGCAAGCCCTCTAGGTCACAAATTGTCCCTTGAGACCTATTTCACGAAGATCTGTTGCGCCCCGCAACCATGCGGAAGCCTGACACAAGGCCCCCTGCGGTTCACCCATCGGTCGCTTTAGCTTCACCAACCGGAAATCATCACAGGTCAACCTCGGGATCAAGCGACGCTTTAGAACCTGTGAAGCGAGACTTCGACCCTCGATAGGACTGATGATGACTGCACGGATCAAGAAAATTCTGCCTGCTACCGCGGCGCTCGCCTTGGGCCTCGGCGCGCTGAGCGGATGCGCAATTGCCGCGGGAAACGCCGCCGCTGAGCCAGCCCCATTACTCGACCGCCCGGCAGCTGGTGAACTGGCCGAACACGGCGGGGCCCGCCGCTTAGGTGGCGACACCACGGATGCCGTGCGCCAGGCGGTGCAAGACTCGGGTGCCAAAAACGTCATCCTGCTCATCGGCGATGGCATGGGAGACTCGGAAATTACCGCCGCACGCAATGTGGCCAAGGGCGCCGGTGGATTCTTTGCCGGCCTCGACGCATTGCCACTGACCGGTCAGTACACCCACTATTCGCTACACAAGGACGGCAAGCCTGACTATGTCACGGACTCGGCGGCCAGTGGCACTGCATGGGCTACGGGTACCAAAACCTACAACGGCGCCATCTCGGTGGATATCAACGGCGCCAAACAACCCACGCTCCTGGAACTAGCCAAAGAGAAGCAGCTGGCCACCGGGGTGGTCACTACCGCCGAGATTCAGGATGCGACCCCGGCCGTGCAACTGGCGCATGTCACCGAACGCAAGTGCTACGGCCCCGAGGTCACGAGCACGAAGTGCGCATCCAATGCCCTCGAAAACGGGGGCGAGGGTTCAATCACCGAACAGTTGCTGAACACGCGCGCCGATCTGGTCTTCGGCGGCGGTGCCGAAACCTTCGCCGAAAAGGCCAAGGCAGGGCCCTACAAGGGCCAAACGCTACGCGCACAAGCCGAGTCTCGTGGCTACACCACCGTGGATGATGCCCAGGCGCTGCAACAGACGACGGTCGCGAACCAAGAATCCCCGGTGCTGGGCCTTTTCGCGCCCGGGAACATGGAGGTGCGTTGGACCGGTGAGCACGCAACGAAGAATGGGATCGAAAAACCAGCGCAGAAGTGCACCGAGAACCCGGCACGCGATGAAAGCAAGTCCCCGGATCTCAAGACGATGACGGCCAAAGCCATCGACCTACTCAAGGGTAATGAGCAGGGATTCTTCTTGCAGGTCGAAGGCGCTTCCATCGACAAACAAGACCACGCGGCAAATCCCTGTGGCCAGATTGGCGAAACCGTTGATCTAGATGAGGCGGTGCAACAGGCTCTGGACTTCGCCAAGCAGGACGGTCAGACGCTCGTCGTGGTCACCGCCGACCACGCGCACACCAGTCAGATTGTCGCACCGGATACCGAATCCCCGGCCCTGACCTCCAAGTTGGTCACCGCTGACGGTGGGGAAATGGCGATCCTTTACGGCACCGGCGAGGAAGATGCCGCACAGGGACACACCGGCACGCAGTTACGGATCGCCGCCTACGGGCCGGGGGCAGCCAATGTCGTTGGGCTCAGTGACCAGACCGACCTGTTCTTTACCATCCGCGACGCGCTCTCCCTCAGTAAGGGCTAGTGTGCACGTGCGCTCCGCCATCATCAGTAAACAGAAGGCGGAGCGCACCGGCTCCAACCCTCATAATGGACGGTAGCGGCGAACTGAATCTCGTTCGACCGCTCAACCGACCCTCGAGGAGTAGCTTCGTGCCCGAGACCGCCCGCGGCACCTCAATTGGTGTGGCCCTGTCATTGGGTGCTTCGGCGCTATTCGGTCTGATCTTCCTGGTCTCCGGTTGGGTGCACGCCCCGGCCGAAGTCGTCTTAGCCTGGCGCGTGGTAATCACCTTCGGTTGCTATGCGCTCCTGTTGCTCGGACAATCGGGCCGAAAGGCCCTGACCGAATACTTGAATGTTGTGCGCTCGATACGCGGCGGACCACTACTGGTAATTGCCCTGGCGCTGATGGTCTCCAGCCAGTTGTGGGTATTCGTCTGGGCCCCGGCCCATGGAATGGCGCTGGATGCTTCGCTTGGCTTTCTGCTATTGCCGATCACCCTGGCGCTCGGTGGACGGTTCATCTTCCACGAACCGATCTCTCGGGTGCAGTGGGTGGCCATCGTCGTGGCCTGTCTTGCGGTGACCCTCAAGGTACTGCTCGTGGCCGAGTTTTCATGGGTCACCGCGCTGATCTGCTTTGGGTATCCGGTCTACTTCATGACCCGTCGCCACACCGGCCTAGGTCACCGGGCGGGCTTCGGTGTAGAAATGGGGCTGCTCACGCCGGTAATGGGGTTGCTGCTTCTCACGACTCCGACTGGGAGTCCCGCCCTGACAACCATTGCCGGTGTTGGCATCATTGCTTTCTCAGGAGCGGCGGCCATGGCGGCCTACCTTGGAGCTTCGACCCGGCTGTCGCTCCCGGTCTTCGGTTTGCTTTCCTATGTCGAGCCCTTGTTGCTCGTGGCGGTTTCGCTGTTGCTGGGCGAATCACTGACCGTAAGCGACTACTGGATCTACGGCCTCTTGGCAGTCTCGCTGGGCATTCTTGGGATGGATGCGATGCGCGCCGTGCGACGCACGCGTGGTTTACGAAATACATAGACGCGCCTGCGGCCCGGCGATAGTGTCGGTACTACTTCATACACTGGCACCACAAAGTGAAGCCGTTCGAAGGAGCAAGCGATGTACCAGCCAAATACTCTGCACACGACCGAAGCCAGTAGCAATCGCTTTGTGGTGCTGTTCGATACGACCGACGACGAGCAACGCAATGTTTACGCCCCGCGCCTGCTCAGCGCGCAGGGTTTCACCACAGACACCTATTTTCCGCGGCTGGGAATCGGCGTTGTCGACGGTGAACCCACGCAACTGCAGGCGCTTCAAGTACGCGCCAGCGACGAACGTGCCGCGCTACGTTTCGTTCCCGAGCTGACCTACCACGTGCTTTCGGAAGCGCCTTCGACCTCCTTCGCGGATACCGACGAAGCAACATGGGGCCTACAAGCCGTGCGGGCCCTCGATTCCGAACTAAGCGGCAAGGGCATCAGGGTCGCGGTGCTAGACACCGGTTTCGATGCCGCGCATCCAGATTTCGCCGACCGTTCGGTGACGACCAAATCCTTCGTTTCCGGTGAGGACGCCAGCGACGGACACGGTCATGGAACGCATTGCATCGGTAGCGCCTGTGGACCGCGGACTCCACAGACCGGTCCGGGCTACGGCGTGGCCTATGAAGCAGATATTTTCGCTGGAAAGGTGTTGGGGACGAATGGATCGGGTACCGATACCTCGATCCTCGCCGGAATCGACTGGGCAATTGAAAACGAGTGCCACGTCATTTCGATGTCCTTGGGCGCCGACGTCCGCGATGTTCATCCCCCTTATGTACAGGCCGGTAGGCGTGCCCTGGATCAGGGTTCGCTCATAGTCGCCGCGGCAGGCAACAACGCACGTAGGGCCCAAGGAGATCCAGGTTTCGTCGGCACCCCGGCCAATAGCCCCTACGTTATGGCTGTCGCCGCGCTGGACAGCGACCTACAGATCGCGGATTTCTCGGCCCAGTCGCTGGCTGCCCGGGGCGGGCAGATCGACGTGGCGGCCCCGGGGGTCAACGTATATTCCTCGTGGCCCGGCCAGAAACGCTACAACACCATTAGCGGCACCTCGATGGCGACACCGCATGTGGCCGGTCTCGCCGCGCTATTGGCCCAAGGCACCGGTTCGCGCGGTCGGGCGCTGTGGGCTGAACTGGTACAAGAGGCCCAACGACTCGAACTATCCTCGCTCGATGCCGGTACCGGGCTAGGTATCGTCGCGGCCAAGCTCTAGGACGAATCATGGCGGTTATCGCAGACATCTCAGTGTCACTAGACGGCTTCGTCACCGGACCAAACCCCGGCCTCGAGAACGGTCTTGGTGATGGGGGCAGTGCTTTGCACCGCTGGGCATTTTCCGATAACCCACAGGAACAAGAGCTTGTGGCCCGGGCGACCGAACGCTCAGGGGCCGTGGTGCTGGGCCGCAAGCTCTTCGATATCGTCGATGGTCCAGGCGGCTGGAACGAGGACGTTGGCTATGGAGCCTCGCTGGCGGCCACCCCGCCATTTGTGGTGGTGACCTCCCAGCCCCCTCGGTCGGTACGTTTAACGCAACTCGATTGGACCTTTTCCACCGGGGGTCTTGCCGAGGCGATATCCATGGCCGCCTCCCGCGTCAAGGATTCGGCCCAGGATGTGGTGTTGATGGGCGGCGGACTGCTCATCGGCACGGCACTTCAGGCGGGCCTCATCGATCAGTTACACCTGCACCTGGCGCCCGTACTGCTCGGGGCGGGCACCCCGTTGTTCTGCGGCGGCGGACTGCAGCACTTTGCCCAGCGTGAAGTACGGGCGACCGAGAATGCGACCCATTTGGTCTACGAGCCGGTCTAGACAGGCGGCGTATGCTGGGCATATGGAACACGAAGCTGGACTAGTGACGTGGATCGTAACCGTTGAGGAACGAAAAATCGAAGTCATCGACGCGGTGGCAGCCGAACTAGGATCGCAAGGATTGCATGTGCAATCGATATTGCGATCTCTCGGTCAGGTCTGCGGTCAAGGCTCGTCAGAATGCCGGGCCCGGCTGGCCGCGGTCGATGGCGTGCAGTCGGTGGACGCCGAACGCGAGTTCCGACTCCCACCCCCGCACAACGACATTCAGTAAAGCTGCTACTTCTTGGTTTCGATCAGCTGAATAAGATTCCCACAGGTGTCATCGAGCACGGCGATAAGCGCCGTGCCGATGTCGGTTGGTGGTTGCGTGAAACTCACGCCCAGACCAGTCAGGCGCTCATGCTCGACAGCCAAGTCGGTCACCTCAAATTGGGCCAGCGGAATTCCGTCGGCCATAAGCGCGTCACGATACGGTTTGACCGCTGGATGATTCGACGGCTCCAACAACAGTTCCGGCCCGTCGGGCATTTCCGGCGAAGTAACTGTCATCCAGAAAAATTCGCCAAGCGGGATGTTGTGCTTGGGTTGGAACCCCAAGACCTCCGTATAGAAACGCAGTGCCGTCTGTTGGTCGTCGACAAATAGCGAAAGCATGTTAATTTTCATGCCTGATCTCCTTCGATTGTTTGCGGCCAACGCCGCGTAATTTCAGCCAACGGCCCGGGAGTGAAGTAATGGAATTTCACGCGTCCTGCACGTTCGACCCGTATCAGACCCGCTTCTTCAAGTAGTGCCAAGTGCTGCGAAATTGACTGTCGCGATTGGCTTACGCCATGGTTCATGGTCAATGTCCCGCACAGCTCAAAGAGCGACTGGCCGTCGCGCTCGGACAGCACATCAAGAATCTTCCGTCGCGTTGCATCGTCCAACGCCCGGTAAATATCGGTCACAAGAACATGATATGCAAGTGTCTACTTGCATATCTAGGCATCTCGCGGGAAAGTTCTGAAATTTTGCAGTCTGTTCCTAAATCAGTAGGCTGAGGTGTATTCGGGGCTATAGCTCAGTTGGTAGAGCGTTTCGTTCGCAATGAAAAGGTCAGGGGTTCGATTCCCCTTAGCTCCACAAAAATTCCCGGCCGATCGACAATCTCACTTTGCCGATTCAAACACGCACTAAATCCCTATAACTGGCTTCCGCCCATACTTTTCATGAACGCTCGATGAAGAACATTGCGGTCGCTTCCCCCTGCGGATCGCTCCCGGCCAACTATCTTTCATCCCGTGTTGAAGTCTCGGCTGCGTTCAAAGAAAATTCGGCCGCGTGTGCCCCAGCAGGTGGAACCCAACGAAGGTACACTCAGACTGTCCAAGGGAAGGGACGCTGACATGATCTCGCGTAGCTTGCTCGCCGGCAGTAGCGCAGTTTTGCTGACTGTGTTGGTCGGTTGTGCTCCAGTCAGCGTCGAAGAGCTGCAAGAGACTGCCCCCGGAAGTGAGCCTAGCGCCTCGAGCACCGAAGACTGGCAACCATGGGCCGATAGCGTCATGAAACCTTACCTGCGCCAGAACCCCGACCTCTCACGCATGACGACCCCCAATGCCCCGCACCGGCAAATCCTTGGATGGGGCGCTCTCGCCCACGGCGAGTTGCAAGTCATCGTCTCCGGCGAGCGCTGGCAAAACGGAACGGATCTCGATGCGGTTGCCACAGGGATTCTGGCAGATCTTGAAGGCAATCACTCGGTCGTTTCGGTCGAGGTCTGGACCATTGCCCGGGACGCCAAGGGTGAGGCCTCGGGAGCGGACGCGCAAAGCACTGCCTAGCCTTCACTTGCCGCAAACTCTCCCTCCAACTATCGCATCCAGAGTCTTTTGCGGAAGATCTGCGCATCCTACGGATGCTCGATGGCACCTGTTTATGTAGCGTATCGAACGAGTTGCGACCCCGTGAGATCGAGGCATAGATTCGGGGACCTGTCACTTTAGGCCTAGCTGTGCGTACATCTGTCGTGTTAAGGTCACGGCATGACCTCCGAGTTACAGCGCGTCATCGACCGCCACGTTGCACAGGGCACGGCTCCAGGAATTGTGGTTGCGACGGGCAACACGGAGGAGCCTACACGCTTTCTGCGTGCCGGCGACTTGTCGATTGATGTCATCGCCCGAATCCAGTCGATGACTAAACCCGTGTTGGCCGTAGCCACCCTGCGGTTGGTCCAGAGCGGGATGCTGACCCTCGATGATCCGGTTGAACGTTGGGTCCCCGAGTTGGCCAACCGGCGCGTCCTGCGTAGCCCCGCCGGGCCTCTTGAAGATACGGTTCCAGCGGAACGATCCATCACGGTACGTCACCTCCTGACCAATACCTCGGGCTACGGCATGATGACCAGCGATTGTCCACTGCAACGTGCGATGATCGCTAACCAGACTCAAGCCGGGCAGGAGCCGGTCGCCTTGGGAGCGCAAGAGTGGGTAGCGGCACTGTCCGACTTACCTCTGGCATTCCAGCCGGGCAATGGGTGGCGTTACCACCACTCCTTCGGCCTGCTCGGGATACTACTTTCTCGATTGGTAGGCGGAGATCTCGAGAGACACCTACGTGAAGACATTTTCGCGCCCTTGGGGATGCACGACACCGGCTACACCGTGCCTGCCGCGCAGGCTCACCGTTTACCGGCGGCTTATCGCCACCTGCCCGATGGGCCACTTGTCGAAATCGAACCGGCGGGGTCGGGCTTCTACGTTGCGCCAGCAGACTTCGATCTGAGCCACGCGGAGTTGGTCTCCACGGTTAGCGACTATGCCGCATTTGCCCGAATGCTAGCCGCATCCGGATGGCATGGTGGGCAGCGTCTGCTCGAACCAGAATTGCTAGAGCTAATGCGTAGTGACCAGATTCCGGAGGAACTCAAAACCGCGGACAGTTTCTTCCCGGGCTTCTGGAACGAGACCGGCTGGGGGTTCGGCGTGGCGGTACAAACCTCCGGCGCGCAAGCTGGCCGATACGGTTGGTCCGGAGGCCTAGGCACCAATGTGCACATCGACCCCGACGGTTCGTTTCAGGTGTTGTTTACCCAAGTAGAAATGGGACCTGAACTCATGGGTCTGCTGGCCGATGTGCAGTAGCGTCGGCCACGAACTGTACCGGATCGGCTGATCCTCCGGGCGTTGAACGTAGTTCCCAGTACAAAGGGACCGCGCATTGGCGGAACCCAGTAGTATTCGGCGTTCTCCTGCAGAAGATATTCGGTGAGGCGTCTTCGATCAGGTTAGAACCAGCACGTCGCTTCTTCACCGACCCAGATGCGCCCTTGGAATTATCACGAGCATATACATTGACCCACGCAAATGTTAGTGACTAACATTCTGGTATGTCATCCAGGCGAGAACGTACCCACCAACGGCTACTGGAATATGCACTAGATCTTTTCGAGGAGCGCGGTTTCGAGCAGACCACGGTCTCTGATATCGCCACCGCCGCGGGCGTAACCGAGATGACGTTCTTTCGCCACTTCAGTAGCAAGGACCAGGTGGTCCTCGCTGATCCGTACGACCCAGTCATTGCGCAAATGATCGCCACGCAGCCCGAAAACGCCCCAGCGTTGCTTAGGGCTACTGCCGGCATACGCTCGGCACTGGGCCAGATGCCGGATGCAGAAACAAAGATGCTCCGACGTCGAATCCAAATCATCGCTGGCTCAACGTCCCTGCGCGCCTCGACCCATGCCTCCAACATAGCCACGGAAGTACGTATCGCTGATCAGCTTCATGCCGACGGTGCGCCGGCACTCATCGCCCGCGTCGCCGCGGCCGCCGTAATGTCGGCGCTCACTGCAGCGCTATTCGAATGGGCCGAAGCGGAAGGTCTTGCCTTGCCCGAGGCCCTAGACGTAGCCCTTGACGTTTTAGAAGGAAACGATGGCTGACCTACTCAGCGTTCGCGGGGCAACACGCGACTTCGGGGATTCTCAAGGCATTTTTGGGCTCGATCTGAGCGTTGCTTCCGGGGAGATACACGCCCTCATCGGCCTGAACGGCGCCGGCAAAAGCACGCTCATGCGCGTGATCTTGGGAATGCTAAATCTCGAGGAAGGATACGTTCGCATAGCAGGGGTCCCAGTTGATCACATGCCAAACGACGCGTGGCGCGGCGTCGGGCATCTGGTGGAACGCCCCTTTGCTTATCCCGATCTCACCACTCGCGCCAACCTCACTCTCGCGGCACGCCTTCACGGGGTTACTCGCGCTCGCATCAAGCCAGTTGTCGAAAACGCACTCTCTGAGTTTGCACTAGACCGCTACGAGAAACTACGGACCCGTCACCTGTCCCAAGGCAACCGTCAACGCCTTGGGATCGCTTCAGCGGTGCAACATGCGCCCGCGCTAATCCTGCTCGACGAACCTACCAACGCGCTCGACCCCGCCGGGGTGATTCAGTTGCGCGAACTCCTACGGCAGCGCGCGGCGCAGGGAGCGGGCGTGCTTATTTCTAGCCATTTCCTGGACGAAGTGGCGCGTGTGGCCGATCGGATTTCCGTCCTCAATCATGGCAGGATCATTGGTGCCCTACGCCCGAATGGCCCTGACCTAGAACGCGCCTTCTTCGAGCTGATCCGAAACGACGACGAACTATGAACACCATGCACCCTCTAGGAATTGCGTGTCTTGTGGAGCTTGGCAAAGCCTTGGCATCGCGAACATTGCAGGTCACCACGATTTTACTCATCGGGGGAATCTCACTCCTAGCGTGGTCCATGGTCGCTGCCGCGAACGCTGGCAATGAACGGATCATCGCTCAGCTCGGACCGCTCGCCGATGAGTCGAGCTGGAACTTACTGCTCGGCGTCACCGCACAAATCACGGCCGCAGGAGCTCTCATAGCCTTCGGAGTAGCGACAAGTTGGGTCATTGGACGAGAGTTCTCCGAAGGAACAATTTCGGGTTTGTTCGCCCTACCTGTTCCGCTGGCCACCATTGCGATGGCCAAACTACTTGTCTACCAGCTGTGGGCTTCCTTCATCGCGCTGGCACTTACCGCAACCTTATTCGTCACTGGCCTTTGGTTCGACCTTGGACCCGTCGACTCCTACGTGCTCCACGAATTGGCACGCCAAACGATCCTGACGTTTTTGACCGGACTACTTGCTATTCCCGCCGCTTGGGCCTCAACAGTGGGGCGCGGACCACTTGCAGGCATTGCGGTGACCCTGATGCTCGTGGTTTCGGCACAAGTGACCGCCATTGCATATCCCCTGCTTGCCCCGTGGCTTCCCTTCTCAGCACCGGCACTGTGGGCCCTCCAACCGGAACTAGTGCACCCCGGGCAGCTGGTCACCGTTTTGGTCATTCCACTCACCTTCGGTCTCCTTACCGCCAGCGCTTGGAAGAGATTGCAACTCACCTAATGGACACTGTCCTCGTCGCGCGCTTCCACGCGACCTAGGAGTAGTTTCGAAGTGCTGACATTCAGCCTGTAGCGGCAGGTTTCCGCGAGCCGCCAAATTGGTCAGGCAGTTATCGCCGGGCATATCGCGTCAATTGGCTCGAATGTCTCCCTCATGCCGCGCACCAAATGACTGCGTTGAGTGCTGCAAATCTTGGCCCGACGCAAAAATCCCGAAGCATCAAAAGTCGATGCTTCGGGATTTTAATCTGTGGAGGTAAGGGGATTCGAACCCCTGACCTTCTGCATGCCATGCAGACGCGCTACCAACTGCGCCATACCCCCAGATGAAGGTTTGGTTTAGGGCTTCTTTCGTTCCCCTGAACCGATATAAAACTCTACACGAGGGTTGTTGGAAAAAGCTAATCGACAAGGGGGTGACTCTGTTCACACAGGCTCTTCCATTGTGTCGGCTCATGCTGGAACAATGCGACGTGGGCCCACTTCAAGCCCGCGAACCCTAGAAAGGTGATCGACAATGGCTATTGGTTTGACCCCATACCTACGCTTTGCCGGTGTAGCCCGCGAAGCAATGGAGTACTACCACTCCGTGCTGGGCGGCGAGTACAGCGCCATGACATTCCGTGAGGGCGCCGGAGAGGAAAATCCTCAGTTCGCCGACAACATCATGCATGCTTCGCTCTTCGTGGAACGTGGCGTGCATTTCATGGCCTCCGACGTGCCTCCTACAATGAACGCGACGCCCAACGGCGTCATTGCGTTGAGCAACGACGGCAATGGTGACGGCGCGGCGGATGCAGACACCCTGCGGGGATGGTGGGATAAGTTCGCCGCCGACTCGACGATCGACATTCCGTTGGAAACCGCCCCATGGGGCGATTCGTTCGGCCAGCTCACCGACCGCTACGGCGTCACCTGGATGTTCAACATCGGCGCACAGTAGTTCGTACGAAGAGATATTGCGGTCCCGGCAGCGGTGACGATTTCCGTTCGCCGGGCACCGCGCTGTGTAGCCAGCCAGAGGCATTCGCTCTCAGCGCCGCATCGCCGGCAGGGAGCGGTCTGCCCGCAATATTTGCCAACCCATAGTCCTCGACCTGTAAGTAGCCTAAGTTCCATGACAACCATTGAGCAGATTCAGATTCGCACCGACGATGCCGAACAGGCCATGACCTTCTACAGAACCGTATTCGGTGAAGAGTCTCCCGTCTCCGCCATCCCGGGAGGAGTACGCCCCGGAGGGTTCGACGGTTTCGCTCTGTCTGCTCTCACTGCCCAACCAGGGGATGTCGATCTAGTGATCGCCCATGCCGCAAACAGCGGGGCCACAGTTCTAAAGCCAGCCAAAAAGTCCTTGTGGGGATTCGGTGGAACGCTCAGCGCGCCCGATGGCACCATCATCCATGTTGCCTCCGAAACGAAGAAAGACAGCTCCCCCGCGCGCCGGAATATCACCGCTCTAGTCCTGCAGCTTGGTGTCGCAGATGTGCCTGCCAGCAAGAACTTCTATGTTTCGCAGGGACTGGACCTGAGTAAGAGCTACGGCAAACGATATGCCGAGTTCGCCACACAGAACGTGAGCGTCATCCTCAACCGACGTAGCGACGCCGCCAAACAGGCCGGGGTGCCCGACGTTGCACCACAAACCCATCGCCTCGTGGTTTGCTCCGACGCAGGTAGCTTCACCGACCCCGACGGTAATGAGTGGCGTTAGCCGATCTGCAACCCGGTCCGCTTCGCGTTCCATTGTGCGAGCAAGGCCAGAATCAGCCCCAAGGCAGCCAACAAGGCACCGACGAAGGCCGGCGCCTGATAGCCAAAGCCCATGGTGATGACGGCCGCGCCAAGGGCGGCACCCAACGCGTTGGCCACGTTAAGCGCCGAATGATTAAGCGACGCCGCCAATGATTGTGCGTGGGGCGCGGAATCCATGAGGAGCGTTTGTAGCCCCGGAATGAGCAACGATCCGGTCGCACCCATCACGAACACCATAATCAGCGTCGGAATGAACCACTCGGAGATCAACCCGAAGGTGAGCATCACGACGATCATGATGGAGGTGGCCAGCTTGATCGCGCCAAATACGGACCAGTCGGCCAGCCGGCCACCGATCAATGAGCCGACCACCATACCAATGCCATAAAGTGCCAAGACCAGCGGAACCAGGTTGATATCAACACCAGTCACATCGGTTAACGTCGGGCTGATGTAGGAGTACACGGCGAAAAACCCGCCAAAGCCAACAATGCCGGTCAGCATGGCCAGCCACACTGAGCCGCTACGCAGGGCCGATAGTTCGCGCCGCATGGACGCTCCCTCGGCGGCCTTATGCCATGGCACGAAGAACGAAATCAGCGCCAAGGTCAGTAACCCGATAACGCCCACGACGATAAACATCGAGCGCCAGCCTAGAGATTGGCCCAGTCGGGTCACCAACGGCACACCGACGACATTTGCCACCGACAGGCCCAGCATCACCCACGCGATGGCTCGTCCACGCATGGTTGCGGGCACTAGTGAACCGGCCAATACGCCGGCCAACCCAAAGTAGGCACCGTGCGGCAGCCCGGAGAGGAAGCGGGTGAGGATCATGGAGCCGTAGTCCGGGGCGAAGGCCGATGATAGGTTCGCGATGGCGAAGAACACCATCAGATACTGCACAGCGCGCTTGCGCGGAATCTTGGCGGCCAGTGCGGTCAGCAAGGGTGCACCGACAACCACACCAATGGCATAGGCACTAATCATCAAACCCATCGCCGAGTTTTCTACGCCAAGGTCGGCGGCGCCTTCCTGCAACAAGCCCATGATCGAAAACTCGGTAACGCCGATACCAACACCGCCCATGGCAAGGGCAATAACGGCCCAAAATAGCGCACGGCCTTCTAAGTACTTGGAGGTGCTCATGAAATCCTTTGAGGTGATGAGTGCGGGGTTAGGACGATGCGGCGTCGCTGGCACCCTCTAAGCCTACGGTTCGAGAGTTTCCAGATAAAGGCCGTGGCACTGCCACCTTGCTCACAGGACACTGTGGCAATCTTAGAGCCTGATGTCTCTGAATCCCGTTGCCCGGGTGGGCCTCGGGCGACGTATCGCCCGAGTCGTTTTCTCGCTTGCTCTGCTCGCACTCGCAGGCTTACTCATTTTTCATCATTGGGTACCTGATGTTTTCGGGCTGGGACTGATTGCCGATAATCTCGCACCGTGGCTTGGCGTCCTCGTGTTGTTAGCCATCGTGCCGCTAGCGCTTATTCGTGGAAAACTAGCACTGGTCAGTTGGTGTGTTCCCGCCATTGCGTGGACCCTGATGTTCGGAACCGCAGTGCTCCCCGCTACTACCCCACCGGCAGATTCTTCCCTCATTATGGCGACTCAGAATGCCTATGTGACCACCAACGGGCTGCTGGAGTCCGAACTCGCCGGCGGGTCGGTGGATGTGCTCTCGGTACAAGAAATCTCCCCCGAGCAAGTCGACGATCTGCAACGTGAGCTGTCCGATGTTTTTCCGCACTACGTCCATGTCGGCACCGTGGCGGTGTTCAGCAAGTACCCGCTACGCAATACCCAAGCCTTGGATTTGGGGCTGGGTTGGAAACGCGCCTTGCGCACGGATGTCATCACCGACCAAGGCCCGCTTCGTCTTTACGCGGTACACGCGGCCTCGGCCCGGCCAGCGGACCATGCCTCACGTGACCGGATGCTGGATCAACTGGAATCAACCATTGCGGCAGACTCCGCTGCCCGGATTGTCGCGATGGGCGATTTCAATGCCACCTCCACGGACCGCAATATGTCAGGGCTCCTCAAATATCTACGCGACACCCCAAGCAGTCACTGGGGGCTGGGCATGACGTGGCCGGACCGCCCCTTCCCCGTAATGCGCTTGGATCATGTACTTATTTCGGACTCGCTGACCGGCTCCTCGCGGACCATTAGCGTCAAGGGCAGCGACCATAGAGGCGTCATCGCCACCCTTGCACCTGTGGAATAGGCAATACTGGTGAGATGGCCGTCCAATTTCAATGCGTTACGAGAAGCGCACTTCCCATCCAGGAACTCTTTGACCGGTCGCTGAGCATTGACGCGCACACCGCCTCAATGCGGCATTCGGCGGAGCGGGCCGTCGCCGGCGTCCGAAGCGGCCAAATTGGTTTGGGCGAGCAGGTCACCTGGCAGGCACGACACTTTGGCCTCCCAATCCGAATGACCTCGCGTATCACCGCACTGGAGTCCCCACGATTCTTCATAGATGAACAAGTGACCGGGCCCTTTGCCACCTTTCACCACTTACATGAGTTTCGTGTTGAGCAAGGGCAAACCGTCATGGTGGATACGGTTCGTTTCCGCGCCCCCTTCGGAGCCTTGGGCTGGCTGGTCGAAAGACTTATTCTGGGCAAGTATCTGCGAAAACTAATCGAAATACGCAACCAACATCTGGTGTCCAATGAAGCCGCAGGCGGGAAGGAGCCCCGATGAACGTCAAGGTGCCCGCAGCCCAACATACGCTCCGCATCCTGACCCTGCTGGCCAGCAGGAAATCGCCGACCCCAGCGGCCATGATCGCCAAACTCCTCGATATTCCACGCTCGAGCGTCTATCAGATTCTCGCCATCATGGTGGAGCAAGGCTACGTAGCGCACTACCCCGAAGAACAGTCCTACGGCCTAGGTATTTCCGCCTTCGAGCTCTCGAGCGCTTTCACCAGACAGGAACCACTGGCACGTCACGGTGCGCCACTTCTTGCCAATCTGGTGGACCGCATTGGCGAAAGCGCCCACCTGGCAGTGCTCCACGGAAATGACGTGCTCTATATTGTCGAGGAGCGCGCGAAAGGCCGTCCTTCGCTGGTTACCGACGTCGGGGTGCGTCTACCGTCTCACCTAACAGCCTCGGGACGCGCCATTCTGGCGGCCCTGCCCAAGTCTCAGGTGCGAGCGCTCTACCCGCGTGCCTCAAGCTTCACGGTACGCGAAGGGGCAACGACGTCAATGCGTAGCTATGCAACGCTACGCACCGAGCTGGAGCACACCGCAACACGCGGGTACGCGCAGGAAACCGGGGATGTTACCCCCGATTTCCACTCGATTGCCGTGGTTGTGAAAGACACCCGAGATTGGCCCGTTGCCGCAATCGCCGTGACGTTCCTGGCTGGACGATTCACCGAGGAAAATATTCGCGAGCGTGTAATTGAGCCACTGCAGGAGACCGCCGGTGCTCTGGCGGATCGCTTTTCAGGACGTCGCCGCTAGCCCGGTCGGGCCAATAGTCCGATTTATCATGCTTGAAACATTCAAGAAACTCGGGGGCAAAGACCCTTGCATAGGGTTTTTTTATTCCCAGATTTCACGAATGAAAGCCGAGTTGGTTCCCATGAGCACCGAACCCTCTAAACAAAGCCGCGGAGGTCGCCCTTCTGGGCGCATCTCCCTCGTCGGGGGTGGCCCCGGCGCATTGGATCTACTCACCCTGCGGGCCGCGCGGGTACTGTCCGAGGCCGATGTGGTGTTCTTTGACCGGCTGGGACCGGGCAAGCACCTCTCCGAATTGGCGCCTCAGGCGCGGCTGGTGGATGTCGGGAAGACCCCCGGCCACCACAAGGTCTCGCAACGCGAAATCGAACAGCGAATGATTGAGGCGGCCAGCGCTGGGGCTCATGTGGTCCGTCTGAAGGGCGGTGACCCCTACGTATTCGGCCGAGGCTACGAAGAAGTTCATGCCGCACGCGCCGCTGGGCTGGAAGTCGACGTCATCCCCGGGCTGAGCAGTTCCATCGCGGTTCCTGCCGCCGCCGGAATCCCGGTGACTTCGCGCTCCGTAACGACCTCATTCACCGTCATCTCTGGGCATGACCCGCTATCCGACGAGCAACTAACTCACCTCGCCGCGCTGGGCAGCACGATCGTGGTCCTCATGGGCATGGGTACCTTGGAGCACACCTGCGCCGGTTTGCTGCGCCGCGGTCTTGTAGCGAGCACTCCCTGCGCCATCATTGAACAAGGATGCACCGAATCGCAGCGAACGCTGCACAGCACCCTAGGCTCGCTGGCAGCAGATGCTCGCGCACATCACTGCGCTAACCCCGCCGTCATCGTCATCGGTGAAGTAGCAGCGCTTCCCTTAGCATTGCCAGAGATCCAGCCGGTCCCAGCCATGGAGGTGGCATGAACGCCCCGAGTCCGCAGTCCACGCTTCAGGCGGCGCCCCTTGCCGGCTTTCGTATCGCGGTGACCAGCGACCGACGTTCTCAGGAACTTGTCGAGGCGCTGGAACGACGCGGCGCACTGGTTGAACACACGCCTCTGCTCAAGCTCGCTCCGCTCGATAACGAAGAACAGCTTCTGTCCCAGACGCGACAGGTAATTGCCCAACGACCTCACCTTCTTCTGGTAACCACCGGTTACGGCTTTCGCCGGTGGTTCGACTCAGCCGAAGCCGCCGGTCTCGGCGAGTCCCTGACTCGAGTGTTGAGCGACGCGCAGATTCATGTGCGTGGTGCAAAGGCGCTCGGGGCGGTGCGTGCACTGGGATTCACGGCCGCATCGGTGGGATCGGACGGCCTTACCTCCACACTCTTGCGCGACCTTGCCAGCGACATCCGGGGCAAGAAGGTGGCGATCCAGTGGCACGCCGATAGCGACCCGGACCTTATTGGTTCGCTACACCGGCTAGGCGCCCGCGATTTGGTTGAGGTCGAACCCTACCGCTGGGTGGACTCGGCGCGCGAAGAATCGATGACCGAACTGGTACATTCGCTGATTGCTGGTCGTCTTGACGCCGTCACTTTCACCAGTGCTCCGGCGGTGCATGCGCTATTTGCGGTGGCTCGCTCCCGAGGTTCCTTCGACGCCCTTACCCGCTCGCTGCGTGAACGGGTGACCGTCGCTACCGTCGGACCGGTGACCGCCGCCCCCTTGCAGTCCGCTGGCGTAGAACCGCTCATTCCCGAACGTCACCGCATGGGTGCCATGATTTTGCAATTGATTGAGCACCTGGGCACGCACGGAACCTTGAGTTGCCAGACCGCGTTGGGGGCCTGCCAGCTTCGTGGGCACACGCTGTATGTTGAAGATCAGTCCATCGAACTCGGGCAGGCCCAAGCCGAGGTCTTCCGTCGCCTGCTCGATGCGGGCGGTGCCGTAGTTTCCCGCGCCGAACTGGTGTCATTGCTTCCATCGGTCAGCTCCAACCACGCCTTGGATATGGCCGTGAGCCGACTGCGCAAATCACTCCCCGATCCGACGTTGGTCTCGACTGTCATCAAGCGCGGTTACCGGCTGAACGTCTAGGGAAGGCTTGGGATCCCGCGTGGCCACAGCCTAGGCCACGCGGGCCCGTCAACTACTTTGAGGCACGCTCTGCAGCGGTCATACGACCGCCGTGCCCTTGTGGAATATTGCTTCGGTCTCAACGGGGAGAAATCCCAGCGCACTATTGATCCGACGCATCCATTCGTTCTTCTCATCGCTACTGGTTCGCACAGTGGCTACCGGGGTCGTCCGTGCTGCCTGAGCAAGATTCTCCTGTTTCACGGCCTTCCCGAGCCCTTTTCCACGGTACTCTGCACGCACGATAGTCCCTTCGATCTGTGCGGGACGATCGGGCTCCGCGGGAACGACGAGACAGGTCAAAGCGACCACGGTGCCGTCTTGGGTTACCGCAATAGATTCAACGACCGTGGCACCTCGCGCGGTCCAGTTTTCAATTTCGCGGACGTACTGAGCGGGAGTTACCGGGGCGTCTTGCCAATCCAGTGCACCGCTTGGCGCTTCCGAGTCGACTAGACCCTTCAGATAGCCAATCTGCTCCTGAAATCTCTGCGGGACCCCGTTAAGGAAACTTGCGATGGTGTACCCGGCAATCTCTCCCGGCGTGAACGGCCCCGCGCTACGAAGGTCCAATTCAACGACCGTTTCCGTGGTTGCCACGGCATACCCTAGCGGTAGGGCGAACCGCTGTGTCAGCACATCTATTTCGTGGGTTGTCGCACCATACGCACTAGCAATCAGGCGGCGTGTGTCGGCAGGGCTGGTGGCTTCCACTGCGCGCACGAGCGAGCTGCCAATCCCCCTTCGCTGGTACTCGGGTGCGACCCAAACCAACACCCACCGCTCCGCGGCGGAAGCTTCCTCATGCAATCCAGCGGCGAAGCCGCAGAGCCGCGTCCCGTCCCACATCCCGACGAGATCTTTATGCCAGCCATCATTGGCGCGCCACGTTGCGATGCGGTTTTCCGCAGAGGGTGCGATCCAGCCGGTTCGTACTGCCGAGGTTGCTGCAGTTTCGACCGCATATGCCGAGATCATGTGCCGTTCGTCAGCAAGATCGAGGGAACCCATATCCATAACGTCATACTAGTCGCCGAGGGCCGTCTAAATTCCCTCGCTGACCGGTGGTTTCCCAGATTCTGCCCGGCGCGGATGCCGCGAGATCAGCACGAGAGAACCCTTGAATCTGAAATACCAGACACATCGAGCAAAATTGCGCTACCGCCCGAGCCTTGAGTGACGAATCATTAAATCAATCGCAAAACACTGCTTGATTCCACCCAAGGAGCCACACATGTCGACCTCGACCTCACGTGTAGTCCGCGCCCCACGCGGCACCGAACTAACCGCAAAGTCCTGGGCCACCGAGGCCCCGCTGCGCATGCTGATGAACAACCTCGACCCCGAGGTTGCCGAACACCCCGAATCGCTGGTCGTCTACGGTGGCACCGGCAAGGCCGCCCGTAACTGGGAAGCATTCGATGCCATCGTCGAGACCCTGAAGGACCTCGAAGAAGACGAGACCTTGTTGGTTCAGTCCGGCAAGCCGGTCGGCGTCTTCAAGACCAATAAGTGGGCACCGCGCGTACTGATCGCCAACTCGAACCTCGTGGGCGACTGGGCCAACTGGGAGTACTTCCGCAAGCTCGAGGCCGAGGGCCTGATGATGTATGGCCAGATGACCGCAGGTTCCTGGATCTACATCGGCACCCAGGGCATTCTGCAGGGCACCTACGAAACCTTCGCCGCGGTCGCCAAGAAGCGCTTCAACGGCACCCTGGCTGGCACCCTGACCCTCACCGGTGGTTGCGGTGGCATGGGCGGCGCCCAGCCACTGTCCGTCACCTTGAACGACGGTGCTTGCCTGATCGTGGACGTCAATGAGTCGCGCCTGCGCCGCCGCGCCGAGAAGCGCTACCTCGATGAGGTGGAGCTGGATCTAGACAAGGCCCTGGAGAAGGTACTGGCCGCCAAGGCCGAAGGCCGCGGCCTGTCCGTTGGATATGTCGGCAACGCCGCCGAGGTCTTCCCGGCACTGCTCGAGCGTCACAAGGCCGGCGAGTTCACCATCGATATCGTCACCGACCAGACCAGCGCCCATGACCCGCTGTCCTACCTGCCGGTGGAATACACCATGGAGCAGTGGGATGCCGAGGCGAAGTCCGATCCGGTGGGCTTCACGAAGAAGGCCCAGGCTGCCATGGCCGCTCAGGTTCAGGCCATGGTCGAGTTCCAGGATGCCGGCGCCGAAGTCTTCGACTACGGTAACTCGATCCGCGACGAGGCTCGCAAGGGCGGCTACGAGCGTGCCTTCGAATTCCCGGGCTTCGTTCCTGCCTACATCCGCCCGCTGTTCTGCGAGGGTCTTGGCCCATTCCGCTGGGTTGCTCTTTCGGGTGATCCCGAGGACATCCGCGTCACCGACGAGGCGCTGAAGGAACTGTTCCCGGAGAACGAGCACCTGCACCGCTGGTTGGACGCCGCTCAGGAGCGCGTGGAGTTTGAGGGCCTGCCGGCACGTATCTGCTGGTTGGGCTACGGCGAGCGCCACAAGGCCGGTCTGCTGTTCAACAAGTTGGTCGCCGAGGGCAAGGTCTCGGCTCCGATCGTTATCGGCCGCGACCACTTGGACTCGGGTTCGGTGGCTTCGCCGTACCGCGAGACCGAAGCCATGAAGGATGGCTCGGACGCCATCGCTGACTGGCCGTTGCTCAACGCATTGACCGCAACCAGCTCGGGTGCCTCGTGGGTTTCACTGCACCACGGTGGCGGCGTTGGCATCGGCCGTTCCATCCACGCCGGACAGGTCTCCCTGGCCGACGGCACCGAGTTGGCCGCGGCCAAGCTTGAGGCGCTACTGACCAACGACCCGGGCATGGGCGTTATCCGTCACGTGGATGCCGGCTACGACCGCGCGGTCGAGGTAGCCAAGGAGCGCGGTGTGCGCGTTCCGATGATGGATCAGTAAGCACTGCCACCACTCGAGGGTGGGTACCGGCAATGGCGCCGGTACCCACCCTCAACTGGTTAAGCCTTGCCAGTGCCATTATCGAAGCGTCGGCGTTTAGCCATTGCCACGGCTGCGGCCTAGGGTGGGTAGTTGGCAAAGAAACCGAAAGGATTCTGATGACGAACACCATGCGATCCCTTACCGCTTCCGTGGCACTGAGCCTGTCTCTCCTAGGGCTATCTGCCTGTGCCGGGCCGGAGGTGTCATCCGAGCCGCCGCAGGGCGAAGGCTCAACCCCCAGTGCTTCGGCCAATAATGCGTCACCTTCCATGGACGGTGATGGGCTAAAGGCGGCCTTCACCCAGATCACCACACACGGCCGGAAGGTAACCTGCTCCGAAGGTCCTACCGTCATTCGTCGCGAAACCAGCGGAGAAATCGTCGAACTCACCGGCGACTGCACCGAGGTCGTAGTCAAGGCCAATGGACTGAAGTTGGCAGCCGAAGAAATCGGCACACTTCGCGTGCGTGGCCATGGAAACATCATTGCCCTCGGGACTGTAGAGACCCTTGAACTATCCCGCGATGGAAATATGGTTGGCTTTTCGCAACCACCACAGACAATTAGCGACACCGCGCACGGCAACCAATACGGCACCGACGCCCTGGCTAATATTCATTTGAATTTCTGACTTCAATTACCGTGAATACGTACGCAAAACAAATGCTCGGCACATCCATTTAGGAACGTGCCGAGCATTTGACTTTACGAACTATTTCTCGAGAATCTTGGCAATCGCGGCAGGGGTAAATACCTGATATCCACGACGGCGGTCATAGCCGTGTATCTCACGGGTATCGAGCACGTCCATGTAGTCCAAGATCTCCGCGGTAATAACTTGGCCCGGCACGAGCACTGGGAATCCTGGCGGGTAAGGTGTCACGAAGGCCGCCGATACCACTTCTTCGCCTGCCGCAATGCGTTCACGGATCTGCCTGGAGAACAGGAAGTGGCTCGAGCCCTCTTGGTAGGTCAAGTAATAGGCCGTGCGCATGTCACCACTGCCCCCGCCCCCGCTAAATGCTTCGGAGAAGTAGCTGAAGTCCGGCATGGGAATGCCCGCCGCCGGGTCAACCACCGGCGCCATGGCACCGTTTAGTCGGCGTTTGTGGTCAAGCTCTTCAGCGATCTTCACGAGCACCTCAATGAGGTGTGCCACGGCGGAACGATTAGTACCGATATTGGTCATCAGCAGCACGGAAGTGCGGCTGGTCTTGTTGACCTGGATTGCGTGCCCGTCCATCAGGTAGGTGTGTTTGAACGTATCCCCGTCCACACCGGTGGCACTGATGTCGAGGGTCAGACGGCTGGGGTCAACCACGAACTCGTCTTCGGCCCAGACCGTATCCCACGTCCCCAATCCGTCCCGAACCGGATCTGGAACCCTGGCACTACGAAATTCTTTTGGAATCAGATCGAAGGTGTTCAAGACACGGAAGTACTTCCGGAGCAGCTGATGACGGTTGACTGCGCGAGCTACTGATTGCGCCAAGTCCACCTGGCGTTGGATCAAGGAATAACCCTCGAGCTCGACCTGTCGACGCCCGATGTCCAGCGACGCCAGAATTTGGTAGTTCGGCGAGGTTGAGGTGTGCGTCATGTAGGCCTCACGGAACGCGGCAACGTTACGCGTGGCGAAGTCTTGATCGTAGACGTGAATCATCGAGCCCTGACGTAACGAGGTCAGGGTTTTGTGCGTGGACTGCGTGGAGTAGACGCGCAGGCGCGCCTTGTCCGGGTCCGGAATCAACCGGGTGTCGAGCCATGCCTGATCATTATCGGGACTCTGCGCCGATCCGGGAGCCGGAAGCCGATGCGTCTGATCACGGTAGGCGGCACGGTACTGTGCGGTCTCGAAGTCGGCCTCCATACGCGCCGCCGAAGCCATACCGGTGCGCTGCCGGTAGATCGGGTGGAATCCGGCGAAGGCAAACCACGCTTCATCCCACAAGAAGACCAGGTCGGGCTTGATGGCCAGGCACTCTTCCATCACGCGGCGAGCGTCATAGACGATGCCGTCAAAGGTGCAGTTGGTCAATGCAATCATCTTGACCTTATGCAGCAAACCTTCGCGACGCAGCGCCAGCAGACGTCCCTTGATTTCGCGGAGCGACACGGCCCCATACATGGAATGCTCATCGAGCGGGTAGGCCTCTAGGTACGAGACGTTTGCACCTGCCAGCACCAGCGAATAGTGGTGCGATTTGTGGCAGTTCCGGTCCACCAAAACGATGTCACCGGGCGCGATGATCGACTGGTGCACGATCTTATTCGCCGTGGAGGTGCCGTTGGTGACGAAGTAGGTGCGGTGGCTCCCGAAGGCTCGGGCCGCCAGCTCATGGGCCTTCTTGATTGACCCGTGCGGGTCGAGCAAGGAGTCAAGACCGCCGGAGGTAGCCGACGTCTCGGCCAATAGGAGGTTCATGCCGTAGAAGTCGACGAGGTCGCGAGCCCAAGGCGAGTTTTGCACGGATCCGGCCCGCGAAATGGGCATGGCGTGGAAGACACCGCCGGGTCGTTTGGCATAGCGTTGCAGCGCCTTGAAGAACGGCGTGTCATAGCGCCCCATGATCTCGGCAATCAGCGAGAGGTGAAGATCTAGCCCATCGTTGCGGGAGAAGATGCGCTTGAACCGCCCGGTGATTTCATGGGCGAGCGATTCGAGTGCCACCCCGGCAATCAGGTACACCGGAATCTCAGGTCGAATTTCGTCCAGCGCCTCTTCGAGGTCGAGGATCTGCTGGATCTGACGGGCCGAGGAGAAAAGCCTCTTGGTCCGACGGTCAATGTACTGCCGCAACTTGGAGCTGAGCTTACGGCGCGTGGAAAGTTCGAATCGCGCGGTGATCACCACGGCTTGGATACCGGGGTTAATCACCACGGCGGCCAATGCATCTTCGACGCTTGGCACAACAACGAAGTTGTAGTTAAACGGATCGGTCCGCACCCGCATTGACAGCATTTCTTCTTTGAAACGCGCAATCTCATCTGCCGGTCCATTATCGACCAGAAGAATTTCGACGTTCGGCGTGTGCGAACCGTGCTGATGCTCCTCGTCGTGCTCACTGCCATTATGGTGACCCTCTAGGTCAACGTATTGCGTTTGTGTACGAAATGATTGGTTGGCCTGATAGATCTTCTCTAGGGCCTCGGGGAATCGCTCCTCGAGTATGAGGTCAAGCACTCCGTGGAAGTATTCGATACCCGGATTGGCCCAGTAAGGCTCCATGCTCTCGAGCAAGCCCAGAAGCCGACGCACCTCACTGCGGTGCAGTTTGCACACTTCGGCTTCCTCCGACTCACGGATAATTTCCCCTAGTACATAGCCCAGGTGTTCCCATGCGTCTTTGCGCTTTCTCCATGCGCTTTCTGGTGTCGCAGTCTGCGGCACATCTTTCGTTACTATTCCCGTGGACACCTTGGGTGGTCTTCCTCTGTGTGGTGGCGCTACGCCGTTAACCTTGCGGACAACGGTCATCGGGGCACATCGTCGTGACCCATTTCTCGAGGGTATTCCACTTCGACAGAGAATTGATCAATAGTGAGAGATGTTACAGAAATCCGCGAAATATTGGCCCACAATGCGCCAGGCTCGCGACCTTTGCATTAAATCTTTTCAAACTATTCACGCGCCAAGCAAGCAAAATGAATGCCATTCAATAGCAAATGCCGGGCTGTCTGAAATCCCGGATACCAGCTCGTGGAGACCCTAGGTAAACCCGCCCGCGTACCCAACAATGGATGGTAGGAACCGAACTGACTCAACCAAAAGGATTGTCATGACTGCTACCACCACCGGCGTGACCTTGAATGTCACCGGCGTCACCGCCGAAGACGTCATCAACGTGGCCCGCCACAACGCGCAGATCACCATCGCCCCGGCTGTTATCGAACAGCTCGCAGAGGTCCGCGCCCACATCGATGCCCTCGCCGCTCAGGAAACCCCGGTCTACGGCGTTTCCACCGGATTCGGCGCACTGGCCACCCGCCACATCCCGCACGAGGACCGCGCTAAACTGCAGCGCTCGCTGATCCGCTCCCACGCCGCGGGTATGGGCACTCCGGTGGAGCGCGAAGTTGTTCGCGCCCTGATGTTCCTGCGCGCCAAGACTCTGGCCTCGGGCCGCGCCGGCGTGCGCCCCGTCGTGCTGCAGACCATGGTCGACCTGCTCAATGCCGGGATCACCCCGCTGGTCCGCGAGTACGGTTCGCTGGGCTGCTCCGGTGACCTCGCCCCGCTGTCCCACTGCGCCCTCGTGCTCATGGGCGAAGGCGAGGCCGTAGACAAGGACGGCGTACAGCGCCCGGTGCCCGAACTGCTCGCCGAAGCCGGCATCACCCCGGTGGAGCTGCGCGAAAAGGAAGGCCTCGCACTGGTCAACGGCACCGACGGCATGCTGGGCATGCTGGTCATGGCCCTGGCGGACCTGAACGAGCTGGCAGATCTGGCCGACGTTACCGGCGCTATGAGCGTCGAGTCGCAGTTCGGCACCGATCAGGTGTTCCGTGCCGAGCTCCACGAACCGCTGCGCCCGCACCCGGGCCAGAAGACCAGCGCCGCGAACATGTTCAAGGCCCTGGCCGGATCCGAAATCGTCGCCTCGCACCGTGACGGCGACGGCCGCGTACAGGACGCCTACTCGCTGCGCTGCTCCCCACAGGTCACCGGCGCGGTCCGCGACACCATCGCCCACGCCACCACCGTGGCTACGCGCGAACTGGCCGCCGCTATCGATAACCCAGTGGTGTTGCCAAGCGGCGAAGTTACCTCCAACGGCAACTTCCACGGCGCCCCAGTGGCCTACGTGCTGGACTTCTTGGCCATCGCCGTCGCCGACCTCGGCTCGTTGGCCGAGCGCCGCACCGACCGTGCGCTAGACCCGGCCCGCAACCGCGATCTGAACGCCTTCTTGGCAGACGACCCGGGCGTGGACTCGGGCATGATGATTGCTCAGTACACTCAGGCCGGCCTGGTGGCCGAAAACAAGCGTCTGGCCGTCCCGGCCAGCGCCGATTCGATCCCGTCTTCGGCCATGCAGGAAGACCACGTGTCGCTGGGCTGGCACGCCGCCCGCAAGCTTCGCACCGCCGTGGCGAACCTGCGTCGCATTCTGGCCATCGAGCTGGTGGTATCGGGCCGCGCACTGGATCTGCGCGCTCCGTTGAAGCCAAGCCCGGTCACCGGCGCCGCCCTCGAGGTGCTGCGCAGCAAGGTTGCCGGCCCGGGCCCGGACCGTTTCCTCTCGGCCGACCTGGAAGCGGCCTATGAGCTGATCGCTTCCGGCGAGGTTACCCGCGCCATCAAGGACGCCGCCGCTAAGTAGTTCTGCGTTTCTGGCCTAACCGCCGTAGCCCGGTAAACTCGGGCTGCGGCGCTTTTGCTTGTCCGCTGTCGCTGCGGGCGCTTTGTTATCGTCGTCTCCACACGCCCACTGCGCTGAGCGACCGGCGTACACTGGATGAGCGTAAGACCCCGTAGATACCCTCAGGACGGTCACCCCATGCAGCGGACCATGTTCAAGTCCAAGATCCACCGTGCCACGGTCACCCAAGCCGATCTGCACTACGTTGGCTCTGTCACCGTTGACTCCACCCTGCTCGAAGCAGCTGACATCCTGCCTGGCGAGTTGGTCTCGATTGTTGACGTCACCAATGGCGCCCGCCTTGAAACCTACACAATTGCCGGCGAGCCCGGCAGCGGCGTGATTGGCATCAATGGTGCCGCCGCCCATCTGGTGCACCCCGGCGACATTGTGATTCTCATGAGCTACGCCCAGATGGAGGATGCCGAGGCCCGGACCTTCACCCCCTCCGTCGTCCACGTCAATGAAGACAACGCCATCATCCACTTGGGCGATGACCCGGCGGTGGCCGTCTCCGATTCGGTAATGACCCCGCCTTTTGCTCAGGTCACTGGCCACTAATCCAATAGACTCGGCGCGGCCGCGTACTTCCCTTCGGAGGTACGCGGCCGTTTCGTTAAGCCGATACGTGACCCAGACTTGCTAATGCGAATGATTCTCATTTAGAGTTCTCTCGATGGAACTTCTAGTGATTTCAGCTCTCGAACAACAGGCGCGTTCTGCAGCGCTGACCCATGCGCGAGCCATCTACCCTGACGCGACCGTCGCGACCTACGATGCGCTCGAGGGGCCGCGTTTGCTGCGCCAAATTCAACGCCCGGGTGGAGCAGGCGAACGCGCCGAAAGCACCTTCGAGCACTGGTGCCAGGGCTGTGCCTTTCGCTATGACATCCTGCCCACGCTCTTACGCCTACGCACCGAGGGGACGCGCTTTATTCTTGCGCTCCCCACCGGATGGTCCCTCGCCACCGTGGAGCACTATGTCGGCTCCGAATTGCGAGCCAAGGATATTCGCGTGCGGTCGGCCATTCTCGGCCTCGATCCCGCCTCTTTCGAGGATCATCTTTGGGACACCCGACTGCTATCCGAGGCGGGCTTTGGGGTCGACGACAGCGACCCGTCACGTCCCGGAGAATTCTTGGTACAGGATGCCGCTTGGGCCGATACGCTCGTACTCGCCCACGGCTTGGACAGCGCCTTGCTCGAACACGACGCTGCTGAGCATCACGAGTGGATGACCGGGCGCCATCTCGTGGACTTGCTCGCACCGCACGCCGTCCGCGTTCAGGTCGGCCACGATCTCACGTTGGGAAACTTTGACCTGCCCTCCGCCCTGAAACGCACTCGGCCCGGCCAACTACCGGCGCTTAACGCACAAGCCACGATTCCGGGAGCCGGTGGACATCGTTGCCTCCGACTCCAGGCCGAGCGCCCGTTACACCCTGAGCGCTTCCGCGAGGCCTTGCCGCATCTCGCTTCCTCATGCGCTTGGATTCGCGGCACGCTCTGGATGGGAAATTCGCCCGGATCACGCATTGCTCTCGGCGGAGTTGGCCCGCGCGTCTGGATGCAATCCACGGGTAGTTGGGGTGCCGAGACGGCATGCACGCAGCTCGTGCTGACCAGTGACGAACATGAGGCCGAGGAAGTCAGTGCGCTCTTGCGGCACTGTGAACTCAACGATGCCGAGCTAGCCGATTTATCAACCGGTTTAACGCCACACACAATGGAGGAAAACTCATGAAAGTTCGCAAGTCGATCCGCTCACTGAAAAATCAGCCCGGCGCTCAGGTGGTGCGCCGCCGGGGCAAGATCTATGTCATCAACAAACAGAATCCGCGGATGAAGGGCCGACAAGGGTAGTCCCGTTATCTTTTTGATAGCCCCCAACAAGAGGATCATGGGGGCTGTCGGCCGACCAGCCTCGGCATGGTGTCTTGCCCCTGTCTAATCAATGATCCGGGGGGTGTTGCCACCGAGGCTGGGAGGGCAGTGAGGTGATTGCTAATTAGGGGCACGACGCCACGCACCACCGGTGCACGGACGTCAGTCATAACGTGGATGTAAGACTTTGCTCCCGCAGGTTGGCCGACCGAATGAGGGACCAAGCGCAAAGGAGCCAGCCTCATGAAAACCGACGACATCCAGATCTTCCTCGGCCTCGATGTCGGCAAGACCGACCACTGGGCCTGTGCTGTCTGCACTGACGGCACCAAGATCTGGAACAGAACGTTGCCCAACGACGAAGCCAAGCTCACCAAGGTTTACCAAGAACTCAGCGCCAAGGGCACCATCCTGGTCGTCGTAGATCAACCGGCAACCATTGGCGCCCTGGCCGTCGCTGTCGCCCAGAATCTCGGTATTCCGGTGGCCTATCTGCCCGGACTTTCGATGAGGCGTATCGCAGATATGTATCCTGGCGCGGCGAAAACAGACGAAAAAGATGCCTTTATCATCGCTGACGCTGCCCGCACCATGCCGCACACGCTACGTAGCATCCAAGTCTCCGACGAGGACGAAGCCACCCTGGGCATGCTCACCGGCTTTGACCTGGACCTAGCCCGTCAGATCACTCAAACCAGCAACAGGATCCGCGGGCTATTCACCCAGATCCACCCGCCACTAGAACGGATCCTCGGTCCCTGGCTGGAACACGACGCGATCTTGGAAGTCCTCGCAGCCTGGCCCACCCCAGCTCAACTGAAGCACGCAGGCAAAGCCAGGATCGATGCGAAGTTCAAGAAGCACGGAGCCCGCCGCCACACCGCCTGGGCTTCAACCATCATCGCGGCCCTAGATGAGCAGACCGTCGTCGTGGTCGGCACCGACGCCGCAGGTCTGGTCATCCCGCATCTGGCCCGGCAACTGATCTCGTTGCATGCCCAGCGCGTGGACGTGGCCACACATTTGGAGGCCATGGTGGAGGCCCACCCTCTTTACCCGGTCCTGACATCCATGCCCGGGGTTGCCGTCAGGACCGCTGCGATCATCATTGCCGAGACCTCCGGCAAGACCTTCACCAGTGCTGCATCCCTGTCTTCTTACGCCGGCCTGGCACCAACCACGCGCCAGTCGGGCACGTCGATCAAGTCCGAGCGCGTTAGTCATTCAGGTAACAAGAGATTGAAACGAGCGCTCTTCCTCTCGGCGTTCGCCTCGATCAGGTTCGATCCGACTTGCCGGGCCTATTATGACCGGAAACGGGCTCAGGGCAAACGCCATAACCAAGCTCTGATCGCGTTGGCTCACCGGCGTCTCACCGTCCTGTTCGCGATGATCCGTGACGGATCGCTCTATGACGTTCCGGAGCTGAAAATTGCTTGACACAGAACATAGGGGCACCCCCCGGTCCTCCGCCGACATACTCGAGCACATTCTGTGGGCCGCGCTGAGCTTCCCTTTGAAGCTTAGCGCGGCGCCGTATTACAGCCCCTGTGCACTGAGTTGTTGGCCGATCACCTGCGCACCGTGTATGAATCCCGCGGGGTCGGTTCCAGAGTAATTCAGCCGCAGGTAGCACCCGGCCGGCTCCGCAGGGAACCACTCGTCGCCTCCAGCGATGGCCACTTGTTGAGTTAGGCATTCAACACGTGGTCCGCCGAGCTTGCGGCACATATTCATGCGCGGCCACGATCAGCTGGTCTCGCCGATGCCACAAGTCAGCCCGAACTCCTTTAATGCGAGTTGTCCGCCCGGGCCGGGTCACCACAATCTACCTTCTGCGCGATCAGTGCCGCGTGGGCTCGCACCGCCGGGTCTTGGCGCGTCTCGCTGTGCGACACGCGAAATCCGGCGCGCTCCAATCTCACGGTGAGATCTGTGACCCGGTGGTAGTAGGCCAAGGTGACGGCATGTTCGAAGGGCTCCCCCTCCGGCCCATCGAAGAACCCCATCAACAGAGAGCCACCGGGGCTCAAACAACGATTAAGCTCCCTGAGCATTTGATCCAGGGTGGCCGAGTCTGCGTGGATGAGGGAGTACCAGGCCAATGCGGCCCCAAACGACCCGTCTGGGAACGATAGCTCACGCAGATCTGCGCGTTCGAAGGCTAGCTCGGGGTGTCGCTGCCGCGCGGAAGTAATAAAGCGCTCGCTGACATCCACTCCCAGAGTTTGGTGCCCCTGCGCGGCAAGCCATGCCGACCAGTGCCCTGGGCCGCAACCGGCATCGAGGATCCGCCCGTGGCATTCCGCCGCCCAGAAGCTAATCAGCCGACGGTCCTCGGCGGCCAGTCGTTCGACGTCCCCGAAGAGTTCGGAGTAGCGTTCCGCGATGGCGCAGTAGGCCGTGGATTGTTGTTCAGCGCTCACCGTTGACCTCCCTAAATGTTCGGTGCACGTACCGCAACGACAGAAAGAGTGGGATCCTCCGGATCCTACGCGGTAGCCATCTGGTGGCCCAGCGAGCGCCGGCAAGGCAGGCCCTCGCCCGCCGCTGGGTCGCCCTCGTGCTGCGCAACCCGAAGCCTAGGGCCAACGCCGGTGGAAGAGTTTCGATGGTCACGGCCCGCACCGTGGGCATTGCTACACGAATCCACCACGGAGCGTTCTGGGCTGCGAAGAGCTGCTGGGCTAGGTGCCGTGCCTGCTCAGATACCTGCACGGAGTGTGTGGTGGCGCGCAGGTAGTCTTCAAAGGTGCGACGGGACTCCGGCCAGTTCTGTTCGGGCATTTGCAGCGCCGAGCCCAGCCGATGGTAGAAACGATAGATGCTTTCCTCGGCGGCAGAACTCAATGGCGGCAGCACCTGCTGGGCCACCGTGTGGGCCGAGTCGTACAGCGTGGCGGCCACCCACAATTGCAGGCGGGGGTCACGCGCGGAGTAGGCCGCCTGCCTACCATTCCGTGAGCCGCGAACCGGCCGATGCTCGGCATTTACCCGCTCAATTACCCAAGCGCGTTGTTCGGTGGTACCGGCCAAGACCGCGTAGACATAGCACAGGGTGTGAATCAGCCGCCGCTCGGGATGCTCGTCAAAGGCCGAGTGCCGGGCGATAGCTCGCGCGATGTCGGGATGGGCCAGTTGCATCAAAATGGCCCGGCCACCACCGAGCAAAAGCGCCCCTTCGGCCACAAAATCCTGAATGACCTTGTCCTCATCGTTCACGGTCATTACGCTACCTAGGTTTGTTTCAGTAGCAGGTGCCCGGCCCGGGCTGGCACAACGCATTTCGCGACATAGCGAGGCACCGAGGAGAAGGCGACACTCTGGGTGAGTACCAGAATTGGATCTTCGACCTCCAGCTCTAAAAGCGGTGCGCGCGTTTCACGGGCCTGTGAAACAGAGATCTCGCATTCGCCAGGGCCAAAGTCGGAGCCCAAACGCTCCTGCAGGCGTGTCAATAAGGTGCCAGTGGGCTCCGTGGCAGGCTCGTCGCTTAGTTCCCGTGCCAACTGGCCGATCTGCTCATCGCTCACCGCCACATGCTCCTGAAGGAGAGCCACCGGCTCGCCCTCGCGAAGAAACACGGTTTCAAACAGATGGGTCGGTGCGTCGATGTCCAGGCCGAGGCGCGGGGCAATAAATTCGGAGGCCGGCTGCTCCGAGACACTGGTACGGCGCAGTTCTAGCTGTTGATTCGGCGCGGCCAGCAAGCGTTCATAGGGCTGGATTTTCTCGATGCCGATGCGCGGTAGTTCATGGGACACGAACCGCCCAACCCCTCGCCGAGCCCGCACCAGACCATCTTCTTCGAGCAGCATCAGCGCTTCGCGTACCACGGTGCGTGAAACATGAAGTAGCGTCCCCAGCTGACTTTCCGTGGGCAGTAGCGCACCGGGTGAAAGCTGGCCGGCGCGGATCGCTTCGGCAATGCGTGAGTAGGCGGCCACCCTTAAGGGCACGCCAGGGCGCGATTCGACTTGGGTAGCCCACGGCCACTGCGTGATCTCCTGCATGAACATCCACCTTTGGATTAGAAACGCTCCTGCCGCGATTCTACAGGTTCGTCACATTTACCTATTGTATTCAGTTGTCATTCATGGTTGTATAACAACTCGTAACCAAGGGCTGCCCATCACCTGCAAAACAAGGGAGTTTCTGTCGTGACTGCTCTGTCCTCTGACGCGCCACAAAGCGTCTCTGCCGCGCCCACCGGGGCACGCCGCCCCGGCCCGATCCTGCTGGTCACGGTGCTTCTGCTCGGCGTGATCTCTTTCCAGCTCAACGCCTCGATGCTGACCCCAGCCCTGCCCGCCATCGGCGCGCATTTCGGGGTGGATGCCGGCCAGGTGGCCCAGGTGCAATCCTTATTCTTTCTCGCCGGCGCCATCTCCGGCCCACTGATGGGACGCTGGAGCGACTTCATTGGTCGACGCACCGCACTGCTCATCGTCATCGGCATTATGGCCACCGGCACGGTGCTTTGCCTGCTGGCACCAAGCCTGCCAATCCTGCTCACCGGGCGCTTTATGCAGGGCACCTCCAGCGCGATCTTTGCGCTGAGCTATATCGTGCTCCAAGAAAATCTCTCGCGCGCCGCCTTCGGCACCGCGGTGGGTGTGCTCGCCTCGATCAATGGCGGCGTCGCCGGATTCGACGGCTACCTCGGTGGCCTGATGACCGAGAAGCTCGGTTTCCACTCCATCTTCTGGGTCGTGCTGGCCCTAGCCCTCGGTGCCGCCCTGGCAATTCTGCGTGTGGTTCCTGCCCGGCACGCGGCCGTAGCCACCGGGCGCATGGACTGGTGGGGCGCCGCACTGCTCTCGACCTTCTTGGTTCTGCTGACCTACTTCGTGCAATCGGGCTCCGAGGCAGGTTGGGCAGCCGTGCCAACCTTGCTCCTTGGGGCGGGAACGCTGCTGAACTTCGCGGTATTCTGCCTCGTGGAAAAGCGCCGAGCCACGCCTCTGGTTGCCGTGCACCACCTGCGCTCGCGTCCGGTGCTGACCGTGATTCTCTCCACCGTACTCACCTTGGCCGGCGTCTTTGCCGTCATGAACTTCACCGTGATCGTGCTGAGCCAGGACAGCGAACACGGCTTCGGCCTAGATCCTTCGCTTTCCGCGCTGCTCTATCTGACCCCCGCGGCACTACTGGGCGTGCTATGCGCACCGTTGGCCGGCTGGCTCACCGGAAAGATCGGCTGGCGTCTGGCGCTACGTATCGGTTCCGCCTGCTCGTTGCTTGCTCTGATCGGCGCGGCGTTCTTCGTCGAGAACCGCTGGCTGGTGCTCGCGATGATCGCATGCCTCGGGATCTTCTACAATGGATTCTTCCTGACCTCCATCAATGGACTGTCGGTACTGCTCTCCCCTAAGGAAGCACCCGGCACGCTACCGGGAATCAACGGAGCCTCCTTTGGCCTCGGCGCCAGCCTCGGCGTGGTGCTCGTCGCCCCGTTGGTGGCCCGTGCCTCCGAGATTGGCTACGCAACCGGACTGTGGCTCTCGGCAGGAATTGCCGCCGCCGCGCTACTGGTCAGCCTCATGGTCCCAGCACCCACCGACGACAGCACTACCACTACTCCCGAAGGGAACTAACACTCGATGTCTGCACGACCCATCTACTTCGACTGCGATACCGGCGTCGATGATGCGCTGGCGCTGGCCTACCTCATCGCCAGCGACAAGGCCGAGTTGCGCGGCATCGGCACGGTCAGTGGCAACACGGACTCTGCCACCGCGGCACGGAACACCCTGGACCTACTGCAGTTGGCTGGAGTGACGAACGTGCCGGTCGCCATTGGCGAACGTGATTTCATGACACGCAGTTATGATGGCGGCGCTCCGCACGTGCACGGTGCAAACGGCATCGGCAACATCGTGCTGCCCAAGTCCACCACCGCGCCCAGCACGGAATCCGCTGTCGATCTGTTGCTTCGGCTGGCTCACGAGGCAGAGGGAAAGCTCCATCTCATCGCGGTCGGTCCGCTGACCAATATTGCCCGGGCGTTGGAGCGTGAGCCCCGACTTCCGGAGCTGGTCGACGGGATCACCATCATGGGTGGCGCCGCGGAGGTGCCGGGGAATATCACGCCGGTGGCCGAGGCCAACATCGCCAATGATCCCGAAGCAGCGGCCGCCGTATTTGCCGCAGGCTGGACGGTCACCATGGTGCCCTTGGATGTCACGATGACTCAGGTGCTCGAGGCCGAAGACCGCGAGCGTTTGGCCGCCTCCGGGAGCGAGTTCGAGCAGGCGCTTGCCCAAATGCTCGGCCACTACTTCGAGTTCTACCGGGAAATCTATGGTCGTGCCTGCTGCGCCATGCACGACCCATTGGCCGTCGCCGTGGCCCTGGGCGATGTCGAGATCACTTCCGCCCCGTTGGTGCGGGCCCAAGTCGACACCACCAATGGTCCGGGCCGCGGACAGACGATCTGCGATCTGCGGGCCAAATACCGCGGCTACCCCGATCAGTCGCGCGCCAACTGCCGGCCGGTACTTGGCATTACCGGGGACTTCCCCAACCAGTTAACGCAACTGCTACTGGAGCAAAAGGCGCAGGTCCTTTCCTGAGTCGACGAATCCAGCATGGGGGCGTGGCCGACTAAGATGGATACCGTGTCGATCTCAGAGCTTTCGGATAGCGCACAGAACTACCTCAAGATCATCTATGGTCTGCAGGAATGGTCCAGCGACCCGGTCACCCCCAGTAGCATCGCGCAACGCGCCGGCATGAAATTGTCGACCGTCTCCGGTGCGTTGGCCAAATTGCGTCAACAGGATTTGTTGGATCACTCGCCCTACGGCGAAGTGGCCCTGACCGAACGCGGCCGCGACTTTGCCGTGCAGATGGTGCGCCGCCATCGGTTGATCGAAACTTTCCTCGTGAAGATGCTCGGCTACCGTTGGGATCAGGTTCATGAAGAGGCAGACAGTCTCGAACATTCCGTCTCCGACTTCATGATTGAGCGTATGGATCAAACCCTCGGGTACCCCACCCGCGATCCACACGGTGACCCGATCCCGGCGGCCGACGGAACGATCAGCTTCCCCGAGGCCTACCTATTGGCCGATGCCGTGGTGGGCAGCTCGGTAGTTATCGAGCGCATCTCCGATGCGGATTCTGAGCTGTTGCAGCACCTGCAAGAAAATGGTGTGGTGATCGGCGCGGAAGTCGAAATTTCGGGGATGGATAAGTTTGCCGAAACCGTCGAGGTACACGCGCAATGCGGCAATACCGTGGCCCTAGGAGTGGCTGCTGCCCAGGCGATTTGGGTCTCTAACCCCTAGCGCTACGGGGCCGGAAACCGGATACCCCACGTCAGCGCCGTGTAACTATTGAGTTTTACCAGACGTGCAAAGTCCGCGCCCGCACCCCGGTCGAATGCCTGAGCCGTCATTGCTGGGTGCGGTTGCCTAAAGTTGGCACCTGCCATGTCATCGAATTTCCGCGCCTGAGGCTATCTGCATCTATTTCTCCGGCAGATGGCCCTCCCGGGCATGAAGTGAAAGAAATTCGAAACTTATCCTGTCCTTCGAAACGGCCGATGACCTGTAACTATGAAGAAACCCTTAGACGTCCTTCACATCGGTTTCACATTCATCTACCAAGATGAATTCTGTGAGGAAGAAAGTAACGACCGCGCTTGTCATCGGGCTATTGCTGATTCCGGTGACATTCCTTGTCGGGAGCCAGCTACTACAGGTCAGCGACCAGAATCCGGCTGTGCCGCAGTCCCCGGTAGTCGTCGAGAACACCCCGCACCCCTCGGTGCGCCCCAGCCAGTCGAGCACAAGCCAACGCGAAAACTCTGAGAGGCGCAAGTCCGATCCGGTGACGACAAGCGAGTCGGCGAAACCATCGAAGCCGGCCAAGGAGCAGTCGAAGACGTCAGTGGAACGCGTGTCTCCCTCCCTCCAGCCGAGCAAGACGCCAACCCACAAACCGGCACCGAAACCAGGAGATGGGTCCGTCGACGAGGACGACGAGGATGATGACGATGACTAAGCGCCGTTTCCGCTTCCCCGCTCTCTCCGCCCGGCTTCGCATCACCGGCTGGATCCTACTCACGACAACTGTCGCCCTGGTCGCTGTCTCCACGACCGCGCGTAGCATCTCTCAACTCGAAATCGCCCAGAGCGCGAACGAAGCGGTGACCCAAGAAACCCAAGAGTTTGTGCGCTTCGCCGAAACCGGAAGCAACCCACGCACGGGTGGCCCCTTCGAGACCGTGGCTGACCTTCTCCGTCAATATATCCATCGCCAGTCACTGACCACCGGCGAAAGCCTTGTAGCCATCGTGGGTGACACCGTAGTGTCGGCCGAAGGTGCATCCACCGCATCGGTAGAGGCTGGCACACCGGTCTCCGCGCTCTCCCTGCCGCTCCGAGAAGTGGCAAACGCGTCCGCTACCTCTGGGATTACCGCAACGTCCGATGGCGCTCTGCACTGGGCCCGCATCGATGTAGCCTTTGGCGCACAGAACGCCACCCTGGTGATCACCCAGGCCACCGACCAGGCGGTGGCCTCGCTACAGCGTTCCACTCTGGCCATGGCGTGGGTGGGCCTAGCCGGACTCGTGCTGACCTGTGGAATCGCATGGCTGGTCGCGGGGCAGATCCTCAAGCCCATCCGTCAGGTCCAACGCGTCGCCCAGGACATCTCGACCAAGGACCTCTCGGGTCGAGTACCGGTGAATGGCAATGACGATATTGCAGCCGTGGCGACCACATTCAATCTCATGCTCGATCGACTGCAGGCGATCCACGATACCCAGCAACGTTTCGTGGATGATGCCGGGCACGAGCTACGCACTCCCATCACTATTGTGCGTGGCCATCTGGAATTGCTTAGCGAGGACCCGGCCGAACGCGCCGCAACGTTACGCCTTGTCGACTCCGAACTGGCACGCATGGGACGCATCGTCTCGGACCTGCTGGTTCTTGCACGCTCCGAACAGCCGAACTTCGTGAACCCCGCCGAGGTGGAGCTGACTGAGCTCATGCTCGATATCGAGGCCAAGGTGCAGGTACTGGGCGACCGTCGTTGGCAGCTAGTGCAGATCGCTGAGGGCGAGCAAATGCTCGATGCTCAACGCATTACCCAGGCATTCCTGCAGCTGGCCACCAATGCCGTGCAGTACACGCAGCCCGGTGACAAAATCCGCATGGGCTCGAGCCTCGAAGTTGACGGCCACGGTCAGATCCTACGTTTCTGGATCCACGACTCGGGCCCCGGTGTTTCGCAATCCGACGCCGCCCATATTTTCGAGCGCTTCGAACGCGGCGACGGCCACCGCTCGGGGACCTCGCCACATGAACGGGCCGGCGCGGGATTAGGACTGGCCATCGTTCGAGCGATCGCCCACGCCCACGGCGGAAGTGCATGGGTCTCCAGCACCAAGGGAGACGGGGCGCGCTTCGGCATTGATCTTCCGGCGGAATTCCCAGATCGCAGCGAGTCCTCCGGCGAAGAACCGGTCACCACCACCCCGCTCCATGTCCTTCCCTCAGCATAAATCCGAGAGGATCACCCATGCATATTTTGATTTGCGAGGACGATGCCCACATCGCCTCTTTCGTCAGCCGCGGCCTGCAGTCGGCCGGCTACCAGACCAGCGTCGTGGGCGATGGTGCCTCCTGCCTGCTGATGGCCCGCCAGGGTGAAATTGACATGATCATTCTGGATATTGGGTTGCCCGCCATGAACGGCTTCACCGTGCTCGAAACCCTGCGCGGCGAAGGGGTGCGTACCCCTGTGATCGTGTTGACCGCCCGCGATTCGGTGTTCGACACCGTGGCCGGGCTGGAAGGCGGAGCCAACGACTACATGACCAAGCCCTTCCAGTTCGCCGAGTTGCTGGCTCGCGTAAAATTGCGCATCGGCGACTCCCCGGTTGAAACCGCCGGCACTTCCCTACTAACCCACCGCGACCTGAGCGTAGATATACGCTCGCGCCGTGTCACCACCGCGACCTCTGAAGTGGACCTGACCACCCGGGAATTCTCGCTGCTCGAGGTCTTCATCGAACACCAGGGCCAGGTGCTTTCACGGGACCAACTCATTGCCCATATATGGGGGCTGGATTTTGATCCGGCGTCCAATGTTGTTGACGTGTACGTGCGCAGCCTGCGCAGCAAGATCGGTGCCGATCGCATCGAAACCATACGCGGGGCGGGATACCGGTTGAAATGAGCCAGGTTTTCTACTCAACACGCCCGGCACCGAACGGTCCGCAACCTCCACAGCGCAAGGCCTCGCTTCGCTGGCTGTGGCCAGCTTCCATCATCGGTGCCACGGCACTGCTGGTCCTTGCCCCGGGCGGACCCGGAGCCCTGGGAGGAGCCACCCTCGGTATTTTCGCACTCGCGGTATGGGCGTGGGTGGGCACTAGGCTCTCCGACACCTACGTGGCCCTCTGCGCGTGTCTGCTCTTACTAGCGGTGGGTTCGCTACAGACCACTGAACTGTTCTTGTCGCTCGCCGACCCGACCATCTGGTTGCTTATCGGTGCTTTCCTCGTGGCCGCCGGGGTGAGTGCGAGCGGCCTTGCGAACTACGTGGGTCTGCGCATGGTGGCCCGGGCCCGCAGCGTGCGACAGCTGTTCTATCTGCTCACCTTGGCACTGTGCGTCACCGCCTTTGCCATCCCGGCCACGAGCGGACGCGCGGCCTTGGCCTTGCCGATTTTTACAGTACTAGCAGGAATATTCGCCGCACAGCGATGCATCGTGGTGGGGCTGAGTCTGCTAATCCCCTCGGTGGTGCTGCTCTCTGCGGTCGCCTCACTGATCGGTGCCGGCGCCCATCTGGTGACCAACCAACTGCTGACCACCGCCGGATACGCTCCGATCGACTTCATGTCCTGGCTGATTCTAGGTACCCCGTTGGCGTTGCTAAGCTCCATTGCGGCCTGCGAGCTGATCCTGCGGCTGCAGGTGCCATCAGCACAGCGTGGACGTCTGGAACCAGAGGTGCGGACGCAGTTGTTGCAGCGTGCCACGGGCGGCATGAGCCCGGCTATGTATCGCGCCGGAGGCGTCCTAGTGACGGTCGTGCTAGCCTGGGCCGCTGGCCCGCTTATCGGAATGGACCCTGCGATTGCCGCGCTCGGCGGAGCTGCCCTCATGAACTTCCCCGGGCTGACTGGGGCCAAGCTGTCCACTAGCGTGAAGAACACGCCGCTGAATATCCTGATGTTCCTGGCCTTCACCTTGGCGCTGGGCACGGCGTTGAGCAATACCGGGGCGGCCAACTGGCTGACCTCGTTGCTGTTCGCACCCATAAAATTGCTCGGGACGGGCGCCTCGGTTATGACTCTGGCGCTCATCGCGGCCCTCTCATTGGCAGCGCATCTTCTCATCCAGTCCCGATCAGCCCGATCGGCCGTACTAATCCCGTTGGTCATTCCGCTCGCGATTGAGCAAGGAGTGAATCCGGTCGCCGCAGCTTTTCTCTCGACCGCCGCAGCCGGCTTCTGCCACACGCTGACCAGCAGTGCCAAACCTGTTGCGCTTTTCAGTGACTTGCCCGATACGCCCACATTTACCCCTGCCGACCTGCGTCGCTTCGCGATCTGGTTCGCCCCGCTGATGTTCGTCCTACTAATGATCTTCCTCTGGATCGTCTGGCCAGCACTCGGCCTTCACCCATTGATGACCCACCAAAACTAGGAGCACCACCATGAGCATGATCGTTCCGCAACGCATTTTGATTGCCCCCAGCGGGTTCAAGGAATCGCTGGACGCGGGCACCGTCGCCTCAGCCATCGCCGCGGGCGTGCGCCGTATTCTTCCCGGTGCCGACCTGTTGCAGCTACCCATCCCCGACGGCGGGGAAGGCACTGTCGCTGCCATCGCCGCCTCCGTCGGCGGCACCGTGCACACCACCATGGTCACTGGACCGGTTGGCCAACAGGTCGCCGCCGGTTGGATCATGATCGAACGCGACCAACAGCGCACCGCCATATTGGAGATGGCCTCGGCCGCAGGGCTATCACTGGTACCCGTCGATCGGCGCAACCCCACCGCAACCACCACCTACGGAGTAGGCGAACTGCTTATCGCTGCGCTCGAAGCCGGGGCAGAGCACATCATTCTCGGCTGTGGCGACTCGGGGACCAGCGATGGCGGCGCCGGTGCGTTGATGGCTCTGGGAGCTACGGTCCTCGACGAAAACGGCAAACCAATCGGACTCGGTGGCCGCTCGCTACGTCGCGCGGCCCGTCTCGACATCACTGGCCTGCATCCCTTGTTGGCCGACGTGCCGATCACTCTGGCCTGCAATATCCACAACGTACTGTGCGGCGAGAAGGGTGTGGCCCGCGTCTTCGGCCCTCAAAAAGGAGCGACTAGCAAACAGGTCGCCAAGCTCGAAGCTGGGCTGGAAAACTGGGCAAAGCTACTGAACGAGCAGGCACCCCACGCGGCAGGCAAAGACCTTCGTTTGGGCCCGGGAACCGGGGCTTCAGGAGGACTCGGTGCAGGACTGACCGCGGTGCTCGATGCCCGTTTAGGCAGCAGATTTGAGGTGCTATTGGATTCAGGCATGGCCGGCATCGATTTGGACGCTGCAATGCGTGCTGCGGACCTGGTGATCACCGCCGAGGGCGCGATAGATTTCCAGACGCCTCACGGGAAGGTACCTGCAGAAGTCGCTGCCCGCGCCCAACGAGCCGGCGTGCCGGTGCTAGCCATCGCAGGTTCACTGGGGCAGGGCGCACCCAGTGTGCACGAGATTGGAATCTCGGGGCTGGCGTCAATTTTGACTGTTCCAATGCCGCTGTCGCTGGCCGTGGAACGCGGTGAGCAACTGTTGATCGATGCTGCCGAGCGCACCATGCGACTAGTTCTCCTCGGTTCCGCAGTGGCGGCGCGCAGCGCGCGAGTTGCATGAGCTGTTATGGTGTGGCCCAGAGCAACCTAGAGGAGCGAGCGTGGAGCATTTCGATCTGATTATCGTCGGTACCGGTTCGGGGAATTCGATCCTCGACGACCGCTTCAAAGATCTCAAGGTGGCGCTGGTCGAGCGCGGAACATTCGGCGGCACGTGCCTGAATGTCGGGTGCATTCCCACCAAGATGCTGGTTCATACCGCCGATCTGGCACGCACCCCGTCGCGGGCTGCGGACTTCGGGTTGAGCGAACGGCTAGAGCAGGTACGTTGGGCGGAGATTCGTGAACGGATCTTTGGCAAGCGCATTGATCCGATCTCCACGGCAGGACGCGAGTACCGGGCTGCGCACGCCGACAATGATCACGTTCGTTTGTTCGAGGCCACGGCGCATTTTGTTGGGCCGCGCGAGCTGGCGTTAAACCCCAGCGATGGTGGGGCGGAACAGGTCATCAGCGGCGATCAGATCATTCTCGCCGCAGGTTCGCGCCCCAGCCTGCCACCGATCGACGGGCTCGATGACGTCGCGGCGCACACCAGCGACACGATTATGCGTCTGGATTCACTCCCCGTGTCCATGACCATTCTGGGCAGTGGCTTCATCGCCGCAGAGTTCGCCCATGTTTTCTCCGCGCTCGGGGTGTCGGTTACGCAGATCGCCCGTTCGGGAGCGCTGCTCCGCTCGGAAGATCAGGACATCTCGCAACGCTTCACCGACGTAGTTTCCGCTCGGTGGGATGTGCGGCTCAATACCCAAGTCCATCGCGCCGAGACACTCTCGGACGAGTCCATTCGGCTACATGCCAAGACGCCACAGGGCCCGCAGACCATTGACGCAGAGGTCTTGCTCGTCGCCACCGGACGCACCCCGAATGCCGATATCCTCCAGGTGGCGGCCGCTGGGCTGTCCACTGATGAGGAGGGGCTGCTCCACGTCGATCAATACCAGCGGGCCTTGCGCGGCGGACAAGTAGCCGAAGGTATTTGGGCCCTGGGTGACCTGTGCTCGCCCTACCAGCTGAAGCATGTGGCAAACCACGAGCAACGGATTGTGCAGTACAACGTGCTGCACCCGGCGGACCCAAAGCCTGCCGATCACCGGTTTGTACCCCACGCGGTGTTCTCCTCCCCGCAGATCGCCTCGGTGGGCCTGACCGAGGCCCAAGCCCGGGAACAAGGCGTGAATTATTCCGTAGCCCACCAAGACTATGCAGACATCGCGTACGGATGGGCCATGGAGGATTCCAGCGACTTCGCCAAACTCTTGGCCGACAAAGACAGCGGACTACTCATCGGCGCCCACATTATCGGACCGCAGGCGTCCACACTGATCCAGCCGCTAATCCAAGCTATGAGTTTCGCTCAGCCCGTCTCCGAATTGGCCCGCGGACAGTATTGGATCCATCCGGCCCTACCGGAACTGATTGAAAATGCGTTGCTGAAGCTCGAGGTACCCGGTCCACGTCCGCTGTAGTTTAGGCGGCCGTGGAGCTCGGTTTGCCTCCAAGAAGTTTCGCCACGGCCGGGAAGACCAGCACCGTTAGCGCCCCGCCGGTAACCATCACGGAGACGGCGACCTCCGAGAGGATGCCACTGGATCCGGCGATCTGCGTGACCGCAACGATGATTGGCAGACCCGTCGCGGCGTAGAACCCTAGGGCCAGGCGTTCACGTACGCTACCGAGCTCGGATGACTGTGCAGCAAACTGCTCACGCAGAAAGACCGGTAGTCCACGCACGAGGATGATCAGCCCGACAAAGGCCAACAGCAGTGGCCATTGGGCAATGACCTGCGAGAGATTGATGTTCATGCCGCTAGTCACGAAAAACACGGGGATCAGGAAACTGAAGCCCAGCACCTCGACCTTATGCATGACCTCGCTTGCGTGTTCTGCTTTGATGGCCTTCAGAACCGCGTTGGCCAGAATACCGGCGGCGAAGGCCCCTAGGGCCACATCCAGATCGAACACGGCGGTGACCAACATGAGCGTCACCAACAACAGCACGGTCATGCGCATCATGGTTTGCATCGTGGAATTCGATGCCTGGGATAGGGCGCGGGCCAACAACGGCACCCGGCGGAAGAAGCGCGCTGGGACGGCAATGGCCAGTACGGCCAACACCGCGAAAAGCACCAAAAGTGCCGCCGAAACACCGGTGCCACGGGTCGAGAGCAACAGCGACATCGCCACAATGGGTAGCAGCTCTCCGTAGGCGCCGTGAACCAACACCGCCTTGCCCAACGGTGTGCTCATCGTCCCAGAATCCTTCAGGATGGGCAGTAGCGTGCCCAAAGCCGTCGAGGTGGATGCAATACCGAAGGCCACGGCGGCCTGCCACTGCCCGTGCACCAAGAAGAACGACGCACCGATGCCCAAAGCCGCACAGATCAGCCACGTCCATGCCGCACGGCGACCGGCTTTCGCCCGCATGTCGGAGGTATTCACCTCAAAACCAGCGAGCAAGAACAGGAAACCCATGCCCAGTTCACGCAGGAACTCCACGGCTTGGGTTTGCTCGGCGAGACCCAGAAGATTTGGTCCGATCAATGCGCCAAAGGCCAACAGCCACACCACATCGGGTACGTAGCGCCGGGTGATCAGTGCCAGGATCGGCGCTAGAGCCGCCACTGCGGCAATCCACCATACGGATACGAGGTTTTCGACGAGCTGATGATGCATATCGCCAGCTTAAGCGATTCTCCTTCGTTCCATGCAGATTCCGTTTGTCCAACTATCTCCTTGCGGCCTCTTGGGAAGTAAATGTCCAATAAATTTCAATTAATTGTGAGTGTTAGCGGAAAATAAGCTTGGTATTAGCTGAGTGGTTTGATAATCATGGAAGGATGAAAAGAGTCACCACATGAGCCAACGCCGCGTATTCCGCCGCATCGTCCTTCCCACCGCCTGGCTAGTGATTGGCGCACTGATCGCCATCAGCCTAGTCAAACTGGCCTTTGCCGGGAGTAATTCCGTAGCCGACGATCAGCTACACCCGACCGGAGAGATCCCGGCCGAAACCATTCTGGCGGAAACCTCCACCGTGGAGAACACCCTCTCGCTCTCCGGCTCCATCAAGCTCGATGACGCGCAGAGCGTCAATGCTCCGCTAGACGGCGTGGTGAATTGGTCCTTCGTCAAGCCGGGAGACCATGTCAGCAAGGGTGACCGGATCTTCCAGATTCGCGCCGAGAGCCAGCCCGAGGCCGATCCGGTGACTCGCTCAACCGAAGACAGCACCGCAGACAGCGAGCCGATGCCAGCGGCCCAACCGGTTGTGACCTACCACGACGTCCGTTCCCCGGCCACCGGAAAAGTGGGAACTTTCGCCATTGAACTAAATGACGAGGTCACCAAGGGCGCAGATCTGGTCAAGGTGCAACCACAGGAGTTCAAGGCTGTCGGCACCATCAGCCCGTTGGATCGCTACCGCCTGGTGGATGAAACGCTCGAGGCCACCATCAGCATCGAAGGTGGCCCCGAACCCTTTACGTGCAAGGGGCTGAGCGTCGGAGACGTCGCGTCGGAAACCGTGGATTCGACAACGGACGAACAGGAAATGAATATGGGCATGGGGCCCATGCCGGGTGAAGAGCAACCCGCCTCCGGCTCCGGTAGCGAAATTTCCTGCACGGTCCCCGAGGACATCACCGTCTTTGATGGATTGCCTATGAGCATGGACATCGACGCTGGCACCGCCGAGAACGTTGTGACCGTGCCGGTCACCGCGGTCCGCGGCCTGGTGGGTCAAGGTACGGTTTGGACGCTCAACGAAAACGGCGAGCAAATCAAGACCGAGGTCAAGCTCGGAATCACCGACGGCAAAGTGGTTCAGATACGCTCCGGTCTGAAGGAAGGGGCCGAGGTCCTGCGCTATGTACCTGGCTCGGATCCTCAGCCGATGCAGGAACCGGGTATGGAGATGTACCCCTGATGAGTGGGGCCCAGCTACTACAGCTTGAAAACGTCACCCGTAGCGTCCTGCTACCCGATGACAGTGAACTTCATATCCTCAACGGGATCGACCTGACGGTCTCCGAAGGCGATCACATTGCCATTGTCGGACGCTCAGGTACCGGAAAGTCCACCTTGCTCAACATCCTCGGGCTCTTGGATCGCCCCACCTCGGGCACCCTGAGCTGGCGGGGAAAGGATGCCACTCGGCTCAGTGCACGACGGGCGGCGCTGGCTCGCGGACGTGATTTGGGCTTCGTCTTTCAGCAGTTCAACCTGCTGCCCGGACGTACCGCGCTCGAGAATGTTATGGCGCCGCTAATGTACGCCTCGGGCCGCGACTTTTGGCAGCGGCGTCGGCTAGCGGCCGAATCCCTCGAACGCGTGGGACTTGGCGCCCGCCTAGACTCCATGCCGCAGACCCTTTCCGGCGGCGAACAACAGCGGGTTGCCATTGCCCGTGCCCTGGTACGGCGTCCCCGCGTGGTGCTCGCGGATGAGCCCACCGGTGCGTTGGATGTGACCACTGGGCGCGCCGTAATGGAGCTCTTAGACGCGGCGACCGTCGAATCCGGTGCCGCGCTGATCACCATTACCCACGACGCGAATGTGGCTGCGATTGCCCGCGAGCAGTTCCGCCTCGAAGGAGGACGGCTACAGCCACTTATGCAGGAGGTTGCGCGATGAACGGACTCGGAGGATTGGCCACCGGCTTCGTCGCCGCGCTACTCGAAGCGTGGCAGGAACTGCGGATCCACAAGTTACGCGTCCTGCTTTCGCTGATCGGCGTCACCATTGCAGTAGCCTCGCTAACCACCGCGGCAGCTGGTGCCGGAATGGCCGAGCAACTTGTTAAGGAAAGGCTCGAACGCCAAGGGCGGCCAGCGATGATCAGCACCTACGTCATCGATAACTCCAGGCAGGGACCGCCGCAGAGCTCAGACCTGATCAGCAAGGCCTTTGAAAAGACCAGTCAGCGCTTCAATATCGAGTACACCTCAATGGTCGGACGGACCTTCGGTGCTCATGCATCCCGTCAGGGGATGAGCGTGGATGCCGATATGCAGATTGTCGACCCTGACTATGCGCCCATGCATCGCATCTTCGCCCAGCGGGGACGCTGGTTGGAAGCCGCTGACGCCGAGAATCTCTCGCCGTCGGTCGTAGTCGATAAGACCGCGATCAACGCGTTGGGCCTGAAGGACGAGTCGCTACCTGCCACCATCGAGCTTCGCAACGGTGCTGAGAAAGTGTCGGTCACCGTTATCGGTTCCACCTCGACACAGGATTATGGAAGCACCGGCCAAATGTGGATGTTGCCCGAAACCTACGAACACTGGTTCGCGGCCAGTAACCCGCTCAGTGACGTCACCTACCTGATGTGGGTGCCCATCGAGGGGTCCGAAGAACTCGCCAGTCATTTTGCGCGGCAATTACAGGCAGAATTGCCGGGATTCCACGTTGAATCGCAGCGTCAGGATTATCTGGCGTGGGGCGCAGAGACCGGATTGAAGGAACTAGCTCTCGTCGTCGGCGGCATCGCGGGAATCATCTTGCTCCTCGGTTCGCTGAGTTTGCTCAACGTCGCCATGGTGACTATGAAACAACGCATCCGCGAGGTGGGTATTCGGCGTAGCTTTGGAGCCACCACCGGACGGGTGTTTTTCTCCGTCATGATGGAAAGCGTGGTCGCCACCGCCGTCGCCGGTGGCCTAGGCGTGCTTATCTCGGTGGCGCTGGTCTCCAACCCAACTCTGATCAATATGGTGGTGTCCGCCGGCCTGGATGAAATGCCCGGCTTCCCAGTGGGCGCCGCACTGTTGGGCATGGGAGTCTCTGTCGCGGTCGGGGCACTGACCGGCGTGCTGCCGGCGCTGGTGGCCGCGCGAGTGCGTATCGTGGATGCGATCCGCGTCTGAGCCTAGACAGTGGAAGGGGCCGGCACCGATGGTGGCGGCCCCTTCGTGGTTCCTGCGCTAGCCGGCCCCCAATACCCGGCCAGCGCAGCCTCAGCGTGCTGCGAGTGCCACACGCCGCCGACGGGCCGCCCAGCGGGTGGCCAGCTGTCCATGTTTCGGGCTGAACAGGTAAACCAGTACGAAGAGGATACCCTGAGCGAGCACCACCATGCCGCCGGTCGCAGCATCGAAAAAGTAACTGGCGTAGACCCCGGCAACAGCGGCGACTGCGGCCAAGATCGGTGCGATCAGCAACATCTTGGAGAATCGATCGGTCAAAAGGTAGGCGCTCGCCCCCGGGATGATGAGCATGGCCACCACAAGGATGACTCCCACCGCCTGCAGCGCCACGACGCTGGTCATGGCCAGCAGACCCAACAGGACCGCCCCGATTAACCGGGGGTTCATCCCCAGCGCGTGGGCATGGGTGGGGTCAAAGGCGTACAGCGTGAAGTCCTTGCGTTTGGCGATGAGAATCCCCAAGGTCAGGGCGCCGAGGATCAGTACCTGCCATAGGTCGGCGGTGGAGACGCCTAAGAGATTGCCGAAGATGATGTGGTTCAGATCCAAGTGGCTCGGCGTCACCGAGATTAGTACCAGTCCCAGCGAGAACAGGGTGGTGAACACGATTCCGATCGCGGCATCTTCCTTGAGCTTGGAGGTGTCACGTACCCCTCCGATCAGCGCCACCGCAAGCAAACCAAAAGCCACCGCACCGACGGCGAAGGGCACGCCGAGAATATAGGCGAGCACCACGCCGGGAAGTACCGCGTGCGAGACGGCATCGCCCATGAGCGACCAGCCGATGAGAACCAGCCAACAGGACAGCACCGCGCAGAGCACCGCGGCCAGTACCGTCACCGCCAGCGCCCGAAGCATGAATTCGTAGCTCAACGGCTCGAGCATCAGATCGATCAGGTTCACGCTGCATCTCCTCGGTTCATCGGGTCCAACCCGAAGGCTAGGGCTAGGTGTTCGGGGCGAAGCACTTGGTGTGGGTCGCCGTGCATTAGCACCCGGCGCATGAGCAACACCGCTTCGTCGGCGAGTTCGGGTAAGCCATGCAAGTCATGAGTGGAGACCAGCACGCTGCCGCCCTCCGCGCTTAGCTCGCGTAGCAGGCGGGTGATAGTTGCTTCGCTACGCTTGTCGACCCCGGCGAAGGGCTCATCGAGCAGGAGGATGTGTGCACCCTGAGCCAGCCCGCGCGCCACGAAGGCGCGCTTTTTCTGTCCGCCGGACAGCGCCCCGATCTGCCGGTGGGCATAGTCGGTCAGTTCCACGCGCTCCAGTGCCTCGGCCACGGCCTGCCGGTCGGCGCTGCGTGCCCGGCGTGTGAAACCCATATGTCCGTAACGACCGGTCATGACGACTTCTCCGACGGTAATCGGAAAGTCCCAGTCCACCGCCTCGTTCTGTGGCACATACCCAACGAGTCCACGCTTGCGTGCCTGCTGTGGGTCCATGCCACCGACCCGTACGCACCCGGTGTCGGGTTTAAGCAGCCCCATAATCGTCTTGAACAGGGTCGACTTGCCCGAGCCGTTCATGCCCACCAGGCCGCAGACCCGCCCCGCCTCAAGTTTGAGGCTCGCCCCGTCCAGGGCGCGCACCGGGCCATAGTGTACGGTGACGTTCTGCACGTCGACGCTGAGGTTCATGGTGTGGCTCCGTTCAGGGCGTTGGCGATGGTTTCGGTGTCGTGGGTGATCAGCGTGAGATAGTCGGGCACCGGGCCGTCGGGCTCGGAGAGTGAGTCGACATAGAGGGTACCCCCGTAGCTCGAGTTAGCCGATTCAACGACCCGCTGCATGGGCGCGTTAGAGACGGTGGACTCGCAGAACACGGCGGGAACGCGCTGTTCACGGACCTCGTCGATGACCCGTGCAACGGCGCGCGGAGCGGCTTGACCGTCGGTGTTGACTGCCCACAGGTAGCGCTCGGTGAGTCCGGCATCGCGCGCGAGATAGGAAAAGGCTCCCTCGCAGGTGACCAGGTAGCGTTGCGCGGCAGGCACCTCGTTGATCTGCTCGAGCAGTCGCTCGTGAACCCGTTGCAGCTTGCGCTGATACTCCTGCCCATTTCGTTGGTACTCGGCGGCATGTTCCGGGTCCAACTCGCTGAAGGCCTTCACCATATTTTGGACGTAGACCTTGACGTTGAGCGGTGACATCCAAGCGTGGGGGTTCGGGTGTCCCCCGGCTTCACCTTCGGCGATGGCGATGGGTTCTATACCTTCGCTGACGGTGACGTGGGGAGCGCGGATATCGCGCACGAATTTTGCGAACCAGGCTTCGAGGTTCAGCCCGTTATCGAGGATGAGGTCGGCGCCTGCGGCCCGTCGCAAGTCGTCCGGGGTTGGTTCATAACCGTGGATCTCCGCCCCGTATTTGGTGATGGATTCGACGCGCAGGTGATCACCGGCCACGTTCTGGGCAATATCGGCGAGCACCGTGAAGGTGGTGAGCACCATTGGGCGCTTATCGGCTACCGGTTGCGGATCCGTTGCCGAACAACCAGTAATTAGCACCAGCAGTATTGCCGCCAGCGACGCGGTAACCGCGCGAAGTTTCATTGACCCGCTCCATTGCATGATGAGGTGACGCCGAAGAATTCTTCGACGTCACCTCATCATAATGTTTGTGGGGTCAAACATTCAATTCCGAGCTACCCAACACTTGCCAGGGTGTGAATCAGACGCGCCGCGCTCCGTGCGGTGCGCGCATCCACATCGAAGTGCGGGTTCAGCTCAACCACATCCACGAGCCCCAACTTGCCGCTGGCAGCCACCTGTCGGCAAATACCGTGGATGACTTCATAGGGCACCCCATAGCCCGCCGGTGCACTGACTCCTGGTGCCACGCTGGCCGGCAACACATCAAGGTCGATGGTCAGGTAAAGCACGTCGATCTCCGCTAGGAAGTCGGCGACGAATCCGCTGACCTCGGACAAACTCTGGCTCTCTTCGTCCAGCAGGTAGCGCACCGAAAGCTGCTCGGCCTTATCGAAGAGGATGCCGGTGTTATTCGGGCGGCTAATGCCTACAATCGCGTAGTTGAACGCCTCACCGGTTCCCTGCAGGTGCTGGGCGATGTCCAAAAATGGGGTGCCGCTACTGCGCTGAGGGGCGCTACGCAGATCAAAGTGGGCATCAAGGTTCAGGATGCCGATCCGCGCTCCGTCTACCGCGGCATGTAGTCCCATGAAGGACCCGTATGCGGTTTCGTGTCCGCCGCCGAGCACAATCGGTAGCGTGCCACGACGGTGCAACGCCGTGACTGCCTCGGCCAACCGGTGCTGCCCGGATTCCAATTCATCGCCCTGCACCACGACATCACCGGCGTCGACGATTCCTCGTGGGACGTGAATAGCCATCGAACCCAGTGCGGCGCGCAATGCGGCAGGCCCCTCGGCGGCGCCGGGGCGCCCTGCGTTGCGCTTCACCCCGGCATCCGAGGCAAATCCCAGCAGCGCCACGGCGCCCTGGGCGGTGTTTTCGTCCAGCGCGGCCACCTGCTGATGCCAGCGCAGGTGCTCGGCGGTATCGCCATCGATACGCCCACTCCACTGGTTAGGGGCACGATCAACATTCACGGGTGCGGCAAAGTTCTCCATAGTTCAAGAACACCAGCAACCGCGCGGAAATAGGGGCCCGCGACACACCCAGCGTCCGAAATCCCGGATCAGGTCTCGGTCTGCAGTACGTAGGCGGTGGAAGAGCCAGGCTCAATCTCGGTGCGCCCGGCATCTTGGATCACCGGCCCCACGGCTCGTGAGGCGACCGCGGCAAACTCCCGGCGCTCCAGCCACAAGATCCCCACCGGCGCGTGTGCTTTCAGCCACGCTTCTACTTGGGGTGCTGGCGCCTCGGCGAGCCATGCGAACAGGGCGTGGGCAGCTTGAGCCGCCGCCTTGCCGGTCGACATCCCCAAGCCGAGATTCAGCGCAATCGTCACCGGGGCGCGAAGTCCTTGTTCATCGGGCTCTAGTTGCGTACCGGAAACTTGTAGCTTGGAAATCAGCTTGGGCAACCCCGCCGCGGGTAATGGCAACAGCCCAACGGCTTGGGCTTTACCGACCTCGCTGATCATTCCATGCTCGGTTTCCTCAAGCACTCTCGCGAAAAACTTCGGATTGGCGCGGCGTACCGACTTCGCGAAGGCCTGCTGCGCCCAGAGCTGCCAGCGTTCGTCTTGCGGCGCCGAGAGGTAGGCCAAGACCGCAGCCCGCGCCACGGCGCTAATTGCCTCCTCGGCGGAAGGCGGATCTTGCTTGTCGATACGCAGAATAATGGGCTGCACTAGTTCCAGCGGGTCACGCTCGTTCTCGGAGATCACCCCAACAGTGTAGTGCCCATGCCAGAAGCTAGGATTGAGCCAACGGGTTATCTCTCGAAAGGCAGCAAGTATGGCTGATCGGCAAGACTCCATATGGTTCTCACCGGAGGCGGCCGCGCACCTGGCCACCATCAGCGGTGGACTGGGTGAACAGTTGGGCATCGAAATCACCGAACTGAAAGCCCAATCGATTCACGGACGCATGCCGGTCGATGAACGCACCATCCAGCCAGCCGGCGTACTGCACGGCGGCGCCTCCGTAGCCTTCGCCGAAACGTTGGCTTCCCTCGGCGGCCACCTAGTCGTGGACAGCTCGATCTACCAGGTCATGGGTCAAGAGATCAACGCGAACCATTTACGTCCCGGCATTCGTGGCGAATGGGTTTATGGTGCGGCCAGCCCGGTCATGATCGGACGCCGCTCACAGGTATGGTCCATTGAGATCAGCAATGAACAAGGCAAACTCATCTGCCTCTCGCGCTGCACACTAGCGGTCATCGAGATCCCATCCCGCCCGCTCACCGCGTCGGATACGCGCGCGCAGTAACTGCCCGGCGGCGCGGGCCCTCCGGCTCGTGCCCTAACGCCGTGCCTTGACCTTGCGAACGATCAATAGCATCACGCTCAAAAGCATGGCCACCGCCAAGGTGGTCACCGCTGGCCACAAGGGTTCTTGGTCGCGGACGAGCTGCGCGCCGGTGTTCCACAGCCGAGCAATGCCCACATCCTGATGTTCGGTGGCGCCACGTAGCACCCAGAGGGTGGCACCAAGCACGCCGGGCATCAGCCACTGGATAAGCAATGCGAGCGCCCAGATGACGAGGTTGGCTACGCGAAGGAATCCCAGCACGCCCAGCGCGATCCCCAGACACAGCGGACCGGCCAGCTCCAAGTAACCCTGTACTCTCACCGGCGCGTGCAGCACGGTACCCATTGCTACAGCCCAATAGCTCGGGGCGAATCCCAGCACCGCGACGGCCAACACGAGAGAGATCATGGTGCCACGTGCGATAGACCACAGGGCAAGTTGACCCAAGAGCAGACACACCCCGACGGTCCATAATTGCACGGCGCTCAACACCGGCAAGGGTGAGGCCAGCGCCTTGGACGAGGCACCCAGTAGCGCACCAAATGTCAACGCCAGCACGCCAAGGCAGAACACCACGTCCACCACCACGGTGAAACGCAGAACCCCATCGCCCACGGTCCGGGCGAGTACGGCCACCAACAGAAGGGCCATGCCCATGGTGCCGAGCAGAGCCAGCGGCGCGGTGACGGCATGCGGCCAACTCTGAAATTGTGCGGCGCCGCCTTGAGCCAGCCACCACGGGCCAAGGGCCACAACTAAGGACATGAGCGCTGCCACGACTTGGACCCACCAAGAGTGCCATGCGCCGTGCGCTGAGTACGAAAGCGAAGCTGTTCCCACGCGCCTTATTCTGTCAGAAGGACTCGATGAGCTCACGCATCGCGGCGGACACTGGCTTGTCCCCGTCCACCAGCTCGATGACGCGGCGACGCAGGGCAGGGGTATAAATAGCCTCATGGATGAACTCGGCAACGTTATCCCGGGACACGGTCCCGTACTGAAGCGCCGGACCGGCGGCCACCAGGCCGCTACCCTCACCATCGGTCAGTCGACCGGGCCGCACAATCACCCATTCCAGATCTGTGGCGGCCAAATACACGTCGGCTTCGCGTTTGACGCGTATATAGTTCTCGAATCCGTCCGTGGATTGCGAGCCCCGATGCGCGTCCATAAACACCGAGACCAGAATGAAGCGACGCACCCCGGCACGCAGGGCAGCGTCCACCGCTTTTTCTAGACCTTTTCCGTCGATCAAATTGGTTTGTTCCACGCCGGTTCCATGAGCGCCCGCCGAGAAGACCACGAGGTCGTGCCCTGCAATCAGTTCCGCCAAGCGTTGCACCGAGTCTTCAATCAGGTCACCGCGCACGGCAGCCGCCCCGGTGCCCTCAATAACGGCGGCCTGTTCTGCCCTGCGGTGCATCCCCGTAACACGAGCCCCGGACCTGACGAGCATTTCGCTGAGTCGGCGACCAATCCCGCCAGCTGCACCGATCTGAAAAATTTTAGCCATGCGCGTTTCTTTCTCTACGTTTGATTGTCCTCGATACTACGCACTGAGGCGGCCCGCGCTCATTCTTTGACCAAAGAATGACCGCGGGCCGCCTCAAAAGTATGTCTAAGTCATCCGGCATGCTTGACCGGCGCTGTCCTCGGTGGCAGGTGGTGTACTGTCAGCCTCGGCGACGATGACCTCTCGGCGGTAGCCTCAAAGTCATTTTCTGGTACTAGATAACAACACACCCAACAGACTGCGCAACCGACTCACTTTGCACCGGTCATATTGATCAATTCGCTGCGATTTTCTTCTACACGGACGGGCATTTTGATCGTTCCGGTCCGTGGGCTGCGAATGAGCCCCTTGACCTTGACGTAACGTCAACCAATATCGTGGAGTCCATGAACGCTCAAGACCAGAGTCACGTGGCCGTACATTCGATCAATGAGGTCGCTCGGGCGGCCGGAGTCACCAGCCGCACCCTGCGTCACTACGATCACATCGGTCTACTGGAACCGGCGTTCACCGCGCCGAACGGATACCGCTACTACGAACAGCCACAAATCCTGCGCCTGCAACGGATCATTTTGCTCCGGCAACTCGGGCTCAAACTCGAGGTCATCGGCGAAATCCTCGACAACCAACGCGACCAAGTGCAGGCCTTGCAAACGCATATCGAGGATCTACGGCAGCAACGCGAGCTCCTCGACCGGCAAATATCCGCGCTGCGCACCACCATCGAGACCATCGACACGAAAGGAACGCTGGACATGAATAAGACATTCGACGGTTTCAACGAGCAATACAAGCACGAAGTCATTGCCCGCTGGGGAAAGGAGAGCTACGAGAGCTCCAACACCTGGTGGAAGGCCCAAGGACCGGAAGGACAACAGCAGATGATGCAGCGCGTCGCCGAGTTGAACACACGGTGGGCAGAACTTGGTGCCGCAGGAGCCGATCCGCAAGGAGCCGAGGCCCAAGAACTGGCTGCCGATCATGTCGACTGGTTGCGCAGCATCCCTGGCACGCCGGCCCACGATTCACCGCAGCACACCGCACAGTACGTGCGTGGCCTAGCGGACATGTATGTGGATGATCCCCGCTTTGCCGCGAACTATCAGGGGCAGGCTGCCTTCGTGCGTCAGGCGCTGATTCACTTCGTAGACGCCGAGGGCTAGGCCCCGTGCGCCATTACTTCTGTGGGCCCGTCGAGAGCATAGCGCTCCCGGCGGGCCCACACGGTGCTCAGTCTTCGCCGAGGCCCTTCGCGATTTCCTCTCGGGCTTCGCTGTACCGGCGCTGGATGTAGTTCTCCAGTTCCACACGTTCCACCCGCCACATCCCGCGACCACCGATCTGAATCGCGGGTAGCTCCCCGCTTTTCACCAGGGACCTGACCTGCGGGAGCTTCACGTTAAGCTCCTCGGCCACATCTTCCAATCGCAGAAACCTCATATACGAAAGCGTACTGCCCACCGGGCCGCAGAGGGGCACATCCGCGCAACTGTGGACATTTCGCGCTCGAATGGCACCCAGCATTCCGCAATAAAACCAGTCATAGCGTGCAATAAGGTTGGGGTTCGCTGGTCATATTGCCTAAAATTTTCTACGGGCCTTCACCTTCGGGTCACACGGATCTCAATACAGGAGACAGCAGCGATGAATCAGGATACGTACCAGCTCGATGAAACCGATCGGCGTATTCTGCTGGCTCTGGATAACGACCCGCGTGTTCCAATTATGATGCTGGCTCAGCAGCTCGGTTTAGCCCGCGGCACCGTTCAGTCGCGCCTCGAACGGCTCGCAAATTCCGGTGCCTTGCGTCCCAACACCGCACGGGTACGCCCCGCGGCCCTTGGGCGTGGCGTCTCGGCAGTGGTTAGCGCCGAATTGGATCAGGCCCGCCTCGACGATTCCATTGAAGCGCTGCGGCAGATCCCCGAAGTGCTCGAATGCGTCGCCCCGGCCGGCGACACGGATCTGCTCCTGCGCGTCGCGGCCAAGGACCCCGATGACCTTTACCGCGTTAGCGAGGTCATTCGACTCTGCCCCGGCATTACGCGAACCTCGACATCGATGATCCTGCGCGATGTAATCCCGTACCGCACCACCGCGTTGTTGCAGCACGACACCCCGTAGCTCCGCGAACGGCTCAGTGCTCGACCACCCGCAGGCCGCCGCGCCCGGGCAGGAAACGGCGCCCGGCAAGTACCAGCACAAGACACAGCCCGCAGGCCAGCGCCAAAAGCAGCACGAAATACAGCGAATCACCAAGATTTCTGAATAGGGCCATCAACGTCGGGAACAAGAACCCGACGTAGCACATGGCGTAAAAACGCCCGGTCAGCTTGCCGGCCTCCGCCTCGGCGGCCAGATCCAGCACCTGGGTGAGACCACCCTTGAGTAAGATCCCGTTCGCGCACCCGGCCGTAAACGAGCCCAAAAGTCCAACGAAGACCTGACCGGTCAGAGCGGCAAGGACGATGAAGGCGTAGGCCACTAGCCCCACGACGAGACCCAGCACGATCATCCGCACCGAATCCGGTCGATTAAACCGTTCCACTAAAGGCTGCACCAACACACCCATCCCCATGGTGAGGGCAACGGTAGCGGTGCTCACCAGCAGCGAAGGACCCTGAGAGTTATTCACGAGCGCCGGAACGATGGCGAAACCGCTGGTCGCAAGCCCGAAAACCCATGGTGCCATCGGTAGCACGAACCAGGTGAAGCGGCGCATATTTTGCGCACTTGTACCGGGCCCCGCGGCGACAACCACCTGGCGCGTGTCCGCCTCGGCGGCCAGTAGCCACAGCGGGATAAACCACAGCAGGGTGCTGGCGGAATGCGCCGCGTAGGCAACTTCCGGGCTGCCGCTCATCCCCACAATCGCTGCAGAGAGCACCGGGCCAAGTGCGAAGCCTAACGAGGTACTCAACCCCGCGCGGCTCGCTCCCTTCGCTCCGGCGCTCTGCTTGACCCAGGTAGTGGCCGCCACCATGGCCAACCCCATGCCCAGCCCGGTGAGCACGCGCCCGGCGTAGAGGCCCAGCGGATCAAACTGGCCCAGCATCATCACCAGCGATGCGGTCAGCGAGCAACCCAACGCCACCAGGGTGAAGGGTTTTCGGCCATAGCGATCGGCCCAGTTCCCGCCAAAGAGCAGGGCCGGCAACAGGCCGATCACATAGCTAGCCAACACCAGGGTGCTGGCTAGTTCGCTCAGCCCGCGCTCCTGCTGATACCAGCCCATCAGGGGCACATACTGATTGGCGCACCAGCCGGTCAGCACTAGGGCCACGGCCGGGAACCACCAGGCCGAACGCGATCGGCGCGAAACCATCGTGCCGATATCAGGCCTCGTTGAGTTCGTGGAACAGCTCGGTGACGCGCGTGGCGATTTCGTCGCGAATCATGTTCATGCGTTCGGCCCCGGTTACCCCGTCTTCGCTCGGTTCGTAGGTCACCCAGCGTTCGACGTTCACCTCCGGATCCAGGACCGGGCGTGCTTCGGAGCCGAGGATTACCACGCGGTCAGCCTCGGCGACCACGGCCGGATCGATTGCCTTGGGTACCCCGCCGGACATATCGGCGCCGGTTTCGGCTAACGAGGCCACCGCCTCCTGATTGATCCCCGAGCCGGGGTTGGTTCCGGCGGAGTAACTGGTAACCGTCCCCTTGGATATCTGGTCCATGAGGGCCGCAGCCATTTGCGATTTTCCGGCGTTACTGGAGCATATGAAAAGTACTTTCGGTGCCATGCTCACATTCAACCACCGATTGCGCGCACCACCACCGGCCGATACCAGATTGTTGCGTTCAACCGCGGGCCGGGTCATCGGCCGCGGGCAGGGTGGCGGCCACGGCGCGGACGAAACGCGTCTGGGGTTGTGCCAGCACGTGGCGCACCTGACCGCGCTGCACCACACTGCCGTGTTCGATCACGATCAGCTCGTCGGCCAATTCGACGGCGTCCACGGCCGAATGCGAGATGACGATGGTGCGGGTTTTGGTGCGGTCCAATTCGTGGCGCAACAGCGTGCGCATATCCGCGGCCGCTTCGACATCCAGGGATACAAAGGGCTCGTCGACCATCAGCATGCGCGGTCCGGCGGCCAAGGCTCGGGCCAGGGCCACGCGCTGACGCTGTCCCCCGGACAGCTCCGCCGGTTTTCGAGCGGCCATGTCCGGCAGGCCAATGCGTTCGAGCCACTGCTCGGCCAATGCCAATGCCGCGGCCTTAGCCATACCCGCGGCTCGTGCGCCAAAGGCGATATTCGCCCGCGCGTCCAGGTGCGGGAAGAGGTTCGGTTCCTGCCCGAGCAGGCCAATGGACCGGCGGTGCGGGGGCAGGTGCACGCCGGGGCTGGCCAGCACCGTGCCATCGAGGCTGATCCGCCCGGCGTCGATACGTTCGAGCCCGGCGATGGCCGAGACGATGGTGGACTTACCCGCACCGCTGGGCCCCATGAGGGCCAGCACCTGTCCCTGGTGCAGCTCAAGTTCAACGCGCACCTCGAAGGCTGCCCGTTGCACGGTGAAGTCTGCGAGAAACCCGGGGCTCATTTCAACGCTCCTGGGCGCCAGGCACGCACCGAAAGCAACACCAAAATGGCGGTGGCTAAGAGCAGCAAGGACAGTGCCACGGCCGATTCACGACCGGTGCCGGCCCCGTTGAACGCGGTGTAGATGGCCAGGGGCATGGTTTGGGTGACCCCCGGGGCATTGCCGGCGAACAGTGCGGTGGCCCCAAATTCGCCAATGGCCCGAGCGAAGCACAGGATGACCCCGGCCACCAATCCGGGGGCCGCGAGCGGCAGGGTGACCCGGGTGAGCACCATCCACCGTCCCGCCCCGAGCGTTGCGGCGCTCTGCTCGTAGCCGGCGCCCACCGAACGCAGGGAACCTTCCACGGACAGTACCAAGAAGGGCAGAGCCACGAACGCCTGCGCCAAGACCACCGCGGTGGTCGAGAAGGTCAGGCTCACGCCCCAGAGCGCTTCGATCCAGGCACCCACCGGGCTGGAGCGTCCGAAGAGGAAGAGTAATGCCACACCCCCAACCATGGGCGGCAAAACGAGCGGCACGGCCACCAGGGCGCGCAGCAGGTGCGCGACGCGTGCCGGGCTGCGGGCAATCACCAATGCGAGGGGCACTCCGAGCAGCACGCATACAGCCGTGGAGGCCAGTCCGGTGCGCAGTGAGAGCGAGAGGGCATCTAGCGCTTGCTTGCTGGTGACGTCCGAGAGCAAGGTGCCCCATGAGGCACGCGACACCAAGGCGATCAGCGGCAGCACCAGCAGTGCCAGCCCGAGCAATGCCGGGAGCATGGCAATCACCGGGGCACGGGTGCCCACATCAACCGGGACTCGGGCCACGGTTAGTTCTCGCTCGGTTCGGCCCGAGCACCAAAACCGTAGCGCGCCAGGATCTGCTGCCCCGGACCACCGGCGACAAAGTCGACGAACCGCTGGGCGGCCTCTTGGGTGCTTTGCTCCCCCACCGTCAGCGCGGCGGCCGGGTAGTAGTTCACCACCTCATCGGCACCGTCGGGGCGGATGGATTCCACCGCGTCGTCTCCGGCCACATCGGTGGCGTAGACCAGCCCCGCTTCGGCTTCACCGGCGGCGACCTTGGCCAACACGGCGGTGACGTTCTGCTCCATACTGGCGGGGGTCACCTTGACCGAGGCGTTGCGCAAGAGTTCCTGCGAGGCATGTCCGCAGGGCACCTGCGGGGCACAGAGCACGGTGGTGGCATCGGACAAGTCCGCCAGCGAGGTGATATGTCCCGGGTTTCCCTTCGGGACGGCGATCACCAGCGTGTTGGTGGCGAAGATGCGTGGCTCGGCGGTCAAACCGGCCTCCTGCACCGAGCGCATGTTGCGGGTGTCGGCCGAGGCGAAGACGTTGATCGGCGCGCCTTCGAGGATCTGCGTAGCCAAGGTGGAGGAGCCATCGTAAATGATCGACTCAATACGAATATCGGGGTTGGCCTTCTCGAACGACTGCTGCATATCCCCAAAGGCCCGCTGCAAGGAGGCCGCCGCGGCCACGGTGATCACCGTGGGCTCTTCGCTCGGCGGTGCCGATTCTTGCGGTGCGCACGCGGACAATGCCAATAGCCCCGCCAGCAGCAGAACGGTGGCTCGAAGTGCACGCATGCGATGTTCCTTTGTTCGGTTCTCCCTCGACGATGCCATGCTATCGCCCCACCCGGGTCCCGGCGAACACGCGTCACGTACCAAGTCATACGGGACTCTTGGCGGCTACCGGTGATACAGAACGGCGCGGGGGGCTGCCATGATCATGGCAGCCGCCCCGCGCAGCGCTTACCCCCGGATGAGGTGGCAGTGCGCTCGTCGTTCCGTGCTCGGTGGTTACTGCATAACCAGCGACGCGATCGACTTTTCGCCGTCGTAGGACTCGTCGTACGCGGTGCCATCCAATTCGGCGACAATGCGTGCGGCGGTGCGGCGGCCCATGCGGACCGCGCCGTCGACGTGCTGGTAGCCGGCGCCGGCCAAATCCGAGGAGGAGAAGTAAATCGGCCCCACGTTCTCGTTTTGGCTCGGCCCGAAGCGGTACAGACCGCCAAGGTCGTAGCTGGTGGCGTAGGCGCCGCGGGTCCATTCCTCGGAGCCGAAGTCGGATAGGTAGAACACCTTCGGATCGAGTGCCTTGTCGCCTAGGAATTCGGCGATGGCCTTCAGAATCGTTTCCTTGCGCTCTTCTTCGCTATCCATGGCCCAGATCTTGTCGGCTTCCACATCGGAAATGAAGCCCACAAGAGTACCGGTGGATTCGCCGTCGAAGGTGTTGTCGTAAATTTCCTGCACCAGGTGGTTCGGTCCGAAGCAGGTACCCGAGAGGCCTTCTTCGCGCCAGAACGGGGTCTCGTAGACGGCGTGCACCTTGATGACCAGACCCATCGACTGGTGCTGGTGGGTCACGTGCTGCCAGCGCGGCAACGGCGGGAAGTAGCTGATGCGGTTGTAGAGGTTTGGCGGAACGGCCAAGATGACCTTCTTGGCGCTCACGGTCACGTCCGTACCGTGGGCCACCACGCCGTCTTCGGACCATTCAAGCTTCAGCACCGGGTTGTTCAGGAAGAGCGTCTGCTCGTGGAGGCGCTCGGCCACTGCCTTGGACACACCCTGCATGGTGGACTTCATGCGCCGATCCAGGATGAAGTCTTCGTCGACGAGGTTGTCGAACGAGCCGGCGGAGGCTGCCATCAACACGGCCTGCAGTGCCGAGAAGGTGTGGGCTGGCTTGGTGAGCATGCCGCCGGCGATGAACAGGCCGACGTTCAGGCAAGCCAGCTCGTCATCGGACTGTTCGCGTAGCCAGTGGTGGAAGGAAATCTTGTCCAGCTCGGCGGCCTGCGGGTGATCCCAGGGCTTATCCGGGTTGGTCGCGGTGGCCAACTCGTTCATCAGGCCGATGAGCTTGTTCATTTCGGCAACCGTGTGCTCGGAGACCGGGAAGTCCGCCCCGTCATATACGGTCACGGTGCCATCGGTGGCACGGTAGACGCTCTTGCCCTTCTTGTAGCGTTCGAAGGTCTCGATCCCGAGCTCGTCGATCAGGTCGTAGAGAGCGGTCTGGTCCGGGCTGATCCACTGTCCACCGATCTCGATGGTGGCCCCGTCCATGACGTCGGTCCACGTGCGCCCGCCAACGCGATCGCGGGCTTCCAAGACGGCCACGGTCTTGCCGACCTTTTGCAGCTCATAGGCTGCGTTCAAGCCGGAGGGGCCGGCGCCAACGACCACAACGTCGCGTTCCAGATGCTTCATGAAGGGATTCTCCTCGTTCAAAATGAATTGAGTTCATTTATCTTTGAATCCAGCATAGGGTATCGTGACGGTTTTGTGAAGTAGTCGACGTCAGGGAGATGATCGTGGTCGAAAATAGCCACCGCAAGGCGGGTCGTCCGCGTACCAGCGTGCTCGATCGTGAACGCATTACGCAGCACGCGCTCGAATTGGTCACCGCCAGTGGCTATGAGGGGTTAACCATGCAACGCCTCGCGAAGTCCTTGGGTGTCTCTCCGTCGGCGCTCTACAACCACGTTGATTCCAAGCAGGATCTATTGCAGTGGATCCAGGAAAGCGTGATGACCCAGGTCGACAGCTCCGGCTTCGATACGCTGCCGTTGCGCGAGGCGCTGGGCCATTGGGCCACGAGCTACCGGGACACCTTCTCCAATCACATTCCGCTCATCCCGGTCATCGCGGTGCTGCCCGTTGCCGATTCGCCCCGAACCTTGCGCATGTATGAGCGGGTCGCGCGCGCACTGACCGAGGCAGGTTTGGCTCAGGAACAGGTCGTGCCCACGATCGTGGCTCTGGAATCCTTCATCTTCGGCTCGGCAATGGATACCTCGGCACCGCATGACATCTTTGATGCCGGCGCACACCATGAGGAAACACAGAATTTTACCGAGGCCATTGAGGCACAGCGGCGTACCGAAGTGCCAACCTCCGACGCGTCTTTTCAGCGTGGACTACGGGCACTAATCGACGGTATGGTGCCGTAGCTTCGGCAGTTAGTCGTCGAGCAGGGCCCACTCCCCGACGCCCTCTTGGCGGGTATCGAATACTTCACCCTCTACGCCGTGTTCCATGGGATACAGCTCAATATGGTTGGCCAACGACCTGAGCACATGCTGCAGCTGCTCCAGCGGTTGCTCCTGCATGGTTTCGGTGTCGAAATTAACCTCTAGTACGAAACGCATTGCCTACTCCCCTCGGTGGAATTGTGCTCATCCTATGCGTTGCCTCGCCGAAAAACGAGGCTGCAATGTACAAAATCCCATGCACCTTTCGGTACATGGGATTAGCGAGGTCGGCGCGTTAGAAGCTGTAGCTCGTCAGGTACTGCAGGCTGTCGGCACCGCCGACGTGATAGAGCGCTAGGAGTAGGCCGCCGAAAACGACACCGGCCACAATGCTGTAGCCCAGCGAAATCTTAGCCAGGGTCCGTGCCTCACGGCGTGAGACGGTTGCCTCGTCGTTCAGGAAACGTTCGGCAGCGCCTCGCATGGAATCTGCTGGAGTGAGCGCTCCGACGCGGGCCACAAGGTTGGCTGCCGTATCGGTCTGACCGTTGCGCAGGTAAGCCACCGTGCGACCATTCTTGCGGTCTTGACGGAACTTGATGATGTTCGCGCCATGGCGCGCCAACAAAATATCTTCCCCCCAACGGAATGGTGCTCATGCGTGTTCTCCCGATTCACTAAGTCTGTGCACCATCTAGTAAATCCTGTGCCGCATGTTCGGTTGACCAAAACCCGCCTCTAGGCCAGCAAGCTCACAGCCCCATGTGACTAACCGGGCATCCGCGCGCCCCTGACGGCTGGCCTGGCAATGCAAAACGGGCAACCCTTCGCTACGAAGGATTGCCCGTTCACGCTATGCGGTTTTCAGATGCTTTTCTTGCTTCTGCTGTTTCTTGGCCTCACGCACCCGACGCTGGAGCACCTTTGTCTCTAGGTCCTCGGGGGCGGCCAGGCCCAGCTTCTTCGCCTGCTTCACTAGGTTCTTGCGGATTTCCTCCGCCTGCGTGCGGCGATAGGCCAGCACCAAGAACACACTGATCACGGCCAGCACCAATAATGTTGCCAACGCGGTAGCCACGGTGAACTCGATATTCATGGTTCGACCTCCTGATTCTCTCGTCCATAGGTCTTCGTCGGCGACCTGCCGCAAAGACCGTGGTCCATGAAAGGATCATCAAGTCTAGCATTTTTCTTCGAATAAATCGATTCCCCGCCCTGCATACTCGCTGGTACGTCCCCGCATTCGAAGACCTGCAACATGGTTTTGGGCAGAACAAACGGGACGTGGTTACACGTCCCGTTGGCTCTTGAATTCTTTACTTATGTTCGTAGGTCAGACAGTCGGCGACATCGGCCCCCGGTCCGACCTTTACCTGCGGTGCGTTGCACATCAGGTGATCGTTGTGTGCGCATTCGGATCGCTGGCAGGCGCCGACGCTGGCCAGCACCTTTGGCAGTCCACCATTGACTCCAATGTCAATAAAGGTGGCGCACTGAGCGTGTTCGGAGGCACCGGCGATCGTAATACCGGAAGCATTGCAGTGCGTGTGATCGTTAAACGAACAATTCTCGACGCTACATTCGGTGACTTTCGTTTCCATTTTCCCTCCAACGGGTCGGGCTCTAGGAACTTGGTGAGCCCAGCGTAACCCCAAATGGTCCGAGCAAATTAGTGCTGATTTTATGGCCCATTTAGCCGCCCACGTGTGGCGCGGACCGCAGGGCCGGCTCAGTACTCGTCGGTGCCGATGCTGTGCTCGAAGACGATGGAGGTCTGAGTGGTGGCCACGGCGGGGTTGGCCGAGAGGTTGTCCAACACGAATTGGCGCACATCGGCCGAGTTGCGCACGGCCACGTGCAGCACGAAGTCATCGGCCCCGCCGAGGAAGAACAGCTGTCGCACCCCGGCCTTGCGCCGCATTTCGGTGGCAAAGCTCGACATTAAATGCCGCGCCCCGGGCCGAATGCGCACAAAGATCAGCGCTTCGAGTTCACGGCCGAGGACCTGCGGATCGACTTCCACGGTAAAGCGTGAAATCACGCCGCTTTCACGGAGGGCATTGAGCCGCGCCAGGCAGGTCGATGCCGCAATACCCAGTTCCTCGGCCAGCGAGTTATTGGTTCGCCGCGCATTCTCGGAGAGCAGTCGCAGAAGTTTACGATCGAGATCGTCGAGTTGCGCGCGACGCGGTTCTCGCGCTGGTTGGCTGGTCGGCATCGGCTAGGCCTTCCGTCTCAAGGGTGCAGTGCTGATGAATGGAGAGTTTATTCTGGCACACCCGCGCGTCGGCGACGGCCACGCAGAATAACGAAGACCGTGATCGCAATAACGACCGTGCCAAGGACCAACCACTGCCATTCGAGGGCCAGCCACGCATACACCACGGCCATCCCCACCGTGGTGTACACCAGCGCCCAGAGGAGGCATCCAACGACCACCGCCGGGAGGTAGCGGCGTAGCGGCATCCGGCTGATGCCGGCCGAGGCGTTGACCGCGCTCTGTACCCCCACGGTCAAAAAACTCAGTGGCACCGCCAGCACACCCCAGCGGACGATAAATCGTTGGGCCCTCTGATAAACCGGCCCTTCGAGGTGACGCTGAAAGCGGGTATGCTCAACGCCCTTGGCCACACCGCGGCCGATCCAATAGGTGGTGTTGGCCCGGATCATGGCACCACAGAAGAAGAATACGAAGGTCACACCCCACGGGGCATCGTTCAGCAGCCACTGCAAGGCCTCGCCCATTAGGGCACGCTCCTGACCTTCGTAACCAGCCAGGCCCCGGCGAGAGACACCACGGCGGCGGAGAGGAACAGCGCCGGGTAGCCCCCCAGCCAGGTCACCGAAATCCAAGCCACCACGGGGGCCACCACCTGCGGCAGCGAATTGGCAATGTTGATCACGCCCAGGTCCTTACCGCGCGAATCGGCATGTGGCAGCACCTGCGTCAGCAGTGCGAAGTCCACCGCTAGATAGGAGCCAAAGCCCACACCCAATAGCATGGCGCCGATCACGGCGACCCAGAAAACGCTGCAGAACGCCATCAGTACCGCGGCCGCGGCGACAATGAGTGAGGAAAGCACCACATAGCGTTTACGCTTCCCGTCACGGTCGGAGAAGCGCCCGAAAAGCACCGCGGAAAAAATCACGCACACCGCATAGACGGCGGTGAGCACCAGCACGCCCTGGGCCGGCTCCGGGTGGTGCAACTTATCCTGCAGGAAGTACAGCAGGTACACCAGAATCAGTTGCGATCCAAGATACAGCAGGAAGCGAGCCAACCAGGCCCACCCGAAGTCCGGGTACCGTGCCGGGTTGATCCAAAAGCTCCGCAGAAACTGTCCGAGGCGCAGGGGTTCAAGGGCACCGGCCGGCAGCACCACGTCTCGGCGCATCAGCACGAAAGGTACCGCACACAGCCCCACGCACACCGCCACCAACGCATACCCAAAAACAAGATCCGCGGCGGCCACCATGCCAATGGCGGCACCGATCAAGGCACCACCGGTTTGCCCCAGCGCAACCAGGCCACCGACCAGCCCGCGTTGTTCGACCGGCACCTTATCGGGCACTACCGCAAATATCGCGGCCAAGGCCGCGTTACCGGCGGCCTGCACGAGCGCCCAGCCGACCACGAGCCCGGACACCGAATTGGTGGTGGACATGAACAGCAGCGCGGCCGCAACGGACAAGGTTCCGACGAAAATCCAAGGCACGCGCCGGCCAAAGCGCGAGGTGGTGCGATCGCTCAGGGCACCGAAAAGCGGATTAGCCACCATCGAGACCGCGGCGCCCACGGCCGTGACCAGGGAGAGAATCGCGGCCTTAGCGGAGGCGTCGATCTGCTGGGCATGTAACCCCAACAGCACCTGCAGCGGGGCGAAGAATCCCACGTTGATGCCGACATGCACCACCACGATGGCGGCAATAAACCCGGCCCCGACGCGGGCGGTGGGCACACGTAGCGCCTCGGGCACTTGAGGCGGCGGCAAGGTGCTCATGCGCGGTCCGCCTTAGCTAGTTCACGCGGTCCAACGCTCGGGTCGGCCAGTTGCTCGGCCGTGGGGCTCACTCCGGCGTCCATCAGTCGGCGCAGCGCCTTGGATAGCAAACCACCATCGACCATCGAGGCGGCTACCAGATTCCCGGCGCTGTCCAACCCGAAGACGGCCTCGAGATTTCCGCGTCGCCCCGGCCGGGAGATGTGGGAGCTGGCCCGTGAGAAATCACCGAGGACCTCGACATGCTGGTCGTGACGATCGGACCAGAACCAGTCGACCTTGCGGGCTGGCGCCGGTTGCCCGGTGATCACCGCGGCGGCAATGGCCGCATCGTCCATGGCCGCTTCCCAGTGCACCGCGCGCGGATGATCGAGCCGACGGGCCGCATCACCGATGGCGAGCACCTGGCGCTGGCCAAGCACCTGCTGCGCGTCGTCAACCAGAATTCCATCGTCCACCGCAAGGCCAAGCCCTTCGGCCACGGTGGTGTCGGCTTCGGCCCCCACTGCGGCAACGATCAGCGCGGCCTCATGCCGTTGCCCGGCGGCCACCACGTAATCCGGCCCGACCTCGGTCACTGCGGCGTCCACGCAGGTGACTCCGTTGCGCCGGTGGGCGGCGTGTAGTTCGCGCGCCATCTCGTCGCCGAGTACCCGGGCCAAGGGGGCACTGGAGGCCGAAAACAGCGTCACCTGCGCGCCGGCCTGTCGGGCCGCGGAGGCGAACTCCGCGCCCACAAGGCCGGCCCCGATAATGGCCACGGGCATCGCGAACATGCCCTGATCCAGCCGCCGGGCAATGAGTTCGGCCTCGTCGGCGGTATGCAGGCTCAGCGCATGCTCGGCGCCGGGCACGGTCAGCTTCTTGGCCCTGCTCCCGGTGGCCAACACCAGCCACTCGTCGGCGGCTTCGGGCAGCGCTGGATCATTGATCGCCTCGGCGCGCAATTGCACGCCGTGCTCCGCGTACCAACTGGCGGGCATGAAGTACTCGCGGCGCAGCGCCTTGCTCAGCGGCGGCCGGTCATAGGGCAAACCCTGCGGGTCGCTGAGCACGATCTCGCCACGGTAGCCGCGTTGGATGAGCTCGCGGGTCAGCGTAAATCCGGCGACACCGGCGCCGACGATCTGTACACGGGCCATGCTAGATATCGAGTTCGAGTTGTCCATCGACGACCTCGACCTTATAGGTGCGCGCGTCTACGGTGGCCGGCATGCACAGGGCCTTGCCGGTCTTCAGGCAAAAGCTGGCCGAATGCAGCGGGCATTCAACCTCGGTTCCGTCGATCCATCCATCCGCCAAGGAGGCGGTTTCGTGGGTGCATTCGTCTTGCAGGGCATAGAAATTGCCGTCTTCAGCGTGGAAGATCGCAATATCCTCGGCCGCTCCACTGTCCCTGGAATCGACGAGCAACGCCTCTCCCTCGGGGATTTGCTCGGCGGGGCCCACCTGGTAACTCACGCTCTCTCCTTCGAATATGCAACGCTTCTGGTGCCATTTTGTCACTATCCGCGCGGGCGGATGTAGCGGCTGGGTCACGTTTCAGGTTTCGAGAACCCTATTTCTGCTACGGGAACCTAGAATGGAGCAATGCACGACGAGAAGCTGTACCAGCAGGTGGAGGAAGAATTCACCGCCACATTGATTCGCGCCCGCCGCACCTTGCGTCGTCGCGCCCGGCAAATCCATCCGGAATTGCAGCCGGCCGGTTACAAGGTTTTGGCCTTGCTCGTGAAGCGCGACGGGCAGCAGCAGAATGAGTTGGCCGAGCACCTCGAACTGGACAAGGCCACCGTTTCGCGCATCATCAAGCAGCTGGAAACCCAGGGGCTGATCACTCGCATCAGCGATCCGGCCGACCGCCGGGCGCAGTTGGTCTCCATCACCGATGAAGCGCGTACCTCGTGGATCGCCACGGGCACCGAGGCGCGGCAAAACCTGCGTCGCAAACTCGATGAATGGTCCGACGAGGACGTGCAGCGTTTCGCCGAGTTGCTTCACCGACTCAACGTGGCCGAGGACTGAGCACCACGGCGGCCGAGCGCGCCCCGACCACTGCGCAGGCTTCCGCCCCTTCGGAGAACGCGGCCTCGTCGCGGACCTCGGGCCAAAGATCTGGCAGCGGCTTGGGCCTCATTGCGGCAAGCTCACGCCCTCCGAGTAGGCCGAGCGACACTCGGTCCGACTGCACCATAGCGATTCACAAACGTGTCGCTAAATCATTCATAAATGTGTCGCTAGATTATTCACAAACGTGTCGATAGAGACGTAGCATAGGCACATGGAATACCTTCCGAGAGTTGTTGACCAGGAAATTTCTGAACTCCAGGCGATGGCTGGCGCCATTCTCATCGAAGGCGCCAGAGCTTGTGGCAAGTCCGCAACCGGCCGGCACCATTCCCGCAGCCACATCCAACTCGATATCGATCAGAATGCTCGAAGGCTCGCCGAAATCGACGAGTCGCTGATTCTCGACGGCGACAAGCCCCGGTTCATCGACGAATGGCAAGTCATCCCGGGCGTGTGGAATCAGGTGCGCGCGTCGGTCGATAGCGCACAGACTCCGGGTCAGTACGTGCTCGCCGGCTCTGCCGTACCCGCAGATGACCACACTCGCCACTCAGGCGCAGGCAGGATCCTGCGGATGCGAATGCGGCCCATGTCTCTCTTCGAGAGCGGCCACTCCAGCGGTCAAGCGTCGTTGAAGGAAATCATGGCTGGCGGGCTCTTGAAGCCACAGCGAAGCCCGCTGACCGTTCGCGCGCTTGCGGAGAGGATAGTCATAGGCGGCTGGCCTGGTTTACAACGCCTTGGCGCCGACCAAGCCCAGCGATTCCTGCGCTCTTACTTGGCGGATGTCGCACGTGTCGACCTGCCCGCTCTTGATGACGAGCCACGTCGCGATGCAGCGCGAACTGGCTTGCTCATACGCTCGCTGGCTCGATCGGTAGGCACCGAAGCCAGCTTCAATACCATCTCCGCCGATATGGGGCCGGTCGGAGGACTGAGCGCGAGATCGGTTTCGGCGTACCATCAGGCCCTGGAACGCATTTTCGTGGTCGAAGACCAGCCCGCTTGGTCCCCGAAGCTGCGCTCGAAAGACCGCATTCGGGCCGCCGTCAAGCGGCACTTCGTCGACCCGTCCTTGGGTGCCGCCGCCCTGGGTGCGGGACCCGATCGCCTCCTCGGCGACCTGGAGTATTTCGGCCAGCTCTTCGAGTCACTTGTCGTTCGGGACCTACGCATATACACCCAAGCCAGCAGCGGGCACGTCATGCACGTGAGGGATTCGCGAAACCGGGAAATCGACGCCATCATCGAGTTCCCCAATGGACAATGGGCCGCGGTCGAGATCAAGCTCGGCGCGAATGCCGAGGACAAGGCGGCGCAATCCCTCACCGCATTCATCGACAACGTGGATCAGGGCGCATCTGGACCGCCTCTCGCCAAGATCATCGTGACCGGCGGAGAATTCGCATATACTCGCCCGGACGGAATCCACGTGGTCCCCATCGGGTTGCTTGGCCCGTAGCTCCGGCACAACCGCACCAACCACAGGGCCCGGCTCGCATCCGATCGGCACCAGCCATCCGCCCCGTAGAGAGGCCACGGCTTAACGCCCCGAATTGATCACCACGATCCTCACGAACCGCACGTCCTGGGCACCTTCATTCAGGTAGCTGTAGTGCCGATCACTCGGGATGCGTAGCACCGTACCGGTCGGCACCTGCACCCGCTCGGCGTCGAAGCAGACCGTTAACGTGCCCTGCTGCACACCCAGCAATTCCTCGGATCCCGGTGCATCGGGCTGGGCTTCGTAGCGCTGTCCTGGCGCCAGCGACCAGTCCCAATACTCGGCTCGCCCGACGCCGCGCGTGGACAGGAACATCCGTCCCAGACCGCCCTCCCCAGCGGCGCGCCACAAAACCGAGGCCTGAGCGGCGGACACGGACTGCACCGGGGTGCCGCTGCGCGCACCAACCAGATCGGCGAAGTCGACACCCAGCGCCGCCGCCAACTTGTCGATGGTCACCAGCGACGCGTTGGCCTTGCCGCCCTCAATGGAAGCCAGCATGCTGCGCGAGATCCCGGCCGCCTCACACAGGGCCACCATGGACAGTCCACGCTGCATCCGTAGATCGCGCACGGCCATGCCAACCTGCTGCAAAAGCCCCGCGCTCCCGCCCTCGGGTTCACCCACGGCGTTTCCTCCTCACCACCAACGTGTTTGCCACACAGGACACCATGTGCATTATATTAGACAAAACCGAACACTGGCAACGACAGAGGAGCCCCATGAAGATCGAAGACTTCGGCGTCGAAATCTGGATGAACGAGTACGAGAACAACTGCACCTACAACCTCGCCGAAACCTGCGTGGACTCGCTGACCGTCGGCGAACTGCTGAACCTCGCCGGCGAGCGCGAGAGCATTCTCGACGAGCTTTCGGCCATGCGGCTGAGCTACGGGGCCATTGCCGGTCGCGAGGATCTACGGGAACTGATCGCTGCGCTCTACACCGAGCAGAAAGCCGCCAACATACTGACCACCCACGGGGCGATCGGCGCCAACTCCCTCGTTCACCACACCCTGGTCGAACCCGGAGATCATGTCATCGCCGTCGTCCCCACCTACCAGCAGCACTATTCGATTCCACGCAGTCTCGGTGCCACCGTGGATTTGTTGCCACTGCGCGAAGAGAACGGTTTCTTACCGGACCTCGACGAGCTGGCTGCGCTCCTGAAACCCACCACCAAGCTCATCGCGCTGAATAACCCAAATAACCCCACCGGCGCACTGATCGATGCGACGACCCTCGAGAAAATCGCCGCACTCGCCGCGCAGAGCGACGCCTGGGTGCTCTGCGATGAGGTCTACCGCGGCATTGACCAACACGCACCACACGTAACCGCGTCCATCGCCGATCTCTACGCGAAGGGCATCAGTACCGCGAGCATGTCCAAGTCGTTTTCCATGGCTGGACTCCGCCTGGGCTGGATTGCCGGACCCGAGGAACTGCTCGAACGCATCATGATCCACCGCGACTACAACACCATCAGCGTGGGCATGATCGACGAGGCTTTTGCCTCCATGGCGCTGCGTCATGCCGAGCAGATCCTGGAGCGCTCGCGTGCGATTACCGCCGAGAACCTGCGCATACTCGACGCTTGGGTGCAATCGGAGGACCACATTGACTACGTCAAACCTGCCGGGGGTACCACCGCGCTGCTGAAATACAGCGTCAAGACGCCATCTCATGAGTATGCGGTGGAAATCCTGCGGGGCTGCGGGGTGCTCTTCACCCCGGGGTCGGCACTGGGCATGGAAGGCTACCTGCGCATCGGCTACGCGAACGAAACGCAGGTACTCCGCGACGGGCTCGCCGCTTTCTCCAAGTTCCTGGCCAACGGTTAGGCCTCCACAGAAGCCGTCGGCGGTAACCACGTCGCCGCGGCAGTAAGCGGCGGTAACCTGTCACGCTGGACCTGCATCTACCAGTAGACTCGCTTCAAAGTGCAGTCGAGCGATGCGATGGAGTCCGCCGATGTCTACCGATTCAGTCGAAAACCTCACCTCGTTAGCGGATCACCCGCATTACGACACCGATCTCAGCGCACGCACGGCGGCCTGCACCGATCGCTCCGGATACACTCCGGCGACCCTCCCCGATGCGGTGGTGCATTGCCATAGCGTCGAGGAGGTTCGCGCGGCCTTGCAGGCGGCGCATCGTGAAGGTATTCCGGTGGTGCCGCGTGGGGCCGGGACCGGGCTCGCCGCGGGAGCGAGCGCCGCCGCCGGTCAGGTGGTCATCGATGTCTCGGCGATGAATCAGATCCTCAGCATCGACGAGGTGGAGATGCTGGCCGTGGTGCAACCCGGGGTACTCAACGCAGAGGTGAACGCTGCCGCGGCGGACTACGGGCTGTTCTACGCCCCAGATCCCGCCAGCACCGCCATCTGCTCGATCGGCGGAAATATCGCCACGAATGCCGGCGGCATGTGGTGCGCTAAATACGGGGTTACCCGTGAATCCATCCTCTCCCTCTTGGTGGTGCTACCCGACGGTCAGCTTCTGCGGACCGGCCGCAACACCATCAAGGGCGTGACTGGTTATGACCTCAACGCATTATTCATCGGCTCCGAAGGCACCCTGGGCATCGTGGTCGAAGCAACCCTGCGGCTACGACCCAAACCCGTGCGCACCGAAACCGCGGCCGCCTATTTTACTGATGTCGAAATGGCCGGGCGGGCGGCATCGGCCATCACGGCCGCCCGCATCCAGCCCTCGATCCTCGAACTAATCGACGGCCCCACCCTCGAGGCCATCGATCTGGCGCAAGGCACTTCCCACCGCGCCCAAGGTGGCGCCTTCCTACTGGCCCAGACCGACGGGTACGGAGCCCATCTTGAGTTGGACGAGATTATTCAGGCCATCTCGCCTTTCGCAACCTCGGTGCACACCGCGGCCGACGACGCCGAAGCACAGGCACTGGTGCAGGCCAGGCGGGATGCGATCCCTTCGCTGGAACAGCTCGGACGGGTTTCCATTGGTGATATCGCGGTGCCACGCAACCGGTTAGCGGAAGCCTTCGCCGGTCTGGAACGCATCGCCGAACGCACCGGCGTGCGGATCTTCTCGGTGGCCCATGCCGCCGATGGCAACCTGCACCCGATGATCGTCGTGGCACCCGACGAATCCATCACCAGCGGCCCTGCGAAGGAAGCGCTTGGGGAAATGTTCCAGCTCGCCAAGCAGCTGGGCGGAACGCTGACCGGCGAACATGGGGTGGGTCTCCTCAAACGCGAATGGGTGCGCGAGGAACTCGGCAATACGTCGGTGCAGTTACACCAACGAATCAAAAATGCTTTCGACCCGCTGGGCATCTTGAACCCCGACAAAGCATTCTAGCTCGGCAGATTTTCTCCGATGTTAGCGCGGAAAATCAATTTCCCGGCCGCTTTCATAGTCGCGGAAGACCAGCGATTCGGTCACCGCGTCAGCATCACCCATGTAGAGGTTGTCGCGAATCTTCTCAAGTTCGTTCGGCACCTTATCTAGTACGTAGCCTTCTGGTACGAGGAAGTAGCCCTGCTTCCGGGATTCATTTCCGTGCGAGCTCGTGATTGCCCCGAATTGTCCGTGCATAGCGAACTTTTCGGGTGTGCGGCAGCTAGATCCACCCCCGACCTCACCAGTAAAAGAGATCGTCACACATATGTTGTCCTCGGAATCGAGCGTGGCCCAAACACCTGCTTCTTCGTTTCCACCGAGAAACCGCGAAGATACCAGCGGTTTACCCTCGGGACTGGTCTGCGAATCCAGCCCTTCGGGTAGTTTGTCTTGGGATCCGCCGCTTTCCGAAGCGAAGGTTGGTAGCAACTCGTTGACATCGGTCGTTGCCGGCGAGCATCCACTGGCCACCACTACCACGGCCATAGACGAGCAGACGATTAGCAGGCGGCGTCGAATTTTCTGCACCATTGACTTAAGCACTCCGTGTCATCGAGTTATTCGTATGAATCTCGATGCTACGTGAGCGGGTGGATGGCGGCAATACAGTCCGCTGTTCCGAATATAAGGAAAGGCTCAATTCCTTGGGGGACGCTAATCGGCCCATTCATTGTTGAGCGTGAAGGCCTTGGTGACCAAGTAGTTTTGCACAACCGAGACTAGTCTCGCGCACGGGCGACGTTTCCCCGCTGCCTCAACTACTTCGGTGTTAGTCGCTGTGCCATCGCCGTAGCAAGAATCCAGAGTCGTACATCCAAAGCCCTCAACTGGGCAAGCCACCCGAGGTTAATTGCCTTCCGGGGGTCGCCGACGAGATTGGCTGCGGTCAAATCAGTAGCTTCGGCAATCGCCGAACAACGCACGTTGAATGTTGACACCACTGTTGGGCCTTAGGCCATAGTCTGCTTCTACAGGAGGCCTACCCACGATTGCTCTTTCCTGCAAAGTCTTTTCTCTGCCTTGAACCAAATTGCTCAGCCTCAGGTCGGTGGACTTCGCAAGGCAGTCCAAGCAATAACAAAGCACGATATGGCCAACCGTAGTTCTCCCCCAATTGGAAAACTACGGCTGGCTCTCCCCCACACGAACCCGCCTATGGGATCCGAGCGATCTCTTCCATACCGGCTCCGCGCGAAAAGCGGTTTCGCACAAACAATTGGGCACGGTGAACAGACTTCAACCTCCATAGAAGCGGTCATTGCATGAACGCTATTTCACGCCCTGTTGCCTTGTTGTAGAACCTCACTGGGGTGTCTAGTTGGCTGAAATCTCCCGCGTAGAAGTTGTCGAGAATCTTTTCGAGACCACGCGGCACTTCATCCAGAACATAACCTTCAGGTGCAAGGAAGAAACCTTGATTCAGTAGGTGCCCTCCGTCATTTCTTGTGAATCCACCGTGGGATCCATGTTCCGCAAACAGTTCCGTCGGCAGACACATCGAACCACCACTGCCTTGATCCTGAAGCATGTCATAGAACACACAGATAAAGTTCTCTGCGTCTACTCCCACCCATATGGTTACCACATCATTTTCGCCGAGAAATCGTACGAGTTTGGGCTGCAGGCTGTCCTCGTCGAGCCAGTGAGCGAACTCCGGCGGCATGGTCTCCATGCTCTCATCTGCTGTGGCAAGTATCGGGAGAAGGTCGTGAGGCTCAGGCGCTGGCGCCGAACAGCCCGTGGCGCCCAGCCCAAGAAGTAGCAAGGAGCCCATCGCCAGCAACCGAATGCTTCTATTACAAGGCCTAGACATAAGGCTCCCCAGTCAATGAAATTAGATAAGTAGAGCCGATACTTGGCTAAGCACTCGGATACGGCAATGCCGCTGGCGTGGGGTCACCAGTATGCAAAAGCCGCCACCGCGCCGAACTACTGACTAATGCTGCGCTACGGATGCTAGTTCGGCGCGCACGACTCGGGCGAACTCTTAGTTCAGCGTGGCGGTATCGATGACAAATCGGTAGCGCACATCCGAGGCGAGAACTCGCTCATAGGCCTCGTTAATCTTTGCCGCTTCAATGACCTCGATATCCGCTCCGATGCCGTGCTCGGCGCAGAAGTCCAACATCTGCTGTGTTTGGGCAATGCCACCAATCATGGAACCGGCGAACGAACGTCGACCGCCGATCAATGCCATCGCATGCACGGGTAGCGGCTCTGCCGGCGCCCCGACGTTGACCATGGCTCCTCCAACGGTCAGCAAGCCCAGGTAGGCGCTGACGTCAATCGGCGCGCTGACGGTATTGATGATCAGGTCCAAGGATCCGGCTAGGTCGGCGAAGGTGTTTTCATCACTGGTCGCGTAGTAGTGATCCGCGCCGAGACGCAATCCATCCTCGCGCTTCTTCAGCGACTGCGAGAGTACCGTAACCTCGGCACCCATAGCATGGGCGATTTTCACCGCCATGTGGCCCAGGCCCCCGAGGCCCACCACGGCGACTTTCTTCCCGGGTCCGGCGCCCCAGTTCTGCAATGGCGAGAACGTGGTGATTCCTGCGCAGAGCAGTGGAGCGGCGACGTCGAGCTCGATTCCCTCCGGAATCTTCAAGACAAAGTCCTCGGTCACAACCACGTGGGTGCTGTAACCACCCTGCGTAATGGTGCCATCGCGGTCCGTGGCACCATAGGTACCCACCATCCCTTGCGAGCAGTACTGCTCGTCTCCGGCAAGGCAGTTGGTGCAGTTTCCGCAGGAGTTGACCATGCAGCCAACCCCGACACGGTCACCGACTGCGTGCTTTGTCACCTCGTCGCCCACCGCGGATACGATGCCGGCAATTTCATGCCCCGGGGCCAAGGGGTACCTTTGATCTCCCCAGTCACCGCGGACCGTGTGGATGTCGGAGTGGCAGATGCCCGCAAATTTGATTTCGATCAGCACGTCCTTCGGACCAACTGCACGCCGCTCAATTTTCGTGGGGATGAGGTCGGCGCCAGCGGCTGGTGCTGCATAGGCGTTAACAGTCATGGACATGTATTGCTCCTTCGTTCCTAAAAGTGTGTGCGGGCGCAAGGTAACCGGTCGTCCTTAAAATGGACGAAGCTCTACCGCGGCACCCATCCCGCAAAGCAACCGATGCTTATCGGTTGCGCCCAGTTCAGCCCTTGGTGCTTTTCGTCAGTTCGGCGGCCATTTCGATCGCCTCCAATCCGATGCTCTTTGCACGTTCGAGGTCTTGAGCCGCGACGGCCTCCCAGTACTCGATCTTGAGAGCGACGTACCGTCGACGGACCTCGAGCTGCCGGGCTTCGGCGGCCAATTGCTCGCCTTGAGCCCGCAATAGCTCGATCTGTTGACCGGCCGCTTCGGGACCGACACGGTTATTGGCAATGTAGTGCCGCATATCGGCCACCGACATCCCCGTCGCCGAGAGACATGCAACAGCGGTCAACACGTCCAGATCTTGTGGGGTGTATACCCGGTGGCCGCTACTTTCGTCCCGGCCGATAGGCTCAATAATGCCGATGGATTCGTAATACCGCAGGGTACTGGCCGGCAGTCCGGTTAAGGCGGCCGCTTCCCTAATCGAATAGCGTTGCCGAATGGTTGATGAGCTCACCTATTCAACGGTAGAAACTTCAAGCACTTGAAGACAAGCGTTCCCCAGCGCAGACTTTCTGATCATCGGCGATAGCCCACACAAGCGGAGCCGCCCCGACGCATTCGAATGCGTCGGGGCGGCTATCGGCCCGCCAATGACTCACGGCCCGAGAAGAACCGTCCAGCTCAGGCCGTTCGATGATCGGGCAGCGGAACCGTGCTATCCACACTGATGTTCCCACCGGCTAGATTGTGCTCATGTAACGCACGATAACCGAGGAAGTAGACCAGACCTTGGGCGCCCCAGGTAGTCAACGCCGCGGTGTAGAAGTAGGTGCGGTTGACGTCGTCGAAGGGGAACGGGAAGAAATCGTAGGTCAGTGCGATAACCATGGCCGCCACGGTGACGATTCCGGTCCAGATCGCTACGGCCCGTGCCCCGGCACGCCAGAGTCGGGTAGCGAAGTAGATCAAGAACACCGAGGTGGCCAGGTTGGTCACCACGAAGAAGGTTGCTGGTGCCACATACAGGGTGCCGTCATCGTGGAACTGCCGCAGGTACAGACCACCGACAAGAGCTAACGCCAACGCCCCGATCTCGATCGCCGGGCGAGGCTTATAGCGGTGCGTGACGGCCATCAGACCAAGGACGAGTACGAGGGTAATCCCGAAGGACCGCGAGAACGCGTCAAAGAAGTAGGCGATGGCATATAGCGGACTACTTTCATCACCACCGAGCAGTGACCAGAGCAAGAAGTTAGTGCCCGAGGTCGCCACGACCAGCCATTCGATGCCGAGCAGATGATTACCGTAGCGTCGAAAGAATTTCACCCCGCAAACTAATCCGACGGTAATCATCCAGAGGTCGGCCACGAGGAAGAGAATCTCGATCATCGTTCTAAGTCCTTTCTGAGACGCGCGATAACCCGTTCAGCCGCGCGTTGACCGGTGAGCACGGCACCGTTCATGCAGCCTGCCCATTCTCCGGCGGTTTCCGTTCCTGCCCATTCGACCCGCCCATGTGGTGCGGTGAGTGCGTCGCCAAAGGATGTGGTCGCATAGGGTGCTACCGCAGGATTTGGCCCGCCCGGGGCAAAGGACTCGGCCGACCATCGGTGATCGACATAGTCGAGTGGCCTAGCGGCCTGCTCGCCATAGAGGTCGACGAGTTGGCGTAGCACGCGCTCGCGTCGCTCGGCGGGTTCGAACGCGTCGAATACTCGCGGATCACAGAAGGCCATCAGGATGCCGGGGCCCGTCGGGTCCGGAGAAACATCGAAAGTAATAAAGACGGTTCCGGTGTCGGTGACGGCTTCTCCCGAGAGTCCCTCGCTTCGCCAAAACGGCTGCTCGTATGCGATAAAGGCTTTACTCAGAACGCCCATCCGCCACGTGCGCGCCAGCCCTTGAGCCTGTGCAGGTAGTGGCGGTTCGAACTCGATGCCCACCCGATCCGATGGGGCCGCGGTGACGATGACATGATCGGCGGAAATACGGAGGCCGTCCCCGTAAATGGTCAAACAGTTCTCATCCTCGACGATCCTCCGCACGGGGCACTGCAGTCTGAGCCGGTCCCCGAGACGATCACCCAGCCGCCGGGCGATCTCTTGCGTGGTTTCGGTGATGCGGTCCTGTTGTTGTCCTCCATCGACATCGAGCATATGATCGATGCCTCCGACCGCCCGGATATAGCGCAGCACGTGGAGTAAGGACACATCCGCCGGAGTGGCACCCCATTGCACCTTAGCAACCACCGTCATCAGCGCCCGGGTACTGGCCATTGCACGTTTACTATCTAGCCATTCACCGAAGGAAATGCTGTCCAGCTCGGCCGCATCCGGCGAGCGCCAAGCCGCGCTCACGTCGATCGTGGACAATAACCGTTCCAACGCCAGCTGAATGCGAGCCATGTCCGCGACCCCGGCGATAGAGACCGGCGGGATAGTGCCGCTATAGGTGCGCCGCTTACCCAGTAGCCACTGGACGTTACGGCCGCGGGCGAACTGCGGGGTCGTGGTGCAACCGACTTTCATGGCTAGATTGCGGATTGCGGTATGTCGTGGAGAGACCCATGTGGCCCCGAAGTCCACTTTGACTCCGGCTACCTCGCCTGTGAACGAACGGCCGCCAACACGATCTTTGCCTTCGAGCACCAGTACGGACGCCCCGGCACTCGACAGTCGCTCTGCGGCACTGAGCCCGGCGAACCCTGCGCCAACGATCACGGCGTCAACCGATTCCGTCTGGAGTGAGTCTTTAGACCTGCGCGACATGCGAGCCTCCTTGCACGACGCGGCCCGCGTGCTCCGCGATATGTTCAACAAGGGTGGCAATCAGCGTCTGCGGCACGTGGTGACCCATACCTGGAATCACAATGTGCCTCGCGCCGTGGATCGCTGCCGCGGTGGCGCGCCCTCCGCTCGGGTCGATCATCAGGTCGCGGTCGCCATTGATCACTAGGGTCGGGGCGGTGATCCGGCGTAGCTGTGCGCTCCGGTCGCCGGTGGCCTTGATGGCTTGGATCTGCCTAGCGACGCCCGCCGCCTGGTTGCCCGCGCAACGGTCCCATCCGGTGGCCGCGATCGCCGCCTCGGCGACTTCGTCCAGTGGGTGTGCGGTGCCCGCGACGTGTCTGGTGATGCGCAGGTGATCGATCACCGCCTGCGTCCGGTTCTGTGCGGCCTGTGCGGCCAAAATGCCTAAGGTCGAAAGGGCCTGTCCGCCCACGCCCTTCGCTCCGGTGCTGGAGTATAGAGAGCATAGCGAGAGCACACGCTGTGGTTCGGTGGCCGCGATGATCTGGGCGATCATCCCGCCCATGGACCGACCGACAAGATGGACCCGCTCGAGGCCCAAATGGTTGAGCACTCCGAGTGCATCCTGCGCCATATCCTTCAGCGTGTAGGCGTCCGGCCGCGGCAGCCCGGCCAATTGACGCCAGACGGGTGGGGCTGGCTGCTGGACGAAACTGGAGCGTCCCACATCGCGATTGTCGATCGCGATAACCCGGAATCCGCGGTCTACTAGGGCATCGAAGAAGTCGTCGGTCCAGAAAGTTAGGTCCTCGCCGAGCCCGGCGAGCAGCAGTAGCGCCGGGCTAGAGCTCTCGCCCATGTCGCGATAGCAGATCCGCGTTCCTTGTGAGGTCTGTGCAAACCTGTCGATGCCTGATGCTTCGGTCTTAGACATGAGCCGACTGCCTCGCGTTGATGGGTCTCGCGGCAGGATCGGTGGAAGCAAAACGCAGATTCGCATCCACCACGTCGCCACGCAGGGCCTTGGAGTCTTCCGGATAGGACATGGCCATCCTCCAGGGGCCGCTGGTTCCCTGTTTCGGCAACTTGCCCTCGGCGCGCTTGGCATACCCAGAGGCCAAGTCCATAATCGGTCGCCGTGACATGCCTGGTACTGCCACCGGCACCACCATGTCGTGACCGTGTTCATCCATATATCGAAGCAGGTCGACGAAGTAGCGGCAGAGTAGTCCCACTTTCAGGGTCCATGACGAGGTGGTGTAGCCGATCGCCATCGCCCAATTGGGCAGGCCACTAAGCAGCGTCCCACGGTAGGCCACTGAGTCAGTGATATCTACCGGTTCACCGTCAATGGTCATCGGCATCCCATCGAAGAGCTGCAAATTGAGTCCGGTTGCAGTGACGACGATGTCGGCTTGGAGCTCTTCACCCGAGGTCAATACGATCCCCTTCGGGCTGAAGCGGGCAATGGAATCGGTGACCACCGTGGCCCCTGACGTGGCGATGGCGTCAAAGAAGTCACCATCCGGTGCCAAACACAGTCGCTGATCCCACGGATCGTAGGGCGGGTTAAAGTGCTTATCGACGTCGAAGTTCTTACCGAGGCGTTTGATGGTTTCGCGGCGGATAAGCTTACGCCCTAGCTTTGGGAAGGTTCGTAGCCCCTTGACGATGCCACGGTCTATCCAGATGTTCTTGAAACGGGTGGCCTTGTAGCCACGCTCCTCACCGAGCAACCTAGTCAATACCTGCCCAAGCCCGTCGACGCGCGGTGCAGAGAGCACATAGCTGGGGGTGCGCTGAAGCATGGTCACATGTGCTGCAGCTTTGGGACCTTTGAGCATGGCTGGCACCATGGTGATGGCCGTGGCGCCACTTCCGATAATGACGACTTTCTTGCCACTGTAATCAAGGTCCTCGGGCCAGTGTTGTGGATGCACCAGCTGCCCCTCGAAGGCATCCTGGTCCGGGAAAGTCGGCGCGTATCCCTGGTCGTACCGGTAGTAGCCGGTAGCGGCGAAAACCCAACTAGCCTTGATGTGGCGCACCTCGGTGTGCCCCGTGGCGGGATCCGTCGCGTCGACTTCCAGAGTCCATTTGGCCTCCGCTGATGACCAGTGCGCTTGCCGCACCCGGTGTCGAAACCTGATGCGTTCCTCCAGTGCGTTCTCCTGCACCGCTTCACGCAAATAATTGAGGATCAGATCGGCATCGGCAATAGCATGCTCATGCCGCCAAGGCTTGAATTCATAACCGAAGGTATGCAGATCAGAGTCGGAACGTATACCCGGATAGCGGAAAAGGTCCCACGTACCGCCGAGGCCCTCACGGGCTTCGAGAACCGTCAGGGACTTCCCGGGAAGCTCCTTATCGAAGTGAATCGCGGCCCCGATCCCGGAAATTCCCGCTCCGATTACGACGATGTCGAGCTCCTCGAGAATATCTGCCCTGCCGTGCGTCATCGTTTTCTCCTCGCTAGTGGTCGGTATCGATCCAGTGTCACGGCCAGATGGTGATGCGCGCCACAGCAGCAAGCACTCGCTTTGCCGCGTCGTGGTGCACAGTGCACTTTGCGTGGCGCAGGACATCAACGCATCCGTGACTGTTGCGGCGCGGTACGGCAGACTACCGATATGGAAGAATTGTGGCCCCCGCCCCGTCCGGCCGCCGCGGAGATGATCCGTGCGCTCTGCGAGCGACTGCTCGCCGATGTGGACGCGATGGCAGACGCTATCGCCGAGGCGTCGGTGGCCCCCTTCAGCGACCCCGGCATGCTCGCCGACGGATCCTTGCAGAAGGAGACCCGCGAACACAACCGCTCGGATCTTGTGCAGTGGTTAACCTCGAATATCCAGCGCCCCGGGGCCCGGGTCGAGCCCTACGTGGGACGTCGGATCGCCGCATATATTGAGGATCTTTCACGCCGTGGACTGGCCCCAGATCCCACGGCGGGCTGGCGTGCGGCCCTCGGCGTGGGTTGGAAACGATGGGTCGAGGCGTGTATCGAGTACAGTGCAGAGCCCGAGGTTCTTATCGAGGTGCTGGACCGCTCGGCGCACTCCTTGGTGCAGTATGCTCTCGATCATGTCGCGATGCTTCGCGAGGCGAGTCTCGATGCGGCAATCGATCATGCCAGCGCACAGGCGGTGGCTATGATTCAGCTCATCGCCAGCGGCGCGCCGATCAATCAGTATCTGGCTGAAGAGCGCCTAGGTTATCGGATGGCCCGCGAACATTGCGCACTGCTGCTCTGGACCGACGGCCCCGAACAGGCCGAGGAACTTGAACGTGCCCTCACTGCTCTGCGCGCCGCGACCCGTGGCCAGCCGCAACTTGTGGCCCGGGCCAGCACTGCCTCGCGCTGGCTCTGGTTCTCCGGCCCGACTCGCCCCGACCGCAGCTTACTTGAGCAGACGTTGAAAGAGTTTCCACGGGTGAGCGCTGCCATCGGCCGGACGTCGAACGGGCTCGAGGGGTTTAGATCCAGCCATCAAGAAGCCTTAGCGGCCCAGTCAATGCTGGTTCGGCTGGGTGCCTCGCGACGCTTCACCGAGTACGCCGAGGTGGAGCTTGTCGACGGGCTGACCAAGGATCGGCAAAGCGCCCAACGATTTGTGCTCAGCACCCTAGGGGAATTGGCCGCGGCGGATGCATCGCTGCGCCAGGCCCTGTTGACCTACATTCAGTGCGGTTTCACGGCCACCCGTGTTGCCAGCAAACTCTTCCTGCACCGGAACACCGTCGAACGCCGCGTAGCACGGGCCAATGAGCTCTCCGCCACCAAGGTCGAAGACAATCCTGTGCACCTAGCTGCAGCACTACTCGTGCTCGATCTCGTGCCGGAATTCGCGACCTCCAGCGATTAAATCCCGCCACGGCAACCCCGGTTGCAGTCCCAAAAATGCGGGTGAAGTATGCACTTGAGACATACCCCCAGAGTGCATCATGCACCGACTTGTGCTCTTTTCAAGGTGACACCGCAGCATCTCGTTGACCTGGCCCCGTCGTAGCCCACAGACTGAGATTCTTCCCTGGAACGCCCGCAAAGGTAGCGCGCCATCGGTCGCTCTCGCTCTGACCCGTCACAGACACACGTAGTAGCCGAGTGATCCCGGCCGTGCTTGCTCGGGCCCAGGGTCCAAGCCCTACCCGAAGGAGATCAGCACATCATGAGAACCGACACCACGAAGTACAGCAACTTCAGCGGCTGGATCGACCGACCAGAAGATCTGCAGCCCGCAGTAGACGGAGATCTCACCTGCGACATCGCCGTCATCGGTGGGGGTATGGGCGGCATGGCAACTGCATTACGTTTGGCCGAACGCAACCATGATGTGGTTCTGCTCGAGGGCGAGTTCTGTGGTTTTGGTTCCGCCTCACGCAATGGCGGCCAGATCGCCGGGGCACCAGGCGGAGACCTGCGTATGCTGGCCTTGCAGTCTCCCTCAAAGTTACAGGTCATGGTGAAGCTTGCCGAGAATGCGGGCCACTATGTTGAGAATCTGATGAATAAGCACAACATCGACTGCGACTATGTGCCCAATGGCCTGGTATGGGGCGCGGTCTCTCCTATGATGATGCTTCGTGTACGCACTCAGGCCGCACTACTGCGCACCTTCGGTGGCCACGGAACGGTCGGCAATCGCAAGGAGTTGGGCCTGCCGGCCGGCTTTGTCGGTGGGATGCGCGAGTCCATCGGCGGAATGCTCAACCCGGGCAAGCTCGCCCGCGGTGTGCGCCAAGGGCTGCTGTCTTCCTCGGCACGAGTCTACGAACAGTCGCCGGTCAGCGACGTGAAGCGCACCGGTGGCGTGGTGGAGATCAGCACTCCCGGCGGTACGGTACGAGCCAACAAAGTCGTGCTCGCGACCAGCGCCTACAGCGGCGAATGGGAGATCACGCCCAAACACCTCTCGACTCCGCTCTATGTCATCGAAATCGAAACCGAGCCCATCGCGCCCGAACGGCTCGCCGAGCTGGAGTGGACCAGTCGTTGCGGCATCATCACCCAACACCAGTTGATGACCCACTACCGACTCACCGAACGCAACACCATTGTCTGCGGCGTGCGCCGCGCCGAACGCGCCCCGGGATATCCACTTCCAGAGCGCGTTCCGAGCCCCGAGCTCGTGCAAGAAATGGGCAAGGACCTCTCCGATCGTTTCCCCTCGCTCTCCGATGTGGCCATCGACCGGGCTTGGGGCGGATGGATCGGGTTCAGCCCCGACTGGCTCGCGGTCGCCGGTCAGGTGGGCGACAACGTTTACTACTCAATGGCGTGTAATGGTCACGGGCTCTGCCAAGTGCCGTACGTGGGTGATCAACTCGCCGACTACATTATCGACGGGGAGATGTCGGCGGATCTGGCCGGAATTTGGTCCGATGCCACAGAGTATCCGGCGTCCATGTCGAAACTGCTCAATCCTTTCGTGCTACGGGCCGTCTGGGCCTTGGATCGCTTCAACGACCTGTTCAACGGCAGCAAAAGCTTGGCCCGACGGGCAGGGAAGCGGCACTAATCTGTTCGTTGACGTTGTGGTGAACTCTCTTGCCCGTCCTGCCTGCGCTAACCTACCGAGAAAGATAATGGGCCCTTCACTTGCCTCACACTCGCGTGCACCGACGAAAAGTAGCGTGCTAAGTGCAGCGTGCACCCCGGCATTCTAGAACTGGGGCACAATTCCGTAGCCTCAGTCAACGGTCCCCCGATAGTTTGAAAGTGCAGCAATTCTGAATTCAGAAACACTGAATCAGGGGAATATCGAGGAGGCGCAGATGACAAACTTCGCTACGGAACAGCTCGACGGGACTACAGTCGATGTCGCAATCGTAGGAGCCGGATTCTCAGGCCTGGTAGCGGCCGATCGCCTGGCCAGCCAGGGCCGTTCGGTCCTAATCCTTGAGGGCAGGGACCGCATCGGTGGGCGTGTTTACTCGGGCGAGATCGCGGGAGTGACAGTTGACTTAGGTGCCACGTGGGTGGCTGAACGCCACACCGCTGTCCACCAGCTCATGGAGCGCTTCGGAATCTCCACCACGACTCAGTTTCACGATGGGGATAATCTGCTGAAGATGGCTGGCGACATCCAGAAGTATGTGGGCACCTTGCCCATCGGAGGCGCCGTGGATGCCGAGGATCTCGGACGGATTCAGCAGCAAGTAGATGAGCTTGTCGAGAGCATCGATGTCGACGCGGCATGGGATTCGCCTGGTGCCAAGGAGCTCGATGAGCTTTCCTTCGGCCAATGGCTCGATGCCCAAGGCGCCTCAGTGAGCACGCGGGCACTTCTAGAGGTCGTTGCCAAGGTCCAGTGGGGCTGCAGTCTGGGCGACGTCTCACTACTGCATGCCTTGCGCTACCAGCGGGCCGCCGGTGGCCTCGAGCATATGCTCGCCGTCGAAGGCGGGCAGCAGGAGGCTCGTGTCACGGGAGGATTCCAGTCGATTGCGGCAGAACTGGCCGCCGAACTCGAGGACCGAATTCACCTGAGCACCCCCGTCACGCGGATCGATCAGAACGAGAATGGGGTGGATATTCAGACCCCGAAGGGCACCGTCCACGCGAAGTATGTTATTTCGACGACGGCTCCGGCACACCGAGCACATATTGAGTTCGAGCCGGAGCTTCCGGAGCAAGCCCAGGGCCTGAGCCGCACCTGGCGCATGGGTTCGCTCAGCAAGGCCTTTCTGGCCTATGACAAGCCATTCTGGCGCGAGAATGGCCTGTCGGGGGTCGCGATTTCGGATGCAGGCGCCGCCTTCATCACCTTCGATGTGACGGTTGACCCCGCCGGCCCGGGTGTACTGGTGGCCTTCCTGGATCCTCGCGTCTATGACCGGTTCAATCTGGAGGATCGTCGTGAGCGTGTTATCGAACAACTCGTGGAGCTTTACGGTGACCAGGCAGCTACGCCCGTGGACTACATCGATCACTGTTGGGGCGAAGAGGACTTCGCGCCGGGAGGGCCCAATCCCGCCGTCGCACCCTATGCCACCACCAGCTACGGTCCGTCTTTGGCGGCTACGCACGGGCGAATTCACTGGGCTGGCACCGAAACGGCGGCCGAGTGGGCCGGCACGCTCAATGGTGCTGTGCTCAGCGCGCACCGAGCCGCCGATAGTGTCGAGCGAGAGCTAGCAGGAGTTTCCACTCCTGCTTGATGTCATAATCGCTAGGGTCAGGGGTTCATCTGTGGTTATTTGAGATGTAAGCCTGTTCCGTTTTGCGATGCTACTTCACCGAAACTACTTCCGGTCGCCCCGTATACCCAAGCGGAAGATCGGCCGCAAGAATGATTTCGTACCGTGATCCTGCCTCGACACTCCGAGGCAGGGTCACAAATCACTCGAATTTGTTTTCCGGAGGTCTGCTCGATCAGAAGGAAAATTTTCACCTACGCGGATTGCTTCTCTAGCTACTACCGCCGAGGTTTCCGGCTAGCCCTCAGAAATCCCCGAGCACAGTGAAACGCTAGAAGCGCTAGCTTGCCAGCCTTCGTGAAACACGAACCATTGTGAGGACGATACCGGCGTTGGAAAGTCCGCTACTACGTGGAATTTTCCCCCACGCACCGCTATTCTCGGCCTTTACCAAATGCTCCCGCGGGCCCGAAGTGGTGCGGCAGAGCATTCTTCCAGTTGTGAAGAATGCTCAACCGGAGAACATGGTGACGTTAGGATTCCAGATCGAAGCCCGCCACCTATTCTTTAATTTCTGCTGGAGTTCCGGTCGCTAACCACAAAGCGCCATCTCCGGATACCTCAACCCGCTGATCGGCAGCAGTGACGAAGAACGCTTGTCCTGACTTTACTGTCCGGGACTCCCCCACCTCACGCATCGTTAGCTCCCCAGATTCTCCAATTACAATTCCCGCTCCATGCAAGGGCAATGTTGCAATCCCAGTGACTCGGTGTAGCGAAAATCCAGTGTCTTGAGGCAGGTAGCTCGTAATATTCGCAGTCTCTTTGCGTGGGGGTAGAAACGGAATAGGACCGGCTCTGAAATCCAATGCGGCTAGAAGCTCGGGCACGTCTACGTGTTTATTAGTCAGGCCGCCGCGCAGCACATTGTCGCTGGGCCCCATCAGCTCCACGCCCAATCCACTGAGATAGGCATGAATATTGCCTGCCCTTAAATACAGTGCTTCACCACGGTTAAGCGTCACCCTGTTGAGGAGCAGGGTAAGCACAATGCCAGGATCGCCCGGGTGGTTGGTAGCCACGGTGGCCACGGTTGCTAGAGCATCCGCAAAGCGACTATGGTTCACATCGTTAGCCAAGCTCACCACCGTCTTGGTCAGCTCCGTCACTTGATCACGATGTTCGCCATTTAGCAGTACAGACACCGTGGTACGTAGCGGTTCCTCACCGGCTAGAAGCCCGCAAAGAAAATCCAGGGATGCGCACTGCAGCTCGTTGGCATTATGCCTGAGCTCAGCAACCATCTGCAATACTTGATCGATTTCACGGAAGCCACATAGTGCCTCAAACTTCTCGCTCAACGCCACGATGATTTCCGGTTTGGCGAAACGATCCTTGTAGTTCCGATGCGGAGCATCTAACGGAATTCCTGCCGCGTTTTCTCTGTCGAAACCGACCTGAGCCTGCTCCGTCGTAGGGTGAACCTGAAGGGACAGTGCAGTGTCTGCGGCTAAAATCTTCATTAAGTACGGTAGGCGCTCTTGCTGTCCCAGCGCTGACTCCGACTCACAAGCAATAAACTCTGCTAGATCGCTGTACCCTTCCTCATCAATACGCGCAGGGTTCGACGGATGTGCACCAAGCCAGAGTTCGGCTTCAGGAGCACCGCTAGGTTCGAGTCCTAGAAAGTCCGCAATGGCGACTTTCGACCCCCACGCATAGTCACGTGGCGTGTTTGAAATTCTTAAGAACAAAGACGGTGCTCCTACTCGTTGCTGTCGATTCCGGCTCGGGACACCAACTGCATGAGCGGATGGTTCTCGACCAACTCGGCTAGTCGGGCCGATCCCTTGAGGCCATTTGCCTGTGCCGGGACAATCACGGCATTAGGGCGTAGGGCACTCAGCTTTTGGGAGAAGGCGCTGGCTACAGCGCTGCTGCCGAAAACCCCGCCCAAGGTAGCGACGTTACCTCCACTAGCGCTTACCCTGCTAAGGGCGGTGTGCACCGACAGTGCTAGTTCCGCCCCGGCCTCGGCGCAGATCTGCGCAGCGACACGGTCCGTCCCGGCCAGTTCGGAGACGACTTTGGCAAGCGCGGCTACTTGGGCTACGCGTTGCGGGTTGGACTGCAAATGAATATAGGCTTCTTCCAGATCCTCCCAAAGCCGCTGCACCACGCCGGTTAACTCGGTGGCATCGCCTCTTCCGTCATAAGCGCGCATGACCGCGATTAAGGCCTGCTGGCCGACCCAGTATCCGCTGCCAGCATCCCCCATGACATGACCCCAGCCGTCGACCCGGGCAACCGAATCGGCGCCTACCCCAAGGGTGACAACCCCGGTTCCGGCAGCCACCACGGCACCGGGTGCATCGCCCAGTGCGCCGAGGTAGCTCGTGACAGAATCGTGCGCTAGTAGCACCCGCCGAATGCTCGCAGAACCACAGAGCAGCCTCGAGGCATCATGTTCAGCTCGAGTCAGTCCGGTGCTGCCTACCGTGACGGTATCGAATCCGCCGCCAGCGTGTTCGGCCGCCCGATCAATGGCCGCGGCAATCTGGGGCAGTATCGGTGCGTTGGTGAGCACGCCTGGAAGAGTGAGCTCCTGAGTTTGGCCGTATTGCGTCCAAGCAAGTTTGATCCCAGTCTGACCTGCATCGACTGCCAGTAACTCGTGCTGCACCAAAGATTCCCTCGTATTCAAGTGATGCTCCTGCAGATATGCCATTAGCCGAAGCACACGAGCTGGTTCGCGCTACGCAGCACCCTAGGGTCAGTGAGTCCGCCGGCGAACTGCGCCTGTAGCCCGGTGATGGTGAAGCTGGTGCTTTCCCCCGGCAACAGGGTGACCAGTCCCCGGTCCACCCGGGCTGCGGGATGTAGCTTGTCCACCAGTAGGCTCAGATCTCGTACAAAGTTCCCTGAGGTAACGTTCAGAACCAGTTCGTGGCCGCGCTCGTGCACGCTAGTTTCGACATGGGCGGGGGCCAACCTCGAATCGCGCGGCTCGGCAAAGTACCAGTAGCCTCGTGTCGCCCCCAATGTCGCGGCCAGCAGTTCCTCGCCTGGTGCGGTGCTGGAGGATAGTTCCGCGCTCAGTTCAATACGCACGTTGCCGCGAGCAGGCACCGAAATCTGCTGCTCCGCCTGGTGGGCAACCACCCCAGAATAGCTGCGGCGTTCAATTAGTGCGGTGCCTTCCCACTCCTCTGCACTGTCGTTGCTGAACACCACGGACAGTCCGTCGGCGTTGGGTGAGAAGATCACGCGACGAGGCGCGAAGGAGTTCTTCAGCGCATGGAATAGCGGTTTCTCAATGCCGTCCCCGTCAATGGCAGCCCAGCTGGTCACCGGCCAGCAGTCGTTCAATTGCCAGACGATGGCCCCGGAGTTATGCGGGGCGATGCTGCGGAAATGATCCAAGGCACAAGTAATAGCGTTGGCCTGATTCAACTGCATGGCCCAGTGCCACTGTTCCATGTCGCTAGGCACCTGGTAATGCCCGACCAAGCCCACGGTGAGCTTGGTGTTACCTTCCATTGCCTTTTGGTGCACCACCATGCCAGGTGATTCCGGGGTAAGCGGCTCATCGCTGATGGAGCGGGTCAGGGTGGACCATGCAGCCGGGCCTTGCCACCCGAATTCGGCTGCGAATCGTGGACGGTAGGTGCGATAGTCCGGGTAGTCTCGGTTGTTCCATAAATCCCAAATGTGCATGGTGCCGTGTTCTTCGGCGTTCGGATGCTGCCCGTGCGGACTGAATGGGCTACCCGGTGAATACGGAACGTGGGCGGCTAGTTCTTCAACGATGCCCGGCAAGATCTCATGGTAGTAGGCCCCGCCCCAGCTCTTGGAATCCAGGTACCGCTTCCAGTCCCAATCCTCATAGCCCCAGAGGTTTTCATTGTTGCCGCAGAACATTACCAGCGAGGCGTGGTGGGCCAGCCGGGCTACATTGTCGCGGGCTTCGGCGATAACCTCGCTGCGCAACGGTTCTTCTTCGCTGTAGGCCGCACACGCAAAGAGGAAATCTTGCCAAGATAGCAGGCCCAGCTCATCACAGGCGCTGAAGAAGTCGTCAGATTCGTAGATGCCACCGCCCCAGACGCGGATCAGGTTCAGCCCTGCGTCCTTCGCTTGGGTTAGCCGTTGAGTGTAGCGCCCGGCGTCCACGCGGGAAGGGAAGGCGTCGTCCGGAATCCAGTTCGCGCCTTTGACGTAGACCGGTTGCTCGTTGACTATCAGCTGGAAACGGGTTCCTGCCTCGTCCACGGTGGTGTCCCAGCGTACGGTGCGGAAACCGACGGTGCGGGCCGCTTCATCCAGCTGCGTAGCGCCGGCGCGAAGGGACACCGATACTTCGTAGAGCGGTTGCTCCCCGTATCCGGCTGGCCACCAAAGTTGCACCTCGTCTAGGTGCAACATGCCATTGATGCTGTTCGTCTCGGCGGGAACCGGGATGACTGTTTCCTGTCCGGCGCAGCTGATCAACAATTCGAGTTCGACTGCTTCGGTGCGCTCAATCTGCGCGTTCACGCTGATCACACCGCCGGTGCCCCGCGGAGCAGCGGAAATGAGGAGTCCACCGAGCTTGGCAGTGGACCACGAGATCAGACTGACCGGCTTCCAGATGCCGCTGGAGGCAGTTTTGATGCCCCAGTCCCAACCGAAGCTACACGCGGACTTACGAATCGCATCGTAGGGTAACGGGTAAGGTCGCGGACGCATGCCCAATATGCTGGATTGCTCGTTGGCATACTTCACCGGACTGGAGAAGTCGACCACTAGGTCGTTCGCGCCTACATGCAGCAACTCGGTGACGTCCACTAGGTAGCGGCGGTGCTGGTTAGCAGCAGACAGGATGGTAGTGCCATTCAGGCTGATGGTGGCCACGGTGTCTAGGCCTTCGAAATCCAATTCATGGCGGGCTGTTTCCAGTTGCTCCTCAGTGACCTCGAAACTGGTGCGGTAGCTGAAATCAGAAAGGCCGATCCACGACTGCAGCGCTTCGTTATCGTCCAGGTAGGGGTCTTCGATCAACTGTGCGGCCAGCAAGTCGAGGTGGATCACACCGGGAACGGTGGCCGGAACGACTCGGTTTTTGATCTCGTCGGGGACCGGTCCGGCGGTGGCGCGCACGCTCCAGCCAGTATTAAGGGCGCGGCGGGTCAACGCGCTGGCGATGTGCTGTTCGGTATGCTGCATGGTTCAAGCTCCCGTTTAGGTAGTTTCGGTCTGTAGCTGATGTTTATTTGACGGCGCCGGCCACAAGGCCGCGGTAGATCCAGCGCTGCAGGAAAATGAAAGCGATCAAGGTCGGCAGGATGACCAAGATGGTGCCCGCTGCGATAACCTCCCACTGTGCTCCGAACGGCCCCTTGAATTGGAACAGCGAGGTGGAGATTAGGCCTTCGGAAGGTAGATAGAGGAAGGGCAGATAGAACTCGTTGTAGATTGCGATGCCTTTGATGATCACGACTGTCGCGATGGCAGGCTTTAGTAGCGGCAGGATGATTCGCCAGTAAATGGTCCAGTGGTTCGCGCCGTCCAGCTTGGCAGCTTCATCCAGCGACGTGGGGATACCGGCCATGAACTGCAGGAAGATGAAAATCGCGATGATGTCGGTGCCCAGAAATAACAGGATCAGCGCGGACTTGGTGTTGAACAGTCCCATCTTGGAGATCAGCTGGAACGTTGCAACCTGGCTAGTCACCGAGGGGATCAGGCTGGCCACCAGAAACAGGCCCATGATTAGCTTTTTACCGCGGAAGTTGAATCGGTCGATCGCGTAGGCGGTCATCGTGCCGATCAAAATGGTGCCGGCCAGCGCGATGGCCAAGATGACCGTGGTGTTAATGAAGCCTTCCACCATGCCACCCTGATTGAAGGCGGTGATGAAGTTCTCGAAATTGAACCAGTTCTCCGGCAAGGTCAGCGGTCCGGAGTTGGCGTATTCGCTGCGGGTCTTGAAGCTGGCTAACAGCACCACGGACAGCGGCAGCAAGACGGCAACTGCAGCGACAACGAGCGAAACATACTTTAACGTGGTCGCGGTCATCTGTTTCACGAGAGGTCTACCTTCTCATCAGGGAAAATCTTACGTTGGATGGCGGTAACCACCAGGACGATCACCAGCAAGATCACTGCCATGGCCGAGGCCAAGCCCACAGATCGGTAAGTGAACGCGGTTTGCAACGTTTGGATCACGAAAGTTGCTGTGCCGTTGGCTCCGCTGGTCATGATGAACGGAATTTCAAAGACCGACAGGGCGCCAGAAACCGCCAGAATGAAGGACAGTCCGATGATGCGGCGGATGCCCGGGAAGATGATGTGGGCGAACTGTTGCCACGCGCTTGCTCCGTCGATCTTCGCCGCTTCATACAATTCCGCTGGGATTGATTGGATAGCGCCTAGGAAGAGGATGAAGTTCAATCCGGTGTAACGCCAGACGGAGGTTCCTGCCAACGAATAGTTAGCGATGGAGGCATCGCCCAGCCACTGAGGCGGTTCGGTGACTCCGAACCAGGACAGTACGGTGTCCAAGGTGCCATCCGGCTGGAAGAGGTAGAGGAACACAAAGCCGATGGCTACACCGTTGATCAGGTAAGGGAAGAAGATCACACCACGGAAGAAGGTGGAGAATCGGGTGTTGAAGCTGAGGATCACTGCAAAGTACAGGGCGATGGCCATCTGCACAAAGGTGGCGGCAAAGTAGTAGAGGCTGACGCCGAAGACCGCGAAGATCCGCGGGTTGGTGAAGACCTCGATGTAGTTCTCGAATCCTACCCAGTCCCCGACCGGTCCCAGACCGTTCCAGTCGGTGAACGAATACCAGATCATATTCACCGCAGGAACGTAGGTCAGTAGCACCAGCAATCCGACGCCCACCAACAGGAAAAGGTAGGGAGTGAACTTATTGGTGCGTCGGGATTTGACCGACTTGGCGGCCTTCGTTGCGTCGCGTGCTGTTTCTATGGCCTGAGAACGGGCCGATGAGACTGTCATGATAAAGCTCCTGGAGGGATGGGCCAGCCTGCCGGCTGGCCCATCGGCGAGGTCTTACTTATTGGCCAGTTCGCTGACTGCTTGTCCCCAAGAGTCATTGAGTTCCGCGAAGACCGAGTCCTTGTCGCCCGCAGCCTGGCCGCGGGCGACGTCGATCAGGCGTTGGCGGTAGATGTTGCCCCAGATGTCCACTTGAGACTTGTCGGCAAGGTCGCTGAGCAGCGATTCTTCCCCTTCGGCGGCCGGGCTCAATTCCAGCAGTTCAACATTGTTCTCTTCCAGATCCGACAGATTTTTGGGGAGCTCGTCGGTCTTGACCGCCGAGATCATGCCTTCGTCTTCGGTAAAGCCGGAGTCCTGAATCAGGAAGTCCAGCCAGGCGCGTGCCGCGCTCTGGTTCTTAGAGTTTTTGTTGATGCCCAGATAGTAGTCGCCAACGATGGTCGAGGCTTGCTTGCCATCGACGTTGGCCGGGAACGTCATGAAGCCAATGTCTTTCGGATCTGCCCCGGCGTCTTCAGCTGCGTTGGCCAATTGACCCAGCGCCCAAGAGCCGAGCACCATGGTGCCGATCTTGCCGTTGGCGAGGTTCGCCTTGGACTGCTCCCAGTTCGTGGTCAGCGGATCCTCTTCAACGAAGCCCTTGTTTACTACGTCGAAGAGCATGGAATCCAGCGCGTAGATGTCGGTGCCTTCGGTCCATGGGGCCGGGTTGTGGGCCATCTCGTTCTGAGCTTCGGGGTTGGCGGTCACCGCACCGATGATGTTGGTCCACTGTCCACCCAGCGGCCAGCCGTCCTTGTAGTTTGTGTACAGCGGAGTGGCGTCGGTCTTCTCCTTGATCAGCTGCAGGTCGGCCAGAAATTCCTCTTCGGACTTCGGCAGGTCGGTGATGCCTGCCTCCTTGAAAACTTCCTTGTTGTAGACCACACCGTTGGCATTACCGCCTAGTGCTAGGCCATATTGCTGTCCGCCCACGGACTTGGCGTTCAAGAAGCGGTAGTCATTGCTAAAAGAGCTGGTCTCGCCCAGAGGGGTGAAGAAGTCGGCGTACTGGGACTGCGGAACACCATTGGGAATCAACAGTACGTCGCCGTAACCGTTGGGGGTGCTCATGCGGGTTTTGACGTCGTCCTCATAGTTGGTGATCGCTTCGACGTCGACGGACGCATCAGGATACTTCTTCTGAAATTCGGCGATGTACTTATCCCAGGTTCCGTCCTGATTCAGGTCGGTGCGGTTGGTCAGGAAGGTGATCTGCCCGGCAACCTCCCCGCCGGTTGCTGTTGGTCCGCTACTGCCCGAACCGCAGGAAGTCAGAGCCAGGGCTGCAGCCGCGGCGACTGCGACTGCGCTTAGCGCCTTGAAACGTGCCATTTCATCTCTCCTTTGAACTTGAACGACCACCTGCTGCGAGCGCTCGGTGGTAGCTGAGCTGAAGATAGCCTACGTCACATTTTTCTTAACTAACAACCCTTTCTGACAACGCTGTCTATATCTGTACTCAGCGCCGAAATAATAGATAAATCGGGTATGACAAGGCTATATTGCAAGTTTTCAAGGAGCGAAAGGGTGGACAATGTCCACATAATGTCTTACGTTGTCATAGCTAGACATTCGGTAAGGAGCTTGCCTTGAAGATTCAACAACGCGCCACCCTAGACGACGTGGCGCGGCTGGCCCATGTCAGCCCCAAGACCGTTTCTCGAGTCTTTTCACAGCGCCACCTGGTCGCCCCGCCCACCGTAGAAGCGGTGCTCGCCGCTGCCAAGCGGTTGAAGTTCCGCCCCAACTCACTGGCGCGAAACCTACGCGGGGGTGGCTCGAACACCATCGGCTTTGTCATCGGCGAACTGCTGAACCCGTTCTATTCACGAGTCGCCACCGGCTTGGAACAGGTACTATCCGAGCACAATAAAACTCTGATCGTAGCCACCACCGACGACACCATCGCCGGCGAGGAAAGGGCGGCCGACACCCTGCTTACCCAGCGCGTAGCCGCCCTGTTGATGATTCCCGTAGGCGACGATCAGTCCTACCTTGAGGGCGAACGCCAACTGGGCTCCCCCGTGATCTGCATCGACCGTCCAGCGCGGAATCTTGTCGCCGACTCGGTGGTTCTGGAAAACCGGGCCGGCGCTTTTGCAGCGACTACTTCCCTCATGAAGCACGGTCACACCAAAATCGCTTACCTATGCAATCCCTCGAATATCTACACGCAGCTCGAACGCCTTCAGGGCTACCGCGACGCCATGGCCACCACCGGGGCGCCGGTCCCCACCCCGTGGGAGCGGCGGTTGGATGACTTGAGCATCGATCCGACCGAGGTGGTGCGCGAACTTCTGCAGAGCACCGACCCACCCACCGCCATCATCGCTGGCAACAACCGAATGTGCGTCGGGGCGCTGCATATCCTCAACACCATGGATGAGCCCCCAGCGCTAATCGGCTTCGACGACTTTGACACCGCAGACATCCTCGGCGTCTCGGTAATCAGCCACGACGCCATCGACATGGGTCGACGCGCAGCCCATCTGACCCTGGAGCGCATCGCCGACCCCACCGGCTTCACCCGCCAGCTCATCGCACCGACGCAGCTCATCGCCCGCGGCAGCGGAGAGCGCCCACCATGGAGCTAAATCTGTCCCGGCCTGTCCACTAATGTCCTAAATGTCCCAATTTGTCTCGAAAAGTGTCCAGATTAAAAAGATAATTTCCGTTGCATAACTTTTCCTTTCCTCCCTAGGATTCTGAGAGCTAGCTCACACTAGCGGCGACGAATCACTAGCGATCCGTTGCGGCTCCACGGACAATCCCCGTGGCGCGGAAAGGTCCTCAATGAAGAAACGATCATTGGTCACTGCGGCCGCGGTTGCGGCCTGCCTTGGCCTTGTCACTCTCCCGGCCCAGGCCGCCGACGAAGGCTTCACAGTGGAGAACGGAACCATCTACGATGCCAACGGCCAGCAGTTTATCCCCCAAGGAGTGAATCTGCCTTACGCCTGGTACACCGATGAGTCCCAGTCCTTTGCAGATGCCCGAAATGCAGGAGCCAACGCTGTACGCGTAGTGCTTTCCGGTGGGCGCTGGGGCACCACGAGCGCCAGCGAAGTCAGTAGCATCATCCAAAAATGCAAGGACAACCAGCTGGTTTGCATCCTAGAAAACCACGACACCACAGGCTATCTGGAAGATTCCTCGGCCACCTCCCTATCCGCCGCAGCCGACTACTGGAGCTCCGTGGCATCGGCCATCGAGGGCCAGGAAAAGTACGTGATGATCAACATCGGGAACGAACCCTACGGCAACACCGACACATCAGGTTGGGCCAGCGACACCATCAGCGCCGTGGACAAGGTCCGCACCGCCGGGATCGACACCACCTTGATTGTTGACGCGCCGAACTGGGGCCAAGACTGGAGCTACACCATGCGGGACAACGCCGCCGCAGTGGCAGCCGCCGACGGCAACCTGGTCTTCGATGTGCACATGTACGGGGTGTTCGACACGGCGAGCGCGGTGACCAGCTACCTCGACTCCTTTACCCGCCAAAACCTTGCAGTGATGGTTGGCGAATTCGCCAACCACCACGCCTCGGGCACCCCGGACGCGGACACCATTATGTCGTACACGCGCAGCCAAGGAATCGGACTTCTCGCTTGGTCCTGGTCCGGTAACAGCGGTGAAGACATACCGCTGGACCTGGTCGCCAACTTCAACGGCTCGACGCTTACCCCCTGGGGCGAACGCTTCATCAACGGTGCGGACGGGCTCAAACAGCGCTCCCCGCAGACCGCTTCGGTCTACACCTCCACCACGTACCCCACCTGCAGCACCTCTTCCTCCGACCCGGATGGCGACGGCTGGGGTTGGGAGAATAACGCCTCCTGCAAGGTGGCTGACGCTACCAGCGGGTCTACAGCACCTAACGGATACCCGTACTGCTCCACCGCGTCAGCAGATCCCGACGGGGACGGCTGGGGTTGGGAAAACAGCGCCTCCTGCGTTGTCTCCGGGTCTTTGGCCGACGCCTAGTAGTACTGGACACAGGTTGCCTCTGCGCTACCGGCCACTGACACACTAAGTTGCCTAGACTTGGGCTCTTCCACAAGGGCGCCTTTGGCTTGTTGCCGCTACCACCGTTCCCCTTGTTTTCAAGGGCCATTCCACATCTAGCGCATTTCTGCGCAGAGTTCTGACGCTCTTCCCCGAGGCGACGCCGCCCGGCTTAGAAAGGTACACCCATGATCAAACACGCCCTCGCCGCCTGCGCATTAGCAGCCGTGGGACTTTCAGCTATCTCCCTACCCGCCGCCCACACGGACTCTCAGGTCTCCGGCTTTAGCGTCCACGACGGCAAAATCTACGACGCCAATCAGAAGCAGTTTGTCCCTCAAGGCATTAACCTGCCCTACGCTTGGTTCAAGAATCAGGACCAGTCCTTCGCCGACGCCCGCCAGGCCGGCGCTAACACGGTACGCGTTGTGCTCTCCGGCGACCGCTGGGGACCAAACACCGCTGAGGAAGTCTCCCACGTGATCGAACTGTGCAAGGACAACCATTTGGTCTGCATCTTGGAAAACCATGACACCACCGGATTCGGAGAGGACCCCGCAGCCACATCGCTTGCCGAAGCAGTCGAGTACTGGACTTCCGTTGCTGAGGAGGTCAAAGGCCAGGAAGGCTATGTCATGATCAACATCGGTAACGAGCCCTACGGGAACTCCGATACTTCTCGATGGGCAGACGACACGATTAGCGCGGTGCAAGAGCTGCGTGCCGTCGGCGTCAAAAACACGCTCATTGTCGACGCCCCTAACTGGGGCCAAGATTGGAGCCTCACGATGCGTGATACTGCCGAGCAGGTCTCCGCGGCCGATGACAACCTGGTCTTCGACGTGCACATGTACGGGGTATTCGACACCCCACAGTCCGTTACCGACTACATCGACTCCTTCACCAGCAGGAACCTAGCCATCATGGTCGGAGAGTTCGCCGACTTCCATACCTCCGGCATCCCGGCGGTAGACACCATCTTGTCCTACACGCGGTCCGAGAACATCGGCATGCTCGGCTGGTCTTGGTCCGGCAACGGCGGGGCGGATGCTCCCTTGGATCTGGTGAAGGATTTCGATGCCACACAGCTCACGAGCTGGGGCGAACGCTTCATCAATGGCGCAGACGGGCTCAAGGAACGTCGGGCACTTCCCGCCTCGGTCTACACCCGCAAGCAGTGCCATAAGAACTCGCAGAAACGTGCGGATCGAGATCACCCCGGCTCTAGCCGGGCGCTCAGCCGCAGCTGCCGCTAGTTGCAACAGGTGGATCCACCGGGAAGCTCGGGTCCACCTGTTGCCTCGTTAATGGTGAATTATCATGAGTGGGATGGCTTTTACTGCGGCGTAGGGACCTGGACCAACCACCATGAACATTCAGCAACGCGCAACACTTGATGATGTTGCACGGCTCGCCAACGTCAGCCCGAAAACTGTATCCCGGGTGTACAGCCAGCGCGAACTGGTCTCTGCTGCCACCGTGGATAAGGTCCTGGCCGCTGCGAAGAAGCTGAAATTCCGTCCGAACAGCGTAGCCCGCAACCTACGCGGAGGAGCCTCCAATACCGTGGGCTTGATCATCGGCGAGATGCTTAACCCCTTCTATTCCATGGTTGCCAGTGGGGTGGAGAAGGTCCTATCCAACAACGGCAAAACGCTGATCGTTGCCACCACCGATGACACGCCCGAAGGTGAAGAACGAGTAGCAGATACCTTATTGTCCCAGCGAGTCGGGGCACTTCTGATGATTCCGGTGGGCGACGACCAGTCTTACTTGGAAGGTGAGCGCCAGCTGGGTTCTCCGGTCATCGCCATTGACCGGCCAGCCCGCAACCTCGTCGCAGACTGCGTCGTGTTGGAAAACCGCCGAGGCGCTTACGACGCTACTAAACACCTGCTTGCACAGGGGCACACTAAAATCGGCTACGTCTGCAACCCCTCCAACGTCTACACGCAGATTGAGCGTCTCCAAGGCTATCGCCAGGCGATGGCCGAAGCTGGCTACCCCCAAACTTCTCAATGGGAAAAGACGTGCGACGACATAACCGTTGATGCGGCGGTGATTGTCACCGAACTTCTTAGTCGTGAAGACCCTCCCACTGCACTAATTGCAGGAAATAACCGCATGTGTATTGCTGCCATCCGCGTTTTACACCAGACAGGCGCGAACCTCGCTATTGTTGGCTTCGACGATTTTGAGACTGCAGATATCTTGGGGATCAGCGTGGTTAGTCACGATGCGATTCTTATGGGCATGAAAGCAGCCGACCTCGCACTTGAACGGATGTCGGATCCAACAGGGATTCCTCGTCAAGTAGAGCTTCCTACCAAACTCATCCAACGAGGAAGTGGCGAGCGCCCGCCCACTATTCCCTAGTTCCTCGCTTGCCCATTGAGCCATCTACCGCCAGCTCAAGGAAACCTCCGAAATTTTGCGGTCGCTGCGAGGAGCAAGGTGATGAAAATAAGACGACCCTCGCAGCCTCCTCACGGGGTCGGAAGTCAACTACAGACTCGTCATGGGCGAATTTAGCCGATCGGCTTCATATGAAGCGCCGGGGCGGCCACCGAGGCGCGCTGCACGAGCCGTGGGGTAAGCCAAAGTTCACGTCCGCCGGGAGCACCTTCGATACGTTCAAAGAGCACGGTTGCCGCCTGCTCCCCCAACTCGTAGGCCGGCTGGAATACCGAGGTGATCGGTGGTTCGACCAGCTCGGCCCAGGGCTGGTCATCGAGCATGACCACGGATAGGTCGGCGGGCACTCGCAGCCCGCGACGCTTGAGGCAGAGCAGCAGATCGAGAGCTACCAGAGAGTCCGAGGCAACCAGCGCGGTGGGCGGTTCGGCCAGCGCGAGCAACTCGCCCACCAGTCCATCGACGGTCTGCCGATCCGTAGCGCCGAAGCGGAAGAGTTCGGGATCCACGACAATCCCTGCCTCCGTCAGGGCCAAACGGATCCCGTCCACACGTTGTGTCACCGTCGATAAATCTAGATCCTGTCCGGGCGTGAATTCTTCGGTAGTGAGTTTCAACGTGGAGATGTAGGCGATGCGCCGGTGCCCGGATTCGATGAGCGAGCCCACGGATTGAGCGGTCACCTCGGCGATCCGCATCTGCACCACGTCCAGACCGGTGGCCGAAATTTCACGGTCAAAGAGCACCACTGGGCGCCCGGCGCGTTCGGCATCGAGGATATGTTCGTGTGCGGAGCGCGAGGTCGGGCAGATCAACAGACCATCTACCCGCTTATCGAGCAGCATCTTCACGGCCTTTTCCTCATCGTCCAGCGACTCCCCGGTGTTGGCCAGCACCACATCGTATCCGTGCTTGCGTGCCACATCGCTAATACCGCGGGTGACCTGTCCGAAGTAAGGGTTCTCCACATCACCGACCACCACACCAAGCGACTGAGATTTCCCGGTGTTGATGCTTCGAGCCAAGGCGTTGGGGCGGTATCCGAGTTCCTGCGCGGCCTGCTCGACACGTTGCTTAACCTCGCTGCTGACCGATCCGTAGCCGCCCATGGCACGCGCCGCCTGAGCCTTGGAGACCCCGGCCTGTCGTGCCACGTCGGAAATGGTGACCTCACCGGTCCCCTGTCGTCGAGCCATTTAACTTTTCCTCAACCTCTTGACGTCGCTTCAAATTGAAGTGTAGCTTATTTCACAACGAGATTGAGACCGGTCTCACGAAACAAATTGAGACCGGTCTCTAATCATCGGCCAACATCTTCGGGCGGCCCTCACTCGCCCAGCACCGAACGGAGAATCCCCATGAAAAATCGACTCGGCTTCCGCGCCTTGGCGGCCACAGCGGCATTGGCGCTCAGCGCCCTGACAATGACCGCCTGTGGTGGTTCCGGCAGCGCTTCGGCAGAACAAGATAACCCCTACAATCTCATCGAGCCCGGCACCATCCGCGTGGCCAGCATCGGTGACAGCAAGCCTTACACCTTCACCGACGCCGAAGGCCAGTTCACCGGCTTCGACGTTGAACTCTTCACCGACGTAGCCCACCGCATCGGCGTCGAGAACGTCGTCTTCACCGGTCAAGACTTCTCGGCCCTTCTCTCGGCAGTTGCCAACGGCCAATTCGACGTAGGCGTGGCCGCCATCGGCATCACCGAGGAGCGCCAGCAGACCGTGGACTTCTCCGACGGCTACCTCGCCGGATACCTGACCGTCCTGGCCTCCCCGGATGAGAACATCGACGACAAGGGCGACCTCGCTGGCAAGCGTCTGGGCGTCGTGCAGGGCAGTCTGCAGGAGGCCTACGCGGTCAAGAACTTCACCGACACCGACATCGTGCGCTTCCCGGATAACAACACCGCGGTCTCGGGGCTCAACGCCGGTTCGGTTGACGCGCACTTCCTGGACTACGAGGCCGCCAAGGACTACTCCAAACAGTACGATCTGGAAAACGCCCTCGATGTGCCCTCCTTCGACGCACCAGCCGGTTTCGCCATTGCCCCCGAAAACGACGCGCTACGCGAAGCCTTGAACAAGGCTCTGGCCGAGGCCATGGAAGACGGCACCTGGAAGAAGCTCTACCAGAAGTGGTTCCCAGGCTCCCCGATGCCCGAGCAGTACCTGCCTAAGGCCGAGCAGACCGGCGCCGAGTCCACCGGCGACGAGTCCTAACTACCACCGATAGTGGGGGCCGGCGAAGCGCCGGTCCCCACTAGAGGGCAAGGAACATCTATGGAATTCTTCGACAGTATCGCCAAGACATTTCTGGACTTCGACTCCATGCTCGAAGTCCTCCCCCAGCTCCTGAAGACCGGCCTAACCAACACCCTGATCATCTCGATCAGCGCCACCATTATCGGCATCGTGCTCGGCATGGTGATCGCCGTGATGGGCATCGCCCAAACCCGCTGGCTGCGCATCCCGGCGCGTATCTACACCGATCTATTTCGCGGGCTGCCGGCCATTCTGACCATCCTGCTGATCGGGCGCGGCTTCACCGGCATCTCCCAAGATATCTTCGGCCCTTCCCCCTACCCACTGGGCATTATTGCGCTCAGCCTGATCGCCAGTGCCTACATCGGTGAGATCTTCCGCTCCGGAATCCAGTCGGTCGAAAAGGGGCAGCTCGAGGCCTGCCGCGCACTGGGCATGTCCTATGGCCGGGCCATGGTGCTGGTCGTGATCCCACAGGGTATCCGCCGCGTGCTACCGGCCCTGGTCAACCAGTTCATCGCCATCGTCAAGGATTCCTCGCTGGTGTACTTCCTCGGACTGCTGCCCACCGAACGCGAACTGTTCCGCGTGGGACAGGATGCCGCGGTGCTGACCGGCAACCTTTCACCGCTGGTAGCCGCCGGTATCTTCTACCTGATCATCACCGTCCCGCTGACCCACCTGGTCAACTACATCGATCAAAAATTCCGCACCGGACGCCGCAAGGCAACCGCACCGACCAGCGGGTTGAAAGAAGTTTCGGAACTGGAATCCTCGACGCAAGGAGAGCGAGCATGAGCGCGACCAAGGAATTTCACGGTTCCTCTCTCGAACTAACCGATATGGCCATGGCATATGGCGATGTGGAGATCCTGCACAATATCAATCTGAAGGTCGCCCCGGGCACGACCACCTGCATTATCGGTCCCTCCGGCTCGGGTAAGTCCACGTTGCTCCGTGGCATCAACCGGCTGCATGAGCCCAAACGCGGCGACGTCATTGTCAATGGCTCCTCCATTCTGGGCGACCGTCCGGACGATGTGCGCAAGCGCATCGGCATGGTGTTCCAGCACTTCAATCTCTTCCCGGATCACACGGCCCTGCAGAATGTGGCCCTGGCCCCGTGGAAGGTCAAGGGTCTGAACCGGAAGAAGGCCGAAGAGCTCGCCGCTGCCCGTTTGGCCGAGGTGGGTTTGGCCGAGCGCAGCGATCACCGCCCACGAGATCTTTCCGGCGGCCAGCAGCAACGCGTGGCAATCGCCCGTGCGCTGGCCATGGAACCAGAGATCATGCTCTTCGACGAGGCCACCAGCGCACTGGACCCGGAACTGGTCAAGGGCGTCCTGAACCTGATGGCCGACCTCTGCCAGCGCGGCATGACCATGGTGGTGGTCACCCACGAGATGGGCTTTGCCCGCAAGGTCGCAGATCAGGTGGTGTTCATGGATGAAGGCGAAGTGATCGAATCCGGCCCGCCGGAGGACCTGTTTAATAACCCCAAATCCGACCGTCTACGCCGATTCCTGGACGAGGTGCTCTAAATGTCCGCAACCATCCGTACCGCCATCATCGGCTTCGGCGTCTCCGGCAAGGTGTTCCATGCACCCCTGCTGGCAGCCAACCCAGACTTCGACATCTCGATGATCGCCACCTCGAATCCCGAACGGCAGCAGCAAGCGGCCGATGCGTACCCGCAAGCCCGCATTGTGCCCAGCTACCGGGAGGTACTCGCCTCGGCGGAAGAGCTGGATCTGGTGGTGATTGGCACCCCGCCACCGACCCACTTTGAGATTGCCCGTGCGGCACTCGAGCGTGGGCTGAACGTGGTCATCGACAAGCCCTTCGTGGTGCACAGCGCCCAAGGTGAAGAGCTCATCGCCCTGGCCGCCGAGCTCGGGCTGACCCTCACCGTCTATCAAAACCGGCGCTGGGACGGTGACTTCCTCACCGTCAAGAAGTTGCTGGCCGAAGAGACGCTGGGCGCCGTGCACGCCTTCGAGTCGCGCTTCGAATGGTTCAAACCCCAAGGCATGCGCAGCTGGAAGGCCGAGCTAACCGCCCAGCAGGGCGGCGGCATCCTCTTCGATCTGGGAACCCACCTCATCGATCAGGCCATCGAGCTTTTCGGACCGGTAGATAACGTGCAAGCCAGCCTGAGACCGCTGACCGAGCACGCCACCGCCGAGGAGGACGCGCACGTGCTGCTCCGGCACAGCTCGGGCACCGAATCCCGATTGACCATGAGCAGCCTGAACGCGGCGGCCGGAGCGCGCTTCCTAGTGGCCGGTCAGCGCGGCGCCTACACCAGCTTTGGACTCGATCCACAAGAACCTCAGCTGGCCTCGGGCATGAGCCCCACGCAAGCCGAGTACGGTCAGAAACCCGAAGCCCACTGGGGCCAGCTGGTCACCGGGCAGGATACCCGTGAAGTGCGAACCCTGCCCGGAGACTACCCGCAGTTCTACCGTGCGCTGGCCTCCTGCCTGCGCCGCACGGGGCCGGTCCCGGTCGACCCCAACGACAGCCTGGCGGTCTTGCGTTTGATCGAATCCATTCATCGGGACACGGCCACCGTCTAGCCCCGCATCGTCGGGCCCACAGATTCACCCCAATTCTGAAGAAAGTACACACTCATGTCCTCATCTTCCTCTGTCAAGCACGTCGCCGTTATTGGCGGCGGTATCCTCGGCGTCTCCACCGCCATGCACTTAGCACGCGACGGTGCCAAGGTCACGCTGGTCACCTCCGGTGCTCTGGCCGACGGGGCCTCGAGCCGCTCCATTGCTTGGCTCAATTCCTCCGGTGCCCGCTCCGCCGAATACCACTACCTGCGCATGCTGGCCATGGACCGCTACCGCACCTGGAGCAACCGGCACCCGGAAAGCCGCGAGTATCTGCGCTTCAATGGAGCGCTGAAATGGGCCGCCCCGGGTGAAAGCTTCCGCGACACCTTTGCCTTCGAGCGTTCCGGTGGCTACGACTCCCGCTGGATCACCCGCGAGCAGATCAGCGACTTCGCCCCCGATGTTGACGCTGCGGCGGTTGCCGAAGAAGGCGCGATTTACAATCCCGGCGAAGGCTGGGTCAACTTGCCAGACTTCGTGCCGGCGCTGGCCGCCGAGGCGGTGGCTGAGGGAGCACAGATCATCGAGAATGCCGGGCACGCGACGGTCGCGGTCCGCGAGGGGCGCGCCGTGGGCGTCACCCTCGCCGATGGCCGCACCATCGATGCCGATGAGGTCGTCCTTGCCACCGGTGGCGAGGTCCCGGCCCAGCTCGCAGACCTCGGTATCAGCGTGCCGGATGCTACCCCGGCGGCCTTCGTCCTCTTCACGGAGCCGGTGGATCTGCAGGTGCGCACCGTGCTGAATACCCCGCGCGTCGCGGTACGTCCCACCCCCGACGGCCGCCTTGTCTTGGACGCCGACTGGTCCGAGCAAATGGTGGTTGCCGAGGAGGATGGTAGCTTCACCGTGCCGCAACGGGCGGTGCAGGGTCTCCTCGAGGAAGCCTCAAAGGTGCTGGCCGGAAACCCGGTACTGACCGCCCAGCGTATCGGGGCCGGGCTCAAGCCCATCCCGGGTGACGGTGAACCGGTCGTTGGGCCGGTACCTTCGGTCGAGGGGCTGCATACCCTCTTCACCCATTCCGGGGCCACGCTGGGCTTGATCCTCGGTGAGCTGCTGGCCGAGGAGATCGTCAGCGGAGAAGCAAGTCCGGTTTTGCGTGCTTTCCGCCTCGACCGTTTCCACGAGGGTGCCCTGGAAGGCAGCGTGGGAACCGGTGCGTGGGAACCGGTAAAGCAGTAACGAAGACGCTGCGCAAGAAGGAACCCTATCCCGGCACCGGGAGCGGTTCCCCGGTGGCTGGTTGGTCCGACGTGGCTGAACCACCCGCCGCACTAAACTCGATGCCTGGCTCACCGCCCGCGACGCGGGCTAGCTAGCATCGTCGCCGGAGCGTGCCGGCCACGTGCGAGTCGTGGCCCGGCACGCTCCGTTTGTTTGGGGCAGATGACGAATCATGAACTGGGCCCTACCCACGGCTCCTGCTACCTGCGAGCATGGAGCCACAGAATCACGAGCGTCGATCATTTGCAGCCCTGGCTGATCGACCGGCAACCCTTCTCGCGCCATGCGCGGGGTGCCCCAGGTGACGATTCGACGGTGCCGAACGTCGGCATCGTAAGCGATGGCGCCTTTGTCTGCGCCGGAAAGGGGGATCTTCCCCATGAGCAGTAACCTCTCCACCGTCGAGGACCGTGCCGCACGACTGGTAGCCGCCGGCGAGGCTTGGAGCGAACGCATCGCCGAAAACACCAATCACGCGAAGCTAACCTTTGCCGTATCGGGTGCCGGGTTCGGTGCGGTGGCCAGCAAGATCAGTGCCGGTAAGCACAGCTTCATCGTGGATGAACCGGCTGCGCTCGGCGGCGACGATGCGGCGGCCAGCCCCGTGGAGTACGCGCTGGGTGCCCTGATTTCCTGCCAGGTGGTGGTGTACCGGCTCTACGCCCAGCAGTTGGGCCTGCAGGTCGACGATGTGCAGATCACCGCCACCGGGCGCCTGGATGTCCGTGGCCTGTTCGCCGTCGATGAGGCGGTGCGCCCGGGCTTCAGCGATATCGAGATCGAGGTGACCGTTTCGGGTCCGGAAAGCGACGAGCGTTATGCCGAGCTGCAGCGCACCGTGGATCGGTACTGCCCGGTGCTCGATCTGCTGTCGAACCCGACCCCGGTGAACACCGCGCTGAATATCGCCCGGTAGAACCAATTAGATAGTCCTAGGCCGCCGTGGACGAACCCCTCCGGGGGTGTCGTCCACGGCGGTTGTCATTGAACCAGTTCGAGGAAGTCCTGCGCCGAGAGCGTGCTCGAACCGGCCGTGTCCTGCTGCTCGCCGAGCACGTCGTTGAACAGTTCGGTCTTCTTGGCCTGGAGCGATAACACCTTGGATTCAATGGTGTTCTGCGAGACCAACCGGTAGACATACACCGGCCGGTTCTGCCCGATGCGGTGGGCACGATCGATCGCCTGCGCTTCAGCGGCAGGATTCCACCAAGGGTCCAGCAATATGCAGTAGTCCGCCTCGGTGAGGTTGATGCCGAACCCGCCGGACTTGAGCGAAATGAAGAACACCGGGAATTCCCCGGCGGAAAACCCTTCCACCAGGGTTTTTCGGTTGGTGCCGGACACCGACCCGTCGAGGTACCCGTGCGCAATACCCAGCTCTTCGGCCACCGCTCGTGCTTTCGATAGAAAACCAGTGAATTGGCTGAACACCAGGATCTTGTGCCCCTCGGACACCCCATCCTCCAGCAGGTCGCGCAGCAGATCGAGTTTGGCGCTCGGCGCGTCGCCTTCGTCGACGAGCGAAGGATCCAGAGCCAGCTGACGGAGCAGGGTGAGCGATTGCAGAATCTTAAAGCGGTTGGAATCCACATCATCCTGCACCAATCCCAAGACTTCTTGCCGGACCCGTTGGAATCGGCGATCGTAGGCGCGCCGGTGTGCCGGATCGAGCTCAACCTCGAGCACCTGTTCGGTCTTCGGCGGCAGCTCGGGCACCACCTGTTCCTTGGTGCGGCGCATAATAAATGGCCGAAGTCGGCGTTTAAGCCGCTGCAGTTTCCCTGCATCCCCTTCGGTGATGGGCTTGAGGTAATTGTCCTTGAAGGCCTTCAACCCACCGAGCAGTCCCGGCGCGGCCAGTGAGGCCAGCGCCCATAATTCGGTGAGGTTATTCTCCATCGGCGTGCCGGTGACCACGAGCTTGGTCGGCACCGCCATCTGCCGGGCCTGTTTATAGCCCTTGGACACGTGGTTCTTCAGCTGCTGGGCCTCGTCCAGGATGAGCACGTCAAAGCCCAGCGCATCGAACTGCTCGAAATCCAATCGGAAAATCGCGTAGCTGGTCAGTACGAGTTGCGCCGCGCCGACGGTGTCGGCCAGTGGACGCTGTTGCTTCTTCGCGGTGCTCAGGACCGTCGCCGTGCGTAGCTCCGGGGTGAAGCGAGCCGCTTCGCTGGCCCAGTTGCCCACCACGGAGGTCGGAGCGACGACAAGGTAACGCTGCTCAGGATGCTGGATCCGTGCCCGTTCGAGGGCGGCGAGGAGCTGCACGGTTTTACCCAGCCCCATGTCATCGGCCAGGACCCCGCCGAGCTGGTGCCGTCGAAGGAAGTCGAGCCATGCGACCCCTTGGCGCTGATAGCCGCGCAGGGTCGCGGTGAAACTCTCCGGTAGCTCGACCTCGGCCAGGGTTTCGGTGTCGGAGAGTTGACGCATGGCGTGTAGCCACTCGTTTTCTTGGGCCTCGATGATCCCGAGGGCCACCAGTTCCTGCCACCAGTCCACACTGAGTTTGTGCATGCGCACGCCCTCGGGCGTGACCTTGGCCAGTTCTCCGGCCTCGGCGATCAGCGCCCGCAGCCGCTCCATTTCTTCGCCATCGATCTTGAGCACCCGGTGTCCATCGAGGTCTAGGTAGCTATCACCGCGGGTGAGTGCCTCGAATAGCTGCACGAAGGGGACCTTCTGACCGTCGATCTGCACTTCAATGCCCAGATCGAACCAGTCGTTGCTGCTCTGTGGCCGCTGGATGTGCACCTGGGCGGCCCCGGCGGCCATCTTGTAGTCCGGCAGCTGCTCGTCCTCGAGCACCCGCACATCGCGGTGCGCGCGAAATACCGGTAACGCATGCAGGACGAAGTCGATCTTCTGGCTGGGATTCAAGGTGGCGGACGGGAAGCGGCGGTGACGCACCGGCCCCAGTTCGACCTCTGCCAGGTCGGCGGTGAGCTCGTCGAAAATCTCTTGCTCGAGTTCGGGGTTGGGGTCGACATGCTGCGGGTAGACCCAGCGGTAATCAACGCTCAGGAACTCTTCGCGGGTTGCCAACGCCACCTCGAGAACCGGTCGTGGCGGGGCGGGAATCGCATAGCTGTGATCCGGGCTGGTCAGCGGGCCGGTTTGCTGCACCCGTGGCAGGAAGCTGCGTTCGAACTCCGGGAGCGCATCGTCGGGGATGGTGATCGCTCCTTGGCGGGCGAGGGAGCGCAGGGAGGCGTGTAGCGGCGCATCGAACTCGGCCAGTTCGAGGGTTTCGGATTGATCCAGTGGGGCGCTACCGACCAGGGTGAGCAAGGCCGGACGTCCCAGCGGGGCTAAGTCCTGCGATTCGTCGCCGGGGGCCTCGATCCGTGCCGTGAGGCGTGCGTGCCCGTCGTGGCGGGTCAGTTCGTAGCCGGCGTGGGCCTGCTCGGCACGGTAGCCGATGATTTGGCGGGATGCGGCACCCGGCTTAATGAGCGGCACCTCGGCGGCGCGGATGCGCTCGAAGATGCTTCGAAGTTTTTCCCCGGGCAGCCCGTTGAGCACAACCCAGTCATCTCCGTAGTAGTTGCCGTAGCTGTGGTTGCCGCCGTGGTGGTGGTTCTGCAGGGTGACCAGAGAGAAGACGGCCTCGCGTTGTGCTTCCTCGAACCGTTCATCGAAGGCCAGCCCGCGCCACGAGACCCCGCTTTGCACCCAGTTCGTGCCGCGGGCCCCGGGGTGTACCGGACGGGCCTTGACCTCGTAGCCACTGTCGTCGATGTAGTTATTCGGGGTGACCTTAAGCAGCAGACCGAGCGGCTCGAGTTCCGGAATGTCGACCGGGGCGCTGTGCGGGAGCAGATCGCTTAGTTGGATCCGCCAATGTGGTTCGCGTTGTCGCGGGCTCCCCGGTCGAGTGAAGAGGTCTGGACGTTGCTTGGTGGCGTCGAGGAGCAGTGCGGCCACATGCTCACAGCTAAAGCCGTGCACGTCGGCGGCGCAGTAGGCGGAGGCCGACACGGAGCGCCCCTCGAAGGCGAAACGAGCCATGGCCCGCACCCCGTGCACCGACCCGTCGAAGGTCATATAGGCGTCTTCAACCTGTGCCCGGAGGTTTTTAACCTGCCGTTGTAGCACCAATAGTTGCCCCTTGGCGACATCGGTGGTGCTGAGCAGGGAGGAGATCTGCGCGAAATTCAATTCTCGTGCCACGAACACCCGGCCTTTATCGTCATCTGCTGGTTCCCTCGATGCTCTAGCCTAGCCAGTTCCCGGTGTCGACCGGAGACGCCATGTCGCGTCACCGGTTAATTCTCAGCTTGGAGCTCACACCGGCTAGTGGGTCTGCCCGTAGAACCACGTGATGTGCTCTTCAAGAAGTTGGGCGGCGCGTTCTCGGTGCCCGTTGGCGTAGGCGTGATGGATGGCCTTATGTTGTCGCCGCAGGATTTTCACGACCGACTGCCAGGTCTCGTCGTCGGTGATGGCGGCCGACACATAGTCACTGATGGCGTTGCGCAGCGATTCCATCATGGTGGCTACCACCGCGTTTCCGGACATCGAGGCCAAGAGCACGTGGAATTCGGCATCGATGCGGTGGAACTCTTCGCGGCTGAGTTCCGGGTCGTCCATGCGCATGATCAGCACGGCGGTTCGGGCAATCACCTGCTGGGCGTAGCGCGGATCGCGCGGCTGCATCTGGGCCGCCCATGTTTCGAGCAGAATGCGCGATTCGACGATCTCGGCGACTTCGATTCCCTTGGCCGCCACATGAAGTCGGAGCGCCTGCGAGATACCGGCAGCGGGATTCGAGATCACCACGGCTCCGGAGTTCGGCCCCGACCCGGTGGAGGTGCGCACCACCCCCATGACGTCAAGAATGCGAATGGCATCACGGACCGACGCACGCGAGATCCCGTGTTGCTCGGCCAATGCCCGTTCCCCCGGCAGCTGCGATCCGAGTTCAAGTTTGCCCGAGCGCAGGTCATTTTCGATGGCATCGAGGACAACCTGATAAGCGCGCGGAGCTGAATTTGAAGGCATAGTGCTACCAGTTTAGCGATCGGCCCCCTCATGGGCACCCGCATCCTGCAGCCGCGCCCGATGGTCTGACCATAGGGACGCTGAGGACCCCGGCGCTCCTTGACTTTCATTTTCACGTGGATCTAGCATGGTCTGACCACACATCGAAAGAACCAACACCCATGCGAATTGCGCTCTTTGCGACCTGCATCGTCGACGCCATGTACCCAGATACGGCGCATGCCACGGTCAAAATCCTCCGCCGCCTCGGACATGAGGTCATCTTCCCGGAGAACCAGGCCTGTTGCGGCCAGATGCATATCAACTCCGGCTACATGCCCGAGGCCCTGCCGGTCGTCGAAAACCACATCAACGCCTTCGATACCGAGGACTACGACGTGGCCGTGGCCCCCTCCGGCTCCTGCGTCGCCTCGGTACGCCACCAGCACGGTTTCCTCGCCGACCGGCTGGGACGCCCAGGCCTCAAGGAACGCGCAGCCCGAGTCGGCGCGCGCACCTATGAACTCTCCCAATTGCTCACCGATGTACTGGGCATTACCGACGCGGCCGCCGAGCTGGGTAGCTACTTCCCGCAGAGCATCACCTACCATCCCTCCTGCCACGGCATGCGGTCGCTGAAGCTTGAGGACCGGCAATTGAATCTGCTCAAAAGCGTTGCTGGGATCACCGTAAATGAGTTACCGGAAGCCGATCAGTGTTGCGGATTCGGCGGAACCTTCTCCATCAAGAACTCCGAAGTTTCCAGCGCCATGCTCGAGGACAAGGTGAAGAACATCTGTTCCACCAACGCTTCCTTGTGCGCCGGCGGCGATGCATCCTGCTTGATGCATATCGGCGGCGGCCTCTCGCGCTCCGGAGCCAAGCCCACCACGCTACACCTAGCCAATATTCTGGCCAGCACGAAAGACGAGGTGCTCCTGCCGTGACTCAAGTATTTCTCGGCATGCCGGCCGCCGGGCAAGGAAACCTGCACGCGAGCGAACCTTTCCCGCAAGCCGCCCATCACGAACTCGGCAACACACAGCTACGGGCCAACCTGCGCCACGCCACCCACACGATTCGCGACAAGCGCCTGAAGGTCGTGGGCGAGCTTCCCGACTGGGAGCAGCTGCGCGATGCCGGTGAGGCGATCAAGAATTTCTCCATGGCCACGCTCGAGCATCGCTTGGAGGAGTTCGAAAAGAACTTCACGGCCGCCGGCGGAACCATCCACTGGGCCCGTGACGCGGCCGAAGCGAATGAGATCGTCACCGCACTCATCCGCGAACAGCAGGTCGACGAGGTGGTCAAGGTTAAGTCAATGGCCACGCAGGAAATCGGGCTCAATGAGCATCTCGAGGCGCAGGGCATCGACGCCTACGAAACAGATCTCGCCGAACTCATTGTGCAACTGGGCCACGATAAACCCAGCCATATCCTCGTCCCGGCGATCCACCGCAACCGCACCGAGGTGCGCGATATCTTCCTGCGTGAAATGCCCGAGGTCGATCCCGAGCTCACCGATGATCCGCCGCGGTTGGCCGAGGCGGCGCGCCGCCACCTGCGTAAGAAGTTTCTCTCCGCCAAGGTGGCCATCTCCGGGGCGAATTTCGCGCTGGCGGACACCGGAACGCTCGGCGTGGTCGAATCCGAGGGCAATGGGCGCATGTGCTTGACCCTGCCCGAAGCGCTGATCACCGTGATGGGGATTGAGAAGGTGTTGCCCTCGTGGCGCGACCTCGAGGTCTTCATGCAACTCCTTCCGCGTTCCTCGACCGGTGAGCGGATGAATCCCTACAGCTCACTGTGGACCGGTGTCACGCCCGGGGACGGACCGCAAAATGTGCACCTGATCCTGCTGGATAACGGGCGGACCCGCGCGCTGTCCGATCGCGTCGCACGCAGCGCACTGAACTGCATCCGCTGCTCGGCCTGCATGAATGTCTGCCCGGTGTATGAGCGCACGGGTGGCCACGCCTACGGCTCGACCTACCCCGGACCGATCGGGGCGATCCTTTCGCCACTACTGACCGGCATCGAAGCCGAAGAGAACAACTCCCTCCCCTACGCTTCCTCGCTATGCGGTGCCTGCTATGAGGCCTGCCCGGTGAAGATCAACATCCCGGAAATCTTGGTGCATTTGCGCGCCGAGGACGTCGATGCCCGACGAGGCCAGGCCAGGCTCCCCTCGCAGATGGATCTGCTCATGAAGGGCGGATCCTGGGCGCTGGGTTCGGGCAAACATTTGGGCCTTCTGGAAAAGGCGCTACCGCTGGGCCGGCTTGCCGCCGGCCGACGCAAGAAGATCAAGAAACTTCCCGGAATCGCTGCGGGCTGGACCGCTAGCCGCGACATTCCCGCACCACCGTCCAAGTCTTTCCGCGACCAGTGGAACGCCGAAAAGAGGAGCCAATGAGCGCCAAAGAGGAAATCCTCGGCCGCATCCGAAGCGCGCTGGGTGACGGCCCCGTCCCCGCCGAGATACCCCGCGCCTATCGCACCGGCTCGCTGCTGCCCGACGACGAAGTGATCGAATTACTGGTGGACCGGCTAGTCGATTACAAGGCCGGCGTTCGGGTGCTCGACGCGGCGCAGGCTCCGCAGGCAGTGGCCGACATCCTGCACGCTGCCCGCACGGTGGTGCACCCGCAAGGCTTGGACACTCAGTTACTTGGCGCCCTGCCCGAGACGGTCGAACTGATCGCAGATGGAGGGCAACGACAACTAAGCGTGGCCGAACTGGACAAAAGCGATGCGGTGGTCACCAGTTCTGCGGTGAGCATCGCCGAGTCCGGCACCATCATCCTCGACGGCAGTGCCGATCAGGGACGTCGGGCTATTTCGCTGGTACCGGATCATCACCTGTGCGTGGTGCCTGCCTCGACGATTGTGCAGTTGCTTCCCGAGGCCATGGAGCGATTGACCATCACCCGCCCGCTGACCTGGATCTCCGGCCCGAGCGCCACCAGCGATATTGAGCTCGAGCGCGTCGAAGGAGTCCATGGGCCGCGCACCCTCGATGTGCTGATTCTGCGCGACAGGTAAAGTCAGGCGGCGTAACGGGCCATAGTGCAACTGCTGCCCTACGCACTATGACCTTGGCTCGCTGGGAGCCTGTGAACAATTTATGCTGGATAGGTGACTACCCCTGGTGCCCTTCCGAGTGGCGTTCCCGATCCCGAGCCGGGAGCTTCGGATCTATCGGAGCATATTCTGACGCGACTGAGCACGTATGTGCGGCTGGCCGCGCAGAATCTGACGACGCAACGCGCCGAAGCACTCCGGCCCTTCGGGCTGACACCAATGCAACACTTCGTGCTGATGCTGCTCCACGACTCGCCAGGGCTGTCCTCCGTGGACTTGGCGCGTCAAGCGGGGGTCACCCCGCAAGCGATGAGCCTGATTCTCGACCGGCTCACCGCAACGGGCCTGGTGAAACGCGAACCGTCGAAGACCAACCGGCGGCGATACTCGGTCAAGCTCACGCACGAAGGCGAATTGCTGGTGTTGCGCGCGGACCGCGAGATGGCCCACATGGAGCACCTGCTCAGTTCGTCGCTGAGCGCCCCGGAACGCTCCCAGCTAGCCGAGCTCTTGCGGCGGCTGACCGACGGGCAGGACGACTAGGCCACAAGCACTACCGGCGACGGCTCTCAGCGTCGTGCGGCGAGGGCCTGCTCCACACGCTGCGCGGCCCGCTGCAGCGCGGGTAGGACGGTCGCCAACGCCTGCTCTGGGGTGCGCGAATCGGCGACGCTCAGTGAGACATTCAATGCGCAGACGATCGTGCCATCGGGGCCGTGCACGGGCACGGCCACGGATCGCAGTCCCAAGGAGAGCTCCTGGTCCACGAAACAGTAGCCCTGCTCGGCCACCTCACGCAGAATCTCACGCAAACGCTCCGGGTCGGTGACGGTCAGCGGGGTGAGCGCCGGCAACGGCCCGTCGAGTAGCTCCGACACAACCTGAGCCGGTGCCCCGGCCAGGAGGACCCGACCCATCGAGGTGGCGAGCGCCGGGAACCGCGTGCCCACCGAGATTCCTACCTGCATAATTGCGCGCGTGTGCACCCGGGCGATGTAGACGATCGAGTCGCCCTCCAAAACCGACGCCGAGGCCGATTCGCCCATGGCCGCCGAGAGATCCTCGAGTACCGGAGAGACCAGTTGCGGCAAGGGGGCGCTCGAGAGATAGGAGTAGCCCAGCTGCAATACTTCGCTGGTCAGCTCGAAAATCTTGCCGTCCGAGCGCACGTAACCCAAGTCCCTGAGGGTTAGCAAGAACCGTCGGGCGGTGGCTCGCGAGAGCCCCGTGCGGGTGGCGACTTCTGAAAGGGTCATCCGCGGGTTGTCGGCGTCAAAACTTCGAATCACGGCTAGCCCACGGGCTAGGGATTGCACGGATCCCGCGCTTCGTGTCTCACTGCTCTCGCTCACGCACGCTCCTGTCGATTGGTCAATAGCACCAATCTACCCGCTGGCTTACGCGTTGAGCGGGACCGGCACCAGCTCACGCAGGTCAGTTAGCTCAATGCCATGGACGGAACGAACGCGGACCTGCCCGGCGGAAAGCTCAAAGACCGCCCGTTCGGTGTACACCCGCGAGACACAACGCAGCCCGGTGACCGGATAGCTCAGCGTACGCACCAACTTGGAGGCGCCCTCCTTGGTGCATAAGCTCATCATCACCCACGTTTCCTTGGCCCCGATGGCTAGGTCCATCGCACCGCCGACCGCCGGAATAGCCTCCGGCGCTCCGGTATGCCAGTTGGCCAGATCGCCCTCGGCGGAGACCTGGAAGGCCCCGAGCACGCACACGTCGAGATGCCCGCCGCGCATCATGGCGAAGGAGTCGGCATGGTGGAAATAGCTGGCCCCGGGTAGCTCGGTGACCGGAATTTTCCCGGCGTTGATCAGATCGGGATCGATCTGCTCGCCATGCGCCTCGGGCCCCATCCCGAGCATCCCATTCTCGGTATGCAGGGTGACACGCTGTTCGGCGGCCAAGTAGTTCGAGACATTCGTCGGCTGACCGATGCCGAGGTTTACATAGGCTCCGGTCGGGATATCGGCGGCAACCATGGCCGCCATCTCATTGCGGCTCAGCGGCTGTGCGGTGCTTATCGGTTGGCTCATGCCTCGGCTCCTTCCAGGGCCACGAGTGTGTTCACGTAGATTCCGGGGGTCACCACATGCTCGGGATTCAGCGCACCGACGGGCAGGATCTTTTCCACCTGCACGATGGCGTTGCGGGCCGCGGTGGCCATAATGGGCCCGAAGTTTCGCGCAGTTTTGCGATATACGAGATTGCCGTACTCGTCGGCGTGCAGCGCCTTGATCAGCGCGACATCGGCGTGGATGGGGGTCTCGAGCACATAACCGCGCCCATCGATCATCCGCGTTTCCTTCCCCTCGGCCAGCATGGTGCCGTACCCGGTGGGGGTAAAGAAGCCGCCGATGCCGGCACCTGCGGCACGGATGCGCTCGGCAAGGTTGCCCTGCGGGACCAATTCGAGGTCGATCTCACCCGCACGGTAGGCGGCGTCAAAATGCCACGAATCGGACTGCCGAGGGAAGGAGCAAATCACCTTGGCCACCCGGCGCTCCTTAATCAGCAGGGCCAGTCCGGTATCGCCCTGTCCGGCGTTGTTGTTCACCACGGTGAGCGAACTGGCTCCGGAGTCCAGCAACGCGTCGATGAGTTCCATGGGTTGCCCGGCGTTACCAAAACCACCGATCAGCACGGTGGAGCCGTCGCTAATTTCGGCCACCGCTTCGGCGGCGGTGCGCACAATCTGAGGTGCCACGTTATCTTCCCTTACTTGAGTTCTTTGATCGGCTAGGCGGCGTTCGGGTTCTCTAGAACCACGGCCAGGCCTTGGCCTACGCCGATGCAGATCGCGGCCACGCCATACCGTTCGCCGCTGGCCTGCAACCGGCGCGCCAGCGTGCCGAGAATCCGTAGCCCGGAGGCCCCGAGCGGGTGACCAATGGCGATGGCCCCACCCCAGGCGTTGACGATCGCCGGGTCGATATTCCACGCTCGAACGCAGGCCAGCGACTGCGCGGCAAAGGCCTCATTGAGCTCCACGGCGGAGATATTCCCCCACGACAGCCCGGCCTTGGCTAGGGCCTTATTGGCCGCTTCGACCGGGGCGAAGCCGAAGTACTGCGGATCTAGGGCGAAGGCTCCGTTCGAGACGATGCGGGCGATGGGCTCGGCCCCCAATACTTCGCCGGCACGCTCGGAGCCGATAAAGGCCGCCGAAGCCCCATCGGACATGGGCGAAGCGTTACCGGCGGTCACGGTGCCAGTTTCGGTCGGACGGAAAACGGTGCGCAATGCCGCGAGGCTGGCGGCCGAGGATTCCGGGCGAATGGTTTCGTCACGCACCACCGCGGTGCCTCGCGCGCTAGCTGGCGGTACGTCGATGACGAGATTCTCATAGTCGCCCCGTTCCCAGGCCGCCGCGGCGCGTTGGTGCGAGGTGGCGGCAAAGTCGTCTTGATCTTCACGAGTCACCGCGTACTTCTCGCGAAGTTGTTCGGTGGCCTCGCCCAGGGAAACCGACCATTCACCGGGCATCTTGGGGTTGACCAGCCGCCAGCCAAGGGTGGTGTTGGCTAGCTCGAGGTTGGCCATCGGGTAGGGGCGCTCGGTTTTCGGCAATACCCAAGGGGCGCGCGACATAGACTCCACACCGCCGACCAGCACCAGCTCGGCGTCATCGGTGGCTATCTGGCGGCTGGCGGCTATGGCCGCGTCCAGCGATGAGCCGCAGAGTCGATTCATCGTGGTGCCGGGAATGGAGGTGGGTAGGCCTGCCAGCAAGGTCGCCATGCGTGCCACATTGCGATTCTCTTCGCCGGCCCCGTTGGCGTTCCCGAATATCACTTCGTCGATCGCTTCGGGCTCCAGTTTGGGGGCACGAGCAACTAGCTCGCGCACCACATGGGCAGCGAGATCGTCGGGACGATGCCCGGCGAGGGTGCCGCCAATCTTCCCGAACGGGGTCCGGATCGCATCGTATAGATAGGCCTGCCGCATTAGTCACCACTCCATCAACAGTTCGTTCGCATTGTGAACCATAGTTCACACAACGAACGATACAGTGAGCCGAGCGCGGTTTCAAGGTTCTTGATGCAGCCAAGCGCCAAGGGAAGGGGGCTTCACTTGTGCGCCATACGCACAGTTGTGCGACAAGTGGCTATCGCGCTAGTATCTCGGATCACATGACACACCTCACTAGATGGCATGCACCGGCACCCGGAAGGACTAACGGCATTGAGCACATCGCCCGAGAACACTAAGACGCTGAGAATCAGCGGTTGGATCGCCACCCTATGTTTCCTGATTGTCGTCTTTGAGGGTTACGACATCGTGGCCCTCGGAGCCACAATTCCGGTACTTACGGACCCGCAGGTCGGTGGCTATTCGGTCAGTTCCATGAACTGGGTCAACACCTTCTCCCTGATCGGTGTCGGAATCGGCGCGGCCATTATGGGGCGCCTGGCGGACCGCTTCGGACGACGCCGCCCGCTACTGATCGCGGTGCTGGTATTTTCCGTTTTCACGCTGGCCTTTCCCTTCATGCCCTCGGCGATGGCAATGGGAGCCGTACGACTTATCGCCGGCCTAGGCCTCGGCGGTTGCATGCCGGTTGCTCTGGCACTCATGCAGGAAAATGCACCCGTGGGCCGTCGTGCATTAGCCAATAACCTGCCCATGGTCGGTTATCACCTCGGCGCCGTGCTCGCCTCGCTAGCCGGAAAGTACGCCGGCATCCATTGGTCGCTGCTCTACTACCTCGGTGGCGGACTCGGCCTGCTATTGCTGGCTCTGCTCTGGTTCAAGCTACCCGATAGCCCGGTCACGCCCTCGGCCGAACGGACCGGCATCGCCCAAGTGCTCGCCCCGCGCTACCTGCGCAGCTCCATCGGCCTGTGGATTGCGGCCTTTATGGGCTTGGTGCTGGTCTACGGGCTCAATGCGTGGCTACCTAAGATCATGTCCGGTGCCGGCTATCCCGTGGCCGACTCGCTGACCATGCTGTTTGTGCTGAACCTCGGGGCGATCACCGGCCTGTTCATCAGCGCCTTCGCGGCCGATGCCAAGGGCATCAAGCTGGTTTCGGTCCTCTGGTTCGCCGCCTCGGCCGTGCTGTTGGTGCTACTGGCCATTCCATTCGGTAGCCAGATCGTGCTCACCACCGTGATCTTTGTGACCGGCATATTCGTTTTCAGCGCCCAGTGCCTGATGTATGTGTATGCCGGGCATATCTATCCGCGCGATATGGTGGCCACCGGCATCGGCCTAGCCTCCGGCATCGGTCGCTTTGGCGCCATTATCGGCCCCTACCTCACGGGCCTGATGGTTGCCGCGGGCACCGCCTACCCCGGAGCTTTCTTCCTCTACGGCGGTGCAGCTCTCGTCGCGGTCGTGGTCATCGCCCAGATCCCCAAACCTTCCCGCGACGTGGCGGCTCCAGTGTCTTAGGGTTGGAGCCATGGCCAATTCTCGTAGCGGGGATTCGATGCTGGATCGCCTCGTGCGGATCCTGGACGCCTTCGACCGCGACAACTCGTCGCTGAGCGTCGCTACTTTGGCTCGCCGCGCCGAAATTCCCCTGGCCACCACCTATCGACTGATTGAGGACCTCTGCGGTCACGGGCTCCTGGCCCGTGACCGTCAGGGTCAAATTCGGCTCGGGTTGCGCCTCTGGGAACTTGCCAACCGCGGGGCGGTCACCCAGGATCTGCGCACGGCGGCGCTGCCGTTCATGGAAGACATCAATCAGCTTTTGCGCCAGCACACCCAGCTGTCGGTGCTGCACCAAGACGAAGTACTCATTATCGAGCGTCTTTCGCGCCCCGGCGCGGCGGTCAATCAGGCCAATGTGGCCGGACGCATGCCGGTGCACCGCACGTCCATGGGCATGGCCCTGCTGGCTTTTTCGCGCCCAGAGGAGATCGCGGGCTTTCTCGAGCGGCACGGGGAAATCATGCGTTCCACCCACCCGCACCTGCGCGCTGAAATGGCCGAGATCCGGCGCCGCGGCTACGCGTCAATGGATGGCTACATCGACGAGGACACCACCGGTGCCGCCGTGCCCGTTACCGATGATGCCGGCTACCAGGTCGCAGCGCTCTCGGTGGTGGTTCCACGCTCGACCGCCAGCCTGCAGCCGACGATTATGGCGTTGCGGACCGCGGCCCGCGGCGTCTCACGCACGCTGGGTTACCGACGCGAAGCCTAGCTAATAGACAGGTTTTCTCATTCATTGAGAAGGCAGCTGATCTGTGCCATGGGTCACCGGCAAGCTAGAGGAAATCCACTCATCCCGACGCCAAGATGAGCCTCGATTGGTCCTCGACCGTCCCGGCCCACCTGGCCCCACTCGAAGGAACCCTCAATGGCGCAGGAACCTCGCATACTTCGCACCAAGGTCGGTATTATCGGCGGCGGTCCGGCCGGCCTGATGCTCTCGCACCTGCTCTCCGGGGCAGGCATCGAGAACATCGTGGTCGAGAAAAACGACCACGAAACCATCCGCAACACCCACCGCGCCGGGATCCTGGAAACCCAAGCCGTGCGCATGCTCACCGACTCCGGGGTCGAAGGGCGCGTACTGAGCCACGGAGACGAGCACTCCGGAATCGACCTGCGCTTCAACGGAGAATCGCATCCATTGGATTTCCGCGAGCTCGTAGATGCCACGGTGACCCTCTATGCGCAGAATGAAATCTTCGTGGATCTGGCGGCGGCGCGCGCCCGGGACGGCGGGGATGTCCGCTACTCCTGCGAAGTCACCGAGATCCTGGATGTTGAAAGCAACAACCCGAAATTCCGTTTCACCGATGCCAACGGAGCGGTCTACGAAGTCCACGCGGACATCCTCGTCGGGGCCGATGGCTCACGGTCCTTCGCGCGTCGTCAGATGCCCGAATCAACCCGGCAAGATTTCAAGGTCAGCTACCCCTTCGCCTGGTTCGGCGTCCTCACCGAGGCCCCCAAGTCGGCACCCGAGCTGATCTACGCGAATTCACCGCATGGCTTCGCACTGATCTCCCAGCGTAGCGACAGCGTTCAGCGCATGTACTTTCAATGCGACCCGAACGAAAACGTCGAGGACTGGAGCGATGATCGAATCTTCGACGAGCTACAGCGCCGCGTGGCCGGTCCGGATGGCTTCGAACTAAAAACCGGCCCAATCTTCGACAAGACGGTGCTCGGTTTCCGCTCCTTCGTCCGCGAACCGCTCTCCCACGGTCGGCTTTTTCTCATCGGCGACGCCGGACATACCGTGCCTCCCACCGGCGCGAAGGGTCTGAACCTGGCTTTTGCCGACGTCAAGGTGCTCTTCGAGGCCCTCGATTCCTACTACTCTACCGGCGATGACAAATTGCTCGGTGGCTACTCGCAACAGGCACTGAAGCGCGTATGGAAGGCGCAGAACTTCTCCTACTGGATGACGTCGATGCTGCACACCCCCGTCGGCGCCGACCCCTTCATGATGCGACGGGCCCTTGGCGAGCTCGACTCGGTGACCTCCTCTACGTACGGCCAGCAGTATTTGGCCGAAGCCTACACCGGCTGGCCAAACTCCTAGACACCCCTCGCCACCACCCCCGAAAGGAGCACCTCATGCGCACCGAGCCTACAAGCAGCGATCGCAGTACCGCCGAAGCCTTCCAGAACGCCCACACCCTCGACCCGGCGGCCTCCACAGCATCACAGGAGCAAGTCAGCGACGAGATCGCGCAGATCCATGACGATTACCGCCAGTGCCTCGTGGCCGGCCAAGACACCGAAACCCAGCCACGCCTGGATTTCGCGCCATACCGTTCCTCGTTGCTTCGCCACCCCACCAAAGATTTGCACCATGCAGATCCGGAAACCATTGAACTATTCGCTCCAGCCTTCGGCCAGCGCGATGTACACGCTCTCGAATCCGACCTGACCATCCAGCACAACGGCGAGCCGATCGGCGAGCGCATCGTGGTCGCCGGACGAGTGCTCGACGGTGATGGCCGCCCGGTCGCCGGACAGCTCATTGAAATTTGGCAGGCCAATGCGGCTGGCCGCTACGTGCATAAGCGCGACCAGCACCCGGCGCCCATCGACCCGAATTTCACCGGCGTGGGACGCGCGATCACCGGCCCGAATGGCGAATACTCCTTCACCACCATTAAGCCGGCCCCCTACCCGTGGAAGAACCACCACAACGCTTGGCGCCCGGCGCATATTCACTTCTCGCTATTTGGCACAGACTTCACCCAGCGTATGATCACCCAAATGTACTTCCCGGGAGATCCGTTATTCGCACTGGACCCGATTTTCCAGTCGATCACCGACCCACAGGCCCGCGAGCGGTTGATCGCCACCTACGATCATTCGCTGACCTCGCACGAGTGGGCCACCGGATACAACTGGGATATCGTGCTCACCGGCAGCAACCGCACCTGGATGGAAGACGAAGAGGCAGAGCATTAAATGGCACAACACCCAGCATTGAAGCTAGCCCCCACTCCGGGGCAGACCGTTGGCCCCTTCTACGGCTACGCCCTACCCTTCGAACGGGGCGGGGAACTGGTGAACCAAGCGCACCCGGCCGCGGTGCGTTTGCACGGCACGGTGTACGACGGGCAGGGCGAAGTCATCCCCGACGCCCTGCTGGAGATCTGGCAGGCCGACGAACACGGTCAAGTGATTGCCCGCGAAGGCTCGCTTGTGCGCGATGGTTACACCTTCACCGGTTGGGGCCGCGTACCGGTCGATAACGCGGGGCAATACAACTTCACCACGGTGAATCCCGGTCCCACCGAACCGGGCAAGGCCCCGTTCATCATGCTCACAATCTTCGCCCGCGGCTTGCTCAATCGCTTGTTCACGCGAATCTATCTGCCCGAAGTTACCGCCGCGTTGGCCAACGATCCATTGCTCGCCTCGCTGCCGGAGGAGCGTCGGCAGACGCTGATCGCCACCCGCGATGATGATGGCGCGTTGCGCTTTGATGTGCACCTACAGGGTGCGCTGGAAACCGTGTTCCTCTCCTACCCGCGCGCCAGCTGATGTCCGCCCGCGACTATGGCCTATTGGCTCCGGCGTGGGCTGGCACCGAAGCGGCCGAACTGACCGACGATACCGCCTTTGTCCAGGGCATGCTCGACGTGGAGGCCGCCTGGGTCCGCGTCCAAGGCGCCGCAGGGCTCTGCCCCGCGGAACAGGTGCAACGGGTTCAGCGTGCCGCCCAGGTTCGGCACTACGATCTGCACGAATTGGCGCAGGCTACGCCGGCCGGAGCCAACGCGTTGATTCCCCTGCTGGGTATGGTGCGCACCCGGCTAAGCGACGAGGGCGCTCCGGTCCCGACGGCCTTGCACCGTGGTTGCACGAGCCAAGACATTATCGATAGCGCACTGATGTTGTCGGCCGCGCGAACGGTACCGAAGATACGCGCCGCGGTACGGCGTACCGCCACGGCGCTCGCCGCGCTGGCCGAGGAACATCGCCATACCCTGTGCATTGCCCGTTCGCTGACCCAGCACGCACTGCCCACAACCTTTGGATTACGGGCCGCCAATTGGCTCGCCGCGCTACGCGCGGCCGCCCAGCGTCTCGATACGCTGAGCTTTCCCCTGCAATTTGGCGGTGCCGCCGGGACGCTGGCCTCGCTGGATCAGTTCCTGAGCGAGGACCACGATGCCACCAGTGCCGAGCTAGGTGCGGCGTTGGCCCAGGAGTTGGGTCTGGAATATCCACTGACGCCGTGGCACACCAACCGCCAGCCCATCCTTGATCTGAGTTCCGCGCTCGGCGGCGTCCTGGCAGCGCTGGGCACCTTCGGTGCCGATGTGCTCACCGCGGCGCGCCCGGAAGTCGGTGAACTCTCCGAACCGCACGCCGCGGGCGCCGGTGGCTCATCGGCCATGCCGCAAAAACGCAACCCGGTGCATTCGATCCTGTTGCGTGAGGCCGCCCTGAGCTCCCCGGGCCTGATCTCCACCCTGTTCACGGCCGCCGGCACCGCGGTGGATGAACGACCCGACGGTAGTTGGCATGCCGAGTGGTCGGCCCTGCGCGAGCTGTTGCGGTTGACCGGCGGGGCTGCCGAGCACGCGGCCACCCTGGCCGAGGGGCTTGTGGTCCACCCGGATAAGTTAGAGCAGAATCTTCGGCTTGGCGGCGACGCGGTGCTCTCCGAACGCATGGTGACCGTTCTGGCTGACCGCTATCCCGGAGGTGCCGCCGCTATTCGCGCGGAGGTGGTCAACGCGCTCGACGGTGGACCGACGCTACGCCAAAGACTCCGGCGCAACCTTCCGGTCGAGCAGTTCAGCGACGCCGCATTGGACGCGCTGTTTGACCCCGCCGGTTACCTCGGCTCCGCCGACCGTTTCATCTCCAACACCCTGTCCGACTTCACGACGTGGAAAGAATCATGGCAGTCCCTTTCCTAACTCCCTCGCTACTTCACGCGGCTCCCGGTAACCCCACGCTGCTTCTCGGCCCCTCGCTGGGCACCGGCGCATTGCAGCTTTGGGCTCCGAGCGTGGATTACCTGAAACAGCATTTCCAGCTGGTGGCCTGGGACCTGCCCGGCCATGGCCACAGCGCCCCCAGCACCGAGCCTTTCAGCATGTCCGAACTCGCCACGGCAGTGCTCAATCTGGTGCACACGTTACAAGCCGATGGGGTGATCGACTCCGGCTCTGGACTGCTCTACGCCGGAGTTTCCGTCGGCGGTGCCGTGGGGTTGCAACTTGCCCACGATGCGCCGGGCACCTTTCAGGCCCTGTCGGTGATCTGTACGGCCGCCAAGATCGGTGAAACGGAAGGCTGGCAGCAGCGTGCCGAACTCGTCTCCCGCGCCGGGACACCCACCATGGTTACCGGGTCCGCACAGCGCTGGTTCGCCCCGGGCTTTATGGAACGTAATCCGGTGATCGCCACCAATTTATTGCATTCCTTGCAGGTGGCCGACCGTTTCTCCTACGCCCATGTCTGCGGCGCGCTAGCAGACTTCGATTTGCGTGAGGCACTGCCCACGCTCACCGATCCGCTGCTGGCCATTGCCGGGGCCCACGATGCGGTGTGCCCACCGGCCGAAGCCGAACGAATCGGCACCCAGGCGCCGCATGGGCGTTGGGCGGTCGTGGAATCCGCGGCCCATCTGGCCCCCGCCGAAGCACCCGAAGCCACCGCCAAGCTACTGCTGGATTTCTTCACCCCTAAGGAACAACGATGAGCACTACACCGCAAGCCAACGACCCCTACCAGGACGGGATGACCGTGCGCCGCGAGGTCTTAGGCGATGCACATGTCGACCGGGCCACCGAGGCTTCAAACGAGTTCACCGACGAGTTTCAGGAGCTGATCACCCGTTACGCGTGGGGCAGCATTTGGACCCGCGAGGGGTTGCCGCGCACCACGCGTAGCGCCATCACGCTGACCGCCATGATCGCCGGTGGTTATTGGGAAGAGCTGGAGATGCACGTGCACGCCGCGCTTCGCAACGGCATGACGCCGAATGAAATCAAGGAAGTCTTCTTGCAGACGGCCATTTATTGTTCGGTGCCGGCCGCCAATGTGGCATTCAAGATCGGCAAGCAGGTACTGGCTGAATACCAGCAGGATCACTAGTCCTCCGCCGTCGCGGTCCGGGGAGCTGTCCGGCAACTAGGGCGGCAAGGGCGAGCGCAAATCCGATCAGCTGGAGTGGATTGAGCGACTCACCGGCCACTAAGGCACCCAGCACGGCAGCCATCAGCGGCGAGAGCAGACCCAATAGTGCAGTAGCCGTCACCGGTAGACGGCGCAGGCCAGCGAACCACAGGGTGTAACTCACCAGTGCCCCGGCGAGTCCCAGCCACAGGTAACCAGCGATCGCTTTGCCGTCAATTCCCGCCGGCACCCCGTCAATGAGCAACGCTGGCACGAGCAGGAGGATGCCCGCTGCGCTCAATTGCCATCCGGCGTACCCCAGCGCACCGACCGATTCGGGACGTCCCCACTTTTTACTCAGCACCACCCCTAGTCCCATGGACAGCGCGCCGGCCAAGCCCGCTAGGATGCCGGTCACGTCGAAACCGGCTCCGGGGCCCAGCACAACCAATCCAACACCGATCACCCCGATCATTCCCCAACCAATGCGCCACGCCGAGAAACGCTCACCGAGGACAAGGACGGCGAGGAAGGCGACCACCAGCGGTTGCGAGGCCCCCAGCGTTGCGGCCACTCCTCCGGGCAAGCGTTGCGCGGCGACGAAGAGCAGCGGGAAGAATACTGCGAGGTTCAGCGCGCCGAGCACAAAGCTCCTCCACCACCAGTGACCATGGGGCAGGCTGCGTGAGAAGAGCACGGCCAGCAGTCCGGCCGGTAGCGAGCGCATCAGCGCCGCGAACAGCGGGTGTCCGGCCGGCAGCAGTTCGGTAGTCACGAGGTATGTGCTCCCCCAGATCAGTGGGGAGATGGCCGTTAGCGCGATCCATCCGATACGGGCGGGCGCTGGACCGGCAGTGACCGGGGCGGGGCTGGTGGTAGTCATGTAGTTATCTTCGGCGCGCCCGGTTCAATGAGTCCAACACATTGTTGTCATGAAAACAATGAATGTAGATCATAGTTCTATGGAACTTCAGCAAATGCGCTACGTGGTTGCGATCGCCGAGGAACGAAATTTCACGCGCGCCGCGCAACGATGTCATGTCGTGCAATCCGCGCTGAGTCACCAGATCAAGGCGTTGGAACGCGAACTAGGAGTGCCGCTCTTCGTGCGCAACAGTCGCCGGGTCGAGCTCACCTCCGCGGGTGAGCAGTTTGTTGTCAGCGCCCGAGCGAGCCTTAGCGCCGCCGAACGCGCCGTGGCGGATGCCACGGGCGTCAGCGGCGAGCTGCGCGGAGAACTCCGTCTGGGCCTAATCCCCACGGTCAATGCGCTTAACGTCCCCGCCACCCTCGGCGACTTTCATCGGAAGCACCCCGCTGTCAGCATCAAGCTCGTTAGCGGTAGTAGCGATAACTTCATGGCCGCCATCGCCGAAGGGCACATGGATCTGGCGGTGCTCGGCCTTCCGGAAAGCGTGACGCCGCGGGGTGTGCAAACCACGGCTTTGGCTCGTGAACCTCTGGTGGCAGTTCTTTCCGCCGAGCACCGGTTGGCGCCTCGACCACGGGTGAGCTTGGAGGAGTTGGCTCGTGAGAGTCTGGTCGATTTTCCAGCCGGCACCACCGGGCGCTCCCAAACCGATATCGCCTTCGAGCGTGCTGGGCTAACGCGCACGGTGGTCTTTGAGGCCATGACCACTCCCCTGATCCTCGACCTAGTTCGTCACGGCCTAGCCGTGGCCATTTTGCCCGGCTCCGTGGTGCCCGAAGATCCGCAGTTGGTGTGCCTTCCCATTGGCGAAGGCGGTCCGGTACGTGTCGAATATCTGGCATGGAGGGATTTCAACCCGTCGCCAGCCGCGCAGGTCTTCCTAGAAATGCTGGTACCGCATACGGAAATTTAGTAGTAGGTTTATATTTAACGCGAGAGGCCAGACGCCTACTACAAGCAATTTTCTTCTACGGAAGGCCCACACATGCCACAGACTTTGCGCAAAACATCTCGCCGAACGCTGTGGCTTGCAGCCCTAGCCCTAGTGATAGGCAGCTATTTGGCTTTAGGCGCGACACTGGGAACGAGCGAGAACTCGCCCCTAGCAGGGTCGGTCTGGCAATTTGGGGCACTTACCGTCGGCATTCTCCTGACCTTAGGTGGCCTTGGGATGATTGCGGGAGCCGTCTTCCGCCACCGCCATTAGCTCACAGCCAGCTCCCAATGTTCGCCCACGCCCTCCACATCGCGTACGGACCAGCAGTGGATCGGTTCGCGAATAATCACTCGGGGATCAAACCAATAGGTCACGTCCGGGGCCCAGCCGGCCACCATGCTGGCGGCCTCAGCACCGACGTCGATCACCTCACCGGCACAGCCAAGGTACCCAGCAACACTCAGGTGCACGCCCATGTAGTCGCGGGCGACCTGCTGCCAGTTTGGGATGACCCAGCGCCCGTCACGTCCGGTGCATTCCCACCAGACCCGGCGCATATTGGCACTAACCTCCAGTGGGTAGCGCCGGCATAATTCGGCCCAGTCTGCTGGTTGGTGCACCTCATATACAGCGCCGTCGTCGGGGATGTGCAATGCCGCGCTGTGCGCTTCGGTCCATCCGAAGCCGTCTTCCTGACACCACAAGGCCAAGGGGGCGGCATCGGCAAATGTAGCACTAGATTCGTAGAGGCCAGGACCCGGCGTGACCCACCATTTGCCGATGGAGCAGTTCTGGATCGGACGCACCAGATTCTTTCGATTCCGCTGCTCGTCCGCCGTGACCTGCTCGTGCCACCGCCCGAGCACTTCCGCCGGGGGCCTCGTTCCATAGGCATAGAGATCGATGTCGCTATCGTGAACGAACGCGACTTGGAACTGGTCCTCCCGCTGGACCGGCGCCGTAAAGCTCGCGGGCCAATGCTGTGCAAGGCGACGCGCCACTCGGCGAAGCGCGGGACGCACCTGCTTGTGGCCCAGCAAAGTATCCACGGAGTCAGCTGGCTGCCAATACGCCGCACATTCCACCGAGGCATAGAGCGCTCGGCGCCAGCTCGCCGCACTGGGCTCAGGTAACGCGCACTGGCCCAGAGCCTCGCCCAGTCCCTCGGCGCATGTAGTCCAGACCTGCCCTGTTCCGGGACCAAGGCAGTCGACCTCGGGGTGCCGGAGCATCCACGCAAGCAATGGGCCGGTGCCTCCGGTGGCATTTAGCGTTCGATCCTCATGCTCGCGCACCATCTCGAACAATAGGCGACGTCCTCGTTGACCAGAGGAAAGAATCTCCACAATGTCCATGGAATGAGCTTATCGGGTCAGTGGCAACGCCCCTAGTGGCTCGGCAATACCGCGGAGAGCAGCACCACTGCGCCCATGATCATCAGGGCAGCACAGGACACCCATTCGAGGCGTTGTGCGATCTGCGGTTTCTTGAACCAGCCCACGGCTCTGGCGGCCGCCACGTTGAGCCCAGTGAGGTAGAGGCAACCCACCAGACCAAAGGTGGCTCCTAGCACCATCCCCCAGAACAGGGTGTTGGACCCATGCGGGATGAAGGTGGGCATCATGGCCAGAAAAAGTAGCCCTATCTTGGGGTTCAGCGCCGACGACAACACCCCGGCGATAAAGGCCTGTCGAGCACTGGTGGTCGCCGCCGGCAGTGCTCCGCGTTCGGCGCTGCGGGCTATGGCACTGTCGGTCGTGGCCACACGGCGCGACTTGATGAGCCCGCTCAACCCGAGATAACCCAGATAGAGTCCGCCGAGCACCGCAATCACCGTTTCAATCACTGGATAGCGTTGGAGCAAAGTGGCCGCTCCCGCTCCAGCCACGAGAGCCCAACCGAGAATGGCGACGAACATTCCTCCAATGGCCATCAAGCCCAAGCGTTGGCGAACCAGTGAAAAGCGTAGCGCCAGAAAGGTGTCGGGGCCTGGCGATAAGGAAACCATCAGGCACACGCCAAGGTAACCGATGAACGAAGCGAGGGTCATAATTCCCATGATAAAAACGGGGTTTCATAACGAATAATGCGTGACCCCAGCGCGTCATCATCGTGCGTCGAGATCCATTCTGAAATACGGCTAGAATTTGGTTGAACTACCCCGGTGGAAGGAACTGGAATGTCGAGCCAGCACAACGAGCCCAATAACCCCTACGCAAACCAGGGGCAGGGCGGTTACCAGCAGCAGCCCAATGGCTATTACCAGTCGAGTGCACAGCAGCCCAATGGCTACTATCAGCCCGGTGCGCAGCAGCCCTACCCCGGATACATCAACACTCCGCAGCAGCTTGAGGGTGCGCAGCTGGCGCAGACCTCGATGATCCTAGGCATCATCTCGTTGTTCGTGGTCGGCATCATTCTCGGACCAATTGCCATCGTTAAAGCTAACCGCGCCGAACGTGAATTTAATACGGCCGCTACCGTAGGCAAGGTCACCGGATGGATTGGCACCATTTTCGGCATTCTGGGCGCACTATATATCGTCTTTTTGATCATCGTGCTCTTTACGGCCACCAGCGCTGGCTACTCGGAGTTTTACGATTACATGTAGCACTGCGCGCAAAGGCGCCCGAGAAACTTCGGTTTCTCGGGCGCCTTTTGCGTTGCGGTGAGGATTACTCGGTCGGCAGCACGAAGGAAGCCTCAACTTCGATAACGACTTTGTCGGAGACCAGCACACCGCCGGCTTCCAGCGCAGCGTTCCAGGTCATGCCGAATTCCTTGCGCGAGATCTTGGTGCTGGCCGAGAAGCCTGCACGGGTTGCCCCGAATGCGTCCACTGCCTGGCCACCCAGCTCGACATCGAGCTCGACCTGCTTGGTCACGCCATGGATGGTCAGATCGCCAACGAGCACGAAGTTCTCTTCATCGCCCTTGACGCCGGTGGAGCGGAACTCCATGGTGGGGAACTGCTCGACGTCGAAGAAGTCTGCGCCCTTCAGGTGCCCATCGCGGTTCGCATCCTTGGTGGTGATGGAACCAACCTGCACCGTCGCTTCTACCGACGAGGCCTCGAGGGTATCGGCGACGACCAGCGTGGCGTCGAACTCGGTGAAGTTGCCACGGACCTTGGAGATGCCGGCGTGACGTACGGTGAAGCTAATTTCGCTGTGCGCGGCGTCCAGGGTCCAAGTGCCGGCGGTCAGTGCGGTGGTTGCAGCCATGGTAAAGATCCTTTCAGGAACGCCAACGTTCATTGACGCTTCAACTTGTTTGATAGAACCACTATGGCACAGGCTAAGTTGAAGCGTCAACTAATTTTGGAAGATTCTTTGGAAAACACCACTTCCCCGGCCACCACGGTCATCCGCGTCCGCACCGATAACAGCTCTCGATCCCGAGCTTGATAAGGATCTATATTGATAACGCTAAAGTCCGCAGCCATCCCGACCGCCAGCGTACCAACCTCGTCTTCCCAACGGCAGGAATATGCAGCACCGGCGCTAAAGGACGCTAACGCTTCGGAAAGCTCAAGTTTGAGCTCTTCCACATTGGCCGGTAGCTCCGGATCCAGTGCGGAACGGCGCGTGGTGGCGACATACATGTTGTCCCACGGCTCGTAGGGCGCCGTCGGCGCATCCGTACCAAGGGCCATGCGCACGCCGGCATCGCGAATTTCACGCCAGGGGTAACCTCGCTCCACCCGTTCATCGCCCAAGTTCTCTCGCCAATGAGCCTGAATTGCCGGGTCGGCATGCACCGGCTGCACGGAGGCTACGAGCTTTAGCTCGGCCAATCGCTGGATACTGCGCGGGCTAACCACCTCTAAATGCTCTAGTCGATGGCGCCGGGGCAACGAACCGTTGGTTTCGAAGGCCGCCTGAAGTGCATCCAATGCAGTATCGGATGCGCGATCGCCAATTGCGTGAATCGCGATTTGTAGCCCGGCCGCATCGGCGGCGGTGACCACCGGGGTCAGTGCCGCGACATCCCAGATGGGTTCCGCCTGCGTGCCATCGGCAAATGGTTCGCACATGGCCGCGGTGCAACCATCGATCACCCCATCCGCGATGATCTTGATCCCCACCACCTTCAGCCACGATTCATGCTGTTCCTGCGCCAGGGCGACCGCACGCTCTACTTGGGCGAGGTTCAGCTCGTCTCTGGCCTCGCGGTGCACCAGCCAATGTGCCGCGATGCGGAACGGAGGAATCCCGTAGCCGGACATCACCCGGCGCATGCTGGCCAACTCGGCCTCGCCCAGAGCCATATCGATCGCCCCGGTCACTCCGTGAGCCAGGTAAGTTTCAATGGCGGTGCGCAGGTAGGCATCGCGTTGTTCATCGCTGGTCAACCGCTCAAGGGTGCCCCACACGTACTGTTGCGCCGCCGTTTCCTCCAGTAGGCCGGTCGCCTCGCCGGTCTGCTCGTCGCGCACAATGCGTCCACCGAGAGGATCTGGACTTTGCGCGGTGATTCCCATTTCACGAAGCGCGGCAGTATTTACCCATACGGAGTGCAGATCGTTGGCGTCAAGATACACCGGAATATCGGCAATGATCTCATCTAACATCGCCGCCGTGGGGCGTTCCGCACCGACTGCAGCGTTCAACCATCCGGCACCTAGGAGTCGTTCGGCTTGCGGATTCTGGGCGCGGGCGGCCAGCAAGGTCTCACGCAATTGCTGTGGCGAGGTGACCTGGCGCAGCTGCACCTTGGCAAGGTTCTCCCCCATCATCACCAAGTGGCTATGGGCATCGATCAGCCCGGGAACGACCACATCTCCCGAGAGGTCAACCGTCGGGGCGTCTGGGGCCAACGCAGCCGCCGAGGCTGCGTCCCCGATATGAGCGATCTTGCCGTCTGCGACCACGAGATGGCTGGCCGCTTCGGCTTTTCCGTCGGCCAGGATGCGGCCGTTGGCGTAGATCAACGTGTCGGTCATGGATGTTCCTCCTATTTGGATGGGTGAAGGTCAGCCTGTTCGGCCGCGTAATGCTGCCGCTGAATGGATTCGGCCTGAGCGGAGAGCCGCGCCGCGTAAAGCAGTGGAATAAAGAGCGCCATGGTGATGCCAGCCAGAATCCATCCCAACGCCGCGTAGCCCAAGGTGCTGGCGATACCGGTGCCAACCACCGGGGCGAAAGATGACCCGACCAGGTACACGCCGAGCAACGGGCCGGACCAGCGTCCGGTGACATCTAGGGCTGCGGCGATAGCCACGATGTACATGAAGGCCGCGGCGTAGATGGTGTTCCAGGCGATCACCACAACGAGGTAGCTACTTTCGGTGTGCACCTGAGCGGAGAGCACTTTCAACACGGCCCCAAGGATCAACAAAATGGCCAGGGGCAGCGTGCGACCAAGTCGATCGCCCAGGGCCGCCATCACGATGGCAACCACAAGCCCGCCAGCGGAAGATGCGCTAAGCACCAACGACATCCCGCCATCACCTAGCTGCGCTTGGGCCGCCCCCATGGTTGCCGCGACAGCCCAGAGCGAATCTTCGCCCACAGCCCAAAGAGCGAAGCACACCAGAAGCATCCACCCGGCCACGGTAAATTTACGGTCCGCAAGCGGGCGGACAGGCACGGCACCGGCGGCGGTGAGCTTCTCCGGATCGGGTTGCGGGGCGTTCGGGAGCCAGCTACTGGTGAAGAGGGCAGCTAGGCCAAGGCCCGCCAGCAAACCAAAGGCACCGAGCATGAGTGTGGCCACCAGAGGCGCCACCGCCAGCACCACGGTCACGATGGCGCGGTTCACCAGCCCGGAGAGCGCCGCCACACGGTTCGGATTACTCAGCGCGGCCAGCGCCGCTCCGCCCGCGGAAACTGCGCCACCGGCACCAATGCCTCCAAGAATAATGCCGGCCACAGCCAACGGGGCACTGGTGGTCAGGGCGGTAGTGCCGAATCCGAGTACGACGAACAGTAGGCCTATTCGCGCAACTAGCCGCCGCTGTGAGCCCTCGGTAAGTTTCGTCGTGGCCAACGCAACCAGAGCGGTGCTGAGCAGGCCGAGGGTTACCACGAGGCCGGCCGCCGCCTCAGGCATGCCAGTTTCGGTCACCAGCGCCAGAATCATCAGTGGCGCAAGGTTGGCCCCCATGAAGCCGACGACACTGATGCCAAAGGTCGAGGTGCCGCGCGGGATATTCAGCGGCAGGCGCCCGGTGGCGTCGGTATGTGGTGCGTTGGACATAAGATCTCCGCGAGTATCGATGGTGCATCTGCTTCTCGGTGCGAGTACCGAGCCATAAAACGAATGCCTTTCGTTTTATAGTGTGGAGCAGATCACCCTTTCACGCAAGGAGAATTTTTAGCAGGTACGCTCCGTTGGCGCGGGGAGGTGCCGCGCCAGCCCATCCAAGATCAGGTCAAGGCCAAAATCAAAGGCATCGCTGGCGCGCGCCTCGCGATCTGGCATTAGTTGTAGCGCTCGCGCGAACTGCGGATAACGCTCGGCGTTGATCGACCACGCCACTTCCGGCGACCCGACGTCGAGCGCGGCCCCCAGCACGAAGTCATCAATCACGGAAATCATGTGGACGGCCCGCTCCTCCCCCAGACCCGCGCGGAGCAAGACCTCGATGATTCGGGCGTAATAGTCGATCACCACTTCACTGCTAACCGTCTGGCGGATCAGCAGCGGCACAAGATTTGGATGCGCGGCAAGCGAGTGCCAATAGGCCTGGATCAGAGCGCGCAACGCCTCACGCCACGGCAAGTCCTGATAATTCGGGACCACCAGGTCCTCGATGCATCGAGTACGCACCAACTCAATGACGCCCTCGCGCCCGTTGACATGGTTATACAAGGAGGACTGTCGCACCCCTAAGGCACCGGCCAGCTTGGGCATGGAAAAGTCTCCGGCGCGGTCGATGAGTCCGATCGCCGCCTCGGCAATTGCCTCGCGGGTAATTAACGGGCTACTCGGCCGGGCCATGGACACTCCTTTGAAATTATCTAGCTGACTACCAGTTTGGCGAACATCCAACAACGAACCAAACGCATGCCACGACAACGCCACCACGGGAGCAGTTATGCAATCGATGGGCCACCCAAAGAATCCGCATCACGAAAATTTTGTTTCACAATGTGGACTCATGGTGACGTGCGGCACATCAATGTAGTGAGATGGAGTCATGAAGTTAGCTACCCTCCGCCTGAGCAGTGAACCAGGACAGACCACGGCAGCAGTCATCGACAATGGACGCGCCTACTACCTGGAGAACGTCAAGAACCTCAACAAGTTCCTCGAGCTCGACGAAGCCACCCGCCAGCAGGTGATCGAGCGCGCCCTACTCGGCGAGTCCATCGCCGAGGGTGAGGCCGATTATGCCCCGCTGGTACCCAACGCGGCCCACGTCTTGTGCATTGGGCTGAACTACCCTAAGCACGTTGCCGAGGTCGGCGCCGAATTACCCACATACCCCACCGTGTTCGCCAAGTACGCCTCGACGCTGGCGGGGGCCAACGACCCCATCAGCATTCCGGTCGAAGATCACCGCGTGGACTATGAAGCCGAGCTGGCCGTGATCATTGGCAAGTCCGGGCGACGCATTGCCGTGGAGAATGCCATGGAACATGTCGCCGGGTACTCGATGGCCCAAGATATCTCCATGCGCGGCTATCAAGGACGCACCGCACAGTGGTTCCAGGGCAAGGTTTGGGACCGAAGCACGCCGTTGGGTCCGTGGCTAGTCACCCCGGACGAGTATGTTCTCGGCGGTTCGATCAGTAGCGCCGTCAACGGTGAAATCATGCAGCAGGACACCACCGATGGGCTGGTCTTTTCCATCGCGGAATTGATCAGCTACCTCTCTACCTTCTGCGAACTGCAGCCCGGCGATGTTATTCTGACCGGCACGCCCTCGGGTGTTGCCATGGGTCGCCGCAATGAGCATGGCCGCCATCCCTGGCTGAAGAACGGGGATGTGCTCGAGACGCGCATCGATTCACTGGGTGTGGCCACCAACCACATCCTCGGACCCGACACCGAAGGATAATCCATGAGCTTCTCCACCTGCGATCTCTTCGACGGGGACCCCACGCTACAGTCCGACAATTCGCAGATGCGCAACTTCGGAGCCCAGCACAAGTTCTCTGGACCAATTCGAACCGTGCTGTGCTATCAGGACAATTCCCTGGTCAAACGAGAATTAGCCACCCCGGGCAACGGTGCGGTGCTCGTGGTCGACGGCGGTGGCTCATTGGACTGCGCGCTCCTAGGCGATATGGTCGCGCAGCTCGCGGTGGATAATGGCTGGGCCGGGCTGGTAGTCAATGGCGCTGTCCGAGATAGCGCGGCGTTGGCACAGATGCCCTTAGGCATCAAGGCGCTAGGCACTAATCCGCGCAAGTCGGCCAAGACCAATTCCGGGTCCGTGGGTGTGGAGCTACGTTTCGGTTCGGTGATTTACCGTCCGGGACTCATGCTGCATTCCGATGAGGACGGCATTGTCGTAGAAGCCATCTAGGTTGCGCGGACGTACCGGCGCTCATCGGCCGGTCACGTCCGCGCATCAGGCATCCACCTGGGTGTTGCGCTGGTGCCATTCCTCGGCCAACATCGCGTAGTGCAACCCATCAATCCAGCCCAATTCAGCGTGCCATTCCTCGGCGAGACGGCGGGCCTCCAGCCGCATACCGACACCCGCCAACAAACGTGCCGAGGCTACATTCGGCGCGCTACAGGTAGCCGTCACGCGACGCAGCCCCAGCACGCTAAAAGCAACCTCCAGCAGGGCTGGTACCAAGTCCGAGCCAATACGCTGGCCCCAGTACTCTGGGTGCACCAGATATCCAATCACCGCCTCGGTACCAAGCGGTTTTCCCGGTTGCCCCACCGCATCGTGCAACTCTAAAAACCCAATGGCCACGACGGTATCGCCGCGCACCGCCACGCAGGAATAGTCGCGCTCCGACGCGGCCACGTCCTGCAGTTCACGGCGCAGTTGTTCGGGCTCCACCGAGGTTCTAATCATGAAGCGGTTCACCTCGGGAAGGTTCCGAAAGGCCAGCACCTGCTCTATGTCTCCGGTGGTGGGATAGCGCAGGGTCACTGAGTCAAGCTCTACGGGCCATGGTGAAATCACGTGGGAAAGTCTGCCGTCTGAGCCCCCATCCGTCAACGCCGAGCGTGCCATGCGCCCACCGCCGGGCGCCTATGCACCGCTTAGAAACCGACGCCGCCGATTCGCGCATTGTTCGAATCGGCGGCGTCGAGAGTTGTTGAGAAAGCTTCTAGGCGTTCCACAGTCCATAGGAGTCGGCCAGATCGGCGATCTTCTGGGCACGAGCAAGACGCGGCAGGTAGGAACCATCGCCCACCGAGGCTCCGGCGGCGTGTGCGTCCAGCAATTCCTTGGCCCACGACAGTTCGTCCTCGCTGGGGGCCAGCGCCGCATTGATGTGATCGACGTGGTCGCGCGACAGCGAAAGTTTGCCGGTCATGCCCATGGAGGCGGTGAGCAGTGCTTCCTTGGTGACCTGCTCCGCGGGGGCACCTGCCGCCGGCGGACCATCAATGGCGCCGGGCAACTGACCAACACGCGAGGCCACCACGAGCTTGCCGCGGGCATAGGCCAACGCCATCGGGTCGTCCGATACGCCGGTGTCTTTGCGGAAATCGTTCAGTCCGAAGGCCAGGCGGAAGGTGCCGGGAGCCGAGGCGATCGCGGTGGCGTTTTCAATACCCACGGCGGATTCGATCAGGGCCAGCACCGGGGTTCCTGCACGCAGTCGCATCGCCGTGTAGGTCACCTGTTCGGGCTTTTCGGTCATGGCCAGCATGACACCACGCAGACCCGAGACTTTCGAGAGAGCGGCCAAGTCGTCGGCCCAAAAATCGGTGTCAATGCCGTTCACGCGAACCCAAGCGGTCATCCCCGAGGAGAGCGCGTCGCTGACGTAGCCTAGCGCTTCGGCCTTTTTGTCATCGGGCACCGATGCCTCAAGGTCGAAAATTACCGAGTCGGCTTCGCTCGCCAGTGCCGGCGCAAAATCCTCGGGTTTAGCCGCGTTAACCAGCAGCCAGGAACGAGACAATTTTGCAGGTAGAGCCGCAGCACGGCGATTTCGGAATGCCATACTCTCACATTACCTAGCTTTGCCACCGCGCTTCCACTTAAGACACTGCTTCGGGGCATGTGACCGTTGACTAGTTCTGTGTTGGATGGAACCCTCCGCACGCGGCGGGAAAGCCTTCGGGCATCAAATGTATTTCCAGTACCCGGGCGCGGGAGCCATAGCGGCTGTAAACGCCAAGGGCATAGTTTCTCGCCCCACGCATCCGTGCGAAATACAGAATGCGATTTTCCTTCCATGCGGCGGTATGTCCGGCGGCATAGAAGTCTCCGCGGTGCAGGATATCGGTGGCTACACCGTTGAGAATGATGCCCGAATCCTCCATGGTCATCCCCCGCACACAAAATTCGGGCTGCCCAAAATCGGTTAGCCCAATGGTGTAGGCGAAGCAGTCGCTTGTCTCTTCAGCCTCCACATATTGGATCGTGAACCCGTACTTTTTGATCCGTTCATTCATGGCATGTCTGACCTGTTCGAAAGACATGCCATCGCAAATCTGGCACATTCAGACCATCTCCCGTTTCGATACCGAGCTGCGCTTATGCGCTCAGTGTCAGACACGGAAGGTTTCAGAAGCGGCGTGCGACCGCAGCGTGTGGAGAACCTGCCAGATGGCATGCCACGAGGCGGCACCCCCGAGTCTCGGGGATGCTGCCTCGTGCGGTGTACTCGTGCCTACTTAGCGGCGACCGCTGCTACGGCGGCCGAGACCGCTGGCATCACGCGCTCATCCAACGCCGAAGGGATGATGTAGTCGGCGCTGAGATCCTCACCGACCAGGTCGGCGATGGCGTGGGCCGCGGCGACCTTCATCTCCTCGGTGATCGCGGTGGCCCCGGCATCCAGCGCACCGCGGAAGATCCCCGGGAAGGCCAACACGTTGTTGATCTGGTTCGGGAAGTCGCTACGTCCGGTGGCGACGACGGCGGCGTGACGGGCGGCTACATCCGGCATAACCTCCGGGGTGGGGTTCGACAGTGCGAAAATGATCGCGTCCTTGTTCATCTTCGCCAGCGCCTCTTCCGGGAACTGCGAGGAGGACAGACCGATGACGGCGTCCGCGCCGTCGAGGGCCTCGGCCAGGCCGCCGATGACATCATCGCGGTTGGTACGGCTAGCCAGCTCGGCCTTGGTGGCGTTCAGGTCGTCGCGCTCACGGTGAATGGTGCCGCGCGAGTCCAGCACGATCACATCGGCCACACCGGCCGAAAGCAGCAGGTTCGTCACGGCCACACCGGCGGCACCGGCTCCGGAAACGACCACGCGCAACGAGCTCAGTTCGCGACCGGTCTGGCGGGTGGCGCCAATCATGGCGGCCAAGGCCACGACGGCGGTGCCGTGCTGGTCGTCGTGCATCACCGGCATATCCAGCGCCTCGATGAGCTTGCGCTCGATCTCGAAGCAGCGCGGGGCGGAGATATCCTCGAGGTTCACCGCACCGAAGCTCGGGCTCAGACGCACGATGGTTTCGACGATTTCATCAACGTCGGTGGTGTTGAGCACCAGCGGAATGGAGTCCAAGCCGGCGAATTCCTTGAACAGGGCACACTTGCCTTCCATCACGGGCAACGATGCGCCGGCGCCGATATTACCCAGTCCGAGCACGGCGGTTCCGTCGGAAACCACGGCCACCAGACGCGAAGCCCAGGTGTGGGTGGCGTGCTTGGCCGGATCGTCGGCGATGGCCTGGGAAACCTTTGCAACACCCGGGGTGTAGGCGATGGATAGATCGCGCTTGCTCCGCAGTGGGGACTTGGAGACCACGCTGAGCTTGCCGCCCTCGTGGGCTTCGAAGATTTCGGCGTCGGTGATGGTGGAAAGATCTTGGGTTGACTCGACGGTCATTTGAGTTGTCCTTCGGGGAAAGTCTGATGACGGTACACGTATCGCCCGCTGAACGGGTTTTCTCACGCGGCAACACGCAACACCAACTAAACGGCCACGGGGCATGGGCGCAGTCCCCTCGTTGGGGCGGCCCTCGTCGCTTCCGCACAAAGACGGCTCCGCCGTTACCAGGTAAGGCACAGGCCACGTTGCCGCACGCCGAGACGTTGGGTGGTCAGTACTTTCTTTAGACCGTGATTTCCACCATACGGGAATGGTTGACCGAAAAACAAGCCGTAATGTCCAGCATTCGGAAACTTGACCTTCCGCCCTCCGGGGAGGACGGCCACCGGCACCCATGTCGCGATCTTCTGGGGCAGAATGGCAGTATGTCCGCCGGAACTTCCTCTTTTAGCCATGCGCGCACCTTTGAGGCACTGCCTGAGAAGGACACCGCACGCCTGAATCGCGCGCTCGCCGAATCCGATGACACCACGGTGTTCGTCAACGGCACGGCCCTACGCCTCCCCGAGGGCGCGCAGGCCGCATTACTTGAGGTGCTCACGCGTTTTGCGCGCGGAGAGTCGGTTACCATCGGAACGAGCGAAACACTGCTGAACACCTCCCAAGCCGCGCAGATGGCCGGCATATCCAACTCGTACCTGCGCAAACTCGCCGATAGTGGCCAGATCGAGGTCGAGTACCGCGGCACGCATCGGCGTATTCGCCCCGCCGCGATCCAGGCCTGGCTCAATTCGCGCGAAGCGCAGGACTAGCTGACCTTTTCCGCCATGCGGGACCCAATGCCCCAGCGGCGCCGAAGATTGGTGCACCTCGGCCCTTTTTGCCACGCGTAGAAAGGGAGGAAAATACTAATCAAATGCACCGCGAACATCGGAGAACCATGACGGCTACACCCCTGACCGATATCCACGCCAATCTTTTCTCGGCTCGTGCCGCTGGCATTAAGCAGTCTGCGGTGCGCGATGTCTTCGAGCTTTCGCTCGATGAATCGCTGGTCTCCCTGGCCGGTGGCAACCCCTACTTGCAGCTCCTGCCGCTGGAGAAGCTTGGCGCCATCGCCCAGCGCATCATCGTCGAGCAGGGCCCGGTCGCCCTCCAGTACGGCTCGGGCCTAGGCACCGAGGAACTGCGTGAACAGATTCTTGAGGTGATGGCCGCCGAGGGCATCACCAACGTGGCGCTCGAAGACGTGGTGGTCACCAACGGTTCGCAGTCGGCTCAGGACATGGCCTGCAAGGTCTTCTGCGACCCGGGCGACACGGTTCTCTGCGAGGACCCCACCTATGTCGGGGCCCTGAACACCTTCGAGGCCTACCAGGTCAAGGCCGCGCCCGTAGCGACCGATGAGCACGGGCTGATCCCAGAAGCCTTGCGCGAGCGGATCCACGAGCTGCGCGCCGCCGGCGAGCGCGTCAAGTTTCTCTACACCATCCCGAACTTCAACAACCCCTCCGGCATCACCCTGGCCGCCGAACGCCGTCAGGCCGTGGTGGACATCTGCCGCGAAGAGGGCGTGCTGATCCTCGAGGACAACCCCTACGGCATGCTGCGCTACGAGGGCGAAGCGGCACCGACGCTGCGCAGCCTGGACGCCGAGAACGTGATCTACATGGGCTCGTTCTCCAAGATCCTCTCCCCCGGCCTGCGCATCGGCTGGGCGGCGCTGCCCACCCACCTGTTCCGTCGCTTCTACCTGGCCGGCGAAGCCGTCGCGCTCTGCCCGCCGACGCTGAACCAGATGATCATCAGCGCCTACCTGAACGAGCATGACTGGCGCGGACAGATCGCCAGCTACAACGAGGTCTACCGTTCGCGTCGCGACGCGATGCTGAAGGCCTTGGCCGAGTACCTTCCCGAGGGTATTCACTACACCCGCCCCGAGGGTGGCTTCTTCATCTGGCTCACCCTGCCGGAGGGAATCGACACCTACGAGCTGCTGCAGGAAGGCGTGCAGGCCGGGGTCATCTTCATCCCGGGTGCCGCCTTTAGCCCCAATGGTCAGGGCGCAAACACCCTGCGCCTAGCGTTCTGCGCGGTGGATGAAGACACCATCACCGAAGGCGTGCGCCGCCTCGGCGCTTTGCTCGAGAAAGCTACCTCTAAACGCAACGCGTCCTAGTCAGGAAGCCAGCCGGCCGCCAAAGTCATCGGCGATGTCTTTGGCGGCTTGCTGTAGCCGCGGCAAAAGTACCGAACGAATATGTTCCGGAGCGGTCTGCCCGCGTTGCACCGAAATGTTCAGAGCACCTAGTAGCGTTCCGCCGCGGCGCACGGGTACCGCGAGGCCGCGTAACCCTTCGTCCAATTCTTGGTTTACTAATGCCCACCCTTGAGCCACTACGGCATCCAATTCAGCGCCAAGGCGCTGCGGATCGGTAATAGTGCGCTCGGTATAACTTTGTAGTTGGATCGCACCGAGGAACTGTTCTCTTTCCGTCGAAGGCATAGCCGCTATAAGCACCCTGCCCATTGACGTGACCCACGCCGGCAGTCGATTGCCGATGGATACGCTCATCGAGTGCAAGCGAGGCGCGAGAACTCGCTCGAGATATAACACGTCCTGCCCCTCCAACACACACAGTGCGGCGGTTTCGTCCAACTCACGAGCCAGCCTTTGAAGATGTCCGCGAGCGATCTTCGGCAACGTCAATCCCGAAAGATAGGACGAGCCGATGTCGAGCACACGCGGTGTCAACCGGAAAGTTCCGTCCTCGTTCTCTAAATACCCGAGGTCCACTAGGGTCAGCAGAAAGCGCCGTGCTGAAGCACGCGTCTGCTCCGTTGCTGCGGCCACCTGGGACACGGTCATATTTGGCCCGCCACGGTTGAAGGCCAGCAGTACCGCTAGTGTCTTCTCGGTAGATTTAACGAAGTAGTCTTGTCGCTGCTCCACCGCTTAACTCTCCAATAACTAGTGTGTTCCCCAGCGGTTTCGCTCAAACTGCGCGGCTAGCCGGACTGGGGCATTCGGTGCCCCATAACCATCGTAATCATTGCGCCGTTCAACAACCTCGAGAAACATGGTACCGACCGTCTGGGTATAGAAATGTAGGAATTCGCCTCGTTCATCGCGGTCATACAGGAGGTTGAGCTCTTCTAGCTCGGCCAAAAGGCCATCGTCCAAGTCGAATCGAGCGGCCAGATCTGCGTAGTAGTTGTGCGGGATCGGCAGGAATTCCATACCCGCTGCCACCGCGCGGCGGGCCAGCGAGATGATGTCATCGGTCCGCACTGCGATATGGGCCGGGTATTCGTGATGGCGTTCCATCGTCGCTTCTAGCCCCTGCGGCACAATATTCAAGGCAAGGCGAACCGATCTATCCGACGTGGTCAATACCTGTGAACGGACTAACCCCATGGGGCTAGGCACTTCGGTACCCGGCAATGCATGAAGATTAAGGACGCTCGTGTAGAACAAGACAGACTCATCAAAGGAACGCCACGGCTGAGCGAGGTTGATATGGTCTATCCCGGTGATACGACCCGACGGTGCAGTGTCGGCCGTAGCATCGGCCCCACTGAATTCGCCCTCCCATTCGCTGTGGGGGCCTCTGAAGAAAACCTCGGTCTCGTCAGGTGCTCGGAAGCCGGGTAGATCCTGTTCGGAGTCCACCTGTAGTCTCGGCACTGGGCTGGCTAGGAGCTTACTCGCTCGTTGCTGGGCGGCGCCCTGGTCGGGCACCTGCACGCCAAACCCGGAGACTTGGGCCTGTATTTCTCGACTACGCTGAGCATTGATGACGATCCGCGCCCCTCCGGCGGCAAATAACTGTACCGGTTTTCGCCTGTGTTGACCTTGGAATCGGAAGCCCAACTGGGTGAGCAACCGGGCCACCAATTCTGGGTCCTCGGTGCGCACTTCGGCGAAGTCGAATCCCGTGGCCTCTCGCTGCCCGGGGAGAGATTGAAGGTCGAGGTTATCGGTCTCGCGCTCCGAAAGAAGTGCAGCTGTTTGCGACTGTAACCAAATCAACGAGCGCAAGCCATCGGCCGAGGTTCGTCGCACATTTGATTGACGGAACACGTCATTGAAAATTTCAAGAGAAATGGTGCCCGCATATCCCGAACGGACTAGGTAGCCGAGAAACTCGTCGAGCTGGAAGCCGCCTTGCCCGGGAAAGAGCCGATGGTGGCGCGACCAAGACAACACGTCCAGAGATAAATCCGGCGCGTCGGCCAGTTGCACAAAAAAGATCTTCTCCCCGGGAATTTCTGCGATCTGCGCCGGATCATCGCCACGAGAAAGGATATGGAAACTATCGATACATAGCCCCACGTTGGAACGATCAACTCGACGCACGATCTCCCAGGAGTGCTGGTAGGTATTGACGAAAGTGCCCCACGCCAAGGCCTCATAGGCGATGCGGATTTGGTATTTCTCGGCAAGTTCGGCAAGCCGCCGTAGCTGCTCGACAAAGAGGTCATCGTCGTTGATGGTCGCGGTTCCGACATTCGAGCACAACAAAATCAGGTCCATTCCTAGGCTCTGCATGAGCTGGAATTTAGCCTCGGCGCGACGTAAGTTGCCTAGCAATAAGGACTCGGTGACTCCCTCGAAATCACGGAACGGTTGGAACAAATCCAGGGTGAGACCTAGCCGATGCGCCAAGGCACGGATTTCCTCTGGAGACATCGGGCTGACCAGAAGATCCTGCTCAAATATCTCAATGCCGTCAAAACCCGCCGCGGCACAGGCATACATTTTTTCCTCGAGGCTACCGGAGAGGCAGACGGTGGCAATTGATGTGCGCATGGTTAGAGTCCTTCTTCCAGCATGTTTAACAGATGGGCCCGCATGCGCGTCACATCCGGTTTTCGACCAGTAAAAATTTCGAAGGCGTCGACCGCTTGACCAACGGCCATATGCCCGCCATCAAGTACCCGGCAACCCAAAGCATCGGCCGCCCGAACTAGTTCAGTATCGACGGGTCGGTAGATACAGTCGGCCACCCAATGGCGAGTCTCGAGACCGGCGAGATCCATCGGAAGGCCCGGATGCTGATGCATGCCGATGGGTGTTGCATTCAGCAACCCGTCCACTTGAGCCAGCAGCGACGGCGCCTGTGCCGCGGTAGCAGGAATAACGTTGGCCTGCGGGAAATGCCTTTGAAGTTCCCCAGCTCGCTGCTCGGCACGCTCAATCTGCGCGTCCACTAGATAGAGCACCTTAACCCCCGAATCAAGCAACGCGTAGGCTACGGCGGATCCAGCCCCACCAGCACCCAGCTGCAACACCGATTCACGTGGGACACCCGCTAGGCCGTGCGCGAAGCCACGGGCAAACCCGGAGGCATCGGTGTTGTAACCGAAGAATTTTCCGTCGCGAATGACCACCGTATTGACCGCACCAATGTCCTGCGCATTGGAAGAGATTTCATCCAGATGCTCCATGACCAGCTGCTTGCATGGATGGGTGATATTGAATGCATTAAAGCCAAGTTCGGCCCCGGCTCGCAAAAGTTGCGCCACATACTCCGCTGGACGCCCCAGAAGACTCAGGTCGATTGGGCGGTAAAGATAGTGAATCCCATGGGCGGCGGCTTCCTTTTCATGCATCGAAGGGGTTAGCGACGAGTGCACGCCCTCGCCAATAAGCCCAACCAAATAGGACTGCGCTGTGGTACTCATCGTTTTCCTCGCGTTCTATCGCAATTGCGGCAAGGTATTGCCCGAAGTGTGATTTAGCTCTACTCTAAACCTAGGAACGCAATACGAACAAGTGGTCGCATAGCGAACAAATGAAAATCACTTACGCGCCTCTTCACGGACACCAAGGGAGTTATCAATGCCACGAATAAGCACGCCCGGCGACAATCCGGCAGGTCCCACGGGGCAACGCACGCCCGTCAAGGCTGCATTAGCAAGTTTCATGGGTAGCGCCGTGGAGTACTACGATTTCTTCATCTTCGGCTCGGCCGCAGCACTGATATTCCCGCACATCTTCTTCCCGGATGCCGACACCAATGCCGCAGTCATGTCGTTGGCCACTTTTGGCTTCGCCTATGTGGCGCGCCCGGTTGGCGCCATTATTCTTGGGCACTTTGGCGACCGCATTGGACGCCAGAAAGTCTTGATGTTCACGCTAATCATGATGGGTGCCTCGACCTTCGCGATCGGTTGCTTGCCGACCTTTGATCAGGTCGGTTGGCTCGCTCCCATCCTTCTTGTATTGGCCCGGCTGTGTCAGGGACTTTCGGCCGCTGGTGAGCAAGCAGGGGCTTCATCGCTCTCACTCGAACACGCCCCGGATAATCGCCGAAGCTTCTTCACTTCGTGGACACTGACAGGCACTCAGGGTGGCCAGATTCTGGCCGCCATGATCTTTATTCCAGTAGTCGCACTACCGGATGAACTCAAATACGGCATTGGCTGGCGCATCCCGTTCTGGCTGTCGGCAGTCGTAGTGGTCATCACCTTTTTTATCCGCCGCTCGCTACACGAAACCCCAGAGTTTGAGGAAGCCAAGAAGAACAACGAGATCGCTAAGCTTCCGCTGGCCGTGTTGTTGCGGTTCCATTGGAAAGATGTGTTGCGTGTCGTGCTCTGCGCTTTCATCGCTGCGGTCTCCACTGTTTACGGCACGCTAGCGATCTCTTATGGCAAGACCATCGGCAATTTGGATGAATCAATTACGCTGTGGCTCGTCGTCGCCGGCAATATCGGGGCGCTAATCAGCCAGCCGCTCTTTGGAATGCTGGCGGACAAGATTGGTCGCAAACCAGTCTTCATATACGGGGCCCTGGGTTCAGCCGCGATTATGCCTTTCTACCTGCAGTCCATGGAAACCAGTAATACGCCGCTGCAGTTCCTACTGTCGCTACTGGTTTTCTCCTGTGCTTACGCCGCTTCCAATGCGGTGTGGCCCAGCTTCTATGCAGAGATGTTCTCCGCCCAGGTACGATTCTCCGGCTTAGCCATCGGCACTCAGCTTGGCTTCTTGATGGCGGGCTTCGCCCCATCGATCGTTGCCGCGCTAGGTGGTCTCGAACCCGGCGGTTGGGTACAAATCAGCCTATTCACGGCAGCAATCTGCGTGGTTGCTTCACTCTCGGCGCTCACCGCACGGGAAACTTTCCGCGTCCCTACCCACCAACTAGGTCATAAGGTTTACAAGGTCGTTTCCTAGGGCATCGCTTTAACCCGTATAGCACTCGCGGAAACAATTGGTCGAAGCGGGGTCACGGCATGTAAGAGCGATCCTGTTTCGGTGGATGTTCGACGCGAAGCAAACCCTGTAGCCCGCTAATCATGCTGTAGTCTGCCCCAAAGTCGGCGCCAGAACCCAGAGACGACCCACGTATTCTTGGGCGCCTGATACGTGCGCCTGTCTTTTCCTCGACGCCCGGTTTCATAACCCCTCGCCTGTGACAGGCAACGTGGGAATGAAGCCGGGCGTCTGCGCGTTCAGTACAGTGCAACCGGAATCATTGGACCGCTTTGCTCGCATCGCGGCACGTCCCACCCGTTGATGTTGTCGAAAGGACACACCTTATGAAGATCGCCATTTACGGTGCCACCGGCATGGTCGGTAGCCAGCTTGTCGCCGAAGCTCTCGAACGCGGTGACGAAGTGACCGCCATTTCGCGCAACGGCACCGAGGTGCCCGGCACCACCGCTCTGGCCGCCGAGCTCTCCGACATCTCGACCTACCTCAAGGTGGGCAAGGAGCACGATGCAGTGGTTATTTCCGTGCCGCCTTCGCGCACCGGAGGCGACCACCAGGAGTACCTGGACGCCTTCGAAGAGATCACCGAAACCCTCATTCCGGCCCGTCTGGTCGTAGTCGGCGGCGCAGGCGCCACCGAGGTCAACGGCACCCGCCTGCTGGATATGCCGGACTTCCCTGAGATGTACAAGGCCGAAGCCACCACCGCCGCGGCCGTCTACGACATGTTCACCTCCGTCTCCGGCATCAGCTGGACCGTGGTGGCCCCGGCCCCGGAAATTGCCCCGGGCCGCCGCACCGGTAACTACACCCTAGGAACCGATTCCCCGGCCGGCGACTTCGTCTCGAGCCAAGACTTCGCGGTCGCTATTCTCGATGAGCTCCACGAACCGAAGCACGAGAATCGCCGCATGACGGTCGCCAGCGAAAAGTAAATCTTTCGCCCGCCAGCCGAGGCCCGGACGCCCTGTGATTTGGGCGACGTCCGGGCCTCGGTCTGCGCCGACCTCGCTATGGTTAGATGCATCAACTCCCACAGTTCAAGGTAAAAGTTCGCATGCCCTCAGTTTCTCGCGCCCGTCGCGTGCTCTCCCTATCCATCGGCTTGCCGGTAGCCCTGACCCTGCTCGCCGCCTGCGCCCCGAGCAACCCGGAGTCCGCCGCCAGCCAGGCGTCCGTCGACCCGGTTGCCGGCGGCACGCTGGTGTACGCCTCGGGCGACGCCGAACCGACCTGCCTGGACCCGCATGTGGGCGGCAACTACCCGCAGGCGCTGGTGGCTAGCCAGTACCTCGAAACGCTGTTCACCAAGGACGCCGAGGGCAAGATCATGCCGTGGCTGGCCGAATCCACCGAGCTGAGCGACGACGGGCTGCACCGCACCATTACGCTGCGCGAGGGCATCACCTTCCATGACGGCACCAAGCTGACCGCCGAGGCCATCAAGGCCAATATCGAGCATCTGCAGGACCCCAATACCGCGTCCTCCACCGGCTACCTGGCCGTCGGCAAGATCGAAAAGGTCACCGTGACCGACGAGCTAACCGCCGAACTGACCTTGGCCTCGAAGGACAACGCCCTGCTCGAATCGCTGTCCATGCCGTGGACCGCCATCGAGTCGCCGAAGGCACTCAAGCGCCCCAAGGCCGTGAATTGCACCTCGCCGGTCGGTACCGGCCCCTTCAAGGTGGAGTCGTGGCAGACTCAGCAGGCGGTTAACCTGGTACGCAACGAGGACTACCAGCCACCGGTGGCCCAGCCCGAGCGCAGCCAGCCCACCGCCTACCTGGAGGGCATCAGCTGGCGTTTCATCCCGGAGGCCGCCACCCGTTACGCGGCCCTGCAGTCCGGTGAGGTCGACATCATCGACAACGCCCAGCCCGACACCATCGCGACGGCCGCCACCTCCGGCGCATTCGGACACCTCGACGCACCGCGCCCGGGTGCCGCCAACCGCTTGGAGCTGAACAGCTCCAAGGCACCCTTCGACGACCAGCTGGTGCGCGAGGCCTTCATCCGTTCCCTGGATGTGAATTCGGGCATCAATGCGCTGCTGTTCAACACCGCGCAGCGTAGTTACTCCCTGCTCTCCAGCGTCGAACCCTTGGGCATTTCCGAACCGGATCTGTTCGCCCACGACGTGCAGAAGGCCAATGCGCTGCTCGACGAGGCGGGCTGGACCGAGCGCGACGCCGAGGGCTACCGGGTCAAGGACGGGAAGCGTCTCTCGCTGACCTTCCCGGTCTCCACCAACCAGTCGGTACCGGCCGAGCAGTCCCTGTTCGAGCAGATGCAAGCCTCCGCCAAGGAGGTCGGCTTCGAGGTCAAGATTCAGCTGTTGGATCTCTCCAGCTGGTATGGCGCCCTGGCCGAACACGAGTACAACCTGGTCTCCGCCCCCTACACCAAGGTGGGCCCCAGCGTGCTGCGCATCCTCTACCACTCCGATTCGACGGTACCGGCCCCGAGTGGCTACTTCGCGAATAACGCACAACTGAAGAACCCGGAACTGGATAAGCTGCTGACCCGGGCGGAAGAAACGAACGACGAGGCCGAACGCGCCGAGCTGTACGCACAGGCCCAGCGTTTGGTGCTCGAGGGCTACTACGTGCTGCCGCTGTATGACCAGCAGAACCACTTCCTCTACGGCAAGCAGGTGCATCAGGTCGGCGACACCACGGCGGTTTCCTCCCCGGTCTACTACAACACCTTCCTGTCCAAGTAACTGAGCTCCGGCACGGCCCATGAAGCTTCTGGCTCTCGTCGCACGGCGCCTCGGCGCCGCCCTCGTGGTGCTCTGGCTGGTGGCCAGCGCCATTTTCCTGGCCATCCGCGCGGTGCCGGGCGACCCCGCCGAAGCGATTATGGGAGGTCCGGGGTCGCAGGCCTCGGAGCAGGCCCTCGCCGAGGCACGGGCCGCCTACGGCCTGGACCGGCCGGTGCCCGTTCAGTACGCGATGTTCCTCGGGCGTCTCGCGGTCGGTGACTTTGGCACCAGCTACTCACTCAAACGCCCGGTCGCCGAGGTCATGGGCGAGGTGCTGCCGCCCACCTTGCTCCTGGCCAGCTGCGCCCTGCTGACGGCATGGCTGCTAGCCACCATTGGCGGACTGCTCGCGGTGCGGGCCACCGCGCTGGGCAGTGCCCTCGGATCGCTGGCCGAAATCGTGGCCGCAGCGCTGCCCCATTTTTGGTTAGGGAGCGTGCTGATTATGCTCTTCTCCACCGCACTGGGTTGGCTACCCGCGGTCGATACCGGTACCCCGGCCGGCATGCTGCTGCCGGTGCTTACGCTCGCACTGCCCTTGGCCGGATTCCTCACCCAACTATTGCGTGATTCGCTGGCCACCACGCTGGGTAGCGACTTCGTGCTGGCCGCCCGGGCCCGTGGCGAAAGCAAAACCTCGGTGTTCTTCCGCCACGCGCTACGCCACAGCATGTTGCCGGTGCTCTCGCTCAGCGGCTGGGCCTTTGCCTCGCTACTCTCCGGCGCGGTAGTGGTCGAGGCCGTGTTCGCCCGCCCCGGGCTGGGCCGCGCCCTGCTCTCGGCCGTGCTGGCCCGCGACATCCCCATGGTCACCGGCATCGCGTTGTTCTCCGCGGCGGTCTACATGCTGTTCATGACGCTGGCCGATGCGATCGCCTCAGTGCTCGGCGGGCGGGTGCATGCGGCATGAAAACTCGTCGTCTATTTGCCCACCTCGCGGCCTGCCTGTTCCTCGCCGTACTGGCGCTGTGCGCGCTGGCGCCGGGACTGCTCGCCCCCGGCGACCCCTTGGCCATCGACCCGGCCGCCGCCTTCACCCCGCCGAACCTGACGCATCTGGCCGGTACCGACGAATCGGGACGCGATGTGCTCACCCGGATCGTGCACGGGGCCCGCCCCTCGCTGGTGATCGGCCTGGCGGCCACCGGATTGGGCATGGGCTTGGCCCTGATCCTCGGCACGGCCGCCGCCTTGGCCCCGCGCTGGCTCGACGGGATGCTATTGCGCCTGCTCGATGCGCTCTACGCAATTCCCTCGCTGCTGATGGCGTTGTTGATCATTGCGCTGACCGGCCCCGGGGTGGGGCCGGCCATTATCGCCGTCGGGTTGTCCACCGCACCGGGCTACGCCCGCATAGTGCGCACCCAAATCCGCACCCTCAAAGACTCGGCAATGATCGAAGCGGCCACCGTGCTGGGCCGTACCGGCACCCAACGCACCGTGCACCACCTGCTGCCGAATGCGCTTCGTCCACTATTGGCCCTGGTGACCTTGGGAATTGGCCAGGCCGTGATCTGGGCCTCGGCGTTGAGCTTCCTCGGTTTGGGCACCGCCCCGCCGGCCCCGGAATGGGGCGCGATGCTGGCCGCCGGACGCACCTACCTGCACCTGGCCTGGTGGATGAGCCTCTTCCCCGGGCTGGCCATCGTGCTGGTTGCCGCCGGGGCCACCGCCATCGGCCGTGCCCTGGGCGGAAAGGTACGTGCCCTATGAGCCGCTTACTGACGGTGGAAAACCTCAGCGTGGATTTTGCCGGCACCGAAGCGGTGCGCGGGGTGCAGCTACAGCTGGACGCCGGTGAATGCTTAGGGCTGGTGGGCGAGTCGGGCTCCGGCAAATCGGTCACCGCACGCAGCCTGCTCGGGCTTTCCGGCGGCACCGTTCGGGCCGATACGCTGCGCATCGCCGGCACCGACGCCCGCGCGCTGAATGAACGCGGCTGGCGCACCCTGCGCGGAGCCACCGTGTCCATGGTGTTGCAAGATGCCCTGCTGGCGCTGGATCCGCTTCGTCCAATCGGCAAGGAAATCGCCGACGCGCTGCGCGTCCACGGACGCCACCACCGGGCCGAGCGGCGCCGGCTGACCCTGAACCTGCTCGAGGCGCTGGGCATGGACGACCCGGCCCGGCGCATCACCGCCCGCAGCGGTGAACTCTCCGGAGGGCAACGCCAGCGCGCACTGATCGCCCAGGCGCTCATTGCCGAACCGCAGCTGGTTATCGCCGATGAGGCCACCACGGCACTGGATACGCGGCTGGCCGCCCTGGTGCTCGAGCAACTGCGCGCCGTTAAGCAGTCGGGGCGCGGTGTGTTGATGATCAGCCATGATCTGGCGCAAGTGGCCCAGGTCGCGGACCGGATCGCGGTCATGCGGCAGGGACGCATCGTGGAAACCGGGCCCACCGCCGAGCTGCTGCATAACCCCACGCACGAATACACCCGGATGTTGCTGCGGGCCATCCCCGCCGGGGTGCCGCGCCACACCCCGCTCTCGCAACTCGGCGAGCGCATCACACTGGCCCCACGAACCGATAAGCTGCCGGCGGCCGCCAGCGATCCCTCACCGGCGCTCCGCGTGGAGAACCTGAGCAAGTCCTTCGATGGCATCCCGGCGGTACGCGAGGTGAGCTTCGAACTACCCAAGGGCCAGAGCCTGGGACTGGTCGGGGAATCCGGTTCGGGGAAGACCACCACCGCACGCATGGTGCTGGGCCTGACCACCCCCGACGGCGGCCAGGTCCGGGTGAATGGGGAACTCTTCGCCCCCTTGCCGGAGCGCGAGCGGCGCACCGCGCGGCCACAGTTGGGGGCCGTCTACCAGAACCCGATGGCATCTTTTGACCCGCGGTTCACCGTCGGCATGCTACTGGCCGATGCCCTCTCGAAGGGCAGGAACCTGCGCGTTGCCGGGCAACGCAGGGCCATCACCGAGCTGCTGGACACGGTCCGGCTGCCGGCTAGGCTGGCCGAGCGTTACCCCTTCGAACTCTCCGGCGGGCAGCGCCAGCGGGTGGCCATCGCACGCGCCTTGGCCCCGGAGCCGAAGGTGTTGGTGCTCGACGAACCGGTTTCGGCCCTGGATGTTTCGGTACAGGCTCAGGTGCTGGACCTGCTCGACGAGATCCAGCGGGCGACCGGCACCAGCTACCTGTTCATCAGCCACGATCTAGCGGTCATCGAACACGTCAGTGACCGGGTCGCGGTTATGCGTGGTGGGCAGCTTGTCGAGCAGGGCACCGCCACCCAGGTCTTCACCCACCCGCAGCACGAGTACACCCGTTCCCTGCTCCAGGCGCTGCCGCGGCTTGGTTAACCGCGGAATTACTCGCGTTCGATCGGGATCCACAGTTCGCCGCTTCCGGAACGTCCGCCGGCATCGCTGGTGACCTTCAGCAGTTGCGGGCCCGGTATCCAGCGGTAGGGGTTAGCCGGGAAGAACTCGGTGGCCGCGCTCGCCCACAGGTTCTGCAGTACCTCGGGGAATGCTCCGTGCCCCTCGAAGACGACCCAGAGCCCCTGGGGAATCGGCCGGGAGTCGAAACCCTCGGGGACCGGGCCCTGCCCTGCCACCGCGTGCCAGTACTCCACCGGCGAGCCTTCGACCGCGTCCGGGCCCTGCGTTTCGGTGGCGGTCAGGCGCCCCTGCGGTGTCGTATTCGACAGCGGCAGAAGCCGGTCATCCAGATCCTTGGGTAGCGACCGTTCAAACTCTTCGATGGCCGGGTTGGCCCCCGAATAGACCAGCGGCACGGTGGTCTTCGCCCCAATCAGGAAAAAGCCCGGCTTGTTTTCAATGCGGTGTGTCATTTCATGTGTCCCTTCCACCGTGAGGTGAAATCGCAGTTGCGGTTGACTATGTAGCGTGGCGCCGGGTTCTCGGGCCTGAGAGGGCGTCATGCCGTGCATGGCTTTGAAGGCCCGGCCGAAGGCCTCGGCCGAGTTGTACCCATAACGGATGGCGACCTCGAGCACCGGCTCTCCGGCCACGATCTGCGCGGCCGCCACGGTCAGTCGCCGGCGCCTGATGTATTCGGAGAGCGGCATCCCGGCCAACGAGGAGAACATCCGACGGAAGTGGTATTCACTGGTGGCCGCATAACGGGCCAGCACCGCCACGTCGATCTCCGTCGCCAGCCGCAGCTCCAGTTCTTCGAGCGCCTTGTTCCACTGCTTCATTTCTCATCCCTTCCACACCTAAGCCTAGAAAGCGCGGCGAGCCGCCCGCCCGATAATCCGTGCCCGATATTCTCGGGTCTCAGCCAGCGGCCGCTTCGACTGACGCTCATAGGGTGATCCCCACGACCGCCGAGGAGACAACGAGATGAGCCAATCGCCGAAACGCTGGACACAAGCCACGGTATACCCAGACATGTGGGTCAACCCGGATCAAGATCCGCGGGAGACCGAGCAGCCAATCGAGGGCGAGCGGGCCACCTTAGAGGATTTCCTGCGCAACTACCGTCTGACCCTGCTGATGAAATGCGAGGGGCTGAGCCCCGAGCAACTGGCCCAACGTTCGGTGCCGCCCTCCACCCTCTCCCTGTTGGGGCTACTGCGTCATTTGGCCGAAGTGGAACGTGACTGGCGCGGATGGGTGACCCCGGGCGGCCCGGAACCGAAAATCTACGGGCCCAAGGATGCGGACTTCAACGACGTGCGGCCCGACCCGCAGCTGGTCCAAGACGCCTACGCCGATCTGGAACGCGAGCAAGAAGCCACCGACGCCCTCCTGGCACAGTTCACCGACCTCGGAGCGCGACTGGATCCTTCCCAGGTTTCGCTACGCGAACTGATGGTGCACCGCGTCGAGGAATACGCCCGCCACTGTGGGCACGCGGATCTGCTCCGCGAGTGCGTAGATGGCCGCGTGGGGCAGTAATTCCGGTACTCACCGCCGAGTCTCCAGCACCTGGTCAGAACGTGCGCTTCGTCATGTGCGACGCACGCACGGCGCAAAGCAACTAACCTTGATGCTAAGAACTATCCTGATCCTTTCAAGGAGCAACAGCATGTCCGCAAGCAAAGTCGTCTCGTTTGGCCATTTCCAGCCCGAGCGCATCGTTCCGAATTCCGAGCTGGAAAAGCTGGTTGAGACGAGCGACGAGTGGATCACCCGTCGTGTGGGAATCGAGCAGCGTCGTTGGGCGTCGGCGGAGGATTCGGTACAGTCGATGGCCACCGCCGCGGGCACCATGGCCCTCGATAACGCCGCCGAGGTCGATGCCTCGATGATCGACCTGGTCATCGTCGCCACCTGCACCGCGCTGGACCGCTCGCCGAATATGGCCGCCCGCGTGGCTCAGGCCCTGAATATGGATCAGGGCCCGGCCACCATCGACGTCAACACCGCATGCTCGGGCTTCGCCCACGCCGTGGCCCTAGCCCAGCACAGCATCGCCGCCGGTAGCGCCACGCACGCCCTGGTGATCGGTTCCGAGAAGCTCACCGACATGACCGACTTCACCGACCGCACCACCTGTGTGCTCACCGCCGATGGCGCCGGCGCCATGGTGATCTCGGCCTCCGCGGAGTCCGGCATTTCCCCGGTGGTCTGGGGCTCGGTTCCTTCGCTGTCCGATGCGGTGCGCATCGAGCGCGAGAACGGCGATAAGTTCGCACAGAACGGGCAGAGCGTGTACCGCTGGACCGTGACTCAGTTGCCGAAGATCGCCTCCAAGATCATCGATCGGGCCGGGCTCGATCCGGAGGAAATCGGCGCCATCGTCTTGCACCAGGCCAACCTGCGCATTATCGAGCCGCTGGCCAAGCAGGTCGGCGCTCCCAACGCCCGTGTCGCCACCGATGTCGTAGAGTCCGGCAATACTTCGGCGGCTTCGGTGCCGCTGGCACTGTCGAAGATGATGGCTTCGGACGAACCACTAGCCTCGGGTACCAAGGCGCTGCTCTTCGCCTTCGGCGGTGGCCTGTCCTACGCCGGTCAGGTCATCACCATCCCGTAACCCTACCCACAACGACGTTAGCCGAAGCCTGCCGCCATCTGGTGGCAGGCTTCGGCTAGTTTAACGCCAGCGATCTGCCCCTATGCCACCGCTCTGGCTAGGAAGCGCTGGAACCGGTTGGGGAAAAGTCCAGTGTGATCGCGCCTCCGCTGGCATAGTTCGGCACATCCTGGGCCACCTCTTGCCCTTCGGGTGAAGCCATGGCGGCGGTAAAGCTCTGCGCATCGGCGAATTCGGCTTCAAACACCGCAAAATAGGGTGCGCTACCTTCCGGGCCGCCAGCAACATCCAGCGCATAGCTCCAGGACTGGAGCCCGGGCAGTTTGGCGACCTTCGGCAGGTGCGTCGAGGTGTAGTAGTCGATGAAGGCCGCGCGATCCGCGGGTTCTGGGTAGAGGACCATAAGTTTGTGCATTGTCTGTCTTCCTCGCGTTGTGCTTGGCCGCGCGGCGAGACTTTGCGGCGCCGCCGATCTACCAAGTGCACATGACCGGATGTATGCGTCACACTACCCGCGAAAGACCACTCTGGCACCTGGCCAGCAATTCGCGGTGGCCGATTCTTGGGATGCATGGGGCCAGAGGCTGTTGCATGGGTCAAGGCAGTACGCGGAGTCGCTGCAGGTATCGCGGCCTGTTTCGAGGCAAACGCGCGAATAGGTAGGGTGAAGTATGGCTACAGAAGAGATTAGATTCCCCTCGCTTGGCCAATCGATTGGCGGCCATCTCATGACCGGAGCCGTGAAGGGCATAGTAGCCTTCGTACTCGTATGGTTATGCACGCTAGTATTCGGGCTCGACGCCAGACTCGACCAATTGGCAACGGCCCTCTTCTTCTCCTACATCATCGCGGAAGTCATGAGCGCTGTCATTGAACGACCGCTCGTCGTGCAGAGCAATCGAAGCCAACCGGGCGGGCCTGCATACGCGCTCCTACCATTCTCGGCCGCCATACTGGTTACCTTTGTCGTCAGCTTCGGAATCACCAGATCTGCACCCTCAGCAACACTGCTTGTTGCGGTCGTTGCAGTCCTTAACGCGGCAGAAATCATCTTCACAAAAAGCTGGATACCTGGCCCTTGCCCAGCAGAAGAACAGAGGGCGTTCGATGAGTTCAAGAGGATGTCTAAAGAACACTTTTCTGGTGATATAGAAAGAATCAGATCGCAAGCACGCGAGAATACGAGGAAGAAATACCTTGGCAAGAAAAGACGGGGAGACGGTAGGGATGAGTAATAGGTTCGCGTAACCTGCCACGCACTCATGTCTTAGTCGCTATTTCCTTCTAAGTACGCGCAACAGCGCGTGCACGTGGTTTCATTCCAGAGCCCTAGAGACCGAGTAATCAATGAATAGTGAAAGAGTGGCGCCAACAACTAGGTAAGCGGCTTGGAGCATTCTCACGAGCCGCAAGAATGGTCTGACCAAGCTGGGCATGCCTACGCCATCAACGCGATCGCGCGCGGCACCTCGTGGCTGCTGGTGGGGCCGGTAATCCTCGCCATTAGCACCCGCGGATTGAGGTCGCAGCCGCGGCAGATGGATGTCGAGAAATAGCAAAAAGTTGGAGGCAGCGAACTGAATCTCCCTTACAAACTAGAGCCTGCCACCACCTCACATTCCACCTCGCGCATCTAACCTCGGCAGGAATACGGGGTGGTGACATATCGGCATTTAAACCGTAGGGTGGACAAAGGAGGTCTAGTGAAAACTTCAACGCACGGCTTTAGTCGTCAGGCAGCAGCCGCCTTGCTCCTCACAACGCTGGCCCTTAGCGGGTGTAGCGCCCCACAAGATCTTGATAGCGGCCCCAGCCCTAGCGACCCGACCGCGGAGGGACCCTGCCAAGAGCTCGTTGCCGAACTGCTGAACACCTCGTCCCTTGAACCAGAACTTATTCGCGCCGATCTAACGGCCACCGAGGGCGACACTCCCAGCACGAAGTTCTATGGTGGCTTCGAAAATTCCTGGTCGTGGACCGGAGATACCCCGTACCTCGATCACTTCAAGGTACCCGCCGCGCTCGAGGCCAGTGCCCGGGACAGCGGTTATGAATTGGAAGTAGGCTCGATGGCCGGCGAGGAGCTCTCCCCCACCGCGGAGAACGATCAGCCAAGCTTCGTATTTCAGGTCGCGGAGCCCACCGAACTGACCTTCGATGTCTCCTGCATGGGTCGAGAGCCACGCGGTGAGGCCAAAGCGATCCATTACAACACCGCGGTCAGCGATGTGCTCCCCTGCCGGGCTCCTGAGCCCACCTCGCGCTACCCCGATCTCGAACAAGAGGTCCGCTCGGATCTCTGCTCCGACACCTAAGCTACGCCCTCTCACTAGGGAAGTTGACCTACGTCACCTTGGCTTGCGACACTTACTCTCGTGAACCTGTCAGACAGCTGGACACCCGGACAGCAACCCATTCAACGACGCTCCGCCGCCGAAGCCGTCTTTTATGCGCTCCGTGGCGCCATTGAAGCCGGCGAAATTCCGCTGGGCACCAAACTTGGCTCCGAGGCCTCCCTCGCCGCCGACTACGGGGTAAGCCGCTCGGTGATTCGCGAGGCGCTGCGTTCCTGCGCCGCACTTGGCCTCACCCGGACCGAAACCGGACGCGGCACCTTCGTCATCTCTCACCAGCCGCCACGCGAATTGAAGCTCGGCACGTTTTCCTCCGAGGATCTGCACGAAGCCCGCCCGCACATTGAAATTCCGGCCACCACTCTGGCGGCAACACGGCGCACCACCGAGGACCTCGAACGGCTTAGTGGGCTCATTGAGCAAATGGAGCAGGAAGATGACCCGGCCGCATGGGTGGACCTCGATACCGCCTTTCACGCCGCCATTGCTCAAGCCAGCGGCAACTCCGTGTTCGTCAAAGTCGTCTCCGACATCCGCGAGGCTATGGCCCGGCAGTCGGAAACCGTCAACCTCGTGGCCGGACGCCGCGGACCGTCCAACGCCGAGCACCGGGCCATCTATCAGGCCGTGGCCGCCCAAGATGCTGCGGCAGCCACCCAAGCCATGACCGGACACCTGTCCGCCGTCCAGGACGCCGTCTCAACCATCGTCAGGAGCAAGAAGTGACACACGCAGATTCTCAACCTTCCCTCGCCACGCTGGCCGCCGCCGGCCTGCCGCATCACGTCCCGCTGGTCGCCGCGACGCGCGGTGAAGCCATCGAGTCCATTCACTATGGTTCGGCGGTGGTTCTCGACTCCAACGGGCAGATCCACTCCGTGCGCGGGGACGGACAGGCGGTGTTCTATCCGCGTTCGGCCCTGAAGCCACTCTTTGCCGTGGGAATGCTGCGCGCCGGCCTCGAGCTGACCGACGAGCAGATAGCATTGGCCGCCGCCAGCCACTCGGGCTCGGTCCGCCACCAAGATATCGCCCGCTCTACGCTGACCGCGGCCGGCCTCACCGAAGCAGCCTTAGGCAATTCCACCGACCTGCCCTACGGAGTTGCCGAGCGGGCTGCGCATCTGGCCGCCGGTGGCACGGCCACCCAGCTGGCACAGAATTGCTCGGGCAAGCACGCCGCGCTGGTGGCACTCAGTGAGCTCAAAGGCTGGGATACCGCCAACTACTTGGCCGACGCTCGCCTGCTGGACCTGCTACAGGAGACCGTTGAGGAATTGACCGGCGAAAAGGTCAGCGGTCAGAGCGTGGACGGGTGCGGCACCCCGGTCTACCAATTGACGCTGGCCGGGCTGGCCCGCGGATTCGCACGCCTGTCCACCGCCGCAGCGGATACCGAAGAGGGCCGCGTGGCCGCGGCCATGCGCCGCTACCCCGAGCTGGTGGCCGGCGAGGGGCGCGATGTCACGACGCTCATGCGCGAAGTACCCGGCGCCGTCGCCAAGGACGGCTTCGAAGGTATTCAGGCGGTGGCGCTGGCCGACGGCACCGCAGTGGCGGTCAAGATTGCCGATGGCACCGACCGAGCCCGCATGCCTATCACCGCGGCGCTGCTGGCCGAATATGTAGACGTGCCCGCCGCACTGCTCAGCACTCCGGCCCTCGGCGGTGGCAAGCCCGTCGGGCAGCTAGCCGCACTCTGAATTTCACACATATCTACTAAGGAGAATCATCCCCATGGGAGAGCTCACCGCGACCCGCGTAGAGCATGACTTAATCGGCGACCTCGAGGTACCGGTTGAGGCCTACTGGGGCGTGCATACCCTGCGCGCCAAACAGAACTTCGATATCACCGGAACGCAGTTGTCGGGCAACCCCCACCTGATCCGTGCACTGGCGCACGTGAAGCAGGCGGCGGCGCGCGCCAACCATGAGCTCGGATTGCTCGATGCACAGCGTGCCGCTGCCATCGACGCCGCCTGCGAGCGCATTGCGGCCGGTGAACTTCACGACCAGTTCATCATCGACCCGATTCAGGGCGGGGCGGGCACCAGCACGAATATGAATGCCAATGAGGTGATCGCCAACCTAGCGCTGGAGATCCTCGGGCATGCTAAGGGTGAATACCAGTACCTGCATCCGAACGATCATGTGAACCTGTCGCAGTCCACCAACGATGCCTACCCCACCGCGGTGAACGTGGCCACCTACTTCGCCACTCAGCCTTTGCTGGAGGCCATGAAGGTGCTCGAGGATTCTTGCCTCGCCAAGGCCGCCGAGTTCCGCACCGTGGTGAAGATGGGCCGTACTCAGTTGCAGGATGCCGTCCCCATGACGGTGGGTCAGGAGTTTCGCGGTTGGGCCGTGACGCTGGGTGAGGACCGGGCTCGGTTGACCGAATCCTTGAGTCTGGTCACCGAGATCAATCTGGGAGCTACCGCTATCGGCACCGGGCTCAACGCCCCGGCCGGTTACGCCGAGGCCGCCTGCCGCCACCTGGCCGAGCTTACCGGCCTGCCGCTGACCACTAGCCCAGATTTGATCGAGGCCACCAGCGATGTGGGCGCATTCGTGCACCTGTCGGGCGTGCTCAAGCGCGTTGCGTTGAAGATTTCCAAGATCTGCAACGATCTGCGCCTGCTGTCCTCCGGGCCGCGTGCCGGGCTCAACGATTTGAATCTGCCGGCAGTGCAGTCCGGTTCCTCGATCATGCCGGGCAAGGTAAACCCGGTCATCCCCGAGGTCGTCAACCAGATTGCGTACCAGGTGGTCGGCCACGACCTGACCGTGACCATGGCCGCGGAAGGTGGTCAGTTGCAGCTGAACGCCTTCGAACCGGTCATTGCCCACAGCATCGGACTGTCGTTGAAGCATTTGACCAACGGCTGCCTCACCTTGGCCACACGCTGCATCGACGGGATCACCGTAGACGAAGATGCGCTGCGTCGCGAGGTGGAGAACTCCATTGGTTTGGTCACCGCGCTCAACCCGCGTCTGGGATACGCGCAGTCGACCTCGATCGCGCTCGAGGCGCTACACACCGGCCGCGGCGTGGCCGAGCTAGTTCTCGAAGGAGGCCTGCTCTCCGCAGCGGATCTCAATGAACTGCTCTCCCCCGAACGCCTCGCAAACCTCACCGACTAGTTTTCCCGCAAAGGATATTGATGGATCGCACTTCCTCCACGGCTAAGGGCCCGGCACCGGCCGCCGCGCTCACCGCCGGTGATAACGACTACCACAAGGGCCTATCCTCCCGACAGATGCAGATGATCGCCATTGGCGGCGCCATCGGCACCGGGCTGTTCATGGGTGCTGGCGGCCGTTTGGCCGAGGCTGGCCCCGGCATTGTAATCAGCTATGCCATCTGTGGTTTCTTCGCCTTTCTGATTCTGCGCGCGCTGGGCGAGCTCGTGATGTATCGCCCGTCCTCGGGTTCGTTTGTTTCCTATGCACGCGAGTTCTACGGCGAGAAGGCGGCCTTCGCCACCGGCTGGCTCTACTGGCTGAACTGGGTGATGACCGCCATCGTGGACATCACTGCGGTCGCGCTGTATATGAATTTCTTCGGCAAGTACGTTCCGTTCATTGCCGCAGTTCCGCAGTGGCTCTGGGCCTTGGTGGCCCTAGCCTTGGTGCTGGGCATGAACCTGATCTCGGTCAAGGCTTTCGGCGAGGCCGAATTCTGGTTCGCTTTGGTCAAGGTCGTGGCCCTGGTGGCGTTCTTGATCGTCGGTTGCTACTTCGTCATTTTCGGCACACCGGTTGACGGTCACGAGGTCGGGCTCTCGCTCATCACCGAGGGCGGCGGGCTGCTACCCAACGGCGTCTTGCCGGTGCTGGTTCTTATGCAGGGAGTGGTCTTCGCCTACGCATCGATCGAGTTGATCGGTACCGCGGCTGGCGAGGCGAAGAACCCGGAGAAGGTCATGCCTAAGGCCGTGAACACGGTGATCATCCGCATCGCCGTGTTCTACCTCGGCTCCCTCGTGCTGCTCTCACTGCTTCTGCCTTACACCGCCTACAAGGCCGGTGAGTCGCCCTTCGTGACCTTCTTCGGTTCCATCGGTGTACAGGGCATGGATGTGGTGATGAACCTCGTGGTGCTCACCGCGGCGCTGTCCTCGTTGAACGCTGGCCTCTACTCCACCGGGCGCATCATGCGTTCGATGTCGCTCTCGGGTTCGGCACCACGCTTCGCCGGGCGTATGAACCGTAGCGGCGTACCCTACGGAGGCATCGTGATCACCGCGGCCGTTGCCGTGTTCGGTGTCATTCTCAACGCCATCGTCCCGGCGAAGGCTTTTGAGATCGTGCTGAACCTGGCGGCCATTGGCATTATGGCTTCTTGGGGCATGATCGTGTTGTGCCAGATGGCGCTCGTGAAAAAGGCGCGCCGCGGAGAGCTGCAGCGGCCCTCCTTCCGGATGCCGCTCGCTCCGATCTCCGGTTGGGTTACGCTGGCCTTCTTGGCGGCCGTTTTGGTGCTCATGGCGTTCGATAACCCGGTAGGTACCTGGACCGTCGCTTCGCTGGTGATCATCGTGCCGCTGCTCATTGTCGGCTGGTACCTGTGCCGCGGGCGCATTACGCAAATTGCGCAGGCGCGGCAGGCCGCGGAGCGCGCGGCCGATCAGGAAATCGCCGAGCTCTTTGCCCGCGAAACCACCGGGCAGGACACGGTCTAGCGTCGCAAGGACCGTCACGTTATTGGCCTCGTACCCACGCCAGGGTGCGGGGCCTTTAGCGTTTGGGCATGGTGCGATGCGTCTTTGTCCTAGAAGGAATTGGTGTAGGTGGCACCTAGTACGGTAGCCATCCCAAACGCGGCGAGCGCACAGACAATCACGCTGAGCACCACCACCGACAGCGGTGCGGGGCTAGAACGTTCATCGCGGATGGAGGCGCTGCCTTGGCGATAACGCACGGTCTGTAGGGCGATGACCAGGAGCGCGCCTCCGAGGCACAGCAGAAGCAGCCCCACGGCTAGATCATTGAGCAGATGCACCCAGCGCAGGCTGAGCAGACCGACGATGGCCATCGAAAAGCCGGTACGTAGCCATGCCTGCGCCGTGCGCTCCGGTTGCAGCCCAGCATCCGCGTGCGGCGGCTGTACGCGCCTCATAGCACTCGGGCAATCACAAGTATCAGTCCCGCCGCTCCCAACGCCGAGGCGAGTGAGACCAGTGGAACGATCAGCGGTACCGGCAACGAGCGACGATGGCGCATCGCCGACTCGACCCTGAACCACCGGACACACGCACCGGCGGCCAGCAAGAAACCGATCATCAGCAGGATAAGCGACAATACGGTCCGTGTGGCGGCCGGGAAGATCTCGGCGGTAAAGGCCTCAACGGCAATGCCGCCACCAATGAACGCGAGTGAGGTGCGGATCCAGGACAGGAAGGTGCGTTCATTGGCCAGTGTGAACCGTGGGTCGGGATCCTGCCCATGCGGGAAAACACGACGGGTTAGTCGGCTACGAGGCTCTTCACTACTCACGGTTCTATCCTAGAACCTCGTCCGCGCGCTACTGGTCTGCCTGCCGTAGGCTCAACAGGATTGCCTCCAAGGTCGCGTAGTCCGAAGTAGACAGGAATTCCTGGGCCTGTTCTTCGCTAAGCTCTTCTCCGTCCGCGGCTATTTCTTCAACGTAGTCGTGCAGCACCCCGAACATCGGAGCCTGCCGATCGTTAAGTTGGAAGTAGCTAATTTCCGGGGCTTCACCCCGTTTGGCGAGCACTTCATCGTCCACCAGCGCGATGTCCAGTCCCGCGCTACGTTCCCCATCTTCTTGGTCTTCCGCCACCCAGTACTCGGCGAATTGGCTCGTCGGCTTGTACTTCAGATTCGGTGCCGGTTGCTTAGTCAAAATGGTTCGTTGGTAGAGATTGGTGTCTCCATCGGGTGAGGTCGCACTGTTGGCCGCAAAATACATGGCATGCTCACCGTTGGCATCGCGGATATCCCACTGCCCATATTCATTGCACTCCCCTTCGCAGTACTCCCCCGGCTCTATGCTCCAGCCTTCGGGCAGCATCAACACGATACCAAACTTCTCCACACGCTGGGTGAGCTCTTCGAGGGTCGCCGAGGCGGGAGCAGAGGACTCGGTTGGCGAGCTACTCGTGGGACTTTCAGATGTTGGGCTTGAGGGTGGGTTCGTGGGACTAGGTGCGGTGCAGGCGGTTAGTGATAATGCGGCAACCGCGCCGATCGCAGTCAACATTGGATACTTAGCCATGGGGTTGCTCCTTCGCTCGGAAAATTTGCACACACCCCGGTCTAGGGACTGCCATGCTAGCCACATGGTTAGTCCAAATCAAGGCCTAAAGACGGAGGTTCTGCGCGGCAAACCGGCGACCCCTCACTACGCGCCGCGAGCTACGCGGTAGGCAAAAACCCCTCGCGCTCGAGCAGGCTGCGCTTGATCGCCAGTCCGTAGCGAAACCCTCCCAAGGAACCGTCTGAGCGACGCACGCGATGACAGGGCACAAACAGTGCCGCCGCGTTCATGGCACAGGCCGAGGCCGCGGCACGCACGGCGGCCGGGCGGTTCGCCCGTTGCGCATACTCCGTGTAGCTGATGCATTGCCCGGCCGGCACCGTGCGCAGCACATCCCAGGCCAGCATGCGAAACTCACCGGACTGCTGGCGCACCGCCACACGCTGAGGCGCGGATAGATCACCATCGTAGTAATCGCTCAGCGCACTGAGCACGGGAGCGAGTCGACTATCGTCGGATCCGGCCGTCACCTGCTGCAACTGGTCGATCGGCTGCCGCAAGCTTGGGTGAATCAGTGCGTTGAGCGCAGCTAGGTCCTCACTAAAGCCCGAGGCCAAGAGGTTCCCCTCGCTCACAATGAGGCTAAAGGGGCCATCGGGGGTGTTGACCGTGGTCGCAAGGTGTTGTTCGGTCATGACTCTGTTCTCCTTCGTCGAGGGGTCGGATTGGTTAGCGCGGCGGACCACAGATGCAAACTGGCATAGGACCGCCAGGGGGCAAAATGCTCGGCCGCGAAGTCGCTGAGTGCGCGATGCGCCGCAGCGGGCTTGAGCGATGGATCGATCAACCCCAAGCTCCGGGCCCCGGCCAGGAGCGCCACGTCGCCGGGCATCCAGGCATCCGGATCGGCCAGCACGCGCAAGGCGATATAGCCTGCGGTCCACGGACCGATGCGTGGCAGGGCCACAAGTTGCGCGGTCAGCTCCCGACCATCCACGGCACAGTCCACGGCTAGCGCTCCGCTGATCATGGCCTGGGCGCTGGTGCGAATCGCGTTGCTGGCCTGGCCGGGAAGACGTAGCACACGTTCCGGGTCGAGCGGCTCGCCGGGGTTTACCTCGGGCACCGCCTGCAAGATCTGCTCATTGGTGGGGAAGAGCCTGTCTAGGCCCATGAAGCGAGAAGAGTAGGGCTCACCGGCGTGGGCCACCAACCGGTTGAGGTGTCCGCGCGCCGCGGCGACGCTGATCTGCTGCCCAATTTGGGCACGCACCACCATCTCTTGGGGATCCGCTGCCCCCGGCACCCGGGCGCCGGGTCGTGCCGCGATAAGTGGTTGGAGCACCGGCACGGCCGACAACGCCTGATCGACGGCGGCCGGGTCCGCGTCGAGATCGAAGACTCGACGCAAGCGTGCCAAAGCCGGAGCTACGTCGGTGACCCGGCTTAGTTCCAGCCGGCCACGCAACTGCCACTGTCCGTCGCGCACCCGCTCGGCCAGTACTTCAAAGGCCCCCGGTCCGCCCGGCAGCCGCAGGGTGCGGGCGTACCGCAAGCGCTCGGCACTCAATTCCACGCTTTCGATGCCTCTCAGCGCACGGTGCGCCAAGAACTCATAGAGGCCCGGCGCATCATAGGGCTGACGCACCGGCAGGTCGATATCCAGCAACACGGCATCGGCCGCTCCAGTGCCATCCGCCGACTCCTCGTTGGCCGGACGACGGTGGGCCCGCGCACGTAATTGCGAGGGCGTGGCATCGAATACCTCGCGGACACAGTCGTTGAACTGGCGTACCGAACCAAAACCGGCGGCAAATGCCACCTGCCCGAGTGGCAGATCCGTTCCCGTCAACAGCGCCCGTGCGGATTGCGCGCGCCGGGCCCGGGCCAGCGCGAGCGCACCAGCCCCCAGCTCGGAGACCAAGAGCCGATTCAAGTGGCGCGGGGTGTAGCCCAGTCGCATGGCCAGCCCCTCCACCCCTTGCCGGTCGATGACACCATCATTGATTAACCGCATGGCGCGCGCCGCGGTATCCGAACGAATATCCCACTGCGGCGTGCCCGGCACCGCCTCGGGTAAGCATCGTTTACAGGCACGGTAACCGGCCTCATGGGCGGCGGCCGAGGTCAGGTAGAAACGCACATGTTCGCGTTTAGGGGTACGCGCCGGGCAGGAAGGTCGGCAGTAGATGCCGGTGGACGACACGGCAGTGTAAAACTGTCCATCGAACCGTGCATCGCGCGCGTCGATGGCCCGATATCGCTCCTCAAAGCCGCGCTCGCCGGGAGCGCAGACGGGGTTTTCGCCCATGATGCTCCCCTGTCCCTTATTGCTGGTCATACTCCATAGAAACACGAGCCCGGGAAATATTCTGGCGGATTTCGGACACGAGGGTGCGTTCGCTCCCGAGTAGCGCGCAACGTTGGGCAAAGCTCTGGAAATACCGAGTCAGCCGTGACAGGATGTGAACCATGGCACATGCTAAGCAACTATTTCACGATTTGGATGACTACGTCGCCGCACCTCGGCACGAAACACTACGCTTGTCCCCCGACGGCACTCGCCTGGTCACCTCGATCAGCTCGCTGGATGACGATGGCACCGGCTACCAAAGCGCGCTGTGGCAACTCGACCCGCAGGGCGTGTTGCCGGCCCGACGGCTGACGCACGGCAAAACCGGCGAATCCCAGCCGCAATTCGCGGCAAACGGCGATCTACTGTTCACCGCCAAGCGCTCCACCGAGGAGAACGCCACCGCCGAACTCTGGCGCCTACCGACCGCCGGCGGTGAAGCCCATGTCGTGGCCTCGCACCCCGGCGGGATCGGACAGGTTCACGCCTGCCCGGCGAACCCGAACACCCTGCTGATTCAGGCGTTAGCGCACCGGAGTCCCGCCGATCTGGAACAGGAGCAGGAACTTCGCGATAACCGTCGAAAGCAGAAGGTATCGGCCATCCTGCACGATGGTTATCCGGTGCGCTACTGGGATCACGATCTGGGTCCGGCTACCCCACACCTGTACCGTGCCACCCTCGACGTAGAGCCCAAGGCACAGTTGCACGATCTCACCGCCGGAGTGCGCGGCGAACTGCTCGAGGCCTCCACCACCGTAGCCCCGAACGGTAGCTACCTGGTGAGCACGTGGAACCAACCCGAGGGACGCGGTGCAACCGTCGCCGGGCTGGTGCGCATCGACATGCTCACCGGCGAGCGCAGCGAGCTTATCCGCGCCGATGACGACTACGAATACTCGGTCTATGCCATCAGCCCCGACTCCACCCAGCTGGCCTACGCTCGGTGGGGTCGCGCCACGGTCGAAGAAACCATGGACTGCACGCTATGGATCGTGGATATGGAATCCGGTGAACAGCGCGAGGTGGCTCAAGGGTGGGGTCGCTGGGCCAATGAACTAGTCTGGCTGCCCGATGCCAGCGGCGTGCTGATCACCGCCGACGAGGATGGGCGTTGCCCGCTCTTCCTGTTGCGTTTCGACGGGCGGTCGCCGGTGCGGCTGACCGATGAGGGCGCCTACTCGAACCTCTGCGTGAGCCCGGATGGCGCCACCGCCTACGCGCTCCGCGCCAGCTACGAATACCCGGCCGAACCGGTTTCCGTGCAACTAACCGGCGCACACGAAGTCCTGGCACTGCCCTCGGCCATGGTCCGCCCGGAGCTACCCGGTACCCTCACGGAGGTCGAGACCACGGCCGCCGATGGCTCGCGCATCCGCGCGTGGCTGGCCCTTCCGGCCGGCACCGACGCGCAGCACCCTGCACCGCTACTGCTCTGGGTTCATGGCGGACCGGTGGCCTCGTGGAACGCGTGGTCATGGCGCTGGAATCCGTGGCTGGCTGTCGCGCAGGGGTACGCGGTGCTCCTGCCGGATCCGGCGCTGTCCACCGGCTACGGCCGAGACTTCATCCAGCGCGGCTGGGGCCGGTGGGGCGCCGAGCCATACACGGATCTAATGGCCATTACCGATGCCGTGGAAGCACGCGAGGATATCGACGAATCTCGCACGGCGGCCATGGGCGGGTCCTTCGGTGGTTACATGGCCAACTGGATTGCCGGGCAAACCGACCGTTTCAAGGCCATCGTCACCCACGCCAGCCTGTGGGCGCTGGAAGGATTCGGCAAAACCACCGATGCCTCCTTCTTCTGGGAGCGCGAAATGTCCAAGGCCATGGTCGAGGCCAATTCGCCGCACCATCAGGTCGGCCAGATCACCACGCCCATGCTGGTGATTCATGGCGATAAGGACTACCGCGTACCGATCGGTGAGGGGCTGCGTCTCTGGTTCGAACTACTGAGCGCTTCCGGCCTGCCGCAGGCCGCGGATGGTTCGACCGTGCACCGCTTCCTCTATTTCCCGGATGAGAATCACTGGATCCTCTCCCCGCAGCACGCCAAGATTTGGTACCAGGTGGTCTTCGCCTACCTCGCCGAGCATGTGCTGGAGCAGGGGCCGCAGCAGCTACCCGAACTGCTCGGCTAGGCATCGACCCGTCTCGCCGGTGGATCCGAGTCTGACTCGGCTTCACCGGCGACCGGCGGGCTAACGCATCTCACGCCGCCCGAGGTCAATGAAGGCCTCGGCGCGCTGCGTGACGTCGGCGTCGCGGGCGCCCAGGGCGGCGATCACCCCGGCGAGGTGTTCGACCTTGGCCGCGTACGCCGCGGTCAACCGCTCGGAGAGGGCCGCCGAGCGCAGATCCTGCACTTCACGCCAGGCCATCGCCAAACCACGTTCAAATAAGCGTTGCCCGGCCTCGGCGGACGCCGAGGCCTCCCCGGCGCCAAGGACCGCCACGGCATTGAGCCGGGACTCGTCAAGTGAACCGGTGAGTTCTTCTAGACGACGTTCCGCGGCACGTAGCCGCGGGCCACTGCTGCCAAAGCTGACCCAGCGCAGCAGTAGCGTCCCCAGCACCAGGGCCACGGCTACCGCCGCGAGCACCGTGCACACGATAGCGACATAGAGCAGGAAGAACAGCACGCCATCGGATACGCCAATATCGCGGTATCCGTTATTTTCTAGGTCGTCGGCGAAGTCCTCTAGGACGTTGGCCACCTGAATTTCGCGGTACTTACTGGCGTACAAGGACCCGTATTTCCAGTCCACCGCGGAACGAAAGCCCCAGTCACCGATGTTGGTCACCGAACTGATCATTCCGGGCACTGCTCCCTGACCGTCGCTGGTGATGAACAGTGGCACGATGTTCTCACCGGCCTTCAGCTCTTTGTTCGGTCCGAGCAGTTCCGGTAGTTCTTCCTTGATTCGCCCCATTGCCTCGAGCAGGGAGCGCGGACTGGCCCCGGAGACCTTATCGGCCTCGCGGTACTCGAGTTCGAGATAGGACTGGGCATCTCGGACAGCCACGGTGACATGTTCACCGGCCGGTAGTTCGCGGTCCAAGGTCTTGCGCAGGGCCGCTAGATCGAGATACTGCCCCGGACCATCGACCCGAAGCTCTATCTCGGCCACCGGGCTGGTGGGTGCCTTGGCGCGCATTGTCAGCTCATCCACGCCGAGTCCCGCCGGAACAATAGCACCGATCAGCAAGAGAACACCGGCGGTGATCCCCACCCCGCGGGTAATGCGTGCCGAGCCGCCGGTGAAGCGCGCAACCAACTTGGCCAGAGGGTGCTTTCCGGCCGCGTCTCGGGGCGCCAACGGCGGGTCGAAGGATGGATGTGGGCCCAGGATCGCCGCGGTGAGGGCATTGATCTCTGCCAGTTCGAATCGTGCGTCGAGATGCCGGCGGGTTGGTAGCTTGAGCGATTTACGCAAGGTTGTCAGCGCCGCATCGGGTGGCCGAATCGGCTGGGTGCGGCCGCGCGGATAACTTCGTAAATGTTGGTGCACTTCGCGCAGGTCTGCGAGCAGCTGCGCTTCGGCCTCGCCAAAACGCGCCAGCAACTTCTGGCTCGGTTCGCCGCGACGTGCCACCTCCAGTAACCGGTCCAAGTCCGCGCGCAACATGGTGTGTTGCGCCTCGGGGAGGATCGGCGTGCTTCCCTGCGCAACGCGGGTCAGCAGTTCGGTGACTCCGTCATAGAGCGGGCGCAGTAGCCGGTCAAAGGTATCGGAGAGCCCGGCCAGTTCGGCATGCACCGATCCGGCACCCATAATCGAATCGGAGAGCACCGTCAGCCGCGCGGCCCTGGCCTCAAATTTCTCCAACAGGCTCTCGGTCTCTGCGCTCAGTGCCTTCCCGCGGGCGAATACCCCGTCCACGACCGTCGGTTCCTGACGGGCTAGGTCGAGGGAGAGTTCGTTGAGCCGCACGAAATGCTCGGTATAACTCGCAGGCCGCTTATTCTCTGGCACGGTGGCATAGGTGACTTCAAGTGCCTCGAGGTCGAGCACCACACGGGCCAACTGGCGCTGTGCGGCACGCAGACGCCGATAACGTCGTGCCCAGCGCAGTTGCCAGCGCACGGCCATGATCAGGCTAAGTGCACACAGCGCCGCCCCGCTACTGAGCATGGAGATCCAGAGCACCGGGTTTCGGTTCGGTGCATCGATGCGCTCAGCCGCCTCCCGGGCGGCGGCCAGCACGGCCTTCGGCCCGTGGCCCAATCCTAGGTTGCGTTCGTAGGCATGCAGAATGTCATAACGCAGCTCGGTGCGTGGTTCCTTGGCGCGCTCGAGCTCGACGTTGACCGCCACCCCGTTGAAGCGCTCGTCGACGTCGTAGTTCTTCGTACCGAGCTTGTCCGGTTGCGTGGACAGCAGAATCTCTCCGCCCATGTCCTGGCCGTCGAGTATCTCTCTGGCCGTGAGGTAGCGGTCGGTGACCGTCAGTGTCAGCGGACGCCACGCGAGGATGGGGTCTCGGGTTGAATCGTTGATCGCCTGCTGGGTGATCCCCCAGGGATTATCACCCTGCACACTGATCTGGACCGGATGCGTGGGGGCGCGCCCGAAGGCGAAGGCGGCATTAATCCCGACCACCGTGGTGGCCACCGCCGCGAGGACTGCCAGTACCCACCACAGCGAATAGGGCCGACGCAGGGCACGCCCGAATCTATCAAGTCCATACCGTGCCTGGCTCACAGGATCCCCGCTTCCAACACCGTCAACTCGCGCAACGCGGCGAAGAGGTCCTCCGGCTCATTTTCGACACGTGCGGCCCTGGCGCCCGGGGCGTGCTCCCGGACGGCTTGACGGGTGTGTGCGGCGGCGGCGTGCAGCGCGGCAAAGCGTTCGACCAACTCCCAGCGTTCGCTTGGCGATGCCTGTGATGTCTTGAGCCGGTCTACGCTTTGGGTCAGTTGCTGTAACTCCTGGAACTGCGCGAGGGTCTCGGCACGCAGCTGCGCACCGACGCTCTCATCGCGACCCTCAATCGCCTCGATCTCCGGCATCAGCCGATGTAGGGACTCGGAGAGGGCCACACCGGTGCGTTTGAGGTAAGTACAGGCCTCGGACCAGTTTCCGGTGACCACCTGCCCGTGGTTGACCAGGCGTTGGGCCTGCGTGCACCATCGCCGCTGGGCCCGCAATTCCCGCAGGGCGTCGGGTGCTACCTTGCCCTGGTCCTGCTTCTGCCGGTGCACCTGCTCGAGTACCGCCTCGGCGTGCGTCAAACGGTCCGCTCTCTGGCGCAGATGCTCCCGCCAGCTCTCGGCCAGTACACCGTCGCCGAAAGGTTCGGGCGGGGTGCTCTCACGCAGGCCGCGCAGCATTCCGCGCACCGCCACCAGCTCGGTCGCGGCCGCGGCGACGCGCGTGGCCTCCTGCTGCTGATGGCGAGTGCGACGCCCCCGCCGTGCCAGCAGGCCCACAACCAGTCCCGCGCAGGCCAGGGTCAGGCCCGTCAGTAACCAGGTTGTTGCGGGCCAGCGATTCGGTGCCCAGCCGTCGGGGGCCAGCGTGTAGCTAAGGGAGACATAGTCCTCGGAACGCGCGGCAGTTATGGCGGCATCTAGGCTCAGTGCGGCCGCCTCGGTACGCTGCTGTTCGGCGAACCATTCAGAGATCTGAAGCACCAGTTGCTGTCGCGCGGCGGTGCCGTGCGTCAGGTTGCGCCCATACTGCACATCCACCTCGGGAGTGCCGGTGTCCTGCTGCGGTAGCAAGACCCCGATCACCACCCAGTCCTTGCCCACGTAGCCCAGGCGTTTGCCGTTCTCGACCCAGTCGTCGGCCAGCGCATCGCTGGAACCGAACATGAGCATGGCCCGGACAAGTTGGGCCGCGCCCTTGAGCCGGGTCGGGTGGGTGTCCACCCCTAGGAGTATGCGCACGTCCTTGGACGCGGCCTGTCGCTCGAAGCGTTTCACAAGCCCGGCGGCGTCCACCGAGTCCACCCGGTCGCCCACCGCCAGATAGACATGTTCTGACTGTTGCACGACATCGGGGAACGTGATGGCCTGCTCGTCATCGCGCTCATCGGTGCTCGGAGCGGTGGGAAACACCGGCTCGGTCATATCGGTTTGGGCCGCCGCCGGCGACAGAAAGCCGACACAGATCAGGCCCACCGCGCACAGGCTCAGCAGCACGTTGGATACCCTCAGACGGTGGCGGGGCCGATGGAACCTCACGGCGGGCAACCTTTCGCGCTGGTGACAATAGCCCATAGTTTAGCCGGGTTCGGCTCCAGCCTGTATGACCGTGACCCGACGGTGGACAGGTAGATGTCCAAGCTTTTCGGGGTTGCATACGGTGAGGATTCGTTGCCCTCCATCCTGGTCTTGGGCGAAGAACACCACGTCTTGCCGCTGGGGCGCCTCAAAGAGCAACGCGAAGCCGCCGTTGAGCGCTAGCTCGAACATCTTGCGGTCCGGATGTTTTGCGCTCGTCCCGATCAGGAACCTGGCGACCTTCTCGGCTCCAAGTATTGGGCGACGAGCCGCGCTCAGGTGGCCACCGCCATCGGAGTGCAGCGACACCTCATCGTGCAGTAGCGCGGCGACCCTCGCCACCTCACCGCTAGCGATCGCCTCGAGTAGCTTGGCCGCATAGCGCCGTTGGCTCTCGCTGTCCGCACGACGTGTGGGCGGGTCGCCGATTTTGCGTTGCGCACGGGAGACCAGCTGGCGGGCGGACGCCGTGGTCAGTTCCAGGATCTGCGCAATTTCTGCATAGGGCAGTTGCAAGGCATGGCGCAGCACGTAGGCCGCACGTGCCTCGGGTGAGAGCACCTCCATGAGATGCAATACCCCGAGCTCTAGGAGTTCGCGCTCCTCGGCCTCTTCGTCCGGTAGCAGCCCGGTGTCGATCGGCTCGGGAAGCCATTCGCCCGGATACTCCACGCGTCGGCGCGTGGCCGAGCGCAGTTGGTCGACGGCCCGCCGCGTGGTCATCGTGCGAAGCATCGCCGGCCACGACTGCACTACGCCGGTAGCGTGAGCATCCAACGCGGCCAGTTGCGCGCCGACCTCGGCCACCGCGTCCTCGGCATCACTCCAGGAGCCAAGCATGCGGTAAGCCAAGGCGGTTAGTTGCCTGCGTTGCTCCTGCCAGACGGCGATCGGAGGCAACGCTGTTGCATCGGTGCTCACCTGCCGATCGTAACAAGTCGCTCCGTTAGGCACGGACCGGTGGCTCCAAACGGGTGGTGATGGCGATCCGGTTCCACACGTTAATGGTGGCGATGGCCAGGATGAGGTTACCCAGATCCTTCTCGTCAAAATGTTCTGCGGCCTCATCCCACACCTCGTCGCTGACGCCCTCGGCGGGGTCTAGACGAGTTACCGCATCGGTGAGCCGCAGTGCGGCCCGTTCGGCCTCGGTGAACAGTGGCGAGTCGTTATAGGCGGCCACCGCGAAGAGCTTCGCCGTGGAGATGCCGTGCTTCATCCCATCCTGTGAATGCATATCCGTGCAGTACGAACATCCGTTGAGAATGGAGGCGCGAAGTTTGATCAGTTCGTATAGCTCCCGCGATACCGACTTTGCGGAATAGGCTTCCATTCCCAAGACGGCGGCGTAGCCAAGCTTGTGGGTTTTGTTCATGGGCAAGCGGCTCATGGTGCACTCCTGACGTTCTCGTTCCTGGGTGCCGTTCGGCGAACGGCCCTCATAGAGACTGTCGAGGCGACCGCCCCAGATGTGACAGCACGCGCAGAAATATTTGCGCCGCATGCCCCGAGGCCCATTTCCGCCCTCCATTAACGCCGCAGGCGGCGGGCACCTCGAAATCATCGAAGTGCCCGCCGCCTGCGTTACAAGAGCCGGTGCCCTCAGTCCAGCAGCATGGCCGGTTCCTGCATGATCGAGGCAACATCGGCCATGAAGCGGGCCGAGAGATCGCCGTCGACCACGCGATGGTCGAAGGAACCACCCAGCGTGGTGATCCAGCGCGGTACCACCTGACCATCGACAACCCATGGCTTCTGCTTGATCGTGCCGAAGGCTACGATCGCGACCTCGCCCGGATTGATGATCGGGGTGCCGATGTCGATGCCGAGCACGCCAATATTGGTGATGGACAGGGTGCCTTCGCGCATGTCCTCGGGACGAGTCTTACCCGCGCGTGCGGTCGCGGCCAGATCGTTCAGCGCGATCGCCAGTTCCTTCATGGACAGGTCCTGCGCGTCCTTGATATTCGGCACCAGCAGTCCGCGCGGGGTGGCGGCGGCGATACCCAGGTTCATGAAGTGCTTCTGGTGGATCTCGTCGCCGTTCGGTCCCGGAACCCAGGAGGCGTTCACCGAGGGGTTACGGGCGGCGGCCCAAATGACGGCCTTGGCCAGCACCAGCAGCGGCGAAACCTTAATGCCCTCGAAGTCTCGCGACTTCTTCAGGCGCGCCACGTACTCCATGGTGCGCGTCGCATCCACGTCGACGAAGATCGACACGTGCGGTGCCGTGAAGGCGGAGTCCACCATGGCCTTCGCGGTGGCCTTGCGCACCCCGCGCACCGGAATGCGTTCGATTCGGGTCTCCGGTGCCCCGGTGCCCGGACGCCAGTAGGTCGGGGCCGCTGCGTGTTCGGCCTCGCGCTGCGCCTGGTAACTGTTGACGTCTTCGCGGGTCACCTCGCCCTGCGAACCGGTACCCACCACATCGTTGATGTCGATGCCCAGTTCCTTGGCCAGTCGACGCACCGGCGGCTTAGCCAGTACCCGGTCAACGAAGTTGGCCACCGCCGGCTTGCGGCGATCCACCTCACGGGCCACGACCTGACTAAAGCCCTGGGCACGGCGGGAGATCTGGTCGGCCAAGGCGGCCGGGGTCCCGCTGGCACGCACCGACGCCGTGCGTGCCCCGGTGGCGCTGGGTTCGGGACGGTTCACTCGGGCACGGCGGGTCGCGGAGTCGGCCGTGGGGCCGGAGCCGACCAGCGGCCCGGGTTCCTCGCTAGCCACCGGTGTTGCGGTGCTCAGCGCCTCATTAGGTTCCGGGACACCGGTCGGCACCGGTGCCTCGCCGTCCTCGTTGATGGAGATCAGCGGCTCATCTACCTGCACGGTATCGCCCTCGGCCGCGTGCAGTTCGGTCACCACACCGGCGTAGGGGCTTGGTAGCTCCACGAGCGACTTCGCGGTTTCGATCTCGACAAAGATCTGGTTCACCTCGACGGTGTCCCCCACGGATACCTTCCAGGAGGCCACATCGGCTTCGGTTAGGCCCTCGCCCACATCGGGAAGATTAAAGGTCGTCATTATTACTCCTCGTCAACCGTGACTAGTACGCGAATGAGCGGTCGAGCGCTTCGAGTAGCTTGTCGATATCGGGCAGGTACTGGGACTCAACCTTGGAGATCGGGTACGGCATGTGGAATCCACCCACGCGTAGCACCGGGGCTTCCAGGGACAAGAATGCGCGTTCCGAGACCCGGGCGGCGATCTCGCCGCCCAACCCGCCGAAGGTCGGGGCTTCGTGGGTCACGATCAGTCGTCCGGTTTTTTGGACCGACTCTAAGATGGTGTCGAAATCGATCGGCGACAGTGAGCGCAGGTCGATGACCTCGACGCTACGGCCATCCTCGCGGGCGGCTTCCGCCGCGGCCAGCGCAACGGGTACCAACGGACCGTAAGCCACAATGGTCGCGTCTTCGCCGGGGCGCACAACCTGCGCCTTGAAGGCATCGAGCGCCGGGGCTTCGGTGTCCACCTCACCCTTGAGCCAGTAACGGCGCTTGGGTTCGAGATAAATCACCGGGTCTTTGCATTCGGCGGCCTGCTGGATCATCCAGTAGGCATCGTGTGCGTTGGAGGGGGTGATGACACGCAAACCGGCGGTGTGTACAAAGAGCGCCTCGGGCGACTCCGAGTGATGCTCGATGGAGCCAATGCCGCCACCATACGGGATGCGGATGACGACCGGCACGTTCAGGCGCCCCTCGGAGCGCGCATGCATTTTCGCCAGCTGGGTGGTGATCTGGTTGAAGGCTGGGAACACGAAGCCATCGAACTGGATTTCCACCAGTGGCGAGTGGCCGCGCAGTGCCATGCCGACGGCGGTGCCAACGATGCCGGCCTCACCCAGCGGTGAGTCGATAACACGGTGCGAACCGTATTTATCGATCAGCCCATCGGTAATGCGGTACACGCCGCCGAGACGTCCAATATCCTCGCCCATCAGCAGCGCCCGGTCGTTATTCTCGAGCACCGCGTCCAGTCCGGAGGTGATGGCCTTGGCCAAGGTCATGGTCGTGGTCATACTTACTTCTCCCCGTCTGCGGCCTGATCGGCAAAGCCGGCTTCGTACTCAAGATGCCAGGCGAGTTCTTCCTGAACCAGTGGATGTGCTTCGGCATACACCTGCTCGAAGGACTTGGCCAACGGTGGAACCGGGAAGGCCATGGCGTCACGACGCACGGTGGCCGCCATTTCATCGGCGTCCTGAACCAACTGTTCGAAGAAGGCATCGTCCACGAGGTCGTTCTCCCGCAGGTAAGTTTCCAGGCGCACCAGCGGGTCCTTCGGCGCCCAGAGCTTCTCTTCCTCGCTCATCCGGTACTTGGTCGGATCATCTGCCGTGGTGTGTGCACCTAGGCGGTAGGTGACCGCTTCGATGAACACCGGGCCCTTGCCGGAGCGCGCGTGCTCGAGGGCCCAGCGGGTGACTGCCAGCACCGCGAGCACGTCGTTGCCGTCCACACGGATGCCGGGCATGCCGTAGCCGGCTGCTCGGCTGACCAGTGGCACCTTGGACTGCACCTCGAAAGGCACCGAAATGGCGTATTGGTTGTTCTGGCAGAAATACACCACCGGTGCATTGAAGGAATTCGCGAACACCATGGATTCGTGTGCTTCACCCTCGGTGGAGGAACCGTCACCGAAGTAGGCCACTACCGCCTCGCCTTCGGCGGCGCGCTTGGCCTCGTCCCAACCATGCTGTTCCAGGTTGACGGCCATGGCATATCCCGCCGCATGGGGCAGCTGAGCGGCGAGCACCATGGTGTACATGTGGAAATTATTCTCGCGGGGGTCCCAGCCACCGCCGGAGATGCCACGGAACAAGCGGAGCATCTCGGAGAAGGGCACGTTGCGGGTGAGAGCCACGCCGTGCTCTCGGTAGGTGGGGAAGATGTAGTCCCCGTCGCGGGTGGCTCGACCAGAGCCAATCTGCGCGGCCTCCTGACCACGTAGTGGCACCCAAAGGCAGAGCTGCCCCTGTCGCTGCAGGGCGGTCGCTTCCTGGTCGAAGCGGCGGGTCATGGCCATGTCACGGTAGAAGTCCCGGAGCATGTCGTCGTCGACGTCTTCGAGGTACGCGTCGTAGAGGGAGTGAGATTGACGTTTCCCCTCGGGGGTCAGAATCTGGATCAGGTCCTGCTCCAATGCCTCGGCTGCGCTACGCGGCATGGATCTCCCTTCAATCAAAATATGCCCCGTGCGGCATACATTCCGCACGGGACATATACGGTTTTTCTAGGTATAAGCCTATGTCAGTTGGCTGTGCAAAGGCGAGAAATAAGCCGAATCTACACGGTGAGCAACGTCGCGTTTTCGCGGCAAAGCTCGATAAAGCGATCGTTTGCCTCCGCTTCACCGATACTCACACGCACGCCTTCCCCGGTAAATCCACGCACCGAAAGCGCCTGGGCATCGGCCAGTTCAACGAAGGCATCGGTCTTGTCGCCAAGGGGCAGCCACACAAAGTTCGCGTCCGTGCGCGGGATGGTCCAGCCCAGCTCGTCCAGCGCCGCCACGACGCGCTCACGCTCAACCACCAGCGAGTCGACCCGTTCGAGCACCTTATCCATATGCCGCAAGGAGGCGATAGCCGCGTCCTGAGCCACGGACGAGACGGCAAAGGGTGTAGCTACCACGCGGATATAGTTCGTGATCTCGGGGTGCGCCACCGAGTAGCCCACACGCAGGTTGGCTAGGCCGTGGGCCTTGGAGAAGGTACGAAGCAACAACACGTTCTTATGGGCACGGTAGGTGGCAACACCATCTACGGCCTGCGGGGAACGCACAAATTCGATATAGGCCTCATCGAGCACAACCAGCACGTTCTTCGGCACCCGCGCCAAGAAGTCGTCCACTTCCTGCTGGCTCAGGCTCGGACCGGTGGGGTTGTTCGGGGTGCACAACAGAATGACGGAGGTGTTCTCGTTAATGGTCTCGATCATGGCTTCAAGGTCGTGGCGCCCGTCCTCAAGAAGCGGCACCGGGACCGGCAACGCCCCGGCCGAGTTCACCACAATTGGATAGGCCTCGAAGGACCGCCAAGCGAAAATCACTTCGTCCTGCACGCCATCTTCGTTCTGCCCTGCGAAGGTGGCCAGTACTTGGCTGAGTGCCCCCAGCGAACCGGTACCCGTGACAATATCTTCGGCTGGCACGCCAATGACCCCGGCCAGTTCTTCGCGCAAAGCGGTGCACAGCGGATCAGGATAGCGGTTCAGATCCGTTTGCTCGCGGACCGCTTCTTTTACCTCGTCCAACGGCCCGAAGGGGTTCTCGTTGGAGGAGAGCTTAAAGGGCTGCAGCCCCGGAACCGTCACCGGCGGCTTGCCCGCAGCGTATCTAGGCAAGCGGGCCACCACCGGGCGTGGCTGGACTGGATCATGGTTCACGGAATTCTGACTCATGGTGCACAGCATATTAGACCGACCGCCTCCGACACCCACCGACGATTCAGTTTTATGTGCAAGAGTTACCTTATGAGTTTCCTGATTCGAGTTCTGATCAACGCGCTCGCCTTAGCCGCGGCCGTTTGGATCGTGCCCGGTATTCAAATGTCGCCCTTTGCCGACGACTCGCTGAGCGTTGTGTTGTCGTACGGCGTTATCGGAGTCATTTTCGGACTGATCAATGCGCTAGTCCGTCCGATCATCGCTTTGTTCTCGATGCCGATCACCTGCCTGACACTGGGCCTGTTTACCGTCATTATCAACGCCGGCATGCTCATGCTGACCAGTTGGCTGACCCAATTCACTCCGGTGGGACTGCATGTCGATGCTTTCTGGTGGGACGCGATCGTCGGCACCATCATTATTTCCATCGTCTCTGCCGTATTGGGTGTGTTCGTCAAGTCTGACAACCGCTAATCCTGCGGTGCCGGGTACACCCGGCGTCCCTGATGATTCAACGGCGGCGCCGGGTACTCGTGCCGGCGCCGCAGTTGGAAGCGCCGAAGTTTCACCGGCCCACCATCCAGACTGAGTTCGCGAACGTTCTCGCGCACCTGCCCGGTGGGCCTTCGTTCCAGTTCGGCCAGATGATCTCCGTAATTGTGCAGATTATGCGCCTTGCCAAAGAATCCACTCTCCAACTCATCGGGGCGTCGCGGACCATCAAATGTCACCGTGAGCTGGTTTTGCTGGTACTGGTTCGGCACCCCTTCAAGACCCGGCACCATATCCTTGGCGTCCTCCAGATGTAGGCTGCGCACCTGTTTCGGCAACTGGATGGTGCCCACTGGTGACCCAAAGGTGACCGCCTGATTCAAACGGTACTTCTTGCGCAAAAACGCATTTTTCAAGAGATTGGCCACGTGCAGGCCGCCTTGCGAGTATCCGGAAAGAATGACCTCATCGCCGGGAGCGGCACCGCTGAGTCTCAGCGCCTCGTCCACCGGCTCCTGCAGATTCTGCGACTCTCCCCCGTATGCATCAAGAATGCCCTTGGCATCGAAGGGTAGTTGCCCCCAACTATTGTCTTGGGTTCCCGGCAGTACGACCAGATACACATCCCGTCCGCGTTGTTCGGCCTGCACAACCATGAACCTGCCCGGATTCTGTTGCGCATCGCGCTCTAAGTAATCGTGTAGTTGGTAATAGCCGCTGAGCCCTCCATCAATTTCCTGACTCATGATGGGTGCGGTATCGCAGAGCTTCATGCTGAAGAGCCGCCGCGAGGTATCTAGGCCCAACACTCGAGACAAGGTGCGCAAGACATCGCCGTGACGTCTGCTCTCGCTGTCGTCCAGATACCCCCACAGTGGGCCGGTCAGCATGTCCACGACCAGCCGCACGAGTTGCTCAGTTGTCTGCCGTGGCGGGCGCAAGTCGTTGAAGGAGGAACTGACCACCAGGTCGGCCAATTGGTCTAGGAGCCGTCGGTCCGTGATGAGCCGCTGGGCCAGCCGCTCGGCCTCAATGTAATTCACCATTGCCTGACGTGTACGTTGGCTCAGCTTTTCTGCCTCGGTGGCGGCTTCGCTGGCAAGCGGAGCAGTTGACAGCAACTTCAGCCACAATTCATTGAGCGTGTGTCCACGCGGACCCAAGCCGGCGGCAATGCATTGCGACTGCACGATCTGCTGACAGTTCAGCACCTTGTCACGCAGGCGCAGGACAGTCTGCTCTACCTCACGCAATGAGCTATTCGCCGCATCGCAGATCGTTGCCGCATCTGCGTAATCGGCTTCGTTGAAGTTCACGACGTAACCCACGGATCAGCCCACCATCCGTTGACCCATGATTTGTGCCTCGAGGGCATCGAGTTCTCGCTTGGCCACCATCACGTAGTTGGCCGTGTCGTCCAACGAGCGCTCCAGCATGTGAAGTACCTCGATGAGCTCAAGGACCTTCTCTTCAAAGGACCGCCCAGCACTGGAGTTCCACGTCAGGTTAGTTATCGAGCCGAGGTTTCCGGCGGTCTGATGGGTCGATTGCCGCGCCCGAACGAGTTCGCTCATCACCCCGTCCAGACTAGAGTCGAAGATCATCACGCTTTACCCTCCTGTTCCTTCCTGATGGGCTTTCCTCCGCCCGCTGGCATCATCCTGCCCCTAGCCGGTGAGTGCTGCGGGGCGTGATGCAACGAGCTGTGGATCGGTCGAGTCCGTTGCGGCGCGCCACAAAAGATGTACCGGCTCGCAAGTGATGGAAGAATAGGAATCATGGCTGAGATTGCGCGCACTTCACTTGCAGATGAACCCCTGGCCCTTGGGGCCCTTGACGGCCGCTACCGCGGTGCCGTCGCTCCCCTGGTCGATTACCTTTCCGAAGCAGCGTTGAACCGAGATCGCGTTCACGTAGAAATCGAATGGTTGATCCACCTGACCGAGAACTCCGTACTGCCGGGCACCAGCCCACTGACGGCCGAGCAAAAGGCCGGTCTGCGCAAGATGGTCACGGACTTCAACCTCGATTCCGTCAAGGAACTGGCCGAGATCGAAGCCGTGACCGTGCACGATGTAAAGGCCGTCGAGTACTACATCGCTAACCGCCTCGAGGGGCTGGGCATCGGCCAGCTCAAGCCACTGGTGCACTTCGGCTGCACCTCGGAAGACATCAACAACTTGTCCTACGCCGTGGGCGTGCAGGGTGGCGTGACACAGGTATGGTTGCCTGCCGCACGCGCGCTGGTTGCCCAGCTGACCACCATGGCCGACGAATCCCGCGACGTGCCGATGCTCTCGCGTACGCACGGGCAGCCGGCCACGCCGACCACCTTGGGTAAGGAATTGGCGGTTTTGGCCTGGCGACTGACCCGCCAGCTCAACCGCATCGAGAAGACCGAATACTTGGGCAAGATCAATGGTGCCACCGGCACCTACGCCGCCCATTACGCCTCGGTGCCCGGTGCAGACTGGCAGCAAATCTCCAAGTCCTTCGTGGAGCACTTGGGTCTGACCTGGAACCCGCTGACCACCCAGATCGAATCTCACGACTGGCAGGCCGAGCTGTACGCCGACATTGCGCGCTTCAACCGGATCCTGCACAACCTGTGCACCGATATCTGGAGCTACATCTCCATCGGCTACTTCGCACAGATTCCGGTGGCCGGTGCTACCGGTTCCTCGACCATGCCGCATAAGGTCAACCCGATTCGCTTCGAGAACGCCGAAGCGAACCTCGAGATCTCCAACGGCCTACTCGACACTCTGGCCGCTACCTTGGTCACCAGCCGCTGGCAGCGTGACCTGACCGACTCCTCTTCGCAGCGCAATATCGGCACCGCAATTGGGCACTCGATACTCGCGATCTCGAATGTGGCCAAGGGCCTGGATCGCTTGGATGTCGCCGAGTCCGTTCTGGCCGAGGACCTGGACCACAACTGGGAGGTGCTAGCCGAAGCCATTCAGATGGTGATGCGTGCCGAGGCCATCGCTGGTGTCGAAGGGATGGATAACCCCTACGAGCGTCTGAAGGATCTGACTCGCGGCCACCGTGTGGATGCAGATCGCCTGAAGGAATTCGTTGGCGAGCTGGGCCTGTCCGCCGAAGCGCAGGCGCGCCTGCAGGAGCTGACCCCAGCTACCTACAACGGCATTGCCGCGCAGCTGGTGGATCACCTCAAGTAGCCAGCACAGAAAAACCGCCGGCCGCCGCCCCTCTCAGGGGTCGACGGCCGGCGGTTTTTTAGCGTCGGTACCTACCAACGAGGATGAATCTGCTCGCGCAGTTCGACATCGTAGAGTTCACGGACTGCGGCTAGGAATTCCGCAGAAACGCTGTAGTTGGCGGCCTCGGCATTGCCGCGGGCCTGTTCGGCGTTACGCGCCCTAGGCAATGACGGTGCTGATGTCATCATGGGCAACCAGCCAGGCCAAGGCGGCTTGTGCGGTGCACGGGGTTTGTCATAATAATCCCGACGGCTTGTCCGCGAAACTGCGACTCTCTCTCGTGGACCATAATCAACGAAAGTTCTATCCGAACATTTTCACGCCTAGCCTGCAGTTGCATCGAGTGTATAGCATCCTCGCGAGTGAACACATGTCATGTCCGTTGGGAACAAGGAACCGATGCATCAGGCAAGGCTGACCGAGGAAGTTCCAGTTCACCGCCGGTGGCTTGGCTAGGACTTCGCCCAGCTTGCGTCAGTTCCGCCAGCGCTGGGTTCCCCGTCTCGGATACCTGTTCACGAGCAATCCGGAATGCTAACGAACCGGCGTCGCAGCAAGTGATACATGCCGCGAACGCCAATACGTCTCGCCGACCCCGCGGTTGAAAGCCATGCGGCTACAGCGGTGGCATTGGCCGGTCGCCGGCGGCACCATATTCTTCGCTGATTACACGAATCTCTAGGCCGTGGCCGTCATAGAGCTTTCCGTCGATCATACGGTCCCCGTCCTGCAGGCCTTCGGTTTGATACTTATAGACGGTGCGCGGTGACAGCTCGGTCTGCTTCTTGCGGGTCAGCTCGTTGAAGATCACGTTGAGCAGTACAGCCATGATGGTGGCCGACGAAATACTGGACTGGAAGATCGTGCCAACCCAGGCAGGGAAGTTTGCGTAGAAGTCTGGCTTGACCATCGGGATGCACCCAAAGGCCAGCGAAGTGGCAATGATGAGCATATTCATGTTGTCATCGCGCACTTTGGCCAGGGTTCGGATGCCAGCTGCCGCCACCGATCCGAAAAGGGCAACACCGGCGCCACCGAGCACCGGCGCCGGGATGGAAGCGACCACTCGACCCAGCACCGGCAGCAAGCCCAGAACCACCAAAATGCCGCCACCGGCAGCAACGACGAATCGACTCTTGACCCCAGTAATGGCGACCAGCCCCACGTTCTGCGCAAAGGCCGACTGAGTGAAGGTATTGAAAATCGGGGCGACAGTCGAGGAGAGCATGTCGGCCCGCAAGCCGTTGGCGATACGTTTGGAATCCACCTTGGAGCCGGTGATTTCAGCGACCGCGAGCATGTCGGCCGTGGTTTCGGTATAGGTCACCAAGATGACGATCATCATGGAGATAATTGCGCCGATTTCAAAGACCGGAGTACCGAATGCGAACGGTGTGGGAAAGGCGAAGATGTCGCCGTGAAGTACCTGCGAGAAGTCAGTCATCCCCATGAATGCCGCAACGACAGTGCCCAGAACGATGGACAGCAGAATCGACAGACGCGATAGCGCAGGTACCCCGGACTTCGAGAGCACGAGCAGGATCACCAGAGTGATGGCGGCCAGCGCAATATTCTTCAACGAACCATAGGAGTCTCCTGCCGCGGCACCGCCCATGGCCCAATCGGCGGTGACCGGAAAGAGCGACACGCCGATGATCGTAATCACCACGCCCGTGACCACCGGAGGAAAGTACTTCAACAGTCTCGCAAAGAAGGGCGCGATGACGATGCCAATCGCACCCGACGCTAGGACCGCACCGAATACGGCCGGCATGCCGCCCCCGCCATTGAGGATCGCGATCATGGTAGCTACGCCGGAAAACGAGGTTCCCTGTACAAGGGGGAGCTGAGCTCCGAAGAACGGTAGCCCCAAGGTCTGCAAGAAGGTCGCTAGACCACCGATGAACAGGCAGCTGGCGACCAGCACACCCATTTCGGCAGTTCCCATGCCAGCGGCTCCACCCATGACCAGCGGCGGCGCGATAATGCCTCCATACATGGTCAGCACATGTTGGAATCCGTAAGCAACGGTGCGCCCGGCGGACAGGCGCTCATCTTCGGGTCGGGCGGCCGGTGCCGCTGTGCCGCGGGCAGAGCTCAAGAGTGATCTCCTCGTCGGTGGGGGTTGATGCTCACTAGATCGCGCCAGTGAGATAAAACGACCCCATTAATTCTTCCGCACTGAATTCTTGTGGCAGCACGCCAAGACGCGCTCTGCGCGTAAGCTATGTCACGTTAAGCGCTTAGTGTGCGGATTCGCGCCTCCACCCTAGCCCAGCGATTCGAAGTTTGCCGACGCTAACCGCCCTTGTCTTTGCGCCTTTCCTCCGACGAATGCCTCCGAAAAATCCGCTAGGTTTCAGATGCGTTACGCCTTGCTCTCCACACGACACGTTTCGGTGACGAAAAATTGTCATTGGTGCAATACGCTCTGCACGCTCATGAAATACCGCTCTGGAATGCTCGAAGCATCATCCACGAGTGAAAGGCAACGATTCGCGTGAGCGCCCAGCTAGAGTCAGAAACGCAAACAACCGCCACTCTGCCCGCATCAACCACTTCCCTGATGATGACCAAGGGCCGGTGGGTCCACAACTGGGATGCGGAGAACCCAGAATTCTGGGAAGGTATCGGTCGACGTACCGCGGCTACGAACCTTCGGTGGTCGATCTTTGCCGAATTCCTAGGCTTCGTAGTGTGGCAACTCTTCGCCATTGTCGCCGTGTATCTGCCGGCCGCAGGCTTCGACTACAGCACCTCACAGCTATTCTGGCTGATCTCAATGCCCAGCCTCATCGGTGCTACCCTTCGCATTCCTTACACCTTCATGGTGGCCCGATTCGGCGGGCGCAACTGGACCATCGTTTCGGCGCTGCTTTTGCTCATCCCGGCGCTTGGGCTGGCCTTCGCAGTGTCCAACACGAGCACTCCATTCTGGCTGATGCTCACGCTGGCCGGACTGGCCGGCTTCGGCGGGGGTAACTTCGCCTCCTCGATGGCCAACATCACCTACTTCTATCCGGCCTCGCAAAAAGGGTGGGCACTGGGACTCAATGCGGCAGGCGGCAACTTGGGTGCCGCGGTCGCCCAGCTGATCGTTCCTGTAGCCATCACGATCTTCGCCGCTGGCTCGCTACAGTTGCCGCTGGCCGGGTTCATCTGGGTTCCGTTGATCATCGTTGCTGTTTTCGGTGCCTGGCGTTCAATGCACAACCTCAGCACGGCTCGTTCCGATGTGCGTGGCGCGCTGAACAGTCTGCGTGAACCGCATTTGTGGATCATCGCGGCCCTCTATATCGGCACCTTTGGTTCTTTTATCGGGTTCTCGGCCGTCTTCCCCAAGCTCATTGCGGACACCTTCCCGGAATTCTCCGCATTTGCCCTCGGCACGGCCACCGTTTCCCTAGCTTTTCTTGGCCCGTTGGTTGGGTCGCTGTCTCGCCCCTACGGTGGTAAGCTCGCCGACCGTTTCGGTGGAGCACGCATCACCCTATGCTCATTCGCCGTCATGGCCGCGGTCACCGTGGCCCTGGTATTGCTTCTGCCCACGCTGAATTTCTGGATGTTCCTGGGCTTGTTCCTTGTGCTCTTCACTACCAGCGGTATCGGCAACGGTTCGACCTACCGAATGATCCCGGCCGTCTTCGCCATCAATGCGATACGAGCAGGTGACACCAGTGAAGCGCGGATGAACGGTGCGCGCACCTCCGCGGCCGCGCTCGGACTCATCTCCGCCTTCGGTGCCTACGGCGGGTTCCTGGTCCCCCAGTCACTGAACCTCTCGATCACTACCAGCGGGAGCTACGTCCCCGCATTCAGCGGCTTCGTCTTGGTCTACTTGGCGCTCATGGCGCTGACCTACGCCTGCTACGTACGCCGCAGCAGCATCTTTGCCGCTCAAGGAGTCTAATGTCGCACAGCACCAGCCCCACCGACACCCACTGTCCCTACTGCGCACTTCAATGCGGTATCTCGCTGACGCCCACCCCGGGTCCCGAGGCCGCAATGCCTGTCGCATTGCAGGGACGCAACTTCGAAACAAATGGTGGGGCACTCTGCCGCAAGGGATACAGTGCAGCCGAACTGCTGGCGCATCCCGAACGACTTAGCGCCCCGCTAGCCCGACAAGCCGACGGCTCGTTTGCCGCCGTTGAGTGGGATGAAGCTCTGGATCTGGTGGCGCACAAGGTGCGTGCTTTGCAGGCAAGTGACGGGCCGGATTCGGTGGCGGTCTTCGGTGCCGGCGGATTGACCAACGAGAAGGCTTATCAACTAGGCAAGTTCGCGCGGCTGGCGCTGGGTACCTCGCGGATCGACTACAACGGGCGTTTCTGCATGTCCTCGGCGGCGGCCGCCACCAACCGTGCCTTCGGGTTAGACCGCGGTTTGCCTTTTCCCCTGCGGGATCTGGATTCGGCCGCAATGATTCTGATGCTCGGCTCCAACGTGGCCGAAACCATGCCACCCTTCGTCCGTCACCTCGACGGCGCCCGGGAGGCAGGCGGCTTGATTGTGGTCGACCCACGGCGCTCCGCCACCGCACAGCTCAGCGAGAACGGGGCCGGATGGCACCTGCAGCCCACCCCGGGCAGCGACCTGCCGCTCCTTCTCGCACTAAGTCACGTGCTCCTGGCAGAGAACTTGGCCGATGCTCGCTACCTCGAGGAACGCACCACGGGTCTTGCCGCCTTGCGTACCTCGCTCAATGCCTGGTGGCCCGAGCGGGTCGCAACGCTGACCGGAGTACCCGCCGCGCAGATCCGTCGTACCGCCCGCGCGCTGGCCGCCGGAGCAGAACGCGCTAAGCAGGGCGGCGCCCCGGTATTCATCCTGACCGGCCGCGGTGTCGAACAGCATGAAAACGGCACCGATACCGTTAGTGCCGCCATCAATCTTGCCCTGTTACTGGGACTGCCTGGCACCCGCGCCGGCGGCTATGGCACCATCACCGGCCAAGGCAACGGCCAAGGCGGTCGCGAACATGGCCAGAAATGCGACCAACTGCCCGGGTACCGCAAGATCAGCGACCCGGCACACCGCGCACATGTGGCCGCGGTCTGGGGTGTGGCGCCCGAGCAGATCCCGGGCCCAGGTCTTCCCGCCACCGAGCTATTGCGCACCCTAGGTACCCCAGGTGGCTCGCGCATGCTGCTGGTGCACGGATCAAACCCGGTTATTTCGGCCCCCGATGCCGGCAACGTGTTGCAGGCGCTGCGCCGTCTAGATTTCCTCGTGGTCTGCGATTTCTTCCTCTCCGAAACGGCCGCCGAAGCCGACCTCGTGCTCCCGGTGTTGCAGTGGGCCGAGGAAGAAGGCACCATGACCAATCTCGAGGGCCGAGTGCTGCGACGCCGCGCGGCGCTCACTCCACCGACGGGGGCCCGCAGCGAACTATGGATCATGTCCCAGCTCGCCGAACGCCTGGGCGCCCCGGGACATTTTTCCGAAGATCCCCGCGAAGTCTTCGACGAATTGCGTCGAGCGTCGGCCGGTGGGCTGGCCGACTACTCGGGTGTGAGCTGGAGCGCGGTGCAATCCGGGCAACCGGTGTATTGGCCTTGCCCGGCCGGTGGCGAACCGGGTGGCACGCCGCGCCTGTTCCTCGACCGGTTCGCGCACCCCGACGGCAAGGCCCGGCTGATACCGGTCACCGCCCATGGCGCCACGGAAGCCGTCGATGCCAACCAGCGGCTGTGGCTCATTACCGGTCGACTACTGGAGCACTACCAGTCCGGGGTCCAAACTCGCCGCGTACCCCAGTTACAGGCAGCCGCCGATCAGGGCTTGCTGGAAATCCACCCGTCCACCGCCCGGGCCCACGGCATTATCGATGGCCAGCCGGTTCAGGTGAGCAATGATCGCGGCACCGTGACCGCACGCGCCCGATTTAGCCCGGAGTTGCGTTTAGACACCGTGTTTCTGCCCTTCCACTTCCCGGGTGAAAACAACGCCAATCTGCTGACCCGGGACGACGTTGACCCGCACAGCGCCATGCCCGAGTTCAAGAACGCCGCCGTGCGACTGACCCCTTTGGAGAGCCGCGAATGAGTCACACCCCTAGCGAAAGAATTCTGATCATCGGTTTTGGGCCGGTAGCCGCCTCGCTCATCGAGGGGTTGCTACCGGGCGTCAGCGCCGGGCAGATCGAGCTGACCGTGCTCGGTGCCGAACCGCAGCCCGCCTACAACCGGGTGCTGCTCGCCGAGGTCGCCGTGGGAAGCACGCGGACCGAACATCTGATGCTGAGCGACCTGGACCGGTTGCGCGACGCCGGGGTGCGCGTGCTCAGTGGCTGCACCGCCACCCGTGTGGACCGGGCTCGTCGCAAGGTGCATCTGGCTACCGGAGAACCGCTGAGCTACGACCGGTTGATCTTCGCCACCGGTGCCCGCGCAATGATTCCCTCGCTGCACGGCGTGAACTTCGATCCCCACACCGAACCCGACCTGCCCGAAGGGGTACTGGCCCTACGCACCCTCGAGGACGCATTGTCGTTGCAGAAGGTCTTGGCGCGACGCGGTCGAGTGCTTATTCTCGGTGGCGGCATTCTCGGACTCGAGGCCGCCCTGGCCATGGCGGCGGCCGGGCACACGCCGGTGCTAATTCACCACGGCCCGGCACCGCTGGGCCGCATGATGGATGCCGACGGAGGCCGGCTCCTGTTACGCCAACTGAGCGAAGCCGGCGTTGAGGTGCACAGCCAGGTGCGCGCCACCGGGGTGCGGCTCAACGAGAACGGATTCGCCGCACTCGGCACCGAAACCCACGGGGAAATCACCGGCGACGCGCTGCTCATCTCCACCGGCGTGCGCGCACGCACCGAGTTGGCGGCCGGTTGCGGCCTCGAAGTGGGCCGCGGCATCAAGACGGACGAGTTCCTCTGCGCCGACGCAGAACATCGGATCTTCGCTCTCGGCGACTGCGCCGAGGTCGCCGGCACCGCACCCGCTGGACTGTTGGCCCCGGGTTGGGCTCAGGCCGGGTGGCTGGCCAACTACTTGCTCACGCACCGGGCCCCACGCCCGGACCGGGCGCCGGAACCCCAATCGGCGCTGACCCCGCCCCCACCATTCACTGCCAGTCAGGTGCTCATGCTCAAGGGCCAGGGCTTGGTGCTGACCGCCGCCGGGGACATCGACGCACCGCTCTTCGCCGAGGACGGGCGCGAAGTCATGGTCTTCGCCGACCCATCGCGCGGATGCTATCTCAAGCTTGTCACCCGCGATTCGGTGGCTCTAGGATTCGTCGCCCTAGGGTTGCCGCGCACCAGCGCCGAACTGGTGCTGGCTTTCGAACGCGGGGCCGCGCTACCCGAGGACCGTTCGCTACTGTTGCGCCTCGACGATCCGGGCCTGCCGGAACCCACCGCGGCTGCCGCCGATGAAGACACCCTATGTCGTTGCTCGGGGGCCACCTACGGAGATGTGGCACATGCCGTCTCCGAGGGCTGCGAAACCGTGGCCGAGGTGGGTGAGAGTTGCCGTGCCGGAACCGGTTGCGGTGGCTGCCGCGAGAAGATCGAACAGATGCTTCAGCGCGTAGCCATCCCCGCCTAAGCAGCTTGCCACAGGGCGATCTGCGCAAGGCTGCCACCTGGTGGAGCATTACGTTTCCCTGTGCGCGGTGTCGGTAGCGATGACCGTTTTCTGCTGCCCCAAGGGTGCCAGTTCCCCCGGCCAAGCTCGGGCCAGCGGCGGGAACTGGCATTCGGCCTACTCTTCACAGGCCAGGCACGTTAAACTCCTGAGGACCCGCCATGCGGGTCCTCAGGAGTTTGTTGCCGGGATTCGGGCTAGGTCGAATGGCCCGGTTTGGCTCGGTTGGCGGGAGTCTGCGCCTCAAAGCGCACTTCGCGTTCCTCGGGCGCCTCGTACCATCCCTGCCACGCGGTATGTTCGACGGGCGTCGCTGTGCTCGGTCGGGTACTCATGCGCCCTGCTCCATCCAGATCCAGCCATCACGTTCGGTGACCTCATACACGGCCAAGGCCTCGGTGTCGGCGTTCAAGCACAGGCCGGTGTCCAGCCGGTACACCTCTTTGTGCAACGGGCAGGCGATGGTATCCACGCGCTGTCCATCAATGGTTGCGTCTCCGAGGATTCCTCGGGCCATCACCTTGGCTCCTAGGCTCGGGCAGTGGTGAGAGGTCGCGTAGAAGCGCCCCGCTTCGGTCCGGAACAACGCGATCTGGCGGCCCTCCAGCCAAGCGGCTTCGCCCCAGCCCGGAAGCAGGTCGGAGCTACGACAAATGGGGGCCGCTTCCTGCGACTCAGCGATGACATTTTCGATGGTTTGTGCGCTCATCTGTGCATTCCTTTCAGCGGATTGATCCGATTGATTTCGAGCTTAATCCGTGAATGTTTCGATGGACACGTTCCTCCGTTGCCGTCGCGTAAACCATATTTCACGCCCCGTCACGAGCCTCGTTAGGCCCGATAATCCGCAAAATCTCGGGGTTCTTGCCAACACCACCCAGTGTTGGCCCGTGCGTCTGCGCGGTTCATGAGTCCATTGTGTTACGCCCGGCTCACCACCGCTCACCGAGTCGGTCAGAGGAATTTGCTGTGACCGAAACATCTGGGTAATTCCGGGGCAAACATGAATTTATAGGCTTTTCGCAACGAAACAAACCCCTTCAGGGAAAACGAGCGATAGTGGGAGAGACCATGGGCGCACAGAGCGTTGAACGCAGCATCATCGTGATCGGCGGCGGCCCCGCCGCGCACCGATTTACCGAGGCACTCGCCAGCCGTGCGCCGAGCGGGGTGCACCTGAGAGTACTCACCGAGGAAAAGCACCTGCCCTACGACCGCGTGGCTCTTTCCCAGGCGCTCACCGCCCCGGATGTTGACCTCACCCTGGGCGATGCCTCACTGTGGGAGGCGCAGAACGTCACCCTGGAGACCAATGCTCAGGTGACCGAGCTGGACCCGGCCAAGCGCCAGGTGCGCACCGCCGATGGACGCTGCTTCGAGTACGACGAACTGGTCCTGGCCACCGGTTCCAACGCGGCACGGCTGCCCATTGAAGGGGCCGAGTACACCCACGTTTATCGCACGCTGGAGGATGTCTGGGGCATCGCCGATTCGGTCCGTGAGCTGGGTCAGTCGTTGGGCCGCGCACCGGTGGTGGCCACCATTGGTGGTGGCCTGCTCGGACTGGAAGCCGCCGCCGGCGCCAAGGCGTTGGGCGCCGAGGCGCTGATCATCGACGGCGGCAAGTGGCTCATGGGCAATCAGCTCGACGAGGGAGCCGGTCAGGCGCTCGGCCGACTGATCGACGAGACCGGACTGGTGGTCCACGGTGGTGTCTTCCCGAAGAGCATCCTTCTCGACGAGGAAAGCCAGAGCCCGTCCGTACGCGGTGTGCTGATGGCCGACGATCGCACCATCGACGCGGATATGGTTGTGGTCTCCATTGGTGTTCGCCCCCGCGACGAACTGGCCCGCGGCTACAATGAACGCGTCGAGGCAGGTGAACTCTCCGGACCGGCCTTCGGCATCGGCCCACGTGGTGGCGTTGAGATCGACGCGACCTGCGCGACCGCGGTCCCACATATTTGGGCCATCGGTGAAGTCGCCAACTTCGAGGGAATGTGCATCGGCCTGGTGGCCCCGGCCAACGCGATGGCCGAGGTGGTCGCCGACCGGTTGCTGGGCGGCAGCGCCGAGTTCACCGGATTCGATACCGCCACCAAGCTCAAGCTTTCCGGAGTGGATGTGGCCAGCTTCGGCGACGCCTTCGCCCGCACGGAGGGCGCGCTCGAGGTGGTTTACGCGGATGCGCCACGCGGGCTGTACCAGAAGCTGGTGGTCTCCGCCGACGCCAAGGTCCTGCTCGGCGGCATCTTCGTGGGCGACGCGACGCCATACCAGTCGCTACGGCCGATGCTGGGCCGCGAACTGCCCGGCGAACCCGGCGCGTACCTCTCGGCCCTCGGCGGCGAGGTGCCCGATGGAGAACTGCCCGACGATGCGGTGTTGTGCTCCTGCAACAATGTTTCGGCCGGCGCGATCCGAGATGCGGTCGGCGGTTGCGGTAGCTGCGAGGGCAAGGAGCCGGTCACCAAGCTCGCCGAGCTCAAGGGCTGCACCAAGGCCGGCACCCAGTGCGGTTCCTGCGTGCCGATGCTCAAGAAGCTCATGGAAGCCGAGCTGCGCAAGAACGGCGCCGAGGTCTCCTCGGCCATGTGTGAACACTTCGAATTCTCCCGCGCCCAGCTCTTCGAGGCGGTACGCCTGGCCGGCCTGCACACCTTCGGGGAGGTTATGGAACGCTTCGGTACCGGCGCCGGATGCGATATTTGCAAGCCAGTGATCGCCTCGGTGCTCTCCTCGCAGACCTCGGCCCACCCCATGGAGGCGGGACTGGCCGGCGCGCAAGACACCAACGACCGTGTGATGGCCAATATGCAAAAGGACGGCACCTACTCGGTGGTGCCGCGTATCCCAGGTGGCGAAATCACCCCAGAGAAGCTGGCGGTGATCGCCCGGGTTGCTCAGAAGTACGGGCTCTACACCAAACTCACCGGTGGTCTACGCATCGACATGTTCGGAGCCCGGCTCGAACAGTTGCCGGAGATCTGGCGCGAACTGGTGGAGGCAGGGTTCGAATCGGGCCACGCCTACGGCAAGTCACTACGTAACGTCAAAACCTGCGTGGGTTCGTCCTGGTGCCGCTACGGCATGCTCGATTCGGTGGCCATGGGCATTGAGATCGAGTTGCGTTACCGGGGCCTGCGGGCGCCGCACAAGCTGAAGATGGGTGTCTCGGGCTGTGCCCGCGAATGCGCCGAGGCGCGCGGCAAGGACGTCGGCGTGATCGCCACCGCCGAGGGGTGGAACCTGTATGTGGGCGGTAACGGCGGCGCGAACCCGGCCCACGCCCAGCTGCTGGCCGGCGGGCTCGATGACCGCACGCTCTTGCGCTACATCGACCGCTACCTGATGTACTACATCCGCACCGCCGACAAGCTCCAGCGTACGGCGCACTGGGTGCAGGAGCTCGAGGGCGGGATCGACATGGTCCGTTCCGTGGTGGTTGACGATGCGCTCGGCCTGGCGGCGGATCTGGATGAGGCCATGGAACGGCATGTGGAGAACTACGAAGATGAATGGGCCGCCACGCTGGCCGACCCGGAGAAGCTCAAGCGTTTCCGTTCCTTCGTCAACGCACCGAACTTGGCCGACCCGGATCTGGAGTACGTGCCCGAGCGCGGTCAGCACCGTCCGGCCGGGCCGGTGTCACTTGGTTCCACCATTGCGGTGGGTGCTCCGGCCCAGCCGTAGGCTGACGGGTTTTTACTCCTCGGCTTCCTCGGCCCAGCGCCTGGCCCGGGCGTTGAGCTGAGTGGCCAGGGCCTGCAGGTCCGCGTCCTTTCCGGCGCGGGCCACGGCCAGGCCGAGCAGGAAGGTGCTCAGCGGTGCCGCCGGGCGGGCCACGGTATGTGCCACCTGTCCGGCGACACCCAGAATGGTGTCGATATTAACCTCGGAGGTATCCAGCTGGAGCTCTTCGCCGGCGGCCTGCAGCCAGGGAATCAGTGCCTCCGCGGGGAGATGTTCTGCCATGATCGTCGATCTTTTCCTCGTTAACTTTGTGGACTAGATGGTGGAAGATCCTGTGCGCGGGCTGCGGCCAGGGCCTCGGGAGTATCCAGGTCGGCGCAGAGCGCATTCTCGACCGGTAGCGTGCGCAACTCAAGCTCGGCCAGCACGGCGCGCAAGGGCGCATTGGCCAGCCGCGGCCCGAGGGCGGCGCATCCGTCGCGCAGGGCCTGTACCCGGTAGCATCCGGCCAGCCACTGCACCCGCTCGTCCTCGTCGACCAGCACCACACCGTCGGCTCCCGGTTGCTTCATCGCCTCGCGCAGCCGTTCAATGAGCGCACCGGGATGCTGAAGATCGCAGGGTAGGATCATCACCCATTCGGTAGCTACTTGCGGCAATCCGGCGGCGATGGAGGCCAAGGGCCCGGTAAAGGGCGGGTCTTCGCGCGCCACCAGATCGGCCTGATCCCCGGTGTGCTCCGGGCCGATCACGATCACCGGGCGAGCCTCGGCGTGGGCGGCGGCGGCCACCACCCGGTCCACGAGCCGCTGGCCGCGCAGCAGCAGCGTGGCCTTCTCAACTCCCCCGAGCCGCCGTGAACGGCCACCGGCGAGCACCAGCGTCGAACACCAACTCATGGGCACAACCTCAGCACCGTGACGGTGTCCCCGACCGCCACCTCGGCGCGTTCGGGTTCCACCAGTGCGTAACCCTGAGCCGCCCCGAAACCGCCGACCGAATGTGAAATTCGGGTGGCCGCGACCGCGGGCAGGCAGCGCAGCGTCGGTCCCGGTTCGAAGATGACCGGCAGGACCTGCCAGCGTCCCGGCGCCGAACGCCAGCCGAGGGCCGCCGTGGCTTGCAGGGTGGGGGTCAACGGCTGGCTGGCCCCCTGTATGGCGCGCAGGGCCGGGCGGACGAAGAGTTCAAAGCTCGCCGCGGCGCTGACCGGGTTGCCCGAGAGCGCGAAGATGAAGGCCCCGTTGGACAGCCGTCCGGCCGCCTGATGCTGCCCCGGGCGCATCGCGACGCGCAGCTGCCGCACTACCGGCTCGTCGATCAGCGCGGCGCGCATGACATCGTGGGTTCCCGGCCCTACCCCGCCGGTGGTGATGATGACCTCGTGCTGCTGGGCCAGCTCATCCAGTAGCGCTTGCACCTGCGCCAGTTCATCCGGGCAATGCCGCACGCTGACCTGAGGGATCCCGGATTCGGCGAGAAGTCCGGCGATAAGTTGCGAATTGGATTCGGGGATCTGCCCGCGGCGCAGCGTGCTGCCGGGGGCGGCCAACTCGGCCCCGGTGACCAGCACCGCCACGCGCGGTGCCCGGTGCACAAGCACCTCGTGCACCCCGGCGGCGGCCAGCGCCGAGCGACGCACCGCGCTGAGTTCATCTCCCGCCCGGGCCACCGTGGCCCCGGCGAGCAGATCTTCTCCGGCCGCGCGCACCTCTTGACCGGCGGGCACCTCGGCGGTGAGCGATACGTGATGCTGCGCCCACTGCCCCGGCCCGGATTCGCCGCTGGTGTGTTCCACCCGGACGATGGTGTCCGCGTCGCTGGGCAGCGGCGCACCGGTCATAATACGCACCGCCTGCCCGGCGGCCAACGGCGGATCCCAGTCGCTGCCGGCGGCCACCTCGCCGAGCACCTGAAGGCTCACCGGTGCCGCGTCACTGGCACCGTAAGTGTCCGCGCTGCGTAACGCGTAACCATCCATCGCCGAATTGTCCCAGAGCGGCAGCGAGTGCACGGCGCTGACATCTTCGGCCAGAATCAGCCCCTGGGCGGCAGAAAGCGGCAGACGCTGCACCTCGGTGCGGCCGATGCGCTGCATAATCCAGTCACGGTGTTCCTGCGGGCTAACCCCCATGCCGGGCTACCTTTCGTCGACGTCACTTGTAGTATCGCACTCGAAGGTCGCCGTCGGGACGAAAGATTACGCGGCCGTGGGTGCGTGCCGAGCGAGCAGTTCGGCGGCCACCGAAACCGCGATCGTTGCCGGCTGTTTGCCCGCCACTTCGGGGATTCCGATGGGGCATTGGATCCGTTCGATGGTGGCCCGGTCGTGGCCGAGTTCGCCGAGCTTCTTAATGAAGCGCTGCCACTTAGCCTTGGACCCAATCAGCCCGATCGAGCCGAGCTGAGGGTGCCGCAGCGCGGCATCACACAGGTGCAGGTCCTCGGCATGATCGTGGGTCATGATCAGCACGTCGGTCCCGGCGGGCAGCCGTGAGATGGCCTCCTCACCGAGCACCGCGACCTCCGCATGAATGCGGGCCACCGCCGGTTCCAGCACCGGCAACGCATCGAGGAACTCGGGCCGCGAATCACTCAACATCAGATCGAGGTCGTGACGCGAGAGAATGCGTGCCAGTTCCAGCCCCACATGCCCCACCCCGAAGATCGCCACGGTGTGGGCCTGAGCCAGTGGTTCGAGCAAAATGCTCACCTCGCCTCCACAGCACTGACGGCCGTATTTCGCCGGTGCCTTGTCGTTGAGCCGCAGCTCGAGCAGTTCGGGGGTGCGGACCGACTCGTTGAGCATTTCGCGGGCCCGGTTGACCGCCACCATTTCGAGATTGCCGCCGCCGATGGTTTCGTAGATTTCATCGGCGGCGACCACCATTTTCGCCCCGGCCTCGCGCGGGGCGTGGCCCCGCACGGCGGCCAGGGTGACCAGCACCGCCGCGCGCCGCTCGCCACGTAATCGGGCGACGGCGTCGATCCAGGTCATGACGTGGCGCTCGCGGCCTCTGCCACGGCTGGTTCGCGCACCGACTCGATCGCCCAGAACACCGCTTCGGGAGTGGCCGGCGAGGCCAACTCGACGCTCGCCTCGGGGGCGCCGAAGGCAGCCACCGCCTGGCGCAGCGCCTCGCGGACCGAGAAGGCCAACATCAGCGGCGGCTCGCCCACGGCCTTGGAACCGTACACGGCTCCTTCCTCATGGGCCTTGTCCAGCAACGCGATGTTGAATTCCTCGGGCATTTCCGAGAAGCTCGGGATCTTGTAGGTGCTGGCCGCCTGCGTGGCCAGGCGCCCGCGCGTGGGTCGGTCGGAGGTATCCCAGCGCAGATCCTCGAGGGTCATCCACCCGGCGCCCTGCACGAATCCGCCTTCGATCTGACCGATATCGATCAGCGGGGAGAGCGAATCTCCCACGTCATGCACGATGTCGACGCGACGTAGCGTGTAGGAGCCATCGAAGCGGCTGACCTCGACCTCGCTGGCGGCCACCCCATAGGCGAAGTACTTAAAGGGCTCGCCGGTCATGATGCTCAGATCCCAGTGCAACCCCTCGGTGCGGTAGAACCCGGCGGCCGATAGCTGGATCCGCTGGAAGTAGGCGGCCTTGACCAGCTCTTCCCAGCTGATGGTGGCCTTGGTGCTCAGCCCGCTGACCACCCCGCGCTCGAAACGCACCTCATGGGCGGGCACCCCGAGCTTGCCGGCGGCGACCTGCGCCAGTCGCGCCTGAATCTGCTCGCACGCGTCCTTGACCGCTCCACCGTTCAGGTCGCTGCCGGAGCTGGCCGCGGTGGCCGAGGTGTTCGGGACCTTATCGGTGCGCGTGGGGGCCAGCCGCACCGTGGACATCGGCACGCCGAGGGTGGTGGTGGCCACCTGCAGCATCTTGGTGTGCAGGCCCTGCCCCATTTCCGTGCCACCGTGCGTAACCAGTACCGAGCCGTCCTTATACACCAGCACGAGGGCCCCGCCCTGATTGAAGGCGGTGAGGTTAAAGGAGATTCCGAATTTCACCGGGGTCAGCGCCAAGGCACGCTTACTGTGCTCGTGGGTGGCGTTGTATTCGGCAATCTCGGCTTCGCGACGCTCAATCTCGGCCTGATCGATAACCTGTTGCCAGGCCGCATCGATCCGGTCCGGGTGGCGTACCGGCTGGTAGTACGGGGTGTCCTGTCCCTCGGTGTAGAAATTGCGCCGACGCAGCTCGCGCGGGGAGAGGCCCAGCTGCGGGGCCACCCGACCCAAGATGTCCTCCATAACCAGCATGCCCTGCGGCCCGCCGAAGCCGCGGAATGCGGTCTGCGAGGTCTTGTGGCATTTGGCCACCCGACCGTGCACCTTGATATTCGGCACCCAGTAGGCGTTGTCGATATGGCACATGGCGCGGGTGAGCACCGGCTCGGATAGATCCAACGACCAGCCGCCATCGGCGGTGAGCGTGGCGTCGAGGGCGAGAATTTTTCCTTCGGCGGTGAAGCCAATCTTCCAGCGCGAATGGAAGCCGTGACGCTTGCCGGTCATCGTCATATCCAGGGTGCGGTTCAGCCGCACCCGGACCGGGCGCCCGGTCAGCGTGGCGCCAAGGGCGGCCACCGCGGCATAGCCGTGTGGTTGCATTTCCTTGCCGCCGAAGGCACCGCCCATGCGCAACACCTGCACGCTGATCTGGTGGGCCGGAATGCCCAGCACATGCGAGACGATGTCCTGGGTTTCGGTCGGGTGCTGGGTCGAGGAGTGGATCATGATCTGTCCACCCTCATCCACGTAGGCCAGCGAGTTCTGCGTCTCGAGGTAGAAATGCTCCTGACCGGCGAACTCAAACTCGCCTTCGAAAATATGCGCCGCGTCCGCGAAGGCGGCCTCGGTGTCGCCCTTGTCGATGACCGGCTGCACGCCGTGGAAGCTGTTCGCGGCGATCGCATCCTGAATGCTGATCAGCGATTCAAGCGCCTCGAATTCCACGGTGACGGCGGCGGCGCCGGCCTTCGCCGCTTCGAGATCTTCGCCGAGTACCCAGGCCAGTGGCTGACCATAGAACATGATCTCGTCGGTGGGCAGCATCGGCTCATCGTGCTTAGCGCCCTGGTCGTTGACCCCGGGGATGTCCGCGGCGGTCAGTACCCGGACCACGCCGGGGATGCGCACCGCCGGTGCAACATCGAGCGAGAGCAGCTTGGCGTGGGCAATGGTGGATTGCACCGGGTAGGCGTGCAGTACGCCGACCATGCGACCGACGAGGTCGTCGGTGTAGAGCGCGGTGCCGGTGACGTGGGCGGCCGCGGACTCGTGTGCGTGGCTTTCGCCGACGATCGGGTTATGTGGGCGTTGCGAGAGGTGGCTCATGCTAACTGCTCCCCTTTGCTGAAGCCGGTATTCGGAAGTTGTTGGGCGTAGAACCGCTCGAGTGAGGAGGCCAGCATGGCCTTGCGGTAACGCGAACTGGCTCGGTGATCATCCATCGGGGTTCCTTCTCCGCCCATGATCTCGGCGGCCGCCCGGATGGTTTCCAGGCTCCATTCCTTGCCCTCTAGGGCCGCCTCGGTGGCGGTGGCACGCAGCGGGGTCGCGGCCACACCGCCCAGCCCGATACGGGCCTTGGTGATCAGCCCGTCGGAGACACTCACCGCGTAGCCGATGGCCACCGAGGAGATGTCGTCGAAGCGGCGCTTGGCGATCTTCTGGAAGCTGGTCAGCTCGGCCAGTGGCCGCGGGATGCGGATCGCGGTGATCAGTTCGCCGGGCTGGCGCACGGTCTGCCGGTAGCCGGTGAAGTAGTCGGCCAGTGGAACCACGCGTCGCCCGGAGGCGCCGGTGAGCACCAATTCGGCTTCGAGAGCCAGCAATGCCGGCGGGGTGTCACCGATCGGGGATCCGGTGCCCAGGTTGCCACCGATGGTCGCCCCGTTGCGGATCAGGCGCGAGGCAAACTGCGGGAAGAGCTTAGCCAGCAACGGAATCTTGCCGTCCAGAGTGCGCTCCAGTTCACTGAGCGTCAGCGCCGCACCGATCTCGATGTGATCTGGAGTTTCAATGATCTGGCGCAGCTCTTCAAGCCGGTCGATGGCCACGACGGAGCGGGCACGGGTGCCCTTGATGTTGACCTCAACGCCCCAGTCGGTGCCGCCGGCCAGCACGAGGGCATCGGGTTCGTCGGCGAGGATCCGTAGGGTTTCGAAGAGGTTCGCCGGTCGACGGTAGCGTCCTAGTTGCCCGGTGGGGGTATCGGCACGCAGTATATCGGTGCTCACGGCGTCCGGGGCCGGTTGCCGGCGGCGTGCGGCGATGGCGTCGTCGGTTTCAGGCTCCCCCAGCGCGTAGGCCGCGTCTTTAATGGGGCGGTACCCGGTGCAGCGGCACAGGTTTCCGGAGAGTGCATGCAAATCGAAGCCGTTGGGACCGCAGTGGTGCTCCTCGCTGGATTCGAGTGCTTGGGCCGCATCGGTCGGTCGCTCGGGCCGGTAGTATTCGGCGGCCATGGAACAGATGAAGCCCGGGGTGCAATAGCCGCACTGCGATCCGCCGCGCTGGGCCATTTCTTCCTGAACCGGGTGCAGGTCATCGACGCTACCTAGGCCTTCGGAGGTGAGCACCTCTTGACCGTCCAGCGCGGCGGCCGGTAGCAGGCAGGCGTTCAGGGCGGTCCAGCGAGTTTCCTCGCCGTCCGCGCGGGCTACCAGGATGGCGCAGGCGCCGCATTCGCCTTCGGCGCAGCCTTCCTTGCAACCAATCAGACCCTGCGTGCGCAGGAAGTCGAGGGCGTTGGTGTGGGTGGGACCGTCGAATTCGCGTACGGTTCCGTTAACGGTGATCAGGCACCGGGATTTTTCTGTAGCTTCAGCGGTCATGCCGCCAACCTCCTACGCCCCTGCAACAATCGTCGGGCGCATCGAATGATGGTGTGTGGATGAGAAATGCATCGGTAGCCAAGCGCAGAAAAACGTGCGCGGGCTCGAGCGAAAACTGCTCGTTGGTAGCCGGCTCGAGCCCGCGGACGCGACGGTCTGCGGTGAGGCTCAAGCGTCAGTCGCCGTGGGCGATCTGGCCTTTCGACCAGGCAATGCATCCACCCATGATGGACCTCCTGGAATTTCGAATCTCGGAAAAAGTTTTTCAGCTAGGACTAGTGAAGCCCACTACTACCCAGTATGTCAAAGCTCACATCGAACTGGGAAGAGCTTCGGTGACGTGCCCGCTCAGGACAACAGCGTGGTAATCGGGCCGCGCGCAAAGTAAACGAGGAATCCCGCGGCAACGATCCACATCAGCGGGTGAATCTTCCGGTACCGTCCGGCCGCGGTGTTGACCACCACCCAGGCGATGAAGCCCGCTCCAATGCCATTGGCAATGGAATAGGTCAGCGGCATGGTGATCAGCGTCAGGAAGGCCGGCATGGCCGAGGAGAAGCGCTTGAAATTGATCTCCCGAATCTGTGCGCACATCAGCGTGCCAACCAGCACCAGCGCCGCCGCGGCAACTTCGATCGGCACCACGGAGGTCAACGGGGTAAAGAACATCGACCCAAGGAACAGCAGTCCGGTGACGATTGCCGCCAAACCGGTTCGCGCGCCTTCACCAATACCGGCCGCCGAATCCACGTAGACGGTATTCGACGAGGAGGAGCCCATACCACCGGAAACCGCACCCAGACCCTCGACGACGAAGGCCGCCTTGAGCCGTGGGAAGGTCCCATCCTTGTGGGCCAGGCCGGCGTTCTTCGCCAAACCCGTCATGGTGCCCATGGCGTCAAAGAAGTTGGTGAACACCAAGGTGAACACCAGCATCGTCGCCGCCAGCGCCCCGATGCGGGTAAAGGAGCCAAAGAGGTCAAAGTTTCCGGCCAGCGACATATCCGGTAGCGAGGCAAACTGTCCGGCCAACACCGGGGTATTCAGATGCCAGCCATGCGGATTATCCGCGGTGGCCGGGCCAATCTTCAGCACGGCCTCGGCGATCACCGCGAGCACCGTGGAGATGACGATTCCGATGAGGATCGCGCCCTGCACCCCGCGGGCTACCAGCGCGCCCATGATGAGCAGCCCCACCACGAAGATCATCGTGGGGATGGAGACAATGGAACCACTATCGCCCAGCTGCACCGGTGGGCCGGCCGGGGTCCGAGTGACGAATCCGGAGTCCACAAATCCGATGAAGGTGATGAACAGACCGATACCCACCGTGATGGCGGCCTTCAGATCCTTGGGAATGGCGTGGAAAATCGCGGTTCGGATGCCGGTGAGTCCGAAAATCACGATGAGCACACCGTTGATCACAACCAGCCCCATGGCTTCGGGCCAGGTGACATCCTGAATCACCGACACCGCGAGGAAGGAGTTGATCCCGAGCCCGGCGGCCAACCCAAAGGGAAGGTTTGCCACCAGTCCAAAGAGGATGGTCATAACCCCAGCCGTCAGGCCGGTCATGGCGCCGACCTGCTCGGCCGGCAGCCAGCTACCGGCCACATCCACCGGGGCGGCGTCGGCGCTAAATCCGCCGAGGATCAACGGGTTAAGAATCACGATGTAGGCCATCGTGAAGAAGGTGACGATCCCGCCGCGGAATTCGCGGGCGAGAGTTGAACCGCGCTCGGTGATGCGGAAGTAGGCATCGAGCACGCCGCGCGGGCCGGCGCCACCGGAACCGACGGCTGTGGACCGTGCCGCGCGCGTATTCCCGACCTTGCGGGGTTCTACCTGCGACTGACCTGTCGTCGACATTGTGATCGCACCCTTAGTAGTCGGTGCGGGTTTCGAGGGAGTCCCAAACCTTGAATGGCTTGAGTCGCTCCTCACCATCACCGGCGCGTTCGACCGGCATGAGCTTACGGTCAGACTCCGGCTCGAAGTAGTCGTAGAACACCGCGTCGTCGAACCCGGCGGCCGCGGCGTCGTGACGGTCGGCGGCGAAGACCACTCGGTCAATGCGGGCCCACAGCGACGAGGCTAGGCACATAGGGCAGGGTTCGCAGCTGGAATAGAGCACACAGCCGCTGAGGTTGAAGGTACCCAATTCTTGGGCGGCGGTGCGGATGGCGACGACTTCGGCATGGGCCGTGGGGTCGTTATTCGCGGTGACGCGGTTGACCCCCTCGAAGGTCCGACCATCCGGAGCGACAACCACCGCCCCGAAAGGTCCGCCGGCGTTGCGGACATTGGTGGTGGCGATCTCGATGGCCATGGACAAATAGTCGTGGCCGGTAGTTGCGACACTCATTGCGCGACTCCTCAAATTCTCGATGAGTCCAGCGGCCACGGCCTTGGCAACCCAGGCATCGACGCCGGCCCATCTGCTGAAATGGATCAGTTTCACGCCCGGTAGATAGCGACCCGTAGTCGGGTGCCCGCCATAGACAGTTACCGAGATTAGCAGTGAACTGTGAGCCGCGCCACAGATTTTGGAAAAGTAATTTCGCCGCACGCCATCATCTGATGTCACCGGCCGTTCATCCACTGGGCGGGACAACGCTGGAGGTATAGCCTCGAAGGGTGAGTACCCCCGCACCCACCGACTCCTTGGCCGCGGCCCTAGCCGCCAATGCTCCCCGCCCACTGCTCCTCGACGGCGGTCTCGGCACGCATTTGGCCGAGCGCGGCAACGACATCACCGGCTCGCTGTGGTCGGCGCACATTTTGCGCGAGAATCCGCACGAGGTTCGCGCGGCCCATCAAGATTTCTTTGCCGCCGGGGCACAGCTGGCCACCACCTGTTCCTACCAAGTCAGTGCGGATGCACTGGCCGCCGCCGGGTTGGATGCGGCCCAGGCACCGGAATTGCTGCGGCGCAGCGTGCAGTTGGCCCACGCGGCCGCAGAGTTCGATGCTGGAGCGAGGCAACGGTGGGTGGCCGCGTCGGTCGGCCCCTATGGTGCCGGCCCGGGGCATGGCACCGAATATGACGGCGCCTACGGGCTCACGCAGGATGAGCTAGCGACCTGGCATCGCCCACGTATCGCCAGTCTGGATGCCGCCGGGGCCGACCTGTTGCTGGCCGAAACGGTGCCCAGCCTGCCCGAGGTAGTCGCGCTGCTCGACGAACTAGCCGGCACCAAGACCCCGGCAGCGCTGAGCCTGGCCGTGCGCCGCGACGAAACGGGACGGGGCGTGGTGCTGGGTGATGGCAGCACCCTTTCGCAGGTCGCGCAGGTGATCCGCGAGCGCGGGAACCTGTTGGCCGTGGGCGTGAACTGCGCCCCGGTTTCGGTCGTGCTTGAGGCCCTGGATATCTTAGGTCAGGAACTGGACGTGTCGCTGCTGGCCTACCCGAATGGCGCGGAGATCTGGGACCATCAGGCCCGGCAATGGCGCCCCGGTGGTGTCGAGCCGGACTTGCCGGAGGCGGTCGAGGCCCTGCTCGCCAGGGGCGTACGCCTGCTCGGCGGGTGCTGCCGGGTCTCCCCGGAACAGATCTCCCGGACTAGCGAAACGCTCACACGCCTTACTCGGTCATGAATCGGCATCTGATGGTGCTTGCGCCTGGTTTGTTCCGGTACCATGAAATGCCCGCTGTGAATTGGGCCACGATATCTACGCGAATCTCGCGACGTTTTTTGGAGGTGAATCCATGACCACTCTTGAGCCGGATCCCACATGGTCCGATACCCGCGGCCGCGCCCTGCGTGACCTGCGCATTTCGATCACCGATCGCTGCAATTTCCGTTGCGTTTACTGCATGCCCAAGGAGATTTTCGGTCAGGATTTCGTCTTCCGCGACCGCTCGGAGCTACTGAGTTTCGAGGAAATTGAACGCCTAGCGCGCATCGTGGTGGCCCGCGGCGTGACCAAGCTGCGCATCACCGGCGGCGAGCCGTTGCTGCGCCGCGGCGTCGAAGATCTGATCTCACGACTCGCGGCATTGCGCACCCCCGAGGGAGAACCGGTGGATCTGGCCATGACCACCAACGGTTCGGCATTGGCCGTCAAAGCCGCCGCGCTGAAGGAAGCGGGACTGAACCGAGTCACGGTCTCCCTGGATTCCTTGCGCGAGGAACGCTTCAAGGCCATCAACGACGTGAACTTCCCGGTGGCCCGGGTACTGAAGGCGATCGACGCGGCCGAGCGCGCCGGGCTGGGCCCGGTGAAAATCAATACGGTTCTCAAGCGCGGAGTCAACGACGACGAAATCCTCGAACTTGCCGAGCACTTCCGCGGCACCGGACATATTCTGCGCTTCATCGAATTCATGGATGTCGGGGCCACGAACGGGTGGAAGCTCGACGAGGTGGTGCCCTCCGCCGAGGTCGTGGAGCGCATTTCGGCGCGTTACCCGCTCGAACCGATGGCCGCCGCCCAGCCTGGAGAAACCGCCAAACGCTGGCGCTACGTGGATGGCGGCGGGGAAATCGGCGTCATCTCCTCGGTGACCGGGGCTTTCTGCGGAAGCTGCACCCGCGCCCGAGTCTCGGCCGAAGGCCAGCTATATACCTGCCTGTTCGCCGCGGAAGGCACCGATCTACGCGCAATGCTCCGCTCCGGCGCCGACGACGAATACATCGCCAACGCACTGACCGCGGTCTGGTCGGCGCGCGACGACAACTACTCGGAGATTCGTGCGGCGCTGGCACCCGGCAACCGTCGACGCATCGAAATGTCGTATATCGGCGGCTAGTTGCGCTCCCACAGTGCCTCGCGCACCGCGTAGGAGGAATCGACGCAGCCGCTGCCGGCCACAATATTGTTGGTTCCGATCTCCCACGCCGTGACGATGCCCATCCCACCACGGGATATTTCAACGATGCGGGCGGTATGGGTTCCCTGCGTCACCGATTCGACCGCACAGCTACGCACCGAGGCCCACGCCTCACCATCGAGTACCGTATGGGCCAGCGCGAGGGGCAGCAATAAGGTGGCCGCGACGTAGAACATGACGCGTTCGATTCCACGCACTTTCCGCTCATCACTGGAGGGTCGTAGCCCTTTGCGTACCCGGAAGATGTTGCGCAGGATGAACAGATCGCTCGGCGCACTAAAGGCGAGCGTCGCGGCGGCAATAGCCAGAGCCCAAACCGGCCCGAACAGCACCAAACCCCACAAGAAGCCAATTCCCGGGGCCACCAGGTCGAGTAGCAGTGTCACCGAACGTGAATTCTGTTGTCGCACATCTGGATGCCCGAGCAATCGGCGTGCTGTGGAACGCACTAGTTTCGGCAAGCTTGAGCCGCTGATCAGGGCATAGAGCAATAAGAACAGCAACGGGTAGCGCAAGATGTTATCGATGACCGTATCGATCCAACCCATCGGCCCGAGCAGACGAATGACCTCGCCGGCAATGGCAGAACTCTGCGTGACATAGAAGATCTTCAGAAAAGGAAAGCTGATCACCAACGCGAGTGCGATCATCTGAACCGGCATTTTGCGTGACTTCGTTGGATCCACGCCAAGTTCCTCGGCCAATCCATCGATGTCGGCGTCGTCCGGGTCCTGCTCACCGGCTTCACGCACGATGACCTCCCTCGGGGTGGCGGTAATCCCTGTCTGTGGCATCGTAACCGAGCGACGACCGCGACGTCCCGTAGCACCCCGAACGACGTACTCGTTATTTCACCAGCCGACCCGAAGCTATCCCCAAGGCATGGCTCAGCTTGCCCATAGACTCCACTTGTAGAGTGGTAATTACCTCATGAAGGTGCGAGTGATGATCTGAAACGGTCCCGCTGTCCGATGGACAGTGGGGCCGTTTTGGTTAATCCGACAACGCCTTAGCGGCGCCCGCTGGCTAGAGCCCCACCCATTCACTCGTTCCGGTTTCAAAGTGCTGCCGCTTCCAGATCGGCACCTCGAACTTAATCCGCTCCACCAGCTGCTCGAGCGCGGCAAAGGCCTCACCACGGTGTGCGGCGGCGCTGGCCGCCACCAACGCAGCGTCGCCGATAGCCAGTTCACCCACCCGGTGCACGGCCGCCAAACGCACCCCGCTACGCTCAACTTCCTCGGCGACGATCTGCTCCAGGAAGGCGGTGGCTTGCGGGTGGCTCGAGTAGTCCAACCCACGCACCGACTCTCCACCGTCGTGATTGCGCACAATCCCGTGGAACATCACCACGGCGCCAGCATCTGGCCCGTCAACGGCCTCTCGCACGGCCACCTCATCGATCGGCTGGTCGGCAATCAGCGCGTAGTGCTCACTCATAGATTCAGATTCTCCTGATGTCGTGCGTCCGCCAGCGGGCCGCTTTCAATAAATTCTGGGGCGCGCTCTTCGAAGGCAAAGATGCCGCCGATAACGTACCGAGCCCGTAGGCCCCGCCCGGCCACAAGCTGTGCCGCGCGTATGGAGCGCGGCTGCCGGGCACAGTAAATGGTGATCTCGTCGGCCGCCTCAAGCTCGGGAAGGGCACGGTCCTGATCGATCGCCTCTTGCAGATCATCCAGCTCGAGAGCGTGCGCTCCGCGGATCCGATGCTCGAGGCGCTCGGCCGGCGTGCGCACATCCAACAGCCACGGCGTATGCCCCGCACGCAGCTGTGCGGCCAACTCGGCAGCCGACAGCCCCTCCGGTTCGGGGTCGGAGCCGCGGCAGAACAGTTCATAGTCGATCAGCTCGGTGACTTGTTGCCCGCCGGGGTCCTTGGCGTATGGGATCTCCCGGGTCCGAGCGGCCAGCGCATCGTAGACCAGAACCCGACCGAGCAGTAGCTCGCCCAATCCGGTGATGACCTTCAGCGCCTCGGTGGCGAGCAGACTTCCCACCGTGCCGCATAGACCCGGGAGCACACCACCGGCGGCACAACTTGGTACCTCGCCGGGATTGGGCGGGTCGGGAAACAGGTCGCGGTATCCCGGCCCGTAGGCGTGCCAGGCCAATCCGACTTGACCGTGGGTTGCCAAAATGGCGCCCCAGACCAAGGGGATATTGCTCAGCTGAGCCGCATCATTGGCCAAGTATCGCGTGGGAAAGTTATCGCTTCCGTCGATGACTAGGTCGTAGTCGGCAAAGATCTCCAGCGCATTCGTGGAATCCAGCCGCACCCGGTGTTCGATAATTCTGACCCCCGGGTCCAAGGCCGTGGCGGCCTGGGCGAGGGATTCGGTTTTGGCCACGCCGAGGTTCGCGGTGGTGTGGGCGACCTGGCGGTGGAGGTTGGACAGCTCCACCACATCGTCATCGACCAGTCCGATGGTGCCCACCCCGGACCCAACGAGGTAGGGGACGCTGGCGCTGCCCAGTCCCCCGGCACCGATCACTAGTACTTTCGCGTTAGCCAGTCGCCGCTGGGCGACCTCGTCGAATCCCGGCAATAGCAGTTGGCGTTGGGCTCGCGCCCGACGGTCATCGTCCAGTTGCGCTGCAGGGTGGACGGCGGGCGGCGGCGCGCCGTGCTCACGTTGCTTCATAAGGCAAAATTCTACGCAGTTCTAGCTCCGGAGTGATTCGCATTACAGCACGTGGCTCCCCCACCGTAATGTCTTCGTTCGCTCCCAGGTTCCCCGTGCCACACCCTAGGTTCAGGTACCCGGTAAACACCGGCTTCAACGGCTAGTAAATACGATCCGTGTGGGTATAGAGGTTGACGCTGCTGCCGCGCGAAAAGGCCGCCAAGGTCATCTGCGATTCCTCGGCGAGCGCAACGGCCAGCGATGAGGGCGCACTGACGGCGGTCAGTACCGGAATTCCGGCCATCGCGGCTTTTTGAACTAGCTCGAAGGAGGCACGGCCGGAGACCTGCAGGACGCAATCACGTAGCGGAAGTTTCCCGGAGCGCAGGGCCGCGCCGATGACTTTATCCACCGCGTTATGTCGTCCGACGTCTTCCCGGAGGATCAGCAGACGGCCATTGAGATCGAAAAGTCCCGCGGCGTGGACGCCACCGGTGGAGGAGAACAGTTTCTGGGCATCGCGCAGGGTGTCGGGCATACCCAGCAATACGCCCAGTTCTACCCGCGCCGACGCGAGGTCAAGTTCGTGCGGGGACTTCTTGCGCACCTCATCAATGGAATTCGTGCCGCAGATACCGCAGGCCGAACTGGTCACCACATTGCGGGCCGCGCTCAGATCCGGAACCTCTGCCCCAAAACCCAACTGCACCTGGATGACGTTATATGTCTGATTTCCCTGCTCATCGGTGCCCGCGCAGTAGCGCATGGAGACCAGATGTTCCGGCGAGCGCACGATCCCCTCGGCGACGAGAAACCCGGCCACCAAGTCAAAATCATCCCCGGGAGTACGCATTGATGTGGTGAACGCGGTCGAACCAAAGCGGATTTCTAGGGGCTCTTCGCCCGCGAGGCGTTCATCCCGGGGCCGGCGTACCCCGTCGGCGGTGGCGCGGATAATCCGCTGGCGCACAATCTTGCGTCCCATACAACTCCTTTGGCGATCTGCGACGTACTCGCTCGCATTCACCGAAAGTCTACGCATTTCCGAGTGCGGATCAATCGCAGAGAGTCGTCTTCGTCAGCAAGGGCTCGGGGGCCATCTAGTGCCCGCGCCCACCGCTTGCTGGCACGCGGCCGATTCAGGACATTATCGGCCAATACCGGCGCTGGAGGTCGACTCCCCGCTCTCGCGTCCTGCCTTGCCCGGCTTTCAGGACTGCGACGTGGTCGGTGACAGACACCGAAATATAGTCCGCAACAGCTTTCGCCGCTCTGTCTGCGTCCCGTAGAAGCGCCTAGCCTTTGCATCGCGCAACTTCAAAGTGACGAGTAGAGAGGTTTCAAAGTGACGAGTAGAAATGCCTCAAAGTGACGAGTAGAATTGTTTCAAAGTGGCGAGTGAAATACTTACAAGATGAAGATTAGCCCATTTGACTAGTGTATTTGGAGAGTTAGCTATGAAGTACATGGCTCGGACTATCGACACTCAATTAGCATCCGCCCTATCACGAAGTGGAGCCGTGGTGCTCGAAGGCCCCAAGGCGTGCGGGAAAACCGCCACCTGCCTCCAAGCCAGCAAAAGCCACAGTTTCTTGGACACAGACCCAAACGTCGATGCGCTGTATTCCATCAACCCGGGACTACTACTTGAAGGTCCAACTCCACGCCTGCTTGACGAATGGCAGTTATATCCCGAGCTTTGGAATCATGCTCGACGAGCCGTAGACGAACGACAGTCCACCGGGCAATTCATCTTGGCCGGGTCAACGGTCCCTGCGGCCGAGGCGTCCAGGCATTCCGGAGCAGGGAGATTCTCGCGCCTGCGTATGCGAAGTATGACCCTCCAAGAGACCGGCCACTCGACGGGATCTCTGAGCTTCGCCGACCTGATCGCCGGCGTGGAACCCTCGTGTGCCGAAAACAAACTGGAGCTTTCAGACCTCATTGACCGTTTAGCTCGGGGCGGCTGGCCGGGCCTTCAAAATAGATCCTTGGATGATGCCATTGCATCGAACAGGGACTACCTACGGAACTTCGCCTACATAGAGGTCAAAACGATTCAAGGTCCTATCAAAGACCCGGCCCGCATCGCTCGCCTGTTCCGCTCGCTGGCTCGTTCAACCGCGAGTGAAATCAAAATCGCATCCCTTGCGCGCGACGTCGACACCACGCGGGACACCGTACGGTTAGATTTGGACGTGCTTGAACGCGCTCACCTGAGCGAACCACAACCAGCGTGGTCGACCCATCTACGCTCCTCTGCCACGCTACGCAAGGAACCCAAACGCCACTTGGCCGATCCCTCGCTCGCCGTCGCCGCACTCTCGGCGTCGCCTCAGGTGCTCATGCAGAATCTGAACTTCACGGGCGAACTCTATGAGTCACAAGTGGTACACGACCTCCGCGTTTTTGCCGATGCCCGCGATGCCCGGATCTTCCACGCCAGAGACTCCCAGGGGCACGAGGTCGACGCTATCGCACAATTCGATGATGGCTCGTGGCATGGCTTCGAGATCAAACTCGGGCAACATCCCGATGTTCTGGATCAGGCGGCCAAGTCCTTGAAAACCTTCGCCAATAACGTCGATGCGCCCGACTCCTGCAAGGGACTGACAATTCTGACCAACACCGACTACTCCTACCGGCGCAAGGATGGAGTCAACGTCGTCTCGATCGCTTCGTTGGGCGCGTAGCTCGCGCTCAGTGCCGGGCCAGCGGCACCGAAACAAGCGGTTCACGGGCTCACGCGTGATGTGGCGTGGGCGATAGTATGGCGGCATGACCGAGATCCAAATTCGCTACTTCGCCGCGGCCGCCGAGGCCGCAGGGGTCGAGGAGGAGCGCTGGCCCGCCACGAACACGCTGGCCGAGCTGCGCACCGCGCTCTCCGCTAAATACGGTGCGGCAATGACCAAGGTGTTACGTAGCGGCAGTTTCCTCGTCAACGGGACGGTACGCCGCGACGACGGCGCGCTCGAAGCCGCCGACGGCGGTGCGGCCATCACCGTAGACGTACTACCGCCCTTCGCCGGCGGATAGCACCAGCCATGGTTTGCACCCTCGAAAACCACCGTGCCGAAGTGCGTGAGCTTCTCGCCGCGGCGTTCGATTCGATCGATACCGGGCCCACGCAGCTACTGCCACTGTCCAGCGAGTCGCTACCGGGCCGTGCCCTGGCCCGAGCGATGCATGCCCGCCTGCCCATCCCGTCCTTCACGAATTCGCAGATGGATGGCTTCGCGGTCCGCGCCGCGGACCTTGCCGAGGCCAGTACGAGTCACCCCGTCACCCTGCCACTGGGTTTTACCGCGGCCGCCGGCGGCGCCCAGGTAATCCACCAGCCAGGGACGGCCACCCCGGTCATGACCGGTGCCGAGATCCCCGCGGGAGCCGACAGCGTGGTACCCGTCGAAGATACCGACCCTGGGGTGTTCACCGACCTGGTTCGCCCCGGTGAGGGAACGCCAAGCGGCAACGTCAGTTTCAGTTCGCCAAGCGCCGCGGGGCGCTTCATCCGCCCGATCGGCGACCAGCTACCGGCCGGAACCCTGCTGGCCGAAGCCGGCACGCGACTGACCCCAGCCCTCATCGGTGCCCTCGCCGCGAGCGGGATCCATGAAGTCCCGGTGCGTCGCGCTCCACGAATCCTGCTGTGCACTACCGGTGACGAATTAGCTGCCCCCGGCGAGCAGCTGCACTCCGGGCGCATCCCCGACGCGAACTCACCGATGTTGGCGGCCTTGTTGCGCGGTTACGGAGCACAGGTCAGTACCGCGCGGCTACCGGATGACTCGCAGGGATTTACCGCGCACCTACATAAGCATGCCGGCCGGGTCGATCTGGTACTGACCATTGGCGGTATCAGTGCCGGTGCTTTCGAAGTGGTGCGGCAAGGTCTCGAACCATTCGGCGGCACCTTCCATCACGTGGCCCTGCAACCCGGGGGCCCGCAAGGTTTCGCACAGCTCAACTCCTCACAGGGCCCCACCTTGCCGGTACTCTGCTTCCCGGGTAATCCGGTCAGTGCGTACCTGTCGGCCGAACTGTTCCTCGCTCCCCTGCTACGATCGCTGGCCGGCCTGCCCGAACCGGCCAGCCGTAGCGCCGTGCTGGCCAGCGAGGTTCATTCGCCCGAACATAAGCATCAGGTGCGCCGAGCCGTCTTCGAACATGGTCGAGTGCGCGTGCTCGACCCCGGCTCACACCTCATTCACGACCTGGCCAACGCGGACGCATTAGTCCATATTCCGGTCGGAGTTTCACATCTGCCGGCCGGATCACGCATCGACACCTGGAGTTTAAATGTCTGAGCCTTCAAACCTCACCCACCTGCGCGCCGATGGCAGCGCCCATATGGTTGATGTCAGCGATAAGGCCGTTACCAAACGGGTCGCAACCGCTCAGGCGCTCTTCGTCACCCGCCCCGATGTGATCGAACAGCTGATGACCGGCAACCTGCCCAAGGGCGAGGCGCTAGGCACGGCACGTGTGGCCGGAATTATGGCCGCCAAACGCACCTGGGAACTTGTCCCGCTGTGCCATCCGCTACCCATTTCCAAAGTTTCGGTGGACTTTGCCGCCGAGGGCGATACCGTGCGCGTGACCGCGTCGGTGACCACCAAGGGCGTCACCGGCGTCGAAATGGAGGCGTTGACGGCCGCCAGCGTGGCCGCACTGACGCTTTACGATATGACCAAGGCCGTGGACAAGCACGCCAAGGTCACCGACGTTCAGGTACTGGCCAAGTCCGGAGGCAAAAGCGGAGATTGGGACCGTGGTGTCACCGGCTAGCAACCCCACCCGTCGGGCCACGGTGGTGGTGGCCTCCACGAGCGCCGCATCCGGTTTGAACGCGGATCTGACCGGCCCGGTTCTCGTCGACTGGCTGCGCGGGCGAGGGTTCGAACTCGACGCCGCTCAGGTGGTCGCCGATGGGGACCCGGTTGGCCAAGCCTTGCGGGCGGCGGTAGAACGGCACGACGACGTGGTGATTACCACCGGAGGCACCGGTGTATCACCGAGCGATGCCACTCCAGAGCAGAGCCAGGGTTTATTGGACGTGGAACTGCCCGGCATCATAGAGGCTATTCGCCGCCGCGGTGAATCCCAGACGCCGCTTGCGGTGCTAACCCGCGGCGTGGCCGGCTTTGCCGGCAACACCTTGATCGTGAATCTTCCTGGCTCCCGCGGCGGGGTGCGCGATGGGATGGCCGTGCTTGAGCCATTGCTCGATCACCTGCTCGACCAGCGCCGTGGCGCCGGTTCCCACGGACCGCGCGGCCAAGCTTAGGGCATCCAGCCCATGCAGTAGTCAAGGTTCGCGATCACCGTACGGGCGGCAGCCTCGTCATCGGCGGCCTCAATGGCTTCGACGAGCGCTTCATGTCCTTCACGGAGGCACCCGTCAAAACCTTCGGCGAGGCGCTGGGACATCTTGGTGCCGTGAAAGACATCTCCGAAACTCTCATAGAGTTCGTGGAGTAGCGGCACCCCCGAGGCGCGGGCCACCTCAAGGTGGAAGGCCCAATCCGCTTGCGACCACGCCGAAAAGTCCTGACGTTGCCAGGCATCACTACGCTGATCCAGCAAGTCCCTGAGCCGTTCGATGACCTCTTGGTCACTGGCCCGGGCAGCCAGCCGCGCCGCCTGGGTGTCCAGGGCGAAGCGCACCTGCAACACGTCGTGGTCCGAATGCTCGCGGTACACCCGTTGTGCGGTGCCGCAGATTTCGCTCGTGGCTCGCACGTAGGTGCCATCGCCGCGGCGCACCTCAAAGATGCCCGAGTGCGCCAGAGCTTTAATGGCTTCGCGCAATGTGCCACGTGAAACACCCAATTCGGCGATCAACTCAGGCTCGGCCGGGATTCGCTGACCCACGGCCCACCGCCCATTGGCCACGTCCTGGCGTAGCTTGGTCATCACTTCGCCGGCCAATGGCGGGCGCATCGCCGACGTGCTCATGATCGTGCCTCCGGCGCGGCGCCATCGACCTCAATGAGCTGTCGCCGGTCGGCGTCGGTGCGCAACCCGCCGAGCTTGTAGCAGAACACCAACTGAATAACGGCCAGCACCAGCACGATCACCAACCCAACCGTCCATGAGCCAAGAACGCCCTGCAACAGGCCAAGCGCGAAAGGACCCACTGCGGCGATCAAGTAGCCCACCGACTGCGCCACCGTGGACAGCGCCGTGGTTTCCGCCGCCGTCTCGCCGCTTCGGCTCAGCATGAGCATCACCAGAGGGAAGATCCCAAAGCCCAAACCGATTAGCACCGCGGAAATCAGCGACAGAGTCACCGGAAGCACTAACAAGGTAAGGAAGCCAAGTACGGAACAGCTTGCGGTCAACACAAAGGCAGGGCGCAACAGGTGTGGCTTGGCGGCCATCCACAACAAGATCATCACTGCCGGGATGCTCACCCCTTGCACGATTCCCAGCATGAGTCCGGCGGCCGCCGGTTCCAAGCCGCGCGAGATCAGAATATGCGGCAACCAGCTAACGACCGTGTACACGAGTAGCGATTGAACACCGAAGACGGCGGTGAACAGTAGGCCCTTGCCCGTGGCCAGCAGTGGCCACGGTGAAACGTGGGCGCCGGTGGTGGTTTTGCCGCGCCCGCCGGCGAAAGCCAGCGGAATAAAGGCCACCAATGCCAAGCTCGCGGGAATCGCCCATAGCGCCAGAGCCGTAGTGGGCGAACCGACCTGCACCGCAAGCGGAACACTGACGGCGGAGGCGAAGGTCGCACCAATCGACATGGTGGTGGTGTAGGCGGCGGTCATCGACGCCGAACGGTGTCCGTGGTGTTCGCGAATGAACGAAGGCATCGCCACGTTGCAGACCGCCAACCCACACATTCCGACCACCGTTCCAGCCAACAGCGCCCACGTCGAGTCCACGACACGCAAGGCGAGCCCGGCGGTGAGAAGCACCAGGGACAGCGCAATGCCCAGTTCGAGTCCGGTACGGCGAATCAGTACGCTCGTCGCCGCTCCGGCGACGGCAAAGCAGAGCACCGGGATGGTCGGTAGCAGCGAGGCGACGAAGGTTCCGTAGCCCAGTAGTTCTTGAAGCTCGTGGAAGAGCGGTGAGGCCGAAGCAATACCCATGCGGAGGTTCAACCCCACCAAGACCACTGCTACGACGGCCAACGTGCCGGTTATCCATGGTGCCGGGCGGGTCACCGAGCTCGCGGGCATTGGGGGCGTAGGTGCAGAGTTAATGGTCACTCTTAAACGTTAGACGTTTGATGTTTACCCTTGCGAATTATGTGGCGAAAACCATGAGGAAGGTGTCCGATGATTCATGGGCACGCTTGATTTGTCATGCCGCAACAGCCTGGTCAACATGCAACAACGACTCGACCCGGCAGCTCCGCTTGGAGATACCGGGCCGAGCCGCTATATGTACGCCGCTCGCTAAATCTTCTCTAGCCAGCGTCGATTGATGAGGCACACTTCACCATTTGCACGGCAAGTTGTGCACCGTTTACTACCGCGCGGTCGCGTCCAATTCCACTCTTAGGTCAGCGGTCGGACGATCCGCCGGTAGCCATGCGCAGGAAGGTAACGGAGTACGCCGGAACCTCGTAGTTCAGCCCGTGCTCCCCGGCCGCCACTTCGAAGTCACGCGGTATCACATTCTCCGGATCTTCCTTGGTGTTTTGTGCTTCCGGTGCCGCGACCAGTTCGGTGGCCTTCACCGGGCCCGCGAGGTTAGCGTCCGAAACCTCGATGGCCGCCTGCGTTGCCGTACCGGTCGGGTTGACCAGCTTGACGATCAGCTCATCGGTGTCGGCATCGCGCGTCACCACCTGGTAGAGCGGCTTGGGTGCCGGCTCGGTGTATTCCAGCTCCAGCTCCCCGTCGAGGTACATCTTGATGGTGTTCCCCTCGACGACGATCTTGACCTGGTAGTCGCGTCCGGTTTCGACGGAGATATCCTTCCCGGCCGCAACTTCACCCTGACGGGCGCCGTCGGCACGTTCAAGCACCGAGCGGGTGTTGCCCCAGCCACCGATATTCCACCAGTAGAAGTCATCCGGTGCCCCGGCCGCGAAACCGACCATGAACCCTTCCGATCCGGCTTCCTTGCGGGCGGTGAGCTCCAGGGTGTAGTTGCTCCAGTCCTTGTCATAGCCATCGGCGATGACGCTGCGCGCATCCTCCGTGCTGGCGTCCTGCTGCACATAACGACCGTCCACGACCTGCCAGTCGCCACCCTGCGCCTGCCACTGCGAGGCATCGGAGAAGTCGTCGGCGAAGAGCGTTTCGCCACTGGCGTTGTCGGTGACCCTGACGTTGTCATAGGCAGCCTTGGTCAGCCAGCTGGTGAGGAAGATACCGCCACAGAGATCCGCGGCGCTGGAGGTTTCCCCGCTGAGCTGCGAGGGAACGACCTGGTCGCCGACGTTATTCATCCACAGTTTCTGGTTGTAGTAGTTCACCGAGCCCCAGGCTTGGTCGTTATCGAACCACATCATGTCCGGCGACCACTGCACGTAGTCCTCGTTGGCAAACATCGGTGCGTAGGAGGCCATCTCCACCACATCGGAGTTGCGTTCCAGACCGGTCATGTAGGCCGCTTCGGCCAAGGCGTTGGCGAAGGTGTTACCCCGCGAGGCGTACTCGCCGAGGAACACATGCGGACCGTTGCGATCGTAGGAGTCATAGCGTTCGTCGTTGCCCAGGAACCAGGAGGGGTCGTTGTAGTAGTGCTCATCGACCATGTCCACGCCCTGTTCGCGGTTGAACTTCCAGAGCTCATCAAAACGCGTGCCGGCATCGTCGGGACCGGTGTTGGAGATGATGGTGACCTCTGGGTACTTTTCGGCGATCGCATCGCGGAACTTCGGGAAATTGGCCTCGAAGGTCTTGGTGTTCTCTTCGTTGCCTAGCCCGATGTACTTCAGGTTGAAGGGCTCCGGGTGACCGAGTTCGGCGCGCTTGGCGCCCCAGGTGGTGTTGGTGTCCCCGTTGGCGAATTCGATCAGGTCCAGGGTGTCTTGCACCCAGACGCCGATGCGTTCGTCATCGGTCATCTCCGGGATATTCGAGCCACAGCCATTGGCACCGACCGAGACCACCGGCAGCGGGGTGGCGCCCAGGTCTTCGGCCCACTTCATATATTCGAGGTAGCCGATGCCGTAGGACTGGTTATACCCCCAGAAGTTCCAGTTGGTGGGCCGCTGTTCGATGGCCCCAATGGTTTCCTTCCACTGATAGGTGCGCTGGCGATCCTGACCATCCGAGTCGAGGTAGGTGTCAAAGGTACCGACATTGGTGACACAGCCTCCGGGGAAGCGCAGGAAACTCGGCTTGAGTTCCTCCACCATCTCGGCCAGGTCCTTGCGCAGCACGGACTTGCCGTTCACCGGCCCGACCCAGGTGTCCTGTGGGAAGAGCGAGACCATATCCAGACGCAAGGTGCCTGCCGCGCCGGCGGCAACCTGCAGGCGCCCGGCATCGGTGGTGCGTTGCGCGGTGAGGGTTGCGGTGTATTGCTTCCACTCATCGCTGCCGTCGATGGCCACCGTGACGCTGCCAAGGTCCTGCTCTCCGGTGGCATCGGTGAGGCTCGCCTGGAGGTCTTGGGCGGTCGCGGAGCGGGCCCACACACTGAAGTCGTACTTCTCGCCTTCTTTCAGCGCCACTCCCTCGTTGTACGAGGTGTTGCGCACCCCATCACCGGGGGCACTGGCGTCAATCTGCAGGTAGGCACGGTTGGAATCGTTCAGCCACTGCTCGCGCTCAGAGGCGACCGCGATTTTGCCGCCGCCGACGGTCTCCCAGGCGGTGAGGCCGTGGAAACTCTTATTGTCGCTGGGCGCAAATTCGAAGGAACGGTTCCGCACCAATTCGGCGTAGATGCCGCCGTCGGCCGCGTAGTTGATGTCTTCGTAGAAGGCACCGTACATGGTGTCGCTGATGTCGTGGGCGGTGCCGTCACCGTCGATGCTCAAGGTGTGTGCACCGACTTCCCCGGAACCCAGGCTCAGGCTCACGGCCTGGTCCCGGCTGCCCAAACGCAACGATCCATCCTCATGCTGCACGACCCAGGCCTTGGCCTCATGCTTGGCATCGGCCAAACGCAGCTTTAGCTTGCCGCCGCCGGCATCCACCAGACGCCACGCGGCACCCTTCTTCTGACTCAACTCGAGCTTCTTGCCGCGCACGGAAAGTTCGCCCTGTTCGGCCACGATACGCAGCGGGCTCGTTTCGCCATCGGCCTTCAGCGTGGAGGCGGTGAAGCGCAGGGTTTCGGTCGGGCGAGTTTCGCTCAACGACAGGCGCTGGTGCTTATCGGTGACGAGGTACCGTTGCTTGCCTGGTCCATCGAGGGTGAAGGAACCGGCAGGCACCACGTCCTTGGCTCCGGCTTCGCGCAGCCAGAAGCTATCGAAGCTGGCCGTGTGCCCGGTGCCGTCTTGGGCGGCCAAGGCGTACAGACCCACCTGGGTGACATCCCAGGAGACCGTGAATTTGGCGGCTTCGGTCCACTGGCCCTCGGAGTCACCATAGAACACGGTCAGTTCGTTGCCGGTGCGATCCAGGCGCAACCATTCGGTTTTCGACCCGGGGCGCGGAGTGAAGGACGAACCAAAGACACCGTCGGTTTCGGCGGCGGATTCGATGACCACCGGTCCCCCGGCGGCGCTGTTGACATGGGCCAGTCCGGCGCGCACGTAATTATCGAAGTCCTTCCAAGCCAGCAGTCCGGCGCCCTGGAAGTCCTTGGAGACCGGGGCGGTCAGATGCGTGGCCACCGAGAAATCCCCGGCGGGGACATCGACCATGAACAGGTTCTTCGCGTCGTTCGAGTCCTGCCAGGTGTCTCCGCGCTGCGAGGTGATCTGCAGTGCCGAGTCCTTGAGCTCCCAGCTGCCAGCCTGTTCGTTCACAATGTTGAAGCGCTCGTTCAGCTCGGCGGAATCGAAGCTCTCGGTGAAGGTTCCCTCGGGCAATTCGGGATCCGGTCCGGGCTCGACCGGCGCCGGCGGCTCCGGCTCCTCGGTCTCGTCGGCCGGCGGGAAGGCCTCGATCAGCGCCTGCTGTTCGGCGGCGGTAATCGGCAGCACGGTGCCGTGACGCGGGCTGGAGGGCAGGTCGATTTCCGGGGCGCTGCGCCAGTCTCCGCTGGCCAGGTCGTCGGTTTCGAACACCATGTAGCCCTGGCCACCGTGGTAGGAGGGCTGGTCGATCATCAAGTACCAGCTGTCATCGCGTAGCGAGGGGAACATGGTCGGCCCCTCGCCGGAGGTAAAGGTCCCGCCCCACGGATTGGGCTGCCCGACGCCGATCTGCTCGGTAATCAGGTTCCACCCGTCGCCCTCGGTTACCCCCTGGGTGCGGAGCAGTTCCGGCGAGGACTCCATGCGCACGCTCATGTCGCCTTCGTCCTTGGTCAACCGGTAATAGGTGTCGTCGACCTCGGCCACGGTGGAGTCGATCATCCCCAGGCCGTCGCCGCGCTTCTCGTCGATCCACAGCTTGGGTTCGGAGAAGTCCACGAAGTCGGTGGTGGTGGAGTACATCATGCGCTGGTAGGAGTCGCGAATATTGCGGTCCTCCGGGGCCACCTCGTCCGGGTAGAGGGCCGAAGCCCAGTAGACCACGTACTGTCCGGTGGCTTCATCCCAGTGGGCCTCGGGAGCCCACAGGTTGCCCGAGTTCTCCGGGGCCAGCTCGACCTCGCGCTGTTCGGACCAGTTGATCAGGTCATTGGATTCCCAGATCATCAGTGAACGGCTGCCCATTTCCTGGGCATCGCCGAAGCTCCCGCCACCGTACATCTTCAGGTCGGTTGCCAGTAGGTAGTACTTCGAACCGTCGGGCGAGCGGATCAGGAAGGGATCGCGCAGGCCCTTGGTTCCCAACTCGGATTCGAGCACGGGCTTACCGTCGTTGAGCGTGTACCAGCCATCCGGGCTATCGCCCTTGGAGACCGCAAGGTGGATCTTTTCGCCGTCATCGCTGCCTTCCCCGGTGAAGTAGGGGAAAACATAGGCTTCATGCTCCTCGGCGGGTGTATCGTCGGCCGGTTGGGCCAATGGCGTGGCCGGCCGCGGAAGTTGCGGCACGGCCGCCGCGGCGCTGCTGACCGGCAGCGTGAGGGAGACGAGCAGTGCCAGCGGCACCGCCCAGCGTTTTCGTTGGTGCATCACAGCTATAAACCTCCGTTATGGTAGGTCGACGTGCTAACGTCGTGATGGCGCGCGTGGGCATTTGACAGTTGAGCCACTTGCGCTGGGAAACACCGCCGGATGGCGGCGAAAATAATGGGTCAGAGTTCGGCGCCGGTAGCCGCCGACCTCTGACCCGCACCCGGACGGGTCAGGTCCGCCGCAGGGTGAGTATGCGCTGGAGGATCACGAACACCAGCAGCAGCACGCCGATGACGATCTTGGTCCACCAGGAGCTAAGCGTCCCCTCGAAGGTGATGATGGTCTGGATCAGACCCAACACCATCACTCCGAGGACCGAGCCAAGCACAAATCCGGTGCCGCCGGTGAGCAGCGTTCCGCCGATCACCACCGCGGCAATAGCATCGAGCTCCATGCCTACGCCCGTGAGCGCGTAGCCCGAACGGGAAAACATCGCGAAGAGCACCCCGGCCAGGCCGGCGCAGGTCCCGGAGATCACGTACACCATGACCTTGGTGCGTTCGACGCGTAGGCCCATGAGCGTGGCGGACTGTTCGCCGCCGCCCACCGCGTAGACGGTGCGGCCGAAGCGGCTGCGGTGCAGTACCCACCACGAGACCAGCAACACGAGAGCGGCGATCACCACCGCGGCGGTCAGCCGCCAGCGTCCGGAGGCCATCCCCCAGTTGGTCAGGGCGATGAAACCCTCATCGCGGATCGGCACGGATTCGGGGGCGAAGACGAAGCACAGGCCGCGGGCCAGGAACATGCCCGCCAGCGTGGCCACGAAGGGTTGGACCTCGAAGTATTGGATCATCACGCCCATACCCAGCCCGAGCAGTGACCCGGCGGCGATGGCTAGCGGTAGCACGAGCGCTACGTTCCATCCGGCGTTGAGCAGGGTCGCGGTGATGACCGAGGATAGCGCCAGCACCGAGCCCACCGACAGGTCGATACCGCCGGTGAGGATCACGAAGGTCATGCCCGCGGCCAGCACGATCAGGTGCGCGTTGTTGATGAAGAGGTTGGAGATGACCGCCGGGGATAGGAAGTTGTCGTAGCGTAGCCCACCGATGACGAGCATGAGCCCGAATACGAGCATGGTGCCCAGTACCGGAAGGTAGCGTCGGTCGAGTTTGGGCGGGCGGAATGTGCGGGTGCCGGCGAGCGCGGTTGCGGTGCTCATGCGTTGACCTCCTGGTAACGGCGGCGCTCACGCAAGCCCGCCAGCATGCCACGCAGTCGTGGCGACATCATTAGGGTCACGGCAATCACGACGATCGCCTTGAACATTGGGGTCACCAGCGGGGAAATGCCCAGTACGGTCACCGTGAGGTTCAGCGTGGTAATGATCAGCACGCCCACCAAGGTGCCCCCGAGGTTGAATTTGCCCCCGGCCAGCGAGGTACCACCGATCACCACCGCGAGGATGGCGTCCAGTTCGATAAACAGTCCGGCGTTATTCGCGTCGGCGGCCATGGTGTTGGAGGCGAAGATCAGCCCGGCTAGGCCGGCTAGCGCGCCGCAGAGGGTATAGACGGTAAAGACCAGCGTCTTGGATTTCACGCCGGCCAGGCGACTGGCATCCGGGTTGATGCCCACGGCCTCGAGCAGCATGCCCAGCGCGGTGCGGCGCACCAGGAGCGCGATCACGATGAAGACCCCGTAGGCGATCAGTGCGGCCACCGGAAGCCCGAGCAGGAAGCCCGAGGCCAGCGCCGCAAAAGGCGCGCTGTTCACGGTGGTGATCTGCCCACCGGTGATCAGCATGGCCACGCCACGACCGGCGGTCATCAGGATCAGCGTCGCGATAATCGGCTGAATGCCTAAGCCGGAGACGAGAAATCCGTTGAAACTACCCAGCACGAGGCACAGTCCGAGGGCCACCACAATGGCACCGAGTGCGGTGCCCAGCGATCCGGGGTCGTCCGACCCGGCGATAAAGGTCAGTGCCACGGCTCCGGCGATGGCCACCGTTGCACCCACCGACAGGTCGATGCCGCGGGTGGCGATCACCAGGGTCATGCCCAGCGACACCAGCAGCAGGGGTGCGCTATTGCGCAGAATGTCGATCGGGGCCCCGAAAAGGTGCCCGTCAAGGACGCTGATGCCCAAGATGTCGGGACGTTTCAGGGTACAGGCCAGTAGCAGCGCGGCCAGCGCCACCACGGGCCAGAAGAGTCGATGTTTGTAGATGCGAGTCATTTGCTTTCTCCCCCGTTGGCGATGACTTCGATCAGCTGCGGAACGTCGACGTCACGGGTGGTTGGGATTTCTGCGACCTTCTTGTGATCACGCATCACGGCGATGCGGTCGGAGAGGCGCAGTACTTCTTCGAGTTCGGCGGAGATGAACACCACCGCCATTCCCTGGTCGGCCAGTTCGGAGACCAGGTTCATGATTTCGGTTTTGGCACCGATGTCGATGCCGCGCGTGGGCTCGTCGAGCAGCAGCAGTTTCGGGGCGGTGGCCAGCCAGCGGGCGAGCAGCACCTTCTGCTGATTGCCGCCGGAGAGGTTTTTCAGTAGGGCGTCCGGGTTGGCCGGGCGCACCCCGAGGGCCTTCATATAGGCCTCGACAATTTGCTTCGCCTTGGTCTTGGGCAGTGGTCGCATCCAGCCGCGGGCCGCTTGCAGGCCCAGGATGATGTTCTCGGCCACCGTCAATTCCCCGACCACGCCCTCTCCCTTGCGGTCTTCGGAGGTATAGGCGATCTTCTGGGCCAGCGCCTGGCGTGGGGTGCGCAGTTTGAGGTCGCTGCCGGCGGCCCGTAGCTGGCCGCTGTCGGACTTGTCGGCCCCGTAGAGCAGTCGGGCCAATTCGGTGCGTCCCGAACCGAGCAGGCCGGCCAGGCCGATCACCTCTCCGGGGTACAGGTCCAAGTCGAAGGGCTCGACCGCGCCCTTGCGTCCCAGCCCCACGGCCTGCAGCAGCGGGGCGCTGTCCTCGGTACGCACCGCTTTGCCGCGGCGTTCGGTGGCCACGCCGACCTCGGCGTCGCTGGTGCCGGCGATCATCAGCGAAACCAGTTCGCGTTGCGGCAGGTCGGCGGTCATCCGCTCCTGCACTAGTTGCCCGTTGCGGAGCACCGTTATGCGGTCGGAAATGGCGTAGATCTGGTCCAGGAAGTGCGACACGAAGAGGATCCCGACCCCTTCCTCGCGCAGTCGGCGCATCACCCGGAAGAGCTGCTCGACTTCGTCGGCGTCGAGCGACGAGGTCGGCTCATCGAGAATGAGCACCTTGGCGTCGACCACCATGGCACGGCTAATCGCCACGAGCTGCTGCACGGCGAGCGAATGCGAGTCCAGGGAGCTGGCCGGGTCGATATCTAGTCCCATGCGTTCAAGGTGCACGCGCGCCTGGGCACGCATCGCCTTCCAGTCCAGGCCGCCGAAGCGCCTGGGTTCGTTGCCCAGCATGATATTTTCGGCCACGGTCAGGTTGCCGCAGAGATTGACCTCTTGGTAAACCGTGGAGATGCCGCGTTCGCGGGCATCGGCTGGACCGCCGAACAGGGTTTGCTTCCCGTCGACCACGATCGTGCCGGCGGAGATTTGGTTCACCCCGGTCAAGGCCTTGATCAGGGTGGATTTGCCGGCACCGTTCTCACCCATCAGCGCATGCACTTCGCCGGGGAAGAGCCGGAAGTCCACCGAGTCCAGCGCCTTCACGCCGGGGAACTCGACGCTGATGCCGGTCATTTCGACCACCGGGCGGGCACTTCCCGCGAGCTGATCGGTGGCGGCGTTCTGCCGCTGGTGGGGAGTTGATGCAATCATGGCCTTGCCTTCAAGGGGTTCGTCTAAGGGTGGTGGCGGTGGGCTCGAGCCCACCGCCAAACCTGCTGATTAGTACTGGCGATTCGGTAGCGCCTCGGCTGCCTGTTCCTGGGTAAAGGCGGCGTCTTCAACAACGATGCGCTTCTCGACCGGCTCACCGGCCACAACCTTCTTCGCGATCTCGGCGAGGTCTTCACCAAGCATCGGGTTGCATTCGACGATGTAGTTGATCTTGCCGTCGGCCAGGGCCTGCATGCCGTCCTTGACCGCGTCGATGGTGACGATCTTGATGTCGTCGCCCGGCTTCTTACCGGCGGCCTGGATGGCTTCGATGGCGCCTAGACCCATGTCGTCGTTGTGGGCGAAGACCAGGTCAATGTCGTCGTGCGAGTTCAGGAAGCCTTCCATGACCTTCTTGCCGCCGGCGCGAGTGAAGTCACCGGTCTGCGAATCGATGATCTTGGCATCGCTGCCCTCGATGGCTTCGGCGAAGCCTTCCTGGCGATCCAGCGCCGGGGCGGAGCCGGTGGTGCCCTGCAGTTCGACGATGCTCAACTGGTCTCCGTCGAAGTTTTCCTTCACCCAGGCGCCGGCGCGACGTCCCTCTTCGACGAAGTCCGAGCCGATGAAGGAGGCGTAGAGGCTGTCGTCGGTGGTGTCGACGGCACGGTCGGTGAGGATCACCGGAATACCGGCATTCTTGGCTTCCTGAAGCACCGCATCCCAGCCGGTTTCAACCACCGGGGAGAAGGCCAGCACGTCCACGCCCTGTGCGATGTAGGAACGCAATGCCTGGATCTGGTTCTCTTGCTTCTGCTGGGCATCCGAGAAGCTGAGCTTGAAGCCGTTTTCCGCGGTCAGTGACTCTTGGATCGACTTGGTGTTCGCAGCGCGCCAACCGGATTCCGCGCCGACCTGGGAGAAGCCGAGGCTGATGGTTTCGCCGGAGCCTGCGGATCCGCCGTCACCTCCGGATGAGCAGGCGCCGAGCGCCGCTACTGCGACCATGGACAGGGCGGCGAGGCCGCTGCGCAAAAAGGTCTTTCGCTTCATTGAGATTCCTCCTTGAGACCGACCCGCTAACGGGTCGGAAATGCATCCATTTGGACGCGAGCTAATGTGCCGATGGTCACAATGTTAGCGCTAACAATTCACCCAGTAAAGAGTTCGACGCAGATATGACCGGAATTTTTTCCCGATGCAACGGGACTCGATCAGGCACCACGCTCACAATGAAAAAGTCGGACTACTAACAAGTAACTGACGTCACAAAGTTAGCAGTCCGACCCCTTGCACACTGAATCGCGCGCGGTCAGCCAGCGTTCACCGACCCGACCTAAAGCCCCTCGGCCAAACGGTAGTAGGCCTGGTTGAAGCGCACCGTCTCGGCGAAACCACGCCGCGTGGTGTGCTCATCGATCACCAGCAGTTCGGTGCGGGCGATCTGCGCGAATACCTCAAAGGCTTCCAGACCCGCAGCGGTCGACATCACTGTATGGTGCGCACCACCGGCGGTCAGCCACGATTCGGCGGAGGTAGAAAAGTCCGGACGCGGCTGCCACACCGCACGGGCAACCGGCAGGTGCGGCAAATCCTGCGGCGGAGTGACCACATCGACCACATTGGCCGTGAGCCGGAACCGCTCACGCATATCGGCCAGCGAGACCACCACGGCGGCCTCGCTCGGCGCGGCGTTGAACACCATGCGCACCGGATCCTCGCGGCCCCCGATCCCCAACGGGTGAATCTCGATGCGCGGGGTATCGGTGGTCAGCGAGGGGCAGACCTCGAGCATATGCGCCCCGAGAATCAGCTCTTGCCCCGGCGTCAGATCGTAGGTGTAGTCCTCCATGAGCGAGGCGCCACCGGCAAGTCCGGCGCCCATCACCTTGGCGGCCCGCACCAACACCGCGGTCTTCCAGTCACCTTCGGCACCAAAACCGTAACCCTTGCTCATCAGGCGTTGCACGGCGAGGCCGGGTAGCTGGCGTAGCTCGCCCAGATCCTCGAAGTTGGTGGTGAAGGCCTTGGCCCCCTCGCGCACGAGGAAGGCCTCGATGGCCAGCTCCTGGCGGGCGGCGTAACGTAGCGAGTCATGGCGCTCGCCACCGGCACGCAGCTCGGGGACCACCTCATATTCACGCTCGTAGAGTGCCACCAGCTCGTCCACCTGCGCCTCGTCCACCGCCGCGACGGCCTCGACCAGGTCGTTGACCGCCCAGGTGTTCACCGAAACTCCGAAGCGCAGCTCGGCCTCGGTCTTATCGCCCTCGGTGACCGCCACATTGCGCATATTGTCCCCGAAGCGCACCAGCTTCAAGCCCTGCGTGGCGGCCCAACCGGCCGCCCCGCGAATCCAGGTGCCGATGCGCGCGGTCACCGCCGGATTCGACACGTGCCCCACCACGGTCGTGCGCGCGGCACCAATCCGCGTGGCCAGATACGCATACTCGCGATCTCCGTGAGCGGCCTGATTCAGGTTCATGAAGTCGAAGTCGATGGTGTCCCAGGGAAGTTCGACATTGGCCTGGGTGTGCAGATGCAACAGTGGCTTGCGTAGCGCATTGAGCCCGGCGATCCACATCTTCGCGGGGCTGAAGGTATGCATCCAGGTGATCACCCCCAACACCCGGTCATCGCTATTGGCCTCGAGCATGGCACGACGGATTGCCTCGGCGTCCTTGAGCACCGGCTTCCAGACGATACGGGCCGGAATCTCATCGCTCTGCTCCAGCCCCTGGGCGACTTCGCGAGATTGCTCGGCTACCTGGGCCAGGGTCTGCTCGCCGTAGAGATCTTGGCTCCCGGTAAAGAACCAGACCTCCTGCTGCGCGTACGCTTTGCTCATTTCCGTTAATACCTTTCAGCTTGTTCCGCGGGCCATTACTTCTGGCCGTAGACGTTTTGGTAGCGGTCGTAGAGGGAGTCGATGGCCTCGGGTGCGATGGCCAAAGGGTCGCCGAGTTGCCGGGCGATATGCACCGTGCGGGCAACCTCTTCGCACATCACGGCGGCCTTAACCGCCGCGCGGGCATCGGTTCCGATGGTGAAGGGCCCGTGGTTACGCATCAGCACCGCCGGGCTGCGCGAAGCCCCGAGGGTTTCGACAATGCCGCGGCCGATGGAGTCATCACCGATGACGGCGAAAGGACCCACCGGGATGGAGCCGCCGAATTCGTCGGCCATCATGGTCAGCACGCAGGGAATCTCCTCGCCACGTGCGGCCCATGCGGTGGCGTAGGTGGAGTGCGTATGCACCACACCGCCAACCTGCGGCATCTGCCGATAGACATATGCATGTGCCGCGGTGTCGGAGGAGGGAGCCCGGCTGCCCTCGAGCAGTTGCCCATCCAAGGTGCACACCACCATGGACTCGGCGGTCAGCTGCTCATAGGAGACCCCGGAGGGCTTGATGACAAAAAGGTCGGCGCTGCCGTCGGGCACCTCGGGGTTGGCCACACGTTGGGACACATTCCCGGCGGTCCACACCACCAATTCGTAGCGGGGCAGTTCGGCGTGCAACTCGGCCACGGTCTGACGCACCTGGCGAAGCTGTTGGATCATACTGGCCGGGTAGGCGGCCAAGGCATTGCTGGTGGACATGGCGGTCCGTCTCTTTTCTAGGTTCCGATTCGATATCTAGGGCGCACCCGCCCGTTAGAGGGCCTCGGTGGCGGCGCGTTGCACGGCCAGGCCGGCGCTGTAGCGATTCAGGTAGCTGTCGTAACCGACGACGTCCACTTCCTGAGGTGCGAGCACCGCAGGTTGGGTGGCGGCAAATATCTGTCGTTGCAGGTAGTCGGCCAAATCCTCACGGGCCCCGCTGCCCATATAGGCGGCTAGGACGGCGATCCCCCAAGCACCGCCCTCCCCCGCCCCTTGCCCAACGGCGACCGGGGTTCCGATGGCTGCGGCCAGCATTTGCTGGGCGACACCGGGGGTGCGGAACAAGCCGCCATGAGCATGCATTGTTTCGATTTGCACCCCCTGCTCGGTCAGCACGCGCAGCCCCAATGACAGCGTGGAGAACACCGCATAGAGCTGGGAGCGCATGAGATTGGCCAAGGTCAGCTGCGAATCTGGACCGCGCACCAGAAGCGGGCGCCCCTCGCTGAGTCCGGTAATCGGTTCGCCGGAAAGATTGTTATAGGCCAGCAGGCCTCCGGCGTCCGGGGAGCCCTGGCGGGCCGCGTCGAAGAGCGTGGCATAGACCTGCGTGGCATCCACCTGATGCCCCAGTCCCGTGGCGAACTGGGTGAAGACCTCGGCCCAGGCGCCGAGCTCACTGGCTCCGTTATTGCAGTGCACCATGGCCACCGGGTCGCCGCTGGGCGTGGTAACCAGATCGACCTCGGCGTGCGCACCGAGTAGCGCTCGCTCGAGAACGACCATGGCAAAGATGCTCGTACCGGCCGATATGTTGCCGGTGCGCACGGCCACCGAATTGGTGGCCACCATGCCGGTACCGGCATCCCCTTCCGGCGGGCAGAGCGCGATACCCGCCTGCAGCGTGCCACTAGGATCCAAGAGCCGCGCCCCGTCGGCGCTCAGGAATCCGGCATTCTCCCCGGCTCGCTTCACTGTCGGCAACAGGGCGCGAAGCCCTCCGGAACCGAGCCGGTCCCCGGCCAACTCGTCGAAGGAGGCGATGAGCGTAGCGTCGTACTGTCCGCTTTCGCTATCGATCGGGAACATCCCCGAGGCGTCCCCGACGCCCAGCACGAATTCTCCGGTGAGCTTCCAGTGCACATATCCGGCCAATGTGGTCAGCCGGTCCAGCTGCGGCACGTGCTCCTCGTTATCGAGCATGGCTTGCCAGAGGTGAGCAATGGACCAGCGCAAGGGGATATTGCACCCGAAACGTGCACTGAGTTGCTCGGCCGCCACGGCGGTGTTGGTATTCCGCCACGTGCGGAAGGGCACCAGCAGTTGCCCCTGTGCGTCGAAGGCCAGGTAGCCGTGCATCATCGCGGAAATGCCAATGCCGGCCAACTGCCGCAGCGAGGTGCCATACTCCAGTTCGACCTGCTCGGCCAGCGCACCATAGCAGCGCTGGATCCCTTCCCAGACGCCCTCGAGACTGTAGGTCCAGAGCCGGTTTTCATAGCGGTTCTCCCACTGATGCTCCCCGCCGGCGAGCACACCCCCATTGGGTGCGACCAGCACCGCCTTGATCCGGGTGGAGCCAAGTTCGATCCCCAGATAGGCACGCCCCGAGTCGATGTCGCTGCGGGCGGTCTGAAACTGCTGCGTGCTCACGGGTACTCCTTGAGTAACTCCTCGTACGGTGCACGAGAAGCGCTGAAATGTGGTCTGTCTCCAAAAATGTTAGCGCTAACATCTTTGGCTCACAAGCCCCATGGCAATTTCAGTTTCTAGCTCCGGGCTTCGGAGCCCGGCGAGTTAGTCCTTCGCGGCGCGTGGCGGCGCGGTGGACGCGCGCACGATCAGCTCCGGCTCCAAGGTGGCCGCAAAACGCCCTTCACCACCCGGTTCCCCGGCGGACAGCGCCGAGAGCGCACTCATGGCCGACTTGCCCAGGGCCCCAAAGGGTTGCCGCACGGTGGTCAATGCCGGGATATAAAAAGCCGAACTCTCCACATCATCAAAACCCACCACCGACACATCCTCCGGCACCTGCAAGCCACGCTCCCAGAGTGCTCGCAAGAGACCCAGCGCGATGTAGTCGTTGGCCGCGAAAACCGCGGTAGGACCCTGGCCGGCGGCAATATCGTCGGCAACTTGCCGCCCCACCGCATAGCCATCGGCAGCGCTCCAGCCCTCGGCGCGGTACTCTCGACCCTGCACCGCATGCTCCTCGAGCACCTTTCGCCACTCCGTGCGGCGCTCGGCGGCATCGATCCAGTTCTCCTGGCCCACCACGTGGGCGATCTGCCGGTGCCCCAGTTCGATGAGATACTCGGTCACCGCCCGCGCACCGAAACGCTGGTCCGCGCAGACGTAACGCAAGGCATCCGTGGGCTCTGCCAGCGGATTGGCGGCCACCACGACCACCGGCACATTCAACGAGGCGCGCTCCACCACCTGGGCCACCTCCGCCAGCGGTGCCACCACGATGATCCCGTCCACCCCCTGATCGACCAGGTGGCCCAACGCCAGTTGCGCACCGGCCGCATCGGAGGCCTCCAGGGAACTCACCGAAACGAAGTACCCCTCGGCCCGCGCCGCCGACTCAATGCCCAGCACGGTATTGGCCGGTCCGAAGTTCGAATTTCCCACGGTCAGAATGCCAATGGTGCTGGTTCGCGCGGTAGCCAGCGCGCGCGCCGCCCGATTCCGCCGGTAGCCCATCTGCTCAATGGCCTGCAGAACACGCTGCCGGGTGTCTTCACGGACATTGGGGTGGTCATTGAGGACTCGGGACACCGTTTGATGCGACACCCCGGCCACCGTGGCCACGTCGGCCATCGATGGTGGTCGCGAGTTTGTCGGTTCCGCATCCCTGTGCTCAGTAGTCATTGTCTTATTATTACGGATGATTCTCACCAGCGGCAGGACTTACCGACGTGCGCTTGCCGCACGGGAGCCAATATGGGCCAACTGTGCCAAGATGGTGGAACGCAAGCGTCCACAAGGCAGGGATGATGATGAAAATTGCACTCGCACAAATTTTGAGCACGACCAGCCCAGCCGAGAACCTCGAGCTGCTACGCACCCATATCGCCGACGCCGCGCAGCAGGGCGCGGATCTCATCGTCTTTCCCGAAGCCTCCATGTGCGCCTTTGGCACCTCGCTATCCCCCATCGCCGAACCCCTAGATGGCCCGTGGGCCAGCGCCGTGCGCGCCGCCGCCGAGCACCATCGGATCACCGTCGTCGCGGGCATGTTCACCCCGGGCGCCGACGAGCACACGGTACGTAACACTCTGCTTGTCACCGGCCCGACGGTGGACACCAGTTACGACAAGATCCACCTCTACGATGCTTTTGGCTTTCACGAATCGAAAACCGTCACCCCTGGCGAACACCCGGTAACCTTCGAGCTCAACGGCATCACCATCGGCTTGGCCACCTGCTATGACGTGCGCTTCCCCGACCTCTTCCTGCAGATGGCCGAAACCGGCGCGGTAGTCAATATCGTGTGCGCATCCTGGGCCTCGGGCCCCGGCAAGGCGCGGCAGTGGAAGCTGGCCACGCGGGCCCGCGCCATGGACAGCACCACCTTTGTCATCGCGGTCGATCAGGCCGATCCGGCCACGGTTCGCGACGACGTACCAGTCGGTACGCCACTGGGCGTGGGTCATAGCGCGGTCATTTCCCCGACAGGGGAAGTCATCAAGGATCTCGGCACGGCTCCGACCATGCAACTAGTGGGCATCGATCCAAGCATTATCGATCAAGTTCGCCAGGCCCTGCCCGTGCTGAATAACGCCCGACTGCGCTAAGTCCCCACGCAAAGTGAAACTGAATGTCTTGATTTGAGACGGCGTTCCACTAGGATGATATGTACTGTGATACATGTCACCTAATGCCAAGGAGATCCTTCCATGCAGCGCCCCGCCTCGAATCTCACCATGTCCGTTGCCGCCCTGCTGGCAGAATCTGCCAAGCGTCATGCGGATCGCCCCGCGATCACCATGAACGGGATTACCACCAGCTACCTTGAACTCTGGGACGAGACGCGTGCCTACGCCGGGGCCCTACGCGACGCCGGGGTGGGCCCTGGCGATCGCGTCGCACTACTGATTCCGAACGTGACAGATTTCGCCCGCGTTTACTATGCGGTGCTAAGCCTTGGGGCCATTGCGGTCCCCATCCATGCACTACTCAAACGCCTAGAAATCTCCTACGTGCTGGAGGACTCCGAGGCCAAGGTGCTTATTTGCGCGGCCCCGCTGCTCGCCGAAGGAGCCGCCGGGGCACAAGCCAGCGGTGTGCCGGTCTTCAGCGTGCTGGCACCGACCGAACTGGGCACCGACCGGCTCGAAGAGCGTGCCGCCGCCAGCACCCCCATCGACACCTACCTACCCCGACACCCCGAAGATATCGCTACGATTCTCTACACCTCCGGAACCACCGGCAAACCCAAAGGGGCCATGGGCACCCACCTGGCCCTTGTGGAACAAACCGGGGCACTGATCGGAGGAACACTTGAAGTCCAGGCAGGTGACCGGCTCTTTGGCGGACTACCGCTCTTTCACACATTCGGGCAAACCGCGGTACTCAATGTGGGAATCCGTGCGGGTGCCGAGATCATCCTGCTGCCAAAATTCACCGGACCCGATGCACTGGATATCGTGCTCGACCAAGACGTGGACGTGTTCTTTGGGGTGCCGACCATGTATATCGCCCTGCTCGAAGCCGGCAAGGCCCGCACCGATCGGCCCAAGTCGCTGCGCTACGGAGTATCCGGGGGCGCGGCACTTCCGCTAAGCGTCTTGCAGGGCTTTGAAGCGCGCTTCGGCGCGAAAATTCACGAAGGCTACGGCCTCACCGAAACCTCACCGGTGGCCTGTCTCAACCATGTCAACCGCGAACCTCGGCCAGGAACGGTCGGCACCCCGATCTGGGGTGTGGACGTCGAGATCGCCGACCCCACCGAGCCCGGACGCATCGTGCTGCTCGCACGCGGCGAACTCGGCGAAGTGGTCGTGCGCGGACACAACCTTTTCTCCGGTTATCTCAATCGTCCCGAAGCCACCGCCGAAGCCATGGTCGATGGCTGGTTCCGCACCGGTGACCTGGGCACCAAGGACGAGGATGATTACGTGCGCATCGTTGACCGAACCAAGGATATGATCCTGCGCAATGGGTACAACGTCTACCCACGCGAAGTCGAGGAAGTCCTCATGGAGCATCCGGGGATCACCAACGCCGCGGTTTACGGCGTCAGTCACGAAACGCACGGCCAAGAGATCGCCGCTTCCATCACCGTGGCCGAAGCCTCCGGGCTCGACGCCGATACGGTGCGGCAATGGGCTGCCGAGCGCATGGCCGCATACAAGTACCCGCGGCTCGTCGAGATCGTCACCGAGTTTCCGCTGGGCCCAAGCGGCAAAATCCTCAAACGAGAGCTGGTGGCGCGGCACGCTCAAGCCTAAGAACCGCGGTCTATACGTCGGTTCGGTACCATTCTTTTGCTACTGGACCGACGCGGACCACGGGCGAAAATCAGGGCGGCGTTTCTGCTGGAAGGCTGCCCGCCCCTCGGCCAAATCGGGATTGGCCCCGTTCTCAGCCCAGACACGTTGCCAAAACTCCGACGAGTCGGCGTCTTCGGCGCGCTCGAGCAGGTTCATCGCCTGCTTAGTCCGGCGCAGCGCGTAGGGGGAATTCTCCGCCAACTGCTGCACTAGCTTCGCCACGCGCTCGTCGAGGTCCCGGGCCGGAAGCACCTCGGTAAACAACCCCCAGGCGGCTATCTGCTCGGCCTCGAGCCGGAGTCCGGAAAAGAGCAAATAGCGGGCACGGCTCTGCCCCACCGTATTCACCAGCCGCTCCAGGCCCCGCCGCGGGAAGAGCAAACCGATTTTCGCCGGGGTGATGGCTAAACGCACGTCCTCGCAGGCCAGTTGGATGTCGCAAGCAGAAGCCAGCTGCCAGGCGCCGCCGTAGCAGGTGCCGCGCACGAGCGCGATCACCGGTTTCGGGCAGTCGCGCAGGGCCCGATCGACCGCGTCAAAATGATTCACGGCTCTGTCCGGGCCGTCGAAGAGCACTTCGTCCATGCGATCGATGGCGATGCCGGCACAGAAATGCTCGCCGTCGCCGGTGAGCACCAGTACGGCCACGTCGGCGTCCTCGCTACAGCGTGCAATGTGCTCGATCAGTTCCTGACACATCTGGCGCGTCAGGGCGTTGTACTGTCTCGGATTATGCAAGCGCAGGGTGGCCACGGAGTGTTCGATACTCAGTTCAATGCCAGCTGTCGGAAGACTCATGACCTTAGCGTGTCACACTGGGGATCGTGGATACACAGATTTTGTTCTCGGTGCTCGCCGCCGCCTTGTTGATCGTTTCGGCGCTCGGCACGATTTTCCCGGTTTTGCCCGGGTCACTGTTGACGATCGGCACCCTGATCGGTTGGGCCGCACTGATGGGCACGGCCCCGGCGTGGTGGGCCGCGGGGATCGGTGGCGTGCTGGCCTTACTGGGTTTTAGCGCCTCGGCGGTGCTGACCGGCAAGAAGCTCAAGGAACACAATATCCCGCGTGGTTCGATCCTGATCGCGCTACTAGCCGCCATTATCGGTGCCTTCGTGATCCCCGTGGTGGGCCTGTTTATCGGTTTCGCGATCGGGTTGTTCGCCGGCGAAAGTGTGCGGCGTCGAGACGCCCACGGTGCGCTTGGATCGTCGTGGGCGGCGTTGAAGGCGATGGGCGTGGGTATCCTGGTGGAATTCGGTTGCGTCGCATTAGCCTCATCGGTCTGGGTGGTCGGCATGATCACCCACTTTGCGACCCGCTAGATCCAGCCGCGTTCTTTTGCCGCATGGGCTGCCTCGATGCGGTTGGCGGCACCGAGTTTGCCGATCGCATTCGATAAATGGTTGCGGACCGTTCCGGCGGATAGGTGCAATTGCCCGGCAATCCGCGCCACCGGGCCTCCTGCGGCAGCCAGCGAAAGCACTTCGCGTTCGCGCTCGGTCAGGGGATTTTGCGCGGTTTGTACGCTGAGCATCGCCAGTTGCGGGTCAATCACCTTGCCTCCCCGATGTACCCTGCGAATGGCCTCGACCAGTTCGGCCGGTGGCGCATCCTTCACCAAGAATCCTTGAGCCCCCAGATCGAAGGCCTGCCGGAAGTAGCCCGGACGGTCAAAGGTGGTGACGATGATGATCTTCACCTCCGGGTGTGCCACACGTAGCTGTGCCGCGGTCTGCAAGCCGTCCTGCCGGGGCATTTGTACATCGAGCAGCGCCACGTCGGCCGGGTGCTCGGCGAGCGCCGCGAGCACTTCGTCGCCGTCGGAACATTCGGCGACCACCTGAAGGTCGGCCTCCAGGTTCAAGAGCGCGACCAGCGCCCCGCGCACCAGATGCTGGTCGTCGGCAATGATGATCCGGATCATCGCTGGTCCCCCTCGGTTACCGGAAAGGTCAGGCATACGCTGACGCCACCTAGATTAGAGGTGCCTAGCTCGAACTCGGCCCCGAGCAGGCGGGCACGTTCATACATTCCACGAATGCCATGCCCCGGTTCGCTGCCCTGCAGTCCATCACCGTCATCATCCACGCTCAGCGAAGCCGGTCCGATCACCACGCGGACACGGCTGGCATGCGCATGCCGCCACACGTTAGTGAGCGCCTCCCGAAGAATCCATGAGGCGTGCGAACGCCACCGTGTCGGGATCATATCGGGTTGCCCGATGACGGTGAACGAGATGCCGTTGGCCTCGCACGCCTCGCGCACCGCGGCTAACTGTTCGGCCAGGTCGTGGTGGCTCAGCCCGTGCACGGTGGTGCGCACCGAATCTAGCGCGGCCACGGCCAGTTCGGAGAGCTGTTCAACCTCGCTACGTGCTTGTTGTACCTTGCCGTTATCGATCAGCCGCAGGGCCAGCTGGGCCTTGAGGTTCAGTGCTGTGAGTGAATGGCCGATGCCGTCGTGCACGTCGCGCGCCATCCGTTCCTGCTCGCTGAGGACGAGGAAGTCGGCGCGCACCGCTTCGGCGGCGACGGACCGCTCGATGGCCATCACGGTGATCAGGTACACCACCATGAGCACCACGTTCAGCCCGATGAGGAACAGGGCTCCGAGCAGCACATCGTAGATGAGCGGCAGCGCGAAGCAGAGCACCAGCACCACGGCGTAGGTTGCATAGACGGCCGGACGGCGAAGCAGGAACGCGGCGTAGGAGGAGATGAAGGGCAGCATGCTCAGCACGCCCGCATCGAGTAGCGGTATGGAGCCCAAAACGAGAACACAGAGCACCGCGAAGTAGCCATACGCTTCGAGGCTTCGCGTTCCGCCGTGACCCACCGTGTGGCTGAAGCGAGCATAGCCGCGCACGTATATCACGGCGAAGAGCACGATGAGCCCTATCCCCAGTACCTTCAGTGGTAGCGGATAGGGCTCCTCGAGCAGCGCCATCAGCGGGAAGGTCAGAAAGATCAGCCACACACCGGAAATAAGCCATCCATGCTTATTCCAGAACTGTTCCGCTTCATCCGGCGGTAGCGACCGTTCGCTCACTGCCGGGCCTTGGCCTTCCGGGTGGCCGCGACGGCGAAGATCGCGAAGATGACGGTCCATGCCACCAGATTAGTCACCGGAATCCACAATGCGTCCGGTGCCATGCCGGTGAATTCGGGAACATCGCGCATCAGCGGGTAGCGGGCCAGCGCCACGAACCCGTACATCGGGGTGAACCGTGCAATGTCCAGCATGAGGCCGCTGAGCGGCATAAATACGTTGCCGAAGAAAGCGAAGAAGACCAAAAGTCCCGATGCCAACCCCAGGGCCGATTCCGACTTAAACAGCATGCCTACGCCAATGCCGTAGCAGGCAAAGATCAGCGATCCGCAGAGCGTGATCAGGTAGCTCACCGGCCAAATCCAGCCTTCGGCCACGGTGGCCCCGGTACTGGCTCCCAAAACGAAAACCAGTGCGGAACTCAGCCCTGCAACGGTGGTCGCCACAAACATCTTGCATGCCACAAAGGAAGCGGCAGGCATACGCGTCATCGCGAGTTGGCGCCCCCAGCCCTGCATGGTTTCGGTGGCTACCGTTCCGGCAATGGCCACTGTACTCACCGCCGCACCGTAGGCAGCCATGGAGACCATGATGTAGAACTTCACGTTGCCAGCCCCGGCTTCCTCTGCGGAGTACCCCGGCAGGGTGCCAAAAAGCAGATACATGGCGGCGGGCAGTAGCAGTGCGAAGAGCAAGTTATACCCGTCGCGCAGGTGTCGGGTGAACTCAATGCGGATATAGGTGGCATTCATGAGGGGTCCTTGGTTAGCTGGATGAAAGCATCTTCGAGGCTAGGGGCGGAAATCTCGAGGTCGAAGGCGCCGAGTTCGCCCAACAGCCTCGCGGCTAAGCGGTCGGAGTCTTGGCAGCTGAACTGCACGCGCAACCCGTTGCGTTCGACAATGCTTACGTTCGGGTCACTGTCTTCGGCGGCCGCCACTGCCTGGGCGTCGGGTAGGGTGGCGGTGACATGCCGACCCGAGATCAAGGAGCGAAGTTCGCTGGTCGCTCCATCGGCGATGATCTGGCCTTGCCGCATGAGCACGGTGCGTTCGGCGAAGCTCTGTGCTTCCTCCAGATAGTGGGTGGCGAAAATAATGGTGCGCCCGGTCCCGGCATCTTCGCGCATCGAGGCCCAGAAATCACGTCGTGCCATGACGTCCATGCCTGCCGTGGGTTCATCGAGGATCAGCACATCCGGGTTTGGCAGCAAGGCCAGGGCGAACTTGACGCGTTGTTGCTCGCCACCGGAGCACTTGGCGATTTTCCGCTTAGCGATTCCGGTCAGTCGTGCCCGCTCCATCACTTCGTTCACCCGTTCGGGGACTTCGTGCATGGCGGCGATCACGGTGACCGTTTCACGTACCGTGAGATCGCGTAGCAAACCTCCGGTCTGCAAGACGGCGGATAGCCGTCCGCCGAGTACCGCCTGCTTAGGCTTCAGCCCCAGCACTTCAACCTCCCCCGAGGTGGGAGTGCTCAAGCCCAGGATCATATCCACCGTGGTGGTCTTCCCAGCTCCGTTAGGCCCTAGCAGGGCCATGATTTGGCCCGAGGGAATCGAAAGATCGATCCCGCGGACCGCATGGACGGTGTCACCAATACCGGTAAAGGTTTTAGTCAGCCCCGACAGTGTCAGGGCCTGGGTGGCTGTCTGTGTTTCCATGCCTCTAGTCTTCGCCACGGAACCTAACCGGCAGAAGATCAAAAAGTCATGTTCCACCCATGACAGCTGTCATGCCAGAGCCAGGCAAAGCATAACGTGAGACTGCCTACTTGTCATGGGAAAAGCCCAGCAAGTTCCCGTACTGTAAGAAGCGTGCTTGATCTTTCCTCCTTGCTTTCGACATTCAGCAATCCCGGAGTGATGCCCCTTGGCGCGGCGTTCCTCCCCGATTGGCTGAACCCTGCCGTATTCCTCAACAACCCGGCCCTTGGCCCTTGGGTTTTGCTCTTGGTGTGCGGCATCGTCTTCGCCGAAACTGGTCTTTTGGTCGGGTTCTTCCTGCCTGGCGATTCGATGCTTTTCACCGTGGGCATGCTCATCGCCACCGGAACCATTCATATTCCGTTGTGGGTCTTCTGCCTCGCGATTTTCGTTTGTGCCTTTATCGGGGATCAAACCGGATACATTATTGGGCGAAAGACCGGACCAGCGCTATTCAAGCGCGAGGACTCCCGGTTCTTCTCCCAGTCCAATGTGCAAAAAGCCCACGAGTTCTTCGAACGCTTTGGCGGTCGTGCGGTGATTTTGGCTCGCTTCGTACCGGTCGTGCGTACGTTCGTGCCGGTGATCGCCGGCGTGGCCGAAATGAAGCGTTCCACCTTTGTGGCCTTCAACCTCATCGGTGCAGCACTGTGGGGTATCGGCGTCACGCTACTCGGTTATTGGCTGGGGCAGATCGACTGGATCGAGCACAATATCGACCTGATCTTCATCGTGATCGTGCTGATTTCCTTGATTCCGATCGCAGTGGAGCTATTGCGTGCCCGCAAGGGCGTCGTCAAAAAGTAGTTCATCGATACTGACCGCCGCCCCACTGTATACCGCGGCGGATGAGCCAGTTTTCGCAGGGCCTGGTGCTGCCCCGGCGCACGCCGGTGCACACCAGCTCTTTCTGCCCGTCGTCGGGTTCCCAGCTTTCCAATTCATAGGCCCCGTCCTCGTCCTCGTCGTTTTCGTCGAGTTCGTCGGCGGGGCTGACTACGTTCATGAGCACCTCACAGTCGCAGAACCCGCCCAGCTCGGCCAGTTTGCGTTCCAACGCAATGGCGCGCGGCGCCATCGTGTCGCGGTAATAGGCGCTCAGCCGCAAAGTGCTATCGCAGCCCATTACGCCGAACATGCGGTAGAGGTAGCAGTACAGGCATTCGTGTTCCACAACGGGCAGTGGCTCGGTCATCACGGTTCCTCACATCGATCCAGGGTCAGTGCACCCAGATTCGCTGTAACCCCCTCGCCACCGACAAGCCGCGGAACGAACTGTGGATACGGCCGCCGCTAGCCGGCGAGCCCGTGGCGCGTGAGGAATGCGTCGATCCGTTCGATGGCTTGCGCGATGGCCATTGGCCCGACGGCGAAGGACAGCCGCACATAACGATCTCCGGTCGCGGGGTCGAAGTCGTTGCCGGGGGTGAGCGCCACCCGTGCCTCATCCAGCACGGCCCGACAGTACGCCGACGCACTAGCGAAGCGTTCGACTACCCGCGGAGCCAATCGGCCATAGAGGTAGAACGCACCATCCGCCGGAGCGGCCGAGTCGAAACCGAGCCGCTGAAGATTCTGCATCACCAGCTCCCGGGTTGCCGCGAACTCGGTCACTCGTTCACGAGCTTCGGCCAACGAGGACGAACTAAAGGCGTGAAGCACCGCCCGCTGCGCCGGGGCCGGTGCGCACAGGGCCAGGTTCGAGGCCAAGGCATCCACGGCACATATCAGGTCATCTGGCACCAGCATCCAGCCCAACCGCCAACCGGTCATTCCCCAGAACTTGGAGAAGGACGAAACCACGAGACTCTCACGCGAGTATTCCCAGGCGGTGTGGGCCGGACGCTGCGGATCGAACTCGATCCCGTGATAGATCTCGTCGCTGATCAGGCGCACCCCATGCCGTTGGCACCAGTGGGCCAGCTCGGCCAGCTCGGCACCGGAGAGCATCGTGCCGGTGGGGTTCGCCGGAGAGGCGATCACCAAACCGTCGAGCCTACCGTGTTCGGCGAGCGCCGCTTCGAGTGAAGCGACGGTGGGTTGGAAGCGCTGTTCCTCCCCGGTGGCGAGGTCCACTACCTGTAATCCGAGCGCGCTAAGAATGTTTGCGTAGGCAGGGTAGCCAGGACGTGCCAACGCGACCACATCGCCCGGATCAAAGGCGGCGAGAAAGGCCAACTGGAAGGCTCCGGAGGAGCCGGTGGTCATCACGATATTCTCCGCAGGCAGTTGCACCGAATACTGCCGTGCGTAGTGTTCGGCCAGAGCTGCCCGGGTCTCGGGTAGACCGCGAGTGGGCGTATACCCAAAGTCGGCGCCCTCGGCGTGGAGCTTGGCCGCGGCCGCGTTCACGGCTGCGGGTGCTCCCCCGCCGGGTTCCCCCACGCACAGCGAAATAACATCAACACCCTGAGCCCGTAGTGTGGAGACTCGATCGACTATGTCCATAACCTCGAAGGGTGCCACCGCACCGCGGGCGGAGACCTTAAGGCGACTGACGGTGTGCTGCGATTGTTTCCCACTCTCTGGCATATGCCGAGCTTACCGCTCATGCCCCTGAGCAAGATGCGAACGTAGCGTACTGCCCTGGTACCCCGTACGAAATCTGCCACGACGCTGCAACTCGATGAGCCGCAGGATGGGCGCATAGCGCCCTTGAGGCCCGGTGAAATCGACCAACGGAGCTAATGGCGGCACCAGCTCATCCAACGCCCAGTCACTACTCACGTCCTGTTACGTGAACATCACCAGCTGCGCAATCCTTGCTCCGCAAGTATTAGATAGTCCAAGGCGCGCTTCATGGCACGTCCTTCGCCCATGCGGCGTCCGTCGACGTAGAACATGCTCGGCATAAACGACGGGCTCCCGGTAAATTCAACGGCCCGCGCAAAGCATTGGTCATACTCGAGCAGCGCAGACATCGAGTAGTTCTGTGATTCGCCTTATTGCTTCCACCTTGACATCGTTCGATTATATGCACCAAACAAGCAATACTTGGGATTGAACTCGAAGATTCGCAACCGCGGGCACTGGGTATTCATCGGAAACAGTTGCGATTAGGAGCATGAGATGGCGCCAAAAACAATGAACGTCATTGGAATCGTCGGTGGACTTGTCCTCGTCGGACTGAATATCACCGCATTCTGGTTCTTCACCCTATGGCAGGCCGCTGACAGCGCCGCTATCAATCGAATGGAATCGGCCTCGGGAATGGAGACAACTCAGATGCTCCCGAACGCCAACCAGTTGTGGGTGGCCGCGCATGGCACGGTACTCATGCTTCTAGTGCTCGACTTACTCGCGCTCTTCGCGGTGGCCTCGCTCGCAGGCGCGCGCCGCCGCGGGCTCGACGGCCGTCGGCTCTCAGCAAAGGGCACACCGGATACCGAGCGCCGAAATCACTAGCAAGACGCTGAAATAACCCCTGCCGTCACCAGCACAGTCTCTTTCCCGCGCAATCGTCCAAGAGCGGAACACCCGCCTCCAGATGCGACGATCACCTACCGGGACTCGGGTTCTCAAAGGTGTGATCGTGTGCCTGCTGGACATGGGAGAAACGCCCAGGTGGTGGGCTTACGCGCTACCCGCATCCGGATCAGTTCCGGGAAACATTTCCGTTCGCCGCGTACCGCGCATCGAGGCAAGGTCGGCCATCTTCAACGGGTGTACTCTCAGCCGATTTCCCGGCACCCCGTGTCACTACCGTCACTTCTACCAGCAGGGCGCGGCGAAAGACGAATGTTTCAACATGCCGTACACAGCTTCCGGAGGGCTATCAACAAATACTCCACATCATCTGTGGATAAGCGACAACTCGTTGATAACCGGCAGAATCCGCGAGTTTACGCGGCTAATTTAGGCCAAGGCACGCTGCGCGTATGTGATCTATGTAAAGTAATTAACAAGTTATCCACAATCCTGTGTACTCGAGCTAGATGACATGGGTGGATAAACTTCAGGCGGCCACTTCCCTTACCGGAAGTGGCCGCCTGAAGCAGAAACAGTTGCGGGTTACGAATCGCCGTCAGCGGCCAGCTGGCCGCAGGCTCCGTCGATTTCCTTGCCGCGGGTGTCGCGCAGGGTCGTCGGGACCCCTAGCTCGTCGAGCCGACGCACGAAGTCCCGGGTGATCTCTTCCTCGGAGCGGGTCCACACGGAGCCGGGTACCGGGTTCAACGGAATCGGGTTCACGTGTACCCAGCCACGGCCGCGAGCGTTGAGCTTCTTGGCCAACAGTTCGGCGCGCCAGGCGTGATCGTTCATGTCCTTGATCAGCGCGTACTCGATGGAGACGCGGCGCCCGGTTTTCACGTAGTAGTCATAGGCGGCATCCAGTGCCTCGTCGACCTTCCAGCGCGAGTTCACCGGGATGAGCTCGTCACGTAGCTCATCATCCGGGGCATGCAGCGACAGCGCGAACGTCACCGGAACGTTTTCCTCGGCCAGTTTGCGGATGGCCGGAACCAGCCCCACGGTGGAGACGGTGATGCCGCGGGCGCTCATCGCCAGCCCCTCGGGGGCTTCGGCAACCATGCGGTGCACGGCGTTCATCACGCGCTTGTAGTTGGCTAGCGGCTCGCCCATGCCCATGAACACGATATTGCCTACGCGTTCCTCGGGGTGCTTCTGTCCGCCCAGCCCGCCTTCGGCGATCACCCGGTTGGCCTGCACGATCTGGTCCAGGATTTCCGCGGTGGACATGTTGCGGGTCAGCCCGGCCTGGCCGGTGGCGCAGAACGGGCAGTTCATGCCGCAACCGCACTGCGAGGAGATGCACAGGGTGATGCGGTTCGGGTAACGCATAAGCACCGATTCGACGAGCGACCCGTCGAAGAGCCGCCAGAGGAACTTGATGGTTTTACCGTCGTCGGTGGTCAGCCGCTTCACCTCGGTCAGCAGCTTCGGGAACATCGCCGAGACCAGCTCCTCGCGACCGGCCTTGGGAAGATCGCTCATGGCCTCGGGGTCGGTGGTGTAGTGCTGGAAGTAGTGCACGGAGAGCTGCTTGGCGCGGAACGCCGGAAGCCCGAGCTCCTTGAGCTTCTCCTGGCGCTCGGCCAGGGTCAGGTCTGCTAGGTGCACCGGCGGCTGCGAGACCCGACGCTTGGTGGAGAACTGCAGTTCGGGGCGGCCGTCGGCGCCCATCTGCTGCTTCCACCCCTCGGCCGTGGGGATCACCTGGGCGCGCCCTTCGGCCTTGGCCCGCGATTGAGAAATACGCAGTTGCTGGGCGCGCTGGGCGGCGGCCTGCTCCTGGCGCAGGGCCTTGCGTTCGGCCGCGGACAGTGTGGTGGAGTTGCTCGAAGTCATCTCTTCCATTGTTTCATGTCTGCGTCTAAGAGCAACGGTGAAGTTGGGCACCTTCGCGCCGGTGGGCTATTGCTGGGGCGTGAGGCAACCAAGCAGCTCCGCAAGCTGGTCCATATGGCTGAAGGTGTGTTGGGCTCCGGCGGCACGCAGGGTTTCGGGCGAGGAATGGACTGGACCGCCGGGGCAGAATCCGAGCACCGTGGCCCCGGCCGCAACTCCGGCCCGCACCCCCGAAACGGTGTCCTCGATAACCAGCGCCGTGGTCGGATCGATGCCGATCCCGGCGGCAGCTGCCAGATAGACGTCCGGAGCGGGTTTACTACGGGGTTGATCCATGCCGCTGTAGAGTTGCCCGGCGAAGAGCGGCAGCAGCCCGGTCATCTCCAATTGCATGGTGGCCTTGCCCAGGTCCGCCCCGGTGGCGCAGGCGATCCGCGAATCGAACCGGTCCGCCGCTGCGCGCACGGCCGCCGCGGCCCCATCGATGGCTTGCAGCTGAGCGCGCAGTTGGGCATCGCGGCGGGTGCGGAACTCGGCCAACCAGTCCTCGGTGATCCACACGGAACTGTGCTCGAAGATCAGCTCCCGCTGATCCCATAACGCCCGGCCGATAAATAGCTCAATGCACTCCTGTGCGGAGATCGCCCACCCCAGTTCGTGCAGCATCGTCCGCAGCACCGCATTGGTGATCGGTTCGGAGTCCACGAGTACCCCATCGCAGTCGAAAAGTACCCCGCGCACGCTGTTGCTAATTATCTGACTCATCCTTGCCTTTCCGTGCAGATACCCTACGCCAAGAGCGCTCCGAAACAACGATGTGGCGGGCGGCACATTTTTATTGATGAAATTCCCAGCTTTGGATCCTACTACTGGTCAGCTTCGCCTATTAGACTGACGGGCGGGGAAATTGGGGACCGTCATCATCGCCCGTTCGCGCTTCGGCGCGCTTCACTGACCGGAGTTATACATGTCAGGTGGAACCTCTCAGCCCGGCCGCTCGGTTACCAACCGAGTTCTCGAAATCCTTGCGGCGTTTGAACAGTCGCCCGCCCCCATCAAGGTGGCGGACATTGCGGCACATGCCGATTTACCCATTAGTTCCGCGCATCGGCTCGTCGCCGAGCTTGTCGAATGGGGTGCGCTAGAACGGCATCCGCAGGGCGGCTTGCGCCTAGGCCAGCGCATTTTCCGAATGGTTTCTAACCAGTATCCGGAAACAAAGCAGCTGGCCGGATCGGGCGTTCGCTAGCTTTCAATTCCCTCGACCATCGCGGCGGTGGTGCGGATAAAGACGCTTAACCATCCGAAACATATGGCCACCGCGACCAGTTCAAAGCCGGTCAGGTTGTAATAGTGCCAGCGGGTCCACAGCAGATTTGCCAGCACCACCGCGATGAGCGAGGCCACCGAAAACAGGTGGAAGGCTGCCGGGAAACCGGGAAACAGCAGCAGGCTGCCAGCGAAGAGCACCATCATGCCCGCCGCCGCAATGCGCACGAAGGCCGAATGCAGTGATTCGGCCGGAGCCACCGGGACCAAACCAATGAACACGACGGCGGCCGCGACCAGCAGCAGGCACCAGCGGACGAACCAGGGGCGTGGCCGAAAGACCTTCCCCCAGCGCCGAGGACGGGCCAGCACCCGCTGCCGATAGATCGCGCCGAGCCTGGCCAGGTCGCGGGTGAGGAATTCGGTGAGCGAGGCTAGCACCAGCCCGGAGACCACCAGCGTGGTGTTAAAGGTCCAGAAGGAGCCGGCCCCGGCGCGCGACGTGCCCAGCGCGGAGAACATCACCCGCCACCAGCCCAGTTCCTCGGCCAGGAGCATGCTGATGCTCACCCCGGCGACCATGAATACCCCGAGCACCCCGGCGAGGCTCGCCGCGTCGGTGCGCGCGGTGGATCCCAAGGCGATATAGCAACCGATGCCGGTGGCGGCGGCCACGAAAAGCGAACCGGCCAGGGCGTCGACGTCCAGCCCGAAAAAGGCCTGCTGCGCCAGGTAGAACAGGGTGGATAGGGCCATCACGATGCCACCGCTGTGCACGAGTACCAGACCGGTCATGGTCAGTGCCTTGCGCCAGGGCGGAATATCGGCCAACCAGGGTTCGCGGACCACGAGCAACTGTCGAAATCCCCAGACGCTGGCCGCGACCACGGCGGCGCCCGCGGTCAGCGCGGAGACCGAACCGACCGATAGCCCACCGGCCAGCGGTGGGCGTCGCCCCGCAAAGACAATCAGCGCCACGATCAAACCAAGCACACTCCCGGCGGCGCCGGCCCACAATGCGTGACGCTCGATATCGAGTTTGCTGACCTGACTGCGCACTACCCCGCCCTTTTCGCCTGTTGATCCGTCTGCACCATTATGCGGCGAGTTGCGTAATTCCAGAGAATAGGAGGCTCAGCGCGCCGGCCAGGGCAATGAGGATGACCACCGCGCGGCTGAAGGCGGGATTGATCTTCGCCGCCAGCAGATTCCCAACGGTGATGCCCAACACCATGGCGATGAGGCAGGCGGTCCAGGCCGGTCCGCTGAGCCGCGGCATCCCACCCTTGGCCAGTAGCGAGGCGGTGGCCAACACCAGAAAGTAGAGCTGCACGGAGATCGCGAATTTGGCCTGTGGCCAGCGGGTGGCTACCGCATAGCCGGCGATGGCCGGGCCGGAGACGCCGGCGGTCACCGACATGAACCCGGACAGTGCCCCGGCGCCCACCGCCAGCGCTCGGCTTTGGGCAATGGGCAGGTTGCGGATCGCAAAGCTGAGCGACAGGGCCAGCAGCACCAGCGCCGCAATCATCACGTTGAGCCAACCCGAGCCCAGATGGCCGGCCACCCATGCGCCGGGAACGGTCATCACCACCGCCGGAAGTAGCAGCAGCCCGACCTTGCGGTACTCCACCTGCCGGAAGACCTGCAGGAAGATCAGCGCCGCCGAACAGGCGCCGAGGAAATTCACCAGCATAATTCCCTCGTAGGGCCCCAGCACGAGAACGAGAAAGGGCGAAGCCACCAGGGCGAAACCCATGCCGGAGATGCGTTGGAGGGAACTGCCGAGGAAGGCCGACCCGGCCATCGCCAAGAGCGCACCGATTCCCACCCGTCGTCCACCTCCCGTACCGCATGCCTATCTCTAACCTAGCGCAACGCCCCGCCCGTCCCGGCGTCGCAAAGACGGGCGGGGCGGACGGGGCGTGCGGACTAGCTATTGGCGGCTAGCCTTGTTCGAGGTCCTGTCGCACATAGCGGGTTTCCGGACGGATGTCGTAGAAACGCGGACGACGGTTGCGAGCGCCAATGAGGAACACCGCACCCAGGATCAGGATGCCCACTCCGACCACGAACACCAGCCCCATGCCGGCCACGTGCGTGCCCGAGCCGTAGTCCGGGTCGAGCGAGTCGATCACGGTCTGTACGAACACGGCCAGCAAGGCGATGCCGCCGAGCAGCGGGGCAATGCCGCGGGTGATCAGGTTGCGCAGCGAGGCGCGCAGGGTGCGGCGGAAGTACCAGACGCAGGCAAAGGCGGTCACGCCGTAGTAGAAGCAGATCATCATGCCCAGGGCAAGGATCGTATCGTTGAGCACGTTCGTGGAAACGAAACGCATCAGCGCGTAGAAGGCGGTGGAGATCACCGCGGCGACGATGGTCGAGAACGCCGGGGTGCCGAACTTCGGGTGGATCCGGGTGAAGGCCGGCGGCAGTGCCCCGTGGTGTCCCATCGAGAGCATCGAGCGTGCCGGGGAAATCATGGTGGACTGCAGCGAGGCGGCGCAGGAGGCCAGGGTGGCCAGCGAGAGCAGGATCGCCGCCGGGCCCATCACCGGTCCGGCCAGCGAGGCGAAGACGTTGCCGATGGTTTCCGGGTTGGCCAGCCCCAGCCCCTCGGTGCCCACACCGGCGAATACGGTGGCGGCCACGGAGGTCAGCAGGTAGATGGCCAGCACGGCCACCGCGGTGAAGCCCGCGGCCACACCGGCGGTGCGCTCGCCGTTCTTGGTTTCCTCGTTCATGGTCAGGCAGACGTCCCAGCCCCAGAAGGCGAAGATCGACAGGCTCAGGCCCACCGCCATCGCGGAGAAGGAGTCGATGCCCATCGGGTTGAACCATTCGGCGGAGAACTCGACGGCCGGTCCGGCCTTGGCGAAGGCGGCGAAGGTGAACCAGAGCAGCACCAGCACCTGCAGTCCCACCAGCAGGTACTGCACGATCGAGGCGGCGTGCAGCCCGCGCACCGAAATCCAGGTGGCGCCGAGCATGAAGACCAGGCAGGTGGCGACGTTGATCCAGGGGTTCGTGGCCAGGTCGGCCAGCTCGGGGCGCCCGAAGGCCTGCCCGAGGAACAGGTAGAAGAAGTCCACGGCCACACCGGCCAGGTTGGAGAGCACGATGATATTGGCGGCGAGCATGCCCCAACCGCCCATCCAGCCGGCGCGCGGACCAAAGGCCCGCCACACCCAGGTGAAGGTCGTGCCATTATCGGGCATCGCCCGGTTCAGCTCGCGGTAGCCCAGGGCCACCAGGAACATGGGGATGAAGCCGACGATGAAGATCGCTGGCAGGTGGGTGCCCACGGCTTCGGCGGTGGGACCCAGGGTGCTGGCCACCACGTAGCTCGGGGCGATGGTCGAGACGCCGATGACGATGGCGGTGAACAGGCCGATCTGCCCGGCGGTCAGCCCCTTGCCGGTCTTGGTGACCGGCTCGGTGCTCAGCTTGCTGGTGTTGGTCGTTGAATTCATCGGGTTGGTACCTGTTGGGTGATGCAGTGGATTCCGCCACCGCGGGCGTACAGTTCGGTTGCGTCCACCGAGACGACCTCGCGTCCCGGGTACACCTCGGCGAGGATGCCGGCGGCGACCTCGTCGTTCGGGTCGTTGAAGGCGCAGGCGATCACCCCGTCGTTGGTGACCAGGTGGTTGATGTAGGAGTAATCCACCCAGCCTTCCTCGTCCTTAAGCACCGTCGGGGCCGGGACCGGCACGAGCTTCAGAGCTCGCCCGCGGGCGTCGGTGGCGTTCTCCAGAATCGAGCGCACCTCGGCGGAGATCGCGAAGTCCGGATGGGTGTCATCCTGCTGATCGTGATAGAGCACGACGCCGGGGGCCGGGAAGCAGGCGACGATATCCACGTGCCCGCGGGTGCCGAACTCCTCGTTATCGCGCGTTAGTCCACGGTTGAGCCAGATGACCTTCTCGGTGCCCAGCAGGCGGGCGAACTCGGCCTCGATCTGTTCCTCGGTGGCCTGCGGGTTGCGCCCCGGATCCAGCTGCACGCTGCGCGTTGCCAGAATGGTGCCCTCGCCGTCGACGTGGATGCCACCGCCCTCGTTGGTGATGCTGGAGGGCAACACGGGGACGTTGCTCAGCGCCGCCACCTCGTTGGCGATCTTGCTGTCCTTGTCCCAGCTGGCCCACTCCTGAGCGCCCCAGCCGTTGAAGTTCCAGTTCACCGCGGCCAGCTCCCCTGAGGCGCCGCGCACGAAGGTCGGCCCGATGTCGCGCATCCAGGCGTCGTTGAGCTCGCGGAATTCGTAGTCCACCGCGTCGCCCAGGTGGCGGCGTGCCTCGGCCTCGGCGGCCGGGTCGACGACCATGGTGACCGGAGTAAAGCGGGCCACGGCACGGGCGACATTAGCCCAAGTGGTGCGGGCGGCTTCGGCCTGTTCCTCGGTATCTCCCAGCGTGTAACCGCTCGACGGGAAGGCCATGTAGATCCGCTCGTGGGCAGCGGTTTCTGCAGGCATGAAGTAGGTGCTCATGGATGCTGTTCCTCATCGGTGGCGGCCTAGCGCCGCCCCGGGGCCAGTAGGTCGCCACACTGCACGGTGATCGCCGGCACGGGTGGTCATGACCTAAATAACGAATATGATTCGTTTTCTACGATACGGCCCATGGAACGTGAGCACAAGCACTTAAAAGAATTAAGTTCATTATTAGTTCACCGTGGAACTTCCGCCTTCGCTTCGAGGCCTTCAAACCACCAACAGCCGTATCAATTACGCCCTAGGTGACCGCTCAGCTCTCCCAAAACCTGCTCAATAGCCCGCGCCGAACGCCGATGCGCGGCTCCGGGATCCGCATGATATTTTCCCTCGCCGAAAAGCTCCACGGTCAGCAGCCCGGCGTATCCACCGGCCACCAAATCGCGCAGGATCCCGCGCAGATCGAGCCACCCATCACCCCAGGCCAAATGCCCGGCGGGTCTGCCATCGATCAGGTGCACATGCCACAATCGGTCCCCGACGCTTCGCCAATAGTCCTCCACACTTTCGCCAGCCACCGCCATGGCCACGGTATCCAGCGTGACCCCCAAATTCGGCGCACGCACCGCCTCGAGCATCGCGGCGGTCTGCCCGGCGGTGGTCACGAGGTTCGATTCGCTGGGTTGCAAGGGTTCGAGCACACAACGCAACCCCAGCTCGTGGGCGTAACCGCAGATCTCGGCGAGCGCCTCGGCACTGCGCGCAAAGCCCCGTTCGGGCTCCTCGAGGGCTGAGCCGCAGCCGGCGGTCAGAAACAACAACTCGGCACCAAGCTCGGCCGCAAGCTGCGCGGCCCGGCGAAATCCGCGCAGGCTGTGCCGCCGAAGGTCACGGTCCGGGGAGGCGATGTTGACCGGATAGCTGACCTGCTCCGGAGTCAGGCATCGAATGCGCAACCCGTAGTCGGCGGCTTGGGCGCATAGCGCCCGAGCCTGCGCATCGCTGAGCCAGGGAAGGTGCGCATGCCCGACAATCCCCCACAACTCAAAGTCGGTGCGCCCCGCGGCGGCCATCTGCGCAAAGCAATGCCGCAGCGGGTACCGCTGATAGCCGAAGTTGCTTCCGGCGATCACCGGCAGCGCACCGGTCATTTGCCGACTCCCTCGCTCAGACCCTTGACGAAGTAGCGCTGGCTGGCGAAGAACAGCACCAGTACCGGGATCGCCGCGATGGCCATTCCGGCGAAGACCACCGGATAGTCGGTGCCATGCTTGCTCATCAGGCTGGTCAGCCCCACCGGTAGTGGTTCGACGCCGGTGCCGTTGGTGAAGACCATCGCGAAAATGTACTCGTTCCATGCGAACAGCACATGCAACAGAACCGTGGAGACCAGAATCGGGGTGCACATCGGCAGGATGATGTGCCAGAAGGTCTTCCAGCGGCTGGCCCCGTCCATCTCCGCCGCCTCGTCGATCTCGAAGGGCAGATCGATCATGTAGGCGCGAATCAAGAAGGTGGTGAACGGGATGCGGAAAGCCGTGTAGAGAATCAGCAACGCCCAGAAGGTGTTGTACAGCCCCAGCGCCTGCATCAGCTTCACCAACGGCACCAGTGCCACGGTGGGGGCGAGCATGAGCCCGCCGAGAATGAATCCGGTCCAGAACTTCGAGAACGGGATTTTCACCCGGCTCAGCCCATAGGCGGCCCAGGCGGAGATGAACACCGTGGCGATCGTCGAGGTAACGGTCACCAGCACGCTGGTGGTCACGTAGTTGCTGACCCCGCGGTTCCAGGCGTTGACGTAGTTCTGCCAGCTGAACTGCTGTGGCAGGGCGAAGGGGTTGGCGAACAGCTCGCTATTGGTTTTGAAACCGTTGAGCAGCATCCAGAGCAGCGGGTAGATCACGATCACTGCCAGACCCAGCAGGAAGGTCCAGGCGAAGACCCGACCGATCACCGCGAAGAAATAGCCCTTGCTTACCATTGCACTCTCCTGCGCTTGGTGTACCACATCTGAACCAGGCCGATCGAAATCGTCACCACGAAGATCACCGTCGCAATGGCCGCGGCATAGCCGAAGTCATTGCGCGAGAAACCGTTGTGATAGAGCCACGTGCCCAGAACCTGAGTGGAGTTATTCGGCCCACCGCTGGTCATCACCATCACCTCGTTGAAGACCTGAAAGGCCCCGGAGATCGTCACGATCACCATGAGTCCGGACATCTCGCGCACCAGTGGCACAGTGATGGTGAAGAACTGACGCACCGGACCGATCCCGTCAATTTCGGCGGCCTCGTAGAGCTCGCGCGGAATACGCTGGATGGCTACCGCGAAGAGCAGCGTGCTGTAGCCAAAACCCTGCCACTGGCTCATCATGATGATCCCGAGCATCGCGGTCGATTCCTGGCCCAGCCACGGCTGGGCCAAGGCGCCGAGGTTGACCGCCTCGAGCAAGTGGTTGAGCATGCCGAGCTTCGGCTCATAGATGAAGTAGAACAGCAGGCCCGCGACGGTCAGCGAGATGGCCGAGGGGACGAAGTAGATCGCCCGTAACGCCCGGCGCAGGCGTTCGCTACGTCGAGACTCGATGACCACCGCCAACAACAGCGCCCCGGCCACTTGGAAGATCAGTGAAAGTCCGGCGTAGAGCAGGTTGTTCAGCAGCGAGCGGTGGAATACCGGATCGGTGGCCAGCCGACTGAAGTTCTCCAGCCCCACAAATTCCTGCGTGCCGGTATACACATCCCACTCGGTCATCGAGAAGGCGAAGTTCTGCACCAACGGCCAATAGACGAAGGAGAGCAGAATCAGCACCGCCGGGGCCAACCAGAGCAGGCCGCGTGGGCTCAGCCGGCGACTGAAAAGGGCCGGGCTGGGCCGCCCGCTCCGCCGCGCCGGCGCACCGCTGGGGTGGCGCCGCGGCGGAGCGCTATGCGTCAGGGTCATCACGGCACCTACTTAGCCGATTCGCTGGCCGCGCGGACCGAATCGATAACCTCGGCCGGGGTGCTACTGCCACTGGTCAGCGCCTCTCCACCGGCCAACCAGGCGTCGGCCACCTCCGGCACGGTGACGGTATCCAGCCAAATCACCAGTTGTGAGGCCTCGTTGACCTTCTCGATTCCCTCAAAGACGGCCTTCGAGGAGGTCTCTTCGGTCACCGCGCCCTTCACGGCACTCGGCTGGCCATATGGCGTGGCGGAGAGGGTCTGCGCGTTCTGCGTATTCGTCGCGAACTTCATGAAGTCCGCCGCCAGGGCGGCCTGCGGCGAGCGGGCGTTGATCATATAGCCCTCGGGGGAACCCTCAATGGCCGCGGGGTCTCCGGCGGCATCGGCCGGAGCGGGTAGCGCGAAGATGCCGAACTTCTCCGGGTCGAGCTTCTTCTCTCCGGCCACGGAGTCGAATTCGAGCACCTCTTGGTAGTACATCGCGGCACGTTCGCCGGAGAAGGCTTCCTGTGCGGTGGTGTACAGCACGCCGTTGGACCCGGCACCGGTGTCGGTGCAGGAATCGACCAACTGCTTGTACTGTTCGAGCGCGGTGGCATAGCCCGGGTCCTGCCAAGAGGCGGTCTGCGGGTCAAAGTCGGCGTGCAGCACCTCGGCGGGGACGTTGTAGGCGAAGAGCTGGCCTAGGTAGTGCAGCCCGGGCCAGCCGTCCTTGTTGCCGAAGGCGATCGGCTCGTACCCGGCCTTGCGCAGCGGCTCGCAGCTGGAGATGAGTTCGTCGAAGTTCGTGGGGACGTCGACTCCGGCCTTTTCGAAGGCGGCCTTGTTGTAGCCCATGAACTTGCCGTTGTTGTACAGCGGGATTCCGTAGTATTTCCCATCCACGGCGAATGCATCCAGCGAGGCCTCACCGAAGCTACTACCCCATTCGGTCTCCGGGGCGATGACTTCGCTTAGGTCGGCGGCCAGCCCACCGTTGACGTAGTTCTCCTGCCAGTTTCCGGCCCAGGTGAAGTACACATCGGGCAGCGCCTGTGAGGCGGTGAGCGTGCGAATCTTGTCCTTGATGGACTGGTCGGTTTCCTGAATCAGCTCGATGCTGACACCGGGGTGCTCCTTCTGGTAGGCGGCGGCCACATCTTCGAAGTAAGCCTCGAGCGGCTCACCGGCGAATTTGGTCAAGACGCTAATGCTTCCGTTGTAGTCCGGTTCGGCGGTGAGGTCCGCCGCGGGTGCCGCCGCGGGGCTACCGCCCGAACATGCGCTCAAGGCCAGGGCCGATGCCGCGACCAGCGCGGCCATCTGTGTGCGGGGAAACTTCATGAAAATGCTCCTCTTCTCGCCCGAGTGCCGGCGCCTGCCGCTCGGAGCAATGAATAACTTGGATGCGAATATACACACTTTCTGATACCGGTACCAGAGTTTTGTTGAATTTTTCCTCGCGCCAGCCCTAGCGCCACTATCCCCTCGAAAATTTCCCCTATAAACACAATGAATAACGGGTGGTTAAGCGGGAAAATCTACGGCACCCCACCCTTGACGCGACCACTTTGGGCATGCAAGCATTATTCGCACCTGATACCGGTACCAGATAGGTCACCATCTCACGAGGATCTGTGAAAGGATCACCGCATATGCTCGGCTTCAACGAATCCGAATTCCGCACCCAAATTGCCAGTGCCGTAGCCCTCCGCCCGGAGATCGAAGCACATCTCGATACGCTCCTGAGCACCGGCATCGACAACGTATTGCTCATCGGCTCGGGCGGCACCTATGCCCAAATGTGGCCCTATGAGTTCCTAGCCCGCCGCACCTCCACGCTGCCGGTGCAGGCCCTAATCGCCGCCGAGCTGGTAGAAACCGGTAACGCACTGATCAGCGAACGCACCCTGGCCGTGTTCACCTCGGTCTCCGGCACCACCGACGACGTGGTGCGCGCCATTGACTATGTCGCAGCGCGCGGCGCACAGACCGTCTCCTTCACCGGTCACGCCGACAGCCCCATCGCCGAAAAGGTCGACAAGGCCTTCACCTCCGAACCGAAAACCTGGCCCTTCGACATGCAGATGTTGTTACTGGTGGGCAACATCCTGCACCGCCGCGGCGATTTCGCACACTACCCGGTACTGGCCGATGAGCTCCGCCAGTTGCCGGACGCCCTGGTTGCTGCCGCGCAACAGGCCGAAGCGCAGGCCATCGACTTTGCCGAGAAGAACAAGGACACCGACTATCACTTCCTGATCGGCGGTGGCCCTCTCTGGGGCTTCACCTACCTGTACTCGATGTGCATCCTCGAAGAAATGCAGTGGCTGAAGACCACCCGCGTGCACAGCGCCGAGTTCTTCCACGGCTCACTCGAGCTGCTCGAGGAAGACACCTCGGTCATCATCTTCCAGGGTGAAGACGACACCCGGCCTCTGACCGACCGCGCAGAGGACTTCGCCAAGCGCATCACCTCGAACGTCAGCGTCTTCGATACCCGCAACTACGAGCTCGCCGGGTTCAGCGCCGAGAGCCGGGCGTTGATCGCCCCCATCGTGCTCGACACCGTGATGGGCCGAGTCAGCAAGCACCTCGAGCGCGTGCGCGAACACTCGCTGGACCTGCGCCGCTACTACCGGGTGATGGAGTACTAAACACACCCGCGCGGCCCCGCTCCCCGGCGGGGCCGCGAGCACACACCTCTTACTGCGAAGGAGATCCCCCGATGCGCGTGCTCGGCCTGGGCGATAACATTATCGACCGCTTCATCGACCGTCAGGTCGACTACCCCGGCGGCAACGCCGTTAATGTGGCGGTGTTCGCCCGGCGTCACGGCGCCGAATCGGCCTACCTCGGAGTCTTCGGAGACGACGAGCTCGCCGGCTTTCTGCGCGGTTGCCTCGAGGCCGAAGGGGTGGACACCTCGCGCAGCCAGGTCAAGCACGGGGCCACCGGGATCTCTCGGCTCCACGTGGTCGATTCCGAACGCGTCTTCCTAGGCTGGAACGGCGGCGGGGTCACGGTCTCCGATCCACTGGAACTCGACGCGGAACTCCTAGCCTATATTTCCGGCTTCGATCTGGCGCATTCCAGCGTCTATTCCGGGCTCGAATCCCAGCTCGCGGCGCTGCGCGAGACCAACACCCTGGTCAGCTTCGACTTCTCCAGCGAACCCGAATACCGCAGCGCCGAGTATCTGACCCGAGTGGCACCGCTCGTGGACCTCGCCCTGGTCTCCTGCGGCGAGCTGCCACCCGAGCAAGCCGATGAACTGTTGCGCAACATCCACGCGGCCGGTGCACCGCTGGTTCTGGGCACCTGCGGGACCGCCGGCTCCCGGCTTTTCGACGGCAGCCAGATCCTCACGCACCCGGCACACCTGCACCAAGACCCCACACAGCTACGCGACACCATGGGGTGCGGGGACGCCGCGCTGGCCGGCTTCGCCACCTCGCTGTTGGCCGATGGCTGGTCGCGGCGGCAACGTCCGACCCTCGAAGCGCTGCGGCGCGGCCTTGAGCGGGCGGCCGAGGCGGCGAAGGGGCAGTGCACCGTGGAGGCGGCCTTCGCCCATCCGCGCAGCTGGCGCGATGAAACGCTGCCAGTAAGATGAGGGTAAGACCCACGAGCACGGGAGTAGCCCCCTAATGCCGCAACCGCGAACCGGTGCCCCAACGATTTCCGATGTGGCCCGCGAGGCCGGAGTTGGCCGCGCCACGGCCGCGCGCACCCTCGGCGGCTACGGTTATGTCAGCCCGGCCATGCAGGATAAAGTGCTGGCCGCCGCCGAACGCCTCGGCTACCGAACCAACGCCCTGGCCCGCAGCATGTCCACCGGCGTCACCCACACCATCGGGGTGATCATCGCCGATATTGGCAACCCCTTCTTCGCCGGGGTCATGCGCGGCATTTCCGATACCGCACGCGCCCGCGGGGTCGACACCCTGGTCATCAGCTCTCACGAAGACTTGGCCGAGGAAGTGTCGGCGATGAATACGCTGATCAATAAGCGGGTGGATGGCATCATCATCTCCACCTCGGCGCGTACCGCCGCCGGGGCCGGACATATCAGCGCCGCCGCCGCGCAGGGCATCCCGGTGGTCCTGGTGGACCGCGCGATTCCCGAACTGGGACTGAATGAGGTGGTCATCGATAATCGCGCCGCGGCACGCCTGGCGGTCAGCGAGCTGATCGCCGCCGGCCACCAACGCGTCGGCTTCGTCTGGGGCCCACCGAGCGCCCACCGTCCGACGGTGCGCCGCGAGCTCGTCGATGCCTCGGCCAATAATCTCTTCACCGAGGGCGAGCGTCTCGAAGGCTATTTGGATGCCCTGGACGATGCGGGCCTACCCTGCGATCTCGACCTGGTGATGGTGGGCGAAAAGACCGCCGAACATGCCAAGGCCGAGGTCACCCGGATGCTCGAACTCGCGCAACCACCCACCGCCCTATTCTGCACCGAATCCGATGCCATCGTCGGCGCCCTGCGCGCCATCCGGCAGGCTCGACTGCGTGTGCCGGAAGATATGTCGCTCATCGGCTTCGACGACAACCCCTGGGCCGAGGTGATGGACCCACCACTGAGCATGATCGCCCAACCCATGCATGAACTCGGCGCCCGGGCGGCCGATAAGCTCTTCGAACGTATCGACAGCCCCACCCATGCGGCCGAGCGCATCACCCTAGACACCGGGCTGATTCGCCGCGATTCGGTACAAGCGCGCAGCCACCAGACCAACTAGCCGGCTCTTGTTCCCTCGACCTCGCAGGTCACCGAGGCGGCAACGCCTAACAACCCACCGTTGCGCAACAGTACGCGGTGGGCAGAGGTCACCGATACCCATTCGCTCGACGGGTACTTATAGAACGTCTCGACGGTGACGTTCAGCCGGTCGATACGCCCAATGGAGAGGCTCAGCAGCCCCTCAAGCAGGGTCGTCGTGAAGGTCATCTGCGTATTGGTGGTGAAATCCTGGCGCACCGCACTGTATCCCTCGAATTGCGAGGTCACCCGGTACCGGATGGAGCTGACACCCGGCGGCACCGTGGCCGCCGGCCAGCTCAGTTGCGCCCGTGCGCCCAATAGGTTCGGGATGTTCGTGCAGGTCGTACTCGCCGGTCCGGGCAACTGCACAGCACCCACGGTGCCGGCATCGGCCACCTGACTGTGCTGCCAGGTCGCCTGCGTCGGACCGACCACGCCAAGCGCCGCCAAGGCCAGGCAGGCGACCGCGGCCAGCGCGGCACGATACCTCATCGTCGTGCCCTTCGACCCTGCGGGCGCGGCCAAAAAGCCCAGGTCACCAGCCCCGCGGCCAGCACACTGAGCACTCCGAGCACCGCCGGGCGCTGGAAGAACACCACCACGTGGGCCAGCTCCGGCACGCTCCCGCGCACAATCCGCACCTCGCTCACCCGGTAGGGTTCGGGGTCGTTCTGCTCGTTGGCATCCCCGCGCAGGGTCAGCTCAACCATTGTCCCCGTGCCCGGCTCCTTCTCGACGATTCGGTGGGTGATCGGCAGCTTTCCGGGACGTTCCACGGTCACCACATCTCCCACCGACACCTCCGCGGCGGGTACCTGTTGCACCAAGGCCACCGAGCCGGCCGGAATCGTCGGGGACATCGAACCGGTGGAAAACATGATCAGCGAGAGCGACTGGGTTTTGGCGATAATCACCAGCACGATGCAGATCAGTCCGAGCCCCGCGAGCAACCACAGCAAGATGTCCCCGAGCGCCCCGGGGACCCTAGCCCAACTCCACCGCCTGCCGGAGGAAGCTGAACTCATTCGCTGCTCCCGGTCACCGTGAGGGTGAGCCCCACCGTGGCCCCCTGCACGCTGGAGGGGACGTTGTCGGCCACCATGCGCAGATCGAGGCAGTACTTCACGAGGTTGCCGCGCGCCGCCTGCACCTGCTGATTTCCGGTGATCACCGGGTCGGCGTCCATGGCCCGCCAGGCGCCGGAGGCAATGGTGCGCGAGGCGCAGGAGGTGCCGATGCTCACCGACTCCAGAGAGTACTGCAGATAGCTGGGCAGCGAACCGGTTTTCGAGGTGGGCACCAACGCCAGCTTCGGCACCAACGCGCCGCCGACGGTACTGGCCGAGGTGGTACGCACCAGAAAGCTGGCAGTTTTCCGCGCGCCGGGGCTCAACGCCGCGGCGTCGAGATTCAGCTGCGCGGCCGCACCCTGCGGGTAATCGGCCCAGCCGGTGGAACCGGTGGCATCCACCGTGCTTTCCAGCGCAAAAATACTGGTGCCCACCGAGCTCTGGGCATACTGCGAGGAGGTCCACGCGGCCAGGGTCGTTGCCGCCCCGACCCCGAGCACCAGTCCTCCGGCTAGTACGGCGGCCACGCGCCGACCCGTCAGACGGGCCCGGCGCGTGGCCTTCGTGCTAGTTGTCAGCCTGTGTTGCGGCAAATTCCCACACCACGCTCGTGGTCTGACCCGGCGTCAGGTCCGCCTGCGCGCCGGCGCTGACGGTGAAGCACAGGTTGACCGGGGCACCGGCGGCGGTATCGGCGCCCTGGCTCAACGACAGCGGGCTGGTCTGTACGCCGTCGGCGGTGGCCAGCGCACGGGTGCCGACCCAGCCGGTCTGCGTACCGTTGGCGCAGTCGGGGGTGCTGGACTGAGTGATGGTGTAGCTCAAACCGGCGTTCGGGGAGCTCACCTCGGTGTTCAGCACCACGGTTGCATCCACCGTGGTATCGCTCGAGAGCCGCACCGCGTAGGGAGCGGTCACCGATTCACCGGGCGCCAGGTTCAGCGACTCGATGCCGAAGCTCAGCGTGGCCGGGGAGGATTCGGGGTGGTTGGCGAAGTCGGTGGCGTTGGTGCTGCCCTCGAGCACCATATTGCCGGTGCCGAAGGTGCCAGCGGCGAAGTCCGAGCTGTTCCATGCGGCCAGAGTGGCGGCAACGCCGAGACCCAGCACCACACCGCCTGCCATAATCGCGCGGACCTTCTTGCTTCGCTGTGAACGAGTGCTACCCATTGATGTCTTGCCTTTCGCGGACAATGAGAAATGTACGGGCAGAAATCAACGCGCCGTCATTTGATGATACGCACAGCGTAACCAGCGCCCGCGCGATACACCATACTCCTTGAGGATGACAAAGTCAGTGGTAGTGACCGACGGCCGCATATGCCGCTTTACGACTATTTCGCAACGTGACGACGCACCACGCAGTAGCGGTCACAAACCATCCTCAAACCAGTCCAGAAAGTTGAACAGCTGTTCAGAAATTTTCGAGAAACCGTTGACTTTAAGGTGATCTAGAGCACAAAGTATTCGTACGGCCGATCAATTTCTCGCCAACCCGCCTCAGGGAGGCTCCACCATGCAACTCACTTCTCAGCAAGCTCCGCCACGTGCCGCCCTGGCCCAAGGAAGACTCGGAACCTTGGACATCGTGTTCTTCGTTGTCTCCGCAGCGGCCCCGCTGACCGTCGCGGTCAGTTCGGCGCCGCTAGCCTTCCTCGTCGGCGGCATCGGTGCCCCCGGCGCCATGCTCGCCAGCGGCGTCGCCCTGCTTTTCTTCGCCGTCGGCTTCACCGCCATGTCCCGCTATGTACGCAATACCGGTGCCTTCTACGCCTATGCGGCCGCGGGCCTCGGCAAGCCGGTAGGCATCGGCGTCGCCTTCCTCACCGTCGTCGCCTATGCCTTTCTGTGCATCTGCTTCTACGCCCTGCTTGGCTTCTACGCGCAACTAACCTTCTCGCAACTACTCGGCATCGACTTGCACTGGGGCGTGTGGGCGGTGCTGTCCATCGTGCTGGTCGGCGTGCTGGGCTACCGGCGCATTGACGTCGGCGCCAAGGTGCTCGCCGTGCTCCTTACGGCCGAAATCGTGATCCTGTTAGTAATCTGCATTGCGATCATCATCCAAAACGGTTCCGCCATTCCCGAGGCCACGCAAGCGACCTTCGACCCGCAGAACGTGCTCTTCGCCTCGGGAGCGAGCGCTCTGTTCGTCTTCGGTTTCGGCGCGTTCCTCGGCTTTGAGGGCACCGTGATCTACGCCGAAGAGGCCCAACGCCCGCAACGCACCGTACCTAGGGCCACCTATATCGCCATCGTCTTCCTCGCGGTGTTCTACGCCTTCACCTTCTGGGCGCTGGCCGTGGCTTTCGGTCCCGCCGGAATCATCGAGCTGGCGAACTCCGCCGACTTCGAACAAATGATGTTCATCGCCGGCAGCAACGCATTGGGCGCCTGGGCCGGGGTGGTGCTGGAAATCCTGATCATAACCAGTTTCTTCGCCGCGGTACTGGCCTTCCACAATGCCTGCTCGCGTTACCTGTTCTCGCTGGGCCGCGAACGCCTGCTACCGCAGATCTTCGCGCGCACCCACCGCACGATGTCCTCCCCGCACATCGCCTCGCTGTCCTTCACCGCGCTCTCGGCCGTTGCGCTGGTTATCGCCGCCGCCTGCGACGCCGACCCCTTCGTCGGCCTGGCGCTGTGGACTTACGCGGTGGGCGTGGCCGGGCTGGTCTTCTCCCAGGGCATCGCCGCGCTGGCGGTCATCGGCTTCTTCCGCAGCAACCGGCGCGGCTACGGTATGTGGAGAGTAGTTATTGCGCCGGTCCTCGGTGCCGTCGGACTCTTATCGGCCTTCACCGTGATCGTGCTGAACTTCGACCTGGTCTCCGGGTTCGAAGGCCCGATCAACTGGCTTCTGATCGGTGTGGTGCCGGTGATTTTCCTGACCGGCGTCATCGTCGGACTGGTGATGAAACGCCGCACACCGCAACGCTACGCGGCGCTGACCCAACGCATGAAAGTTGTCCCGGCCCCCGAGCGGCAACTAGAGGAAGAGGAAGTTTGATGTCCAAAAGTCAGCAGCGCAAACGCGATTTGCTCTCCGCCGCCACCCATGTGATCGGCGCCCACGGGATTGCCGGGGCGAATATTCGGGCGGTGGCCGAGCAGGCCGGAATCAGTACCGGCAGCGTGCTCTACCACTTCGAATCCTTCGACAAGCTAGTCATTGAGGCGGTGAAGAACGTGCTCGACGAATTCAGCACACGTCGCCGCCAACTCATCGACGGGATTGCCGATCCGCGCGAGCGGTTGCGGCGCATGATCACCTCCGGCATTCCGGAATTGATCAGCGATGACCTGCGCGTGATCTACGAGGTGGCTGCCGTGCTGCGCGATAAACCCGAATACCGGGCCAGCATGACCCTGCTGGCCGAACGGCAGGTCGGTCTCTACCAAGTGGTCATCGAGGTCGGCGTGGCCCTTGGCGCCTTCCGTCCGCGCGGCGACATCGAGGGGATCGCGACAAATCTTGTGGCCCTGGAAGACGGCTACGGGCTCTACCTGCTCGACCCGGATAACTGGCAACGTGAGCGTTATCTGGCCAACCTCATACAGTACGCGCAGATCGCCCTCGACTGCGATCTAAGCACCAACGACGAAACCCCCAGCGACACCGACGAGGAACCCCAATGATCGCGAGCCACTCCCCCACCACCCCTCGCCCTCGCGCCCGCGACCTGGGCATCCCCTTCGACGGCGAACCCGGAACGTGGAACGCCATCACCGACGTGCCGGGCCTCGAGGTCGGCTACACCACCCTGATCGAGGACGGCGAGGAGGTGGTCCGCACAGGGGTCACCGCCATCCTGCCGCGCGGCAAGTCCGACCCCGGCTCCGCCTGTGCCGCCGGGGTCGCGATACTCAACGGCAACGGTGAACTCACCGGGCGCTCCTGGATCGACGAGGCCGGCCAATTCCAGATGCCGGTGGCGATCACCAATTCGCATGCCGTCGGTCCCGTCCATCAGGGCATCGATCGCTGGATGGCCCGCAACCACCCGTCCACCGCGGCCCAATGGATGCTGCCGGTGGTCGGCGAAACCTGGGACGGCTACCTGAACTCCATTAATGCCGACGCACTGACCCCGCAACATGCCATGCATGCCTTCGACGCCGCCGTGAACGGACCGTTGCAAGAAGGCAATGTCGGCGGCGGCACCGGGATGAACTGCTACGGCTTTAAGGGCGGCACCGGCACCGCCTCCCGTGTGGTCCGTGCCGCGGATGCGCAGTGGACCGTCGGGGTGTTACTGCAGGCAAACTTCGGGCAGCGCGCCGAACTGCGCGTGGCCGGGCATAACCTCGGCAAGGACTCGCAGGCGCCAAACCCCCTGGAAACCACCGGCTGGCTTTCCGAAGACGTCAACGGCCCGGCCCATGCAGTCCCCGGCGGCGGCAGCGTGATCGTCGTGGTCGCCACGAACGCACCGATGCTACCGGATCAGTGCCGGGCGCTGGCCCGCCGCGTGCCGCTGGGGCTCGCACGCACCGGCACCACCGGCAGCCATTTCTCCGGCGACATCTTCCTCGCTTTCTCCACGGCCAACCAGGGCCGGCTGAACTCGCGAATGGCGCAGGGCATTGTGCGCGAGCAACTTGAGCATCTGACCTGGTCCAGCATGGATGACTTCTACACGGCGGTCGTCGAGGCCACCGAAGAAGCCGTGCTCAACGCGCTGGTGGCGGCCGAAGATATGGTCGGACGCAAACAGCACACCAGCTATGCGCTACCCCATGCGGAAATTCGGGCGGCCTTCGCCACGTCCTAAGCGGTAGCGGTGCCGTGCGGGCCTAGTCCCGCGCGGCCGGCACCGACCACCGTTCGGGGGCCGAGGCGAAAAGATTCAGCCCCAACGTGCGCGAAAGATGACCGACGGCCAGCTGTCCGCGCACCGAGTTTCCGGCCGAATCCAAGCGCGGGGAGAAGGCCCCCAACGCGCCCTTGCCCGGGGCGACGGCCACGATGCCGCCGGAGACTCCGGACTTGGCCGGAATCCCGATCTCAAACATCCAATCCCCGGAGCGCTCATACAGTCCACTGGCGGCCACCGCGGCCAGCGTGTCACGGCAGGTGTCGGCATCCAGGACCCGCACCCCGGTGACCGGGTTGACCCCACCGTCGGCCAGCGTCGCCCCCATCACCGCAAGGTCGCGGGTGGTGATCCGCAGCGAGCATTGGCGGGTGTAGACGTCGACGGCGGCCTCCGGGTCCCCGAGGATACGTCCGTAGCTTTTGAGTAGCCGCCCCAACGCCTTATTGCGTTCATTGGCCGCAGATTCCGAGGCGTACACCTCGGCGTCGAGTTGCAGCTCGCGGCCGGCGAAGTCGGAAAGCCCGCGGTGGATGGCCACCCACTTATCCTCCGGACCCTCCCCCGGCACCAGCTCGGTGGTGGCAATCGCCCCGGCGTTGACCATGGCGTTCATCGGCCGCCCCTCGTTCAGCTCAATGGCCATCACCGAGTTAAAGGGCAACCCGGTGTTATTCACACCGATGCGTTCGCGCACCTCATCGCGGCCCAGGTGCTGTACGGCCAAAGCAAAGACGAACATTTTAGAGATGGACTGGAGCGAAAACTCATGACCGCAGTCCCCTACCTCGAAGACCGAACCACCCACGTGCGCCATGGAGAGCGCAAAGTGTTCCGGATCGGCGTGACCTAGGGCCGGAATGTAGTGCGCCTGAAGTCCCTCGCGGTTCTCCCGATACCTGTCGTGGGCTTCCTGGAGCAGGCCTTGAATACTTTGCCGAGCCAACCGCCCGGTGGCGACCTGCTGGGCAACATCCTCAAAGTCTGTAGGAATCATCGGCCACCTGCTTTCCCTTACTGCGCTGATCCTGCGTCCGACACTAGCAAAACTGTACTCTGGCCGGGACGCATGTGTTTCCGACGACAGTGTCATCGAGCTAACAGCGCCCCGCCGCGTGCTCAATCTACGATGAGAGCATGGCTAAGGGAATCACTTTTCACACACGTAAATGGGTCCGCCCGGAAGATCTCAACGCGAACGGCTCGCTCTTCGGCGGTAGCCTGCTGCGCTGGATCGATGAAGAAGCGGCTATCTACTCGATCATTCAGCTGGGCAATAAGCACGTGGTCACCAAGTACATGTCGGAGATCAACTTCGTCGCTTCCGCGAAGGAAGGCGACCTGATCGAGATGGGGTTGACCGCAACCGACTTCGGACGCACGTCCATCACGCTCCGCGCCGAGGTGCGCAATATCTTCACCCAGCAGTCGATCCTGACCATCGACAAGATCGTGTTCGTCAATATCGGTGGCGACGGCAAACCCGAGCCTCACGGCTACGACCACATCACCTACACCCGCGATCGTATTCCGCTGGAAATCACCAAGGCTCTGGTCTAAATCCACCTCATTTTCCCTAGTCGGCAACGGCCCGCCGACGGTCTTGACTGATGGCAGGTTCTAGTGGTCGTTGCAACACCGGCGGTCTAGGCTACCGATAATAATTCATGCAGACGCTCGGCTGGAGTCTTCCAGTCGAGCGTTTTGCGTGGACGCCCATTGAGCAACTCAGCTACCTGCTTCAAATCCTGCGGACCATACTTGCTCAAATCAGCACCTTTGGGAAAATACTGGCGCAACAACCCGTTCGTGTTCTCATTCGATCCACGCTGCCACGGACTATGTGGATCACAGAAATACACGTCCATGTCCGTCGCCGCGCTAAACGATTTATGCAATGCCATCTCAATACCTTGATCCCAGGTTAGAGATCCGCGTAACGCGTCAGGCAACGTCGCCATCGTCGCGATCAGCCCGTCACGCACGGTTTCTGCGGTATGGTCCCCGGGCAAGTGCACCAGCATCACAAACCGGGTGCTGCGCTCCACCAGCGTGCCAATCGCTGATTGGTTCCCCGCCCCCATAATCAAGTCGCCTTCCCAATGCCCCGGCACGGCACGATCCTCAACCTCAGCAGGGCGTTCACTGATATTGATCATCGGGTCGCGAAAACGTGGCCGGCGCTCATCAATCTTCTTCTGCGGCTTACGCCGTGCCCGTCCGGAACGTAGTGCTTGAGCGATTTCTCGTTTTAACCCACCACGGGCTTGCAGATAGATAGATTGATACACCGTTTCCTGGCACACTCGCATCTCCAAATCATCAGGGTGATCAGCTGCCATGCGGGAGCAGACTTGTTCCGGTGACCACCCTAGACCCAAACCATGAGCAACGTAATCACGTAATGCTCCGGAGCGGGCAAGCCTGGCTTGCTTCGGTCGTGCTCTGCGGTACGCAGCTTGGCGGTGTGCCGGGTGAGGGTAGTAATCACCGTTTACTGTGCAATTTCGCCTCAGTTCCCTGCTGATGGTGGACGGCGAACGGTGAAGCTTCTGCGCGATCTGACGTATCGAGTGTCCAGCAATGCTGAGCGCATAGATTTCCTCACGTTCCATCATGGACAGGAAGCGCGGATTAATCTGCTGCTCCAACGCCAGGATGCTGGGATTCGCTGTGTTCTGCTGCCGGCCTGACGGGGCAGTGTGGGTGATCATTCCACTGTTATAGTCCACGACTCGGCCATCTGGATAGAACCGCTTGTCGCCGCTCCTACGGATGCCGTTGTCCCAGTCTCCAGCGGTTCTGATGTTGGCTCTGACATGCTCGGCGGCTTCCCGACGACTCATGCCTTGCTTGCGTAGGCGCAGGAACTGTTCACGCTTGCCCGCGTGGGGATTCGGGACTTTCAGTCCTGCTTTGGCGACCCATTGATAGCACGTAAACCGTGGAATGTTGGTCTCTCGGGCCGCGGTGGTGACGTTCTGATACTTCTGAAACGCAGTAAAGAACGCGTCTTTCTGTTCTTGGGTGTATCGAGTTTTGGGCTTTCCGAGAGCGCTAGAGGGGGTTGTTCGAGACGATGTCCAGCCCATTGTTTTGGCGAGTTGATAGGCCGTGGGTAGCGAGACGTTGATGGCCTGGGCCGCATCTTTGACACGCTGAGTTTGCTTCAGCACCTCATAGAAGCGCTGTTTCTCGTGCTCTGTGATTCTTGCTCTTGTGGATCGTTCAGGGGTGGTAGGTAATGACTCTTGGGTTAAATAAGGTAATGACTCTTGGGTTAAATGAGGCACGGTCGTTGCAACTCCTGATTGTTCAGGGTGTTGCAACGACCGTTAGAACCCGCCGATCGTCGGCGGGCCATTGTCATCTTGGGGCATGCATGAGCGCCCGGAGATCCGTGGCGAGCCAAACTGTCGGACCCCGACCATAATCTAGATATATGTTCGAGGACGAAGGAACGAATCTTCAAGGGTTCGAAGTTACTTCCGGGGTGCTGCGCGATGCGGAGCAGGCCCTGCAGTCGCTAAGTAGCGCCGTGTTTTTGAGCATTTACGCCGGGAACGACCGCGAACTGATCACCACTGTCGAGGAACTAGAAAACCTCAAGGCCTCCGTCTGCGCCTTACAGGCCGAGTTAGCCTGCGCCTACGAGGATCGAAACCTCAAGCAGCAAGACACGGTGGGGGACACCTCGAATCCGGGGTCCAAGTCCACGGCCTCACGCCGCGGTGCCGCCGCCAGCATCGCATTGGCCCGCCGCGCCCCGCAACGCGGAGCCCAGCACTATCTGCGATGTGTGCGACTCTTGCGCACCGAGGCACCCTCCATTTTCGCGCATTTCCTCAATGGCGAACTAAGCGAAGACCAGGCACTGGCCGCCGCCTCCGCACTGCATCGAGCTTCACAGGCGCGTCGCCGTGACTTCAATACGGTCTATCAGGAGAACCCACGGCTCTTTTTTGGGCGCAGCCCGCGCGAAATCACCGATATCGTACGTAGTTATACCCAACGGCATGACACCGCCGAATCCACCGATCGGCTAGCGGCCGCCGCCAAAGAACGATTCCTCCGGTTACGCCCGGATGCCGACTGTGTACGGGTCAGCGGCAAACTTCCCGTCGAGAGCGGCATGGCGCTCCTCAATAGCTTTACCGGCCGGATCAAAGCGGCCCGGCAATCCGGCGATCCTCGCAGCGAAGCACAGCTCGCAGCCGATCTGTTCATCACCCACACGCTGGCCACCGATGACGCTGCAGACGAGCCACAGCCAGTGGGTCGTGCCCCGATTAATTTGGAATTGAAACTGGTCATGACCGACCGTTCGCTGCTTCAAGGAGATCGCGAACCGGCCTACCTACCCGGATACGGTTATCTTCCGGCGGCCCGGGTACGAGAGTTAATCTCGGCAGCGAGCGACGAGACAAACCCCACGGATCAGGCACGTCGAATGGAACTGTTCACTGCCTTGCAGCGAATCTACACGGCCCCTGGAGATCAACAGCTCATTGCCATGGATCGTCGAAGCCGGCTGTTCCCCAAGGCACTAAAAGAGATTCTCTGGCTCCGGGACCGGCGCTGCCGCACGCCTTTCTGCGGAGGTAACGCCGAACAAGCCGACCACGTGGTTCCATGGCGGCACGGTGGACGGACCGCCATAGAGAACGGCGTGGCCCGCTGCGGTTGTTGTAATCGCGCTAAAGACGCACCCGGCTGGATCGAAATCGTCACCGACGCCCAGGCGGGAGATATACAGATTACGACTCCCTCGGGTCGAAGCTATCCGGCACCAGCGCCGCCGTTGACTGGCGTGGCACGAACCGAAAACTGTGTGCCGCCCACGCATGCATGGCCCACATGGTCAACGCGGCGCAATCAAGTCGCGCCGCGTGCTGCGGTGGCCGCACGCGCCCGGATCGCCGCGCGATACGCCCAAGAAGATCTCGACCAACCAGTCAAGATGGTTATAGGCCCTCGTCTCGATCCGCCCGATGACGGCTGATCGTCCACTCCACACTAAAGATTTAAAGTCCATTGACCACGTCGGTGGTTCCGGGCAGACTAGTGCCTGCGCAACCAGCGCATCCTTCTTCATCGCATTATGAGGTCTCAACATGAGTCGAATGATCTTTGTTAACCTACCCACCAACGATCTATCCGCGGCCGACCGATTCTACGCTGCCCTAGGGTTCACCAAGAATGATGTTTTCTCAGACGAAAACGCTTCGTCCTGGGTCATCAGCGATGCCATTACCGTCATGGTGTTGCGTAGCGAGTTCTTTTCCACCTTCCTCGTCGACGGCGACGAGCCGGTGGTCGGCGGCACCTCGCGCGAGGCGCTGAATGCGCTGTCCTCTGACACTCGCGAGGGCGTTGACGAGTTCCTCGCCAACGCCGAAAAGGGCGGCGGAACCATCTACCGCGCCGCCGCAGAGCCGTTCCCGGGCATGTACCAGGGCGCCGTAAAAGATCCAGACGGTCACGTTTGGGAGATTGCCTGGATGAGCCCCGAAGCCATCGAGGCCGGCGGACAGTAACGCACGGATGATCTAGTAGCACAATGGGAGGGATCCGCTTGGGTCCCTCCCATTGTGGTGACATCCTGATTCAGGCGGTGCAGGCCTCGTTCGAACATCCGGCGTCGCGCGGCAACCATTTGTCTTCGCCGGACGCAACTCGCTCCCAGACCACATGCCGGTGCTGGCCGCAACGTTCGCAAGCCGGTGCCAAGTACGTAGCCCGCTCCTCCATGGTGTAAGCGTGAAAATCACCCATGGAAACCTCCCAGATTATTGGCGTTATCCGTTCCGTACCGGGTCGTGGCCCGCCCCGGTGCAAGTCACTCTACGCCGCGCCGGTTCCCCGGGCTAGAACTCGTCGATGACAAGTTTCTTCATTCCCATCAGATTCTGGAAACCGTTAGGACGTGCCAGCAGCTCGTCCATATTGTCGGGAACGATTTGCCAGCTCAATCCCGCCTTGTCGGTGAGCCAACCGCAGACCTCGTTATCCGGATTAGCGGAGAAAGCCTCCCAGATGCGGTCGATTTCTTCCTGGCCGTGGCAGCTAAGCTGCAGCGAAACGCCCGGGGAAAAGCTCCAAGGCTGTTCAACTCCCGAATCCATGGCGGCGAACCACTGCCCGCAGAGTTTCACTTCGGTATACATCAAGGCATCTGCGCTCGCTGGACCGGTTGGGGTGCCATAGCGGAATTTACTGCCCTCAGCCGAGTCTGGCAGAACGCTCCGATAGAAGTCGGTCATCTCCTCGGCCTTATTCTGCGCGGAACCAGCGAACATCAGGGCCGGAATCACGAAGGGGCGTGGTTCGCCTTCGACATCGGATAGGGTCAGCTGCCAGCTCACGCCGTATCGATCCTGCACCCAGCCATATCTGCGGCTGAAGGGATATTCATCGAGGGGCATGAGCACCGAGCCGCCTTCGACCAGCCCGGCCCAGGTTGTGTCTAGTGCTTCGCGGGCCTCCTCCGGATTCGCCTCGAAGAACAGCGGGTCAAAGTTCAAAAAGATCGACAGTGAAGGGTTCGGCGTGAACTCCCCGCCAGCGTTGAGTAGCCGGACGATAAACCCGTCGATCGTCACATCGACGGTCACCGGCTCGCCCGCAAAGTCACGTTGGAAATCTTGTAGCCCCTCAGTAGGGTATCGGCCGGTGACCTCGGCAGTTGTCTTTGGAAGAACGGAGGCGTAAAAATCGCCGGCCTCCTCGGCATTCTTATGGAACCAAAAGTTGGGGACGATCTGTTGCATGAGGAAATCCGCTCCTTGATCGAAAGTGGCTTATTGGTTAGCCACTTTCGAGCATAAACCGGGATCCCGAGCGCGTCACCAGCCCGTGAGGAAATTACTAAGTTATCCCTGATTCTTCTTCAGCGCCGCAAGACGTGCTTCGATCTCCGACATTTCAGGTGCCGAGGCTTCAAGCTGTCCGGGCGCATCGGCTTCCTCCAGAACGTTACTCTCGCTCTTCATGGCCGCCAGCCGTGCTTCAATTTCAGAGTCCTGCCCCAGGTTATCCAATTCAGCGAACTGCGAGTCCAGTGAAGAGGCCGCCAGTTCGGCAGCACCACGCGCCTTCGCTTCATCGGCACGTACCGCAGCCTCGAATCGCCCCATTTCGGAGGTCGGGTCGGAAACATCCATGGCCTTGAGCGCGTCGAGCATTTGCCCCTGTGTTTTGGCGTTGCGCGCACGAGCCACCAACTCATCGCGCTTCGAAACCAATTGGCGGTGCTTTTCCTTCATACCGTTCAGCCCGCTCTTGAGCTGTTCTACGGCCTGCCGAGCAGTTGCAATAGGCGCCTCAAGGTTGGATGCCGTTTTCTCGCTGGACATCTGCTTCTTAATCGCTACGGTAGCCAACTGGTTGAACTTATCGGCGTTCAGGCTATCCCCCGCGGCCGCATACTCTTCGGCTTTGTTCGAGGCGGCCAGCGCCTTTACACCCCACTGTTCAGCTTCGCGCCGCGCCTTGCTCTGATCCTCTTCCTGCATGCGCAGGTTACCAATGCTCGTAGCAATGGCGGCTTCGGCCTCGGAGATGTTCTTGGTGTAGTCGCGGATGGTCTGGTCCATCATTTTCTGTGGATCTTCAACCGCGTCGAGGGCAGCATTCGCGTTCGCCTCCCCGATCTTGAAGATACGTTTGAAAATAGAGGTGAACCCCATGGTGCTTTCCCTTCGTCTACCGGCTTTAACTGTATGCCACGAACTGCTGCCGGTTCATCTTTTCCATGCGGAGCAAAGGCTGCTTAACGCGCGGTGACCTCTTCAAGCTCGCCGTGGAGATCACCCTCGACATAGCGTGGTCGTCCAGCCATATAACCGGCGACGCACAGCAAGAGCAGAATGCCTCCCATGAACATGATGGGTCCGTTCCACGATCCAGTTGTCTCATGGAGAGCTCCCACCACCAGCGGTCCCGGGATTGAAATGAGATAACCGACGGACTGAGTGAAGGCCGACAATTTCACCACACCGGCGGTGGTGCGTGCCTTGAGCCCGATCATGGTTAGGGTCAACGAGAACGTACAGCCCGAGAACCCCAGAAGCAACGCCCAGAGCAATGCGCCTGAAACCGGCGCGAGCAGGAGACCGGCGATGCCCACCAGGCCGCTAATGCCCAGCAGGAGTACGATCGGCCCTTGGTGCGCAAAACGGGCCGCGGTAGTGGGGATGAAGAAGGACAGCGGGACCGAGACACCCATAATGATGGCCAGTAGCCAACCGGCCCGATCGGCGCCCAATCCAAAGTCGGTGAAGATCTTCGCCATCCACCCCATATTGATATAGGCCATCGAGGCCTGTAGACCGAAGAAGATCGCCAACCACCAGGCCGTGGGGCTGCGCCAGATGACGATTTCGCCCTGTACATCCGCCGCCGTGACCAGCTCGGCATCCCGCTGAGCTTGAATATGCGGACGCAGGCCTAGGTTCAGCACCACCCAAACGACGACGGCCACCGCTGCGGGTACCGCCCAGGCGCCAAGGCCCAGACGCCAGTGCCCACCCAGGGCGTTATTTAGTGGTACCGCCACTCCAGCGATCAACGAGGATCCGATGGCCAGAGCCACCGAATAGGCTCCGGTCACCAACCCGATACGGTGCGGAAACCACCGTTTCACGAGAACCGGCATGAGCACATTGGCTACCGCGATACCGCTTAGCGCTAAGGCACTGAGCAGGAGGAAAAGGGCGGTCGTCGGGGCCAGCGAACGCAGCAGAACACCGAGGGTGATAGCCAGCATCGCGGCAAGAACCACCAGTTCGGGTCCACGCCGCTTCGCTAGGCGCGGCGCCAAGGCACCAAACAAGGCAAAACATACGGCCGGCGCACTGGTGAGCAGTCCAGCCACGAAGCCACTCATCTGCAGGTCGTCGATGACCAGGTTAAGCAGCGGACCTAGGGAGACAACAGCGGGGCGAAGATTCAGTGCGGCTAAAACAATGCCAATGAAAAGCACCACGCCCAGCCATTTCGGCAGCGAAGGTTTCGAACTCATGCAAGCAATCATATAATCATAGGATGATTCAGCGTAAAGGATCCTCGGAGACCTTGCCCACCCTGACGCGGCAAAACCTCGTGGAGCAAGTGCTCCACGAGGTTCGCCAACGGATTATCGGCGGTGACTGGAAGGTGGGCGAGAAGATTCCCACGGAACCGCAACTGGTTGAACAACTCGGAGTTGCCCGCAATACCGTGCGGGAAGCGGTGCGCTCCTTGGCCACCAACGGCCTGCTCGATATCCGCCAGGGCTCGGGAACCTACGTGGTGGCCACCAGTGAATTAGCCGGAGTGTTTACTCGCCGCATGGCCGAAACACCCAGCGAGCAGGTCACCGAGCTGCTCACCGAATTGGCCGCCAGCGGCGCGCGTCTTGCGGCGCAACGCCGCGATGAGACGGACCTGACGCGCATGCGCCAGCTACTCGCCGAGCGCGAGCTAGCCTGGGACCGCGGAGATATTGAGGATTACCTCGAAGTCGACGCGCAATTCCATCGTGCCGTACTGGCGGCCAGCAAGAATCAGGCCCTACTGAACCTCTACGCGGATCTCTCTGAGGTGTGGGGTTCGATGCTACGCTCGCGGCTCGCACGCGATGCCGTGGAGGAACGCGTCGAACACGGCACACTGCTCGAAGCCATCGAAGCGCAGAACGCGGTGCGCGCCGAAGAGATCACCCGTGAGGACCTGCGTCCGCGCGAACGTTCCTAGAGTTCGCGCGGCGGGAACATCTTGTATTTGCGGTAGTGATTGATCGCGTTAATCTTCAGGTACAGCCGTCGCCGCCAGTGAGTTTCCGGGGCATACTTCAGCGGGTTCGAGACGCGTTTGGCGGCTAGCAGCACCTTGGCTTTGCGCCCGGTGGCGGTGCCGAGGAATCGGCGGAGCAGGTGCTTGGGGAGCACCGTAAACAGTCGTTCCTCGCGAAGCTGCAGCAACCCGTTGGCGTCACGCACGGTCGCCGCGGTATCCAGTGCGGTCTCTTCGAATTCGGGGCCGAGGTACTGAGCCACGTAAAAACGTGCCGGGTTGACCCCGGCGGCGGTGAGGTAGAAGTGGTTGCGCCCCAGCCGCGGGTTAATCTCGAAGAACTTCACCTGCCCGTCGCGGGCATCGTACTTGGCGTCGATCATGGCAATGCCGCTATACCCCAGCTCGTTGAGCATGCGCGCCCCGTCCGCGGCGACCTGTTCATGCTGTCCGGTCACGATGGCTGCCGAGTTGCCCAGCACCAGCGGCGCGTGTTCCTCGATGACTACCTCGCCATAGCCGGCGAAGACAACCTTCTGCTCGGTGGTGGAGAAGAAGGTGCACAGCCGCATGGCGTCGTCGCCGCCGGGAATGTACTCCTGCAGGATGTAACCGGCGCTGTAGCCGCTGCCATCGATCAAGGCCAGCAACTCACGCAATTGTTGCTCGTTCTGAATGGTGTGGATCTTTTGCTTACCGGCAAATTTGGCGGCGATCCATTCGGCCGAGCTCGATGGCTTGCCGATCAGCGGGAAACTCAGTTCACGGGTCAGCTCGCCGAGATCGTCACCCGGGCGGTGTACGACGGTGCGTGGGTGGGCCACACCCATCGCCTGGGCCAAGCGATAGAAGTTTTCCTTCACCGCGGCCCGTTCAATCACCTCGAGCGTTGGGTAGGGAATCACAAAGCGCGCGGCCAGCTCGCTGCGGTGCCGGGCGATGAGCATGACGTGATAGTCCAGCGAGCCGAAAAGCATCAGCGGGCGCGGACCGTCGGCCACCAGGTCGCTGGCCAAGTCGAGCAACTGGGCCACCACACGGGTTTCGTCGGCCATGGAGCCAATGGGGTGTAGCTCCACGGCCACCGAATGCTCGATCACACCGTTTCCGGCCGCGGGCACCACCACGGACTTCACGCCGTAGGCCTCGTGAAATTCACGGGCCAGCGTGTAGGTGCCGATGTCGCCGCCGAGGATGACCGGCACGAAAGGCTGGGCTGCGTCAATGCTCATGGTTTGGTCCTACTACTTCCGCCAGGCCATGTACTTGTCGAAGGCCCAGGCGATGGGCTTGTTCAGCGCCAGGTCCCATTCGCCGGTGGTCTGCACAATGTCGCAACCGGTATTGGTCTTGAACTTGGTCAACCCGGCTAGGTGGTGCTGCGCGTCCAGGGTAGGACTCACCCCGCCCTGATCCAGATGCTGGCATCCGGCGGCGGAGGCGTCGGCGATCATGCGCTGCATCAAGGCCTTCGGGGCGAAGAGTTTGCGCTGCGCCGAGGAGGAGGCGCCGTAGAGGTACCAGGCACGGTCCGAGGAACGCACCATGATGGCGGCGGCGAGGTCTTCTCCTTCGTGGCTGGCCAGATACAGGGTGCAGGAACCGGGCACGGAACCGTTGAGTACGCGGTGCATATTCTCGAAGTAGCTCAGCGGCCGGCCGGTGAATTCGTTGCGGTCCGCGGTGTGATCGTAGAGCGCATAGAAACGGGCCATATCCGCTACCTCGCCGACCTCGACCTGTAGCGGGCCCTTCAGGGCCTTGCGGGTTTCATTGCGGGTCGTCGACGAGTAGCTGGCCATCACCGCATCGGCCTCCAACTGTTCCCCGGCGGCATCGCGCAGCGACACCCGGGCGACGTATTCGGGCTGGCCGACGGCAAAGTCCATGCCGGTCTCCTGCTTGGCATAGCCTAGGTCGCGTAGCGCCTGCACCAGCTGTTCGCCCTGTTCGCTACGCTGCACGGGTTCCAGATCCTCGAGGCTACGCATGCCTTCCTTGCCCAGTGATTTGCGCACGACCCCGGCGGCCCACGTTTTGCGCATGAGCCCCGGGCCTACGCGCAGCTGGAAGGCTCCGCGGTTGCGCAGGTAGCTCGCCAGCGGGTTGAGCACCTCGGCCGGCGTGTGGGCGGCAAAGTCGATCACCGGTCCGTCGGGCACATAGGCCAGGGTTTTGCGGATCACCGGGGCGGCCCGATGCAGCACCAGGGCGGTGCCGACGAGCGTATCGGCCTCGAACCAGCCCAGCGACTCCGGCTTCCAGCCGCCCTTGACCTGAGCCCATTCGGGCCGCTGCAGGAAGCTGACGTTGGATTGGTCGGCAAGAAAGGCGGTGTGCTCGGCGCCGGATATTGGGCGCACGCGTAGTTCATTGCGGATCACAGCACTACCCTACCGTGCATCGGCTATGAACGACGTGAAGCTAGATACCCCTAGGGGGTACTTGACAACATACCCCCTAGGGGTATTATTGAGCCCATGGATACTCACCAGGATCCCGGAGATCACGGCCCAGAACACGGGTACACCAAGGACAAGGCAGCCCTCGAGCGTCGTATGCGGCGCATCGAGGGTCAGGTCCGCGGTGTGGCGAAGATGATCGACGAGGACAAATACTGCATCGACATTCTCACCCAGATCTCCGCCATTAACGCGGCCCTGCATAAGGTCAGCGTGCAACTGGTTGAGGAACATATCGGACATTGTGTCGTGGGGGCCGCCGAAGAGTCCCTGCGCACCGGCGATAACAGCATCGTGGCGGACAAGGTCAGCGAGGCCAGCGCGGCCATCGCCCGGCTTGTGCGCTAGAACCCAACAAGCAAAGGATCGAGAATCATGACCTCCTCCAGCGGATGCGGCTGCGGCTGCGGCACCGACGAGAACAAGAACAACGCGCAGGGTCTGCAGATCGGCTCCGCGCCGACCAGCACCACCACCGAAGTAGGCGTCAGCGGCATGACCTGTGGCCACTGCGTCTCCTCGGTCAGCGAAGAACTCTCAGAACTCGAAGGTGTTAACGACGTGCAGGTGACGCTGAATACCGGCGGCACCTCCGTGGTGACCATCTCCTCCACCTCGGCATTGGATCCGACGGCCATTCGCGCGGCCATCGACGAAGCCGGCTACAGCGTGGAGCACATCAACGCCTAATCCATCCTTGCGCGAAACCGACAAGGAATCGACATGTCCACACACTCCAATCACAGCGACCACGGCGGGACGAACGACCACGGCGGCTCAACCCGCACCGTCAACCTCGATATTCAAGGCATGACCTGCGCCTCCTGTGTGAACCGCGTGGAACGAAAACTCGGCAAACTTCCCGGTGTCAGCGCCGCGGTCAACCTACCGCTGAACTCGGCGGCCGTCGAGGCCCCCGCGGACATCAGCGATGAGAAACTGATCGACGCCGTGCAGGCGGCCGGCTACTCGGCCAATGTGAAGCAACCTTCGCGACACGATGAGCACGGCCACCATGGCGACCACGAGCATCTGGTCCCCGACCACCTGCTCCGCAGGCTGATCGTCTCGGCCATCTTCACCGTTCCGCTGTTCATCATCTCCATGGTGCCCGCGGCGCAATTCTCCAACTGGGGCTGGGTGGCACTGGCACTGGCCACCCCGGTGGTCTTTTACGGGGCCTGGCCTTTCCACAAGGCCGCCGCCGTCAACGCCCGCCACCTAGCCTCAACCATGGACACGCTGGTGTCCATCGGTGTGCTGGCCGCCTACCTGTTCTCGCTCTTCGAATTGCTGCGCAACCCGCAGATGACGGCCATGACCGGCATGTCGATGAGCGAGCACGCCCTCTACTTCGAGACCGCCGCGGTGGTGGCCACCTTCCTGCTCCTCGGCCGCTACCTCGAATCACGGGCTAAGGACCGCGCCTCGGACGCCCTGAAGTCGCTGCTGAACCTGGGCGCCAAGGAAGCGGTGGTGCTACGCGAGGGGCGCGAGGAACGCATCCCCGCCGATCAGCTGGTGCCGGATGACATCTTCGTCGTCCGGCCCGGTGAAAAGATTGCCACCGACGGCGTCGTCACCGAGGGCACCAGCGCCGTGGACAGCTCGCTGATCACCGGCGAATCGGTGCCGCAGAGCGTCGGACCGGACGACGAGGTGATCGGCGCGACGATCAACACCAGCGGACGCTTGCTGGTGCGCGCCACACGAGTGGGTTCGGACACCACGCTGGCCCAAATGGGTCGCCTGGTTTCCGAGGCGCAGTCCGGCAAGGCCCCGATCGCCCGGCTGGCCGACCGCATCTCCGCGGTCTTCGTGCCGATCGTCCTGGCGATCGCGGTGCTGACCTTCGCCGCCTGGCTGATCTTCGGCGGCGAACTGCTACGGGCCTTCGCCGCGGCGGTGGCCGTGCTCGTCATCGCCTGCCCCTGCGCCCTGGGGTTGGCCACGCCCATCGGCCTGCTGGTCGGTACCGGACGCGGCGCCCAGCTGGGCATTTTGATCCGCGGTCCGCAGGTCTTGGAAGATACCCGCCGACTGGATACCGTCGTGGTGGATAAGACCGGCACCGTCACCACCGGCGATATGGGCTTTAGCGGCCTGACCACGGTCAACGGCTTCAGCGAGGACACCGTGCTCGCACTCGCCGCCGCCGTCGAACACCATTCCGAACACCCCATCGCCCGGGCGATCGCCAGCGCCGGTGCCGACGCCGGGCAGCTGCCTGAGGCCAGTGATTTTCATTCCGACGCCGGTGGCGGCGTGCGTGCCACCGTCGAAGGTCAGCGCGTGGTGGTTGGCCGGCGCAGCTGGCTGGCCGATAACGGCACCGAGCTGGATCGGGCGGGCACTCAGCTGCTCGAATCGGCCGAGGCGGCCGGGGCCACCGCAATTCTGGTGGCCGTCGACGGGGACTTTGCCGGGGTGATCTCGGTGGCCGATACCATCAAGGACAGCTCGGCACCGGCCATCACGGCCCTGCGTGAACGCGGTCTGCGCGTGGTGCTGTTGACCGGCGATAACCAGCAGGTGGCCACGCAGGTAGCCTCCAAGGTCGGCATCGATGCGGCCGATTTGCGCGCCGGGGTACTGCCCGCGCAGAAGGTCGACACCGTCCGCGAGCTGCAACAGTCCGGCGGCGTGGTGGCCATGGTGGGCGATGGCGTGAACGACGCCCCCGCCCTGGCGCAGGCCGACCTGGGCATCGCCATGGGTTCGGGCACCGACGTGGCCATCGAGGCCGCGGATATCACCCTGATGGGTAACTCGCTCGAGCAGGTGGTGCAGGCCATCGACCTGTCCACCGCCACCCTGCGGGTCATCAAGATGAACCTGTTCTGGGCCTTCGCCTACAACACCGCCGGCATTCCGATCGCGGCGCTGGGTTTGCTCAACCCGATGATCGCCGGTGCGGCCATGGCGGCCAGCTCGGTGCTCGTGGTACTCAACTCGCTGCGCTTGCGCTCCTTCGGCAAGAAATAACCGGACGACGGATCCCGCCACCGGACCGACCTGCAATACTCGATCCGGGGGCGGGCTTCGTTAAGCCTCCCAGCGGCTAAAGCTGGGGTGACCGGCTAGGTAGGTGGCCGCCACCTGCACATCGGCCAATTCGCTCAGGGGCACCTGGCGCGGGTCGCGCTCGAGCACCACCAGATCCGCGCTCGCCCCGGGTTCCAGCACACCCCAGGGCGCCGCCAGCCGATCGGCGAAGGCTTGGTGGGCGACGCCGGCAGTATAGGCGGCGAGCGCCGTTTCGGCGTCCAGTCGTTGCTCCGGCACCCAGCCGCCCTCCGGGTGCCCCTGCGCGGTCATGCGACCCACGGCCACCGCGATCCCGGCCAGCGGGTTCGCCTCGGAGCAGGGCCAGTCCGACCCAAAGGCCAACGGCGCACCGCTGCTCTGTAGCGTGTGCAGCTGATACTGCCGCGCGGCGCGTTCGGCTCCCAACCTGGGCACCGTCAGCACGGTCATCAAATCGTCGAGTTGCGCCCACAGCGGTTGCATCACCGGAATCACCCCGAGCTGGGCGAAACGTTGCAGGTCCGCCCCGTCGGCCAATTGCACATGGGCGATTACCGGCCGGTGCGTGCTGGGTCCGTTGGCGCGCGCCGCCGCTTCGATGGCGTCCAGCGCCCGCCGCACCGCTCCATCGCCGATGGCATGCAGGTGGGCCTGAAACCCGGCGGCATCCACCGCGCCGACCGCCTGCGCCAACGGCTCGGCCTGCCAGATGTAGAGACCGTGATCGTGCAGGGTGGAGCAGTAGGGCTCGAGCAGCGCCCCGGTCTGGTTCTCCACCACCCCGTCGACGAAGAACTTCACGCTGTGCGCGGTCAGCAGCTCATGCCCGGCCTGCTCCACGCGGCGGCGCGAATCCAGTAGCCGCGGCAGGGAGCCCGGAAATTCACGCGGGTCGGCCAAGAGCGCGAGGTTAAAGCGGTTCTTCAAGAGCCCGCGCTCGGCCGCGGCCAGATACACCTCGACGTCCTCGGGCTGCACCCAGGCATCCTGCACCCAGCCGATCCCCAAGGAGGCCAAATGGGCGCTGGCGGCGGCGAGCGCGGCCACCCGTTGCTCAAAGTCATGGCCGGGGTTCACCCGTTGCATCAGGTCGACGGCGCCCCATTCGCGCAAGACCCCCAGCGGCGCACCGTCGGCATCGCGCGGGATCTGCCCAAGTTCGGGTTCCGGTGTCTCGGCGGTGATTCCGGCCAGTTCCAAGGCCTTCGAGTTGCACCAGAGCGTGTGATAGTCCCACGCCCGGAGCACCACCGGGCGGTCGGGCACCGCCTCATCGAGCCAGCTGGCCTGAAATAGCCCCTCCTCCACCAGTGAACCGTTATAGGAGGCCCCGAGAATCCATTCTTGTTCCGGATGCTGCGCGGCGTACTCGCGCACCGCCTCAACGATTCCGGCCACCGAGTCCACCCCGGTGATCTGCGGCCCGGCCCATTCGAGCCCGCCGAAGATCGGATGCACGTGCCCTTCGCCAAAACTGGGCATGAGAAAGCGTCCGGCGAGGTCAATTACCCGCGAGGCGCCCTGTGCCCGGGCCTCGGCGTCAAAGGCCGCCACGGCGCCTTCGCGAATGAGCAGGTCACTCGCCTCGGGTAATCCCTTGCCGCGCCAGATCGTGCCGCCGGTGAACAGAATGCTCTCGCTCATCTGCGCCTTCCGCAATATATGAATAACGTTCGTATCGCTAAGGCTACGAGGACGCGGCGCACAAGGCAATGCCTCCGGGCGGTCAGTACAAAAAGATCGGCAGCCACTGCCGGTTATGCGCATGCACCAGGGCCAGAAACAGCACGAAGTCGAAAATGAGATGAACCGACACCACATAGCTCAGCGACTTCGTCAGCTTGAAGGTGTATCCCTGCAACAGCGCAAAGGGAAAGGTCATCAGCGGCCCCCACGCCTGATATCCGATCTCCCACAGGAAAGAAGTGAACATGACCGCCTGCAGGATATTCGCCGTCCAATCGGGAAAATGCCGACGCAACAACGCGAAGCTCGTGCAGATGAAGAACAGCTCATCCCAGATACCTACCGCGTTCACGCCCAGAAAGAGACGGACAAAGATCACCGGATCGGAGGCATCGGGCCAATTGTGATAAACCCCCGCGTTGATCAGGTAAAAGGGCAGAATCAGGTAGGCCAGCCCGATGATCCCCACGAGGTATAGTTTCGCGACCAGCGGCCACGGCCGCCCGGTATTGACCGGAAACCGAATGACCCGCTCGCGGTAGACGAAGCGCGAGATGAGCCAGGGCAGCAATACGGCCAAGGTCAACGCCGTACCCATCAGCGCCATATGTTGCAGGCTCAGATCTGCATGCAGCGGGACGATACTAATGATCAGCAACCCGCCGGCGATCAGCGACAGATCCCGCAACAGTTCGCGATCGACAAATGCGGCGGCCACGACACCGACGGTCAGCGACGCATAACCGGCCACATCGTTACCCACCGCGAAGAGCAACACCGCGCACAGGGCAATCAGCCCCGCGGGAAGCAGTTTCCAGGACCGCACGCTCCGCGACGGTTCACCGAGTGTCGACGTCATGGCTCCAGCATGCCAGGCGAGCCCGCAGGAGCGGAACCGTTGAACTTCGGCAAGAGCCCTGCGACACTGCCGTTATGGTCAGCGAAGAAGACGTCCGAGTTGCGGCGCTACGCCTGCCCGGGGTCAGTGAACGCCTGAGTTGGGGAAGTCTCAATGTTCAGTGTCAAGCGATTTTCAACTCCGGCACGTCATAGAGCGACCCGTCTCGGATCAGGGCGCACAACACCGAGAGGCGCCTGTGGGCCAAAGCGATCAGCGCTTGGTTGTGGCGTTTCCCTTCAGCCCGTTTCCGGTCGTAGTAGTCGCGGCTGGTTGGGTCGAAGCGGATGGACGCGAAAGCCGACAGGAACAACGCGCGTTTCAACCGTTTGTTCCCTGAATGACTGACGCGCTCGGACTTGATGGAGGTCCCTGATTGCCGGGTGGTTGGTGCACGCCCGGCGTAGGAGGCCAACGCGGCGGCGCTGGCGAAGGTTTTGCCGGAGGTCTCGGCGATGATGATCGCTGCGGTCCTGACTTGCGGTCCCTGGCAGGGATGTCAGGACCGGGTAAAGAGGGTGGGCCTCCACCATGGTTTCCAAGTGAGTGGCTATGTCCGCTCGTTGGGCATGCAACGAGATCAATTGCCGGGCCAGGTGGGGAATGGCCAGGCCGGCCGCGTCGGTGCCGATCACGGCCACCGTTTGTTCGTCCATCGCATCAATGATGGCCCCCGGCCCAGGCGGTGTGCCGGCGGGCACCATGTTTTTGAGCTTCGCACCGATTCTGGCTTTGCCGGCATGCTTCAGTGCTGCTGGGGTGGGCCAGGCTGCAAGGTCTTCCAGCACCGCATCATGCTCTTGCCAAGGCCCAAGGATCCGTTCGAGTGGCGGGTGAATGTGGGTGAACAACCCGCGGATTCTGTTGCTGGTTTGGGTGATCTGCCGGGCTAGCTCCAGATCGATTCCGGTGAGCATGCCCAGGGTGGCTTCGTCCTGGTCGGAGATTTGGATGCTGCGTAGCGTGTGCGGCATGGTGCGCGCTCCGCCGGCGATGATGAACGCGTCCTTTTCATCGGTTTTCGCTGTCCTGGGATTCATGCCTGCGATGCGCCGCATCGAAAGTCCGGGCAGGTAGGCCACTGTAATACCGAGGTTCTGGGCGACCGCGACTGCCAGCGCACCGATGGTGGCGGGTTGGTCCACGACGACCAGCACGGTGCCCTGGGCGCTGAGATTCTGGTAGACGGTGACGAGTTTGGTTTCGTCGTTGGGTAGGGTCTTGTTCCAGATTTTGGTGCCGTCTTTGGTGACGGCACAGGCCCAGGGGTCGATTTTCCCGACATCGAGCCCGAGAAATATCTCGCTATCCGTGCTGATCATGGCTAGTGCTGTCTTGAACCGGTTCTTGTTCAAGGTCGGCCAACCGTCGGTAGCAAAGTCTTACATCCACGTTATGACAGGCGTCCGTTTTTGGCGCCGCGACCCTAATCAGCAATCACCTCGCTGCCATCCCAGCCTCGGTGGCAACACCCCCGGACTATTGGATAAGCAGGGGCAAGGCACCATGCCGAGGCTGGTCGGCCGATAGTCCCTATGATCTTCTTTTAGGGGCTGCCAACAACATATCAGGCAGCCCTTCATGGTTTGCCCGCACTCTAATTGCACGCATATGGGAGCCGGGCGTGCTCACGGTCCAGGCAGATGAATACGAGGCGCTGGCCGCAATGGATCCGGATGCCTAATCCTGGACAGCCCGCCACAAAGGCTAAATGCAACTAACACAAGCCCCTTCATCAATCAGTAAGGCTAGATGAAATATTGGAATCCGGCCCTGACAACCTGCTTGGGAGATTATCATGAGATAAATCTGGCGGGCAGTTACCGTGCCACTACAGCACAGCGTGCAAACGATTCGGACACACCCACGGGCTCGGTTGACCTTAGGGTCCTTGAGTTGCAATAACGGTCAACGCACAGAATGGCTACATGGCAATTCGAATGAAGCTTATGTAAAGTTACAGCTATGAATAAACGTTCGCTAGTCCTCGGGCTGGCTTTCTTCTTGCTGTACGCTTCGCTTTTTGTTTTTACGGTAGGGCTCACTTGGTTATGGAGCACGAACTACAGCTGGTGGGTCATCCTTTCAATATTTGCAATTCCTGCACTCCTCGCATGGGTAACTATTTACGCAATCCAAGGTCGCAAAAAGTCTTCATAGGAACCAGCTAGCGCTGACATGTTCCATACGCCGAAAATCAATTGCACACTCAGTGCGCAAGCGGCGAATATTCGACATGGACACTAATTTCGGCAAAACAACACCGACTTTATCTACTTTCATATTAAGACTGATTGATAGCATAAAAGTTCCGATTGAAAATGCAAGTCATGCCAATTCTGATCGTAGCCGATGACATCCAATTGTTTTGTATACATATTTGGAACCACGTGCCGGCGTATCCGGTGTGTAATCTCGCTACTTCGTAGACACCGAATCTCACCACTTCGTAGACGATCGATCTCAAAGCTTTGTAGCCACCCACCGTCTTGAATCCCGTGAAACCCTTCGGAGATGCGCAGCAACCCTCCTGGTTAGTCGGTGAACGCCTCTGGAGTCTGCCTTTCCCGTAGTTCGTACTCCTCCCTGTATCGTGTCACCTTGTTCTACCAATGACGTGTCGGATTGCTCAGCTGAATGCCACGGATCGAATACGAGACAGTATGTCTACCACTGGAATACAACGCCGTCATCGGCAACGGAAGCGACATCGCCACTACGCCTGCGATCGGATCAAAAAGCAAGATCTCCGTGTCGGTTACTGTGCGGGCACGCCATCACCGATGGGCAGGGAAATATGCTGACGCTTATAAAACACCTTGCGCTGCTCCGCCATGACTGCCTTCAGCTTCTGGTTGGCCTCAAGACCTGCCGCCCCTGGGTCTGACTCGTTCCAGTCATCAAGATTGTAGGCTTTCCTGTCTTTGGTCACGACCATGTCGGCACAGCTCAAGTCTGTATGTTTCAGCCGCCGTTTGGTCAGGTACCCGGCGGCCTTCGCTCCCAGCACGACGAGTGCGATCGGCTCTGTCGCGGGCGAGCGTTCCAGCGTTGTCCACGCCATTTCCGGTGTCGCTTGATTAAGCGACTGGTGCGGCCCTCGGGTGTTGTAATGTTTCCGGTAACGCTGAATGAGCCGGCGCAGTTCGCTGAGGTCTTGGGGCTTGTTGGCACTCAGGAAGCGTTGCAGGGTATGGTGTGAACGTTCGCTCTTGCCCTACGTGATGGGCTTGCCCGGCATCCCCGTGATCGGCATGGGTCCCTTGGAAGCAAGGAACACTTCTACGGCGCCGAAGACACCGCTGCGCAGTTGATTGACCTCCATGGAGTTGTCGCTGAGTATCTCCCGCGGCGCCCCATACTCAGTGACACCCCGCGAGAGCACTTCGTGGTGTGGCTGTTCTCGTGCCGGGCGTAAGCACAGGAGCCGACATCGTAGCGGCTTGCGTCATCGACGAGCTGATACACGGTCCGGGTTTTCCCATCCGCGGTGGTGAATTCGAAGGCGTCCAGCTGCCATAGAGCCATGGCCGATGCCCGGGCAAACGAGATGCGTGAGGACCTGGGGCGTTTGCGGGTGTTGCGGTCTACCTGACCAACCGCCGCTAGAAGCCGGGCGATCGTGGCCCCCGAGGGGACCTGGCCGGCCGAGTACTCTTCGACCAACGTGGCTTCGTAGTGGATTGTTTTCGGCCCGTAGTCCCATCCGTCCTGCTTCAGTTGCTTGCGGAGACGGACCAGTTCGTTGACGGCCTCGGGCCCGTAGCGCCTGGCCAGTTGATGAGGTGCCCGAGATCTGGGATGCAGTGGTGCTGATGCTTCGTTCGCGGCTCGTTCGCGCAGACGATAGAAGATGCTGCGTGGGATCTTCTGTATCTTGCAGAATTCACTAATTGCGAGGGCTTCTGGGGCAGTCTGCTCGTAGTTGATGATCATGGCTCTCACCCGCGGTGGCAACGGTTGACTCATGCTTCGACTGTGCCAAGAAACGGGCGGGCTTTGTCCGCGAAGCGTTGATAGATGCTGCCTACGATGTCATGAGATCGTGTGTCCACAAGGCGATGAGACAGGACATACAAAGTCGTGAGATCCACCGTCTACGAAACCATGAGAATCAGTGTCCACGAAGTACCGAGATTACACATCCGATGCGCACACAGGTGCTTCCAATAACGTCCGCTAAACAAGCCGATAACTTACTACTTGTTCAACACAACTCCTTGCAACGAAGTGATGTTCACCCAGCGGACCTACCAAACCGTAGACCGCCGGGTGACGTACATCTCTAAACGCAGCTCTGCCGCTGAATCGTCAAACTATCCAGCTACATCGTAGCTCTCCTGACCTTCAAGTTTCGTATCACAACCGGCAAACCATTGTTTCAGCGAGTACCATCGGCGAAAGATCGCTGACAAAGGACAGCAGAACACCGAACAAATCCTTACGAGAGGCATGATATCGTCAGGTTTGTTCTTCAGCCATTACATTCCTAGCTGATATTGCCTTCCATCATTCGCGGGCCAAGCATCGGGCAAAGCTCTTGCCTTAAGTTACCGCCGAATTGACTCCAAAGACCCTTTGGAACAATGGTTTTCACGTAAGCCAGAAGTTTATTCTTGTCCCCGCCATTGCCCCATGCGTTCGTATTGAGCGTCTTACCGTCGGCAGAGAAGGTGAACTTTAGGTGATTGCCGCTCCCCATTACGTGTCCAGGGAGAGCCTTAAACTGAAAATGCCGAGAACCAACCTGCTCAACGTAGATCTTATTGTTTCCAGCAAGCGCAACAGTTTGGCCGGCACGGATATTGTTCGGCATCCCCGGCACCGGGAACAATCTCGCGAGTTTCGGGTTAACTCTCTTCCAAACCGCATTGCCGTCCTGCCCCGAACAAGGGCGACGAGGATCTCCAGTTGTCTGGATCGTGTAGTTGTAGTTGTACGAATACTTTGCGGCTACGTCGCCTGGAGTGTCAATTACAATAGGTTCCTGCGCAACTCGCACAGCTGACACAGGTGCACCAACCGCTGCATTAGCCCCCAAAAAAGCCAGGCACATTGCAATCGCAACACCAGCCTTCATTCTGTTTGCCACGAACAGTCCTTTCAACACTATAGATCATTGATAAATGATGAACACTAACTAACAGCCACCTGATCGATGACTAGCGATTTTCTATTACATTAATACTATTAACCAACAATTTGATCAAACTGGATGCCACGCCTATCCGTGACACGACCGCCGACAGGCACGCTGGTTTACCGAACCGCCGCCGCCCTGCGACACTGCCGTTATGGTCAGCGAAGAAGACGTCCGAGTTGCGGCGCTACGCCTGCCCGGGGTCAGTGAACGCCTCAGCTGGGGGCAACCGGCGTGGTTTGCCCGCACCCTATTCGCCCGCATCTGGGAAGATGGCGTGCTGACGGTAAAGTCCGACGAACGCGAAGCGCTCGCCGCGCTCGATCCGGATACCTACTACTGGACGGCGCATCATCAACGCTCGCCGTTGCTTGTCCTCGTTCGCATGGACCGGATCGATGCCCAGGTGCTGGGCGAGCTCATCGCCGAGTCGTACCGGTTGGCCAACGAACCCTAGAATAGCTAGGACGGCATCCGCGCACGACAGGACCGAGAATGAGCTTTGCCCCCGACACCGAACGCACGCTGCGTTCGATCGTGGACCTGCTAAACACCAGCAGCCCGCTGGTCGACCTCCTCTCCACGGTGGCGGACCTCGACCAGTACCTCTCCGCGCAGAGCTTCGCCGGTCCGCGCGCCCGCAACCAAGCCGAACTTCGCTCCATTCGTCTGCTGCGCTCCCAGCTTCAAGCCATCTGGACCGCACCGGTCGAAGAGGCCGTGCACCGAGTGAACTACATTCTGCGCAACGGACGCGCGCTACCACAGCTGGTGACCCGCGACGGCAAGAGCTACTTTCTGCATGCGGTCACCGAATCAGCCCCGCTCTACGACCGAATGGCGGTTACCGCAGGGGTGGCCCTGGCCGAGGTGATCAGCGCCGATGGTCTGGACCGCCTACGAATCTGCGCCTCGCAGGATTGCCACGCGGCCCTGCTCGATCTTTCACGCAACAATTCCAAGCGATACTGCGACACCGGTAACTGTGCGAACCGCGAGCACGTGCGTGCATACCGAGCGAGAAAAGCCGCCAAGTAGCTCAACGCACAGATCAGACCTATGCTTGGGACAACGGAAATGTTGCCGCCCAGCCGAGGGAGAATCATGAGCACCGAATCTCATGCCGCTGATCACTACGAGGCCCGCCTGGAACAGAGCCACGAGACTCCCCTGCGCGCCGCGGGACGCTGGGTTGCCGCGATCGCCTCGGCGGCGCTGGGCTCCAATGAAATCGAACCCATTGGTGCCGCCGTCGTCGTCCACTCGCGAGCCGACAACTCGGTCATCCTCACCCTGAAGACCTCGAATATCGAAGAGGCCGAGCGACTGATCGAATCCGTTCGCAAGGACCTCGAAGAGCTCACCGACGAAGAGTTCATGGACGAGTGGGGCGCCAAGGCCGCCGAAGACCCGGCCTAGGAGTCAGCCCGCGCCAGATCCACGGTGATCTCAAGGTGCCCCAGATGCTGGCAGAGTTCCTCGAATACGTGCAGGATGACGCCCCCGCAGGTAACGAACCACGGCTCCGCGCGCTCGGCGGGCAGAGCCACCGGCGGTGCGGTGAGGTCCGTGAGGGCAAGGTCTTCGAGGAAGGCCGCGCGCGTGGCCGCCGCCAGCTCCAGGCTTTCGGCCACGGGCATCTGCACGGTAAATTCCGCCGCGCGGTCCCGTGGCACCGGTACCCCGCGATTGACCGTGGAGCTCCAACGGCGCATCATCCCGCAACAGTGGCTCAGCAGCTGAACGGCCGAGTTACTCCCGGGCACCGGCACCACGTAGTTGGCCTGCTCGTCGGTAAGTGAGGCCACCACGGCGACGAGTTCATCGAACTTCTGCACCGTGAAATCTACAAGCAGCGAATCGTTAGGGCTTCTGGTCGTCATAGCCCTAAGCCTAGCTACCTACGCCGTGCTCACCGCGCCTAGCCTCGGAGACCAGATGCATCAGCGGGTGCTCGGCGCTTAAGTCTGCAAGGCGTAGCGCCCCGGCAAGACCGTCGCCGTCGGCGGATACCACCTCGGCCCGCGGCTGTAGCTCGCCCAGAACCAGAGCGAATTCCTCGGCGATCAGCTCATTGGAGAACACCCCACCAATCGCCGCCACCGGAAGCAGTTGCCGGCTTGGTTGTTCTTCGGTCACCAAGCGCAGCGCGGTGGCCACCGATTGTGCCAGCTCGGTGGCGGCCCGCACGCAAATATCACGCGCCACCGTGTCGGTTGGCGCCCAGCGTGCTACCTCGCGGGCCAGGGAGGCCACGAGGCTCACCCGGTCCGGTGCGGACTGCAAGGCAATGTAGGCCTCGTCGAGTCGTGGCCAACGTTCCCGCACCGGTTCGCTGAGGCCGGTTGCCGGTCCACGTCCGTCGTAGGCCCGCATGACGGCCCGCAAGGCCTGCTGGCCGATCCAATAACCGCTGCCCTCATCTCCCATGATGTAGCCCCAGCCGTCGACCCGGGCGGTGCGGTGCGGTCCGACGGCGAGGGTGACCACTCCGGTGCCGGCGGCGACCACGGCTCCGGGACGATCGCCGAGGGCGCCGAGATAGGAGGTCACCGAATCGTGGGTGAGCAGCACGCGTTCGAAGCCCGTGTCGCCAAGCACCGCGAGGAGTTCGGCGGCGTCATCTTCGGCGCTGGTCAAACCGGAGACACCGAAGGTCAGCGTGGGTGCGCTCAGCCCGCTGTCCTGCACCGCGGCGGCTAGTTGCGGTAGCAGCGGCCGATCCGTGCGCACCCCGGGGTGCCGCGACTCGCGCACCGGTTCCCCGGGGCTCTGCAGCCGCAGCTTAATGCCGGTTTGGCCGCAGTCCACGGCCAGCACAGTTTCGGTCACTTCTCCCCCATCAACGCATCACAATCAGCGAGTCACCGGTGCGCACCGGGGCGACTCTGCACCTCATCGTCGCCCGTGCCGGCCCAAACTGGCAAGCGGGACGCGAAAAGCCCCGGCGTCAACGCCCGGGTCACGGGCGCCCACTCCGGGGCTTCTAGCACTCGCAGTGCTCGCTACGCGGTGATGGCCGCGTTAGTCCAGCTTCTTCGGGCCGAGTTCGGCCAGGAACTGGCCGGGGCCCGGGTTTGTCTCGGCGTCGTTACCGCCAAGGTGCTGCACAACGCCCCACACGGCGTTCAGACCGGTGGTCACCGCGCCTTCGGCCCAGCCCGCGGTCCACGACACGTCATCGCCGGCCAGGAAGATGCCGCGGTGTTCGGCGGCCAAGTTGGCCTGATCGAAGTGGGTGTACAGGCGCTCCTGGTAGCGGTAGTGACCCGGCAGGTTGGCCTTGAAGGCGCCCATGAAGTTCGGGTCGGCCTCCCAGGAGACGGTGACCGGCTGGCCCACGATGTGGCTGCGGATATCTACGTTCGGGTAGATCTTCTCCAGCGAGTGCAGCATCAGCTCCATGCGGCGTTCGGCGGAGAGCGAGAGCCACTTCAGCGCGTCGTCGTTCCAGGTGTAGGACAACAGGATCACCGCGGGCTTATCGTCCCCGTTATCCAGCAGGTAGGTGGCACGGTTCAGGCGGTCGGTGAGGGTCATCGACATGACGTACTCGCCGGTGACCGGGTCGCGGTCCTTCCAAAACGGACGGTCCACCATGACGAAGGTCTTCGAGGACTGCATGTAATGGCTGCGCTCGATCGCGGTCCACAGCTCTGCCGGGAAAAGCCCTTCCTCGGTGTCGATGCCGGTGGAGAGCAACCAGGACTGCACGGTGGAAACCACGGCCGGGTAGGTCGCGGTGCGCCCGAAGCGTTCGGTGATCTCGATGGCGTTCGAACCGTTGAAGCCGGGCTGCTCGGAACGACGGATCTTGGCCACGGCACCGCGCGGTGCGCCGCCGTGCAGCGAGGCCAGCGTGGTGCCGGCCGGCCAGTGCTTGAGGTCGGCCGGGGCGTGGTTCCACAGGGCGTGCGGCAGTTTGGCCGCGCCACCGGTGATACCGCGGTGGTTGTCGTCGGCATCGGTGTAGACCACGCGCAGGATCTCCAGGATGGAGTTCGGGAAGTCGGTGTCCCAGCCGCCCGAGCCGAAGCCCACCTGACCGAAGGCCTCGCGGTGTTCGAAGCCGGCCTCCTTGAAGGCCCTGGAGTTGGCGATGAAGCCGTAGAAGCTTTCCTCGTCGAACTCCTCGAGCAGCGAGTTCCAGATGCGCTTGACCTCGTGCACGTCGCGATCCATGATGGCACGCTGCATTTCGTCGAACTTCGCGTCGTCGCGCAGGGCCTGTTTCCAGGCCTCGGCCACCTCATGATAGAAGGCCGGCAGGTCCTCGTCCTTTTCCACGTAGACCTTTTCGCCCTTGAGCTCGATCACGGTGGAGTCGGTGGGTGCGGCCAGCGGGTTCGGGAAGTCGAAGGTTTCCAGGCCCAGCTTGTCGATGTAATGGTACAGCGCCTTGCTGGAGACCGGGAAGCGCATGCCACCGAGGTCGCAGGTGATCTCCGGGGCCGAGGTGAAGCTTGCGGTGCGCAGACGGCCGCCGATCTCGTCGGCCTCAAAAACCACCGGCTTCAGACCCAGTTTCATCAGCTCGTAGGCGGTGACGAGGCCGGAAAGACCGGCGCCGATCACGGCCACCTCGGTACCGTACAGCGACTCGGGCACGCACCCCAGGCCCGCCGGGTGCTCCAGGTAGAGGTCGTAATTGAACGGGAAATCCGGGTTCAGCATGTTGATGCTGCCATCGGCCTGTGGTGCCGCAGCGCCTGCGGCGTTGTGCAGTGAGGTCATGGAGTGTTCTGCAATCCTTCGGTAGTGATGTGCGTGGGTGGCCGGGGTGGGCGGTTACTTCTCGCCCAGGTGGCTGTCGATGTATTCCTGCTTGCTCAGCTGCCCCAGGCGGGAGCGGCGGCGTCCGTAACCGAGGTAGATCGCGGCGCCGACGAGCATCCACAGACCGAAGACGGTCCAGGTGTGCCAGGACAGTTGGCTCATCAGGAAGGCGCAGGCGGCAACGCCAAGGACCGGGGTGACCGGGTAGAACGGCACCTTGAAGGTACGTTCGGCCAGCGGCTGCTTGCGGCGCAGGTAAATCACCGAGACACCAACCAGACCGAAGGCGAAGAGCGTACCGATGCTGGTGGCGTCGGCCAGGGCGCCGAGCGGGATGAAGGCCGCGGTGATGGCGATCAAGCCACCGGTAATGAAGGTACCGGCCAGCGGGGTGCCGGTACGCGCCGAAACCTTGGCGAAGACCGGCGGGACCAGTCCGTCGCGCGACATGGTCAGCAGAATACGGGTCTGGCCGTAGAGCACGGTCAGCACCACGGAGCCGATAGCGAGCACTGCGGAGGCGGCAAAGAGCAGCACTACCCACTTCTGCCCGGTCAGTTCGGCCAGAATCTGCACCAGCGCGGCTTCGGTGCCGTCGAACCAGTTCCACTCGCGGGCACCGATCGCGGAGACGGCGACCAGCACGTAGGCGGTGGTGACGATGAGCATCGAGAGCAGGATGGCGCGTGGCAGGTCGCGCTTCGGATTCTTGGCCTCTTCACCGGCCGTGGAGGCGGCGTCGAAACCAATGTAGGAGAAGAACACCGAGGAGGCCGCAGCGGTGACACCGGCGGCGCCCATGGGCAGCAGCGGTTCGAAGTGGCCGGCGTCGAAGGCGGTGAAGGCCACGATCGAGAAGAAGATCAGAATGCCGGTCTTGATGGCCACGATGATGGTGTTGGCGATCGCCGACTCACGGGCGCCGCGGGCCAGCAGCAGGGTGGCCAGCACGACGACGATCAGCGCCGGAAGGTTCACGACGCCACCCTCGGAGGGGCCGCCGGCCAGTGCGTCGGGCAGGCCCATGCCGAACACGCGCAGCGTCTCGTTGACGTACTCACCGGCGCCGACGGCAACCGCGGCCACCGAGACGGCGTACTCGAGCACGAGGCACCAACCACAGACCCAGGCGATGCCCTCGCCCATGGTGGCGTAGGAGTAGGAGTAGCTGGAGCCGGAGACCGGGACCATGCCGGCCATTTCGGCGTAGGACACCGCCGAGAGCAACGCGGTAATACCGGCAATCACGAAGGAGATCCAGATGGCCGGACCGGCAATCGGCACGGTTTCGCCCAGGATCACCAGGATGCCGGTGCCTAGGGTGGCACCGACGCTGATCATGGTCAGCTGGAACACGCCAAAGCTACGGCGCAGCGTACCGCGACCCGCGTTGGACTCCGCTTCGCGGACCATGGAGTTAATCGACTTGCGTCGGCGCAGCTGCGGACCAAGCGCGGTGGCCGGTCCGGTCGTGCCGGTGGTGGTGTTCATAGGCGTATCCTCATTGAAAGACGTGCAGTGGTGCCGAATACAAGCCTAGGCCTGTGAGGTGGCTCTCAGAACGGTTCGATTTGAACTAAAGTTGTCTGCCATGGGACAAATCGCACCTGAACCGGATACAACGATAACACCGCACGATCCGTTCACTCGGGCGTGGGATACCATCACGCTGGCCCGTTTCCTTCGGCAACTTCCCGATGACGTGCGCGTACATCACGACGCGGGTGACCGACCGCTGCGTTGGGTCGAACCCAGTGATATCGACGACCCCACCCCGTATCTGGTCGACCATGAACTCATCCTCACCAGCGGATCGTTATTCGTCGAGCACGCCGACGACCAGCAGTGGGTAGATTCCTTTGTGGCCCGGCTCGTCGAGGCCAAGGTCAGCGCCCTAGGTTTCGCGATGGACCCCTACTTCTTCGAGGTCCCAGTCACGGTGATCGACGCCTGCCGCCGCCACGACCTGACCCTGTGGGAAATCCCCGCCTCGCTGCCCTTTGCCGCCATCGGTTTGGCCTTTGCCAAACTCATGGAGGCCGACAGCGCACGCCAGCTACGCCATAGCGCCGAAGCCAATCGCGCGCTGATGCGCTGCGTCGCCGCGGCGAACCCGGAGGAACAACTAGTTACCGTGCTCGCCCAACGGGCCGGGTGCGCGGTGCAACTACTGAGTCCCGCCGGCCGGCTGCGCCACTATGCCAGCGGCAGCGAGGGCACCGGGCTGGACGGGGCCGCACTGGCCAAGCTATGCGCCGAAGCCGTGGATGCCCCGGCCGCCGGGCAGCTTGTCATGGAGCAGGATGAGTCCGGCACCCATCTGGCCTTCCCGATTCGCGCCGGCACCAGCGGAACCCGCAGCGCCGCCGTACTCGGGGTGTTGCAGCTGAGCTTTGCGCAGCCGCCCACCAGCATCGACCACGCGCTGGCCTCGACCGCGTTGGGGTTGCTCGAAGTTGTGGCGCGCCAGCGCATGGCGGGATCTTTCGCCCCGACCCAGCTGGCCACCACCATGCTGCTCACCGGTCGCGCCAACCTGGACGCCCGCGAATTGGAGCTTTTCGCCGGCTCGCTGGGCGGTCCGGCGCGCCGCCCGGTGCGTGTGGTGGCGCTGCGGCAACAGGGCGATCCCGGCGAAAGCGGGCTCGGGGCGGATGTCACCCCGCTGCGTTCGTTGCTGGATACCAAGCTGGTGCTGGCCGAGGACACGGGGTTCCTGGCGATCACCCGGGCCGAACCGGTCAAGGCCCTCTTCGACCGGCTCAAGCGCGCCGGGTACGTGGCGGCCTTCAGTCACCCGGCCGAGGTCAATCCCAAACTGGCCGGGCAGTTGGCCGACCTGACCGCGCAGGCCCGCGGGCTGTTGGGCCGCGCCCGGGAGGAAGGGCGGTGCCTGGATGCCGCCGAACTGCCGCGCACCTTCGCCTCGCTACTGCCGCAGCAGGCGGGGCGTCAGCTGGCCGAGGAAACCCTCGCCGGCGTGCTGGAGCTCCCGGCCAAGCGCCGCAAACTGTATCTGCAGGTCTTGCGCGCCTGGTTGGCCGCCAACGGTTCCTGGGATGTGACGGCCGGGGCGATCGATCTGCACCGCAATTCGGTGCGCCGCCATATCGCCTCCATCGGCGAACTGCTCGACCTGGACCTCAGCGAGGCCGCGGTGCGAAATGAGCTGTACCTGGCGCTCTCATTCCTGCCGGAGCAGGATTAGCCGTCCCAGCGCTCGTACAGCTCGGGCCGACGGTCGGCCAGGTAGGGGATCTCCGCGCGGGCGCTGGCCACCAGTTGCGGATCGAAATCCGCGAAGAGCAGGTCCGCGGAGGCCGTGGCCCGTGCCAGCACCGTGCCGTCGGGGCCGGCGACCACACTGGTGCCGGCCAGCTTGAAACCGGCCTCGCTCCCGCAGTGGTTGGCGTAGGCGATGAACATCTGGCTTTCCATGGCGCGGGTGGGCACGAGCGTGGTGCACACCGTCTCGTAGCCGGCTCCCATCGCGGTGGGGACCAACAACCCCTGCGCCCCTCGCAGGGCAGCGGCGCGCACGGTCTCGGGGAACTCGACGTCGAAACAGATGACCATGCCCAGGCGCAGGCCGCGGAAGTCGACGATCGTCGCCGGCTGGTCGCCGGGCACGAAAACGTCCTTCTCCTCTTCGCCGAACAGGTGCACCTTTTCATAGTGACCCAGGCGCGCACCGGTCTCGTCGATGAAGGTCGCGGTAATTTTCCAGCCCGATGGGGAAATCTCGGGCAGCGAGTACACCAGGGCGATCCCGCGCGAGACGGCAATTTCGGCCAGCCGGGCACGCGTCTCGGGCAGGATGGCGGGTTCGAGCTCATCGCGCAGTTGGTAGGGTGCGTAGCCGACCACGAAGAGTTCCGGGGTCAACAACAGTTCCGCGCCCTGCGCAACGGCCCGCTGCGCGGCAGCATCAATCGCGGCCAAGTTGGCGTCGATATCCAGCACCGCCGCCTGGGCCTGCATCACCGCGATCTGCATTGAGGGTCCTCCTGCGCGTCGTTTAATCGCTTGCTACTAGATTAATCCGTCACGGGTGGCGCGGGGGCTAGTCCATTAGTACCGGTTGGGTGGCGAAGCTGGATGATTCGCACCAAAGCGGCGGCGATCAGTGACGACGCCGCATCCGTGCCGCAACCGCCACCACCGCACCGATCAGCAGGGCTGCCGCGCCGAGCCCGAGGAGTTGCTCGGCCGCGAAACCGGTGTCGGCCAGTTCCTCGTCGCGCTCCGGCGCCGAGGCTGTGCTGCTCGGTGTGGCACTTCGTTCCGGTGACTGGCTGGGTTCGACCGAGTCGCTGGGTTGCGGCGACTGGCTTGGCTCCGGGCTGTGAGTCGGCTCGACGCTCGGGTTCGGGCTCGGCGCCGGCTGTTCCGCCAGCGCGAAGAGCTCCTCGACGGCGCCCAGGTGGGCGAAGGCGGTCTCGCCCGTGGCGTCCTTGACCGCGTCGTTATCGCTGACCACATACACCTGCCCGGAACCGGTCAGCCCCAGTCCCTCGAGTTTCTCCTGCACCCGCCCGTTGTCGGCGGTAAGGCTCGGCATTACGTCCACGGCAAGCTTCTTGTGCAGCATCGGCACCTCGCCGGCCACCGGCTCCGGCAACGTCACCTGATATACGGCCTTGAGCTGGGCATGCTCCCCCACCTGGTTATCGCGTTCGATGACGGCCAGCGACCCGTCGGGCAGTGCGGTAATCTCCGAGAGACCATTCCACTGCCCCTTTCCGGCGCTGGGCTCGAGTTCGTACCCAAACCAGGCGAAGTCCCCGTCGGCCGGGCGGTACCGTCCGATCCGCACGAAATCCTCGCCGGGCACCTCGCGCTGCAGGGCGAAGAACACCTCCTCGTCCGCGCCGGCCCCACGCGCGGTCACGCCCTCCAGCCCCTGCTTGCCTAGGTCAGCGACGACGTCCTGCGACAGCGGAACCTCCTCGGTGACCGCACCCTGCGCGTCGAGGCGCAGCAACAGGTTCTCGGGCCCGCTGGTTCCCTCGTGAACGGCCCAGAAACCACCCTCGGCACGGGCGGCAATGCCTTCTAAGTCGTAGTGGGCCGGGGCGCCGTCCTTGGTCACTGGGATACTGCCATCGATGAGCGCCGGGCTCTGCGCGGTGTCGATGGAGTAGATCCGCGGTAGGTAGGCATTGTCGTTGACCGCGTAGAGCCGATCCGGGTTGGCTGGGTCCTGGCTCAGTCCACTCAGCGCCCCGAAGCCGGGGACCTTCTGGCCGTCGGCCTGCAGCTGCGGGAAGGCCGCCTGTGCGGCTCCGAAGCTGAAGAGGTTGAGCGAGGAACGCACCCCTTCCTCGGCCTCGTCGACCTCCGAGGAGATGGCCAGCAGGTCGCGGCCCGGAATCGGCAGCACACCCTCGGGCCCGTTAGTGGTTGGCAGGCTCTGCACATACCGCGGCTGCGTGGGATCGCTTAGCTCATAAACCGCCACGAAGTTCGCCCGTTCGGCGGCGACAAAGGCGTAATCGACCCCGTTGAACTCGGCCACGGCCAGCCCCTCGGGCTCGATGCCTTTCTTCTCGGCCCGGTGCTCGGGGAACAGGCCCTGCGCCAGCGCCAGCCGTTCGAGCTCGTTCCCGGCGTCCCAGATGACCTCTCCGGTGCTGGTGTCGAAGACCGAGAACCCGCGGCTGCCGCCCTTCCAGTCGCCCTCATTGGCGGTCAACAGATAGCGGTCCTGCGCCCAGGCGATCGCGTCGGGTTCGCGCGGGGCCTGTTCCAGCGAGCCGGAGGGATCGAGCTGCCCATCCTTGGCGGTATCCACCCCTGCCACGTCCACCGCCCCGGTGCTGAAGGCCCCGGTAATTTCGCCGCTTGGCAGGTCGACGAGCACCACGCCATTGTTCTCCTGCAAGCTCACCGCCAGCTGGTTTTGCCCGTTGATGATCACATACTCCGGCTCCGGGTCTTGGGGCGTATCGAGACCGGCCTGCTCCAGCACCGGCAAGGCCTGCGGGTCACCGGGATCGCCACTGGTCAGCGGGACCTCACGCAGCGACCACTGCGCAGGTTCGTGGGCCGCCAAATCCAGGATCGCGATGGACCCGGCCGGTGCCTGAGGCAATCCGCCATCCCCGGCTTCCTCATCACGTTCATTCTCGATGGCGATCGCCGCAAAGGCGCCGTCGCCGGATACCGCGATGGAATCCGGCTGCCCGGGTAGCTCGAAACTGTGCACCACGGAGCGATCGGCAATCCGCACCACGTCGACCCGTCCGCTGGGCTGCGCATAGCTGGCGGAGGTATTGACCACCACAAAGACGTACTCGCCATGGGTGGCGACGCTGGTGGGCTCGTCTTCTTCATTGCCCAACTGCTTCAGCGACAGGGTGCCAAGGCCCTGCGGGGCACTCGCGTTGGAAATGTCGACGAAGCCAATTTGCCGTGCCAACGCGTCGGTATAGATCAGTGTGTTCCCGTCGGGTGACACCGCGGAAATTTCGGCGGCCGTCACCGCCGACTCGCCCTCCGGGTGATTCTGATACACCGGGTAGGTGGCGGTGCGTTCGAAGAACTGCTGCTCGGCGGCCAAGGCCTCCGGACCGATCAGGGTCACGCTTAGGGCCAGCGATCCGGTGAGCAGGGCGCCGGCTAGTACACGAGGATGAAGATTGCGATTCACGAGTGACTTTCGGTAGCAAAACGATGCGAGGGCCGCAGGAAATGAGGCCTCTCACAGGGTGGCAAGCCGACATGACCTGTTGCTTAACGGCAGGTGAAGGAACCGCACCGGCCAATATGTCGGCCCGTTTGCTGGGCTATAGGCAATAAGTGGTGTCCTGGAACTTGATTCTGCCCCGGAATCCCGGGGCAGAATCAAGTTCCGCATGGGCATTGTTCCCATAGGCGTGACCCCTACAAGACAAAACACCCACCTATGCAGTATCTGCCATAGCCCTCTAAAGAAAAACGGGAAACGCAACGGCAAGCAACGCTGGCGATGCATCACCTGCAACGCCTCCACAACCCGAGCACGTCCAGACACCACCGCACGCAACGTCCTAGCCGGCTTCGTCAGCTGGCTGACCAGCAAACAGTCCCAAGCAGAATTCGCCGGAGGAACCGGACGCACCTTCCGCCAGCAAACCCAGTGGTGCTGGAACGTGCACCCATTTTTGCACCACACCGGCGAAGTCTTTGCCGAGATCCAGATCGACGGCATTTACCTCCGTCCAGGATGGTGTCTATTGATCGCCATCGCCCACGGCAAGGTCATTGGATGGCAGTGGTGCGATCAGGAAAAATCAGCGGCGTGGCTGGAACTGCTCAAGCACTTCCCCGAGCCCAGAGTCGTTGTCACCGACGGCGGCTCGGGACTGCTCAAAGCACTGAAGTCCCTCTGGCCGAAGGTGAGGATCCAACGCTGCCTAGTGCATCTGCAACGCAACGTACGCACGCACCTGAGCATGAGACCGCGAACTGAACCTGGCAAGTCACTACGGCGCTTGAGCCTGAGGCTCACAAAGATCAAGACCCGGGCTGCAGCCGCTGAATGGAGTGCCGCGTTCGCGTCCTGGCAGGCCTGCTACCAGCACCTGCTGGAGGAAAAAACATACGCGAAAGACTGGGCCGGCCCATTGCCCAAAAGCGTCAAGTCCACACGACCGTGGTGGTACACGCATGAGCGGCTACGTAGCGCCTACCGCAGCATGGCCACACCGCTCAAGCGCGGCCATGTGTTCACCTACCTGGACGAGGACTTGGACGGGTTGGGCGTCAACGCGACGACGAACATGATTGAAGGAGGGATCAATTCCGGGATCCGGGCGCTGATTTCGCATCACCGCGGGATGCCCATCGAGCATCGCCGGCGGGCTTGTGAATGGTTCTGCTGGAACCGAGCTGAGCCGGTGTCAAGAGCGAACTTGCCGGCCTTGATCCGGGCCTCGGGAAAGCTGGTCTTGGAACGAGAAGCCAAGATGAAGCCGGTTGACCAACAGGTTGGTCCAGCGCTTTATGACACGCACACGACAGCTGAGGATGGCTTGTATTCCCGGTCTGGCTGGGGCGGGCGCAGCCGTTAGGAACCGTGGTTTCACGAAGGTCTGGCCCGGGTAACACGCCCGGGCCAGACACCATTTATTGCCTATAACCCCGTTTGCTTAGGATGAAACACGCTTGGGGCAACCAGTGCCCGGGCCCAAGGATTCGAAAGGACTCGCGATGGCACTGCCAGCAATCCGTCGCCACGGTTTCGACCCGGTTTATGACCGGATGGATCGGGCCACCCTCATCGCCCTGTGTCACGATCGTGCGATGCCAGGTCTTGGCAGTCGCCCGGAGCACATGACCCGTCGGGAGCTAATCGATGCCATTCTCGATAGCGAATCATCCCCGGCCCCTGGCCCAAGCGACGACTATCCCTTGCGCCGACCTCACCAATGGGTTCCTACCGCTCGGTTATCCGCGCTCACCGGGCAGCGGGTGCTCTGGCGCTTCGCCCAAGCCACGCTGGGAACGCTCCGCGCCTTGGAGCATGCGGATACCGCGGCCCTGCCCGACGATCGTTTTCCGCGACGCGCGGGCGATCTGGTGCTGACCGCGGTGAATACGAGCCCGGCACTGCTGCTGAGCATCGACCAGGTTGTGCAGGCCAAGGCTGAAACCACCGCTCTGGAACACCTGGCGACCTTCTCGAATCCGCTGTCGCTGACTCAGCTCGAGGCACGCACCGGTAATCGTCTGCCCCGTGCCACGCAATTTCTTGCGGTGCCGGACTCCGAGCGATTGCTCGCGGCGGTGACCGACGCGCTAGCAACCCCGGCACCGATTTTCCTTACCGCCGGAGACTGCGCCGCGGGGGCATCGAAGGGCAACTACCGCACGCTCTTGACGCTTGCCCTATTGCAATCCGGTGCTCAGGAAGAGCCGATGTGTCAGGTTTGCGAACGCTACAACCCGTCCCGGCTCGAAGCGCATCTGGACCGCCCGGGAACCGAGGATCTGCGCCTGGAAATTCAGGACCACATCGATGACACCGTGGTGCTCTGCAGCGACTGCCATGCCATGGCACATAACCCCACTGTGCAGCAGCTTAGAGGTTTCGCCCGCCCCGCCTGCCCGGACTGCGGCGCCCCGAATCCGATGCAGATTATCTGGGGTGAGCCCGCCATTGCATTCGACGAGGATGTGGTGCTCGCCGGATGCGTCATGTCATCCGGGCCAACACCTCGCTGGCAGTGCCGTGAATGCGAGGCTCGGTACTGGGTGGAATCTGCGCGGCACGCGCCGGAGCAGATGTTCTAACCCGCCGCACGCCTTAGCAGCCACAGGCGGCGCCGCGCGGGGCAACCCGGGCGTCGACAGCCTCTGAGCGCAGCCCCTGCTCCGTAGCCACGTCGAATCCTTCACGGATCCAATATTCGATGCCGCCGAGCATTTCCTTTACCCGATACCCGGCCTGCGCGAAGGCGAGCGCGGCACGAGTTGCACCGTTGCAACCGGGTGACCAGCAATAGGTGACCACCGCGGTTCCGGCGGGGATCAGTTCATGCGCGCGCCGCGGAATCTGCGCGGTCGGCAGGTGCACCGCGCCGGGAATATGCCCCTGTTCCCACGCCGCGTCGCTACGCGTGTCGACGAGTACGAAATCCTCATTCGCCTCGAGTGCCGCATGCACATCGGCGACGTCCGTTTCGTAGGCGAGTTTGGCGGAGAAGTGAGCGATGGCTTGTTGTTGAGTCTGCATGCCACCAACAGTATGAAGGGAAGCTCGCGCATTGAATATGAGAATCCCTGACTTTTCCGCGTTGTGCAATGAAAGTCGTGGGAAAATTCGAGGGTGACCGCGAAACTTCCAATCACCCTCGATTCCGTAGATGCCGCACTGCTCGAACGCATCCAGCACAACGGGCGGCAAAGCGTCGCCGAGCTGTCGCGGAGCCTGAATATGAGCCACAGCGCCACCACCGAACGCCTGCGCCGTCTCGAAGAAAGCGCGGTGATTAGCGGCTACGCGGCACACTGCGATCCAGAACGCCTGGGGTACAGCATCATGGCGTTTATTCATCTGCGCTACCCGAGTAGCAACTACGCGCCGCTTCATGAACTCATCGGCCAGATGCCCGAAATCATCGAGGCCCACCATGTCACCGGCGACGACTGCTTCATCATGAAGGTTATCGCCGGTGACATGAGGCATCTGGAACAACTCAGCGGCCGGGTGGGGTCCTTGGGAAGCGTGCGGACCTCGGTGGTGTATTCCTCGCCGCTAGCTTCCCGCGCCTTAGCACCGCGCGCCTAGTCCTGCTTCACTAGGTCGCCCAAGCAACGACGCAGTTCGGTGTCCGCGTAGAAGAAGCTGCCCTCTTCGATCGGTTCGCAGTCGAATCCGAACGGGATTTCGCGCTCGTTGTAGAGCATCCGCACGAGCACCTCGTGATCGTCGTTGGCGTAGACATCCCACTGAATGTTCGAGCCCATCGGTGCGACCTGCGCCCCGCGCCAGTCATTGTTTTCGTAGCTGAATAGGCTATCGGCCGGCTGGGCGGTGGTGCTGCCAGGCAACTGCAGCAGCGCGGCCAGCGGAATGATCTCCTCCGCGTGGGCGAAGCGGAAGTCCGCGGCTTGGGTAGTTTCACCGGTACGCACCCCGGTGACCGCGTCGAGCATATCGGAGAGCAACACATCGGCCATCCGGTAGGTCACGTCGCTGCCGGCGAAACTTGGGCCCTTCTCGTAGAAGTCCTCGGCTTCGGAGACGCGCGAGAGCACCAAGGCGTCGTCGTTGGTGAGGAACTGGCTAAAGTCGATGGGATGCTCATCGGCCATCCCCGGAGCGATAACGTACAGCTCATACAGGTACATAGCCGCATCGACGACGCTTTGCAGGTGCTTCTTTCCCTTGCCCCGATCGACCAGATCGATCGCGCCGCTATCGAGCTTGGCGATGAACTCTTCGGTAAATAGTCGACCGACCACCCGGCGAGCCACCTGCTGAATTTCCGGGTCGGCCTCGACCTTGTCGAGAGTTTCAGCCAGTAGCGGGTCGTTGTCCACGAAGTCGTTATAGGCTTCGTCGGTGTCGTGGAAGTAGAGCACGTCGGGCTTCGCCACCGGTTCGCCGATCACCTCCGCTAGGTCGTCGTCCTGCCCGGTCAGCCCCTGCACAAAGTTTTGTGCGCTATCCACCGCGCGGTCCACTCCGGAGGTCGCCACGTTGATCGGTAGTTCGTCGTCTTCGGCCTCCTCGAAGAGGTCCTCCATGCGCTCATAGGCACGCTCGGCCATATCTCGGTGCTCTCGTTGGCCCAGGACACTGAGGTTTCCGTAGCCGACCTGTTCGTGCACGGCGGTGATCTCTGCGACCACCGGTCCGAGCCGCTGACCGGTCTCGGTGAGACCGTTCTCTGACTTGGCCATTTCCCAGAGCTGTGTGATCAGATCGTCGTATTTCTTGCTCGAGAGCAAACGTGAGCCGTGGCGGGCCACATGTTCGAGCAATACCGGCTCAAACTCGTCGGGTGCCTCGGAGTATTCGATGTCCTCCGCCGGGGCCTGATAGGTCGCCTTGGTGCCTAGGGCTAGGCGCGCGGCATCCGGTAGCTGGGATTGGCTGGAACTCTGGGTTTGCGGGGTTTCAGCCGCGAAGCCGGTGGTGCTGCACCCGGTTAACGCCAGCATGGTGCCAACCAGTGCCAGCGAGGTGATCCGTGAGGTGGTGTCCTTCATGAATGATGCTCCTTGGAGTGTTGGTGATGGTTCCTGCGGGTGTGTTACAGGTCTGTGGTCGAGGCGCGAGCGACGAGGGTCGGGGTGTTGAACTCGCGCAGTGGCTCGGTGCGTCCCTCGCCGCGTTCGACGAGGGCGTCCACCGCGCGTCGTCCCATCTGCACTTGCGGCTGATCGATGCTCGTGAGGCTGGGGTAAAGCAACTCGGTCAATTGCGTGTTGTCGTAGCCGATGACCGACAGGCGATCCGGTACGGGGATGGATTGCTGATGCGCCAGGCGGATGACCTCGGCCGCCGTCAGGTCGTTATTGCACAGCAGCGCGTCGAGGTCCTGTTCATCGAGTAGTCGCTGCAGGTCGATCTGCTCGCCCGAGGCGATCTGGATCAGGCAACTGGGCAAGTTCGCGTCGGCCAGAGCCAACTGCACGCCCTGAACACGCGCCTGACTGGTGGCGCTCAGAGAGCGGGACAGGTACCCGATACGGCTTCGCCCGCTAGCAACTAGGTGTTCCACCGCCAGTCGGGCGCCGAGGACATCATCGCTGGCGATGGTGTCGATTACCGGCGGCGGATCGGCAATCTGGGTGACCACCACGGTCGGGACCTCCGCACCGGCTTTCTCCAGCACCTCTCTGGGCACCCAGGACGAGACGATCACCAAGCCATCCACGCGTAGCTCGATCATCGTGTCGATCTGCCGCCGCAGCTCCGCCTCGGAGTGGCCCCCGTGGCCGATAAGCACGCTGGCGTTCAGCTCCCTGGCGCGGGCCTCCACACCGTCCACGATTCCGGTGTGGTGTTGGTTTCCCAGCTGGTTCAGAACCACCCCGATCAGACCCGAGACCCCGCGAACCAATGAGCGCGCAGCCGAGTTTGGTCGATACCCTAGGTCTTCTGCGGCGTCCAGAACCAGCAGACGGCTTGCCTCGCTGACGCCCGGATCCCCACGCAGTGCGCGTGAAGCCAGTGACTTAGAAACTCCGGCGCGTTCGGCCACATCGATGATGGTGGGGCGACGGCCGCTGGCAAGCTGCAGCGACATGAGGCTAGTCCCCGGTTCCCGCGCGGCGGCGCGAGACCCGCTCGACGAAGCTCTCCAACGCCGGATAGTGCGCGCCGGGTCCCGCCGCCACGAAGGCCGGTGCCAGATGGTCCGGGCGCTGAGCCTGCGGGGCATCCAACCAGACCGGACGGTAACTGCCCCCGGCGCGTCGCACGATCAAGGCGCCGGCGGCCACATCCCAGGGGTTGACCGAGCCGCCAAAGGCGCAGTCCACCCAGCCGGCCGCCACGTGGGCCAGGGTCAACGCCCCGGATCCGGTGCGACGAAGCGAGGAGAACGCCTCGATCAAGGTGCCGGCATCTTCCAGTGCCGCGGATCCTTCCACGGCGAGGTCGCGGGCGGTGGGGTACCCGGTGATCATGGTGGCCGCATCGGCCGGCTGCGCGGGGGCGGTGCGCAGTACGCTGCCATCCAGATACGCGTGCCAGTCATCGGCGCTGAACATGCGGTCGGCCATCGGATCGTAGATGACTCCGGCGCGCAGTTCCCCGTCGACCTCCGCCCCGATGGACACGCAGAAGAAGGCCAGTCCTTGGGCGAAGTTCGACGTGCCGTCGATCGGGTCCACATACCAGGTCACGGGGCCGTCGCCGCCACGGGTGCCGCCTTCCTCACCGACGATGCGCCAGCTCGGGTCGCGCTCCAGCAGGAAGGGAACGATTAGTTCCTCGGCGGCCCGATCGTGCGCGGTGACCAGGTCGTGGCGGTCGCGCTTGTAGTCGATCTCCATCTCCGAGCGGAACACGGTGCGCAGGTAGTCGCCGGCCAGCCGGGCGGCATCCTCGGCGACCACGCGCAAGGTCTCGGCGTCGTGGCTGGTGACCGTCGAGTGGCTCTGGGTCTCAGGCAGGGACATGAATTTTCCTCATTTCGTTCAACAGGTCTCGTGGGGTGCCCAGTACTAGGTCGGCGCTGACCGGCACGTCATACGGGCGGGCGGCGCTGCCCGGCGAAGGCATGAGCACGCTGGCGCCGATCCCCGCACGGGTGCCGCACAGCACGTCACGGTCCAAGTGGTCACCCACGTACCAGCAGTCGGCGATATCAAGGTTCAGCGCCTGGGCGCCGAGGTGCAGGAAGTCGGGGTTGGGTTTGCGGAGGCCACATTCATCCGAATACAGCTCGGCGACGAAGTAGTGGCTGAGCCCCTGCTCCGCGAGATAGTCGCGGTGCACCTGCCCGCACATGGCGTTGGAGACGATCGCGACGGGCAAGCCAATCCGCTGGCACCATGCCAGTAACTCCTCGATGCCGTCGCGCAGGGTGCGCAGTTCCTTGGTGGAGCTAATCAGGTAGCACAGCGCCGGGATATATTGGGCGATGGTGGCCCGCGCTTCGTCGGGCCAGTCTGCCGCGATGAAGTCCATCACGTAGCTTTCCTGATCCAGTTCTCTCGGGTAGCGCGGACGTGACATGGCGTTGCGCCACAGGCCCGCGGCCACCGCACCGGCGGTGATGTCCGCCAGCAGGCGTTCGCGCGGGACCATCGGCCCCTCTCCCACCAGGCTCAATACGGCCTCGGTGACCGTCTGCTGCCACCCAATGGGTTTTTCGGAGTTCACGATGACTCCGCCAAAGTCCAGCAACAGGCCTCCGGGCAGGTCTAGGTTCTGCCTCATGCCGCAACCTCCATTCGTTCGTGACGCACACCCGAGCCAGTGAAAAGGTGCACCGCCTGCGGTGCCACATGAACCGGCACCAGTTGCCCCTGAACCACCTGCGGACAACGCTGAGTGGTGGCGAAGTACCGACGTGCCCCGTCGTTCAGTTCGACGATCCACGACCCGCCGGTGGGCAGAAGCGCGCTGACACGCAGGTCAAGGGTGAGCTCCCCGCTGCCCGGGCGATGCACGTCGCTGGTCAGCTGCAGGTCTTCTGGGCGGATCCCCAACGTGGCCACGTGCGGGTCGATATGTTCGAGCCAAGCGTCGGCCTGCGCGTTCTGGCCGCGCTCAAAGATGTTGATCGGCGGGTTGCCCATAAATTCGGCAACGAACCGGTTGGCCGGGGCGTTGTAGATCTCCATTGGCGTGCCGACCTGCTGGATTTGGCCCTGATTCATCACCACGATGCGGGTGGCTAGGGTCATCGCCTCGAATTGGTCGTGGGTCACGAAGAGCATGGTGTTACCCGTCTGACGGTGCAGGCGTTGGAACTCGGCGCGCATCTCCAAGCGAAGCCGTGCGTCGAGATTGGAGAGCGGCTCATCCAACAGCAACACTTCGGGACGTGCTGCCAGCGTACGAGCGATGGCCACGCGCTGTTGTTGCCCGCCCGACAGCGCCGACGGGTACCTGTCGGCCAGCTCCGCGATGGCCAAGGTATCAAGCGCCTGTTGCACGCGCAGCTCGCGTTCGGCCTTCGGCAGTTTTTGCACACGCGGGGCAAAGCCGACGTTCTCGCGCACACTCAAGTGCGGCCAGAGCGCGTAGTTCTGGAACACCAAGCCCAGGCCGCGTTGCTCTGCGGGGATGCAGCGCCCGCTAGATACGTCGTCCACCACCCGGTCCCCGATCACAATCCGTCCCGAGCTGGGATTTTCCAGCCCGGCGATCATGCGCAGCGTGGTGGATTTACCGCAGCCCGAAGGTCCGAGCAGGCACAGGAATTCACCTGGTTCGATCTCTAGGTCCAGCCCCTGCACACTGGGAGTGCGGCTACCGGGGTAGGTTTTACTCAGCGCGCTGAGCGTTATCTGCGCCATGGCGCGATCCTCCATTCTGAGAGGGCGGGGCCGATTCACCGGCCGAGTTGGCTATTTGGCCGAGGTGCGCCAGAGGTCCTGCCACGCCTCGCGCGAGGCCCAGTCTGTTTCCAGGCCCGCATTGTTGAACTGGAAAATCTGCTCGAGGTGCTTGCCGACATGGGCCGGGTCCTCGGGCTGGGTGATGCTGGAGTTCGCCGAGATCTTGCCGTCGGCGATCTGCGGGGCGATGCCCTCGGCGGTCAGCGCGAAGTGCACGTAGAGTTTGGCGGCGTTCGGGCTCTTGGTCCCCGAGGCGATGGTCAGCCCCTTCGGGGATGCCTTGCCCACCCACGGAACCATGCCTTCGCAGACACCGAGGGCGTAGCCCTTTTCCTCAATATTTCGGTACTTGGCGCTGGACATCAGGGCCATCGGCGGGTTCTGCTGACCGGTGGCTCCCACGGCCTCGGAGGACTCTTCGCTGGACTTGGTCAGAATCGGCTGGTTGGCTGCCATACGGGCCACCCACTCGGCCGCAGCGGAATCCTTATCGGTCTTCAGTTCTTCGCCAAAGGCCTGCTGGTAGGCCTCGCGCAGGGCGTCCTCGCCGAAGCTCGCCATCTGGCTGTACCAGTCCAAGGCGCCGTTGTCCCCCACCGGGTCTTGGAAGGCCACCTTGCCGCGGAACTCCTCGGTGGTCAGGTCCCAGATATTATCGGCCGGGCAGCTCTGAAACGCCTCGGTGTTATAGGTCCAGAAGCTCGGGTCGGTGATCATCACCAACGGCTCACGCATCGACGGGTCGATATGCTCGGCAAGGTCGCCAGGTACCCAGCTGGTCACGAAGTTGTTGGGCAAAAGCTGGTTTTTCAGCGCCGGAAGATCGGATATCGCCACCACATCGCCCACGACGTTGCCCGCCTGTGCTTCCCGAGTGACCTTCTCGATGGTTTCCGCGGCATCGGCCTTCACTCCGGTGGCCTCGATACCGTACGTCTTGGTGAAGGCCGCCGCCATCTCCTCCACCTTCGAGGTGCTGTCGTAGATGGTGATGGGGCCCTCGGATTTAGCGGCGGCGATGAGTTCGTCGAGGTTGAAGTCCTCGGCGGATTCGGTGACCGCGACGGGTCCAGGGTTTGCGCTGGACGCGGGATTGCCCCCGGCGCATCCGGTAAACAGCAGCGCTCCGATGGCGAGGGTAGCGAGGGTGGCCATACGGCCCGTGCGGATGATGGTCATGGCGTTCTGCTCCTTGGTGCGATGGTGTTGCGATGGTGTTGTTGAGGTTTAGCCGCCTAGCCCATCGGCCAGGTTGCTACGGAATAGTCGTTGGGTCGCCCAGGTGCCGAAGAGGGCAATGGCGCAAATCAGCACCACCACGGCGTTCGCGGCGTGGGTGTAACCGAAGTCGATCAACGTCATGGACAGCGTGGTCATAAGCTGGGTGCCCGGGGTGGCCAGAATGATGACGAGGCTCAGACCTTGCACCCCCGAGACGAAGGGCAGCAAGGTGGCGCTGGCTACCGAGCCGCGCAGCATCGGAATGATCACCGTGCGCATCCGTCGGGTAAAGCGCGCCCCGAGGCTTTGCGCCGCTTCCTCGGCCTCCTGCCCCAGCTGCATCATCGCCGAAACCCCGGCCCGTGAGGCAAAGGGCATTTCATCGGCGATCATGATCAGGATCAGGATGGTGGCGGTGCCATAGAGTGCGGGGATGGGGCCGCGCGGTACGGCGAAGAGCGAGAGGTAGGCCACCGCGAAGGCTAGACCCGGCACGAGGTAGGGCATGAAGGTGATAACGCGCAGGGCGGTGCCCAACTGCCGAAGCGGGGAGCGCACCACAACGTATCCGACAAGTAGCCCCAGCAAGCCCGTGCAGATCGCGGCCAGTCCAACCATCCACAGGGTGTTCCAGGCCGCGTGCCATGTCTCTGGCGAAACCAGCACGCCCCGGTTGAATCCCACGGTGGGAAGGTTGTGGCCGATCCAGTAATCCAAGGTGAAGTTCGACGGGGCGAAATGGCCAGGCACCCGCATCACCGTGGACAGCACCAATACGCCCAGGGGCAGTACCACGGAGATCGTGAACAACGCCGCCACCAGGGTGAAGGCGAGAACCTTGAAGCGTGCCAGCGGCACCACACGCGCCGCGAGGCTCTTACCCGAGACGGTCATGAAACGCTTGGCCTCGCGCAGGAAGCGAATGTCGATCAGGAGCGAGATCCCGCCGAGCACCACCATGACCGCTGCGATCACCGCGGCCACCCCAGACTGCTGGGTAGAAATGCTTTGGTGCAGGGTTGTGGAGAGGACCTGGAAGCCGGCCGGCAACCCCAGTACGTAGGCCACGCCGAATTCTCCGACGGCCTTGGCGAACATCAGGGTCGCGGCGGAGAGCAACGCCGGGCGCAGCAACGGCAGAGTGATGCGCCACCAGCGTTCCGCGGCGGTGGCTCCAGCCATTTTGGCCGCCTCATCCAGCTCCGAGGGAAGGTTCCTCATGGCGTTGGTGACCAGCAGGATCACGAAGGGAGTGAAGTGCAAACAGAAGATCACGATAATGGGCAACGGCCCATAGGCCAGCCAGTTCGGAGGCTCCCATCCTAAGGATTCGAGCCAGCCCAGTTGCCCTGCGCTGCTGCGGTTTTTGAAGATCGTCGTCCAGGCCAGCGCGAAGGTCCAGGCCGGCAGCATATAGGGCACGATCAACGCACTGGAGAACCAGCGCCGAGCCGGCAGGTCGGTACGAGCCAGCAGCCAAGCCACCGGCACCCCGATCATCAGGGCCAGCACGATGGAGCACAGCGAAATAAGCAGGGTGTTGCGTAGCGGCGTGTAAAAAATGATCCCGGAGACCGGGGAGCTAAAGACTCGCCCCAGGTAGTAGCTGGTCAACTCGCCCGCTCCGGCTCCGGCCTTTGCCTCGTCGCCGAAGCCGACCTGCACGGCGCCCAGTAGCAACGAGATCACCGGAGCCACGATGAGGTACCCGAAAAGCAGGATCAGCAGGATGCCGATGAGCGTGGCCGGGTGCCGGAAATTCACCTTCGTGCGGTACGCCAGCCCCTGGGTTTGTGGACGCACTTGGCGTGTGGAACGTTCCCTTTTTGGGGTAATGAGTGCCATACATCCCTCCACATAACCGGTGATTACGGGCCGACGAGGAGGTTTCCCCGCGGCACCTGTTTGAGGCTATGTGGCGTGAGCAACGTTCAGATGGCAGTAAAGTGAACGGTTCGAGTCATCAAGTGGAACGTTCCCATGTCGAGGCACGAAAAAAGCCGCCGCGGCACTCCACATCATGTGGTGCGCCGCGGCGGCCTACAAATCTAGGGCCAGAAGGGCCTTTAGTCCTCGAACTTCTTCTGCGGGTTGGCCGAGGAGCGGTTAACGCCCGAGCCCTTGCCCAGCGACTCGTCATTTTCCTTGGAAGCCATCGTCAACACGGAGATGACCAGCAGGCAGGCGACAAAGGCGATGCCAAAGCACAACAGACCGATGTCGTAACGAATCGGGTTCTCCGAACCGCCCGTGGAAGTAATCATCCCGACGATTCCGGCGATGAGCGCCATCACCAGTGAGAAACTCAGTGGGCCCTTAATGGACTGGCTCCACGGTTGTTTCTTCTGTCCGTTATTTCCCACCGGAAACTCCGTTTCTATCTTTCTTTGGTCAGCTGAAGTCTAGTTGCTTTCCGGCGTACCGGGGTCGGTTTGTTCCTTGCGGGCCTCGTGACGATGGCCGAAGGCTGCGATAAGCACGAAGACCGCGAAGATGATCGCGCCACCACCGACCAGCCCGAACATGCCGTGCGCATCGAGCGATCCGCCAACCGCCAAGGCCGCAGCCAGTGCAATCGACACCGCTCCGCTGACCAGCTGGTTGCGGTATGGCGGAAACAGTGCCCGGTACTTGGCGAAGATGAGGATCTCGCTGATGCCTGCCACGAGGAACCCGAAGGCCGCCATGAATCCAACCATGGCCGGGGTGCCCATGAACAGCGTGACAATACCGGCGATGAGCATGAGCCCGGATCCCAGCGCGTAGAGACCGCGGGACTTTTCGGGTGCCGAGGGCACCGAGGCGTACTGCCACATGAAGACTCCGGTCACCACAAGGAGGGCACCGGTTGCATAGGCGAGCACCTGGGTGTCGGCGTTGATCCAGAAAATCGAGGCCAGCGCGTAAATGAGCGCGCTTAGTCCACGCAGGAAGACGGGGCGGAAAACCTCTGAAGCTTGAACTGGGGTGGTTTTGTCGGCAGGCACGCATCTATTCTACCGGGCATAGAACAAAGGACTAACTCACGGAGCATGGGCTTGCGCACGCCGGCAGAAACGGAAGAATGTGGCTATGACCTTCGCGGAACAGCTGATCGCACGCCACGTTAACGCATTCAATGCCCGTGACCTCGACGCATTGCTGGCAGATTTCACCGACGACGCCTCCTGGGTCACCGGGGATTACAGCGTCCCTGCCGGCGGGTTGCGGGAATTCTTCGACGAGGCGATGCGTGCGATCTTGCCGCACCTCGAGATCCGCAGAGTGATCGATGGCGGACAGGTGGTGGCCGCGGAGCTCACCGAAACGTGGCAACATCAGGGTTCCGCCCGTCGTGCCGCGCTGATCGCCGTCTTCGATATTGAGCACGAACGCATCAGCCGGGCCAAGATCTATCGCGAGGGGTCGGCCGACGCTTAAACCAGGCAGACTGGTGCCGCGGGGCCGCAAGCACGGTAGCTACTTGGGTTCGAAGTTGATCGTATTGCGCCACAACCGTTGCTCGGGATCCACGTGCTTTGGATATCGCACCCAGGGCAATCCGTCCTTCACCACGATTTCAAATAGACCGGCATGCCGGTCGGTGTGATGTCCCGGATGGATGCTGGCCCCGTTCAGCACACTGGTCGGCCCGCCGTTGACCCATTCTTGAATATGATCGACCTCGCAATGTTCGGGCGGGACCGTACACCCCGGGACAATGCATCCACGGTCCCTGGCCAAGATGGCCCGTTTCATCGCGGTCGGGAAGTAGCGTTGGGAGCGTCCCACATCCAGGATCTCGCTGGATCCGCCCAGCACCATGGGGATGATGTTCGCCTCGCACAGCGTCCGGCGGAGCGTACCGGGATCGATCGCTAGGCCATGAGCGGTAATTCCACCGACGGTGGGTAGTCTCCCGGCCCCGGCTGCCTCAGGTAGCTCCAGTCCGTGCCGGTCAGCGAGGGCCAGCATCTCGCGTAGTGGCATATGCACAATCACGGTGGGCCGAAACAGGCCCTTCGGTTTTCCGGAGCCCGTCGCGGCGATCCCGGCGCTGGTTCCAGTGATCTGCGAGCGCAAGGCATTGGTCAGTCCGGCCAGACGACGTTGCGCAACGGTGGGTTCCGGCGCGCCCAGGTCGACGGCGCAGGCGGAGACTGCTTCTTCATCGGTGAGGAAGTCTGGATGGGGCAGCTCGTCTTGTCCCGCCCTGCCAGTTGGGCCGACTCCGGCTTTTGCGGAGTCGACCGCTGAGGCGTGAGCCTGTGTTTTGGGGTGGTCCACGTTGGCGATCAGCGATTCCAGTAACTCGCTGTCTTCCCCTGCGGCCTTAAAGATGTATGTCGTGATGCCGTTCTTGGTGCCCTTGCGAAAAAGCCCGGTGCCGGCCAGCGGGTCGGTCGCTTTCTGGGTGTCGGTGGCGCGACGGAAGAATTTCGATAACCCATCGGCGCGCGTGCGTGGGTCTTCTTCGCCGAGCAGGGTGGCGGTCTGTTCTTCTAGGTCGGCGGACTCGCTGTCGTCGGACACTTTCTCCAGGCGGCGCGCCGCGGCCAACACCCCATGGGGGTCGGGCGTGCTCGTGAACTGTTCGGCGAGCCGGATGAATCGCGGCTGCTCGGGGAGCTCTGCGCTGGCCGGTCGAGCGATGAGCCGGTGGGCATCTTCGACCCGGGCTTTTGCGCCGAAGTACTCGATGCGCAGCCAGGCGGCGAGGAAGCTGGTGGCGTTCTGGTACGTGGGACGCCCGGGGACCAGTGTGCAGGGGCCATCGAGCATACGCTCCAGATCGGGCTCCTTAGCGTTGGGCGCGTCCGCTGCGGCCGGTGTTGTGGCTGAGGCGGATTTGAGTTGGTCGAGGGTGGCCACTGGTAGGGCGTGAGCAGCGGTGGCTTCCACCCTGTGGGCTGCGTGAATCTGGTTCCGCACCACCTCGTGCTCCAGCTGCTCGATCTGCAGTGCCGCCAATGCGGCCACGCGCGGGTCGGTGTTCTGGGCTAGCAGACGGGGGAGTTCGTGCAGATAGTCGGTGATCTGCTTCAGGGCGTGCAGATGCCTGGCCGCACGCTGCTGCGGGTCGAGGTTAGCGGTGGCCTCGTCGTTCAGGGACCGGGCCAGGTCGGTGATCTGCATAGGCCCAGTCTCGACGCGACGCGGCCGCGGTGCTCTGCGGGCTTGCGAACTGTGGATAGGCAGGCGCGGGAGCCCCGGGCTACTCCCCCAGCCGCATCCAGGCGGTGCCGCGGGCACGCACCGAGAGGGTCAGGCCGCGCGCGGCCATATAGCCGAGGGCGAAGGCAATCCAGATCCACAAGATCGCCGTCGCGGGGCTCTGCGCAAATACCTGCACCGCCCACAGCATGGGTAGGTACACCACCATATTCAGCACGCCCACTAGGCCCAGATACTTCGCGTCGCCGGCGCCGATGAGCACGCCGTCGAGCACGAAAACCAGTCCGCAAAGCGGTTGAGCCACCGCGAGCACCCAGAGTCCCGGAGTGGCCAGCGCCTGCACCTGCGCGTCGGAGGTCAACAGTTTCGGGAAAACCCAGGACAGCGCGAAGAGGAACAGCCCGGTCAGCACGCCGAAGTAGAGCCCCCAGCGGCTCATCACACCGGTGAGCGTGCGCACCGCGGGGGCGTCACCGGCGCCCAATTCCTTGCCGATCAGCGCCTGGGCGGCGATGGCCAACGCGTCCAGCGCGAAGGCCAGGAAGGAGAAAATGGTGAAGACCAGCTGGTGGGCCGCCAGCGTGCTCGGGCCGCTATTGGTGGCCACCACCACGGTGGCCAAGAGCGCCACGCGCATGGTCAGGTTGCGCAGCATGAGCCAGGACCCAACCTGACCGGTGGCGATGAAACCGCGATAGGTGGGGCGGATGGAGACCTTGGCGGCGCGAATGCGCGGCACCAGCAGCCACAGATACACCACGGCCATCATCCACTGCGCGATCGAGGTACCCAGCGCCGCGCCGGCCACCGACATGCCCAGCGGGTAGACCAGCACGAGGTTCAGTAGCGCGTTGATCGCGAAGCCCACGGTCGCCACCAGCAGCGGGGTTTTGGTGTCCTGCATGCCGCGCAGCACGCCGGTGGCCGCCAGCACCAGCAGCATGGCGGTCAGCCCGGGCAGCGAGTAGTGAATGTAGTCCACCGCGAAGTCCAAAGTCGGGCCGCTGCCGCCCATGGCGCGCACCAGCGGGCGCGCCCCGAGGAGCCCGGCGATGCTGAGCAGCACGCCCAGGGCCACCGCGAACCACATGCCGTCGCGCCCGGCCGCCATGGCCCGGGGCATATTTCCGGCGCCGATGGCGCGCGCCACCGCGGGGGTGGTGGAGTAGGCCAGAAACACCATCAGTCCGACGGCGGTTTGAATGATGGTGCTTCCCAGCGCGGCCCCGGCCAGTTCGGCGACCCCAAGATGTCCGACGATGGCCGTGTCGGCCAGCAGGAAGAGCGGCTCGGCGATCAGCGCGCCGAAGGCGGGCACCGCCAGGGCCAGGATGCGCCGGGCCAGCGACCGGGAGGGGTGGGAAGTTTTCGCGTCATTCACGGTTTCCAGCTTAGATTCAGCGCTGCGCCGGGCAATAATTGAGTCATGCGAACTCACCCACCGGGCAGCGCCGGCGAAGTGTTCACCGCCTTTCTCCGTCTCGGGCTGACCGCCTTCGGCGGCCCCGTCGCCCACTTGGCCTATTTCCGGGAGGCCTTCGTCGCCCGACGCAAGTGGCTGAGCGAGGACGAGTACGCCGACACCGTGGCCCTGTGCCAGTTCCTGCCGGGGCCGGCCTCAAGCCAGGTGGGCATGGCGCTGGGTTTGCAGCGGGCCGGTTGGCGCGGGATGCTCGCGGCCTTTACCGCCTTCACCTTGCCTTCGGCGATCCTGATGCTGCTGTTCGCGGGCAGCGCGGTGTTCCTCGGGCAGACCCTGGGCAGTGGCTGGCTGACCGGGTTGAAGGCCGCCGCGGTGGCGGTGGTTGCTCAGGCGGTGCTGGCGATGGCTAAGAACTTGGCCGCGGAGAAGATCCCGGCGGTGTTGGCGGCCGCCGCCTTCGCGTTGGTGTTGCTGGTGCCCGGGGCCTTCAGCCAGCTCTTGGCGATTCTGCTGGGCGCGCTGGCCGGACTGTTGCTGCTGCGGCGCTCGACACCGGGCGAGGCAGGGTCGAGAAACGCCAGCCGCCGACCGGTGTTGCCGATGGCCGTGGCCGTGAGCGCCCTGGTGCTTTTCGCGGTGCTGCTGCTCGGGTTGCCGGTGCTGGCGGCGCTCACCGGCAATGATGCGCTGGTGCTCTCGGAGATTTTCTACCGGGCCGGGGCGCTGGTCTTCGGTGGCGGGCACGTGGTGCTGCCGCTGCTCGAGGCCCAGCTGGTGCCCACCGGGCTGATCGATCACGACCTGTTTTTGGCCGGTTATGGTGCCGCGCAGGCGGTGCCCGGGCCGCTGTTTACCTTCTCGAGCTACCTCGGGGCGCTGAGCCAGGATTCGTTGGCGCCGCTGGCCGGGGCCGGGTTGGCGGTGCTGGCCATGTTCCTGCCCGGGGCGCTACTGGTGGCCGGGGCCTTGCCCTTCTGGCAGCGGCTGCGCACCTGGGCTCCGGCTCGGCGGGCGCTGATTGGGGTGAATGCGGCCGTCGTCGGTATTTTGGGTGCCGCGCTCTACGATCCGGTCTTTACCGCCGGGGTGACCTCGGCCGGCACGCTGGCCCTGGCGGTGGCCGCCTTTGTCGGGCTGCACCGGTTGAAGCTTGCGCCGTGGCTGGTGGTGCTGGGCGCGGCGGTGCTTGGCCAGTTCTTCTTCTAGGCTCCGCCTCACGGGATTACACTGGGGCCCATGGACGCCACTTTGCAACGCTGGCAGTGCGCCACCTGTGCCACCGAATTCGATCCGGCTCACCAGTTGCCGCAGTTGTGCCCGATTTGCGCCGATGAGCGCCAGTATGTGCCCGACGGGGTGCAGCGCTGGGTGACCGCTGGGCAGTTGCTCGACGCCGGTCACCGGGTGCGGATCACCGGGATCGAGCCGCGGCTCTACGCCCTGGACGTGGAACCGGCGGTGGGGATTGGGCAGCGCGCCAAGCTGGTGTGTACCGAGGGCGGGAACCTGCTCTTCGATGTGCCGCCGGTGCTCGATGACAAGTGCGTGGCGCGGCTGCGCGAGCTCGGAGGTGTGGCGGCGATCGTGGCCAGCCACCCGCATATGTATGGGGTGCAAAGCGCCTACAGTGCCGCCTTCGACGACGCCCCGGTGTATGTGGCCGCAGTCGATGCGCACTGGGTGCAGTTCGAATTCGCCGCGATCCGGCACTTCGACGCGGGCTTCGAGCCGTTACCCGGGCTGCGTCTGGAGATCGTCGGCGGGCATTTCCCGGGCAGCACCGTGGCGCTGTGGGCCGATGGGGCCGAGGGCCGTGGCGTGCTGTTGGCCGGGGATGCGATTTTCCCGGTGGCCGATGGCAATGTGACCTTCCTGCGCAGCTACCCGAACCGCATTCCGCTCTCCGGTCCGGTGGTGCGCCGGATCGCCGCGCAGGTCACGCAGTGGGACTTTGATCGGCTGTATAACAACTTCACCGGGGTGCTGCCGCGGAACGCTCGGCGGATCATCGGATTTTCCGCCGAGCGTTACGCGCGTTGGGCCGAGGGCGCCAACGACCACCTGACCTAGCCTTCGGCGGCGCGGTAGCGCGCATAACCCCAGGTGGCGAGGGCCAGCAGCGGGCCCCAGGCCCAGAACGGCAGCATCAGGGCGCTGGCCCAGTGCAGCTGCCCGGCGGCAATGAGCACGAGTTCTTGCGCCCCGCCGGCGGTGAAGAGCACCGCCACCGTCAGCGCCGGGATCACCGCCAGCCGGGTAGGCACCGGTTGCCCGCCGATGCCCGGGACCCAGTGCGGGAAGCGGGTGCCCCAGGGCCGTACCAGCCCGATGGTGAGCAGCGCCCCGAGCAGCATCGCTGCGCCGAGCATCAGCCCGGTGGCGAACATGCTCGGGTCGTCGGCGAACTTCTGCGCATCACCGCCGAAGAGCGGCCATGGGGTCAGCCACGAGATGCGGGCGAGGACATAGGGCAGTGGGCAGAGCGCGGCGAGCACGGTGAGCGTCACCCGGTGGCGCTGCACGGATGCCCCGAGCCCGCCGAAGGCGACGGCGGAGGCGCTGGCCCCGCGCACCATCCCGAGTCCGGCGAAGACGATCAGCCCAAGGGCGGTGGCGTAGCGCACCGGCTCGTCGAGCACGCTGGTGGCAAACTTTGCGTAGAGTACGCCGAGCGGAAAGTGGCCGGTGAGCGCCAGTACCAGGACCCCTAACGCTGGTAGCGACACGGCCAGTGCCAGCCAGGGGCGGCGTCGGGCCAGGAGCAGAATCAGTGCCAGCAGGCCCAGCGGCAAGGACAGTGCGAGCGTATATCCGGCGATGACGATTCCGTCGAAACCGATGAGACCGAAGGCGACGAGCGCGGCGGCCACGGCGGCCAGCGGCGGGAGGGTTCGGCCGAGCCAGTCGGGCCGCGTGGCGGGCAGCAACCCCGTGGTCAGGCTCAGCGCACCGGCCGCGGCCAACAGTGCGGCCGCGGCGATGCTGGCGCCCTGGCCGGTGCCGAGCAGTTGTTCCAGTGGGGTGGTGCCGGCGGCGAAGGGTCCGGCTGCGGGAATCAGCAGCCAGAGGAGGCCAAAGGCTAGCGCCACGGCGGAGAGAATGATGCTGGCCCAGCCCAGTGGGCCGTTCTCGGGGTAGCGATCGTGGGTGGTCGGTAATGTGCGGTTGGATGCTTGAGTGTTCATGGTTCAAGCCTCGCTCGGCGGAGGGTGTGTGCGCTTCGCCCGGCGGGGCGGGACCGGCTCACCCGTGCGGGTGAGTTGGCGCGGCCTGCGCTCCCCCGGGTTCGATGACGCCGTGCTCGTAGGCCCAGATCACCACCTGAATGCGATCGGCGAGCCCCAGCTTGGCCAGAATCGACTTCACGTGGGTTTTAACTGTGTTGCCGGTGAGGTAGAGGGAGCGGCCGATGGCCTCGTTGGAGGCGCCGCGAGCCAGGAGCAACGCCACCTCGCGTTCGCGCGGGCTCAGCGGCGCAAGGGCCTGCTCGCCGTCGGAAGGTATGCGATGGCGGGCATATTTCAAGAGCAGTGCCGTGGCCCGCGGAGATACCGCGGCGTCCCCCGCCGCCACCTGCACAATCGCCTCGGCCAGTTCCGCCGGATGGGCGTCCTTGGTGAGAAATCCGCTGGCTCCGGCCCGGATGGCGCCGAAGACGTACTCGTCGACGTCGAAGGTGGTCAGCACCAGCACACGGGTCTCCGGGCGCAGGGTGCGCACCGCCTGGGTGGCGCGGATCCCGTCCATTTGCGGCATGCGCACATCCATCAGGACGACGTCGACCGCGTGGGCACGCACGAAGTCCACGGCCTCGGCCCCATCGGCCACCGATCCGACGATCTGCAACCTCGGGTCGGCACCGAGCACGGTGCCCAGCGCGTCACGGAGCAACTCCTGGTCATCGGCGAGCAGGACGCGAATCATCTGCCCGCCCCCGCCGGCAGGGTGACGCGGATGCTCCATCCGTTCCCGCGCTGCACCTCGAGATGACCACCGGCTTGACGGACGCGTTCGGTCATGGCCAACAGGCCGGTACCCGCGCCCGGATCTTCCCTGGGCCCGGCGCCTCCGTCGTCGGTGACGGTCAGCCGCACTTCCTTAGCGGCCCACGCCAATTCCACCCGCACACTGAGTGGAGGCCGCAGGTGGCGGACGGCGTTGGTCAGCGCTTCCTGGGCGGCGCGGTAAAGGGCCAGTTCTGCCTCGGGGGCCAGTTCTCGAACCTGGCCGGTCTGCCGGAAGCTCAGTCGATGCTCCGGTGAGCTGGCGGCGGCCACCAAGTCGGCCAGCGCGCCTAAACCCGGCACCGGTTGCGTCCCGGCGGGAGGCGCTTCCGGGTCTTCCTCGAGTACCCGGAGCATCCCGCGCAGTCCTTGCAGCGCCGAACGCCCGGTCTGCGCCACCCGGCCAAGCGCCTGAGCGGTCTCTTGATCGCCGGTGAGCACCCGGGCCGCCTCGGACTGCGCGATCATCACGGTGAGCGAATGCGAGACCACGTCATGTAGGTCCCGAGAGATACGGGTGCGTTCGGCGGCGATCGCCTGGCGTATTTGGGCCTGTTGTGCGCTAAGTACGGCCGCGCGGCGGCGCCGAGCTGAACGGCCCCAGAACCAGGCGGCACCGACCACCGCCGCCAACGCGGTGGCTTCGAAGGCCAGCAGCATCAGGTCTCTTTGTTCATAGCTGATAGCGTCCACCGCGGTGATCAGCAGCGCCCCGAGCAGGCCCACGCCCAAACCGGTCAGCGCCGTAGGCCGCGGTTGGGTTGTGGCTAGCTGCCATTGCAGCAACAGGAAGGTGACCGCCGAGGGCAGCAGCGCGGCGCTCGAACTGCCCAGATCCCCGGCGAGCGCCAGGGCGAGCATCAGCAGGGCGCCGAGACCGAACCCCGCGCGCGGGAACCAGACACAGAGGAACCCCGCCAAATGCAGTGCCACCGCCAGCGCGCCGATCCACGGCACAACCCCGTCCCAGCCGGCGGGCTCGGCGAGCTGAAGCAGCGCGGCGATGCTCAGCGGCAGGCCGATGGCGCAGATCAGCATGGCCGCCACGAGCGGCGCGCGGGTCTCGGCAGAGGTTGGGCTCACGGCTTCATCCTGCCACGCGGGATCGGGCGGGCACCTCCCCCTAACGGGTGATCCCTGAGGCCTTCATCAAAGCGGGAGCCTCGCGCATCATGACGCTCGTCGCGTTGAGATGCACCGGCAGTAGGATGCGCCAAAGCATTCGTCCTGCCGGCCGCCGGTAGTGGACAAAGGTAGCTAGGCTGAGACGGTCCCCTACGGCGCAGATCACGAGCTGTCCCGTCAAGGAGCGGGACGACGACGCCAGTCGCACCCATCCATCCCCGCGGGATTCGATCGGCCAGCCGGCGATGGTCTCGGAGGCACCCAACTCGGCCAGGGGTAGGCGCAGTACCTTGCGCCAGATCCATTGACCCGACGCACCGGCAGCATCGTGCAGCAGAATCTGTGCCCACTCTTCGGCACTGGCTCGCACCTCCGTGCGGATCGAGACGCAGTCAACAGCATCAACCTCCGGCGCGCCCAGGGCGCGAATCTCGGATGTGACGGCCTCGCCACGAGTTCCTTCGACACGACCGTGTTCCGCGGTCAGACGCGAGAGCCAGGCCCGTTTCCACTGCCGCGTCAGCGACGGATAGACCAGGAGTCGCCGGAAGGGAAGGATGGCCGCGAGATAGGCCCGACCGAACCAGTTGCGCGGGCGTACGAGCACGGCCAAGCGTAGTTCCCAGCCCTGAGCACCCTGCACCCAGCCAAGGTGCATAACCGCGTGGGTGGTGGCGTTGGCGATTTCGCTGGCGTATTCATTGGGCAAGCGATATAGCGGGCGGAAGACTTCCACAGGTTCTTCCTCGACGGTTCCACAGAGGTCCTCGGGTAGTTTCTCTGTGAGCGACGGGGCTGCGGCACCCGGCGCATATTCGTCCCTGTCCCACCCAAATATCGCGCCCAGCCGCCAGCGTAGCGCGAATAGCGCACGTACGACCGGCGACGAGTTCCCCGGAGCCCCGGCCTCACGGATGGCCTCAAGGAGCGCGGGAAAGTCTTCCGGCCCGGCCCCCGGAGTGTGGATCGACCATAGGTCTTCGAGTACAAACCCGTCGGCGATCTGGTGGATCCGCCACGGGTGGTTGTAGTGCACGGAATTGCGTAGGCGAGCCATGGTAGCCTCCATCTATACGGATACGTATAAAAGGAGTCTAGCGCTTCTATACGCAGGCGTATAGATTTAAGGAGATTGAGCATGGCCAATGCACGTACCCCGAGAGATGAATGGATTCGCGCGGGTCTTAACGCGCTTGAGCGCGGTGGTCCGGGCGCTGTACGCGTGGAATCGATCGCCAGCACTCTTGGGGTCAGCAAGGGCGGGTTCTATGGATACTTTTCGGGACGCGACCAATTGCTCGACGAGATGCTCGCAACGTGGCAACATGAGGCCGCGAACGCGGTGATCACCGAGGTAGAAGCCGCCGCTGGCGATGCCACCGCTCGGCTTGCCGCCCTACATCAGAGTGTCGACGCACGCGCCGACCGAACCGGACTCGAGCTAGCGGTCCGAGAATGGGGAAGACGCGACCCCGCCGTTGCACGCCGTCTCGCTCAGGTCGATGCCGCCCGCATGGACTACCTGCGTGAGCTCTTTCTCGAAGTGACTGGAGACGAGGAAGAGGCACTGACCCGCGCCGCGACGGTCCTTGCCGTGTGGATGGCTGGGTACCTCATGCGCTACGACTGCGCCGGGCGAACTCATGACGAGATAAAGAATCTCACCATGCAACGCACCCTCGACAGGTAACTTCCTAAACGCCCAGGCCCGGCAACATCGGTGCAAGCGTGTAGCTCACCGTCAGCGCGATCCCGTTATTGACCACGTGCATCATGTAGGCATAGGCCAGCGACTTGCCGGAAAGGATGTAGGCCAGCGACATCAGCACCCCGAGGAATAGGTAGGGCAACACCTGCACGATGTTGGTCAGTTGCCCCGAGCCCACGAAATGGATCGACGCGAAGAGCACCGTGGATATGACCGCGCAGATCCACACATTGACCCGACGCGAGAGTTTGCCGATGAGCAGGTGACGGAAGAGGTATTCCTCTACGAAGGGCCCAAAGAGCGCGGTCACCGCAAACATCACCGGGAAGGGCACCACACTCGTCATGGACTGCAGCGCCTGTTGATTCTCGCTGATTTCAGGACCGCCGGCGAGCATGGCCACCGCCGCGGAAACGATGATGGTGGCGAACCAACCCGCCGGTAGCATGAGCCATTTCACCCAGGGCAGATAGCGCATGGTCGCGAAGGACTCGAAGAACTGCTGCCCGCACTGGATCATTGCCAAGATGAAGAACCCCGAGTACAGGATGAGGTTCACCCCGAACAGCGCCGCCTGGTCGCTCGGGAAGGCCTCCATATAGCCCGGCACGAGGGTGAGCAGGGCCGCTCCCCCGCCAACGAACAGGAGTAGGTACGCGAGCACCGTGAAAAAGTCTCCACGGTGGAACCGTCCAGCATCGAACACCCTTTGACGTCGCCGCGGAGGGAAATATGCCGGAGGCCCAAACTGCGATTGCTGCATAATCCCTACCCTACCCAGCACGTCTGTGAGTGGGCCGATTGGACACCGGATAGGCCCGATCCGGATGCACACGGCAAGCGGTATCGCGCCCGATGTCGCCGGAGCGCGCGAACTCAGGATTGCGAGGAGGGGACGGTACCGTCCCCTCCTTCCGCCCAAGCCGACAGCGCAAGGGCTATGCCTCGGCGAATGCACCTGCCGCACGGCCGGAGGCGTTGACCACATGAGCCACGGCCAACACCTGGCTGATCACCGGGTTACTGGCAACCTCGGCCGGCACAATTTCTGGTCCGATAATGGCGCTGGCCTCCCAGCGATCCCCGTCGCGGGTGGTGGGGGTCTGCTCCCCGTTGATGGTCAGCTGCACCTGAACGCCCTCGGCCTGCTGCACGGTGCCGGTCACGGTGACCAGGCGGGCGCCCTCGTTGTACGCCGGCTCGTGAATGCGCAGCTCCTCGATGGTGATCTCCGGCGCCGGGCCCTGGGCCGAACGCTCAAGCAAGGGCAGCGTGTCGGTGGGCAAGGCAGGGGCCAGAGCCGGGACGCCACGCAGCCGCGCGGCCGCGTCAAAGGCGTAGCCGTAGGCGAGCAGGTTGCTATCGTCATAGGCCGCACCGGCGATGGTCAGGCCCACCGGCATGTCGATGTCCTCCATGATGCCCATGGGTACCGTGATCGAAGGGATACCGAAGTGGCGCAGCACGTAGTTGCCATTGGAGAAGAACACGCCATTGGCCCAAGCCTTATCCGCGGACTGCGGGTTCACGTCCGCGTCGGCGGGGGCCACGTCGGCATTGGCCGGGAAGACGATGCCGTCGAGCTTCAACTCGGCCAGCCAGTCCTCGAAGTATTCCTTCCGCATGGCTTCTAGGGCATGGAGGGCCTCGGAGAAGCCCGGCAGCTCGGAGGCGATGGCGCGCCCCTGCCCGGCCAGCGCCACCATATCGCGGTAGCGGTTCTCATAGTCCTCGACCTCTTCGTAGCGGTCGGGTAGCGAACCGGCCGGCGCCGGGAAGATCTGCAGGTGGTCCACGTCGGCCAGCCGGTTGAGCTTCGGGTCGTTATTGGCACGCAGGAAGGCATCCCAGCCGTAGGCGAGCAATTCGTTGAACTCGCGGTCCATCCAACCCTCGGGCAGGGTGCCGAGCGCGGCCAGGCTTTCTCCGCCCGGGATGGCACCCTCGTACTTCTCCACGACCGGCAGATCCACCTCGATCACCTCGGCGCCGAGTTCTTCGAGCTTGGCCTTGGCCTGCTCCCAGAGCTTGAGCACGCTGGGGCGTACCTCGATGGGGAAGTTCTCATCCTTGCCCAAGTACATTTTCGGGGCACCAAAACGCTTGCCCTGCAGTGCCTGGCCGTCGCCGAGGGCGCGGTAGCTGGCCGGACGCACCTCGCTCAGCGGAGGAAGTTCCACGGCCTTTTGGTCGCGCCAGAAGTCGCCGGTGGTGATCTCGTCCTCGGCCACCAGCACGTCGAGCACGCGCAGCATGTCCGCCATGGTGCGCGTGTGCGGTACGACCACGTCGCGGGTGGGGAACAGCGGCCAGTTACCGCGAATGGAAATCACGCCACGCGAAGGGGTGTAGGCGCACAGCGAGTTATTTGAGGCCGGGCTACGTCCCGAGGAGACGGTTTCTTCGCCCATGCCGAAGGCGCTCATATTCGCGGCAGTGGAAACCCCGGAGCCGTTGGAGGAACCGGAGGCAAAGGCGGCGGGCAGGAAGTTGGTGTTGTACGGGCTTTCGGCGCGTCCGTAGACGCCGCGCTGCATGCCGCCATCGGCCATTGGCGGCATATTGGTCTTGCCGACGAGCACGCCGCCGGCTTGGCGCAACTGCCCCACGCTGAAGGCATCGAACTGTGATTCGAGGTCCTTGAAGGCCGGCGAGCCGCTGGCCACGGTGAGGCCGCGGGCCATGTAGCTGTCCTTGACGGTGAAGGGCACGCCTTCGAGTTCGCGGGCGTTTCCGGCGGCTCGTCGCTCATCGGCGGCGGCGGCTTCGGCGAAGAGTTCGGGGTTCAGCACGGGCACGGCGTTGAAGCGAATGCCGGAGCGGTCGTAGCGTCCGATGCGGGCCAGGTAGGCGCTGACTAGTTCCACCGAGGTGGCGGCTCCGGTCTCGAGCGCCTGGGTGATCTCGTCGATTCCGGCCTCGATGAGGTTGAACGGTGTTGCCATGTGTTCGTGATCCTTCGAATCTGTCTTTATCCGGTCCCGCGAGCGGTGTGGCTGCGACCGGTGGAGTGCTCACATCCATTATTGACTGGATTTTCAGTTAAGCATAGTCTGGCAGCGAAAAAAGTTGTCGACGAGGTCAGAACTTTCCCGCTGGCAGACAGCCTCGCTAGGGTTGTTTCCTGTAGTCGCGAACGAAAAATTGGAGTGGAATATGGCCGCCGGAAACCCGGAACGCATTTTGGCCGCCTGTGCGGCCTGCATTGCCGAGCACGGGGTGCGCGGCCTGCGCGTCACCGACGTCGCCAAACGAGCCGGCGTATCCTCGGGGCTGCTGTATTACCACTTTGAAGATCGTGACGGCCTGCTGGCCGCCACACTGGAATATGTCAACGCCACCTCGCTGGCCTCACGGCAGGGACAGGAAGCGACCGGGGAACAGGCCGCGGCCGAAATCACGCGTCGCCTGCTGGCCGAAATCGACGAAGATCCCGAAGTGCGAGGGAACTCCATCGTGTGGAACGAGATCCGGGCTATCGCCGTATTTGAGCAGACGTTGGCCGGGCATCTGGCCAACTCCACCAGCGCCTGGCAGGGCGTGATCCGAGACCTAGTCACCGGGCACGGTGTCACCGATCCGACCGTGGCCGAACGTAGCGCGCTACTGCTGACCGCCCTCGTCGAAGGGCTTTCCGGACGGTGGCTCAGTGGGCAGATCAGTGCCGCCGAGGCACGCGAGGCCTTGGAATCCGGCATCTCGGCCCTGCTGTCGACCTAGCAGCACGCGGTCTCGTTCACGGGAATTTCACCGGCGCCCAATCAGGTGTACACGCCGGGCACCACTGGGCGTCACACCGCGCCGTTAGCGTCTTGCCATGACGATTACCACCTTGGCACCGAAGACCCTGCACACCATGGATGCGGTGTTCTTCGATTTCACCTCAGCGCTACGACAGGGGTCCGGCGGCGATCCCGCCGGCTCCGCGACGGAACGTATCGACGAATCCGCCCGGCAGCTGGTGCGTTCGCTCTACCGTGCCGGAGTTAAGCTCGCCGTGCTCGGTGCCGCTACCGAAGCCGAACTCCTACCGGTCCTGCGCCGGGCCGGCATCCTCGAGCTGATCAGCGTCATTGTCACCGCCGAGGAACTCTCCGGACATGCGCCACACGTTTCGGCCGCGGCCCTGGCCGCTCGGCAGCTGGGCCTGCACCATTCGAGCCGCGTAGCGGTATTCGCCGATACCTTACACGGGGTGCAAGATGCCCTTCAGGAGGGCATGAAGGCGATCGCCGTGAGCGGCGGCAACCCCACCCTGGCGTTCGAATTGACCACGCAACTGGTGGTCCCTCGAATCACCCTCGACTGCCTTGGCCTGAAGTTGGCCTGATCAGCCCGGTAGCTGTCCGAAGGCCTCGGTGTCCTTGGTCGGCCCCAACACCAGAATGCGTTCCCCGGGTCGCAACACGGTGGCCGCGTCGGCGTTCTGCCACTTACCGTCGGCATCCGCATGCGCGGCAATGGTTACCCCATAGTGCTTACGCAGATTGCTATCGCCCAGTCGTAGCCCCTGCAGTACCTTCGGCGCGGTCATCTTCACCATGGCATAGCCGCGTTCGACCTCCACGTAGTCCATCATCGACCCGCGCACCAGGTGTGCCACTCGGCGCCCCATATCCTTATCCGGATACACGATGTGATGGACGCCGAGCTGCTCCAGGATCAAACCGTGCTGGTCGTCATGGGCCTTGGCCCAGATTTCAGGAACCCCCATCTTCAGGAGTTTCGAGCAGGCCAGGATGGAGGACTGCAGATGGCTGCCGATGGCCACGACCACGCGATCAAAATCGGCCAGGGATAGCTGCTCGAGCGTTTCGAGCTTGGCCACATCGGCCTTCACCACCTGGGTCAGCTCGCCGTTGAGAGACTGCACGGTCTCTTCGTTCGAGTCGATGCCCATCACACTGGCGCCCGTGCTCATCAATTCGAGAGCCAGCGAGGTTCCGAAGCGGCCCAGGCCGAGCACGGCCACCGAATCGGCTTGCGCGATCTTCTTGGCGGCGTTCCGACCGCCGATAATGTTAACCAATGGCTGGCCTTTCCTTAGGTAGTTCATACACTAATTTCTTGTCGCGTAACGCAAGCGCGGATCCGAGCGACAACACGCCGACGCGGCCGGTGAACATGAGGACGATGACAACGATCTTTCCGGCGGCCGGTAGGTCTGGAGTAATTCCGGTAGACAACCCCACCGTGGCGAAAGCGGATGCTGCCTCGAAAAGGCACTTGTCCAGCGAATGCTCCGTGATCAGCATCAGCGCCATGGTGCCCACAAACACCGCAGCCACGGCGAGTAGCACCACGGCAATAGCCTGGCGGTGCACCGAACGCGACAGGCGCTTGCCGAAAATATTGACCGCACCCTCACCGCGCAACTCGGTTGAGAGGATGAAAAACAACACCGCGAAAGTGGTGATCTTGATGCCGCCAGCGGTACCGGCGGGTCCACCACCAATGAACATCAGTACGTCCATGCCCAGCCACGTGGCCGGATGCATCTGTCCGATATCTATGGAGTTGAATCCCGCCGTACGCGTTTGCACGGAATGGAAGAAGCCTGCCATGAGCTTCTCCGGCGGTGACAACGGCCCCAGCGTGCCCGGGTTCGACCACTCGAGCCCGGTGATAAACACCGTTCCAGCCACCAGCAGCATCGCGGTGCCCGCCAGCACCAGCTTGGTATTCATGGACCACTTCAGGCGGTTTCGGGCGTACTTACGCAGCTGCAGTAGGACGGGGAAACCCAACCCGCCAAGGATGATCGCGCCAGCAATCGGCAGACAGATCCAGGGATCGGTCACGAACCCCATGAGACTGTCAGAGAAGAGCGCGAAACCAGCGTTGTTGAATGCCGACACCGAGTGGAAAACGCCCAGCTCAATCGAGCGCGGCACCGAATAGCCGTAGCCGAGGTAGAACCGGCCGATGAGCATCAGTGCCACAATCGCTTCGATGAGGAAGGTGGTCTTGACGATGCCCAAAACAGTTCCGCGCACGTTGTTGCCTTCAACTGCCCGCGCCTCTGTCTGGGTGGTCATCTTGGTACGCAAACTCAGCTTGCCAAGGATGCTCAACGAAATGAGCGAAGCGAGCAGCATAATGCCCATTCCGCCGATCTGGATCAGCATGAGGATAATTCCTTGACCGAACCCGGAGAAGTCGTTGGGCGTGTCCAGCACGACCAAGCCCGTGACGCAGACGGCCGAAGTGGCGGTAAACAGTGCATCGATGAAAGCTATTGGCTGACCGTCCGCCGAAGCCCACGGCAAAGCCAGCAGCATCGCGCCAATCAGGATGGTGAAAGCGAACCCACCGACGACGGTCCGCGCCGGTTGGGCAACCACGCGGGCACCGTGCACTCGTATTTGGGGCTTGCCTTTGATGACGCCCATAACCTACCTGAGTTTTCGCTACTGCCTTCCGCATTTCGCAAAAGGCCTTACGAATGGATGATCATACGCCTACCCGGCGGCTAGTCAAACGTTAGCTGCACCACAGAAGCGGTACGTGGATGATCCGTGGTGCAGCCGTGAGGTTAGGCGTTTCTGGGCACTGGGAGATCGATGGACTTGATCAGTTCTTGACTCATGAAGTCCCATGCCTCGATGCGTATACGATCCCTAAAGGTCTTGACTCGCAATCCCGAAGCCCGCTCGCCGGGCAACGCCACCTCGGAGTAGTCTCCACCCAGCGTGTACTCATTGGCCAGGGCCCCGGTATTGACCACCATGGGCCCACGTTTGCTGCTCCAGGCATCGGAACCGCCGTGATATTCGCTAGCCCAGTCGTCTAAACGTAGCGACCAGTGGGTGTGGCTGGTGAGCATCACGACGTTAGGGTTTTCGGCAAGTAATTGCTTGAACCGCTCTCGGTGGGCTCCAAAATCGTCGCGGTAGAAATTAATGAATGTGCCCGAAACGCTGTTGTCCAGAACATAGTGACTAAAGAGCAACACCGGCTTTCGTTGCTCCTTCCAATAAGCGAGGCGTTCTTCGAGCCACGTCAGCTGTTCCTCGGAGAAGTCCACAAAGGGCCCCGACCCGGTGTTCTCGTTATAGTCATAGCCTTCGCTCCCGATGACCAGCATCGGGGTCTGCCCGATCATCTGCTCCTGCCACACCTTTTCCTGCCCGGTGTACTTCAAGAAACGTTGCAAGTAAGTTTGGGATCCTTCGCGTCCATAGAATTCATGATTTCCGTTGGCGTAGAAGATCTGTCCGGAACGGTGCCCCTGGCTTGATTCCAAGGCTTGGGTGAATGCTTCCCAGTTCGCGGTACTGCCTTGGCTGACGATGTCACCGTTAATCATTAGGGCGTCGGCCGAGTCGGGTAGTGAATTCAGCAGCGGCAACGCATGGTCCGTGAGGTGTCGGTTGCCGGTGGCACCCTGGATGTCGCTGACTACATCGAGCACGCCGGTAGGCTTGGCACTGGTTTCTGGTAGCGGCGCGACCACCTCGACGTTATCGATGGCCCAGAACCAGTTGTTCGCCGAGTCGCGGTAGTTGAACTCGAAGTTCACCTTCTTCGCTCCCTGCGGGACGGTGAAGCGTACGACTTCGCGTTTGGAGGCCACATCCTTGCCGACATTATCCGAGGCGGCGGAGCGGTCGTAGGTGAGCACCGTTTGCGGGTGCTGTCCCGGCATATTCATTATGATGTCCGCGCTTTGTTGCCCGCGCCCCTGCCGGTAGTGGCTGTCGAAGCGCAGCTCATAGGTGCGTCCGGCCTCCACGGGAATCATCGGTGTTTTCATGTGACTGGAGAACAAACCGTTCGTTGGCGCATTCTGGTCACTTTCAACCACGGCCATCGGGCCGGCGGCGCGAGTGAACGACTGTCGCAAATCGGTGCCCCAGCGTTGCACAAACTCATCGCGGGTGTGAAGGGTGAAGCCTTCCCACCCTTGTGCCATTCCCTCGGTGTTCTCGTGGGTGAAGGACCAGCCGCGCGGGATACTTCCCTGATCGAATCCCTCGAACCAGACCCGCTGCTCGGTGAAGCTCCTGTCGGCCCCGTCGGTTCCAGGCGGTGCGGCAAGAGCTGTCGTAGGAACAAGAGGTACTAGCGCGCAGGCCGCAAGCGTCGCGGCGAGGGTACGGCGAGAAGTCTTCATCGATCATCCTTGGTCTGTCATCCGTGCTTCCGAAGAGCAACCTATCTCTACAAGTCAGCCAGCGATAGATGACTACTACGCGACCGGAATATGTACGGAAGCCAAAGCAGGCACCCGCTGCGGCGAATACTTGGTGAACGCTCACGAAGAGCGGCCCGCGCGGCGAGTTCCTGGGAACGGTCGGACGCTGGCGCGCGGACTCCCGAAACCTATTCATCGCCAAGATCACGCGATAGGGTACGAGTTAACTTCCCCCACCGAAGGACTGTGCGCACCGTGAGCTCATCGAAAAATCAGCAAACAAACAGCATCCCCGAGGCCCCAGACGACTCCGCGAAAGTCAAGAAACCCGAGTTTCACCCCTACCACCATCCTGCCGCCGGATGGGGCGCGGCAAAGAGCGTTGGACGGGTCCTTTTAGAGCAGGGCCAACTCGTCGATGGATCCCGGGCAATTTTCCGGATGAATCATGAAAACAAGGGCTTCGACTGCCCGGGGTGTGCCTGGCCCGATGACACCAAGGGACTACGACTCGATATCTGCGAGAACGGCATCAAGCACGTCACCTGGGAAATGACACGCAAACGCGTCGGCGCAGAGTTTTTCGCCGAGCATTCGGTCGCCGAGCTTTCCCAGTGGACCGAACACGAGCTCGAGAACCAGGGGCGGCTAACCGAGCCGATGCTCTACGACGAGGCCAGCGATCACTACGTTCCCATCTCTTGGGCGGAGGCCTTCGAGGTCATTGGCCGCAACCTACGTGAACTAGAGAACCCCGATCAAGCGGCCTTTTATACCTCTGGGCGCCTCGGCAATGAGGCCACGTTCCTCTACCAACTCTTAGCCAGAGAGCTGGGCACCAATAACCTGCCGGACTGTTCCAACATGTGCCACGAAGCCAGCGGCCGAGCCCTGCAGGCGGCGCTAGGCACGGGCAAGGGCACCGTAGACCTCGAGGATTGGGAGGTCACCGACGCCCTGTTCGTCATCGGCGTCAACGCCGCCAGCAACGCTCCGCGCATGCTCACCTCCTTATCCGAGGCCTACCGACGCGGCGCCCAAATCGTCCACATCAACCCGCTTGTCGAGGCGGCCGCCACCCGGACCATCGTCCCGCACGAGATGCTCGACATGGCCACCTTCCGGAGCACGAAGACCAGCACGCTGAACTTCCAGCCACGCATAGGCGGCGACATGGCGCTGGTGCGGGGCATGGCCAAGGCGATCTTCGAGATGGCCCAGAGCGATGAAAAAGCGCTGGACCGCGAATTCATCGAACGACACACCACAGGGTTCGAGGACTACCGGAAGCTGTGCGAGTCGACCGACTGGGCGGAACTCGAGCACCAATCCGGGTTGAGCCGAGCAGACATTCTGGCGGCGGCTCAGGTGTACCGCGATGCCGACCGGAGCATCATCAGCTGGTGCTTGGGCGTCACGCAACACGAACATGGGGTGGACACCGTCCGCGAGATCACCAACTTGCTGCTCATGCGGGGCAACTTGGGCCGTGAAGGCGCCGGGCCTTCTCCGATACGCGGACACAGCAACGTGCAGGGCAACCGTACCTGCGGCATCAACCATCGGCCGCGTGAAGATTTCCTGGATCGGCTCGACGAGGTCTGCGGCATTAAGGCGCCGCGCCATCACGGCCTGGACACGGTGCAATGCATCGAAGCCATGCGACGTGGTGAGGTAAAGGTGTTCGTGGGTATGGGCGGCAACTTCGCCCTGGCGGCCCCGGACACCGAGTACACCTTCGAGGCATTGCGCAACTGCGAACTGACGGTTCATGTGAGCACGAAGCTAAATCGTAGCCATCTGGTGCACGGCCGTACGGCGTTGATCCTGCCCTGTTTGGGGCGCACCGAGAAGGACCAGCAGGCCGAAGGACTTCAGAGCACCTCGGTGGAGGACTCGATGAGCATGGTGCATCTCTCGGTCGGCATGAAACAGCCGGCCTCCGAGCATTTGCTTTCCGAACCGGCCATCATCGCCGGGATCGCCAAGCATGCGCTGCCGCAGAGTGAGACGCCGTGGCAGTGGTACGTCGACGACTATGATCGCATCCGCGACACCATGTCCCGGGCCCTGGTTGGCTTCGAAGACTTCAATCGCCGGGTGCGTCTGCCCTTGGGTTTCCGAATCAAACAGCCCGCCCGCGAGCTGGTCTTCCACACCCCCTCTGGCAAGGCCGAGTTCAGCGCGGCCCCGTTGCCCGATGTGGTACCCGCCTCTGGAACGCTGGCCCTGGGCACGATGCGCTCACATGATCAATGGAACACCACTATCTACTCGGATAATGACCGCTACCGTGGGGTGAAGAATCTGCGCACGCTGATCTTCATGAACGCCGAGGATATGGCCGAACGAGGCATCGATAAGCTTCAGGCGGTGGATATTGAAAGCACCGCGCGCGACGGGTCCACGCGCTCGCTCGAGAGTTACCTGGCCGTCCCGTATGACATCCCTCGCGGCTGTGCCGCCGGGTACATGCCGGAGATGAACGCACTGTGTGCGATCGGGGATTACAGCACGCAGAGCGACCAGCCCATTATGAAGCACCTCAAGGTGCGGGTCACCCCGGCTCGGCACTAGCCCCCGCGTTAGGTCCGGAACGAGCAAGAGCGCTGTGGCGCGGTAGCCATTTGGCTACCGCGCCACAGCGCTGTATGGATAGCTTTCCCCTAGTGGGCCTGATCCTCGGCGAGCGATTCGGCGACCGCCGCGTCGGTGACCGGGGTGACGCTGGTATCCGGGTTCGCGTCGATATCTTCGGCGGGGCCGGAGAACTGCGACTGGTACAACCGGTAGTAGGCGCCCTCGGCCGCCAGCAGGGTTTCGTGGTTGCCCTGCTCGACGATCTGACCGGCCTCCATCACGAGGATGGTATCCGCGTCGCGAATGGTCGACAGGCGGTGCGCAATCACGAAGCTCGTGCGGTCGCTACGCAACGCGGCCATGGCCTTCTGCACGAGCACCTCGGTTCGGGTATCCACCGAGCTGGTGGCCTCGTCGAGGATCAGCAGCGACGGGTTGGCCACGAAGGCACGGGCGATGGTGATCAGCTGCTTCTCACCGGCCGAAACATTCGTTCCTTCCTCGTCGATGACCGTCTCGTAGCCGTCGGGAAGTGCACGCACGAAACGGTCCACATAGGTGGCCTTGGCCGCGGCGATGACTTCCTCGTCGGTGGCCTCGAGGCGACCGTAGCGGATGTTCTCCATGATGGTGCCGCCGAACAACCAGGCGTCCTGCAGCACCATGCCCACCTTGGAACGCAGATCTGCACGGGACAGGTCCGTAATGTCCACCCCGTCGAGCACAATGCGTCCGCGGTTCAGCTCGTAGAACCGCATCACCAAGTTCACCAAGGTGGTCTTTCCCGCACCGGTCGGACCGACAATGGCCACGGTGTGCCCCGGGTCGGCATCGAAGGAGAGGTCTTCGATCAGCGGCTTGTCCTTGGAGTAGGAGAAGCTCACGTTCTCGAAGGAGACGTGCCCATCGGTGCGGGCCGGCAGCTCGCGGGTGGCGTTCTCCGGGTCTTGTTCCTCGGCATCCAGCAATTCAAAGGTGCGCTCGGCCGAGGCCACACCGGACTGCAGCATGTTGGCCAGGCCGGCCATCTGCCCCAGCGGCTGGGTGAACTCACGCGAGTACTGAATGAAGGCCGTGGCATCGCCCAGGCTCAGTGCACCGGAGGCCACGCGCAGGCCACCGACCACGGCGATGCCCACGTAGGACAGGTAGGAAATGAACTGCATCACCGGGAAGATCATGCCGGACATGAACTGTGCGCCGAAGCTGGCCTTGTACAGTTCGTCGTTGCGCTTGTTGAAGCGCTCGACCATATCCTGTTCGCGACCGAAGACCTTCATCAGCTCATGGCCGGAGAAGGACTCCTCGATCTGCCCGTTCAGTGCGCCGGTGTTCTTCCACTGGGCCGTGAACTTCCCCTGCGCCTTCGAACCGATCACGCCGGCGGCAATACCGGAGAGCGGCAGGGCCACCAACGCGATCAGCGCCAGTTGCCAGGAGACGATGAACATCATGATCACGATGCCCAAAACCGTCAGCACGGACTGAATCAGCTGGCTGATGGCCTGCTGCAGGGCGTTTTGGATGTTGTCCACGTCGTTGGTGACGCGTGAAAGCACATCGCCACGCTGCCTGGTATCGAAGTAGTTCAGCGGCAGGCGGTTGAGCTTATCTTCGACGTCCTTGCGCAGGTTGTAGATCACCCGCATCACCAGGCGGTTGAGCAACCATCCGGAGGCCCACATGAAGATCGAGGCCACAAAGTACATGGAGAGCACGATCAGGATGTAGCGCGAGAGCAGGGTGAAGTCGATCCCCTGGCCCGGCACGAAGTCGATCCGGTTGAGCATATCGGCCTGGGTGGTCTCCCCGGCGGCACGCAGCTGCTCGACGAGCCCTTCCTTGGTGGCTCCCGGTGGAAGCTCGATCCGTTGCCCGAGGACGCCGGCGAAGATCACGTCCATGGCCTTGCCCAGCACACGCGGGGCAATAACCGAGAGCACCACGTAGACCGCGATCAGGCCCAAGGAGATGAAGACACCGAGCTTGTGCGGGGCGAGCAGCCCGACGAGGCGTTTGGCCGATGGCCAGAAGTGCTTGGCCTTGCGCACGGGTGCGGCGTCGCCGAACACGTCTGTGGAGCCAGCGGTATCAAACTCGTCGACCTCGGCCAGCTCCTGATCCACCGCCGTGGTGGTTCCGCTTTCTTTCTTCCGCGCCATCCTAGGCCACCTCCTCGATGCTCATCTGAGATGCGACGATCTCTTGGTACGTTTCGGAGGTTTCCAGCAGTTGCTCGTGGGTGCCACGCGCCACGATCTGGCCTCCGTCGAGCACGAGAATCTGATCGGCTCCGGTAATGGTGCTCACACGCTGAGCCACGATAATCACCGCGGCATCGCGGGTGGGTTCACGCAACGCCGCACGCAGCTTGGCGTCGGTGCTCACGTCCAGCGCGGAGAAGGAGTCGTCGAAGAGGTAGGTCTTCGGCTTCGCCGCCAGGGCGCGGGCAATGCATAGCCTTTGCCGCTGACCGCCCGAGACGTTGGTACCGCCCTGGGAGATCCGTGCATCCAGCTCTTCGTCGCGTTCGGCCACGAAATCGGCGGCCTGCGCCACCTGCAGCGCCTGCCACAGGTCCTCGTCTGTCGCCGATTCGGCACCGAAACGCAGGTTGCTGGCAATGGTGCCGGAGAACAGGTAGGGTCGCTGCGGCACGGCGGACACATTGCGCGAAATCACGCTACGGCCCAGTTCCTGCACCGGACGCCCACCAATCAGCACCTGCCCCTCGGAGGCGTCGTAAAGCCGCGAGATGAGGTTCAAGAGCGTGGTCTTACCGGCGCCGGTGGAACCGATAATGGCCGTGGTCTGGCCCGGCTCTGCCTTGAAGGACAGGTTCTTGAGTACCGGTTCCTCGGCGCCCGGGTAGCCGAAGCTGACATCGCGGAATTCCACGGTGCCCGGAGTGGGAAGCTCGAGCTCAACATCCGGTGCCTCGGTCATCGACGGTTCGGTCGACATGACCTCGTCGATACGTTCGGCCGAGACCATGGCACGCGGGATCATCATGGCCATGAAGGTACCCATCATGACGGCCATGAGGATTTGGAGCAAGTACTGCAAGAACGCGGTCAGCGCTCCGACCTCAACCTGCCCGGAATCCACGCGGTGCCCACCAAACCACAGCACGGCGGCCGTGGCCAGGTGCATGATCATGCCGATGGCCGGGAACATGAGCACGAAGAGGTTACCGACCTTCACGCCCAGTTGGGTCAGCTTGTCGTTCGCATCGGCGTAGCGTTCGGTTTCGTGGCGTTCGCGCACGAAGGCGCGCACCACGCGGATGCCGGTGATCTGCTCGCGCAGCACCCCGTTGATTCCGTCGATGCGGGTCTGCATCTGGCGGAACAGCGGCATTAGCTTCAGAACCAGCACACCCACGACGACCAGTACGACGGGCACCGACACCCAGACCAGCCAGGAAAGGCCGGGATCTTCGCGGACCGCCATGATCACGCCACCAATGGACATGATCGGCGCGTTGACCATGAAGTTCAGCATCATCAGGGTCAGCATCTGCACCTGCTGCACATCGTTGGTGCCGCGGGTGATCAATGTGGCCGCACCGAACTTGTTCACGTCTTGCGCGGAGAAGGTGGTGACGCGTTCGAAGATGGCATGGCGCAGGTCGCGCCCCAGTGCCATGGCCGTGCGCGCGCCAAAGTAGACGGCACCGATGGCGCTGGCCACCTGTGCCAGCGCGACCAGCAGCATCAGCCCGCCGGTGCGCCAGATGTAATCGATATCGGATTGGACCACGCCGGTGTCGATGATCTTCGCGTTGAGACTCGGCAGATAAAGCGTGGCGATGGTTGTGATGAGTTGGAGGATCAACACCGCGATGATCCACCCGGTATACGGTTTGCTATGTTTCAGAATGAGCTTCAGAAGCATGTTTTCCCTCAAGGACTCTCAAATCGGGAGACACCACCGCCGACCGGTTGCGGGCAGCGTGAATCCCGAGCGATCAATAGTCTATGCAGGGGGTAGGACGCTTTGAGTCATCCTTGCGGTTGATTTTTCTCAACCAATATACTTTTGCTCAGCGCTCCACTTGCCGGATGGCCGCATTGACCGCCTGCACGGCCAGCAAACGCACCACATCCACATGGGCCGAGACCTCTCCGACGGACGCGGCGATCACCGCGTCGCCGTCGAATCTCGTATGCGGTGGATGCAAGGCTCGGGCCAACCCATCGTGGCCACCCTGAGCCACGACGTGGCAGGCGACCTTGTCCAAGCGCGCGTTGGTCAATACCACCCCGATGGTGGTGTTCGAGCGGGAGGTCTTCGCACCCGGTTCCATGGCGGTTAGTGCGGCCAATACCGAGGCGGTGTCGGCTGTGGACTCCCCCACGTCTCCGAAGGCGTTGACCGCGAACAGCGCGCCGACCACGACATCATGGTAGCGGCGTTCGGCGTAGACAATGCCGCCAGGATAATGACCGGCCGCTCCGCGCCAATTGCCGGCATAGGCGCCGGTGCCAGCGCCCATCGCGCCGGTCACCACAACACCCTCGGTGGCGTCCCGTGCGGCAAGGTAACCGTGTTTGGCTTCGGGGCGGGTGACGGCCTGGCCCACGGCCAAGTCGTAGAGGCCGAGCGCCGGAACGATCGGCACCACACCGGCGGGCGTGGGTACCCCACGCCCCTGTTCCTCCAGGTATTGCATGACCCCGTCTGCGGCGGCCAACCCGAAGGCCGACCCGCCGGTCAACAGCACCGCGTCGATTTGCGCCACGGTTTTGTCCACGGAGAGCACATCGAGCTCACGGCTGGCCGGGGCACCGCCGCGGATCTCCACCGCGCCCACGGATCCCTCGGGCAGCCGAATGACGGTGCATCCGGTCTGCGCTTCGTGGTGCGTCCAGTGGCCCACGGCGACACCGGGTAGAGACATTCGTTCTTCACTCATGACAACCTCCCGCAATTCAGCATGTGCTTGTGGCCGCCGGATGTCCAGAGCCTTAGGTTAGCGGCCCTCACCGTGTCCGAGCTTGCTGACCTTTTTCGGTAGCTTACTCACCTTGGGCGCGGCGGGCTTGGCCGGCGCAGCTTTTTCTTCCTGGGTGGCTGGCTTCTGCTCGCTGGACTCGGCAGGAAGTTTACGTACCTTGGTCGCGACGCCGCTGGGTCGTTTGGCTGCTTTTCCGGAGGGCTTGCCAAGCGATGCGGGCTGATCGGTCACCGGGTGCTTCTTCAGCTCCACGAGTTTGCCGGGCTTGATCTTGGGCTCTGGTTCGGGTTCGCGCAAGACCTTGCGCGCAACGTGATTCGCCTCGTGGACCGCGGCACGCAGGAACCACCAGACAAAGAGGTAGCCCACGGTACCGAAGATTGCCGCCGCCTTCGCATCGCCGGCGATGGCGAACAGCCCGGCGACGCCTAGCATCACCAGCGACCAGTGCATGGCGCTGCGGACATAGGGCCACGCCGCATAGTGCCCCTCCACCCACGCATGATCGCTGCGGGTGGTCCACTTGGTGCGTAGGCCCAAGGAGCCGGGCGCCAAGCTGCGGGATTTCATGGCACCGAAGAGCATGGCACATAGCCCGCATACGCAGGCTAAGCTCATGAGAAATGCGATGACCAAGGGTACGTACATGCTTCTGAGAGTAGCAACGCGTTACCCCAGTTTTGGCCGCTACGCACCTATTAACAGGTCACTTTTGGGTCACGGTCGATTTACTTGTGGATTTAGGCGCATGGTTCCCATCACACTCGGTGATTAGGGGCCTTCGAGCACTGTCCCGGAGACCGCGTCGAGGGTGTAGTTGGCCGACTCGTAGCCATTGTCGAAGGAGAAATGCGCCTGCGGATCGGCGAACGACTTGCCGTAGTCGTCACCGCCTATTTCGTTGTTGCGGCCACGTTCAACGTAGTAGCTGGTTTGCTCATCCAGGTGAAGATCACCACCTTGCCCAGCACCACGCACGGCCTGCCAGATCGAGTTCCAATTGATCTTGGAGGCACGGTAGAACTCGCGTTCGTCCTCGGGCTGGATGGTGGCGGGACCCTCATTGCGCAGCTCGCCACGGCGGTAGATCCAGTCATCTGCTCGCAACCCGGTCACGTCAACGGCGGCCTCGATAGTTACGAACTCCGGGTAGGCGCGTACGTTAAGCACCCGGTCGTGCCCGACCTCTCGTTCCAGGGCTTGCAGTGCGAGCTCCACCGAGTATGGTTCACGCATATCTAAATGCAGTTGGCCGTGCTCCTGCAGCGCATAGACGCTCTGCGACAGGGCAGCACGATATGGATAGAGCACTGCGGTGGCTGTCAGGGCAAAGACCAAGGCGAAGAGGATGACCCGCCAGCTTCGGCCCTTGGGCCCCATACCTAACAGTGGCTTGCGTCGCGTTCCGTCCTCGCGCAGCCCGCCGGGCGCCGGGCGCTGGATATCTCCGGCCTGCGCTATCGAAGGAATACGGGTACGGGACCAGACCTCCGCATGGGCATCCGCATCGAGCAACGCAACATCGGGCTCTCCCGGGAGCAGTTGCACCACGACTCGGTGCATTCCTGGCTGCACACTCGGTAACTGACTGACCGGAATGACCGAGCGCAAGATCGTTCGGTAGGCGGCTCCGTGCGCCGGCTGCACCGTGAGTTCAAGTTCGCACAGTGGTTGATCGTTGATCTGCGTACCGGTTTGCCGCAGTGCGTCGATACGCGCCAAGGCCGCCCGCCCCTCATCTTGGGCCTTACGCACGAGCGCGGCCGGCGGAGCCTGGATCGTGCGCATGGTTCCGGAGATCCCCCAGAGCACGGCGGACGTGATGGCCAAGCCTAGCCCCGGCCCCCAGGCACCGGCACCGGCCCCCGGAGGTCCAACGACGGTGGCCGCAATGCCGCCGACGAGGAGACCCAAACCAACGAAGAAGAGTGCACGGATCATTCACTTATCTTATCGGCGGATTTAATATCAACTGGACTTGAGCGGACTGCATGGTGAGTCCACGCATCTTCATTCGCCCGCCTCGCCCCTGGGCATTCCCCAGTTAACGAAAGACTCCCGGAGACGACAGTCATGCTGTCATCTCCGGGAGTCTTTGCGCCGGCTTTAGCGTGCGGCGTTCTCCGGGTGGTGCTTCTCGTGCCAGTGGCGCGCGATGTCCACGCGGCGGGTAACCCAGATGTCCTCATGGGACTTCACGTACTCCAGGAAGCGGCGCAATGCGGCCGCACGGCCCGGGCGACCCACTAGACGGCAGTGCAGACCGATCGACATCATCTTCGGCGCACCGTCGGCACCCTCTTGGTAGAGGGTGTCGAAGGTGTCTTTGAGGTAGCTGAAGAACTGGTCGCCCGAGTTGAACCCCTGGGCGGTCGCGAAGCGCATGTCGTTGGCTTCGAGGGTGTAAGGAACGATCAGGAAGGGCTTACCCTCGTCGGTGCTGACCCAGTACGGCAGATCGTCGGCGTAGCTGTCGGCGGAGTAGAGGAATCCGCCTTCTTCCTGCACGAGGCGCAAGGTGTTATCCGATGGCTTGCCCTGGTAGATACCGTAGGGTCGCTCACCGGCGACCTCGGTGTGTAGGCGGACGGCCTCACGAATGTGGGCGCGCTCGACCTCTTCGGGAACATCCTTGTATTCCAACCAACGGTAGCCGTGGCTGGCAATTTCCCAGCCGGCCTCGTTCATCGCGGCGACGGCTTCGGGGTTACGCGCCATGGCGGTAGTGACGCCGTACACGGTGACGGGCAGATCCAGGTCGGTGAACATGCGGTGCAGGCGCCAGAATCCGGAACGCGAACCGTACTCATAGATGGACTCGATGTTCAGGTTGCGCTGACCCTGCCAAGGAGCCGCACCAACGATTTCGGAGAGCAGGCACTCGGAGGCTGCGTCGCCGTCCAGGATGTTGCTTTCGCCGCCCTCTTCGTAGTTGACCACGAACTGCACGGCGAGCTTGGCGCCGCCCGGCCACTGCGGATCCGGGGTGTGGCGGCCATAGCCGACGAATTCACGAGGGCTGGACAGGTCAATGAGGTCGTTCATGACGATTCGCTCATCCTTTCGTTCGGTGAAACTCTGCTTCCGGTTGGTGGAAATGTGCTCCCACTCACAAGATACGCCTTCCGGGCCCCGAAAGGAAACCGTTACGCCCAATTCTCGGGCGCGCAGAGCACCGAACCAATCACCTACTGCTCATGCGGCGCCTCGGTACAAAAACAGAACCGGTTGCCCTGCGCATCGGTCACGACCGTCCAGCTCGGGGTTCCGACATGGCCCAACGCCCCGCCAAGCTTCTCGGCCTGCTCGAGTTTATCCGCCGCGTGTGAAACCGGCATATTGATATCCATATGCAAGCGGCTGGTATTTGGCGTGGGCGTGACTTGGAACCATACCGCCGGACAGCGGCCATGGGGGTCCACCAGAGCGCCGGATTTGTCGCGCACATAGCCCAGCGCCTCGCGCCACAGTTCTGCGATCGGTTCGGGATCATCGGTGTCGATGCAGATATCCATGGTGCGCACCAGTTCCAGACGTACTTTGGCCTCGGCTGCTTTGGCCTTCCCGGAGATGGTGGCGGCAAGGTTCAGATCGCGGTCGGTCACTCCGCCGGCATCGTGGGAACTGATCGCCACGAACAACATGTCATACCGCCAGTCGACATCTGGGTGGTGGTTCGCATCCTCGGCGGCTGCCGCCACGGCAACGAAGAGCGAGGTGGCCACGCGCGAAGAGCTGCATTTATATGCGGTGCGTAGCGCGCCGTCCACATACCGCCAGTCGGGCAGCTCCTTCAAGCGATCAACGATGGTGTCGCGGTCTAAGGGCTTGGGGGAAGTCATCGGCACATCCTTTCTAGTCCAGCGACATGGATCACATGCCACGGCTTCCAGTCTGTCACCGCTCTAGACCCACCGCTAGGGCGCGCCGGGTGGATTCCCCCGAAGAATACGGGGGATGAAGAGTTGCCAGCGGCCGGACCGGGTCGACGCAGTACATCTTCCGCCGAACTCACGGCCCGGAGCTCAACCGGGATTGCGGGCAACGAGCCGGATGAGACTAGTCAGAGGTCACCAACGCCCGCTACCGCACGGTTGATGCTACGGTGATTTTGTTGCCTCTCACGCCGTGAAGAGGTCGTCGATTACCTGTAGTGCACCGTCGGATTAGCCAAGCACTACCCAATGATCGGAGCCCCGCTATGGAACAACTGTTAGAACTGCTCGCCTTGACCCAGAGCAGCTTCAGTGACGCACTAGCCGCCCTTTCCGAAGAACTCCCCCAACTCACCGATACCATCATCGAGCAACTTCGGGCATTGTTCCGCTAGGGATCAAGCACGTCCGGTAGCTACCCGTGGCTCACGAACTAACGAATCGGCGGATCTGCCGGTAGCAGGTGTTCACCGGTGCGGTCGGTGGCCAGCGCCAATGAGGAGATGTACTGTCTCTCGCCATTCGGGCCGGGCACCGCGGAGGCCACCATATCGGGGCGTTCGAAGCTCAGCCCGGTCACACAGCAGGTCAACAGCTCATCGCTGGGGTTGCCCTCGGCATCCAGCAACGGAATCTCGATTCCGTCATCGCTCCGTCGCAGGTAGTAGCGTCCCTTGGTGGCCACTGCCAGAATCGGCGGCAAGAACAGCGCCAAGGCCACGGCCACCAGTGGACTGAAGGGTTGCAGCTGCGGACCGAAGAGCCCGAAGAAGACGGCGATCGAGGCGACCGCGGAGAGCAACATCGAGATGAAACCCACCGGGTTGACGGCGTAGAGCATGCCGCGGCGGAACTCGGGGATCTTTGGCGAGAGCTTAAGTAGGTACTTGTTGATGGCGATGTCACTAGCCACCGTGACCACCCATGCCATGGCGCAGTTGGCGTAGAAGCCCAGCACGGTATTGAGGAAGTCGAACATGTTCGCTTCCATCAGCACCAGGGCGATGCCGAGGTTCACCAACACGAAGACCATACGCCCCGGGTAGGTTTTCGTCACTCGGGTGAAGGAGTTCGTCCACGCCAGGGATCCCGAGTAGGCGTTGGTGACGTTGATTTTGATTTGCGAGATCACCACGAGCACCACGGCTAGGCTCATCGCCAGCCAGGCGGGCATCATCTCACGGTAGACACCGAGGAACTGGTGGACCGGCTCGTTAGCCGTGGCCGAAGCCTGCGGATCCAGTGTGGCAATCAGATACACGGCGATAAACATGCCAGTGATCTGTTTGATCGCACCGAAAATAACCCAGCCCGGACCACCGAGGATGACCGCGGTCCACCAACTGCGCGCATTGGCCGCGGTCTTCGGCGGCATAAAACGCAGGTAGTCGATCTGCTCGGCGATCTGAGCCATCAGTGAGAGGCAAACACCGGCGGCCAGCATGGCCGAGGCGAAGTTCACCCCTCCGCCGGTTCCTTGTTCGCCGGCGTAGCTTAGAAACCTGTCCACCGATTCCGGGTGGGAGGCAACCAGATACACCAGCGGGACGACCATCAACACCAGCCATAACGGTGTGGTCCACACCTGTAGCTTGGCTAAGGTCTTCATCCCGTACACGACCAGCGGGATGACCAGCAACGTAGAGAGCGCGTAGCCCAGCGGCTTGGGAATACCCAGCCCGAGTTCCAGCCCCTGTGCCATGATGGCGCCTTCCAGGGCAAAGAAAATAAAGGTAAAGGTCGCGAAAATGACGTTCGTGACAATCGAACCGTAGTAGCCAAACCCCGAACCGCGGGTGATCAGGTCCAGGTCGAGGTTGTAGCGTGCCGCGTAGTAGGCCAGTGGAAAGCCGGTGACAAAGATAATGAGTGCGGCGATCAGCACGCCGGTGATCGCGCTGGCCGTCCCGTGGGCCAGGGCAATATTCGCGCCAATGGAGAAGTCCGCTAGGTAAGCGATCCCACCGAGCGCGCTGGTGGCGACAACTCCCGGAGCCCACTTCCGGTAGGAACGCGGGGCAAAGCGCAGGGTGTAGTCCTCCAAGGACTCCTTGGCCGCATTCATCTGCCCCTGTGTGGAGGTGCTGGCGGCTACCGGAGCTGCGTGCTGTGGCTGGTTTGTCACTGTCATGGCTCCAGCCTAAAAATCACATGTTTCACGGGCCGCGTTAGTCATGTAACCGGTTCGTAAATTGCAACTCACCAAGTAAAGCCTCGGTTAAGCGGTCGCACAGGTGATTCATGCCAAGACGTTGCCAGCCAGTGACATAGCCGCAACATGCGTGAAACATATCGTTACTAAGCTCAACTATTATGCGATTGACTGACAGGGAGCAAGAGAAGCTCATGATCGTGGTGGCGGCCGATCTGGCCCGCCGCCGGCAGCAACGGGGACTGCGTTTGAATTACCCCGAAGCCATCGCCATCATCACCTATGAGTTGCTCGAAGGCGCGCGCGACGGGAAGTCGGTGGCCGAGCTGATGTCCTTTGGCACCACTATTCTCTCCACCGACGATGTGCTTGACGGGGTCCCCGAAATGATTCACGACGTGCAGGTGGAGGCCACCTTCCCGGATGGAACCAAACTGGTCACCGTCCACGACCCGATCAGGAGCGCGGCATGATCCCCGGAGAACTCATCCCGGCCGAGGGGCACATCGAGCTCAATGCATCGCGTCCCCGGGTGACCGTGACGGTCTGCAATACCGGCGATCGCCCGGTACAGGTCGGTTCGCATTTTCACTTCGCAGAGGCCAATCGTGCGCTCGAGTTCGATCGGGAGGCGGCCACCGGCTACCGACTCGATATTCCGTCGGGAACGGCCGCGCGTTTCGAACCGGGCGACCGACGCGAAGTACGTCTCGTGGCCTTGGCCGGACACCGCGAGGTCTACGGCCTACGCTCGCTCACCGACGGGCCACTTCCGGCAGCCGTCGTGCCGGATGAGAAGCCGCAGGGGCTCTCGATCCCGCGCCGGCAGTACGCCGAACTTTACGGACCCACCACCGGCGACAAGGTTCGGTTGGCCGATACCGTGCTCTTCGCCGAGGTCGAATACGACCTCACCGTGTACGGCGAGGAAGTGGTCTTCGGCGGCGGCAAAACGATCCGCGACGGTATGGGCCACAACGGGCGGTTGCCTCGCGCTGCCGAGATCGCCGACACCGTCATCACCAACGCGCTGATCATCGACTACACCGGGGTGTACAAGGCCGATATCGGGCTACGCGACGGACATATTCACGCCATCGGAAAAGCCGGTAACCCGGACATCCAAGACGGGGTGGATATTGTGATCGGCGCGGCCACCGAGATCATTGCCGGCGAGCGCAAGATCCTCACCGCCGGCGGCATCGATACCCACATTCACTTCATCTCCCCCACCCAGGTTCCCACCGCGGTGCAGAACGGTATCACCACCATGATCGGTGGTGGCACCGGCCCGGCCGAGGGCACCAAGGCCACCACGGTCACCCCGGGCCCGTGGCATATTTCCCGTATGCTCCAGGCGGCCGAGGGGCTGCCGGTCAACCTCGGGTTTCTCGGTAAGGGCCACGCCTCGGCCACCGAACCGCTGGCCGAGCAGATCCGCGCCGGGGCGATTGGGCTGAAGATCCATGAGGACTGGGGCGCAACCCATGCGGCCATCGACACCTCATTGCGCGTGGCCGACGAATACGACGTGCAGGTCGCCATCCACACCGACACACTCAATGAATGCGGTTTTGTCGAGGACACCGAGGCGGCCATCGCCGGCCGGGTGATCCACACCTTCCACACCGAAGGGGCCGGTGGCGGACACGCACCGGATATTATCGCGCTGGCCTCGCGGGAGAACGTGCTGCCGGCCTCCACCAATCCGACGATCCCCTACACGGTGAATACGGCCGAAGAGCATTTGGACATGCTGATGGTCTGCCACCACCTGAACCCGGATATTCCCGAAGACATGGCCTTCGCCGACTCGCGGATCCGCCCCGAAACCATTGCGGCCGAGGACGTGCTGCACGATCTGGGGATCTTCTCGATCATGTCCTCCGATTCGCAGGCCATGGGCCGGGTGGGCGAAGTGGTCACCCGCACCTGGCAGCTGGCCGATGCGATGAAGCGGCGGCGCGGGGCGATCGACGAGTCGGGGGTGAACTCCGCGGCCAACGACAACTTCCGGATTCGCCGCTACGTCGCCAAATACACCATCAACCCCGCCCTGGCCCAAGGCATCGCCGACACGGTGGGGTCGGTCGAGGTCGGGAAGTTCGCCGATTTGGTGCTCTGGGAACCGGCCTTCTTCGGGGTCAAGCCGGATCTGGTGATCAAGGGAGGTCAGATCCTGAACTCGGTGATGGGTGATGCGAATGCCTCCATCCCCACCCCGCAGCCCCAGTTGCTGCGTGGGGCCTTCGCCGAATACGGCACGACCATGGCCGAAGCGGCCATCACCTTCCTGCCGAAGGCCGCCATCGAGGCCCAGGTCCCGGAACTGCTCGGTCTGCGCCGCAGAATCCGGGCGGTGTCGGGGTGCCGCGAGGTCCGCAAGCAGGACCTGAAACTCAACGACAGCACCGCCCATCTCGAGGTGGACCCGCAAACCTATCAGGTACGTGTCGATGGCGAGCCGGTCGGCTGCGAACCGGCCGTCGAACTGCCCATGGCCCAACGCTATTTCCTGTTCTAGGAAGGACTTGTCATGTTGATCGATTCCCTGCAGGGCAACCTGCACGAACTGGATGAGGCGCAGGCACGGGAACTGGCGCAACTACACCGCGAATATGTGCTGCTCTCCGGCGCGCAACTGACCAAACGCATTCAGCGGCTACGCACCGATCATGACCGCGAGCTAGGGTTGCGTCTGCCCGGAGGTCACCGCGACCTGCGTGACGGCGATATTCTGCACCGCGATGAGAAGGGGCTGGTGGCGGTGAAACTGCTACCCACCGATGTGTTGGTGATCAGCCCACGAAGTATCGAGCAGGCCTTGTTCACCGCGCACTCCTTGGGCAACCGGCACCTGCAGGCGCAGTTCTTCGGCCCCGACTCGGCGTATGGCGCGGAGGTGATGGTGGTGCAATACGACCATACGGTCTGCGACTTTCTCGATGCGCACGCGGTGCCGTATGAACGAACCGACCGAGTAATGCCGGTGCCCTTCCGCCATGCCGAACACACCCACTAAGGGCGAAGAGCTCTCGCTGCTGCTGCAGCTGGCCGACTCGGCGTTGCCCACCGGGGCGTTCAGCCACTCCTTTGGCCTGGAATCCCCGATCGTCGCCGGGCTGATCGGCGATGAAGAGTCGCTGCAGTGCTGGCTTCGTAGCTACTTGGAGACCCAGCTGCTGTGTTCGGAGACCTTGGCCATGCGCTGGATCTATGAGGGACAAGATCCCGCTCGGGTGCACGCGCTGCTGGCGGCGGCCACGGTGGCGCCTCAGGTGCGACTGGCCAATCGCCGCATGGGTGCGCAACTGATCAAACTCGCCCCGCAGATCGACGGCACGCTCGGCACCGCACCGCTGCAGTGGCCCGAACACTTCGCGCTGGGCTTCGCCCTATTCGGCAAGCACCTTGGTCTGGACTTCACCGTCCTGGTTCAGGTGTTCCTGCATTCCTCGGTGACCACCCTGGTGCAGAACGCCGTACGCGCCATACCGCTGGGGCAGTTGGCCGGCCAACGGGTGCTCAGTGCCCTGCGTCCGGCCATCGCGGCGGCCGCGGTCAAAGCCAGCACGCTGGATGAGCGGGAGTTTGGCAGCGCGGCCCCCGGACTTGAAATCGCCCAGCTGCGGCACGAACACCAGTCCATGCGCATGTTCATGAGTTAGCAGCCACACCACTAGTTGAAAGCAGGACCCACGATGAACGACCCGGTAATCATTGGCATCGGCGGCCCGGTCGGCGCCGGCAAAACCCAGCTGATCGAGCGGCTGACCCGGGCGGCCAGCCACGAGATCTCCATGGCCGCGATCACCAATGACATCTACACCATCGAGGACGCGAAAATCCTCTCGGAAAACTCGGTACTCCCACTCGAACGCATCATCGGCATTGAAACCGGTGGCTGCCCGCATACCGCGATCCGCGAGGACACCTCCATGAATGAGCAGGCCATTGCCGAGCTCAAGGAACGCCACCCGGACCTTCAGGTAATCTTCGTGGAGTCCGGGGGCGATAACCTTTCGGCCACCTTTAGCCCCGAACTCGCCGATGTCTCCATCTACATCATCGACGTGGCCCAGGGTGAGAAGATCCCGCGCAAGGCCGGTCAGGGCATGATCAAGTCCGACCTGTTCATCATCAACAAAACCGATCTGGCCGTGCACGTCGGTGCCGACCTCGCGGTGATGGAGTCCGATTCGAAGGTGTTCCGTGGCGAGCGGCCCTTCTGCTTCACCAATCTGAAAACCGACGAGGGGCTCGAGGCGGTGCTGCAGTGGTTGCGCCACGATGTGCTGATGCTGGATCTGGTGTAGCCACCGAAACCGGGACGCTGCGCCTTGCCACACTGAATACAGGCGACGGCCGCACCCGGGTGAGCCAGCAATTCCACCGCGGAGCACTGCGCATCCTGCGCGCCCACCCCACCACGGAGCGCACCACCATTACCGTGGTCAATCCGGGCGGCGGATATCTCAGTGGCGACCGCTACCTGCTGGAGTACCACGGCGGCGCGGGCACCCGTACCTTGCTGACCACCCAGTCGGCCACCAAGGTCTATCGCAGCACCGGTGAGCCCGCATACTGCGAACAGCGCTTCAGTCTGGCCTCGGGGGCGGTGCTGGAAAATGTCCCCGACCAGCTGATCGCCTATGCGCACGCGCGCTACGAACAAGACACCGTGATCGAGTTGGCCGATGCCAGTGCCGGCTACTTTGGGGCCGAAATTATCACCCCGGGCTGGTCCCCGGATGGCGGAAGTTTCCGGTACGAGCAGGTCCGTTTACGTACCCGGCTAGGCGTTGCCGGGGCGCCGTTGCTTCACGAAAACCTGCTACTCGCTCCGGGCGAACAAGCGGTCGACGACCCCGCCTGGTTGGGTACGAAGAGCCATTGCGCCTCGGTGGTCATTGCCGGGATCGGCGTCGATGAGCGGCTCCTTGGCGAGATTCGCGCCCGCTGCGCCGAGGCAGAACCTCAGATACTCAGTGGTTGCGGACTGTTGGCCGGGCCGGGCGTGGTGGTCCGAGCGCTGGGGGCCGACACCGATCGGCTACGTGCGCTGGTCGACGATCTCGGTCGGCTCTATCAGCGCGCTCGCGGTCTACCCGGCACCGGGTGGGACCTGCGCAAATACTGACATTTTCATTTCAAGGAGCACAGCATGACTCAAAGCTCGGTGGCCGGCCAAAAGCATCAGGTTCTCAAGGTATTGGGCGGAGTTCTGGCACTGAACCTCGTGGCCTGGGGACTTTTCGCCCTCGCGGTGGCCGGTCACGGCTTCGCCCTTCGCGGCGGGCAACTCTTTACCGCCGGGCTCGCGGCCAGCGCCTTCCTGCTGGGGGTGCGCCATGCCTTCGACGCCGATCATATCGCCGCCATTGATAACACCACCCGTACCCTCTCCGGCCGGGGCCTACCGCATGCCAGCACCGGTTTCTGGTTTGCACTGGGCCATTCGAGCGTCGTGCTCGGTGCCATGGTGCTGCTGGCCGCCGGAGCTACTGCCTTGGCCGGTGCCCTAGAGAATCCCGAGTCGCTGTTCCTACACATCACCGGAGTCTGGGGCCCGGCGGTCGCCGGAAGCTTCCTGGTGCTTATCGGGATGATTAATCTTCTTTCGCTGGTGCAGCTCGTCCGGTCGATCCGGGCGCTGCGCTCCGGGGCGGACACCGCCCAGGGCTTGGAAACCGCATTGGCCAAACGCGGGGTGCTGGCTCGGGTAATCGAGCCCTTGGCCCGAAAGGTTGATTCGCCGGCCAAGCTCTACCCGCTGGGTTTGCTCTTCGGGCTGGGCTTCGACACCGCGGCCACGATCGGCCTGTTGGTCATCTCCGGCGGTGCGGCCCTCGCCCTGCCCTGGTACGTCATGCTGTGTCTGCCGTTGCTCTTTACCGCGGGCATGGTGACCTGCGACAGCCTCAACGGCCTGGCCATGGGCGGGGTCTACCGCTGGGCGCATAAGGAACCGGTCCGCCGGGCCGGGTATGCGCTGGTGGTCACCACCTTCTCCGTGTTCGTGGCCTTCGCGGTGGCCGCGGTGGTGCTCGGCGGGCTCGTCGAAACCCTGCGTGGCGAACCAGTCGGGGTGATTTCCTTGGTGTCCGGCATTGATTTGGAGTACTTCGGGCTGATCACCGCCGGCCTGTTCCTCGCAGTGTGGTTGGTTTCCTGGGGGCTGTGGAAGCTTTCGGCACCACGGCGCACGTCCGTGACCAGCTAGTCGGCGGTGGCCCGGGCCAGTCGAGCCGACCATTCGTGGAGCATCTGGACCAAGGCGGCGGGGCGTACCTCGCTGAGTTCCGCGGCGGTGCTAGCGAGCGCAAACGCGGCCCAGCGCAGGTCGTTGGTGTCGGCTCGTACCCGGCAGGCTTGCGCGCCGAGCTCTTCAACTTCAAACCAGCGTCCGATGGCGCGCCGGACGTCGCCGGTCGGGGCGTGGATCACCGCGCTGCATTCGTGGCGCTCGCTGCCGCGTAGCCCACGCCGAACGAATTCGGCCGCATCCCCGCCGGGGATGGGCCGGGGCGTGAAACGTAATGCCTGCGCCTTGGCGTCTCGGGCCCGGTCAACGCGGAAGCTGCGCCAATCTTGCCGGTCGAGGTCGAAGGCAACCAGGTAATACCGGTTGGCCACGCTGACGAGGTTGACCGGTTCTACCCGTCGGGAGGTGGCACCGCCACGGGCATCGACGTAGTCGAAGGAGATGCGCTCACGGTCGCGGCAGCCCTGTGCGAAAACCACGAGAGCTTCGGGTTCGGCGAATTCGGGAGCCGGTTCGCCTGACCCCAACGGCACCGTTGCCGTGGCTAACGCCTGTACCTGTTTCCGCAACCGGGCCGGGAGCACCGGAACCACCTTGGTCAGCGCGCGCACCGATGCTTCGGCAAGCGAGCTCACCCCGGCGTGGGCGGCGGACTGCAGGCCCACCACGAGCGCGACGGCTTCATCATCGTCGAGCACCAGTGGGGGCAGTGCCGCACCGGCGGCCAGCTGGTAGCCACCGCCCACTCCCCGTTCGGCCTGCACCGGGTAGCCCAGATCCCGCAAACGTTCGACGTCGCGCCGTAGCGTGCGCAGGGAAACATCGAGTCGTTGCGCCAACTCGTCGCCGGACCAGTAACGATGCGTCTGGAGTAGCGACAGTAAGCGGATGAAGCGTTCGCTGGAGCTCATGAAAATATTCTCTTCTTATTGAGGACAAAAACTGACACTTATTGCTTCTACTCTTGAACCTACCAAGCCACTTCAACCCAAGGAGCACCCCATGTGCACCACGATGGTCACCCCAGATACCACGCTGACCGGCGAACGCGCAGGCCTGCACCAGGCCCTGGCCAATGCGCGGCATTTCCTGAAGTTCACCACCCGCGAGCTGAGCGATGATCAGGCCCGTTTGCGCACCACCGCCAGCGCGCTGACCCTCGGCGGTCTGATCAAACACGTCACCGGCGTGGAGGAGCAGTGGCGCAATTTCATCGTGCAGGGGCGTGCCGCAATGGGTTGGGACGGCACGGATTTCAGCACGATCACCGAGGAAATGATGGAAGCCTTCCACGAAGAGTTCCGGATGAACGCGGACGAAACGCTTGCAGGACTACTGCAGCGCTACGACGAGGTCGCTGCCGCCACCGACGAACTGCTCGCCACGGTGGATCTGGATCAAGTCCACGAATTGCCGCAGGCACCTTGGTTCACCGGCACCCACTGGTCGGTGCGCCGCACCCTGTTGCACATCATCGCCGAAACCACCCAGCATGCCGGGCATGCGGACATCATCCGCGAATCGCTGGACGGGGCGAAATCCATGGGTTAGCGCGATGGCGCCCTGTGCGCCCGCACGGTTCCATGCCGCTAGGACGCACAGGGCCATCGAGCGTTAGCTGCTCGGGAGACTCGTCGGTCAACGCCGTACACTAGAAATCACATCACTAGCACCATAGAATGGAATCAAAATATCGCTATATGAAAGTGAGTTTGTCGTGAGCCAGTACTCCACCCCGCTGACCGTCGGCCAGAAAGCCCCGAATTTCTCCCTGCAGGACGCCAACGGAAACACCGTCTCCTTGGCAGATCAGGCCGGCAAGAACGTCATCGTCTACTTCTACCCGAAGGCCGCCACTCCCGGCTGCACCACCGAGGCCTGCGACTTCCGCGATAACCTCAACTCGTTGCAGGGCGCCGGCTACACCGTGCTGGGTATTTCGCCTGACCAGCCAGAAGACATCGCCAAGTTCGCCGCCGATGAGTCGCTGAACTTCCCGCTACTGTCCGATCCGGACAACAATGTCGCCAAGGCCTACGGCTCATACGGCGAGAAAAACATCAACGGCAACACCATTGTCGGCACCCTGCGCTCGACCGCAGTCGTCGACGCCGAAGGCACCATCAGCCACATTGAATACGGCGTTGACGCCCAGGGGCACGTGGCGCGCCTGCGCGAAACTTTGGGCGTCTAGCCTCACCAACAACTCGCCACCCGGCGAATCAATAGCAATGCCGCGACCCCTCTTCCAAGGAGAAGGGGCCGCGGCATTGTTGGTATCGCCTAGTTCGCGAACTTCGGCGGCCAACAAACTTCAAAGCGCTCCATGATCACCTTGTGCCCCGGCTTGTCAGTATCTGCGGGCGACCATTCATTACCCATGGAACCTTGGGTGCGACGCCAGAATGCTTCATGCTCGCGGCGCCAATACTCCAGCGACAAGTCCCCTTCGCCTTCCGCGGCGGCAAAATCGGCGTCCACGTCGTAGAAGCTGCGTTTCTCCACGGACGAGACCCGCGTAATGAGCTGCGGTTGACCACGTCCGTCGCAAATCATCCAATAACGGCCCACCTCGGGCAGCGGTTCATCGAACTGCGCGTACTCGATCTCCAGTGAAGAGGTAGCCCGCTTGGCCCCGTGGCTCACGGCATGCAACAGCTCGTCGGCTAACTCCGGGCTATCCCCGAAACACTCGGCCGTGTATTCCGTTGGACGCTCAATACCCTCAAAGGCGGCCAAATATTCTTCCCATAACTGCTGCGCAGCCGGATGTTTTATCGCTGGCAATGATGAATATGTTGAATCGCTCATGCTTCCATCGTTCCATTCTCTCTAGGCAAACTGATTATCCGCTTGTCAGAAAATAGTTCCGGCCTGTCGGTCCACAGAATGTACTATCCCTGATAGCCTCGCCCCATGGATGAAAACCTGACGTCGTTTGCCGATTCCTTCGTTCGCTTATCCCGTCTAGTTCTCGACCATCACCCCGAGTCGGAGAGTCCTCAGCTTGTGCCCGTCCTCAGGGAATTTCTTGGCGCGGAGCCATCGACCGTGCCGGTCCTGACTGAGAATTTCAGCGCCCATCGGCTCGCAGATGCGAATATCGTCCTTGATGACATCGTGAGCCGCGATCCGAACGCAAAACTCATCGGATTCGCGGGCAGGGAACGACACCACATGGAGCTGGCAGATCATCTGGAATCGTCCGGTCCCGTCGGTTTCATCGGCGAACCCGACTACATTTCCATGGCTACAGGCCCAGACGAGCAACGCCGCTTCCTGTCCATGGGAATGCATCTATTCGCCTACCGCGGCACACCAATGGCCGTGTTGATCCGCACGGCCAATGAACGGTTCGGGCGCACTGACAACTCCCTTGAGATCGTAAGCCCCGACCAAGCATCCGCGGACAACTTCATCGACGAATTCCGAGAAGGACTGCGCACCACCAGCATCTATCGCGGCCACGTCATTACCTTCAAGACCTCCGAATATGGCAGCACGAACGCCGGAGTGACGTTCCATCACCGTGGTGATATGCAGCCCCACCAGCTCGTGCTTCCCTCCGGCACGCGCGAACGGATCGATGAGCAAGTCCTCGGCATTGGTAACCACCGTGATTTCCTCAGGGACCGCGGAATTCATCTAAAGCGGGGTGTACTGCTATATGGCCCTCCAGGAACCGGCAAAACCCATACGGTGCGCTATCTGACCTCCGCCGCCAAGGACCATACGGTCGTCCTTCTCAATGGAAATTCACTTGCACTAGTCAGCGAGGCAGCCGCCATGGCTCGTGCTCTTCAGCCCTCACTCGTAGTGCTCGAAGATTGCGATCTGATAGCCGAAGACCGTTCTTTCGGACACGGTCCGCAGCCACTGCTTTTTGAAGTTCTTGATGCCATGGATGGGCTGGATCCAGATGCCGATGTAGCGTTCCTGCTCACCACGAACCGCGTCGAATCACTTGAGCGTGCCCTGGTCCAGCGCCCCGGTCGCATCGATCTTGCGGTCGAGATACCCCGGCCCGACCGTGACGGAAGACTTTCTCTACTACATCTCTACGGAAAGCACGTCCACGCGTCGGAGGAGACCTTCCATGAGGTAGCCGAGAGGATCGATGGGACGACCGCTTCCTTCATTAAGGAGCTCATCCGCCGCAGCGTCTTGCTTGCCGCGGCAGAGGGTATAGATCCCTCGGACTCGCACCTTATACAGGCGGCCGAAGAACTCATGAGCAACCAGGCCGATACGACTCGCAATCTACTCGGCGGCACCGCAGACCCTGAACACAGCGACGAGGACCTGGAACACGGCCATGTACATGAGGGCGGGTCTTTCGGGTTCTTCCCTGAAGCTGTGTCATCTGTCGACTACTTCGTGCCTGAACCCGGTGTTGCCCCTGGAGCTGGGCACAACATGGAAGATGAGCAGTGAGCGGCGCATAGGCGCGATTGCGCATTTCGTCTTTCTGTAGCGCAATTCTGCTAGCCCTCCGCGCTTCGGAGTGTTGTGAAATCAGTGCAGCAATTCGTTCGGCTTCAAGTAATCGTACAAGGCTGTATCAATGGGCTTTTCGAAGCGAAGATCTATATGAACGACATCCAAAACAGCTCCATCCTTCCCTTGCATCACGTCTTGCTGGGGGTTGGCCGCCGTAGATTTCCCTAGGTAAAAGAATTCAGACCCTTCCGCATCATCCTTTTTCACGAAGACGTGCAGATCTACTGAATTTGTAATGATCGCTTGAACTTCGTCGCTGGCCAATGTCCGACGGCTTCGAGTGAACCACCGGAGAGTAGAAGGGTTCAGCAAAGCATCTTGATAAGCAGTACTCTCGGAGATTTCTTCAGACTTATGCAGGGTGACGAAAATCGGGCATGTTCCAGACGCTCGGTCGACCTTGTACCCGTATAACGTAGATGTCCACTTCCTGGGCAGACCCAGCAGACGTGTGACCTCTTTACGCGAGTACTGTGCCCCAAGGATAAACGGTTTCCCATCCGAGTACCGCAGAGCAACGATAGCTTTTCCGGTAGCGATAATGTCATCAACTTCGAGCGCGAATTGCTTATTTCTCTCGTAAGATTCCTGCAAATAGGCGTTAACCGTCACGCGCTCGGGGTGAAACTCAGCGAGTTCAGTGCCGTACTTCTTGATGTCAGCTTGCGCATGATTAGCCAGCGTCAATGATTCAATGACGCTGTCGACAATTCGATCCGACGAACTCAACCCATGGGCCGAGAACAAGTCTCGTATGGCCTGTCGAGAGAGTGAGCCTTGCGACAGCAAGGTTTCGAGCAGAATAAACTCATGCAGCCGTTTTGCTGTCATGATCTCGTTGGAGATCAGTGACAATAGGTCTTCAAGCGAATCTTCAAACACTGGGCCATCTTTAAGCAATGCTCGGACCAGCGTTGGGTAGTTGTTCTTCTTGGTCGCAAGCAGGACCGGGTCCACAGACTCAAACCTATGGAAGTCCATCAAGCGCGGAACGCCACCCACCCGATTGCTCATTGACTTGATCGATGCGCGCAACTGCATAATGCTGTCCAGCGCTGTGCTGCGGATAGATTCAAGTACACGCTGCTGGGCAATCTTGTCGAAACGGATGCTGGAAAGGCCAGCGAAGGTGCCACGTTGCTCAACTGAGATCATTTTTTCTTTGAGGATCTCTTTGTTTAGTGATTCGTCGCCAAAGAGGGCGATGGGGATCAAGTAGTTATTCGCGTAGTTACCGATGAAATCGATGACGACCAAATAATCCTTATCGGCGTGCTTTCGCAGTCCTCGACCGAGCTGCTGAACAAAGACAATGGCCGACTGCGTTTGGCGAAGCATGATCACCTGATTGACCGATGGAATATCGACGCCTTCATTGAAGATATCGACCGTCAATATGTAGTCAAGCTCCCCGCGTTCCAGCATGGCAACCACATGTTCGCGGTGTTCAATCGAGTCGCTACCCTGCAAGGTCTGAGTGCGTAGGGGTTTATCGCGCAGCGACTCCTTGTTTAAAGCGATCGATAGCGCTCTTGCTTCATCGTTACGGGAACAGAATATGAGCCCCTTTGCTGGGACCCCGGCCTGACCGTATGTTTCGATTGCTCTGACAATATGGGTAACCCGCTCGGCGGATATCAGGCCACGAAGATCATCATCAAGTCCAAGCCTCCCTTCGCCCGTTTCGACATCAGCGATGCCGTAGTAATGGAAAGGGCTGAGCATGTCCGATTCGAGTGCCTGTCCAAGGCGAATTTCATAAGGAACGTTGTAGTCAAAAAACTCAAAGACATTAAACCCATCGCTACGTTCGGGGGTAGCGGTCAATCCCAATAGGAACTTGGGCTGCAAATGCTCTAGAACCTTGGCATAAGATCTCGCTCCGACGCGATGAGCTTCGTCAACAATCACGTAGTCGAAACTGCCTGGGGTAATCGTGCTGAGCACAGAGTCCTGCTGCAGTGTTTGCACCGTCGCGAAGACAAAGCGGCGTTCTACCTGCTTGGAAGTTCCGGCTAGTTTCCCAAACTGTTCGGGGGCACCACCGATAACACGGCGATATTCGGACATGGTCTTATCTAAGATCTGTTCCCGATGCACAATGAAGAGAAAGCGCTCTGGGTTCGCAGCCCGAACTTCAAGTGCCGACAAGATCGTTTTACCTGTACCGGTGGCAGAGACAACCACAGCACGTTCGGCCCCCTCGCCGCGCACGGCAGCGATAGCCTTCAGCGCATCAACCTGCATCAAGTTTGGCATGATCGGCATTTGAGACTTGCCACTGTCGAGAGAAACTTCGGCGTCCCCCGAGACGCTTTCGTCAGGATCTAGCCGGGCGACGTGGCTCTGAATCATTGGGCTATAGCGGCGTGCATATTCGTCGACCCAATCACTTCGCAAGGGAACTGAGTCTTCAATCTGCCGCTGAATTAGATGATCAATCTGACCCGATAGATCACTATCAACCGAAGCAGAAACCTTGAGATTCCACTCATGGTTGCTAACGATTGCACCGGCCGTCAAATTCGAGCTACCGATCATCGCTGTGACGATGTTTGCATTCTTAAATACGTACCCTTTGGGGTGAAACGCCTTCGCCGAATGAAGCCGAACTTCAATTCCGAGGCGCTCAAGGTTCAGTAGTTCACGGAAAGCTTCGGGAGAATTGAATGCCAAGTAGTCCGACGTGACGATAGTGCCTTTACCACTGAATTCGACGAGCTCTTGTTTCAGCATGGCTAGAGCATTTGGAGTCACGAAGGCAACGGAAAAAAGGAATTCATCACTACGTGCAAGTTCTTCGCGAAGAATGCGCAGGACTGACCGGTCCTCGGTATTAACGACGACCTCAGGGTGGTGGTCTTGGGCCGATGGTGCAGAGCGATCCAAGAACCCGAACGTTACATCCGCACTAAGTGGCCCCTTAAAGACCAGGTCGTGCTCAATCACGCTTACCGCGCTGCTTCGATTAGTTCAACGGCCGGAACATCGGCCGGAGCCCATTCAAGCGACGATAACTTGCTTGGTGCCAACCAGCGAACCTCCGTATGTTCCGTCAGCTGCGGTTCGCCCTCGAGAAGGCGACAGTAGAACGTCGTCAGAGTGACTACACCGAATTCATAGTCGTGAGTAGTCGTAGTGACTTCCTCACCGACTTCTACGATGCACTTCAATTCCTCGTCAATTTCACGTTGCAGCGCCGCACGGGCCGTTTCACCCGGTTCAATCTTTCCGCCAGGGAACTCCCACATGCCCGCTAGGCTGCCCGACCCCCGTTGTGCGCAGAGCACAAAGCCTTCATGCTCAATCACTGCACCGACAACGTTGATTTGCTTTTTCAAGCTGGCTCCTAATGCGCTTCAGAAAAATACCAGTGGCTGCACGACGAAAATAACCTAACGGATTGCGTCGTCGGCTCCGTACAAGCATATGCATTTCTGCGACATTTTGGTCGAAGCAGGCACCGAGCTTGGCGCGACCGACCCGTCGAAATGCTGAGACGCCCATCCAAGAGGCTTCTCAGCTCATCTCTGCCACAGCCTCAGCCAACGTCTCCACGAGCAATTGCGCCTGCTCGCGTTCAATCACCATTGGCGGGCGCATCTTGAGCACATTGTCGTGACGCCCGATGCGGCTAATCAGCACGCCCTTGGCCTTCATGAGTTCGATCAGTTGCTTGGTTGCTGCTGCATTGGGAGCTGATGGATTATCCGGTTGTACGATGTCGTAGCCGAAGAATAGCCCTTGGCCTCTAACTGCACCGATGATCGGGCTGTCCTTCGCGATCTCACGCATGGCGTCGGCAATGAACTCGCCGTTGGCGACGGCGTTCTCCATCAGGTTCCGGTCCCGCATCTGCGAGAGCACCGCGAGCCCCGCAGCCGAGGAAACCGGGCTCCCAGCGAAGGTATTGAAGTACATGTTGTGGCGACCAAATTCATCGAGCAGCGCCTCGGTGGTAACAACCGCACCCACCGGGTGACCGTTGCCCATGGGCTTGCCAAGGGTGACGAGATCCGGGGTGATGTCGTAGAGCTGGTGCCCCCACATGTGGGTACCGAGGCGCCCAAAGCCGGACTGGACTTCGTCGGCAATGAACAGACCACCGGCCGCCTGGACACGCTGTGCCAGGCCTTCGACGTAGCCGGCCGGAACCTTCAGCAGTCCTTCGGTGGAGAAGATGAGGTCGAAGAGCGAGGCGGATATGCCAAAGCCTGCCTGCTGGAGTGAGTCGATCGCACGATCGACCTCGGCGAGCGCCTGGACGCATAGCGCCTCCGCCTGCGCTTCGTCGAGTCCGGTAGCGTCGGGCACCCGGATAGCGCGCACGTGGGCGCCGAAGGGCTCACGAACGGTGAGACCAGTGGTCAGCTCGGCCAGTGAGGTGGTGTTGCCGTGATAGCTGAAATCGGAGACGAGGATGCCGGTGTTGCCGGTGTGCTGGCGTGCGATGCGCAAAGCCAGCTCATTGGCTTCGGAGCCGGAGTTGACCAAGAAGAGCCGATTGAGATGTGCCCCGAAAGTCTCCAGTAGCGTTTCCGCGTAGTCCACCACCATGTGGTTGAGGTACCGCGTGTGTAGGTTCAGGGTACGCATCTGTTGGTTGACGGCGTCGGCCACGACCTCATTCGCATGCCCCACGTGCGGCACGTTGTTGTAGGCGTCGAGGTAGGTGCGTCCGGCGGCATCGGTGAGCCACACGCCGCGGCCGCTGACCAGTTCCAGCGGGGTGTCATAGAACAGCGGCGAGTGTGGGCCAAGGGTAGCGACCCGGCGGGCCATTAGCGCCGCCGTGGATGGGGACAGTTCTTGTTGTGGGGCAACGTTGGTCATAGCTGCTCTCCGTTCGTGGAGGTCTCTTCGGGGCGTAGAAGCCCGGCGGCCAATAGGCCGATGGCGTGGATTTGGGCCTCGACCGCTTCTGGGTCGGTAGCGGCGCGGGTACCGGCGGCGCGCAGAGCGCCGTTGAGCGTATTGGCCAGCGCGTCGGCGTCGGCGCCAGGGACGAGGCGGCCCTCCTGTTGCGCCAGAATCAGGTCATCCCGGATGAAGTTTTCGAAGGACCGCGAGGCGGTTCCGGTGACTCCGGCGAGCACCGGCGCGAGGTCCGGACCCATGATGCCATAGAAGCGACCCCGGGGGTCGGCACTGGCTTCGGTCAGCGCTCGCGCCAAGGCACGGGTGCGTTCCACCAACCCTTCGGCTTCTTCGCGCAGTTCCGCACCGCGGTGCAGGACGGCTTCGGCCAAGCGCAGGTAGACCGCGCGGACGATTTCTTCGCGGCCGCCGGGAAAGTGGGCGTAGATGGTGCCGCGGGCGATCCCTGCGAGTCCGGCGATTTTTTCGAGGGCGGTGCCCGCGTAGCCGCCGTCGCTGAGCAATTGCGCAGCAGCATCCATGATGTCGTTTCGGGTCCGCAACCGGTTGCGTTCGCGTTGGCTGGTGATCGCAGGAATCTGGCTCATGAGTCCTCGGAAAATTCGAAGGGGCGTGGCCTGGGTCGGATGACCCGTTGGCACCAGCATAACCAGAAAAACTAAAAAGTTGAACACTCTGTACTGTTGACAAACACTCTGTTCAACTTTTTACTGAATATGACCACCATCACAGATTTAGCCACGCACCCGAAAGGGCTCCATGATCTCCGCCAGCGCCGCCGAAGCCGCACTCCGGACCGTTCTCCCCCGCTATGGGATCGAGGATTCGGCCGAACTTGACCTGGTCAAATACCGCGAGAATTACGTCTTCCGGGTGACCACAAACCATGGACACGCCTATGCGGCCCGCATCCACCGCGTGGGCTATCACAGCAACGCGGAACTTAACTCGGAAGCCAACTACCTATTGGAGCTCTCCCACTACGGTTTGCGGGTGCCACAGCTGGTCGCCACCACCGATGGTGCTGCCAATTGCAGCCACGGAACTGCCGAGACCGAGGTCGTGATCGATCTACAGCACTGGATCGAAGATGCCGCGCCCATGGGCGACATTGTTGCCGCCCTCGATTGCGACCCATCCTTGAGCGAGGATGACTTCCATGCTCTGGGCCGCGAACTCGGTCGACTTCATCGGGCCTGCATGAGTATAGGTGTGCCGGAAGACTTCACTCGTGGCGCTTGGGACGCCGACGGACTAGCCGGATCGGCCCCACTGTGGGGTGACCCGACGAAGCTGCCAACCCTGGAATCCGGCGAACGCGAGATGATCGCCGCGGCAATGCAAAGACTTCATCGCCGGCTACAGCAACTACCGCGCGACGCGGCCCATTTCGGCGTGATCCATGCAGACCTGACCCCAGAAAACGTGCTGATCAGCGGCACTGACCCCACGCTGATCGACTTCGATGACTTCGGTACCGGATGGCACCTATTCGATCTGGTCACCGTGCTTTTCTTCTACTCCCGCCACCCGCTGCTCAACGAGTACCGCCGGGGTCTCGAGGCCGGATACCGCTCCGAACGCCCGGGGCTGCCCGACGATTTCTTCGACCCTTGGGAGGACCTGTTGGTCGCTCGCGGACTGACCTACCTCGGCTGGGCCGCCGAGCGGCACGGAGATGAGGAAGCCAGCTTCATCGAACAGCGCGTGGTTCCCGTAGTACTCGAACTTATTGCACGCCAGCACACCACTCCCGTTGCCAACACCGGAGGCCGAGCATGAACCCGGAATTGACCGAACACTCCCCCGTCACCCTGATTTCTGGTGGCGGCACCGGCATCGGCCGCGCCGCCGCACACCGGTTGCGTGCCGAGGGTTACCGGGTGGTGCTTACCGGCCGCCGCGCCGAGCCGCTCGAGGCGGCCGCCGCAGAGATCGATGCCTTGGCGCTGCCAGGCGACATGACCGACACCGACAGCACCGAATCCGTGGTGCGGCGCACCCTCGAAACCTATGGTCGGATCGATGCGGTGCTGGCCAACGCGGGCGGACACGGCTTTTCTACCGTGGTGGACACGGAAGATAGCTCCTGGGCTGCAAGCCTGGATGCGAATCTGACCACCGCTTTCAAGCTCTGTCGCGCGGCCCTGCCGCATCTGGTAGAAACCGGTGGACGGATCGTCGTGGTTTCCTCGCTGGCCGGCATTGCCGCTGGACCCTCGGTGGCCGGTTACACGGTGGGCAAGCATGCATTGATCGGACTCACCCGGTCGATGGCCCGCGATTACGGCAAGCGTGGGGTACGCGTCAATGCCATCTGCCCCGGCTGGGTACGCACGGATATGGCCGACGCGGAAATGGATGAGCTCTCCAGTGCCATGGGGTTGCCGGATCGGGCCGCCGCCTACGCCAAGGTCACCGAGAATGTCCCACTGGGCCGCCCGGCCGATCCCGAAGAGATCGCCGGAACCGTGGCCTTCCTGCTCGGACGGGACTCGAGCTACATCACCGGTGCCACCCTCGTCGTGGACGGCGGGGCCCACATGGTCGATCTGCCCACCATTTCCTTCGACGCCCTGTCCTAACTTTTCGGGAGTACCTATGAGCGATACAACCCTCGTTTATACCAACGCCACCGTGCACACGATGGATGCCGAGCTGAGCACCGTGGATGCTTTCGCGGTAGCCGATGGCCGGATCGTGGCCACCGGCGAGCGCGCCCATGCGCTGCTGGCCGAGGGTGCCGAGTCGGTGGATCTGGGCGGACGCACCGTTCTTCCCGGGCTGATCGATGCCCACATTCACCACGCGCAGGGCGGGAAGAAGGCGCTCTTCGACTTCAATATCCCACCCACCGCCGGCCTCGAGGAAATCTTGCAGGCCATTGGGCGGGCCGTGGCCGAACTGCCCGAGGGGGCTTGGCTCACCGGTGGTTCCGTCGGTTCGGGTCTTATCGACCAGGTCAACAGCGCACAGACTCTGGCCCGTCTGGATGAAATCAGTGCCGGGCATCCGGTGTTGCTCACCGATGATTCGATCCATAACCGTTGGGCGAACTCGGCGGCCATGGAGCTGGCAGGGATCGATGCCATTACGCCCGACCCGGAGGGCGGCCAGATCTGCCGTGACGCGGAAGGCCAGCCCACCGGATGGCTGGTGGAAGCTGCGGGCATGATGGCCGAGAAAGCCAAGGAACGCGTTGCCCCTTTCGGGCTGGATAAGCTCATGGAAGCCAGCGCGCAGGGCGTGGCCGAATGCAACTCCTTCGGCATCACGGGCTTTCAGGACGCGGCCACTTCGCAGCAGATTATGCAGGCGGTGCACCGACTGGATACTGAGGGGCGGCTGAACGCCTGGGTGGTCTCCTCCACTCCGGTGGAGGAGTTCATCTTCGGATTCGACCCGGTGGGCCAAGAGGTTATCGAGGCCATGCCAGACACCGCCAGCGAGCATCACCGCCCCACCTTCATCAAGATCTTCCTCGACGGGGTGCCACCCACGCGTACCGCCGCCTTCCTCAACCCCTATAAGGGCATGAGCGAATCGGATCCGTGCTCTCACGGGAAGATGACCATGAGCCAAGACAAATTGGCCGGATGGTTGCTGCGCACCGCCGAACAAGGCGTGGGAGCCAAAATCCACTGCACCGGTGATGCCTCGGTACGTGCGGTACTCGACGCCGTCGCCCAGGTACGTGCCGCCGGGTACGCGCATGTGCGGTACCAGGTGGCTCACGGCCAGTTCATTGCCGCCGAAGACCTGCCACGCTTTGCCGAGTTGAACGTCTCGGCAGATATCTCCCCGGCCATCTGGTATCCGGGAGTCATCGCCGAAACCTTCCACGAGGTACTCGACGAACCACAGGCCAGCGAGGTGCAACCCAACCGGCTGCTGCTCGAACACGGGGCCCGGATCGCCGCCGGCAGTGACTGGCCGGTTGTCCCAACACCCAACCCGTGGCCGGCCATCTACGGACTGGTTACCCGCAAGGATCCCAGCGGGAGTTTCCCGGGAACCCTTTGGGCGGAACAGGCCATGACCATCTCCGAGGCGCTGGTCTCCTACACCCGAGCCGCCGCGGAGGCCGCCGGACTGGAGGACGTCACCGGCAGCCTCGAGGTGGGCAAATCGGCCGACTTCATCGTGCTTCCCACCGACCCGATGCACTGCCCCATCGAGCAGGTCATCGAGCTTCGCCCCGAGGCCACCTATTTCGCCGGCCGCCGCGTTTACGCGGCCGTTGCGGACACCGCGCGCGGCTAAGCCCCGCCCGAACTCAGTTAGGCAATGACATGTCCATATCCACTCGCACCACCGAACGAAATATCTACATCTACATCGCGGCGATCTCCGCCGTGCTCAACGCGGTCCTCCTCGTCGCTCCGATTTTGGCTTCCAAGCTCAGCGCCGATCTGGGGCTGGAGCCGGCTCAGGTTGGTTTGATCGCGTCCGTGGAACTTGGTTGCTTCTCGCTGGCCACCGTGCCGGCCTTCCTGTGGCTACGCAAGGTCAACATCCGCAAACTCACCTTCTGGTGCCTGCTGGTGGTGATCACCGGTAACGTGCTGTCCTCGATGACCGATAGTTTCGGCTCCTTGCTCGCGGTCCGTGCGGTCACCTCGTTCGCCGCCGGTTCCATCATTGTGGTGATCCTGTCGCTCAGCGCCAAGGCCGCCAACCCCTCGCGGGCCTACGGTCTGTTTGTGGTCAGCCAGCTGGCCATGGGCGCGATCATTCTCTTTCTGTTCCCGGTGATCTACGCGCAGCGTTCCGTCTCGGCCGTGTACCTGACCCTTGCGGCGCTCGCCGCGCTGTGCCTGTTCTGCACGCTCTGCGTCAAGGGCAACGAACTCCACGCGGTACCCGGTGAACGTGCCGCCGTTCAGCGTCGCGTCTTCCCCTTCGCCTGCGCACTGATCGCGGTGCTCGGCTTTTACGTAGCCCTCGGCGGGGTTTGGACCTTCATGGGTCAGATTGCGATCGCCTCGCAGATCCCACTGGACACCGCGTCGAGCATGATTGGTATCGCCACCCTCTTCGGTGTCGCGGCCTCCTTCGTCAGCACCTTGGTCGGCGAAAACTCGCGGGCCCGCTACTTCGTGCTCGGTGGCTTCGTGCTGATGGGCATCTCCATCGCGTTCCTCTACGGGATGCCCGGGCTGATTCGTTTCGTGCTGGCGGCCGTGCTGTTCAAGATCGCGTGGAGCTGGTTGCTTCCCTTCTTGCTGGCCGAGGTCTCCCGCGTGGGTGGCCCGCAGGTTATGAACGCCACCAATATGGTCATCGGTGGCGGATTGGCCATCGGTCCTATGCTTGCCGGCACCATCCTTCAGACCACCGGCAGCTTCACTGTCATGCTCACCGTGGCCCTGAGCATCCTGGCCGTGGCGGTCCTGGCTTCGCTGGTGGTCTTCCGGGCGGCGAATGTCTCGGCCGACGAACCCGAGCAACAGTCGGTGACGGCCTAATTCTCCTAACGCAGCATGCCCACCCTCACCAGGATGGTCAGGGTGGGCATGCTGCGTGCGTACGAGAATCGGGCCAGTGGCTATTCGTCGCGTTGGCTGAACACTTTGTGGGCCGCTCGATCCGCCTTGTTTAAGTGCAAGGGCACGGGCCACGAAGCGGGTTAGCGGTGCCCGTGCGAGACACATATATTCCGAATCTATGCCCGAGAGACACCCATGTAGGGCACGCGGTGGATGAGAGCTTCCTGGTCGTACAGAACACGGACATTGCGAGCATTTCCGAGCTTGCGCCTAGTGGTGGCGCGACCGTCGACGGTCGTGCCACCACTAGGCATGTCCAGCAAAACTGAATACCAAAATGGGACTCCTCACCCTAACGCGCTGGCATCCTCCTAAACTGAAGGAAATATTTGGTATTCCATTTCTGGATATTTGCTTACGATCCCCGTAAGATGGGCCGCAATCACCTCCCTGAAAGGCGTAACCATCATGTGCGAACACGACCACAGCACCGGGCCGGTCCCGACCGCAAAACTTGAACGACGACATGTCCTCGCCGGGGCCGCAGCGCTGGCCGGGCTCGGACTTGCCGGCATGGTGCCCGGGGTAGCCCAAGCCGCCGAGCACACCGGCAAGGGTGCTCCGGCACATGCGAAAAACCGCGCCGAAACCACTCCGCTCATTATCGAGGGTGGTTCGCTGATCGATCCGGCCACCGGAGACCTCGCCGAAGACGCCGTGGTAGTGCTGGCCGGAGGAATCGTCCAGGCTGTGGGCACGCGCGACGAAACTCGCAAGGCCGTGGCCAGCTACTCGGCGACCGCGACGCGAATTGACGCGCAAGGCAAGTTCATCCTGCCCGGCTTCGTCGACGCCCACGTTCATGCCCAAGCGTTCGAGGATGCGGCGCTGATCCTCAGCCACGGCGCCACCACGGTGCGCAGCGGCTCAACGAGTTTCTACCAGGACATCGCTCTGGCCAAGGTCCCCAACTACGCGCCGGGGTTGACCCCGCGCATGCATGCGGCCGGGCTCTTCGTCTCCCCGGATCAGTCCGATTCGATCCTGGCCGACCCGGATCTGGCGCCCCTAGCCGCACAGCGTCACGAGATCACCGATCCGAAGGACCTGGCCTACCTCACCGGGATAAACATCGCCCGCGGCGCAACGGTTATCAAGACACGCGCCAACCCGCGTGCCGGCTTGGCCGAACAGGATCCACTGGAGCTGGTCTATGACCGCGAACAGCTGGCGTCGATCGTCCACGCTGCAAAGGGCGCGGGCGTGCTCTGCCACAGCTACAGCGCCGAGGGTATTGCCGGGGCGGTGGCCGCTGGCGTGAAGAGCATCGAGCATGGCGTATTCATGGATGAGCAAACCATGGTGCGCATGGCCCAGCAGGGTACGTACTTCACCCCGACCCTGTATGGCATCGCCGGCATGGCCAACTCCAGCGATCCGGTACTGGCCGAGCGCGGGCGCGAATACGGCCCCGTGCTCGCCGAAGCCGCCCGGGCGGCTAATGAGTTGGGTGTAACCGTGATCGGCGGCACCGATTCCTTCGGCACCGACGTCACCCCAGTCGGCGCCGAGGCAAAGGCGCTGGCCGACGCGGGTCTGGGCACGCTCAAGGCGTTGCAGTCCATCACGACCGCCCCGGCCAAACTGCTCGGTGTCGACACTCGCGGTGTGGGCCGACTGGTTCGTCGCGGCGTTGCCGATGTGGTGCTGCTGGGTTCGAACCCGCTGGAAAGCGCCGCCGCACTGGTGGATGTGCACACCGTGGTGGCGCAGGGCGCGATCGTTCGCAACGACGCAGCTTAGCCCGTATTTAGGCCGGACCGGCGGGCTCTCTTCCGCCGGTTCGGCCGTCGCAATCCACTACCTACTTTTTCTTCTTAGTCTCGAAGGCCGGCGTAGTGGCCGAGCATTCAACCGGCTTGCCCGGTGCACCGGTCTTCTTGGCCAGCTCGCGCTCGCCATCCAACAGAATTCGGCAGGTCGCCTTCGCGCCCTTGCCCGGGGTCGCGCTGATCCGGGCATCCGCCTCGGCGGTCACCATCGCATCCTTCGTCCAGCTGGCCTTGGCCGCGTTCGACGCGCTGTTCGTGGTGGCCGCCTCCCCAACCGGCACATTGCTCGAGGACTCACCACGCGAAGGCGCATCCAGGTAGCTGACCTCGGTGAGTCGATTAATGTCCTTGCCTTCGACCGTAACCTCGTAGGTCACCGACCACGCATCCGCGGTTTGCTTCTTCAGGAAGTCCGAGGCCCCGCAGGCGGTAAGGCTCAGCCCGAGCGCCAGAATCGAACCAGTGGCCAACAGTCGGCGTCCGCGGCGGGCGGTGGTCATTGAGGTAGTCATTGATAGAACTTCTTTCACTGAGGTGGGCGGCGACTAGCGCTTGAGGTTAGGGGTGAAGGCGTAGAGATAGCCATCAGACTGGCTCACCCACCACTTGCCGCACAGGTCGGTGGCTCGGGACTCCGTGCCCTCGGGGTAAAAATCTGCCTTCAACGTCGCTACCGATTCCTGCTTTTCGGCCAGCTCTTGCGGTGTGAATTTGCCTCCCGTGGTGCTGTCTTCGTGCTTCAAGGCTTTGACCCGTTCCTCGATGGTTGGCTTTCCCTTTGTGTCCATCGCCGCGCAGGTCTTGGGCAACTTGCCGTCGTAGGTGGCGCGGACTACGCGCTCGTTGTTTGTGGTGGACTGCTTGATCTGCACGTCCGTTGCGTCATCTGGGATCCAGTTGGCTACGACCTTGGCGCTTTTACCCTCTGCGGCGGTGGCGTAGCTATGAGTTTCGGTGTGATCGGAAGCGATGGAGCACCCGGTCATGGCCAGGGCGCCACCGAGCGCCAGCACGGAAAGTCCTAGTTTGGAGGCTTGTTTCATCGTCATAGTTCAAGACTAGAAAATCCGATTTATCTTCTCACGCCCCGTACGGTTGATTTGCCCGGAGCGGCTCTCCACCCCGGGTATGAGTGGATTGCGCAGTACTCTCAGACCTACAGTTTCTGAACGACCTCGCCGGCCATTTCCCCGTTCACTGCGGTTTCTACGTTTATCTGACAAATCACAGGCCCGAGACTAATCTGAGAGACGTGAACCACTCTCCCAGTCGTCGTACGGATTTCCCTGCACGCAAGATGCCAGGAGTGCTTGCTGCCGCAGGCATCTTAGTCCTGTCAGCATGTCAGCCAACCGCTACTCCGAACGTCGTTGGCAGTTCCGATAACTCGAAGACCACCAGCGCGCCCGACTCGTTGGACGATTCCAACCAATTCCACCCAAACGAGGAAGCGGTTAAGGCCAAGGCTTTAGCCGCCGGGAGACCCGAGGCCGCATATGACCTTGACTGCGAAGTGTGGGACCTACCGGAAGCAATCACCGAAGAGCAAAAGTGGGCCAACAGCCTAGGCATGACATGGCTCGATGGCCATGGTGCCAAATGCCCGGATGCCATTACCTATCCAAACTACTTCGTGCGAGAGTTTGAACCTGGCGTCGAAGGAGAGCTCATAGCTGTACTTGAGAATCTTCCCGGCGCTCGTGAAGCAATGCCTGCTGCGTCATGGGACATCATGGAGCATGTGGGACACAAATTCCCAGAACTAGACAAGATCACAGCTCGCATAGAGGGTAGCCAAACCACACACGAATTTAGGCGAGATTACTGGGAATCCACGCTGTCCCTAGAAGAACGCAATGAAATTGCGACCACCAAACCCTATCCAGCATCAGAACTCACCGGTCAAGCTTGGGCGGATGAGAAGTTTGACCAGTGGCTGACGCTACTTGGCGCAGAAGATGTCAGCGACCTTGCCGCCACCTTTAAGTTGATCACGGCATGGGATTCACCCACCCGCGGGCACCTTCGCGTCTACCTCGACCCGTCCTTTATCAACACGACACTCGTTGATCGTGACATCGAGCCAGCGGAGCAGGACCTTCGCGGCATCGCCATCACAATCCTAGATAATCTACTACTCCGGGCACCCGAGCTTGAGCAGGTCACGGCTGTCATTGCGGGAACGGAAAGAGACATCACAGTGTCCCGCGAAGACCCCTACTTTTCGATAGACCAGTAATGCACCAAGCGGCCCCGCTAGGCCCCCACGCCGTATCCGGTGTAATTCACGATCGCCAGCAGGCCGGCCAGCAGGACCAGCGTGAAGGGCACCGCCATCGCGGCAAAGAAGCCCCACCGATCGCGCATGATCGCGATGAACTCGCGTAGGAAGGCGCTGGGCCGGTAATAGGCCGCGGTCTTGCTCCCGAAGGTCCGTGCGCTGTAACCCATGGCGCGCGAGGCCAGCCCGGCACGGAGGTTGTGATAGTCGCTGGTTACGATCCAGAGCTGACCCTCGGGACGTCGAGCTCGAATAAGTTCGGCGGAGAACCGCAGGTTTTCGGTGGTGTCCTTGGCTCGGTCTTCGACGATGATGTCCTCTTCGGCTATACCCTGCTCGCGAAGGTAACGAGCCATGGATTCGCCTTCCGGTTCGATTTCATCGGGTCCTTGCCCGCCGCTGGGCACCATTAGCGGCGCCGGGTCTTGGGGTAGCCGGTAGAGTTCGATGCCGCGATCCAGGCGACTGCGTAGTAGCGGGGTGACCTTGCCGTTGATGGCGCGTGAGCCGAGCACAACGATGGCCGCCGCCGCGCGGCGGATGGCGAAGAGCCCGTAGAACCAGGCGTAGAGCAGCAACATGCTGAACATTGAGGCTATATACCCGGAGGCCACGAAGAGGATGAATGCCAGAGCCACCGACCACCACTGGTTCATGCCCACCAGAATCACCGCGATTACAGGCAGCCCCAGCACCAGCAGGCCGAAGATCATCGAGAGCAGGTTCGAGAGGCGCCGTCCCTCGCGTTTGAGCATGAGCACGCCGTTATAGATCAGCACAAAACCGAAGATCAATACCGCGAAGGGAACGGCCAGCAGCAACAGGGCCGCAATGATGGTTCCATCGGGCAACGCCGTTTCGATAATGGTTAGCCCCAAAGCCAGAGTGGAGAGCACCGCGAGGCTGAGCACCACGGCGTTGCGTAACCGCCGGGGCTCACGCCGATAGAGCCAGGTCAGTAGCAACCAGAGGAAGAGTGTCGTCAGCAGCGTGCCCATGGCTTGATCGTATCAACGTAGCCACCGGCGGGGTCGTGCATTTTCGCTACGCCGCATGACTTCCCGTGCGATAGCTCACATCGACCGTCGATCCATGCCGCCGAAATAATTATCGCAACTCAGCGCCCCGATACCGGTGCACTGCCGGAGTGCTCACAAGTTACCATTCGGTCTCTTTGGCTAAGAAAACAATGGTGAAAATGTTTTAGGTTATGCTTACCAAGGTTTCTTACCACTACGACCCTCTGACTTGCCTCTAGGACCTCAATGAAACACCCCCGCCTCAAGTCCCTAGCCACCCTGACCCTCGTGGCCCTAGGGCTGAGCTCCTGCGCTGCCGGCGGCAACGATGCCCCGGCCGTAGATTCCGAGGCACGCCTCGTGGTGGATAACTTCCGCGCCCCGGTTTCGAACTGGGCCCTCGAAAGCGATGATGCCTATGTGCTCTCGATTTCCGGCTGCCTAGAGACGCTCACCCGCTATGACCAGAAGGCGCAGGAAGTTGTGCCCATGCTGGCTACCGAGTGGAAACAAAGCGCCGAAAAGACCTGGGACTTCACCCTGCGCGAGGGTGTGACCTTCCAGGACGGCAGCGCCCTCGACGCCCAGTCGGTCACGGACGCGCTGAACCATGTACTGAAGGCCACCGCCCCGGCCCGTGCGGTCAACCCGAAGACTATCTCCGCCGTCGAGGCACTCGACGAGAACACCGTGCGAGTGAGCACCCCCTCGGCCGACCCGCTGCTTCCCTACCGGATGGCCAGCGTTAACGCCGGAGTGCTCTCCCCGGCGGCCTACACCAAGGACGGCATTGACCCCTTCGGCCACTGCACCGGCCCCTTCACCCCGGTCTCCGAACAGGCCGGCCAGTCGCTGACCGTGGACCGCAATGAAAACTACTGGGGCGGAGACGTGAAGCTCGCCGGTGGCGAGATCCGCTTCATCACCGAGGGCCCCACCCGAGCCACCCAGGTGCAGACCGGCGAGGCCGACATTTCCATGTCCATCCCCGCGACCTCCCTGGCCACCCTCGAGGCAGACCCGGCCGTCGAGTTGGCCAAGGCAGATTCGCCGCGCACCTCGACGCTGTACCTGAACAACTCCCGTGCCCCCTTCGATAATGTGGACGTGCGGCGCGCGGTCACCAAGGCACTGGATGTCTCGGCCATCGCCGACTCGGTCTACGAGGGTGCCGCCACCGGTGCCACCGGCCCCTTCGCGCCCAGCGAGCCGTGGGCGCTCGCCGATGCTCAGGTTCCGGCCTCGGACGTCGAGGCCGCCAAGAAGCTTGTCGAGTCCTCCGGCTTCACCCAGGACAAGCCGCTGGAGATCATCGCGATCACCGAGCGCGCCGAATTCGCCGCCGTGGGCACCATCATTCAGGAACGCCTCAAGCAGATCGGCATCGAGTCCACCGTGGTCACCAAGTCCTACGGTGCGGTGGAACCGCAGCTGCTCAAGGGCGACTACGACATGCTACTCAGCCAGCGCAACCGGATGATCGACATCGCCAACCCGATCGGGTTCCTGCAGGCCGACTACACCTGCGAGGGTAGCTACAACCTCAGCGGCTACTGCAACCCGGAGTACGACAAGCTCGTTAGCGCGGCGGCCGCCGAGAAGGACGAGAAGGCCCGCAACGACCTGTACCGTCAGGCCGGTCAACTCCTGGCCGACGATGCGGTGAACGTGTGGCTCGTGAACGAGCAGGCCATCGACGGGGTCCGTACCGAGGTTAGCGGCTACGTCCAAGACCCGCTGACCCGGTATGTGATGACCAAGGACCTAGCCAAGACCAAGTAGCGTGACACCGGTTCTTTCACTCCTGCTGCGCCGCGCCCTCGGGCTCGGCGCAGCAGTGCTGCTTTCCTCCATCGCCGTATTTCTGGTGCCCTTCGTTTCCCCGGGCGACCCGGTGCGCAATCTGTTGCGCGCGCGTATGGATTTGGGCACCGCCGATGATGCCACGGTGGTGGCCTATGCCGAGCAGCTGGGTCTGAATGAACCGTTGTGGAAGCAGTATCTGGACTGGCTCGGGCGTTTTCTGCACGGAGATATGGGACTGTCCTACGTCAGCGGCACCCCTGTGGTGGACCGCGTGCTGCCGGCGCTGGGGGTCACCCTGCTGCTGGCCGGCAGTGCCATCCTGATCGCCGTGCTCGTGTCCATCGTGTTGGGCGTGATCAGCGCATTGCGCGCCGAGAAGCTCAGCGACAGGGTCATCACCTCCTTCACCCATGCGTTAATCGCCATCCCCGAGTACGCCATGGCCCCATTGGCGGTGCTGCTCTTCGCCGTCCGCTTGTCTTGGCTGCCCTCCGCGGGGCTGAGCTCTGCCGCGTCGCTGGTCCTGCCGGTGGCGGTACTCTGCCTACGCCCGATCAGTTTCTTCACCATCGCGGTACGCTCCGGGGTGCTGGAAACCCTGGGCTCCGAGCACGTGCTGGCGGCACGCGCCCGTGGACTGAGCGAAGTCCGGGTGTTGCTGCGCCACGTGATCCCCCATTCCCTGTTGCCGCTGAGCACCATGACCGGAGTCTGGTTTGCCGGGTTGCTCGGCGGGTCGGTGATCGTCGAGGTCATCTTCGCGCTACCGGGCATGGGCCGACTCGTTTACGACGCGATCGTCGACTCGGATCTGCCCATGGCGCAGGGCGGAGTGGTGCTCGTGGTGATGTGCGCGGTGGTGGTAACCACCCTGGTAGATCTGATCCATCAGCTTTCGGACCGTTCGGCCAATTTGGAGGTCTCCGGTGTCTCGTAAAACGACCCGCCTGCTTCTAAGCGCCCCGGCCATTGTGCTCGCGCTGTTCCTGTTGGCCACCGTCTTCGCACCGGTGTTGGCACCCTATGACCCCAACGCGCAGGATCTTGCCGCCCGGCTTCAGGGGCCGAGCCTGGCCCATTGGCTGGGCACCGATGATCTGGGCCGCGACACCCTGACCCGCTTACTCATCGGCGGACGCTATTCGCTGTCCATCGCGTTGCTGACCACGCTCCTGTCGCTGGCCGTGGGCACCGTGTTGGGGCTGCTCAGTGCCCTGCGCGGCGGTTGGCTCGATGAGCTGTTTTCCCGCACCAGCGACCTGCTCTTGGCGTTGCCGGAGATCGTGATCGCCCTGCTGATTATCGCGGTGGTGGGTCCGGGGTACCTCTCGATGATTCTGGCGGTATCCGTGGTGTCGTGGACGCCCACGGCCCGGCTTGTCCGCTCGCTCAGCGCCCAGGTGCTCGCCAGCGGATACGTGAGCGCCTCCCGGCATGCGGGCTGCTCGATCGGCTTCGTGCTGCGCCGCCACGTGATTCCGGCCCTGCTCGGTCCGGTGCTTGCACAAACTGCGCTCCGTTTCGGGCTGCTGCTGGTGCTACTCGGTTCCCTGTCCTACCTGGGCATCGGCGTACAGCCACCGCAGTCGGACTGGGGCTCCATGCTCGCTCAGGCCCAACCGCATGCGGTGCGCTCGGCCTGGGGCCTGCTCGCCCCGGGCGGTGCGATCTTCACCGTCAGCCTCTGCGTGACCCTGCTGGGCAACCGCATCACCCACACCTATTCGGACCGCGACATTCTGCAGGTCGCCGGGCCGGCCCCCGGGGAGCGCCATGCATAAGGCCCTTGAACTACGCGACTACACGCTGCGCCGGGCCGATGGCGCCGCCTTGTTGCAGGGCGTGAACCTGAGCCTGCGTCCCGGCGAGCTACTGGCACTGGTGGGACGCTCGGGCTCCGGCAAAACCCTGATCACCCGGGCGCTCACCGGACTGACCTCGCCCCATCTACACGCCCAGGGGCAACTGCTACTGGATGGCGAGCGCCTCGATAATGCCGCACCGCAGACTCTGCGCGCGGTGCGTGGGGCACGCATCGGCATGCTGTTTCAGCAGCCCAAGCGGGTGCTGAATCCGCGGCTGAGCATCGCCGCTCACCTCTATGAGGCCTTGGGCGCCTTCGGTCCGGCACGTCGCGCCGCCGCGGCGCGCCGCATTCCCGAGCTGTTGGCCGAGGCCGGGCTGAAAGACCCACACCGGGTCGCGCGGATGCGGCCGGGTCAGCTCTCCGGCGGCATGGCGCAACGGGCCATGGTGGCCATAGCCTTGGCCGCCGACCCTGACTACCTGCTCGCCGATGAGCCCACCGCTTCACTAGATTCGGTGCTGAAACATGAGGTGCTGGAACTCCTACGCTCCCGTCAACGCGAACGCGGGCTCGGGGTGCTACTCATCACCCACGACCTGGCCAGCGTGCGCAGCCTCGCCGATCGCATTGCCGTACTCGAGCACGGCCACCTCGTCGAGTCCGGGCCTGCCGCCCAGCTGCTGGGCGCACCGGAGCACCCGGCGACGCGCGAGCTACTCGACGCCAGTCTGCACCCACTACCCGGCACCACACCTTCCACCGAAGCCCCGGTCCTCGAAGCGCAGGAAGTGGAGGGGCGCTATCGTGGCGCGAAGCGTGCCGACCCGGCGCTTTGGCCGACCACGCTGACTCTGCACCGCGGCGAGGCGCTCGGGGTTGTGGGGCAATCCGGCTCGGGAAAGTCCACCTTCGCGCGGCTGCTGGCCGGGCTGCAAAAGCCCAGCGCCGGAAGCGTGCACCGTTCCCACGGTGCCGAAGAACCCAACGCCGTGCAGCTGATTTCTCAGGAACCTGCGGCGAGCTTTGACCGCCGGTTGACCCTGCGTGAGTCGCTGAGCGCGGCCGTGCACCGGTTGCCCAGTGCGCAGGCCAACGAGTTGATCGATCGTGCCGTGACCCGCGTCGGCCTGGATGTGGCACTATGCGATAGCCGCCCGGGCACCTGCTCCGGCGGCCAACTGCAACGCATGTCGATCGCCCGGGCGCTACTGGCCGAACCCCGGGTGCTGATTTGTGATGAGTCCACCTCGGCGCTGGATACCGTCGCCCAACGCCACATCCTAGATCTGCTCCTGGAACTACGCACCGAGCTCGGGCTCAGCCTGGTGATCATTTCGCACGATATGCAGGTCATTGGGCATATGGCCGATAGCGTCGCGGTCTTCGGACAGGGGCGCCTACTCGAGCACCGTCCCGCCGCGGAACTCTTCGCCGACCCACAGCATGAGCAGACGCGCGCGTTGCTCGCCGCCCGCCAGCCGGTCGGTGCCACTGGCTGATAAACCCTAGACACGACACCGCAGGCGGTGTTGAATGCATGCATGGCTACTTACAACATCGGCTATATCGTCGGATCCCTGGCCAAGAATTCAATCAACCGAACTCTGGCTCACGCGCTCATCGGGCTGGCTCCAACCAACCTGAGCTTCACCGAAATACCGATCAAAGACCTGCCGCTCTACAGCTACGACTACGATGACAACTACCCGCCCGAGGGCACCGCACTGAAGCAGGCCATCGAGGGCTCGGACGGGCTGCTCATCGCCTCTCCCGAATACAACCGTTCCATTCCCGGTGGACTCAAGAACGCCATCGACTGGGCCTCCCGCCCCTGGGGCACCAACTCCTTCGCCCGCAAACCCACCGGCCTCATCGGAGCCTCCCCCGGAGCCATCGGCACCGCGGTGATGCAGTCCTCGATGCGCAGCGTGCTGAGCTTCCTCAACGTTCCGCAGCTCAACTCGCCGGAGGCCTACGTGCACTATGACGCGGACGCCTTCGACGCGCAGGGCAATGTCACCAATGAGCACACTCGCGAATTCCTCCAGCATTACATCGACGAGTACGCAGCCTTCGTCGAACGCGTGCTGGATGCCACCGCGGCCGGGCACATCGGCGACAGCCAGTAGCTAGTCCGCGAAAATTCCGGTGGGCACGTGAATCAGCTGTAGCCCACCGGCGGCAAAGGCCGACTCAATCGCCTCGGCGAGCGCAACGGGTTCGCGTACCGCGCGCCCGGTGCCGCCGTTGGCCTCTTTCGTGGTCCCCTAGGCCCCTACTTCTGGCACGCCCGTTGCAGAATCCTGTTCACCGCGCTGCTCGGACGCTCAGATTGCAAAAGCAAGGGAAACTCCCACCAGCTTTCGGGCACAAGATTATCGCCACGTCTGCCCAACCTTCCGGTCACCAAACCCAACCTGCGCAGGTGTCCTTGTGCCACGCGAAAGTCTTCCGACGAGAACCTGCGCGACCTGAGGGATGCCTCAAGCACATGATGCAGCAATGCATAAGTCTCGGGCGTAAAGCCCGCGGCCTTCCACCGCGTTACATAGTCGTTGTGGCCTGGGATTTCGGGCATCCGTCCGGTTCGCAAACACACCGCCCATAGGCTCATGATGCTTGGCCCAGGGATTAGCGGGGTGCCGTCCGGCCGCGTCGGCGTGTAGGGCCAGTCAAGCATTACCGCTGCCCACCTGAGCTCCTCGGCACGTTCCGCGGCCTGTGCGCATTCGCGCTCCCACAGGGCAAAATCAGCCGCGTAACGACTATTGAATTCCGCATTGTCCACGAAATTTCCCCTCATTCAGGGGATGCGCATATAGCGCATCCACCGACTTGTCCGTGGCTATCTGCCGCGGACCAGTTCTTCCCCTGGGGCACCCCGCTCGATGATGGAGGGTTGCCGTTCAGCAAGCCAGGTACTTAGCGCTGAATCTCTTGAACCTGAGCAACAGTGTAAACGACTGCACGGACGTTAACGACAACGTCCGCGCCGCACGAGATTTCTCGGCGACGCGGACGTCATTTGGTACGACTAGAGTTCGACCACTTCAAATTCCATGAGCTCGGCTCCGGTGGCCACCGGCTTGGTACCGGAAGGAGCGTGCACCTTACCCGATCCCTGTTGACGCCAGTTCTCGAAATCCTCACGGCTGGCCCATTGGGTGTAAACGAAGTAACGGTCGCCGCCACCGGTAGGGCGCAGCAGCTGAAAACTCTCGAACCCCGGTGCGGAATCTACCGCATGTTTGCGCGCAGCAAAGCGTGCTTCAAGTTCGGTGTTTGGTGCCCCGTCCGGGACCGATAGGGCATTGATGACGACAATCGACAAGGTCGAACTCCTTTAAACTGGACTATTCCGGGTCGTCTCCAGCCTACGCCGAGGGCTCCTGTCGCCGCGGGCTATTCATCACCTTTGGTGTCCTCGAGCCACACCTGCTCCGGCAGGGTATCCCAGATGGACGTGTCGGCGGTTTCCACCGAACCATCAGCCACGGCCCTAATGGTGCTTTCTAGTGTGGTGATGGTCTGCTGCCGGAGGTAGCCGTTGGATTTCTGGCCCAACACGGCGTCGGGGTTCTCGTGATCACTCATGCCGCGCATTTCGAAGAGCAGAGTGGATATTCCGTACTCGGCGGCGACACCATTTCGGGCAATGGTGTTAGCGGTGCCGCCGGCGTACTTACCAAGGTGACCCCACCCGGTCGGATCCACGCTCTGGTAGACAATGGCGCCCAGCCGCTTCGACCCCTCGAGGACTTCCGGAGCCACGTCGGGGGTTGTGGGGTGCAGGATGGATCCGGAGACTAGTTTTCCGTCCACCGCCGAACGTGTGCCCTGGTGGTGCAGGTCGATCATGTAATCGATGTCGTAAGCCTGCAGCACGTTGTAGTGCAACGCTTGGATCTCCGGCTGGGTCTTGGCCACGTGGTCACGGTTGATATCGACATTGTTAGCGTTGTAACGGGTCAGATGCCGATCCCCTTTAGCCAGATAGTCGTCGAGCGGGAAGTCCACATCCCCCATGGCCCCATCGGGGTTCAGCATCGGCAGCACCAGGATGTTCACGTTGTCCAAAACCGAACTCATTCGGCCGGTGCCCAAATGCTTGATGACCTCCAGGGCACCTTCGGTGGTGAGTTGCTCATTGCCGTGCTGCTGGGTCAGGAAAAGGATCGTGGGGTTTGCTGGGTCGGAAAGGTACTTCGCTAGGAACAGGTCGCGCCCCTTCACCGACTGCCCGATGACTTCAAGTTCGAGCGCGGACTGCTTGGCGTCCTGCTTCTTCAGTTCGGCGGCCATGGAATCGTAGGTGTGCAGAATCGAGGTGTTGATCGATTCATTACCCCCATAGTTAGGCCCCTCTCCGACGGCGAAGGCGGGAACGGAACCTAGGGATAACACCAACGCGGTGGAGGCCAAGACGCCGGCGACTTTTACGGCCTGCGTGCGGACGGGGCGAGGTTGATTGCTGGACGGCACGATGCGGTTCTCCTTTGAACTAGATGACGCGCCCCCAAGTACGCGAAGTGACATCCCTCACCTCATCATGATTCGATTTAGTAGACAAGAGCACCGCCAGCTGAATTTACGGCCCGACAAGGAGTCCGCACCATGCCCACCGCGCAATCGTTTGCCGTCATCGGGGCCGGAATCCTCGGAGCTGCGGTGGCCGCCGAGTTATTGCGTCGGTATCCCTCGGCTCAGGTCACGCTCTTCGAAAAAGAGCATCGGGTCGCGGCGCACCAAAGCAGCCATAATTCCGGTGTGGTGCATGCCGGTCTCTATTACAAGCCCGGTAGCCTCAAGGCGAAGCTCTGCCGTCGCGGGGTCGACCTGATCAAGAACTATTGCGCCGAGAAGGCTCTGCCCTATGAACGCTGCGGCAAACTCGTGGTGGCGCTCGATGACGCCGAAGAGCAGCGGTTGAACGCCATTCACGCCACGGCTCTGGCCAACGGCGTACCCGAGGTGTCGATGCTGGGGCCCGCGGGACTGCGCGAGATCGAACCGAACGCCACGGGACGAGCGGCCCTGCACTCCCCTCATACCGCGATCGTGGACTACGCGGCGGTCACCCAGGCGCTGGTAGACGATGTGCAGCGTGCCGGCGGGGTACTACGGACCGGGTGCACGGTAGATCGCATCGAGGAACGCGACGATGCGGCCTTGCTGCATACCTCCGCCGGAGAGTTCCGGGCCGAGCAGGTGATCAGTTGCGCCGGTGCGCAATCCGACCGCTTAGCTCGAGCGTCCGGCGCCGGAAATCAGCCACGGATCGTTCCCTTCTTCGGCCAGTATTTCCTGCTCGAAGAACAGCACCGGCAGATCCTCAACGGACTGGTCTACCCGGTGCCGGATCCGCGCTATCCCTTCCTCGGGGTGCACCTCACCAAGCGAGTCGACGGCTCGATGACCATCGGCCCCAACGCCTTTCTCTCGCTGTCCCGGGAGAAGTATTCCGGGCTTGGCCTCGATCCGAAGGACCTGATCGCGACACTGGGCAATGCCGGTTTCTGGCGTTTCTCCGCCGCCAACGCCAGCGCCGCCATTCGCGAACTGCGCTCGGTGGCCAGCCGCGGCTTTTTTGTGGACCAGGCCGCCCGCTATGTTCCCTCGCTTGCCGGCGCCAGCATCACCCCCTTGCCGCGCGGAATTCGGGCGCAGGCCATGGATGCCCGCGGCAAGCTGCTCGACGATTTTGCCCTGGATCGTAGCGAGCGGGTGCTGCACGTACGCAATGCTCCCTCACCGGGGGCAACCAGTTCGCTGGCCATGGCCGAGCACCTGGTGTCTCTGCTCGACTAATTCGCTTCGGCCGGTGACCTCGCCCCCTTAACCGGAGTAGTCTCGCTGTCATGGGTGTACAGCGAATCGACAATATCGGCATCATGGTGGGCGATCTCGACGCGGCCGTCGCGTTCTTCGGCGCCATCGGACTGGAACTCGAGGGTCGTGGTTTCGTCGAGGGACGAGTGGTCGATGACTGCATCGACGTCGATGGCACACGGTGCGAGATCGCCATGATGCGCGTCCCCGGGGAAAGCACCGGCATTGAGCTCAGCCGATTCGAGCGTCCGGCGGCCCATCCGGCACAGCCAGCTGCCCCACCGGTTAATACGCTGGGGCTTCACCGAGCCATGTTTGCCGTCGACGATATTGAGCAGACTCTGCACCGCCTCGAAGCCGTGGGCGGGAGTTTGCTACGAAGCATCGTGGACTACGAAGGGGTGTACCGTCTGTGCTACGTACGAGCTCCCGAGGGATTCGTGGTGGCGCTGGCCGAGCAGTTGGCTTCCGAGGGCTAGAGGCCTAGCCGGTTCGCGATGTTCAGCGCCGCGGCCAGGTCCGTGGCATCAAGTTTGCGGTAGAGGCTACGCATCTGCGTCTTCACCGTATTTTCCGAACGGAACGTGGACACCGCGATCTGTCGGCGCGTTTTCCCAGCTCGCAGGTACTCGAGAAGTTCGAGTTCCTTCGGTGTCAGTTTGGGCGTGTTGGTGCGCTTGGGGCGCGGCCCAAGCTCGGAGAGGTAGGCCAGCGCCCGTTGCTGGCCCACGTTGAGCTCAAGATCCTTGAGCAGCACTTCGAATCCGCTAATGCCCGCCAGCATGGCACGCACGGCCACGGCATTTTCTGGAAGTACCGCCGCGAGCTCCGTGCGCGCCGTCGTGGTGCACCGGCCATGATGCCGGTCGACAACGTCGAGGGCCTGGGTCAATGGGCGCCACAACCCGATGACTTCGGCGTCGGCCACCGTAGAACTTTGGGTTTCAAGGGGTTTACCGGCAGTCCATCCATGGAGCCGTTGCAGGGCCATGGACTGATTTTCACCCAAGCTATCCACGCGCAGACATCCGCCGGGGCTGAGCACTGTGGCCAGCCAGAGAGCGTCGTTTAGCAGTTGCCGTCCGAAGTCACCAAGCGCGTAGCGCCGACTATCGAGTAGATCCACAATCAGTTGGCGGCCTCGGGCACCTTTACCCTCGAGCAGGTACGAGACGGCCAGCAAGAACGTATGAACGCTCCATAGTTCGTCCCGGTCCGGTTCACTCGGCAGCCGGTCGAGTTCGTGACGCAACGCATCGGCATCCAGTTCATTCCACGCCACAATGCCTCGAGCCAGGATGGCGGATCGTTCAACGAGATCGCGGGCCCACCCGGCACGCAGCGCCGCCTGCTCGCTACGGTAGGCCAACTGACGCGCCGCGACATGGTTGTGGTTCAGGGACTCAACCAGAGCCATTTTGGCCGCAGCATCGGCCAACAGGAAGTTACTGCCGCTAATCTGCGCCAGTTCCACCGCCTGCCCCAAAACCCAACGCGAGGCGGTCAGGCGAGCGTCGAGTATCAGCGACACACCGATCTGGGTCTTCGCTATGGCGCGCAATTTTGGCGATGTAATAGCTACGCCCGACGCGAATTGCAGCGACTCGTGAAGACGTGCAGCGGCGTCGGCAGACTGCGAATAAAGCCCGCCCAAGCGGAGATACACAAAATTCAACAGCGCGAGTGCCACATACTTCATGCCGCCGGTCGGTTCGAGTGCTTCGACCTGTTGCGCCAACTTCTGCATGGCGGCGGAACGTTCCCCGTTCCGCGAGGACGTCGGGATCGGAGCGATAACCTTGCCGTGGTCGATCATCGATAGTAGTTTGCCGGCGATCCCTAGGTATCCGGATTCTTCGATCACGTAGACCGGCATTTTCGCAATGATGGACGACAGGAAACGTGGCGCACTGATGAACAGGTCGAGGCCGTGCTCCAACACCAGTTGTTGAAGCGAATCCCAATTCCTGCAGGTCATCGCCTCCCTCATGGCACCGAATACATCTCCGGATTTGGCACGCGTGGCCAAGCTGGCGTCCTGTAACAGGGGGATCTTCGTCGGAGCGACCTCTTGAATGCGCTGGCGTAGTGCCGTTTTCATAAGTTGCGGCATAAAGTATTCGCCCAGATGATCTTGGAACACGGCGCCGGCGTTCCGTAGTTCCTCAATCCCCAGCCCCGCAGCCGAATAATGGCCATAAAATTCGCGGAGGGATTGTTCGCTGAAACTCTCGAGGAAACTTGCCTCGGCAGTCAGGTCGCCTTCACGCACATAACTTAGCCAGGGCAAGACGACGGAGGTCAACAATCGTTGCGCTGCGGTTGTATGCCCTTGAGGATCGGTGGCCAGCACAAACAGCGGCAAAGCCCAGCCGCCAGCCAACCGATACATGTCATTGGCATGGAACATAAGTCGCTGACTGGGATCAATAAGTTGCGCCCAGGAACGCCATTCGGCCAAAAGCAATAACACATCGGAATGCACGGCCAACGCAGCGTCGAAACGCTGGCACAATTTCCACGCGTAACTCTGGCTACCGGTGACAATGGCGGCACGATACTCGGGATCTTCATGGAGTTTCCCGGCCAGCTGCCCCATCCAACCGTCGGGCTCCTGCGCGTAATCATCAAGCATGATCACCTCGGTCGGTGCCCGACCCGTCCAGGTAGCGCAGAACCACTGGCTATTCGCGGAAGGCGGTGCATGAACAACCAACACTCGTTCCCGACCGGTCAGCGCCCCTTGAAAACGAGGGATGGCAGGATGAGTGGTTATGGCTTGGAATTCGCGGACGAATTGCAACCGCATTTCGGCGTTGGGCAAACTCCCTCCAAGCACATGTTGTGCGACGTGTGACGATAAAAGCCGCCGGTTAGGACCGGTTGCTCTCATCAGCTATCGACGACGTCGTTTATTGATCGCCTTTAGCTTATCGCCCGATATGTCCACAAGATAGTGCCAATGACTCTGCGCCAGAAAAGATGCCCACTATAAACTAGATTTATAGAAGTTACGCCCCGTGGTCGCGGCTTAGTCCGCAACCCGGGCGTAACTGCGATGCCGGCGAGGGTCTGCGAGTGGCTGGGTACATTCCATCCCCCAATCCATGGAATCTGCGACAGCCGACCCCTCCGAGCACCAAGCGCGCAGGTCGGCTCCGAGGCCATAACGCGTCGCCCCCGGTGCGGACGTCACGTTCTACTCTGCGCAAAGACGTCATTAGAACGCCCTATTCTTACATTCAACTCCACGCTTGAAGCTTCATCTACCGATTTGCTAGTTTTTCACCCTGCATTTAACCCGAGTAACCTCCGAGGCTATTGCCCACTGTCTCAGTGAATAATAATCACTGCGTTTACTTTTTATTCGAGAGCTCCGAGGCTAGGCATTAGGATTCTAGAAAAAAGTAGCCACCGTTGAGCCCGTCGACCAAGACTCGATACTGCCGCCCGTGCAGGCTGACATCCAATAGCCAATTGGGCTTCCACACCATGCGCACACTGTCCAGCTCACGGATTCCTCCGCGCCAGGCAAGGCGGGCCCGCCGCAGGGCTGCAGTCGACATCAGCGCCCTTGCTCGACGTCGGGCAACCTCAAACTCAATTGAGTTCCACCCGGGATCGACTACGGGCTGCACAGACCCACCCGATTCAGGGGCAAAGTTCCACGAATCAGTAATGAAGGCTTTGCCCGAATAATAGTCAACTAGCGCGTAGGCTCTTTTGGTCTGGCCAGCTAAGTATGGGATCTCGTATTCAAACCCGGCAAACGGATGATGTCGTAGACGAGCTCCATGAATGCGCAGTTGCGGTTCCTTAACACGCAGTAAGTCTGCGGCTTGGTCTGCGTCGACAACCGTCAGAAGGACCCCTTCACCCCTCACGGCGAGCCGCCACTTCTGCCTGAGCGGCTAAGAACGCGTCCTGCCCAAGGAGCATTTTGGCCGGAATAGGGCCGACCTTAGCCGTCTCATCTAGGGCACGGGCAATCCGTTCGGGCACGGGATGGCTCCGCTGGGTCAGCAGTGAGCCCACCACCATACCCAGCACCGAGGCAAGGATACCCACCACCATGGGGTCGATGCCCGTACTGGTCGGCAATCCGGAAAGCTGCCAGGCAACAGATGCTGCCGTACCAGCAAGCATGGAACTAATCGCTCCTACAGCATTCGCTTTCTTCCACCACACGGCACATACATAGGAGGGCACGAAGGCACTTCCAAGCACAGTGGTGGAGAAGATAACAATTTCGGCAACCGCCGGCGGATCGAATGCAGCGATGGCATACCCGATCACCGCCAGGAGCAAAACGGTAATGCGCGAAACCTTCACCATCTGCGCATCGGTCATTTTCCGGTTAATGAAGCGAGCATAAATATCCTGGCTGGCAATAGTACCGGCTTGAAGTAGTAGCGCGTCGGCAGTGGACATAATCGCGGCCATAATTGCAGCCATAACGATGCCCACCGCAAAGGTAGGCAGAACCGCATCGGCCACAGCAAAGACCGCGGTTTCCGGATTTGCGAGGTTGGGCAAGAGGATCAGCGCGAACAGACCCACTAGATACGGCCCCGGGATGAACAATAGATTGAAAGCCAACGAATAAGCCCCAGCGGTGCGCGCCACCGAAGGTCTCTTCATGGCCATATGGCTTACAACCACGTGCGGCCAACCCATGTACCCAATGGAAAACACCAGCAAGGCGCCCAGAATGACACCCCACTGTCCTTGGAACCCTAGATCTGCACCCCACATGGTCAGCAGATTCGGGTTTATTTCGCCGACGGCCTGGTTACCGGCGGTGAAGCCGCCGATCTCGATCAGCGTTGCAATCAAGATCCACACCATACCGATGACCATGATGATGGCTTGCACGAAGTCGGTATAGGCCACCGCCAGGTATCCGCCGAGGAAGGTGTAGAGCACGATGACACCGATTGCGATGGCCAAGGCGACAGGAAAGGACACCCCGGTGACCATTTCGAGTCCACGTCCACCTGCGATGAACTGGGCGAGGACATAGAAAAACATGCAGAAGAGCGCGACCGGTGCGGCAATCAGCCGGATCCACTTCGAGGGATAGCGGTGTTCCAAATACTCAATGGACGTAATGGACCCCAATATCTGGGATAGCTTGCGCATGCGACGGCCAAGTACCGACAAGTTCAGGATGCCTCCACCCAAATCTCCCAGGGCGTACCACATACCGAAATAGCCCTGGGTGTAGCCAAGGGACCCCGCGCCCATGAACATGTAGCCAGACATAGACGAACTTTGAAGACGCAGAGCGGTGACACCGGGGCCGAGACTTCGGCCGGCGAGGAGGAACCCCTCGGAATCCGACCGCCCCTTTTTCATGGCCCAGACACCGATACCCGCCATGGCGGCAAAGTAGACAATCAAGAACGCCAACTCAATGCTCATTTCTTGGCCTCGGCATCCTCGCGCTTCCAGCCACGGCTAACCCAAAGGAACACCCCTGTATAGATCACCCAGAGTATGGGCACCCCGACAATCACCACGGTGGTAAACGTTGGCAGTCCGAACATCTCAGCTAGTCTCCTCAGTCATACAGAATGTATTGTGTGAACTGGATCACTCAATTGCGCTTGACTGCAAGTTTTCCACAACAGAGAGGGCACCGACAGTGACACTTGGACTGAATTTCGAGGAAAGTCATACAAATTGTCCGGAAGGCTCGCCCCTGACCATTACCCAACTCCTGTCCTTTCCCTCCATGCTGGCCGGGAACCCGCAAGTTTTTGCAGATGATCGGGGACTACGTCGCCCCATCCACTGGGCCCATGTCCTTGAAACCGTTGCCGCAGGAATCCATTTACGCGGTCACGAACTAGTACTCACCACGGGGATCGCGTGGGGAGCGGACATGGACTTTGAGCGATTCGTTAGCGAACTGGTTGAAAGGCACTGCCCCGGACTGGTCTTAGAACTCGGAGAACCTGTGCCACAAGTGCCGGTAGATCTGGTGACCGCGTGTGGAAACGCCGGACTGCCACTCATACTGATGCACCGGCCGGTGGCATTCGTCGACATTACCGAGGCCGTCCATCAACACTTGTTTTCTTGGCAAACCCGACGGCTCGAAGCCGGCGGTGAGGTCAATGACCACTTCACCAAGCTGATGCAGGTCGGTACCCCGGCCGAGTCGGTATTGGAGGACTGCGCACGCATGCTCGGACGCACGGTGGTCATGGAAGATTCCGGTTACAACGTGGTGCACTACTCGTGCCCCGGTGACCTACCGCCAGGGTTCTTCGAGGGTTGGCAACACCGTTCGGCGGCCCAGCACCGTGAAGGAAACCCAACGCGCTATGCAGTGCCGGTAGTAGTTCGCGGCAAGCGCTTCGGTACCTTGCTCACCCCCGAAGATGCTGACCACCCCGCTGGGGTACAACACGTCCTCACCATGGCAGCCACGACGCTGGGCACCGATTTGCTCTATCGCCCCGGACCGCTGCTATGGAAGCTCGGAACGGCCAATCGGCTACTTGATCGGTTACTCAATCACCGCGAACCCGACATGCACCGGTTGCAAACCGAATTCGAGTCTGCTGGATTCCCCACCCGTGGTCGATATCTGCGTGGGTTCGCAATTCAGTTGGCTCCCACGGCTGACCCCCAAGAAGCCCTCGAGGCTTTGAAATATCAGTGGCGCTCCGGTGGCTCAGTCCTTGGAGGCATCGCCCCTGGAGCTCCGAGAGTAGTTTTTGGGCTCTACTCCAGCCCCGAGAGCGCACACCCCGTACCCTCAAGCGAACACTTTCTGCTCCCGCTATATATTGGATCGGTTGCCACGGACCTGCCGCGAGCTTCACTCTCACTTGCCCAAGCACTAGCTGGCCGAGAATTACACCTTCCCGGAACCGGCGATGTGCGCCACGCCGCCGATGACCCCCTAGCGCTACTAGTTCACGAGTTACGGCATGAACCGGCGATCCAGCGCTTGCCACAACACCACCTCGCGCCGATCTTGGCTCTGAAACCAGAACGCCGTGACGATTATCTGCGCGCCTTAGAGTCCTACCTGACGTATCCGACGAATCGTTCGAAAGCCGCAGAACACAGTCACCTTTCCCGCTCGGTGTTTTATCAGCGCTTGGGTGACCTCGAGAAGCTACTCGAAGTGGATTTGGGAAGCTCCACAGCGCTAACCATCCTCTCGCTGTCGCTACATATTTACCGGCACAGCCAAAGCACCTGATCTCAGAGCACAATCGAGTAGCGGATTCGCGAGAAATCGAGCCATTTCAAGTACCGGGCACGCGCGCCGAGTAGTCGACCATCTGCCTAGGTTAGCTCTAGCAATTCATTGCGCATCCGCGGGCTTCGCAGGTCGATGCTCGCCTGTCACGTGCTGGGTGGTGGTCAGGAACGCGCGGGGACTTCCCGCGCCATGCCTCGAGACCGGCTCCCCCGGACTTCGCCAGCCGGTACGCAGCGGCCGCGGACCCAAGGTCCGCGGCCATCCACTCGTTAGCAATCGAGGAGCGAACAATGAAGCGATTATTAGCCACGGCCGCCGTTGCTGCACTTTCGGTACTGGGCGCCGTAGCCCCAGCCAATGCCGCACCGCCTGCCGGGGCCGTCTGTCCAAGCTGGGATACCGGACATCTTGGCGCCGGAGGTGCCACTTCAACCACCATCACGGCTCCGGCTGGCATGGTGATCACTGGAGTCTGCGTAAAGGCGGGTTCTGCGCAGCAAGGTGACGGACCGGAAATTACCTACTACGACCCAGGAGTGACCAGCGTGACGATCTGGCACTCGTCGGGGAAGCAAATCTCGCACTACTCGGTGATGTACTCGGAGGGTGGCCCGGTCAGCTAAGCATCACTTCTTTCCCTATCGGTTTAGTTCCCGGACGTAGCTTGCCCGGGAACTTTGCCGCGCGCTGACCTGTCTTCCACTTCATAAATACGGTCAACGAGACGGCCGGGTTGGCAGCCCTTTGGAGCCGTGGCAGTGCTTCGCCTCATCCTGTGCCAATCTCCGTGGCTCACTCCAATCGGCGGTCCCGCTGCCATCTAGCTCGACAAGAGTCTGCGTGCCAGTGCCCGTCCAAACGTTGCTGATCATTGCCCTGATGTATCCCACCGAGCTGTTCATGGTCCGCAATTACGGTCTTGCCATGGGCTATTCCACGCCGATCATCCAGATGATGCTCAAACTGCCAGCACCCACCGGTGACTTCCAATTGCTTGGGGATCGGGCCATCGGCAATCTGGTCGGTGTGCTTGTGGGTATCCTTGTGGCGTTGGTGGTGGGCGACTGTTGAGCGAGCTAATGAAAAATGTAGTGTTACTGAACCCCAACACCAACACGCGCGCCACAACAATGATGACCACACTGGCCATGCGACACCGCAGTGGTTTCCCGCCGATCACCGTCCGTGGGGCTACCGTTCACAGCGGACCGGCAATGATCACGGAGCCGGTAGCGCTGGCCGCGGCCGCTACGGCCGTCGGTGACCAAGTTAATCTACTCGAGCCAGGGACGATGGATGCGCTGATCATCGCGGCCTTTGGAGACCCGGGACTCGCACAGTTACAGCACTCGCTGGACCTGCCTGTGGTTGGCATCGGGCAGTCCGCCATTTTGGAAGCAGCTCACGCAGGCCGTGCATTCGCTTTGGCCACCACGACTCCTGACCTTGTGGATTCCCTAACCGAGCAAGTTGAGCGCTATGGGTGCTCCGATAGTTTCCGCGGGGTATTCCTGACCGGGGATGGCCCGTTAGTTCTCGCAGCAAATCCGCAGGCACAGCTGGAGCAATTGCGCGAGGCCACACGTGCCGCAGCCGCTCGTGGCGCCGAAGCTGTCGTCATCGCTGGTGGCCCGTTGAGTGACACGGCCCGCCAGCTACGCACTAGCACCACTGTGCAGCTGATCGAGCCGGTTCCGGCAGCGATCGCTCGCGTCGAACGCATGCTATTGCTCCGCTCACAAAAGCGCTGAGGCGATGTTGCTGGGGAATACTCCTCGGCCGTTATCCGTTGCCCCGAAGGTAACCATTGATGGAGCACACGAGGCGCAGACGTACCCAGGATGTCGCCTCACCCGATGGAAGGAACGCCTTGACGGATACATCCACGCAGTCACTCTTCTCCGAGATCTCGCTCGGATCGCTGCAACTTCCCAATCGATTGGTCATGGCGCCGTTGACTAGATTACGCGCCGACGAACGTGGCGTACCGACCGATATTATGGTCGAGCACTACGCTCAGCGCGCCTCACTGGGCCTTATCGTTACCGAAGGCACCTGGCCGACCATAGAAGGGCGCACCTGGATCGGCCAACCGGGCATCGAAACGGACGAACATGTGGCTGGTTGGCGTCGGGTTACCGACGCGGTGCACGCCGCAGGCGGGCGCATCTTCATGCAAATCATGCATGGTGGGCGTATCTCCCACGAATTGCTGACCGGCACCGGTCGGATTGTGGCCCCGAGTGCTGTGGCCGCCCCGGATCCCATCCGTACCCCGGAAGGCAAAGCCGACGCGCCCGTGCCCCATGCGCTGGAGGTCGAAGAAATCACCGAGGTAATCGCCGGGTTCGTGAAGGCAGCACAAAACGCGATTGACGCTGGCATGGACGGGGTGCAGATCCATGGCGCCAACGGTTATCTACTGCACCAGTTCACCTCCCCAACCTCGAACCAACGCACCGACGCCTATGGCGGTTCTCCACAGAATCGCGCCAAGTTGAGCATCGAGGTTGCCCGTGCCGTTGCCGAACGTATCGGCGGCGAGCGCACCAGTATCCGGCTCTCCCCGCAGCACAATATTCAGGGCGCGCTGGAGACCGACGATGCAGATGCACTAGCTACCTATGAAGCACTAGCCGCCGGGCTGGCCCCACTGGGGTTGGCCTTTGTCGATGTGCTCAGCGCCAATCCTGCCGGGGAACTCGTGCAGACGATACGGCGTCTTGCCCAAGCGCCCTTGGTGCTAAATACGGGCTTTGGTGAACAGACCACACGCCAGCAGGCCACCGGCCTGCTCGAGTCAGGTGCCGCGGATGCGGTCGCGGTCGGCCGCGCAGCCATCGCGAATCCCGACCTCGTGCATCGTTGGAGTCAAGACCTGGCCGAAAACGCGGCAGACCCGACGACGTTCTACGTCGGCGAACAGGCCGGATATACCGACTATCCGACGTTCGCGGAACTCAACTAAGACCATCTCTGCAGATGCTCGCCCGCAATAGGGCGAGCATCTGGGTTCATCGACGCGACACTACGGCGCCGAGCTCCGGAGGAAATCACCGAGTTTCGTTTCTTCGGTCTGTCCAGGTCCGATCAGAAACGTTCCACTCGCCGTTGTCCTCGTGAAGTTCATCAGGTCATCCAGTTCGTCCATCCGGTGCTGCGTCGCAGTAAACGTTCGCAGTTCGGATTGGAAGGAAATAAAGAGCAGACCCTGGTCGTCGGAGCTATTGAAGTACGAGTAACCCCGACGAAGCATTAACCCCTTGGCCCCGCTGGGTAAGGGATGAGCCCTGCGCACATGAGCTCCCAACGGAATATCTACTTCGCCGGCAGGAGACTTTGAATGCAGGTTCGGATCATCTTCGCGCGAGCCACCAGACAGCGGCGCCCCATTCTTACGCCGACGGCCAACAGCCTGCTCCTGTTCTTCGAGCGTCAGCGCGGCAAATCTGGCCACATCGATTGGCATTCTACGCACCACCGCGATCGTCGCTCCCCGAAGACGTTCGGGTTCCTGAAGCCACACCAAATCATCGAGTTCCGCATCGCCCCGCGGAACGCTCACCCCGTCGTGGAAACCCAGTAAATTCCGCGCCGCTCCATTGTCCAGTGCGCCGCGAAACCCCTGTGCCGACCAATTTTTCACGCTCTTATCCGCCAAGTAATCTTCGACCCGAGCCTGGACGAGCGAGGTGACCATCTGATCGTCAGAACAAAGCTGAATGAACAGGTCGCCTTGTTTCAGCCCCGGCGACTCGAACTGTTCTCGCTGGAAGTCTGGCAGCATTTGGCTACCCGGAGAAGCTTCGGATAGGAATTCACGAATCACCCGTGGCCCGACCCCGACAGTAAGCGTCAACTTGGCCGGTTCGGTGTCAGCCAGCATGCCTCCCTCGATCGCATCGACCGCGATGTTGCCCAACTTGTCCAGAATCTCGGGCACCTGCGCCATCGTGAGAACATCAAAAATGCTCACCGTGACATTTTGCTGCCGTGGCGAGGGCGAAGTAATTCCTGGTTGACGCGCCCCGAATGGTGACACGCGCTCGGGCCCGGCAGCTACATGCGACACCGTTTCCGTTTGGTTTGAGCCAGCGAGATTTCGTCCGACGGCGAAGGATACGGCCGACGTTCCGGCCAGGACGCCGGTGGTCAACAAGCGGCGCCGTGTGGGTCTGATTCCTGGTTCTTTGCTCATCTGACTGTTCAGGTTTTCGCGTGTGCCATGGTCGTGGGACAAGGGACTGTTACTCCGTATACTTCGACTAGCCGGTAGCCCCTCCGGCCACTACCCGACGACAACGATGGGATGAGACCTAGGTGAGAATACGGCGGACATTGGTAGCCATGCTAGTCGGTGGATCCCTCGTACTGTCGGGTTGCAGCGCAACGGAACCTACACCGCGCCCGAATTCCAGTGGCCCACAGACGATTTCGGTGCCGGCAATGGCATCGAGCATCCAAGAAGCAGTCGATGCAGCCCGTCCGGGTGACACCATCGAAATCTCGCCCGGAACCTACAACGAATCCGTCGTGGTGCGCGGCGATGACATCGTTCTTCGGGGTACGGACCGCAACAGCGTAGTTCTCGATGGCGGCGACGCTAAAAGCAATGGCGTTGTCGTCACTGGTGATCACGTACGCGTCGAAAACCTGACGGTGAAGAACTACACCCTCAACGGCGTATTGGTTACGGGCATGGCCACCGAAGAAGGCGGGCTAGCGCGCGGCAGTGATGGCTACCAGAGGCTTGACCCGGAAAAATTCCCACCGGTTGATGGCTTTGCCGTGCGTTACGTCTCCGCATACAACAATGGGCTTTACGGTGTTTACGCATTTGACGCGCAGAATGGCATCCTCGAACACAATTATGCGTCGGGAAGCGCGGACTCCGGACTTTACGTGGGACAGTGCAGTTCCTGTAATGTCCTCGTGCGGAATAACGTCGCCGAGTCGAATGCGGTCGGCTACGAGCAGACCAACGCCTCAAACACCGTGACCGTGATCAATAATAGGTTCACCGGTAACCGCCTTGGGATGACGTTATTGTCCGATTACCAGGAGGCCTTCATCCCTCTGCGAACCTCCGTCGTTGCCGGGAATTTCATTGGGCAAAGTAACAATCCCGATACTCCTGCCCACGGCGAGGGAGGGTATGGTCTGGGGATCGGCGTTTCGGGAGCTACCGATGTGAAGATCTTGAAAAACCGCATCACTGATAATCCGGTCGCAGGCATCGAGATCACCTCCACCGAGGACCTAGCGCCAACCGACATCCACGTGCGCGAGGACCACTTCGAGAATAATCACTTGGATCTGGCCTATACCGCCTCGACGCGCTCACCGGGTTCAGGTAACTGTCTAGACGATGCATCCCTGAGCACTTCTCCAAAGAATCTAGCGAAGCTATGGGACTGCAATACCGGAAGTTCTGCGGCGGCCGGAGAGCCTCTCCCCGCGCCCGAGGTGCCCCGCGGTATCTCCTACCGAAAAATTGCCCCCGGCCCGGCGCAGCCCACTGCACCGCAGGACGATTCCTTCACCTGGGATTCGATCACCGAGCCTTCGCTCGATGCACTAGAGGTTCCGGGCACGGACCTCTTTGAAGATCTGGTTCGGAAAGGCAGTAACTGATGCCTCGACGCCTACAACCACTCGCCGCGTGCCTTTCGATTGCTGCACTGCTGGCAGTCAGTTCCTGTAGTGCTTCGTCAACAGAATTCGGTCAGATGGAACCGTCCATCGTCAGCATGGAGCAGGCTGAGCAACTCTCCGTGATGCGCCTGAATAACTACGAGCTTGGGATAGCGCGTTTCACAATGTCCCTCCCAGACAAGGGCCGACAAGCGTGGCTGCAAGGTCGCGTCGACCTCGTTGAACATACTGGCTACGCAAATATGACCACCAACGGTGCGGGTAACGCCTATTCCTTGCTCGTCTGGACCGAGAATCAGATTGCTGAGCTTCCGGCGCAGAATACCGAGCTACCCACCCAACCGCCAGCAAGCAGAGCATGGTCCTTGCGTGATCTCGACCCTCATGCCGGACTACCCGACTCGGCATTGAATTTCCTGCTCCAGTTGGCTTCAGATCGCCCTGAAAACGCATTACTCCTGCGCCAAAACGGCGCGCAGTATCACGGCCAAACGGTCATCGAGGGGCAAGAAGTATCGGTCTATACCGGCCCCGGAACGAACCACAAGCCATCTGACAACATCACTTACTTTGTATCCTCCGACGCACGGCTCATGAAGGTCGAAGCGCGGCTAGGTGACTCGAGCAATCCTGTCGTCATCAACTTCGAAGGCGCCGAGGAAACTCCCATCGAGCTTCCTGCCCTAGGGAACAGTTCTAAGTAGGCGCAGCCCCGGGGAGTAGCAATCCGCACGTGCCATTTTTCCGGCTGGTTCGCACGCGATCCCGTTCAGGCGTAATTGCTCAGTCCCTATCGATGCACCCAACTTCAAGGAGCGTCTAGTAAAAAACCTATAAAACTACAGCTATTCTGAGGGCATATTTTACAGTAAGGACTCGTCACAATTAAGAGTTGCGGCCAACCTCTACTCCAGTTGCCCTAAATCCGTCAAATATTCGGTCACATTCGACAACTAGCTGCGTTTATCCACTATACATAGCAGTTATTGACAGGTGCTACAGCGCTGAGCAAAGACCATTGAACCATACGGACGGTGACATAAATGATCGAACTGCAACAACTCCGCGAGCTCGCAAATAGGGTGGAAGATAGGCAAGCCGACCTCGATGCGGCTCGTGAAAATCTCCACGACGCCATTTGCATGGCGCTGTCCAAAGGCGTAGACGCGGCATCCGTTGCAAAGTGGTCAGGCGTCTCAAAGCCGTATGTGTATCAGATCCGAAGCAATAGCAAACGATCATCTGCCCATGGAAAAGCGAAGCTTTCATGACCACATCCGGGTACAGCGTTACTTCAGTGAGAAGCCACTGACCCTCCCATTTCAGGCTCCCTAGCGGTCTTATTGGATTCCCCTGGCAGGCTGACTTTGAAGCCATAGGAGTCCAGTCCCACAGAAGGTCCCGAACTGCAAATACAATCGCAAGCCTTTGCATTGGGTGAGTCTTTTCTGCCCGGAACCCTGCTGGAGAAAGCCACAACTCGAAGGCGCTCTCGCTCTCGACAGAGGCCCGGTGAAATGCTACTTGGGGGAGCATTTCACCGGGCCTCTAGCCTGCATTCCGTCGCTATCGTCGCCTACTGACTATGGGGAACCTTAACGACTTTCACGAGCACACAACACCAACTCGAACCAAGTCAATCTTCAGTGGTAACAGTAAACTTCCCCGCTCGAGTCATGGTGTGCCTTGTTCGACCGCGCTTGGGGGAACGGACAAACAATACGGAATATTATGAAGCAGCGCTGCTTCATTAGGTGAGAAACTATGCACATGATGCATTTATGTCAACACTTTAAGGATGAACCATTCTGGCCAGCTAACTTTAGCCAATAAGGAGAGCTCAACAAACAGGGGCGGAAGAACAATCAATTAACTTCACAGACGGCCACGACCCAAAAAGTCGGTCGTAGGCACTGGCAATATTGGGCAATTAAATCGTTGATGATCATTGATCCCGAAAACCACACGGGCCTGAGTACGCAACTAATTTGCAACCCATGTCCGCGGCGACGAGACCGGGCTCGTCATCCCAGCTCCCGCGGCACAATGCATGGCAGACTGCGCAGTCATCGGCAAGGAATGGCACATAGACTAGACGCCGCCGGGGCCGTTCCTTCAAACTTTGCGCCCGCCAGTCATGGGGCGGAACTGACTAGTTCGTTTACATGCTGCGAGTAATGAAGACTCGGTCTGATTCGCTGGAAAATGTGTATCTCCTCGACCCGATAACGCTCAAATGCGAGCAGACTCTTATAGTTTCGCGAGCGATCCATAGGGGGTACGAGCGCAGACTTCCAAGTCAAAGAAGCTGTCACTTGATCTCGGCACTACAAGGTAATTTGTGTGGCCCGGTCTAAGCATCTCGCTGCATAGTTTGAACTACGTTGTACCCAAAAAGATGCCTCCTTTCAAAGGTTCAAATAGGTCGTTGCAGGCGACTAATTGTGCAGCTGACTCACTCGCAACCTGTAGCACGAGTATGACTAGATTCAGCGACCCTGTGCATACTATCGACAGGGCGCCGCAGCTCGGCTGACCGGATGGACAAGTGGAGTCACGAGGCTGCTTTCGAAGCGCCTAGTCTCACTAGGTTTTGGCTATACTACTGGGGGTAGGACCCGGATGGGTCCTACCCCCAGTAGAGGTTTTCAATGCTGTCTACGTTCCTTAGGAGTTCTTCCTCCGGCTACGAAGGAGCATTGTGCCGAGACCGGCAAGCAAAACACCCAACGCACCTGCAGCTATCAAACCGGCGGTCACACCAGTTTCAGGAAGCTTCGGCGTCTTGGGGGTCTCCGGCTTCGGCTGTTCCGGCTTCGGCTGTTCAGGCTTCGGCTGCGGAGTACCTTGCTTGGAAACACCAGCATCGATATCAGTGCGATCGTTCGGCTCCTCGCCACCAACAGTCACGTTCTCCACGACACCATCAGCGTTCGGATCCGAATCCTTCGCAGAATCCTCACCCTCACCCGGCATCGTAAAGACATAACCCTCAGGCAGGTCAGAGAACTTCACCTGGTAAGTGCCGCACTCAACCTCGTCGAACGAGTACTTACCCTCAGCGTCGGTCTTCACCTCAGCGATGACCTTACCGTCCGCATCGATCAGGGTGACAGTAACGTCCTTGATACCCTGCTCGTCAGCGTCCTGGACACCGTTGTTGTTCGCATCAACCCAGACGAAGTCACCAATCGAGCACACCTCAACCGGAGCCGGTGGAACAACACCAGCATCCACATCAGTACGATCGTTCGGCTCCTCGCCACCAACAGTCACGTTCTCCACGACACCATCAGCGTTCGGATCCGAATCCTTCGCAGAATCCTCACCCTCACCCGGCATCGTAAAGACATAACCCTCAGGCAGATCCGAGAACTGAACACGATAAGTACCGCACTCAATACCCGAGAACACATACAGACCATTGGCATCAGTGGTCAACGGCTCAACACCCTCAACCGGAGTGCCATCAGCATTCAGCAGAGTAACGGTCACACCCTCAACCGGGGCCTCACCCTCATCCTGAACACCATTGCCATTCTCATCAACCCAGACATAGTCACCAATCGAACACACCTCAGCAGCCGGCGGAACAATACCCGCGTCCACATCAGTACGATCGTTCGGCACCTCGCCACCAACAGTCACGTTCTCCACGACACCATCAGTGTTCGGATCCGAATCCTTCGCAGAATCCTCACCCTCACCCGGAGTCGTAAAGACATAACCCTCAGGCAGATCAGAGAACTTCACCTGATAGGTACCGCACTCAATACCCGAGAACACATACATGCCGTTCTCATCGGTAACGACGGGGGCAACTCCAGTTGGGTTTCCGTCAGCATCCAACAAGGTCACAGTCACACCTTCGACTCCAACCTCGTCAGCGTCCTGGACACCGTTGCTGTTCTCATCCACCCAGACATAGTCACCAATCGAGCACACCTCAACCGGAGCCTGCGGAACAACACCAGCGTCGATTGTTAGGTCCTCGTTCGGCTCTTCGCCGCCGACAATGATGTCGTCAGTTAGTCCATCCGAGTTCGGGTTTGAATCAACTGTGGAGTCATTGCCAGAATTTGGCGTGGTGAACTCGGTGCCTTCAGGTATATCGCTGAATCGAACCTTGTAGGTACCACATTCGATCTCATCGAAGACGTACCCGCCACTGACATTGGTAGTGGTGGTATCGACCGTCTGACCCTGTGCATCAATAAGAGTTACAGTCACGTTCGGTACGCCGTTCTCATCGGCGCCTTGCGTACCATCCTTATCGACATCGAACCAAACGAAGTCACCGATACGGCACTTGTCTGGGTCCGGTAGCACCTCGGTCTCAATTACACCGGCATCAACTGTCAGGTCCTCAGCAGGCTGTTCTCCACCGACCGTTACCGGGTCCGTCAGACCCTGCTCGTTCGGGTTTGAATCAACTGCGGGGTCATTGCCAGAAGTTTGCGTAGTGAACTCGGTACCTTCAGGGAGATTCTCGAACTGTACTCGGTACGTGCCGCACTCCAGGTTCTCGAACAGGTATTTGCCTTCTGCATCAGTAATCTGTGCCGGAACACCGGCGACCGGGTTGCTGTCTGCATCTAGCAAGGTCACTGATACGCCCGGAACGGCAGCTTCTCCAGCGTCTTGGATGCCATCCTTATCGGCGTCGTACCATACGAAGTCACCAATAGTGCACTTCTGAACTGGAACTACTGGCTGAACCAAGCCTGCGTCGATGTCTGTGCGATCGTTGGGCTCTTCGCCTCCGACAACCACATTTTCAACGATGCCTTCCTCGCTCGGATCCGAATCAATCGTTGAGTCATCGCCCTCACTGGTACCAGTGAAGTTATATCCCTCGGGTTGTTCGAACGTAACGGTGTAGGTTCCGCAGTCGATGTTGGCGAACAAGTACTTGCCGTTGACATCGGTCTCAACCGTGGTGACGGTTTCTCCGTCAGCGTTGACGAGGGTTACAGTGACGCCTTCAGCGCCAGCTTCACCTTCATCCTGAATACCGTCCTTGTCCAGGTCGTACCAGACGAAGTCACCAATCGAACACACCTCAGCAGCCGGCGGAACAATACCCGCGTCCACATCAGTACGATCGTTCGGCACCTCGCCACCAACAGTGAACTCATCAGTCACACCAACAGTCGGGTCATCCTCAGAAGGAACCGGATCGGAATCAACACCCTCATCCTCACCCGCATTCGGGGCAGTGAACGTATTACCCTCCGGCAGATCCGAGAACTGAACACGATAAGTACCGCACTCAATACCCGAGAACACATACAGACCATTGGCATCAGTGGTCAACGGCTCAACACCCTCAACCGGAGTGCCATCAGCATTCAGCAGAGTAACGGTCACACCCTCAACCGGGGCCTCACCCTCATCCTGAACACCATTGCCATTCTCATCAACCCAGACATAGTCACCAATCGAACACACCTCAGCAGCCGGCGGAACAATACCCGCGTCCACATCAGTACGATCGTTCGGCACCTCGCCACCAACAGTGAACTCATCAGTCACACCAACAGTCGGGTCATCCTCAGAAGGAACCGGATCGGAATCAACACCCTCATCCTCACCCGCATTCGGGGCAGTGAACGTATTACCCTCCGGCAGATCCGAGAACTGAACACGATAAGTACCGCACTCAATACCCGAGAACACATACAGACCATTGGCATCAGTGGTCAACGGCTCAACACCCTCAACCGGAGTGCCATCAGCATTCAGCAGAGTAACGGTCACACCCTCAACCGGGGCCTCACCCTCATCCTGAACACCATTGCCATTCTCATCAACCCAGACATAGTCACCAATCGAACACACCTCAGCAGCCGGCGGAACAATACCCGCGTCCACATCAGTACGATCGTTCGGCACCTCGCCACCAACAGTGAACTCATCAGTCACACCAACAGTCGGGTCATCCTCAGAAGGAACCGGATCGGAATCAACACCCTCATCCTCACCCGCATTCGGGGCAGTGAACGTATTACCCTCCGGCAGATCCGAGAACTGAACACGATAAGTACCGCACTCAATACCCGAGAACACATACAGACCATTGGCATCAGTGGTCAACGGCTCAACACCCTCAACCGGAGTGCCATCAGCATTCAGCAGAGTAACGGTCACACCCTCAACCGGGGCCTCACCCTCATCCTGAACACCATTGCCATTCTCATCAACCCAGACGAAGTCACCAATCGAACACACCTCAGCAGCCGGCGGAACAATACCCGCGTCCACATCAGTACGATCGTTCGGCACCTCGCCACCAACAGTGAACTCATCAGTCACACCAACAGTCGGGTCATCCTCAGAAGGAACCGGATCGGAATCAACACCCTCATCCTCACCCGCATTCGGGGCAGTGAACGTATTACCCTCCGGCAGATCCGAGAACTGAACACGATAAGTACCGCACTCAATACCCGAGAACACATACAGACCATTGGCATCAGTGGTCAACGGCTCAACACCCTCAACCGGAGTGCCATCAGCATTCAGCAGAGTAACGGTCACACCCTCAACCGGGGCCTCACCCTCATCCTGAACACCATTGCCATTCTCATCAACCCAGACGAAGTCACCAATCGAACACACCTCAGCAGCCGGGACAAACCCGGCGTCGTAGGTGTGGTTCGCACCGCTTGTAGGCGTCACCAATTCAATCGTCGGCACGCCCTGCTCGTCGAGCACTGCGTTCGAGTCGATTGCAGTGTTTTCTCCCGCGAGTTCGGTCGTCAGCTCCAAGCCTTCAGCCGTGGTTCCGGCAGTTTCGAAATGCAGGGAACACTCAACATTCTGTGCCAAGCCACCGTCGACATTCGAGTCGTTGAAGTAGTATTCGCCGTCCTCATTCGTCGTGGTCGTGGCCGTAGTGGTGCCGCAGGTCAAGGTGACCACGACCCCGGAAACCGATTCCTCGTCGGCGTCCTGCACTCCGTCGCGATCGGTATCGATCCACACGCGGTTACCGACCTCTACGTGATCGGCGACGAGGGCATCGAGATCTCCCAGCCCTGAAGCCTTACCCATGGATCCATCGCGGGTGAAACCGCCGTCTTGGGTCCAGGAACTATTTATCGTCGCCCAACCATTGCCGTCTTTACCGCCATACTGACCGGTGGCGTTCTCGTAGAAACGGAAACCGTTGGTCCAGATTGCGTCTCCTACGTCAAAACCAGTACCGACGAAATCAACGAAGCCTGGAATCTGCAATACAGCACCGAGAGCGATCTGATCGTGTGCTCGAACCCCGTTAGCATCTACGAACTCGTCGTCGTAGTACTCACCGCCATCAACTCCAATACCGTTGTTGGGGAAGGCGCCAGTGGTACCACCGCACGAAGCGTTTGACTCGAGCGCGAAACTTCCGTCGCCGGTGGCACAGGCACGAAGAAGCTCACCGGCAGTGGCCGACGAATAGGGATCGTCCGTGTTATCCGTCGGGTGACCTGCTTGGTAGCCCGCTTGATCACCGAACCGGTCCTTAACAGCAACCGTAAGATCCCCGTTCTCATCGAATCCGATATCGGAGACCAGTGGTTGTGGGTAAGCGATCCACTCTTCAGTTGAGCCCTGCCAAATAGCTGCCGGGTCATCGGTCCACGCGTGCCAATTTGCGGTGGGGTCCGGTGCCACGTTGAACGCAGTACCGCGTTCGTAGTCCATCGGTACTTCAAGAACGGGGCCGGTCCCAACGAGAGTGCCGTCCAGCGCCAACTCGAAAATATATCCACGCAGGTCTGCTTCGGTTGGTCCAGCGCAGGTACCGCTGACCCAGACACTTCCGTCATGGACAGATACCCCAAATGGCCTAACATTCTCCGAAGCGCAACTGGCTCCGGGAAGAGAGGACAAGTCAGCGATCGCTGCCGGCTCACCGGCAACTGGCGTTCCGCTACTCATGTCTACGGGCACCTGATACAGCGACTTATCGTTCAAGTTAACCGCGTAGAGCGCATCAAATGAAGGAGTCGCGGCAAGGCCACCCAGTCCGATCTTGCCGATCTCTGGCCAGGCGGCCATGTCATGGAACCAGTCATAGGCCGCTGGCCCCGCTTCCGACCCAAGAGGACGCGGATCGGTTCCCACATTTGGGATCGTGGCAAAGACCGAAGCATTCGGGTCTGCAGCGGTATCAGTGAGGTAGATTGCGCCAAGGCCGCCTGGGCCGGTAATGACGTGGCGCTTGAACAGCGCGGAGCTGGCAACGTGGTTTTCGCCAAGATTCGCGATGCCCCAGATCGCGCCGGTCTGCGCCACGGTGGCTTCCGTCGTTGCGCCACGTTGATCACCGCGGTCGCCATACAGCATCGAACCGATGCTGCGCTGGGTTGACGGGTCGATCCAGTTCGTCGTGTTTTCAGTAGCCTGTGCCCGTTGCTCGGCCCAAACTAAGGGCGGATTATCATCGGCTGGCTGCCCGGGGATGACGAAGCCGACATCTGCGGTTTTACCCGGTGCCACGAACTGGACTGTGGAACCTGCGGTAGCACCGTCGATTCCAACTGGTGCTGGCGCGTATCCATCAGGGGTAGAGAATTCTAGGCGAACCTCAACCGAATCATCGGCGGTATCGACGTCAAGCACATAGTTGCCGTCGGCCGAAGTAACTGCCGTGCCGGCTTCCTGACCTTCGCTTCCGAAGGCAGTAACCTGAACGCCTTCGAGACCGCTTTCCCCTGCGTCGTATTGACCGTTGGAGTTCCTGTCATTGAAAGCAGAACCGGTAATTTGTCCCTGTGCTGCATTGGCAGCGGCTGGAACTAAGCTACTCGCAAACAATCCCAAGACGAGCACGGCGGCTGTTGATGCAGCGCGTGCTTGTCTTCCCTTACGCGCATTCCTTGGTTCAATACCAAGCCCGCTAGCTCGCGGGCGTGATCTTATTCGTTCCACGAATACGTACCCTTCCTCTGAGAAACTTGAAGGCGAGTCAAACGACCCAGCCTTCCGAGCTCGGGCCTTTCATCTCTAAAGATGCGAGTATGACCCGACGGCTATTTCCACCCAGCACAAATAAGGCATGCTAGGTACTTCAACGGCTCCCCCTTATACCGTCGGCAGCAGTAGCCAGAGCCGATCCTAGAGTTATGGAGATGCATAATTCTACGAGTTGACCAAAAACATAAATGGTCATCGCCCAAGCAATTTTGTTGCAGTTTCAATTAACTGGAAGGAATCTCTTGTTTCATTAGGTCGTTTCCAGATTTCCGCTCGCCAAGGTGGAAAATCGTGAAAATTTGCATCCATTGATGTAAATCTCGCGTAGATAGAATTCGTCGGTGACTTAAGACTGGAGACTGCGGGAGGAGCTCAACATCAGAGTATTAGCCAACTCGGACGGCAGATTCCCTAGCGAAGTAGGCAGAATCTTTCTGCTAGGGTACGGGTGTGCCACTGACACTCCCTGTGATTTCCTGCAGCCTTGACCCCGCCAGCCTTAGCCGCGGCTTGGCCGTCCAAGCAGCGCAAATCCTGCAGAATCACGGGCACAATTCGGAAGTAATCGATCTGGCGGAATTCGAACTTCCAATCTTCGACAATAACGAGATTTTCAGCGACCCAGGATTTGCGCTTTTACATCGGCGCATTCGGGAAAGCGACGGCATTGTCCTCACTTTCCCGATTTACAATTGGGCTCCCAACGCCGCAGTCAAATCTCTGATTGAAGCTACCGGAGCCACCGGCGATGGCCGTAATACCTCGGCGTGGTTCGACAAGGTCGTTTCGTTCGTGTGCTCGGCTGGTCTCCCACACAGTTACATGGCGACGACGTCGCTTGCCGGTTCGTTGATGAATGATTTCAAGTGCGTGATCAACCCGTATTCCGCATACTTTTCCGGTCGCGACTGGGAAGAGGGAAAGCTTTCAGATGACCGGACGAAACGTCTTACCAAGACCATGCATGTTCACGCCGAACTCGCTGCCCTACTCTCCTCGCGTAGCTACACGTCAACATGGGAAGTGTAAGTTCATCGCGTTCAACCTTCAGAGAAATCGCGAAACGCAACCCTATTCTCAAGGGCTCCAGGCTACTAATCCGGATGACCGCCACAACTCCCTAGGACTTCCCTGAAGCAATCCACTCAGGTAACAAGCTCAAGGCACTGCCTTATTGGGTCGGCATGTCAGCGCCTAGGTGCTCTACTGGCCGAATACTAGAGAAATCTATGAGTCTGCCCCGGCTTCAGCGTCGTCAAATGCTTCGCGCGCGGCGTCAATCTCCGGTAAGTAGTCCTCGGCCCATTTCAATAGTTCATCCACCGGCCTGCGCAGGGTTTTCCCGAGTGGTGTAATGCTGTACGTTACTGCGACCGGACGAGTGCTGGCCACGCTCCGCTCTATGACACCGTTTCGCTCAAGTCGTCGCAGAGTTCCCGTCAATGACTTCTGAGTAACCCGTGGAATCGCCCGGCGTAACTCATTGAATCGACAAGGTTTCTCACAAAGTTCGTTCATGACCGAGAGCGACAATTTGTCGAGCACTTGATCAAGCAGCTCACGGTGCGCCGGCGTGACGCGTAGCTCGTTAGTGGTATCCATGCTGAAACCTAGTCTCGTTGAAGTGCCCCGTAACGGGCGCATAGCTTGATGATACCCACTCACAACAAAGGAGAAACTCCGTGGCCGTTCATCGATTCAGTCCCGCCAATATGCTGGAACCAGCCCCCTATGACCACGTCGCGGTTGCGACTGGCACTCGTCACATCCATGTCGCCGGACAGGTGGCGTACCGACCTGACGGTGCGCAAACTCCGGACAATCTCAGAGATCAGGCGGCGCAAGCCTTACGCAATACCGCAACGGGATTGGCCTCTGTCGGCGCGACCTTCGACGATGTCGTCCGGCTAACGATCTACGTCACCGACTGGCAAACTGGGAAAATCAACGAGCTCATGGAGGGCATCTATTCCGTAGCCCAAGAAGTGGGGCTACCTACCCCAATGCCACCGTCCTCGCTCATCGGCGTCGAAATGCTCTTTGATGCCCAAACGCTCATAGAGATCGAGGCGACGGCCATTCTCGATTAAGCCCAATGGTGGGCTGCTACATTGCAACTGTGGCATGCCCACCAACAACACGTCGTACCTCGGAGCCGACCGTCAGGAGGCCCCCAACTCCGAAAGCCGCCTGCGACGATATCCTAGGGACGAAAGTTAGCGCACCGGAAAGCTCGCCGGGAAGAGCTCCGCGGTGGGCCGATGCTTATAGTCACTGACGCTAAATGCGGCCATGTACTTATCTAGAAAATCTTGTGCGCGCCGCTGATAGTCGCTGGTGTCCACGGTAACGATCTGTTTGTCGGACACGATGGTTCGTCCGGCCACCGCGACATGTGTGATATCGCGGCCGTCGCAGTTCATGATTAGAGTGCGGATCGGGTCGGCATTCGGTCCGATATGGGTGCCGTTGAGGTCCAGCACGAAATAGTCGGCCTGCGCACCGGGCGCCAGCCGGCCCAGATCCTCGCGACCTAACGCATTCGCCGGCTCTAAGGTAGCGGCCCGGAAGAGATCTCGTCCCTGGGCGCTGGTCATCGAACCCGTATGTGCCTTGGTCATGCCCATCGCCAAGTCCATCGCGCGGATCATGTTCGGCGGGGCGGAGTCGGTCCCCAGCACCACCCGCACTCCCTGCTCGCGGTAGGAGTCGAAATCTTCAAGGCAAACACCGTAGTGCGCGGTAGGAATCGGGCAGAAAATCACCGATGCTCCCGAGGCGGCGAGTAGCGCAAGATCGTCGCCCTCTCCAAATTCTTCGGGCATATGCCGGTTTCCGGGCACCGTCCAAGCGTGCGGTATAAAAGTTCTTTCGGTCAGAAAGCCCAGCGAATCCAAGTACGGGAGCGGGCGCATTCCGGTGCGCTCGACGATGGCCTGCACTTCGAATAGCCCCTGAGCGGCATGCAAACGTACCGGAACACCCAATTCGTCAGCGGCCTGGCGGGTAAGTTTGAGCGTTTGTTCGGTCTGGGTTTCAATGCGCGCAGGGAGTAGCGCCGTGCGGATCAGCCCATTTGCGGCGTTCTCAAAGTCTCGACAGAATTCTATGGCCTGCTGTAGGCCCACAAGCCCTTTGCCTTCGTCCAAGTGCAACAGCTGCTGCGTGCCATCGGTATAGGGAACGTGAGTGCGGTAGCTTGGTCCGAGGTACGCGCGCAGTCCTAGCGCTTCGACGGCCTGGGCCATTTGAGCCATGTCGGCGTAGTCCTCGCACCACGGCTTATAGGTTTCGGCCGCGATCGGCATGATCGTGGTGATGCCGTTGCGCACTAGCTGGCTGATGGCGAATTGGCGGCGGAACGCCTCTTCTTCCTCGGTGAATACCGCACCATGGTTATGCAAGTACTCCTCGGACCACGCCAGTCCTCGGCGTAGGTCGCCGCTGGTGAAGGAATCAAAGATTGCGTGGTCGATATCCGAGAGCGCGTTGAGGTCGATAAAGCCAGGCGACACGATGGCATTTCCTGAGTCCACTTCGATGTCGACATGCCCTGGATAGTCGCGTCCAACGAAGAGCACGATGCCGTCCTCATGGACAAGTTCACCCTGCGGCCAAATGCAGTGGTCCCCGTCTTGGTAGCCGATGACGAAAGCGGCGCTGATGCGGGTGACCTGCCCCATTGAGTACTCCTTGGCTCGCGTGGAAAGCTGCGGTGCGGTTAGGTGCGCACCGTGCTCCAGCCTACCGACTTAGATCCACATTTGGTATACCGAAAGATACATCCGTCCGCCAAGCGCATTCATCCGACCTTGCACCACCGTGCTGGCGTCGAGGCCTCGCGAAACCGTCTAGAGGGATACGGTTTGGACCGAGCAGCCAGGGGTCCAGAAGTCTTCACATCCAGCACCATCGCCGTCGACCACCTGGGCCTGGTGTTACTTGCGGTTAGACTTCTTTCACTCGTAGCTCTGAGCATCGCGGAATCGAAGAAGCGAGAACGGACATAGGATCGCCTCTCGCGCCATAACGCCGTTTCAGCACTTGCTTGAGGCGCTTCAACTGCACCGATTCACATCGCTCACTTCAGTCAGTAACGTCCTTGAAAGTTGGCGCCAGTTCAGGACTCATGACGAAGGACCAAAAAAAGCAGACTAATCTCCCATCACGCCGAGCACAGTCGGCACTAACGAGAGGACCTTGCCCCTAAGTCTTAACTGCCCGATCGCACAAGGAAAAATTTGCAAAGTTTCGACTAGGCTCGACGTCGCCGCCGCTCCATTTAGTTCAGATCTAGCCAAATACCATCGAAGGCTTGTTCTCGAATTACGAAGCGGCGGCCATGCTGAACAAGAGCGCCAAGCCGTCAGCCCCCATGCAAGAATGAGCCACTTGGCACTACGACAGGAGAACCGCAATGTACGAGGGTTTGTCTCACGACCTCGCCGAAGCAATTCGGTCGGGGTATGCGTTGCGCAACCGCAACGACATGGCGCCAACGATTCGCTTCTTCGAGCAACTACTAGAGCAATATCCCAACAATGCCGTTGTCCGCTACGAATTGGCCGGAGCTCACGATTCCGCGGGACATGAGCAGCAAGCGCGTGAGCTCTACGAGCAAGCCTTGCAACAAGGCTTGAGTGGCGAACCCCTGCGGCGTTGCCTCTGCCAATATGCAAGCACGCTGCGTTGGCTGGGCGAACTCGACGCCTCGCGTGCCATACTTGAGCAAGCACGCGCCCAGTTCCCCAATTCGGAAGGTGTGAAGGTGTTTTCCGCACTCACCTCCCTTGAAGCTGGCCAGACCGACGCGGCCGTTGGCGAACTGCTCGAGGTCATCACCGCGCACCACGGGCATACGGACCTCGGGCGCTGGAGCGACGGCCTGGCAAGCCTGGGTCGCTGGCTGAAGGACGGGCGACTCAATACCTAGAGGATCAGTGAGACAAGCGGCGTTGCGATAAGAATCGTCAGCGCCACACGCTGGAACCAGATGACGACCATCTGCCATAGTTTCAGCGGAATGCTGGTCGCCAAAATACAAGGCACCAATGCGGAGAAGAAGATAATCGCCGAGACACACACGATGCCGATCACCATACGCAGCTCGAGTGACTCGTGACCTGCGGCCAGCGTTGCCGGCAGGAACATTTCAGCGATCCCTGTGGCCGAGGCCTTGCCAGCCAGTAGCGGATCGTCGAGACCAACCACCCAGCCGAAGGGTGCAAACAGGTAGCCGAGCCAGGTGAATATCGGAGTGAATCGGGCCAGGACCAGCCCGAGCAAACCAATCGAAAGAATCGAGGGAAGGATGGCCATCGCCATCTTCAACCCGTCGAGAAGATTCTCGCCGATATTACGTCCCAGCCCCGGTGCTCGCTTAAGTGCGATCATGGCCTCAGCGGACGCCACCTTAAAGCGGTTGCCCTGGGCCTTTTCCTCTGGCAAGTGCTTCACACCCAAGTAGGTAGTGTCAGGAATGCGCGATAGCGGCGGAATCCGCACGGTAATTGCCGTGACCGCAAAGGTCACGAGGAGCGCTAACCAGAAGTAGGTCCCCCAGTACGGCATCAGGTCCACAGCTTTGGCAACAATCACCATGAAGCTGGCCGATACGGTGGAAAACCCTGTGGCAATGATCGCCGCTTCACGCCCGGTGTAGCGTCCGCCCCTATACATGCGGTCGGTGAGCAACAGACCCAGCGAGTAGCTACCTACAAAAGAAGCCACCGCATCAACGGCCGAGCGTCCCGGGGTGCGCCAAAGGGGCTTCATGATCGGCTGGCAGAACACTCCAATGAATTCCATGAGGCCATAGCTGACCAGCATGGCCAAGAAAATCGCGCCGATCGGCACGATGAGGCCCACCGGCACCACGAGCGAGTTCAGCAGGAATGGCCCCATATCCTTTTGCAAGAGCCACTGTGGTCCCCAACCAAAGGTCAGCGCCACGCCCACAACCAATCCAACAATATTGGCGAAGGCAAAGAACATGCGCATCGGCGATTTCTTCCACGCACCATTGGCGAAAGGCAGCACGGTACCGGCGGCCAAGAGCGCCAGAATGTAATAAGGCACGGCTCCGCCCGCAGCGGCACGCACCCAGGTGACCAAATGATCGAGCAGAATGGTGCTCTTCTCGTTGATGGTCACCGGCACGAAAAACACGGTGATGCCGATCGCGCTATACAGCACGAAGCGCAAGACATCCCACGGTTTGGTAGGCTCTCTGGTTTCCAGAGCGTTAGACATGATGGTGTTCCCTTCGGGCAATGATCTTAGATCTATGGAACCCGACGGCAGCGGCCGATAGTGACCCCGATCGCACCCTGTGTCTGGAATATCGGATTTCCCATGCGATTCGGCTTAGCATCCCGTGCGATCCCGACACCTTGAGAGCGGCGAGCCTGCTTCACTCCGAGACCCCTGCACCAGCGCCCGGCCAAAGCCACGCCTCGAGCCACCGAACGCTTTTGGTGAGCTTCCCCTCTGGCTTGGGTCCCAACACATACTCAACTCCGAAACGCCGACATGTGAGTCAGAAGCGAAGCGAGCGAAAAACGCCTAGCCATTTCATTAGCTGCGAACCAGTGCTTCATTAAGGCCAAACCGTTTAATCAATAGATTAGTCAATCATCCGCAAGTCTTTAGTTCACATGGGCGCACACTTGACCGCCGGGGTCGATTGCACCCAACTCACGGCCGTCCACTTCAACAAAGATGCTCTTACCGGTGCGCGAGTTACACGTTTAGTGTGGTCAGAACAGATATGAAAATTTTGCACTCTCGAAACTCGCATTAGATCGCCATTCATTTTTCAAACCCGCGAACCCATTGGGGAGCTCGCTCGGAAATATGTGAAATATCTTTTTAGTACATGCGTGAATATAAAAGATTTATTTGAGAAGTGCTTCCATTCAGGACAACAATGCGGCTAGGCTCCATGTCGGCACACACCAAACCGATTGATCACCGGCTTTTGTGCGCCCAAAATCATCCAACAAGGAGAACATCAATGGTACGTTTTTCTACCCCACTGAGGCGATCTTTGGCTGCCTCCGCAGCGGTCGTGATCGGATTGACCGGCTTCGGCGCCGGTGCATTGCCAGCATCCGCACTTCCCGTGATGGCACCAGCAGAAAAGCCCGCTCCAGCGCCAAGCAACGACGCTAAAGTCATGCTCGGTTCCGTTCAGCCCGGCGAGCCATACGACCAATTCATCGTCACCTACAAGGCCTCGGCCAAGGAGTCGGGCAAGTCTGGTCGGGCCAAGGCGTGGGGTAAAGCGGCCAAAGAAGCAGGGGTATCCGTCAAGGAACTGCGCTCAATGGCAACCGGCGGTTTTGTGGTCAAGGCCAACAAAAAACTCAAGGACAGCGACGCCAAATCTTTCATGGCTGAAATCGCCAAGTCAGGTCTCGTGGAATCCGTAGAACCCGATGCAATCATGAAGATTTCCATGACTCCGAATGACACCCGCTACGGCGAGCAATGGCACTACAGCGGAACCAACGGCATGCGTTTGCCTTCTGCTTGGGACATCTCCACCGGATCGGGCAGCGTTGTTGCTGTCTTGGATACGGGGATCACCTCGCACTCGGACCTGAACGCTAACGTTCTCTCCGGATACGACTTCGTCTCCGACTCTTCGTCGGCCCGCGATGGCAACGGCCGTGACGCAAATCCCCAAGATGAAGGCGACTGGTACGCCGCAGGCGAATGTGGCAGCCGCAGCTCAGGTAATTCCTCCTGGCACGGCACCCACGTAGCCGGTACCGTCGCCGCGGTCACCGGAAATGCCAAGGGCGTTGCCGGAGTTGCACCTAACGCCAAGATCCAGCCAGTTCGTGTTCTGGCCAAATGCGGAGGAAACCTCTCCGATATCGCAGACGCCATTGTCTGGGCCTCGGGCGGATCTGTACCGGGCGTCCCAGCCAACAGCACCCCAGCCGACGCGATCAACATGTCCCTCGGCGGTGGCGGCGCGTGCGGCGCCACCTACCAGGCAGCCATCGACTCTGCCGTTTCTCGAGGCACCTCTGTCGTTGTCGCCGCTGGCAACGAAAGCCAGAACGCATCGAACTCGCGTCCAGCAAACTGCAACAATGTCATTACCGTGGCCGCCAGCAACCCCTCAGGAGCCCCGTCCTACTACACGAACTACGGCTCAGCTGTTGACGTGACGGCCCCCGGCGGCGACACTCGCTACTCCGGCCAAGGTGTACTCTCTACCATCAATACCGGTAGCACCACACCGTCATCTGAAGGCTACGCTTTCTACCAGGGCACCTCCATGGCTACCCCTCACGTAGCTGGCTTGGTGGCGCTGATGAAGTCCCAAAAGCCTTCGCTGACGCCAGCCCAGGTTGAAACCGCTGTAAAGAGCGGCACCCGCCCAATGCCAGGTGGCTGCAACATCGGTTGTGGCACCGGATTGGTTGACGCAACCAAGGTCATGTCCGCCCTCTCCGGCTCCACTCCGGATCCGACTCCGGACCCAACGCCAGCCCCTGAGCCAAGTGGAAACCTGGTGAAGAACCCAGGCTTCGAAGACGGCTCAACGAACTGGAGCTCCAATCGCGCCGACACCTTCGAGAGCGGTGCAGCCGCCCGCTCCGGCAACGGCCTGGCTGGGCTCAACGGCTGGGGTAGCCCGAGCACCTACACGCTGGACCAGAAAGTGAGCATTCCATCAAATGCCTCCAGCGCACAGCTGGACTTCTACCTGCGGGTGTTGACCAATGAATACACCTCGTACACCGCATACGACAAACTTTTCGTCCAGATTATCGACGGCTCCAATACCTACAATGTAGGCACCTGGTCGAATTTGGATGCCAGCTCGTCGTACGAGAAGAAGAGCATCAGCTTGGATAATTTCCGCGGCAAGACTGTCACCCTGCGCTTCTACGGAGCAGAAGACAGCGCGCTGGCGACTGTATTCCGCATCGATGACGTATCGGTGACCGCCGGGTAGTCCCGCACTTCAGTGAACGCCACATAGGCAGAGGGAAGAGGCTCGCGCCTTGCCCTCTGCCTATGCTTTTTCATACCTCCCTCGAAATTTTCGAGGTCAGGTTCACTCCAAGGCCCACCGACCGGTCTTGCCGGTCGCCGAAGACGGTTGGCGTATGGAACGAGGCTCGGTTCCGATACGTTCCGACGAAGCCACCGACATTCCAACTCTCGGCGTACCATTGCTGCTAACCTACCGACAAGGTACAACAAATTCGGTACCCGCGCGGAGCGAAGTTAGCCCACGGCTCCACTTGCATATTGCGTGCGTGGCCGGCGCTCGAACACGGCGGCCGCTGCGATCCCGAGAATCACGCCCAGCAGGTTACCGATGGCGCAGTCCCACATCACCTGAACACCGAGCGTCGGGTTAGCCAGCTGCAACATCAGAATGATTACCGGCGTGAAGAAGCTCAGGGCCAACCCGTAATTGCGAACCATATAAGCCTCAGTCGGAAACATCAGCGCGAGGATCACCAAACCCAACATCAGCTCGCTTGGCCGCAGATAGTAGATTCCCAGAAGCACACCCATGCCCACCAGCGTTCCGGCGATCCGGTGTGCACCGCGCTTCAGCCGTCCCCGAGCACTGCCAGCGGCCAGCGGCACTACGGCCCCGACCATGATCCACTGCAGATGCTCCACCTGCAGGGTGATGCCCACGGTCCCCGCCACAAGGACCACGGCCAGGTACGTGCCTGCACGGCGCAGAACGTTAGGCCAAGGAAAGGCTATCGTTTCGACTCCGCGTTCTGTCGACGGTCCGAACTTTGCCGCCTGACCCAGCAGAATGCTGACCAACGCGGTGACCACGAACGTTGCCAAACCGTCTACGGCCGGATGTTCTCCGACCGGGAGCGTTCCCAAGGCACAAAAAGCGAAGAGCGGAAAGAAGGCGCCGCCGGGCTTGAGGCCGTACCGATCCGCGACCACCGAGCTGAAGGCAGCCCAGAGCATTCCTCCAGCCAGCAAAGACCACCCATGCAACCCAAAGGGTGCCAGCATGATGCCGCAAATACCGGCACAGAGCATCATGGCCGCGCCATGCACCTGATTCTTGAAGCGCTGTAGCCGACGCGGGTCACGCCCATACATTCCGACAACCGAGCCGAAAACTGCATAAACAAGAAGATCTGTGCGGCCAACAACTAAAAGCGCCGCCCCTGGAACGGCCAGTCCGAGACCAACGCGCAGAGCAGGTCGGATTTCCGGGACATGGGAGATCAGAAACAATTGCCAGTTTGCCAAGGCTGCCAGCCTCGTTCGGATCGACGAGCTTTCACCCGTTGTGCGCAACTGATCACCAGCCATCAGCGGACCACCCGAACCAACGAGGTGCTGAACCGCGAGCGCACACCCCTCAACATCACCCGTAGCACCGTGCTGCGTTCTTCCACGTTTTCTCCCCCGTATGACTTGGCGCCGCTCATTCCTTTGTGAATCCGGGCCTGTTACTAGGGTTGACGAGTCTGGTTCATTAGATCAAACAATTAGTACCGATGACTCAATAGAAGCTACTTATCATACCTACTAGACGCAGGTTCAGTCGTCGGGAAGGCATCGAAAATGACTTTCGTTAACGCCTGCGACATGAGCGTTTGAGGGTTACCGTCTTCCATGACAAGAGAGATTTGCGACGTGACGACGGGGTCATCAAGTTTGGTGATCATGATTTCCGGCAATTGACCCAAGGGTGGCAGCCACTGCTTAGGAACGATGCTCGCCCAATGCCCCGTAGCGACATGCGCCAGCAAGGTCACAATCGAATCGCATTCAATGCGCGGCGAGACGCTCAGACCTTCTTGAGCCAGCCTCTGTTCAAGGACCTGACGACCGCGCAACGAAGAATCCAACAAGCACAGCGGCAGTTCCAACGCCTTCTGCCAGGTAGCGTCCCCCAGGCAATCGAGCATGTCCACTGACGTAAGCAGGACATGCTCCTCCGAATACAACCGGTAGACCAGCAACCCCGCTAGGTCTTCTGGCTCAGCGTAGATGAGACCTGCGTCCAGCTCGTAGTTCCGAATCCGCCGAAGAATATCTGCGGAGTGCAGACCCGCCTGCACGTTGACCGTGACGTCTGGATGCGTGCGAGCAAACCTATCCGTCAGGACAGCCACGGTCGACGAGGCCGCCGGTACGGTACCCACTCGTAGCGTTCCCCTCAGACCCTCTTGGAGTACGGAGATCTCCTGTTTTAACGACTCTTGATCCTTGAGCAGTTTCCGCGCCCACTTCAACACCGCCTCGCCTTCGACGGTGAATCCTTGGAATGCGTGCCCGCGACGGACTAACGGTGTGCCGAGCTCCTTTTCCAGCTTGCGAATCCCCTCGGACAGTGCCGGTTGGGACACCGAGCATTCGTCGGCGGCGTGGGCGAAGTGCCGTTCATTGGCCAACGCTACGAGGTACTCCAGCTGTCTAAGCATCATGGCTCTATTGCATCATTCCCCGAAGCCTCAAGAGGCACACAAGGCCTACCTCGAGTCTCCGCGCCTAAGCTCGAGTCGTTTACGCATCATTAGAAGCCACGTCATACCGGCTTGAGCTGGGTCCTGCCTACCATTGGATAATGCGCACCGGGTCTGAAACCACTCGTCTGATCGTTATCCGCGGAAACTCTGGCAGCGGCAAGAGCTCGCTCGCGGCGGCATTGCGTCAGGCGAACGAGCGGCCCACCGCGATCCTCGGTCAAGATGTGCTGCGCCGCCAGATCCTGCACGTAGCAGAACGCCAGGGCAACGCGGCGATCGGCTACCTAGATCTCTCGGCGCGCTACGCGCTGGACCTCGGGATGGACGTCGTCATCGAGGGCATCCTCTACGCTGAAATCTACGGAGACATGCTGGCGCAGTTGGCCGCGGATCATCGGGGCCCTAGCCTTTTCTACCGCTATGAGGTGGGCTTCGAGGAAACGCTACGACGACACAACACAAAACCTAGCTCGGGCGAGTTCGGGGAGCGCGAGATGCGCTCGTGGTGGCGCGGACGCGACCCGCTGCCCCATATCGCCGAGACCGCGCTCGGTGAAGACTTCGGGCTCGGCGAAGCGGTGACCCGCATCCTCGCAGATTCCAGGTGCCGCCCTACACCCGAACCTCCGCGGGCACCACCGCCGCACTAAGCCATCTGCGCGCAAGCCAGCCAGCTAGATGGACCCCGCTGCTACGATGCCGAACATGGTGAAATTTCCGATGATCACAGCAACTTCGCGAGTAGCTCCCCAGCATTTTCATGCTCGGTGGTGCGATGTGGAAACCCACCCCGAGTGGGCCCCGGGGATGGAGTACATTCGTCTCGAGGGACCATTGCGGCCCGGGGTCCGCGGGGTCATGAAGACTCGCGACGGCGATGAAACACCGATGATGGTGAGCGATATTGTTCCGGGACTCGCCTTCCAAGACACGGTATTCCTCGACGGCGGCTCGTTGACGGTCCGCCACGAGTCTCATGCAGCGGATGGGGGAAGCCGACTCGAACTTCATGCCACCGTCGACGGGCCAAAGTCCGAGGAGCTTGCTTCGGCTATGGCCGGGCTGGAAGAAGTACTTGCCTCAGATCTTGCCGGGCTCATCGCACTAGTCGAACGCGAGCAGGCGGCCCACTAGGCGCTGTGTTGGTGGAGGCAACCCCGAATGCTGGATTGCCCGTGCTCGCTGCTCCACGGGTCGCGATAGCTAGTAAAGCGTGCCCATTGCCTGGCGCACGTCGGCTAGCGTCTGTTCGGCTTCGTCATTGGCACGTTGCGCCCCGCGCTGAAGGATCTGCGACACCAACTCCGGTTGCGCGGCAAACTCTGCCCGCCGCGCGCGGTGCTCGCGCAGGAAATCGTTAACGGCATCCGTGACCAATCGTTTGAGCGCGCCACTTCCGGCGGCACCTATCTCGTCAGCTAATTGCAGTTCCTCGCGCCCGAGACAGAGCGCGGCGGTGCTCAGTAGCGCCGAAACACCTGGTCGCCGTTCTGGATCGAAGCTCACGTGCCGTTGAGAATCGGTGCGCGCTCCTCGGATGAGGGCGGCCGTCTCATCGGCACTCATCCCCAAACCAATAGCATTTCCGTAGCTCTTGGACATCTTGCGCCCATCGAGTCCGGGTACGTGCGGCGCTGCGGTCAGTAGCGCGTCTGGTTCCGGGAAGAGCGCACCGTAGCGGTCGTTGAACCTGCGGGCAATAGTGCGGGTCATTTCAACATGCGGGAGGTTGTCTTTACCCACGGGCACCACATTGGCCTTGCAGAAAAGGATGTCTGCGGCCTGGTGCACCGGATAGGTCAAGAGCAGTCCCGACATGGCTCGACCCGACGATTCGCGTTCGGCCTTCACTGTGGGATTGCGGTGCAGTTCGGCTTCTGAAACGAGTGAGAGGAAAGGAAGCATCAGTTGGTTCAGTGCTGGAACCGCTGAGTGCGTGAAAATTGTCGTTGTCTCCGGATCCAAACCCGCCGCCAAGTAATCCAAGACCGCGTTGTGCACATTCTGGCGCACCGCGCCCATGGAATCTCGGTCGGTAATCACCTGGTAGTCGGCGAGAATGATAAAGGTTTCCACTCCCGCTTGTTGAAGCCGCAGGCGTTCGACGATGCTGCCAAAGTAGTGGCCCAGATGGAGGGCACCGGTGGGGCGTTCGCCACTCAGCACCCGGTATTCCTGTGGCGCTTGAGTGATGTGATGAGACAGTTGCTCGGAACGTTCTTGAGCGGACAGAAAAGTTTGCATGATTTCTCCGTGCGATAGGGCGCCCACGGGCCCGCACGGTCGTCATGCGACCATAAAAAATCCACGAACCGGCGGGCAGCTCGTGGACATGACTGAACCGGGCTGCGTTAGCGCAGCCACCACCAATTGAGGTTTAGGTTCATGGTTCTACCTTATCGCGTGTTTCACGTTGAAGCTCGCGTTCGATGGTCTCCTCGCGCCGCTCCGCCCGAGATGTGTAGGTCAGCACGCGATACAACACGACAACAAGGGCGATTACCGTCAGTGCGGGCAGCACAAAGATGAATACAACTTCGTACGCATTAGGCGTCATGATATTCACCGGATCAACTCTTCTCATCGAATCTTCACGTAACGGCGGGCGGCTAACACCCGCATGTTGTGCTGGAATTTTCTCTATTAGGCTAACATTTCCGGATCGGACGGGCCCTCCTCCTAAAGGAGGAGGGCGCAGCTTTCCCGTCCTAGGGTCGCAATGCCGCGCGGACCATGGATTGCACCAGATCTGCGTACTCGATGCCCGCTGCAGCGAACATCTGTGGCACCTGGGAGTGTGCTGTCATGCCGGGCATCGTATTCACTTCGATCAGCACCGGGCCCCGCGTGGTGAGAAAGAAGTCCATCCGTGCCACGCCCGCGCAACCTAACTCGCGGTACAGGGCCTTTGCCGCGTCACTGAGCGACTGGGCCTCTGCAGGTGTCAGCGCCGCCGGCACACTGAACGTCGCCGTTCCGTCGTATTTGGTCGCGGTATCGAACAGCCCCTGCGCGTGGATTTCAAGGGCCGGAGGTGTAAATAGTTCACCGCCGGGTTCTTGCAGGACTGCGACGTCGATTTCTCGCCCGCGCACCATGTGTTCGACGATGATGCGCTCGTCGAACTGCGCAGCGGTTTCTAAGGCCTCGCGTAATTCCTCAGGGGTGGAGGCCACCGACACACCGTAGCTGGATCCGCTCGAGGCGGGCTTGACGACCACCTCTCCCTCGAAATGTACCCGATCGCGCTCGGCGGCGGAGACCAGCTGTCCTTGGGCGGTGGCGATCCCCAAACTTTGCGCCACGAGCTTGGTGGACCACTTATCCATGCCCAACGCTCCGGCGCGCAGGCCAGAGCCCACCACCGGGACGCAGGTCAGTGCACAGAGCGCCGCCAGTGTCCCGTCTTCACCCAGTGGCCCATGGACCGCGGGAAAGACCACCTCGGCCTGATCGAAGAAGCGCAGGGCGGAGGCTACCGAGGCGGCAACGGTCTCGCCGAGCGGCTCCCCATCTTTGCTCCAGCGTCCATCGAGGTCGATCGTCAACGCGATCACGGAATATCCCCGGGAGCTCAGTGCCTTTCCGATAGCTGCTGCGGTGGCCAGCGATACGTTGTGCTCGGCATTTTGGCCGCCACCGATAACGAGAATGTGGGTAGTCATTGAACGCTCCTGATAACACGTGGTCCGATAGTGCAAATTATGGTGTGGGCGATGCTCTGGGCCCAGTTGGCCCAATCGGCCAGGGTGGGTGCGCCGCTGGCCGCTGCCCCGAAGATGGTGGCCATGGTGCCGCGTGCATAGCGGTGGGGCCCGGTGTCGATGATGATTTGGTCCATGCTGACCCGGCCCACCACCCTGTGCCGACGGCCTGCGATCTGCACGCTGGCATCGGTAGAGATCTCCCGTGGGATGCCGTCGGCGTAGCCGACCGGCAAGACACTCAGGTACCCGTCGTGGGTGCTACGGTACATGCCGCCGTAGCCCACACTGGTACCTTCCGAAGCCCAGACACTATGCACCACCGGTGCGGTCAGCCGGGCAGGAGCGGCAAGATCGGTGCGCCCAGAGGGGTCGATCCCGGCCAGTCCGGCGCCGAATCTCACCATATCGAAATGGGTGGTTGGGTCGGTGAGGGTGGCCGCGGTGGCCGCTAGGTGCAACTTAAGCTGTCCCAGCCCTAATGCGGTGGCCCGCGCTTTCGCCGCAGACATAGCCCGTACGGCTTGGGCATTAAGTTCCGGTTCGGCACGATCTGCCTGCGCCAAATGCCCCATCAGCCCACCGACCCGGATCTTGTTTTGGCGCTGGGCCCGGGCGGCCGACTCGAAGAGCGCCGGCCAATCCAAGGGCGAGGCTCCCTCCCGGCACATGCCCACATCGAGGTGCAGGTGCACGGTGACCGGCGCGGTCGAGTGTTGCCGCAGGAGCGCATTGAGCTCCTCGAGCGAACCAATCGCCACCGCGATTTGGTGCTCCGCGGCCGCCGCAGCGTCAACACCGGAAGCGTTGAGCCACGTCAGTATTGGCGCACGCACACCGGCCTCGCGCAGTGCCACAGCTTCGCCCAAATCCGTGGTCCCAAGACGTGTGGCACCGCCACCAAGTGCGGCGCGAGCCAAAGTGTGTGTGCCCAAACCGTAGCCATTGGCCTTGACTACCGCCATCACTTCGGCGGCGTTCCGGCTTCGGGCGAGGGCAATATTCTGCGCAATCGCCCGAGGGTCAATCCAGAGGGTTGGTCGATGCAAGTCCCCGTTCACGAATGCATCCGTGGGTCTTCGGTGGGGTCCTTATACATTTCCGGGCAGCCGGTTTCGCTGGCCTCGGAGCGGTATTCAAAGTGCCACGACTCGTTGGCGTAAATCTGGCAGAGACCATAGTGTGCCCCATACCGGGAGAGCCAGTCGCGGGCGTCCGCTTGCCCCACGTCGACCGCGTCGCCGGAAACGTGGGCGGAAGTTTCGGCGGTGGCGACCCAACGGGCCGCCTCGGCCGCGGAACCATAATTGGCTTCGGCCTGCTCAAGCAACTGACGTTGCAGAGCCGGCGAGCGCCAGCCGCTGTTGATGTAGATGGTGATCCCGCGCTTTTGCGCATCACTCGCGGCCGCACTCAATGCTTGGCGCAGTTCCGAATCGAGCTTGCGAACCCCGGCAGTATCCGAGTGCACCGTAGTTCCCTTGGGAACATCTCCCCCGTCCTCGCCTACTCCACCAGAGAACAGTTTCGTGACGGCCTTGGTCACGTGACTAAAGGAGTCGGAGAGCCAGGCAGTGGGGCGCAGGTTGCCGGTGTCCAGGACCATGGCCGGGAGCATGGCAGCGAGCATTACGAGCAGGGCCACCACTCCGCGTGCTGCCAGTGCCGTCAGGCGCTTCTCGCCCGGTGTGTGCTTGGAGTTCTCATCATTGCTCATGAGGACTAGTCAACGCGGAGGGATGTTGCCAGAGCGTATCTACTTTTCAATACATTTTCGATATGTGCACGCAGGTAGCCTCATATGATGCGCACACCGGTGGCGGCAGTTCTACGCCGCTGTGTATACCCACTAACAATGCCGAGTGGCGCGGACCGTTCCCGGTCTGCGCCACCCGGCAAGTTCGCCGGCGATACCGCTTAGAGCGGGGTCACGTAGGCACCGGCGATACCGCCGTCGACCAGGAACTGGCTGGCGGTGATGAAGGAGGAATCATCGGAGGCAAGGAAGGCCACGGCGGCGGCAAGCTCATCTGGTTCCGCAAATCGTCCCAGCGGAACGTGGACCAGGCGCCGGGCGGCTCGTTCGGGATCCTTGGCGAACAGCTCCTTGAGCAGCGGGGTGTTCACCGGGCCTGGGCATAGTGCGTTCACGCGGATGCCCTGCCGGGCGAATTCCACACCCAGTTCTCGGCTCATGGACAGTACGCCGCCCTTGGAGGCCGAGTAGCTGATCTGGCTGGTGGCCGCTCCCATCACCGCGACAAAGGACGCCGTATTGATGATCGAGCCGCGGCCCTGTTCTTGCATATAGGGAAGTACATACTTGCAGCAGTAGTACACGCTGGTCAGGTTGACTTCCTGCACCTTGCGCCAGGCCTCGATCCCGGTCTCCAAGATGGAGGCGTCGTCCGCCGGAGAGATTCCCGCGTTATTGAAGGCGATATCCACCGAACCATGGGTCTCTTTAGTGGTTGCGAACAGGTTCTTTACATCCTCTTCGTTGGTGACGTCGGTGCGGACAAAGGAGCCACCGATCTGATCGGCGACCTGTTGGCCGACCTCGTCCGCGCAGATATCGGCGATCACCACGGTGGCGCCCTCATGGGCCAGGCGTTTTGCGGTGGCTAGGCCAATACCCGAGGCGCCCCCGGTGATGGTCGCTACGCGGCCGGCCAGTCGGTTGGTGACCAGTCCGTTGTAGGGTGCGGTTTCGCTCATGATATTTCTCCTTAGGTTTCGGGTTAGAGCTCGTGCTTAGTCGTCGGTACCGATGAAAACGTTCTTGACCTCGGTGAAGGAATCCAGGGCGTCGGGACCGAGTTCGCGCCCGAGTCCTGACTTTTTGAAGCCGCCAAAGGGCGTGGAATAACGCACTGAGGAGTGCGAATTCACCGAGAGGTTCCCGGCTTCCACACCGCGCGAGACGCGCAGGGCTCGGCCCACGTCACGGGTCCAGATTGAGCCGGACAGCCCATAGTCGCTGTCGTTGGCCAGTGCGATGGCCTCGGCTTCGTCCTCGAAGGGCACCACAGCGACAACGGGGCCGAAAACTTCTTCGCGCAAGATGCGATCCGCGCGATCGCGTGGCAACACCACGGTGGGCGGGAACCAAAAACCCTCGCCGCCCGGTGCCTCACCCTGAAAGGCGATGTCGGCGCGCCGCCCCTGCTCACCTTCGAGGAAGGACGCCACGGTTTCACGTTGCCTTGCCGAAATCAGCGGGCCCATGACCGTGTCCTCATGCAGCGGATCTCCCACCCGAACCTGGCGAACAGACTCTTCGAACTTTTCCATGAACGTCTCGAAAACGCTGCGTTGGACGAGGATCCGCGAACGCGCGCAACAGTCCTGTCCGGCATTGTCGAAAACTCCGCCCGGCGCCTGGGCCGCGGCCAGTTCCAGATCCGCGTCGGCGAAAATGATGTTCGCGGATTTGCCGCCAAGCTCGAGGGTGACGCGTTTGAGTTGTTCGGCGCAGCCACGCATGATGCCCTGGCCGACGCCGGTGGAGCCGGTAAAGACCACCTTGCGCACCGCCGGATGAGTCACGAAACGCTCTCCGACGATCGAACCCTTGCCCGGCAGGATCGTCAGCACACCCTCGGGGATACCGGCTTCCAGCGCGAGCTCTCCGAGACGCAGCGCAGTCAGCGGGGTCAGCTCGGCCGGTTTGAGCACCACCGTGTTGCCTGCAGCGAGCGCTGGGGCGAACCCCCAGGCGGCGATCGGCATCGGGAAGTTCCACGGAACAATTACCCCGACGACCCCTAACGGTTCGTGGAAGGTGATATTCACGCCGCCGGCCACCGGAATCTGTTTGCCGAAGTTCCGTTCTGGCGCGGCGGCATAGTAGTTCAGCACGTCCCGCACGTTGCCGGCCTCCCAGCGCGCGTTACCCAGGGTGTGCCCGGCGTTGGCAACTTCGAGCAGGGCCAACGCTTCAATCTCGCGGTCAACGATGGCAGCAAAACGGCGCAAGAGCAGGGCCCGGTCCGCCGGGGCCGTATGGCGCCAGGATTCGTAGGCGGCCGCGGCACGGGCGATGGCTCGATCCGTGTGCTCTAGGTCGGCCAGGGCGACGTCGCGGATCGGCTGTGCGGTTGCGGGGTTGATGACGGTATAGCTGCTCACAGTTGACCCTGCCTTTCTCGGTGTTGTGTGGTGCGTGCATAGCTGCGGGCGGCCTCGACGAACCCGGCAAAGAGCCGCAGGTCCTCGAGGTTTTCCTCGGGATGAAACTGGGTGCCCAGCACCCAGCCGGGGGCCTGTGGCATCTCGATCACTTCGGCGGTGCCATCGGCCGCGCGCGCCGTGACCTGCAGACCCTCGGCCACGTTCTCCAGGCTCTGATGGTGGTAGCAGGGTGCCGTGGCCTGCTGCCCGAGCAGGGTTTCGGCCAGCGAGCCACGCACCGTGGTGAAGTCCACGCTGCCAAACACCCCCGGGGCCGGCTGGTAGCGTGCCGCGGCATCCGGAATCAGGTCCGGCAGATGCTGGTTCAAGGTGCCGCCACGTTCCACATTCAGGATCTGCGCGCCACGACATATCGCGAACAACGGCAGTGCCCTCTCCAATGCGGCAGCGGTCAGAGCCATATCGTGGTCGTCGCGTTCGGGCTGCGCGGCCGTGGTGGGGTGCGCTTCGCGCTGGTAGTTCGCCGGGTCAACATCGACGCCGCCAATCACGATCAGCCCATCGAGCAGATCGAGCACCGTGGTGTCGGTGCCCAATGGTGGCAACAACAACGGGGTGCCGCCCACGGCCACGACCGCTTGGACATATTTGCCCGGCACAATTGCTGCCTGTGACTGCCAGACGCCCCAGGAGGCCTCCTGCCAGTAGGTCGTCAACCCGATGCGCGGACGGTACTCGTCGCTAAGGGGGTTTAAGTTCACCGTCGTCTCGATCCCTTCGATCGTTCTCGCTTGCTAGTGCCGCTCGAATCCGCGGCGCACTTCCCAGTCGGTGACCGCGGCGTTGAACTGTTCCAGTTCAATGTCGGCGTAGTGGGTGTAGTGCTTCACGACTTCTTCGCCAAATACCTCGAGGGCGATCTTTGAGTTGGCGAAGAGCTCTCTTGCCTCGGCCATGGTGTGTGGCACATGTTCTGCATCCGAGGCGTAGGCATTGCCCTCGATCATCTCCGGCAGCTCTAGTTCGTGCTTCATTCCGTACAGCCCACCAGCGAGCATGGCGGCCATTGCCAGATAGGGGTTTGCGTCGGCTCCGGGCAGGCGGTTCTCCATGCGCGCCCCATGCCCTTCGCCCACCAACCGTACCGAGCAGGTACGGTTATCCAAGCCCCAAGCCACCGCGGTGGGTGCGAAGGAGCCCTTGGCGAAGCGCTTATAGGAGTTGATATTCGGGGCGTAGAAGAGCGTGAACTCGCGCATCGTGGCCAGCACGCCGGCAATGAAATGGTTGTAAAGCTTGGTGCGCTTCCCCGTGGCAGGGTCCCAAAACGCCAAGGAGCCATCCAACCCGCGGAGCGACATGTGAATATGGCAGCTCGAGCCTTCTCGCTCGTTCGGCTTGGCCATGAAGGTGATCGACTGTCCGCGCTGGGCGGCCATATGTTTGGCCGAAAGCTTGTAGAACGTGTGGTTATCCGCCGTGGTGATCACATCGTCATAGCGGAAGGCGATCTCGTGCTGGCCGAAGTTGCATTCGCCCTTGGCCGATTCGACGATCATACCGGCCTCGTACATGGCGTTGCGGATATCGCGTAGTAGCGGTTCCACGCGCATCGATCCGAGGATCGAGTAGTCAACGTTGTATTGGTTGGCCGGGGTCAGATCTTTGAAGTTGCGTAGCGTGGCGTCCTCGTAGGAGTCCGCATACATCACGAATTCCAGTTCGGTGCCGGCTAATGCCACCAGTCCCAGCTCATTGGCCTTATCTTGCTGGGCACGTAGCAAGGAACGCGGCGAAACCGGCACCGGTCGGCCATCGGTGGTGGCGATATCGGCTTGGATGATCGCAGTCTTCTCCAGGTAGGGCACCCGGCGGATGGTCTGATAGTCCAGAACGAACTCCATATCGCCGTACCCGGTTTCCCAGCTGGTCAGCTTGTATCCATCGACGGTGTTCATGTCCGTGTCCACCGCGAGCAGGTAATTACAGGCCTCAGTGCCGTGGCTGAGCACGGTATCGAGGAAGAATTGACCGTGAATGATTTTTCCTTGGAGGCGTCCCTGCATATCGGTGAAGGCGAGAACGACTGAATCGATCACCCCGGCTTCGATGTCTTTGCTCAGTTGCTCGACCGATAGCATCCGGGAGTTCTTCACGGTGCTCTGCTTGTTCTGTGTGTCCTGAGTGGTCATGTGAAGTCCTGTTCCTAAGTCTCGTGGGTATCCGCTGGTGAAGTGTCTTGCCGCCTAGTTCAGTTGCTCCTCCTCGTTCTCGAGGAGAGCGAACTCTTCCTCCGGAGCGTTGGCGACGAGGTGGTGCCGGCTGTAGAACCAGAAGTAGGCCAGCGCGGCGAGGAATACGAGCGCGGTAATGCCTGCGGCGAGGACGTCGACCACGAAGGTGGCGATCAAGGCAACCACGGCCAATACCAGCGCGATCCCCGTGGTGATCGTGCCGCCCGGTGTCAGGTATCCGCGTTCTAGGTTTGGTTCCTTGATCCGCAGCACGATGTGGCTGAGATTCAAAAGTACGTAGGAGACCGTGGCTCCGAATACGGCGATATTGATTAGCAGGCCACCGTTGCCGGTGAATGCCGCGAGCAGGAAGCCAATGGTGCCGGGAACCAAGAGGGCGACCCATGGCGTGTGGCGGCCCGAGGTCAGCGAAAGCACCCGCGGCAGATAGCCGGCGCGCGATAGCGCAAAGAGCTGACGCGAATAGGCGAAGACGATGGAGAAGAAGCTGGCGATCAGCCCAGCAAGGCCGGCGTAGTTCACGAAGTTCGCAAGCATCGATCCCTCACCGAGCCCGGCCCGCAACGCTTCGGGAAGCGGCGACTCGGAATCGCTCATCGCTTGGGCGCCGGCGACTCCTGGCACCAGAACGAGCATCAAGGCGCCAAACACCAGCAGGATCATCATGGCGGTGATAATGCCCTTGGGCATGTCACGCTTCGGGTCGCTCGATTCCTCCGCAGCCAACGGCACGCCCTCGACCGCCAGGAAGAACCAGATACCAAAGACCAGAGCGCCCAGTGCGCCGGAGATACCAAAGGGCAAAAAGGCGCTGGATCCGGCCGAGCCGTCGGGCACGATATCGAAAAGGTTTGCCGCATCGAAGTGCGGGAGCAAGCCGACGACGGTCACAATCAACGCGACGACGGCAATGGCGGTAATTCCAAACATCACCTTGAGCGCCTCGCCGACGCCCCACAGGTGAATACCGACAAAGACGACGTACGTCACCAGATAGACCGGCCAGGAATTGGTCATTCCGAAGAGCCCGAGCGCCTCGATGTAGCCACCGATGAATGTGGCGATGGCGGCCGGTGCCACGGCGTACTCGATCAGCACCGCCATGCCGGTGGCGAACCCACCTAGTGGCCCGAGTGCCCGTCGGGCGAAGCCATAGCCGGCACCTGACGTGGGCAGGGTGGAGGAAAGCTCGGCGAGACCGAAGACCATGCAGGTGTACATGACGCCCATCAGCAGGAAGGCGATCAGTAGCCCGCCCCAGCCGCCGACCCCTAGCCCTAGGTTCCATCCGGAGAAGTCGCCGGAGATCACGTAGGCGACCCCGAGTCCGGCGAGCAGAATCCAGCCGGCGACGCCCCGGCGTAGTTGGCGGTGCTTCAAGTAGTCTTTGTCGACTGCGGCGTAGTCGATATGTGAGTTCTTTGCCATGGATGTTCCTCTGTCCTACAGAGATCGAATCTATTGGACTGAAATCAGTCCTTTGTTCCGGAACAACTGTGTCTTGCATCACTAGCTAGTGTCAATAGTTCTGGAGAAAACTCTTGCTCAAAAGTCTGAGAGCTGACCATTACATATCGGTTTAACCTGTGGCAAGCTAGAGACTATGACGGAGAACGAGCCGGTTGAGCCCAATAGAGGCCTGCAGTTTCTGGGACAAGTCCGTAAGGGCAACGTCTTTGAGGAGACCGTGGGGCAGCTACTGCGCTCGATGCGCTTGGGCGTCTTCCCGCCCGGGGAAAAACTGCCCGCGGAACGGGACCTCGCCGAATCGCTGGGAGTTTCTCGCGCCACATTGCGCGATGCCTTGGCCGAGTTGCAATCAGCCGGTTTCTTGAGCATCCAACGAGGCCGGTACGGCGGTGCTGTCGTGAGTGCAAGCCCCAAAACCGGAGCCGAGCCGTTACGCCAAACCGATCGTCCGCGCGTTGAAGACGTGCTGGTCTACCGCTCCGTAGTGGAGCCTGCCGCGGCGGGCCTCGCGGCGGCAGCTCCTCTGAGCGCCGAACAACGTCAACGGCTCATGGCGGCACTCGCCTCCTTGGACTCCGCCGAGAAAGAGACCTACCGGCCACTGGACGCGCGTCTGCACATTATGATTGCCGACCTCTCGGGTTCGGCACTGCTCGCCAAGGCCGTGGCCGAGGCTCGCGACGCCACGAGCGAGCTACTGGATCGCATCCCGTTCTTAGAGCCGAATATCGAGCATTCCCGGGAACAACATTCGCGCATCGTCGCAGCCATCATGGCCGGTCAGCCCGATGAAGCCAGAGCACTTATGCACGAGCATCTGGAAGGAACCGCTGCGCTGCTACGTGGTTTCCTCGACTAAGGAAAACTACCGTCAAACGATGTCCAAGCACACCACGGTCCCCCGCGCAGGCTAGTTTTCAATACATTCACGATATGTGCGCGCTCGTAGGATGGGAGCATGCGCGTACTGATCGTCGAGGACGAACCCCTAATGGCCGAAGGAATCCGTGACGGACTGCGGTTGGAAGCCATCGCCTCCGACATCGCCGGTGATGGCCACAGCGCCCTCGAGCTCCTAGCGGTGAACTCCTACGACATCGCAATCCTCGACCGTGACATCCCCGGCCCCACAGGCGACGATGTTGCCCGGCAGATCGTGGCATCCGGCACAGGGCTGCCGATTCTGATGCTCACCGCGGCAGACCGCATCGATGAAAAGGCCAGTGGGTTCGAGCTTGGGGCCGATGACTACCTGACCAAGCCCTTCGACTTACAGGAACTGGTGATGCGGCTACGCGCGTTAAATCGACGTCGTGCCCATCATCGACCTCCGGTACGTGAATTGGCCGGCGTGAAATTAGATCCTTTCCGCCGCGAGGTTTACCGCGACGGGCGCTACGTCGCCCTGACGCGGAAACAATTCGCGGTACTTGAGGTGCTACTCGCCGCCGAAGGTGGTGTGGTCAGCGCCGAAGAGCTGCTCGAACGAGCCTGGGACGAAAACGCGGACCCCTTTACGAATGCGGTACGCATAACCGTCTCGGCACTCCGTAAACGACTGGGTGAACCCTGGGTCATTGGCACAGTTCCCGGGGCAGGCTATCGGATCGTAGATCGGCCAGATGAGGAGACTAGCGATGATGCGTAGATCCCACGGGCTGAGCATCTCGCTGAAATTCACGCTCGGCTACTTCCTCTTTCTCGCCTTCGGTGGCGCCCTTTTACTCGTTGTAATCTGGCTTTTCCTGCTGCGTTACGTACCCGACGGAAACCTGGGCCTGATCAGTGGACACATTCCGAACCGTTCGGACCTGTGGCGGGCTTTTAGCCCGCATGCCGCCCGGGCGTTGATCTTCCTGCTGCTGCTAGCTCTGATCGGCGGGTGGCTGATCGCGCGCACCATGCTCGCGCCGCTGAAACGGATCACGGCGGTGACCGATGCGGTGGCCAAGGGCGATCTCTCGCGCCGTATCAACTTGCCGGGGCGAAGCAATGAACTGAGCAAACTGGCCGATGCCTTCGACGGAATGCTCGATCAACTACAAGCCCATGTCGATGAACAGCGACGCTTCGCGGCCAATGCGTCCCACGAACTGCGCACCCCATTGGCGATCACCCAAACCTTGCTTTCCGTGGCCCAACAACAATCGGAACCACCCAGCCGGGAATTGCTTGAGAAACTCGGTGTGCTCAACACTCGGGCCATCGACCTCACCGAATCCCTGCTCCTGTTGGCCCGTGCCGACGCCCGGGCCTTCGAACGCGAAGAACTTGACCTCTCGCTCCTGGCCGAAGAGGCCACCGAGACAATGTTGCCGCTGATCGAGGAACGCAACATCACCCTCGACTTCGACTCGCAACCGGCGCCGACCTACGGCAATTTTGCTCTGTTGCTCCAGCTGGTCAGTACCTTGTTGCACAATGCGATCGTCCACAACGGCGGCCCCGACCAACACATTTGGATACGCACCAGCATCAACGGAGACTCGGTATCCCTCTGCGTGGAAAACACCGGCGCGCCGGTTCCCGCAGGAACATTGCGGACTCTGCTCGAACCGTTCCAACGCGGGGCGGCACGTCGGCACGACACCGAGCGGGCCGGGGTCGGTCTGGGCCTAGCGATCGCACAAAGTATCACGCGGGCGCACGCCGGTAAGCTCGAACTGACCGCGCGTGACACCGGTGGACTCCGCGCCATGGTCACGCTACCTAGGGGCGCGCGGACGGCTTAATTGCCGGGGAGCTCCACGATCTCGTAATCGCGTCGAATTCCCGCGGTGGCCTGACCCCAAGTACTGGCTGCGGTGCGCGCCTGATGCGCGTCGAAGGCCGCACGATCGCTAAAGAGCTCGTTGACTTCCCACACCAGTTCGCTAGCCGTGGGAACGACCTCGAATTTCAGGCAGCCCGGTTCGTCATGGGTCAGCCGCTGATGCAGTGGAAGATTCCGGCGCACGATATCCGCCTCGTGCGCATCGGAGCAGTGCAATGTCCCGATGAGTTTGATCTGTGCCATGGGAGCCTCCCGGAGAGTGTACGGGCATCATAGCAACGGCCGGTGGCATACGCGCGCACCGCACGGCTTTGACATCCTTCGGCTGACGAGCTGGCTTCAGCCAAAGCGCACATGCTCCTCTAATTGGTCTAGTGGTGCTCCCGAGGAATCTGCGTCAGTTCCGACAATTGACGCTCCTGCAATGTGCGCAAGTTATGCAAACCCGGGTAAGACCTAAGACCCGATTTCCCGTGCAGTACTCGGACCGCTACGGCAGCGGCCAGCAGCCCACCACGCCCGCCAAGCATTAGCGGCTCGCCTTGTTGAAATTGGAGGATCAACGTGCCGCTGTTTCCGTCAGCGTCAATATTGGTTACCCCGTTGAAATAGAAGCTCAACCACACACCGTCATTGCGTCGACATAGGATTCGCTGGGTCGTGACTATGACATGGACTATCTGTTGCTCTCGCCATTGGGCCTGGGCGAAAGCTTGAGCCTGCCGACGTCGTGCGGCATTGCCCATAGCGGTAATTGCCATACCCACAGCGACAAATGAGGCTCTCCCCATAAAGAAAGCTGAACTATGCATATACGTCGCATCGGTTCCGTAGAAACGCGCGTAGTGCCCCGGTGCAGAACATATAGCTTGTTCCTCAGGATGCAGGACAACTGACCAATCTATACCCATTGGTTGCCAGGAGTCCTCTAGTAAGTGTCCGGCGAGTTCAGCGGCAGCGTATTGAGCGCTGAGCAGTTCCTCCCGCTCGGCAACAATCAATTTCTCGGCACGGGTAAAACGCCCACGCGCCCGGCGGAAAGCGCGCCACGCCAATCGCATTTTTCCAATAGATGTCAGAAGAAAAAAGATGCTTGCGCCGAGCATGGCCAACCACAGTAGGCCAAGGCCAAGGACAGTCCCGGGTTGTTTCTCGCTGTCCAGCTCGGTACCTACGTAGGCTATGAGAGCGAACCCGCTAATCCAGAGCATAGCGGCAAGTAACAAACGAAGCACCCACGGAAGGTGACGTTTCCACGTCGGATAATGGTCATATTCCATTGCCTTTATAGTGGCGAATCTGCCGGCCATGTGGTGACCGCTCCCTTTAGTCTAAGTTTTGTTGCTATCCAATCAGCCCAGAATATCCGACGACAAACGGGAAAATCTCATGTGTGACATCGCAAGAGATCGCGTCCTGCAACCCTTCTGAAGGCTCCGTTCCTTGAGTCAGTCACTTCCCTGCGAGCACATTCTCCGAGCTGCACTAACACAACCTGTACAGGCGGTAAATAGACGGCCGGTGGCGTACGCTCGCACCGCACGCCACCGGCCATAAGTTCGTAGGGGCTACCGCTAGTAGCTTTCCTGCACCGAGAGGACCTTCAACCCATCGGCGACAACTCGACCGTCGTGAATGACGGTGCGGTCGGTGCCGCGGTCCATCACGGTTGAGGCGATAGTTTCACCGTCCACCAGTACCAAATCAGCACGGTCCCCCACGGCCACGCCAGGACGATCCGCGACCGAGGCTAGACGCGGGACCTCGTGGCTCATGATCGAGGCGCCGCCGATAGTGGCCACAGCAAGGGCGTGCTCGATCAGTTCGTCCTTGCGGAACCCGTTGACGAAAGCCAGCTGCCAGGTGCGGTCCAAGAGATCGCAGTTGCCATAGGGGCTCCAGTAGTCACGCTGCCCATCTTCGCCAAGCCCGAAACGGACCCCGGCCTCGGTCAGCTGCACCAGTGGCAAGTGATTCGAGGTGCTCGGCGCCACCGAGGTCAGCGAGATGTCCAGCTCGGCGAAGGTGTCGATCAGTCGGCGGGTGGTGGCCTCGTTGACGCTTCCCAGCTCGTAGGCATGGGAGAGGTTGACCTTTCCCTGCATGCCTAATGCACGGGTGCGTTCGGCGATGAGTTCGGCGGAGAAGACGCCCTGAGTACCGTGCTCGTGCAGATGAATATCGACCTCCACCTGGTACTTTTCGGCCAAACCGAACACCACATCGAGATGGCGGACCGGGTCACGATCCAGTTCGCAGGGGTCAATGCCACCCATCACGTCCGCGCCTGCCTTCAGCGCATCCTCGAGGTACTTTTCGGTGCCCGGCTCAAGCAGGATTCCGGCCTGCGGGAAAACCATCACCTGCACCTCGGCCTCGTTCGCGAACTTCTCCTTCGCCGCGATAACCGCCTCGTACTTCTCCAGCTTGGTGTCCACATCCACCTGAGCAAAGGAGCGTACCCGGGTGGTGCCGCGCGCGATCATCCGCTCGAGGGTTCCGGCCACACGCTCGGTGAGTCCGATCTCCGCATCTCGCCAGTTCTCACGATCGTTACTCATCATCCCCCAGACGCCGGGGCGACCGGTGTGCTCCCGGAAGGGCAATCCGATGCGAGTGGAATCGAGGTGTACGTGAACATCGGAGAATGAGGGGATCAGAATTCGTCCGCGCCCGTCGACGTCGGCGTCCTCGAGGGACCGGTTCGGGTCGTGGGCCGTGATTGAGGCGATCTTCCCGTCGGTGATCAGGATGTCGCTGGGTTCACCGGCCCAGGGGCGGGCATTGCTGATGAGCACTGTGTAGTTCCTTCCTACGCTGTGGTGGTGTTTTCGAGGTTAGCGGTGGGCGGCGACCGCTGCCAGCGGAGCGCTAGGGAAATGGCAGGCGACCTCACCGGTCGGCACCTGGTCGGCGCATCGTGCGCGGTCGGTTTCGGGCAACAAGGCATAGGCCGGGCAACGGGTACGGAAGACACAGCCAGAGGGTGGATTGCTGGGACTAGGCAGGTCCCCACCGAGCCTGATGCGTTCGGTCAACGCCGCATCCAAATCCACGCTGGGCACGGCGGAGAGCAACGCGCGAGTGTAGGGGTGCTGCGGGTCAGCAAAGATTTGCTCGTTGCTCCCCTGCTCCATGATCTTGCCCAGATACATCACCGCGACCTCATCGGCCATGTGCTTGACCACGGCCAGGTCGTGGGCGATGAAGATGTAGGAAATTCCGGTGTCGCGCTGAATGTCCTTGAGCAGGTTGACCACCTGGGCTTGCACCGAAACGTCGAGGGCGGACACCGGTTCGTCGCAGATCACCACGTCCGGGTCCAACGCCAGGGCGCGGGCGATGCCGATACGCTGACGCTGCCCTCCGGAGAACTCGTGCGGAAACCGGTTAGCATGCTCCGGACGCAGCCCGACCCGGTCCATCAGGTCGCGCACCTTAGCTTTCACCCCGCCGGGTGGCTTGATGCCTTGCTCAATGAGCGGGGCGGCAATCGCCGCGCCAATGGAGGCACGCGGGTTGAGCGAGGAAGCGGGGTTTTGAAAGACCATCTGAACCCGACGACGAAAGGCGTTCAGTTCCTTGCCTTTGAAGGTGGAGATCTCCTCACCGTCGAGTTTGATGCTGCCGCTGGTCGGGTCCAGCAGCCGCATCAGCACCTTACCGGTGGTGGATTTGCCGCAACCAGACTCACCGACCAATCCTAAGGTGGTGCCGCGCTGCAGGGTGAAGCTCACCGAATCCACGGCCTTGACCGCTCCCACGGTGCGCCCGAAGGCGCCCTTGATCGGGAAGTGCTTACGTAGCTCGCTTACTTCGAGTAGTGGTGTGTTCATGCCCCCACCTTGATTATCTTGGGAAGTAGGCCCATTTCGTGTCCGTGGCATCGCGCCGCATGCTCCCCGGCGAGCAGCAGTTGCGGTCGTTCATTCTGGCACCGGCTATCCGGCACGAGTGCCGCGAATTCACAGCGATCGGCGAAGATACATCCGGAGGGTAGATCCAGCAGTGCCGGCGGCGAACCCGGGATCGGGGTGAGCCGGTCATCTTCTCCGGACAGGTGCGGCATCGAGGCCATCAGTCCGCGGGTGTAGGGGTGTGAGGGGGCGGTGAAGATTTCGCGCACGCTGGCCTGTTCGACGCATTGTCCGCCATACATCACCACGACGCGCTGGCACAGTTGGGCCACCACGCCCAGATCGTGGGTCACGAAAATGACCGCGGAATTCGTTTCGGCCTGTAGTTCCGAAATCAGGTCCAGAATCTGGGCCTGGACGGTGACGTCCAGCGCGGTGGTCGGTTCGTCGGCGATCAGCAATTCCGGTTCACAGACCAGAGCCATCGCGATCATCGCACGTTGTCGCATGCCACCGGAGAATTCGTGTGGGTAGTTATCGACCCGTTTCTTCGGGTCGGGGATCCCCACGCGGGCAAGCATGTCGATGGCCACCTGTTTCGCGGCCTTGCGGGAGACCTTGTTGTGCACCCGGTAGGCCTCGGCGATCTGTGACCCCACGGTATAGAAAGGATGCATGGCCGAGAGCGGGTCCTGGAAGATCATACCGATCTTCTTGCCACGGAAGCCGCGCATGCGGTCCTCGCTCAGGGCCAACAGGTCGGTACCCTCGAAGGTGATCTCACCGGAAATCTTGGCCTTGGTCTCCTTGAACAGCCCCATGATCGCCTGGCTGGTCACCGATTTACCCGAACCGGATTCACCCACCAAGCCCACGGTTTCGCCGCGGTGCAGCTGTAGATCCATGCCGTTCAGTGCGGCGACCATGCCGTCATCGGTGGGGAACTGTACCGACAGGTTCTTCACGCTAAGCATTGGTTCCATGGTTAGTTCACCCGCACTCGAGGATCGATGAAGGCGTAGGAGACGTCCACGATCACGTTGAAAAGAATGATGAAGAAGGCCGCGAGCATTGTGATCGCCATGGTCACCGGCAGATCCCCGCTGGTAGCCGCGCGCACCGCGGTGAAGCCCAGGCCCGGAACCGAGAAGATCTGCTCGGTGAGCACCGCTCCCCCGAGCATCGCTCCGAGGTCCAGTCCGAGCATGGTCACGATCGGTGTGATGCCCGCGCGCACGCCGTGTTTGAACACGATGGTGCCGCGGCTCAATCCCTTGGCTCGCGCGGTGCGCATGAAGTCCTCGGAGAAGGTCTCGATCATATTGTTGCGGGTAATACGCACGTACTGGGCGGAGAAGAGCACCGCCAAAGCGATCCAGGCCAGCAAGTAATTGGTGGTCCAGCCGAAGAATCCGGCCTCACCGAAGGGCGATCTGATCGCGTTGGTGGTAAATGGCAGCCACCCTAGGGTGCCGACGAACACCAGCAGGAGCACCAGGCCGGTGACCGGGATCGGCAGAGACACCCCGAAGGACGCGGCCCCAACGATCAGCCGGTCGGCCAGTTTCCCCTTCCGCAGGGCCGCGAATAGCCCCATCCCCACGCCCACCACGGTCCACAGCACTACCGCACCGACGGTGAGCGACACCGTGTAGGGCAGTGCGTTGGCGATCATGTCCGTGACATTCTCGTTGGTCTGGAAGCTCTTGCCGAGGCAGGGCCATGCGCACACCTGCTCGGCTCCCGGCGCCCCGAGCATGCGGGGGCCAACGAGACCGGAGAGGAACGCTAGGTACTGCACAAAGAAGGGCTTATCCAGACCCAGTGCGATCCGCGCCTGTTCAACGCGCTCCGGGGTGCATTCCTGACCGCAAGATGCTGCGGCCGGGTCCGCCGGACCGAACTGGAAAAGGGTGAAGGTAATGAAGCTGACGACGAGCAACAAGATGAGCATCGCGCCGAGCCTGCGGAAGAGGAAACCGATCATGATGGTGGCCCTACTGTTCGACGCCCACGGTGTTCAGGTCAATCGCACCGAAGAAGTAGCCGACCTGGGCGTTGCGGATATTGGATCCGACCACCGAGTTGGTGTAGCTGTGAATGGTCGGGATCAGCGGGTAGGTGGCCATGACCTCGTTGTAGACGTCGGACCACTGGGCGCCGAGCTCTTCGGCCGTGCCGGTGGCACCGCGCAGTTCGTACATGCGCTTGGAGAGTTCCTCGTCGTAGAAGCGCGGAATGTTGCTGAACCCGTAGGTTTTGCCATCCAGCGATGGGCCGAGGTTCGGGTCAACAGTCATGCGAGCCGAGGAGGAGTCGGCGCCGCCGCACCAACCGGCGCGAGCAATATCCGGCATCCCGTCACCGGCCAGGGTGGTGTAGTAGTTGGCCGCAGGAATCGGGCGTAGCTCCAAGGTGATACCCAGTTCCTTGAGGTTCTGCTGCAGCACGGTGCCGATGTTCTTATAGCGTTCGGTGGAGTTGGCGTAGCCGTAAACCAGTTCCTTGGGCACGTCCTTGCCCTTCAGCAGGGCCTTGGCTTCGTCGAGCTTCGGCTTACCGGTCGGGTCCAGATCCGAGACCTGCTCGGTCAGGCCCACCATGTTCTCGGTGAGCTGGCTGTTGACCAGCTGGCCGAAGCGGGCTCCGCCGTACTGCACCTGGATGGCGCTACGGTCGATCGACAGGGCGATGGCCTTGCGGATCTCGGGATCGCTAATGGATTCGGTGTTCAGGTTCAGTGTGTCAATGCACCCGAGGAAACCACCGGCGGTACGTGCCGAAATCTTCTCGTCGTTCAGGCTCGCCGCATCCGAGGCCTGCAGCGCGCCGTTGGAGTCCAAGGTGATCGCGTTCGGGTCGGCGTCCGAGATCAGCTTCTGCGAAATGGTGGACTGTGAGGTCGACAGCGAGAAACGGAATTCGTCGGGTAGGGCCGGGCGGTTCGGATCGGTGGCAGGATCCCACTGATCGTTACGTTCAAGCACCAGTTCACGGCCACGGTCGTAGCTCTTGATTTTGTATGGGCCCGAGGCGACCGGGTGGTTGGTGTAGTCCTGCTTGGTGTCCTTGGCTTCGGGGACCGGCGCGGTATTCGAGCGGGAAACCAACGCCGGGAACTCGGCGAAGGGCTGCTTGAGGTGGAAGATGAGTGTCTTCTCATCCGGGGTTTCGATGGCCTTGAAGTCGCCACCCTTGTAGGGACCCTTGTAGTCATCGTGGCTCAACGCGGAGTTCAGCTCCTGCGGGGCCTGCGTGTAAACGTCGCGAGCATAGGTGCGCTCGACCCCGTACTTAATGTCCTGCGCGGTGATCGGCGAACCATCTTCGTACTTCAGCCCATCTTTGAGGGTGAAAGTCCAGGTCAATCCATCCTCGGAAACTTGCCCGGTGTCGGTGGCCAGATCCGGCACGATCTCCGGCGGCTGTCCGGCGGTCTCCTTGGCCATGGTCAGCGTGCGGTAGTACAGCTGACCCACGTTGGCGGTCTGCACGTAGTTCGAGTTGCCCGGGTCCAGGGTGGCGAAGTCCGAGGACATCAACACGTTGACGGTGCCACCCTTTTCGGAGAAGCCTTGCTCGACGATCACCGGGGCGTAGGGGTCGCCCTGTCCGGCGGATGGAGCCTTGGCTGCTCCACCGCCACCACAGGCGGTCAGGCCGAATGCAACCACGGCGGCCGCGGCCAGCATTTTTGTTGCTCGCATCTTCATTGAGAATCCTCCTTGGACATGTGCGAGGTGATAACTCAGGCGGCGCGGCGCGCTACCGTGAGGACTTGGGGTCGAGGGCGTCACGCAGGGCGTCTCCGAGCAGATTGAACGCGAGCACCGTGATGATCAGGGCGATGCTGGGCACCGCCAGGAACCATGGGTCGCTGAGGTACCAGTTGCCGGCCTGCGCCGCGTTAAGCATCTGCCCCCAGGAGGGGGTCGGGTCCTTGACGCCCACGCCGAGGAAGGACAGGGCCGCCTCGGCGGTGATATTCGTCGGGATCATCATCGTGGCGTACACCAGCACCACGCCGGTGACGTTGGGAATCACCTGCTTGAAGATCATGGAGCGGTGCGAGGTCCCGTAGGACTGGGCCGCATCGATGAACTCCTGCTGGCGGATGGTCAACACCTGACCGCGTACGACGCGGGCCAAATAGGCCCAGCCGAAGAATCCGAGCACGATCACCAGTGAGGCGATCGGGACAAAGGAGCCGCTACCCAGCGCGGTACCGGCCAACCGGGACTGCAGGATCGGGGCGATCGAAAGCACCAGTAGCAGGTGCGGGAAGGCCAAGAAGAGGTCCATAATGCGGCTGATAACCATGTCGACCTTGCCGCCGAAATAGCCGGCCGCGGCCCCGAGGATCGTGCCCAGCACCACCGATACCAGCGTGGCCAGCAGTGCAATGACCAGCGAAACACGTGCCCCGTAGGCTAGGCGGGCGAAGAGGTCACGGCCCAGGCCCGGCTCGACGCCGAGCCAGTGTTCGGCGCTCGGATACATGTACTGCGGCAGCGGCAGTCCCGGGGTGTAGAAGTTATCCAGCACCTCGGGCGTGGTGTTGGTGGTGTTTGGATCTTGCCCTTCAATGGCCACGAGCACCGGAGCCAAAATGGCGAAGAGCACCATGGCCACCACAACGGCCAGGCTGGCCATGGCGATCCGGCTCCGTCGGATCCGCATCCATGCGGTGGCCAGCAGGGAACGTCCCGTAGCCACGGGCTTGGCCGTGGTCGGCGTTGAGGCCGTGGCGGTCATATCCCATCCCCTTAGACGATGTAAGTGATCTAGCTAACACAGAAACCGTATACCAAAACCGAGACATTTGGAATACCAAAACAAGAAATTGGCGCCGGCGCGATTTCCTGCGGCAGCATACTGTGGCGCCGACAGAAGGTTGAAACTACAGCAAAGAAGCCGAGACTTGACCACAAAATATCCACTCGACTAGGTCGAACAAGGGTTCAACGGGCCTCGATCAACCAACAAGAGTGTCAGCTAGGAGAGATCCGCGGCGCTCAAGTCAGCGGCCAGACGCGCCGTACTGCGCTTACTTGTCGCCAAATGATGGGATACCAATAGCGCGACGCGGTCTTCATCGCGGGCGGCGATCGCCTCCAGCAGCTCCTGGTGCTCGCGCCCAATCGCCTGCAAGTCGTCATGCTGCACCAACAGCCACCGCATGCGCGCCGAAAGCACCCCGTGCAGCTCCAGCAACAGGTCATTGCCGGCAAGCCGATTGACGCATTCGTGAAACTCGGCGCCCGCGCGGCGAGCCGCCGCCCCGTCCCCAGTGCGTGCGGCAGTCAACTCCTCCTGCACGATCTCGCGCAAGCGCTCTAGACCCTCGCGGGTATGCCGCCGAGCAGCCAGCCTGAAAGTCATCGACTCCAAACCCACTCGCACCTCGTGCAGATCCGCAATATCCGTCGCCGTGAACTCGCGGACCACCGCCCAAGAGCGAGGGCGCAAGCGCACCATTCCCTCGGTCTCTAGGGTTTTGATCGCGTCGCGTACCGGCAGGCGGCTGACCCCGAGATCAAGGGCGAGGTCACGCTCGACCAGCTTGCTACCCGGAGGGCGCGTGCCATCGATAATTTCGGTGCGAATCTTCTCTGCAATCCGCACCGACTCGGGCTCAAAACCGCCAGCGGCCATCACAGTTGCCTCATTACAGCGAGAGGTCCACAGCCTGGCCGAGCCCCCGCTCCAGCGCACGGTCATAGGCTAGGCGGCCAATGGCCAGATCCAGCGCGCCGATACCGACGGAATTGAACAGCGTGATCTCCCGCGCATCGCGGCGCCCGAGGATTTCACCGGCGGCCACCTGCCCCAGCTCCCCCACGATGGCCTGCTCGGTAATGGCCCCTTCGGCGAGCGCCAGTAGGTAATCGCCGGACTTGGCCCGCGCAGTCCCCCAGTGATCAACGAACACGCGGGCGCGAGCCATGCCCTCGGCATCGATTTCGCGCTCAGTAGGGCGCGGACGGGCACCGACCGCGTTGATGTGCTGGCCGGGCTGGAACCAACTGCCATGCACGATCGGTTCCACCGAGGGAGTCAGCGTGCACAGCACATCGCAGGCGGACACCACCTCTTCGGCCGTAGCCACTGGCACGACTTCGAGTCCATGGTGGGCCACGGCGGCAGCGAATTCGGTGACACGTTGCTTGGTGCGCGACCAGACAACGATCTTTTCAAAGCGGCGCACACAGAGCATGGCCTCGACGTGCGCCACCGCTAGCGCGCCGGCGCCAATGAGTCCGAGGACGGTGCTTTCGGGGCGCGAAAGATACTTGGTGGCCACGGCGGTGGCTGCTGCGGTGCGAATACGCGTCGGAACCTTGCCATCCAAGATGGCCAGCGGATCGCCGGTAATGTGATCGGCCAACATGATCAGGGAACGCTGCGAGGGCAGTCCACGCTGGGCGTTGGAAGGGATGTCGGCCAATAGCTTGACGCTAGCCAGGGCAGGCTCGGCCGCCACGCTGGGCATCACAATAAAGCTCGAGTCTGCGCTCGGAACCCCCATAGCCGACGGAGTCGGCTGGGCCGCCGTGCCTCGCGCCAAATCGGCAAAGATCCGATCAACGGCCTGGACCGTGGAAGGCATATCGAGCACGGCCTGCAGCGCCGAGGCATTGAGCATGAGGGTCATCGGTGGCTTCTTTCAAACAGTGCGGTGTTTCCTAGCTCACACTGTAGCCGATTTGGTATTCCAAAAGGTAGGGTGCTGACGCAATAATCGCTCACAATTCCCTTACTCCCCGAGATTTCGCGCCTCTTGGGTATACCAAAAATAGAAGAACTGGCAGAAAAATGGCCCCGCCACGCACTGCGATGCGTGACAGGGCCAGTCAGGGCCGGCTAGTGACCGACGGTAAAGATCCCGAAAGCCTCCTCGAGCCACTGAGCTACTTCGATGACCTGCAGGTCCTCGTGTGGACGGCCTACCACCTGCACACCCACCGGCAAACCTTCCGCGCTGTAACCGCAGGGCACAACGGCCACCGGGAAACCGAGAATGCTAATGGCACGGCAGCTTGAGCCCAGCTCCGTCCATGGAATCTTTACCCCTTCGATCTCAAACTCCGTCTGCCGCGGATCCACCGCCGGGACACTGGCTACCGGAAGCAATAGAATCTGGAACTCATCGAGGAAATGAAGCATCTGCGACCAGATCTCATCGCGGGCATCAAGCGCCTGCCGATACTCGGCTACCGAATAATCCGACGCACCCAAAATGGAGCTACGCATCGGCTCACTCACCTGATCCTCGCGCCCCTGCGCCAATTCACGCACCTCGGGCATACCTGCGGTAGTGCGCAACCGGATAAAGGTTTCTGCTGCACGTTCAAGGGCTGCCGGACGACGCCGGACGGTCCGCAGACCACGAGTAGCGAGGGCCTCGGCCGCACGTTGCACCACCTCCACGACGTCGGCACGCACCGGGAAATTACCTTCTCCGTCGCACCAGGCGATCGCGGAAGGTTGCTCGTGGGCCGGGCGAGGTGCCACCGGGACCGTGTTCGGGTCGATACCGTCCGGGCCGGCGAGCACCTGCAATAGCGTGGCGTGGTCCGCGACCGAGCGCGCCAACCAGCCCACCGAGGAGAGCCGGTGCAGTACCGACATGGAGTTTGGCGCCGGGAAAGAATCTGGACGCGGAACAAAGGGCAACATTCCGGTCTGCGGGATCAGTCCAACGGTGGGTCGCATACTCGTCAGCCCCGTGCAGTGCGCGGGCCAGCGGATGGAGCCGCCGAAGTCGGTGCCAAGACCAAAGGCCGCCATTCCGGCGGCGACCGCCGCACTGTCGCCGCCGGATGAACCGCCGGAGGTGAGTTCGCGATTCCAGGGATTCCAGGTGTCCCCGAAGACCGGATTGCTCGAATGGGTTGGCACGGCCAGTTCGGAACAGTTCGCCTTGCCCACCACGATCGCCCCCGCATCGAGCAGGCGCTGCACGGCAGTGGCCGAGGCATGCGGATGGTAATCCTTCAGCAAGGTACTGCCCGCGGTGGCCCGCATTCCGGCCACCGACAAGGTGTCTTTGACCGTAAAGGGAACACCATGCAGTGCTCCGAGCCACCGCCCACGGGCCGCCGCCGCGTCGGCGGCCCGTGCTTGTTCCATGGCCAGGGGGTTGAGCGTCACCACCGCGTTCAACGCCGGATTCGCTCGGTCGAGAACTTTCAGGTGTAGCGCCATGCAATCTTCGGCGCTGATCTCACCAGCGCGGATGCGGCGAGCCCATTCGGTGGCCGGTACGCCCAATGTGGTGCTGATGTCGTCGGTGAGATGACTCATGGCTTTCCTGTTCCTTGTTGACCGGAGATTTATCGCGTGTGCGGGTCGCTGGCACTACCGGCCTCCGTCATAGCGATCTTGCTGGTTTCCTTGGCGAGGTAGACGCACAACACCATCAGTCCCAGCGCCAAGGATAGGTAACCGGCCACCGTGAATCTGGTCTGTGTCAGCACGATCAGTTGCATGGCGATCATCGGGGCGAAGCCGCCACCGAAAACGCCGGCCATCTGGAAGCCCACGGCCGACCCGGTGTACCGAACCTTCGTGGCAAAAAGCTCCGGAATGAAAGAGGCGATTGGCGCATACATGGCCGCCACGATCACCAAGCCGATGGCCGGCGCGATCAGCACTAGGAATGGAATGCGCGAATCGAGCATCGCAAAGAAGACGAAGCTATAGGCAATGCCTGCCAAGGCGCCGCCGATCATCACCGGGCGCCGACCCAACTTATCGCACAGCGAGCCAAAGAACGGCAGTGCGATCATCTGGGCGACGGCAGAAATCGTGGACGCGGCCAACGCCAGTGACTTGCTCAAGCCGAGGTGCTCGGTACCGTAGACCAAGATAAACATCGCGAAGATGTAGAACGCGATATCGCTACCGATGCGCGAGCCAATGGCCAGAGCCAGTTCCTTCTTGTAGTGCTTGAGCACGTGAAGCAGCGGGGCCTTGACCTCGCTGGCGCGCTGCGCTTCCTCCCTGGCCTCGGCCTGGGCGAATACCGGGGATTCCGCCAACTTCACGCGAATGTACAGGCCGATGGCCACCAGTGCGAAGCTAACCAGGAACGGGATGCGCCAACCCCAGCTGAGGAACTGCTCCTCGGTGGTCACGGCGGTAATCAGCGCGAAGACGCCGGTGGCCAACAACAGTCCGGTCGGCGCGGCGGTCTGCACCATGGAGCCGAAGAAGCCGCGTCGCCCCGAGGTGTCCGACTCGGTGACCATCAGCGCCGCGCCGCCCCATTCTCCGCCTAGGCCCAAGCCCTGCACGAAGCGCATGAGCACCAGCAGAGCCGGTGCGGCCACGCCGATCGCCGCGTAGGTCGGCAGAAGACCTACGGCGGCGCTGGCCAAGCCCATCATCAAAAGGGTGGCCACCAGAACGTTCTTGCGCCCAATCTTGTCTCCATAATGGCCAAAGAGGGCCGCACCCAGAGGCCGCACCACGTAGCCCACGGCGTAGGTGGCCAACGCCAGCAATAGCCCGGTGGCTGGTTCGGAGCCCGGGAAGAAGAGTACCGGGAACACAATGGCTGCGGCGGTGCCATAGGCGAAAAAGTCGTAGTACTCGAGCGTGGTGCCCACGAAGCTTGCGGCGACTACACGCTTCATGGAGTTATCGCCGCCCCGAGGCTTGGAACCCCTGGCGGAACGCTGAATGGCTGATGTGCTGGGCATGGGCCCTCCTGATACTGCGTGGGTGGGTGGCGTGTGTTGCGCGGTTGAAACCGTGGTGCCACGCCGTGCCACCGGTGAAGATACTGCGGATCGTCTCTGAATTCAGAGTGGCCGACCCGGGGTCTACCGGTGCCGGAATTTGGGATCCCGTATGTGGATCCCAAATAAATGATTGCGTGATCCGCATCACTGAGCAATGCCTATTTGGGCTGTAATTTCAGCCAAAAATCCCATGATTTCGCGGATCCCTACCTGCCGCTTGGATGAACCTTCAGGCGGGAAGGGCCGGCAGTCCACCGCTCAAGATCATGGCGGGACGGACGCCACGCAGCACGAGGACCGGCGCGCCATGGCGGCGCACCGGTCCTCGCAGAAGGGTCGATCGTTGCTAGCTGGAGAGCAGTCGGCCCCAGCGTGCGTCCAGCGGCGCTCCCCCAGCCAGCGTCAGGGCATGCCAGAGCGTCACGGCCACCGAGTCGAGCACCGGTAGTCCGCTTTCGGCTTCCAACTGTTCCACCACGGGTGCTCCGTAGAGGTTGGTGCACAGGAAGATCAATGCATCGGGATTCGTAGCAAGCAACTGCCGCGAACCATCGAGCAGGTCCCGCGGTTGGACACGGGCAAAGGACTCGTTGTCGCTCAAATCGAAGTGACGACTTCCGGTGATCTGCACTCCGCAGTCGGCGTAACGCGCCGCGATCTGCAGGTTCACATCCGGGGTGTAGGGCGTGAGCAGACCGATGCGCTGTAGCTCGAAGCGGTCGAAGGCTTCGAGATAGGCCAGTGTGCTGGTGGTGGCCGGGATACCGGTGGCCTCGGTGATACAGGCCGCGATCTTCCGATCGTGCTCGGCACCCAGCCAGGATCCGCTGGTCCCGTTCCAGGCGATGACGTCCACATCGGCGGTGGCCAGTAGCTCGGCGGCGGCCTGCATGCCGGCCACGTCGAACTGCTGATCCGAATCTGCGTCCAAGGCGATCCGGGTGACCGGGATGCGGGTGCTGTGCACCGTAACGTCGTCCCGGTCCCCGAGGATTCGGTAGGTCTGCGGCTCTAAGCAGGTATTCGAGGAGGGAACGATCATGCCCAGCCGGAGCGGGCGGGTGGCCGAGGTGTCGGCCGTCAACGCGACCGACTCGGTCAGGTTTTTCAACATAGCGGCTCCTTGATTAGCGGACGGTCAGCGGGGCTGGATGGGGTTGGCCGAGCGATGGCCAGTTCACCGCTTCGGAGTAGCGCGCCTGCGGTAAGAAGCGTCCCACCGCGCCGGGGTCGGTGAAGCCTTCGGCATCGAGCACGACGGTGCCGCGGCTGAGCACGGTCTCGGGCCAGCCGCGCAGTTCCATCCCTTCGAAGGGTGAGAAGTCGGTGCCCATGCGAAGCGTCGTGCCATCCACCGCGCGCATCTTAGCGGGGTCGATGAGCACCAGGTCGGCGTCGAAGCCTGGTGCGATGCTGCCCTTGCCGACCAGCCCGTTGAGTCGGGCCGGGGCGGTTGCGAAGACCGAGACGAAAGTCTCCAGCCCGCTCAGGTCCTCGCCGACCATGTGGGTGTAGGTCACCGGCAGACGGGTTTCCACACCGGGCAGGCCGTGGGGCATCATCCGCAGATCGTCCAGACGCTCACGCTTCTGGCTCAGATTGTAGGCCGAATGATCGGAGGCGACCGTGTCGATGGCCCCGTCGGTGAGGCGCTGGCGCAGCGCGAGCATGGTGGCCTTGTCCCGCATGGGCGGGCAGCAGGCGTAGAACTCGGGCAGCTCGCCTGCGTAGACCTCGTCGTTCAGTGCCACGTAGTGCGGGCAGGTTTCCGAATGGATCGGCAGGCCACGCTCGCGGGCGGCGCTGACTAGATCCACGGCGCCCGGGGTGGACTGGTGCACAAAGTAGACCGCGGCGCCGGTGTATTCGGCCATATCCAGCACCTCGCGCACGCTGGCTTCCTCGGCCAGCTCCGGACGGGTGGCCGGGAGGTGCTCGATGCTAATCTGCCCCTCCTCGGCATGCCGGGTGGTGCAGTCCACGATGATCGGGTCATGTTCGGCGTGCACATAGGCCAGCCCGTCGATCCGCGCCATTTCGCGCAGCACCTTGATCATGGTGTCGCCGTCGGCCATGGTGGTGCCGCGGTTGGTGGTGTAGAGCTTGACCGAGCGGATGCCGCGTTCGACCAGTGCGTCGAGCTGCGCCGGTACCGTCTCGTCCCAGTCGATCACCGAGGCATGCAGGGCCACATCGCAGCGTGCCTGGTCGAGCAGCGAGAGTTTATACTCGGCGGCTTCGAGGGGGCTCTGGCTGGTGTCGGCGGGTATGCCGAAGTCCAGAACCGTGGTGGTGCCTCCGGCCAACGCCGCGGCGGTGGTGGTGGCGTAGTCGTCTACGGTGTCGTAGCGCCCGGTGCGCTGGGCGATATGGCAATGCCCGTCCACTCCGCCGGGAATTACGAGCTTTCCGCTGGCGTCGATGATGCGCTCGGCTGCGGGTACGGGTTCGCTGGCATCGATGACGCGCTCGATGAGTCCGCCACGGATGAGCACATGCGCGTGGCGCCGCCCGTCGGCGTTGACCACGAGCCCGTGGGCGATGACCACTGTGTCTTTCATGCCTTTACCTTTTCCGCTGTGCCCTGTCGGGCAGCTAGTTGTGCGTCGAGGGCCGCGGAGAGTCCGCGGCGTTCCTTGCGAGGGGGTGGCCCGTAGGAGCCGGCGCGGTGCGTGCCGCTATGCAGGGCCACAATGGCCTCGGTGAGTTTCACGCCGGCGGAGATGCCGTCAACCACGGGTACCGGGATCTGGTCGGAAACCTCGCGGGCCAATCCGGCCAGCGGCGCTCCGGCCAGAATGATCACATCGGCTCCGTCGTGCTCCACAGCGTGGCGAGCGAGTTCCACCAGCTTGTCGCCGAAGTCCCGCTGCACGGTGCCGATGCCGCCGAGCGGGTCGCTCAACGAGTGGATCGAGGCGAGCCGCGAACCGTAGCCATAGGATTCAACGGTGTCGCGGTACCAGGCGGTGATCCGCGCGGAGATCGCGATGATCGAGAAGCGGCTGCCTTGCAGCGCGGCGGCCGCTAAGGCGGCCTCGGTCATTCCGATCACCGGCACCTGGCACAGTTCTTTGAGGGCAGGCATCCCGGGGTCGCCAAAGGCGGCGACCAGCACGGCGTCGTGGCCGGGGTTCTCCGCGATCGCCTCGGCCACCGCGGGTGCGGCGATCAACGACTCGAGACGGGTTTCGATATATTGCATGCCCGTGGCGGCGGTCCGTACGCTCAGCTCGGTGTCGGCCGCGGCGCTGCGTTGCGCCTCGGCGGCGATCAGCGCGCTGACGTCGTCGGAGATATTGGGGTTGATCACTAGTAGTTTCATTGTTGTCCTGAGGTGACGGTGGCGTGCAGTTCGGGAAACTGCGCACGGTATTTGGCGATGTGACGGGCCGATTCGGCGGCGGCGGTGTCCGGCTCACCGCTCGCGATGGCCGCCAGTAGCCGACGATGTTCGCCGATCAGTTCGGCGAGGTCATCCACGTGCCGGAAGAGCCAGTGCAGGCGTCCGGTCAGTGGGGCCAGTGCGGCCCGTAGCAGGTCGTTGTCGGCGATGTCGATGACGCGGTCGTGGAACTCGTTGTTCGTGCGTTGCGCCTTGTCGCGGCGGCCGGCCGCAAGGAGCGCATCGGCCGCGTCCAGTAATTCGGAGAGGTCTTCCAACTGCGTTGCGGTGGCTCGTTCGGCCGCCAATCGGCAGGCCAGAACCTCCAGCGCCCCGCGCAGATCGAAGAGGTCTCGCACGTCTTTTTCGGTGAGTGAGGCGACCAGCGATCCGCGGGTGGCCTTTTCGACCACCAGACCCTCTTGGCGCAGCATGCGTAGCGCTTCGCGCACCGGCAGGCGCGACACACTGAACTCCGCGGCCAGATCGCGTTCGATCAGCCGGGTGCCCGGTGCGTAGTAGCCATCGAAAATACGTTGACGGATGGTGTCGCGCACCTGTTCGCGTAGTGGTGCGGCCTTAGGGGTTCGCGGATCGCCGGTCATGGGTTTGCCTTTACTTCTTAGATGGCCAGTCGCTTGGAGTAGTCGAGGGTAATCACGGAGATCCCCATGATCAGGGCCGACCCGACGAAGTAGAGCAATGCCCAGGTGTAGCCGCCGGTGGCACCCACGATCAGACCCACCGCGATGGGAGTGAGGAAGCCGGCGATATTGCCACTGAAGTTCATCGCGCCACCGAGCACGCCGGCGTTAGCACGGCCGCCTAACGTGGCCGGAACGGCCCAGAACAGGCCTACCCAGCGCAGGAAGAACAGCACGATCGACAGCATGATGACCGCGGTAATCGGATCCGGGATCACGGTGGTACCCACCAAGCCTAGGGTCACCATGACCGCCGAGAGCCCCAGCAGCGTGCGCATGACCTTATTGGTGCCAAAACCCTTGCTCTGCAGGGTGTCGGCCAAGCGTCCGCCGATAATTTCCCCGACGAATCCGGCGCCGAAGATCACAAAGGTGGACCAGCCGATTTCCTTCAGGTCGAAACCCTTGGATTCCGAAAGATACAGCGGGCCCCAGGTAAGCAGGCCGTAGAAGACACCGTTGAAACCGAACCAGCCGAAGCACATGGACCAGAAGGAACGGTACTTCAGGTAGTTGCGTAGCTTGCCCTTGCCGTTGCTGCCGGCATTGGCTTCGTCTTCTTCGCGGTGCGCAGCCTCGATATAGTCGGCTTCGGCCTCGCTCATGGATGGGTGACTGCGGGGGTTATCGCGTACGTACCACCACACGGCCCAACCCAATAGCACGGTGGCCGCACCGGCGATGATAAAGGCCCAGCGCCAGGAACCGGTCAACGCGATCAGGCCGGCAATGGCGATGCCGCCAAGACCCGCACCCAGTGGGGCACCGGCATCCAGAATGGTGGCACCGCGGCCGCGTTCCTTCGCTGGCATCCACAGGGCGTTGAGCTTTCCGCCAGCCGGCATCACACCGGCCTCGGTCACGCCGATACCCATTCGAGCGATGAACATGGACAGGAAACCACCGGAAAGGCCGGAGGCCGCGGTGGCCGCTCCCCAGCCCACGCAGGAGGCGGTGAGCATTTTGCGGGGACCGAAACGGTCGATCAACCAGCCGACCGGTACCTGCATTGCCGCATAAGTCCAGAAGAAAGCCGAGAGCAAGAGCCCCAGCAGTTCCGGTGGCAGGTTGAATTCTTTCTGAATCATCGGCAGAGCGACCGAAATCGAACCACGGTCGATGTAGTTCACGGTGACCAGAATCAGCAGCAGAATGAATAGTTTCCAGCGCACATTGGTGACCTTGGCGGTCGAATCGGTGCGCGGCGCGTCCTTGAGTGGAGGGGATGTTCGTTGGTTCGTAGACATATAACGTCCTCGTCGAAGCTGCGGTGTATGGGGGCGGCAGTCGACGGGGCGCGCTTCCCATCGTGGTGCGTTCGCACGGCATCCTGCCTTGGGATCCCAAATTGGGATCCCATTTAAGATTAGGTGTGAGCCACGCCACCAACAAGGGCGCTTTGGGCTTCTTTTCCATCCCAAATCCGCATGAAGAAGGGGGCCGCAGGTGCGTAGCAACGCACTCGCGACCCCCGCTAACCCTCGGTGACTAGGGCTACCGCAGACCGTCCACGGATTCGACCTGATGCTGCAGTTCGAGCTCGCCATCGGGCTGTTCATCGAATTCGTCGTTTTCGGGCGCTTGCTTACCGCGCACGAAGAACCAGTAGCAGGCGCCAAGAGCCAGCACCCAGACCGCGCCGGTAATTAGCGCGCTACGGGTATCGGGCACCACGCCGATCATGACGATCACGAAGATCATGAAGGCCACGGCTAGGTAGCTGCCCAGCGGCCAGAAGGGAATCTGGAAACCTGCGGACTTCAGGCCCCTGCGGGCAATTTCGCGCTTCATCCCAATATGCGAGAGCAGAATCATCAGCCACACCACAACGGTGGCGAAGGTAGCCAAGGCGGCGATCAGGAAGAAGATCTGATCCTCGAACCAGATATTGAGCACCACGCCGATCAGCAACGCCACAATCATCGACAGCGAGGTCACCCACGGCACGCCATTGGCGGTGGTTTTGGTAAAGACCATGGGCGCCTGGCCCTGCTTGGCCATACCGTGAATCATGCGTCCGGCACCGAAGATATCGGCGTTGATGGCCGAAAGCGCTGCGGTGATCACGATGAAGTTCAGCACGTGAGCCGCCGAGGACAGTCCGATGCTCGAGAAGATCGATACGAAGGGGCTTTCATCGCCATTGATGGTGTTCCACGGCTGAATGGACATGATGACGCCGAGGGTCAGTACGTAGAAGAGCAGAATGCGGATCGGAACCGAATTGATAGCCTTCGGAATCACCTTGCGTGGATTCTGCGCTTCACCGGCGGTGATGCCAATGACTTCGGTGCCGCCGAAGGCGAACATCACGATGGTGAAGGACATGAGCATGCCCATGATGCCATTGGGCATGAACCCGTCATGCGAGAAGAGATTCGAGATGCCTGCGGCACCTTCGGACTGGTTGCCCAGGCCAAAGACGATCACGGCGATACCACCGGCGATCATCGCGATGATCGCCACGACCTTGATCAGCGAGAACCAGAATTCCAGCTCACCAAATACCTTCACGGAGAGCAAATTGACCGCGGCGATAAAGAAGACCACCGCTAGGATCCAGATCCACCGCTCAACATTCGGGAACCAGAAACCCATGTAGACGCCGAAGGCAGTGACATCGGCCAGTGCGACAACGAACATTTCGAAGGTATAGGTCCAGCCCGTCACGAACCCGGCGAAGCGTCCCACATAGCGGGTGGCGTAGGAGCCGAAGGACCCGGAGATCGGATTGCGCACCGCCATCTCACCGAGGGCACGCATCACCATGAACACCACGGCGCCGCCGATCACATAGGCAAGCAACACCGCCGGACCTGCCATTCGGATGGCGCCGGCCGAACCGTAGAACAGCCCTGTGCCGATGGCCGAGCCGAGCGCGATGAACCGGATGTGCCGGGTACTTAGTCCTCTTTTGAGACTCTGGGCGGGTTGGCTGGTTCTCACGATACTCCTTGGAACTGCGGACTCTTACACACGGCCCACGAGGGCCACGCCCTCTATGTAATCGCGCTCACAAGTCTGCCGTACCGCAGAATTCACACCGGCCGTCCGGAATCCCGGACTACCCGATTGATATTCAAGAGTTAGTGAATACCGGCCTCGGTTGCAGCTTCATCCTCACGGGCTCGCTTATCGGCGAGGCTACCGCGGCTGGTATTCAGGTGCTGCTCGACCAACCGCTTGACCAGCTCGACATCGCGTTCCGCGATGGCCTCGAAAAGTAACTCATGCTCGTGGGCCATAGTCTGCAGATCGTCGTGTTGCGCCAAAAGCCAACGCATTCGCGGAGCCAACGAACTTTGCAACTCCAAGAGCAAATCGTTGCCCGCCAGCTTGATAACCACTTCGTGAAAGCTCGCCCCGGCACGTCGCGCCGTGGTGTAATCCTGGTTCGCCGCGGCAGCCAACTCCCGGTCGAGCACCTCGCGAAGTTCCGCCAGTCCTTCCCGAGTATGGCGTTGTGCGGCCAGGGTAAAGGTCATGGCCTCGAGCGCCGCGCGCACTTCGTGCAGGTCGGCCACGTCGGAGGCCGAAAATTCGCGGACCGTGGCCCAGGTGCGCGGACGCGGAGTCACCAAACCTTCGGAGACCAGCACCCGCAGAGCATCGCGGATGGGCAATCGGCTGACACCGAGTTCTTCGGCGAGATCGCGCTCCACCAGACGGCTACCGGGCTTGCGCACGCCATCGATAATTTCGTTCCGGATTTGCTCGATGACACGCACCGATTCCGGTTCGAAGTCCTTACCTGCCAAGCCATTCACCTGCTTTACGCCGTCAACTGTCCGTTGTTAATTGTTGCTTAAAAATCGCCATTTAAGGGGAAACGCGAAAGAACTCGTTCACAATTTCTTGGTCTACGCCTCGAGTGCTGGACGCGGTTTCACGCGGACCCAGGCGGCGGCCCGATCACTTGTGATACCGATCAGGGCCACGCACTGCAGGGTCGCCATGGTCAGTGTCCCATCCAAACGAATACTGACCCCGGGTGAAAAGTAATCAAGAGCTGTCAATAAGACACCCGCCGCGAGGGTCGCCATCAGCACAAATCGAGCCCGGTGGCGGCGCTTGAACATCAGACGCACCAGTTCGATTTGGAAGGCCAACAGCACTACGAAAAAGCCGATGATCATGGCCACCCAAGTGGTCCTTTGCCAATCTTCAATGGGCTGATCGACAAATCCAGATGGGTCGGTCACCGCCGAGATCGCCGTGATCAGGGTAATGGCTATGGCCAGCAGACCGCCGGTGACCATACCCAGCGGTGCCTTGGTCAGGGCCTCGTGCGAATGGCGGATCTGCACCTCTTCGCCCTCATCCGAGGACTGCGCCGCAACTTGGCTGACATCGACAATTGGCAGGTTGCCGTCGGTGATAAAGCGGTCACCGCCACCGTTTCGGCTGTGGTAACCGGTGGTGAAATTCTCCAACACGCTGACCGTCAATTCGGGAGTGTGCTCGGTCATCGAGCTGATGACGTGATCGCGTTCGATATCGGTATTCTCGTCGATCCGGTGCGTGATCTGCATGGTGAACAACGACAGACCGACGTTCGAATCGAAAGTACCGGCACCTAGCCAATCCACGTCCGTGCCGCCGGGCAAGAGCCACCCTTGCGGGGTGTGCCAGAACCTCACGTGATGGCGCTTCTTGGGATTGCCCTCCACCTCTTGCTGATAGGCCACGTTTTGCGGGCGACCGAAGAGCATCAGCGGCGACACCGGGGCGGTGGGATAACTGCGCCGGAAGATCGTGGAAACTACGATCTTCAACGCCGAGCTCAGCGTGACGTCCTCCGCGCGATGCCACCCGGCCTGGCGCATGGCCTGGTCAAGCTGCGCCAAGGAGCCGTTGACCGCAAGGTTGATCGGATCTCCGAGCAAGCCATCGGCAGTTCGCGAACGCCCGAAGAAGTAATCCGGGACGTAGAGATCCGAAAGCATCCGGTGAATGCGCGGCAACGCCAAATAGGCCAAGATAGCCCAGACGGGGATAAATAGTAACGGCCCAAGGACGTGCCGAAAGCCCTGGGTGGAGACCACTACCGCGAGCCAGAGGGCGGCCACGGTTGCGAAGAGAAAGAAGATCCGGTCTACGAGCGTCGAATGCGAGACCGGCTGCTGCATGCTCAGCGCCCAGCGGCGCACCGAAGCACGGCTCGCATCAAATTTCGCGTCGTCTTTCACCCGGTCTATGGCGGCTCGCCAATCCCACGGCATCGTCCCGGTCGTCCTTTCGGTGGCTAATGTGCGGGCTTAGCGCCCCGTCTTCATTATGGCCGCCCCCGGGCACGCCGCGAGGTCATCGTGGGGATGACTTTTCTAACCGGAGACGCGTAACCGCCCAGAACGTGCCATCCACAGCTCGAAGGGCCAGGTAAGGAACGGGAGCGTGGAGACCGCGCAGCCGAGAAGGAATACCCAGATTTTCCAGCGGAATACCACCGCCGCGGCGAGCGCGGAGGCCAAGAAAAGCAGCCAGGTTATACCGTGGGCCCAACCAAAAATCGTCACGCCGAGGGCATTTCCGTTGATCACGTATTTAAACAGCAAGGACGTGAGCATGCCGACCCACGTGAGGCATTCGAGCAATGCAATACCCCGAAAGACGCCGGCGACCCAGCGCTGTTGCACTGCGGTGCCACGGGCCGGAAGCGTGCTCGGCGTGGAGGTCATTTCCTGAGTTAATGACACGTGGGTTCCTTGTGCTGTCTTGGTTGATGGTTAACCTCACCAGAATATCGAGGTAGCGCCGGCCGAGGGGCAGTTGGTAAGGCAGCTAACATTCTGCGCTGCCCCCTACGTCGTGGAACGTAAAGCTACTCTACCGTAGTTTTGATATTGCAACTCATTCGCAATAAGGTTTAGGTGCCCCTCCGAACATTGCGAGCCACCATGAAATCACCCGCCGTAGAATTCGACGCCCTGCACCTGAGCGTTGGCCATACCGAACTGCTGAAGAATCTCAGCTTCCGCATTGAGGAAGGCGAACGCGTCGCGCTCATTGGCCGTTCCGGTTCCGGTAAATCGCTCTGCGCCGGGCTAATGCACGGTGCCACCGGCCCGGCGCAACAGAGGCGCGGCTCCGTGCGTCTCTTCGGACAGGACCTACGTTTCAGTGCGCGCAAAGACCGGGCGGCTCTCACCCGTGTCAGCAGCATGTCTCAGGATTCCTTCACCGCGCTTAACCCTCTGGTGCGCGTGGGTCGGCAGCTCGCCAAGGCCTTGGGCGCGCCGAGCGGCAATGACCCGCAGGTCCTGCAGATGCTCGAACGGGTCGGCTTCGAAGACCCGAGCCCGGTGGCGCGTTGCTACTCCGGCACGCTCTCCGGCGGGCAACGACAACGCATCTGCCTCGCGATGGCCCTAGCCCAGCGCGCCGATCTGCTCATTCTCGACGAGCCCACCACCGCACTGGATATGGTCACCCAGGCAAGTATCCTGCGACTGATCGATCAGACCGTGACCGAGCTGGGCGCCACGCTGGTCTTCATCACCCACGACCTGCCCGTGGCGGCACAGCTCTGCGACCGCGCGATCGAATTGCGCCACGGGACGGTGCATACGCAGCGTAGCCTGGCCCTGTCCGAAGCAGCGCACCCGCACGCACTGGCGGCGAGCGCATGAGCACCTTGCAAGCCCACGCACTGAGTAAGCGCTTTGGCCGCGGTCGGCAGGCACGCCAGGTGCTCACCGATGTGAGCCTGAGCATCGCGCCCGGTGAACGGCTAGGGCTCATTGGCCGTTCGGGAGCCGGAAAGACCACGCTGGCGCGCATCTTGCTGGGCCTGTTGCCGCCCGATGCCGGCAGCCTGGAGTTCGATGGGCAGGCGGTTCGGGCCACCGCGCGCTCCACCCTGCACTGGTACCGGCGCGCCGTGCAATATATACCGCAGGATGCCGCGGCAAGCCTCAGCCCGCGACTGACGGTGGCCAGCGCGCTGGCCGAACCGATGAAATACCTCGCCGTGCCCGGGGACCGGAAACTGCAGGCCCGTGCGGCCCTCGAGGCCGTCCAGCTACCGGCGACGGTGCTCGAGCGCTATCCGCAGGAGCTTTCCGGCGGCCAGGCACAGCGCGTGGCAATCGCCCGTGCCCTGTGCACCGGGGCGCAACTTCTGCTTGCCGACGAACCGGTCAGCGGCCTCGATCCGGAATTACGTGAGGCGGTGCTCAACTTGTTCATCCGGCTCGGTGCCGAGCGCGGCTCCGGAATGCTCTTCATCACCCACGACCTGCACGCCTTGGAGCGGCTCTGCGAGCGCACCCTGGTGCTCGATGGTGGGCGCATCGTCGAGCAAGGCGCTACCAGCGACATTCTGCGTAACTCCACCGCCGACTTCCCACGGCTGTTGCGTGCCTCGGTACCGGTGCCCCGGAGCGCTGTGAGCCGGTGAAGGCGAGCTCCACCCTGCGGTTCGCGCTGATCGCCCAGTGCGGATGCAATATCGGTTTCTTCGCGGTCATGCCGCTCCTGGCGCATGTGCTGGCCACCTCGCATGCGCTGAGCACCAGCGCTATCGCCCTGGTGCTGTCGCTACGCACCTTTAGCCAACAGGGCATGTTCTTGCTCGGCGGGATGCTCACCGACCGTTTCGGGGCGCGATCCACCCTGGTCTGTGGCTTCGCCCTGCGCATCGTCGGGTTTATGGCCTTGGGCTTTAGCGGGACGCTACCCTGGCTGGTGCTCGGTGCGCTGTGCACCGGCATCGGGGCGGCCCTGTTCTCCCCCGCGCTTCAGGTGCTCGTCTCACGGGCCGGTGCCAACTCTGCCCGCGGCACCGCCGGAAGTTTCGCCCTGTTTAATATGGTCGGCGAAATTGGCACGGCGCTGGGACCGCTAGTGGCGCTGCTTTTGCTTCCCACCGGTTTCGCGGCGCTGGCCACCGGCTGCGTGCTGCTTTTCGCGGTACTTGCGGTCGTCGCTTGGCGCGTGGTCCCGCCGCACCGAGCGGCGCCCTCCGGTGCCCGCCCCAGCAGGTCGCGGCCCAGGTTTTCCCGGCGCTTTCTCGCCTTCACGATCTTCAGCGCCATTAACCTCGTGGGCTACAACCAGCTATATCTCGGGCTGCCGGTGGAACTGCGCCGCATCCAGGCGCCGGGAGCGAGCATCGCCTGGATCTTCCTGGGGATCTCGCTGTTGTCCATTGCCTGCCAGCTGCCCTTGGCACGCCTCGGACGCCACCTGGGCCCTGGCGCCACCCTGCGCACCGGTTTCGGGCTCATGACCCTAGGGTTCGGCACGCTGGCGCTCGCGGCGCTGAGCCCGGGACGCGAACCGTGGAGTTACCTGCCGGTGGGTTGCATGGTGCTGTGCTTCATCCTCGGGCACCTATTGGTCGGCCCCACCATTTTGCACTTATGCAGTCAGGGTCCGGAGGCTTCGCGCGGCGCCCGGCTCGGCTTGCAGGCCAGCGTTTCGGGTGTCGCGATGCTACTCACCGGGCTCGTCCTCGGCCCGCTGCTAGAACGCGCGGCACACAGCGGACCGCTGGCCGCACTGCCCTGGGCCCTGCTTGCAGTGCTCGGGCTGCTCAGCGCCGCGGTGATCACCCGCACCATACCGCCCGTGGCGGCCTCGGCCACCGCGGAATCCCAGCTTTCAACCACCAACTAAAGGAGTTGAACCACGATGTTCACCCGCACTCGCACCCGACTAGTTTCCGGCCTTGCGCTGATCGGCCTGATGCCGATGGCCCTGACCGGTTGCTTCTCTTCGTCGCAGGCCTCCGCCGAGCAGGAGAGCGAGCAACGCATCTCGCTGGCCATGCTGCAGCCGCCACGTTCCGGGCTGAGCCCGCTGAGCGATGATGCCTTTAAACTCTCCCGCTGGAACACCGCCGAAACGCTGACCGTGCTCAACGAGCAGGACGAGGCCGAACCGAAGCTGGCCAGCGCCGTAAACCGCGTCGACGAGCGCACCTGGTCCTTCACCATCCGTGACGGGGTGAGCTTTCACGACGGCACCGAGCTGACCGCCGAGGTGGCGGCCGCCGCCCTGCAACATGCCGTGGATGCCACCCCGCAGCCACGCATTCTCGACGGGGTGGAACTGAGCATCCGTACCGAGGGTGACAAGCTACTGATCACCACCGCGCAGCCCGACCCGCTGCTCTCGCACCGGTTCTCCAGCCCGCAGCTGTCCATCCTCTCCCCCGCCGCCTACACCGGACAGACGGTGTACCCGGTGGGCACCGGCACCGGCCCCTACGAACTCGTTGCCTCCAATGGCACCTCCTCGGCCACGCTGAACCGCTTTGAGAAGTACTGGGGCGAGCCGGCCGCCGCGGCCGGACTCGACGTGCACTATGTGCCCGACGGAACGGCTCGCGCGGCCGCGCTACGCACCGGCGAGGCCGATATCGTCGAGGCCATCCCGGTGGGCCAGGCCGCGCAGATCGACCCCTCGCTCATTTTCGAGGTGCCCATGCCACGCACCAATACGCTCTACTTGAACACCGAATCCGGTCCCTTCAAGGACCCTGCGGTGCGGGCCGCGGCCCGTGAAGCCATCGACCGGGCGCGGATCGTCGCCGACGTATACGAGCAGCGCGCCGACCAGGCCGCCGGTTTGCTCGGCCCGGCGCTACCCTGGGTCGCCGCCGAACGCGAGGCAGCCGCCTATCAGCAGACGCTGAACACGCGACCGGCCGCGGCGAAGGTGGACGGGGCGAAGATCAAGCTGGGTACCTTCACGGACCGGGCCGAACTTCCCGAGGTGGCCGTGCTCATTGAACAGCAACTCGAGGCGGCCGGCTTCGAGGTCACCCAGGACGTGCGCGAATACCAGTACATCGAGGCCGATGCGCTCGAGGGCAAATTCGACGCCTTCATTCTCTCCCGCGCCACCGTACTGGACTCCGGTGACCCGGTGGCTTACATGTACTCAGACTTCGCCTGCAAGGGTTCCTTCAACATTTCTCAGCTCTGCGATAAGGACATCGACCGGGCGTTGGCCGAGGCCAGTGCCGCGGCCCCCGGCGCCGAGCGTCGAGCCGCGATCGCCCGGGCCGAGTCGCTGATTTTGGCCAGCGATGCGGCGATCCCGATGCTCCACGAACGCGTCATTCAGGGTGAGCGGCAGGTACGCGACGCGGTCCGTGATCCGCGCGAGCGCGCGCTGGTTTCCACCTCCACCGCGATCGAACCATGAAATCGCTGATCGGGTGGGGCTCGCGGGTCCTAGCCTTCTCCGCCACGCTGGCCATCGCCGGGCTGCTTCCCTGGTTTTCCTCGGTCTCCGCCGAGCGGGCAATTCTGCGCGCACGCTATGCCGACCGTGAGGCCACCGATGAGGCCCTTGCCGCCATCCGCGCCGAGCTGGGGCTGGACCGCGGGCCCTGGCACATCATGGTGGACTGGTTCGCCGGGGTTTTGCACGGTGATTTAGGCACCTCGTGGGTTTCCCATACTCCGGTGGCCGAGGGTATTTTCGCGGCCCTCGCCGTCTCGCTGACACTTATGGGGTTGGCGCTGCTGGTCGCGTTGTGCTGCTGCATTGGGCTCTGCCTACCGGTGCTGCGCCGTGGCCTGAATGGAAAGGTGCGGGCTGGCAGCGGCGCGGCGGCCACCGCACTGACCGCGCTGCCCGAGTTCGTGCTGGCGATGCTGTTGATGCTGATCTTCGCGATCTGGCTGGGCTGGTTCCCGCCCTTCGGCTGGGAATCCCTGCACAATGCGGTGCTTCCGGCCCTGGCCCTCGGCATTCCGGCCGGCGGGTTGATGGGCAAGTTGCTCTCCGATTCGCTGGCGGCCACCCTCGCCGAACGCTGGGTCGCCACCTGGCAGCGGGCCGGCTACCGGCCGCTGTCCGTGGCCCTGGCGGCGCTACGGCGCGCCACGGCCCCACTGGTGGGACAGCTGGCGCTGGTGGTCATCGGGCTCACCGGCGGAGCCGTCGCGGTGGAACAGACCTTCGCCATCCCCGGGCTCGGACGGTTGATGCTCGGGGCGGCCTCGGCGCAGGACGTTCCGGCGCTGCAGGCCAGCCTGCTGGTGTTGCTGCTGCTCGCCGCGCTGTTGGGCACCGCCGCCGCGCTGGTGCGCTGGCTCATTCTGGGACCGGCCGTGCGCGCGGGCAATGTGCCGATCTCCGCCCTGGCCGGCGCCTCGACGCGACGCGACCTGTTGCTGCCGGGCGGGTGTCTGGCATTGTTGGCCGTCATCGTGCTCTGCGCCCTGCCGCGTGACCCCTTCGCCTCCGCACATCCGCGGCTGGCCGCGCCGAGCCTGTTGCTCCCCTTCGGGGCGGACGCCTCGGGACGTGACCTGCTGGCGCGGGTGGGGCACGGGGCGTTGCTCACTTTGGCGCTGGCTCTGCTGGTGGTGGCGATCTGCCTCGTGTTGGGCATTGTGCTGGGCAGCTTCCCGCGGCTGAGCATCGGCCCGTTGGAGGTCGCCAATGCGGCGCCGCCAATTATCGCCGGGCTGCTGGTGGCCACGATCTTCGGCCCCTCGGTGCCCGGGGCGGTGATCGCGGTCTCCGCGGTGGGCTGGGCCCCGCTGGCCGCGCACACCTCCGCGCTTTTACATGAGTTCTCGGCCCAGGCGCATATTCGCATGTTGCCGTTGCTCGGACTCAACCGCGCGCAGATCTATTTCCGGCACCTGCTGCCGCAGCTGCTCGGCCCGCTCCTGAAGCATGCGCTGTTGCGTTTGCCGGGGCTCGCGCTGACCCTAGCCAGCCTGGGGTATCTGGGGCTTGGCCCGAAGCCGCCGACCGCGGAGCTCGGGCTAATTCTGGCCGAGGGGCTGAACTATCTCGAGCGCGCCCCGTGGGCGGTGGCCGCCCCGGCCGGCGTGTTGGTGCTGCTCTCGATCCTCGCGGTAACCGCCGGCGCGCTGCGCTTACCGCGCCGCGTCCGCACAAATCCGCGAGGCCGCACGCTCGACGCCGTCGGGCCACGCGGCTAACCTCCCGCTTAAACGCAGCGTTCCCGCCGGGTCATCGACCCGGCGGGAACGCTGTTGCTGTGGTTAAGGCTTAGTTGGCGGTGCGCTTGAGCGCCAGATCCGCGCCGATCTGCTCGCCGAGCTTTTCGGCCGCGTCCACCACCAGTTCGGCGGCGCGGGCCATCGCCTCCTCCGGGCTGTCCACCAGATCCATGAGGGCAACGGTGGCGCGGAAGCCGGCCTTCTGCAGGGTTTCGGCATCCAGCGTGGTGCGCCCACAGATGCCGTACACCGGCACCTGGTGTGCGTCGGCCATCTCGGACACGCCGATGGGGGTTTTACCCTCTAACGACTGGCTATCGAGGCTGCCTTCGCCGGTGATCACCGCGTCGGCCCCCTGCAGGGCCTGTTCCAGACCGGTGAATTCGAGGACGACGTCGATGCCGCGGCGGCGCGTGGCACCGAGCACGGCCATGGCCGCGTACCCCATGCCGCCGGCGGCGCCGGCACCGGGGTTATTCCGGTAGCTGTTTTCCAACTGGGCCTCGACCTGATCGGCAAAGTGCCCCAGGGCCGCGTCGAGCTGGGCGACCTGCTGTTCGTCGGCACCCTTCTGCGGGCCGAAGACATGGGCCGCACCGTTCGCGCCGGTCAACGGGTTATCCACGTCGGCGGCAAGGAGCACGGTGGTGTCACGCAGGCGCGCATCCAGTTTGGACAGATCCACGGTGGACAGGTGCTCGAGCACCCCGCCGCCACCGGGTAGTTCGTCTCCGGAGGCGTCGCGGAAGCTGGCACCCAAGGCCTGCAACATTCCGGCACCGGCGTCGGTGGTGGCCGAACCGCCGACCCCGAGCACGATCTGGGTGGCCCCGGCATCCAGCGCATCCTTGATGAGTTCGCCGGTGCCGTAGCTCGTGGCGGTCAGCGGAGCCTTGCGCCCCTCGGGCAGCACATCCAGCCCGGAGGCCGCGGCCATTTCGATGACGGCCACGCCGTCCTTGAGCGCGTAGCTGGCCTCTAGCGGCTGGCCGGTGGGTCCGGTGACGGTGACCTGGCGCGGGGTGAAACCAGCGTCCAGGGCCGCGTCGACGGTGCCTTCGCCGCCGTCGGCTACGGGTACCGCGCTGGTCTGTACGCCGGGGATGGAGCGCTCAAGCCCGGTGGCGACGGCCTGGGCCACCTGCGCGCCGGTCAGGGTGCCCTTGAACTTGTCCGAGGCAATGACGATCTTCATCGGCTCTTACGCTCCTTGAGATGCAAAAAAGTTTCGGTAGATGTGAACGCTGCCGCGCCCGCTCCCAGTATTGTCGGAAACGCGGCGCGGCAGCGTGATGTTACGTAACAGGTTAGGCGTTGACCTTCTCGCCGATGTTCAACGGCACCAGTGCGGTCGGTGCGTCGGCCGGGCTCAGGGCCAGGTCCTCGAACTCGTTGACGGCGTCCAGCTGGGCGCCCATGGCGATGTTGGTGACGCGCTCGAGGATGACCTCGACAACCACCGGCACCTGATGCTCGGCGGCCAAGCGACCGGCCTCGGCGAAGCCCTCGGCCAGCTTGGCCGGGTCTTCGACGCGCACGGCCTTGCAGCCCAGACCCTCGGCGACCTTGACGTGGTCCACGCCGTAGCCGTTGGTCTCCGGGGAGTTGATGTTATCGAAGGCCAGCGAGACGTGGTAATCCATCTCGAAGGGGCGCTGCGACTGACGAATCAGGCCCAGGTAGGAGTTGTTGACCACCACGTGGATGTACGGCAGTTTGAACTGCGCGCCCACGGCGAGCTCCTCGATCATGAACTGGAAGTCGTAGTCACCGGAGAGGGCCACCACCGTCTCGCCCGGCTTACCGCGCACCACGCCCAGGGCGGCCGGTCCGGTCCAGCCCAGCGGGCCGGCCTGTCCGGCGTTGATCCACTTGCGAGGGCCGAAGACGTGCAGCATCTGCGCGCCGGCGATCTGCGAGAGCCCGATGGTGGACACGTAGGTGGTGTCCTCGCCGAAGGCCGCGTTCATTTCCTGGTACACGCGCTGCGGCTTGATCGGCACATTGTCGAAGTTGGTCTTGCGGTGGTTGGTACCCTTGCGGGCGGTCGACTCGTCGGCCCAGGCCGAGTAGTCCGGCACCGACCCGGCGGCCTTGCGCTCACGCACAACCTCCAGCACGACCTCGAGGAAGGCACCGGCGTCGGAGACGATCCCCAAATCCGGGGAGAACACGCGACCGATCTGGGTGGACTCGATGTCCACGTGCACGAACTTGCGGCCGGCACGGTACACGTCCAGCCCGCCGGTGTGGCGGTTGGCCCAGCGGTTACCGATACCCAGCACGAAGTCCGAAGCCAGGAAGGTTTCGTTGCCGTACTTGGTGTGGGTCTGGATGCCCACCATACCGGCCTGCAGGCGGTGGTTATCCGGGATCGCACCCCAACCCATGAGGGTCGGCGAGACCGGGATGTTCAGCTCTTCGGCCAGCTCGACGAGCTTGTCCGAGGCGTTGGCGTTGATGATGCCACCGCCGGCGATGATGATCGGGCGCTCGTGGGCGGTGAGCAGGTCGACAACCTTCTCGGCCTGGCCACGGGTTGCGGCGGCCTTGACCACCGGCAGCGGCTCGTAGGCGTCGATGTCGAAGTCGATCTCGGCCAGCTGCACGTTGATCGGCAGGTCCAGCAGGGCCGGGCCCGGGCGACCCGAACGCATCACCTGGAAGGCCTTGGCGAAGTAGCCCGGCACCAGGCCCGGCTCCAGGATGGTGGCCGCGAACTTGGTGACCGGCTTGGCGATGGACTCGATGTCCACGGCCTGGAAGTCTTCCTTGTGCAGCACGTTGGTCGGCGCCTGGCCGGTGATGCACAGCATCGGGATGGAGTCGGCGATCGCGGCGTACAGGCCGGTGATCATGTCGGTGCCGGCCGGGCCGGAGGTGCCCAGGCAGAGGCCGATGTTGCCGGTGGCGCGGGAGTACCCGTCGGCGGCGTGCGAGGCACCCTCGACGTGGCGGTGCAGGGTGTGGTTGATTCCGCCATGCTGCTTCATCGCCGAGTACAGCGGGTTGATTGCGGCACCTGGCAGGCCGAACGCCTCGGTGGCGCCTTCCTTCTCCAGGATCAGCACGATCGCATCTACTGCGCGCATCTTTGCCATTTGAATCACAAATCCTTTGGGGTGGTACGCCCGCTTCGAGGGGGCGATGAGGTTCAGTCAGGAGGTAGAGACCTGGGGCGGGTGGGAAGAGCAAACGGTGAGCATCTGCCGCCGCACCGCTAGTGGCATCACGCAGATGAGTCACCATCGACGACGGAACCGTGAGCGTGACAGACGCTAGGTGTTAGGAACGAAGGACACCGTCTCCGGCGGTTCAGGGATCACCGGAATAAGGAGAAAGCTAATCTGTCCAGTTGCCGTCGGGTGGGGCCACGGTGCGGGTGCAGCCGTTTGCCGGTGCACCCGCCCCAGGAATTCTGTAGCCAGTCCCTTGCGGGAGAGGGAAACTTACTCGGCCTTGCCGGCGAGGCGCTGTACGCCGCGGAAGAGACCCGAGTGATCCAGTGCGCCGTCGCCGGAGGCCACGGTCGAGGTGACCAGCTGGGCCACGAGGGCACCGAGCGGGAGCACCACGCCAGCTTCGCGGGCGGCGGAGGTCACGATGCCCATGTCCTTGTTGTGCAAGGCCAGGCGGAAGCCCGGGGCAAATTCGCGGTCCAGGATCTTCTGGGCCTTCTGGTCCAAGACCTTGGAGCCGGCCAGACCGCCGCCCAAGACCTTGATCGCCGATGCGGTGTCGACGCCGTAGGCCTCGAGGAACACCACTGCTTCGGAGAGCGCCTGAATGTTGGCGGCAACGATCAGCTGGTTCGCGGCCTTCACGGTCTGGCCGGAACCTGCCGGGCCGACCAGCACGATGGTCTTACCCACGGCGTTGAGTACGTCCTGGGCTGCATCGAAGTCTTCCTGCGCACCGCCGACCATAATCGAGAGCACGCCGTCGATGGCACCGGCTTCGCCACCGGAGACCGGTGCGTCCAGCGGGCGCAGGCCTGCGGCGCGGGCCTCTTCGGCCAGGCGGACCGAAACGTCGGGGCGGATCGAGGAGTTGTCGATCCATAGGGCGCCGGCCTTGGCGTTGGCGAAAACGCCTTCCTCGCCGGTGACCACGGCTTCAACATCCGGGGAGTCCGGGACCATGGTGATCACGACGTCGGCGTCCTTGACGGCCTCGGCGATCGAGGAGGCACCCTTGCCGCCGGCGGCGACCAGGTCGTCGATGGCCTTCTGGCTGCGGTTGAAACCGGTGACGGTGAAGCCGGCGTTGACGAGGTTCTTGGCCATCGGCAGGCCCATGATGCCAAGTCCGATGAATGCAACGTTCTGCGACATGTCTTACTCCAAAAATCTAGATGGTGCGGGTGCTTAGGCGGTGGCGGAAGTGGAGGTCAACCACTGGAAGGCGGTGGCGGCGTCCTGCTTGTATTCCAGGGCGACCTTGCCGGTGTAGCCCAGTTCGCGGGAGCGGTTGATCCAGTCGAAGAGTGGCAGCTCGCCGGTACCCGGTGCGCCGCGGCCCGGAGCGTCGGCGATCTGGATGTGGCCGAAGTCCTTGGCGTGCGCCTCGATCACGGCGGCGACATCGTCACCGTTGACGGCCATGTGGTAGAAGTCGGCCAGCAGTGCGATGTTGCTGTTGCCCTCGGCCTTCACGGCGTCGACTACCTTCAGCGCGTCGGCGGCGGTCTTCAGCGGGTAGGCCTCGGTGCCGGAGACCGGTTCGATCAGCACGGTGCCGCCGATCTTGGCCACACCCTCGGTGGCGACCAGCAGATTCTTCAGGCCCAGCTCGTCCTGTTCGGCGGCCGAGTAGTCCGGCAGACGGTTGCCGTACAGGGCGTTGAAGGAGGTGCAGCCGGTGGCTTCGCCGATGGCGGCGACCACTGCCACGTTGTCCCTGAATTCGCTGCAGCGTCCCTTCCAGGAGACCAGGCCGCGATCGCCGCCGGGCATATCGCCGGCGAAGAAGTTCAGACCGTCGAGCTGTACACCAGCGTCCTTCAGCGAGGCGATGAATTCATCGACCTGCTTGTCGGTGGGTACGGCCTCGGCGAAGGGCCACCAGAATTCCACGCTGTCGAAGCCCGCGGCCTTGGCGGCGGCGGCGCGCTCGAGGATGGGCAGCTCGGTGAGCAGGATTGAGCAGTTCAGAGTGTAGGACACTTCGGTGCCTCCTTCAGGATCGGTCGCTGATTCCACAGAGCGGAATTTATGTTTTGCTTGATGAAAACTCTAGGGGGAGGCGTGGATCACTGTCAAGCAGTAGGCAGAGAAGTTTCGAAACCCCAAGAGAATCCCCAGCCAGCGGTAACTCGCGGCTCAGCGCGTGGGTAACAATTTCCAGCCAGCGAAAAGTTTTTTACCAAAAGATCTTGCGCGAGCATCTGGTCGACCATTAAGGTTAGTGAACCCAGTGATGTGGCACACATCTCGGAGTTGTAGTACATAGCTCAGGAGCAGCCATGAACCAACCACGATCCACCGGATCACCCAAGCGCCTTGCGGGCACCGCCCGCACCCTTGCTTCGCGCAGCAATTTTTACCTCTACAGCAACACCAACGTCGAGTTCTACGCGCACTTCGGCCAGCCGGTATTCCCGTAGATTCCTTAGGTTCCCAGCCCGCGACGTCGTCGTCTCTCTGGGCGCGCTCTGCGCCATCTTTAGACCGTCGCTCCCCCATTCATCGTGGCCGTAGTGCGTCCACTTCACGTCGCCTCGACGTAACCTCGCGCATCTCATGCCACCTTTTCTAAGGAACTCGCAATGGCGCTGCCCAAAACCAGCCCTACCGATGCTCAGCCAGTGTTGCTGACCACCAACTCTTCCGGCATTGCCCCGGAAAACCCCCACAATTTGAGCGCTTCGCTCTACAACCAGGACCTGGCCCCCACCACGAGGTCCGGCCGCACCTGGAACGCCTACAGCATCTTCACGCTCTGGGCCAACGACGTGCACTCGCTGGGTAACTACGCCTTCGCCATCGGGCTCTTTGCCTTGGGCATGAGCGGATGGCAGATCCTCTCCGCACTGGGCATCGGTGCCCTGCTACTCTTCGTGCTGCTGAACCTCTCCGGATTCATGGGCGAGAAGACCGGCGTCCCCTTCCCGGTGATGAGCCGCATCGCCTTCGGCATCAACGGCGCACAGATTCCCGCACTGCTCCGCGGCGCCGTAGCCATCGCCTGGTTCGGCATCCAGACCTATCTGGCCTCTCAGGTGCTCAGCGTGATGATCATTGCCGTAGCACCGGGCGCCGCGACGCTGCAGGAAACCAGCTTCCTGGGCCTGAATCTGCTGGGCTGGATCTGCTTCGTGGTCCTATGGATCATTCAGTTGATCATCGTCAGCTACGGCATGGAGATGATCCGCAAGTACGAGGCCTTCGCCGGCCCGATCATCTTGGTCACCTTCCTGGCCCTAGCCATCTGGATGCTCTTCGAATCCGGTTTCAACATCTCGCTGAGCACCGGCGAAACCAAGTCCGGGCTGGATATGTGGATCGCCATCTTCGGCGCAGCGGCCCTCTGGGTCTCCATCTACGGCACCTTCGTGCTGAACTTCTGCGACTTCACCCGCGGTGCGGCCACCAAGAACTCGATCGTACGCGGTAACTTCTTCGGCATCCCGCTGAATATGCTCTTCTTCGGCGCCATCGTCGTGGTGCTGACCGGCACCCAGTTCTCCATCAACGGCACCGTGATCGCCTCGCCCTCGGATGTGGTCGCCTCGGTACCGAACACCTTCGCCCTGTTGCTGGCCTCCGGCGCCCTGCTGGTGCTGACCATCGCGGTGAACCTGATGGCCAACTTCGTGGCCCCGACCTACGCCTTGACCAACCTCTTCCCGAAGCACCTCGACTTCCGCAAGGCCGCGCTGATTTCCGGCGTGATCGGGCTGGTCATCCTGCCGTGGAACCTGTACAACTCGCCGCAGATCATCAACTACTTCCTCGGTGGTCTCGGCGCTCTGCTCGGCCCACTGTTCGGCATCATCATGGCCGACTACTGGATCATCCGCCGCGCGCGGGTGAACGTGATGGACCTGTACCGCTCCACCCCGGAGGGCACCTACTACTTCACCCGCGGTGTGAACTACCGCGCGGTCACCGCCCTGGCGATCAGCTCCGTAGTGGCCCTGCTGCTGGCCTTCCTGCCCGCGCTTCACGTGGTCGGCCCCTTCGCCTGGTTCCTTGGATCCGGCGCGGGCGCCATCGCCTACCTGCTGCTGGCCAAGCGGCCGGTGGATCTGGCCGACATCGACGGCGAAGCCATCGCCGTGGCACCGAAGCACTAGTCCGATCCTGGCAGGAAGAACCCCATGCGTATTCTCATTCTCAACGTCAACACCACCGCCTCGATGACCCAGGCCATCGGCGACTCCGCCCGTCAGGTCGCCTCCCCGGGCACCGAGATTGTCGAACTGACCCCGGACTTCGGTGCGGACTCCTGTGAAGGCAATTTCGAAAGCTACCTCGCGGCGTTGGCCGTCATGGACAAGGTCAGCAACTACCCCGAGCCCTTCGACGCCGTGATCCAAGCCGGCTACGGCGAACACGGGCGCGAGGGTTTGCAGGAACTGCTCGATGTCCCGGTCGTGGACATCACCGAGGCCGCAGCCTCCACGGCCCAATTCCTCGGACACAAGTACTCGGTGGTCACCACCCTGGATCGCACCGTGCCGCTGATCGAGGACCGGCTCAAGCTGGCCGGGCTCACCGACCGTCTCGCGTCGGTACGCGCCAGCGGGCTGGGTGTCCTCGAGCTTGAATCCGAGCCCGAGCGCGCCGTGCAGGCCATCGTGGAGCAGTCGCGCAAGGCCGTGCTCGAGGACAAGGCCGAGGTGATCTGCCTTGGTTGCGGCGGCATGGCCGAACTTGAAGAGCAGGTGCGTCTGGCCACCGGCGTGCCGATCGTCGATGGAGTGCGCGCCGCGGTCACCATCGCCGAGTCGCTCGTGCGGATGCGGTTGAGCACCTCCAAGGTGCGCACCTACGCCACCCCGCGCCCGAAGCAGATCACCGGTTGGCCGATCACCGCGGTTCCGGTCGTCGCCCGCTAAGGCAAACACGCTCAAGGGTCCGTCACCACGTTTAGCTGTGGTGGCGGACCCTTGCGCATATGTGCGGCACGTGGCACCGCTCCGGCACGCTTAATCCGCGGGCGTGCGCCGGATTCCCCCGAGTGTCTGCAGCAACAGCGGCAGCAGCACCAGCCCCGCCACCAGCGTGAGCGTGGCAAAGGAGGTCCCTGCCATCAGTGGACCGGACGCGAGCGCAGCGCCCGCGGCACACAGATTGGACAGCGCATCCACACCGCCCTGCGCCGAGGCGCGCGAGTGATCCGAGACCACGGTGGAAAACAGTGCCGAACCGGCAACGTTGACAAAGGACCAGCCCAGACCGAGGAGGATCAAGCTGCCCATAATCCAGCGCATATCCTGCGGCCACAGCCCACCGGCTAAGAGCGCCCCGGCAAAGAAGACCAAGCCGATTCCTATCGCGAACCGGTGCCCGATACGGTCGGCGATGAATCCGACCACGGGCGAGAGCGCATACATGCCCAGAATGTGCAGCGAGATGGTCAGCCCGACAAGGGTGACAGAGCCCCCGTGATGCGTGATGTGCACCGGGGTCATCGTCATCACCGAGACCATCACGATCTGTGCGCTGAGGATCGCCACAACCGCATACCGGGCCCGCCGATTGACGCGCAGTTCCTCGGCGATGCGGCCGAAACCGCCCCGAGCAGGTCGTGGGGCCGCGGGCGAGGTGGCGTCGTCGCGCTGCAGAATCAGCAAGGGGTCCGGTCGTAGCCAGATGAAAATCAGGACACCGGCCAACGCCATGCACAGACCGGCAATCAGGAAGGCTCCGGCGTAGACATTCAGTCCGGTCAGCGTTCCAAGCCACTGCCCGGGTATCCCGAGGTTCGGGCCAAGCACCATGCCGATGGTGCCCACCCAGACGACCAGCGCTAGACTCCGGCCCTTATGTGCGCTCTGCGCCAGGTCGGTGGCGGCGAAACGGGCCTGGAGGCTGATGGCCGAGCCCGACCCGATGAGTAGTAGGCCGAGGAACAACAGGGCCACCACGTTGTACTGGGCGGCCGGTACGAGTAGCAACCCACCGAGCGCGGCGAGCCACCAGCCACTGGTCAGTGCCACGCGGCGTCCGAAGCGCGCCGCGAGATTACCCAAGGGCACTCCGAACAGGGCCGCACCGAGCGTGCTGGCGGTTCGTGCCAGCCCCGCCCAGACTTCGCTGGAGGTGACTTCTTCGGCGAGCAGGATACCGATCGAGGGGGCGACGCCCACCCCGACGGTGCCGATCACCTGCGTGATCGCCAGTATCCACAGGGTCTTTCGTTGGATTCGGTCGCGTTCGTCGCCGCGGCCCGCCATAGCTGACAGCACGCCACCTGCTTGCTGTTCCTCTTGCCCGGCCATCTGCCCGCCTTTCACTGCCCCACGGCGGCTCTTGTTGGCCAAGCCGCCCGGATCTTCAGTGTAAAGCATCTGGGATTCATCTTGTATCCCAGATGCACGCAAGCGTCGCTAGCTGAACATTGAAGTGATTTAGTGCCTTGGATTCAGCTCGCTGCGCCGCTATCGGACATGTGCAACTGAAGGCGCTCGGCAAAGCCCTGAGCGTCGCGATTCGCCATCAATTCCACGAGCGCTTTGTGCTCGGCAATGATCTCCGCGCAGCGGCTTTGCAACATGTCCCCGGTGGAAAACAGCGCGAAACGGTGCCGGTCGGCCAGCCGGTCATAGAGTTCGAGCCGAATTCCGTTGCCGCTTACCTCGACGAATCGGCGATGGAAGGCGATGGTGAGGTTAACGAATTGCCGAAGGTCCCCTTGGGCAAAAGCTTCCTGTTGCGCTTCAATCGACGCCAGCTGCCGCTGCGCCATGCGCTGGCATTCGGCCTCCGGGGCATCGGCCACGGAGGTGCTCTCAAGTAGCCAGCGCGTATTGGCCAGCTCGGCGATTTGCCGCTCACTCAGACCCTTGACCAGCGCGCCACGCTTCGGGAAGATTTCGATCCATCCCTCTTGCTGCAAACGTCCCAGAGCGAGGCGCACCGGGGTGCGACTAAGACTGAACTCCTTGGCCAGCGAGGCCTCGCCGATCATGGTTCCCGGAGCGTAGGTACCCTCCAGCACGCCGTCGCGGATCAACAGGTACGCACGTTCAGATGCGCTCAGTTCCTCGATGTCCGTCACGTGGAGTTTCCCCTCGTTCGCCGTTCAAGGCGCGGTGATTCCACGCCTTGAACTACAGTACGTGAGTTCCCGAACGACTAATACAACGTGGGCCTTAACGAGCGTCCTTGGCACCTCGAAGCGCACCGGCGACCCGACCTGCCAACTAAGCCCAGGCCACTTCCATGGGGGTGTCCCCGTCGATGAAGTTGGCGGTCTGACGAATCAGCAGATCCTCGCCGAGCACCAGCGCAATGGCCTCGGCCACGTTCTCACGCGAGGTTGCCGAACTTTGCGGATCCGCCCCGTCAATCCTGCCGAAGGCATCGGCCACGCGCACCTTAGACGTGCCCGGCTCCAGGGTCAGCGCTCCGGGACCAAGGATCGTGTAGTCCAAAGCGGAGTCGCGTAGCACCTCGTCGGCCTCGTACTTTGCCTTGGCATAGGAGTAGAAGGAATGCGAAGGCTCGAGACGCTCGGCATCAACCAATGCGCTCAGATAGGAAACCATCACAAAGCGCTGCACGCCGCTTTGCTGCGCGGCCCGCATGGCCCGGGTTGCGGCCTCATAGTCCACCGCGTTGGTGCGTAGCGGGTTACCGCCACCGGCGCCTGCCGAGAACACGATGGCTTGGGCGCCGGCGAAAACTGCGGCCAGCTCATCGACGCCGGCCTGCTCGATGTCCAAAAGCACGGGTTTCGCACCCGCCCGCTCGACGTCGGCCGCGTGCTCCGGGTTGCGGATCAGCGACTCGACGGCAAATCCGCGGGCGCTTAGTTTCGGTGCGGCCAACAGGGCAACTTTTCCGTGCCCGCCAAGAATAACTACTCGTGGTGATGCGCTCATATTTCTCTCCCTCTTCGCTCGTCCTTGGCACAACCGACACCGGGCGCCAGACATTCCCGCCGGGCTAAACCATGGGATTCGGCACATCACCTCACCATGCCGCGTCGACACAATTAGGTTACTTTTTCTCGCCGTATTTCGACATATTCTCGGCGCGATTCCGCGGATTCATGAGGATGATGCGATGAATAAGGGAAATTAACCCTATCTAAAGTGAGGTATCTAACAAGACAATGGTTTAGCTTAATTTGAACAGCTAAGGCTAAGCTAATTTTCAGATCACCCAATCCGGCACCTATTCAGGGTGCCCAACTCGAAGGAAAACATGGCCTCCATGAAGCTTCGCGCTGCAGCGCTGCTGGGCGTCGCTGCCCTGTCCCTGACCGCCTGCGGTTCCACCACCGCCGCCCCGGCCGAATCCTCCACGCCGGCCGCCGAAAGCACGGTGACCTTCACCGACAACAACGGTGAGCACACCGTTAAGACGCCTTTCAGCTCGGTAGTGGCCACCGATAACCGCACCTTTGAGACTCTGGAGAGCTGGGGCGTGAAGCTTTCGGCCGCCGCCGTCGCATTGATGCCGGACACCATCGGCTACACCAAGGACAAGTCGATCGTCGATCTGGGTAACCACCGCGAACCAAATCTGGAAGCCGTCGTCGCCGTCAAGCCGGACCTGATCATCAACGGCCAGCGCTTCGCCGACTACGCCGACGATTTCGCCAAGCTGGCCCCGGAGGCCACCGTGGTGAACCTCGACCCGGCCGACGACAAGCCACTGGATGAGGAACTCAAGCGCCAGACCACCGTACTGGGCGAAATCTTCGGCAAGCAGGCCGAAGCCAAGAAGCTCAACGAAGAGTTCGATGCCTCCATCCAACGCGTGAAGGACGCCTACAACAAGGACGAGAAGGTCATGGCCCTGATCACCTCGGGTGGCGAGATCAACTACTCGGCTCCGGGCGCCGGACGCACCCTCGGTCCGGTCTTCGACATCCTCGGCCTGACCCCGGCCCTAGAGGTCGAAGGCGCCTCCACCGACCACCAGGGCGATGACATCTCCGTCGAGCAGATCGCTAAGTCCAACCCGGACTGGATGCTGGTCATGGACCGTGACGCCGCCATCGCCGCCGACGAGCAGGGTTACAAGCCCGGCGCCGAACTGCTGAAGAACTCCGAGGCGCTGGCCAACGTCACCGCCGCCAAGGAAAACAACGTCGTGGTCATGCCCAACGACACCTACACCAACGAGGGCATCCAGACCTACACCGAATTCTTCAACGAATTCGCCGACGCGCTGGAAGCCAAGTAACCATCAGCGTCGCGACGCGACCCTAGCAGTGGCGCAAACCGTTCGGAACGGTTTGCGCCGCTGTGCCGTATCCACCACACTTCATTTCACGGCGGCACCATGACACGCATTCCAACGGAGGCCAAGCCCAAGGGCCGGCTCTTCGAACCCAAGCTCCTGCTGGGCATTCTGGGGGTAGCCGCCCTGCTGGCGCTCTCCCTGTTCACCGGGGTCTACGACATTTTTGGCGCCGCGGACGGTGCCGAAATGTTCGCCATCACCCGCATCCCGCGCACCATCGCACTCGTCCTGGCCGGGGCCGCCATGGCCATGAGCGGGCTGGTCATGCAGTTACTGACGCAGAACCGGTTCGTCGAGCCCACCACCACCGGCACCACCGAATGGGCCGGACTCGGCCTGCTTGCGGTGATGATCATCGCCCCCAGCGCCGGACTACTGACCAAGATGACCGTGGCCATCGCCTTCGCCTTCATCGGCACCATGGTCTTCTTCTTGTTCCTGCGCCGGGTCTCGCTCAAGGCGTCGCTGACCGTACCCATCGTGGGGATCATGCTCGGTGCTGTCGTCGGGGCCTTCTCCACCTTCCTCGCGTTAACCACCGATATGCTGCAGTCCCTGGGGATCTGGTTCGCCGGATCCTTCACCTCGGTCATTCGCGGACAGTACGAGGTGCTGTGGATCGTCGCGCTGGTGGGCCTGGCCGTGTTCTTTGTCGCCGACCGATTCACGGTCGCCGGCCTGGGTGAGGAAATCGCCACCAACGTGGGCCTGAACTACCGACGCGTCATGTTGCTCGGCACCGGGCTGATCGCCATCGCCACCGGTGTGGTCACCGTGGTGATTGGCAACCTGCCCTTCCTAGGGCTCATCGTGCCGAACATCGTCTCGATGGTGCGCGGCGATGACCTGCGCAGCAACCTGCCCTGGGTGTGTCTGCTGGGCATTGCGATCACCACCGTCTGCGACCTCGTGGGACGCACCATCATCCGGCCCTTCGAAGTTCCGGTCTCGCTCATCCTCGGGGTGGTCGGCGCCGCGGTGTTCATCATCCTCCTGTTGAGGCAGCGTAAACATGGCTAATCTACTGACTCGCCCGTTGGCCCCCGCGCCGAGCCCGCGGATTCACCGCGGCTCCGGGGCACTACCCCAAGGGCGCACCCGCACCCGCTACTGGGTGGTGTTCGGCATCCTGCTAGTACTCGCCGTGGGCTTCGGTTTCGGCTTGCTCGCGTGGGACAACCCCATGCCGCTGGGAACCGAAGGCTTCTGGCTGATCGCCAATATGCGCGCGAACAGCCTGTTGACCATGGCAATTGTGGCCTTCTGCCAGGCGGTGGCGACGGTGAGTTTTCAGACGGTCACCAATAACCGCATCATCACCCCATCGATTATGGGCTTCGAATCCCTCTACATCGCGGTGCAGACCGGGGCGGTATTCTTCCTCGGCGCCGCCGGTGTCAGCGCGGTGCAGGGACTCTGGCAGTTCTCGGCCCAGGTGGCCATCATGGTGCTACTTGCCTGCCTACTCTACGGCTGGCTGCTCTCCGGCAAGCTGGGCAACATCCAGATCATGTTGCTCATCGGCATCATCCTCGGCGCCGGACTCGGGTCCATCTCGACCTTCATGCAACGGCTCTTAACCCCCAGTGAATTCGACATTCTCACCGCGCGACTCTTCGGCTCCATGTCTAACGCCGATATGAGCTACATGCCGGTGGCGATTCCGCTGGTGGTACTCGCCGGCACGGCACTCATCGCTAGTTCCAAGCGACTGAACGTCGTTGCACTGGGACGCGACACCACCATGAACCTGGGCATTAACCACCGCGGCGAGGTGATGCGCACGCTGTTCTTCGTCTCGATCCTGATGGCCGTGTCCACCGCGCTGGTCGGGCCGATGACCTTCCTCGGCTTCTTGGTGGCCACGTTGGCCTACCAGCTGGCCGATACCTACGATCACCGCTACATCTTCCCGGTCGCCTTCCTGACCGGGTTCGTGGTGCTCGCCGGGGCCTACTTCGTCATGAAGAACATCTTCTACGCCCAAGGCGTGGTCGGCATCATCATCGAAGCGGTCGGTGGCATCACATTCCTGATCTTTATCCTCCGAAAGGGACGCCTGTGATTACCCTCAACGCAGTACACAAAAGCTACAGCTCCGAGGTGTCCATCGGCCCGGTCACCCTACAGATCCCCACCGGGGGCATCACCGCGCTGGTAGGCCCAAATGGGGCGGGCAAATCCACCATGCTCACCATGGTCGGGCGGTTGCTGGGCATCGACGCCGGTAGCATCGAAGTGGCCGGTTACGACGTGTCCTCCACCTCCTCGAAGGACCTGGCGAAAATCGTCTCGATTCTGCGCCAGGAAAACCACTTCGTCACCCGCCTCACGGTGCGCCAACTCGTCGGCTTCGGCCGGTTCCCCTACTCCAAGGGGCGACTGACCACCGCCGACGAGGAGATCATCTCGCGGTCCATCGACTTCCTCGACCTCGGCGCACTCGAACACCGCTACCTGGACCAACTCTCCGGCGGGCAACGCCAACGCGCCTATGTGGCCATGGTGCTGGCCCAAGACACCGAACACGTGCTGCTCGACGAGCCGCTGAACAACTTGGACATGAAGCATTCGGTGCTGATGATGCAGCATCTGAAGCGTGCAGCCACCGAGTTGGGACGCACCATCGTGATCGTGCTGCACGACATCAACTTCGCCGGTCACTACGCCGACTACATTTGCGCCATGAAGCACGGCCAGGTGGTGGAGTTCGGGTCTCCGGCGGACATCATGCGCGACGAGGTACTCACCGGTGTCTTCGACACCCCGGTGCGGGTAGTTGAGGGCCCGGCCGGTCCGCTGGCGGTCTACTACTAGCCGACCTCCGGGGCGCGCCGGCGGCGCAGCAAACCGTCAAGACCGATGCGGTCGGCGGCGTGTGGGAAAATCAGCAAGAGCACACCCAGTGCCGCCATCAGCGGGTAACTGGCGGTGAGCTGGTCACTGGACCAGTACATCAGCAGCGTACCCAACGCCCCGGCCAGCACCAGCACGGTCCCCAACCCCAGAATCAGCAGCACCCCCAGCCCGGCCTCAAGCCACGGAATCAGCACCCCGAACAGGCCCGCCAGCGGCTCGATCACTTCGGCGGCGAACCACTTCATCGGCGCCGGGGTGCGGCTATTACCGGTCACCGAGTCGACCACCAACAACATATCGGCGGCACCGAACCCGGCGCGGAACTTAATCAGCGCCTCGGCGATCCACAAACCGCCCAGCACCACCCGGGCGATGGTCAGCGGCCACGCCGCCCATCGCGCGGCCGCCGACAGCCGACTCATGACAAGCTCGCCGCCCCGTACACCGTCTTGGCCTTATCGCAGTGGATCACGACGGTGTTGTACATGCCGGCCTGCATCTCATCGAGCGCAAACTCCTGCATGGCCTGGTCATACTGCACCTTGCCGAGCTCCATCCCGGCTTCCACATCGGCTTCGGTGCTGCCATTGGTCAGGTAAACGTGCAGATCCGGGGCCTCATCCGAGGCAAAGTCTTTCAAGATCAATTTCGAACCGCTTAGTTCGACGGTGCCGGTGACCATCTTGCCGCCAACTCCCTCAAACATGCCGGTTGAGGCCATCGGCTCCATCGAGTCCATCGATTCAGTTGGCGACATTGAATCCATCGGTTCCATGGAATCCATCGACTCGCTTGGCGCCATCGAATCCATCGATTCGCTCGGGGCCATGGATTCGCTAGGCGCACTGCCGGAATCCGCCCCACAGGCGGCCAGACTCAACGATAGGGTCAGCCCGGCGCCCAATGCCAAGGCCTTCGTAAGGGTACGCATGATGTGCTCCTCGTAATGTGCTGTAGCTCTCCGACGGCAGGGTGCCGCCGGGCATACTTCGACGGTAATGAGCGCCGGCGCCCGGCGGAGCGAAGATTTCAAGACCGTAAGATCTGCCGGCCACCGCATCTGCACTGGCCGCAGTAGGCTGAAAATATGCAACAGCGAGCCCGCGTCACCATCGTCGAAGACGACCCCACCGTGCTGAAGGTCGTCGGCGATTACCTGCGGGCCCAAGACTTCGAAGTGCAACAGTGCGCCGACGGAATCGCCGGTCGTGAGCTACTGTCCAAGGACCTACCCGACGTGTTGATTCTGGACCGGATGCTCCCCGGGCTCAGCGGCGACGAGCTCTGCGGCTTTGTGCGGAAGCGCGCACCGCAACTACCGATCATCATGCTCACCGCACTGGGGTCGGTGGACGAACGCATCGACGGGCTCGAGCGCGGGGCCGATGATTACCTTCCCAAACCCTTCGCCCTGCGCGAGCTAAAGTTGCGTATCGACGCGCTGGTACGCCGGGCCCGTGGGCCGCAACCCACCGCAACCCCCTTCAGCTTGGGCGCCTTCACGATCGACCCGGCCCGCCGCATCATCTGGCAGGATGGTCGACAGATCGAACTAACCACCCGCGAATACGAGCTTTTCCTCTTTCTGCTGCGCAACCCGGACCGGGTACTCACCCGTGAAGACATCCTGCGCGAAGTATGGGGCTGGTCTTTCGGCGAAGCCTCCACGGTCACCGTGCACGTGCGGCGACTGCGCGAGAAAATTGAGGCCGAACCCCATTTTCCACGCTACCTGCGCACCGAATGGGGCGTGGGCTACCGTTTCACCGTCGACGGGAACACACCATGATGCTCAGCGGCACGGACCTGTGGATTATCCTCGGCACCTCGGCCGGATGCACCCTGCTGATCATGCTGCTCACCGCCGGGCTGCTGCGGCTGGCCGCGGCGCGCACCATTGTCGTGCAGTGGCTGATCTTGGTCGCCGGGGCCATTCTCTCCATCGTCGCCGCCACCGTGGCCATTGCCGCCGAAATGTACTTCTCCGGCCACGACCTTCAGGTTTTGCTGGCCGTGATCGGTATTTCGGCGCCCCTGTCCTTGGGCGCGGCCATCATCACCGGCCGGTTGGCTAGCAGTTCGTTGCGCGAAATGCGCGCCTCCGCCCAGCGGATCGGTGCCGGAGACGTGGTCACCGCCCGCCCCGCCGGGTCCAAAGAATTGACCGAACTCTCCGAACAGTTGGCCGACACCTCCGCACAGCTCGCCGGGGCACGCGCGCAACTCGAACAACTCGACGCCGCCCGCCGACAGTTTTTCGCCTGGATTTCGCACGACCTGCGTACCCCGCTGACCGGGGCCCGGATGCTGTGCGAAGCGCTGGAAGAAGACCTCGTCGACGACCAACCGCAGGCCCTGCGCAGCATCCGGTTCAAGGTCGACACCATGTCGCGACTGGTCGACGATCTCTTTGAGCTCTCCCGGTTGCAAAGCGGAGCCCTGCGCTTACACCGCGAGCATGTGGCACTGATCGATGTGGTTTCCGAGGCCGCGGCCAATGTGGCCCGGCAGGCCGAGGCGCGCGACGTACGCATCGAACACCGCCGGCTCGAGGACAAGCTACTCTGGGCGGACCCGCATGAGTTGTCCCGGGTGATGACCAACCTGCTGGGTAATAGCGTGCGCCACGCCCCGGCGGGCACGGCGGTGGTGGTCTCGGCTGAACGCAATAGCACCGGACACCTGCTGGTCACCGTGCTCGATCAGGGACCGGGAGTGGACACCGAGGATCTAGGGCATATGTTCGAGGTCGGTTGGCGGGCCGGCAACGCCCGCACCCCGGGACCCGATGAGCACGACGCGCCGGCTCCAGGCACCGGGGCCGGACTAGGGTTGGCCATTGTGCGCGGCATCGTAGAGGCCCACGGCGGCACCGTGGCCGCAGCCCGTGGGGACGCCGGCTTCGAAATGAACATCAGCCTGCCGGCGGATAACCCGCGCTAAACGTTCTGCCGCACGACACAGGAAGTTTGGAGCTGCACCACTGTGGGCATAAATTCTCAGCGACCAAAAATACGTGCGAGCAGTCCCCGTGACGGCTCGGCGTCGTGCCCTGGGCAGCGATCCTTAACCGGAATGCCACGCATCACCGAATCGACGTGTTGGCCGCATCCAGCCCACGTAGCCTTCTGACAAACCTTGCATTGAACCTGACGGCACACGGGTGCCTCCTTTCGGGCCGTAGCCTTGATCTAGGACAACGAGAGGAAGAGCTTTTCGAGCTCTTCGACCGTCAATCCGTCTTCTTCTTCAGCGATTTTCTGGGGGTCAGCGATGCAATGCTGCATTGCCGATGAAATGATGGCGAACCCGGCACGGTCGAGGGCCGTAGACACCGCCGCCAATTGGGTCACGATCTCACGGCAGGACCCATCGGTTTCCACCGCGTTAATCACCGCATCGAGCTGACCCCGGGCCCGCTTAAGCCGATTAACTATGCGCTTCTGAGTCGCCTCGTCCGCATTACGCATCCGTATTCTCCTTCGTCAAGGGATGAAGTTTCGTGTGCCGTCTTGGGGCGGAGCACCTGTGCTGCGCACGGAGCTCGGCTCTCACCCATGTGATGTTGAGGTTCGTGAGTTCGACGATCAGGTCCTCGAGGGTTCTGTGACTCTGTGGGCCCGTTGTGGAATGTACAAGTATCCCATCCTTGAAGGCCTTAAGTGTCGGCACCATCCTAATCTTGGCGGCCTCGTCGAGGACGAGCTGCGGGTGCTCGGTGGCCGACAGGTGAACCGTCTTTATGACGCCGCCTCGCTTTCACTGACTCAAGTTGGGCGACAGTCGGTGGCCCCGTTGCCAGGGACAGCCTATGGTCGAACGCGAGAGCTTCGCACAGATTAGCTGGACGACGAGGCCCAACACGATGAGGACCGCTCCAACCGCTCCAAAAGGGTACGGAACTTCTTGCACCAGCACCAGCGCTGCAACGCTCAGGACGAAATAACCAAAGCCACGGCGCAGCTTCACGGACGCAATCCGGTTGACAAGGCGAGCGCCTAACAAGGACCCGATGACGGCGGCGATGCTCACCGGAGCGATGACGCCCCAAGGCACGGTCAATGAACCTACATAACCGGAGAACCCGGCCAGTGCGTTCATGAAAATCACCACTAACGACGTCCCCACCGCGCTGGATAGGGGTAACCGGCCCAGCAAGGTCAGCGCGGGCACTAACAAGAACCCACCACCGGCGCCGACTAGCCCCGATAAAAATCCAACGAGGAGTCCGACGACCACGGACCACCACACCGATCGTTCACGACGAAACTGGTCGGTGGCTACCCTCCGCCCTCTCAGCATCGCCGTTCCGGCCGCGAGCATCATCGCGGCAAAACCAACCATGAGTATGCTCCCCGGGACGGCGCCCCCAGCAAGTCCGCCCGCGAAAGCGCCGACAACACCAGAACCACCGAAAATGGCTCCTATCCCCCATCGGACGTTGCCCTGCCGTGCGTGCGTCGGCAGGGTCGCCAGCGAAGTCACTCCGATCACCACGAGCGAGGCGGCCATCGCCTCTCGTGCCGGCATCCCCGCCACATACGTCAAGATCGGTACCATCAGGATCGAGCCGCCACCACCAAGTAGCCCCAAGGAGATGCCCACAAGGCCAGCCAAACCGATGGTGAGTGCGACAATCGCAGCGCTATCCATGGCTCACCGCCCGGCCTCGGGTATGTCGGCGAAGGGATCTGCTGGCGTCGATGTCCTATTCCACGGCATGCTTGCTAACCCACCAATCATCGGGCAGCTATCCCTGAGGGCCGATACGGCCAAGCCGGCCCCGGCCGCTGCGGCGATCAGGACGAGGCTACGGTGCGCATAGCGTCGCCCGAGTAATCCCAGCAAGACCATGCTCCCAGCGGTCAATCTCATCTGCCGGTCCAAGGTCCATCGTCGGGTGCCGTATGACAGGGTGCCACCGCATTCTTCATAGGAGGCGATGCCACCGGCAAGCACCGCACACCGGTCGAGACCCTGCGCAAGAAGCCGCCGCTGGGCCTGTGTTGCACGGTTCCCGGATTGACAGATCAACACGATGCGTTGTTCCGTGGTCGACGGAAATTCCAACGCCTCCGCCTTAAGCCGATCTAACGGAATGTTCCGCGAACCTGGAATATGCTTGGATTCAAATTCCACCGGGGTTCGCACGTCGAGTAGCAAACCAACAGGTGCTCCCTCGTCCATCGCGGACCTCAGTGTTTCCGCTGCCACAGCGGCCGTCGAGGTAGTCATCACGACATATCGCCTCCGTTGAGAATCTTCACGACGTTTAAGCCTTGGCCGTTGCCTTGTCGCGGCACCACGCCGCATAGCTTCCATCGAGTTGCACCACCCGGTAGCCCGCTTGGCGTAGCACGCTGGAAGCCACGGAGTTTCTCATGCCCGATTGGCAATAGGTGACGATGGTCCCCTCACGTGGCAGATCGGAGAGCTGCCCTAACAGGCGACCGGCCGATAGCTGCCGAGCCCCCGGGATATGCCCACGCGCGTATTCACCCTTGGTGCGCACATCGAGTAATAAGGAGTATTGGCTCTCGGCAAGTTGTGCCGGCCGCACCGTATCTGGCACGTATTCCGGCAGTTGAGCGAGGCTCGTGATGAATCCGGTCGCCGTATCAATGCCCACCCGGATCAGATGATCACGCATTTCTTCGGCGCTGGGCGCATCGGCGGCGAGGACGATTAGTTCGCGTTGGTCATGTTCCGGATCAATGGCCCACGCTGCAAAGCTTGCCATTTTGGATGGCCCGGGGATCGCCAGCGCTCCGGACACGGTGGCTCGCGAGACCGATTCGTGCTCTCGTGTATCAATCACAACGGCCGCCGAACGCCCCGTGCGCTCCAACACCTCGCTAGACGTGAGTTCCCGCATGGGTGGCTGCGGACCCAAGATCTGTGCGCCTTCGCGGTTCTGTCGCTTCATTCTGGCGAAATACGCATGAGCTTCCGGTTGACCTTCGAGTAGCTCCGAGCTGAAACCTTCGACGTCGTCATTTCGCAGATAGCTCCCCCACCAGGCGTTATTGCGCTCATATCCCACGGTACTCGAGGGAACTGCGCCCAGCGCCTTACCGCAGGCGCTGCCTGAACCGTGGCCCGGAAAGATTTGTACATGATCGTCCAGCTTCAGTAGGACATCCTTCAAGGAGGCGAATAACTGTCGTGCACCCACATATCGGGTATCCACACCTCCGGCCGCCTCGTCCAAAAGATCCGGGCGCCCCAGATCTCCCGCGAACACGAAATCACCAGATAGTAAATAACCGGGCCGATCGCTAAAGGCTCCGTCGGTGACCAAGAATGACAGGTGTTCTGGGGTGTGCCCCGGGGTATGACGCGCCTCGATGCGAATGTTGCCTAGTTCGATGATGTCCCGATCTTTAAGGCGCTGCGCGTCAAAACTGTACTGCCAGTCGTCACCCCCTTCGGCCGAAACGTAGATTTGGGCACGGGTCGCTGCGGCTAGCTCACGGGTGCCCGACAGATAGTCGGCGTGGATGTGAGTTTCCGTGACCGCCACAATACGCATCGAATGCTTAGCGGCCAACGTCAAGTACTCGGCAATGTCGCGACGCGGATCAACCACAATGGCTTCACCGCGCACTTGGCAGCCGATGAGGTAACTAGCCTGCGCAAGATCTTCATCGTAGAAGCGTTCCAGCAACATGTGAGCGTCCTTTCTAGGTGACTTTCCAAGACCATATCCATACCCCAGGGGGTATGTCAAAATACGGGTGGGGGTATACAAAAGACTGGTCCGCTTCTGCCTCAGAGAATCGGGAGATTACCTCAGATCAGACCGCTCACCTAGGAGCGCGCACGCTCAGTCCCACAGCGCATGCGGGAACTCCGCTTCGATCTCGGCGGTAGCAACCGAATGAAACATGGGGTCGTAGTTCGAAGGCTCGCACAACTCCACGAGGACAATGCTGGCCAGATCCTCAATCAGGGATTGTTCGTCGGCCACCCGCGATTCCAGTAGCACACCGAGGAAGCAGGCAACCACACGGCCGAAAGGCTCACGGTAAATCAATACCTGTCGTCCGTCGAGCGCATCACGAAGGGCCACAAAACCTGCTTGCTGCAGGTGACCCGGTGACACCCGAGCGAATGCCTCGCGCAGGTGCTCTTCACTCACGCGAGGTGCGCGGTAGGCCACCGCCGGCACGGACGGAGGGGCTTCGGAACCGCCGGAAGCCTCGTACCGCGCCACCGATGGATCCCCGGTGGCACACCCGAGACTCTCCAGCTCATCGCGCGCAATGACGCTGCCAATTCCCAAGGGTTCATAGGAGCCGTGATAGCAGAATGTTCCGGCGTCGTCAGGCGGGTCCTGTCGCGTCGGGTCGGCCCCAGCCAGGCGCACCAATGAGACCGACGTTGAGCCCGCTTCGTTGCCTGCTGCCTCGGCCACCACGACGAACACTTCGTACTCCCCTCCCGCCGCGCGCAGCCGGGCCCACTGCAACACCTCAGCAACGTCGGAGGCTTGCCGGATCTGAAAGGTCTGCAGATTCCATGCACCAGTTTCCGGGTCGGCGTTCCACAGGTGAACCCGATAGGTCGGGTCGTTGGCCACCTCGGAGGGCGCGCACCGTTCGGTGACTCGAATAAACATGCCGCTCAGCTTACTCCGCCACAGGACGCGGCTTGCCATGAACGCGTGGCGGTAGAACCGGGGAACACAGCAACAACACCAGCCCCACCAACGGCACGACCAGCAGCGCCACCCGCAAACCCCAGGATTCGGCGACCAGACCCACCAGCGGCGGGGCGCCCAGGAATCCCAGCCGCATCAACCACGAGACCACGTTCAGGCCCGTGCCCGGCTTGAGCCCGGGCATCGTATCGGCCTGCGCCATTGCCGCCGGCACCGTGGTTGCCACCCCGAACCCGGCAGCCGCAAAACCCAGGATGCTCCCGGCGATACTGGGCCACGCCAGTGCCGTACCCATGCCCAAAACCACCAGCAGGGCACCGAATTGCACCACGGTGCGCTGGCCCCACCGATTGACCATCCCATCTCCAAGTAGCCGCCCCACGAACTGGGCGCCCACTAGGGCAATGAACCCGCTGGCCGCGACCGGACCCGGGGCATCCAACGACTGTCCCAAATACAGTGCCGCCCACGAATTTCCGGCGTCTTCGACGACGATCCCGGACACCGCGATGAGTACCAGCGCGGCCATCACCAGTACGAGTCGAGAACGCCGTGGCGCCGCAGCGGCATCACCGGGCTGCTGCGATTCCGTCTGTTCGGGCACGCCGCGGGTGACCGCCACCGGTAAGCAAAAACGCCAGGCCGTCAACGACACCACCGAAAAGAGCAACGCCGAAATCCCCAGGTGTAGCCCCAGCGGCAGCCGCAATGCCAACGCGCCGGCCGCCATCAGGCCGCCGAGCACCGCACCGACCGACCAGAGGGCGTGGAAGGAGTTCAAAATCGATCGCCCATAGCGCCGTTGCACCGCCAACCCATGGGAGTTCTGCCCAACGTCGGTGATCGCGTCCATGGCCCCGCCGCAGAGCAGGGCCAGCGCCACCAGGCTCACCCCGGGCGCGGTGCCGGCGGCCAGCACGGACAACGCGGTGAGCAAGGTGCCGATCACCGCCACGGGTGCCGACCCCCAGCGTCGAATGAACGCCGCCGCGGCCAACCCCGCCACGATCGCACCCAAGGGCCACGCCATGACGAGCAGACCATAGCTGGCCTCACCGAGGCCCAGCGAAGCCTTCAATTCCGGTAACCGCGGCACGAGGTTCGCGAAAATCGCCCCGTTGGTTAAAAACAGGGCGGAAACGGCCGCACGGGCACGGCGCAAATCGCGGTCTGGCTGGGCAGTGATGGTGTCGCTCACCGCACCAGTCTATTGATCGATCCGCGTTAGACTCGGAGAAACTCGCACTATCCTTTAGGAGCGTCCGTGCCCAGTGCCCTCATCGTCGGTAGCGGCCCGAACGGTCTGGCTGCCGCTCTCACCCTGGCCGCCGCCGGTCTCGAGGTCACCGTCCTCGAGGCCGCCGACACCCCCGGGGGCGGGATCCGCTCCGTGGAAGCCACGATGCCCGGGCTGCTACACGACCACTGCGCCGGTTTCCACCCCTTCTTGGACAACTCCGCCTTCACGCGCGCCTTCGACCTCGCCTCGGCCGGAGTCAAGCTGGCCCAGCCACCGGTGCAGTATGCGCATCCCTTGGACGACGGTGGCGCCGCCGTCTACCGCTCGCTCACCGAAACCGCCGCCGGGCTCGGGGTCGATGGCGATAACTACCGCCGCCTGTTCGAACCCTTGGCGCGGCAGTTCTCCGCCATGTCCGAGGAGTTCCTCCAGCCGCTGCTGCACCTGCCCCGCCACCCGCTGGCCCTGGCCGGGCTGGGGATGCGCGCGCTCTGGCCGGCGACGCTCCTGGGGCGCCTCTTCCGCGACGAACCGGCGCGGGCCCTCTTTGCCGGCACCGCCGCTCACGCCTTCACGAAGCTTTCCACCCCGCTGAGTTCGGCCATCGGTGTCTCACTCTCCGCGGCCGCCCACGCCAACGGGTGGCCGGTGGCCGTCGGCGGCTCGCACACCATCGCCGACGCGCTGATAACCCTGCTGGAACGGCACGGCGGCCAGGTGGTGACCGGTCATGAGGTCACCGACTTCGGTGAGCTCGAGCAGGCCGACGTCGTCCTCTTCGACACCGGGCCACGCACGCTGGCTCGCATTGCCGGCGACCGCCTACCGGCGCGTAGCCGCTCCGCCTACGCGAACTTCCGGCACGGTGCCGGTGCCTTCCAACTGTCCCTCGCCGTCGAGGGCGGGTTGCCTTTCGCCTACGAGCCGGCGCGCCGCGCGGGCACCGTGCACCTCGGTGGCACGCTGGCAGAGGTCGCGCACGCGGAGGCGCAGGTTGCCACGGGGCGCATGCCCGAACGCCCCTTCGTCCTGGTCGGGCAGCAGTATCTGGCCGACCCGACGCGCCGCAAGGGCGAGCTGGTTCCCGTGGACTGCTACGCTCACGTGCCCGCCGGGTACACCGGGGATGCCAGCGCGGCAATCCTCGCGCAGCTCGAACGCTACGCTCCGGGCGCCCGCGAGCGCATCGTTGAGATCACCGCCCGGCCGACCGGACGGATCGAGGCGCTCAACCCCAACTTTGTCGGCGGCGATATCGTCACCGGCCGCAAAAGCCCCCGCCAGCTCCTGCTCGGACCCCGCGTCAGCGCCAATCCCTACCGCACCGGAGCCGCGGGCATCTACCTTTGCTCGGCGGCCACCCCGCCCGGACCGGGCGCCCACGGGCTATGCGGCTACTACGCGGCACGCACCGCACTGGCCGACCTCGAACGATCCCCGGCGCACGGCTAGGCGTATCTGAAGCTTCTGACGCCACCCATGAAAATGCGTGCTGCGGGCGAACGGGCTGATGCTTCTGGGCCTTACGGCCAGCCCCCGAAGCATCAGCCCGTCACCCATTGGTGCTTAGCCTTCGCGGATGGTCATTTTGGTCAGCTTGTCACCGCTGGTCTCGAAGGTGAACTTTGACATGCCGTTGGCGTGGGTGGACTTCCAGTCGCCCCGCACAATGACGTGCCCGTCTTCTTCGTGAACGCTTTCTATGTCCAATGTGCCGCGGGCTCCGATGAATTCCTTGTCGCTCCAGGCCTTGATTTCCTTGGTGCCGGTGAAGACCCGTCCCCAATCATCTACTACCCCGTCCGCGGTGAAAGCGTTCAGGAAGCCTGATTCGTCGTGCCCATTCACTGCCTTCCAGAACGAAGCAACCGGCTCGGGTACAGAAGTATTGCTCATTGATCTGCTCCTTGTTCTCTAGCGGGTGGTATATCCGCCGTTGGCGAAGATGGTCTGGCCGGTGATCCACCAACCGTCGGTGGCCAAGAACGAAACGATCGGGGCAATGTCTTCGATCTGGGTCAGTTGGCCGCCCATTGCCTGGGACTTGTGGAACTGCACTCGCTCGGGGGTTTCCTGCCCATAGAAGAACGGGGTATCCATTGGGCCGGGCGCGATCGCGGTGACCGAAATGCCACGCTCGGCGAACTCCTTGGCTGCCGCGCGAGTGAAGTGCTCGACCGGGCTCTTGCCGCCGGCGTAGGTCGAGTAGCCGTCGGTGAAGGCACCTAGCAGCGAGGTCACAATCGTGATGATCTTTCCGTTGTCGTTCAAGTGCAGGCCAGCTTCCTTGATGAAGAAGTAGGCGGCCTTGCTGTTGACGTCGAACATCGAGTCGTATTCCTCTTCAGAGGTTTCAACGATCGGCTTACGCAGCACCTTACCGACGGTGTTGACGGCAACGTCGATCTTTCCGAGGGCGGCTTCGGCATCGGCGAAGAGTTGCTGCACAGCCTCAGGCTTGCTCAGGTCTCCGCTGAGGATCACCCCGCGAGCTCCCGCGGCTTCGACCGCTGCCAGCGTTTCCACGGCCTGCGGGTGGGTGGATTCCGATTTGTAGTGGATCGCGACGTTAGCGCCAGCCTCGGCTGCTTGTCGGCTGATCAATCCGCCGAGGTTCTTTGCTCCTGCCGCAACGAGGACGTTCTTGCCTTCCAGAGTATGTGTGCTCAACGCTTTCTCCTTCTCGCTATGACACTAATACAAGTTTATGTACCAGTGGTATGCGCTACTATAGCAGTATGACAGAAGAGCGTCGAGGCGATACACGATCTCGAATTTTGGAGGTCGCGGCACAGATGATTGCCGCAACGCCGGGCGAGGACGTGTCATTACGTGCCGTATGCGCAGAGGTCGGCGTCAAAATGCCTACTCTCTACCATTTCTTCGGGAGCAAACAAGGCCTTTTGGAAGCAGTGGTGGAACGCGGGTTCGATCTCTACTTGGCCGAAAAAGAGGCACACGAAAGCTCCGGCGACCCCATTCAGGATCTCCGCGATGGCTGGGATGCCCATGTCGCCTTTGGTGTGGAGAATCCGGGCTTTTATAGCTTGATGTACGGGAAGGTGCGCCCCGGGTACTCACCTGCCGCGCAGTCGCGGCCCAGCGAAATCCTTCGCGGGATCACCTCAAAGGCCGAAGCGCAGGGTCGCCTCGTGGTCTCCTCGGAGCACGCCGCCGCTCACGTGCTAGCGACGAATATTGGAGTGACCCTGCGGATGATCACCTTGGCCCAAGAGGACTGGGAGCTGTCCAATGCCGTGCGCGAAGGCGTCATCTCGGCCATTACGGGCACTTCTGTTGCGGATCCGCAACGCTCTGTCATCCATCAGGTGCTGGACTATGCCAACGCACGCCCGGACGTGCTTGGAACCGAGGAGACGGCGCTGCTTTCGGCGTGGCTACGCAGGCTCTCGAGCCCGCACAAGGGGCGTTAGGCATAAGGCATAGGTCCGCCATCGCTGGGAAAGGCGCACCCGGACATGCCGGCGCGCTCTAGCTTTCGGCCGAGATCTCATCCAGGGCCGCCACGGCGCGCTCCACCACCGGACGCAGATTGGATCCGGCGGGCCGAAGCGGCAGTGGCAAGTTGTACTGACTGGCCAACCGTCGATGATGGGCAATGGCGGCCACGGCTCGCACGCTGCTACCTGCCTGGGCATAGAGCTCCCACACCGGCTCCAGGCGGGCCGAAACATCGTGGATCAGGTCCTCGTTCCCGGAATTAACCACCTGAAGCAGTTTGAGTGCGGCCACCGGTTCGGTACCGGCCAGCACGGAATGCCATAGCTGACACCCGCCGACAAGACCGGTGGCGGCGTGGGGGTCGCCCGATATTCCCAGCGTGATCTCATCCCCCACGGCACCACGAATACCGGTGATGCGCGCGGTGACCTCGGATTGAGGTCCGGGTACCGGAGGGATCTTGATCCCTGCGATCCCGGGCAGCGAAGCCAATTCTGCATAGAGTGCGTCGGTGAATTGAAAATGTGTGATGCGCGGGTTGTCGTAGACGGCCACCGGTAGCCCGCAGAACCCGGCCACCGACCGGTAGAGCTCGATCACTTCATCCTCACGCAGCGGCTGATAGCTCATGGGGGCCACCAGCACCGAGATAGCCCCCGCCTCGACCGCCACCTGAGCGTGCTCGAGCACCTCACGCAGGCTTATCGCCGAGATACCGACCTGCAGACGCACTCCCGGGAGCTGCTCGGCGGCAAGCTGCACGACCCGCTGTCGTTGCGCCATCGAAAGATAGGCGTAACTGCCCGTCGATCCCAACACCGTGACCGAGTCGATCCCCGCCTCGCGCACCCGCTGCAGCAAGCCGCGGAACGCCGCCTCATCCACTTCGCGTCCGTCGGACATGGGAGTCAGCAGGTACGCACTAAGTTCTTTGCTCATGATCGACGTCCCCTCATGTCAGGCTCTGGTTAGTTGGCGCGCTCTTCTTGCGATCACTGTAGGGCATTAAAGTGCACTCTCGGTTATATTTCGCCGAAGAGCTCCTGAGCCAGTCGGCTTAAGGCTTGCTGGCCGAGAAGCTCGCCGGATAAGAGCGGCACCTCGGTGATCGGTATCTTTGGTAGTCGCCCGCGAAGCAGCGCCAATTGCCGGTCTTCGGCCTCGCGCCGGGCGGCCAAGAGTTCACCGGCATCCGCCGGTGAGCGCCGGTTGGCGATCAAGGCGGCAATGGGAATCGCTAATTCGCCAAGTCGTTCGGCAAGTTCAACGGATTCGGCGACCGGTAGCGGTTCAGCGGCCAACGCGATCACAAATCCGCATTCGTCTCGATTTGTGACCAGCCGATGAAGATTCGCGAAGCGTTCTCTGCGCTTGATCAGCACCCGGCGCAGTTGCGCATCGCGTCGATCGGGCCCATCCTCGGCCCCCGGAGTCAGGCCGCGCAACGCGGCGGAGAAGCGCTCGGAGCGGTCCCGGTTCGCCAAGAGCTGCTCGGTCCAGCCACCTAGTTGTTCGGGTAACGCCAGAAGCCGCAAGGTATGGCCGCTCGGAGCCGTATCAAAAATCGTCAGGTCGTACTCGTGGGCTCCGGCCTCGACCGCTTCGGCAATGCGTTCGAGCATGGCCGACTCGTGGGTGCCAGGTGCCTGCCGCGCCAGCCGCAAATGCCGTTCGGCGGCCGTATGCATCCGCTCCGGAAGCATCTTGCGCATGGTTTGGCCCACCGCGGCCAGGTGGCGGTCCACGGTGCGTTGCGGATCGATCTCCACGGCATGCACCGTGCCGCCGGACCCGGCCTCTGCCACGAGGGTCGCCTCATCGCCGAGCCGCGCCCGCCAGAGATGCCCGAGGTTATGGGCAGGGTCGGTCGAAACCACCAGCACCCGTCGTCCCCGCTGGGCTAGACCCAGCGCGGTGGCCGAGGCCAGCGAGGTCTTCCCGACGCCTCCCTTGCCACCAAAGAACAGGACCTTCTTGCCCTCGAACTGGCTCAACAACACGACATATGCTCCAACGGCGAGGTTTCCATGCCCATGCGCCGATGCCAGGCATGGAAGTCTTCGTAGAGCATCGGCATGAGTTCGGCGGTGTAGTAGGCCGCGGGATCGGGCACCCCAAGCGCCTCGGCCAGGACGACGAGGGTGAACAAGTCGTCCTCTTCGCGCCGGGCTCGAGCGAAGGTCTGCCGGTAGGGTCCGGCATAGAACTGCTCAAGCCCGGCCACGAAAGAGGCCCAGCGTTCCCGCATGGTGCTCATCGCTTGAGCAGGTCTCCCACCACGTCGGGCACGTCGGCATCGGGAGCCTCCGGCGGGTCGGTAAAGGCCTTACGCAGGGCGACGACGGCCTCGACGGAGACCCAGACGGCCGCAAGGATGATGATGATATCCAGCACGAGCAACAGCCAATTGCCGGTGTCGACGAAGGTGCCGATCTGCACGAAGGCCGCATAGAAGGACATCACGAACACGAACAGCAGCGGGATGATCGCCGGCCAGGGGTTGCGGCGCTTGCGCACCAGCATGACCGCCACGATCAGCAGGGTCAGCGAGGCCAGCAGCTGGTTTGTGGTTCCGAACAGCGGCCAGATGGTCAAGCCACCGCTGCCGTCCATGCCCTGGCTGAAGACCAACGCCATGGAGACCACGAGCACGATGATTGTGGCCGTGTACTTTCCGAGCTTGATCCGCGCCGCATCGCCGGCTTCCTGCACCACGAAGCGCATCAGGCGCACGCCGGTGTCCATAGTGGTCGCCGCGAAGAGCACCGCCATGGTGGCCAGTACGGTGGCCGATAGCGAGACCGGCAAGCCGAGGCCGGCGTTGACCAGGTGGCCGCCGCCGGCGACGAATGCGCCGACGCCGCCCTGCCCGAAGGCCGTGTAAATTTCTTCCCACTGCGCCAGGGTCTGGAAACCGGCGGTGGTAGCCAGGATGGCGCCGAGCGCCAGCATGCCTTCACCGACGGCACCGAAGTAGCCGATAAACCGAGCATCCGGCTCGGAGTCGATCTGCTTGGCACTGGTTCCCGAAGAAACCATGCCGTGGAAGCCCGAGATCGCGCCACAGGCAATGGTGACGAAGAGCAGCGGGACGATCCCCGGGGTGCCGTCCGGGACGTTCTCGTTGATCGCGGGGACCACAAGTTTCGGGGCGCTGACCAGTACGGCGATGAACAGGATGGCCAGTCCAATAAACAGCTGCACGCCATTGATGTAGTCGCGCGGCTGGAGCAGGACCCAGACCGGAAGCAGCGAGGCGATGCCCGCGTAGACGAAGAGGGTGACGATCCAGAAGGTCGCCGGGCTCATGCCGAGGATCGTTTCGGGCAGCACCACGGGTACCGCATCGCCGAGCACGATCAACGAGTAGAGGGCCACGACGCCGATGGCGGTAACCAGCAGCAGGTTCCAGCGCAGCTTGTATACGGCCACACCCACGAAGAGCGCCACGGCTACCGCGCCCCAGGCCGGGATGACGGCGGTCGGGGTGGAAATCAGCAGGTTCGTGATGACCACGGCGAAGGCCGCCACCACCATGAGCAACAGCAGGAAGATCACCACGAGGAAGAGGTTCGCCCCGCGCTTGCCGATGTAACGGCTGGACAGCGAGCCCATGGAGCGTCCCTTATTGCGCTCCGAGGCCCACAGGGCGCCGAGGTCGTGCATTCCGGCGAAGAATACGGTGCCGATGGTGACCCAGAGGAAGGCCGGGAGCCAACCCCAAATCACCGCCACGGCCGGGCCGACGATCGGCGCCGCGCCGGCCACGGAAGTGAAGTGGTGGCCCCACAGCACGAACTTGTTCGTCGGGACGTAGTCGATCCCGTCGTTCAGTTCATGGGATGGCGCGGTGAAACTCGGGTCGAGCTTGTATACCTTCTGGGCAAGGTACTTGGAATACAGCAGGTAACCTCCGGCAAACATCGCCAGACCAATCACCAGCAGAACGATCGCACTCATCGTTTGCCTTTCGTCGACTGCTAACAGGGCTGGAACCCGCTGCCGTCTCACACATCACAGCTGGCTCCCAGAAAGCAGTCTACGTGAGCCGCACCACCTTGCGACCTCCGCATTTGCGGGGTGTCGGGTGCTCCCGGCCTTGGTCGTCTCGGGCGAGAAAGTGCACTTCAGTGCGCTTACGGCATTCCGCAAAACGTGTAAAGCTGGTTGACACGTTCCCAAAACGTGTAAAAAAATCGGCGAAATCTTTACACGTTTCGCGTGAACGCGCGTAGTCTGCTCCTATGTGGTTCCCCGACGTTCCCTTCAACGAACTCCCACCCCCACCCCGCGATGAGCTAGAAACCAAGACTGTCCTTAAAGCGACGACTGCAGCGCGCGCAGCCCTCGCCGCGCTTGACCAAGCCATCCATCGAATCCCCAATCCGGCCGTTCTCCTCAGCGCCGTTTCACTACTCGAGGCTCAGGCAAGTTCGGAAGTCGAGAACATCGTCACGACTACCGATGATTTGTTCCGTTTCGCATCATCCGTCGAAGAACACGCCTCGCCTGAAACCAAGGAAACCCTTCGATACCGCGAAGCGCTCTTCAAAGGGTTGCATAGCATCAAGAGCCGACCGCTCAGCACCACAACAGCCATTGCCGTGTGTTCAACAATCAACAACCACCAAACCGGAATTCGTAGACTACCTGGTACCTACATCGGCAAACCCTCGACTGGAATCGCGCGCTACACTCCTCCCGAGGGACATGAAGTAATAGCAAATAAACTTGCGGCATGGGAGCAATATCTGCACCATGACGACGACTTGGATCCGCTAGTAGTCATGTGTGCAGCTCATTATCAGTTCGAAGCCATTCACCCATTCCCAGATGGGAACGGCCGCACAGGCAGAATACTAAATGTCCTGCTTTTAATTGAGCGCGACCTACTTCGGCAGCCCATTCTCTATCTCTCCAAATACATCATCCAGCACAAGGACGAATACTATGACCGGCTATTGGCGGTTACGCGCGATAACGCGTGGGAGGAATGGATTACTTACATGCTCCGAGCAGTCGAAATGACCGCAAGAAGCACCCTAGGGCTTATAGATCACATTCAAGACCTTCAGTCGTCTATGCGCGAGGAGCTTCGCGCGACGCTAGGAAACACGGACGCCGATCTGCTGGATCTCCTTTTTGAACGCCCCTACTGCCGCGTTGCCGATGTTATCGAGCGATGCAGCGTTTCCAGACCGACAGCAACCAAGTGGCTCCGTGCCCTGACTGACGAAAACCACCTGGTCAGCCAGAGAGTCGGACGTGAGAACCTTTATATAAACCATAGGTTCCTTGCTTCACTCTCAAAGCATCACGACGTGTAAAGCCCGTTAACACATTCGCGAAACGTGTAAAAAAATCGGCAAATTCTTTACACGTTTCGCGCTCGCGAGCTAGCCGGTTACATCCCATTCGACCTCGCCGGTATTCAGGTCGTAGACCGCGGCGACCACCTTGGTGCGGCCGGCCTGAACCGCCTGACGAATGATGGCCGAGCGTTCGACGAGCTTTTCGGCCACCGCGGCGGCGTTGGCGCGCACCACCTTATCGATATGAGCCGCCTCGTCTCCCTCGGGCTTGACCTCGCGGGCCACGGGTGCAATTTCGTCGATGAAGTCCGCGATCTCTCCTGGAGCTTGCGGATCCTTCGGGTTCTCGGCCAGCGCCTTGACGGTCCCGGTGACCGCGCCGCAGGCGGTATGACCCAGGATCACAATCACCGGCACCTCATAGGGGCTGCCCACCGCGAACTCCATGCTGCCCACGAGCGTGTCATCGAGCACCTCACCGGCGGTTCGCGTGACGAACAGATCGCCGACCCCCTGATCGAACAGCAGCTCGGGTGAGACCCGAGAATCGACGCAACCGTGAATCAACGCCCACGGTTGCTGGTGCTCGGCGACCGCGGCTCGCGCCTCGGCATTTTGCCGGGGGTGTTGGGCGGTGCCCTGCGCATAGCGCGCATTGCCCTCGCGCAACCGGGCCAGCGCTTCGTCCGTGGTGCGCGGTGCCTCGTCCGCCTCGGTGGCCGAAGCCCGTTGCCGCTCTGCCTGTGGCGCCGAGCAGGCGGCGAGTCCGGCCAGCGCCAGCAGGCCGCCGACTCCGGCGAGCATCCGGCGTCGACTCAGGTCAGATCCGTTGCGCGGTGCTGGGCTGTTAGTGAGGTCGTGCGCGTGGCTGGGCATGCTAACTCCTTGGAGGTTTCGACGTGAGCGACGAAAGTAGCTACGCCACCCAAACCCATCATCGAATTAAAATACCTCCATGTGAAAACCGAATCTCACTCTCCGAGAGATTCAGGCAAAGATTACGCACCGCCGCGTTGCTCACGCCATTCCTCGGCGAGAATGCCGTACATCATCCCATCCATCCACTGACCGCTGCGGTGCAGCCCAGACGCGCGACTATATTCCTCACGGCGCATCCCGAGGCGTTCCATAAGTCGCCAGGAGGGCTCATTCGCCGCGAAGCACCCCGCGACGACGCGGCGCAGACCTAGCGGGCCAAAGCAGAGGTCGATCACCGCACGCACGGCCTCGGTCGCATAGCCACGGCCGGAATAGTTGGGGTCCAGGGTCCAGCCGAGTTCGGCCTGACTGCTTTTAGCCGGTTCCAACAGCTCGGTCTGGGACCAGCCATCCTCGATGCGCACCATGACATCGCCAATGACCTTCGGAGCCGCCGAGCCCTCGGTCAGCTCGATCATCAGGGTGCGCGCCAAGCGTTGCGGGTCGGTGAACATTTCGAGGAACGCATCATAGGTCGTGGGCCCCGAGGTGATCCATTGGGTCACCTCGGGCAATTGGCGAAAGGTCCATACCGCCGGCGCATCCGCCGCAGTGGCCATGCGCAGTTGAAGTCTGTCGGTGCATAACGGCTGCGTCATGCTCGTCGATAACAGGGTCATGAGATAAGCATAAAGAGAAATCAATCGAGTGATTGACATCACAGCCAAAGTTGGATGTACTGAGCCTGTCAATCGATTGATCGAGTCCACGAAGGGGTGGCACCTATGGATCTAGGGCGAGTGCAACGCGCGGCCGTGGGTTGCTTCGCGCGCAAAGGGTTTGCTGCCACCGGCATCCGAGAACTGGGTGCGGCCGTCGGACTGAACTCCGCGACGCTGTACCACTACGTCGGCAGCAAACAGGAGCTTCTGGTGGAGATCATGCGCCGCTGCCTGGAGACCATGATCGAGCAGGGGCGTGCCGCCTGCGCCGCCGCCACGACCCCCACCGGTCAGCTGGCCGGGCTGGTCGCCTCCCATGTCGGTTTCACCGCCACCAACCCGCTGTCCTGCCGCGTGGCCGAACACGAGCTGCGCGCCCTGGAGCCCCCGGTGCGCGCCGAAATGCAGGCGCTTCGCGATCACTATGAGCAGCTCTTCACCGATGTGCTGCAGCGCGGTGCGCAGCAGGGCGACTTTCACGCCACCGACCTCGGCCTGGCCCGGCTGGCCATTATGGAAATGTCCACCGGCGTCGCCCACTGGTACCGGCCCGACGGGCGCAAGTCCCTCACCGAGGTCCAGCACGCTTTCGTGGCCATGTCCTACGCCCTACTTGGCGTGGACGCCGACCCACACAGCATCCTTCCCGCACCACCACCCCCGGTGCGACTTGCCAGCGAACCCACCGACGAGCTCAGCGACCAAGGATAAGTTATGCCCCTCTTGCCCAGCGCCTACACCCCCGGCGACCCGGCCCAACAGGAAAGCCGGCAGGCCTACGAGACACTCATCGCACAGCTACGTGAACGCATGGCCCGCGTCAGCGCCGGCGGCCCACCGGCCTCCCGCGAGCGCCATGTGGCCCGCGGCAAACTACTGCCGCGCGACCGCGTGCAACGACTCCTCGACGAGGACTCCCCCTTCCTGGAGTTAGCGCCGCTCGCGGCCGAAGACATGTATGAGGGGGCCAGCCCGGCCGCCGGCGTGATCGCGGGCATCGGCCTGGTGCACGGCCGCCGCGTCATGGTGGTTGCCAACGACGCCACCGCCAAGGGCGGCACCTACTTCCCGATGACCGTGAAAAAGCACCTCCGGGCGCAACAGGTCGCCGCCGAACACCGGCTGCCGTGCATCTACCTGGTGGACTCCGGTGGCGCCTACCTGCCGCTGCAGGATGAGGTGTTCCCCGACCGGGAGCATTTCGGGCGCATCTTCTACAACCAGGCCACGCTCTCCGCCGCCAAGATCCCGCAGATCGCCGCCGTGCTCGGCTCCTGCACCGCCGGCGGCGCCTACGTACCGGCGATGAGCGACGAGACGATCATCGTGCGTGAGCAGGGCACCATCTTCCTGGGCGGCCCGCCCCTGGTCAAGGCCGCCATCGGCGAGGTGGTCAGCGCCGAGGAACTCGGCGGAGGCGACCTGCACGCCCGCACCTCGGGGGTGGTGGATCACCTGGCCGAGGATGACGAGCACGCGCTGGAACTGGTGCGCGACGTCGTATCCACGCTGCCGCAGGATCATCCCCCGGTGTGGGAGGTGGCCGAGGTCAGCGAACCACGGTACGACCCGGCCGAGTTGACCTCCATCGTGCCGGTCGACGTCAACGCCCCCTATGAGGTGCGTGAGGTCATCGCCCGGATCGTCGACGACAGCGACTTCAGTGAATTCAAACCCGAGTACGGCACCACGCTGGTCACCGGCTTCGCACGCATCCACGGTCACCGGGTGGGGATCATCGCCAATAACGGGGTGCTGTTCTCCGAGTCGGCACTGAAGGGCGCGCACTTCATCGAGCTCTGCGATCAGCGCGGCATCCCGCTGGTGTTCTTGCAGAATCTGGCCGGGTTCATGGTGGGCCGCGATTACGAGGCCGGGGGCATTGCCAAACACGGAGCGAAAATGGTCACCGCGGTGGCCACCGCCCGCGTCCCGAAGCTCACCGTGGTTATCGGCGGTTCCTTCGGCGCCGGCAACTATTCGATGTGCGGGCGGGCCTACTCGCCGCGCTTTTTGTGGATGTGGCCGGCCGCGCGCATCTCGGTGATGGGCGGTGCCCAGGCCGCCGGCGTATTGGCCAGCATTCGACGCGATGCGCTCGAAGCCGAGGGCCGCACCTTCGACGAGGCGGCCGAGCAGGAACTCACCGCCCCGGTGCGCGCCCAGTACGAACATCAGGGCAACCCGTACTACTCCACCGCGCGGCTCTGGGATGACGGGATCATCGAACCGGCCGACACCCGGCGGGTGCTTGGCATGGCCCTGGACCTTTGCTCGCGCCAACCCCTGCCGGAAACCAACTTCGGCCTGTTCAGGATGTGAACCCCATGCAGAATCCACCTTTCGACACGGTACTTGTGGCCAACCGCGGCGAAATCGCGGTCCGCGTCATCCGCACCCTGAAATCCCTGGGCATCCGCGCGGTGGCGGTGTATTCCGACCCGGACGCCACCGCCCTGCATGTGCGCGAGGCCGACGAGGCGATCCGGCTCGGCCCCGGACCGGCAACACAGAGCTACCTGAATATCGAGGCGGTACTGGACGCCTGCAAGACCAGCGGCGCCCAGGCCGTCCACCCCGGCTACGGGTTCCTCTCCGAGAATGAGCGGTTCGCCGCCGCGCTCGAGGCGGCCGGCATCAGCTTCATTGGCCCCAGCGTGTATTCCATGCACCTGATGGGCGACAAGATCAGCGCGAAAAACCACGTGGCCGCCCACTCGGTCCCCACCACCGAGGGCGTGGCCAAACCGGGGTTGGACGACGCGGCGCTGATCAGCGCGGCGGAGCGCATCGGCGCACCGCTACTGATCAAGCCCTCGGCCGGTGGCGGGGGTAAGGGCATGGTGGCGGTGCACGACCTGGCCGACCTGCCCGAGGCGCTGGCCAGCGCCCGACGCACCGCACGCAGCGCCTTCGGCGACGAAACCCTACTCCTCGAGCGGCTGGTCACCCGGCCGCGGCACATCGAGGTGCAGGTACTGGCCGATCAGCACGGGAATATCGTGCATCTGGGCGAACGCGAATGCTCGCTGCAACGCCGCCACCAGAAGGTCATCGAGGAGGCCCCGGCTCCACTGCTCGAGGGACTACCGAATGGGGCCGCGATCCGCGAACGCCTCGGGGCCGCGGCGGTGGCCGCGGCCCGCTCGGTGGAATACACCGGGGCGGGCACCGTCGAATTTCTGGTCAGCGACGATCGGCCCGAGGACTTCTACTTCATGGAGATGAACACCCGCTTGCAGGTGGAACATCCGGTCACCGAGGCGGCCATCGAGGTGGCCGGAGCCCCGATCGACCTGGTGGCCTGGCAGGTGCGCATCGCTGCCGGCGAGCGCCTGGACTTCGCCCAGGATCAGGTGGCCTTTGTCGGCCACGCCGTCGAGGCCCGGGTCTACGCCGAGGATCCACAGGCCGGTTTTCTGCCCTCCGCCGGGCGGATTCTGGCGCTGAACGAACCGACCGGGCCGGGAATCCGCGTGGATTCCTCCTTGTGCGAGGGCGGGATCGTGGGCACCGATTACGACCCCATGCTGGCCAAGGTGATTGCCGCGGCGGACACTCGCGCCCAGGCCCTGGCACGACTGGACCGGGCGCTGGGTGAAATGCTGATCCTCGGGGTGCGCAGCAACCTGTACTACCTGCGCGCACTGCTGGCCAACGATGAGGTGCAGGCCGGGCGGCTGGATACCGGGCTGATCGAGCGCACCCTGGAATCCTTGCAGCCCGGGGCACCGGAGGCGGCGGAGGTCGTGCTGGTCGCGGCCTGGGTCCACGCCCAGCGCAACGTCGGCGACGGCCTTTTCCAGGCGGCCGACGGCTGGCGACTGGGCGCGCAGGCGCTAGCTGCCACGGTTCATCTGGTGTTGGACGAACAAAACTACCGGGTGCAGTTGAGCCCGGACGGGCGCGCGGTGCTCCACCCCGAGGGTGCCGAACCCAGCGAGCACCACGTTGACGGCCCCGCACAGCGCTTGACGGTCGACGGCCGCACCCGGCCGGTGCACATCGTGCGCGAGGGCTCGCAACTATGGGTCCGTGCCGGAAGCCACACCCGCAATTGGCGGGTGCTCAGCCGGTCCGAGCGGCTGGCCGAACGACTGGCCGGTCTCAACCGCGAGGGCACCAGCAACGGGCAACTGACCGCCCCGATGCCGGGCACCGTGGTGGCGGTGGGCGCCGCCGAGGGCCACCAGGTCTCCCCCGGCGACCTGGTGGCCACCATCGAGGCAATGAAAATGGAGCACCAGCTCACCGCCCCGATCGCCGGGGTGCTGCGCCGAAGCCCGCTTGCGGTCGGCGACCTCGTCACCGCCGGTCAACTCATCGCAACCGTCGAACCAGTGGAAGAGCAGTCATGAGCCAGAGAATCGAACAGCGCGGACGCTACCTCGACGAGCTGGAAAGCGGCACCGTTTACGTGCACCGCCCGGGACGTACCCTCACCGAGGCCGATAACGTCCTGTTCACCACGCTGACCATGAACACGCAGGGGCTGCATTTGGATGAGGCCTTCGCCAGCGCCCAACCCTTTGGGCGGCGACTGGTCAATTCCATGCTCACCCTCAGTACGATGGTCGGCCAGTCGGTGGCGCAGCTGACCGAGGGGACCATTGTGGCGCAACTGGGGCTCAGCGATATCTCCTTCCCGCACCCGATGTTCCATGGAGACACCCTCTACACCGAGACCGAAATCCTCTCCGTGCGGCCCTCCTCGTCGCGGCCCGGGCAGGGCATTGCCACGATGCGCCATACCGGCTATAACCAAGAGGGAACCATCGTGGCAACCGCCAGCCGCAGCTGCCTGATGTGGACCCGCGCCGCCCACGAAGCGGACAAAGCTCAGGAGCGTAGCCGATGACACATGCAAAATACTCCACGGGGCCGGCCCTCTTATTCTGCCCGGCCAACCGTCCCGAGCGCTTCGCCAAGGCGGCCGAACGCGCCGATACGGTCATCCTCGATCTGGAGGACGCGGTCGGTGAACAGGAAAAGGACGCCGCCCGGCAGGCGCTGATCGATCACCCGCTGAATCCCGAGCGCACCATCGTGCGCATCAATCCGGTGATCAGCGGTCATTTCCCCGCCGACCTGCGGGCCCTGGCGCAGACCGAGTACCGCACCCTGATGCTGGCCAAAACCGAGGACGGTGCGGTGCCCGCCGCGCTGCCGGACTATCGGGTCATCGCCCTGTGCGAGACCGCGCGCGGGATCGCCAATATCGCGGCCATCGCCGCCACCAATAACGTGGTGGGTCTGATGTGGGGCGCCGAGGATCTGATCGCCTCGCTCGGCGGCACCAGCTCCCGCGGCACCGACGGCAGCTACCGTCAGGTGGCCCGCTATGCCCGCGCCCAGGTGCTGATACATGCCGCCGCGCACGGCAAGGCCGCGATCGATTCGGTGTACCTGGACATTCCCGACACCGCCGGCTTGCTTGCCGAGGCGCAGGATGCCCGGGCCAGCGGCTTCACCGCCAAGGCCTGCATCCACCCAAGCCAGGTTCCGGTCATTCGGCGGGCCTACTACCCCGATGCGCAGGAGGCCGCCGCGGCCTCGCGCATCCTGCGCGCCGCCACCGAGAATTCCGGGGTGTTCAGCTTCGAGGGGCAGATGATCGACGAACCGGTGTTGCGGCAGGCCCGCGCCACGCTGGCCGCCTGGGAGGCCGGGGAACAGTAGGCTCGACCCCGCTTATTCGGCGGCCTCGATGAGGCTTTCGGCCTCGCTGACCCCGGCGGAAATGACCGGCAGCAACCGTTCATCGACCTCGTAGGAATCGCCTGCGGCGCTCAGTAGCCCAAAACCGGCCAGCGAGGCCAACGCGGCCTGTGCCTCGGGCAACACCACGTCGAATAGCTTCGGGCCCACGCTGCGTCGCAGCGGCTCAAACTCCGCATCCTTACCGGTCACCGCGGTGACCAGCAGGTTCCGCAAGATCAAGTAATGCGCCTCGTCGCGCTCGCTGGGGTCCTGATGCGGCAACAGGTGGCTTTGCACGCAGCCCACCGCCATCTCGAAGAGCACCTGGGCGCTGTCGCCGGCCTCCCCCTCGGTCAGGCTGGCGAAGGCCGCCTCATCGCGCACAACAAGTTCTTCGCCGGGCTCCACCACGGACATCACCGCGGCGTTCCAGACATGGGCGAAAACCTCCGGAGCCGGCGCATCACCGCTGGTAGTGGCCGGATCAACACCCACCGAACGCATGATCCGTTCCCGGGCCGGGCTGTCGTCGCGGGTGAACTCATCGAGGTGCACACCCTCACCGAGCGCCAGCGCGAGGTCCTTGACCTTCGTGTACAGGTCGGTGCCGCGCAGCAACTGCACCAGCTCCGCGTCATCCTCGGCGAACCCGGTCAGCGCGGATTCGAGGATCTCCTGCAAGGCCTCGAGCTCTTCCTGCGGCCCCTCCCAGAGACCGCGGGCGGCGAGATACTGGAGGTAGTCGATCCAGGCCCCGAAAATTGGCTCGACCTCCACCCCTTCGGGCAGCGACACCAAGAATTCGGCGAATACCTCGCCGAACAGTTCCGGGTCGATCGCGCGCAGATGGGCGTTGCCGGCCGCCTGAGCGTATTCGCCGCCCACGGACTTCACGACATCTAGCTGCATCTCGGCCACCTGCTGCGCCTGCGACTTATCGAAGCCCGGCGCTTGTTCGCGCACCCACAGGGCATAGTCATCACGTAGCGCGTCGAGCGCGATTCCGGCCTGCAACCGGTGCACGCTACGCCCCCGCGGAGCCGACTTGGCGGGGTTTCCCGCTCCGGCGTTCTTCTTACCCTGGCGTTTCTTGCCGGCCATGAGCCATCCTTGCTGATCGAGCGGAACTACGTCCCGTTAAGCCTACGTGTTCGCGCTGGCCACCGCGCGCCCGGACCGACACCAACTTGCCAGGCACCGCCCCGAACGTGTTAGCGTAATCGCGACCACACGGGTGTCCGTAAGCACGGGCTGAGATCGAACTGTAGCTGTTCGAGACCGTCGAACCTGTCCGGGTAATGCCGGCGAAGGAAGTGAGCTCATTCCATGAATGAATTTCAGCAGCACCCTGCCCATTCTCTGTCCTATCTCGAGGAGGGTGACCTGCGCGTTCCGGTCACCGAAATCGAGTTGGCCGATTCCCCCGATGGGCGAAGCAATCCCCCGTTGCAGGTGTACCGCACCTGCGGCCCCGGCAGCGACCCGGTACAGGGACTGCCACCCTTCCGCGAACAGTGGATCCGGGGACGCGGCGACGTTGAGGACTATGCCGGGCGCGGGCGCAACTTGCTCGACGACGGCAAGTCCGCGCTACGCCGCGGCACCGCCAGCGAGGAGTGGGCCGGGCGGCGCCCCACCCCGTTGCGTGCCACCGGTGAGCAGCGCGTCACCCAGATGCACTATGCGCGCCGCGGGCTGATCACCGAGGAGATGCGCTATGTGGCCCTGCGCGAGGGCTGCGATGTGGAGAAGGTACGTAGCGAGTTGGCCGCCGGCCGGGCCATCATTCCGGCCAATATCAACCACCCGGAAGCGGAGCCGATGATCATCGGCCGCGCCTTCCTGGTCAAGATCAACGCCAATATCGGTAACTCGGCGGTGACCAGCTCCATCGCCGAAGAAGTTTCGAAGCTGCAGTGGGCCACCGCGTGGGGGGCCGACACCGTAATGGATCTGTCCACCGGTGATGATATCCACACCACGCGCGAGTGGATCCTGCGCAATTCCCCGGTGCCCATCGGCACCGTGCCGATCTATCAGGCGCTGGAGAAGGTCAACGGCGAGGCTAACGCGCTGACCTGGGAGATTTTCCGCGACACCGTCATTGAGCAATGCGAGCAGGGCGTGGACTACATGACCATTCACGCCGGGGTGCTCTTGCGCTACATCCCGCTCACGGCCGATCGTGTCACCGGGATCGTCTCGCGCGGCGGGTCGATTATGGCCGGCTGGTGCCTGGCCCACCACAAGGAGAATTTCCTCTACGAGCACTTCGACGAGCTGTGCGAGATCTTCGCCAAGTACGACGTGGCCTTCTCCCTCGGCGACGGGCTACGCCCCGGCTCCATCGCGGACGCCAACGACGCAGCACAATTCGCCGAACTCGATACGCTGGCCGAACTGACCAAACGCGCCTGGAAGTACGACGTGCAGGTCATGGTCGAGGGACCCGGGCACATCCCGCTGCACCTGGTCCGCGAGAATGTGGAACGCCAGCAGGAACTGTGTGATGGTGCCCCGTTCTACACGCTGGGCCCACTGGTCACCGATATCGCTCCGGGTTATGACCACATCACCAGCGCCATTGGCGCCACCGAGATCGCCCGCTACGGCACCGCCATGCTCTGCTATGTCACCCCCAAGGAGCACCTGGGGTTGCCGAACCGCGACGACGTGAAGACGGGTGTGATCACCTACAAGATCGCCGCCCACGCCGCAGATCTGGCCAAGGGTCACCCCATGGCCCAGGCACGCGACGACGCGCTGAGCAAGGCCCGCTTCGAGTTCCGCTGGAACGATCAGTTCTCGCTCTCGCTCGATCCGGTCACCGCCCAGGAATTCCACGATGAAACCCTGCCCGCCGAACCGGCGAAAACCGCGCACTTCTGCTCCATGTGCGGGCCGAAGTTCTGCTCGATGCGCATCAGCCAGGACATCCGCAATGAGTACGGTTCGGCCGCCGAACAGCAGGCGCTGGTCGGAATGGCAGAAAAATCGGCTGAATTCCTCGCGTCCGGCGGAAAGGTTTATGTCAGCGCCGAAATTCCGGTGGGTGAGCCAAGTAGCTAGACAGGATTATCGGCTAGTTTCCTCCAATCCCAAAGGATTAGCACAGACTCGAGCCCTATAGTCATAAGTACCTCATGAAGGTGCGAGTGATGATCGACTGATGGCCCCGGTAGTTACCGGGGCCATTAGTCGTTAAGCCTTCGCTCCCCGCCGGGTCAAAGATCCCCCAATTGGCTATTTCTTCGTGGTCAACTGCCCGATGCCACGCACTGCGCCTCGCGGCGACGATAGATACTAAGCGGCCCGCCGAGCACGGTGAGCGGCCGCCAACTATTGCCGATCGACGAAGGATCTCCGATGAACTTCCGCTCCAAGCCAGTCAAGACCGCCACCGCCCTGGGTTCTGCCCTGTTGGCCGCGGGCCTACTTGTCTCCTGCGCCTCGGGCGTCTCCGAGCAGCCAACCACTTCCGCCGAGGCCTCCGCGACGCAAAGCCCCTCTCAGCTGCTGGCCGCTACCGCATGGGAAACGACCGGCGCCGTGGATCAGGACGACCAAGAGGTGGACTTGAGCGACGAACGCGCCGCGAATTTCGTTGGCTACGCCTACTTCAACCAGGACGGCAGCTTCCAGATGTATACCTTGGATGACGAGCCCAAGATGCAAGGTGAGTGGAGCATCTCGGAGGACGGAGCAACCCGCCATATTGTGGCCAAGGACGAGGACGGCAAGGTTCTCTTCGAGCGCGTCTCGCACATCACCACCCTGACCGGTGAGGAGTTCACCTACCGGGTCCCCGCCGAGGACGACCCGGAGCAGTTCGTGGACATCGTCCACACCCCCACCGACCACCTGGAACCCACTAAGTAAGAGCAGCTATCGGCAAGCTCCGGTGCGGGGCTAAGTTCACGCACAGATGAGAGCCTTAGAGTAATAAGTACCTCATGAAGGTGCGAGTGATGATCGAGCAAGCCGCCGGATATTTCCGGCGGCTTGTCTCGTTAAAACCGTCGGGACCTCAGCGAGGGTTGCCCACATTCAGGGGTAGCCGAAAGTAGGCGCTGTGGGGGTCGCTCCGATAAGACCCGAAGGCCGGTGCCGGAGTAAAGCCCACGGATTCATAGAGGGCACGGGCGGCACGGAAGTGATCGTGGGTCCCGGTTTCGAGGCAGAGCGTTCGAACGCCGCGCTCGGCCGCCACCTGAATAAGATGCTCGAGCATGCGACGGGCATGACCGCGTCCGCGATGCGCGGCATCCGTGCGCATGCTTTTGACCTCCGCCACGTAGTCGGCGAAAAAGTGCAACGCCCCCATGGTGATGGGCCGCTCCCCCAGATAACCGGCATAGAGCTGCACCGACGGTGCCATCAGGCGTTCCGTTCCGAAGGCGTGCCGGCTTTCCGATGGTGCGGTGGCCTCCAGGTCGCGCAGGTGCTCACCAATGAATTCGGCCATCCCGGGCGCATCGACGCCCACCGCCCTGATCTGTAGCTTCATAAACGGCAGTCTGCCAGAGTCATGTTTCAAACAGTTTGAGTCGCGGTCACAAGCGCGTTTCCGATGCTCGCTTTTTCGACGGCAATCCGGCCCGTGCCGTATCCCACCGCTGACATTGTCGGTCTTAGCTCGTATCCTAAAGCTACGTGCACCCCTTCAACGGAAGTCAGGACGTTGCGCGATGGACAATGATTTCGATGCCGAACTCACCGATGCTTCCACGGCACCGGCATCAGCGGCGCCCACAACCGGACACCGCACATTCCTTCACGTTCTGGTCAATACCGCCATCGCGAATATCACCACGAGCTACCTGTGGTTCGCGCTGACCTTCTGGGTGTACCTCGAGACGAAGAATGTCATGGCTACCGGCTTTATCGGCGGCGCCTTCATGCTCCTGATTTCGGTCTGCGCCATGATCTTCGGCACCGCCGTGGATCGACACCGCAAAAAGGCTGTCCTGGTCTTTTCGGCGGTGTTCACCGCAGCGATGTTCTCCCTAGCCGGCCTGCTGTATCTGTGGTTGCCCACCGCGTCCATCTTGGATATTGGCGGGTGGCAATTCTGGCTTTTCAGTGGAGTGATCCTCATCGGCGCCATCGTGGAGCAGATGCGCAATATCGCCCTGTCCACCACCGTGACCCTGCTGGTGCCGGTAGAACGACATGCCAACGCAAACGGTCTCGTCGGCACCGTGCAGGGGGCCGCACTGATCGTCACCAGCGTGTTTAGTGGCCTGTCCATCGGCCTGCTCGGCATGGGATGGACCCTGAGTTTGGCGATCATTCTGGTGCTGGTGACCTTGACGCATCTGCTGACGATTCGCATCCCAGAAAAGCAGCCCGAGCCGGAACCCGGGGTCAGCCGCAGCATGGATTTCCGGACCGGATTCGCGGCCATCACCGCCATCACGGGATTGCTCGCGCTCATCCTGTTCTCGATGTTCAATAATTTCATCGGCGGGGTCTACATGGCGCTGATGGATCCCTACGGTCTGGAGATCATGTCCGTCGAGGCCTGGGGCATCGCCTTCGGTGTTGCCTCCACCGGCTTCATCATTGGTGGGCTCCTCGTTGCCAGATTTGGGCTCGGCAGCAACCCGATCCGCACCCTGTTGATCGCGGTGATGGCCATGGGTGCCTTGGGCGCCTTATTCACCATCCGGGAATCGGTGTGGCTTTTTGTGCTGGGAACCTGGCTCTACATGATGTTGATTCCCGCCGCGGAAGCCGCCGAACAGACCGTCATTCAGCGCGTCGTGCCCTACGCCCGGCAGGGGCGCGTCTTCGGCTTCGCCCAAATGCTTGAGGCGGCCGCGGCACCCATTACCGCGTTTCTGATTGCGCCGTTCGCACAGTATTTGATCATTCCGTACATGCGTACCGAGCAGGGACTCGATACCTTCAACTGGTTGTTAGGTGGCGGTGGTACGCGCGGCATCGCCCTGATTTTCTGCGTTGCCGGCGTGATCATGGTGATTGTCGCCCTGCTGGCCCTAGCCAGCCGACCCTACCGTGAACTCTCGGCGAGCTTCGGCTCGGCAAAGGTCAACGAACGAACCGGACAGGAAACCGATGGCTAATCAAAAAACCTTGCCCACCACGGCCAGCGTGGCCGACTTCCTCGCCTCGGTCACACCGAACAAGCGACGGATGGACGGTGAAGAGCTGGTGGAGATCTTCCGTCAAACAACCGGCGTTGAACCGGTCATGTGGGGGCCGAGCATGATCGGTTTCGGACAGTACAGCTACAGCTACGACTCCAAACGCAGTGGGATCTGGCCCAAGGTCGCGTTCTCCCCACGCCGGGACCGGATTAGCCTCTACGGGTTGAAGGACAACACTCAGCAGGTGGAGCTGCTTCCGCGTTTGGGTAGCTTCACCGAGGGTGTTGGTTGCGTCTACGTGAAAAAGCTTGAAGAAATCGACCACACGGTTTTACGCGAACTCATAATTCTGGGCTTCAGCCGCCCGGATCGGCTACCCGAGTCCACAGAGTGGTACTGATCTCGCGTCGGACGGGCATTCGTGCTCGGGGTGATTCCGAAGCTCGGCTTGCCTTCGCAAGACTGTGTCAAAGATCGCGCCGAGGGCCATTGTGACCAAAGTATAGTTTGCCTTGTTAGTACCCATTATCGTGTTGGCGCGTCGCGTTTTCGCGGCGGCTACCCGCCACGGAAGGACTAGGCATGCACCTGCTCACCCCGCAGATTGATGCGTCACTATCGCGCACTCTGGCCAAACACATGTTTACGGCGATGCTAGTGCGTGGCATTCTGGCCATCGTTTTAGGTTTGCTGATCTTGTTCTTTCCGAAGACCTCGTCGGTGACCATTTCCCTCTTCGTGGTCCTTACCCTGTCTTTTTGGCTCTTTCTTGACGGCGTCGCATCGCTGCGAGCCGGTTGGATCGAGCACAAGGCCGGGGTGAAAGGTTGGGGGTGGACGATCGCCGGCGGTATCGCGGCGATCCTCGCCGGCCTTGGCGCACTGGCCTTCCCGCTGTCCGTGGCCTCCTTCGGCGGCCTGATGATTATGTGGTTCATGGCGTTGGGGCTGATGATCCGCGGCATGCTGGAAATCGGCTCACGCCTCGGTGGGGCCTGGGCCAAGGTATTCGGCGTGCTGAACCTGCTGGCCGGTCTCGCCCTGTCCATCGTCATTGTGACCAATCCGGTCTCGGCGCTGTTGGCCTTGTTGTGGATTATTGGCTTCTACGGCGTGGTGTTTGGCGTTGCCGCGCTCGTGGGCGCCTTTGCCTTCCGCCGCGCGACCAAGCCGCTCACCGCCGCCTAACGTATCGGCAGGCAGTCGCAAGCCGAGGCACAGTGCGGACATAGGGGCGCGACTTAAGCTGGTATTACCTCTTTGAAGGTGCGAGTGATGATCCGCGAAATGCCCCGCTTCGGCGGGGCATTTCCTGGTTTAGCCGGCTAGGGAGCCTTGCAGGCGCAGTTGAGCCGGAGTACGCAATACCGGGGCCCGGCGTTGCGCGGCGGCGACGGCTGCGGCGGCCGCCGCTGGGGTCAGTCCGTCGCTGACCATCAGGCGAATGGATTCCTTGGCCAAGTCGGTGGCCGCCTCGGCGGCCAGGCGCACATCGATATGTTCCTCGTCGAGTCCGAGGGCGCGGGCCATGGTGGGCGTTAATGCCTCGGTGGTTTCCTGCTGCATATCGAGCCAGACCCTGCGGTAGGCTGCGGCACCGACCAAGAGGTCGGCCAGGCCTTGATCTACAACGGCCGATTCGCCGTGGTAGGCCTCGGCGAAAGATTGAGCGACGAGGTCAATGAGGGCCGGGGTGGACTGGCTGCCGGGCCGGGCCGCTTCGCGGACACGCCGGGAGAGCCCTTCGATGAACTTGACCAGACCCTGCACGAGTAGCGGACGCAGGCAGTCGGCCTTGGTAGGAAAGTTGCGAAAGAAGGTCCGTTCGGACATTCCGGAGGCTTCGACCAACGCCTTGGTGTTGGCGTCGGGGCCTTCGCTGATGAGTACTTCGGCGCAGCGGCGAGAACTATCGAAGAGCTGCTGCGCACTGAGGGGTGTTCTTGCCATCCTTTAAGCCTAACCTTAATGCCGGTTACTGCCATTATGAGCTCACTCACCGCCGCGTGGCAGGCCTAGCCGAATGGCCGATGTGCCCCGCCTGTGCCATTGGGCATAGTCGAAGAGACGATGATTCTGCACTGACACTTCGGAGCTAGCCCATGAACGCCCGCCGCCTATTCCCTCTGCCCTTCCTCCTGCTGACCCTTGCACTGGCCGGTTGCGCCACGGGAAGTCCGAGCCCCTCCCCCTCCTCCGGTGCCATGGATTCAACGGCCACGGCCAGTAGCTCCGCGATATCGGCCACGGCCGAACTGCGTCAGGCCGTGACCACCTCCGATGTGGCCGCCGCGCGGCAAGCGATCGCCCGCGGTGCCGATCTAGAGGTTCGCATGCACAACGGGATGACCCCGGTCATCGTCGCGACCAAGGCCGAAGAGACACCCATGGCGCTGGCGCTGATCGAGGCCGGAGCGGATGTGAACGCCACCGACGACATGCAGGACTCCGCCTTTCTCTACGCTGGCGCCGAGGGGTTGGATGAGATCCTCGCCGCGACCCTAGCCGCGGGGGCCGATGTAGAAAGCGTGAACCGGTACGGCGGCACCGCGCTAATTCCCGCCAGCGAACACGGCCACGTCTCCACCGTCAAAATGCTCATTGCCGCGGGCGTGCCGCTGGATCATGTCAACAACTTGGGGTGGACGGCCCTACACGAGGCGATTGTGCTCGGCGACGGAGGAGCCGATCAGCTCGAAACCATCCGGCTGCTCTTGGAAGCCGGTGCCGATCCGCAGCTGGCCGATGGCAACGGGGTGTTGCCGGTGGAACTCGCCCGGCGTCACGGATACTCAGAGATCGCCGAACTGCTGGCGCGTTACTGAGCGGCCGGGTGCCGCCGCCAGACGCACCACCCGGTGCGCGGTGCGCCGCATGAACGACTCGTCGTGGCTTGAGAACAGCACGGCGCCCCCGGCGGCCAGTCGATGCTCGATCACCCGGTGGAGTCGTTCCAGCCCGTGCCCGTCGAGGGCTTCGGTGGGTTCGTCGAGCAGCAGCACACGCGGCTCGCGCACCAGCACCGTCGCGAGCGCCAGCAAGCGGCGCGCCGACACCGGGAGCTCGTAGGGGTGCGTTTCGGCCAGCTCGCTCAAGCCCAGTTCATCCAAGACGCGCTCGACCCGCTGGCGGTGCAGGCTACCGCGCGGCAGACCAAAGCTGACCTCGCGGCTCACTGTGCGCTCAAAGAGTTGCTCGGCCGGGTTCTGCAGTAGCAGCCCAATGTCTTCGCATGATTCGACGGTTCCGCCGCGCGGCGGCAGGAGCCCGGCGGCGATTTTCAGCACGGTGCTCTTGCCGCTGCCGTTGGCACCGGCCAGGCAGAGACACTCACCGGCCACCAGCCGCAGGCTAAAGTCCTCGAGTACCGCGGCGGACTGTTGCGGGTACCCCGCGCTGACGTGATCGAATGCTAGGAGCGTCGCCGGATCCTCGATCGCTGGCCACTCGGTGATCGCAGGCGGCGCCGGGGTGGGCCAAACTGTCACGGGCCACAGGGTCCCGTCCTGCAGCCGGAAGCTGGCATCCGCCTGACCGGTGAGGGCATCGGGCAGCCGGCTGAGCACCACCACGGCCCGGCCCTGGGCGCGGAGCTCGAGGATCACCCGGCGCACGCGCTCGGCGGCAAGGGCATCCAATCCGGCCAGTGGTTCGTCGAGCACGAGCACCTGGGGGTCGCCGATGCTCAGTGCGGCGAGCGCCAGGAGCCGTTGCTGTCCGCCGGAGAGCCGCTCCGGGGCTCGCTCCAGCAGCGGTTCGATCCCGAATTGCCGGGCGACCGATCGCACCCGGGTTCGCATCTGCGCACGCGGCACCCCGATATTTTCCAGCCCGAAGGCTAATTCCTCGGCCACGGTCTCGCGGATGCCGGAAAGGTACTGCCCGACCTCCTGCGGCAGTAGTGCAACATGGCGGGCCCAAACGGCCAGGTCGATGCGTGGCCCCTGCCCATCGCGGTGATCGATCTGCTGCCCGTCGAGCCGAAGCTGACCGTGGAGCAGGTCGAGTCCGGGGCGCGGTAGCATGCCGGCCAGGACGGCTCCGAGGGTGGATTTTCCGGAGCCCGAGGCACCGACGATCACATTGAGCGTTCCCGGCACCACCTGCAGGTGGCTGCCGTGCAGTATCGGGTGCCGGGACCTGTCAAAGCGGAAGGAATCGATCCGGGCTTCGAGCATCGGCTGCCGTGCCCCGCTCATCCGCTGAACCGATCCAGGGTCAGGATCAGGGCCGGACCGGCGACGGCACAGATCAGCGCCACACGGCGCAGCACGCGTTGGATGGTGGAATCGGGGACCTCACGCAGCCGGGTATGCGCCCCGGCGGCGGGGAATCCGCGCGCCGCCAGGTGCGGGGCACGGTCGGCGGCATCCTGTAACGATCCAAGCACCAGCGGCACGCTGCGCAGCCGGATACGTTGAAACCAACCGATCGGACCCCGACCAACATGCCCCAGACGCAAGGCCTGCGCCTGTCCGATGGCGTGCTGTTTCGCGCTCAACTGCGGCAGCAGCGACAACGTGGCCGCCACCAGATAGCCCAGCTGCGGCGGCGCCTTCGACAGGTCGATGGCCGCGATAAGCCGGTGCCGGTCGATCACTAACGCGCAGAGCAACCCGACGACCACAAGCACCGCGGTGCGCAGCGCCAGCTGGGTAGCGAGCCAAAGCCCCGCGCCGGTCAATTCGAAGGGCCCCAGCTGGGCGAGCACCGGCGATGGGCCGGGGGTGAACAGGGCATGGACCATCAGTTGGGAGCCGAAGGTTGGCGCTATGATCAGCGCGGACAGCGCACAGAGCTTACCCAAACACCGATGCGTGGTCGCCAGCACCAGGCAGCCGAGGATCACCGCCAGGCTCAGCGGCCAGTACCCGGCCGCGGTGGTGATGGTCAGTACCGCGGTGGCTAGGGCCAACACGGTGAAGGGGTGTAGCTGATCGGCTTGTGGCATGGAGTCCGTTACTTAGTTTCCGCTGCGTCGACCCAGCACGCGGTAGCGGCGCACAAAATCAAAGCTACTAGTCAACCGGCCCGGCAACGCGTAAACCAGCAGGGCGGCGATGAGGAAAACCACGGCCTTATCCCCGGGGTCGGAAATCAGCGCCTGCTTGGTGACCGCGGAAAACAGCGACTCACCCATGGCCCGGAAGGTCGCCACGAGCGCACCGGTGCCCACCCCGGAGGTACCTCCGTAGACGAAGGCCGCCACCGGCGCGGAGATCACGCCGACGAGCACGCCGCTGAGCAGACCGGCCACCGGGGCCAGGTAGATGCGGCGCAGCGCACCGAACCGGGCGGCGGTACCGGCGAGGAAACCAACGAGCGCGGCGCCGGCGGCGAAGGGCAGCACGGTGGGGGCGAATAGCGACCAGATCAGCGTGCCCAGCACACCGGTGGCGGCCCCGGCACGGCGACCGGCGAGGAAACCGATGAGCACGGTACCGATGGAATCCAGATACAGCGGCACCATCACCGAGCCAACGAACTGGCCCAGGATCACATTCAAGGCCAGCGCCACCGGGATCAGGGTGAGCGTAGCGACCGGCACCTCGGGCAGTACCGCGGCCAACAGCAGGATCGCGGCGGCAAGATAGGCGACGAAGGTGGCCAGCGCGACCCCCTGCCCCAGCCCTTCGACCAGCGCGGTGGGTTGGGTGATGACCAGGGTGATGTAGGTGCCGACCAGCAGCAGCGTGCCGGCCACGGCCATCAGCCGGCGCGGTAGTGTGCCCCCGGCGCGGGCGTCGTCAATGGTCAGGTTCGATGACATGGGTACCTCGGATGCGTCGATGATGTGGCGGCATCCCTGGGATACCACCGTTCGGCAGGGTCTATGTCACCTCGACCCGGAAGCATAGTCTAGTCGATGCCTGCCCGCCCGGTCGGGGCGTTCAGACCCCGCGCCAGCGCCGCGAGCTTCACGCGCAGTTCGGCGAACCCGGCGGCCGGGTCGTTGGCGCTGAGCACCCGGACGTTGGCCGGGCGCCCCCAGAGCCCGCGAAAGTCGGCGACGGTGGTGCCAAAGAGCAGTTTGGATTCGGTTTCCACCGCGACACTGGCCGGTCTCGTGGCGTAGTCTAGGGTGCCCACGGCAATCCCCGCGGCACAGTAATCGTGCACGTGGGCGATGTACCCCTGATCGTAGGCCCGATGAAATTCGAAGTAGAAACGCAGGGCATCGGAGAGGTAGCGCACCAGCGGATTCGAGGCGGTGCTTGTCGTTCCCTCGCCGTCCTCGGCACGCACAAGTTCCGGTTCCGCGCAACTGGCCGCGGCGGCCAGCTCGGTCAGGAAGCTCGGCTGCATTTCGAATCGTTCGGTCTGCTCCAGCGGGCAGAGGATCGGCAGCTGCTCGGCCGGCAGCCCCTGCGCGGCGGCCCGGTCGTAGGCCGCGAAGACCTCGGCGGCCGCATGCGGGTCGACGTGCACATTCCATTCGGCCGTGGGGGTGGTGTTGCCCTGATAGTAGAAGGCCCCGCCCATGATCACCACGCGCTTCAGTAGCCAGGGCAGTCGCGGTTCGCGACGCAAGGCCAGGGCAAAGTTCGTCAACGGGGCGCAGAGCAGCGCGGTCAGCTCCCCCGGATGTTCGCGCGCGGCGCGCACCCAGACATCCACGGCGTCCTGGTCCTCGGCCGTGCCGGCCGGCTCGGGTAGTTGGGCGTATCCCACGCCCTGCGGTCCGTGGGTTTCTTCGGTGGTGACCAGCGGGATCTGCAGGGGTTGGCGGGCCCCGATAAACACCGGCACCTCGCCGCGGCCGCAAAGTTCGAGCAGTGCCCGGTTATTGGCCGCCACCCTATCCGCATCCACGTTCCCCGGGGTACTGGTGACCGCCTCGAGTTGCACATGCTCGCAGGCGCAGAGGTAGGCCAACGCCAGCGCATCGTCGATTCCCGTGTCGTTATCCACCAGCAGGCGCACCGGTTCGGGTGCCTTGTGCATCGGACTCATCTCTTCCCCCCTCGGCCGGGTCTGGACCCGTTGGTGACTATACCGCCCTTCCGTCAAGACCCGCAGGTGATCTGGCATACTGAGCCCGTGCGACTCAGACCCTCCGCCCTGCTGCGTGCGCCGATCATCGCCGCGCTATGCGTGGGGTTCGCGGCACTTTTTCACGCCGTGGGTGGCGGACCGGTACCGGACGCGGGTTTGCTGGTGCTGCTAACCGGGGCGCTGACCCTGGGAAACCTGTTGCTCGTCAGGCGTCATGCGCTCTGGCGCACCCTACTGGCCAGCGGCGCCGGTCAGCTTCCGCTGCATGCGGCGTTCGCTGCCGGGCACCGGGTGCCGAGCCTTGGCGCGGGCCATGCCCACGCCGTCGGTGAGCCTGTGCAGCTGGCCGTGCGCACCGCAACGGAGCACCCTTCCATGTGGTTGGCGCATATCGGGGCGGCTGTGGTCACCACCGCCGTCGTCTGCCTGGTCGATGGACTGGGGCGTTGCGCGCGGCGGCTGGGCGGGCAGCTCATCCGGCGGATTCTGCTGCTTTGGTTGCTGTGGGCCCTAGGCCGAGTGCCCCTCATCCCGCGTCTGCTCGCCCATCAACCGTTGCCCCGTCCGCGGTGCGGCTTAACGCACCGCGCGGATCCGGTCCGCGGCCCTCCACTGCATCCCAGATTTTCCTAATCCCAGCGGCTCGCACCGCCGTCACATGGCGGTATCGCGAGCCGCCTTCCCGCCGGGCCCCGCCCGGAGCACACCGTCTACGTCACTGGCCGAGCGCCGTGCCGTCGGACCGAAAATCTAGGATTCCTTATGTCGCCTACCTCGATGCCCTCGAGGCCCCTAGCCGATTCCACTACCCCCACCCCGAATGCCAGGGGCTGGTTTCCTGCCCTGTTGCGCCGCCTGCATTTCTACGCCGGGCTTTTCATCGGCCCGTTGATCGCCATCGTGGCGCTATCCGGTGCGCTCTACGCACTGGCCGCGCCAGTGGAGAACGTCATCTATCGGGATGAGCTCTATAGTTCGGCGCGTGGTCCGGCCCAGCCACTGTCCGCGCAAATCGACGCCGCCAACACTTACCTACAGACCGGAACCCCGGTCAAGGCCGTACGCCCCGCCATAGCCGAGGGACGGACCACGCGCGTGCTGTACGCCGATGCGCGGGATCCCATGGGTGCCGACCGCGCCATCTTCGTCGACCCGTTCAGCCTTCAGATCACCGGCGACCTGCATTCCTATGGAACCAGCGGGGCGTTACCGATGCGGATCTGGCTCGATGGGGTGCACCGCAACCTGCACCTGGGCGAGCTTGGACGCGGCTACAGCGAAATGGCCGCCTCGTGGTTGGCCCCGGTGGCGCTCAGTGGCTTGGGCCTGTGGCTCTGGCGTCGCCGTTCACAGCGGCGTAGCGCGCACCGGCCATCCGGCGCGCGGCGCGGCCAGCGCGCCACCCGCACGCTACACGCGAGGATCGGGGTCTCCGTCCTGCTTGGTGCGCTGTTCTTTTCCGCCACCGGACTCACCTGGTCCAACTATGCCGGTGGCAATATCGCCGCTGTGCGTGCCGAACTTGGCTGGACGGCCGACCCGCTGAAGCTCACGGTGGGCGAGGCGGCCACCGATGCGGAGCATAGTGCGCATCATGGCGGCGGCGGGCATCTCGGCTCCAATGTGGCACCCGAGCATTTCGATCACGTGTTGGCGGCCGCCCGGCAGGTCAATATCGACTCGCCGGTGCTGGAGATCTCCGCGCCGGCCGATGAGCACTCGGGGTGGCGGGTACGCGAGCTCGACCGGCAGGTGCCCTCGTCGCTAGATTCGGTCTCGCTGGACCCGCAGACGCTCGCGGTGATCGATCGGGATGATTTTGATCGATACCCGTTGATGGCCAAGCTTTCGAGCTGGGGTATCGCCCTGCATATGGGTGAACTGTTCGGCCTGCCGAATCAGCTGTTGATGGCCGCCTTCGCCCTAGGCATCTTCGTCCTCTGCCTCTTGGGCTACCGCATGTGGTGGCAGCGCCGTCCGGCCGGGGTGGCCGGCGGCCTGGCGGCCGCCCCGCGCGCCGGGGCGTTACTACGCGCTCCGCGCTGGGCGATGGGAGTGAGCCTGCTGCTCGCTCTGGCGCTTGGCATCTTCCTGCCCTTGCTCGGCGTAAGCCTGCTCGGCTTCGTCCTTATCGACCTGCTGGTGCAAGGGCGTGCGCGGCGCCGCGCGAAACTTGCGAGTGATTCTCATTAGAATGGTGGCGGCCCGGCGTACGGGCCGCCACCGAGCAGAAAGGCAGGACCGTTGATTCCCGTCATCGCGCTGACCGGCCATTTGGGTGCCGGTAAGACCAGTGTGCTCAACCAGCTCCTGAGCCGCCCGGGCACCCGCGTCGGGGTCATTATCAACGACGCCGGGGCCATCAACGTCGACGCCGGGCTGCTCACCTCGCAGGTGGACGCGGCCGAGTCCATTGCCGGAGGTTGCGTCTGCTGCCTGAACGATTCCGGGCCGCTGGATGAGCTGCTCGAGAAGCTCAGCGCCCCGCGGCTACGGCTGGATGCGATCATCGTGGAAACCAGCGGGTTGGCCGACCCGGTGAATGTAGCCCAGCTGCTGCGCTTTTCGCAGGCCGAGAACGTGCGCTTCGGTGGAATCGTCGATGTCCTCGACGCCGTCGAACATGAACGGACCGTGGATACCGGCGGCCTGCCCCCGGCGCGGTACGCCGCTACCAGCTTGGTGCTGGTGAACAAGATGGATCTGTTGGAGCCCGCGGCGGCGACCGCGACCCTGGAGCGGATCACCGCCCGGGTGCGCGAACGCAATGCACTGGCTCCGGTGCTACCCATTGCGCATGCCGCGGTGGATCCGGAGCTCATTTTCGACGTGGCCAACGAGCAGGATCCCGAGGATCAACTGCCGCTGGCCGAACTGGCCCGCGCCAGCCATCATCGGCACACCCCGCACGTGCACGCGGTCACCGTCCCCTGCCCCGAGCCGGCCGATCCGGGGGCCGTGCTGGATCTGCTGGCTTCCCCGCCACCGGGGGCCTACCGGCTCAAGGGCGTGGTGCCGTTCCGGCTGGCCGGTGGCCGCCGCGCCCGCTACCGGGTCAACGTGGTGGGCCGCACGGTTCACTTCGAACCCCCGGGTCCGGGTGCCGACCCGAGCGAGGATGGGCTGGTCGCGGTGGGTATGGAACTGTGCGCGGAGGAAGCCAGCGCGGCCTTAGGTGTCGCGCTCAGCCCGAGCACGCAAGAACCTAGCGCACGGTCGCTGACGCGTCTGGAGCGCCAACTGATTCTCTCCGGCGGTGCCCGCTAAGGGCCGCGGTCCGGCTCTCATGCCGGCCCGCGGCCTACGGGGGTGAAATTTCTTAGCTTTGCACCGATTGCGCGGCGGCCCACTGTTCCACGCGCCGGTTGCTCTCCTCTTCCGAAAGATCCTCGACGCGGGACATGATCGACCAGCGCACCCCGTACGGGTCACGGATCGAGGCGAAGCGGTCGCCGGAGACGAAGGTGCTCAGCGACTCGCGGATCACCGCGCCGGCCGCCTCGGCCCGCTGCACCAGCTCATCGGCGTCGGCGCAGTACAGCCCCAGCGAGTAGCAGTCGTCGTCCCCCTCCGGGGCCGGTACGAGGTGGTAGTCGGGGTTGACCTCGCCAAGTTGCAGTCGGCCCTGGCCGAAGTCCAGCTCCGCGTGGACGATGATTCCGCCCATGTCGGTGGCGTTGACCACCCGGGCGCCGAAGACCGAACGGTAGAACTCGATGGCTTCGCGCACCGAGCGCAACGCCAGGAACGGGGTCAGGCTCGTGTAGCCCTGCGGGATACCGTCGGTGGTGTACGTGCCGCTAACGCCGCGGCGGGGCGTGTTGTTTGTTTCCATAACTCGACGGTACGTTGCCTTCAGGGGACGAGACTTGAAGATTTACGACAACCTGCGAAAGGGACCCATGGGCGACGTCGAGGACTTGCGCGGCATTCTGTACCCCACCCGTCTGCCGACCTTTCACCGGGAGCCGGCGCCCGCGGAGCTGACGGAGCTGATCCGTTGGTTCTGGATCCCACGCTGGGCCATCGCCCCGGGGCGTAGCTCGCGGCAGGAAGTCTTGCCGTTCCCGGCCTCGAACCTCGTGGTGCAGCCCCAGATGGTCAGCATCGCCGGCCCGACCACCGCAATCTCCCGCCGCGATCTCACCGGCACCGGATGGGCCGTGGGCGCGCTCCTACGGCCCGCGGCGCTGGCCTCGCTGAGGCTTGACCCGCAGGCGCTGCGCGATCGTGAAGAGCCGCTGGACGAGCCGGATCTGCATGCGGCGGTCTGCGCGGCCATGGACGAACCCGAGGAATCGGCCGCCCGGCGGCGGGCCGTGGCGGAATTTTCCAGTTGGGCCCGAGCGCGGCTGACCCCGCCCGATGAGGAGGCACGGCTGGCCAACACCATGGAGGAGCTGATCTCCACCGATCGCTCGATGATGCGCGTGGAACAAGTTGCCGACGCGCTGCACAGCAGCCCGCGCACGGTGCAACGACTGGCCCACCGATACATTGGGGTGCCGCCGTTGGCGATGATCCGACGGTACCGCTTGCAGGAAGCGGCCCAACGCCTCCGCGAAGAACCACAGCAGTCGCTGGCCGATCTGGCCGCCGATCTTGGCTACGCCGACCACGCCCATCTGACCCGTGATTTCCGCACGGTGCTGGGTTTCACCCCGCGTGGGTACCGCGGCAGCGACCAGTAACTGAGGCGGGGCCCTACGGGTTTTTGCGTGCCACGCAAGGATGCGCGCAGCACCGCCATCGGCGACGTACGCTGAATCCCACACCCGTTGATCCGAGAGGAAAAGTGGCCCCATGCATCAGCACCAGCACAGCGACGCCGTCATCAATCATCAAGACTTCTGGGAGCAGCACTACGGTGCCGCCCAGCGGATCTGGTCCGGTCGGGTCAACCCGCAGTTGGCCGAACTGGCCGGTGCGCTGCCGGCCGGCCGCTCGGTGGATCTAGGCTGCGGGGAGGGCGCGGACGTGCACTGGCTCGCCGCACGCGGCTGGGAGGCACTGGGCGTCGATATTTCTGCCACGGCTATCGAGCGGGCCCGCGCGGTGGCCGCCGAACATGAGCTGAGCACGGCGCGGTTCACGGCCGCGGATCTGACGGTTTGGACCCCGAACGAACATTTTGATCTGGTCACCGCCAGTTTCCTGCAGGCCCCTTTTGAGTTCTCGCGCAGCACGTTGCTGCGTCGGGCCAGCGAGCTGGTGGCCCCGGGCGGTCACTTGCTGCTGGTCTCGCACGGCTCTCGGCCGCAGTGGGCGCCGCAGCCGCAGGGCGGCTTCGAGTTCCCCACGCTGGAGGATGAGCTTCGGGCGCTGGCGCTGGATGAACAGCGCTGGGAGCTGCTCGTGGCCGAACGCCGTACTCGGGAGCTCACCGGGCCACAGGGCCAGCCGGGAACCACCGATGACAACGTGATCTTTGCCCGGCGCCGCTGAGCCACATCGGGCAGAAAGTAAAAAACCGGGGCCACGGCCCGGAACGAAGCGCACATCCCCTCCCCTCCCCGAGCAAAGAAACATCACTGGAACAAAAGAGGTTGGAGAGGAATGAGAATGGCGCGCCGTCCCGGGCCGTAGCCCCGGCGGTCTGAGATGAACCGGTCGTGCTACAGCACGATCTGGCGGTTCTGATCCTTGTAGAGCAGGTAGCGGAAGTTGCTCGGGCCACCGGCGTAGCAGGCCTGCGGGCAGAAGGCACGCAGTGCCATGTAGTCACCGGCTTCAACTTCGACCCAGTCGTCGTTCAGGCGGTAGACGGCCTTGCCCTCGAGCACGTACAGCCCGTGCTCCATTACGTGGGTTTCGGCGAAGGGAATCGAGGCTCCCGGTTCGAAGGTCACGATGTTCACGCCGAAGTCGTAGGACAGGTCCTCCGGATCGAGCATGCGGGTGGTGCGCCACTTGTTGTCGGTGTCCGGCATGGCGCCGGGGGTGATGTCCTTCTCGTTACCGACCACGGCCTTCGGGGCTGGCACGTAGTCCAGGGCCTCGTAGCGCTTGCGGATCCAGTGGAAGGTGGCCAGCTCGGCGCCGTTGTTGTTCAACGACCAGTTGGCGTTCGGCGGCACGAAGGCGAAGCCGCCCTCCTCCAGCACGTGCTCCTGACCTTCGAGGGTCAGGGTCAGCGACCCGCCCACGACGAACAGGAAGCTGGAGACCCCGGCCTGCGGTTCGGGCTTTGCGGCTCCGCCGCCCGGAGCGATCTCGACGATCACCTGGGAGAAGGTGGTCGGTCCACCGGCGACCGGGCGGTTGAGCACCCAGGCGCGGGTGTTGGTGAACTCGGGGAACACGCTGGTGACGATATCGCGCAGCACACCCTTGGGGATCACGGTGTAGGCCTCGGTCACGATCGCACGATCGGTGAGCAGGTCGGTCTGCGGCGGGTGCCCACCATAGGTGTTGTAGTAGGCACTCTTGGTCTGTGCTTGGGCAGTCATCTGCGGTTCTCCTAGTTAGCGTGGGAGCGATTCAGTGCGATCGCTTCGAGTTCGTCGAGGGAAATCTGGGCCAGCTCGGTGACTTCCTCGGCGCTGACCGCACCGCAGGCAACGCCACGGTGGATATAACGGGCCAGCGCGCGGGCGGTGGCTGGCTCGTCCATAATGGCCGATTCGATCTTGTGCACGTAGTTGCGCAGTCGGGTCGCGGCGGCCTCAAGTCCTTCACGGAAGAAGGCGAAGGCGGCAAGGTAGCGGGTGACCAGCTGGTTTTCGTGCAGGTCCCAGCCTTGGTAGATGCCGCGTTCGAGGTGACGACGGACCAGGCGGGCGTGCAGTTTCCAGGCGGCGGCCATATTCTCCGGGTCACCGGCGGGCAGGATATTGGTCGACCCGTCGGAGAGTTCGACCCCGGTGCCGGCCACGGCGACCTGCATGACGTCCTTGGCGAAGTCGGCGACCGGGTGTTCCATGGACTGGTAGGCGGCGGCCACACCCAGCGAAGCGGAGTAGTCGTAGGTGCCGTAGTGCAGAGAGATCACGCGCCCGGCACCGGCGTGGATGAGGCGGGCCACCGGGTGATCCCCCTCGGGCCCGATGATGACCTGCGGGGTTTCGATCTGCACCTCGAAGCGCAATGAACCGGCCGGCAGGTTATGTGCCTGCTCGAGCTTCTCGGCGAGGAACACCATGGTGCGGACCTGCTCGACGGTGGTGACCTTCGGCAGCGTAATGCGCAGGCCCTCCGGTAGCGGTCCGTGGCTGGCCAGCTGGGAAACGAACAGATCTAGGGTGCGCACTCCGCGGGCCCGGGTGGGCTCCTCGAAGCACTTGAAGCGGGTGCCGATGAAGGCCGGGGCGCTTCCGTCGGCCACGGCGGCGGCGACGGCATCTGCCGCCGCCACCACTGCGGCGTCTTCTTCGGCATCGCTGCGCGAGCCGTAGCCGTCCTCGAAGTCGAGGCGCAGGTCTTCGATGGGCTCCTTGGTCAGCTTGGTGGTCACCAGCTCGGCCAGGCGCTGCGGCTCCTTGAGTCCCAGCGTGGTGGCCAGCTCGACCAAACCACGCGTGTCACCCACGGCGGCCAAAGCGTTGCGACCCCAGGTCGAAGGCAGCTCGGCGGTGTACCGGTCGGCCGGAATGTACACGGTGTGTACGGGCTGACGGTTACCGGTATCCCCCGGGAACTGCTTAGCCAGCAGTTCGTCGGTGGAGGCTAGCTGCTCTTCGACCGCGGCCAAGGTTTGCTCATCAAAGACTGCACTCATCGTTACTTCACGGGCTCCTTATCCAACAATTCGTAGGCGGGGGTGGTCAAGAAGTCGGCGAAGTCCTCGTCACGGCCCGAGACCAGGGTGCCGATAAGCTCGGCGGCTGGCTCGTAGTAGGCGGCGAAGCGTGCCTCGTCGTTGACCTCTCCGCGCAGGCGCTCAACTTCCTCGGCGAGGATGTTGGCCACCAGTTCGGCGGTGATGGTGTTGCCGGTATCTTCGGCGACGACCTCGTTGCGGATCTGCTGCCAGATCTGCGAACGGGAGATTTCGGCGGTGGCGGCGTCTTCCATCAGGTTGTGGATGGCCACCGCGCCGTTGCCCGAAAGCCATACGGCGGTGTAGGCCACGGCCACGTAGAGGTTGGCGCGCACGCCGGCCTCGGTGACCTTGCCCGGGGCGCTGGCCACGTCGAGCAGCTGCTCGGCGGTGACCTCAACCTCGGGGCGTTGCTTGTCGAGCTGGTTCGGCTTATCGCCCAGCACCGAGTCGAAGACTTCCTGGCAGATCGGCACCAGATCCGGGTGGGCCACCCAGGAGCCGTCGAAGCCGTCGCCGGCCTCGCGGGTCTTGTCGGCGCGGACCTTCTCGAAGGCTGCGGCGGTGGTTTCCGGTTCGCGGCGGTTCGGGATGACCGCGGCCATGCCACCCATGGCGAAGGCGCCACGCTTGTGGCAGGTCTTGACCAGCAGCTCGGTGTAGGCACGCATCATCGGGGCGGTCATCGCCACGTCGGCGCGGTCCGGCATGATGAAGGCTTCGCCGGCTTCGCGGAAGGTCTTGATCATCGAGAACAGGTAGTCCCAGCGTCCGGCGTTCAGGCCCGAGGCGTGATCGCGCAGCTCGTAGAGGAACTCTTCCATCTGGAAGGCGGCCGGGATGGTTTCGATGAGCATCGTGGCACGGATGGTGCCGTAGGGGATGCCCACGTATTCCTGAGCGAAGGTGAACACGTCGTTCCACAGGCGTGGCTCAAGGTAGTGTTCCATCTTCGGCAGGTAGTAGAACGGGCCCTGGCCGGTGGCGGTCAGGTGCTTGGCGTTGTGGAAGAAGTGCAGGCCGAAGTCGACCAGGGCACCGACGCCGGGCTTGCCGTCGATCAGCACGTTGTTTTCCACCATGTGCCAGCCGCGGGGGCGCACGACCACGGTGGCCAGCGGCGCGTCGCTGCGCAGCTGGTAGGTCTTGCCTTCCTCGGAGGTGAAGCTCAGCTCGCCGCGGGCGGCGCTGGTCAGGTTGGCAACGGCGTCAATGACGTTTTCCCAGCTCGGGGTGGAGGCGTCTTCCAGATCGGCCAGCCAGACCTTGGCACCGGAGTTCAGTGCGTTGATGGCCATCTTGGCCGGGGAAGCCGGGCCGGTGATTTCCACGCGGCGATCCTGCAGGGCTGCCGGAGCTTCGGCGACCTTCCAGTCACCGTTGCGGATCTCTTCGGTGGCCGGATCGAAGTCGATGCGCTTGGCGGCCGCGTACTCGGCGCGGCGGGCGGCGCGGGCGGCCAGCAACTCGTCGCGGGTGCCGGCGAACTTCTCATGCAACGCCTCGATGAAGGCGAGGGCCTCTTCGCTGAGGATATTCTCTGCCCCGTTCACCTCGGGGATTCGGGTTAGCGAGATACTCATGGTGCTCCTTTTGACCTCTTTTTAATCTGTTCCAGTGACTCTCAATGCTTGTTCGACGCGCGAACCACAGCGGCGGCAACGTCGCCGGCGACCTGGGTATCGAACACCGACGGGATAATGAATCCCGGATTGAGTTCGTCCTGTCCCACCCGTGCGGCAATCGCGTCGGCGGCGGCCAGCAACATGGAGTCGGTGATGTCGGCGACTCCTGCATCCAGCAGCCCGCGGAAGAAACCAGGGAAAGCCAGGACGTTATTAATCTGGTTGGGGAAGTCGCTGCGACCGGTGGCAACCACCGCTGCATGCCTACCCGCAACCTCCGGATCCACCTCTGGATCCGGGTTCGCCATGGCGAAGACGATGGCCTGGTCATTCATCGAGGCAATATCGTTTTCGTCCAGGACGTTTGGTGCCGAAACGCCGATAAATACGTCCGCTCCGGCCACGGCTTCCTTCAAGGAGCCGCGGAAATTCTCGGGGTTGGTGTTCTGCGCCAACCACACTCGGTGTTCGTCGGTGTAGGTTTCGTCGCGGTTGATCGCACCGCCACGGCCGCAGGCGACGATGTTCTTCGCGCCGCGTGCCTGCAAAAGCTGAATGATGGCGTTGCCGGCCGCTCCGACGCCGGAGACCACGATGCGCACCGAGCCGATGCTCTTACCCACGACGAGCAGTGCGTTCTGCAGGGCCGCCAAGGTCACGATGGCGGTGCCGTGCTGGTCATCGTGGAAGACCGGGATGTCGAGCTCTTCGCGCAGGCGCGCTTCGATTTCGAAGCAGCGTGGTGCGGCGATATCTTCGAGGTTCACTCCGCCATACACCGGGGCCAGGGCCTTGACGATGTTCACGATCTCGTCGGTATCCTGAGTGTCCAGGCAGACCGGCCAGGCGTCGACGTCGGCGAACTGCTTGAACAGTGCGGCCTTGCCTTCCATAACCGGCAATGCGGCGGCGGGACCGATATTACCCAGGCCCAGAACCGCCGAACCGTCGGTAACCACGGCGATGGTGTTGCGCTTGACGGTCAGGTTGCGGGCGTCGGCGGGGTTTTCGGCAATGGCGAGGCAGACGCGGGCCACGCCGGGAGTGTAGGCGCGGGAGAGATCGTCGCGGTTGCGCAGGGCAACCTTGGGCACAACCTCGAGCTTGCCGCCTAGGTGCATGAGGAAGGTACGGTCCGAAACATTACGAACCTTCACACCATCGAGGGCGTTCAGTGCATCGCGGACGGCTTCGCCGTGCGCGACGTCGGTAGTGTTGCACGAAACGTCAACCACCATGTGGTTGTGGTGGGACTCGGTTACGTCCAGGGCGGTGATATGGGCACCGGCGCGGCCGACGGCGGCCGCCAGTTCGCTGGTGGCTGTAATCGACGCGGGGGTCTCCACGCGCAAGGTCAAAGAATATCCAGGGCTTGGTGCAGCCATCAGTTCCTCCTACGAACGTTTTCCGTATAGTGGATACTAATATCTATAAAATGAAAAGGCAAGCACATTTTGTGGACCTGCTCACAACTCTGTCACAAAAAGTTTTCGGATCGTGGAAATCTGGCAGACTTTAGCGGTAATCTAGTTCCACGACGCCTAAACGACTTTCACTTGGACCCGTGATATAGCGCCCCTTGGCGCCTCGGATCCCCTTCACTCTAGGAGCAGCGATATGACAGAGACCGCGAGCAAACCGGCGGCGGGCGTACAGTCCGTCGAGCGGGCCTTTGAGCTGCTTGAAGTAATTGCCCGGGCCGGCGGTGAGGCCTCGCTGAGCGAGCTAGCCGCCGACACTCCGCTACCCCTACCGACCATCCATCGCCTGCTGCGCACCCTGGTTGGCGTGGGCTACGTCCGCCAGCTACCCAACCGGCGCTACTCGCTGGGCCCGCGCCTCATTCGCTTGGGCGAGGTGGCCAACCGTCAGCTCGGCGCACTGGCCACCCCGGTTCTCAAAACCCTCGTCGAGGAGCTCGGCGAAAGCGCGAATATTGCGGTGCTCGACGGCGACATGGTCACCTATATTGCTCAGGCGCAATCCCCGCATTCCATGCGCATGATCACCGAGGTCGGCCGCCGCGCGATGCTGCATTACTCGGGCGTGGGCAAGGCGATTCTCTCGGTACTCGACGACGAGCGCGTGCAGCGCCTGGTCGCCCAGGCCGGCATGCCGCCGAAAACCCCGAATACGATCACCACGCTCGGCAAGCTATTTACCGACGTCGAGGCCATTCGCGAACGCGGCTATGCGCTGGATGAGGAGGAGCAGGAGCTGGGTGTGCGTTGCGTAGCGGTACCGGTACCCGGCGCCCCCACCCCGATGGCCATCTCCGTCTCCGGCCCGGTCACTCGCGTGGATGCAAACTTCGTAGGCCTGGCGGTGCCGAAGCTTCAAGAGGCGGCCGAAACCCTCGGACGCCAGCTGGTGGCGGACGCCGAGTAGCCACCGCCCGAGGCGTCGAGCTCTTAACTAACAGACGGCCCTGGCCCACCCCGATTGATTTGGGGTAGGCCAGGGCCGTCGTCGTGCGCGGTGCCTAGACGGTGCGCACAACCTCGTCGTAGGCAAAGCGTTCCTTCGGGGCGCCGATCTGGTCGGCGGCGGGCTGACCGATGTTGACCACGAGGAAGCTCTTCTGCTCGCCGTCGGGGAAGAAGGCCTGGTCGATAGCCGAGAAATCGGCACCGGTCATCGGACCGGCGGCCAGACCCAGCGAGCGCACGGCCAGGATGAAGTAGCCGGCCTGCAGGTGCGCGTTGTTATTGCCGGTGGCGGCGGTGAACTCGGCGTCGGCGTCATACATGGCCTTCGGGGCCGTGTATCCGGGCAGGAAGTCTTCCCAACGCTCATGCCAGGAGGTGTCGTAGCTGAGCACAGCCACTAGCGGTGCCGCGGCGGTCTTCTCACGGTTACCGGGCATCAGCGCCTCGACCAGGTGGGCGCGGGCCTCGGCCGAGCGGACGTAGGTTACGCGCAGCGGCTGCGAGTTGAAGGCGGTCGGTCCGGACTTGGCCAGCTCGTAGATGGCGCGGGCCTGCTCGTCGCTGACCTCACCGGTGAAGGCGTTCGCGGTGCGCGAGGAGGCAAAGATCGCCTCAAGCGCCTGGGTATCGATGGTTACTTCCTGTTCGGCAATGCTCACAGAGTCTCTCCTTGGCATGAGCCCGAGGCGGTGGAGCCACGGGCGCGGGCGGTAGTGGGTGCTTCGTTGTGTTCCAACCACCGCTTCCGCGGCCAGATTCCCCGAACCCGCTGTGACTTAGCCCACGCGATCGAGTGATTCCATCACCTCGGCGAGCAGGCCGCGCAGCTGGGCGGCGCGCCGCTCATCGAGTCCGACGGACGCCGCCATGCGCTCTGGAACATCGGCCACGGTCTCACGCAAGGCAATCCCCTGCTCGGTCAGCGAGATGAGCACCCGGCGTTCGTCGGCCGCGCTGCGCACGCGATGCAGGTGGCCGGCGGCCTCCAGGCGCTTGAGCAACGGGGTGAGCGTGCCGCTATCGAGGCGCAGACGGGTGCCGAGTTCGCCGATGCTCAGTGGTTCTAGATCCTTCCAGAGGGCCAACATGACCAAATATTGCGTGTAGGTCAGCCCGGATTCCGCCAGCAAGGCGCTGTAGGCGCGGGTGACGGCGCGGGTTGCTGCATGTAACGGGAAGCAGAGCTGGGCGTCGAGGTCGAGCTGTTCGTAGGCCATGGCAAAATTATAGCTTGCCAATTTAAATTGCGCACAATATAGTTGTGCTCATGACAAACAAAACCCTGTACACCGCAACCGCCGCCGCCTACGGAGATGGCCGCAATGGCCGCATCGAGTCCTCCGATGGACTACTCAGCGCCGAGGTGCGCACCCCCACCGAGCTCGGCGGCCCCGGTGGCGCCACCAACCCCGAGCAGCTCTTCGCCGCCGGCTACGCGGCCTGCTTCCACTCCGCACTGAAGCTGGTGGCCGGTCAGCACAAGGCCGACGCCTCGGACTCCGAGGTCGTGGCCGATGTCAGCCTGCACGGATTGCCACAAGGTGGATTTGGTCTCGCGGTGCGCCTCGAGGTTGCCCTGCCGGCCTTGGAGCGGGAGGAAGCCGAGAAGCTGGTCGAGGCCGCCCACCAGGTGTGCCCCTACTCCAACGCCACCCGCGGCAATATCGACGTCTCGCTCTCGGTGGCCTAAGGTGACCGCGCTGACCATCGCCGGCCTGGCCCTCAGTGGCCTCGCCGCCGCCGTGCACGTGCTGATTTTCTGGCTTGAGTCTTTCGCCTGGCTTACGCCGCGGGCGCGCAGGATCTTCGGCACCGGGGAGTCCGAGGCCCAGGCCACCCGCGAACTCGCCTTCAACCAAGGGTTCTACAACCTCTTCTTGGCCATCGCCGTGCTCCTTGGCCTGGTGTTCTTCGGCGCCGGGGCGCAGACCGTGGGGGCGACGCTGATCTTCACCGGCGCAGGCTCGATGGTCGCGGCCAGTCTCGTGCTGCTGCTCAGCAGCCCCGAGAAGCGCGCGGCCGCGCTGAAGCAGGGCGTGCTACCCCTGCTGGGCATCGCCGCACTGGCGCTGGGCCTGCTCTAGTTCCGGCGCACCCATTGGCACCGTCTCGCATGCGAGGCGGTGCCAATTTCTGTATCCAGCGCGTTGCGCCTAGTCGGGGATCAGCGCGGTGTCGCGCACCATGGCCAACGCCGCGGCCAAGGCACCTTGCACAACCACATCCTCGCCCATTTTCGAGGCGACCAGCTCGGCCCAACTGAGCGTGTAGTCGCGGCTCATCAATTCGCGGGTGCGGGCCAGCACCGGCTCGATCCGCTCGGCCACGGATCCGGCAATGATGATCCGGTCCAAATCCAAAAGCCCGGAGAGCAGCATGCAGACCGGGGTCAGCACCTCGGCCAGCGAACCGAGGATGTCCTGCGCACAGCGATCCCCACGGCGCGCGGCGGCAAAGACGAGGTCGGCGTCAATCGACTCGGCCGGCACCTCGGCCAGTTCCCCGCGCAAGGTTCCGGCCGCCGCGGCGGCCCGCACCTCGGTGCGCGCGTGGTAGGCCAGACCATCGGGTGTGCGCACCCCGGCGATCATCTCCAGCACGCGCATTTCACCCACCGCGCCATGCTGCCCACGCAACAGCCGCCCATCCACCACCAGTCCGGTACCAAAGCGCTCCCCGGAGAGCAGCGTGGCGAAGGAGCGCACCCCGGCTCCGGCGCCACCGGCGGCCTCGGCCAATGCGGCGAGGTTTGCGTCGTTATCCACCAAGACGCGCCAGCCGCGCTCGGCAAATTCGGCCTGCAGGTTCGGGTTCATGCGTTCCCACCAGCCCTCTGCGCCATCCGAGACGGAGGTGCCGTGGGCATCGACCGGAGCGGGGACTGCGATCGCCATGGACATGATCTGCTCTTGCCCGAGATCAGCCTCGGCGAGCACCGAATCGACCAGATCCACCAATGCGGCGCGCCGTCTGGGGCCGGAGGCGTCGGCGGGTATTTCCCGATCGCGCTGCGCCACGATCACCCCATGCAGATCCGCGACGCGGGCACGTAGCCGCGACTCGTCGCTTTCGCAGGCGATGACATAACCGGCCTGTGGGCGGAAGAGGTAACGCAGCGCCGGCCGCCCCTTGACGTAGCTGCCGGCGATACGCGAATCCTCGGCCTGTTCGATCCAGCCGGCCTCGACCAGATCGCGGCACACCGAAAGCACGGTGGCCCGCGTCAGCCCAGTAGCTTCGATTAATTCGCTCGCGGTCATGGGCTTTCCGGGCCAGATCGCCTGCAGGACGCTGCGCGCGTTGACGGTGCGCGGGGATAATCCGGCGCCCGCCGACGCGGCGCCATCCGCCTCGTTCAGGGGGAGCCATCCCGGCCACGCTGCCGGGTCCAAGTCCTTCAAAAAGTCCACGCAACAATTATAGACACGCTTATATTTAGGTGCTAATTTTATTCCCACGCCGCGTGACGGGCACCACATGCCCGGCACCCGCGATCGTCACCGCCGCACGAGAGGACGCCATGCACCCGATCAATTCCCCCGGAGCCACCCCGGCCCGCCACGGGGTTTCCCGACGCCAGTTACTGGCAGGCTTTGCCGGCCTGTCGACACTGGCCGCACTGGGCCTGAGCGGGTGCTCGGCCAGCGCCACCGCGGGCCAATCGCTGCGCTTCTACCAGACCAAGCGCGAGGTGATCGAGTACATCCGGGGCCTGCTGGCGGACTTCCACACCGAACACCCCGAAATCTCGGTCGTCCACGACACCGCCGAAGGCACGCTCAACGGCCAGTTCGTGCGCAGCACGCCGCCGGATCTGGCGCTGCAGCTCTACAACTTCGAAATGTCGCGCTTCCAGGAACGCGGGGAACTCTCCGATCTCTCGGACCTGCCGCAGGCCGCGGCCATCGCGCCGGCGGTGCGCGAACAGATCGAGCTCTACCCGCTCTATCCCGGGCGCACCTCGGTGCTGCCCTACTCGATGATGGCCGCGGGCGTGATCTACAACAAGGAACTCTTCGCCAAGCACGACGTGGCCGTACCCACCACCTACAGCGAGTTCATCACCGCCTGCGAAACCTTCGAGGACGCCGGGGTAACTCCCATGTATGGCACCTGGGCCGACGCGTGGAGCGTCAAGCAGGGACTGGTGGACTACGCGGTCGGCGGCATGGTCGACGTCATCGAGTTCTTCAAGCAACTGCGCGCCCTCGGCCCGGACGTCACCGCCGACTCGCCGGTCTCCTTCTCACGCACGCTGCGTGAACCGCTGGAAAAGATGCTCAAGATCGCGAAGTTCACCAACCGCGATGCCAAGGGACGCATCTACGGTGACGGCAACCAGGCCTTCGCCAAGGGAGAGGCGGCCATGTATCTCCAAGGTCCGTGGGCCCTGCTGGAAATCGAAAAGGTCAACCCAAAGCTTTCGGTGGGCACCTTCCCGCTGCCGATGACCGAGAACCCGGCGGATAACAAGGTGCGCGTCAATCTCGACCTGGCCCTGTGGATTCCGAGCAAGGCGAAAAACCCGGACGCCGCCCGCGAACTGCTGAAGTTCCTGACCCAGCCGGCCATCCAGGACGAATACAACCGTTTCGCCCTGGGCTTCGGGGTCCGCAACGACGCGCCGCCGGTCAGCGACCCGCGCATCAGCGAACTACAGCCCTATGTGGACAGCGGTGCGATCTATCAGGGTGTCTCGCAAGGCATCCCGTTGACCATCCCATTCGAAAACTACTGCCAAGACCTGGTCTTCGGGGGCAATCTCGAGCAGATGCTCGCCACCCTCGACGCCGACTGGGTCCGGCTGGCCAAGCGCGCCTAGGAGCCCTCGATGACGACTACCGAACAATCGGCCAACGCCCCGCGGCCCGAGACCCTCAGTCCCGCCAAAACCCAACCGCGTAAGCAGCGCAGGCTGGGCAAACACCCGGATGGCACGCACTGGCTTTTCCTCGCCCCGACACTGCTGGTGTTCACCCTCTGTATCGTGCTCCCGGCGCTGATGGGCATTTTCTTCAGCTTCACCAACTCCGTGGGCTACGGCGACTGGGAGTTCGTCGGGCTGAGCAACTACGCGCTCATGTTCACCGATCCGGCGATTCTCTCTTCCTTCGGCTTCACTCTGGGCTTTGCGGCAATTACCGTGATCGTGACCAATATTGTCGCGTTCCTGCTCGCGGTCGGGCTGAGCGCCAAGATCCGCGCCCGTGTCGCGCTCCGCACGATTTTCGTGATCCCGATGGTGGTCTCCCCCATTGTGATCGCCTTCGTCTTCAAGTTCCTCTTCGCCAAAACCGTGCCCGCGGCCTCCGGCGCTCTGGGGATCGGGCCGCTCGAGGAAACGATTCTGGCCAACCCGGATTTGGCGTGGCTGTCCATCGTGATCGTCACCGCCTGGCAGGCGATTCCCGGCACCATGCTGATTTATATTGCCGGATTGGTCGCCATTCCGGACGACATCTACGAGGCCGCCTCCATTGACGGCATTGGACCATGGCGCCAGATGTGGCTGATCACCATTCCGCTGATGGCCGGATACATCCTCATCAACGTGGTGTTGACCTTCAAGAACTTCCTGAACGCCTACGACATCATCAAGGGCCTGACCGACGGCGGTCCGGGCACCTCGACCCGTTCGGTGGCCATGACCATCTTCCGCGGCTTCACCGACGGCGACTACGCCTACCAGATGGCGACCGCCACGATCTTCTTCATCATCACCCTGGCCATCGCGCTGCTGCAGCTGCGCCTGACCCGCCCAAGGAAGCGCTAATCATGACGGCAACACCGAGTAGTCCCAAATACAGCAGCACCCAGATTCTCTCCAAGGGGTCCAAGGTCCGTCGTCGCGGCGAGCGCTTCAACCGTCCGCTGACCCTGATCTTGACCCTGTGCACCCTAACGGTGCTGATTCCGCTGCTAGTCACCGTGTTCATGGCCTTCAAAACGGCCGGTCAGGCAGTCGAGGCTCAGGCCTTCGCCCCGCCGGCCCCGTTGAGCATCGAAGGTTTCCTCGAGGCGTGGCGGCTGACCAACTTCCCGGTCACCTTCGCCACCTCGCTGTTTGTCTCGGCGATTGCGGTGGCCGGGGCGGTACTGATCTCATCGATGGCCGCCTACGCCATCCACGCCAACTGGGAACGCAAGTTCTTCCGCTTCGCCTTTTTCTACGTGCTGGCCGCCATGTTCCTGCCCTTCCCGGTGCTTGCGCTGTCGCAGATCAAGCTCAGCGGCATTGTCGGCCTGGATAACCCGCTCGGGGTGGGCATTTTGCATGTGATGTTCGCACTCGGTTTCAATGTCATGCTGCTGACCACCTTCCTGCGCAACCTGCCCGGTGAGCTCGAAGAGGCCGCCCGCATGGACGGTGCCAGCACCTGGCAGACCTTCTGGCAGGTCATCTTCCCGGTGCTTGCGCCGATGAGTGCAACGGTGGGGATCTTCGCCTTCCTGTTCTCGTGGAACGACTTCATGATGCCCTCGATGATCATCTCGGACCCGGCCCAGCAGACCTTGCCGGTGGTGCAACAGCTCTTCCAGTCGCAGTTCTCCAGCAATTACCACGTCTCCTTCGCCTCCTACCTGATGGCCATGACCCCCTCGATTCTGGTGTACATCCTTACCCAGCGCTGGGTACTCTCCGGAGTGACCCAGGGCGCGGTAAAGTCCTAGTCCCCGCGTGTCCGTATTTTCGAAAGGAATCTCAGTGACGAGCTCCCTCCGCCCCGCCGACCACACCTCGGCGGACCGCATGGCCGACCCGAACTGGTGGCGGCAGGCCGCCGTCTACCAGATCTACCCGCGCAGCTTCGCCGACGCCAACGGCGATGGCATCGGCGACCTGCAAGGGATAACCGCCAAGGTGCCCTACCTGCGGGAGCTTGGCGTCGATGCCGTCTGGCTCAGCCCCTTCTACCCCTCGGCGCTGGCCGACGGCGGCTACGACGTGGACGACTACCGCGACGTCGACCCAAAGATCGGCACACTCGAGGATTTCGACCGGATGGTCGCCGCCCTGCACGAGGCCGGCATTAAGCTCATTGCCGATATCGTCCCGAACCACTCCTCAAACCGTCACGCCTGGTTCCAGGAAGCGCTGGCGGCCGGCCCCGGATCCCCGGAACGCGACCGCTATATCTTCCGGGACGGGCGCGGCGAGCACGGGGAACTGCCACCGACCGACTGGGAATCGGTCTTTGGCGGCCCCATGTGGCATCGCGTCACCGAGCCCGACGGCCAGCCGGGACAGTGGTACCTGCACATCTTCGCCCCGGAACAACCAGACTTTAACTGGCAGAACCGGCAGGTGCGCGAGGACTTTTTGACCACGCTGCGCTTCTGGTCGGATCGTGGGGTGGATGGCTTCCGCATCGATGTGGCCCACGGGCTGACCAAGAACCTCGAGGGCGCGCTGCCCACCAAGGCCGAACTCGATGCGCGCAAGCACGCCACCGATGGTTTCGTCGACGGCTCGCACCCGTACTGGGACCGCGACGAGGTGCATGAGATCTACGCCGAATGGCGCAAGCTGTTCGACTCCTACGATCCGCCGCGGACCGCCGTGGCCGAGGCCTGGGTGCACGCCGACCGGCTCGCCCGCTACGCACGCCCCGAGGGTCTGGGACAGGCCTTCAACTTCGATCTGTTGCTGGCCGACTTCGACGCGGCCTCCTTCCGCGAGGTGGCCACCAAGGGGCTGGACGAAGCCGCACGGTCCGGGGCCTCCTCCACGTGGGTGTTCTCCAACCATGACGTGGTGCGCCACGCCACCCGCTACGGGCTACCGGTAACCGAGCACCCGCACACCGGCAAGGACTGGCTGCTGCGCGGCGGAGCGCGCTCCGAGGTCGACACCGAGCTGGGCGAGCGCCGTGCGCGGGCCGCCACCCTCTTCCAACTGGCCCTGCCCGGCTCGGCCTACCTGTATCAGGGCGAAGAGTTGGGCCTGCATGAAGTGGGGGACCTACCCGACTCCGCCCGCCAGGATCCGAGCTTCTACCGCAACCCCGGCAAGGAGATCGGGCGCGATGGTTGCCGCGTACCGCTGCCCTGGAGTAGCCAGGGCCCCTCCTTCGGCTTCGGTGACGGCGGTGCACATCTGCCGCAACCGGCGTGGTTCGCCGACTACTCGGTGCAGTCTCAGGACGGCACCGCCGGCTCCACATTGGAAATGTATCGCGCGGCACTGAAACTGCGCCGCGAACTACAGACCGAGGAACGTCTTCACTGGTTGGTCAGCGGCCACGAGCAGGTACTGAGCTTCGAGCGCCCGGGCGGCTGGGTGGTGGTCAGCAACTTCGGCAACGAACCGGTTGACCTCCCAGCCGGTGAGGTGTTGCTGGCCAGTAGCGAGCTGAACGACGCCACTCTGCCCGGGGCCACCACCGTATGGTTGCGCCGCTAACCACCTACTTTTACCCCACGAAAGGATTATGAATCGATGAGTCTGAGCACCGCGCCAGCCACCGAACGCCCCGAAACCCTCACCGATGCAAACTGGTGGCGGCAGGCCGCCGTCTACCAGATCTACCCGCGGAGTTTCGCCGACGCTAACGGCGATGGCATCGGTGACCTGCAGGGCATTACCGCCAAGGTTCCCTACCTGAAATCCCTCGGGGTGGACGCCGTATGGCTCAGCCCCTTCTACCCCTCGGCGCTGGCCGACGGTGGCTACGATGTCGCCGACTACCGCGATGTCGACCCCAAGATCGGCACCCTGGACGACTTCGATCGGATGCGCTCCGCCTTGCATGACGCCGGGATCAAACTGGTCGTGGATATTGTCCCGAACCATTCCTCCAATGAGCACCGCTGGTTCCAGCAGGCGCTGGCCGCGGGCCGCGGCAGCGTCGAGCGCGACCGCTACATCTTCCGCGAGGGACGCGGGGACAATGGCGAACTACCGCCGAGCGACTGGACCAGTATTTTCGGTGGCCCGGCCTGGACCCAAGTGGAGGACGGGCAGTGGTATCTGCACCTGTTCGCCCCCGAGCAACCGGATTTCAACTGGTCGAACCCCGAGGTGCGCGAGGACTTCTTGACCACCCTGCGGTTCTGGTCCGACCGTGGCGTCGATGGTTTCCGCATCGACGTGGCGCACGCGCTGAGCAAGGATCTTTCCGATCCGCTACCCAGCGAGGCGGAGCTGAACCAAATCGATCGCAGCTCGGGCACGCACCCGATCTGGGACCGCGACGAGGTACATGAGATCTACGCCGAATGGCGCAAACTGTTCGACTCCTATGATCCGCCGCGCACCGCCGTGGCCGAAGCGTGGGTCGAACGGCACCGCCGACCGCGCTACGCCAGCGCACAGGGCTTGGGGCAGGCCTTCGAGTTCGATCTGCTCACCCAAGAATTCGACGCCGCGGCCTTCCGCGAGGTGGTCACCGACTCGCTGGAGCTGGCCGCCGAGTCCGGTTCCTCGTCCACCTGGGTACTCTCCAATCACGATGTGGTGCGCCATGCCACCCGCTACGGTTTGCCGCCGTTGCAGGCCAGCGTGGGCTCCACCGAACGCGATCAGAAGCAGGGTCAGGCCTGGGTACTGGCCGGTGCCCCGGAAACGGCATTGGATCGCGCCCGCGGGGAACGCCGGGCACGGGCGGCCTCCCTGTTCGAGCTGGCGCTCCCGGGCTCTGCCTACCTGTACCAGGGTGAAGAATTGGGGCTCCACGAGGTGGGCGACATCGCCGATGAGGCGCGGCAGGATCCGACTTTCTTCCGAAACCCCGGGGTGGATAAGGGCCGCGACGGCTGCCGCGTACCCCTGCCATGGAGCAGCGAAGGGTCCTCCTTCGGTTTCGGTTCCGGCCACGCGCACCTGCCGCAGCCGCAGTGGTTTGGCGACTACTCGGTGGCGGCGCAAGATGGCACCGCTGGCTCGACGCTGGAACTGTATCGCGCGGCGCTACGACTGCGGCGGGAGCTGCAGGGCGCGGAAACCCTGCAGTGGCTCGAGACCGCTCGGCTGGACGTGCTGAGTTTCGAGCGGCCCGGCGGCTGGGTGGTGGTGACCAACTTCGGCACCGAACCGGTTGACCTGCCCGAGGGGGAACTATTGCTTAGTAGCGCAGAGCTGGTCGCCGGGGCGCTGCCCGGTGAGGCAACCGCCTGGTTGCGCCGCTAGTAGTAATTCTTAGGGCCCCGCTTCACTTTGGAGCGGGGCCCTAACTCATTTAACAGCTCCGTTGCGTTCCGGCATTGCAGCTGCCGCCAGTTTAAGCGCAGCCCTGTCTGGAGAATCTAGGTCCTACTCAGCAGGTTTAGAGCAACCTACGCAACAATGCTCGACCCTTTTTGTTATTGAGAATCATTTGCAATAAGCTTAGGGCGTTTGGTTCCTGGACGCGGCACTCGTTGACCGCACGGCTCGACGCACATGAAAACGGAGCAATCTCTCAATGAAACACCCCAATCCCGTCAAAGCACTCTCACTCGCCCTGCTAGTCGCGCTAATTAGTGGGTGCAGCACCCCCGGCACTGTCGATCGCACGAACGCGAACAGCACGACGGCCGAATCGGTCACCATCGACAGCTGCGGCCGAGAGGTCACCTTCGATACGCCGCCAGAACGCATCTTGGCCGTCGGGTCGGAAGCCCCGGCACTGCTCGAGGCGGCCGGTGCTGGCGAACGAGTCACCCACTACGCGGGAAGCTTGCAGGTTCCCTTCGACGCATCAACCCAGCGTGTGGTGGAGCAGGCCGAACGCATCGCCGAGGATTCCCACAAGGTGTCCTTTGAGATGATCCTGAACAGTGGGGTCGATGCGGTGATCGGCACCGATATCACCGCAGGCGTTGACCTCGACTCGCTGGCCCAGCGCCTGGAGGGAGCCGGGATCAAATTAGTCACGGTCAGCGGCTACTGCGCCGGTATCGAGGGGCGTTCCACACACAACCTCAGCGGCTTCGAGTTGATCTACCGGGATATTGAGAACTACGGCAAGGTCTTTGGCACTCAGGACCAGGCCGCGGCCTCCATCGCCGATCTACGCAAACGAGTTACCGCAGCCACCGAGCTCGTCGGTGACCACGCCGCGCGCAGCGCGGTCCCCCTCTATGTCCCGGCCGAAGGAACCGTGGGCTCCTACGGCGGACAGTCATTGGTGTCGGAGCAAATGGAATTGCTCGGCGTAGAAAATGTCTTCGCCGATGTCCCCAAGCGTTACTTTGAGCCCTCCACCGAGGCGCTGACCGATGCGGCTCCGCAACTGATTTTCGCCATGTTCCTACCCACCGGATCCTCGCAGGTTGAAACCGAGCAGGACGTCGTGGACGCGGTGCGTCAGCGCCCCGAGCTGGCCGGTATCGAAGCGGTATCGGACGACTCGGCCCTGCTGCCACTGAATTACTACTACACCTCCCCCGGCCCCTTGGCCGTGGATGGCCTGGAGCTGCTCGCTAATCGCCTGAGCGACGGATGAGCCGGCTCACCCAACACTCCCGGAGCGCCGCCTCCCACTCATCATTGCGCCGAGGGGCTCTGCCATCGGCTACCGCCGTGGAGTTCGTCAAGCTCTCGCCCACCGAAAACATGACTCTCCTGGTCACCAGCGGGCACCCCAGCGCGCACTACCCAGCGATTGCGGCCCAGCTGCTCCAAACCCAGCATGTGCACGCCGAGCAGGTCGGATTTATCCGCACCGCATCCACCCCGGAGGCGCACGCGCGGTTGCATATGGCTGGCGACGAATTCTGCGGCAATGCATGCATGGCGCTGGCCGCCTACCTTGCCGCGCACGGCGGATTACTACCCGGCCGGTCGCGACAGATCACCCTCGAGGCCTCGGGCAGCACCCGGGCGGTGCACTGTCTGGTCGAGCACCGCGACTCGGGATACCACTGTCAACTCTCGGTGCCCGGGCCACTGCGTGTTGAGCCCTACCGTTTCCCGGGTGCCGAAACGGCGCCCTGCGCTCTGTTGCGCTATCCCGAAGCGATTCATCTGGTGCTCGAAGGCAACCCCGCAGATCCGCATCTGCGTGCCGCGGCGCAAAACCACGCACGGAATCTAGCACTACGCACCGGTATCGCCCTGGTCGGGGTAATGCTCTACGACCCGATACGACAACAACTAGCACCACTGATCCACGTGCCCGCGCTGGATTCCATGGTTTTCGAACGCAGTTGCGGTTCGGGCACCGGCGCAGTGGGCGCCTACTTGGCCGCTACCGGCGGCCGCTCGATCAGCACCGCGGTGCACCAGCCCGGAGGCACCATGCACGTGAGCGCACAGTACACACAGGGAACCGTCACCGAGCTTGGTATCGGTGGGCAGGTTCGCATCATCGCCGAAGGGACAGCCTATGTTCACATCTAACCCAGTCACCACCGAGCCAACCGTTGCGAGCTCCGATGAGGCGCAACGGTTATTGGAGAGCCTGCACCAGTATCGCCGGCTCTTCACCGAGGCTCTCGCGGCCTATGACGGCAGCACCGGAGGGGCCCGACACCTCGAACAGGCCATCGCCAACTATGCCCGGCTGATCACCAGCGCATCGAACGAGGCACGGTTCACCCGGCTCCTTCAAGATGGCGGGGCACCGACGGAAGAATTAGTGGACGAACTGCGTGCACTCTCGGCACGATGCGCCGGGGTGCTGGAAAAGTACCGGGCGCTACGGTTGCTCAACGGTCAGGAAAGCACCGACGACTACTTCATGAACGTTGAATCCTGCATCGAGCAGGAATTCGGGGCGATGACTCCGGATGAGCATTCCAAGGTGCTGCTCATCGGTTCCGGTTCCTACCCGATGACCTTGCTCCACCTCGCTCAACAGACCGGGGCCCGCACTCTCGGTATCGACATCGACGCAGAAGCCGTGGAACTGGGCCGACGGGTGGTGCAACAGTTGGGCAGCGGCCTGCACATCGGGCTCGAACAGCGTACGGCCGCCGAACTGGAGTTCACAGCCCAAGCCACCCACCTCGTTTTCAGTTCCACGGTGGCGGCCAAATACGAGCTACTCGACGAGCTCTACGCGCACACCCGCGAGGACGTCGTGGTGGCCATGCGCTTCGGAGATTCACTGAAGTCGCTATTCAACTACCCGATGCAGCCGGTCAACCCACAACGCTGGCAATTGGTGCACACCATCCGCCAAGAAGATCAGGTTTTCGATATCGCGCTCTACGCCAAGGCGCGCACGCAGGCAAAGGACGGATAACCATGGAAGATTTCGGTTCGGTATTAATCGCCGGCACCGGTCCCACCGCGGTGCAATTAGCGCTCCTGTTCACCCGCCTCGAGCATCAGGTGGGCATCGCCGGGCGCCCCTCGGCGCGCTCCGCCGAGTTCTTTGACCGCTTGCAAGCCTCCGCCGGTCAGATTGAGGTCGAGGTGCACAATGAACAACACCGGGCGCTGGCCGGCACCGGCAGGCTCAGCTTCTGGTACACCGATTACACGCACGTACGGGGCCGTTGGGACACTCTCGTCCTGACGGTCACCGCCGATGCCTACCTTCCGGTGCTACGCAGTCTCCCGCCTAGCGTGCACACCTCGCTCCAGCGCATTGTCCTGCTCTCCCCCACCCTCGGCTCCAGTGCCCTGGTGCGCAGCTACACCCGCGACTGGCCCGCCACCCCAGAAGTCATCAGCCTTTCAAGCTACCTAGGGGATACTCGCTGGTCGCAGGGTACTATCGGCGAGCGCGTGCTGACCGCCGGGGTCAAACGCCGCGTCTACGCCGGTTCCAGCGCGGGTAGCTCGCCAAGTCTGCAGGTGCTGTCCAAGTTGCACGCCGGCGTCGGTGTCGAACTGGAGGCAGTTGAACATCCGCTGGCCGCCGAAACACGGAATATGTCGCTCTACGTGCATTCGAGCCTGTTCATGAACGAGTTCGCGCTGCGGGCCGTATTCGATCCGGCGGCGACAAAGAGCTATGTCTATAAGCTCTACCCGGAGGGACCGATCAACCCGGAGCTGATCCGCACCATGCTCGCCCATTGGCGAGAGCTCTCGGCCATTACCGAGCGCTTGGGCGGCGCCCCGGTCAACCTGCTGGATTTCATGCTCAGCGACGGGTATCCAGTGCGCCCCGAAAGCATCAATCCGGTGGACGCCGCCCGCTTCGAGAGCCTGTCGAGCAGCGAGCAAGAGTACTTGCTCTACGTACGCTATGCGTCGCTACTGATCGACCCGTACTCCACCCCGGATGACCAGGGACGCTACTTCGACTTCTCGGCCATCGCTTTCCGTCCGATCTTCCGCACACAGGCTGGGGTATGGGATATTCCGCGGATGCCGAAGGAGGATTACTACCGCACGAAGATCATCCAAGGTCTCGCCCGGCAACTGCAGGTCCCCTGTCCCACGATCGACGCGCTGCTCAATACCTACGAACGATACCTAACCCAGAGTGCCGAAGCCTTAGCCCCGGAACCTTGTTCTGAGGCCTTCACGGTGCAAGATTTTTCCGACGATGTGCAGCTGATCTGCGCCGCAACGGTGGGAGTGAAATGAGCAATAACCTCACAGTCGACCAAACCCTGCCCAGCGAACGGCGCATAGTCGCCGCCCTGTGGCCCACACTGCTCGCCTCCGCGGCGGGTCTACTACCCTTCACCATTTTCAGCACCTTTCTGGTCTCGATCGCAGAATCCGTGGGCGAAGGGAACGCCGCCGTCGGCGCCCTGCGTGGACTCGGCGGAATCGGCGCGGTGCTGGCCGGGGTCGCGCTGGCCCCGCTACTTTCCCGTTTTGCACCGGGCCGCGTGGCTTCGGTGGCGTTGGTGCTCCTTGCCCTGGCCACTGTTGTCGGGTCGTTCGCTTGGCTTCCGGCGCTGGCGGCCTTCTGCCTGATCACAGGCGTGTCGAACGCGTTGCTCTATCCGGCGCTCTCCACGGCGGCGGCCGACCGCTTTGGCTCCGGGCCCGCCGCCAGCCGGGCCGCCACACTGGTCATGACCTCACAAACCCTAGCCTCGACGCTGGGGGCTCCGCTGCTGGTGATCCCCACCAGCTGGTGGGGCTGGCGTGGCGACCTGATCGCGGTGGCCGTGCTGGCCCTCGCGCTGGTCCCGCTACTGCTGCGTTTTGACCGCAACACCCAGCATGCGGCACCGGATACCGCACGCATCGGTTACCTTGCCGCCTTCCGCACCCTTGCCAAGGTGCCGGGGGCACGGGCACTGCTCTTGGTGGCCTTTGGCCGGGCCGGGGCTCTGATGGGCCATCTGGCTTTCCTCGCGCCGTTGTACTCCGAACGCTTTGGCCTGCAACCGAGCCAGTTCGCCTTCGTTTGGGGGCTTAGCGGCGGTGCTTTCTTCCTAGGACATCTCGCGGCCGGTCGACTGTTGAATCTCGAGGAGGCCGATGCACGAGCCCGGCGGGTTATGGTGCTCTGCCTCATCAGCGCCCTTGGCGCTCTGGTTGGGGTGTATCTCGCCCCTAATCTGCCGTTGGCGCTTCTGGCCACGGCGTTGCTTTCGGCGAGTCACGCCGTGGTGGCCGCAGCCGTGGTGACCCTGCTGGTGCGCCGATGCAGTACCGTACGCGGCACCGCGTTGAGCCTAAACTCCGCGGGTATGAGCCTAGGTCTCTTCCTCGGTGCCGCCGTGGCCGGTGCCGGCATGGGCGTGGCCGGCTATCCGGGTGCGGCCACCGCACTCGGGGCGCTCACGCTACTCGCGCTACTAGCCGCCCTGTCTCTGCGACCGGAGCCGACCGAATGAGCACAGTTACCGAATTTTCAGCCGTCTTGCCCCCGCTCCCGGCAGCGGATGACCTCGAGCATGACCGGCGGCGTCGGCGCACCCGCCGATGGCTGATCGGGCTCTCGGTGCTCTTGGTGGCCACAATTCCGGTGGCCGTTAGCCTCGGGCCGGCCAGTATCCCGTTGGAGACGACCGCGAGGATTATCGGCCGGCAGCTTTTCGGGCTTCCGCTGCAAGTGGATTGGAGCGCGTCCGAGGAATCGATTATCTGGCTCTCGCGGGTACCTCGGGTACTTCTTGGAGCCGCGGTCGGCGCGGGGTTGGCCATTGCCGGAGTGGCGTTGCAGGCGTTGACTCGCAATATCCTGGCCGAGCCCTACCTGCTCGGGGTGACCTCGGGTGCCTCGACACTAGCCGCGGCCGCGATTCTTTTCGGTTTCGGTGCCAGCGTAGGTTCGCTATCGCTCACCGGTAGCGCTTTCATCGGGGCGCTCGCCGCCGGGGTGGCGGTCTTCTTATTGGCCCGTGTCAGTGGGCAGATGACTTCCACCCGTCTGGTGCTCTCAGGGGTTTCGATTGGGTACGTATTACACGCATTGACCTCGCTGCTGATTTTCGCCTCCGATGACCCGGATGCGGGCCGTTCGGTGCTCTTTTGGGTGCTCGGTTCGCTCACGCTGGCCACCCACGGTTCGGCCATACTGACCCTCGCGGTGGTGCTGGCCACGCTGATGCTGCTGTTGTATTGGGCTAGGCCGCTCGATGCGCTCGCCATCGGTGATGGCACCGCGCAGACCTTGGGCCTCTCCCCGACCCGGCTTCGCGCGATGGTGATGGTGTTGATCGCGCTCTGCGTCGGAGCCTTGGTTGCCGCCTCGGGTGGGATCGGCTTCGTGGGGCTGATCATCCCTCATGTAGCCCGGCTCTGCGTGGGAACCGCACACCGTCGGCTATTACCGGTCGCGGCGCTGCTCGGTGGGATCTTCCTCATCTGGGCCGATGTGCTGGCCCGCAGCGTCCTGTCCCCGCAGGAACTGCCGTTAGGGATCGTCACCGCACTACTCGGCGCGCCCTTGCTCTTCCTGCTGGTACGCCGGCTGAACCCTACCCAATGATGACGCGTTACATGAAAGGAAGTGAGTAGCCATGATTTCGGCCCAAGATATTTCGGTCGGCTACGATGACCGACTGGTCATTCAGGGCGTCTCGCTCGAGGCGGGCCCCGGTGAAGTGCTGGGGCTGATCGGCCCCAACGGTAGCGGTAAGAGCACGCTGTTGCGCACCCTCTATGCGGCCCTGCGGCCCCGGGCCGGACTCGTGAGCATCGATGGAGACCCGGTGACCGCGTTGCGCGGCACCGAACTGGCCCGGAAGATCGCGGTAGTGGCCCAAGAGACACCCTCGGACCTGCCGATCACCGTGGCCGATATGGTGTTGTTGGGGCGGACAGCGCAACGCGGTGCCTTGGCCGCTTTCGACCGCGAAGATCACCGTGCCGCGGCGCAGGCGCTGACTCGCGTCGGTGTCCGCGACTTAGCGGATCGGCGCTACGCCACGCTCTCCGGCGGTGAAAAGCAACGCGTGCTTATTGCTCGCATGCTCGCGCAACAGGCCGATCACCTGTTACTCGATGAACCGACAAACCACCTGGACATTCGGCACCAGCACGAATTGTTGCGCCTCGTCGGGCAGCTCGGGTTGACCACCGTCATCGTGTTGCACGATCTGAATCTTGCGGCGCGCTATTGCACGAAACTGGTGATGCTCCAGCAAGGGCGGGTCGTGGCCAGCGGTACTCCCGACACGGTGCTCACCTCGGAGCTGATACGCGAGGTCTATGAGGTGAACGCCGAGCGTGTTTCACTCGGCGCCCACCTACAGCTGGTGTTCAGTCCGCTTGAGGAGCCGGTCACGGTGTAGCCGGTTGGTGTTCCCACGGTTACTGCTCCTTGGGCGCAACATGACATATGCCAGACGCGCGAGTGCCGCAGGCTCCAACGAAAGTAGGATTTACAGCCAATTGGGGCCCGGAATAGACTTCAAGGGAATTTATACTCAATCACTTGGGTCGACTTCGTGCCTCCTGTTCGGAGTCCCGCCCGAGTCGTCGACCTAGAGATTGCTCGCCAGCCTAAGGTGGTGCGTTGCCCATTACTGCTCTTTCCGTTTCAGCCATGAGTGCATTTGCACTTGGAGCAGTACTCTGTCTGCGCGCGAGCAACCATTCTCGAGCAAGCTCTCCGACGCTCGAAGGGCGCCGGAATCCATTTCTGATCTTCATTTTCAGCGCCTTGGCACTATTCATTTTTGGGCTCGGGCTATTGATTTTCGACTTCATCAACTAGCCGCCAACCCGTAGCGGATGGCGTCGGTGACGTCATCCGCCGCGGTCCACGCTGTCTCTGGACCGCGTAACGCAACGCCACAGCCGGAGCGTTGGCTGCCCACTAAGCACGTCACGCCGGAGGCGGGCCCTGCCAGAGCTTGAGAATGCGGCGCTGGGAGTGGTCCCCCTCCGGAGCCATGTCCACCAAGGCCACACGGTCCAGCTCCAGCAGTTGTCCGGCATGTCGTCGCCGACCGTCGTGGTGGGTGATGTGCGGCCGGTAGGCCTCGAGGGTATGCCGCTGGCTGGCGATGCGCCCGTGCAGGGCCAGCACCTGCCCAGCGATGGTTTCGTGGAGCTCCTGTAGCCGTGGGTCGGGTTCCACGAGGTTGACCAGAATCGATTCGTGCCGCCCGAACCACGCCTCGGGGCCTACCCGCAGTTGCGCCCCTAAGGCCCGGCAGACGGCCGGGGTCGCATCTTCCACTAGCCGCCGCACGGGATCCGATCCGTCTTCGGCGGTACTGGGCAAATCAAAACGTAGCAGCGTGATGTGCAGTGGCCAGTCCTCGCGCGGGAACATCCCACCCTCGGTCACCGGTTCGACGAACACGACCATCACCAGATTCCGCATGGCTCCAGTGTCACATCGATCGCTCCGGCGGAACAGGGGCCGCTAGACAGTGGTGTGGTTGCGGCGGGCCAGATCGGCGGCGCCGATGAGCCCCGCTTCGGCCCCCAGTTGAGCCTGAGCCACCACCGCATAGGGCCGGTAGCCACGCCCGGAGAGCGTTTTTCGGTAGCTCTCGTCGGCGGTGGCCACCAACTGCGCAGAGGCCGCACCCAGCCCGCCACCGATCACGATCATGCCTGGATCCAGTACCGCGCACAGATTGGCGATTCCCAGCCCCAACCACTGCCCCATCTCGGTGAGCAGGTCCCGGCAGGCCGGATCCCCTTCGGCGGCCAGTCGGGTCACGATAGCTCCGGTGACCTCCTCAGGCGCTCCGTGCACCGCGGCAATCAGGTTGTGCGCCACCGGTGAACCCGAACGCACCAGTTCGGCGCCATCGCGGCCAAGTGCGTTACCCGAGGCGTACTGTTCCCAGCATCCCCGGTTACCGCAAGCGCAGCGGTGCCCTCCGGGAACGATCACCTGGTGGCCAAACTCCCCAGCTACCCCGAAGCGTCCGCGATACACCTCGCCGCCGAGAATCATCGCACCGCCAATCCCGGTGCCTAGGGTCAAGCAGACCACATCGCTTTCTGCGCGCGCGGCCCCAAAGCGGTACTCGGCCCACCCGGCGGCGTCCGCGTCATTGACCAGGGTGACTTCGGCACCCATCAGATCGCGAAGCCGAGCCCGCACCGGCTCGTTGCGCCAGGCCAGGTGTGGACTAAACAGCACGTTCTCACCGGCCGCATCCATCCACCCCGCGGCGCCGACCCCGACCGGGATACCCGCTTCGCCGGCACTGAGTTCATTCACCAGCTCGGCCACAGTGTATTCAACCGTTAGGGCATCATTTTTCGGTGTTTCACGACGAAGTTGACGCACGATGCGCCCTGCCGAATCGACAAGTCCGGCGGCTATTTTGGTTCCGCCTATATCGACACCGATGGCCATAATCTGTTGCACGCTAATAACTCTAAACGTTAAGCGCCTGGTGTCCCTCGGACCGGAGTTTTCTCACCGCAATGTAGGCGCAGCTCGAAAGGCACTAGCGACCATCTGTCCTAGGCTGTGGCGCATCCTCCAGTCCAGATCGCGGGCCGCCAAACTACCGTCGGCCACAATTCGCGCCGGGTCACCCGGCCGACGCTCGGCTAGGCGCGGCTCGAACCGGTGCCCGGTCACCTCGGCGACCGCCTGCATAATCTCCCGAACCGAAACCCCCTGACCCGATCCGAGGTTATAAACCGGCTCGACGGGTTCGCCGCGTTCGAGCCGCCGCGCGGCCGCCACATGCGCCAGCGCGAGATCCGCCACGTGCACATAGTCGCGCACGCAGGTGCCATCGGCGGTGTCGTAGTCGGTGCCGAAAATGGTCGGTCGCTCCCCCGCGGCGAGCGCTCGGAAGATCAACGGGAACAAGTTATGAGCGCTGGCGTCGTAGAGGTGCTTGTCCCCCGAACCCACCACGTTGAAGTAGCGCAGCGAGGTGTGCGCAATCCCCGCGGCGACCGCTTGGTCGCGGATCAACCATTCGGCCACGAGCTTGCTTTGACCATAGGGCGACTGCGGATAGGTGGGCGTGCGCTCGGTGACGAGCTCCTCACGCGGGGTGCCATAGACGGCGGCCGAGGAGGAAAAGACAATGCGCTCCACCCCTGCATCGGCCATGGCCTGCAATAGGGTGGCGGTGCCCGTGACATTCTGCTCGAAGGTATGCAACGGATAGCGCACCGATTCCCCGGCGTACTTGTAGCCGGCTAGGTGAATCACACCGCGCACCCGGTACCTGAGCATGGCGTGCGCGAGCTCATCGCGCTGCAAGATGCTCAGCTCGAGCAGCGGAATGTGCTCGGGTACGAAACCGCGCACACCGCTACTGAGGCTGTCCACGACGACCGGGGACATGCCGGCCTCATCCAGTGCCCTGATGACGTGGGCTCCGATATATCCGGCACCGCCGGTAACCAGCCAACTCATACGCGCCCCGCCCCCTGCGCGGGGGCCACCACAAAGATGCCGGGCTCGGCGTACCCGGCCCGGTCAAAGGCCTGACGGATCGCGCTCTCCACCTGCGGCCGCACCGTTTCGTCGATCAGCGCAATGGCGCTCCCGCCAAAGCCGCCGCCCGTCATGCGCGCCCCAAGGGCACCGGCTTCGAGGGCAGCGCTCACGGCTAGGTCCAGTTCGGGACAGGAAATCTCATAGTCATCGCGCATCGAAGCATGTGATTCGGTCAGCAGTTGGCCGACGAGGTTCAGATCTCCACGTTCCAGGGCCTGCACGGTGTGCAGAACACGGCCGTTCTCGGAAACAATGTGGCGGGCCCTGCGACGCAGTGGCTCTTCCAGCGCATCAAGCAGGTGCACCTCGTCGATCTCGCGCAACGAGCTCACCCCCAACCGCGCGGCGGCCGCTTCGCAGCTGGCCCGGCGTTGTGCATAGCCACCGTCCACCAGAGCGTGGGCGACCCGTGTGTCAATGACCAGCACCTTTAGGCCCCGCTCGGTTAGTGGCAACGGAACCGCTCGCGAGGCAAAGGAGCGACAGTCCAAAAACAGGGCGTGGCCTGCCTGCGAGAGCAGCGAGGCGCTTTGGTCCATGATCCCGGTCGGTGCCCCCACAAAGTCGTTTTCCGCCCGTTGCGTCAGGCGCACCATCCGTTCCGCATCGAGCCCGAGGTGGAACACCTCATTCAGTGCCACGATGGTTGCTACCTCGAGCGCATGCGAGGAGGAGAGCCCCGAACCAACCGGGACCGTGGAATCCACGAGGAGTTCAAAACCGCGTATCCGTCCGGCATATTCCGCGGCGAGCACATGGCTCACCGCCGCCGGGTACGCAGCCCAGCCTGCCGGGGTTCCCGGAGCAAGGTCGGCTAGCCGCATCCGCGTCACCTCGGGAGCCCCACCACCGGCGCCCATGGTGGAGGCCAGGGCAATCTCGTCCGCATGCGCGGCGTCGGGGTCCACGCGACGCACCGCGATCAGCGTCTGCCGGTCGATGGCAAAGGGCAACACGTACCCAAGGTTGTAGTCGGTATGTTCCCCCATAAGGTTCACCCGGCCCGGTGCCTGCCAGACACCCTCCGGACGGTGACCGTAAAGTGCCTCGAAGCGCTCGTGCAGTCGCCGGGCGCGCTGCTCTACGGTGTGGTCCTCGTGGCGGATCATGGCATGGCCTCACGCAGTCGCGCAGCGGTCTGTTCGGCACTCACGTCGTTGATGAAGGCGCCCATGGCCGCCTCGGATCCGGCCAAGAACTTCAGTTTGTCGGCGGAACGGCGTGGACTGGTCAGTTGTAGATGCAACCAGCCGGTCGCGCGGTCAACTGCGGTCAGCGGGGCCTGATGCCACGCGGCGATATAGGGAGTGGGGCTGGCATACAGTGCGTCATAGCGGCGCAATAGGTCGCGGTAAAGCACGGCCAATTCGTCGCGTTCGGCCCCGGTCAATGCTGCGATATCCGGCACCTGACGATGCGGCACCAGATGGGTTTCCAGTGGCCAGCGCGCCGCAAAGGGTACATAGGCGGAGAAGTATTCGCCCTCGAACACCATTCGTTCACCACTCTCCCGCTCCCTAGCGAGTAGTTGCCCCATAAGCGCGCCCCCGGTGTCCTCGGCGTACCGGCGCGAACGCTCGGCCAGCCGCTGGGCGTAGGGGGTGATGTAGGGGTAGGCATAGATCTGTCCATGCGGGTGATGCAGGGTCACGCCAATGTCTTGGCCGCGGTTTTCGAATGGGAAAACCTGGCGGATGCCGGGTAGCGCCGAGAGGGCCGCGGTGCGTTGTGCCCACGCCTCAACCACGGTGCGGGCCCGCGCATCAGTCAGTTGGGAGAAACTCCCGGCGTGCTCCGGAGTGAAGACCACAACCTCGCAACGGCCGTAGGCGGGCTGGGCTTGACCGTGGGCGGCGTCCGCGAGGTGGTCTTGGGTCGGCCCCAGCGAGGGGAAGCGGTTCTCGAAGCAGACCACATCGAAATCGGCGGCGGGAATTTCGCTGTGCCGCCCCGCCACGCTCGGGCAGAGCGGGCACTCTTCCTTCGGCGGCAGATAGGTGCGCGCTTGGCGGTGGGCGGCGACGGCCACCCAGTCCCCGGTCAACGGATCCTGGCGTAATTCCCCGGGCGCCGAACGCGGGTCCAGCGCCCGCTGGTCTCGCACCTCTTGTGGCGGCTCGCGGCCAGCGTCGGCGAAGAAGATCGCCTCGCGGCCATCGGCCAGCCGATGGCTGAGCCAGCCGTGGTTGCCGCAATCCGCTAACCCGGAAGTACTGAGTGACATTGATTTTCTGCCCTAGCAATTGTTGAAGAACGGTGTCGTGGACGCAGCCTCTAGCTGGCTGCCCCAACCCTCCGCTTGTTGTAAATGTCGAAGGCCACGGCGATGAGCAGCACCATGCCCTTAACCAGTTGCTGCGTCGAGGCACCCACACCCATGAGCTGCATGCCATTTGAAAGCACCGCCATTACCAGACCACCGACAATGGCTCCGGTGACCCGACCCACGCCGCCGGTGGTCGAGGCGCCACCGATGAAACAGGCGGCGATGGCATCAAGCTCGAACATATTGCCCGCCCCCGGCTGGGCGCCGTTGGACCTGGAGGAGAACACCACGCCGGCAATACCGGCCAACATGCCCATATTCACGAAGATCCAGAAATTGATCTTCTTGACGTTCACCCCGGAGAGCCGGGCGGCCGACAGGTTACCGCCGATGGCGTAGACGTGGCGGCCGAAAACGGTACGCGTGGTCAACACGTGATAGGCGATGATGAGCACACCGAGAATCATCAGCACGATGGGCATGCCGCGGCTGATGGCGATCTGCCAGAAGAACCAGAGAATCACGGCGGTGGCGAGCGCGTACTTGATGATGAACAACGCCAGCGAATCCACGTGCTGCCCGAATTTCAGTTGTCCCTGCCGGGTGCGCCAGGCCGAAACCACCAAACCGACCACCGCAATCACGCCGATGACGAGAGTGAAGGTGTCATAGCCGTAGCCTCCGAGCAGTCCGTTAAGGAACCCGCCGGCGATTCGCTGGTATTCGCCGGGGAACGGCGAGAGGGAGACGTTATTGAGCACCTCATAGGTCAACCCACGAAACAGCAGCATGCCGGCCAGGGTCACGATGAAGGCCGGAATGCCCACATAGGCGACCCAAAAGCCCTGCCAGACTCCGCACAGGGCGCCGACCGCGATCCCGGCGAGCATACCCACCCACCATGGGGCTCCGCCCTGAATGACGAGCACCGCGGAGACCGCACCGGTCAGCGCCACCAGGGAACCGACGGAGAGATCAATGTGCCCGGCGACGATCACCATGATCATGCCCAAGGCGAGCACGAGCACATAGGAGTACTGCAACACAATGTTGGTGATGTTGATGGGGCTGAGCAGCAGGCCCTTGGTGAGCACCGTGAACAGCACGACGATCAGCACGAAGGCAATATAAATGCCGCTGGTGCGCAGGTTCTTGGTGAAAATATCCTTCACATCGGAAGCGATGGTCATCGGGTGTTGTCCTTCTCGAGTGTCATGAGCTCCATCAGGCGTTCCTGGGTGGCTTCGGCGCGCGGGAGTTGGCCGGTGATCCGGCCGTAGGCGAGTGTGTAAATGCGGTCACAGATCCCTAGTAGCTCCGGTAGTTCGGAGGAGATCACCAGCACCGCCTTACCTGCGTCGGCGAGCTCGTTGATGATCGTGTAGATCTCGTATTTAGCTCCGACGTCGATGCCGCGGGTTGGTTCGTCGAGGATCAGTAGTTCGGGGGCGGTGTGCAGCCATTTGCCCAGTACGACCTTTTGCTGGTTACCGCCCGAGAGATTTCCGGTTTTGGCCAGCACCGAGGGGGCCTTGATCCGCATGGAGCGGCGGTAGAACTCGGCGATCTGGATCTCCTTGGGCCCGTTGACGAATCCGCCGGTGGAGATCTTTTGCAGCCCGGCCGCGGTGGTGTTGGTGCGAATATCTTCGATGAGGTTTAGTCCGAATTTTTTCCGGTCCTCCGAAACATAGGCGATGCCAGCCTTGATGGCTTTGCGCACGCTGGAAGTATCCACGGGCCGGCCATCCATCAGCACGGTGCCGGAGATATCCCGCCCATAGCTGTGTCCGAAAATGCTCATCGCCAGCTCGGTACGACCAGCGCCCATGAGACCGGCAACGCCCACAATCTCACCGGCCCGCACATCCAGCGCCGCCCCATCCACCACCAGCCGATCGGGCTGGGTCGGGTGTCGCACGCTCCAATCCCGCACCTCGAACACCACCGAGCCAATGTCAGGTTCGCGCGGCGGATAGCGTACCGACAGCTCACGCCCGACCATGGCCCGAATAATGCGGTCCTGCGTGGTGAGCGGGTCGGACATGTCGAGAGTTTCAACGCTCTGCCCGTCGCGAATGATGGTCGTGGTGTCGGCGATCTCCTCGATCTCTCCGAGCTTGTGGGAGATGATGATGCTGGTGATCCCCTGCCGCCGAAGATCGCGCAGAAGATCCAAGAGATGCTCGGAGTCGGCGTCATTCAACGCGGCGGTGGGTTCGTCGAGGATGAGCAGCTTGACGTTTTTGCTCAGCGCCTTGGCGATTTCCACGAGCTGCTGCTTACCCACGCCGAGTTGTCCCACCGGGGTGGCAGGGTGCTCGGCCAGACCAACGCGTTCCAATAGAGCCGCGGCTCGCTGGTTCGTGGAGTTCCAGTCGATGAATCCGGCGTGCTGGGTTTCGTTGCCAAGGAAGATGTTTTCCGCCACCGACAGGTGCGGCACCAGCGCCAATTCTTGATGGATGATGACGATCCCCAGCGCTTCGGAATCCTTGATGGTGCTGGCCTTGAGCTCAACACCGTCAAAGTGGATGCTGCCGGAGTAGCTCCCATGCGGGTATACCCCGGAGAGGACCTTCATAAGCGTGGATTTCCCGGCGCCGTTCTCACCACAGATGGCGTGGATCTCTCCGGCGGCAACCGAGAGGTTGACGCCGTCGAGAGCCTTAACCCCGGGAAAGGTTTTGATGATGTCCTGCATGCGCAGGATGGTGTTCTCCATGTGGGCTCGTTCTTCTCCTCGCGTGCGCCCTACTGTGGGCGGTTACTTGCTCTGCCCGGCGGCAACTTCGTCGGCCGTGTAGTAACCGGAGTCGACCAGCAGCGAAGAAATGTTCTCGGCCGTGACGATGTCCGAGTCCAGTAGGTAGGACGGGACGGTTTTCACGCCGTTGTCATAGCTGGAGGTGTCATTGGCTTCCGGTTCGTGGCCTTCGGCGAAGTCCTTGACCGCGGTGACCGCCTGGCTGGCGAGCTTGCGGGTGTCCTTGAAGATCGTGGAGTACTGCACTTTGTCGTCGATGAGTTTCACGGAGGCGATTTCCGCATCCTGTCCGGTGATGATCGGCAGTCCAGCGTCGATATCGACTCCGTATCCGGCGTTGCTCAGTGCGGTGATCACGCCACGCGAGATGCCATCGAAGGGTGAGAGGATCCCGTCGATCTTCTTCTTGCCGCCGCCGTAATGGGCGGTGATCAGGTCCTCCATGCGGCTTTGCGCTTCTTCCTGAGACCAGCGCAGGGTGGCGGTTTGCTCAATGGTCGTCTGCCCGGAGCCGACCACTAGGGTGCCGTCGTCGAGGTAGGGCTTGAGGGTGTCCATCGCACCCTTGAAGAAGAAGTGCGCGTTGTTGTCGTCCACGGAGCCGGCGAACAGCTCAATGTTCAGCGGCCCTTTCTTCGTGGTGCGTTCGCCCTGTTCATCGAGCAGTCCCAGTCCGGTCAACAGCGAGGTGGCCTGTTGCACGCCCACCTTGTAGTTGTCGAAGGTGACGTAGAAGTCGACATTCTCGGTGCCGTTGATCAGCCGGTCGTAGGCGATGATCGGAATATTCTGATCGGCGGCCGCTTGAAGTTGGGTGGAGAGGGCGGTGCCGTCGATGGAGGCCACGACGAGAATATCGGCGCCCTTGGTGATCATCTGGTCGATCTGCTGCTGTTGCGTGGGGATATCGTCGTTGGCGAACTGCAGGTCGACCTCGTAGCCGGCCTCTTCAAGCTGGGACTTCACGGCGGCACCATCGGCAATCCAACGCTCCGAGGTTTCGGTGGGCATCGCCACGCCTATTTGCACGTCGCCCGGTTCCATCGCATCGCCACCACCGGCCGCACCGGCCCCGGCTCCCCCGCCACCGCAGGCGGCCAAACCCGTAATGAACGCCAACGAACCGAGCGCAGCTACCGTGCGGCGAGCCCATGTTTTCCGTGCCATGTAATCCTCCTGCTAGTCCTTCGTTGTCGGGCGGTGGAGCCAGACTCACACAATGTTAGCGCTAACAAGTGATGCGGGCCACCCCCAGAGCAAATTCTTCGCTTCCCACCCAGAGACCTCGCAATGGCAATAAATGCACGAAGACCCGACCCCTGCAGGGGTCGGGTCTTTCTCATGCGCGCTATAGGTGGTCTTTTACCTAGTGACCGTGGCCGACATCGGCCAGCTTCGGTTTAGGCATTTCGATCGCACCCGTTTCAATTTTTTCGAACTCCTCCGGGGTGACCACGGGGATTTCGTAGCCATCCTTGTCGATGAGCTTTCCACCCTCGAAGTGGTCCCCGTCGATCAGGCCGCACACCTCATCCTTGCGTACCAGACGCGGTGGGGCGGCCGAGAAGACCGAACCATCCTTCTTCGGGGTGCCGAAGCGCATCTCGTTGAACAGCAGATTCAGCAGCACGGCCATCAGTGCGGCCGAGGAGATACCCGAGTGGAAGATGGTCTCGAACCAGGTTGGGAAGTTGTGGTAAAAATCCGGCTTCACGATGGGCAGGCAGCCAAAGGAGATGGACGCGGCCACAATGGCGAGGTTCAAACCGTCGTACTTCACCTTGGACAGCGTGCGGATGCCGGAGGCGGCCACCGTGCCGAACAGGACGATACCGGCGCCACCGAGCACTGGCATCGGAATGGCGGCCACCACACGACCGAGGACCGGAAGCAAGCCAAGGACCAGCAAGATACCGCCACCTGCGGCCACCACGAAACGGCTGGTAATGCCGGTGATCGCTACCAGGCCCACGTTCTGCGCGAAGGCGGACTGGGTGAAGGTGTTGAAGATCGGGGCGACCATCGAGGAAGCCATATCGGCACGCAGGCCGTTGGCGATGCGCTTGCGGTCCACCTTGGTGCCGGCGATCTCGCCCACGGCGAGGATATCGGCGGTGGTTTCGGTCAGAATAACGAGCACCACGATGGTCATCGAGATGATGCCGCCGATTTCAAAGACCGGCATGCCGAAGGCCAGCGGCTGCGGAACCGCGAAGATGGCGCCTTCGCCGACCTTCGAGAAGTCGGCCATGCCGACTACGGCTGCCACTACGGTGCCGATGACGATAGCCAGCAGAATCGACAGGCGCGAAATTGCGGCGTTGCCGACCTTCGAGAGCAATAGGACGATCAACAGCGTCAGGCCGGCGAGCCCGATGTTGGCTAGAGAGCCGTAGTCCTCGGTGTTCGAGTTTCCGCCCATGGCCCAGTTCGCGGCTACCGGGGTGAGCGATACACCGATCATGGTGATCACCACGCCGGTGACCACCGGCGGGAAGAACCTAATCACACGGGCAAAGAACGGCGTGATCAGGAAACCAATCGCCGAGGCGGCAAGTACCGCACCGAAGACCGCTTGAATGCCGCCACCGCCATTGACGATGGCCACCATGGTGGCCACGGAGGCGAACGAGGTTCCCTGCACCAGGGGCAGCTGAGCCCCGAAGAAAGGAATGCCAATGGTCTGCAGAATCGTGGCCAGACCACCTACAAACAGGCAGCAGGCAACCAACAGGCCCAGATCAGCACTGTCCATCCCGGCGGCACCGCCGATGATCAGTGGCGGGGCAATGATGCCGCCGTACATGGTTAAGACGTGTTGCATGCCATAGGCAATTGTCTTCCCAATCGGCAACTTTTCGTCTTCGGGACGCTGTGGTTTGATAGATTCGACTTTCGCAGCGCGCATGGCTGACCTCCTTCGTCAGTTTGCTGCAAGGGGCGTGTCCGTGCGGCTACACGGACACGCCCCGATAGGCATTAAGGGCTAGATGAATGCCGGGATGTTGGTCCAGATCGGATGCTTGGCGCCGGCACCTTCGCGCTCGACAGTGGCTTCGATCAGACCGTATGGGCGGTCTGCGGCGAAGAACACTTCGTTCGGGTTGTCCTGGCCGAAGACCTCAAGGTCCACCAGGAAGTGGTGGTTGTTCGGCAGCGAGAACTTGATCTCGGAAATCTCCGGGTTGGCCTCCAGTGCAGCCTTGCCCATTTCGAACATGGTGTGCTGCAGAGCCAGCGAGTGAGTGTTGGCGAACAAGGTCAGCAACTGCTCACGCACCGAGGCGTAGACGGCGTTGAAGTCGATGCCGGCTTCGATAGCCTCGTTCGAGTAACGCCAGCGAGCGGTCACGTCGGTGGCCAAAATGCGGTCGGTGGTTTCCTTCAGCGTGGTGTACTTGTCACGCGGGAAACCGTGGAACTCCGAACCGGTGGACTTCAGGACGGTCAGGTCCTCAAGGCCGGCGACGATGCTCTTCGAACCGTCTTCGGCGATCTCCAGAACGGCGGTGCGTACCTCGCTCTTGTTCTTCGAGAAGGCGTGATCGTGGTCGTTGATGCGGTCCCAGAAGTACTGCTGGGCTGCCCAGCGGCCTCCGGTGATCCACTCGAACTCGCTGGTGAAGTGGTTGCCCAACTTCAGCAGGAACTCTTCCGGGCTGCGCACGCCGTCACGGGCTAGGCCGTAGACGGTGTTCTTCTGGGTGTCGGTCGGGACGACCAGACCGTTGTCACCCTCGTAGTGCGCCTTGGTGAAGTCGCCGTGGAGCTGGCTGGTGACGTTCAGGTCTTCGATCTCGTGGCGGGCGGTGTCGCGGGTGATCTTGACCAGGCGAACTTCGGCCTTGCCGTACTGGTTCTCGCCCAGAACGATCTTGGTGGCGGCGGGAGCGGTGGTTTCGGTAGTCATGGTTCTAACTTCCTCGGTACGTGGAATATGCAAACGGGCTGATAAGAAGAGGTACGTGGTAGTGCTCATCGACGCTATTGACGTAGAAGTCGATGCTTACCGCGGGGAAGAAGCTTTCCGTTCCCTGCTTCCCGAAGTAGTCGCCGGTCTCGAAGGAAACCCGGTAATGTCCTACTTCAACCTGTGTCGGCCCCAGGTTCTTGATGCGGCCATCCGCATCGGTTTCGCCGGTTCCAATTTCTTGCCAGCCGGATGCCGTCTTGGCTTCCAGCGTGGCCTTGACACCGGAGGCAGGCCTCCCGGTCCCGGTGTCGAGTACATGGGTGGTGATGTGGCTGCGCTCAGTTACATCTGCCATTGATAACTCCTTGGGTAAGGGGTTTATATTCGGGGAAAGTCTGGCGTCGAGCGCCTAGTTGTTAATCGCATTCGAGAGACGCAAAAGTGCAATGGCTCGAAGCTGTTCGGCGACCTCGCGCATTTCGGTGGCGTCATCATTGCCGATGCGACGCTGGCATTCGGCCAGGATCTCTTCGGTGGTGCGACCCGCTGCGCGGATCAGAAAGACGCGGTTGAAGCGCTGCTCGTACTCACGGTTGGCTTCTACCAGGCGGGCCTTGGCTTCATCGTCCAAGGAGAGCCCGGACTGTTCGCCACGCGAAAGGTTCGCTTCCTTAGATTCACCCTCGGCTCGTTCGCCAATTCTCGGGTGATGGGCCAGAGCGGCGTTAACCTCTTCTTCGGTGAAGGGATTGGCGCTGCGCTCGGCGGTGCGCTGAAGTTCATCGACGGAGTCGAAGGGGCGGGCCGAAAGCACCTCGTTAACCCACCGGTCAATATCGATGCATGGGCGCAAGATCGCCACGGCCTCGGAGTCGCTTAGGGTGTTGAAGGATTCTAAATCCATCGGTATCAGCTCTTTCGTCCTGCTCTGCTCGATCCGCTCGCTGACACCCTTACCACCGACTGGCTCGTCGGCTTCGACTAGATGTTTCTGGATCGTGGAAACTTCGTTCCACTACTGTAAGCCCAATCACACCCAGTGAGTCAAGTGGAATCCCTCACATTGCATAAAATCAGATTTTTTCTAGGTGGAAATCTTGCTTAGCGAAAGAATATGACACACACCACTTGCGCGTCGAGCTAAAGTCTGGCCATAATGATTTCACAACATAGAAACTAACTTCCGTAATACGGAATAAACTAGACTCAAAGGAGGGTCGCCATGACCGCCATCAATTCGGCCGAAACGCACTGCACACAGGATGAATCCCTGGTCCACGCGGCCACCGACGCACTGCGCACGGGACTGTTTGCTCCGATCCCCAACCTGGATCCGGACATCAGCAACCGGGTGCGCATCTCCCCCGCTGCTCCCACCATCTGGGACCGCTTCTTCGGCAAGAAGCGCTAAGCCACCGGCCACCGCCGGTCCTGTAGACCACGCAGAGCCCATTCTCCTGAGGCGTCGAGAATGGGCTCTGCGTTCTTTTAAGCGCAGGTGCAAGGGCTTTCAGGCCACGATCAGCGCAAGAAAAGTTGAGCCAAGGTCGGTAGCGTCAAGACCGCCAAGGCGCAGGTGAGCACGATCCCCACCGCAGTTGGTTCGCCATCGCCGGTTTCACTCGCCGCCATAATGTAAGCCGTAGCCGACACCGGCATCGCAGCCATCAAGACCGCAGTATTGAACCAGAGCGGATCCAAGTCGGGAGCCAACCACACCAGGCTAACTACGGTCAGCGCCGGTAAGAGCAATAACTTACCCAGCACCATCAACACCATTGCCGGTAACGACATCCGCGCCGCGCTCCGCTGGTCTGCTGCGCGCCCCCGGATACGGCGCACCGTACGCCGTAGCGATAGCCCAATGGTAAAAAGCGCCCCGGGCGCGGCTACAGCCGCCAACATCTGAGCGGCCCGCTCTACCGGGTCGGGCAATGACCAACCGAAGTAGAGCACGGCCCCTCCGGCCAGCATCGCCCAGGTCACCGGATTGCGTAGCAACGCGTTGCGCACCGTCATCGCCACGGTGCGCGCACTGCGTCGCCGCTGATCTCCTCGTCGCGTCGGCAACACGAGTTGGGCCAGTACGGGAAACCCGACCATGAACAACACGTTATGCACCAATTGCCCCATGCCAGCCGCGAGCCCCGCACTGCTGCCCAGCACGCCCAGAACCACCGGAATCCCCAGATAGGACACATTGCCAAATCCGGTACTCAGACTCATGGCCAGCGACTGCGCGAGAGACCGTCGCAACACATAGCGGGTCAACAGCCCAACCAGCCCCGCAAAAACCGTGGTGGCCGCGGTGGTGACAAGTAAGAACTCCAGCGGCACCCCGGACTGCGGATCAGCATCGGCCACCACCGTGAAAAGCAGCGCTGGCAAGGCAATGTAGAACACAAAGGTATTCAGCGCCGGCTCGACGTTATCGGCAAAGCGCAAAGCGTGGCTCGCGGCGTAGCCCACGATCATGATTAAGAACAGCGGGAGGATACCGAAAAGTACGTCGCCAAACATCACCGCTCCTCGCGCATAGCCACCCCGTCAACTCTAGGCGCATGCGTTGTTGACCTGTATCTTCATGAAGGCCGTTAACGAACGTACAGGCCGTCGGACGCATCGAAAACGATGCGTCCGACGGCCTGTACCGTACCGAAGATTTGCTTAGACCGCGGCGGCGGAGCCCAAGACCTCGGCTGTTGAGACATAGGGCAGCTCGAACTCATCGGCCACGGACTTGAAGGTCACCTGGCCTTCGTGGACGTTCAGCCCGTTGGCAAGGCCGGCATCTTCACGCAACGCCTGCATCCATCCCTTATCCGCAATGCGCAGAGCGTAAGGCAGCGTGGCGTTGGTCAGCGCCGCGGTGGAAGTCTGCGGCACGGCACCAGGCATATTGGCCACGCAGTAGTACACGGCGTCATGGACCTTGAAGGTCGGCTCGGCGTGAGTGGTTGGGCGCGACCCTTCGAAGCAGCCACCCTGGTCGATCGCGATATCGACCAGCACGGAACCCGGGCGCATGTGGGCGACCATATCCTTGGTTACCAGCTTTGGTGCGGCGGCGCCCGGAATCAGCACGGAACCGATCACGAGATCCGCTTCGGCTACTTCGGCGGCGATGGTCAGGCGCTGCGAGGCCAGGGTCTTGATCCGTCCGTTGAAGGCCAGGTCGATCTCGCGCAGGCGCGGGAGACTAATATCAATGATGGTCACGTCGGCGCCCATGCCAAGTGCGATGGTTGCCGCGTGCGTACCCGCCACGCCACCACCGATTACTACAACCTTGGCCGGACGCGTGCCTGGCACACCACCCATCAGCACTCCGGCACCACCGTTAGGCTGCTGTAGCTGCACGGCCCCGATTTGAGCCGCCAAGCGACCGGCAACCTCAGACATCGGTGCCAGCAGCGGCAGGGAACGTCCGGAAGTGACGGTCTCATAGGCAATGGCGGTTGACCCTGCGGCGAGCAGTGCGTCGGTGCATTCGCGCGAAGCGGCTAGATGGAGGTAGGTAAACAGCAATTGCCCAGCACGCATGCGGTGGTATTCCGCGGCGATCGGTTCCTTGACCTTCAAGATCATCTCGGCTTCAGCCCAGGTTGCATCGGCATCCGGCGCAATCCGCGCCCCGGCGGCAACATAGGCCTCATCGGCGTTGCCCGAACCGACCCCGGCGCCGGTTTCGATGATCACTTCGTGGCCCCGAGCGACAAACTCGGATACCCCGGCGGGGGTTATGGCGACGCGAAATTCGTTGTTCTTGATTTCCTTCGGGACACCAATGATCATGGCAACCGCTCCTCTCGTGAGACGTCTCGGGCGGTGTGAACGAACGGAAATTCGAGCGGTGACCGCCATAACTTGTGTTCACCAGAGTAGGGTTTTCGACGAGATTTTCAGAGGACTGCCGAAATATCTACGGCAGTATCAAGATAATCTGTTTTTTATTTCATCGGGTGACGCTTCGGCGGGCGAGATCGCCGTTGGATCTTCGGGGTTAACGACCCGCGACCCCGTGGCACCCAAAGCGGCGCCACGGGGTCGTGAGCTAGTGACGTGGGTTAGGCGTCGCCGCCGGCGTTCCCACTCGTACCCGCGGTCGGGTCATTCAACCGGTACGCCGCATGCGCCTCGGCGACCTTCGCCTCATCAATCTCCCCACGCTCGGCCAACGCGGCCAGCGCCTGGACCACCACGGTATGCGCATCGATCTTAAAGAACCGGCGCGCCGCGGCCCGCGTATCGGAGAACCCGAACCCATCAGCACCCAACGTGTAGAACTCACCGGGCACGTACGGGCGGATCTGCTCAGGCACCGCGCGCATGTAATCACTGGTCGCGATCACCGGCCCGGTCGCCTGCGAGAGTTTCCCGGTCACAAACGGGGTCACCCGCCCGCCGGCAGGATCACACAGGTACGCCTCATCGGCGGCCTGCCCATCCCGGGCCAGCTCGTTCCAGGAAGTCACCGACCACACATCAGCGGACACACCCCACTGCTCGGCCAGGATCGCCTGGGCTTCTAACGCCCACGGCACCGCCACACCCGAAGCGAGCAGTTGGGCGCGGGGCCCGTCCACGGCGGCTTCCTTCAACAGGTAGATGCCCTTGATCAGCCCCTCGACGTCCAGATTTTCTGGTTCGGCCGGCTGGGTGATCGGCTCGTTATAGACCGTGAGGTAATACATCACGTTCGGATCCGGGTGCCCCCCACCATACATGCGCTCCAGCCCGGAACGCATGATATGCCCGATCTCGTACCCGTAGGCCGGGTCGTAGGTGACCACCGCAGGGTTGGTCGCCGCCAGCAACGGTGAATGCCCGTCGGCGTGCTGCAGTCCTTCACCGGTGAGGGTGGTGCGTCCGGCGGTCGCGCCGATGATGAACCCGCGGGTCATCTGATCCGCCGCCGCCCAGAACTGGTCGCCGGTGCGTTGGAAGCCGAACATGGAGTAGAACACGTAGATCGGGATCAACGCTTCCCCATGGGTGGAGTAGCTGGTGCCCGCGGCGGTGAACGCGGCGACCGCGCCGGCCTCGTTAATGCCCGGGTGGATCAACTGACCGGCCGGGGATTCCTTATACGCCAGCACCAGGTCACGGTCCACCGAAAGGTAGTTCTGCCCGGCCGGGTTATAGATCTTCGCGGTCGGGAAGAACGAGTCCATCCCAAAGGTGCGGGACTCATCGGGCACGATCGGCACGATCCGGTGCCCGAAGTCCTTATCGCGCATCAGATCCTTGAGCAACCGGACAAAGGCCATGGTCGTGGCCGCCTGCTGCTTCCCGGACCCGCGTTTGGCGATCGCGTAGGACTTCTCCCCGGGCAAGGTCACCGGGGTAGGGGTTTCCGAACGACGGGAGGGGACCGCCCCGCCCAGGGCGGCACGGCGTTCCATCAGGTACTTATACTCTGCGGAGTCCACCCCGGGGTGGTAGTACGGCGGCAGGTACGGGTCGGCTTCAAGCTGCGCGTCGCTGATCGGGATCCGCAGGTGGTCACGGAACCCCTTCAAGTCTTCCAGGGTGAGCTTTTTCATCTGGTGGGTCGCGTTGCGGGCCTCGAAGTGCGGGCCCAGCCCGTACCCCTTGACCGTTTTGGCCAGGATGACGGTGGGTTTGCCCTTGAACTCGGTCGCGGCCTTATAGGCGGCGTAGACCTTGTGGTAGTCATGCCCGCCACGCTTGAGCTGCCAGATCTCATCATCGGAAAGGTCCGCGACCAGTTCCTTCGTTTCGGGGCGCTGCCCGAAGAAGTGCTCGCGGATAAACGCCCCGGACTCGGCCTTGTAGGTCTGGTAGTCCCCATCGGGGGTCTGGTTCATCACATCGACCAGGGCCCCGGCCGGGTCCTTATCCAGCAGGGTGTCCCATTCACGACCCCACACGACCTTGATCACGTTCCAGCCCGCGCCGCGGAAGAACGCTTCAAGTTCCTGCATGATCTTCCCGTTACCACGTACCGGACCGTCCAGGCGCTGCAGGTTGCAGTTGATCACGAAGTTCAGGTTATCGAGCTTCTCATTCGCGGCCAGCTGCAAGAAGCCACGCGACTCGGGCTCATCCATTTCCCCGTCCCCGAGGAACGCCCACACCTGCTGGTCGCTGGTGTCTTTAATGCCGCGGTTGTGCAGGTACCGGTTCAGTTGGGCCTGGTAGATCGCGTTCGCCGGGCCGATGCCCATCGACACGGTCGGGAACTGCCAGAACGCGGGCATATTCCGTGGGTGCGGGTAGGAGGGCAGCGCGTGCCCTTCCTTGGACTTTTCTTGGCGGAACCCGTCCAGGTCCTGCTCGGTCAGACGGCCTTCGAGGTAGGCGCGGGCATACATGCCCGGCGAAGCGTGGCCTTGGAAGAAGATCTGGTCCCCGCCGCCGGGGTGGTCTTGGCCGCGGAAGAAGTGGTTGAATCCGACCTCGTAGAGGGTCGCGGCACCGGCGTAGGTGGAGATATGCCCGCCGACCCCGACCCCGGGACGTTGTCCGCGGTGCACCATGACCGCGGCGTTCCAGCGCATGAACGCCCGGTAGCGGCGTTCAATGGCTTCGTCGCCGGGGAATTCGGGTTCTTGATCGACCGGGATCGTGTTGACGTAGTCGGTGGTGGTGACCATCGGCACGCCCACGGATTTCGCGCCAGCGCGTTGCAGTAGGGAACGGATGATGAATTGGGCCCGTTCGGTGCCCTGCGCCTCGACGAGTTGATCGAACGAGTCGATCCATTCCTGGGTTTCTTCAGGGTCTCGGTCGGATAGCTGATACGTCAAACCACTACGGATCCCGGTGATTTGCTCGTCGATATCCGCCGATGATGCGGTCAATGCACTAGCCGTTTGCGGCTCATTCTCGATGATGGTCATGCAGGGCTTTCCTTCGGAGTTTTGACCGCTTCTGGCGGTCGCCACGACAACACGGTCGTTTCACTGTATGAAAACTTTCTCTCGCATCCTAAGATTAAGTAACTCAACTCACAACCCCGGACAGACCCGGTAGAGTCGGGGAAACCAGTCATCACCGCTAGTGAACTCCGGATTAATGGGGAATAGCGACGCGTAAAAGTAGGAGAGTAATGTCCAGCGCCATCACGTCACACTCGGCACCGCAGCGTCGGCGCACCATCATCGTCACCGGAGCGGGCTCCGGAATCGGCCGCGCCGCGGCCCAACTGCTCCTCGCTCAGGGTTGGAATGTCGGACTGCTCGGACGCACCGAACAAACCCTGCACGAGACCGCCGCGGGGGCCGACAATGCCCTCGTGATCACCGCCGACGTGGCCGATGTCGCTCAGGTACGCGCAGCATTCGATGCCACCGTCCAGCGCTTTGGTACCGTCGATGCGCTCTTCAACAACGCTGGGATCTTCGGCGCTGCGGTCAACGTCGGCGACCTCGAACCGGAGGAATGGGACAGGGTCTGCGCCATCAATCTCACCGGGGCAATTAACTGTGCTCGCGAAGCTTTCAACCGCATGAAGGCGCACGGTGGTCGCATCATCAACAATGGCTCGATTTCCGCGCAGGTGCCGCGCCCCAATTCGGTCTCCTACGCGGTGACCAAACATGCAATCACGGGCCTGACCAAGTCCATTGAGCTCGATGGGCGAGCATGGAATATCTGCGCGTCACAGATCGATATCGGCAACACCGCCAGCGAGCTCTTGCAGGGCATCGGCACCCAGGCCGGCGCCTTGCAGGCCGACGGCTCGCGCAAGGTTGAGCCCTCATTCCCCTTGGAGCATGCCGCGCAGGCCGTGGCCTACATCGCCAATGCCCCGCTAAGTGCTTCGATTAACCAGCTGACCATTACGGCCGCGGGCATGCCCTTCATCGGCCGAGGCTAGCCCACGCCGACGTCGCGACCTAGAAGTATTCGGCGAGCAGGGTCTCGAGCTTATCGAGCGCGGAGTTCCAGGCCGCCGTGCTGGCCGCAAGCACCTCATTGGGTAGCGGCCATTGGGTCAGCGTCAGATGCGTGAGGCCGCCGAATTCCTTGAGGGTCACGCGGGTGTTGATCACCAGGTCCAAGGTCATCTCATGAGGACCGTCGGCACTGGCGAAGAGCTCATACTCTTCGTATTCGGTGATGACCGCGCGCAACGGCACGTGGTGCGACGGGTCTTGCTGCGGGTGCAGGTCCAGTTCATGTCGTCCCCCGACCTTGGGTTCGAGTACGATCGATCCCTCGCGTACCGACCATCCGGCCGGACCCCACCATTCGGCGATGATTTCCGGTTCACGGAAGGCCGCCCACACCGCGGAGCGGGGAGCTTTGAGTTGGCGGGTGACGATCAGCTCGGTCATATCCTGCATATCTAGAGAATATCGCGTCGGCGCCCGGTCCCTCGCCAGGGCCGACGCGAGCGCTAGCTCAAGCGCGCGGCAGCCTGGATGGTCTCGGCATCGGGCGTGGTGCCGGCGGCCTGGTGGGCCCGCAGCACGCGTACGGCACGCTCCCATTTCACGCGCTCACGCGGGCTGGTCTCGATGGTGCGCTCGGCGGGGCCAAAGATGGACAGTCCCAGATATTTCAGCCGCCACAGTACGCGGTACCCACGACTGAGTCCCGTGGTATCTCGAACGATGGGCAACGGTGCGTCACTCATGGCCACTCCTCTGGTCAGCGGTGCGTGCGGCATGCGCCGCACACTTCCAGTGTAGGCCAATAGTTGGTGCACCAACTAATTTTGATCGGTGGCGCTCAGCGCGTGACGGGTGGCCTTTTGCAAGGTGGTGCGCAACTGCACCACCTCGGCCTCATCGAGGTCCAAGCGCCGCATCATTTCGCGCGGCACGTTCAGAGCTTGAGTCCGCAAGGCAGTGCCTTGCTCGGTCAGCGAAATGACAATGGCTCGCTCATCGCGCGGATTACGGTTTCGCTCCAGCAGCCCCGCGGCTTCGAGGCGTTTAACCAGCGGCGAGAGCGTCCCCGGATCCAGATGCAACCGTTCGGCTAATTCGCGGGCTCCGATCGGACCGAACTCCCACAGCGCCAACATCACCAAATACTGCGGGTGGGTCAACCCCAGCGGGTCGAGCACCGGCTTATAGGAGGCAATGATGGTGCGTGCCGCCACCGCCGCGGCAAAGCACACCTGTTGTTCAAGCCTGAGTAATTCGTCATCGCCCAGCTGTTGCTCTTCCGGATTGGTCATCGATGCCTCTCTTTCCCGTCTCACTACTGCCACTTCACATCCTCGCACGTCCAGATGATTCGGGCGCTGGTCAGCTCGAGGACACACGCCTAGGCTGGCCCTATGAGCAACCTTGAACAGGTGCCTGCCGAACAGGACTGCAGAACCCTCCCCTGCCTCGATGAGCTTCAGATCCTCGAACCACGGCCGGTACCGCTCGGCGGACCGCGGGCCATGACGGTCTTCCGCACCCTGCCGCAAAAGCAACGCAGTCTGATCGGCGCCTGGTGCTTCCTGGACCACTACGGCCCCGACGACGTCGCCCGCACCGGCGGCATGCGCGTACCGCGCCACCCTCACACCGGATTGCAGACCGTGTCCTGGCTGTTCACCGGCGCCATCGAACATCTTGATTCGGCGGGCTTTAGCGCCACCGTACGCCCCGGCGAGGTCAACCTGATGACCGCCGGACAGGGCATCAGCCACTCCGAGTTTCTCAGCGAGGACACCACAGTACTGCACGGGGCACAACTGTGGATAGCATTGCCCGATCGAACCCGCTTTATGCCACCGACCTTCGAGAACTACCGTCCCGAGCCGCTGCACGGCCCCGGGTACAGCCTGCGCGTCTTCCTCGGGACGCTCGGCACTCAAGGGCACAGCAGCACCTCGCCGGTGCAAACACACACCGAAGTCAGCGGTGCCGAATTGTGGCTGGAACCGCATGCGGAGCTGAATATCGACGTGCCGGCCCACCACGAACACGGTGTTCTGGTCGATGCCGGAACCCCACAGGTACAGGGCCAGCAGCTCGCACACCGCGAGCTGGGATTCATTCCGGCCGGCGCCAGCTCCTTGCACCTGCGCGCCGGCGCGGAGCCGGTGCGCGCGTTGCTCATCGGCGGGGAGCCGCTTAACGAACAAATCCTCATGTGGTGGAACTTCGTGGGGCGAACCCACGAAGAAGTCATCGCGTACCGTGCCCAGTGGCAAGCCGAGATCGGCGCCGAACCAGGTATGGTGCAGGGCGAACAATTCGGTCCTTTTCCGCCCGATACGCCAGCCCCGTTACCGGCCCCGGAGCTACCCACGGTGCGCCTACGACCACGCCCCAATCCAGGAGATCAGAGATGAACGAGATCAGCATCCGGCACCTGCCCGAGAAGCAGCGTTATGTCCTCGAAGACGCGGGCACGCAGATTGGAGCGGCCCACTACCGCGAAGTGCCGGGCAGTACGGACGAGGGCACCGATCGTATCTTCTTCCACACCGTGGTGGACGAGGCCTACGGAGGGCAGGGACTCGCCGGGAAGTTAGCAAACTACGCGCTCACGGACACGGTCGCCCAGGGCGCTCAGATCGTGGCCGTCTGCCCCTATATCAAGGCCTACGTTGCCAAGCACCATGATTTCGACGCGCACCTAGTAAAGGTCGCCGCGCGGCATCTGGCGGCACTGCCCAAGGATTAGCGCGCCGCGGTACGCCCAGCGACGAGAACCATAGCCAGCGCCACCACGAAGGTCAGCGCAAACACGGCGGCAAATGGCGCGGCACCGGCAAGCACGAACACCACCCCGGCCACGGCGGTGGCACTGGCAGAGCCCAGGGAATCGGCCAGCGTCATCGCCGAGGAATTGAAGCCTTGCTGGTCCTTGGCCGAGAGGCCGAGCATATTCACGTTCTGACGCGGATAAATCAACCCCATACCGAAGCCGCCGAGGGCCCATCCCGCCACCAAGATCGGTACCGGCAAATGCCAGGTGGCGGTGGCCAGTGCGGTGCCGATCGCCGCGGTGGCGGCCAGCGATCCGACGGTGATGAATGCGGCGTTGCTAAAACGCTCTCCCGTACGCCCCTGGAGCCAGGAGCCCACCGACCAGGACAGCGCCGAGGCGGTAAGTACCAACCCGGCGAGATCCGGGCGTAGCGCGTAATCCTCACGCAACATATAAGGCAGGTACACCTCGGTACCGAAGAAGGCCGCGGCCACCAACCCTCGGGAGAGCACCGTAGCCGGCAGTCCGCGGGCCGCCCGCAGGGTTCCGGCCGGTAGCAACGGCTTCAGGGCCAGCAGGGCCGCCGCCAAGGCCACCACCACACAGATCGGGCCGATACCCGGTAAGCGTCCCAAGAGGCTCATCGCCAGCACGCTGACCGCGGTAGCGGCGGCCAGTAGCAGTCGGCGGACCGAGACTGGTCCCAGCTCGGCGTTGTGTTCGGGTTGCAGCGAGCGCAGGGCGGGAACGACGGCCGAAAACGCAAACACCACGAGCAGCAAGACTCCCAGGAACACCCATCGCCAGCCGATAAAGGTGGCCACAAGCCCGGCAATCCAGGGACCGATGAGCGCCGGGAGAACCCAGGCGGCGGCAAAGAGCGCGAAGATTTTCGGGTGCAAATGCCCCGGATAGAGGCGGGCGATCAGCACGTAGATGCCCACCGTAATGGCTCCACCGCCCACACCTTGAATCAGTCGGCCGATAACGAGCATTGGCATACTCACTGCTACGCCACAGATCAGTAGGCCGATGACGAAGATCAACACCGAGGCGAAGAGCGGGAGCTTAGGCCCGCGCCGGTCGGCCAGTTCACCGGCGGCCACCATACCGACCATGCCGCTGGCTAGCGGCGCGGAGAAGGCCAGCGCGTAGAGCTCGCGCCCCTGTAGCGCTTCGCTGATGACTGGCATGGCGGTGGTTACCGCCATGACCTCAAATGCCACCATGAACACCAGCACGAACATGCCCAGAGTGGTGCCCAGATACTTAGGACTGAAGACCGTCGTCGGTCGGGGATGGATCCGTTCGGACGGACCGGTTGAATGCATAAAGCTATTCTTTCACTGTCTGGGCCAGAAGCCAGCAGGACTGACTAGCCACCGATCACATGCAGTGCGAAGGCCGAGAGAAATCCCAAGACGACCAATAAACCGGTCAAGTCGCCTTCGCCGGCATAGGCTTCGGGAATCATGGTGTCGGCGAGCATCGTCAGGATGCCGCCGGCGGCCACCGCGGTGGCGAAGGCCAACACCTCCGGGGCCGCACCAGCCAGCAGCAGGTAGCCTAGGGCCGCGGCCAGTCCGGAGGCAACGACCGTACCGGCCCACAATCCGAACACCGAGCCTGCGCTGCGCCCTCCGGCCTTCAGGTCCGCGGTACTGGCCAGCCCTTCGGGGACGTTGGAGATGAAAATCGCGGCAACCATGGTCGGGTTGATCCCGCCCCCGGCCACGAGGCCCACTCCGAGGGCCACCGATTCCGGGATCCCGTCAATCAGTGCACCGATCGCGATGGCGATACCCGAATTGTTCTGCGCACCGCTACCGCTGGCCGCGGCCTTACGCTTCGGGCGGGCGCCGACGAGCCGGTTTGCAGCGAAATAGAGCAACGAGCCGGCGGCTACGCCACCGGCGGTCGCCAGCAGGCCTCCGGTGTCCGCCGCTTCGAGCACAAGTTCGAAACTCAGCGCGCTAATCAACACCCCAGAACCAAAGGCCATCACCGCGCAGATGATGCTACGCGGTATCCGCAGGAACCAGGCCAGCCCCGCGCCGAGCAACAGCGCCGCACCGGCGACCGAACCCCAGAGGAATGCAGTGAGAGCCTCGAACATGGCCCCAGCCTATCGACCCGGCAGTGGAATCTCCGCTAGCTCGGCTCGTTCGACATGTTGTTGAAGCGAGAGTAGTGACCTTGGAAGGCCACGGTGATGGTCTTGGTGGGACCGTTACGGTGCTTGGCCACGATGACATCGGCCTCGCCCGGGCGGTTTTCCTTGTCGTAGACGTCATCGCGGTGCAACAGAATGACCATGTCGGCGTCCTGCTCGATGGAACCGGATTCACGCAGATCCGAGACCATGGGCTTCTTGTCGGTGCGCTGTTCCGAACCACGGTTCAGCTGCGAGAGCGCAATCAGCGGGACATCCAGTTCCTTGGCCAGTAGCTTCAAGTTACGCGAGAACTCGGAGACTTCCTGCTGACGCGATTCGACACGCTTTCCCGAGCTCATCAGCTGCAGGTAGTCCAGCACGATCATGCGTAGCTCATTGCGCTGCTTCAGGCGACGGCACTTGGCGCGAATCTCCATCATCGACATATTCGGTGAGTCGTCGATGAACAACGGCGCCTCGTTGAGGCGTCCCATGGTGGTAGCGATCTTGGTCCACTGCTCATCGGCCACATCGCCCTTACGCAGCGCCTGCAGCTGAATGGAGGCCTCGGCGGAGAGCAGGCGCATGGCGATTTCATTGCGGCCCATTTCCAGCGAGAAGAACACGGTGGCCATACGGTGCTTGATGGCTGCCGAGCGTGCGAAGTCCAGGGCGAAGGTGGACTTACCCACCGCCGGGCGAGCCGCGATGATAATCATCTGTCCGCCCTGCAGGCCCTGGGTCAGCTCGTCGAATTCGTAGAAGCCGGTAGGCACACCGGTAATGCCATCGCCGGCGTTAGCGGCGTTCTCGATCTCATCGACGGTGCCTTCAATGATGTCGCTCAGGCGCACATAGTCTTCGGAATTGCGGTTTTCGGCGACCTTGTAGACCTCGGCCTGGGCCTCGTTGACGATGGCATCGACCTCGCCATCGGGTGAGTAGCCCATTTGCACAATGCGCGTACCGGCATCCACCAGGCGGCGCAACACCGCACGTTCACGCACGATCTCCGCATAGTAGGCCGCGTTAGTTGCCGTGGGGACTTGCTGGACCAGATTGTGCAGGTAGGCGGCGCCACCTACGCGCGCCAGCTCATTGCGTTTGGTCAGCACATCGGCCACGGTCACCGCATCGACCGGCTCACCGCGACCATACAGGTCCACGATGGCCTCATAGATAAATTCGTGGGCGGGACGGTAGAAGTCCGCACCGCGCACCACCTCGACGACGTCGGCGATGGCATCCTTGGAAAGCATCATGGCGCCCAGCACGGAAGACTCGGCGGCCAGATCCTGTGGAGGTGTGCGCCCCGCATCCGCGTCGCGGCTTTCGTACGTCGGCTCAGCGCTCATAACTGACACTTCCATCCCCTTGAGTTCCACCCGGGCGGCTCTGCCCCCACCTTTTAACCAACTCACCAACACTGTCAGGCGTTACCGACAGGTTGAGTCGTGACATTGTGGATATTCGTCCGCCCTGTGCCAACGATAGGCGCGTTTACCACGGATCGAAACCCACTTATCCACAAAATATGTGGATAAAGGTGAAGCCCCTGTGGATTCGCTGTTTACGACTTGGGGAGAACTCTGTGGATTATTAAAATCACATCTTGTCAATAGCCATCTGACAAGGCCGTTTAGAAAATGGGTACTGTGGATACAAGTTTATTTTTCACAGTTATTCAGCCTGTAGATATCGCCTGTCCACAGCGAATCACCGCGTTTCCGGGGCTTTAGACAGGTTTTCAACCCCTTATCAACAAGTTATCCACTGGATTGTGGATAACTATGTGGAATCTTTTCATACCTTATGCAGAGTCGGGCGTGTGACCCTAGACAAGCGCGGGCAGTCGGCGAATGGCCGAGTCATGGAAAACGACCGGGTCATGCTCGGCCACCCGGTGCGCATGCACGCGCAGTAGCACCACCCAGTGATCGCCTGCATCGACCTCGGAGTAGATCGAGGTTTCAAAGTGGGCGGCCGAGTCATCCAGCAACAAGGCCCCGTCGGCGGTAACTTCGGTGGAGACGCCGGCAAAGCGGTCGCCATGCTTCGACGCCAACTGGGCACACACCCACTCGTTGCGTTCACTGAGCACCGAGATTCCAATGCGTCCAGCCCGCCGCAACCGAGGCCAGGTTCGCGAGGACTTTTGCACAGCGAACATCACCAGCGGTGGCTCGAGAGAGACCCCAACGGTAAAGGAGGACGCCACGAATCCCTCTTGGCGCCCATCTACGGTGGCGCACAGGGCTGCAATTCCTGAGGGGTGTCGGGCAAAGACCGTACGCAGGGAGTGAGAATCGAGATCGTAGTTCAGCGGCAAGGTTTTATCCTTCGTTCTCATGCCCACCGATGCGTGACATGGACGCTCTGCGGCACGAGACCGCGGGTTTCCATGGTTTTCGTCTCGATGTGCGGTACTTGCCCCGCACGGCCAGTACGGGACCGAATCGTCACCTGGAGCACCCCACTACCGTTGAGAGGGTTGCCGGCCGACAAGCCAGGGCTAGATGTCGACACTCTTGATTCTGTTAAGAACAATATGGGCTACATGACGCGAGGGTCAAACAAACTGCGTAGCAAAGCTCAATATTCACCGGTTTATTCGACCCGCCGCGTCACTCACGGACTCGCGCCGCGTAATCTTCGTTGTTCACAAGGCGTAAGCGGGCTCAGCCCAAAATGCTGCCACTGATCAGCGAGATAATCATCGCCAGCACCGCGGTGTTGAAGAGAAAGGCCACATAGGTATGCGTCCGAATGGTGCGCAGGCCCTGGCGGGTGCGCGGGGTGCCTCCGTTATAGGCTCCCGCGGCCGAGACCATCAGCGCCATGGAAAGAAAGTCACCGAAGTCCGGTGCCTCGCGGATGTCGAAGTCAATGTGTTCACCGGCGGCATTTAGCCGGAAGTACTGCAAGGCGAAAGTGTAACCCACCGAAACCCAACTGGCCGCGGCCGTTACGATAACCAGCGCGGGTACGAGCGCACTGGGGCTGTCCCATGGCGTGAGGACCAGGCAGATAGCCACCACGAGTGAGGCTAGGGCAAGCGAGAGGGACCACGCCTGCGCGTCGTGTGCGCCCATGAATCGGCTCAACTGGCTCGGCCCGTGCTGCCATTGGTAGCGCGCGATGCGTTCGAGCAGACGTGGGTCGGTGCGGGTATATAACCAATGTGTCCAGCCAAGATTAAGCACCAGTGCCAAGGCCAAGCCACCGCCAACAGCGGTGACCAGCAACGCCGCACCATTTATGTCGGAGCGGGAAAGTAGTGAACCGATAAGGAGCGCAGGCAAGAGCGGTAGCGAGGTTACCGCGAGCCGGAAGCCGTCATCGAAGGCAAGCCGGCGCCACCGCGCGCGCAAGGTTCGCTTGGCCGATTTCATAGCTCAACTCTCGCACAGAACGAGATGACATGAGGTGCATTGCGCCATTGTTTCGCGAAATAAGCCCCGTTCAGGGGCGTGTCTTAATGGCTATAGTGCAAGTACACCGCCGGTGGCGACCCCGAATGGAGCCAGTATGCACACCGAGATTCCTGACCTGCTCGACGCCCTGGGAGACAGCCGTTCGCTCTTGCGCGAGGCTTACGTAGATCTCGACGAGCAGGGATTTACCCATCGGCCCCACCCCGGAGGGCCCAGTCTCCAAGATCCCCTGCGGTTAGCCATTGAACTGGAGCTGGGGTGGTGCGCGCTGATCACACACGGCGAGCGAGCGCAGGACACCCAACCTTCCGTCGCCACGGCGAGCTCGTTAACGGCCGCCCTGCAGCAGTATGCATTGGTGGCCGCGGCCACCGATGCGCTGATCAGTTCGCTCACGGTCTTCGACCGGCGGCTAAGTGTTCCGCCGACCCCATGGACCCCGCCGGGCAGCACGTGGTCCCTGCGCCGCGTCATTGCCCATCTGATCACACAGACGGCATTTCAGGCAGGCCAGGCCCAAACACTACGTGCCGGGCTTGCAGCGGCCGCCTCGGGGTCCTGAGCGCGCCCGCTTAGAAGATTCGGATACTAGAGGCCTGAGGTCCCTCAGTCGAGTCCACCTCGAGGCGTAGGCTACCGCCCAGTGCCTCGACATAGCGCTGTAGTGTCGCGAACTGCACCCGGTCGAATTCGCCGCGCTCGAGCTTGCCGATCCGCTCCGCTTTGACCTTCAGCAGGGCGGCCAACTCCTGCTGGCTCAAGCCCGCGCGCTCACGGAGCTCACGCAAGTTCTCTTCACGTTCGGCCTGTTCAAGACTCCGCCGATGTTCGGCCACACGTTCCTTGGCGGAATCGTCCAACTGCGACTGGTCGGGAAAGACTGCGCCCATGCTAAAACCCCATTGTTCTGCTTGATGCCGGTGATTCACGGCCCAGCGTAGCACCGGGGCGTCGGCGGATCCGCCTCCGTGTTAACTCATGACCACGTTCCGCTGGGCACCGCCACAGGCCCTGATCGAGCGCGGGAGCTTTCGGGCTGTTGAGCCCGCGGTGCGCGGCGTAGACTAGGCGTCCACGGGCCTTGTCGGCAGAAATGGGCTAGGGGGACAGCATGTCTCAAACGTTCACCTATGACGTGTTTTCAAGCCTGGATGGATATGCCAGCGCCGGTGAGCACTGGGGCGGCTACTGGGGCAAGCAGGGCCCCGAACTCCTGGCTCGGCGCCTAGCCATCTATTCGGAGCCCTGCCTGCTAATACTCGGTGCGGCTACGTACCGGCTCTTCGCGCATTTCTTGGCCACCGAGCCACCGGATTCCGAGGTCTTCGATCCTTGGGTCAGCGCAATGCTCGGCCAACCGATGCTGGTGATCTCCACAAGTCTGCGCGAACCGCTGGAGCTACCCAATGCGCGGCTGGAGCGGGGTGATGCGACCGAGGTGGTGGCACGGTTGCGCGAGGAATCCAGCGTGCCGCTGCGCTCTCATGGAAGTATTCGGATGAACCGAGCGCTTTTGAATGCCGGGCTGGTCGATATCGTGCAGCTTACGGTTTTCCCGGCGCTCACCGGTGCCAGTGGTAGCGACCGGATCTTCGCCGAGGTCGGCGACTTTGACCTGGAGCTACTAGATGCCCGACTGCTGGATTCACGCACCCAGGAGTTGAGTTATCGTCCCACCCCGCACCCCTAGCGGGAGTACCTCGTAACTAAAAACGCTGTGAGTATGGAGGTGGCTGGTCTGGGACTAGCTGGCAGGATAAGAACCGGCCGTCCCGCCCCGAGGATGTGACTCATTAAAACGCTGACCCGAAAGGTGTCATCCGATGGATCTGTCCATCTGATCGGGGTGGGTCGACCGGGACCAATCCGGCCCACCACGGTGACTTGATCAGAAGAATGTCCGCCCCTTTTCTAGGGGCGTGACCCATCACAGTGCTGTTCCGTAGTGACCCTTACCCGGACTGGTACCGGCCGTTCACGGCCGACCAAGAAAATCCAGGAAAGGAAAGTACGGTGACCGCACAACCTATCGTCGCTCATTCTTATCCATTTGTCGTGGGTGTCGACACTCACGCACGCAATCACGTCTACGCCATCATCAACGCAAGCAACGGTGCGTTGCTCGATACGCAGTCATTTCCAGTGACCAGTACTGGGATTAACCGGGCCATCGCCTGGGTCGCGCGACGAACCGAAGGCAACGCAGACACCCTGTGGGTCATCGAAGGGACCGCCACCTACGGGGCAATCCTTGCCGGCACGGTCGCCGCCCATGGATTCCCCGTCACCGAGGCACCGCGCATGAGCAAGAAACAGAACCGTGGCGTGGGAAAAACCGATGCTTTAGACGCCCACCGAATGGCGGCAGCGTCCCTGCCGTTACCGGTAGAGAAGCTACGCCATCCGCGACTGAATGAAGGAATCCGCCAAGGATTACGGATCCTCGTCACGGCACGCAGCTCGATGACCAAGGACCGTACCAGGGCCATGAACGCTCTAAACGCCCTGGTACGCAGCAACGAGTTGGGGATTGATGCCCGCAAGAAGCTCACCGGCAGCCAGATCACTGAGATCAGCCGCTGGAGAGAGCGGGAAGAAGAGCTGTCGCTGCGGATTGCACGGTCTGAAGCAGTACGCCTGGCCAAACATGTCATGGACTTGGACCAGCACCTAGCGACCAATGAGCAGCAACTAGACGAACTGGTCAAAGCCAGCGAAGCAGCACCCTTACTAAATGAAATCGGGTTCAAGGCAATCACCGTAGCGAAATGCTTCGTCGCGTGGTCCCATGAAGGGCGGGTGCGCAATGAAGCGGCATTTGCCTGTTTGGCAGGAGTAAATCCGATTCCTGCATCGTCCGGGAATACGATCAGGCACCGACTTAATCGAGGCGGTGATCGGTCGTTGAATGCTGCCCTACACTTGGCGGCGGTGACACGTATGACTCATGACGAAGAGACACGTATCTATGTCGAGAAGCGTCAGGCTCAGGGGAAAACTGATCGGGAGATCCGCCGATGCATCAAACGCTATCTCGTCCGTCGAATTTTCAAGATCTTCAGTGTTTCAGCAACATTTGACCAAGCTCCAGTTACGCCTTGACAGACATAGAAGAATCCAATGGGTGGCACCCCGTTCACGCGGAACGGGATGCCACCCATTGATCAAAGTGAAGCCGAAAGGGCCTTACTTCTTGGCGGCAGCCACAACCTGCAGGCGCAGGTTGGCAACGACGTCCTCGTGCAGACGCACGGTGGCGGTGTAGTTGCCGGTAGCCTTGATGCGGTCATCGAACTCGATGTTGCGCTTGTCGATCTTGCCCAAACCGGCAGATTCGACGGCAGCTGCAATGTCAGCGTTCTTGACGGTGCCGAACAGGCGGCCGTTAGCGCCAGCCTTGACGGTGACCTTAACCGGCTGGGACTTCAGCGATGCTGCCAATGCCTGAGCTTCCTCGAGATTGGCAACGGCGCGAGCAGCGCGAGCAGCCTTGATCGACTCAACCTGCTTCTCACCGCCCTTGGTCCAAATGAGTGCGTAGCCGCGCGGCAGCAGGTAGTTACGGGCGTAGCCGTTCTTTACCTCGACAATGTCGCCAGCGGTACCCAGACCGGATACTTCGTGAGTCAGAATGATCTTTGCCATGGTGGTATCCCTTCCTTAACCGCGGCCAGCGCCGGAGTAAGGCAGCAGGGCAACTTCGCGGGCGTTCTTGATAGCCTGTGCGATCTTGCGCTGTTCCTGAACGGACACACCGGTCACGCGACGAGCGCGGATCTTGCCGCGGTCGGAGATGAACTTACGCAGCAATGCGGTGTCCTTGTAGTCGATGACGGTGATGTCAGCGGCCTTCAAGGGGTTGGACTTTGGTTTGGGCTTACGGATTTCAGCCTTAGCCATCGTGGAGCTCCTTAGCTTGGGAGCCCGCAGAGTGATCTGCGGGATGGTGAATAAATGAGTTTAGAAAGGTGGTTCGTCGTTGCCCGGGTTGCCCCAGCCACCGCCGCTGTTGTTGCCACCGCCGGTGCTCCACGGGTCGTTGGATGGAGCATTCCATCCGCCACCCTGCTGCGGCTGTTGCTGCTGCTGTGGGGCGTTCTGCTGCGGTGCGTTGGAGAAACCTCCACCGCCGCCGAAGCCACCGCCCCCACCGCCGGAGCGCTGGGTGCGGGTTACCTTGGCGGACGCGAAACGAAGCGAGGGGCCGATTTCATCGACCTCAAGCTCCATGACGGTGCGTCGTTCACCTTCCTTGGTGTCGTACGAGCGCGAACGCAGGCGACCCTGGGCGATGACGCGCATGCCCTTGGTCAGCGTTTCGGCAACGTTCTCGGCCGCCTCGCGCCACACCGATGCACGCAAGAACAGGGCTTCCCCGTCCTTCCATTCATTGGACTGGCGATCGAAGGTGCGCGGAGTCGAAGCGATCGTGAAGTTCGCTACGGCTGAACCGGACGGCGTGAAACGCAGCTCCGGGTCGGCGGTCAGATTTCCGATAACGGTAATTACAGTCTCGCCTGCCATTGACTCTCCTTAAATGGGGTGAACGTTGTTTGCACTACGACGGGAAAAGGGGCGTAATTAAACGCGGGCCTCTTCCGGACGGGTGACCTTGTGGCGCAGGATCTGCTCGTTGATCTTCAGCTGACGCTCAAGCTCGGACGAAGTAGCAGGATCTGCGGTGTAGTTCACCACGATGTAGATGGCTTCCGCCTTCTTCTTGATCTCGTAGGCCATCTTGCGACGACCCCAGATATCAACCTTCTCGATGGAACCACCGGCGGTGCGGACAACCTCGAGGTACTTCTCGATGGTTGGCTCGACGGTGCGGTCGTCGACCTCGGGATCAATCAGAACCATAAGTTCATAAGCACGCATGTGAACCCACCTCCTTTGGGCTAAGCGGTTGCGGCATCTCCGCAACAGGAGGTTCTAGCGTTATCCGCGCGGCTCACTACCCAGATTTCAGGCAGGATCCGGCACAGACCTATCAAGTCTAGACGATACACATGACGCCTCGTAACCTTTGTGACACAGGTAACTTGCGTCAACATTTGCGGTACAGTATTGCGCTTCGCCCGTCGGGATGTTTCGCTAGTGACTACGAGAGTTTCCCTATAGGAAAAGAGGCAGGTCATGCTCGCCCAACCCACCGAGAATCAAGTGCTGGCCGCGGCGGCGGCCATTGTTCAGGCCTTTGCCGCCACCGACACCGAGAGCTACTTTGCGAAATTCAGTGAAGACGCCAGCTTCATCTTCCATCCCGAACCACAGCGTCTGAATAGCCGCGCCGAGTACGAAGCACTGTGGGCATCCTGGCTACGCGATGGTTGGCGTGTTGTGTCCTGTGAGTCCAGCGATCCCCTGGTGCAGTGCTGGCCAGGCGGTGCGGCCTTCAGCCATACCGTCGCCACCACGGTGCATGTGGAGGGCGAGGGCGAAGAGTCCTATGTCGAGCGGGAATCCATCATCTTCAAGGACGTCGATGGCGAGCTCCTCGCCGTCCACGAGCACCTGTCCACCATCACCGCCTAGGAGCCAAGACATGTCCATGATCGACAGACTCGAACAACGGCTGAATCTCACCTCCGACGATTCCGGGCCGATCCGCGGCACCCTATCCCTCGGTCGCATCGGCATGATCTGGCTCGCCGCCAACCTCGTGGTGACCACGATGTTGACCGGCACCCTATTTGTTCCCTCCGTTTCGTGGGGCGCGACGATCGGGTTGATCGTGCTAGGTACCGTAGCCGGCGCCTTGGTGCTGATTACCATCGGCAACATCGGCACGCGCACCGGATTGCCCACCATGGCCTTGACGCGCGGCGCCTTCGGCATCCGCGGCAGCTACCTGCCCGTGGCGGCCAATCTCATTGTGCTCATGGGTTGGAGCTGGGTGCAGGCCATGCTGGCCGGTGTTACCGTCGACTACCTCGTGCACTCGTGGACCGGCTACTCCAATCCGATCCTGTTCTCCGTGCTCAGCGAGATCATTGTGGTCATTCTGGCGATCCGCGGCCACGAGGGCATCGCGAAGATCGAACCGTGGCTCGCGGTGATCATGCTGGCGATCATGGGATGGATCTTCTTCACGATTTTCACCACCTTCACCCCTGGGGACCTCAACTCCCTGCCGGCCCCCGCAGAAGAGGGGATGACCGGTGGGCTCGTCTTCGACGTCGTCTTTGCCACGGCGATCTCCTGGACCGTGCTTTCGGCGGATATCAATCGCACCGCCAAGAGTCCGAAGTCCGGCATGCTGGGCTCGGGTATCGGCTACATCGTCTCGACGGTCTCCGCGATGGCGTTGGGAGCGACCGTCTTTGCCTATGTGCTCAAGCGCGGCGATGAGGCCATCGCCTTCGATCCAGGCACCGTGGTCGCGGCCTTCGGCGCCCCCATTGCGATCGTTATTTTCTTCTCCGTGATGGCCACCAACACCATGGTTGTCTTCGGCATGACCACCTCACTGGTCAACGCGCGCGCCGAAGGAAATATGCGCTTCCTCCCGGCGGCTCTCGTGCTGGGCCTTATCTCGATTCTCGGTTCGACGTTCCTGGGCCTGCTGGATAGCTTTACGAACTTCATGATCCTGATCGGTTCCTTCTTCGTACCGGTCTTCGCCATCATGATCGTGGACTACTACATCATCGCCCGGGCAGCCTACTCCCGAGACATCCTGCGCGCGAGTAGCGGAGCCTACTGGTATTCGGGTGGCTTCAACCCGATCGCCATTGGCTCTTGGGTCGTGGGAGCGGCGCTGTCGTACGCGCTGGCCTACCTTTGGCCAAGCCCCATCGGAGCGACGCTACCGACTTTCGTGGTCACCTTCTTGCTCTATCTAGTCCTGTCCTACGGACGCAAGAACAAGAACCCAATCCACCAATCACATCTGGCCGCCTAGGCTACCGGCGTAGGTCCCCGGAGATCACCGGCTCGAGACGCTTCGTGAACTCCGGGGCCAACGTGCGCATATAGGTGTCGGAAATATGGTGCTTGTCGCGGTAGACCAGAACGTTGCCGACCACGGCGGGACATGTGTTTTCGGTGCAAAACTCGTCGGTGAAATCCTGCACCTGCACCCGTGGCTCTAGCTCGGCGGCCCGCTTCGTGGCGTCCGCCGGCTCCAGGGCGTCCTTTCGTTCCGTGGCGCATTCTTGCGGATGCTGCAGGTGTCCGGCCAGGCAATCGCGCGCGAATTGCTTGCCTTCGGGACGCGGGGTATCCACTAGCGGGATCACATCGATGCCCGCATCCTCCAGCTCGCCCCAATACTCGGCAAAACCCGCGGCCGGGTCGCTGGTGTAGCTCGCCGCTGCCCAGTAGGCCGTGATCACCACGTCAATATCGGAACGCTCAAGAATCCGTTCCAAACTGGCCTCATTCGCCGCACGGCAAGAAATCGAACCGGCTTGCTCCGCCTCTCGAGTGGCGGCGGTGAAGGGACAGGAATTCTTGAGGTAGGTCACCAGCTTCCAGTCGTTGCGTTGCACAAGGTCAAGCACCGCCTGGTACCAGTGCGTGGCGTGCGAGTCCCCCACCAACGCGATCGTAGTCTTCGCCTTCGGGTTGCCGAATTCGCACTCCTTGGTTTCCGTGGCCTGCGGCTTTTGCACGCAAGCCCCGATTTGCGGCAAATCCTCGGCCGCCTCGGACAGCGCCGGAACGATCTGCGTATTGCCCTCGAGAAACGCCGGAGCACCGGCCTGGAGGGAGGGCGCCCCGAATCCCTGCGGCGGTGCCTGTTCAAGTTGGCGCACCTGCTGGCGCTGCTCGGCCACCAGTCGCTGTTGCGCGTACTGCGGCGCGAAGCCCACGCCGGCGACCACGGCCACTGCCGCCACGCCCGCCAGTACGGTGCGTCCCGCACCGTGCGAGAACCCCGACCAGCGGCGCACCGGGTTCTCCACCAGCAGATAACTGAGCTGCGCCAGCACGAGGGAAAGCGCCAAGAGCCCAATGGATTCAAGTGGGCCGGGGTCTTCTCCGGTTAGTTGCGCGGCAAAAACGATCAGCGGCCAGTGCCATAAATAGAGTGAATAGGACACCGCGCCCACCCATTGGACCGGCGGGCTGTCAATCACCCGATGCAGGGAGAAAACACCCTCGGTGCGTTCGGCGGCGATGATCAGCATGGTGGCTAGCACCGGCACCAGGGCGGCCAGGCCGGGAAAGGCGGTGTGCCCGTCGTAGCTGAACGCGGCGCCGACGATAGCCGCCAACGCGAAGAGCACCAAGAGGCTGCGGCTCCATTGCGGTAGCCCGTATAGCAACCCCCGGGTGGCGCTCGTGCTTCGGGCGGCCAATAACGCCAGGAGCCCACCTGCGGCCAGCTCCCAGGCCCGAGTGGTGGTCACGAAATAGCCGCTGGCATCTGCGGCCAATCCTAAATACGCGGAGTAGCCCAGCGACAGAACGAAAACCAGAGAAAACCCGGTCCAGAGCCCGGCGGTACGGAGCCGTGCTGGAAGTAGCAGGCATGCGGCTAGCACGATCAGCGGCCATACAAAGTAGAACTGTTCCTCAACACCCAACGACCAGAAATGTTGCAGCGCACTAGGTGCTTCATCGGCTGCCAAGTAGTCCACCGACGATGCGGCGAGCACCCAGTTTTGCACCGAGAGGGCACTGGCCACCGCTTGGACGCCAACCGAATGCCATTGGGTCGATGGCGTGATTCGCAAGGTCACCAGCACCACGACAAGGATGACCAACAGGGCCGCTGGCAGGATCCTTCGCACGCGCCCCGCGTAGAAAGAAAGCAGACTAATCCGGCCGGTGCTCTCGGCTTCTTTGAGCAAATGAGAGGTAATGAGAAAGCCGGAGATGACAAGGAAGATATCGACTCCGATGTAACCACCGGGGACGATTCGTGGTTCGAGGTGGTAGATCACCACGAGCAATACGGCCAGCGCGCGTAATGCCTGTATTTCGGGGCGGAATCCGCGCCGTATCCCAGTCTGTTGTCCCTGCATCTTTCTAGCGGAACAGATGGGCGTGAACGGAAGGGAAACAGCATTCGACGTGCGGCTTGGAAAGTACCGCAAGAATGCGCATGCGCCGCTCGGTATGAGCGTGGCGCCCCGACCCGCGGTCAGGACGCCACAACTTCACCCAGGGGGTTGGCCCAGTAGCTTAGCCTCCCAAACCTCCGAGCAATCCTAAAATCAATTCAAGCAGAGCATCCACGTTTCCACCTCCCCGCACCGTCACCGCGTGGGCCCACCATCACCGCGCTACCTCGCTAACGAGGCTGACATTACCGATTTAGTGCGGTCAGTCACAATAGTTTTTAAGAAGTCGTAGATATATTTCGTACTCCTATAACCGCGTTCACCTAGGCGTTAATCGAGTACGGCTTATTTGTAACCGCAAATTATCAACCAGTGATAGCTGGCGACCGGCCTTCGGCATTTCAATGGCTACGCTGCGGTATTCACCGGCTCCGAACCTAGCGTTGCGGCAAGCTGCCCGGAGCAAGACCCAATAGATACTCGGCGGCAACCCGGATCAGTGGGGTGAGCTCGGCCAACGCTTCCGGTTCGGCGGTATTTACGTAGCTACCCGCCCCGTCGATCGCCACCAGGATCCCACTGGCGGCCAGCCGCGGGTTGCGCGACGTCACCTGCCCGGCCCGCTCGGCGCACGCAATGAGCTCCGTGAGTCCGGCAAGCGTCAGTTCCTCCTGCTCATTAACCACGGCGCGCAAGGATTCGCGATAACGCGATAAGTGCCGGACGTTGAGCCACAGTTTGCCCAAGTTTTCGAAATCCGGGGCGGCCACATTGGCCAAGAATTGGGCGATATTTCCCAGTTCATCCCCCTCGGTCATGCCCACCGAAAAAATCGCCTCGCGCTCGCGCACCGCGGCCAGCTCGAAAGCCGCACACGTCAGCTCGTCGACACTCTTGAAATAGTGGCTAATGAGCCCGGGACGCACGTCCAATTTTTCAGCCACAAGGCGCATGGTCACCTTTTCCAAACCCAGCTGCAGGGCTAAGGCCGCCGCGGTATCGAGGATTTCTGCTCTGCGGTCCTCCGGGTTCTTCCGGGTTCGTGGTTTGGGCGCGCTTGACGTCATGCGCTCACCCTAATAGATTTGAACTCCACAGTCTATTGGTGTCATGACCAATAGTGAGAGAGGTAGCTAGATTCGATGGGCGCAGACCTGATCATTTCCGCTCGGGGCATCCACAACCCCGGGGAGCCAGCGAGCACGGCCACCACGGTGGCCATCTCCAACGAGCACATCATGGCCCTCGGCGGACCAGAGCTTGTGCAACAGCACGCCACCAAAGACACTCGCATCATCGAGCTCGATGGCGTGGTGCTGCCCGGGCTCGTGGATATTCACACGCACCCGGTCTGGGGTTCCATCGAGCGCGGGACCTCCCTCGACCTCGCCGAAATCCACACACTCGAAGCCCTGCTGACCGCCACCGGCGAGCGCCTCGCGGCGCTGGGTGCCGATCAGTGGATCACCGGGTTCAACCTAGACGTCAATCTCTTTAACGGGCACGTGGACGGCCGGGTATTCGACGAACACTTCCCCGGAGTGAAGATCAGCTACATGACCTCCGATGCGCATGCCTTGGTGGTAAGCCCCGCCGTCATCGAGCAGTTGGGCATCACAGGCCGCGAACGCTTCGCCGATGCCTCACAGATTCACACCGACGAGCAGGGCACTCCGACCGGCTACATTGTGGAGCTGCAGGCCATGGATCTGGTGATGGAGCACTATCCGACGCTACCCACCGAACAGGCCGCCGACCTTGTTCTGCAAGAACTGCACCACATGGCCCGTGCCGGCCTTACCGGGATACATGCACTTGATTTCGCCGACCCGTCCCAAGCCGTGTTCAGTTACCTGGACGAGCGCAATCTGCTACCCCTGAAGGTTCGCTGCTCCCCACTGATTCCCGCCGATTCCGGGCCAGAAGTATGGGCTCAGGCCGTAGCGCAGCAAGAGCTTGGTGGCCGTCGGTGGCAGGTGGCCGGGGTGAAATTCATGCTCGATGGCACCGCCGATAACGGCTCGGCGTGGTTCGCACACCCGGACTGCTATGGGCAAAACACCGACAGCCTCTGGCGCAATCCGCAGGCCTACCGTGAGGCCATCGAATACTTCACCTCCCGCGGCATACCTACGGCCACGCACGCTATCGGAGACGCCGCGGTGGCCTATGCGCTCGACGCGATAGAAGCGGCTGGACCGGCCCGCGGCGGTGCCCACCGCATTGAGCACCTGGAATCCATCGGCGACGAGCTGCTGCCTCGCTTCGCCGAGCTGGGAGTCATCGCTAGCGTGCAACCGGTCCACGGGACGCGCCTGACCAGCGCGGATGGCAGCGACAACTGGTCCATTCGCCTCGGTCGTGACCGTGCAGCCCATGGTTGGCGCACCCGCGACCTGCTACGTGCCAAGGCGCCACTGGCCTTGGGATCCGACTGGCCCATCGGGGTGGCCGATCCGCGTATCGCGTTGGCTGACGCACAGCTGCGCCGCCCGGTCGAAGACCCGCAGGCCGCCACCCTCCACGTCGAACAAGCGCTCACCGCGGATGAGGCCTATACGGCGATGACACGGATTCCTGCCCTCGCCGCCGGCGCACCGGCCGAAGGCAGGATCGCCGTCGGCGCCCGCGCCGACCTGAGTATTTTCGCCGCCGACCCGATGCGACTCGCCCCGAGCGCTCAGGCCAGCAATCCCGTAGTGGCCACCGTCGTCGACGGTAACCTCATCGAACACGACCGCGTCACCGCCGACGCCCTGCGCTAAGGAATACCCATGACCGATTTCCCCGTTCCACGCCCCACCCTGCGCCCCCATGTACGCATCGACGCCGGCAACCCCACCGCACGCGGCCAACAGCGTGCGGCACAGCTTGGCGACCAGCTACATGGCGCGCTGGCGATCTACACGAAGTTCTTCGACCTCGGTGGTCTAACCCAGCAGCAGGTGCGCTCCGACGCCGAACGCGCGTTAGAGGACATTTCGAGCTTCGCCCCCGAGCTCGCCGAAGAGATTATTGGCACTGCTACCGAAGCAAATTTGTCCCCGTGGCAGGTGGCCGCCCTCAACGCACGCACCGAGATCTTGGCCCGTAGTGCCAACATCGCACCGGGAGAATGCTCCACGATCGTGCGCGAGACTGCGCATGGGACCTTCGGGGTCCAAACTTGGGACTGGCACGTCGAATTGGCCGGACACTGGCACACGCAACAGGTCATCGGCGGCCGTCACCACATGGTGGGAATTACCGAACATGGCATTCTGGGCAAGATCGGCATCAACAGCGCCGGCCTGGGACTGCACTTCAACATTCTGGGGCACCGCGAAGACGCGGTCGGTGGAATCCCCATGCATGTGTTGTCCGCCTATGTGCTGCAGAATGCCGGGTCGGTGGCCGAGGCCATCGATGTGGTGCGTAGCGCGCCGATCGCCTCCTCCGGCTCCTTCGCACTACTGGACCGACAGGGTTCGGCGCTCCTCGAAATCACCCCGCGCGGCGTATTCGAGGTGCCACCGCTGCAGGCAGGCACGCACCTGCGCACCAACCACTTCCTCACCGAAACGCCCAAGGCCGAGGAGAAGAGCTGGCTCTATCAGCCCGACTCCGGGCAGCGTTTCGACTTCCTCGCCGCGCGCCTAGCCAATGGGGCGCCGGAGTCCGTCAATGAACTCTTTGAGCAGCTGGTGACCGGCTCGGGTGAGCCACCGGTGACCTGCGTACCGGATATGAACCTCTCCATGGGGCAGCGTTGGGCGAGCCTGGCTACGGTCATCCTCGACCCAAGCTCACGCAGCGCCAAGGTACTTGATGGCACGCCCGCCGAGGCCGGTCAGCGCCCGTGGCACACGCTCATCGCCAATTAGGTTGCAGGCAGTGCTGAACGCCAGCACGCTGGCCTAGAACGAAAGGAAAGGTGCGGCACATCGACAGTTTCGATGTGCCGCACCTTCGTGCTTATCCGGCTTGTTGCCTAGTGCAACCGCGCTACCGCTTCGGTCAGCTCCAGCAATAGCTGCGTCTGCAACCGATGCCAGTGCGCCGTATCGGGTTCGGGCCAGCTGGAGAACTTCACGATCACCAGCTCCTGGGAAGGGTCGATCCACAGGTTCTGTCCGTGGATGCCGATGCCGGAGATGATCCCGCGCTCGGTACCTGTGCACCACCACTGCCGGGTGTAGGATCCTCGCGGAAACTGCTCCGTGAAGCCCTCGCCCTTCATGGCCTCGGGATTCCCGCCCGCGAAGACCTCCGCAACCCAGGCTTCGGACACCACCCGTCCCCCGGGAGCTTGTCCGCCGCTTAGCATCAGCTGGCCCACCTTGGCCAGGTCACGCGCGGTGCAGCTGATCCCACCGTTGGCGAAACCGAACCCGGCGTTATCGACGGTGATCGTCGCATCCCGTTCGGCCCCGAGTTTCTGCCAAAGATACACGCCCAACGCTTCGGCATACCGCATGGCACTGGCTCGTTCGATCACCCACGCAAGCACATCGGTGCTTGCCGAACAGTACTGGAACCGCTGCCCATAGTTCCCGGCCCCGCGCAGGGACGTGAGGAACTCCGAGGTGTTCGACGGATCCCCCGGCTGCTGGGGGCGCCATCCGGCCGAGCGGTCGTGGCGCTGGACCTCGGAGTTCGGGTCGACATAGGTTTCGTCGTAGTCGACGGTGACGAGCATGTCCAGGACCTGGCGTACCGTCGCCTCACCGTAGACCGAGTCGGCCAATTCGGGCACGTAGTGCACCACGGGTGCATCGATCTCGAGCTTCTGTTCCAGCTCAAGGGCACCGGCCACCAGCGCGCAGAGCGACTTTGAGACGCTCATCAGCAGATGTGGCTGATACTCCCCCACCCCGGCCCGGTAGTACTCGGCCACCAGCTCTCCGCGCTGCAGAATCACCAGCGAATCGGTGTAGCTTTCTTCCAGACGGGCGACGAGGTCCGGCAGCTGTTCCGCTAGCGCACCTAGCCGCAGCGTTGCCTGCGCCGGCACGGGCGCCGTGGAGATCCGCGCGTGGGTGGTCACCTCTTCCATATGGCTGAAGGCCCACCGATTGTGCCCGGCCTCCTGCCAGTTTTCGAGCAGCCGGTTCCCGGCATCATCTTGCGGGTAACGCGGCGGATGGGCACGGTGGTTATCTGTCGGGGAAGCTGCAACGAACATTAGACCGCCCCGAGCACCTGGGTGGATTTCTTCGCCAGCGACACGTAGCACAGGGCCGACACCGCGATGCCTACCGGCACCGAAAGGTCTACCCCACCAAACGCTAGGGATAGTGGCCCGCTCCAGACATCGGTGGAGAGGAATAGCGCGGTGGCCAGACCTCCAAGGAGCAGACCTCCCATCCCAGCCATGCTGTAGCCGCCGCGGTACCAGTACTTGCCGGAAGGGAACTGTTCGAAAAGCTGCAACGAATCGTAGCGATTGCGGCGAAGCAAGATATCGACCACGTAAATGGTCATTGTCGGCACCGAGATGATCAGCAGGAACTGCAGCATCAGGTTTACCGCGTCGATCAGCGAGGTAGAGATGGCCAGCACGAAGGTGAAGATCGTGCCCAGCACGCCAATCAGCACGGCCGAAGGGATGCGACGGATCGGCACACCGATGGACTGGAACACCATGCTCGAGGTGTAGGTAGTCATACCGTTCAACGCAACGGTGTTGAGCACAACGCCGATGACCAAGAGGATCCCCAGCCACCCGGGCAGCATTTCCAGCAGGGCGAAGTCGATGCCGATCTCTAGTGCCTCGAAGGAGACCGCGGTACCCAGCAAGGCGCCGACGCTGAGGAAGATAATTCCCGGTACGGCTCCACCGAGTGCCGTTGCGGCCACGATGCGCCATGCCTTGGTTTCGCTGGGCAGGTAACGAGCCAGATCAGCGCTGTTGGAGTAGGACAGTGGGGTCGAGGCAAGAATCGCGAAGCCGATGCTCAGCGAGATCCACAGATCCAGCCCTCCCAGAGGCTCGGGCTGCACGAACCCGAGATCGATCTGCGGCAGGATAAAGGCGGTGACCACCACGAAGATGGCCAGCAACGCCACGGTCACCACGGTGTAGCTGCGCAAGATTAATGCGTGCCCATAGACGGCTACGAGCACGGTAATACCGGAAACAACGATGGTCACCAGAGCCTTGGCCAGCGTCTCGTTACCCATACCGATGCGACGGAGCAGTTCGGCGCCCATGAAGGTTGAGGCCACCCAATTCAGCGCGAGGAAGATGCCCGAAACGAACCAGCCGTAGAAGGCGATCACAATGCGGTTGCCCCGGATTCCGTAGATCGCGCGGGTAATCACCGAGCCCGAGGTTCCGGCCGACGGGCCGCTGGCGGCGACGATTCCCGGCAGGACCCACAGCAGGTTGCTGGCAATGATCACGGCCATGGCCTGCCAGATTTCCAACCCTAGAACGAGGGTAAGCGTGGCTCCCATGGTGAAGCTCAGAACACTCACATTCGGTGCGGCCCAGACGGCGAATAACTCGTAGGGCTTGCCGTGGCGGTGTTCGGGCGCGATGTATTCAATCCCGCGTTTTTCTGGATGCTTCGCGGAATCCGCGGCATCGGAATCAAGGTAGGTACTACTCATGACTCACGATCCTTCCTGCTGAGTGTGACCGCTCCATTGCGGTAAATGTCCCCAAAATTTTCCTTGTTGGTCATGTGACCAATTAGCGTTCAAGGTTCAATTAGAACGGTCAGCACCAAGCTGTGTCAAGCCTCACAGCACCACTGACCCAAACGAACAGGTCGCGGCCGAGGTTGGCGCCAAGACCAACCCAATCCCCGGGAAGCATGGGTTCCACAAAGAGGCCGAGTGGCGCGCGGTTGAACCGGAGCGTCCCGGAAATTAACTGTAGACAAGTTGTATACAACCCGTCTACAGTGTTGAAGTGACGACAGTCACCCCGGGATTTCATCGCTACCTCTTCCACTTTTCAGGAGTCACCATGAGCAAAGTCTCTACGACTGCAACAGTGAAGAAACACACTTCACTGCCTACGGTTGCAGCCTCGTCTCTCGCAGGCACGGCCGTCGAATGGTACGACTTTTTTCTTTACGGCACCGCTGCTGCCTTGGTCTTCAACCAGCTATATTTCCCAACCGGCGACCCCTTTGTGAGCACTATGCTCGCACTCGGCACCTTTGCGGCTGGCTTCCTAGCCCGCCCATTGGGTGCGATCGTGCTTGGGCACCTCGGCGACCGCAAGGGGCGTCGAGCCACACTGATTTCCAGCTTGATGCTGATGGGCGTATCCACCGCATTAATTGCCCTCATTCCCACATACGAAACGATCGGCGTCTGGGCGCCAATCTTGCTCTTGCTAATGCGGCTCGTACAGGGATTCGCGCTTGGCGGCGAGTGGGGCGGGGCGGTCTTGCTGGTTTCCGAGTACTCCAATGACAGTTCTCGCCGGGCTTTTTGGGCATCTTGGCCCAACGTGGGCCCACCCATGGGCAATCTGATGGCGGCCGGTGTACTGGCTCTCCTATCAGCCACCCTGACTCCCGAAGCATTCCTTTCCTGGGGCTGGCGAATCGCTTTTGGTCTTTCCGCCGTGCTCGTCATCATCGGTCTGATCTTGCGCCTTTACGTCGAAGAAACACCCTTGTTCAAAGAATCCCAGGCGCGTCAGGCCGCGGCCGGTGTGCAACATCGACGTATGCCCCTAGCTCAGTTGCTCCGCGGTAATTGGCGACAAATCCTCATCGCTGCTGGCTCGCGAATGGGCGAAAATGCCGGATTCTATATTTACTCCCTCTTCCTGATCACCTATGTCACTGAGATCCTCAAAATGGAGCGCGGAATCGGTCTTAGCGCTGTAATGGTCGGTCAAGGAGTCGCCATCGTAGCGATCCCCCTCATGGCAATCCTCGCCGATCGGATTGGCCGCAAGCCTGTCTTGTTCGCTGCGTCGGCGGCAACAGTTCTCTGGGGATTCGCCTTCTTCGCCTTATTAGACACCAAGAGTCCCGGCTTGATTACCCTTGCTGCGGTGGGTGGGCTACTGATCTTCGCCGCCTACTCCTCCGTCATCGGAGCCTTCTTTTCGGAGCTGTTCCCCACGGAAGTTCGCTACTCGGGCACCTCGGTCTCGTACAACATCGCCTCACTGATTGCCGGCGCACTGTCACCTGTCATTGCTCTGGCCCTTTATGAGGCGTTTGGAACAGGTCTGGCTATCGGTATCTACCTTGCCGTCATGGGCTTGATTTCCATCATCTCGGTAGCCTGCGCCAGAGAAACGAAGAACATCAAGCTCACGGATCTGGATGCCTAAAAGGTTGGTATGGTCACTTCGACAGCTAACCCTCCTTAGTCGAAGGACATGCCATGAGCATCATGCACAACTCGCAGATCACCGCACCGGAACGGGCCTACCGCTGGCTTCGGCAGCAGATCGGCGAATTACCCTACAACCAGGAGGCATTCCTAAGTGAAAACGCAATCGCTGAGGCCGCCGGCGTCTCACGAACCCCGGTGCGGGAGGCTCTCCTTCGCCTCGAAGCCGAAGGACTGTTAAGGCGCGTTCCTCATAAAGGTGCCTACATCCCGGCACTAACCGGCACCGATCTTAAAGAAATCCTCGAAGTCCGGCAGGTTATCGGCGAATGGGCCACCCGCCAAGTCGCCGAACATCGGGTAGATCTGGTCCCGCACCTCGAGGCCATTTTGGAACAACAGGCACAGACCACTGATCCCGTCGCCTTTATCGAACTCGACATTGCCTTCCACCGAACCATTGTTGAGGGAGCCGGAAACTCTACCCTCGCTCAGGTGTATGACGCTCAGCGATTCAAGCAAGAACGACTCGGCATCCAGGCGGTTCTAGCCACCACCGACCGTTTTGACGCAGTGCTTGTCGAACACCGCGCCATTGTCGCTGGCATCAAAGCTGGCAATCCAGACCAAGCGGCCCAGGCCGCACTAAGCCATCTCGAATCAACCAGAAAAGCGGTCTCAACACAGCGCTCAACTAGCTAGTCGTATTCCGGCTGTTGGTGGGTGACGTAGAGAGACCACCAAGGAGTACCGACATGTCCGCACAGCTCATACACCTTGATATCGATGCCAAGAGTCCTACCCGGGAACCACTCGGCTTCGGAGAACTGATGCGGATCATGGTCGAACCCTCCTTGGCCGTTTCCACTCTGTACATCCCCACGAAAGGCAGCGAAGAATGCACAGCGTAAGTACACCGACAGGGATAGGGAAGCCCAGCGCCGCCGATGATACGGTGACTTTCACCGTCAAAGGCACCGGCGAAACACTCACCCTTAAAAATTGTGCGGCGATCGTAGCCGGCTATACGGGACGGGATACCCACGCGGTTCAAGAACATATTGATGAACTTGCAGCCATTGGTATTGCCCCTCCGCCACACGTGCCAATGTTCTACCCAGTACCTTCGAGTTCTTTGAGCACCGCAAGCACGCTGACTGTTAGCGGCGAGCGCACCAGCGGTGAGGTCGAACCTCTATATATCCGCCACAACGGCCGGTACTTCCTGGGTTTGGCCTCGGATCATACCGACCGCGAGCTCGAAGCCGTCGACATTCCGCAATCTAAGGCAGCCTGCCCGAAGCCCGTTAGCACCGAAGTCATCGAGATCACGGACCTTAGCACCTTGTCTTTGGACGGGGCACGCGCCCGTAGCTGGGTGGACGGCGAACTCTACCAAGACGGCACGCTTGCCAATCTGCGCACGCCAGCCAACGTGATTGAGCTCCTGCTCGAGAATCAGGGCAAAAACCTCGAGGATTTCCTCTGCCTTGGTGGAACGCTGCCGGTGATTGGCGGCGCTTTCAAGTACGGCGCCGTGTGGAAGCTCGAACTGACCCTTGACGAAAACACTGTCCTGACCCATACCTATCGCATTACGGAAGGAAACTAACATGCGTACCGGAGCCGAATACTTAACCTCGCTTAACGACAACCGAACGATCCTGCTTGACGGTGAAGTAGTCCACGACGTCGTGAACCACCCGGCCTTCGCCAATGTGGCAAAGACCGTAGCCGAGCTCTATGACATCGCCGCCGACCCGGCCAACGGTATGCAGTACCACAGCGAAGAAATCGATGGCACCGCCAATTTGGTTTTCAGCGCACCACGTACCCCCGAACAGCTCAAGGCTCGTCGTGTAGCGGTGGAACGCTGGGCAAAGCACACCCACGGTTGGGTCGGCCGTAGCCCGGATCACGTAGGAACTTTCTTCGCGGCGTTCGGTTCCCACGCGGATGTTTTCGAACACCCCGAGCGCGACTTCGCTGGCAACATTCGCCGGTACTACGAGCGCATTCTGCGCGAGAATCTCTACGTCTCCTACGCCATTATTCCGCCGCAGTACTCCCGCGCCACCACGGCATCGGGCTGGGAAGGTGATTACATCCAAGTCGGCGTGGTCGGTGAAACCGCAGAAGGTCTCATCGTGCGCGGTTCGCAGATGCTCGCCACGGGAGCTGCCATCGCTGACGAAGTCTTCGTCACTTGCATTAAGCCGCTCGGAGCCGACGATCAGGACTTTGCCGTTTCCTTCGCTCTTCCGGTGGACACCAAGGGACTGAAACTCCTCTGCCGGCGTCCTTTCGCGCCGCAGGCATCTAGTGAGTTCGACTACCCGTTGACCAGCAACTACGACGAGCCGGACTCCTTGGTGATCTTCGACGATGTACTCGTTCCGTGGGACCGCGTCTTTATCGACCGTGATACTGAAAAGTTGCGCCGCCAGTTCTTCGATACGGGCGCGCATGCCTTAGGCAACTGGCAGGCGCAGACACGCCTAACCGTCAAGTTGCAGTTCATCGGTGCCGTGGCCCGCAAGATCACTCAGGTCAACGGGACCGAAAAGATTCCAGGCGTGCAGGAAAAGTTGGGCGAGCTGGCTGCGACGATCTCTTCGGTCGAATCCGCGCTGCTTGCTGCCGAATACACTGCCACAAGTGACGACGCCGGCATGCTGGTCCCCGGAAAACGTGCTCTGTACGGAACCATGGGCCTGCAGTCGGAGATCTATCCGAAGGTTATCGAAATCCTCCGCGACCTTGTCGGGGGCGGTGTCCTGCAACTTCCTTCGGGAGTCAATGATTTGCACAGCGATGTGACGCGCGACGACGTACGACGCTACATCGCTTCACCCAACGTATCTAGCGAGGAACGCATCAAGCTTTTCCGCTTGGCATGGGACATCATCGGCACTGAATTCGCAGGCCGTCACCAACAGTACGAGATGTTCTACGCTGGCGCTCCCTTCGTCGTCAAAGGTGCGTACACCTTCCGCAACTACGGATATGAGGAGCACGTAGCGGAGCTCGACGAATTCCTTGCCAGCTACAGCCACGAACCAGCCACCTCGGCCAGCAACGCTTAAGGAGATCCATCATGGCAAAACCAGAATACGAATTCGGCCCGGTCTCCCGTGTTGAATTTACGGATTGCAACCCACATATCGAAGGGCTTTCCGAAGCCATCTTGGCTCGCGACGACTCAAGTGATGCGGTGACCCGCATCCTGAAGTTCGAGCCCGGCACCGATACTTCTCCTAACGGTCCACTACGCCACGATTTCTGGGAAGAGGTCTACATCTTCGAGGGTTCATTCGTGGATCAGCGCCTAGGGCAGACTTTCAAGGCAGGCGACTGGGCGACCCGTCCGCCAGGAATGGAACACGGACCGTGGGTCTCCGAGAATGGAGCGAAGATGTTCGAGGTGCGCTACTACTCGAAGGAGGATTAGGCCATGGCACTGAATACCGACTTTGCGGTACCCGCGCCACTGGACATGCGTCAGGCCATGGGACGATTCCTCACTGGCGTCGCGGTGGTTACCACCGAACACGAGGGTGAGGGATCGGGCATGACTATCAACTCACTGACTTCTATCAGTCTGGAACCGCCGATCCTAATGATCTCGCTGAACTTCGATACTCGGACCGGGGATGCCATCCGTGCTGGCGGTCGCTTCGCGGTCTCGATTCTCGGCGCCAAACAGGAGGCCGTTGCCCGACAGTTCGCTACCCGTGGCGGAGCACGCTTTGAAGTTGGGAACTTCGACGCCACGCCCGGCGGACTACCAGTGATCGGTGAAGCACTTAGCCAGCTCGAGTGTGAAGTTGTCAATCAGTACGATATCGGCGATCATCAGGTCTTTTTCGGTCAGGTCACCGCTAGCCGCGACCGTGATGGTAGCGGGCTAGCCTTTAACGCCGGCAAATTCGGAACCTTCGAAGACTTCCACCACGAGAAGGCTCCCTGGCTTTTCTAGCCACCACCGGCCTCATGCGGGGCGCGTCGGGAGACTTCCTGGCGCGCCCCATACGCACATCAGAAATTAGTGAAGATACCGCATCCATTAAAGGAGTGTCCATGAAAATCGCTTTGGCACAGATCCTCAGCAGCCCCGATCCGGCTGACAATCTGGACCTCATTCGCGATCACGTGTCGACTGCCGCTGCACAGGGAGCAGAGCTTGTAGTGTTCCCCGAGGCAACCATGTGCGCATTCGGCAATGACCTAACTGCTGTCGCTGAGCACCTTGACGGGCCATGGGCAAACACGGTGCGGCGAATCGCCGAGGAACACCAAGTCACCGTCGTGGTCGGCATGTTCACCCCGGGTGAGCAGAATCGCGTACGCAACACCTTGCTAATTACCGGTGGCGGCATCGAAGCTCATTACGACAAGATTCATCTCTACGATGCCTTCGGGTACCGCGAATCCGAATCCGTCACCGCCGGTAGCCTACCGGTGCAATTCACGCTCAACGGGATCACTTTCGGCGTCGCTACTTGCTACGACGTGCGCTTCCCTGAGTTATTCTTCCGACATGCGCAGGCCGAAGCACTGGTCAATATCGTTTGTGCGTCGTGGGCCTCGGGTCCGGGCAAGGCCGAGCAGTGGCAACTTGCAACGCGCGCCCGGGCGATGGATAGCACAACGTTTGTGGCGGCCGTAGATCAAGCCGACCCTTACTCGGTCGAGCAGGATGTTCCACCCGGAGTGCCTCTGGGTGTGGGGCACAGTGCACTGATCTCTCCACTCGGGGAAGTCATCGAAGACCTAGGCGTAAAGCCAGGGATGAGGATAGTGACGATCGATCCGGAGCAGGTGGATGCAGCTCGGACCGGACTGCCGGTTCTAGCCAACGCGCGGCTTCGGTAGGCGGTCCGGCCGGGGAAGTGTTTAGAGGCTGGCCAGCGCGGCGGAGTAGTCCGGTTCCACGTGGAGATCCTCGTTAATCTGAGTATGCAGCACAATCCCCTGCTCATCGAGCACCACAATGGCCCGAGCAAATAGCCCGGCCAAGGGTCCGTTGGCCTGCGTGACCCCAAAGTCGTCGCCGAAGCTCGAGCGGAATGCCGAGGCAACGACGACATTCTCAAGTCCCTCGGCCCCGCAGAAACGCCCCAGGGCAAAGGGAAGGTCCATGGACACGCAAAGCACGGTGGTGTCAGCTAGGTCTGCCGCCAGCTCGTTGAAGCGGCGCACCGAGGCGGCGCACACACCGGTGTCGACGGACGGAAAGATGTTCAGCACTACGCGCCGGCCCGACAGCGAAGCCTTGGTGACCTCCTCCAGCTCGGCGGTGGTCAATTCGAAATCGGGAGCCGGCAGGCCGACCTTGGGTAGTTCGCCAACGGTCTGCGCGATGGTCCCGCGTACTTTAAAGCTCGTCATCCCCCTACTATGTATCGCCCACGATCCACCCATAGAGCTCTGTGCTGATATATTACGAGCTTCAGTTGCCCAACCCCCGGGTCCCAACACGAGATTGGGCCCCGGGGGGTCGCGCGGTTACTTAGTTCGCGAAGAAGACCTCGGCCACTCGGGCCAGGTACCAGGGGTCATCGACTCCGCACATCTCGCGGGCCGAGTGCATGGACAGTAGCGGCACCCCGACATCCACGGTGCGGATTCCGAGACGGGTCGCGGTCAACGGGCCGATGGTCGAGCCGCAGGGCACCTGGTTATTCGACACGAATTCCTGATAGGGAACCTCGGCCTGTTCGCACCAGCCGGCGAAGGCGGCGGCACCCACGGCGTCGGTCGCGTAGCGCTGATTGCCGTTGATCTTCAGCAGCGGACCGGCGTTGAGCATCGGACGGTTAGCCGGATCGTGGCGTTCCGGATAGTTCGGGTGCACCGCATGTCCAGCATCGGCCGAGAGGCACAGCGAATTGGCCATGGCGCGTGCGCTGTCTTCCACTCCGGCCCCTAGCGACGCCTGGATCCGTCCGAGCACCTCTTCAAGGAAGGGTCCGCAGGCGCCGGAGCGCGATTCCGAGCCAAGCTCTTCATGATCGAAGGCGGCAAGCATCGCAATTCGCCCGCCCTGCGGGTCGCGCGCGTAGTTGAGCAGGGCAATCAGCCCGGCGTGCACACTGCTGAGATTATCTAGGCGAGAACCGGCATAGAATTCCTTGCCGACACCGAAAACCTCGCCACGCTGGGCCGGTGCGGTCAGCACGTCATAGCCCGCCACCTGGTCGGCGGCGACCCCGGCGGCCGCAGCCAATTCACCGAGAATGTCGGCATCGGCCAGGTCTCCGGCCCCGAAGATCGGGTTCGTGTGGGTCTGTCGATCCAGTTTCAGGCCGTCATTTACCGCCCGATCTAGGTGGATAGCCAGCTGTGGGATGCGCAGCAGCGGCTCGGTGCAGGTCAGGTGGGTGCTGCCATCGCGCAAAACCAAGCGTCCGGCGAGCACCAGTTCACGATCTAACCAAGAGTTCAAAAGTGGCCCGCCATAGACTTCCACCCCGGCCTGCCACCAGCCGTGGGCACCGGTGGTCGGCTTAGGCTTGAGCTTGAACCCCGGCGAATCGGTGTGGGCACCGAGGATATGGAATCCCGCGCTGGCAGTTGCTCCCTCGGGTTGCACCCAGGCGATGATGGCACCATCACGCACCACGTAGTACCCGCCGGGGGCCAGTTGCCAGGCCTGCGCCTCGTCCAATGCGGTGAAGCCTGCGGCTTGGAGACGGCGCGCGGCGCTGTCCGCGGCGTGGTAGCTGGAAGGGGATGCGGCGACATAGTCGGCCAGGTCAGAGATGTGTGCCAGGGCTGCGGCAAATGCCATGAAGGTGGGTCACTTCCTCGTGTAATCGGGTCTACGGTAGTGGACGTTGACTGTGTTCCAGCTTACTGGGCGGCCGGCGCCAACCCGAGTCGTGCCGGCGATCCCGGCGTTTAGGGCTCGTCGATGCCGTGAAGTTGGGCGTGCAACGCCCGCACCTTGGGCAGCAGTTCGGGGACCGGACCGGAAACGGACAACCCCGTGGTGACCTGATCAATGCTCAACGGGCGGACAGGGCCAGCGGCAAGGCCCCATTCCGCGTGCCATTGCTGCAGTTCATGGGTTCCGGCCACGTAGACGATGGGACCAAGGCCCACCCAGGCGTGGGCGGCGGCGCACATGGGGCAGTGCTCCCCCGAGGTGTACACGGTGCAAGCCGCGCGTTGCTCGGCGTCGAGGTTCTCCCCCGCCCAGCGGGCGATCTCCAATTCCGGGTGGCGGGTGTGGTTACCGTCCTTGACCCGATTACGATCCTCGAACAGCACCAGGCCCGACGGATCGACGAGCACCGACCCGAAGGGCTCATCGCCGTCCTCGAGCGCCTCGGCGGCCAACTCGATGGTGCGCAGCAAGTAACTGCACTGGGTGTCGTCAAAGTCGTTCAACGGCCGCATGCTCATACTTCCCAGCCTAGTAATCCAGGCCCTGGGAGGGAATGACCAGCCCGGTTTCATAGGCGTACACCACTGCCTGCACCCGGTCGCGCAAATGCAACTTGGTCAGGATCCGCCGTACGTGGGTTTTAACGGTGGCCTCGGAGAGGAAGAAACGGTGCGCGATCTCGGCATTGGAGAGCCCCTCAGCCAACGCGCGCAGCACCTCGAGCTCGCGCGGGGTGAGGTCATCGAGCAACGGGTCGCGTTCCGTGGGCTCGGGTTTGGCGCTCTGCTGTTCGGCGCCGTTGCGCACGTAGGTTTCCAGCAGACGTGCGGTCACCCGGGGTGCCACCACCGCGTCGCCGGAAGCCACCAAACGCACCGCCGAAACGAGCTCTTCCGGGGCGACGTCCTTGAGCAGGAAGGCGCTGGCTCCGGCCTGAAGCCCGGCAAAGGCGTACTCGTCGAGATCGAAGGTGGTCAGAATGATGATCTTGGTATCCGGATGGCTCCCGGCGATCCGCTCTGTGGCCTCGATACCGTCCATTTTCGGCATGCGCACATCCATCAGCACCACATCCGGGCGCAGGGCATCGGTTTGGGTCAACGCCTCCAACCCGTCCGCGGCCTCCCCGACGATGAGCATATCGGGCTCGCCCTCGAGGATGAGTCGAAACCCCATGCGCAACAGCGGCTGGTCGTCGACCAGTAGGACCTTCGTTGGTTCGGCCATCAGTTTCCCCCGGTCTTAAGTGCGATAGCTACCAGTTTATCTTTCTGGTGGCATTTGTCCGTCCCAGTTCTCGGGTTTTCCGTTCAAGTTTTCTCGACCCTCCGGCGGATCGATACGAGTTGCGGTCAGATCCCGCGGGACCATCGTGAACCCCTGCCAGTGCACCTCCATGGGCGACTGTTCTTCATCGCGCGGCACGTGGTGGTACCCGACCGCGACCCAAGACACCACGTCATCCAGGGGCTGTCCCTTTTGCTTCTTGACATAGTCCACCACGCCGCGGCCGCAGCGTCCACGGTTGTAGGTGGCGTAGATCTGGCAGTCGTCGGCATTGGTGAATGCGACGTCGTAACCGGTCTCGCCCTCGTGGTGCTTCTGATCGTCCACGAAGGTGAAGCTGTCGGTTTTGCCCATGTCGATCTGGTAGGAAATCGGGTGCCCGTCCGCGTTGAGCGTCTCGGGGGCCATCACCTTCCACCAGCGGCGATCGCTCCAGCGCGCGGTGGCCGGGGTGTCGATTCTCGTGTAGTTTCCCTCGACGATGGGAGAGTATTTGCCCTCGGTGCCGGTGTCCTTGGCATCGAATTGCTCGACGACTTGCCCGGTTTGTCCGCCCAGCGCCCAGTCGATCTTCCACACGGCGTTATGCGAGTGGCTCGAGGCGTGATCGCTATCTTCGGGGCCGACCGCCGAACCGTGCTTCTCATCGGAGTAATCCACCGGCGAAAGGTCTCCGGTGGCGCCCAGCGAGGGGCGGATGCTGCCATCGGCCCCGAAGGTGACCTGGTTGATGTATTCGTACCAGCCGACCTTGGAGACCGTGGACAGTTGCCAGTCGTCCTTGCGTTTGGCCAACAGCTCCCCGACCTCCGCCGAGCGGTAGGACAGTCCGGCGTCGACCATATCGCTGCAGAGCACCGGGCGGGTGGGTGTGCTGCCGTATTTGCTGCCGTCGCCGATGTTCGGAATCGGGGCTTCAAGAATCTGCCCGGTGCACTCCAGATCGGTCAGCGAATGCATATTGGGCCCGCCGAAGCCGGCCGTGGTGATATCCGAGGTGTTGCGCCCGCCGTCGTCGTAGGGCACCTCGAGCTGAGCCAGTGACATCTGGCTGATCACCGGGATGGGGTCCTTCCCCGGCGGGGCGAAGGAAATATCGGAGAGCACCATGCCGAGCTTGGGATCCACCGACCAGCACATGTTCCAGGTGCCGCCGCTGGTCATTTCCCGGCTCAACCCCTGCGCCTTCTCGTCCGAGCAGGAAACGCTGGCCGAGCTGGCCGAACCTGCCGCGGGTGGCTGCTCTGGATTGGTCTCGCCACTGGCGCTACACGAGGCCAGTAGGGCCGTGCAGCCGATCAGCGCGGTCAGTCGCAGCAGCGCGGTGCTTCGCATGGATTGAGCTCTCCTAGGTCGTAACGTGCGAAATGGGGAACCCCTCATGACAAGGGGCTCCCCATTCCGTGATCCTACTAGCCGGTTGGTCTCACTCGCCGGTTTGACCCGACGTGTGAGAACCTATCCCGCTAGTTCTTGTGCGAACGGCGGGTGCGCAGTGCCAAGAAGGTACCTGCACCGAGCAGCAGCAGGGCCAGCAGCGAGTACCCAATGACCTGGGCGCCGGTGTCGGCTAGCCCATTGCCATTGTTGTTCCCGTTGTTGTTGCCATTGTTGTTGCCGTTGTTATTGCCGTTGTTGTTCCCGTTTCCGTTGTTGTTGTTATCGTCGCCGATAACCTTGAACGGAGCCGAGTCCTTCTTCTTGCCATCCTTGTCGTTGACGACGACCTCGTAGTCACCCTCTGGGGTGTTCTCCGGGACGGTCACCTCAACTTCGAAGGTGCAGTTGTTGTCGACGACGACCTTCAGGATGTCGCCTGCGGATGCCTTAGCACCGCTGTCCACGACGTCGATCTTGGTCTTGCCGTCTGCCGAGACGATGGTCAGGGTCAGCACCTCACCCTTGGTGAAGCCCTTACCGATGACCTTGAAGGTATCACCGGCCTTGACCTCATTCGGGACCACAATCACGGACTGGTCGATGGAGCAAGTGTTGACCGGCTTGTCGGTGACGTTGATGTTCTCGCTGTCGCCGTTACCGTCCTTGTCCTCGGCCCGGACCTCGTACTCGCCCTCCGGGGTGTCTTCCGGCACGGTGACCTTCACGTCGAACTCACCGTTCTCGTCGGTCTTCACATCCACGGTCTCAATGACGTTGCCGTCCTTGTCGCGGATCTCGACCTTGACATCGGTGTTCGGCGGGAAGCCCTCGCCGTGAACGTCGATCTCGTCGCCAGGGTTGACGTCCTTCGGGTTCACGGTGATCTCCGGATCGTACTGGCCGTCGCCCAGGCCGGTGAGGCCAGCGTCAACGGTCAGGTCCTCGGCAGCCTCGGCGGTGAGGGTCAGCACCGCGGTGCGGCCCTCGGCGTCGGCGTTGGAGTCCACGGCACGATCGTCGCCCACGTTAGCCGGCGAGAAGGAGGCGCCTTCCGGTGCGGAGAACTGGATGACGTAGTCGCCATGGGCCAGTTCGCTGAACCAGTAGTTACCGTTCTCATCGGTGGTGGTGGTAACCGCGTCACCCTCGTCATCGAGTACCGGCTGACCGGAAGAGGTCAACAGGCTGACGGTGACGTCGGCGACGCCGGCTTCACCCTCGTCCTGCAGGCCGTTCTCGTTGGCGTCGTTCCAGACCAGGTCACCGAACTTACCGTTGTTGTCGCCACCGGTGTTGCCATCGGTCACGTTCAGCGGTGCGGTTGCTTCGCCACCTTCAAGGTCAACGGCCTTGACGGTGTGCTCACCCGGGGTCGTGCCTTCCGGCACGGTCAGCGGGGTAGTGAAGCCGCCGTTTTCGTCGGTCTCAACCTCAACCGGGTCACCCACATTGTTGCCATCGGCATCCTGCAGCTGAACGGTTACGGTCGAGTCCGGAGCGAACCCGGCACCGGTTACGGTGGTGTCCTCGCCGGCCGGCACCTCGGACGGATCCACGGTGATGATCGGCTCGGTGATCTCGATACCGGTGATACCAGCGTCGACGTTCGATGCGGCCGGAGCCTCATCGGTCAGTGCCAGCACCTCGGTGCGGCCGTTCTCGTCGGCGTCGGAGTCCACGGTGTCGTCGTCGCCCACGTTGGCCGGGGAGAACCCTGCACCCTCGGGAGCCACGAACTCGACGATGTACTCGCCGGCGGCCAGATCGGCGACGGTGTAGTTACCGTTGGCGTTGGTGGTGGTGCTGATGGCGTTGCCATCGGCGTCCTCAACCGGGGTGCCCTCGGCGTCCAGCAGGTTGACGGTGACGTCGGCCAGGCCAACCTCGCCCTCATCCTGAATACCGTCTTCGTTCAGGTCGATCCACGAGCGACCATCAACCGAACCGTCGTTGCCACCGGTGTTACCTTCGGTGACGGTCAGCGGAGTCGAATCGGTGTTGCCCTCTTCGTCCGTCGCCACAACGTCGTACTCGCCCGGGGTGGTGCCTTCCGGAACGGTGATCGGGGTGGTGAAGTGGCCGTTCTCGTCGGTCTCGACGTTCACCGGACCGGCGATGACGTTGCCGTCTTCGTCGACGATGGTGACCTCAACCGGCGAGTTCGGGGCGTACCCGTCACCGGTGACCTGAGTGTCTTCACCAGCCGGAACCTCGGACGGATCCACGGTCACGGTCGGGGAAGTGAACACCACATCGGTGATACCGGCATCGACGTGCTCAGCGGCCGGAGCCTCTGCGGTCAGTGCCAGTGCATCGGTGCGACCATTATCCGGATTCACATCCGAATCGATGGTGTCATCGTCGCCCACGTTGGCCGGGGAGAACCCGGTACCGTCCGGCTTGATGACCTCGACGATGTAATCGCCGGCTGCCAGCTCCGAGATGGAGTAGACACCGTTGGAGTCGGTCGCGGTGCTGACGGCGTTGCCATCGGCATCGTTGACCGGGTTACCCTCGGCATCCAGCAGGTTCACGGTGATGCCGCCCAGGGCGGACTCGCCTTCATCCTGCAGACCATTCTTGTTGGCGTCGACCCAGGTGCGACCCGAGATCGAACCGTCGTTGCCACCGGTGTTGCCATCGGTAACGGTCAGCGGTGCGGTGTCGGTGTTGCCCTCACCATCGGTGGCCTTGACCTCGAAGTCACCTGGAGTGGTGCCCTCGGGGACGGTCAGCGGGGTGGTGAAGTGGCCGTTCTCGTCGGTCTCGACGTTCACCGGATCGCCTACCGGGTTGCCCTCGGAGTCGACCAGCTGAACCTCAACCGGCGAGTTCGGAGCGAACCCGTCACCGGTTACCTGAGTGTCCTCGCCAGCCGGAACCTCGGACGGATCCACGGTCACGGTCGGCTCGGTGATCTCAACACCGTTGATACCAGCGTCAACGGTCAGATCCTCAGGAGCCTCGGCGGTCAGGGTGACTACCGCGGTGCGGCCGTCTTCCTGAGCGTTCGAGTCAACTGCACGATCGTCGCCTGCCTCTGCCGGCGAGAAGGTTGCACCTTCCGGAGCCACGAACCCGACGACGTAGTCGCCGTGTGCCAGGCCATCGAAGAGGTAGTTACCGTTCTCATCGGTGGTGGTGCTGATGGCGTTGCCATCTGCATCGTTGACCGGGTTGCCATCGGCATCCAGCAGGTTGACGGTGATACCGGCCAGGCCGGCCTCGCCCTCATCCTGAATACCGTCGGCGTTCATGTCGTTCCAGACACGGTCACCCAGGACACCGTTGTTGTCGCCACCGTTACCGGCGATGACGTTCAGCGGGGTCTCTGCGGACTTACCGGTGTTCGAATCGGTGCCCTTGACGGAGTAGCCGTCGGCAACCGGAGCATCGGCCGGTACCGTCAGCGGGGTGTCAATGGCGCCGTTGTCATCGGCGGTGGTAGCAACCGGGTCACCCACGTTGTTGCCTTCTGGGTCAACCAGCTGCACCTGAACGTCACCGTTCGGGGTGTAGCCCACACCGGTCACCTGGGTGGTCTCACCCTGCGGTACATCGACCGGATCGATCGCAATAGTCGGATCCATAACCTGGATGCCCAGCAGACCAGCGTCAACGGTGTCGTTGGCCGGAGCTTCGGCGGTCAGGGTCACGACTGCGGTGCGGCCGTTGTCAACGTTGGCGTCCGAGTCCACAGCGTCGTCATCGCCCTGGTCTGCCGGTGCGAAGGAAGCACCCTGCGGCAGGCCAGTGAATTCAACGATGTAGTCACCGTGTGCCAGGTTGGCGAAGGCATACATACCATCCGCATCGGTGGTGGTGCTGATGGCGTTGCCATCGGCATCGTTCACCGGGGTACCTTCGGCGTTCAGCAGGTTCACGGTGACGCCTTCGACGCCAGGCTCGCCTGCATCCTGGATACCGTTGCCATCAACGTCGGCCCAGACGAAGTCGCCCAGCTCGCCGTTGTTGCCAGCGGTACCATCGGTGACGGTCAGCGGAGCATCGTCGGTGCCACCGTCTTCATCGGTTGCCACTACCTTGTAGTCGCCCGGGGTAGAACCTTCCGGAACGGTGACTGGGGTAGTGAAGTGACCGTTTTCGTCGGTGTTCACGGTGATCGGATCGCCAACCGGGTTACCCTCTGGGTCAACCAGCTGGACCTGAACCGGCGAGTTCGGCTTGAAGCCATCACCGGTAGCGGTGGTGTCCTCGCCCGGTGCAACCGAGGACGGATCCACGGTCACGGTCGGCTCGGAAACCACAACACCGGTCAGACCGGCATCCACTGCGTCGGTGGTCGGAGCCTCGGTGGTCAGTGCGACCACGTCGGTACGGCCATTGTCGGCAGCGTCGGAATCGACAGCATCGTCATCGCCCTGGTTGACCGGAGCGAAGCCGGTTGCGTTCTCAGGGAGAACGAACTCAACGGTGTATTCGCCGACCGGCAGGTTAGCGAAGGTGTAGTTACCGTTGGCATCGGTGGTGGTGCTGGTGGCGTTGCCATCTGCATCGTTGACCGGGTTGCCTGCGGCATCCAACAGGTTGACGGTGACGCCTTCAACGCCGGCTTCACCCTCGTCCTGAATACCGTTCTCGTTGACGTCGTTCCAGACACGGTCACCGATCTGGCCCGGGTTTTCACCGGTGCCACCCTCGGTAACGGTCAGCGGTGCGGTTGCCTCGCCACCCTGAGTGTCAGTGCCCTTGATGGTGTAGTCACCCGGAGCGGTAGTGTCCGCAACAGGCAACTCAGTTGCCGGGAAAGCACCGTTCTCATCCGACGGAGCAGTGATCGGATCACCAACAGGGTTGCCATCGGCATCCTGCAGCTGAACGGTCACAGTGTCGTTCGGAGCGAAATCAGTACCGGAAACATTCGTCGGATCGCCAGCCGGAACCGTAGTCGGGTCAGCAGTGATCGACGGCTCGTTGCCACCAGTCGGCTCAGTCACGGTCAGCGGGGTCGTAGCCTCGCCACCCTGAGTGTCAGTGCCCTTGATGGTGTAGTCACCCGGAGCGGTAGTGTCCGCAACAGGCAACTCAGTTGCCGGGAAAGCACCGTTCTCATCCGACGGAGCAGTGATCGGATCACCAACAGGGTTGCCATCGGCATCCTGCAGCTGAACGGTCACAGTGTCGTTCGGAGCGAAATCAGTACCGGAAACATTCGTCGGATCGCCAGCCGGAACCGTAGTCGGGTCAGCAGTGATCGACGGCTCGTTGCCACCAGTCGGCTCAGTCACGGTCAGCGGGGTCGTAGCCTCGCCACCCTGAGTGTCAGTGCCCTTGATGGTGTAGTCACCCGGAGCGGTAGTGTCCGCAACAGGCAACTCAGTTGCCGGGAAAGCACCGTTCTCATCCGACGGAGCAGTGATCGGATCACCAACAGGGTTGCCATCGGCATCCTGCAGCTGAACGGTCACAGTGTCGTTCGGAGCGAAATCAGTACCGGAAACATTCGTCGGATCGCCAGCCGGAACCGTAGTCGGGTCAGCAGTGATCGACGGCTCGTTGCCACCAGTCGGCTCAGTCACGGTCAGCGGGGTCGTAGCCTCGCCACCCTGAGTGTCAGTGCCCTTGATGGTGTAGTCACCCGGAGTCGTTCCCTCAGGAACGGTCAGCGGGCTTGGACCAAAGGCACCATTTTCGTCAGTCGGAGCAGTGATCGGGTCACCAACAGGGTTGCCATCGGCATCCTGCAGCTGAACGGTCACGGTGTCGTTCGGAGCGAAATCAGTACCGGAAACATCGGTCGGCTGACCCGGCTCAACAGAGGTCGGATCGGCAGTAATGACCGGAGTGCCCGCTTCAACCACGGTCAACGGGGCCTCGGCCGAGTTGGTGGTGGTGTCGTCGGTGCCGCGGACGGTGTAGTCGCCTGGCTGTGCATCAGCCGGGGTCGGAACCGAAACAGTGAAGGTTCCGTCTGGGCCCGCGGTGGTGGTGATCGGATCGCCAACCGGGTTACCGGCGGGATCGATGAGCTGTACAGTTACCGGTCCATCCGGGGTGTACCCGGTACCGGTTGCGTTGGTTGGGTCACCGGCCGGAACGGTCGGTGGGTCCAAGCCAATGTTCAGCTCCTGTACATCCGGCTCAGTCACGTTAAGTGGCTGAGTTACCGGGGTACCGGTGGTTACATCGGTGGCGCGCACATCGTAGGTTCCCGGAGGAACATCTGCGGCAACCGGGAGTTCGGTCGACGGGAAGTCGCCGTTCTCGTCGGCGGTCACAGTAACCGGATCGCCAACAGGCTGGCCATCGGCGTCTACAAGCTGCAGCTCGACGTCACCGCTCGGGGTGAAGCCGGTACCGGTGACGTTGGTCGGGGTACCTGCAGGCACCTCGGTTGGGTCAACGGTGATCGACGGATCAATCGCAGCGGCACATGCACCGGTGCGAACACCAGCGCTACCGAGGTTCAAACGACCTGCATCTGCCGACTGAAGAACACCCAGCGACAGTGCCGAAACCTCAAGGGCCTCGGTCGTCTCGGTGCCATCAGGCAGGGTGCAAGTGGTCTCAACCTGACGGTTCAGCTGCAGCGACACGAATTCCGTGGCCAACGTGAAGACCGGCTCCAGAACCTGACGGACCGGGAGGGTGATCATGTTGGTCTTGATGTCGGTGATCAGCAGATCGTAGATCGCGTGTCCACCATCGCCCACCAAGAAGTCGCGAATCGGAATGATCGCGGTATTAACCGCTGGGATCACTGCCGAGTTCATCGCGGTGGTCAAGGTGGTGCAGAGCACCGATCCGCCCAAGCCGGAAGGCGTGCAAGAAACCGGATTGACGGTCTCGCCACCCAGGTTCACGGTCCACGAAGCTTCGGCACCGCCAGCAGGGCTGGTCAAGGACGCATCAACAGTCAAGGTGATGCTGGAAATAGCACCCTCAATAGCGTTGGTGGCGACCTTGATGACCTCTTCGATCAGATCGTGGATGGTCTCCGCGATGATCGGGTAGATCTCGTTGCTGATCAGCTCGGTGTTCGGGTTCTGGTTGTTGATGCCATCCGGCAGGTCAACACCCTCCGGGCGTTCACCCGAGTAGGCCTTGTCCAGATCCACGTACAACGTGCCGGTGCTCAGGTCGATGCTGAGCACTTCGTTCTTCGAGGTGATCGGCTGAGCCAACAGCTCGTTGAACACCTCATCCTGAATGTTGGAATCAACGGTCACATTGAAGTCGGCGCCGACCGGCAACGCGCTGAGCACGTCGAGTAGGTCGGTAAGCTGCGACATCCCGTTGATGTAGTCTTCCAAGGTGGTATCCACCTGGCCAATGGCGTCATATAGCTGTGAAGCCATCTGCTCGACCAGTGGAGACTGGAGTTCCAGGTTGGCTTCAGCCACCCGGTACTGACCCTTGCCACCGAATCCATCTGGATCTTCGAAGACGCCGTCCACTGCCTTAACCCAAGCACCACCGGCACCGGCGGTCAGTTCCGCCTTGCTCAGTACTTGGCCGGTCAATGCATCGGCGCCAACGGCTTCAAACAGCGCAAGCAGGTTGATCCTGGCCACGCCAAAATCACCCTGCTCACCGTCGAGGGTGATCGCCCCGTCGGCTCCGGCCACACCGGAGATTGCTTCACCGTTCTTACCGTCGGTTGCGGTCGAACGTGACAACAGAGTGCCAAGCTCGCCGAAGTTCAGAAACTGGTCGACCGGAATCGGGAACTGTCCGAGATCGACCAGTTCGCTGCCGAGCAACGATACGTCGAGCCCGCCTTCATCGGTTTCCGGACCACTCGGGAACAAGGCCCGAGTCTGTCCGCCGCCGGCCATTTCGTTACTGAATAGCGAGAGATCGATGATGCTCGCCGCAGATTCAGTTTGTTCTGCTGGTTGCGTGTTTACATCTGCCATGGCGGGTAAGCCGTAGGCCGAAACAGCTAGGGATGAAGCCACCCCTAGTGCCAAAGGCCTTCGCCACCACGCCGCGTTTCCTGCAGGTGCAAATTTCGTGCGCGCAGTGCGTCGCATGAAATGCCCTCCTTGTATATGGCGCTACTGTGTACAACCCCCAAGGTTCCCCACTGCACATTCAACAAGGTCGGCTAGGTCCAAATCAATAGCTTTCTGAGACTAACCTCAGAATTTCCGTAAAATTCAACACTTGCCCCACTATGTAGGCACTGTTCTAAAAACACACAAGTCAAACGGATAAACCATTGGAACTTGCTATAGTTGACGCTTCACGGTCCGAGCGATGCCACTGCGCGCATAATCAAATACCCACGAATAATGCCCAGTGAGCTAGGTAACACCGCGGTTTTTTGGATCACGATCTCAGTTCGGCATAAATTTTTCCCATCATGCCTTGGCGTGAATACTTTCTCAGTGAGTGGGAACTTCACTCTGAAAGTAAATTTTCAAGACAAGATGTTAAGTGGTGGGGTTAGTTTTAGGCTCAAGTAACGATGAGTCACATTTGGGAATCCGCAGCGAAGCGGAGACAATCCAACCGCCTTCGGGCCGCGGACCAGCCTCCACCGTTCCATCGAATAACGCAGCGCGTTCGCGCATACCGCTCAACCCCTGACCGGAACCCACCGAATGAGAGAGCGTCCCATCGCCATCATCAATAATTTCGAGAACAAGCCACTTAGACTCTCGCTTGAGCCGCACCTGTACGTAGCTAGCTCCATGGGCATAGCGCAAAGCGTTGGTCAACGATTCCTGGACGATGCGGTACACGGTGAGTTCGAAGGTGGTGTCCTTGGGCAATGGCTCCCCGGTGTAGCTATAGGTCAGAGGCAATCCGGCGACCCGGAAACCATCCAGCATCTGCTCCAAGTTGCCAGAGCTCGGCTGCGGCGAGAGCTCGGCCCCGTCGGCCTGACGCAGCACACCCAGAAGTCTGCGCATATCGGCGAGCGCCGCACGTCCGGTTCCTGACAGTTCGGCCAAGACGGTTTCTGCCCTGGCCGCGTCTTTCTTCGCCACCACACGGGCGCCATCGGAAAGTGCGATCATCACCGATAGTGAATGGGCGACAACGTCATGCATCTCCCGCGCAATCCGGTGGCGCTCTTGCACCTGAGCGAGGCGTGAGACTTGGGAGGCCCAGTGATTGATTTCGGCGTCATGGATGCGAGCGTTGCGGATGTTGGTTCCGACGGCCGCTGCGGCCACATAGCTACCGAGCATGAACCCGCCGCTGATCGAGAGCATTAGTGCGGCTCCCCCGTAGTCATCGATGCTCTCACCCTCGTCGAGGACCTCGCTGACATCGGGATATCCGGTCATGATGAACAACAAGATATGGAACGCGCCGATAAACAAGGCGATCGGGATGGTGCGACGGCCAGAGTACTTCGTGCCGACCGTATAGAGCGCGATCATCATGCCGATCCCGCTATATCCGCCACCGCCGGCGTCCAAGACGATGGAACTGGATTCAATGAGAAATACGGTCAGCAATACCAGCATTGGGTAACGCAGGCGAAAGAGTAACGCTAGGGCCGTGGCCAGGATCCCCGCGAGCATCAGGATCTGGTCTAGTTCCGGATCGATGGCCCGGCCGACGAGGCCGAGCAGCGACAGCATCAAATACACCAGAACGGTGGCCACGACGACGAAACGCGGGTGGGTGCGCATGAATCTGCGCACCCGCCCCATGCGCCGTCTGGTCAGTTCGTCGAAGGAGACCAGCGGGTCGGCGCCCTGATGTGAACTCATGGAGTTAAGCCTAGATGTCGCGAGCCCGCAAGGCCCACGCGGCGAACACGAGCGGAATCACCGCCCACCCTGCCACCGCGCACATCAATTGCCAGGTTTCCAGTGACGACATCGAGGTCGTCGGGGAGATCAAGGCCGAAACCACCTGATCCGGCAGGTATTGCACAATGTTTTTCACCCAGTCCACGGCCATGATCAGGACCTGAACCAGAATGGACAGTACAAAGAACAACCCCAGTAGCACCGTGATACCACCGGCCGAGCTGCGCAACAGGAACCCTAGTGCTAGGCCGATCAGCGCCACCATCATCGTGGTCAGTGCTCCGTACCAAAGCACACGCTGGAAGGCTGCGGAGGATAGCTCCAGCCCCAACTCGTAGTGTCCGGCGATTGGCAGACAAACCAGATAGGCCAGTAGGGTGCCCGCCACCGAGATGACCCCGGTTAGCACGGCGATGAGCAATGCCTTGGCCGACAGAACTCGAATTCGCTGCGGGCTGGCCAGGAAGGTGCTCACCGCGGATCCGGTGGTGAATTCTCCGCTGGCCAAGAGCACCGCCATGGAACCCAGGATCAGCTGTGAAAAGGTAATCCCCGAGCCAAAGACCTCGGCGGTCACTTCGGGATCGGTGAAGTTCGGCATGCCCGCTTCGGCCGGAATATTCGTCATGAATGCTCCGACCGACCAGATGCCTAAGGCAGCCAGTGCCACCTGCGCTAGCACGGCGACGACGATCAAGATCTGGGTGGAGCGCAGTGCAAAGAATCGAATGGACTCGGCACGGAACACACTGCCAAGGGTGACTCGGCCCGCGCGCGATGGGGTGACGGTTGACGTGCTCATAAGCTCCTACTTTCCTGCCGTCATCGGCGCCGCCGTGGTGGATTCGTATTCCACGGCCGTTCGGGTCAATTCGAGATAGGCGTCCTCTAGCGTGCGGCTAAGCGGCCGCAATTCGCTGAGTGCAATGCCTGCCTCCAGGGCACGCTGACCGATCTGCTGCGAGGTGGGTCCCACCACGCGCAGGGTCAAAGCGTCCTCCCGCACGAGTTCCACTCCACTGGCTGCCAGAGCGCGCATTAGCGCTTCGAGATCGCCGGCACGCACCAGGGTCTGCTCGCGACCATCTGCGAGAAACTCCGCAATGGGCGCATCGGCCATGATCCGACCGCGCCCGATGACAATCAGGTGGTCGGCGGTCTGCGACATTTCGCTCATCAAGTGCGAGGAGATAAACACCGTCTTCCCCTCGGCGGCCTGCTGCCTCGCCAACTGACGAACCCACGCCACACCCTCGGGATCGAGCCCGTTGACCGGTTCGTCGAGGATAAGAACCTGTGGGTCACCGAGCAGCGCGGTGGCGATACCTAGTCGCTGACCCATGCCCAGAGAAAAACCGCCGACCTTCTTATGTTGCACCGACCGCAGGCCGGTGAGCTCGAGTACCGCGTCGACGCGACTGGCTGGCAATTGTGCGGCCGCCGCCATGGAACGCAAGTGGGCTCGGGCCGTCAACGATTTGTGGACGCTTCGCGCCTCCAGCAGGGCGCCGACCTCCGTCAGCGGATGGCTCGACGAAGTAAAGGGGGCGCCGTTGACCTGTACGGAGCCGCTCGAGGGCGTCGCGAGGCCAAGGATCATGCGCATCGTAGTAGATTTACCGGCGCCATTCGGCCCGAGAAAACCGGTCACTTGCCCCGGCTGCACGGTGAACGAGACGCGGTCGACAACGGTTTTCGAACCGTAGCGTTTGCTAAGTTCCTGTGCCTGAATCATGCCTCAAGTCTAGGAACGGCGCGGTTGGATCGAACCGTCCCCAGTGCTGATTTATCGGCTCCTCCCAAAGGCTTACACGCTAAGTGCGTACTCCGTTCGGAGCATATCTGCGGCCCCGAGATAACCACCCATGCCATGAACGGATGGACCCGGGGCGGCCGAGGAAGACACCAAATACAGTCCACGTCCGATCCGCCACGGCGAGGAACTCAACCGAGGTCGAAGCAATGCGCCACGCAGATCCATACTTCCTCCGGTGATATCACCACCGACCAGCGCGGCGTTCTGTTGTTCCAGTCCGGCCGCCGGGATCACATGACGCTCGAGCACGGTGTCTCCAAACCCGGGGGCCGCCGCCTCGATCTGCGCGGTCACCGCCGCCGCCATGTCGGTGCTCGACCCACGCGGCACGTGGCAATAGGCCCAGAGCACCTGAGTGTCATCGCCGGTGCGCGAACTGTCGAACAGTGAGGGTTGGGAGACGATCACGTAGGGGCGCTGTACCGTGCGGGTACGGCTTTGGCGCTCCACGCGAATCACGCGCCGCGCATCACCGCCCAGATGGACGGTCCCGGCCCGATGAAGTTGCTTCTCACGCCATGGGACTGGTTCACGCAACAGGTAATGCACGATGCAACTGCCCGGTGGGCGGCGCGTTTTAGCCAAGCGGCGGCGTAGCGGCGGCCGAATCCTTTCACCGGCTATACGCGCGGCGTCCTCGGCTCCCACCGCGAACAGCACCACTTCTTCGTCCAGTTGCCGCAGGTCGGTCACCGGTTGGGAGCGCTGAAATTGTGCACCGTGGGCGGCGGCTTCTTCGGCGAGCGCATCGCTGATCGCCTGGGAACCTCCAATGGGAATCGGCCAGCCACCAGCATGGGCGGAGGCCGCCAGGAAAAGCCCAGAACCCAACGCCGCAGGTCCGTGCCCTCCCCCAGCAAGATGCGCCGCACAACCCGCGAGGAGCGCTGCGGCCCGAGGGAATCGTTCGGAGTACAGATCGCGTAGCACCATGGCGCCGGGAACGGCCGCGGCAAAGCGGGCCAAGGCCGCAGCTTCACGTCCGGCCCGCGGTAGCGGGTTAAGCAACACGGTCGCCAGTTCATCGATGTGTTCGGAAAGCGGCGCGAGTAGGTGCCGATAGGCGCGGCCTTCGGCACCGCCAAGTTCTTCGGCGGTACGGTCCAGATCGCGCCAAGCATGAGCGCTACGGCGATCGAGCACGTGAGCGAAGGACAGCTCCGGCGTCTCGAAACGTACCCGACGATGAACCCCTAGATCGGCGAATGCCGGTGAAAGTAGCGCCATCGGGTGCACGGCACTGCCCAGATCAAAGCTGGCACCACTGGTGCCGATCCGTTGCGTGCGGGCCGCGCCGCCGAGCTCCGCGTTGGCCTCGTACACCGTCACCGGGACCCCGGCTCGTGCAATCACGGCGGCAGCCGCCAAGCCGTTCGGGCCGGCCCCGACCACGGCTACCTCACCCATTTAACCGGCCTGTTCCTTATGTGGGGCCTTCCCGCGAAGCGATGAGAGCGTGAACTTATCGTCGGCACCGGCGAATCCGCCGGCCTGCGGATCATCCTGACCAACGATTCGCACCGGATCCTGCAACGGGTCGAGCACGGTGCGTACTACCCGGTACATCAAAAAGCCCAGCATGATCATGTGCGCGAAGACCAGCAATACATAGCCCAGCTCGGGGAACGTCTTGTGGATGTCCTTGTCATCTCCGAAAGAGCCGAGGTAGGCCCAGAGGCCATAGAAGTGTGCCACTTCCACCAGCATCCACGCGGTGAATTCCTTCCACCGCGGCAGCGCCAAGGCAAAGAGCGGAATGAGCCAGACGATGAACTGAGGCGAGTAGACCTTATTCACCATCACGAAGGAGGCAATAATCAAGAACGCCAACGAGGCCAGCCGTGGGCGCTCCGACGCGGCCAAGGCCAGCACGGCCACACCCACGCAGCAGAGGAAGAACAACCCAATGCCCAACCGGGAAATTGTCTCTGGCGCAAGGAAGGGAACCAACTCGTACTTCGCCCCAATGTTCCAGACATGCCAGAAGCTGGAAAGCCCAGCCCCACGTTCGGAGGAGAAGCTGAAGAAATATGCAAAGGACGAAGGAAAAGCGAGCGCATAGGGCAGGTTCACCAGCGCCCAGGTGCCGGCAGCAAACCCGGCGGTTTTAAAGAACACCGACCACCGTCCGGTACGCAACGCAAGCACCAGAATGGCCCCCAGAATGAAGAAGGGATAGATCTTCATGGCCGTCCCCAAGCCGATGAGCACACCGGCCCCGATGCTATGTCCGCGCGCGAAGGCCAACATCCCGCCGGCCAGCAGCGCTACGGCCCACATGTCCCAGTTGATACTGCCGGTCAAGATAATCCCCGGGGCAATGGCCACAAAGGCGGCATCCCAGGGACGCCGTCCACACATCTTCATGGTGCACAACACCGTGATGAGCCAGAGCACGCTGACCAGCAGCAGGTTCATATCGAAAAAGATCAGCGAACGACCGGTTTCCACCTGCGGCACGAGAGCCGAGACCACGGAGGCCACAGCGCTCATGAGGACCGGATACTCAAAGTCGGCTCCGGCCGCGAATGGTGCGAAGGGGTTATCGGCAAAGCCACGTGCCCCAAAGAGCGGGACCCAGTCGGTGTAGCAGAAATAGTCGTAGGGGTTCGAACCGCCCCAACCGTTCACCCGGCAGGGATTCTTCGCCAGCAACATGAGCAGCGAGCCAATCACCGTCATGATGATCAGCACCCGCTCCACGGTGAACAGTCCGGGATTAACTTGTCCCGGCGCACTATGCCGACCTAACGGTCCGCCAATCACCTCGGTGAACTTCGCCAGAAAGCGGTCGGACCGTGAGGGCACGGTGATGCGCACCGGGCCACGGCGTCGCGCGGACTGTTTGGACTGGGTGGACTCCTGCATGGTTTCCAGCCTAAATGCTTGAGGCGTACCGCGTGCGGCGACGCCCGGATTATGTCTGCACCTGTCGCCCCTAGGCCACGGAATTGGTTTCATCTACGAATTTCACGTCGCAGCACCCTGATGGAAGCTACCGATTCCCTAGATGCTCGGGCCAAGCTACTGCGTACCGCAGGCACCGGGCACAAAGCCGTACCTTGTACGCACGACAGCAGTAGAAAGCTGTACTAGAGCTGCTGCGTGACAGTGGACACCGCGCCACTGGCCTCATCGACGAACACGTACAAGTAAGCCGTGTCGTGATGCAGGTCCGTGACGTCGAGCTGGCCCACGAAGACCGTCGGATACTGCTCAACGACCGGCCACGTCGGCGCTTGCAGCCATCTCGGGGGCGTGCTCACGTACCGGTAGCGCTGCTTGATCAACGCCTGCAATTGGGTCCGACGCGACCGCTCCGGGACAGTGCTCACTGCCTCGAGTAGCGTGGCTGCGCTCAACGCGTCGATGTCGACCCACGTCGGCTGCGCCGACATCAAGAGTTCGTAGTCGGCGGCTGCTTCCCGTCCGAGCTCCGTCGAATGCACATAGACGCCCTGGTCGCAGAGATACTGCTCCAGCACGCCAACGGCATCCACCCGCCCGGCGGGTGTTCCCAGGTCTATTAGCAGGAGGTACTGCAGCAGATCGCGATGGGCGACGTAGGCGGGTGCATTGGGCCAATCGCGCAGTGTGTCGAGGCTCTGGCCGTACAGTTCTTCCAAGAATGCCTCGTCGCCCATGGCTCCCGAGAGGAAATCCTGGATGATCCGTACAGCGTTCTTTTCCGGCCCCATGGCTACGATCCTAGGCTCCTTGCGATCGGAGCGGCAAACATCAGACACCGTGTCGAGTCATCCATGTCAGCGACCAGGACCGCCGGCACTTCCTTGGCAGCGGTGAACGCCATGATCAATTCGGCAACATCGATGAGAAGGCGCATGCTGTCTACGGCCGCAGCTATGCAGATGAACCGCATGGACTGATCGAGCAACTCTCCGACGACGCGGTCGTCCTCACGGCGCCCGACCAATTGGGCGTCGACTACAACGCCCATCTGTTCGACTCGATCCTCACGCACGTCGCACTAGGGCTCGGCTGGCGCTAGGGGCAGGGCGGGCCGAGTGCCTACGCAGGAAAGCGCGCCCTCGAGTTCCTGACCCAAAGGCGCTGGTAGCTTCGCACCGGCCGTAGTCCTAGGCCGATGCAGTGCCTCGTCGTTCCTGTTGACCAGCGGACGGAGCTCGTTTCTTAGGCGTTCTCCTCGATATCCGCCCACCCACCTTCGACAGTGCGGTCCTCCATTTTTCAACGAGACCCGTTCCACGGTTTTGGTGAAGTTCCTGAACATACGGAGTCTAGTTGTCCGCCCAAAGATATGACCAGAGAAATTTCTGTACCGCGCACCTCCTTTGGTCTTGGCAAGGTCCAGCTTTTCCGTCCTGACAGCGGCATTCAGCAAACTAGCAGGGGATGACACCGCCTCTTCACCCGGCGTTTACCCGAGTGCACCCCTGCGGTTAACTCCAACGAATACCTTCAATTTTGTGAGCAATACCGAACAGCCAAAAGTCTTGGCGATCATTCCCGCCCGGGGAGGGTCCAAGGGCATCCGGCTCAAGAACCTGCGACAGATCGGCGGCCAATCGCTGCTGGGACGGGCCATCACCTCGGCCCGGGCCGCGTCGCGCATCGACGAGGTCGTGGTCAGCACCGACCACCCGCAGATCAAAGCCGAGGCCCTGTCCTACGGGGCCACGGTGGTAGATCGTCCAGCGGATATCGCCGGTGACACCGCCAGCAGTGAATCGGTGCTGGAGCATGTGTTGGAACAGGTCGACCCAGCCCCCGAGGTAACGGTCTTCATCCAGTGCACCAGCCCGATGATCTCCCCGGAGGACCTCGATGCCGCCGTGGAGACGGTGGAGCAGTCACGTGCCGAGGTGTGCTTTGCCGCGGTAGCAGACCACGGGTTCCACTGGGCCCTAGATGAGCAGCAGCAGGCAGTAGCCGTCGGGCACGAGATGTCCCACCGGCCACGCCGCCAGGACCGCGAACCACGCTTCCGCGAAACCGGCGCCTTCTACGTGATGAACACCGCCGGGTTCCGGGCGGCACAACACCGATTCTTCGGACGGGTCGCGATCCACGAGGTACCGAGCGAGCACGGAATCGACATCGACACCGAAACGGACCTGAGCTTCGCTTCGCTGCTCGTGCCGCAGAGCACGGCGCCGATCGACGTGGACGCCGTGGTGACCGATTTCGACGGGGTGCATACCCCGGATACCGCCTACGTCGACGAACACGGGACCGAAACCGTGCGCGTCTCGCGTTCCGATGGCATGGGCGTTGCCCGGTTGCGGGCCGCCGGGGTGAAGTTCCTGATCCTCTCCAAGGAAATGAACCCGGTGGTCGCCGCGCGTGCCGCAAAACTCAACGTCCAGGTGGCCCACGGCATCGATGACAAGGCCAGTTTTCTGGCCAATTGGATGCGCGACGAGGGCGTGAACCCGGCACGGGTGGCCTATGTCGGTAACGACATCAACGACCTCGCCCCCATGGCGCTGGTGGGTTGGCCAATTACCGTGTCCGACGCCCAAGTCGAGGTCCACCGCGCCGCACGGCACCGGCTATCCCGTTCCGGCGGGCATGGCGCGGTTCGTGAATTAGCCGAACTGGTGCTGGCCGCGCGGCACGCACCGGTACCGGCCGCCGTCTAGATTTTTTCGTTTTCCCTAGTTTCACCCACTGAAAGGCAGAACCCATGACCTCCATCACCACCGACATCAAGCCCGTCGCCATTGGCGAGTCGCTGCTCGGCACCGGCCAGCAGGTGTATGTCATCGGCGAGATCGGCATTAACCACAACGGTGACCTCGAAATCGCTAAGCAGCTGATCGACGTGTCCGCGGCCGCCGGCGCCAACGCGGTGAAATTCCAGAAGCGCACCCCGGACATCTCCACCCCGATGGACATGCGTGACAAGATTCGTTCCACCCCGTGGGGCGACATGACCTACCTGGACTACCGCTACCGCGTGGAGTTCGACCAGGCTCAGTACAAGGAATTGATCTCCTACGCCGCCTCCAAGGGGCTGCACGCCTTCGCCTCCCCGTGGGATGTTCCTTCGGTTGAGTTCATGGAAGAGCAGGGTGCCGTCACCCACAAGGTCGCCTCCGCCTCGGTGACCGACATTGAACTGCTCAAGGCACTGGCCGAAACCGGCAAGCCGATCATTCTCTCCACCGGCATGTCCACCATCGAGCAGATCGACAAGGCCGTGGAAACCCTGGGCACCGACAAGCTGGTCATGATGCACGCCACCAGCACCTACCCGCTGCCTCCCGAGGAAGCCAACCTGCGCACCATCGAAACCCTGCGCGAGCGCTACCAGGTGCCGGTCGGCTACTCGGGTCACGAGCGCGGCCTGCAGATCTCGCTGGCCGCGGTGGCCTTGGGCGCCGTGACCGTCGAACGCCACATCACCCTCGACCGCACCATGTGGGGCTCGGACCAGGCCTCCTCGCTGGAGCCGAAGGGCTTCGAAGCTCTGATCCGCGACATCCGCATCCTCGAGCAGGCCATGGGCGACGGCGTCAAGAAGGTCTTCCCGGGCGAATTGGCTCCGCTGAGCCGCCTGCGCCGCGTCGACGGCTAAGTCCGGAGCGCCTCGCGACGCGCATCTCGGCGGCCGGACCAGTATTCGGTCCGGCCGCCGCGATGCATCCATGCCCCCTCGCACACTCCTCGAAGAAGGAACCATGACCCCGATTCCCGGCCGCATTTCCGTGGTAATTCCCGCCTACAACCAGGAAGCGTATATCTGTGATGCGCTGACCTCGCTAACGCGGCAAGAACTCGACGGCCGAGAGCTCGAGGTACTGGTCGTCGACGACGCCTCGACCGATGCCACCGCGCAGCTGGTGCGCAGTTACCAGTCCAAACTGCCCGGGCTGAAGCTCATTACCCTGCCGGCCAACGGCGGTGTCTCGGCCGCGCGCAACGCTGGCCTTGATCAGGTCACCGGCGAGTTCTACACCTTCCTTGATCCCGATGACTGGATGGGGCCCCGCCATCTGGCGACCCTGGCCGATGGGCTACAGGAGCTGAATGTCGACTTCGTGCGCTGCGATCATGTGCGTGTCACCGGCACCAACCGCACCATTCACCGGGCCCCACAGGCACAGCGTGGGCTGCGCCTAGATCCGGCGGCGGATATCGAGCCGATCGATGCGCCATCCATGGTTGACTACCCATATTCCTGGGCGGGAATGTATCGTACCGAGCTGATGCGCCAGCGCGGCGTCTTCCATTTTGATCCCGATCTGACCAGCGCCGAGGATCGTCCGTGGATCTGGAAACTGCACCTGCGCAACCACAGTTATGCGGTGCTTTCCGGTGCGGACATCTTCTACCGCCGCGGACTGCCCGGATCACTGACTCAGGTCTTTGACGAACGCCAGCTGAGTTTCATTCCTGCGTTCACGCAGGTTTTCGAGGAGGTCGACGCGCACCCGGAGGCCGCGCGGCACCTGCCGAAGGCACTACGCCAATTCTTCGCGATCGTGTGCCACCATGAAAAACGAACCAAGAACTACCCGCCCGAGGTCCGCTTGCAGATGAAGCAGCAGCTACGTCGCGTGTTCGCGACAATTGATGTGGCCGCCGCGCGCAAGGTCGCTTTGGAAATGGACGTGGCCCGACGCCGCCATGTGCTCTCCTACCTGCAGGCCGCGCAGATTGGGGTCGCCCGATGATCGCCCTCGTCGAGGCCTCCAGCTATTTCCAGTTGGTCTCCCTGGCCGCCATGGCCGATGCCGGGCTGCTCCCGCCGGCCGACGAACGTGTTCTCGTGCTGGCCAATGGTTCGCAGATTCCCGAACTCACCACCCCGCTGGATCGCGTGCCCGGGTTCGACGAGCTTGCCTCCCGCTTCGATCGCGTCGTTGACCTCGCTGCCTTGCTGGCACCACGACGTCCGGCGCAGTTCAACCCGCGTGGCGTCGAGGACCAGCTGCTGCTCAATAAATTGCTGCGCAGCGCCTGGAATCTCGGCGACGAACCGCTGACCTTGGTGCTCGAGTCCATTCAGGTGAACCCGGCCCGCGCCCTGGCCAATGTTTTCTATGACGCGCAGATCTGGGTCCACTCCGACGGTCTGATGTCCTACGGCCCCACGCGAAGCAAACTTGCCACCCCCATCGCCCAGCGCTTGGTCGGCACCATCCACATCGACCTGGTGCCAGGTCTTGAGCCGCAACTATTAGCCGAGCTCCAGCCCCAACGGAAGGTGCTCTCCGCCTCCGCGCTATCTCGGGTGTTCGACGAGCTGGCGCACGGGCAGCAGCCGGTACCCGACGCGCCCGAGGGCGCGGCCTTGCTCTTGGGGCAGTATCTCGGTTCCCTCGGGGTAATCGACGAGGACGAAGAGTTCGAGTTGCACGTGCAGATGCTGCACGAGGTGAAGTCCCGCGGCCTGAACACGGTACTTTTCAAGGCCCATCCATCGGCGAGCGCCACCTCCGCGGCGCGGCTGGCTGGCACCGCGGCATCCCTCGGCCTCGATTTCACGGTGCTGGACACCGACCACCTGGCCGAAACCGTGGTCGCCGCCGTGCGCCCTGCCCTGGTTCTGTCGTGCTTCTCCACCGGCTTGGCCACCGCCAAGTACCTGCAAGGCATCGAGGTTGTCGCGGTGGGCACCGCGATGCTGCTTCAAGCTTTGGCGCCCTACCAGAATTCCAATCGCGTGCCGCTGAGTCTGGTCCACGCCCTCTGTGTGCAGAACGTCAGCGCCCCGGCCGAGCGTGCCGACACGGATGACGACGAACTCACCGGATTGCTGCATGCGGTGTCTTACTGCATGCAGTCAGAGCAACTGCCGCAGCTGCGCGAGACGGCCGAGCAATTCCTGAATCGGCACTATGCCCGTCACGCCGTGCACTTTAAGCGTCGCCGCCTGACAAGCCTGAACCTGCCACCGCAGTGGGCCCATGTGGGGTCCGGGCGCCGGATTCCGGCACAATTGCGCGGGGTTTCACGGCAAGTTATTCGACGCTCCTCGCGGCAACTGGAAAAATGGTCACGTTCCCTGAATCGGTTGGCCAAGTGAGTCTGGCGGAAATGAATCTTGTAGGCACCGATACCGGCCAGGTATCCCGACCTCGTTTCGGCACCGCGCGGGTTTGGGTCGAATCGCCACTGCAATTGCTCTCCGCGGTGGAAACTCACGCCGCGGGGCTGTTGGGTAGCGACGTGCACATCGTGCCGCGCCTGGGCATGCCCCTGCAGGCCACCACCGGGGCCATGCTGGATTCGGCTCCGGCCGGAGTCAGCTTTCAGCCAGCGGCCAAGCGTCCGCCCATGCCCAAATCCGCCAAGGAACGCTGGGTTGTCGGCGACGCCTATTCCGGAAAGGTGCAACGGGCCCTATTGGGCGGGGTGCGTGCAAAGGAAATCATCGTCATCGACGACGGACTTGCGACCCTGTCGTTAATCGCGCAGCTCACCCAGCGCTCCCCCACACCGCTGGTACGTGCCCGCGCTAAACAATCCGCGGCACGCAATTCCTTGGGGCTGGCCATGTGGCGCAAGATGCGTGCGCTGGCACGTGAATCGCGGTTGCTGATCGTCTCCGCCCTTCAGGTGCCACAGGAGCAGCGCGAACGCATGGACGAACTGGGCATCAAATTTGCTCAGCATAAGTTCGAATGGCTCGCCACCCAACCGGTTGCCGAACGATTCGCCGAGCCCACCTTGCTCATCGGGTCGGCCATGGTGGCCGACGGACTTATTCATACCGAGCCCTATCTGGCATGGGTCAAGTCCCTAGCCGCTGACGGTCCGCTGGCCTATTTCCCGCACCGTCGGGAAACCCCGCAGTTCCTTCAGCTACTCGACGCGCTCGAGAACGTGCATCTCAAAACCCATACGGTTCCCATCGAGATGCGTCTGCGCGATCTACGCCCGGGTCAGGAAATCCGCGCGCTGCCCTCGACCGTCATCCCCTCGCTGCGACTGCTACTGGGAAATGAGGCACGCAGTCTCTACCCATTGCCGGTCCCCGAACATTGGTGGACCGAAACCACCTCCCAGCAACTGCGCGAACATCTCTCGCGTTCCCTGGAGGTGTAGCTCCATATGCGACCCCAAATTATCGCCGTCGCCGATTCGGACTCATACCTGAAGCTCGCCACGACCTTCCTGCATCGCTTGGGCCCGAGCTGGGATCGTCGGGTAGCCCTTGTGCGCACACCCATCATGCCGACCGAAGAACAGATCAACGCGGCCTTTGCGGGCACCGACTTGGCGCCCGACCAGCTGCTGCGTCTTCCGCTGAATCAGTTGGTTTCCCCCGCCGTGCAATGTGACATCGTCTTCGCCGCCGCTACCGGGCCGGTGGTCAGCGAACTCTACTCGCGTATTTTGCGACATGAGCCGCTGCAAGGTCGAGGCACCGCTCTCATTTCGGCCCTACCCGGCGTGGCCTACCCGGCGACGCAACGTGGCTGGAACTATCGGCGCCCCGGCGACGCGTTCATCTGCCATTCACATGCCGAGGCCCGCGACTTTTCCTTCCTCTCCGAGTCAGCAAAGGGACATCAACCGACGATTATGGTCGGTAAGCTGCCGTTCCTCTCCTCCCCAGGCTTTCCTGCCGAGTCGCAAGCCGCAATCAAGCGCCTCGTGTTCGCTCCGCAGGCAAAGGTTCCATGCGTGCGCGAAGAACGCGAACGCATCCTGATCGCACTTGAACGTTGCGCGCGGCTCAATCCTGGGCTCGACGTCGTGGTGAAACTACGAGCGCGAGCAGGTGAACCACAGACACATCTCGAGCAGTTTCCCTACGACGAGATCTTCCAAGAACTCCAGGCTTCTGGACGCATCTCTGGCTCCACCCATCTGCGTTTCACCACAGGCAGCATGGCCGAGGTGCTGAAACCTGGCAGCGCTTTGGTCACCGTCTCCTCCACCGCCGCACTCGAATCCATCGACCGCGGACTGCCGACGATGATCTTGCGCGACTTCGGCGTCAGCGAGGAAATGATCAACATCGTGTTCCATGGGTCGGGCCTTCTCGGAACCCTTGACGATCTCCAGTTGCTGAACTTTGGAACCCCCAACAAACCATGGCTCCGGGAAAACTACTTTCATCGGATGACCCCGGCCTTCTCGCAATCTTTGCAGGTGTTAGCCGAACGGGCACGCTCCGCACAGCTGAGCACCGATCCAGAGCTCCTGTGCGAGCTACGGCGACGCCCACTGAGGCACAGTATTCGCACGGCCCTGCCGCAACCCGTGTTACGCACTCTCCTAAAGATCCGTGGGATGGGAAGAAAGGTCACCTGAGGCCACATATAGCCGTCATGATCAAAATAGTTTTTGCTAATGACTAAGCCAATGTAGCGCGAATTTTCGCGGTAAGTCATGACCTAGCCGCCTTTTGTAACTGACGGAGCGACACGCCCGATCGTCTCCCACAGAACACATTGTCCGGCGCATGGCGCGCAATGGGACGTCAAGTAAGAGATCATGCGGAATATTTCATGATCAAAAGGTCTTAGGATCAATGAGGGGCTTTTTCGTTTTAGCGCTTTCGTGCGCCCAATTGCCTCAAGCTTGATAGGTACCCGTAAGGAGATAATGTGTCGGCGAACCCGATTCGCGTAGCCATCGTGGGTGTAGGTAACTGCGCCACTTCGCTCGTACAAGGTGTTGAATACTATCGAAATGCCGATGCGGAGGCCACCGTTCCCGGGCTTATGCACGTACAGTTCGGTGACTACCACGTGGGCGATGTACAGTTCGTCGCGGCCTATGACGTAGACGCTAAAAAGGTCGGACTGGACCTGGCCGATGCCATTGTGGCCAGTGAAAATAACACCATTAAGATTGCCGACGTGCCTGCCACCGGCGTAAAGGTCCAGCGCGGCCACACCCTAGACGGACTGGGCAAGTACTACCGCCAGACCATCGAAGAGTCCACAGCTGAGCCGGTCGACATGGTGCAGAGCCTCAAGGACGCCCAGGTCGATGTTTTGGTCTGCTATTTGCCCGTAGGTTCTGACGAGGCGGCGAAGTTTTACGCCCAGGCAGCTATTGATGCCGGCGTAGCTTTCGTCAACGCACTGCCCGTGTTCATCGCCGGAACCCCGGAATGGGCTCAGAAGTTCACTGATGCAGGCGTGCCCATCGTGGGTGACGATATTAAGAGCCAGATTGGTGCAACCATCACCCACCGTGTGATGGCCAAGCTCTTCGAAGACCGCGGTGTTGTTCTCGACCGCACCTACCAGCTGAATGTCGGTGGCAACATGGACTTCAAGAACATGCTGGAACGCGAGCGCCTCGAATCGAAGAAGATTTCCAAGACTCAGGCCGTCACCTCGAACACCAGCGCCGTGCTCGGCGATGATGATGTGCATATTGGCCCAAGTGACTACGTGTCATGGCTCGACGATCGTAAATGGGCCTTCGTGCGCCTCGAGGGTCGCAACTTTGGTGATGCACCGGTGTCCTTGGAATACAAGCTCGAAGTTTGGGATTCGCCAAACTCGGCTGGTGTCATTATCGACGCGGTTCGCGCAGCGAAGATCGCTCTGGATCGCGGTATCGGTGGTCCGATCCTGTCGGCTTCGAGCTACTTCATGAAGTCCCCGCCGGAGCAGTACGACGACGATACGGCCCGTGCGAAGGTGGAAGCGTTCATCCGCGGAGAGGTTGAGCGTTAAGAATCGCCCAATACTCGCAAGAGCCTCGAATTTCTCAACCGCTGCACCAGCGGCAGGGGAGTTCGAGGCTTTTGTTTATTCTCACGCCCCTTAGAGATGCGGAAAGCCCGCCGGCTTAAGGCCGGCGGGCCTCTGCGTGGGATCGTCGTATCTCATATGAACTCCTGTGTCGCGGGCGGTGATGATGGTAATGGCATCATCAGCGCTAGCGAACTCGGAAGTACATTTCCATAGGCAAGTGATTCTTCAAATCACGTTCGCGCAGACGTTGATCTAGCTCTTCGAGCGAGATGCGCTTGCGAGGCTGTTGGCGTCGTTTGCTACTCATTTGGTGTCCCTCCTCTCTGCATATGAAGAGGCGGGTGAGTTAGCTTGTCGCGTGGTCAGCACACCACGCGCTTTGAGGCTTTCCGGACCAGCGAAGATTAGTTCCGAGTTCCGTAGGGCACTCGCTGTGGGAGAGGTGCAAAGTGGGGCAGACATGAAAAAAGTTCCTCAGGGGTTTCGGTCGATGACTGACTTTTCAGCCCCCAGGAACTTTGATGAAGCGTGAGATTCTTAGATCTTCATCATTCTGGAGGCGTTGGAAGCACGATTGCCGGTATACGCCGAGACACGGCCGCGCACCGGGGCAGTTCGATTGCCCATAAAATCAAAAATAAACATGCTTCCCACCTCCTAAATCTGCTCGAGTCGATTGCCAAGGACTGGCAAGACTGCAACGTATATTGTCTAGTCGATCACGCAAGCCTCATTGAGACTTCCCAATCACAAGCTTAACCTTATCGCACGGGTCGATGGAAATACAACACCTTTGGAGAAAAAGATTGCAGCGCACGTAGTGAAGCCCACCACGAGTACTACATGGTGGGCTTCACGGCACTGTTTGACTATGCGTCGGTGGCTGACTCGGGCTGTTCAGCCCACCACGCCCGAAGGCGGCGAGCGGATTCTTCGACCCCTAGCGGCCCTTCGTCGAGTCGCAGTTCAAGCAAGAACTTATAGGCTCGCCCAACCACCGGGCCGGGTTTGATCTGCAAGAGCTCCATGATCTGTTGCCCGTCCAAGTCTGGTCGAATGGCGGCCAGCTCTTCTTGGGCTGCAATCTGCTCGATGCGTTGCTCTAAGTCATCGTAGGCAAATGCCAGGCGCTCTGCCTTGCGACGGTTTCGAGTGGTGACGTCCGAGCGAGTCAGTGCGTGCAAGCGCTGCAAGAGGCTCCCGGCATCGGTTACGTAGCGGCGTACGGCCGAATCGGTCCATCCCGCCTCGCCGTAACCGTAGAAGCGCATATGCAACTCCACAAGGCGCGCCACGGCCTTGGTAGTGTCCTTATCAAAGCGCAAGGTACGCATGCGTTGCTTCACTAGTTTCGAGCCGACCATGTCGTGATGACGGAAGGAAACCGCACCGCTAGGTTCGAACTTCCTCGTCGCCGGCTTACCCACATCATGCATCAGAGCTGCGAAACGCAAGATGAAGTCCGGTCCCGGCAGAACGCCTTCGGCGTCGGTTTCATGCCCCATCGCCTGTTCAAGGACGGTCAGTGAATGCTGATAGACGTCCTTATGACGATGATGCTCGTCGATCTCCAACCGCAACGCGGACACTTCTGGGAGTACCTTGTCGGCCAGGCCGGTTTGGACGAGCAGATCTATACCCGCCCGCGGATCAGCTCCGTTGATGAGCTTGACCAGTTCATCACGCACACGTTCGGCCGAGATGATCTCAATACGATCGGTCATCTCCCGCATGGCTTTGCGGACCGGAGCAGAGACTTCAAGCTTGAGCTGTGATGCAAAACGAGCTGCACGCATCATGCGCAACGGATCATCGGAGAAGGAAATGTCCGGCGCGCCCGGAGTGCGGATTAAACCTTCGTTCAACGATGCCAATCCATCAAAAGGATCCACGAGTTCGAGATCCGGCAGGCGCAGTGCCATGGCATTCATGGTGAAGTCGCGCCGGAAAAGATCGTCATTCAGGTTATCTCCGAAAGCCACAATAGGCTTACGTGACTCTTTGTCATAAGCGTCCGCCCGATAGGTCGTGACCTCGAGCGTATGTTCGCCCTTTCTCAGGGCGATAGTGCCGAACTCTCGGCCAACATCCCATACGGTGTCGGCCCAACCAGCGATGGTTCTAAGCGTCTCTTCCGGACGTGCACTGGTGGTGAAGTCAAGATCCGGCGAGACTCTCCCCAGGTATAGGTCACGAACTGGCCCTCCGACGAGAGACAGTTCAAACCCTGCGGACACGAATCGATCAGCCAGCTCAAAGATGACCGGAGGGAGGATTTGGCGCAACGCGGCGCGGGAGGGAAGTTCGTACATAGTGACTTAAGCGTGCCAGATTTCGCGATCCTGCGCTCGCTTCTACTCGTGGCTACGGCGCGCAGGGGCATTTTCTCGATAGAGTGGTTTCATGAACCGACCGATCCCGTCTGCCCCAAAGCGCACGCCATTGACTGCGTCAATGGCCCACGCTCAGGCACACGCCGGTCATCAACCACTTCCAACGGTCGAGGAAGTCTCGTCCGGGGGTATCGTCATTGACTTCGAAAATCCACAGTTTCCCGTAGCGATTATTGCTCGCTATAACCGTGGTGGGCGTCTGGAATGGTGCTTACCCAAGGGACATCCCGAGGGCCCGGAATCCAACGAAGAAGCCGCCGTTCGTGAAATCGAGGAGGAAACCGGCATCGCGGGACGCGTTCTGGCTCCCCTCGGATCGGTGGACTATTGGTTCACCGTGACTAACTATCGGGTTCACAAGACTGTGCACCATTTTCTGTTGCAGGCCACCGGTGGTGAGCTCACGATCGAAAATGACCCGGATCATGAGGCCGTGGATGTGGCTTGGGTTCCGTTAAACGCGCTTGGCAAGCGGTTGTCTTTCCCTAATGAGCGCCGAATTGCCGACTTGGCGCGCGAGGTCCTAACGAAGTATGTCTCAGGCTCCTAACCACCTGTCGGGCTCCGACCCGGAAACAGGCGCTTTTAACCAGATCGGCGCCAACGGTTCTTCTCCGGTCAGCAAGCCCGCCGCAGGACGCTCGAAGATCTACGCACTGATGGCCTCCGGGACATTGGTTTCCCGCGTGCTGGGCTTCGTGCGTACGGCATTGCTCGCCGTTGCCATAGGTTCCGTGACGTCGATTGCGGACATCTTCGAAAAGGCCAACGTCATCCCGACCATCATCTATATGTTGTTGGCCGGCGGCGTGTTCAATGTGATCCTGATTCCGCAATTGATCAAAGCCTCAAAGGCCAACGATCGCGGATCTTCGTACACATCCAAGTTGGTGACGCTCACGATCGTCGTCATGGGTGCGCTTACCGTGCTGCTGACGATCGCCGCGCGGCCCATTATTATCGGGCTGACCAACAACTGGTCCGATGAGATGATCACTTTGGGCACCTCATTTGCCTACTGGTCACTACCGCAGGTGTTCTTTTACGGACTGTATGCCGTTCTCGGGCAGGTCCTCAACGCGCATGGCAGGTTCGCCGCGTTCATGTGGGCGCCAGCAGTCAATAACCTGTTGCAGCTTGTTGTGATTGGCTCGTTCATCTGGATGTTCAGCGCCTACTCGCACGGTGACCCCATGGATCAGTGGAACGGACTGAAAACCGTCTGGCTCGCCGGCGGCGCGACTCTGGGTATCGTCTTACAGGCTTTGGTGCTGCTGTGGCCGCTACGGAAGCTTGGACTGAATCTGCACTTTGATTTCTCCTGGCGCGGCATCGGCCTACGCCATGTGGGAAAACTAGCGCTGTGGACCATCGCGGCGATGATGATCGGCAACATCGCATCACTGCTGTACTCAAAGATCGTCTCGGGAGCCACTGCCGCCCGTACATCGCTCGATCCGCAGGCTGCGGCATCCGTTGCCGGTGAGTATGCGCTGAATACCTCGCAGCTGATTACCGTGCTACCGCATTCACTCTTCGCCTTGACCGTAGCCACCGTCCTGTTCAACGACTTCACCAAGGCTTTCACCGACAACCGGCGTGAAGATATCGGTGGGCTGCTGAACCGTGGCATGCGTAGCACGGCTATTCCCATCGTTTTCGCTACGGTCGCTTTTATCGTCTTGGCCGGCCCACTCGGGCGCCTGTTCGCCGGACATTCTCAGTACGCAGTGGCAGCGGCCTGCGCATTGGGGCAGCTTCTTGTTTTGACGGCGCTGGGCTTGCCGTTCAAGTCGCTACAGTTCTTCATGTTGCGGGTGTTCTTTGCCGACGAAGATACGCGCACGCCCATGTTGATTCAAACAACGATCGCAATGCTTGGTTTGGTCAGCGCCACGCTGGCCGCCATGCTCGTCGATCCCCTGCATATCGCCGCAGCCATCGCATTGATCTACGGTGCCACCAATGTGCTTTCGGCCGTCGTGACGCACTACCTGGTTAAGCGGCGTTACGGTGACTACGGGGTAATCTCGGTGATAGACACGTACGTTCGCATTGGATGGATGGCCACTTTGTCGGGCCTCGCCGGCGCGCTAACTCTCGCACTGCTCGGCGGTCTTACCTTCGGCTTCGCCTACGATTCCGTCTTCTCGGCACTCGTTACGATCGCCGTCGTGAGCGTGGTCATGGCTTCGGTGTATTTCTTCCTTCTGCACCGCACCAAAGTTCCGGAGCTCGAGGGTTTTGCCGGTCCGATCATCCGTAGAATCCCCGGCTTACGCCGCAAGTGATTTACATTGAATCACCACCAAATAGGCAGGGTCGGAAGGTAACATGAAGGGTGGCGGGGTGCTCCCGCCGTAATCAATCGCCAACTCTTGGAGATGCAAGTGTCGCAGCCCATCGATGTCGGGTCCGTCCTCAGCGGTCGCTACCAGGTCACCGAAAATGTACTGACCTCTGCCGAAGGCGATCTTGTTCTGAGTGGCATCGATCAGGTGCTTAACCGCACCGTGAGTATTCTCGTCGCTTCACAGGGAACCTCAGAACAACTAGCGACCAGTGCGCGCGAGATCGCTATGGATCAGCGTGCTTCAAACGTCCAGGTTCTGGATCTCGGCGTGACCGAAACGAACCAGACGTACCTCGTGACCAATCCTGCACGAGCAACAGATTTGCTCGATCTGGTGCTGAGCACCGAAGCCGCACCATACGTAGAGCCTTTCTTCACCGATACGCTGGGCACCGAAATCTTCGGTGAGTCCCGGCAGGCGGTCCCAGAGACCTACGAGGACCAGGACGGCTACTACGAGGAAATCCAGTACGACGATCCTCAAGAAGAACCAGAACACAAACGCCGCGGAGCCGCCCTTGGCGCCGGCTTCGCCGGATTGAAGAATCGTTTCGGCAAGAAGCACTCCGAACACGAAGATGAGCAGCCGGAGCAGGACGAAGAAGTGACCTCCGAGGAGGCTACTTCGACGGCTACTGCGCCCGTCGCAGCCGTGAATAACCCAGACACTCAAGCAGAGCCTGAGCAGAAGCCAAAGGTGACGAAGCTGGATAAGGACGCTGAGCCGAGCGTCACCGCCACGGCGGCACTCGCTGCTGCAGCCCAGTCCAAGGGAACCGAATCTGGCTCCCAGAAGGAATCCGTCGAAGAGGACGAGACGGATTCCAAGAAGAAGGCAGCCGCAGCAGGTGCGGCTGGTGCAGGCGCAGCGGCTTCCCTGGCTGCAGCACCCAAGGCGTCCACCTTCCCAGCTGGAGCCAAGAATGTTCCGGCTCAGGATGAGCCACTTGTTGAAGACGAGCCGGAAGAAGAAGGCAATAGCAAGGGTGTGCGCCTCATGGTCGGTGCAGTGCTCATTGCCGTTCTGGTGATCGCAGTGGTCTTTGCCTTTAATTTCTTAGGCAACGGCAGTGACCGTGACCCTCAGGCCGGCACGCCCACGCAGCAGTCGACGGAGCAACCGACTTCGCAAGAGCCTAGCGGTGAAACTGAGCCCAGCGAAACAGGTCTTCCTGACCCGAAGGTAGCGGGGGTTTCACGTCTGGTTCCGGGCAATCAGGAACTCAACGCCGAGACCGACAATACGTTGTCGAAGATGACTGATGGCAACCCATCCAGCACCTACAAAACGTACTCATACACCACAGGAAACTTTGGTGGGTTTGCCTCGAATATGGTGTTGATTCTGGACCTAGAGCAGAAGTCAGCCGTTCACGAGATCAACCTCGAGGGACTGAATGCAACCGGCGGTAACTACGAGGTATTGGTAGGAACCTCGGACGACCTGGGCAAGGCCAAGTCTGTCGCCAATGGCTCCTTTAGCGGGCCTTCCATCTCGATCCCGGTCAATGGTGATGGTCAGGACTTCATGGAAGGCACCCACGTCTTCCTGAACATTACCGACCTGCCGCGGGTGGCATCAGGCGCTAACTCTTCACGCCCGTATGGGTTGCAGATCGGCGAGTTCTCCGTGAAGTAACAGTCCCGGAATTATTTTCCATAGCTAAGCGTTGAGGTGGATAGTGAGGATAGCCCTCGCTATCCACCTCGCATTTTGAGAACGAAAGGTTCTTTCCCCGTGACAGCAGCACTGAACGACGATATCCGCGACGTCATCATCGTGGGTTCTGGTCCTGCCGGATACACCGCAGCCATTTACACGGCACGTGCGAACTTGAATCCACTGGTCATCGCTGGTTCGGTGACCGCCGGCGGCGAGCTGATGAACACCACTGATGTTGAGAATTTCCCGGGTTTCCCCGAAGGCATCATGGGTCCAGATCTGATGGACAACATGCAGAAGCAAGCCGAACGTTTTGGTGCTGAGGTCATGTACGACGACGTTGCCGCGGTGGATCTTGATGATGAAATCAAGACTGTCACCCTGAATGACGGCAAGCAGTTCCGTGCACACTCCATCATTCTGTCTACCGGATCTGCCTACCGGGAATTGGGTCTGGCCGATGAGAAGCGCTTGTCCGGTCACGGCGTTTCTTGGTGCGCAACGTGCGACGGTTTCTTCTTCCGCGATCAGCAGATCGCCGTTGTTGGCGGTGGCGATTCGGCTATGGAAGAGGCGCTATTCCTAACAAAGTTTGCGTCTAAGGTCTATGTAGTGGTGCGTCGCGATGAGCTGCGTGCTTCCAAGATCATGGGCGATCGTGCTCAGGCACACGAGAAGATCGAGTTCGTTTGGGACTCGGAAGTATCCGCCATCCAGGGCGACGAAAAGGTTTCCGGACTCGTCGTGAAGAACCGCCACAGCGGTGAAGAAACGACCCTGGATGTTACTGGTGTGTTCGTCGCCATTGGTAACGACCCTCGGATCGAGCTAGTCAAAGACAAGCTCGAGCTCACCGCTGACGGAACTATCGCTGTCGAGGGACGCTCGTCGCGTACCTCGGTCAAGGGCGTGTTTGCGGCCGGCGACGTTGTTGACTCGACCTACCGCCAGGCCATCACGGCCGCTGCGTCGGGTTGTGCCGCGGCCGTCGACGTTGAACACTACCTCGCAGATATCAAGACTCCGGCTGAAGCCGCACAGTAAACCTCCCGAAAGGAGTGCTCCCATGAGCAATGCAAAAGATGTAACTGAAGCAACTTTCCAGAATGACGTCTTGGATGCCGAAAAGCCGGTCATCGTAGATTTCTGGGCCGAATGGTGCGGCCCTTGCCGTCAGCTTGGTCCGGTACTGGACCAGATTGCTGCCGAGCACGCCGACAAGGTAGAGGTCGTTAAGGTCAACGTTGACGAGAACCAGGGCATCGCGGCCAAGTACGGCATCACCAGCATCCCGGCTGTATACGTCTTCAAGGGTGGCGAGCATGTAGCTACCTCGATTGGAGCAAAGCCCAAGCCGGTGCTCGAGAAGGAATTCGCAGAGTACCTGTAGAAGTCTCGAACAAATGGGGGTAGATGGCGTGAGCTATCTACCCCCATTGTTGTATCTAGGCGTACGACGCGATTCCAGACGATCTGAGATGGCGAAGACCAATAAACAAGTATTTTACTTTGTTTTCGAATCGCAGCTCTTGCCCAATACTAAGTTTTGCCATGATGGTCCTCTCGCTACGTCAGTTCGGTACCTCTGGACTCGATATTGTCCTAGCTGCCGTCAAAAACACTCACACTGTTCCAGGTGGCCTTAATGCCGCGAAGCACACTCGTGATCACGACTGGCTTCTTCCGCGTTGCATCGCACCGATGTTTTGCTCATTCTTCTCCACCCGATCGAGTCGCACGACGTATACGGCGGAAGTTCAGTAAGGCAACCACTACTCCTACGCAAACCCACTAGATGCTCGCTCTTCCGAACCGAGAATCTTCAGGGAGTGGGCACGCCTTTCCCCGCCTTTAGTTGCCATTGCTCCTTCCAAGACCATTGCTCCTGTACCTCAACGTCCTTCACAGAAAAGCTAGTCTCAAGAGCTGTGCCAAAGTGATGACCTGTTTCCTTACGTGATTGCTAATGTGTACGTCCGCACCACGAACGGTTACTGTCATCATTTCTCTGCTCCTACCCCACTCCCAGCACGATCAATATCCATTGCGAGCCTTCTTCATTAGACAATGTGAAATGTTGCAGTCGCCGCTTTGTGTTCACGATGGATTTCGCTGTTCCAGCCCGTAGCAATCGCATGGTCTGCAGACCGAACGGCTTTATGGAATCCTGTGCCAGCGGTGCGTTGCTTCCGACGGACTGAAGCTCGAAATTGCAACTGCATCCGGGTCAGTTTCCCGGGTAACCGTTCTCAGCAATGTATATAAGCTGATGGCAGTTAGTCACTCCACTGCACCGCAATACGTCTACACTCGACTGCTGATCCGCGCGCAATACCGCATCCAGAGTTCGCTGAACTACAGCTCCAAGACGGCCTCGATCGCCTCAAGCATCTTAGTGCCAGAAAGCCCAGTCTTCCGGCATCATGGGTTGGGCCCTGCGACCTAAGTCCGTGTTTCGTCCTTACCTCGCTTTCTATACAGCAGCGATCAACACATGAGTTGAGTAGAGGTTCAATTTCTCTCGACGTTGCAACCGGTGTCGAATCTGAATAGGTTTCTTGGCCGCGAGACATCTTTGCTGAACACCGTAAGACTTCGAGCTGACGATGCTCATGGCAATCCCCTACTCGATACCACCCATCGAGTGCCCCGCTGGGATCAGTCGGTGCCAGCCTCAAGCAACGTCTTATCGGCGACATATGCACCCTTCGTCGGTGAGGTCTCTGCTTGCTGGCGCACCCGTCCGTGCATGTTTCACGTGAAACACGGCAGTTTCAAGGAACCTCATTACACAACGTCCTACCCTGGGCTCAGCAGGGATGTTCATATGGCTAACCTTCTGTCCGCAAAGCAGGCAACTCCCCTATCTCGAGTTGTAGCTCCCACGTGATTTCTCGAGAGCGGACACAGTGCATGTCTTCATTAGAGTTTCGGTTTATGTGGTCGCTAGCGACGCGATGGACGGCCCCAGAATGCGGTACCGCCGAACGGCAAAACTAGACATTCATGCCTATCCCTGACACGCCACACTTACAAAGAACTTGCGCGGAGCACAAGTGAAATTGACGGAAAGCGTCTTGCGTCCTGTTGCCAGATAGACTCTCGCTCCCCCATGAGTCAGCAGGTTCAAGGACTGTGCCGCAACGACTGCTAGATTTGAGCAACGCTCGTTCAGCAGCAGAAAGGCACCAGTTATTTCATTATCCTTGTGCCTCTGTCGGGCGCTAAAGGACCAGCACGCCCAGTATGGGCCCGCTGTCTGAATCCGTTGTAACGGCCCCAGACTGTCCTCCAGATAGGCCGTAGGCGGGTTTATCCCGTCTCGGCGTCCAACACGCTTGTCGTTGTGTCTTTGGGTGCTTAGAAAGTCCCTCAGCGTGGAAGACTCGGTCCAACGTGCAGCCACCCTTACAACGCTCGAACGACGTTTCTTGAACTTTCGAACCTAGCCTCGATGCAACATTCACCGACACTGCATGAGCTTGTACAAGGCTTCGTCAGCGGCTGATGTGGGTGTGGCACGGTTTCAGCCTCAGATCACGGCTTCAGTGGAGCGGTAGGCCCTTCAGAAGATTGGATAGGGCACCCAGCGCGTAGGGCAAGTCCCGTCTCCGGTCTCTGCTGTGATGGTGTCAGGCCCGTTGAGCACCTTGCTCAGCCATCAACGCGCCGATTAGAGCGATGACCGTCTCTCGGGTCTAGAACAGTCCCTCCCCTGCCAACGGCTAGGCGTCTCCCCGTTCAATCGCGAACTCGGGTTGTTCGAGCACTTCCACTGCCACCCATTCATCGGGAGCCCGGCCAACGAGAGGTTATTTTCCCGGGCCATGTACAGATCCTCGAGGATGGTCGGCAGCTATTGGTACATGTACGCCGCAGGCGGTCGTTCTGGTTATGCAGCGGCCTCGTCTACGTGGTCATAGACCGAGTGACGAACCGTTTTGACCGCTGTCACATGACTTTCGGAGTGACCCATATCGGGGTTGCCGCATAGCGGATGCGGCATCGCTGCGAGCAGATTAACAACTAATGCTTCCGCAGATCACGGGTGTGCGCTCCAGGTGACCAGCCCGACCCTAAGCTTGCTCGGAGTGACCAGCTCGGTGCAGGCCAGGGTTCCATGCGGACCGGGTTCTCTTGGTTTCAACTGTTGCTCCGAGCATTTGTGGGATCCCGTCGTGGCGATCGCGACGACCAAGATCACTGTCAGGATCACCGTGACTGCCTACACAGACTTCCCTGCTCGACACCGCTCAGAATCACGAGCACGAGCGGTACAGTCTCCCCCAGCAACCTGTACGGAACTCTTCGACCCCACGTTCTATATCTGTAGTCACGCCCGAGACTTGGAATTTGGACAGTCGTCGAATGCCAGGTCATTTGACGCGCTTATCCCGGCATCGGGAAGTGACCCAGCGAGGTCTTACTCGTTCACGACGGTGATCACCCCAGTGTAGGCACGTTTACTCCGTTCTAACGGCCCATGAGGGGAAGTAGGGTTTTTACCGGCGCTAGGAGACGACAACACCCACGGTCTCGACCTGACTACTCAACATCCCAATGTCGGTACCCCTAAAGCCGCGCCCCTCAAGGAGGAGTGTTCCCTCTGTAGACCACGACCACCACGGGTCGGCGTAGACGGGGTGAAGCAGGTTGACCATGGCCAGCACCAAATCACATATCAGGTCTGGCGATGCCTCTGTGAGTCGTTCGGTCGGACGTGTTGCCGGTCGACAATATGAGAGGCGGTTATCTCTCGAAGATCTTTCGCATCAGAAAGAGGGAACTTGGTTGAAGGATAAATCCGGTGACCCGTAGCGTTTACGGGCGGGCACGTCACCACGTGTCACGCCAACCTAGGCGACCTCACTGCCGTCGAATTTTCTGAACTTCGTGCTTCCTATCGGCAGCACATCTCATGTCCATCGGCGCTAACGACTTTGGATTGTTTGTCTTGGAATGTCAATGCCGCCCTCCGTGAGCTAGCCATGGCCAGTATCAAACCCCGTTTCGACGATTTGCCACGAATCATTGCTCCGCTCCTGCTCTCGGAGGAAGCATTCACGAACCTACATTGGCCGGCGAAGCGATTGACGCACGATGCGCTGATAGGGTGCGTAGCTTGTGGGCTCGTCCCGAACCAATCAATCTTGTACTTAGACGGCACTTGCTTTCTGACGCAAACGACATCTCTCGATTCAGGTACTTCATTCGGAAGCTCACTTAGCGCGACTGCATCGGCGTATAGCTGCGCCGCGTTTGCCCGCTGCACGATCCACCCGCACGGATACTTTGTGGCCCTCTGGCTACGACCGCGCTTGGTGGTACCTCGATAGTTGAACTTGTAGCGTTTCCACCTGGCTAGTGAATAAGGCCAGTCCTCTCGCCTTCAGCAAGTCTTCCTATCCTCTCTCACTCCGCTAAGACGTCACGGGAAGAGTCCCCTCCCCTGCTATCCGCCTGTCTGGCGAACGTTTTCATGTGGAGACCGGGAGTTCTCGATCGAGCAAAGTTTGACGACGCAGGTATCAGTAACGCCTAATGCATTCGGCATGCCGGCCGCGCATGACATCCGCACCTCCGAGGGCCCGCGTCTGGCATACGCCCATGTTCCGAGGCGAATCGGCCGTACTGCCTAGAGTTGGAGTCCTGAACCTTCGAGACAAGCAATGCCTTTGTCGATTCCCTGCTCAAGCAAGGTCCCAGCCTCCAACAGTCACATTTCGCTGATGATGCTGGAGGCTAGGGCTTTCACGGTACCGCAGGTCTTCGAGCTCTAGTGTCTCAAGCAGAGCTACGGATGACGCGAACTGACCAAATGGCAGCCCAGTTACATCGAATCTGTGAGCATCCAGGCGTAAGGTCACGACTCACACAGAAGTTTAGGTCGAGGGTCTCCTCGATCCGCCTGCACATCCTTGATGGTGCACGTAAAGCCAGTTTTGGTGCGGCTCCCATTGCATTAAGCGGCCGCGGTGATTGCATATCGTTTTCCGCGACTTTAGCCGTACTTCTGACGTCGCCAGCAACTGTCGTACTTGCACGTCATCTCATGCCACATCTGCCTCTTGCGGTCGTACGGTCGTTGCCACTGCGATCAGTCTCGTGGATCATATGGGACGGGCGCTAGTTTTCGCTCCCGTGCTATACGCTCGAGGTGGTTTTCGGGTCTTCCTTCCCGGTCTACGGGCGCGCTTTCACTATGGCCGCCTACCATGGCACCGGCTACGAGGTAGGTCGTTACTCATCCGCTCGGACAACGCAGGTTTCTGCCCTACCTGCCCCTCGTCTCCCTGCATGTAGCTGTTTCATGCATCCTTTGCTTGTAGGTGATCGCGGTAGCCGTGACCGCAGTCAGCTCTGCGCGCTGCACCATACTGCTCAGAGAACTCATGTCAGTTTGTAAATCATTCATTCGCGAGGACAAGACCAAGGGCCCGCTCCGCCTGATCGTAGATACCCCTCTGACTGCAGATCGCTCCCCTTAGGTATTTCAAGCTATCGGCTCATCGAGCGACTCGTCCGATCGTGCGAAAGATTCACAAACTCCGTGCACAGCGGTAGTTACACTTGTGGCCCGCCCGACTATCAACGATTAGCTCGTTTCCCGATCTCAGGTCACTCACGGGTCGTTCTAGCAGCGCCTCGGCGGTCTGCCTCCCTGTTTCACGTGAAACATGCTCGCTCCCGGCATGAAAAAGCGGTGTGTGTTTCACGTGAAACACACACCGCTTTCCGAAACAGGGACTAACCCTTGGCCTCAGGGTCCAGAACTTCCATGATCCGATTCAGATCTTCGACGGAGGCGAACTCGATGCTCACCTTGCCCTTACGTGCGCCTAGCGAGATCTTCACATTCGTATCGAGTCTGTCGGCTAATGACGAGGCCAGGAAATCGAGGCGTTCGTTGCGATTAGCTTCGCGCGGCTTCTTTTCCTTCTTCTTCGGTCGATCATCGCTGAGGGCTACCGCTTCTTCAGTGGCGCGAACGGACATACCTTCATTCACAACTCGCTGGGCTAGTTGCTCAATCGCTTCACTGTTGGTCAGCCCCAAGAGTGCTCGAGCGTGCCCTGCCGACAGTACGCCAGCCGCGACCCGACGCTGTACAAGAGGCGGCAACTTCATCAGACGAATGGTATTTGATATCTGTGAACGCGATCGGCCGATACGATCAGAAAGGACCTCTTGCGTGCAGTTAAACTCTTCCAACAATTGCTGGTACGCAGCAGCTTCTTCAAGCGGATTCAGTTGTGAACGATGAAGATTCTCCAGCAGTGCATCGCGCAGGAGATCGGTATCGAGCGTGTCACGAATGATAGCCGGAATTGTGGCAAGTCCAGCTGCCTGAGTTGCACGCCAACGGCGCTCACCCATGACCAGCTCATAGGGCTCATCCCCCGCTTCACGAGAAGGTCGTACGACGATGGGCTGGAGGAGACCAATCTCGCGAATGGAGTGGATGAGCTCATCCATGTGCTCCTGATCGAAATTGGTACGAGGCTGCTTGCGATTGGGGTGAATTTTCGTGACATCAAGTTCCATGAACTGTGCGCCAGGAACATCGATCAACTCGACATCATCAGATGACTTGGCCGCTTCCATAGCCGTCTCGGGTCGCTTACTAGCTTCTTCTGTCTTATCGTTGCTCTTTGGCTTGACGGTCCCAGCCAACCCAGGCATCTCGGCTCTCTGGCGACGGTTCGAGCGGGAGTTGCCCGAGGGCTGACGCGTTGCAGTCAGTGAGTCGGTCTTGCGGCCTGGCTCAAAAAACATGTCAACAGGGCGGACGGGCTTGGTTTTGGTGCTATCGCTCGGAGTCGTATCTGCCACCTTGGTTTCACGTGAAACATAATCGGTGTCGTCTCCAGATGGTGCGGTAGGCGTACTGGAGATCAATGCCCCAAGCCCACGTCCTAGGCCTCGCTTCTTCTCGACCATTGCGTTCCAACGCCCTTTCCTCGCAAATCGCAGATATGACTAGTCTACTGGCCCGAGGTAGTTAAGAGAGCGCAAGAAGGGGTGTGTTAATACAAGATTGGCGTTCGCTTGCTTACTTCGCCCGTACACCGCGTTCAGCAATTTCAATTGCTGCTTCCATGTAAGACAATGCACCCGTGGAGTTGGGGTCGTAAGTAATAACGGTCTGTTGGTAGCTCGGAGCCTCGGAAATACGAACGCTACGTGGAATCAGTGCACCCAAAACCTGCTCAGGGAAATGCTCCCGAACCTCATTCGCAACCTGAGACGCTAGATTAGTTCGACCATCGTACATCGTCAGAAGGATAGTGGAGACCGTCAGACGAGAATTCAGATGCTTCTGAATCATCTCAATGTTCTTCAGGAGCTGGCTCAATCCCTCGAGGGCATAGTACTCGCACTGGATTGGGATAAGCACTTCCCGAGCTGCGACAAAGGCGTTTACGGTCAACAGCCCAAGGCTCGGCGGGCAATCGATGAAAACGTAGTCGAGGCGCGGCAGACCCTGGCGCTGACGAGTCCGAGCGTAATCGTCGAGCGCCCGTTGCAAACGTTGCTCTCGTGCAACTAGAGAAACAAGCTCGATTTCGGCGCCAGCCAGGTGAATGGTAGCCGGCGCCACCTGAAGGGTCGGTAGATCAGGGCATGTGGCTACCACGTCAGCTAAAGGAACATCATTGATGAGGACATCGTAGATACTTTCAACCTCGGCGTGGTGCTCGATGCCTAGCGCGGTTGAAGCGTTGCCCTGAGGGTCAATGTCAATGACAAGAACATTCAACCCGCCCTTGGCCAGCGCGGCGGCAAGGTTGACGGTGGTCGTGGTCTTGCCGACGCCACCCTTCTGGTTAGATATCGTGAAGTATCTGGTCTTATCAGGCGTTGGGATCACCTTCTCCGCCAGCGCCTCGCGACGACGATGCTCACTGGCCAGTTGGCTGGCAAGGGGAGAAGAGGAGTCGTTAAAGTCGAACACACTGTTCGACGGATCCTTCGTCTTACTCAAGGAGTGCTCCTCTGTATCTCGTGACGTATAGAACTACGACAGCTTGAACCATGTTTCACGTGAAACAATCAGCGACAAATGATTTCGTTTGTTTATCTACGAAAATCATCTTCCGTGCCGATACCTCCTTGGGAGAGGCACCAACACCTTAAAGACTATCGCCTAACCTCTAGCCAACCTTAATTCGAACCACCGTGGTTGGTTCTTTTAGGACTTCCTCGCCTACGACGATGACTTCGGTATTAGCCCCACCAAGCTTCTTGACGGTCTTCTCGGCCTTCGCGATCTCCTCAGCCGCAGAACGGCCCTTGATGGCGAGAAGCTCACCTTGGCCGTGCAACAGAGGCAAGGTCAGGCCGGCTAGATTGGACAGGGCTGATACGGCACGCGCCGTGACATACTGCGCGTTAACGACGTCCACCATTTGCTCGGCTCGTCCCCGCATGACTGTGACGTTATCAAGTCCAAGATCTTCGATAACTTCCGTAAGCCAAATGCAACGGCGTTCCAATGGCTCAATCAGGGTGAGCTTCAAGTCGGCTCGCGCGATGGCCAGACACAAACCCGGCAGTCCCGCGCCACTGCCCACATCGGCAACCTCCGCGTCCTTGTCCATGAGCTCCGCGATGACAGCGCAGTTCAGTACATGACGCGACCAGAGGCGTGGTACCTCACGTGGCCCTAACAGGCCACGTTCAATTCCGGATGTAGCCAAATGCTGTACGTAGCGTCGCGCGAGGTCTAGGCGATCTCCAAAGATCTTCTCCGCAGCTACCTGTTCTGTAGCGCTCAAGCTCAGGTCTTCAGTCATAGGATCGTCCTTAAGGTAAAAGCAATTAGTTTCCGGAAACCGAAACCACGATATGCCGCCGAGAGCCTTCGCCCTCGGATTCGGAATGCAACCCCGCATCGGCAATAACATCATGGACGATCTTGCGCTCATAGGCGCTCATCGGCTCTAGATGGACGGATTCCCCGTCTGCTTGGGCCTGCTTGATAGCTTCCTGCGCCATCGCTTGGAGGGTTTCAGCGCGCTGCGCACGGTAACCGGCGATATCAAGTACAAGGCGGGAACGTTCGCCCGTAGCGCTCAATACAGCAAGGCGTGTCAGTTCCTGTAAGGCGTCGAGAACTTCACCCTCTGCCCCAACGAGGCTGGAGAGATCGGCTGGCTGATCGTCGGCTACGATCGAAATGTAAGTACGTCCCCCACGAATCTCGATATCGATATCGCCATCAAGGTCTGCAATATCCAGTAGCTCTTCAAGGTAATCGGCAGCTACGTCGCCCTCGTCAAGGGACTCGGTTACTACGTCCTGGGTCTTCAACTCCGCCGATGCGGTCTCTTCGGTGGTGGTCATGACTACTTCTTCTTCCGACGGTTCTTACGCTGTGGCTGCTGACGCTGACCCTTCGACTGCTCATCAACCGCAGTCACTTCAGGAGCGGAATTCTTCTTCTGACCCACCGGAGGCAAGCCCTTGGCAGCACGGCGGGCGTTAAGGTCACGCTCAGCCTCGGAGCCTGGCGTCGGGTTGTTGCGGATTACCCAGAACTGCTGACCAAGGGTCCACAAGTTCGAAGCGGTCCAGTAGATCAGAACACCAATTGGGAAGTTGATACCACCGATACCGAAGACCAAAGGCAGAATGTACAGCATCATCTTCTGCTGCTGCATAAATGGCCCCTGCAGAGCCTCAGCACTCATGTTCTTGGTCATCAGCTGACGCTGAGTAATGAACTGTGACGCCGTCATCGCCAGAATCATGATCACCGCGACGACGATGACAGCTACGTTCACCGAACCTGAATTAATGGTCCCCAGGAACGTTTCCGACAATGGAGCACCGAAGATTGAAGAGTCGTCAAAGCTGCGAATATGCGCAGCCGACAATGCACCGATACCGGTGTTATTCTCGCTTGCTCGCGATGCCTCGTTAAGAACGCGGAAAAGCGCAAAGAAGAACGGCATCTGCACGAGCAACGGAAGGCACGATGACAGCGGGTTCGTCTTGTGCTTCTTGAATAGAGCTTGCTGCTCCTGAACCATCGCCTGACGCGACAGCTGATCGGTCTTGCCCTTGTACTTCGCCTGCAGCTTGCGCAGATCAGGCTGCAGGGCCTGCATTGCACGCTGCGCTTTGATCTGCTTGACGAAAACAGGGATCAGCGCCGTACGAATCAGCAACACAAGGAAGATGATCGATAGGGTCCAGGTGACACCAGAATCGGCGTTCATGCCGATCATCGTGAACAGTTCGTGGAAGGCCCACAGAATCCACGACACGACGAACGTGAACGGGGTCAGTATCCAATCAAGGAAATTCATTAGCGGTCAAGCTCCTTGTTACCGCTTTCCGCGGCATCTTCATCGTCGGGAATCACAGGGTGATTCAGAACTATGATCCTCGGGACCTTGCCCTCGGGCCAAATCCGCGGTCCCTCCGGCACATGGTCCACTCCCCCGTGGGAGAACGGATTGCAGCGCAGGACCCGCCAAGTAGTCAAACCAATGCCCTTAATTGCCCCATGCTGGGTCACGGCTTCAAGTCCATAAGCCGAGCAACTAGGGAAGTATCTGCACACGTCACCGTAGATCGGCGAAATCACCTTACGATAGGCGATGAGCAAGGCAATGAGTAGGTTCCTCGGTATATCTATGAGAAACCAGAATACTCCCGTGCGGGGAACCGTATCTTTACGCACGACTGTCCTGAACCTTACGTAGGACAGACTGGTGAGCACCGACAATCTGCCGGTTCAATTCGGTCCAAGGCAACTCCGCGGCGCCAGGCAATGCCCGAAGCACGTAATCGATATTGCCGTCTTCGGTACGCAAAATTCGAGAAATCTCGCGCATACGTCGTTTGGTTAGGTTCCGGTGCACCGCATTGCCGACAGCCTTCGAAACAATAAACCCAAAACGATCGCCCTGCACGTCGTCATTTCGAAGACGTGCATATAGCACGACGTTCCGGCGTCCGCTTCGGACGCCGGAACGTACAGTGGCTGTAAGGTCCTGCGCTAGGCGCAGTCGCTGACTCTTTGGCAACATGTCAGATACGACGGTTCCGTATGAAACGCGTCAGAGCATGAGACCAAACGCTAATCCGCAAATTTATGCGGACAGCGAGCTGCGGCCCTTGCCGCGGCGTGCCGACATGATGGCACGACCCGCACGGGTACGCATACGTAGACGGAAACCGTGCTTCTTGGCACGACGACGGTTGTTAGGCTGAAAAGTCCGCTTGCTCACGGTGACACTCCAAGACGATCTAGATGGCGCGTCTTACCCGTTACTAGCTAGCTGAATAACAACAGGCCGACGCTCGTTCTTTTGACATGCGCAATTTCGTGGGCTCTTCTAAACCTGAGCAGGGCACGAAACACGCGCATAGGACTAAATAACGATAGAAAAATAAGTTCGCGCCGTCAAACCGGCACGACAACTTCACCTCCCAGCTGAACCAGAGACCCGGAGGTTGTGAATAATCTATCCGAATCTTGTGGATTACGACATACTTTTCGGGCAACGAACGTGGATATCTCTGTATACACGGAACACCTGAGGATAGATACGCCCAAGTGAAATCGGGTAATACGGTTCTACACATCCCGAGAGGGAACTTTTTCCCCAGAACTGTGCATAACCATGTGGATGACCGCTAGAATCGGAAGCGACGTTGCCCGAAAGACGGTAGAACATCGACTATTCGGCGCTTCGTTGTGACCAACATTGCATTTCCCAGAGAAAAGAGGCGCCTTC